>NZ_KB913025.1:0-3305 GCF_000384075.1 Methylovulum miyakonense HT12
TGGTGAACTCCGCCGCCCGCTTGACCTTGCGGGTTTTTACGTCGCTGAACTGATGCGGTTTGCGCACCACTTCGAAGGCGACCGGAACCGACACGTCCCCGCTGTGGTACAGCGCGTTCAGCAGGTTGATGCCTTTGACCGTGCGGCCTTTGCAGTGGTCATAGTGCCAACACATGATCTCGTTCTCGTCGGTGCTGGCCTTTTCCTGGACGGTGTCGTCGAAGATCAGGCACGCGTCATCCTTCTCGATCTGGCGCACGGTGCGTTTGGCATCAACCCACAAGTCTTTTGAGGTGTACTGCCTCGCGGACATGTGGCGGGTTATCTGGTCATGGCTGACTTCACCGTCAAGCATCGCCCAGGCTGGTCGCCGTCGCCAAGCCTTGGTTGCAAATCAGGTAGTCTGTGTAGAGTTCTGTTTTTTCTTTATCCATCCTGAAATGATACGCTTTTGGGATGGGGGTGCGTAACATCAGTAGTTAATACGACATATTGTGTTGAAAATTTAAAAATACATTCAAAACCTCCATAGCATGGATTCATGGATAATTTTGAGCCGGGAATGATTGAAAAATCACCTGGGGGAGAAAGAAAATGTATATCGCTGTTAAAAACATGACCGACCTGAAAATGCCCCAGCCATGCCATGGTAAAAGTTTGGCGCGGTTAGCCCGTGAATGCTTTACCAGCCACCAGGCCTTAATCGTCGATTTCGACGGTGTCGGCGCGATCAGCCAAGGTTTTCTTCAGGAATTGTTTTTGCCCCTAGTGGCGGAATATGGCGCTGATTTCCTGCGTAGTGAATTACAAGTCATTAACGTCAGCCCGGATATAGACAAGGCCATGAAGGCGGCTTTCAACGCCAATGCGTTGAATCATTTCTTAGGCCAGCGAGAAAACCAGCTCAATCAAGCCAGTGATGCGGAAATTTACGATCTGAACCTCGCCTGGCTGATCAAAGCCCGTGAATTGGCTAGGGAAAACGGGATGCTTGCCGAATTGATGATGGGGATAGGCGATGAAGCGCTCCGTCTGGCGATCAGCCAGTTGTCCATCAACGACATCCAGCAGCTTGCCCAAGCCGGTTGGCTATGTTTTGCGCCGCGATTTACGGCCAACTTCCTCCAGGACTTGCTAACCCGGCCTCATGACGTGGTGGATGTGCTTCTGGGTTTGAGTGGCCCGCACTGACCCGTGGGTACAGGGTATGTTCAAGAATTCTGCCCGGCAAGCATTGGCACTGGAACTGCTGAAACGTCATGCCAGGATCTCAATCGTCCACAGGGAAACCGCAATACCCAAGCAAGTGCTCAGAGAAGCCTACCGTGAATTGCATAGCCGCTCGCCAAGTCCGGGCGCGTTGAAATACTCCACCCAAGGGCTGACACGGAGCGTGAGGAAACGCAAGGCCGTGACGCTGTTTGCCGTGTGTTTCCAAACCGTTGAATCTCAAAGCCAGGCAGGCCATATCCAAAGGCTATGTCACCGTTAGTTGTTGAAAAAATTTTATGTTCGGCGCAAAGCCTTATTTAATGCGGATTGCGGCTTTCGCTCAAAGCCGCGTCATTTAAGGCTTCCACAATTAACGGTGACATAGCCTATCCAAAAGGTCATTATCGCCTTTGATATTTACAAAATGTTTTGCCCGGACAGTCCACTGGATTTTTCGGAGGCATGGGTAGTTGCACGGGATCTGATGGCGAAACAAATTGAGGTCGTTAGATGCTCTCATTGTGGTTCGGCGGTTTTGATAAAGGCGCGGGAAGATGTTTCGGAACGCTGTTGCGTTTGCAAAACCACGTTGTGAACACGATGGCCAAATCCCAAGCTATGTCCCACCTATTGCCCCGGCTGATACGGCTTAGGGATGCGCCATTTTACTTGGGCATGGACTGGAACCGCTTTAACAGCCTGGTCCGCCCGGCGCTCACCGAAGTCCCCATCGGTACCCAGGGCATCGCATTTGACAGGCTTGACTTGGATGCCTGGGCATATGATTATATCACCCGCAACGGGCGTCTTGATCAACCTAACGGAGGTTCATCATGGGACGCAAAAAAACGTCAGGGCTCGTCAAACGCGGCGATTGCTGGCATATCGACAAAAAAGTCCGAGGCCGACGCCTTTGCGAAAGCACTGGCGAAAGCGACCTCGGGAAAGCGGAAGAATACCTCGCCCGCAAAATCGAAGAAATCCGGCAAGCCTCAGTCTACGGGGTAAGGCCAGTCCGGACTTTTCGGATGGCGGCGACGAAATTCCTGAATGAGTCCTGCAAGCGAAGCTTGGCCAGGGACGCTAATTGCCTAAAGCAATTGGATGCCTTTATTGGTGACCTGGAAATCAAGAAAGTGCATATGGGCACGCTTCAATCGTATATTGAAACGAGAAAAGGCCAGGGCATAAAAAGCGGGACCATTGCCCGGGATTTGGCTGTCGTTCGCAGGATACTCACGCTGTCAGCGCGAGTTTGGCGGGATGAGAATAACCAACCTTGGATTGATACCGCGCCATTGCTGCAATTGCCCAATTGGGAAGACGCCGCTGAACCGTATCCATTGACCTGGGATGAGCAACAGCAGTTTTTTAAGCTGCTGCCCGACTATCTGCATAAGATGGCACTGTTTAAAGTGAATACCGGGTTACGTGAACAGGGGGGTTTGTTGGCTACGATGGGATTGGGAAGTCAAAGTCCCCGCGCTAAAAACCTCCATTTTCATCACCCCCGGAAAATCGGTGGCTTATGATGACGGTATCTGGCCTGGCGAGAAAAATAAGGAAGACCAGATCGTCGTCCTAAACCGTATAGCGGGTTCGGTGGTCGAGGGGCAGCGGGGGCTACATCCAACCTATGTGTTTCCATTTAAGGAAAAACGCCTGGAGCGGATGCATACCACGTCCTGGAAGAACGCGTGGAAAAAGGCCAAGCTTCCTTGTGACGGATCTTTCACCAAAGGGCCGCACAATTAAAGCACACCTTTGGAAGGCGCCTCAGGGCGGCGGGTGTCGCTTTTGAAACCCGTAAAGTGCTGCTGCACCATACGACAGGGGACATCACCACTCATTATTCTTGGCTATGTCACCGTTGATTGTTGAAAATTCCCCAAGGCGGCATTGAGCAGCCATTGGGGTGTTGGGTTATGGTGCTGCTCAAAGACCCGCCGCCAGCCGAGATAGTGCGGCAAATAGTCGGTGGCGACACCATGAAAGCGGTCTAGCCACAGCTTGAAGCGGCTGTGGTAGGCATTGACGTTCTGTATGTGGTAAGCCCCTTTGACCCGCTGGTGTTGGCTAAGGTTGACGGCTTC
>NZ_KB913025.1:3405-8770 GCF_000384075.1 Methylovulum miyakonense HT12
GCCATTTGGGCTTATGGCGCAACCGCGCCAAGGGCGATCCCGTCAGGGCGTTGAAGGTTTTCCGGCAACTTTGGCAACGGTAGCGCTGCAGGCCGCTGGCGAAGCCGTACCTCGACAGCAGGATACCCGCGCAATGCGGACAAGCCGGTTTCAGCTCAAAGCGGGTTTCAACCACTTCTATGACTTCGGGCAGGTCGGTTTGACGGTCAAGTGCGGCCTTGGCCACGTTTCGCTGATGGTGGTTAAGCCCGCACAGGCTTGACAGCAATTCCTTAAAGTCTTCGGCAATCATGGGCTTGTCCTCGTCAAATGGCAGTTAACTGATCAGACAGGGCTTTGGGGGGTTGATTCCATAATTAACGGTGACATAGCCTTATTCTTCGGCAGAGCTGCAAGAATTGATTGATGCGGTGAACCGTATTTGCACAATGGAAAGCGGCGTATCTCTGACCGTATTAAAAAGGGCAAATGCGGGCTAAAAATGCCCAGGTCACGCAAAAATCACGCAAGGAAATTTCAGGCATAAAAAAAGCAGTCGCCAATTAAGGCTAACTGCTTGATTTATAAGTATGTTGATGGTGGGTCGCATGCGATTCGAACGCATGACCATCGCATTAAAAGTGCGGTGCTCTACCGGCTGAGCTAGCGACCCAACAAAGATTGCCTATTATAGTGATAATAATAATATTTGCAACAATTTTTATTGATATTTTGTTGGATCTTTAATTTTCGCTTCCTGAAAACCTATTTTCCTTAAACGGCAAGCGTCGCATACGCCGCAAGCGCGGCCTTGGTGGTCGGCGGAATAACAAGAAACGGTGCGGCTGTAGTCGATCCCTAACGCCGTGCCTTGTTTGATAATTTCTGCTTTGCTGAGGGAAATCAAGGGCGTGTGTATGGAGAAACGGCCACCTTCCACACCCGCTTTAGTGGCCAGATTGGCCAATTCTTGAAAAGCATTGATAAATTCAGGGCGGCAGTCCGGGTAACCGGAATAATCGACGGCATTAACACCGATAAAAATATCTTTGAGATTGAGCACTTCGGCCCAACCTAGTGCAAATGACAAGAAAATGGTGTTTCTTGCTGGCACATAGGTGACGGGAATACCTTCTTGCGCCGTGTCGGGCACGGCGATATGGGCATCGGTGAGGGCGGATCCGCCAATGGCGCCGAGCCCTAAACTAATGATTTTATGGTCGATGACTTGGTAATCTTTGGCTATATGGGCGGCGGCAACCAGTTCGGCGTTGTGCCGTTGCCCGTAATTAAAGCTTAAAGCGTAGCAGCTAAAGCCTTGTTGCTGGGCCAGGGCGAGGGTCGTGATGGAGTCTAATCCGCCTGATAACAGGACAATTGCATTTTTTGACATGTAGGGCTATTTACCTCGGGCATCATCCCAAAGCAGTTTATGGAGTTGGATTTGAAAACGCACCGGAAGGCGGTCATGAAGGATTTGTTCCGCCAATTGGGTGGGGTTTTGTTGGCCCATGACAGGTGAAAACAGGATTTGGCAACGTTTGTCGAGCCCATGGTTTTGGAGCACGGCTTTCGACCACCCATAATCTTCTGCAGTCCCGATAACGAACTTTACTTGGTCTTGCGCAGTTAGGTAAGCAATGTTGCCGTAATTGTTCTTGTCCATTTCGCTTGAACTTGGGGTTTTTAAGTCCATGACTTTGACTACCCGCGGGTCAACGCCGGATACGTCTATGGCGCCGCTGGTTTCTAAGGAAACGTTATAGCCCCTATCGGCCAATTCGGTTAATAATTCCAAGCAGGCGGGTTGGGCTAGCGGTTCACCGCCAGTAACGGTGATATGCCGGCAGCCGTATTGTTGGACTTCGCTGAGTATGTCGGCTATGGATGTCTTCTTTCCGCCTGTAAACGCGTAAGCCGTATCGCAATAAACGCAACGCAACGGGCAGCCCGTGAGGCGTATGAACACGGTGGGCAAGCCCACCGTGTTGCTTTCACCTTGCAGGGAATAAAAAATTTCGGTAATGCGTATTTGGCCCACTGCTATTGGCTAACGTTAAGTAAGAGCAATTTTTTTGCAGCTGATCGTGCGGCGGTGGAATTGGGGAATTTAGTGGTGACCAGCGTGAAATATTCACGCGCCTTATCCGTGTTTTTTTGGTCCATTTCAATTTTTCCCAGCATAAGCAAGGCGTCAGGTTCTTTATTGCTGCCTGGATATTTTTCAATGACGCTGTTAAAAGCATTGCGGGCCGATTCGGCGTCATTATTGACAAGATACGCCTCGCCTAACCAATATTGGGCATTGTTGGCAAGCCCGCTGGCGGGATATTTGCCCAAATAATCCTTGAATGCCGTGATGGATTCGTCAGTATGCCCTTTTCTTAGCGCAAGATAAGCGGCTTTGTATTCTTGGTTCTCGGCATCTGAAACTTGTGCCTGTGCTGCCGGGGGAGTTGCTGCGGCGGGTGCGGTGTTGGCAGATGCCCCCCCTTCGGCAGCCGCTACCGCTGCCGCAGGGGTAACCGCCTGTTGGGCTTCAGGGCTGGCGGGTGGTGGCGATGTTGCGTCAGTAGCTTCAGCGGGCGGTTGGGCGCTGCCGGCCGATTTGGCCTCAATACTTTGGAGGCGCTCTTCAAAATCAGCATACATGGATTTTTGCTGTTTTTTCAGTTCCGTTATCGTATTCGACTGTTCTTCCAATTTGCCAGTGAGTTGCTGGACTTCAGATTGCAGCTGTTCCAAACGCCCCGTCATCTCCATCAACGAACTGGTCGATGGGGAGGGTGCGAGATTGGTTGCCGGTAACGCCGAAGCCGGGTATGCCGAATTGTCAATGACTTCAGGCAAGGCGTAAACATCGGCCGCAAAGCAGCAATAAGCACCTAACACAATAACGAGGCGTTTTTTCATTTATTTACCCTGATAGTCAATTTCTACACGGCGGTTGAGTTCCCAAGCGGATTCATCGTTACCGAAAGCCGCCGGTTTTTCTTCACCGTAACTGACGATACTGATTTGGCTATCGGAAACCCCCTGGATTTTCATCATGCTGGCGACGGATTTTGCGCGTTGCTCACCGAGGGCGATATTGTATTCGCGGGAACCACGTTCATCGCCATGGCCTTCAAGGGTGATATGTTGGGAAGGGTTCGCCAGCAAATAAGTCGAGTGTGCGGCGATGACGGCCACGAAATCTTGCTGGACTTGGCTGCTGTCGAGCATAAAGTAGATGGTGCGTTTGGAAAGGGGGTTGCTAGGGTCGCTAAATTCGGGGCCTAAGCTGCTTGCCCCATCCCCCGAATTGGAGCCATACATATTTGAACCGCCTATTTCCGAGCCATTGTTCAGGCCGTTGGTTGACGCGTCGCCTATACCCGTGCCGGCTTGGTTGCCGTCAAGCAGGCTAGGGTCTTTATCTTCAGTGTCAGCACAAGCCGTCAGAAGCAGTGCGCTCATGGCCAAAACTAAAACAGTGTTATTCAATTTCATTGTCAATTTCCAGATTAAGTGATTAATTCGATAAAACCAGTGTGGCTAGGGTGACCAGGCGGGTTCGCGGACTTCGCCATTATTAAATACCAGTTTTTGTTGCATTTTACCATCTACAGAGACCGCCGATAAGAAGCCGGTGCCTCCTTTTTTCGAAGCATATAAAATCATGCTGCCATTAGGGGCGAAGCTGGGCGATTCATCAGAAGGACCAGAGGTCAATACGCTGATGCCACGGGTCGCCATATCCATAACGGCAATACGGTAGCTACCGCCATTGCCGTGCACCATCGCGAGGCTTCTGCCGTCGGGCGAGAAACTGGCGCGGGCGTTGTAGTCGCCTGAGAAGGTGATCCTTTTTTCATTGCCGCCTTGGCTGGAAGCCATATAAAGTTGTGGTTTGCCACCCCGGTCTGAAGTGAACACAACCGCACTGCCATCCGGTGACCAGACCGGTTCAGTATCTATGGCCGTGCTTTTTGATAGCTTGAGCAAGGAACGCGTCGCTAAATTTAAAATAAAAATATCGGGGTTGCCATCTTTGGATAATGTCAATGCCAAGCGCGTACCATCAGGGGACCATGAGGGGGCGCCGTTGATGCCTGGAAATTCCGCCACCCGCTCACGTTGGCCATTAGCCAAGGTTTGGATATAAATGGCCGCAGATTTCCTTTCAAAGGACACATAGGCAATGCGCTTGCCATCGGGAGACCAAGCCGGGGACATTAAAGGCTCAGGTGAGGAGGCGATAGTTTGGGGATTGAACCCGTCGGCATCGGCAACTTGTAATTGGTGGCTTTGCCTTCCGCTGCTGGTGATGTAAGCGATACGGCCGCTAAACACACCTTTTTTGCCAGTCAGTTTTTCAAAAATCAAATCGCTGATATGGTGAGCGGTACGGCGCAGGTCATTGGCTGACGAGGCCATTTTGTAACCCAGCAATTGCCCGCCTTTATTGACATCCAACAATTGGAATTGCACATCGTATTGGCTACCGTTGTTGTCCGCCCTGCCAACCACTAAGTAATCTTGCACTAAGGCTTGCCATTCTTTGAAATTGACTTCCGATGCGCTGCTAGGCCGGCTTTGCATGGCCTGTTGCGCCATCATTTTGAAATAGCCGCTACGCTCGAGGTCGGCGTTGACGATGGCGCTGATGTCCACAGGCGCAGGGCTGGCGGCAAACGGTACAACCGCAACGGGTGGCGCGCTTTCAGTGCCACCCGTCACTTCAATGGTGAGCTCCGCATAGCCTTCGGAAATGCTAAGGCTACACAGCGCGATTAACAAGATATTCCTGACAAAATTCATACGATTACCTCTATATTCAAAATCATGGTTCATCACGGGTAACAGCCTACCTGGGATTAAATTTAAACCTAAGCGGCCTAAATTTTTGGGCAAAAAGTTCTTTATCTTTAGGGACAGGCAAAGGCGATGCCCGGTTAACCGCATTAATCGCCGAATTGTCGAACATTTCATCGCCACTGCTTTGAATGACTTCCGCGTCGATAACAGTCCCGTCACTGGTCAACCTGACCAGGATCGTACAATGCAAGCCTTGTGAAGCATCTGGAGGACGAATCCAGCTTCCTTCAACTTTTCGTTGCAATTTTTTTATTAGCTCAGCTAATTCTGCGTCGGCCTTAGCTTTGGCGGCAGCTTCCGCTTTCGCCTTTTCGACAGCCTCGGCCTTGGCCTTCTCGGCGGCTTCCGCTTTCGCCTTTTCGGCAGCTTCGGCCTTGGCTTTGGCGGCGGCCTCCGCTTTGGCCTTCTCAGCAGCCTCGGCCTTGGCCTTGGCGGCCGCCTCGGCTTTAGCTTGGGCGGCTTTTTCGGCCTTGGCTTGGGCGGCGGCCTCCGCTTTGGCCTTCTCGGCAGCCTCGGCCTTGGCCTT
>NZ_KB913025.1:8870-2303250 GCF_000384075.1 Methylovulum miyakonense HT12
GCCTTTTCGGCGGCCTCTTCCCTGGCCTTTTCGGCTTTCTCCGCCTTCGCCTTTTCGGCGGCCTCTTCCCTGGCCTTTTCGGCTTTCTCCGCCTTCGCCTTTTCGGCGGCCTCTTCTTTGGCCTTTTCGGCTTCCGCCGCCGATTTTTCAATAGCTTCAGCTTTTGCCCGTTCAGCAGCGGCTTGGGCTGCTTGTGCCGCCTGCTCCTGAGCCTGTTGCCCGGCGATTTTTTCTTGTTCCGCTTGCTGTTCTGCGGCTTTGGCGGCGTTCATGGCCTGTTCTTGCGCTTCTATTTCAGCGGCATCGAACATGGTGGCGTGGATAATGTCTTCCGTAGGCTTTTGGGGCTCAGGCCGTTGGGGCTTCAGCAAGGCGGTCAAGATAAACAGCGCCAGCAAGGTCAGATGTAAAGCTAACGCCAGCAGGAAATAGCGTAAATATCGTCTTTGACTATCCATTTCACTATTGGTCTTCTGATTTGGCTTTAGTGCTGAATCCCACCTTATCCACGCCTGCGTGTTTTAAATCTGCCATCACAGTGATGACCTTGCCGTATTCGACACTTTTATCGGCACTGATGTAGACCTGTGTTTGCGGCTTTTTTGCCAAGGCGGCAATCACCAAATCGGTGATGGCTTCAGGTTGCACTACTTCGTTGTCACCTTCATCAATTTTGATGGAGTATTGGCCCGATTTTTCAATGGAAATAATGATGGGGGGATTGTCATTGACTTCCACGGTTTTGGACTCGGCTTCCGGCAAATCCACATCAACCCCGGTTTGCAACATGGGCGTGGTCACCATAAAAATGATCAGCAACACCAGGGTCACGTCGATATAAGGGACGACGTTGATTTCCGCCATGGGTTTGCGGCGTCCGTTTTTTCTGCTGAATTTGCTCATTTGTTATGCGCCTGCCTTTGTAATAACACGACAAATTCTTCGACAAACAATTCATAACGGCCCGTCAAACGATCCAGGCGGGTGGAAAACCGGTTATAGGCAATGACCGCCGGAATCGCGGCGAACAAGCCTATCGCGGTGGCGATCAGGGCTTCGGCAATGCCTGGGGCGACTTGTGCGAGCGTCGCCTGTTTGACGCTGCCCAGGGACATGAACGAGTTCATGATCCCCCAGACCGTACCGAACAGGCCAATATAAGGGCTGATGGAACCAACGGTGGCGAGGAAAGCCAAGTGTTCATCGAGGCGGTCCAATTCGCGGGACAATTCGATGCGCATGGCGCGTTGCGCGCTTTCCACTTGCACCATCGCTTCGACATTGCCGCTCTGGCGCATCCTGGAAAATTCCTTGTAGCCTGCCAGGAAGATTTTTTCGATGCCTTCCGGTTCAAAGTCTTTGGCTGACAGTTTCCGGTAAAGGTCGGCCAAGGGCACGCCTGACCAAAATTGCCCTTCAAATTCATCGGTAATTTCAACGGCGCGGTTCAGCTCTTTGCGTTTGGCAAAGATAAACGTCCAGGAAGCCAGCGACGCGGTGGCCAAAATCAGCATGACAAACTGGACGACAAAACTGGCTTCGGTAATCAAATGGAAAATGGATAAATCAGTGTTCATTCTTTAACTGCTCTAGTAAATATTTAGGGATAACTTTGGGGCGCAAGGTGCCGGCATCGAGACAGGCAATACGGACCAGGCCAGTCGCCAAGACCTCATTGCCACGGGCCACGGCTTGTGTGAAGGTGAGGCTGGCGTTCTTTATTAACGTCACTTCCGCACTGACTTGCAAAAGGTCATTAAATCGGGCCGGGCTTAAATAGTCAACTTGTACCGAACGCACGACAAAGAGGATCCCCTCCTGGTTACGCAACTCGTCTTGTTCGTAGCCCATTGCGCGGAGCCTTTCGGTCCTCGCCCGTTCGAAAAATTTTAGGTAGTTGGCATAAAACACGACCCCGCCCGCGTCGGTGTCTTCATAGTAAATGCGGATAGGCCATAAAAAGGGCGTTTGCTGCATAGTTTGGCTATTCAAACAAATCGGCGGAGATGCCTAATGTTTTCGGCGCCGGCAAGCCAAAATGCAGATAAGCGTTTTGGGTGACCACGCGGCCACGGGGTGTGCGCATGATAAAACCTTGCTGCATCAGATACGGTTCCAAGACATCTTCTATCGTGCCGCGTTCTTCGCTGATGGCGGCCGCTAGCGTGTCCAAGCCAACCGGCCCGCCTGCGAAATTTTCAATCATGGCCAATAATAATTTGCGGTCTAGCGCGTCGAAGCCGTTACTGTCCACTCTGAGCATATCCAGGGCTTGCATGGCGATCACGTCAGTGATGACGCCGTTACCTTTGACTTCGGCATAATCACGCACCCGCCGTAACAGGCGGTTGGCGATACGCGGCGTGCCCCGTGAACGGCGGGCGACTTCAAACGCGCCCTGGGTTTCCATGCCGATACCTAACACTTTAGCCGAGCGCAAGATGATGCTGGCCAGTTCGTCCAGCGTGTAAAATTCCAGCCGTTGCACGATGCCGAAGCGGTCACGCAAGGGTGAGGTCAACAAGCCTGCACGGGTGGTGGCCCCGACTAAGGTAAAGGGCGGCAAATCAAGTTTGATGGAACGGGCGGCAGGGCCTTCGCCGATCATCAAATCCAACTGGTAATCTTCCATCGCAGGGTACAAAATTTCTTCCACCGCCGGGCTTAAGCGGTGGATTTCATCAATAAACAACACGTCATGGGCTTCAAGATTGGTCAACAAGGCGGCCAAATCACCGGCTTTTTCGAGCACGGGCCCGGATGTCTGGCGAATCTTAACACACATTTCGGCGGCGATTATATTCGCCAGCGTGGTTTTGCCCAAGCCTGGCGGGCCGAAGATCAACACATGGTCAAGGGCTTCCTTACGCGCCGTCGCGGCTTGGATAAAAATTTCCATTTGCGCGCAAAGTTCTTTTTGCCCGACATATTCCGCAAGGCGTTTGGGGCGTATGGCACGGTCTTGGCGCTCTTCGTCAATATGGCTATGCGCCGTGATGACCCTATCGCTTTCAATCATTTAAGTGCGCCTTGCAGGGCCAGGCGGATGATGTCTTCACAGCTTTTGCCTTCGGCATTAATATGTTGCACCATTTTGTTGGCATCTATCGGTTTATAGCCTAACGAACACAAGGCGCTGATGGCTTCCTGTTTGGGATGCGCGGCAACTGGCGTCGGGGTTAAGGCCGTGTTTGGGCCGGCGGGGGCGCCTAAATCCGGCAACCTGTCACGCATTTCAATGACCAGCCGTTCGGCGGTTTTTTTGCCGACGCCCGGTAGGCATATCAAACCTTGGGTATCATTGTCGCGGATACAGCGTTGGAATTCTTCCGCGCTTTGGCCTGATAAAATAGTTAAAGCAAGTTTGGGGCCAACTCCGTTGACTTTGATTAAAGTCCTGAACATGGCGCGGTCCGCTTCTTTTAAAAAGCCAAATAAACTATGGGCGTCTTCCCGTATGACCACATGCGTGTGCAGCGTGATTTCCGCCCCGACTAGCGGCAAATCGTAGAAAGTGGTCATCGGCGCTTCGATTTCATAGCCGACACCGTGGACATCCAGCAACAAAAAAGGCGGGGCTTTATGCGCCAATTTCCCGCGGAGGAACCCGATCATTTGATACCTCGCTGCAAACGCAATGCGGTTTGTTGGTAATGGGCATGGCAAATGCTGATGCCCAGTGCGTCGCTAGCATCAATTTGCAGTTCACCCTGTATGTTCAGCAACATTTTGACCATGTGTTGCACCTGGAGTTTATCGGCATTGCCTTTGCCTGCGATGGCCTGTTTGACTTGCCGCGCCGCATATTCAAATACCGGCAAGCCAGTGCTTTGCACCGCGCAAATCGCCGCGCCGCGCGCTTGCCCCAGTTTCAGTGCCGAATCGGCATTTTTGTGCATAAACACTTGTTCTATAGCCATTTCTTCAGGATGGTATTGTGCGACAACTTGGCGGAGGCCATCAAAAATTTGTTGCAAGCGGTCAGGAAAATAATCCGCACTGATGCGGATACAGCCGCTGGCGATATAACGGTGCCCTTGCGGATGGTTTTCGATAATGCCGTAGCCTGTAATCCGTGAACCAGGGTCTATGCCTAATATTCGCATCGGTTGTTAATACATTTTAAAACTAGGTCAGCGTAAGGGTTGCACATGTTTGCCTCGCTGCCATTAAGTTAAGAGATAACTAATAAAATTCAAATAATTACAATCGTGTAGGTTGGGTTAGCGATAGCGTAACCCAACAATTACCATTCGGATGCTGTCGGGTTACGCTATCCCTAACCCGACTTACCGAAAAATGTTTCATACATAGAAATCGTAACCGATTGATTATAAAAGTACATTACTTAACTTAATGGCAGTGACATGTTTGCCTGCAAGCCAGCCAGGGTCACGAGGACATTGGCTTGGTGACGGGTCTGGGTAAGCCCCTGAAAAAGCAACCTCAAATAGTGGGTTTTAGCCCTTAAGGCAAGCTAGGTCTTGTCACTGTCTTTAGGGTGCCCGTTTGTTTCTTGTAAATCACAACGCATAAAGCTCAGTTCCCGAAACGGTAGAAACCGGGCTATGCCCAATAATTGCGCACGTCCGACTTCAGTGAAACCACAGCGCTCGTACAAACGCTTGGCAATCACAAAATTGGGGCCGACATCAAGTTCTATGCGGTCATACCCGCAGGAACGCGCATGCCCCATCACCGCCCTGACCAAGGCTTCGCCTATGCCTTGCTTCCGCTCTTCAAGCGACACTTTGAGGCCATAAAAATAGAAGGGGCAACGCCAATTCCACAGCTCGGCGACATGAAAAACTAGCCAGGCGCACAGGCCGTGTAGCCAGCCATATTCCCTGATAAAGTCGCGCCACCCCGGTTGGTAGGGCCCGCGCTTGGCAAAACGCATTTGCGCGTAACCGACCGGTTTTCCAGACCGCCAAGCAACCACGATCCGGCTCCAGTCTAAGCCATGGGCCAATAGGCGGACGCGGCGTTCGGCGTCTCCTAGGATAAAATCCAAAGCCCCACGCCCTGAGGCGACTAATTGCAATAAGTCAGGGCTACGCTCGCTTATCGGCGGATGCACGCAAATGCGCAAACCCTGAACACCATCGTCTGAATCCATCTATTTCCTTAAAATTGTCAAGCTGAAACTAACCCAGTGAATAGGCCAAATTTATCAAAAAACTACGCAGTGTTGGCCCTTATAAGATGACACTTGGTTTTTGACCATGAAAACTGTCAGTCCAGCCCTTCCATAATTTCATCGCTAATATCCGCATTCGAATAGACATCCTGCACGTCATCCAAATCTTCCAGGCGGTCAATCAATTTCATCATTTTTTCAGCGGTTTCGGCATCCAGCTCGACCATTGTCGCGGCTTGCATGGTGATTTCGGCGTTATCCGGTGTGAATCCGGCGGCGACGAGCGCGTCTTTTACATTCAGATAATTTTCGGGTGATGTCATGACATCGGCCGAGCCATCGTTATTTGTAATGACATCGTCCGCGCCCGCTTCCAACGCCGCCTCCATCAGCGCGTCTTCGTCCACGGACGGCGCGTAACTGAGGATGCCCAGCTTGCTGAACAGGTACGCCACTGAGCCGTCAGTGCCTAAATTGCCCCCGGCTTTGGTGAAAGCATGGCGGACTTCGCCGACAGTGCGGTTGCGGTTGTCGGTCAGGCAATCGACGATCACCGCCGTGCCGCCGGGGCCATAGCCTTCATAACGGATATTTTCGTAGTTTGCGCCTTCCAGTGTGCCGGACGCTTTTTTGATGGCGTTGTCGATGGTGTCGCGGCGCATGTTCGCGCCCAAGGCTTTGTCTATGGCCGTCCGTAAAGACGGGTTGCTGGCGGGGTCAACACCGCTGGTTTTCACGGCAACGCCGATTTCGCGCAGCATCTTGGTGAATATTTTTCCGCGTTTGGCGTCTTGCCCCGCTTTACGATGCTTGATATTAGCCCATTTACTGTGTCCAGCCATTATTTCTCTCTAAAAGGACGGTTAATAATTTGATCAGTTAAAGGTTGTTGTGGGTTCCGTTACCCCACCGCTTAGGCCCAATGGGTCAAGCCAGCTATAAAACATAAGGTAAAATGGCGGCCAGGCTGGGCCCGGCAAGGTAAACATCCGCCAATTCGCGTACCACCGCCCGTTCGACCACGCCGCCAAAACCGATGGTGAAGGCGCCCGCCTGTTTGGCTTCCATATCCGTTTTGCCATCGCCGACCATCACCAGGGCCGCCGGGCCTGTTAGCAATTGCGTGCAAACCTCAGCCTTGCCGCCGTTCCTGGCCAATGGTGAGTCCTGTTGGTAATCGCGGTAACTGCCATCGTCATGGAAATAAATGTCCACGGCGTGGACACGTTCGTCCGGTATGCCCAACTGCCGCGCCAACGGCAAAATGGCGGGGCGCAGGCCGCCGCTGATGATATGCACGCGCTTGCCAAGTGCCGCCAATTGCCCGAACACCTCGGCGGCACCCGCCACAACCTCGGCGATATACCGTTCCCCCAGCCACTGGATGCTGTCCGCATCCGGCCTGATAAGCGATAGGCGTTGCCCGTAGACGGCTTCCAGCGGCACTTCGCCATTCATGGCGGCATCAGTGAGCTTCGCCATCGCCGCACCCAGGCCTACCCGTGTGGCAAGCTCGTCTATGCCTTCGATTTTGCTTAGGGTGCTGTCGCAGTCAAAACAGATGGTGTCAAAGCTCATAAATTGATTTGTGTGACCTTATGCACAGGTGCCAGGTCGTTGAGTTGTTGGAGGATCGCCGCATTGACGGGTTCGGAAACGCTGATGACCGCCATTGCTTCTTGCTGGTCGTCGGCGATGCTGACTTGCATCCGGCAGATGTTGATTTGCGCATTGCCCAACACCGCGCTGATTGCAGAAATCACACCGGGCCTGTCGTCATGGCGGGTGACTAACAGCGTCCCTTCGGGCACGACCTCGATGTCGAAATGGTTGATGCAGACCAAACGCGGTTGGCGCCCGCCTAATAATGCGCCCGACAGGCTGATGGTCTGGTCGGCACAAAAGCCGGTGACTTTAATTAAAGAAATGTAATCGCGGGATTCTTGCGTGACAGACTCGACCAGCTTGATGCCTTGGCGTTTCGCCAGGTTTTCGGCATTGACGCGGTTGACGGGGGTGGAGACATGTTCACTTAACACGCCCACCAGTGCGGCGATGGAAATCGGCCGTACCGCGACTTCGGCGGCGCGCCCAAAAGTGGCGACTTCGATTTTGTGTAGCGGTTGCAGGGTCAAACCCACCAACACTTTGCCCAAAATAGTCGCCAGCTTCATGAATTCGTATGACTTTTTCAGTTCGTCTGCGGACAGCCGCGGCAAATTCAGGGCGTTGACCGCTTCGCCGGTTTTCAGGAAAGTCACGGCTTGGCGGGCGATTTCGACACTGACCGCCACTTGCGCTTCGATGGTGGATGCGCCTAAATGCGGGGTGAAAACGATATTGTCCAATGCCAGCAATGGCGAACCCGCAGGCGGTTCGTTCTCGTACACGTCCAACGCGGCCCCGGCGATTTGCCCGTTTTTTAAGGCCTCATACAATGCGGTTTCATCAATCAGGCCGCCACGGGCGCAATTGATGACCATTGTTTCTTTTTTCATCAGGGCCAATTGCTTGCCACCGATGATATGGCGGGTTTTTTCAATCAACGGGCAATGCAGGGTTATATAATCGGCACGGCTGACCAAATCATCAAGGCTGACCGACTCAACGCCCAATTCGGTAAAAATTTCCGGTGCGACAAAGGGGTCATAGGCGATGACTTCCATTTTTAGGCCTACACCGCGTTGCGAAACAATCCGGCCGATGGTGCCGAAACCGACGATGCCCAAAGTCTTATGCGCCACTTCGGTGCCCATTAGTTTGGAGCGTTCCCACTTCCCGGCACGGACGGAGCGGTCGGCGGCGGGCAGATGGCGGCTTAACGACATCAGATGGGCAATGGCCAATTCGGCGGTGGTGGTGGCGTTGGCATCCGGCGTGTTCATCACGATAATGCCCAATTCAGTCGCCAGGGGGATGTCCACATTGTCCACGCCGATCCCGGCGCGGCCTATCAGTTTCAGGTTTACCGCAGAATGCAAGACCGCCGGGGTGACCTGGGTGTCGCTACGGATCAACAAAGCATCGTAGTCGCCGATAATCCGGCACAAACCGTCTCCATCCAACCCAGTTTGGATGTGGACTTCAATTCCTGTTTGTTCTTTGAGGTATTTAATGCCATCGGCGGCCAATTTGTCAGAAACTAGGATTTTTTTCATGGAATGGGCATTGCGCATTGACGCGCTAAAAAAAGGCGTAGTTTACCAGCTTTGTTATAATCACGGAATTTTGCTTCATGGCACATTTGCCATATCCCATTATCAAGCTATGGGATGGACGGCCATGGGGTTTACAAAATGGGTATGGGTTACAGGGGACAAGCGGATTTTTATTGCCAATATGCTGGCCGTTCCCGGCGGACAGGGGTTGACATAATTCTGCGCCCATTTCTTCAAAATTTATGGCTTCTCTTTAAAAGTTTACTTAGGACTATCAAACATGACTAATTTTTCCCTCACCGCCATTTCCCCTATCGACGGCCGCTATGCCGACAAAGTTGAAAAGCTGCGCCCGGTGTTTAGTGAATACGGCCTGATACGTTACCGCGCGGAAGTTGAAGTGCGCTGGTTACAGGCCTTGGCGAAACATCCGTTAATCACCGAAGTCAGCCCGTTTAGCGACGGGGCGGACCAGTTGTTGGACAACATCATCGCCCGGTTTTCAGAAGCCGACGCCCAGCGGGTCAAAGACATTGAAAAAACCACCAACCACGATGTCAAAGCCGTCGAATATTTGCTGAAAGAAAAAATAGCCAGTTGTGCCGAATTGGAGCAGGTCAGCGAATTCATCCATTTCGCTTGCACCTCCGAGGACATCAACAACCTGTCTTATGCGCTGATGCTGAAAGCAGGCCGGGAGATTATCGCTGCGCAAATCAGCGATTGCATAGCGGCGGTCAAAACCATCGCCCATGACACCGCCGACCAGCCCATGCTGGCGCGCACGCACGGGCAATCGGCAACCCCGACCACGGTGGGCAAGGAATTCGCCAATGTCGCCGCACGCATGCAACGCCAGTTGGCGCAACTGCAAGCGGTTGAGTTGCTAGGTAAAATTAACGGCGCAGTCGGCAATTACAATGCCCATAGCGTGGCTTATCCTGATGTCGATTGGGCTGCGTTTGCGCAAGACTTTGTCGAATCACTGGGCTTGCAGTTTAACCCTTACACGATCCAAATCGAACCGCATGATTATATCGCCGAATATTTCCATGCCCTGGCACGTTTCAACACCATCTTGCTGGATTTTGACCGTGATGCCTGGGGCTATATTTCTTTGGGCTATTTCAAGCAAAGGACGATTGCCGGGGAAGTCGGCTCCTCGACTATGCCGCATAAAGTCAACCCGATAGACTTTGAAAATTCCGAGGGCAATTTGGGGCTGGCGAACGCGCTGTTCGGCTTTTTGGCGGAAAAATTGCCCGTGTCGCGTTGGCAGCGGGATTTGACCGATTCCACGGTGTTGCGCAATATCGGCGTCGGTATCGCCCATACCAGCATCGCGATCCAGGCCAGCTTAAAAGGCATTTCCAAATTGCAATTGAATGTCGAAGCGATAGAAGCGGATTTGAACGCCAATTGGGAAGTGTTGGCTGAGCCCATCCAAACGGTGATGCGCCGTTATGGCATCGACAAGCCATATGAAAAACTGAAGGAATTGACGCGGGGCCAGCGCATTACACCGGAACAAATGCAGGTGTTTATTGGAACGCTAGAGATACCTGCCGAAGCGAAAGCGGCTTTGTTGGCGCTTACGCCGCGTGGTTATACGGGGTCTGCGGAGAAGTTGGCGAAGGGGATTTAGCTGCCCATGAGGCTGCCGTGTTTTAAGGCACGGCAGCCCTGTCCAGCCTATATCAGGCCTTACTTTGCGCCTTCCTGTTTAATCAAGGTGTCCATCACTTCAATCATTTTTTCATGTGAACCCGCTAACGGGCCATTGGTCAGGTACTTGCCGTTGATAATCACCGCAGGCACGCCAGTAATCCCATAACGGGCGGCGATGACCGGGGCTTGGCGCATTTTGGAGTCAACCGCGAAAGATTTGTAGGCGCTATGGAAATCGTCTTCTTTGACGCCGTGGGCGGCAAAAAACTTGGCTTGGTCATCTTCTGATTCAAGCTTTTCTTTCTTGTTTTGGATGGCGTCAAACAAATCCGCGTGGACTTTGTCAACGACGCCTAAAGATTCTGCGACATAGTAGGCCTTGGCATGTTTGCCCCACAGCTCGCTGAATACCGCAGGAATGCGGATAAATTCAACATTTTTGGGCAATTTTTTTACCCATGCCGCCAATTCAGGCTCGAATGCGTAACAATGCGGGCAGCCGTACCAAAAAAATTCAATGACTTCCACCTTATCGGGATGCTGCGTCGGTTGCGCAGGCGATAGCGTTTCATAACCCGCCGATTCGGCTTGAGCGGTGGCGCAGAACAATAACAATGTTAACAAACTGGCTTGGGCAATTTTCTTTAGCATAGGTCAGATGGCTCCGTAAGGGTGCAGGTAATGGACAAATAATGGTTTGTTCTTATTTCATCATGGAAATGTAATAGGCAACGGCTTTGATTTCTTCCCCGGTCATTTTTTTTGCGATCATGTGCATGATATTTTCCGGGTTGTTGCTACGTTCATCGGATTTGAAATCAGTCAAGGCCTTAATCAGGTAATCGGCATGCTGCGATTTGAGCAACGGGAACCCGGCAGGTTTGTTGCCTTGGCCTTGCGGGCCGTGGCACGCGATGCACGCGGACACTTCGCGCGGCAAATCACCGTTACGGTATAAGTCGCCGCCTTGCGTGATCATATCTTGCACGGTGGGGGTAGCCGTTTTCTCGGCCGGCTTGCCCTTGCCGGTTTCTTCATCGTCATCACTGTCCAAAACGGGCAAGGCATTGTCAGAGACTTTGTGTTCCGAATAATACTCGGCAATATCCGCCATATCGTCATCAGATAAGCCCATTGCCATTGAGGACATCATCGCATCTTTGCGTGTGCCGTCTTTAAATGCCTGCAATTGTTTGATCAAATAAGCAGGATGCTGCTGGGCAAGTTTGGGGAATGTTGCTACCATGCTATTACCGATTTCCCCATGACAACCGGCGCAAGTTGCGGACTTTGCTTTTCCGGCATCTGCATCGCCTTCTGCGAGTGACACACTTGAAGTGCTGGCGAACGCCAGAGCCAGTGAAAGTGCCTGCCATTGTTTTTTCATCAGGTTTTTCCCCTTCGGAATAATGTGATTGGTTGCTGACGTTGAACCGGCAATTAAAAGGCCATTGCTTAATTTAAGTGAAAAATGAAGCCTTGGATGCTCAAGCTGCTGGACACCTCAGTTCGTTATAATAGCCTTTAGGATGGTGCAGGCTGCGTTATCTATCAAATTCTACCCTAATTACACCGCTTAAGCGAGGCAACGATGAATCCAATTTACCACCAAGCAAAATTTATAAACAGTTCCCCGCATCTAAAAAACACACCTGCTGACGAGGGTCTGGAAATTGCTTTTGCAGGCCGTTCTAACGCGGGGAAATCCAGTGCTATCAATACCCTGACACGGCAAAATTCCTTGGCGCGGATCAGTAAAACGCCAGGCCGGACACAGATGCTGAATTTCTTTGAAATTAATGAAAGGCTACGTTTTGTCGACCTGCCAGGTTACGGTTATGCCAAAGTGCCTTTGGACGTTAAGCAGGAATGGCACAAGCTGATGGAAACCTATTTGCTCAACCGCAAATCCTTGTGCGCGATCATTTTGGTCATGGATATCCGCCACCCGCTGACAGAATTCGATTGGCAAATGGTCGAATGGTGCCAGCACAGCGCCCTGCCTTTGCATATCCTGTTGACCAAAGCCGATAAGCTCACTTACGGCGCGGGCAAAAACACCCTGCTGCAAGTGCAACGGGAACTAAAAGGTTTTAATATGCCAATGAGCATACAATTATTTTCGTCCTTGAAAAAAATAGGCGTGGATGAAGTGCATCAGGCTTTGGACAAGCTGTTTACTGCTGCTCCACAGTTAGAAATGGCTGAAGGGGATGTGGGGCAAGACGGTTAAGCCTGCATGGCCCGGCAAACTTACCCTGGGGCAAATAAAGGCCCGGACAAAAGAAAGCCCCAGCGTCTGGAGAAGAAACACTGGGGCTTGAAGGGAAACCAGCCGTTTAACAAAGGGGGGAATACAGCTGGCTGAACGCCGTGGAAGGCGAACGTGAGTAAGACGTAGCGATAATAAAAAAGTTCCGGCGAGGTGCTGTTGTAATCATTTTTTTACGCCGTGGACTATTTGGTGAAAATTTAGGCTCATCTGTAAGTTAAGGCCTTTCGGCCTGTCCCCCCGCAAAATTCAAACACAATCGGTACGCATCCTGTTAAATTGCCAACGCGCTGATTAAGTCCAGTTCAGGGCCGGTCACTTCATTTTTGTCTTCCAAACACCCGGCTAAAGGCACCATAACCAACTCGCCTTTATTGATCGCGGTGACATGGAGATGGAGCCCTCGATGAAGCGCGTGCACAGCCGCATGGCCCATCCGGGAAGCAATCAGCCGATCTAGCGCCGTTGGCCTGCCACCGCGCTGAATATGCCCTAAAACACAGACATGGACAGCAATAGCATATTGATCCATCAGCACCTCTTTTATTTGGTAAGATAGGCCGGACTTTTCCCCTTCAGCGACAATGATAATGGATGACGTTTTGCCCCGCGCCTCACCTTTCTTGATATCGCTTACAATTTTTTCATAATCCACCCCTTGGTTGGATAAGACCACATGCTCGGCACCCGTGCAGATGCCCACTTGCAGCGCGATGTTGGATGACCTGTGCCCCATGACTTCAACCAGGAAAGTCCGTGCGTGTGCCGACGCGGTGTCCCTAATTTTATCCACGGCCTCAACCGCCGTCTGCACGGCGGTGTTAAAACCGACAGTATATTCCGTACCGGAAATATCATTATCAATCGTCCCAGGGATGCCCACTATCGGTATGCCATGCTCCCGATGCAATGCCATTGCCCCGGCAAAAGAGCCGTTCCCGCCGATGACCACCAACCCGTCAATATGCTTCCTAAACAGGATATGCGCGGCTTCCTGCCTAATTTCCGGGGTATGGAATTCAAGGCACCGCGAAGTATCCAGGATAGTCCCGCCGCGCTGGATAATATTGCTGACCGACGCCAAACCCAGTTTTTGGACATTCCCTTCCAACAACCCCGAATATCCCCTATAGATTCCAAAAACATCCATGCCCAGGCCGATGGCGGTCCTGACCACAGAGCGCACGGCCGCATTCATGCCCGGGCTATCGCCCCCGCTGCAAAGCACGCCTAATGATTTGATTGTTTTAACGGTAGTGTCCACAGTTGCTTATCCCATTGGTTTTGTCGGACCCATTGTAGCTAATTTTAAACAACCTTTCCCGTGCCTATGGCCATACCCGCCCCAAAGCGGCCCGCCAGATAACCGTTACGGTGCCGCCAGCAACCTAGCACCCGGCCACTTTTGAATTGCCGGAATAGCTTCCGCAGGCGCGCGCGGCGGTTCGCCCGATGGCTTTAGACTTGTGTGCCGCCGATAAACAGGGCGTACAGCCACCCTCCCCTGCTGGCGTTTAGATTTGCCCGACAAAAACATTGCCTAGGCACCCAACAAAAAACCATTTAAACATTGTAAACAAGCGCCTGCCGTGATATTAACAGCCCTCCACCAACCCAACGGAGCCAACCATGTCATTGAAACAAGAATTTGAAAATTTATTGGATAATTTGGATTCAGCTCGTGAGGAAATCCAGTTAAAGCTACACCTGGCGTCAATGGACGCCAAGGATGAATTCGAAGAAGCCGAAAAAACGTGGCGGCAAGTCAAAAACAAAGCCGTTGAAATCGCCGACGATTCGATAGAAACGTCCGAGGAATATATCGCCAAAGCCAAAATTGTCGGCGAAGAGCTAAAAGACGCCTACCAGCGCATCACCAAACGCCTGTCCGAGTAAATCCCCAAACGCCTGGAAGCACCTCCCTTCCAGGCGGCAAGAAAGCTGCGGTGATTAGCCGCCCTGCCCTGTTGCGTGCCGCATGATGGAAACATCAGGGCCAGCGCATATAAATAACAGATAATCAAAAACTTATGAAACTTTGGGTTTGCTGGCATCAACCTGCGTCAAGATAAAAAGGCTGGAACGGGTTTGTTACCCGTTCCGTAACGTTTTTAGTGCCTATTAGGTAGCTCAAAAGGATCATCCCTACGGTCGTGGGGAACACATGGTCTTTTTGGCGCGGGAAATCGGGTCGTCCGGTTCATCCCCACGACCGTGGGGAACACAGTATGTTTTATGTTTTTATTTTTATGTTTCACGGTTCATCCCCACGGTCGTGGGGAACACGGATATGCTGACTAAAAAACAATTGATGCACACGGTTCATCCCCACGGTCGTGGGGAACACCATAGCTGGGCAGCTTGCGCTTGCCCTGTTTCATGGTTCATCCCCACGGTCGTGGGGAACACATGCCATTGCACGATATTTCTTCTGAGCAAGACGGTTCATCCCCACGGTCCTGGGGAACACAGCAGCAGACTTGCCGCAACCCTTGCGCCCCGCGGTTCATCCCCACGGTCGTGGGGAACACAGCACCAATTCACTGCACATTAAGTCACCGGCCGGTTCATCCCCACGGTCGTGGGGAACACTTTTTTTTAAAAGCTGCAAAGGCTTTTTGAGTCGGTTCATCCCCACGGTCGTGGGGAACACTTTAAGCAGGTTGGCTTGCGCAGCATTTTGCGCGGTTCATCCCCACGGTCGTGGGGAACACTTTAAGCAGGTTGGCTTGCGCAGCATTTTGCGCGGTTCATCCCCACGGTCGTGGGGAACACGGTTAGCGCAACAGGCGCAAGCGCGTATGTTTCGGTTCATCCCCACGGTCGTGGGGAACACATTCGCGCAATAGCTTGGCGCCTCCCTCGATGCGGTTCATCCCCACGGTCGTGGGGAACACAACTTCCCACTGGCTGACGATAAACATGATGGCGGTTCATCCCCACGGTCGTGGGGAACACACCGACGAGGGTGGCATGGCGCTAAAAATCGACGGTTCATCCCCACGGTCGTGGGGAACACGGCCACGGCACGATGGACTTGCGTTTCCAGCTCGGTTCATCCCCACGGTCGTGGGGAACACTTCAGCGATTCGGCTGAGTGCAATAGCGACCGCGGTTCATCCCCACGGTCGTGGGGAACACGGCGGCGGCGGTACCGACAGTTTGGCCAGCAGCGGTTCATCCCCACGGTCGTGGGGAACACGTTTGGTCGAGGTGTCAAAACATCTGCCGGAACGGTTCATCCCCACGGTCGTGGGGAACACGGCAATGCGGTTGTCCATCATGTCCAGCTCAACGGTTCATCCCCACGGTCGTGGGGAACACGCACTGGAAGCCGTGAAGCGTAACGGCTATGCCGGTTCATCCCCACGGTCGTGGGGAACACACTGGCGATGTGGATGCTGACGCGACACAAACCGGTTCATCCCCACGGTCGTGGGGAACACGGCGAAGTCGATGCTAAGCTGTCACTCAAAGCCGGTTCATCCCCACGGTCGTGGGGAACACTTGCCGCGTTTCGCTGATACGCCCGTTGGAGTCGGTTCATCCCCACGGTCGTGGGGAACACGTTGGCGTGGTGGGCGGCGTAAACGGGATTAGGCGGTTCATCCCCACGGTCGTGGGGAACACCGCCGCCAGTCGCGCATGAACGGCATCCCGGCCGGTTCATCCCCACGGTCGTGGGGAACACGCGCCAATTGTCGAGCGCAGTTTCCATATCGCCGGTTCATCCCCACGGTCGTGGGGAACACGATATTTAAGTCCTCTACGTTGCTGATAAGAGCGGTTCATCCCCACGGTCGTGGGGAACACATCGCGCCACCAAACCCTGCAATGCCCACCGACGGTTCATCCCCACGGTCGTGGGGAACACTCGCCACCAAAAAAATGGGGAAACCCTAATGCCGGTTCATCCCCACGGTCGTGGGGAACACGGAGCCGTGTTGCCTGAGCGTGCGGCTTTCTGCGGTTCATCCCCACGGTCGTGGGGAACACATGATTATGTATCTCTAAGTGTGTGCGGTATGCGGTTCATCCCCACGGTCGTGGGGAACACGGCCTATGTTGTGTAGCATTGTTACCTGATACCGGTTCATCCCCACGGTCGTGGGGAACACCCATGAAACCTATAACAATATCAAGCACATAGCGGTTCATCCCCACGGTCGTGGGGAACACTTGACTGACACCGCTTTTTTTTGCCAACGTCACGGTTCATCCCCACGGTCGTGGGGAACACTCGCCGGGCAGTGGTGGCCACGCGGTCACGGCCGGTTCATCCCCACGGTCGTGGGGAACACTCGCCGGGCAGTGGTGGCCACGCGGTCACGGCCGGTTCATCCCCACGGTCGTGGGGAACACCTGAACCTATTGGCCGGTGTTAGTCTGGAACAGGGTTCATCCCCACGGTCGTGGGGAACACTTGGTAAAATTCCCAGGCCTCCCGCTCGGCCTCGGTTCATCCCCACGGTCGTGGGGAACACATCCAGCGCGGCGGCCAGTTCGGTTTTGACGTCGGTTCATCCCCACGGTCGTGGGGAACACGCGCTCGGTAATAACCCAGCGTTTGCCGTTGGCGGTTCATCCCCACGGTCGTGGGGAACACTGGGTGAGTGGCAACTCGATATCACTGTTACGCGGTTCATCCCCACGGTCGTGGGGAACACACTTTAAAGCTGTTTCTATTTTTGTACACAGGCGGTTCATCCCCACGGTCGTGGGGAACACGTAATTTAATATCAACTGCGCTCACGATTGCGCGGTTCATCCCCACGGTCGTGGGGAACACGAACTATTGCAACAGCACTCGTTTCACATTTCCGGTTCATCCCCACGGTCGTGGGGAACACTTCACACAGGATGACGCGCGGTTAATGCGTGACGGTTCATCCCCACGGTCGTGGGGAACACAGGGACATTGATAATCAGTCTGTTAATATTCCCGGTTCATCCCCACGGTCGTGGGGAACACCTCGACTGAAATAGCGGAAATTTGTGGGGTAACGGTTCATCCCCACGGTCGTGGGGAACACGGCTTGATGGCGGTGGGTACAGGCATCGGCGGCGGTTCATCCCCACGGTCGTGGGGAACACGTTTTATGGGCAAACTGTTCAAACTCATGCGGCGGTTCATCCCCACGGTCGTGGGGAACACTTTTCCAGCAACGGCCTGACCGCCGGGACGATCGGTTCATCCCCACGGTCGTGGGGAACACCCAGCCACCGGCGATGGCGAGCTGGCCATTCTCGGTTCATCCCCACGGTCGTGGGGAACACTATCGCATCCGGCAAGCAGGTACACAAGCTGGCGGTTCATCCCCACGGTCGTGGGGAACACATTTAAAGGTTTGACTAGCGACTTGATACTTGCGGTTCATCCCCACGGTCGTGGGGAACACTTCTTTTTTGCTGCGCTTCCAGCCGTCCATTTCGGTTCATCCCCACGGTCGTGGGGAACACAAGCGTCTTTTTTATTTCAGCGATCCGCAAAGCGGTTCATCCCCACGGTCGTGGGGAACACATCGGGTTTATTATATCCCAATGCCTCGAAAACGGTTCATCCCCACGGTCGTGGGGAACACAGCCGCGCGTTTTGGCTTTCCATTTTCCGCCACGGTTCATCCCCACGGTCGTGGGGAACACTATTTCAGATAACATCGCCCGATATTTATAGTCGGTTCATCCCCACGGTCGTGGGGAACACGCAGAAACCCCAGCCGCCAGTCAATAAAGCCGCGGTTCATCCCCACGGTCGTGGGGAACACAAAGGTAAAGCCCGCATCAGCCAGCGTCTCCGCGGTTCATCCCCACGGTCGTGGGGAACACTGTAGTCACGTCCGGTATCCACGTCCTAATGGCGGTTCATCCCCACGGTCGTGGGGAACACAGTTTATGGCGCGGTAATTGCCAAATGATTCACGGTTCATCCCCACGGTCGTGGGGAACACTGCCGATGCTGAACCGGATAAAATTTCGTTGACGGTTCATCCCCACGGTCGTGGGGAACACGAATTGCCTTCGAAGTATGTCTTTCGTGATGACGGTTCATCCCCACGGTCGTGGGGAACACGGAGGCCCAACATTAGGAGATTATGATGAAACTGGTTCATCCCCACGGTCGTGGGGAACACCACGTCCTCGTTTTATAAAAAAGTGCGCCCTACGGTTCATCCCCACGGTCGTGGGGAACACAGCGGTTTGAATTTGCTGGGCAGTTAAACCGGCGGTTCATCCCCACGGTCGTGGGGAACACGGGTTCGCTGTTTTCCGTATTTTTTCGGATTACGGTTCATCCCCACGGTCGTGGGGAACACTAGTACAGCACATTCCGTATAGGCCATGCTATCGGTTCATCCCCACGGTCGTGGGGAACACCTCAATAAATGAGGACTGGAAAAACCCTATTACGGTTCATCCCCACGGTCGTGGGGAACACCCGCCGCCGTGTCGTAGGCGGTGGTGACGTTACGGTTCATCCCCACGGTCGTGGGGAACACGAGGTTGCGCTCTTCATTGCGCAACGCGTCCACGGTTCATCCCCACGGTCGTGGGGAACACTATTATTCATATCATGAGTTATTTGCGGTAGGCGGTTCATCCCCACGGTCGTGGGGAACACAAAAGAGGCCGTTGCCAGTTCTCTCCTGGTTGCGGTTCATCCCCACGGTCGTGGGGAACACGTTCGTAGTGTATGTAATTTGAGTGATTAACCCGGTTCATCCCCACGGTCGTGGGGAACACCCCGCGCATTTTCTGGAGTAAATTATGCTAGACGGTTCATCCCCACGGTCGTGGGGAACACGCATTTGATGGTTGAACGAATAACAGGGAAACCGGTTCATCCCCACGGTCGTGGGGAACACTGCAGTGAAAACACAAAGGCCATGTCGATTGACGGTTCATCCCCACGGTCGTGGGGAACACAGTTTGATGTCCCAGTAATAGCATTAGCCCAACGGTTCATCCCCACGGTCGTGGGGAACACTTTCATCGTGTTGAAGAATCGCTCGATCCAGCCGGTTCATCCCCACGGTCGTGGGGAACACCCATGTGGCTATGGAATATGGAATTGAAGAGGCGGTTCATCCCCACGGTCGTGGGGAACACCAAACAAGAACAGGTCAAATATTTTTTTATATCGGTTCATCCCCACGGTCGTGGGGAACACATAAAAACTGCGTTTGGGGGTATCGTCGATCCCGGTTCATCCCCACGGTCGTGGGGAACACCGGACAATTACGCTGATATGCCACCAAGCATGCGGTTCATCCCCACGGTCGTGGGGAACACGGGATTTATCCTATATGGATTTAGGCGCAAGCCGGTTCATCCCCACGGTCGTGGGGAACACCGCCCGCCGCCCATGACTGCCGATAATGCAAGCGGTTCATCCCCACGGTC
Organism: Methylovulum miyakonense HT12; assembly: GCF_000384075.1. Lineage (GTDB taxonomy): Bacteria > Pseudomonadota > Gammaproteobacteria > Methylococcales > Methylomonadaceae > Methylovulum > Methylovulum miyakonense. The sequence continues at coordinate 28,510 of NZ_KB913025.1, forward strand.
GTGGGGAACACTACCCATGAAGTGATATTAGGCTTTATCCGTACGGTTCATCCCCACGGTCGTGGGGAACACATACCTCGATAACATCCGGTAAATTAATCATGCGGTTCATCCCCACGGTCGTGGGGAACACGGTACAGGTTACACACGTCGAAGTGTGGCAAACGGTTCATCCCCACGGTCGTGGGGAACACACAGTTCATCATTAACTTGATAATCGTAAGGGCGGTTCATCCCCACGGTCGTGGGGAACACGGTACAGGTTATACACGTCGCAGTGTGGCGAACGGTTCATCCCCACGGTCGTGGGGAACACATGCCTTGCATAGAAGGGTGGATAGAGATGTACGGTTCATCCCCACGGTCGTGGGGAACACACCAGTGGACAATACCTTACGCTCTATGTCTGCGGTTCATCCCCACGGTCGTGGGGAACACATTGATGTTGAGTAACTGATACAGCACTAAGTCGGTTCATCCCCACGGTCGTGGGGAACACGATGCTAGTGAGAGTGCAACCGGTAAAACATACGGTTCATCCCCACGGTCGTGGGGAACACTCGTGAAGTTTTTACAGCCGTCGCGTTTATAGCGGTTCATCCCCACGGTCGTGGGGAACACTGTAGCTTGCCTGAGCCGCTCAATTTCAAGAGCGGTTCATCCCCACGGTCGTGGGGAACACACAATGTAACTGGCCTAGCGGGCATGCCAAATCGGTTCATCCCCACGGTCGTGGGGAACACGGCGGTTTCATTTGAGGACATTAATTACAAAACGGTTCATCCCCACGGTCGTGGGGAACACGCGATATAGGGCGGTTTGTGGCATAAAAAACGCGGTTCATCCCCACGGTCGTGGGGAACACACTTATCTTAACCGATTGTTAGATAAGAAAAAATAGCCCTGCTAATTTTCCACCGATTATTAGGCCTTTTCCAGGTCGTTAAAGAACCGCATTATCCTCATCTTCAATGGGATAAAACGAGACCAGTTTCAGGCCATCCAGCTCCACGGGCAGGCGGCGGTTTTTGCCTAAGGTTTTAAAATCAAAGCCTGATTCGGTGTTGGTTGACCATGCCATCACAGCGTTGCCCTCTTCAATCCCGTCTTCAACTTGCGACCAGATCATCTCACGCACCTTAACCGACAAATCACCGAGATAAACGCCGGCACGGATTTCAATCAGCCAAACGGCCAGCCTACCGCGCAAGCGTGGCGGGACATTTTCAACTACGATGACCAACATCGCCGATGTTCTCCGGGTTGGGGATGGCGGGGGCTATGGACTCTTCAAACGGCGTCGGGATAGCCAGTTCACCTGCCGCCAGCACCTCTTCAATCGTGGGGATGATTTTTCTGAGGATTTTACTTTGCCGGAACACGTCCCGGCACATCAACCGCACCTCGCGTTCCGGTTGGGCGTAGTTTTTGGCAGCGATTTTAAAGGCGTGGGGGATGATGTCGTCAAATTTGAACAGGTCGGCGATGTCGTAAACAAAAGACAAGGGTTTCCCGGTGTGGATAAAACCGATGGCGGGCGCGTAGCCTGCCGCCAGCACGGCGGCTTCGGTGATGCCATACAGGCACGATGTTGCCGCGCTGAGGCAACGGTTCGCCATGTCTCCGCTGTCCCAATCGGTGTAATCGTAGTTGCGGCCTTTCCAGTCCACACCGGCTTGTTTGGCGAGCAGTTGGTAGATTTTTTTCACCCGCGCGCCTTCAATGCCGCGCAGTTGCTCGACGCTGCGGCGTTCCGGCGGTTTTTCACCAAAGCGGATTTCGTACATTTTGCGGACAACCTTTAAGCGGGCGGCATCGTCCAAGGCCAGTTTGGCTTGGTAGAGCAAGCGGTCGGACCTTGCCCCACCCGGCTGGCCTGACGCATAAACCCGCACGCCCGCTTCCCCGACCCAAACCAGCAACGTCCCCGCCCTAGCCGCTAAAGCTGCGGCCATGTGCGAGACTCGCGTCCCTGGTTCGAGCATGATACAGGCGATGGAACCGACGGGTATGTGGGTGCGGATGCCGGTTTCGTCGATGACGACAAATGCGCCGTCTTTGACGTCAATCTGGCCTTTTTCGATGAAGACCAGCGAGACGCGTTCTTTCATGGCGATGGGTTTGAGGGGTGGGAGCATTAGTGTTCCGGCAACAACAGGTTTTGGAAAGGCTGGTGGTTTTTCCAGCGGTAAGCATTAAAGTCGCGCTGATCGGTGGAGAGGATACGTCCATGTCCCAGGTGTTCGGCTAGGATGACTAGGGACGCGTCGGCTAAGTCCATCGGCAAGTCGGCGTATTTCTCCATTAGTTCCGCCATCCGCAAGGCATCATCGCCACCGAATTCAAAGACGCTTATCGTCCCATTGGCAACTTGTCTGAGCAACAGACTTTGCGCCAACGGGGAAACCCGTTTGATCAGATAATGGCAGGTCTCGGTCAACACAGGCCAAGTCGTTAACAAATCGGCTTGCAGCGTCTTGCTGAAACGTATCGCATGCTGATAATAGGCATCTTTGGGGTTAGCTAAGGCCGCAAAGTAACCCGTATCAGCGATTAGGGTATTTTTCATCGAGATAATCGGCGACATACTTTTTGTAATTTACTGAGCCATCCTCCGGCCCTTCCGCGCAACCGACAAAATCACTTTCCAATAAACGCTGCATTTTGCTTTTTGGCGGCTTGCCCTCACGCAATTCGGCCGCCCGTTCCGCGATTAAGGTTTGGATGATTTGCGCCACGGTTTCGCCCGTGGTTTGGCTGATAAACAGAAGATTTTGCTCGCTTTGTTCGTCTAGTTGGGTGGTGATGGTCATGGTTGCCTCCAAAATGGGCTTACTTTTGGGTTATCTTAACAGAAGCTAAACCCGCCGTATCATCAACAAACCACAACCAAAAGCCTTGGCGCGGCCTATGCCTTGAAATAAGGCTTGCTCGAATTTTTGTACATCGGTGATTTTAAGTTCGCCACAAAAATCGACCGCGCTAAAACCGGATTTGTCGCCTTTGTGCTTGGCTTTGGCGGGCAAGCCATGCCAGAGGTAGCCGCTATTTTGCAGTTTGCTTAAACCGTCATCGTCTACCAGCAATTCAAATCCTAAACGTTCGCCTTGTTTTTTAAACCAATTTTCCAAGGCAGTATCCACTTGGGCTTTGATCGCCCATTCCAATTTGTCGGCGAGATGGGCGATTTGTTCTAAACGTTCAGTGTAACGAAGATCATTTGCCAGCAACTCCGTCAAGCGCAGGCTTAAGGCTTCGGCGCCGTTTGCCAGCAAGAGTTTTTTGTACTCGCCTTTTTCGGGTTTGGCCGATAGCAATGAATCCAGTTGGAAACCCTTAACGAGCGAGGATAAAAACTGCAACTGGGCATCCATCACCACATCGTGTTTTTTGCCTTGCCGGGTGATGACGGGATTGACTCGGCAATCGAATCCCAGACGTTGGCCTTGTTCCAGTTGCGGGCGATAGCCTTTCGATTCAACCTTAAACAAGGGTGTTTCAATAGGCTTTATTTGCGAAACCAAATAATAAATAGATTCGCCCCGGACAGCGGGTGACGCGCTTAATTGCTCACGGGCTATTTCTTCACGGTATAAAAACGTGCGCTGGTCTTGTTCGGGGAACAAATCCCACAACAAACGATGGCTGCCGTAGACATTGCCTTCAAGTACCCGGCTTAATTGCGATGATTTAAGAATGTCGGGCTGAATTTTGACTCTGGAAAAATACATCACTTACCTCCTTGAAATAGATAATGTTCCTGTCGCGGCATGAATTGCCAGCGTTTGCGCGATAAGGGCTGGTCGTGGCGGATGCGGGTTTGGCGTTGCTTTAATAGCTCCGGCGTATCATAAAAATCATCCGCCGAACCTTCCCAGTAATAATGCCGGTCTTTAGGGCGACCCAACCAGTCAAAATCCCGCTTAGCCAAATTACCTTCACTAACAATTCGAGTCGGCAACATCGGTTTGTGTTGATACGCTTTGAAAGCCGTCAAAAAATTAGGCTGATCGCTCAGCAATTGCGGGGCTAGTGGCGCAGACAATGGACAGGATTTACGACCCAAATACAGATGGAAAACCGGCCTTAACAATTTTTCCTGAATCTCAGCCAAACTAAACGGTGCATCAGCCAAGGCTCTGACGGCAACGACCGCCAAGGCATCACAGCGATATTCACGGCTGGATAGGATGGTGCCTAAGCGTTCCTTACCCAAGATTATTTCATCGCGGCGGGTGCGGTAAGTAAACTTGCCGACGGCATCCGGCACTTGCGCGGTGTGGTAATCGCGCAGCAAGTGTCCGGCGGTGAACGATTCCACCGCGAAGGCATAGCCTTCTTGCAATTGCCGTTGCCGTTCCTCATCTTGCCTTTCTAAGCCTAAAGCCGCACCCAACAAACCGAGCAAGGCCGATTTGCTGGGATAGTGCGCGGTGTGGCGGTTTTCGCCGACGGCAATTTCGCCCCAGCTCGCCATCGCGCCGTATAAACGGAAGAGCAATAAGTCCATGATTGACCCCGTTATTATTGGCTGACGAAATCGAGTAAGCCAACTAACGTGCCTTGCTTCTCCGGCACGTTCAATTCGTAACGGTTGTCCGCACAGGCGCCATACACTTGGTCGAAACTGTCTTTTTGTTCGGTGATGAGCTTGATGGCATCAGACAGGAAGTCTTCATTATCGCGGCTGAGGGGTTTCAGGTAAGCCACCGACAAAGAACGTGGCTGCTGGTCGCCTTGTTCCGCCAACACATACGAGGCATAAGCGCGGGACGCAAAGCTGTTTTGCTTGCCTTCCGGCGCGACTTTTACCGCCGCTTCGGTCAGGGCGCGGATGGCTTGGTTTACCAGCGCTTCATTGCCATCCAAATTTTTAACCAGCAATTCGCGGTTGATGCAGATGTAGGCATAGAACAAGCCGGCGGCGAAGCGGGTTTCACCAATATGCGCCGCGCCCATGTCTTCCAGGCCGTTGTTCAGGTCATCAACGGCGGTGAAATAATCGTCTTCAATCACCACGGAATGGACGCTGATGGCGTGGGCGACTTGGCAGGCGGCTTCGATGTTGAATGCTGGGCTGGAGGCCAACATGCGCCCAAACAAGGCAATATCCACGGCTTGTTCACGCAGGCGCAACAAATTGAGTTCATCTTTTTCCGGTGCGCGTTGTTCGGCAATCAGCTTTTCGGTCAAGGCTTTAATGGCTTGCTGTTCGGCAGGGCTGACATGCACCAATTGTTCAATTTCCAATTCTGCGAGCGGTTTGTCTTTTTCCGCTTTTTTTAATGCGCCGAAGACACCTGCAATGGCTTTTGTCCAGTCTTTCGCATCTTTTTCTTTAATGCCAGCCGCCGTCAATTGGTTATAAATATCAATACCCAACAATTTAGTCCGCGCACCTAAATGTTCGCCCATTGCCGCTTGGAACAGGTCAGAAGTCCGCCATGTCCTTTTTAAGCATTGGGAAGAAACCCGCAAGCGGTCATAGCCGCCCATTTTGGCGGTTTTAGGGCTGCCTTGATCGTCGCGGTTTAAGTTGGCGGGTGGATAAGCGGTCAATAAGTGTAATTGGATAAAACGGCTCATAAGGTCTCCTTAATCAGAATTTTTAGGTAAAGCGGTGAAATAATCGGTTGCCCAGCGCACAGCCAGGCGTTTGGCGGGTTCCCGTCCAATAGGTTTGGCAAATTCTTGATGCCATTGGATGATGTCGTTGGCTAATGAAACCAGATTGACGCTGCCATCGAGCAAGCGGATCGCCCGAATAAGCCGACGGTAAAAATCATCAACTGTCGGGCTTTTTTGTAATTGCTGAAAACGCAATTCGCTCATTGGGGCTTTGCCTTTGCCTTCTTGTGGGGTCGCCAGTTGTTCGGCAAAACCAGCCATTTTCTTGGGCGCATCAGTCTCTTTATTGTTGTAAAGCCTGCTGGGCGTTAGTTTGTCAGTTTTTACATGCGACAACGCTCCTGCCATACACGCACTGGTCAGCATCGGCGTGTTTTGCGACCAGTTGGGTGTGACTTGATCCATTCGGTGTAGGAAATGGAAAAAAGCGTCGGTCAGCAAAATGTCTTCTGGACTGTCCGCACGGCGCAGACGGGCTCGGTCGCCATGACCGGGATTTTTATCTAACCAAGCATGCCAGTTTTTTAACGCATTACTTTCTTCGAATGTTAATTTATCCATTAGGCCGCCTCCTCGGTTGTGCCTTTTGCTTTTAGTGCTTTCATGGTTTTGCTGCCGTAAAACTTGCCGCGCAGATTTTTTTGCGCGTTAACGATACGTTTTAAATCCAAATCTTCCGGCGTTGCCGCCAAGGTGGCAGTTTCAAAAATACGCAACATCTGCCGTTCAAGGGTTTTGTACCAGCTTGCGTAAATCTTACCCGGCGCCATGCGGGTATCGGCGGGCAAAGTTGCCAGTTGTTCCAGCAAGCGGTAAAAGTCGGCTTCGGTTGCTTGCCAAAATTGCGCGTCGATTTGGCTCATGTCGCCTTTGACATCTTCGGGACGGCGAAACCAAGCGGCTTTCACTTGTCCGCGCAGCATTTTTACGACTTCTTTGGCGGCATTGACCAATTCACCCGCCCATGCCATCAGATTGTTGCGTTGCATTTCATTGAGGTAATAGACCGGAAAACGCGATTCGTACCAGCATCTGGCTTTCATGTTGTCCATGTCGTAGCCGAAGCACCAGAGCGATGCGGAACCGTGGTCACGAAATGCCCGCCCCCGTTCAGTGTTATAAAACTGCACGGTTTTGGCGGCTTCATCGCCGTTCTCGGCATCTTGCAGTGAAAGCCCCAACCAATGCCGATACCCCAAGCCACCTTGCTGGCCTTTGAGTGACAAAGGCAGATTGACTTTCTTCGGGTCAAAGCGATAAGGCGTTAACGGATGTAGCCAAGCACCGTCATAGTTGGTGCCATAATTTTTCGTCCGAAATTCCCGGTATAACTTTTCGGCTTGCTTGCCGCATAAGTCGCAGACGGCATCCTCGCAAGTTGTCGTCAGGCGGATACGGCGCGGCATTCCCCAGTAAGCGTGTAACGGGTGGACATCGCTAGGCGAGGTGATTTGGCCTTTGTCGGAAACACGGGTTTTACCCAACCACGGTAAAACCCTAGCATCAATTTTTTCGGCGACTTCTAGGTCTTCTTGATTCAACACGTTGAGCCAAAGCTTATGCCACAAACTGGCTGATGGGGCTTTAGGGAAAATCAATGTGGTGAGCGGGCCGCCGCCGCGCAAACCGACACGATGGCCAACGCCGCCGGAAGGCGCGTTGGTTTGTAGCGTGAACAACGCAGTGGCAGTACAGCTAGGGCAGAGCTGGTTTATTTGGTCACGCTTGATGAAATGGTCGAGATTGTCTTTAAGCGTTTTGCCGCCGGGTGCTTCGATTAATAATGCCGAAATCGCTTTGGTTTCGCCATCGGGCAAATCAAAATCTTGTAAAAATGCGGGAGTATTCTTGGCATCCAACTCAAATGCAAACGCCACGTTTTCAAAACTCGCCTGCAAGGCTTTCGTTTCAGGCATGTCCTGCCAATACTCCAACCATTCGTCTTCATCTTCCGGTGCAAAACAGGTTTGCAACAAACCGATGAGCAACTGGTACAACGCGCCTTGAAAATCCGGCCTTGGGGCGTTGATTTCCACAACCGGATTGTCGGTTTCGGCAATTTGCCACGGGGCGATTGTGTCCGCTTTCTCATTTTGACGAATAACTGGTATCCAGCGGTCGGTGATTAAATTCATACATTCTCCTGTAAATTTTTTCTTGCTTTGAACAACACCATAAGCCCATCAATATCAGCTTCTCTTTACAATTTATGCTCGTTCCCAAGCTCCGGCTTGGGAACGCGGTATCCGAAGCTCTAGCTTCGTGTATCCCTCATGAGCATCAATACCGAAACAAGCGACTGGAAGCTAGAGCTTCCAAGGTTGTATTCCCAAGCCGGAGCTTGGGAATGAGCGTGACCATGCGTTCAGTTCGAGTACTACATCTTTAAAAGCCAAGATAATTGCCAGCGTTAACGCCAACAAGAGAGACAATGAAATAACAGCCGATGGGCTAAGTGAAAAAGAGTTGATTGCATTGATGATTGTTTTAATTTGACCCACGAGAATTCCCCTTGAAAGTTAAATATGGGGCTATCATAGGTTCTTAAATTTTAAAAGTAAAGGCTTCTTACTTTTTTCAAAATATTCACAGTATCCGATCGTCGCAAAATCATTTAGACTAGCTCCGGTTCCTTAATTTATTAGGGATGAACCTGCTTCTTACTTTTTTTGAGGAAGCAAATTTATGCGTTCCCCACACCCGTGGGGATTTAACCCATAAACCCATGTTGCGAGGAGTAAAACGCTTGCCCCTCCACCAACGGTAAAATCTCCAACCAGCGCACCGCTTTCTGTTCAGCTTTTAATGCTTCGATCAAAACATTCATCTCCGCCGATATTTGCTGCTGGGCTTTCTTCCACTCGCGTTCCGGCAATTTGACGGTGCTTAATGCCCAAGCATAGCGTTCCGCTTGGGCGTAAGGTTTGAGCTGGCCGTTTTCTACAATGGCAAGTGCAACCGATACGGTTTCCTCTTCGGTCAAACGGGTTGGAATTTTGGTTTCCTCATCCCAACCGCCGCTTTTTTCAGCACTTTTGCGGGTATAGCCTTTCGCCAAATCAAGCGCGTTCATGTTGCCGATTTCCCGATAACTCATGGCTTTGCCAATCGCCGCTAAAGAAGCCTCTTGTAACGCTTGGGATAATAAGTCTTCCGCTTCCCATGAATACACGCCTTCTATCAAATCCCTCGCATCATCGGGCATGGTGAATTGGCCTTTGTCGATTAATTGTTTGGCGGTCAACCACAGCTGGCCGATATGCGGGTAGACGGCTTGTGTGCCGCTATGGTCGGGTTTTAGCCAATTGGCATCGGCTTCTAGCGTGGGTTCGGGGCAATGGAGATAGAGGACGGGAACGCCGCGTTGGTCAGGGGTGTCGTGTGCAAGGCGATTGCCTAGCACGTCACGGTTATGCCGACGCAAACGGCCTGCCCGTTGGATGATTAAGTCAATTGGGGCGAGGTCGGTAATCATCACATCAAAATCCAAATCTAATGACTGTTCTACCACTTGCGTGGCGATCAAGATTTGGCCTGTTCTTTGTTGATGGGTTGAATCACGCCCGAATTGTGCCAAAGTGCGGTTCTCGATGGTTTGTCGGTCGATCATGGCAAAACGGCTATGGAACAGGCTGAGTTGTTCAGGCGCTAACCTTGCGTCGAGCAAATCTTGATAAGACTGGCGGGCAGATTTGACGGTGTTGCGTATCCAGCACACGCATTGCCCGACGGTGATGGCTTGCTGGATTTGCGCCAGCACATCGGCTTCGGTACCTAACCGCTTGACTTGAACGGTGCGCTTGACCGCTTGGCGGGTGTCTATGGGCTGTTCGACCTGCTCGGCGGGCGTGTGCGTGGCTAGCGGATACTGCGCCGGATAATCTAAAGCCGGGGCGGTTTCGCCGAGTCCTTTGTGATAGGCCGCCACCAAGTTTTCGCGCATGGTTTGCGGCAAAGTGGCGGACAATAAAATCACGCTGCCGCCTTGTCTTGCGTGGGCTTCCAGCAAGGCATCCAAGAGTTTTTGCATGTAGCTGTCGTAAGCATGGACTTCATCGACCAACAGCACTTTGCGGCCTAGACCTAACAAACGCAGCGACTGGTGACGCGCTGGCAATACGGCAAGCAAGGCTTGATCCAGGGTGCCGACCCCGACATCCGCTAACAAGGCTTTTTTGCGGCTGTCCGCGAGCCAGGCGTTGCAATAGGCGGTGGCGCTGAGCTCCTGATCGGCTTCGTTATTGCCGCTCTGATAATCGCTGTCAGTTTTCATCTGTTCGGCAAAAGCCACCGAATCCTGAAAATCTTGCGACAACTCACGCGCACCGTGTGCCAGTATCAATGACGGTTGGTCATCGGCTTGGTAAAACTTGCGATAAACGCCGCCCAACCGTTGGTACATCGCATTGGCGGTCGCCATGGTCGGCAAGGCGATATACAAACCCTCCGCCAAGCCTTGCGCCATTAGCCGTTGGCTTAAGATTAGCGCGGCTTCGGTTTTACCTGCTCCGGTCACATCTTCCAGGATAAAAAGTTGCGGTTGTTGGGCAAGCGGTTCGTTGATGGCGTATTTTTGTAGCGGGGTGGGTTCTTGGATGAACGGGAACAGGTTTTCAATAGACTTGAAGGCCGCCGCTTCCGGTACTTTTGGTAATGCGTTGATGGCTTCTTCTGCATTCTTTAAGACAACCTTCTGCCAATAAACATCCAAGTCTATAGGTCTGTTACAGTATTCGAAATAATCCTGATTGGAACCCAGCCAGTCGGCTAGCACCGCGATACCCGCCAATTGCCAGGATAGCGGCTTCAAGCGCGTTTTTAACGCTTTATCCAACAATGGTTGACAGTCAAAGCCAGTCAATAGCAGAGTGATAGCATCTATCGCAAAGTACATTGCCGCCTGCTCATCTTCAACTTCAAAAAAATTCCGCGTCCGCACATTATTTTTGGGCGGCATACCATGATGGCCTGTGACGATTTCCAGCCAGGGTTCGATATGGCTTAACCAAGCGATGTTGAAGGTATCCCCCAGCGCGACTTGCAATGGTTCGGGCAATTGTTCTGATAGCACTTCGCGCCAAAGGCAAAAGCCCAAACTGTCATGCCGCTCCGAATAACACATCCTAGGGTTAGCCTTGACCAATTCAGGCGACAAATCTGTCCGCAAACCTTGAAAAGCGCGGGAAAACTTACCCAAGTCATGCAAAATTAAACAGAAGGTGAAAAACGTCCTTAGCCATTCTGGAGTTACTTGTAGTTGCATTGCCAGTTGCTTGCAGGTCGGTTTATCGGGAGCCAGTAAATGCCACCCCACCGCCGCCACATCCAAACAATGGTAAGGCAACAAGTGATAACCAGCCCCGTCGCCGTTGACATCAGGCTTGGCTTTGCCCCAATACTTTAAATAGGATTTGCCCATCGTCTTTATCTTAATGATTAATATAGAAATACTGAGCGGACTTTAATTTTCAATGCCACTTATTTTGTAGGGTTCTTCCCAAAAGGGAGACCCGTAAAGGCGTGCAGCTTGATCGTGGATAAGCCCGGATGGGAAGATAACAGCTATGCATGCCAAAAAATATGAACTATTACCAGATTTGAAATTAACTTTCCCATTAAAAATTACGGCAGGAAAATACCCTTAGTAAATGTCAGGATGTAATTGTCCATTACAATTACAATGGCGGCTTTATTTGGTAAGATTGAAGTTGACACTCACTATTACATCGAGGCGATACAACGTGGAAAAGCAATCTAACAACACGCTTGACAGTGATTCAATCAAAATTAGTGAAGCAAGGCATCACGACCCTTTTTCCGTCCTGGGCCGCCATCCTCATGAAAAAGGAGTGATCGTTAAGGTCTATCTGCCGTATGCCGAATCCGTCAGCTTTGCTGGCGGCGGCGCCAACCTCCCCCGCATCCCGGGGACGGATTTTTTTGAATACGCCGCACAACCCGATGAACTGCCCGGACATTATCAATTGGCCTGGATTGATAAGGCTGGCGGTGAGCATTGCCATTACGACCCTTATGATTTTGGGGTGCAATTGCCGGAATTTGACCGGCATTTGTTTGCACAAGGCAAGCATTGGCACATCTACCAAAAAATGGGCGCACATTTGCATACGGTGGATGACATCGCTGGCGTGTTGTTTACCGTGTGGGCGCCGAATGCCGGACGGGTCAGCGTCATCGGTGACTTTAACCGCTGGGACGGGCGCAGCAACCCCATGCGCAGTCTGGGCGGCTGCGGCATTTGGGAGCTTTTTATCCCAGGCTTGGAAGCCGGTTGCCTGTATAAATTTGAACTGCTGAACCGCCAAAACAATGAGGTGTTAAGCAAGACCGACCCTTATGGGCAAGCGTTTGAATTACGCCCCGACACCGCGGCTATCGTGGTGCAGGAAACCTCCTACCCCTGGCAGGATGACGGGTGGATGGCACACCGGAGCGGCCATGACTGGCTGCACGAACCTATGTCAATTTATGAAGTGCATTTGGGCTCATGGCGGCGCGGCCCTCTTGGTAATTTCCTGAATTACCGCGAACTGGCCGACCAGCTGGTTGGATATGTCAAGGAGATGGGCTTTACCCATATTGAATTGATGCCGATCACCGAACATCCGCTGGATGCGTCTTGGGGCTATCAAACCACCGGTTATTTTGCGCCCACCAGCCGTTTCGGCACGCCGGATGATTTCCGTTATTTCATGGACACCTTACACCGGAACCATATCGGCGTGATCCTGGATTGGGTGCCTGCACATTTCCCCAAAGATTCCTTTGGGTTGGCGCGGTTTGACGGCAGCGCCCTTTACGAGCATGAAGACCCCCGCAAAGGCGAGCACCGGGACTGGGGCACGCTGATTTATAACTACGGACGCAATGAAGTCAGGAATTTCCTATTGTCCAGCGCCATTTTCTGGATGCAGGAGTTTCATATTGATGGTTTGCGGGTGGATGCGGTCGCCTCGATGCTGTATCTGGATTACTCGCGCGAGGACGGCGACTGGGTCCCTAACATTTATGGCGGCAATGAGAATCTTGAAGCCATAGACTTTTTCAGGGAACTCAACACGGTCACCCATCAGCAATTCCCCGGCACCGTCATGATGGCGGAAGAATCCACCGCTTGGCCCCAGGTCACCCGGCCTACCTGGGTCGGCGGCTTAGGCTTCTCGATGAAATGGAATATGGGTTGGATGAATGACATCCTGTCCTACATGCACGAAGACCCTATCCACAGGCGCTTCCATCATGACCAACTAACTTTTGGCATGTTGTACGCGTTCACCGAGAATTTCACCCTGCCTTTTTCCCATGATGAAGTGGTGCATGGCAAAGGGTCGATGGTCAATAAAATGCCGGGCGACGAATGGCAACGCTTTGCCAATTTGCGCCTGCTTTATACGATGATGTTCACTTACCCCGGCAAAAAGCTGTTGTTCATGGGCTGCGAGTTCGGCCAAGGATCGCAATGGGACTTTAACCAGACCCTGGATTGGTATGTGCTGGAATACCCGCTGCATCAAGGCGTACAAGCCCTGGTAAAAGACCTGAACACCCTCTACCAGGCACAGCCGCCCCTGTACGCGCTGGATTTTGTCCATCAGGGCTTCGAATGGATAGACTGCCATGATGTCCAACAGTCGGTCATCAGCTATCGCCGTAAAGATGGCGACCAGGAATTAGTCATCGTCCTCAGTTTTACGCCGATGGTCAGGGAAAATTACCGGATCGGCGTGCCTGAAGCCGGCAATTACCATGAGATTTTCAACTCCGATGCCGGCCAATATGCGGGCAGCAATGTCGTCAACGGCGAGGTGGCCTCCGAAGCGATACCGTGGATGAACTTGCCGCACTCTGTCAGCCTGACATTACCGCCGCTTGGGGGGATTATTTTAAAGCGGGTTTAATCCGGCCATGCGGACAGCGCCGTCCGCATCCTGCCCTTAGTTTTTGGTAACCACCACTTTTCATACAGGGAATATTCATGGCATCGAAATCAACGGCGGACTTCCTGTCCTTAATTACGGACGATTTTAGTATCCAACGGGGCCACGCCTTACCTTTTGGCGCCACTATCGAACGTGGCGGCATTAATTTTTCGATCTATGCCCGCCATGCCACGGGGGTCATCCTGGTGTTTTTCCTGCCCGGAGAGGAAGAAGAGATCGTGGCTTTCCCACTGGACAACAACATCAACCGGACGGGCGACGTCTGGCATGTGTTTGTTGCGGGCTTGAACCCTGGGGTCGAATACGCTTATAAAATTGACGGCCCGCAAACCCTCCCGCACCGCTATGACCCCGACCTGCTCTTGGCCGACCCTTACGCGATCGCCCTGAACGGCCGGCCGGTTTGGGCAGACCAAAGGCGCCGCAAACTGCCGTTCCGGCGGGCCATTTTGGTCAACAAGGAATACGATTGGGAATTTGACCAACCCATCAACAGGCCGCTGGCCGATTCCATCATCTATGAACTGCATGTCCGCAGCTTTACCCAAGACGGTTCCGCAAACATAAACCATCCGGGCACTTTCCGTGGCCTCATCGAGAAAATACCTTATTTGCTTGAACTGGGCATCACGGCCGTGGAGCTGATGCCGGTCACTGAATTCGACGAACTGGATAATGACCGCATCAATCCCGATACTGGCGCAGGCCTGCGCAATTTATGGGGCTACCATCCCTTGTCCTTTTTTGCCCTTAAGTCGGGTTATGCGGCGGGCGATATGCCGGGCAGCGAAATCACGGAATTTAAGGACATGGTCAAAGCCCTGCATGCCGCCGGCATTGAAGTCATCCTTGATGTGGTCTACAACCACAGTGGCGAGGGCGACCACAGGGGGCCGATCTATTCCTTAAAAGGCATTGATAACAGCAGCTACTACATGCTTGCTGAAGACGGCAGTTATATGAATTTCTCGGGTTGCGGAAACACCATCAACTGCAACCACCCTTATGTGCGGAACTTGATCATGGACAGTTTGCGCTACTGGGTCATGGAAATGCATGTCGATGGCTTCCGGTTTGATTTGGCCTCCATATTGGGCAGGGACCAACAAGGCCGGGTCTTGGACAGCCCGCCCTTATTGGAACAGATCGCCGGTGACCCGGTGCTGGCCAAAACCAAATTGATTGCGGAAGCTTGGGACGCCGCCGGGCTATATCAAGTTGGCAGTTTCCCAAATTGGGGCAGATGGGCGGAATGGAACGGCCATTTCCGCGATGATGTCAGGCGTTTTGTCAAAGGCGACCCGGGTATGGTGGGGAAACTGGCCAGCCGCCTTGCCGGGAGTTCCGACCTCTACCAATTTGGCCGGGACCCCGGCCACGGAATTAATTTCGTCACCAGCCACGATGGTTTTACCCTGCATGATTTGGTCAGTTACAACGAAAAACATAACTGGGCCAATGGCGAAGGCAATGGCGACGGCGACAATAACAACCTCAGTTGGAATTGTGGTGCGGAAGGTGAAACCAGTGACGCTGATATTAACGGCTTACGCGGACGCCAAGTGCGTAACTTGGCCACCTTATTGTTAATTTCGCGCGGCGTGCCCATGATTTTGGCCGGGGATGAATTCGGTAGGACGCAACAAGGCAATAACAACGCCTACTGCCAAGACAACGGGATCAATTGGCTTGACTGGCAACGCCTGGGCGATAACCAAAGCCTGTTCCGGTTTTTCCGGCTGTTGATCGCGTTTAGGAAATCCCACGAGCTTTTACGGCATGATAGCTTCACGATTAAAGAAGGCCAGGGCCTACAAATCCATTGGCATGGCCATCAGCTGGGGCAACCGGACTGGAGCTATGGCTCGCGTAGCATAGCGGCGCACCTGTTCGGGCATAACACCAAAGGCGTCGCCCCCGATATTTACCTCATCGCCAATGCCCATTGGGAAGCCGGGACATTCCAGCTCCCCAACCTTAGCCATCAAAAATGGCACCGGTTTATCGACACCAGCTTGCCAGGGGAGCTGGCCATTATGGACGACGAAAATTTACAAATTTTAGATGACCAAAGCCATTATTCAATGGGGGCTAGGACGGTAGTGGTGTTGATAGGGCGTTAGGCGGTTCTTCGGCGCTGGTTTCTGGTTTTGGTTCGCCGCCGTCAGCTTTGGTGATTTTTGTAGCGTGTAATAAAAGGCTATCAATAACTATTGGGCGTTATAACTCCCGCATAATTGATTTTTATGGGCGCAGCCCACGATCAGTGTAGAGGCTGTTGAAGGACAAATTGCAGTGGCTTTTTATCGCCCAGAAATATGAAGAACCCATCATCTCCAAATAGCATAAATGACCATGCAAAAAAACGCGACCTAGAACAAGCCCGGATCGCGTTTTTTCATTGGCTTCTTTAC
The DNA here is from genome assembly GCF_000384075.1 of Methylovulum miyakonense HT12. Taxonomy (GTDB): domain Bacteria; phylum Pseudomonadota; class Gammaproteobacteria; order Methylococcales; family Methylomonadaceae; genus Methylovulum; species Methylovulum miyakonense. Next base: position 44,513 of record NZ_KB913025.1, read on the forward strand.
CTGCCAAGCTGACTACATCTCTCCGTGCAATTAACGCCCGTTCAGGCAAACTGATAATCTATCAGCCCCGTTTGCGCTGTGCCTTGCAACGTACCGATCAGTGTCAGTTCCGTGTTGCTGACCACGGCATCCGCACCCGCTGATTTAAACAGGTACAAGGCCGTATCCAAGCCATTGTCCACGACAAAGATGCGGGTATCACCCAACGCAAAGTTACTGGCGGCATTGCCGATGTCCACAGCGGCTTTAACGGCGGAAATGGCTCCGATAATATTAGGTATCACAATCACTAGTTCTGCCAAGTTGGAAAAACCACCATGCCCATTGATGAGTGCGGCATTGTTAATAACATGGTCACCGTTGCCGATTTTAAGGCCGTTTGTGCCATCCAAAAATTGCAGTTTGTCAGTGCCAGATAGAAAATCCAACACTTTGTCACCGCCGTTACCGATTGCGCTGCCCAAAACAAACGTGTCACGAGCCGCGCCGCCCGTTAGGGTGTCCACTCCAGCGCCACCATTTAATACATCCGATCCCAAACCACCGTCTAGGATGTTATTGCCATTGTTGCCCGTCAGGATATTGCCAAAACTATTGCCTGTCGCATTGATCGCGGCATTCCCGGTTAAGGTCAAGTTTTCGAGTTGGGCACCTAGCGTCCAGCTAATGGCACTTTGCACGGTATCTGTACCTTCACTGGCCTTTTCAGACACGATGTCGTTGGCGGAATCGACAACATAAGTGTCATCACCCGCCCCGCCATTTAGCACGTCTGAACCCAAACCACCGTCTAGGATGTTATTGCCATTATTGCCCGTCAGGGTATTGCCAAAACTGTTGCCTGTCGCATTGATCGCGGCATTTCCGGTCAGGGTCAAATTTTCAAGTTGGGCGCCGAGCACCCAGCTAATAGCACTTTGCACCGTGTCCGTGCCTTCAATGACTTTTTCTGACACTTTGTCGTTGGCGGAATCGACAACATAGGTGTCATTACCCGCCCCGCCTTTCAGCGTATCCCCACCCAAACCGCCATTGAGAATATTGTTGGCGGTGTTGCCCGTCAGGGTGTTGGCAAGAGCATTACCCGTGCCGTTAATGGCGGCGATGCCTGACAAGGTGAGGTTTTCGACATTAGCGGTTAAGGTGTAGTTGATAGAACTATTCACGGTATCAATTTCTGTTGCCAAGGCCGATGTCTCAATAACCAAGTCACTTTTATTATCAACAACATAGTAATCGTTACCCAAGCCACCAATCAGTTGATCTGCCCCTAAATCACCGTTTATCGTGTTGGCGGCGGCATTGCCAGTTATGACATTTTTGAGCGCGTTTCCTATGCCATTAATTGCTAGGTTTCCTGTAAGGTTCAGATTCTCGACATTAGCGGCCAAGGTAAAGCTAATGGAGCTGTCAACAGTATCTATTTCAGCTGCTAGGGTTGATGTCTCAATGACGTCGTCACCCTTGTTATCGACAACATAAGAATCATTACCCAAGCCTCCCCGCATGATGTCAGCACCTGCTAAACCGTTAATGAGATCATTGCCGGCTAAGCCATCAAATTTGTTATTAACCACCGTACCCATCAACGTATCATTGCCTATGGATTCAGTCGTGCCATTTTGGGTAATTTTAATGGACAATGTCTTAGTATTGTTCAGAACACCATCGCTTACGACAACCGTAAAGCTAACGCTGGTATCGGCTGCCAACAACTCAATTTTGGCATCGTTTGCCACAAAGCTATAAGCCCCTGTAGCCTTAGCCACTGTCAACACACCAAAAGCGCTGTTTCTACTGATGAAACCCTTACCATCATCCGTACCACCAATAATGCCGTAAGATAGGGTATTGCCATCAACATCACTAGCCACTAACGATCCGGTAGCAGTAGCGAAGCTATCATCAAAGACTGTGTCGGTGTAGTTAATCGTGGTTGGCGTTTTAAGGATTGGCGTTTCGTTAATATTGTTAACGCTGATAGTCAACGCCTTATCAAAGAATAAACCGCCTTGGTCAGTTGTCCGCACCAAGATGCTATAACTGGCTTTGGTTTCGAAGTCAGGGGAGTTATTAATTTTCAGTCGGTTTCCGAATATAGTGAACGCATTGTTGTCAGCGCTGCCCGTGCCGCTGACTAAGCTGTAAATAAACGTGTTGCCAGTATAAGGGGCTATACTGCTCAACGTGCCCACGATGCTGTTATCCGCAACATTTTCATTAATGCTGCCCATGTTGATAGTTACGTCGGTAGGGATTTGGCTACTGTCGGTAGGAAAATTCGTAATTTTTTTGACGGTATGGGTAACATTATCACCATAATAGACGTTGCCTACGTTATCCACTGCTATAGGTACATATGCCTGATTTGTACCTATCGATATTGTTGTCACTGTATGGCTAATGGCAGCGATTCTCACAATTATGTTTTGGCCGTTATAAATATCGGCAACAAAGACATTACCGGATCTATCTACTGCAACCCCAATTGGGGCTGTATACATGCCAGAAAGTAATGTAATTACCGTGCGACTGCCGAAGATACCACCTATGATTTCTTTGATAGCATGGTTTCCGCTATCAGCGACATAGACATTACCCGCCCCATCAACTGCAACCCCTTGGGGAGAACTCAAGCCATAAAGCAGTTGGTATCTCGCTGACGCTGTCCCCAAAATTGAGCCTGCTAATGAATCTGCCATGTAGGTGTGATCAGCACTGTCAATTGCGATTCCGTTGATACTTCCAATGCTAACTCTATTAGGACCATTGGCGAGAAGAACTAACCCGCTTATGGCAATATTGGAAATCGCCGAAGAAAGTGCCAATGTATGGATATAATGGTTTCCAGCATTGTCAACCGCAGTATAGTTGCCACCAGTATAGAGTAGGATTTCCGCCTTGGAGCTACCTGGCGCGATTTTGAATAGCACCTTATCAATTGGGTCTGCCACATAAATGCTGCCCTTACTATCAACTGCTATGCTAGTAATATATGTAGACAGTGGTGCAAGCAAAGTCGTTACCGTGTGGTGGCGTACTGCAATTTCCATGAACGCATTATTATCTTTTACATAGACGTTGCCGACGCTATCAACCGCGAGGGCAGTTATGTCACTGAAACCAGTCGCGAGCGTAGAAAACGTAAGTGCGTCGTTACTACCAGAAATATCAACAGCCAACGTAATCGGGTTACTGCTTGCGCCGTGGGCGTCGACAACCGTATAAGAGAAGGTATCGGTAACGGTTTGCCCTGCCGATAACCCATTAGTTGATGCCTTAGTGTTATCTAGCGTATAGGTAAAGTTGCCATCGGCTAATAAGGTAAGGCTGCCATAGAGACCAGCTACGGCTATGCCGACATTGCTGCCCTGATTGTTGACGGCCTTTACGCTTTTGGTTTCACCTAACCCTAAAGTGCTATCGGCATCGGTGTCGTTAGTTAGCACATTGCCCGTTGCAATACTGTCACCGACTCCATATGCCCCAGCCTCGATAACTGAATCGCTGGCGTTATTGTCCGATACTCCTACAGGCGCATCGTTGATGGCCTCCTCTATAGTCAAAATGACATCGTTAAACATTAAGGTCTTAATGTTGCTGAGGGTGTCAATGCCGTTAGTACCCGTCAAATCGGTTATTGTTGCGTTGGCTGCGTTGCCTGTTATCGTGTACGTTGACCACGCACCATAAACGGCGGTGTCATTATCAATTGCCCCACCAATCAGTATGTCGTTACCTGCGCCTCCCGACAGGGTGTCGTCACCCCCATTGCCAATTAACACGTCATCGCCGCTACCGCCCGTGAGCTTATCCTGACCCGCTCCGCCCAGCAGGAAAGCCCCGCGGTTAAGGGTGTCGCCCACAACCAAAGGATTGACACCCGCTTGCACATACCAGTCACGCAGGTAAGTCAGAACACTGTTAATGAGTATTTGTTCGTCAATCGTAAAGCCGTTTGCAATATAGGCTTTAAAGTAAAGGTTATAGCCTTTAACAGCATCTAGTGTGCTTGCCACATCATTGATGTCGAATCGAATACCGCCTTGAACATCAGTAAACAACACCGAATTTTTATCGCCGCTGTCATCGTAATAATACTTTTGCATGGCAAAGGCTATAAGACTATCGGCAATCAACGCCTTTGAGATAAAGTGTGATATTCCAAGATTGTCTATGTAATCCAGTAAAGTGAAATTCTTTAAGGTCAAGCCACCATCTTGGGCAATTTTCCATAAGTCTGTGGTAAAGCGGGTAAGCATATCGTCGTCAGGTATGACACTGCCGACTGAAGGGGCATTGCCAAATTCATGGCGGACAAGACGCTCAAGAAAGTTTTCATTTGGCTGGTCTGTAGGGTTGTTATACAAATCACCATTAAAAATTAACCCGATTAAATCGACTAGTTTAAAGGTGACATCACCGAAAGAATGCTGAAATGGTGAGTTTTTCTTACTTTGCAAAAATGCCGTGAGCAATGCTTGGGAATGCAGGTTACTTCCCCCAACATCAGTGTCACCATGTTCTAAGGGTGGCAGTTCAGAGCCTATTCTTGAGACAATAAGATTTAACCAGTCCACAGATAAAAATTCACCATCTACAGTAATATCAGTGATATTGGTTTGTCTCTCAGCAAGAAAACCACCAAGATAAGAGTAACTAGCCAGTGGTTCTAGCCAAGTTGAAAGTGACGGTTCTGATGGATATTCAGCCTGTAAATAAGACACCAATATCTGGGCATTGATGTAACCTTGATCAATGATTTCTCCATTGGCAATATAGAAACTAGCGGCAGCATGGAATGGGGCCTGATCAAAAGTGACGGCTGTTTTGTTGAAGAACACCGCCATCAGCGAAGCTAATCCGCCACCCAGCGAATGGCCAGTAAATGATATGTTTGTGTCAGGGTGCGCTTTTATGGTTTCTATATAGAATTTCGCCGCCAGTTTTAACTGTTCGGACATATTTCCCGTGCCTAAAGCGACATCAGCGGCTACATCACCAAGCAAATCTTCCGAATAAGTGCCCGCATAGGAAATGACAATGTCTGTGCCATTTGAAAACGCAGAGGCTTCAAAACCGCTTCCAGGGGCATTTGCATCAACATAATAACCCACCAACCCCCACCCATCAGGCACTGGAAATCGGTTAGCCGGATTACGCGTTGAGAGATAAGCATCCCCAGCCATTAGGGCGTATTCAATGTCGCTAATCCTGCCTGTTGTAAAGGCTATAGGTAGATTCGCAATATTTGCAGAATTTTGTGCCAGAGAAGATTCGATATTCCCTGTGTCTACTCCCAATAATTTATCAATTGCTTGGGGTATACCGCCAGTTAATCTTTCTGATGTTGGACTATTTGTAGCCGCATCAAAAATTCCACTCTCGGAATCTTTAGTCAGTGTGACAATTTCAAAATCACTGTCTGGTAAATTAGCACCTGCATCATAGCCCACCTTAGTCCACGCATCAGGTGTGTCAAAACGGTTAGTGGGGTGGTTTGGACTATAACCATTATCGTCTACTGGTGCTGGTTCAATCTTTGTTTTCTGGGTCATTTTTACAAACCTTGATTTTCCAAATAGCGGATTAAATGAGGGTATTGCCGTCGTGGTTTTCAATATCGTTTCGTGGATTAAACTCTTAACTTAAGGCTGTGTGGCGCTGCGGGGATACGAGATATGGATCCACTCAATCCAGTTCAATGCCCAGCACCTTGACCGCATGCGCCACGATTTCATCAGGGTTGAAGGGCTTGGTGATATACATGTCGGCCCCGACTTCCTTGCCTTTCTCCTTATCGTATTCCTGGCCTTTGGCGGTCAGCATGATGATGAAGACATCGTCCATGCCCCATTCTTGCTTGACAGTCCGGCACACCTCAAAGCCGTTCATTTTCGGCATCATGACATCCAAAAGCACCAGACCGGGTTTTTCTTCCTGGATAATTTCCAGGGCTTCTTCACCGTTTTCGGCAAGGAAAAACTCGACATCATAATCTTCCAGCTCTTCCAAGGTCTGCTCCAGCAACATGCGGATATGGGGTTCGTCATCGGTAATCAGGATTTTTTTGCTCATAGTGTGTCGTGGGTATTAAGTTCGGTAAATGGGTTAAATATAACGCGAACGCAGCAATTCCGCCGCGCTTTCATCCAGCAATTCGCGGCGGCGCACGTTTTCAAAGCGTCCTAACAAATCATCGACGCGTAGCCGCCGTTTTTGCTCGGCATTGAAATCATGCAGGACATTGCCGCTGTGCATCATGACGATGCGGTCGCCGAGGTTGACGGCTTGCTGCATGGAATGCGTCACCATCAGCGTGGTCAGGCCTTCGCGGGCGATGATCCGGTCAGTCAGCGCGATCACTTGGTCGGCGCTTTTCGGGTCTAGCGCGGCGGTGTGTTCATCCAGCAGCAGCAACCTGGGCTTGAGCCAGGTCGCCATCAGCAAGGTCAAGGCCTGGCGCTGCCCGCCGGACAAAGACCCGATGGCGCTGTCCAAACGGTCTTCCAAGCCCATTTTCAATTCGCGGACGCGGTCGGACAAGTCATCCCGCAAAGCCCGCGTGTGCGCCCAGCCCAGCCCTCGGAATTTGCCGCGTTTGGCGGCCAGCGAGAAATTGTCCAGTATCGACATGTTCGGCGCAGTGCCGGAAAACGGGTTTTGGAAAACCCTGCCGATCAGCGCGGCCCGCCGGTGTTCCGGCCACGCGCTGACGTCATGCCCGTCCAATTCGATACGTCCGGCATCAATGGCAAAACTGCCGGCGATGGCGTTGAGCAAGGTGGACTTGCCGGAACCGTTGCCGCCCAGGACGATGACAAACGAGCCTTCGGCAATCTCCAAATTGACGCCGCGCATGGGCCGCACTTCGTTGACAGTCCCGGCATGGAACGTTTTGTAGACTTGGCTCAAACGGACTAAGGGACGGTCTAGTTGGGAGGCCACGGTGGTTTGGCTATGGGCGCTCATGCGGCCCCCTGCGCTTTGCGGGCGGAAAGTTTGCCCATCATATCGGGCAGGATGAGTGCGGCGAACACGAAAGCGGCGGTGACCAGCTTCAGGTCATTGGGGTTGAGGCCGAACGACAAGGCAATGCCAACCAATTGCCGGAACAATATCGAACCGATGATCGTGCCGACGATGGCGACCCCGACGCTGGACGCCCCCGTCAAGGCTTCGCCGATGATCACGCTCGCCAAGCCCCACACCACCATGCCGATGCCCATTTGCACGTCGGCGAAGTTTTGGTATTGCGCCCATAAGGCTCCGGCCAAACCGACCAGGCCATTGGACACCGCCAGGCCGAAAATACGGTAGTTTTCGACATTGCCGCCCAAGGCCCGGACTATTTGCGGGTTATCCCCGGACGCCCGCATCGCGGTGCCGATGTCGGTGCGCAGGAAAGCCCACAAGGCCACGGCGATCAGGCCCACCAGCGCCATCATCAATATCAGCATGGTCAAGTCGGCGCTGGAAACCGTCCAGCCCCATAAATCCGTCTCCGGCGCACCGAACACCTTGGCGCCCCATTGTTCGCAATACGTGGACAAAGTCACCGTGCCCAGGAACGGGATGTTGCTGCGCCCCATGACATGCAAGTTGACCGAATATAAAGCGGTCATCACCAAAATCCCCGCCAGCAAGGGGTTGATGCGGAAACGGGTCTGCAAAATGCCGCTGACCGAACCCGCCACCGCGCCCGCCGCAAATCCGGCGCCGGATGCCCACAGCGGGTGGACGCCGTGTTTGACCAGCAAGACGCTGGCGACCGCCGCGCCAAAGGTCAGCGAACCGTCGACGGTGATGTCGGCAATGTCGAAGATCCGGTAGGAAATATACACCCCTAACGCCAGCAGCGCGAGGATAATGCCCAGAGTTAATGCACCTATCAATAATGTCATACGGAGCCCTCAGCGTTGAAGTTGACCGGGGCGCACCATAACGCTCCCCGCCACAAATAACTTTCACCCGCGCCCACGCCTTCGCGGTCATCATTCAGCAGATGCAACACGCCGCGCAAGGTCTGCGTTTCCAATAAGCGTCCTAAGGTTTCCGGCAAACCGATAAAACCCTTGCGCACCGGACTAAAAGGGACGACACAGGCATGGGCGTGCAGGGACAATTCGCTGCCCGCCGCGTTGGGGCGTGTTTGCGTCGCCAGCCTGGGCGGCGGGTTACGGGCGGCCACCCCAACGATCAAACACGTCTCCCCGGTATAGGCGGGTTCGGCAGTAAACAACAAACGGTCACGGATGGACGGGAAAGCGAAAAAATCGTCGCCGTCCGGGTCGGGCGGGACTTGCAATGCGGCGCCGATCAGATGCGCCGCTTCGGCAACCAGCACGAATGACACGGTGTCGCTGGCGCACGCTTCCAACGCGGCCTGCGCCAATTCCCCCAAGCGTAGCGGCGGCGTTCCGGGCGTTTCGCCAAAGCGTAGCAGGTAGCGGAAACCGCCCGCCGCTTTCAGCCCGTGCAACAGGCTGACTTCAGGGATAAGCCCGCCTTCTTGCTGCATCCAGTCGGGATGTTCGGGGTCATCGCCCGGCAGGCTGATTGCCAAACCGGACACGGCGAGCAATTCCCCCGCCCGTCCGGCATTATCGGTACCACCCAAGGCCCCATGGCCGATCACCCAGGCGCCTTCGGGCACTGTGATGGCCTGCGGATGCACTGTGGCGTTTTTTTCCATCACCACGCCTTGTTGGCTAGCGCCCGCATCCAAGGTGTAGGCGACAAAATCCTGGCCTGCCAGTTTGACGGGGCGGGGTTCAGGTTGGGCGTCGGCTTTAGCGGGGGATGGGCCGGCCGGTTTTAAGCTAGGGCTTGCTGGCGTAGGCGCCGTGTCCAGCAGTTGGCTAAACCCGACCAGTTTCAACACTTCGCTGACCGCCGGGGACGGGTCGATCAGCCTTAATGTGCCGCCTATGCCCTTGAGGCTTTTGACCAACAACACCAGCACGCGGATGCCGGCGGAGCTCAGATAACTGACTTGCGACAAATCCAGCGCGATCCGGTGGGAACCGCCACGGATGGCGTCTTGCAAGGTCTTGTTGACGGCATTGCTCCAGGCGGCATCAAGCCTCCCGTTCAAAGCGATGCGCATTTCATCGCCGTCAAGTTGGGTGGTAATGTCCATTTGCGTCCTCTTGTGGATGTATGGCTAATGGCCTAAACGCTTGTCAGCTTTACTGACAAGTTCGGCGGGCAAGGGCAATTGCAAGGCCTTGGCATGGGCCTCGCTGATGATCAGGCTGATTTTGCCGGGCTTGGAAAACGGGATGTCGCCGGGCGCTTTGCCGCGCATGACTTCGGCGGCTTTCAGTGCGGCATCAAAACCCGCTTGGTAATAGTCCATGGTATAAGCCACGGCGGCCCCTTGTTCCACCCCCGATTCGGTAAACGTGAACAAGGGTTTTTTGGCGCGTAATGCCGCTTGGGCGATGGCGGTGAAACCCGCGACCATTTGGTTGTCCAGCGTTTGCACCCAGGCATCAATCGGCTGGCTGGCCATCGCCAAAGCGGCGTTGGGCAGTTCGCTAGCGGAATTGACCGGCAGCTTGCTCACCGTAAGCCCATGACGGGTGGCGGCTTGTTCAAAGACCTCCATGTTGTGGACCGAATTGTCCTCGCCAGGGGTGAACAAGCTGCCGACGCTATGTATCGCCGGAAAATACTGTTTTAACAATTGCACCATTTCTTCAAAAGGCGCCAACGTATAAACGCCCGTGACATTGGGCAGATGATGGGTGTCGTCTTTGCCCGCCCCGGCGACCACCGGATCGGCGACGAAGGTGAACACGATGGGGATTTTTTTGACCTTGTGCAACACGGTTTGCAAGGTCGGTGTGGACAGGGTCATCAACAGTTCAGTGCCGTCACTGCCCACGGCGTCCGCAAGCCCGGACAGGATGCTCATATCGCCTTGCGCCGATGCGTCACTCATCACAAAATCACGCCCCGCCTGCAAGCCAGCGGCTTTGAAACCGTCGTCAATGCCCCGTACGGCATCTTCTGCGGGCGGCGATTCCACATAGAGCATACGCTTGATCTTCCAGGTATGGCTTAAGGGTTGGTTGGGCGGTGTCGCCTTGGCTGCTGTGGCGGCGGGTGCCGCCAGGGCGCGTAACTCATCGGGGAAGGTAATATGTAGCTGTTTTGCCATGCCTTCATTCAGCAAAATCGACTTTTTACTGACATTGCGGAACGGGATAGCCGCAGGTTTGGCCCCGTTCAGTATTTGCGCCAAGGGTTCGGCGGCGGCGCGCCCGCTTTCCTTATAATCGACACCGACCACCATCAGGGCGTCATGGCCGATAAATTCCGGCTGGTCCAAGATCAACGGGATATTTGCATCCTTGGCAACCTTGGCGATGGCATCCACGGCCTGGTACATCGTGTTGTCGCCCACCGACACTATCGCCCCGACCTTACGCGCCACCATCGCCTGCGCCCCTTGGATGACTTCCGCCGTGGTGTTGATCGGCACTTCCTCTAAGGTGATGCCGGCCTTACGGCATAGCTCACGCAACACGTCCGCAACTTTGACCGAATTGGCTTCACTGGGATTGTATAGTGTGCCTAGGGAACGCACCTTGGGCAAGACTTTGCGGGTCAGGTTTAGCATGTCCTCAACAGGCGGGAAAGAGCCGATGCCGGTCAGGTTGGGCAAATGTTTGTTAAAATCCTTCCCGGCCCCTGCCGCCAGCGGGTCGGTGACATAAGTGAACACCACGGGCTTATGTTTGACCATCATGCCCACGCCTTGCAACACGGGCGTGGTCAAGGTCAGTATGGCATCCACATCGCTGCTGTCCAGCACTTGCCCCATGGTCGGGATCTGGGCGATTTCCGCTTGGGCGTGCATGGCCCGGAAGGATAGGTTGCGGCCTTCTTCCAAACCCAACACTTCCAGGCCTTCCCGCAATCCCGCCAGCACCGAATCTATCCCGGGTTCCGGTGCGAAATAGGCCAAGCCGACTTTATATGTCCGCCCGGCTTGTAAGGCAATCGGGGCGGCTGCCAAAGGCACGGTGGCATTGGTTTTATTCGGCCTTGTTTCCACCCCGTTTTTGTCAATGACCGTGTCGGCTTGGGCGTACAAATCCTGGGTGAATTGCCAAGGGTCACGCAAGCCGCCACGCGTTTGTTCGTTCAGCATAATGCGCTTGGGCACATAATCCTTGACCGGCAAGGTGGCGGGATTGGCTCCACCCAAGACCTCTGCGGCGATGCGCCCGATTTCCTCCCCGACTTCGTGGTAATCCGCGCCCAAATCGAACAAAGTGCCATGTTTGGCATGGCCGGAAATATTGGAGAACACGGGTATCCGCGCATTGCGGGCCACTTCCGTCAAACTGTCCACGGTCGCATTGACGGTGGCGTCACCGCCTGTCCAGAACGCTTCCACACCCCGCGCCACCAACGATTCCGCCGCTTCGCGCACGTCTTTGGCCTGTTCCACCGGGGCTTCCAACAAGGTCAGACCCAATTCCGCCGAGACTTCCCGCGCCAATTGGGTACAGAACTCGGAGTTCACTTCGGCGGGGTTCCAAACCACACCGACGGTTTTTAAGGCCGGATTGAGCTGTTTCGCCACCCGGAAAATGTCCTTGACGGGCTGCGGCGTGCCTATGCCCGTCAGGTACGGCGGTTTGTCGAGGCTATCCAAGGACTTGATGCCAACTCCTGCCGCCACAGGCGAAGTGACCGCGCCAAACACATGCGCCACACGCCCGTTACGGTTGGCATTGGCCAAGGCCTGCAACATCACCGTGGAAATGGACACCGCCAGCTTATAATCGCCGCCCGTGATTTTTTGCGCCATCAGGTTGCCGGTGGGCAAGTCGCCTTCGGCATTGTAGGTGGTGATGGCCAAGTTCTGCCCGTCGGTGTAGCCCTGGTTATGCAGCCCATCCAAAACCCCTTGACGGATTGCGTCCATCATCGGGTTGGAACTGTGCTGCAATATCGCGATAGGGATAGCCGTAGTGGCGATGGTTTGCGCCACGGACGGGCCGGCATGGCGGTTATGCCGGTCAGACCAAAGCTGGATGGCGGCGGCGATAAAAACCAGGAACAGGGAGAAGGCAATGCGCTTATTGGATTCGCTCATAATCAATAGGTCTTTCAAAATGCCATGTTACGGGGGGAAAAGCCAAATTCGAGGGCGGATATGGCTGACGGGATAGTATCGCATATCATCAGAAAATGGCCGCAATACGAATGTAATTTGTCATGGGAATTAGGGTGTTAGCAGACGCACAACTGATGGCCCGGCATTTATACCGATAAGGGCAGGCGTTTGGTCAGGCTCACTTGATTGCGTTGCTGGACATACTGGTAACCGCAATAGTCCATATAGCTGCGCACCAAATAGATGCCCAGACCGCCGATAGGCCTATCCTCGACCGCCAATGACAAATCCGGTGCCGCCACCGTAAACGGGTCGAAGGCATTGCCGTCATCGGTGATACGGATATGGACCGCTTCCGCCGTGGTTTTGATCCGGACATCTATGTGGCCTTCCCTGCCATCGGGGTAACCATTGGTGATGGCATTGACAACCAATTCTTCCAGCACCAGATTGACTTGCATGACGATGGCGTCCGTCCAACCCGATTGCTGGCCAAACATTTCCACGGCCTCCGCCAGTTCCGGCAACGCCTCGACCACATTGGGCAACAGCATTGAAAAATCCCACCCATCATCGGAGGGGATGCCCATGCTCCCGGCGTTGTTGTCGTGTCTGTTCATACATGGCCCATTCGGAATCGGATCAGGTGGGATATTCGTTTTGTGTTTTCGGGCTTTCCACTTCGTGCCCAACCAGCCGTGCCCTTCGCAGACGGCCCTTTGGGTGCCCCGTTAGGGAACCCTCTGGCCTTGGCTAATTTGCAAAGCCATCAAAGTGATGTCATCGGATTGCTCGGCCTCGCCAGTAAAGGTGTTGACATCGGTGATGATGCCCTCCACCAGTTGTTGGGCGTTGTTGTGGGCGGAGCCGGTCAGCAAATCGCATAAGCGCGGCTCACCGTAAGCCTCGTAATTTTCGTTCATGGCTTCGCTGATGCCGTCGGTATAGAGCAATAGGCTGTCGCCAGGGTTAAGTTGTATCGACTGGCTGCTGAACGTGACCCCGTCAATGATGCCTAAGGCCGTGCCGGAATCCCCGGGCAACATGGAGACGATACCATAGCGGGACACATACAGCGGCGGGTTATGGCCGCCAAAGCTATAAGTCACGATATGAGTGTCCAAGTCCAATGTCGCCAGGAACAACGTGACAAACATCGACGCCTCGTTGTCGCGGCATAATTCGGGGTTGAGCGCCGCCAAAACTTGGTGCGGCAGCGCGTGTTGTTTGGCGATAGCGCGAACCAGGGTTTTCACCATGACCATAAACAGCGCGGCGGGCACGCCTTTGTCGGACACGTCGCCGATCACCAGCAGCAGGGTTTTGCTGTCCAAATGGAAAAAATCATAAAAATCGCCGCTGACTTCACGGGCGGGTTCCATGAACGCAAACAAATCAATCGGATGGCCTTCGTGAAAGCGCGGGAAAGCGGTGGACAACATGCCCATCTGGATGCTGTGGGAGAGTTTCAGCGACTCTTGCAAACGTTCTTGGGCGACACGTTCATGGATCAGATGCACCCGCCCTATCGCCACGGCGACCTGCGAAGCCAGCAGGTTCAGTACCTTGGCTTCGGCGGCACTGAAATCAATCTTTGTACGGCTGACCACGCTCAGCACGCCAAAGGTCTTGTCGCGGGTTTTCAGCGGTGCGCACAACATGGCCTGGATGTCTTTTAACACGCCGGCGGCAGTTTGGTAACGCGGGTCTAGGCTGACGTTATTGACGATTTCGGCATTGCCTGAAGCCAACACTTGTTGGGTGATGCCGTCTATCGCCAATAATTTTTCCCCGGCCAGAAACACGTCGCCATGTCCGGCACACACGGTCAATTGCCCTGCTTCTTGCCCGTCCAACAATATGCCCAGATGGATGTCCTGGTCGGATGGCAACAAGCGTGCCGCTTCGTCCAAAGCCAATCGGGCGAGTTCGTCTATGTCCATGCAGGCGGCGATTTTCTCGCCCAACTCGTACAACAGCGTCAGCTCTTTGTATTTGCTGAGGGTTTCTTGCGCGAGCAGTTTCCCTTCCAACTCCTTTTGCGCCATATAACCGATAAACGCCGCCAACAACACCGCGTCATCCGCTTCGCCACTTACCCAACCCAGGGTGTGCCCCTCCAAGGTAATTGGCTGGCGGGCGCTGTCGTTGGCGTCGCCCAACAGCAGTTCGCCATTGGCATCCAACACGCCGACCGGGCGTGCCCGGTCGGCGATGAATTGCTTGATGAGTTTGGCGGCGTTGCCCCTTTGGCACAGGCGTTTGAGTTTAATTTCTGGGTTCATGCTTGGGATGTCCGGATTAGCAGTTCTGTGGTCGATAGCTTGTCGGGTTACGCTATCGGTAACCCGACCTACGATTGATACTGAATTCAAACAAGCGCAATTATCTCCCTTTTGAAGTATAGAAACTAAATTTAGGATGTTGGCGTATTATCCAACAACGTGAAAAAAGTCCGATCCAGCCCCAAATCAACGCGCAAACGGTGCAGCAGATGGTTGTCGGCGGCGAACGTGGCTTGGGCGATGACCAGATGCGGGGCAAACGTTGCCGCCCAGCCTATGCCTTGTCCGGCATCCTCGGCAAGCTTGGTTTCATAACCGTAACTGTCCAGCAACTCGGCCCAATGGCGGCTGCCAGGTCCGCCCAAAAACACCAGTATCCTTTTCGGGGCTTGGGTTTTCAGCAGGCGATGCACCGCTTCCAGCAATTCCGAATCCTTTGCGGGTTTGGTCAGGTAACAGTCTATGCCCAATTGTTCGGCCAATAGCTTGTCTTCGGCGACGGTATGCAAAATGATCGGGATATGTAAAGTGGCGGGGTTGGTGTGCAACCGGGCGGCGACTTCAAAACCGTTCAAATGCGGCATTTTGACATCCAACAGGATGAGGCCAGGTTGCTGCGCGGCGACCATCGCCAGACCTTCGGTGCCGCTGCTGGCTTCACGCACGTCGTAATTTTCGGCGCTGAGCTCTTGGCGCAGGAATTGGCGGATGTTCATGTCATCGTCAATGATCAGGACGCTCTGTGCGGTTTGCTTCCCCATGTCCGCCATTTGTGCCAGCCCGGCTTGCAACGCGTTTGCCAACGCTTCCTGGCTGGTGTGCCAGACCAGGTTGATGGCTTCCCCGTCTTGGGTCATGACCGTGGTGTCGCCAGCATGTGCTTGCCGTAGCGGTAGCGAAAACAAAAAGGTGCTGCCCACGTTGAGTTCGCTTTCCAACCATAGACGCCCGCCATGGTGCTCGATGATTTCTTTGCAGATCGGCAAGCCCAGGCCAGTACCTTTAGGCTTGTCGGTCAAGGTGTCTCCCACTTGTTTGAATTTTTCAAAGACCAAGGGCTGGTCTTCGGGTTTGATGCCGCAGCCGCTGTCGGTGACGCTGACCACCAATTCGTTCCCGTTGGCCATCGCCCTGCAAGTCACGTCGCCCTGGTCGGTGAATTTGACGGCGTTGGAAATCAGGTTGATGACCACCTGGATCAGACGGTCACGGTCACCTTCAAACGGCGGCAAATCAGCGGCGAAATCTTTGCGCAGCTGCACGGGTTTGTGGGCGACCAGTGCGGAGGTTGCCGCAATCGCGCGGTCGATGATGTCTTCGATATGCAGTTCGCGCATATTCCAATCGACCCGCCCCGCTTCCATTTTTGCCAAGTCCAGGACATCGTTGATAAGCGTGGTCAGGCGTTCGCCTTCATCAACGATGATTTGCGCATTTTCCATGACTTGGCGCATGGCTTTCTGGACTTTTTTGTCTTCGTTTTGCGATAGCGGCGGGAACAGCGTGCTTTCAAACTTTTTCTGGAGGATACGCGCAAAGCCCATGACCGAGGTCAACGGGGTGCGCAGTTCATGGGAGACGGTGGACAGGAAGTTGGTCTTCATTTGGTCCAATTCTTTCAGTTTCTCGTTCGCCAGTTCCAGTTCTTGGGTGCGTTCTTTGACTTTTTCTTCGAGGTTACGGTTGTATTCGGCCAGTTTGTAGTGGGATTGGCGGATTTCGTTGGCCATTTCCATGAAGGAGTGGGCCAATTCGCCAATTTCGCCGTCGGCTTTGAAGCGCGCTTGTTTGTTGACGGCATTTTCGTCCAGCAATTGCATCGCCAAGTCAAAATTGCCCCGCGCCAATTCTTTGACCGACCCGGTCAGGCGCACCAGCGGACGCGATAAGGCGGTGGAGATCACCAACACGATGCCGGAACCGATCAACACAAAAACCAAGGCGATGGTGGCGGTGGACGCAATCATATTGCTGGTCGTGGCGGCAATATCGGCTTGTGAACGGGCAATTTCCTTTTGCAATTCCTCCATGGTGAAGCCTAAACGCAACACCCCCCATTGCTTGCTGCCAAAGTGTATCGGCAGGATGAATTCGGTGACATTGAGCGCGGGGTATTCGCGGTGGGTCAACACCTGTTGCGCCAGGGCATAACGGCTGGAGGCATCTTGCAAGGTTTCCTGTTGCAATTCGGGATGGCTGGTATGGACAAACGCCACGCCCTCGCTGTTCATCAGGATCCCGTAAGCCAGCAACGGCGATTCCTTGATGGTGTTGTGCAGGTTTTCGGTGATATGGGAAAAATTGAAGGCGGCGACATCATTTTCCACCTGCGTCAGCATCAGGTTGGACATCGCCGTGCCACGTTCCACCAAGTTGGCTTTCATCAGGTCAATGCGCTTGGACAACTCGGTTTCCAAAGACTGTTGTTGCAGCATCAATTCAATGGCGGTGAGCGTGACCACCAGGCCGACCGTCAGGCCGACCATCGTGGACAGCAATTGCCTGCGGATGCTGTTCCTATGGCGGGGCTTGGCGGGTTTGCCGTTTGCCCACCGCTGGCGCGGCGGCGCCAAGGGCGTGTCCAATCCTGGTTGCGGAGGGAGGGGGGACAGTGCCGACGCAGGCGGCTTGCCTTTAGCTTCTTGCTTGTGCCTGCCGCGCCAGAACATCAACATTCAATGGCATTCGAGCAATTGGTTGACGGCATCCAAGGCATCCGCGTTGTAATCCTTTTTGAGTTTGCCCAACTGGCAAGCGTTCAGGGTGATATGTGATCCGGCCGGAGTTTGTACCGTTTCTTTGATGGGTTCGCGCTGCAAAATGGCCAACGCCATATTCGCCGCCTGCCGCCCCATCGTCGGGGTGTCCGCCGCCACGACCAGGCTGGCGCCATAATTCATGAACGCGTCGCTGTAGGTGTAGACAGGTTTTTTATGCTCGCTGCTGCCCGTGAAAATTTTCTCGACGGTGGCGCGGTCCGCCAACACACCCGGGTCGGCGATCAGCCACAGCACATCAATTTTGTCCAACAGGCCATCCAAATGCTGTTCCAGCGGATGGTCTTCATCAATGGTCTGTTCGACCAAGGTCAGGCCCAATTCGCGGCATTGGTTGCGGGCGTCGGCGATCCGTTCGGCGCTGAAATGCGGGTCGTAAATCACGCCGATGCGTTGTAGGTTCGGCAAGACATAGCGCAACAAAGACAACTCTTGGGACAAGGACAATTCATTGGCGACACCATAACTGTTGCCGCCCCGCTGGAAACGTTGCCAATTGATGACCGAGGAAAACAGCACGGGCTTGCTGCCGCCAAACTGCGTGGCGAGCTGGTAAGCTTGCGAGCCTATGCTGTAAATCAGGTCGGGGCTTTCGTCCTTGATCAATTTTTCCAGCAACTCAGGCTGACCGGCCTGTTGCACGTCAAAATCAATGATACGCCCGGCATGGGGTGTCATCTGCACTTTGAAGGCATCCTTCACTTGCTGGTATTTCTGGACGGTGTTGTCGGAATTGACGATCAGGATCTTGGCTTGCGCCTGCGCCGTACTGGCGATAGGGCAGCAAAAAACCGCCAAAAATGGCAATAAGGCCAAAAGCTTGGTCATAACGTTAAGCAGGGGTCGGCAAAGGGTAGGATATGACATGGCGTTAAGGCAAGCGCAATTGTTTGGTGAGGGAGGCGTCCAGCGTGTCTATCCGTTTCCAGCCATCCAAGCCCAGCATTTTTAGGTTTTTCCCCCCGGCCGGTTGCTGTTGCATGGTCTCGATAACCTTGAGCAGCGGCATTTCCGCACCTTGCTGGGGTTTGGCGACGGCGGCGATCAGAAAAAAGCTTTTTTCGCCACTGGCCAGGGTTTTTAATTGGGCATGCTGCTTGGGGTTGATGACCGCCAGTTTGGCAAGACTGCTTTCGGAAGAAATGGCCGCGGTCGCCACGCCAAAGCCGACCGCCATCAGCGCGTCCAGGTCTTTGGGGACGCTCAACAGTTTGATTTTCGGTAGCAGCGCCGCATATTCGGCACCCAACATTTGCTGCAATTGGCTACGCAAGTAATCTTCGCTGCCTGCCCCAGCGATGGTCGCACCTGGCAATGCCGACACGCTGCCAAGGTCTTTTGAACTCAAAATTTTGCGTTGTTGGAGCTCGCCTTTGGCTACCCCGACCAACCGCGCTTCCAACGGTGTTTTGGCATTGAGTTGCGTGTAATGCCAGCTGGACAGCAGATAAACCCCTTGGGCTTTGTCCGCCAACATGGTTTCAAATGCGCCGCGCTCACTAAAAGGTTGGAAACTGTACGCGCCTTGGGCTGACAGATAGTCGTCAAACTCGGCTTTTAACGCGGCAAAGTTGTCGACACTGCTTTCAGGGTTATAAAAAAACACCGTTTCGGTGGTGGCCGCCGTGACGATGGACGTGATCAGGGCCAGCACGGACAAAACCGCCGCCACCCTGGGACGCCAACGCCGCAAAATGCCTGGATACTTGCTGGTCATGGTTGTAGTTTGTGGTTAGTAACGCACATTGATGTGTCCAAAATACGCCCTTCCTGCTTGTTGGTAATCCCCTGGGATGCTGGCCGGGGCGGGGTCGAAATAGGTTTTATCAAATAAATTGTAGATGGTAAAGCTAATATCGACCCGCTTGGAGAAAAAATGCTGCCCCAACAGGCTCATGTCGACCAAGGCATAACCAGGGACCGCGGCACGGCTGTCCCCCATGCCGCGGTGCGTGGAATCTTTGATCAGGACATGCCCGAACGCGCTCCAATGGCTGTCAAAGGCCCAGTTCAGCAACAGGTTGGCACGGGCTTGCGGCACATCGGGGACTTGCGAGCTATTTTGCAGGGTATGCTGGTAAACCACATTGGCGGCGACGTAAGAACCTTGGAAGCTCCCGTCAAATTCGTAACGGCTTTCCAGCTCCACCCCTTCCGATAACATGCTGCCGCTGTTGGTGTATTGCAGCAAGGCGTTTTGGCCAGGAACCGGGCCAATGATGTCGCTGATGTCCGTATGGTAGTAAATGGCTTGCGTGGTGAGGCCCGCCAGAGGACGGGCGACCACCCCCGTTTCAAAAGTTTCCGCCTGTTCCGGGCGCAGGTTGGGGTTGCCCGACAGCAAGGGGTTGTTGATCAAGTCCAATTCACCAAACGCCGGGGCGCGGTAAGCGGTGCCATAAGAAAACTTCAGCGAATAATCCTTGATGAATTCCCAATTGAAACCCAGGCGCGGGTTGAACGTGCCGCCGAAGTCATTGTATTCGTCGTACCGGGCACCCAAGGTCACCCGCAAATTAGGGACAATATCCCAGACATCTTGGGCGTAAAGCCCCCAGCGGTCACGGTTGCGGCTTTTGCCAAACGGCGGTATGGCCTGCAATTGCCCCGCCGTGTTGCCCGCCTCGTCCACAATGCCGGATTGCGCGTCTTCTGCGTAGGAAAATCCGGCTATCAACGTCTGTGCGTCACTAAGCCGGTAATTGCCCTGCACCTCCCCGCCGTTACGTTGGTTGTCCAAGGCCACATGTTCGAAAAAATCGGGCTTTAATTGCAGCAAGTTATCGAAGTTAAAGCTGTCGTGGAAGACACGGGTGTCAATGCTGAAACGCTCGGCAATCTGCCAAGTGCGGCTCAGTTGCAGGAAATAGTTGTCATAGTTTTGGACAGTCTGGTCACTGAGCGCGAAGGCCGCGCCCACAAACGCCCCGGTGCGCTTGCTGATATAACGCCCGTCCAGCTTAAAGCCCTGGTAACCGGTATGCCATTCCAGATCATAGCGGCCTTCATGCAATTGGCTGTTGCCGGGGGCGAGGGAATTTTGCCCTTGCTGGCTTAAAATGTCCTGGGGAACCGGCGTGCCGATACCGGCGGTGCTGGTGTAGTTGAAATGCAAGGCGGCTTCGGCCGTGTTATCGTACTGCTTACCCCACGAAGCCCGGTATTGTTGGGCGCCAAAACTGCCCCAACCCGTTGAGGCCTGCACGCCATTTAAATCTTTCGCCGTTTGGGTGATGATGTTGATGACCGCCAAAAAAGCGTTGGCGCCATATAGCGCCGACCCCGGCCCGCGCACCACTTCCACGCGCTTGATGGTGTCTACGGGCAGGTCGTCATAAACCCACGTGCTGCCCGCGTTTTGCAGGTTATGGTCCAGCGGGTGGCCATTGAGCATGATCAGGACTTTTTCCGAAAACAGGGTTTTTACGCCCCGCACTTCAATTTCCCTAACCCCCAACATGGACTGGGTGATGCCCAATCCCGGCACCACGCGCAAGATGTCAAGCAAATTACGCGCACCGATATGGCGGATGTCATCCTGGGTGATGACGGCGGTGGTCGCCACGGTCTTTTCGACGCGTTCCTGCAATTTCGAAGCGGTGACGACAGTTTGCCGTTCGGCAGCCAGAAATTTCAGCTCATCCTCAAGGTCGGCGTCGCTGTTAGCCGTAGCCGCGCTGGCGGCATTTTCCAGTGTGGCAGCCAACACTATGGCCACTGCCGCCGCCAAAGGCCGTTGTGGGTTGCGGCCAAGCTTATGAAATGGCCAGTCGTTCATGGTTTTCCTGCTGGTCTTGGGCGGATGACGGTTGCGGGGCGGGCGGCGGGGCGTAGCGCTGGCCCGACAGGATAAACTGGATGATTTTGCTATTTTCCAACGGCTTGCCGTCTTCGGGGACATAGCTATTTTGCAAGGCGGAGCGCAAACCTGCAAAACCCGCTTGCCTGCGTATCGCCAACACCAGGCCTTGCATATCGCTGGCATAGCGGGTCGGGTAAATGAGCGTTTGGTAGCGGATACCGGCAACTTCAATGCCAAACAATAACGACGGCAATTCTTGGATGATGTATTCAGCCAAATCGAAACAACGTTGGCTAGTGACGGTTTTGCCGGTGGAACGGATGTAGTTCTCCACCAACGTAAAAATGGTTTGTTGCAGCAACCCGCCTTGGGCGAACTCCGCCCGCACCACTTCAATTTGCTGCCGATACGTGGGGGTGAGGATTTCCGGCCAGCGCACAAAACGAACCCTTTCGCCTTGCCCTGCCGGCAATTGTGACGCCGCTTCTTGCCATTGGCCGATGTGCAATTGCGCATCCCGTTGCACTTTCTGGGCGTAACCGCCACCGCCGTGACGTTTAAAAGCCCTGTAATTGATGACGGCAATTTCGTCGGCAATCAGGATAGGCAAAATTGGCGATGGGGTGCGTAAGGCCCACTTCAAAATCGTCAGGCTATCCGCCAGTGGCAGGGCACGGTTGCTGATGCTGATACCCATAAAAGGACGGTAACGGGATGTCGCCAACAGGCTGTCGCCACAATCCCCGCGTTGTTCGGCAAGGTAAACTTTCATCAGCTAGAGGGCTTCTTCTACAGTTGCGGTGATTGCAAATAGCTTGCTGAAGCCGCTGATGTCAAACACATCCCGTAAGGTGGCGTTAAGCGCGGACAATTTCACCGAGCCTTTGAGCGTGTCCAAGCGTTTCGCCACCAGCAGGAACACCCGCAAAGCGGCGCTGCTGATATAGTTGACGGCGGCAAAGTCGAACACCAAACGTATTTCACCGTTGCCTATCTGTTCCAGACAATATTGTTCCAGCTGTTTTGCGCTAGCGGCATCTATCCGTCCCGCCAAAACAATAACTAGGCACCCGCCCCGGCGCGCCGATGAAATCGTTAACATAATGACCTGTTCCCCTTGTGTATTTTTATAAAATCAATCGTTAAATATCAAACGTAATTCGCAACGTTCGCCATCGTGGCGGGCCCTGACCTGGTCAGCCAAACGATGAAGCAAGTATCCTGCCATTTGCAACACGGCGCCTTCGTCATTGAGCATTTCTTCATGGCTAGGCGGGTGGGTCATTAACGGTAAGACCTTGCCGCTGTAGCCTAAAATGACCGTGAAAGTATACTCGTTAAATATGGTTTGTAAGCGGATTTTGTCGCTATCGCCGTCTTGCCTGTCCAGCAGGCCATGTTCGGTCAGGATTTCAAAAGCCTGCCATGTGGCATGTTCGGCGCGGCGGACAATCTCGGGGCGCGCCCCCCAAATCCGGCCTTGTTGTTCCAGAAACACGATGACTTCGTCCAAGGAACTGTGCTGGGCATCAAAGGTGCGTTGTTCACGCGTGTGGTTCCTGATTTGGAACAGCGCCGAAAGCACGACCGCCACAAAAACCCCTAGGCTGACCCCTGAAAACAACAGGGTTTTCAGGGCTTCGGCGGAAGCCTGGTGAAACGGGCGTAACACCGGCTCGTAGCTGACCCCCAAAATCAAACCGATACCCAAAGCCAAGGTTTTCCGGTTGTCCAGCAACCTGGACGCGATCACTTGCAGCCCTGACAAGGCGGTGAACGAGGCCAAAAAAATCAACGCCGAGCCCATCACCGGCAAAGGCAATATTTGCCAAAACACTATCGCTTTGGGCATAAAGGCGATGCCCGCCATGAGCGCCGCCAGCCAATAAGCCAAATAGCGGCTGGTGCAGCCCGTGGAAGCCGCCAGGCTGACCGCACCGCCGCTGGAGGTCAAAGGAAGGCCATTCAGGAAGGAATTACAGACATTGGTAAGCCCTTCGGCGAGAATGCCTTGCTTGACCAATTGCAAATCAGGGCGTTTCCAATCGGCATCATTGAAGCGCTGGGCGGCGACCAAGGCACCAAAACCGTGCAAGGCGAGGAATAAGCCCGTGATAATTGCCGGCAGGATGGCATGGTGGTCTAGGCTCCAACCGATATTCATAGGCCTAGGCAAATAGAACAGGGGCGCATCATGGAAAACGGCCCAATCGCTGTCCGGGATGGCTCCCAGGGCGTAACTGCCAATAAACCCTGCCAACAAGCCCAAAAATGCCGAAAACAAACGTAGGAAGCCGGACGACCAGACATTAAAGACGATCATCGTGCCTAGGGTCAGCGCACATAATAGCCCTTGTTGCTGGAGTTCCAAGCCGGCATCGGCTTCCAGCACTAACTTGATCCCGTAATAACCCAAGCCCAGGCCGATCAGCAAGACGGCGAGCCCCGCCACTTGCACGGTCAGGACGCCCCTAAGCCGTTGGAACAGCCAGGCAAAAGCCATTTGTGCCAATCCCACCACACCGACCATGCCGAACACGGCGCTTAAGCCGCTGTGGGTTTTCACCAAAATCAGGCCCGCAAATGTCGAGGAAGTGGCCTGCAATGGGCAGAAATACCCGGAACCGATGCCAGATATCTTGGCGGTCTGCAACAACACGCCTAGCCCCGAAGCCAATAAGGTGGCCGAAACCAGCTGCAAAGATTGCGGCGGATCAAGCCCCAATTCCCGCGCAAACAACGGCGATATGACCAGATACACGCCCAAAAACGACATTTGTTGCAGGGCAAGGACTAGCAGTATCTGCAAGGGGGGCTTGTCGCCCGTCCCATAAAGGATGTTTTCGGGTTTACGCATGCTGGCGAGGGAAACGGCCTAGTCTAGGACGGGCAAAAAGGCCGAATTGTCGGCACTGGTCGCCCATAAATCACCATTTTCCAAATCGAACCACCAGCCATGCACTTGCAAGTTGCCCGCGTCAATGCGTTCTTTTATCCACGGATAAGTCAACAAATTATCCAGTGAGCCACGGATCGCGGCACGCTCAACCAGATGTTGGTGCTCGCATAAGCTCTCCATGTCCACTTCCCGCACCGAGCAGCCTTGGCCGCCTTCGGGTTCGTCCAGTTGGCCGATGACGTAACGGTAACAGCTGTCCATCGCTATCGACACCCAATCCGCCAAAAAATCACGCTGGTTTTTTTTGCCGGTGAGGCTGCTAAGCAAGCATTTGATGCCACCGCAATGGGCATGGCCCAAGACAATGATGTGCTCAACCTGCAAATCGCGGACCGCATATTCAATTGCCGAACGTGCGCCATCATGCTTCCCTTCCATGCAATAAGCCGGCACCAGGTTGGCGACGTTACGCAACACGAACAAGTCGCCTGGGGCGGCGTCCATTAACAACGCGGGGTCTACACGGGAATCGCTACAGGCGACCAGCAACACCTTAGGTTGTTGCCCGTGCTTGATCAGGTTTGCCATTTTAAGGGGATCCAGCTGATAGGCACGCTGCTGGAAGTTTTTGATGCCATCACACAGTTTGGCTAAAGTCGGGTGGATAAACGCTTCCATGTTGTAGGGTCAGTTTGAATGTTTCGTTAGTTACATAAAGGCCGTTTTAAGGATCGGAATCATTCTATGTCAAAGGCAAGGCTAAATAAAGGGCTTGTTGCAGGATCACTTTCGTTAATGTCCGGCGATCTTGCCTTAACTTTAGCAGGCTTCCGCCCGTATCCCAAATCCAAGCCCCAATAAGCAGGATCTGGCACAGCAAGCTGTTGCGCAGCAAGGCGTTACAGGCGTATCCTTTGGACATAACGTCCTAAACGCCTAGGGAGGATACTCACATGAGCCGACATTCAAATTTGCTGTCCGCTATTTTCCATGATCCTATCAGCGGCAATATCCATTGGCGCGATGTCGAATCCCTGCTCCATCACTTGGGGGCTAGCGTCGAAACCGGCCATGGCGCCCGTTTCCGGGTGGTCCTGAACAATGTCGAAGGCTTTTTGCACCACCCCCATCACGGGGGCGTGTTCAGCAAACCGGAGGTCAAGCATATACGTGACTATCTGGCACAGGCCGGGGTCACCCCGGCGCTTTATGAGGCGCAAAAAAGCCCGCATCCTTAGTGGGAGGGGCAAACACCCCATAATTATTGGAAAAAAACCATGCCCAAAGCCCAAATAGGCCAACCCGCACCGCCACTGCCCGATGTCGAATGGGTACAGGGGAAGCCAGTCAATTTTGATGAATTATCCGGCAATGTCGTGCTGCTCGAAGTTTTTCAGGTCAATTGCCCGGGCTGCTTCATTTATTCATTGCCGCAAGCGATAGGCTTGCACCAACGCCACCACCCCCAGGGACTGACAGTGCTTGGCATAGCGACGGCATTTGAAGATTTTGATAAAAATACGCTGGAGAATTTACGGCGTTTACTGCAAAAAGGCGAAGCCATCGGTGCGACGCGGCAACTCTTGGCAGAATACGGGCAACTTGTTGATGGCGGTCTGCCCTACCGCATCCCTTTTCCCGTGGCGATGGACCACCTGCAGCAACAGCAGGGTGAAGCAAGCGATAGCGAGATCACTGATTTTCTTGACCACCGTTTTGCCAGTTTCCAACAACAACCGGCCATCGTCCAGCAGCAAACCCGTGAACACGTAAGGCAATACTTGCATGCACTGGCGTTCCGTGCGGCAACTTTTGAATTGTTCGGTTTACAGGGTACGCCATCCCAGCTTTTAGTGGACAAACGCGGGATATTGAGAGCCAGCAAATTTGGCCATTACCCCGGACTGGAAGCCGATGTGCAGGCATTATTAAGGGAATAACCCGGCTTTTTGATGGGCAGATGCCTGTGGCCCAATAAACCGGCAAGAAGGGCTGCACAGCCTTGTTTCCATGAACCTTGAGGAAAAAAATGGGCATCAGCAACACATTAATCACATTAGGGGCGGCAATCCTGTTGCTGGGCCTGGCCTTAAGGTATGCTCCCTGGCTTGTTAACTGGTTCGGCAGGTTGCCCGGTGATATTAGGATACAAAACGAAAACAGCTTCGTCTTTATCCCCCTCACGTCAATGATTGTCGTAAGCCTGGTGTTGACCGCCATCATCAATCTATTTTTTAAAAAATAATCCGGCGGCCTGCGCCGAAACATTGATCCCTGATGACCTAGGTTCTGTTGACGTTTCATCGTAGCCATAAGAGCACGGAGGCAAATGACAACATCCCCCTGTAATTAATGGCTTTTTTCTCATATCTGGTGGCAATCCTGCGGTAGTGCTTGAGCTTGCCGAACATACATTCGATGACGTGCCGCTCCTTATAATGGCAATAATCGCAGTCAATTTCTTCTTTCCTGTTCGATTTGGGCGGGATGACGGCTTTTATCCCCCGTATTTCCAACCACTCCCGTAAGGCATTGGTGTCGTAGGCCTTGTCCGCCAAAACGGCGCGGGCACTGAGGTTTTCCAACAAGGGGATAGCCTGCCTGCACTCCGCCCCTTGGCTGCCCGTCAGGATGAATCTGACCGGTAGCCCCAAGGCATCACAGACCGCATGGATCTTGCAGCCAAAGCCACCTTTGGAACGCCCCAACGCCTCTTCCTTGGCGGAGCTGTTTGCCGCCCCTGCCGCACAGGCATGTGCCCTGATTACCGACCCATCCATGGAAACATCCTGTAAATCAGCGGCTTCGGAAAAATATCCGAGGAGTTTCTCCCAAGCCCCATTCGCGCACCAGCGCGAGAAACGTTTGAAGATGGTGTTCCATTTGCCGTACGTTGGCGGCAAAACCCGCCACTGCGCCCCCGAACGTAATATCCACAGGCAAGCCCCAACGAACCGCTTGCATTGCTCGGGACAGCCGACATGGATGCACGGCAATTGTTTTAAGAACGCCAATAAGCGGCCCCACTCGTCATCACTCAGCTCTATTCGGTTCATGCCATCCAAATCGGATAATCTTAACCTATTCGACAAACGTCAACAGAACCTAAGACCGGAAGCCATTATTTGCCGCTAATGGCCACCCTTCCCCCATACGGACAGGCGAAACCGCTTCCAAGCGTTTTTTCGCCTTCTCCTGGTATGGGGCCAACAACGGATGCGGAGATAAACCGCACCGTACTAACGGACAAGTTATGTCATCAAAACATCACAAACCCGTCAATTTCCCGAAATCTTGATTGCCTACAATGTTTTTGTTATGCGCAAAACACATAGCAAACCTTTGTCCTCTAACTACAATTATGGGTAACAAGATGAAAAAAAGTAATCCTGGGTATCCCCTTGACTGGAGTGACTACTATCGGTAGTGTTGTCATCCATGGACGACTACCCGAAGACGTTGGCTGAATTTGAGGAACGCTTCTCCACCGAAGAAGCGTGCTGGCATTATTTGTGTGAGTTGAGATGGCCTGATGGTTTTGTTTGTCCGCGTTGCGGTCATCGAAAAGCTTGGTTAATTGATCACGGGCTTCATTGGTGTAGATCGTGCGATTACAAAGCATCAGTGACGGCAGGAACAATTTTTGAACGGACAAAGAAGCCGTTGATGGTTTGGTTTCGGGTAATCTGGTGGGTCACAGGGCAGAAATATGGTGCGAGCGCCAAAGGACTGCAACGTATGCTTGGTATTGGTAGCTATGAAACTGCGTGGACATGGCTTCACAAATTGCGTCGCGCCATGGTTAGGCAAGGCCGTGATCGTTTATCTGGGAACGTTGAGATCGACGAAACCTTTGTGGGTGGTGTAAAACACGACGGAAAACGCGGACGTGGCGCCAGTGGTAAGGTATTGATTCTTATGGTTGCGCAACTTGACGGAAAAAAATTGGGGCGCATACGACTGAAACGAATAGAAGATGCTTCGGCAGAATCTTTAGAAAAAGCCATTCAGGATACGGTTGAACCAGGGAGCGTGATTCGAACGGATGGATGGGCTGGCTATAACCAAATTGGCAATCGTGGGTACATTCACAAAGTGGTTCGAACTGATGCTGAGGTTGGGGACAATCTGTTGCCTGCTTGTAATCTGGTTGCCAGCCTGATGAAACGATGGCTAGGTGGTACTTTGCAGGGGGCGGTTGCTCATGAGCATCTTGAGTATTATCTCGATGAATATACATTTCGATTCAATCGACGAACTTCACGGCACCGCGGAAAACTTTTTTATCGATTACTCCAACAAGCAGTGTTGACCGATGCCGTGACTTACGAAACTATCAAGAAAAATGTCCGTGGACGAAAACCAACTCACCACAACATATAGTGTTTACTCCAGTCAAGGGGATACCCAGGAAAGTAATTTTAAGTATCGGCTGATATGTGCAGGCATATTGCTCGCTACCACAGGTTTCGGCACCGCTTTTGCAAAATCAGAATTCATACCAACCGGTATGAAGATTACGCCAACCGCCGCCCGTGGCGCAGTTTTTCAAACCCTAAACCCTGATTTACCTAGTCGCCCTGAATATTTGGCCGACCACGCGGTGGATATGGCAAGCAGCCCAAATGGTAAGACCCTGCTGGTTTTGACTAGCGGTTTTAACCGGATGAATAACCTGGCAGGCCGGGTTGCAGAAGAATCAAATGAATACATTTTTGTGTACGACATCACCAGCGGCGCCCCTGTTAAAAAACAGGCCATACAAATACCTAACACTTTCAACGGCATCGCTTGGAACCCAAATGGCCAAGAGTTCTACGTCAGCGGGGGTGTGGATGACAACGTCCACGTTTATGGCAATTCAGGGACAGGTTGGGCAGAAAACGGTACGCCTATCGCGCTAGGCCATAACAACAAAGGTGAAGGGCTCTTCGTTTCCCCGATGGCTGCCGGGTTATCAGTCAGCGCCAGCGGAACCCATTTGTTAGTCGCCAATTATGAAAATGATTCCATCAGCCTCATCAATTTGGCTAACCGTGTGGTCGTTGACCAATTGGATTTACGTCCAGGTAAGGTTGATCCAACGTTAAGCGGCGTTCCTGGTGGCACTTACCCATTCGCAATCAAATTTAAAGGTGACAATAAAGCGTATGTCACTGTGCAACGGGACCGGGAAATTATTGCCGTTGACATCAATACTGAAAAGCTTGGCATTTTGAAACGCATCAAAACCGCCGGCCAACCCAACAAAATGGCTTTGAACAAAGCAATGTCAAAGTTATTTGTCGCCAGCGATAACAATGACGCTGTTCTAGTTCTGGACACCGCCACCGATGGCATCATCGAAACCATCCCGACTATCGCACCAAGGTATATATTCGCCAATAGAGTTGGCTTAAAAGGCGCCAACCCCAATAACCTTGCGCTATCCCCAGACGAAACAACCTTGTATGTCACGAATGGCGGCACCAACTCCGTGGCCGTGATCCAATTGAGCGATAAAAAGTCACGCCGCAGCCAAGTCGCCGGATTAATCCCTACAGGATGGTATCCAAGCGCGGTAGCCTCAAATGGCCGTAGCTTGTTTGTCATCAACGCCAAAAGCAACGCCGGCCCTAATCCGGACGGTTGCCGCGATACCTTGTCTATTGCGCCGGGTTCACAAGCCCCCTGCAATGCAGCCAACCAATACGTCTGGCAATTAGAAAAAGCGGGCTTGCTGACGTTGCCCCTGCCAAACCCAACTGATTTGGCTGGTTTGACGTTGAGGGTCGCCATAAACAGTAATTTTCCAGTAGTCAAACCCCAAAGGGAACTAAAAAAAGTGGCGGGGTTTCTCCACAAAAAAATCCAACATGTGATTTATATCGTTAAAGAAAACCGTACCTATGACCAAGTGTTTGGCGACCTTGCCATTGGCAACGGCGACCCTTCCCTGGCTATTTTGTCCCCCTACGCCCCCAACCATAAAAAATTGGCGATGGAAAACTTCTTGCTGGATAATTTTTATGACAGCGGGGAAACCTCAGGGGTGGGCTGGAACTGGACGACAGCTGCCAGAACCACCGACTTCACCGAAAAGACCCAACCTGTCAATTATGCAGGCCGCGGCTTAAGTTACGATTGGGAAGGGGCCAACCGTAATATCAATGTTGCCCAAGCGACCATCGAAGAGCGTATGGCATCTAACCCTTCTATGCCTAATGACCCTGATTTGCTGGCTGGCACGGCTGATGTCGCCGCCCCCGATCCAATCGAAGGCGAGGCGGGCACTGGCTATTTATGGGATGCCGCATTGCGTGCCGGCAAAACTATACGCAACTACGGTTTCTACGTAGGCAACTTGGGCAATTCAAGCACCATGACCGAAGCAACGCTTGCCCATCCTTTTGCGGCAGGCGTACCCCAGGCGGTCGCCACCAATAAATCGTTGGCGCCGTTCACAGACATTTATTTCCGTGGCTATGACCAATCCAATGCGGATTTCTACCTGTTCAAAGAATGGGAACGTGAATTTGACCAATATGCCGCTAACGGCCAATTGCCTAATTTGTCACTTGTCCGTTTTTCACATGACCATTTCGGCAACTTTTCTACGGCCAAATTTGGCGTGAATACGGTTGAGTCCCAAATGGCCGATAACGATTATGCCATTGGCTTAGTCATTGAAAAAATCGCCAACAGCCCGTTCAAGAACAACACCTTAGTGGTTATCGTTGAAGATGATGCCCAAGGGGGTGGTGACCATGTCGACCCCCATCGCAGCGTGGCTTTTATCGCGGGGCCTTATGTGAAAAAAGGCGCTTTGGTTTCGACCAAATATACGACTGTCAACTTGATCCATACCATGACAGAAATTATGGGCTTGAAACCATTAGGCATCAACGACGGTTTGGCCGAGTTCATGGATGTCTTTGACGTGAATAAAAAGGATTGGGCCTATAAAGCTGAAGTCCCTGAGATCCTTTACACCACCAGTTTGCCCCTACCTGCCAAACAAGTGGCTGCAGTTGGTTTTGGTAAAACCGCCTGTGAAAGCCAACCTTTGCGTACTGCAAGTTATTGGAATGAGAAAATGGCCGGCCAAAACTTCGCAACGGAAGATAAGCTCGATGAAGAGCGCTTCAACCGTGCGTTATGGGCTGGTTTGAAAGGCGATTCCGTACCTTACCCAAGCGTCCGTGGTGGTGAAGACCTGAGGGGCAACCGTCAGGCGCTGTTAGAAAAGCATCAAGCCGCCTCTCAAGGCATTTGCAAAAGCTCGGTGGCTAGCCGTTAAACGATATTGAAAGATCGGTAAACGGAGGCGCTAGCAACCTTTGCTAGCGCCTTTTTTGGATAAAACTATCACTCATCAGAATTTTTATGCCCCCCAAAAAACCAGCCATCAGCATGGCCGCCAGTGTTTTGTCGGCCCTGTCACCGTTACTGCAAGCGGAAGGAAAAACTCCAGAAGTGGTCGTCACATCGACCCGGGTTGAACGCGATGTCTTCAACACGCCTCAAGCCATAACCATCATCAATGACAAGCAAATAGAAGAAGCCAATGTCACCTCGACGCCAGACTTGTTCCGCAATGCCGAGGGTGTCTTTATCCAAAAAACCAATCTTGGCGGTGGCGCCCCTTTTATGCGGGGCTTGAGTGGTAAACAGGTATTGATATTAGTTGATGGGATACGCCTGAACAATTCATTTTACCGCTTTGGCCCGCACCAATATTTAAACACCATTGACCCGAACCTCATCGAACGCATCGAAGTCGTCCGGGGCCCCAGTTCGGTTATGTACGGCAGCGACGCGATGGGCGGCGTCATTAACATCATCACTAAAAAAAGGACTGATTTTCTCGACCCCTTTGCTGCCAATGGTTTGGTCAGCGCAACTTACGATAGTGCGACGGCAGGAACATCCTATGCCGGTGAAGTGGGGGGCTATGCCACACGCTTGCAAGGCGAAGGCAATTGGAACGATTTTGGTTGGGTTGCCAGCGGCTCGGCGAAAAGCTATGACGACCTGCAAGGAGGCAATGACATGGGGGATCAAGTCCCTAGTGGCTATCGCGAATACGATGCCGATGTAAAATTTAACAAGCAATTTAAACCTGGCCGGGAGTTGCTGCTTAACCTGCAATTTACCCGGCAATTGGATGTCCCTAAAACCAGTGAAGTGACACTGGACGGTAAAGTCAAATTTAATTACGAACCCCAAGAACGCACATTCAGCACTATCGAATTCCGCGACAGCACTTTAGATTGGTTTGACGACTTCAAATTTAACGTCTCTTACAACCTCCAAAAAGAAGGCGAGGACATTATCGCCAAACTACCGATACAAACCAATGAACTGACTGATGTCGGCACGATTGGCACATCAATCCAGTTTACCAATGCCTTGCTGGGCAACACCCATCGGGTCACTTACGGTGTCGAGTCCTATCATGATGATTACAACACCGAAAAAACCAGCACGGATCTGGCGACAATGGTGGTCAAAAGCATCAAACCCGGTGTGCCTAACGGAGCAACGTACGACAACCTCGGCGTTTATGCCCAAGACGAAATCAAACTGACCGAGCGTGCCAATATCATAGCAGGCGGCCGTTACAGCCAATTTTCCGCCGAAGGGGAACTGGACCACCCGACAGAAGGCAAGAAAACACTGGCATTGGCAACCAACCAACTGACCGGAAGCCTGCAAGGGCTTTATGGCATCACCAAGGAAATCAATTTCTTGGCGGGTATTTCCCAAGGGTACCGCGCGCCCAATATGGAAGATTTTTTCGGTAGGGTCGATTTCAGCACAGAAATCCCCAATACCAGCTTGAAACCTGAAGAATCGCTTAACTATGAAGTCGGCATGAAGTTTTTAAATGCTTCCACATTTGCCGATTTGCACTATTTTTATGCCGATTATGAAAACCTCATTGATCGGGTGGACACATTTGACTCCCTTGGCAAAGCCGTAAAACAACGCCGGAACGTCAACAATGCGACCATTGAAGGGGTTGAAGGCGGCGTCAACCACCAGTTTGACCAACACTGGCGCGTGGGTGCGTCCATGACATGGACGGAAGGACGGGATGATAAAAATATTCCTTTGCGGCGGATTCCCCCGCTCAACGGCACATTGCAGATGCGTTATACCCATAACCCAAAAGCATGGGTGGAATTGGACACTTTGTTCGCAAAAGAACAGGATGAGCTTTCCAACGGCGATAAAACTGATTTGCGGATCCCCCAAGGCGGCACCCCTGGGTATGTGGTTTTTAGCCTAAAATCCGGTTTCAAACGGACTAAAAACGAAACCTTGTCGCTGACTTTTGAGAATATATTTGACCAACAATACAAGTCCCATGGTTCCGGGCTGTATGCCGCAGGACGCAGTGTCGTTGCCAGTTATTCAATCAAATTTTAACCAGGAAAGCTGATGGCCCCGGTAGCATACTGGCAAAAGCCCTTTGGCCAAACCACCTATCCCTCTAGCCAACCAACGGTTTACGAAACCAGACAGCCTTTTTTATCCCCTGCTTTTGTCGTCTCCATTGTGTTGCACGGCGCGGCATTGGCCATCTGGAATACCCCGCCCTTCGCGGGCCAGCCTCCCTCCTTAAACGGCGCAACGGCTATAAACTCAATAACTGTTGCGCTAACCCCGCCGTCATCCCGAATGCCCCCCCAATTGGCGATTGCGCAACAGCAAAGCCAACACCGGTTGCCTATTTCAGAAAAACGGCCAACCCCCAAAAATACGGCCCCCAAACGGCCACAATCAACCGTATTGGTACGGAAAGGTACGGACACACCGAAAGCAGGACGGCAAAAAACGCTTAAAAGCATTGCCAAACCACCCGCTACGGCACCGGAAACATCATTAAAGCGCTGGCTGGGCCAAGGCATAGACATGCAAAAAAATGCGGCGGCCAGCGATTTGTCCTATTTGCCAAATACCGGAGCCACCGCCCCAAGCCAACGCTTTCAACAACCCTTAACAAAAACTAAAACCAATGGTCGTGCCGCTACAGAAAATAACCAGCCCCCTTCAACGCCCCGGCCTATCCATCCAAACATAACGGATAATCTTCCGGCCAGCCCTTCTTTATTACCCCCTTTATTGAAATCAAGGCAACCCGATTATCCGGAAGAAGCACGCTGGGAGGAACGTACAGGAAAAGTCACCTTGAAATTTAAAATTACCGATAAAGGCCATGTCATTGACCCTGGCATAACCACTAGTTCAGGACATAGGGATCTTGATTTGGCGGCGCTCCAGGCCATTCAAAATTGGCGGTTCGAACCCAAAGAAGGGCTTGGAAGCCAATGGTTCTCCTATTCGTTCCGCTTCGAATTGCATTAAGCCAACAACAGCTTGAAAATTTGCACGGCAAAGCCCACTTTGACCCTGCAACCCAACCCTGGATAGGCCATTTTTTGGTTACCGGTCAAATTTGGCTGGGGATTAACATACGAATGCCTTTTCAAAGCGATTAGGCCATGCGCCGATAATGGGGTATCGTGCCACAACGCATTTGCTGTGACTACCTCGCAATGAATTTTTCCAAAGCTGGTAGCCGCTTGACACACGAGGAACGCCCATGCCCAACACAACTGAAAACCTTGCCGCCATAGCCGCTGATTTGCAGGGGCTTATGGCAAACCAGCAAACGCTCTTGCTATCAACCGCCTCCCCAATCGGCGTCCCTGACGCCAGCTACGCGCCCTTTGTACGCGGCCCATCAGGGGATTTTTATATTTTTGTCAGTGAACTGGCCGGTCATACCCGCAACATGCTCAACAACCCATACGCTTCGGTCCTGTTTATCAGGGCAGAGGCCGAGTCCCGTAACCTTTTTGCGCGGGAACGTGCGGTGTTCAACTGCCGTGTCCAGGAAATAACGCGCGATGGCCCTATGTACACGACCCAGTTACAAGCATTGCAGGATCAGTTTGGTGAAGTGGTCAGTGTATTGCGTTCATTGCCTGATTTTCACCTGTTTGCTTTGGTGCCAGAAAATGGCCGCTATGTGGCCGGTTTCGGCCGGGCTTACACCATCAATGTCAATGACAACACCTTAACTGCGGTGCCGCCAAAAACCTGAGCGGGACTGTGTTGATTTTTAACTGCGGTAGCCTTATATCAATCAGAACACAACCAACTTAGGGCAAGGATCATAAAATGGACGCACTGCATATTGTTTGTCCCGTCTGCCATACCGTCAACCGTATCCCTTCAGGGCGCCTGGCGCAACAGCCCCGTTGCGGCAAATGTAAACACGCTTTATTTACGGGACATCCGCTGGAATTAACGTCCGGCCATTTTCAGCAGCATATCACCCGCAATGATATTCCTGTCGTGGTCGATTTCTGGGCGGACTGGTGCGGGCCATGCAAAATGATGGCCCCCGCTTATGCGCAGGCGGCGGCAAATCTTGAGCCTAAAGTCCGGTTCGCCAAATTGAATACCGAACAAGAACAGGACATTGCCGCCCAATACCATATCCGCAGCATCCCTACCCTGATCATGTTTAAAGCCGGGCGTGAAAGTGCCCGCCAGTCAGGGGCGATGCAGGCGGGCGAGATTGTGCGCTGGGTGAACGGCCACCTTTAAAAATGCCGCGCCATAGTGACAATAAATGACCAGAGGCTTATGCCAAACCCACAATATCCACGGCTCGCGTTTGTTGATTTGGAGACCACTGGCGGCAACGCCTCAGTGGATTCGATCACGGAAATTGGCATTGTGCTGGTTGATGAAGATGGCGTACGCGAATGGAGCCAACTGATCCAACCCGAAACCCGTATTCCCGCCTTCATTGAAAAGCTGACGGGAATCAGCAATGCCATGGTCACCGACGCACCGCGCTTTGAAGAAATCGCGGAAAAATTGGACAAGCTGCTAAGCGGGTATCTGTTCATTGCCCAGAACGCCCGTTTTGATTACGGCTTTTTGAAAAATGCCTTCAAACGTTCCGGACGCGTGTTCAAACCCGCCGTGTTGTGCACCGTCAAACTGTCCAGGGCTTTGTTCCCGGAGCATAAGCATCACAACCTTGATAGCCTGATTGCACGCCATGGCTTAAGCATCACCGGCCGGCATAGGGCCTTGCCTGATGCCCAAGCGATCCACCAGTTTTGGCGGCACATCCACGCGACCCAAGATGCGGCGCTACTCGCCACTATCATCCAAAAACTCGTTGCGCGTTCGAGCCTGCCGCCTAACCTTGACCATCTGCGGATTGACGGGCTACCCGATTCGCCTGGCGTGTACTTGTTTTATGGCGAGAACGACCTGCCCCTGTATATCGGCAAAAGCACGAATATCAGGCAACGGGTGCTGTCACACTTTTCAGCCGACCACCGCAATCACAGGGAAATGGGCCTATCGCAGCAGCTACGGCGCATCGACTGGGTAACCACCGCCGGTGAATGGGGGGCGTTACTGATGGAAGCCAAGCTGATCAAACAGTTGCAACCGATCCACAACCGCCGTTTGCGGCACAAAAACAGCTTGTGCGCATGGCAACTGCAACAACAAGACGGACATTTGCGGCCGGTATTGGCCTGGGTCGAGGAGGTTGATTTCGGTGCCCAAACCGGCCTGCATGGCCTTTACCACAGCCAACGCGATGCCCAAAAAGCCTTGCGTAGCATCGCCGACCAAAACCAGTTGTGCTTGAGTGTGCTGGGGATTGAAAAAACGGCGAAAGGACGCCCGTGTTTTGCCTACCAGTTGAAAAAATGCAAGGGCGCTTGCATCGGTCAGGAACCAGCCCCCAACCACGCCGCCCGCCTGCTGATGGCAATGGACAAGCTTAAACTCAAAACGTGGCCTTATGCAGGTGCCGTGGGTATACAGGAAGGTGACGAAATCCACGTCATTGACCATTGGTGCTATTTGGGTACGGCAAAAAATGCAGGGGATCTGTACGATTTGCTTGGTTCCGGCCGCCCCGCATTTGACCGGGATACTTATATGATCCTCAGCAAAGCTTTGAAGGCATCCAAGCACTTGCTCTACCTGGATGCCCGCCCTGAAAGTAATGGCGGGGCTGATTTTTGTGGCTAAGCGCCCAAACAAGCCGTTTCAGCCCCGGATGATGACCGGTTGGTTCGGCAATTCATCAGGGTTGTTGGTGTTGGCAGGAAAATGCCTCGCCAAGATTGCCGTTATGCCTTCAACGCCCTCAAGGGATCCGCGCAAAAAATCCCCCTGGCGAAAACAAGCCTCCATGGCTTGCGCCACTGCGTCCCATTCGGCCTGCGCCACTAATTTGTTGATGCCACGGTCTGCGAGGATATGGACTTCCCTATCGGCAAGCTGCAAATAAATCAGCACCCCGGTGTTCTCTTCGGTATCCCAAACATGCAAACGGGCAAACAGTTCGGTGGCGCGTTGCCGTGCGCTCAAGCCTTGGCAAACACGGATTGGAGGCAGCGTGGTTTCGATGGCGAAACGCAGCTCCCCGCTATGTTGGGTTTCTG
This sequence comes from Methylovulum miyakonense HT12, assembly GCF_000384075.1. Lineage (GTDB taxonomy): Bacteria > Pseudomonadota > Gammaproteobacteria > Methylococcales > Methylomonadaceae > Methylovulum > Methylovulum miyakonense. The sequence continues at coordinate 81,893 of NZ_KB913025.1, forward strand.
ATGCCTTTACCGCCTGCCCAATGGCATCAAGGCTGGCTTTGGGAAATGTCCATCGCCACCGCCAAGGTGGCATAAAAGTATGCACTAAGCAGCGTTTAATATTTACCATGAGCCTGATGCCCCTCCTCCGCCAAAACCACCGCCACCACCGCCCCACGAGCCTCCGCTCCCGCCGCCTCCGCCACCAAAACCACCGCCCCTATAACCCGGACGGCTAAAACCGACAAAGAAAAAAACCATGATGGCGATAAATAGGCCGATTGAAAAAGACAGGCCCAATAGCAAAACGGCCGCAAAACCGCTGCCTACACCAGCCACCAATCCGCCCATGACCCGCCCCAACGCGGCTGACAGGATAAACCCCAACGCCGCACCGACAAACAGGAAAACCATAAAGGCGTTTTCATTGTTGATAGGGCTGGCGGCTTCCGGGGCGGGCAATGTTTCACCGTCAATCAATTGGATTAACTGGCCAATCCCCGCATTAATGCCGCCAGCGTAGTCATTTTTTTTGAAATAGGGCGTAATCGTTTCGGCGATGACACGTTTGGCGACCGCATCGGGGATCACACCCTCCAGGCCGTAACCTATTTCCAAGCGCATTTTCCGGTCATCTTTGGCGATGATAAAAATGACACCGTCATCAATCGACTGCCGGCCTATTTTCCAAGCATCGGCAACACGGATACTAAATTGTTCGATCGCTTCCGGTTGGGTCGTGGCGACCATCAACACGGCGATCTGGCTGCCTTTCCTAGCCTCGAAAGCCGCTAGCGTTTGTTCCATCCCGTTGATTTGCTGGGCATTGAGTGTCCCGGTCAAATCCGTCACCCGACGGGACAGGTCAGGCACATCAACGTCTGCAATCCCTGCCGTAAAAAACAGCAGCAGAAAGGCGCATAATCCGTAGCGGAGCGTGTTTGCCATAATCAGCAAAGGATTATGGTTGGGCCACAGGCGCTGTCGGCGCCCCAAAATCCACTTTCGGTGGCTGGGCAATGGCTTGCTCATTTTCCACCGTAAAATTCGGCTTGGTTTTTAAGCCAAAAACCATGGCGGTAAGGTTGGACGGGAAGCTGCGGACTAACACATTGTAATCTTTGACGGCTTCAATATAGCGGTTCCGGGCAACGGTGATGCGGTTCTCAGTGCCTTCCAGCTGCGCCTGCAAATCGCGGAACACACCATCGGCTTTCAATTCGGGGTATTTTTCCGCAACCAACAATAAGCGGGAGATTGCGCTGGTCATCTGGCCTTGCGCGGCAACGAATTTTTTAAAGGCGGCTTCGTCATTGACCAGTTCGGGGGTGGCTTGGATAGCACCAACCTTCGCCCTAGCCTCGGTGACCCCCAGCAGCACTTCTTTTTCGTGTGCCGCGTAACCTTTGACCACATTGACCAAGTTCGGGACCAAATCAGCACGGCGTTGGTATTGGTTTAACACCTCCGCCCATTTTGAAGTGATGACTTCATCGCTGTATTGCAAATCGTTATAACCGCAACCCGTCAAATTGAATAAGAGAAATAAAAGGATGAACTGTTTGTTGAACATGATGTGCGCCCTCAATATATTTAAGTTGCTTTTATTAGAATCAAATGCCTGACGGCATTACGTAAGGCTTGTGCTAAAAGATAGCACGGCAGATAGGCCAAGCACGCCCCGCCCATATCACAGGTTTACCGGCCATTTCCAGTTGAAGGTAAGTTTTTTAAAATTAGGCCACTAAAAAAGGTTTTCAACACTAAAGAAATGACCCCCGCCAGCAGCACCCCTAACATCCATTTCAACACGGCCAAATCTGTTTTGACAGGAGCCAGGCTAAGCTCGAGGTCATCTTTGGTGATAAGCCGGACAACCGCTTCGGCCTACTCTTGGGAAATGCCTGCCAATTTGAGCTTGCTGACCAACTCTAGGGTGTCAAAGGTGATGATGGTCATAACAGTTTTTTACCTTATGGTTGTAAAGTTGCCAAGTTTTCGTCATCCAAATGCAAGCCGATAGCTTCACACAAATTTGCCGTTACGTCACCTAAAGTCCATCCTTGCGTGACCATCGGCAATTTCACACATTCGGCGACAATGCCCTACAACCATTCACCAAACCGTTGCCCTACCCCGGCTTGCGAAACAGTGCCTTCATCGTTCGCCCGCTGCAAACCTCGCTGGATTTTTTCCATCACATACAAATAGTATTGGATGTCTTCCAAATGGCTGTTTTCTGGTAGACGATCTAACAGGGTTTTCACTTCGGTTATGGCGGTTGACACTGACTTTCTCTATTTTAGTTAGCAGCTATAGCTCTAATGGTAAATCAACTTTATTGGCAATAAACGTGAAATAATCTGACAGCTGAATTTGAGTTCTACTTACTCTATCCATAATTATTCTAAAATTCGAACCTATGTCGATGAATTTGCTTGTCTGGGCTGTATGCCATTCAGACATAGTATTAATAAACTTATTGTTTTTTTCTAAAAGCGGCGCGATAAATGCCTTTGCTTCATGATGTGCCGATAAGTAATTACACAAAAGTAACCCGGTATTCATCGCCGAATTTTGAAAGGATGTCCAATACGGCCTGTTTCAATGTCCCGTAACTGGCATAGCACGATAGGGGCAGCCATTCATACTTGATCTTGCGCCAGACGATTTCGATCAGGTTAAGCTCAGGGCTATAGGGCGGCAGATAATGCAACACGACACCTTGCGCCATCCAGTCGTCGCGGCGTGCCAAAAAGGCACGGCTGGTGTGCATGGAAGCGTTGTCAATAATGACGACGCACGGTTTTTTATGGACGGCGTAGCCGTCGCCATAGTGTGCGGCAAACAGGTCGAAGGCCCCGGCCACCTGTTCTGTTTTGACGCGCCCTTCAACGGTGTGGAAAAAAGACCGGCTGTCCCGGGAAACAAACCCCAGGACATTGAGGCGCTGGCTATGGAAACAGGGGATTTCCAACGTCCGGCCTTTGGGTTGCCAGGCGTAAGGCACGGAGGACGCGGTGCTGAAGCCGGATTCGTCAAAATAGAACAGGCTGATTTTGTCTTCATCGTCCCATTTTTTCAGGGCGGTTTGGATGTCCTTGGCCTTGGCAAAGCCCTCGGCACAACGCCTGCTTTTTACGGAGCGCCTGCACCGCCGCCATGAATAACCGGTTTTTTTAAAATGCGCCTTAACGTCCCGGTCGCCGACTTTTTCCGGGTCCGGGCCTCCAGAAGGGCTTGGGCCTGCTTGATTTGGCGCGGTTCTTCGTCCAATTGGGCCCGGAACAGTGCGATTTCTTCGGGCGTGTAAATCGGTGGACGCCCGGAGCGCGGTAAATCCCCAAGCCCGCCGACACCTTGCGCGTTGAAGCGGTTGATCCACTGGCTGATAGGGTCACGGTCAACCTGGAAAATGGCTTGTAGCTGGTTTATCGTATGCCCGCTGCCGCTCAGCAACAAGGCGTGGGCGCGTCTTCGCACCTTAAAGTTTGGGTGGGTCTTGTAAAGCGCATCCAACTCTTGCTTGTCTGTGTCGCTGAGTGGCCGGACAAATTTTAAACGTGGCATGGGGGCGGTGGCTCAAAAAGCTTATATTTTATACCATAAAACTTATGTCAAATTACTTATATCACCTTTAAGCAATCGTAGAAACAAATCTTGTTTAGCAATTTTCAAAGTGATTATATAAGGTAAAACATATTTATTTTCATCACTATCTATGGGGTGGGTAAACGCATACAAAGCAATACATCGTTCTATGTCCCTCAAAGACAAATTGAAATGCGCTGCCAAAGTACAAAAATTATATATAAAGTCTCGTTTCTCCTCACTACTTTCAAATCGGTAGCGATTAAGCACTTCGGTAACAAAATTCGTAATATATTTTTCTGTTAAATCAGAACGCAAGTGTGTTTTTGGTAACTTAAAAAAGAAATTTACAAATTTTCCCAAATATTCTGATGCTTCTGTACCCTGCCCATACACGCCTTTTATTGCTTCTTCTAGTTGTTTTCTATTAATCAACAACACAAAAACAACGTTTGGCACATCAAAAAAGTGTTTGATTCGTTCAATCAATTTAACTGCGAAAGAAGGCCGACATCTATCTAATTCGTCGATAATAATAACTATCGGTTTTGGCTGGGCTTCTGCCATTTGTTTCAGCGCATCTTTAAAATGCTTCAATGATTCTTTTTCTTCAGCGTAATTTTTTAGCTTATCTTCAATCCATTTTTCCGCCATATCGGCAGCCGAATCATTAGCTGATTCAACAGCATCTTTAAAATCTCCCGAAATATCAGCAGACCCTAAAGCAATACGTCCAATAGCATTAAGCAATACTTTCGTTCCTACGGGCAAAATCGCTTTCATTACACCCGCTGTCTTTTCACGAAAATCATGAGCATCTTCTTGGGCATTATCCAAAGCTTGGGCGATTTCTGCGGCAATTAATACAAAAGGATCATCGACATAGTCTTGCTCAAAAGCATCAATAAATATCACTCGATGATCTGCTTCTTGAAGCTGCTTTGCCCAATTTTTGCCAAACCACGTTTTACCATCACCCCATTTGGCATCAATAGCCAAAACAGCACCTGCTTTTAGGCGATCCAGATAACTGGTCAAACGGATGGCAAGATTTTTTCTACCAAGTAGGTCGCCTTTAAAAGCCTCTTCAACTTCTATGGAATTGGAAACAGCTAAAGGGTATTGCGGGTTTGTCTGCTGATTCATTATTTACATTAAGCTGTTAATTCATATCAGTTATCTAAAAATACATTTCACCAACAACCCTCAAGCAATTATCCTTGGATACGCGACTAAACCGTCAAAATTCAGGCTGATGCCCAACAAGCTGCTCATACAAATAACATAAACTGTCATGAAATCCCCAGCCCATGTCCCGCGTATCTTTAAGCACTGCCAACAATCTATCCTCAAAATCCGCAAAGATTTGTGCCTTAAGCAGATGTTTCAAGGTGCTTTGGTACATGCTTTCCATACTATTGTAAAACGGCTCATCAATGTCACCATATTCGTTGGTGAAAATAACTCCGGACTCAACATAGGTAAGCATGAGGTCGGCAAGCCCCAAAGCAGAAGAGGAGACTTTTTTGTAATCGGTGATGGCTTTGCGGGCAATCGACAAGCGACCTTCTGGATATTTTTTCTTAAATCCCGGCACAAATTCAGCTTGCACGATAGCCTTATATTTTTGGAGGATTTCCACATCATCATAGCCGGAAGAAGCGGCTTGATAATATTCCTTCACCTGAGGAAATCGCTTGCAGAGGCCAGCAATTTCTTCTACCAATTCGACTTGGGTTTTAACTTTTAATTGTTGTTTTAACTGAGTTAACGAAAATTTCTCTGCCATTAGACTATCACCCAAACGCCTCAATCAAGCCCTTAATCCCACCCATCAACACATCAACCTCTTCCATCGTATTATACATCGCAAACGAAGCCCTAGCCGTGGCCGGTACACCGTAAAAATCCATCACTGGCATCGCGCAGTGATGCCCTGCCCTAATCGCTATGCCTAAGCTGTCCAGCATCGTTCCAATATCATGCGGGTGGATATGATCCAGCGTGAACGACAAAATCCCGCCTTTTTCCGCCGCCGTACCGATAATTGTTAAGCCTTTGATCTGTTCGGCCTGCTCGGTGGCGTAGGCCAACAGTTCGGCTTCGTAGTCGGCGATGGCATCCATGCCAAAGTTGTTTAGGTAGTCAATCGCCGCGCCCAAACCGACCACATCGGCAATGTTCGGCGTGCCTGCTTCAAATTTATGCGGCAAGCCTGCGTAGGTGCTTTTTTCAAAGGTGACGGTACGGATCATGTCGCCGCCACCTTGGTACGGGGGCATGGCTTCGAGCAGGGCTTGTTTGCCGTATAACACGCCGATGCCCGATGGCCCGTAAAGTTTGTGGCCTGAGAACACATAAAAATCGCAATCCAAGGCTTGCACATCCACCGCCATATGCGGGATGGCTTGGGCGCCGTCGAGCATGACGGGGATGCCTTTTGAATGAGCCAGGTCTATCATTTTTTTGACTGGGTTGATCGTACCCAGTGCGTTGGACATGTGGACGACGGCAACCAAGCGGGTTTTGTCGTTTAACAAGGCTTCAAATTCGGGGTAAAGCAATTCGCCTTGCACATTCATCGGCGCAACTTTCAGCACCGCGCCAGTTTGTTCGCAGAGCATTTGCCACGGCACGATGTTGGAATGGTGTTCCATCGCGGTGATGATGATTTCATCGCCCGCTTGGATGTTGGCTTTGCCGTAAGTTTGCGCGACCAAATTGACAGCTTCGGTCGCCCCGCGCACGAAAATGATTTCTTTGCTGCTGGCGGCGTTGATGAAGGTTTTAACCTTCTCACGCGCCGCTTCAAATTTGTCGGTGGCGCGGACGCTCAGCGTATGCACACCCCGATGGATGTTGGCGTAATCGTGGCGGTAAAAATTGCTGATAGCATCAATGACCGCGTTGGGTTTTTGGCAACTGGCGGCGTTGTCGAGATAAACCAGCGGCTTATTACGGATTTTTTCGGCAAGAATGGGAAAGTCGGCGCGGATTTGTTGTACTGGGAAGTTTGTCATGGGTCACTGTGGGTTTATGTTGCTTGTCTAAAGCCAAGCTATTATATTTACGTTAACTATTTCTAATTCTGGCGTGTTTATGGTCACTGTCAATCCTACTAAACCACTGGCGAATAGCGAACAATGGCGCAATCAAACTGTGCCTGCCTCTTCGCCGGACTTTAACCGTCCGCTTAAGCACCTGACCCATCTGGATGAATGGCACAGAATGGGCGAGGCCAATATTTTTCCGCCTGGTAGCCGCGTGGAACTGATTAACGGAGAAATTTTAGATATGGCACCGATAGGTTTTAATCATTCAGGACACATTAACCGCCTAGTCAAGCTATTAACCAAACTCATTCCTGATGATGTCGTCCCTAGCGTCCAAAACCCTCTACAACTCGGTGATTTATCAGAACCCGAACCGGATTTCATGTTGCTAAAACCGCATGAAGATTTTTATACCTCACGTCACCCTATCGCCGACGATGTCCTTTTACTGATCGAAGTCGCCGATTCGTCCTTGCGTTTCGACCAAAACGAAAAACTGCGTTTGTATGCGCTACACAGTGTCCCTGAATATTGGCTATTGAATCTTAATGATCTGTGCCTAGAAGTTTACCGCAAACCCAGCGGCGAAGCGTATGCGGAAAAAACCACCTTGCGATCTGGTGATTCGGTCACATTATCGCAATTGCCAGACCTCAGCATTCAAGTTGCCGAAATTTTATAACCTATCATAAACAATTGTTTTACATTGCCTTTAATTGGATACCACGTTGTTATGACTGCTCATCAGCAACGTCTAACGAATCAATCAAACCATACAATTTTTCTTCTTCCTTGACTGAGCTTAAAGCAATACTGACTTCCGCAATATAAAACGCCAAGCCGATCATCATCGACAAAACCGACAACACAAATAAAATCACGGCAAAGACTAACGCTTCAGGCGCGTATAGGCCTAAGCCTAATAATAGACAAGTCATCATTACCCCGATAGTGCCAAGCAGCAAGTAAAAAAAGGCTTGTTTGATTTTTTTCGCCCGTTTCTCTACCGATTCAATTTGCGATTGAAATGCGATGGCTTCCTGTCTTTTGCCTGCCGTTGCCGCTAAATGCTTTTCTCTATGAAAGACTCGCAGGCGCGATACCATTGCCATTAAACGGGCATTTAGCGATAACACAAACAAACCCGCCGCAGAAATAAAAATCGCAGGGGCAACAAAAGCTTGAAATAACTCTAATTTAGTCAACATAGCTATTTTGGGGGAAATGTTGTAACACTAACTGCACCAGCAGCGTTTTTAATAGCGGCAGATTGACCTTATCCACCATTTCATTAGCAAACGCAAAAGTCAGCATATTCCTAGCCGTTTCCTCATCCACTCCGCGCGATTGCAGATAAAACACCGATTTTTCTTCCAACTGCCCAACGGTCACACCATGTCCGCATTTGACATCATCAGCGTAGATTTCTAGCTGCGGTTTGGTGTCGGCTTCGGCATCCGCTGATAACAGCAGGTTGCGGTTATTCATTTGCGAATCGGTAAGTTGCGCGTCTTCGGCAACGATAACGCGGCCTTGGAACACGCCACGGGCGCGGCCGTCCAACACACCTTTGTAGGTTTCACGGCTGATGCCGTACGGTTTTAGGTGGTTGATGCGCGTGTGGTTGTCGAGATGTTGGCGTTTTACGCCCAAGTACAAACCGTTCAGCTCGCATTCCGCCGCCTGATCCAAATCGGTATGGATGTCGGAACGTGCCAGCAAGCCGCCGAAGGCAAAATTATGGTGCGTACAACGGGCGTCGCGGGCTTGTTGGATGTACAAACCGCCGAAATGATAGGCTTTAGCCGATTCGCATTGCACTTTGTAGACGGTCAATTCGGAGTTTTGACCAACAAACGCTTCTGTCACTGCCGCCGACAAGTAACCAACATCTGCACCGACAAAAGTTTCCAACCATTGCGCGGCGGCGTTTTCAGCCAGCACCAACAGGTTGCGCGTGGTCGCCAAACCGCCGTCTTGGGTGACGATGTGCAGGCATTGGATGGGCTTGTCTAACACGCACAGAGCAGGGATGTGGACAAACACGCCATCGGTGAACCACGCATTGTTGAAGGCGATAAAGCCGTGTTCGTTGCTCGTCACCGCTTTGCCAAAATAGACAGCGACTTGTTCGGGGCAGGTTTGCAAGGCATCCGCCATGCTGAGGATTTGCACGGTATCCGGCAAATCGGCCAGTAGCGACAGTTCAGCAGAAAAATACCCATCGACCAAGACTAGCGAATAAGCATCCGCCAATTGGTAAGATTTAATAAAATCGGCATCAACCGCTCGTGCCGCCGCCAACAGTGGAGTAAACGCCTTTTTCTCCAGCGCGGACACGTTGGTATAACGCCATTCTTCTTCACGTGGCGACGGGAAACCGTCACTTGCGAATTGGGTGTAAGCATCGGCACGGAGTTGTTGCAACCACGGCAAATCTTGCCCAGGCAAGGCCAAAGCTGAGTAGCTGGCGGTGTAATCGTTTAACGCTGTACTCATGCCGCCGCCTCTTCCAACCAGCCATAACCTTTTTCTTCCAGCTCCAAAGCCAGTTCAGGGCCGCCGGATTTGATGATTTGCCCGTGTGCCAAGACGTGGACAAAATCCGGTTTGATGTAATCGAGCAAACGTTGGTAATGCGTGACCATGATGAACGAACGGTCTGGCGAACGTAGCGAATTCACGCCATCGGCGACGATTTTCAGCGCGTCGATGTCGAGGCCGGAATCGGTTTCATCAAGGATGCACAATTTCGGTTCCAACATCGCCATTTGCAGGATTTCATTGCGCTTTTTCTCGCCGCCTGAAAAACCTTCGTTGACGGCGCGGTACAAGAATTTTTCATCCATTTCCAAGGCTTTCACTTTGGCTTTGACCAAAGTCAAAAAATCCATCGCATCGACTTCATCCAAACCGTTGTGCTTGCGTACCGCATTCAGCGCGGCTTTCAGCAAATACACATTGCTCACGCCAGGGATTTCCACCGGATATTGGAACGCCAAAAACACCCCTTCACGGGCACGGATTTCCGGCGGCATCTCCAGCAAATCCTTGCCTTGATAAGTCACCGAACCACCTGTGACTTCGTAACCGGACTTGCCGGACAAAATATGCGACAAGGTGCTTTTGCCGGAACCGTTCGGCCCCATAATGGCGTGGATTTTGCCCGCCTTGACCTCAAGATTGATGCCTTTGAGGATTTTTTTATCGTTTACGTTGACGGTTAGGTCTTTAATACTGAGCATGGGGTTTCCGTTTTTGCTGGTTTGATAGTGTTTTGGTCGTTATTGGTTTTATCTTGACCATTCTGATTGTCGATTATTAGAATTGTCCTGCAAGTCTTGGCGATCACTCCACATGCCAACAAACCCTTCATCTGATAATTTAGTTTCTATTTTCGCTTTATGGAGATCTATGAGAAATTCGATAAAATTCTCGATTTGTCGCTGTGACTCTGGCGGCAGTTGTTCAATATCGTGCAACAATTGGGTAAGGTTCATCATTTATCCTCTAAATCAATATCTCTGCCCATATCCTTGTCGCGTTTAAACAACTCATCTATTTCTTCATCGGTCATATCCACATCCGGTGGTTTTTTTAATAGAGATACAAAAGTTTCAACATCAGCCTTATCATCCCTATCCTGCCATAGTTTGGATGATGGAGTATTTTCAAATAGGCTTTTGCTCGTTTTCACAAATATCCCGCTAAAAAAGGTAACATTGGCAGCAAGCTAATTCTTTAACTGGCTTCACACCCAAGTCTTTACAGAATTTATTGACCAATAATATCTTTGACCTCTGAGTGTCTCGGAATAGCGGTGCGTTTATTCAGTCTAGTAGGGTAGGTAAACGGCTTTATCGTTTGCCCACCATTTGCCGATAAAAATCGGTGGGCAAAAAAGCATTGCCCACAGGGGCTTAACGTTTATTTTTTGAATCTTTAATTTCTTCGTTTATTTTTCCAATTTTTCTTAGCTCATTAGAAACCTTGTCATACCATTCTTGATCAAATGACTTATTCTGCCATTCTTCGCTAATGTTAAGGTCTAGTTTTAAATCATCCAATCTGCTTAGCTCATCTACTAGAACTTCAACCACTAAGTGTGGGTAACTATATTCATAAGAATTCCTAAATTCGTCACTGTAAATTGTAGATGAATATAACTCAGCCAATGAAATGCCGCTTCTCAACTTATCTAATAAAATTAATGGTAATTCTTTCTTTTTGGTTGCCCATCTTTTATTGAACTTTATATATCTAACTAATTTTATGATTGCATAACCCATTGATAAAAAAAGCATCAATGTGAAGCCGAGTAGTTCAATATCTTGTTCTTTAAGAAAAGATTGTAAAAAAATTAATCCAAAAGCACTAATAGACAAGCCTTGAATTGCCCACCAAACAAAAAAAACTAGCGACTTAAAAAGAGGCCATATTTTTTTAATCCAAGGAGTTAAATATAATAATGGAATTAGAATTGGCAAAAATAGAATTATCAATACAATTGCAAGGCGATCTTTTAAGCTCTCATTTAATTTCATGGCTTATTATTCTACAAACTGAATTAGATGTTTTTTCTTCGAATTTAATTGGATTTACAATTCTGCGCCAATAAATCCGCCAACGCTTCCCTAGTCAATTCATTGGTGAAAACCTGAATCACCCAATCATAAAGTTCAGTATTGGTTATCAACGGTTGCTTTTGATTAGCCACTAAAAACACCATCATACAAGCAGCTGCAACCCGTTTGTTACCGTCAACAAACGGATGGTTACGGGCAATGGAGTAACAATATTGCGCTGCGGCTTGATAACTATCTTGCGTGTAATGCCAAGTTTGTTCCGCTGCGCCTAAAGCAGATTCCAGCAGGGCTTCATCCCTTTAACAGCGGTAAACCACCAAAGCGTTCGATTTGTTGCTGGTGGATTTTTAATGCCAAGGCTTTATAAATAAAGAACATGCCTGCCGCTTATTGGGCTATTTTTTCAAAAGCCTTGGCATATTGATCCATTAACTAAGCATGGATAGCTAATGCCGCTTCTTCCGTTACTTGCCCGGATTGTTCGTGTTTTTGTTCCAATTTCAAAATATATTCAAAAACTTCAGTTTGTAAGTCGATAGGTAACAGCTCAACATGTTGCTGAATTTTTTCGATTATTTGCATAATAAATTCCCTATACAATCGTAAATTTTACTGTGCGGTGCTTAATTTCTGCCATCGAAGCACATTCAAAAAACAATTCCACCGCTTCTTTCAAATTGTCTTTAGCTTCTTCAATGTTTATGCCTTGGCTGGCAATGTCCAATTCAGGACATAGCGACACATAAACATCGTCTTCTTCATGAATAATCGCAGTAAATTGTTTACGCATACAACAATCGACCTTTCGGATCAGGCACATAACGCCCCAATTCCACAGCCGTTTCTAGCCATTCGGCAATCACTTGCTCCGCATTTTTAACTGCTTCCTGATACGTTGTGCCATCCGCCATACAACCTGCCAACTCCGGCACTTCGGCGATATAAGCTTGGTCTTCTTCGCTCCAGTAAATAATCATTTCGTATTTAGTCATCATCTAACCCCAAACGATAGCGAACAATAATTTGACGGACTTGTTTGACTTGATAGGCTTTTGCCATTGCACCCAGCGGCTGGATATTCAAAATTTCGGCAACACCTTCTTTGGTGAAAATATGATGGTCGCCGCGAATCCGCTCTTGGAATTCTAAGCGTACCAGCAATTGCCGCAATTCTGAGAATAAGATATTGGCATCGGATCGTCCATGGACGATTTTCTGCAAAATCTTATCGTACTTACCCACTAGCCCACCGACCCTTCCAAACTCAAGCCCAACAAAGCCTGTGCTTCCACCGCAAATTCCATCGGCAATTCCTTAAACACTTCCTTACAAAAGCCATTCACAATCATCGAAACGGCATCTTCCGCCGAAAGCCCACGTTGTTGGCAGAAAAACAACTGGTCTTCACTGATTTTGGAGGTCGTCGCTTCGTGTTCAACTTGCGCTGACGGTTGTTTGACTTCTACATACGGAAAGGTATGTGCGCCGCAACGGTCACCGACCAGCAAGGAGTCACATTGGGTGTAATTACGGGCGTTTTCGGCGGATTTCAGCACTTTTACCAAACCGCGATAGGTGTTTTGGGCGCGGCCTGCGGAGATGCCTTTGGAGACAATCGTGCTGCGGGTGTTTTTGCCGATGTGGATCATTTTTGTGCCGGTGTCCGCTTGTTGCCAGTTGTTGGTGACGGCGACGGAATAGAATTCGCCGATAGCGTTGTCACCTGTCAGGATGCAACTGGGGTATTTCCAAGTGATTGCCGAACCGGTTTCGACTTGCGTCCATGACACTTTGGAATTGTCGCCACGGCAATCGGCGCGTTTGGTGACGAAGTTGTAAATGCCGCCTTTGCCGTCTTTGTCGCCGGGATACCAGTTTTGCACAGTGGAATATTTGATGGTGGCATCTTTCAGTGCAACCAGTTCAACCACGGCGGCGTGGAGTTGGTTTTCATCGCGCATCGGCGCGGTGCAGCCTTCTAGGTAAGACACATGGCTGCCTTCGTCGGCGATAATCAGGGTGCGCTCGAATTGTCCGGTGTTAGCGGCGTTGATGCGGAAGTAGGTGGACAACTCCATCGGGCAACGCACGCCTTTGGGGATGTACACGAACGAGCCGTCAGTGAACACGGCGGCGTTGAGCGCGGCAAAGAAATTGTCGCCGACAGGTACGACGGAGCCTAGGTATTCTTTGATTAAATCAGGATGGTCGCGCAGAGCTTCGGAAATCGGGCAGAAAATCACGCCCGCTTCTTTTAGTTTGCCTTTAAAAGTGGTGGCAACAGAAACGCTATCGAACACCGCATCGACGGCGATACCTGCCAATTTTTCTTGCTCATCCAAAGGAATGCCGAGCTTTTTGTAAGCCGCCAATACTTCTGGGTCGATTTCATCCAAACTTTTCGGGCCGTCTTCTTTGCGTTTGGGCGCGGAATAGTAGCTGATCGCCTGATAATCTATCGGCTCGATTTTGACTTGCGCCCAATCCGGCGATTTCATGGTTTGCCAATGGCGGAACGCTTTCAGGCGGTATTCGAGCATGAACTCCGGTTCGTTTTTGACTTTGGACAACTGGTGGATCACGGCTTCGGTCAAGCCTGGCGGGAAGGTGTCGGTTTCCAACACCGTGACAAAACCTTGTTTGTAATCTTGGTTGATGAGATTGGTGATTTCTTCGCTGGTGGCTGACATAAGATTCTTAAGGTATTTGGATATGGAACACAGGCAACGGTATCGCCGCCCGCCCTAGGCTATTGGTATAAACTGGCGACCGGGATATAGATTTCTTCAGGTACGGCCAGCGGCCTGACTAAATCGGCTAAGGTCACGGATTCCAAAGCATTGTGTATCGTTTGGTTGATCAGATGCCAATTGGCGCGTATGCCGCAGCCCGAAGCCTGCTCACAAGCTTGTTTGGAAATGCTGCATTCGGTCAAGGCGATAGGGCCTTCCAACGCGCTGATGATCGCCGCAACGGTAATATTTTCCGGTTCGCTGGCTAGCGTGTAACCGCCTTTGGAGCCGCGTGTGGACATCAATACCTTAGCGTTCACCAATATTTTCAATATCTTGCTGACGGTCGGCAAGGCGATGCCAGTCACTGCCGCCATTTCCATCGCGGCAAACACCCGGTTTTTATCTTTTGCCATCACGCTTAAGATCACCGTTGCATAATCAGTCAGTTTTCCTACCCGTATCATGATCGACCCCTTTCAATTAAGGACTATTTTAGTCCTATTTAAATTCAGAGTAAAGCAATGGGTTATTGACATGTTTAACCATAGACATCGCTATTAACAATTTGCTGGATAACCGCACGGCTTTTCAAAGGCTTACTTTGCAGGTAGGCGTCAATTACGGTGCGCATCAGCAATTTGGCTTCGATCTGCACTTTAGGACTTTCAAAATCACGCACAGCCAAGGCTAGTAGGGTCGTACCGGAAATTTGTCCCTTTTTATCGGCAACCAGACCTACCCCTATTTTAAACCGATAGGTTTGCTGCGGATCAATAGCTTGCAGGGTGTCCGCATCGTGTCCAAAATCCAAACCATAGCCGCTATGTTCCAGCAATTCCAGTTCAAAAATGCGCAAGGCGGCTTGGATATTGATGTTTTCGGCGAGTTGCGCCAAGCACTGTTGATAAGCGTGAAAAACTTCGGGGTGCGGGTCGTGCGGGTGCAGGAACCGCCCGACTAGCTCGTTGACATAAAAGCCGCAGTAAAGGGCCAATCCTTGTAATGGCAACGCTGGCAGGATCGCTTCGGCATGGCTCAGGCCCTTTAGCTCGGCCTTGCCAACCGCGCTGATGTTCAATGGCACAAAGGGTTGGAGCAAAGCCACCGTTTTGGATTGGGGTTTCCTGACCCCTTTCGCAACTAGCGGCAATCGACCCTCGTCACGGGTCAGGACATCAAGGAGCAGGCTGGTTTCACGGTAAGGTTGGTGTTGCAGAATAAACGCAGGTTGCAAGTTAACGGCATTATGCGTCATGAAAGCCAAGGCTTTGCAAAGCCCGTTCGTTGTCCGACCAACCGGATTTCACTTTCACCCAGAGCTGGAGATAGACTTTTTGGCCGATCAGCCGCTCAATGTCGTGCCGAGCATCGGTACCGACATTCTTGAGCATTTCGCCATCCTTGCCAATGACGATATTTTTTTGCGAGGCTTTTTCCACCCAGATGATGGCGTAGATTTTGGTGATTTCAGGGTTTTCTTCGTAACGCTCAATTTCCACGGTCATCACATAGGGAAGCTCCGCACCTAAGCGGCGGGTCAATTTTTCACGGATGATTTCTGAGACCAAAAACCGTTCGGGGCGGTCGGTGACCTGGTCTTCGGGATAAATCATCTCCCGCTCCGGTAACAAGCCCATGATCAGGCCATCCAACAAATCCAGATTAATCCGTTTCAATGCCGAAATGGGCACCAAATGCTCAAACGGGTAGCGTTGTTGGGCCTCATTGAAAAATGTCAGCACCGCATCTTTTTCGACTAGTTTATCGACTTTGTTGACGGCAAGAATCACTGGCAATCCCGCTTGTTCCAATTTTTTGAAAATCACCTCATCGTATTCATGCCAATACAAGCCATCGAGCAACCAGACAATCACATCCACGCCCAACAAAGTGGTTTCGGCAGTACGGTTCAAATGCCGGTTCAAAGCGCGTTTTTGGTTGTCGTGCATCCCTGGGGTATCGACATAAATCGCCTGCCCGGCCTCGGTGGTGTTGATGCCAAGGATGCTATGCCGCGTGGTTTGCGGCTTGCGCGAGGTGATGCTGATTTTTTGTTTCAGCAGATGATTCATCAGCGTTGATTTGCCGACATTGGGCCGCCCGATCAGGGCAACGTAACCACACTTCATGGATTAACCTTATTGAGTAATTTGAGCATCTGTTCGGCGGAGGCTTGTTCGGCTTTTTTGCGGGTGATGCCTGCACCGACGGTCGCCTCTTCGAGGATAGGGATGGTGCATTTGACGGTGAAGGTTTGTTCATGCGACAAACCGGACATGCTGACGAGGCTATATTCCGGCAAATCCAGCTTCTTTGCCTGCATCAGCTCCTGCAATTGGGTTTTAGGGTCTTTTTGCCCGCTATTCACAGATAAATTTTCAAGTTTTTCGGCGAACAGGGTTTCTATCCATTGTTGGCAGGCGACAATGCCTTGGTCTTTAAACAACGCGCCCATAATGGCCTCCAACGCGTCTGACAAAATGGAATCACGCCTAAAACCACCGCTTTTTAACTCGCCTGACCCCAGGTTCAGATAATCTCCAAGCTTGTGTTTCCTCGCCAGGTCAGCAAGCGAGGCCTCATTAACCAAACTAGCCCTTAAGCGACTTAAGGTGCCTTCACTGGCATCAGGAAAGCGGTCATACAGTTTCTGGGCAATGACAAAACCTAAAATGGAATCGCCCAAGAATTCCAGACGTTCATTATTTTTGGAACTCGCGCTACGATGCGTTATCGCCGTCACAAAAAGCTGGGGGTTAACAAACGTCAGCCCGAGTTTTTTACTTAACAGCTCTGGTTTTCTTAACACTAACCACCGACCTCAAAAGAGTCGTTAAACTCCGCCAAAATACTCAAATTCCCGATAATCGGTTCAATAACCTCATACTCGATAGACACTTTCAGGTACCCACCACTTTTAGTAATGTGGATATCCTGGGGTTTGATGTCGTAGACATAATTCACATTGAATTTTTTAGCGAAACTATTTCTAATGTCATATTCGCTTTGGTTTTCTATGCCTTCAATTTCTTTGACTTGATTCAAGGCATTGACAACTTTATTGTGGTCCAAATAAATTGGCAAGATCTTAAGCACCAATAACGCCACACCACCAATAAAGCCTAACAGCACAATCAAAGATATTAGCGTTAAACCTTGTTGGCGTTTATGCAAAATCTTCATGGTTTTTCTCCAGTCAATTTAAAAAATTTCAATTTTTGATCCCGTTTATTGAAGCAACGTGCCAATCCGGTCAAAACCTATGATGCCTTTTGTATCCCAGTCCCAACTCATCCAAATGAAAAAGGCTTTGCCAACCAAGTTTTCCTCCGGCACCATGCCCCAATAGCGGCCATCATTGCTGTTGTCACGGTTATCGCCCATCACGAAATAATGCCCTTCAGGCACGACATAAACGCCTTCGGCTGACATGGCCCCTTCCCGCACCAAAATGCTATGTTCAACGCCATTCAAATTTTCGAGCAATTGCTCCGCACCCGTCATATCTTGGCCTTGCCCGACACCTTGATAGCGGCCTAAGCTAACCTGCCCTGCGGGCTGGCCATTAACCCATAATTTTTTGTCCTCATAAGCAATATGGTCGCCAGGGATGCCGATCACGCGCTTGATATAATCGACAGAGGGATCTTTAGGGAAACGGAACACCACGATGTCGCCGCGTTTGGGCTCGTTTAAGGGCACAATTTTTTTATTGATCACCGGCAAACGGATGCCATAAGTAAACTTATTCACCAGAATAAAATCACCCACCAGCAAAGTCGGCATCATGGAACCTGAAGGGATACGGAAAGGCTCCGCCAAAAATGAGCGCAAAAGCAACACGATCAGCAGGATCGGAAAAAAAGAACGGGCATACTCGATGACCACAGGCTCGTTAGCCTCATCGAACACCTCGCCCTTGGATTTGAGCAAAAACAGATACCCCCCCCAGAGTGCGCCGGTAATAACTGTGCCGATTAACAAAAAAAAGGAAAAATCAAAATCCATAATATTGTCTGTATGTAATTTAAAGGGTGGTCTATCTGAAATTAAAAAAATGGGAAGGAAAGCTATTCCTTATTGAGCTGCAAAACCGCCAGAAACGCTTCTTGGGGGATTTCGATGTTACCAACCTGCTTCATGCGCTTCTTGCCGGCCTTTTGTTTTTCCAGCAGTTTTTTCTTGCGGCTAATATCGCCACCATAACATTTTGCAATGACGTTCTTGCGCATCGCCTTGACCGTTGAACGCGCGATGATCTTAGAGCCAATCGCCGCTTGGATTGCCACCTCGTACATTTGCCGTGGAATCAAATCCTTCATTTTTTCCACCAAATCCCGGCCACGATTATTGCTTAAATCGCGGTGCACAATCACCGACAAGGCATCAACTTTTTCGTTGTTAATCAACACATCCAGCTTGATCAAATCCGCTTCCTGAAACCGTAAGAACTCATAATCGAACGAGGCGAACCCACGGCTGACCGATTTCAGGCGGTCAAAGAAATCCAGCACCACTTCACTGAGCGGCATTTCATAATGCAATGAGACTTGCCTACCGGCAAACTGCATATCCTTTTGCACGCCACGTTTTTCAATGCACAAACTGATCACACCGCCTAGATATTTTTCCGGCACGAGAATATTGGCACGGATAATCGGCTCCCTGATTTCTTTGACGATGCCGCCATCAGGCAGTTTTGCTGGGTTGTCCACCATCAGGATGTCACCTGTTTGGGTAATGACCTCATAAATTACCGTAGGGGCGGTGGTAATCAAATCCACGTCGTATTCACGTTCCAGGCGCTCTTGGACAATTTCCATGTGCAACATGCCCAAAAAACCGCAACGGAAACCAAACCCTAAGGCCTGTGAAGTTTCCGGCTCAAACTGCAAGGCGGCATCATTGAGGTTGAGCTTGTTCAAAGCTTCGCGCAAATCCTCGTAATTGTCGGAACTGACCGGATAAAGCCCTGCAAACACACGGGGTTGCACGCGCTGGAACCCGGTGAGCTGCTCCGCCGCCGGCTTGTCTGTCCAGGTGATGGTGTCGCCGACGGGCGCACCAAAAATATCTTTGATGCCCGCCACCAAAAAGCCCACTTCGCCCGTGTTCAAGACATCTTTTTCTAGGCGTTTAGGCGTGAACACACCGACTTTTTCCGCCAAGAACGATTTGCCGGTAGACATGATGGTGATCTTTTGTTTTTTGCGGATGCTCCCGTGCATGATACGGATCAACGACACCACACCCAAATAACTGTCGAACCAGGAATCGATAATCAACGCCTGTAGCGGCCCGTCAATATTGCCCGTTGGTGGTGGCACTTTTAGCACCAACTGCTCCAGCACATCATGGACACCCAAACCTGTTTTTGCGCTGATCATCAGCGCTTCGTCGGCCGGAATCCCGATCACCTCCTCAATTTCGGTCTGCACCCGCTCCGGTTCGGCAGAGGGCAAATCAATTTTGTTCAAGACGGGCACAACTTCCAAGCCCTGCTCTATCGCCGTATAACAATTGGCGACACTCTGCGCTTCAACGCCTTGGGCGGCATCCACCACCAGCAACGCGCCTTCGCACGCCGCAAGTGACCTTGACACCTCGTAGGAAAAATCGACATGGCCGGGGGTGTCGATAAAATTCAACTGATATGTTTCACCATCTTTTGCCTTGAAATCCAAAGTGACGCTCTGAGCCTTAATGGTAATCCCGCGCTCCCGTTCAATATCCATTGAATCAAGCACTTGCGCAGACATTTCCCGCTCAGTCAAGCCACCACAAATTTGAATAAAACGGTCTGCGAGAGTCGATTTGCCGTGATCGATATGCGCAATAATGGAGAAATTTCTGATATGTTTTAAATCCACTGATGATCTACTGGGTGTGAGGTTATGGAGACGCTTAAGAAGAGCTTGCGGTAAGTCCCTGTACGCTTAAATATGCCAACCATTGTAACAGATCCAGGCGTGATAAAGGGGGGCAAACAGCAACTTTCCGTTTTCTAAAAACCATGTCCGCGCCCAAAAAAGCTAACGCGTACCAAAAACCACGATGGTTTTACCGTGCGCCGTCAATAATTTTTTGTTTTCCAGCTCTTTTAAAATGCGTCCGGCCATTTCCCTTGAACAGCCGACCAAACGGCCAATTTCCTGCCGGGAAATATGCAGTTGCATGCCTTCGGGATGCGTAATCGCATCCGGCTCCTTGCATAAATCCAGCAAAGTGCGCGCAATCCGGCCTTCAACATCCATAAACGCCAAATCGGTGAATTTGCGGCTGGTCGTCAACAGCCGCTCCGACAATTGTTCCCCGATCATGTACAGCAAATCCGGCGCGTAAGGCAACAGCTCATGCTTCAACATTTCCCGAAAACGCTCATAACTAACTTCCGCAAGATAACAAGGGCAACGGGTCTTGACGGTGACCTTGCGCACTTCCGGCTCCTTAAAAACCCCAACCTCGCCTAGGAATTCATTTTTATTGACATAAGCCAGCATCAGCTCCTGCTTGCCATCGGCATCTTCAGCGCAAACGCTGACAGACCCCTCTATGATGAAATATAACCGGTCACCCTTGTCGCCAGGCTTCATAATCACGGACTTGGAAGGATAATGTTTTTTATGGCAAAGCTTTAAGAATTCTTCTAACGCTTCCTTACCATATAATTTTTGTGTGGTTTCCTGTGTCATACGAATCGTGGATCCTATTTTTGTGGTGTAGCGAATTATCAACTATGAATTTTAGCAAAAAAATCAACTTTGCAACGTTATCAATGCACATTTATATGCTACCCTATGCGTCTTTTTTCGCTAGGGGAAAAATAATCATGCGGGCAACAATCAAATGGATAGACGGCGTCATGTTTGTTGGCGAAACAGGAAGCGGCCACGCAGTCGTGATT
The DNA here is from genome assembly GCF_000384075.1 of Methylovulum miyakonense HT12. Classification (GTDB taxonomy): domain Bacteria; phylum Pseudomonadota; class Gammaproteobacteria; order Methylococcales; family Methylomonadaceae; genus Methylovulum; species Methylovulum miyakonense. Next base: position 102,741 of record NZ_KB913025.1, read on the forward strand.
GATGGCCCACCCGACCATGGTGGGCGCAATATGGGCGTACGCCCCATGGAATTGCTGTTATTAGGCGTAGGTGGCTGCTCGTCATTTGATGTGGTGCAGATCCTACAAAAAGGCCGGAACCACATCACCCACTGTGTCACTGAAGTTACTGCGGAACGGGTGGATGCCATACCCAGCGTATTTAGCAAGATCCATTTACACTTTATTGTCACGGGCCACGATTTAAAACCAGCGGCAGTAGAACGTGCGGTCAAACTGTCGGCGGAAAAATACTGTTCTGCTTCCATCATGTTAAGCAAAGCAGTTGAGATCACCCATGATTTTGAGATTATCGAGGTTTAATTATTTTGAACAAATTGCAATTACACGGCTTTAACAACCTGACGAAGTCGCTTAGCTTTAATATCTATGACATTTGTTATGCACCAGCCGAACAACAACAGGCGTACATCGAATATATTGACGAAGCCTATAACGCGACCCGTTTGACGCAAATCCTTAAGGATGTTGCGGAAATCATCGGCGCCCAAATCCTTAACATCGCCCATCAAGATTACGACCCGCAAGGGGCCAGCGTGACCATGTTGATTTCCGAAGGCGATGTGGCCCCTCCAATGAGCATGAACAGCCAATCCCCAGGCCCCTTGCCCGACACCGTGCTGGCGCATCTGGACAAAAGCCATATCACCGTCCACACCTATCCGGAAAGCCATCCTGACAACGGCATCAGCACTTTCCGAGCCGATATTGACGTGTCAACTTGCGGACGCATCTCGCCCCTAAAAGCCCTAAATTATTTGATCCACAGCTTTGAATCTGACGTCGTGACCATGGATTACCGCGTACGGGGCTTCACCCGCGACATCTCCGGTAAAAAACACTACATAGACCACAATATCACATCAATACAAAATTACATCGCTAAAGATACCCAAGAAAGTTATCAAATGATCGACGTCAACGTCTATCAAGAGAATATTTTCCACACCAAAATGATGCTCAAAGAAACTGAACTTGAAAACTATCTGTTTGAGAAAGAAAGCAACTTGAGCAAAACTGAAAAAGCGGAAATCCAAAAGAAATTGCAAAAAGAAGTGACTGAAATTTTCTACGGGCACAATTACCGTAAAAAGAAGATAAAAGTCGCCGACTAAGGCCAATAGCCCCACCCAGTGCCGGCCATTCTCCTGGGGTAGATTTTAAACGCCCCGTACCCGAACCAACCCATATCCGCTTAGGGTAGCGGGGCTGTTGCAAACCAGCCCCCTCCCCTGACACAAAACCCTCATCCATTTATTGCCATACCCGTCACGGTTGAAATCACTTTCCAGCCATAACCCGTCATTCCGGCAAGGATTGCAGGAAGCCGTTAGGCTACAAAACAGCTTGTAAAGCACAAAGCGAATCCGGTTTAGGTTTTTCACCCCCCCAAAAGGGAAGCGGCCGACTTGAGCTACAACTGCCGGGCAATCAACACCACCGGATGCAGCACCTCCAGCCTAAGCCCCCGCTCCCGCAATCCGGCCGCAATATGCAAGGCGCAACCAATATTTGAGCTCACTAGCGTTTCCGGCCGCTTTTGCAAAGCGCTTTCCAACACATCACTTAACAATGCCTCCGCCATCTGGGGATGGTCTAGCATATAGCTGCCGGCCGAACCGCAACATTGCACCGTGTCCGGCAAGGGTATGAGGGCTATTTCAGGGATTTGCCCCAGCAACTTGGAAACGCCTTGTTCCGTGCGCAGGACATTTTTTAAGGAGCAGGGCGTATGGATGCAGACTTTTTCGGGCAATGGCTTTAATTTTCCAGACAACATGCTGGAAAATTGGCTTAAAAAATGGCTTATGTCCATCACCTTATCCGCGAAACCACGCTGCTGGCATTCCCGCAATTGGCCACCGCAACCGCTGGCGATGCTGATAACCGCGTCCAATTTTTGCCCGCCGAAAGCGCTGGCATTGGCTTCCGCCAGGTGTGCGGCGGTAGTTTGGTCGCCGTCATGCAAAGCCAAGGCACCGCAACAAACCTGCTGTTTGGGCACATGCACATCAAAACCTACGGCGTTCAAAACAGCAATAGCCGCCCGGACTGTTTCCTGATCCAGCCATTCCCCCATGCAGCCCACGAACAGGCCAACATCACCTTGTTTATCCGTAGTTGCCGTATAAAGGTTTTCCAAGCCCATTGGCCCATGCCAAGCGGGCAACAAGCGGTCAAGCGCTTGAAGGCGCAGCAGCCTTGGTAACCCCAGCAACCTGGCCGTTTGTTGCAAAGGGCTGGTTTGATAAAGGCGCATGGTTTTTTGCGCAAAACGCCGGGCGCTTTGGTTGTGGGCCACTTTTTTTATGAGCGACACCCGTAACGAGCTTTTCCGTTGATGGGAAACCTGGCTGCGGAAATTATCAACCAAACGGCCATAAGGCACGGCTGCCGGACAGGCACGCTCACACGAACGGCATAGCAGGCAATTGTCAATGTGTCCCACCAGCTTGTCCGAAGCTTCCAGCTTCTGCCCGGCCCAAGCCTGGATCAAGGCAATGCGCCCGCGTGGCGATTCGTTTTCGTTTTGGGTATGTGTATAAGTAGGGCAATATGGCAAACATAAACCACATTTCACGCAGAGATCCGCGTCAGTCAATAAGTCATTCATGGTCTTGGTTTGCCAGTGCAACCATAAGCCGTTCGTATTCATCCAGTTTCGGGCGGTATAAATACAATCCTAGGGCTGACATCAGGGTGAAAATAATTAAAGTGTTAAATGGGTCGCCGAGCAAGAACATGATGAGGCCATAAAGGCCTGGGCTTTGTATCAACGACACGGAAACAACCACAGTTTGCAAATAGCGTTTTTTGGCCACTTTCCCATAAGCCACGTTCCCGATGGGCATGGTTTGGTTGAGCCTTAACTGGACATGCCGCAACAGATTGGTGAACGGGAAGGCCACAATACCGATGCCGTAAAGCACCGTCCTGATCCATTCCCGGGTGGCTTCCGGGAATGGTTGCTGCTGTAAATCTGCGCCCAATATCTGGCATACCAGCACTATGGCGGCCAACACAACGGCGGCCATCACCACGATAAGCCAAGGCAACCCAAGGTCAGCTTGCAAACCTTGGCGGTCAATACGATGCGGCATAATGAGTCCTGTAACAATAAAGATGAGGCGGGGTAATTTTTTGCCAGCTTAAGGAATGCAAAGCCGGCTATGATAACAAACCCGGCAGCGATTGCCTTAAGCCCCTTTTGCCAATTTGCTGTGGTGTATTGAGTACACAAAGTAAACGATCAGCCCTATCACCAGCCAGACCACAAAACGTAACCACGTTATCATCGGCAAAAACGCCATTAACGCGCCGCAAGACAACATGCCCATCAGCGGGAACAACGGGCTAAAAGGCGTCCGGAATGGGCGCGGCAAATCGGGCTGGGTGACCCGCAAGACAATGGCCCCTAAACAAACCAGCACAAATGCCGCCAAGGTGCCGATATTGACCAATTCGGCCAATTCGCCCAAAGGGATAAAACCCGCTATCAATGAGATAACGACGCCACAGAGCACAATCACCCGCACCGGGGTTTGCGTTTTTGCATTGACCTGGCTAAAAAATGGCGACAGCAAACCATCCCGTGACATCGCATAAATGATCCGCGTCAAGCCGTAGTACAACACCAACATCACCGTGGTCAACCCGGCGATGACTCCCGTAGAAATTAACGCTGAAGCCCAATTAAAACCCAGCAAGGTCAGGGCGTGGGCGACTGGCGATGAGACATTCAATTCCTTATAAGGGACCACACCGGTCAATAAGCCAGAAACCAAGATGTACACCACGGTGCAAAAAGCCAGCGAGCCAATCAAACCAAATGGCAAATCCCGTTGCGGGTTTTGCGCCTCTTCCGTGGCGGTTGACACGGCATCAAAGCCGACATAAGCGAAAAAGACCAAGGACGCGCCGGCCAGAACCCCGGTCGTCTTGCCGTCCGGCAAGGTCTGGAACCAGCCAAACGGCATGAACGGCTGCCAATTATCGGGATTGACATTAAAGGCCGCGACACAAATAAAGATAAAAATAGTGGCCAGCTTAACGATCACCATCGCATTATTGGCTTTGGCACTGTGTTTTACGCCCATAATCAACAAGCCCATCAACAGCAAAATAATCCCTGCGGCGGGCAAGTTGATAAACCCGCCCAATTGCGGCGCCTTGGTCAAGGCGTCCGGCAAAGCAAAGCCCATGTTGGTCAAGGCATTATTCAGATAACCCGACCAGCCATTAGCCACCGCGGCGACAGAAATCGCATATTCCAGCAACAAATCCCAACCGATGATAAACGCGGCAATTTCACCAAACGCAGCATAACTGTAGCCGTAGGCACTGCCACAGCCGCCGATGGCCGCCGCCAATTCCGCATAGGATAAGGCGGCAAAAGCACAGGCAAAGCCCGCAATGACAAATGAAAGGATCACCGCAGGGCCGGCTTGTGTGGCGGCGGCGATGCCCGTCAGCACAAAAATGCCGGTACCGATAATCGCACCAATTCCCAGAAAAGCCAGATCCCACGCCGACAGGCAACGCTTCAGCCCATGTTCAGCCTGTTCGTGTGAAATGTGTTTAGTACGGAAAATTTGCAGTGACATAATAAATCCCTGTAGATTGAAGATAAGCGATTATAACGCATACCCTAATGAATATTGGTTTAGCAACGGCCTAGCGGGCGAAAACCCGCCATACCAACCAGGCCGGCCATGGTTTAAAGCCGCATATCATGATAAAATGCAGCCGATTCAATCAGCTAACTCTTTTTCAATACCCTTCAGCAACACCAGCCGCTACCCGGCTGATGTTATCTTCACCATCCCACTTGAGAAACTATCTTGATGAAAACATGCAAACTTTTTGCCTCTACGCTATTATTTTGCGTCGCCGTCGGCAATACTTATGCAACCACCTACACTTTGCCGCCCACTCCAGGGGACACTGTCATCACGCAATATCATGACGATGTGGCGTTAGCCCGCGCCGAACAAGATGAAACCCTGCTGGATTTCGCCAGACGCTTTTTGTTAGGCCAAACCGAAATCGTCAGGCTGAATCAGGATGTGGACCGCTGGCATGTCAAAAAAGGTGAAATTGTCCGCTTGTCCAACAAGCGTATTTTACCGAATACCCCGCATGAGGGTATCACCCTGAACATTTCCGAATACCGCATGTATTATTACCCCGCGGGCCAACCCGGGGTGGTGATGTCATTTGCCCACGGTGTCGGCCGGCAGGATTGGAAAACACCGTTAGGCAAAACCAGCGTCGCCCGCAAAGTCAAAGACCCGTCTTGGCACCCTCCTGAATCCATCAGGCGCGAACACGCCGCCAATGGCGACCCGTTGCCGGAAATAGTGCCGCCCGGCCCGCACAACCCGCTCGGTGCTTACGCGTTGTACCTGAACCTTCCTGGCGAATACCGGATCCACGGCACGGACATCGACAAAATCTACGGCATCGGCATGCAGATCACCCACGGATGCGTGCGCATGTATCCGGAAGACATTGAAGAACTGTACAAGACCGTATCGGTGGGGACACCGGTATACCTGGTCAAGCAACCGATCAAAGTCGGCTGGCTGGACAATGTCCTCTATATCGAAGCCCATCCCGATCTGGAAGGTGAAGAAATGACCTTGGACCAGCGTTATGCCGTGGCATTGGACTTGATCCAAAAAGCCAATAACAATGAAATACCCGACTTTGACCAAACCATCCTCAATGAAGCCCTGAAAAAGCTCGACGGTGATCCGGTCGCGCTGTATGAACGCCTGCCGCCACTGGAAGAGGTCACGCCATCCGCGCCAGATAGCATTGTTGCCCCCTTGCCTGTGCAATTGCCTGCGACCAAGCCCGCAGCCGCCAAATTTTTGCCCGCCAAGGGCAAACCCACAGCCGCCGCTAAACCGGCAGTGGCCAAGCTTGGGAAAACGGCCAAAATTGCAAAAACCAAACCTGTCACCGCCAAACTGGCAAAAGGCAAGGCCACTGCAACAAAAGCCGTTATCGCCAAACAGGCCAAAACCAAAACAACCGCCGCTAAAACCCCGGCGGTAAAACAGGCTAAAACCAAAACCGCGGTTAAACCGGCCAATGTCAAGCAGGCGCAAAACCGCAAAGGTTCGCCCGGTGGTTATTATCACGGTTCCTAAGCCTTGGCTGCTCCCCAAAAATATCCCAGGGTTGCCGCCACACCACCACCAGGGAGTGGCGGACAGGAATGCCGCCACTGGTTTCGGACGCCAGCACCATCCCTGCCGGAATGGTGTTGAATAGAAAATGGCCTTAAGTTAACCGGCCGGTTTAATATGGCGTGTCCGGCATCCGTTGGTTAACGGGGATCATGGGAATAACAACCGGACACACGTCCCCCCTACCCCGCCCAGCTTAAGCTGGGCGTTATGCAGTTCGGCGATTTCCTTGACGATTGCCAAACCCAAACCACAGCCATCACCAGGGCTGCCGGGGATGCGGTAAAAACGCTCGAACACTTTGGCGGTTTCCGCTTCCGGTATGCCCGGCCCGTCATCCATCACCGCCAAGCTTGGGGCGGGTTCCCGCGCCAACCTGACCGTGACCTGGCCTTTCCCGTAAGCCAGCGCGTTCTCCAATAAATTGACCAGCAATTCGCGCAACAGCACTTCATCGCCTTGCACAAACATCGCCTCTTCCGTGCTTTCAAAACTGATGTCCATATCACGCTGCAAGGCCTTGGGAACCCATTCCATACAGGTCTTTTTTGCCAATGCGCACAAATCAACCGGATATAATTCATATTCGCCACCGATAGGTTCTGAACGGGCCAGCACCAAAAGTTGGGCGGTCAAGTGCGACATACGGTCGGCACTGCTTTGCACTTGCATCAAGGCCGGTTGCATGGCGGCGATGTCTTGCTCGCGCAAAGCACGTTCCGCCTGTAATTTCAGGCCCGCCAGCGGTGTCCGCAACTGGTGGGCGGCATTGGCGATGAAACGTTGCTGGGTGGCGATCGCCTGCGTCAAGCGTTCCAGGACATCGTTGATGGTGTCAGTCAAAGTGCGCACTTCCAAAAACACATGGCTTTCAGGGATAGGGCTCAAATCCCGTGAAGAGCGTCCGGCGATATGTTTGGCCAAGGTATGCAAAGGCGCCAAGCCGCGTTTCAGGCCGGACAACAGGTAAATCCCCGTCAACACCACAAACATAATTTGCGGGATCAAATCCGCCAACAAAATATCGGTCATCATGGCGCGGCGTTTGTTCAAGGTTTCAGCGACATGGATAAACACTTTTTCGGACGTGCCTTTCAAAGCCACCCGCATCGACACAATGCGCACCGGCTCACCATACAAAGTGTCTTCAACATAAACCGGCAGCGACCAATCGGTTTCCGTTGACAAGGGTTCCGGCACTTGCCGGTCGCCCGCCAGCATCTCCTGTTCCGTGGAGATGATCTTAAAATAGGTTTTGTCCTGTTCATCCCATTTGAAAATTTCCAGGGCTTCCGGCGGCAATTCGACCACCACTTTACCCTGCCGGACTTTGATTTCCTGGATCAATGAACGGGCGGAATCCAGCAACCAACGGTCATAAGCCTGGTCGACATAATGCACGGTGACAAAATACGACAACACCGCATCGACGATGACAAAAAAAAGCAGCGGGATGACCAAACGGAGCAATATCTCGCTTTTCAGGCTCTTGGCCCTATGCATTGACGCTCTCCAACAAATACCCCAAGCCACGCACCGTACGGATCACCACGCCGTATGGCTCAAGATGTTTACGCAAGCGGTGGATACTGATCTCAATGGCGTTGTCGCTGATGCCTTCACCATCATAAGACAAACGCTGGGCAATCCGGTCTTTGGTGACGACTTTTCCGGCCTGCATCATCAGGATTTCCAACACGCCAAATTCCCGCGCCGGTAAGATAAAAGGCTGCTTGTCCGCCAATATCGCTTGCTGGTGCGTATCCAAGACCAAGCGCCCGACGCGGATATGGCTATCAAACCCACCGTAACAACGCCGGATCAACGCTTGGATGCGCGCCTCCAATTCCCGTAGTTCGAAAGGCTTGGTCAGGTAATCATCCGCCCCCTGCTCAATACCGTCGATCCGGTCATTGACACCGTCCCGGGCCGTCAAAATGATGATAGGCAACGTCACCTTGCGGTGCCGGAAGCGGCGCAATAACTGCAACCCATCCAAATCAGGCAAGCCCAAATCCATGACAATCAGGTCGAAATCCTGGCTTTCCACCAGTTGTCCGGCCGCCAGTGCCGTGGTCGCGCAACTGACCGTATAACCGCCACCACCCAGCGTGTGCAACAAACCATCGGCTAACACGGCATCATCTTCTATCAATAAAATTTTCATCGCTTGAAAGGTACTTGAAAGGTACTTGAAAGGTTACGGCATTAAGATGGTATCCACTAAAAGGCATCTGGACAGCCCCGCAGGGACAAAGGCGCCTGAATTTCCCATACATTTGAGGAGTGGACACATGATACACAAACACGCCCGGTATTATTTACAACATTTAAAAGACGACATTCCGGCTGGCATCGTGGTGTTCCTGGTCGCCTTACCGTTGTGCTTAGGTATTGCCATGGCCTCCGGTGCGCCATTATTTTCTGGACTGATTGCAGGCTTGGTGGGCGGCTTGGTGGTGTCATGGTTAAGCGGTTCGCAGCTCTGCGTCTCCGGGCCGGCGGCCGGCCTCACCGTTATCGTCCTGACCGCCATCGAAACCCTGGGCAGCTTCCAGGCCTTGCTGGTGGCCGGTATGCTGGCGGGCATCATCCAGCTGGCGCTGGGCTATTTAAGGGCGGGCATTATCGGGGCGTTTTTCCCGGTCGCCGTGATTGAAGGCATGTTGGCGGCCATAGGCCTCATCTTGATTATCAAACAATTGCCCCATGCCATGGGTTACCACAACAGCTACGAGGGCGATGAAAGTTATATGAACGAAACCGCCCAATCCAGCATGCAGGAGTTTGTTTCCGCATTTGACGGGGTCACGCCAGGGGCGGCCGTCATTAGCTCGGTGGCGTTGTTGCTGTTAATCCTTTGGAATATGCCGACCATCAAACGCCTGCCGGTATTGAAAAACATCCCTGGAGCCTTGGTCGCAGTGGCTTGGGGAGTCGGTTACCAACTGCTGGGCCTGCATTTTGCCCCCGAATGGGCCGTCCCCACCGAACAGCTGGTGAATTTGCCCGTTTCGGCAAAACCCAGTGATTTCCTGAGCCATTTCACGCTCCCGGATGCCGGTTATTGGGCGCATTTGGCCAACCCCAAGGTGTATGTCACCGCCGTGACCATCGCCATCATCGCTAGCCTGGAAACCTTGTTGAGCCTGGAAGCGACCGATAAGCTCGACCCGCTGAAACGGTTGGCACCGACCAACCGCGAACTCAAAGCGCAAGGCGTGGGCAACCTGCTCAGCGGTTTTCTGGGCGGCCTGCCCATCACGGCGGTGATCGTCCGTAGTGCCACCAACATCAATTCAGGCGGAAAAACCCGCATCGCCTCGTTCAGCCATGGCGTGTTTTTGTTATTGAGCATCTTGTTCCTGGCCCGCTACCTGAACTTCATCCCGTTGGCCTGTTTGGCGGCGATTTTGCTGCATACCGGTTATAAACTCGCCAACCCGGAGATTTTTAAACATTTTTATCAAAAAGGCATGAACCAATTCCTGCCTTTTATCATAACTGTCGCGGCAATCTTATGTACGGACTTGTTGATGGGCATGGCCATCGGCTTGGTCATTGGCGTGTTCTTTGTCATAAAAACCGATTACCACAGCGCCATTACGTTGATACAAGAAGGTAACAAAATCACGTTGGTATTGAACAAAGACGTCTCCTTTATCAACAAGGCCCTGCTCAGGAAACTGATCTTGCGTATCCCGGAGAACAGCAATGTCACCATAGATGCCAGCAAAGCACGGTTTATCGACCATGATATTATGGAAACATTGGAAGAATTCCTCACCACCGCACCGGACGACAATATCAGCGTGGAAGCAATCGATTTATATGGAAAAGAAAAAATGCGTGATTACCAAACCATCGTCATCAAAAATTGACCCGAAAGAACCAGAGGATTTTGCACCATGCTTGACAAACACTTGGCCAACCAGAGCAATGTTTTTGCCAATTTAAAAGATGATGTCCCCGCGGGCATCGCCGTTTTCTTGGTCGCCCTGCCCCTTTCGTTGGGCATAGCCTTAGCTTCGGGCGCCCCGCTATTTTCTGGCCTGATCACGGGCATTGTCAGCGGTTTGTTGGTCGCCCCTTTAAGCGGCTCGTCATTAGGCATTAGCGGCGCGGCGGCGGGGCTGGCCGTGATCGTGCTGTCGTCCATACAGGAATTGGGCTTCCATGCCTTTTTATTGGCGGCCGTCATCGCCGGTTGTTTGCAAATCTTCATGGGTTTGGTCAAAGCCGGCACCATTTCCTATTACTTCCCGTCTTCGGTCATTAACGGCATGGTGGCGGGTATCGGCGTCATCCTGTTCCTTAAACAAATCCCCCATGCCATCGGTTATGACCGTGATTTTGAAGGTGATTTCCGCTTTGTGCAGACCGACAGTTATTCTTCGTTCAGTGAATTGCAGCACATGCTGGCATTCGCCTCGCCAACCGCCATGTTCATTGCGTTTATATCGCTGGCCATCTTGGTTATCTGGGAGCAACCTTTTATTAAACGCTATCGGTTTTTCCAATGGTTCCCAGGCGTCTTAAGCACCATTATCGCCGCCATCACCATCAACCAATTATTGCTGGAATACGCGCCAGACCTGGCTTTAAGCAACGGCCATCTGGTGACCCTACCCATTATGGACAACCTAGGGGATTTCATCAGCCAGCTCAACGCCCCTGATTTTGGCGCGGTTACCCGTCCTGACGTTTATTTGGTTGCCGCCACGCTGGCGATCGTCGCCAGTCTGGAGACCTTGGTTGCCGTGGAAGCGGTGGATAAGCTCGACCCTTACAAAAGGACAACCCCTGCCAACCGTGAACTGATCGTCCAAGGCTTAGGCAATATCGGTGCCGCGTTGCTGGGTGGCTTGCCGATGACCCAAGTCATCGTGCGCAGTTCGTTCAACGTGCAATCGGGGGCCAAAACCAACGCCTCAGGTTTCATCCATGGCGTGTTATTGCTGCTGACCGTTGTGCTGATTCCCGAAGCCTTGCACAAAATCCCCCTCGCTTGCCTCGCGGCGATTTTGCTGGTGGTTTCTTACAAAATGGCGCGACCCCGCATTTTCAAAACCATGTACCAAGCGGGGGCCTACCACTTCATCCCATTTTGCGCGACCATTCTCGGCATGGTGCTGACCGATATTTTGCAGGGCCTGGCCATCGGCCTGACCATCGCCTTGGTGTCCATCTTATTGGAAAACCATAAAAGTTCGTTCTATTTCCAAAAAATGCATATCGGCAACAAAACCATCCTGCGCCTGTCAGAACACGTTTCGTTTCTGAACAAAGCGAATATCCGGCAAACCTTGGAAACCTTGCCCGCACACTCGCAAGTCGTCATTGATGCCACCCGTTCAAAATACATTGATTATGATGTCTATGAAATGCTTGAAAATTTCCGGCAAGAAGCCCCGCTCAAGCACATTGGGTTGACCCTACAAAACCTGCGCGGCTACGGTTCCCTGCCACCGGTGACCAACGCCAGGCCCCAAACCTATGATTCGCAACAATCCTTGACCCCGGCCAAGGTGCTGGAAATCCTCAAGGAAGGCAATGAGCATTTCGTCAATAACCTGGAATCCAACCGTAACTTGCTGGAACAAGTCAACGACACCCGCCAAGGGCAATTCCCCATCGCCATCATTTTAAGCTGCATGGATTCGCGCACTTCTGTCGAGCTGATTTTCGACCAAGGTTTAGGGGACATATTCAGCACCCGGGTGGCGGGCAATGTCATCAATGACGACATTTTGGGCAGTATGGAATTTGCCTGCAAAATCGCAGGCTCGAAGCTGATTGTGGTGCTGGGGCATTCGCATTGCGGCGCGATCAAGGGGGCATGCAACCATGTGCAGCTCGACCACCTCACCGTGCTGCTGGACAAAATCCAACCTGCCGTCCAGGCCGTTGAGGCGGAAACGGGCAATACGGCCAACGCGGAGAACTACGGGCTGGTGCAACAAGTGGCCGACAAAAACGTCTTGCTGACGGTGGAAGAAATCAAGAACCGTAGCCCCTTATTAAACGCCATGCTGGCAAGCGGCGAAATCGGCATCGTCGGCGGGATGTACTTTATTGAAACGGGGAAAGTGCAATTTTATTCTGCGATGGGGTAGGCGTTATTTGTTGTCCACGAAATACACAAAAAGCACGAAAGTTATGAAGTTTTTTAACCACGAACTGTATAAAGGCTTGAAATGGCAAACATCCGTGTTTTTCATGGTCCAAACCGGAAGCTATGGTTTTCTAAGCGGATAAGGTTTAGATGATCTTTTCGTGCCTTTCGTGTGTTTCGTGGACATCTATCTTGCGGACACCAAAAACTAAGCCAACTCTTTACCCCGTTCCTGACGCTTCAACAAATCCTCGGGTTTAGCGGTAAAAAAACCTTCCGGCGGCTCGCCACATCCATCAACATGCTTTTGTGTCCACATCACCAGATGCTGGAGCACCGGCAATAAATCCGCACCTTTAGGCGTTAAAAAATATTCATAACGCACGGGCTTATCCTGATAAGGCCGCTTCACCAACAAACCGTTTTCTTCCAGTTCGCGCAAGCGGCTGGCGAGGATGTTGGTGGGGATGCCTTCGGGTGAAGACTGGAAATCGCAATACTTGCTTTTGCCCAAACACATGTCGCGGATAATGATGAGGCTCCATTTGTCGCCGATGAATTCAAGGGCGATTGAAAGCGGGCATTTTGAGCGGTAACTTTGGGGTTCTGTTTTCATGAATCACTTAAAACATCAGGCATAAATAGGCACTTGTAAAAAACAAGTTTATATGTAAAAATCCACTAACTTGCAATAAGCAAGTGATAAAAATCCTTTTCTTCCCAGGAGGCACACCGCATGAAACTGTATTATTTCCCAATTTCCCCAAACTCCCGCCGTGTCATCGCCGTTTTGCACCACTTAGGTTTGGATTGTGACCTGCAAGTTGTAGATTTAAGCAAAGGCCAGCAAATGACCCCGGAATTTTTGAAATTAAACCCAAACCACATGATCCCTACGCTGGTTGATGGTGATTTTGTCCTCTGGGAATCGAATGCCATTATGCAGTACCTGTGTTCAAAAGTGCCAGATAATTCGTTACTGTCAACCGATGCTAAGGTAATGGCCGATATCAACCGCTGGCAATTCTGGCAAGCCTCCCATTTTGGCAGGGCGTGCGGCACGTTTATTTTTGAGAACATCATTAAAGGCGCGTTGAACCTGGGTGAACCGGATGCCCAAGAATTGGTGAAAGGGACGGAAAATTTCCACCGTTTTGCAAAAGTCCTGGAAGAACATTTGACAGGCCGTGAATGGCTGGTCGGTAACCACTTCACGCTCGCGGATTTCTCTGTCGGTTCATTTCTGGACTTGGCGGTGATGGCGCAATACCCGATGGAAGGTTATGTGGAAACCGCCCGTTGGTATAACGCCATTGAGCAAATCCCGGCTTGGCAAAGCTCTGCGCCTGCGAAAGTTTCTTAAGCGAGTCAGCAAAAATAGGGGTGCAACTTTGTTTGCACCCCTTTTGAGGTAAGCCAAATTCCGACTGGAACATTCTTGCCAAATATTTCAACCGTCTTTAATTGCTTTTTCATCGGCACAGGTTTGTTTTCCGAAATAAGCCATCAAAAATAGCATTGAATTGCCAGATGCCAGGCTATACACTCACACCATGATTAAATCTTTCCAGCACAAAGGCTTAAAAGCCTTTTTCGAATCGGGTAGCAAAGCCGGAATAAGACCAGAACACGCGCCCAAACTCACTCGAATCTTGTTGCGTCTGGACATCGCAAAAACCGCCAATGACGTCAATTTGCCTGGCTGGCGTTTACATCCATTGACCGGAAGTCTTGCGGGGCATTTTTCAATTGTCATTAACGGCAATTGGCGAATAACATTCAAATTTGAGGATGAAGACGTTGTTCTCGTCGATTATCTTGATTACCACTAAGGACAAGCCAACATGAGCCAAATGTATAATCCACCACATCCGGGTGAAACTTTACGTGAAGACGTTTTGCCCGCCTTGCAACTGACCATTACCGAAGCCGCAAAACAGCTTGGTATTACCCGAACCTACCTATCACGGGTACTAAACGGCAAATCTTCACTTTCACCTGAAATGGCCTTAAGGATTGAGAGCTGGCTGGGGATAGAAAATGGCGGCCGGGCTGATTTATGGTTGCAGCAACAAGCCGCCTATGACCTTTGGCAAGCCAGGCAAACCGGAATTCCCCGTATCCCAAGAGCGGTCATCCGACATTGATCTTTGTTATCGCTGGCAAAAACCCAAATCCCCTTTCCCCATGCGATAGTTTGATAAAAAGCCCCGACGCGGCGTTATAATGGAAAAATTACGAGAATTCCAAAGCGGCCGCCCGGCAAAAGTATCAAACCATGAAAATACTTTCCCTTTATTTTAGAAATATCAATTCCTTAGTCGGTGATAGCCGGATCAGTTTCACGCAGGGCGCGTTTGCCAATGCGGGGGTTTTTGCGATCACAGGCGCGAACGGTTCGGGCAAATCCAGCATCCTTGACGCCATCACTTTGGCGCTTTACGGCGAAACGTCACGCTTCGACCAACCGGCGGCTTCGGTCATTAGCCAACACACCAGCGAAGCGTATGCCGAGGTGGAATTCAAATTAGGCGACGAAAAATACCAATCCATTTGGCAAGCCCAACGCGGCACGGATGCGGAAGATGTGCAGGCCATTGATATGAAATTGACCCGTTTGTCCGACGGGCAAGTGTTGGCGGGCACGCCTGCCGAGGTATGCCGGGCCATCACCGAATTGACGGGCATGAATTTCCGCAATTTCACCCGCTCGATGCTGCTGGCCCAAGGCGATTTTGCGGCTTTTTTAAACGCGCTGGACAACGAGCGCATGGGCATTTTGGAAACCTTAATCGGCACGGACATTTACACGGATTACCGTAACGAAATTCTGGGCAACGCCGAAAAAGCGCAACAGTCCATTGACGCCATCAAGCAAGAATTGGCGGGTCTTAAACTATTGCCAGCCGAAGCCGTGGAAGCTTCGGAACAGGACTTGCAAGATTACCTAGAGCAAATCCAAGAGCTCAAAGCCGCCCAAAAACATCTCGAACAGCAACAAGCCGCGCTAAAAAACACCGCCCACCTTCAAGCCCAAGTGGTCGACCAGAAAAAACGCCTGAAGGACTTGCAGGCGCAATTGCACACCAACGGGCAATCGCTTGAAAATATTGCCACCGCCAAACAAGCGCTGGCGTACCAGGACGACCTTGCCGCGCTGGACGACAAACAACAATCCCTGCAACAGCATCAAGCAGCCTGGAACACGTTACAGAACGAATTGCAATTCCTGCGGGAACAATTGGGCGACAAGCCCGAAATGCCCGCCCAAGCGTCCAAACGCCCGTTTCCCGAGCAACTTAAGGAAATTGACCGGATCAAGTTTGAAATCAACCAGACCCGCTTGGAACAGCAAGAAACCAGGGCATTGTCGCAAACCCTGGAAACCCAGCTGGCCGAAAAAAAAGCCGCCTTAACAACGGCGGCGGCATGGCTGGACGATCACGCTAACGATGCGTCTTTGCTGGAAAGCTTCCCTGAAACCGCGCGCCTAAAAAAGTTGCGGGCCGAACTCAAAGAACTGGGCGACAAACACAAACAATTCAGCAACGAAACCAAAAAATCCGCCTCCTCATTAAAAAACACAGGTACGGCGCTAAGCAAGACAATTACCGAAATCGCCGAGCTCAAACAAGAGCTTATCGACGAAGGGCAAGCACGGGAAGCCTTGTTGCAAGGCCATCAGGCGGACGCGATTGAAAGCCTGAAAAACGAGCAGCAAGGGCGTGTCGGGCAATTCCAACAATTGCTGGACCTCGCGCTGAATTACCAAAAACTCAGCCAGCCAAGTGGCGGCATTCTTGGGATTTTCGGACGCAAACCAGTTGTTGTTGAGGATGCCGATGAGTTGGCGTTGCAGCTGGAGCAACTGCGCGACACCATCAAACGCGAAGAAAACATCAAGCTGGCCTTGGATGCCGCGCTTAACCGTGAAGCCCTACTGAAAAAACTGCTGCCCGAACGCGCCCATTTGGTGGACGGCAAGCCCTGCCCCTTATGCGGAGCCAAAGAGCACCCGTACCTGAAACACCCTCCCGTTATCGGCAACTCGGTGCAAGCCCTGACCGACCAGCAAATGAAACTGCGCAGCTTGTCGGCACAAACCGACCAGCTCAACAAACGCATCGCCATCGCCCAAAAAAATGCCGAGAAAAACCGCGCGCTGCAAGCGCAACTGGAAAACATCAAAGCCTCCTGGCTTTCGCTGTGCAACCGTCTGAACAAAGCCAGCGCAGATCTGGACATCGACGACTTGCCGGCAATGGGGCACTGGTTGAAGAATGAACAGGAAGAATTGAAAAACATCATCGCCTTAGCCGACCAATACCAGAAAAAAACCGCCAACATTGCCAAAATCAACGGTTTGATTGCCAAAAATGAAGCGGCGGTTGTGCAACTGCAAGAAAACGCCGCACAACTGGACAACAATGGCCAAGGCTTATCCCAGGAATACCTGGAAATTGACGCGGCATTGTCGCAATGCCACCAAGACGAACAGGCCTTGGCAGAAAAAGTGCAGGCACAATTGGCCGCCTTAGGTGAGACCATGCCCGGCAAAGGCAAGGAAGACGCGTTTTTCGACCGCCTCAACGCCCGCCGTCAAGATTACCAAAGCTACGCGGTCCGCCACAAAAGTTTGCTTGACGACATCGCCGCACAAGAAAGCCAATACGCCACCTGCCAAACCGAAGCCAGCCGTTGTGAAGCAAAAATCACCCGCCTGATCGGCCAATTACAGGGTGAGGAGCAAATCGGCGTGCATTTGGCCCTGATAGAAAAACAACGGCTGATTGCCGACAAGGAACAGCTCCTGGCCGGACAAGAAAACCAATTGGCCGCCTTGCAGCAAGGTTTGCAAGCCAAGCTGAAAACCTCGCCTTTCGCCAGTTTGGGCGAATTGCGCAACGCCTTACAATTTTTAGCCAGGGAACCTGAATTCACCCGGCACCAGGCTGAATTGCAGGCACAAATCGCCGCAAAAACACAACAATTGGAGCAATTGTCCGCCGAACTGGACAATGACTTCATGATTGCCGAAACCGCCCCCAACCCAGATGACATTTATCGCCAATTGACCGGGCTGGTAGGGAAAATGGACATGGCGCAACTGGAAATCCAGCGGCTACAAAAACGTTTGGCACAGCAAAACCAGCAACAAGAACGTTATGACGAACTGACGGCGGCATTAAGGCAACGTGAACAGGCAGCCCAACCCGCCCTCGCCGAACGTAGCCTACTGGACAACGAACATGGCATGGCTTTCCGCCGCCGCGTGCAAATCCGCGTGGCGGACAAATTGCTCGCGCATACCAACCGCATCTTGGAAAAAATCAGCGGACGCTATTATTTGCGCTACAACCCAGAACACGCCGGATTGGCCTTGGAAATTGAAGACACTTTCCAAGGCAACGCCCGCCGCCAACCCAAAACCTTATCCGGTGGCGAAAGCTTTGTCGTCAGCTTGGCCTTGGCCTTAAGTTTGTCAGAACTGGCCAATAACAATAAATCGGTGGATTCGCTGTTTATTGACGAAGGTTTCGGTAACCTCGATGGCGACTCGCTCACGCTAGTCTTAAGCACTTTGGAAAACTTACGCGCTTATGGCAAAACCGTAGGCGTGATTTCCCATGTCGACGCCGTCAAAAAACGCATCAAGGCCCAAGTGCAAATGGTGAAAAGGCCAAACGGTTTGGGGATGCTCAAAAAAGCCTCCTAATTTCCTTTAAAAGCCCCTGGCTTAAGCAAAGCCTAAAATTGTTAATGACCAAAACGGCATAATTTTGTATAGTATGTCGGTTAATTTATTGATAACGGGATGCGGCCTTCTGGGCCCGTCCCGTTTTGCATATTTGAGGTAACATAATTGGTTAAGCCTGCTTTATTAGTGTTAGAAGATGGTACGGTTTTCAGTGGCGCCTCCATAGGTGCGGATGGCTGTTCGGTCGGCGAAGTGGTGTTCAACACCGCAATGACCGGTTATCAGGAAATCCTCAGCGACCCGTCCTATGCCCAGCAAATTGTCACGCTGACCTACCCGCATATCGGCAATGTCGGCACCAACAGCGAAGACGATGAATCTATCGGCGTATTCGCCAGCGGCCTGGTGATACGGGATTTGCCCTTGCTGGCAAGCAACTGGCGCAGCGGGAAGTCTTTGCAGCAATACTTGCTGGATCATAACGTGGTGGCGATAGCCGAAATCGACACCCGCAAACTGACCCGCATCTTGCGTGACAAAGGCGCGCAACGCGGGGCGATAGTTGCAGGTAACGAAGTTGACATAGCGACGGCCACGACCGCAATCGCTGGTTTCTCAGGCCTGAAAGGCTTGGATTTGGCGAAAGAAGTCACGACAGCAAATCCTTACGCGTGGACAGAAAGCATCTGGTCTTTGCAGGGCGGGCATCAGGCAGGTGAAAACCTCAGCAAGCATGTTGTCGCCTATGATTTTGGCATCAAACGCAATATCCTGCGCTTGCTGGTCAACCGTGGATGCCGTGTCACGGTCGTCCCCGCCAAAACGCCTGCTTCAACTGTTTTGGCAATGAACCCAGATGGCGTATTTTTATCCAATGGCCCGGGCGACCCGGAACCCTGCACTTACGCGATTGAAGCGATTGCTGAGCTTTTGGAGAAAAAAATCCCTGTATTTGGCATTTGCTTGGGCCATCAACTGCTGGCCTTGGCCAGCGGTGCAAAAACCGAAAAAATGAAATTCGGCCATCACGGCGCAAACCACCCGGTGCAAGACCTCGCCACCGGCCATGTCATGATCAGCAGCCAAAACCACGGTTTCGCGGTCAACGAAGCCAGCTTGCCGGAAAACCTGATCGCCACGCACCGTTCGTTGTTCGACGGCAGCTTGCAAGGCATCAAGCGTACCGATGTTCCGGCGTTTAGTTTCCAAGGACATCCTGAAGCGAGTCCGGGGCCACATGATGTTGAGGGGTTGTTTGATGAATTTATAGAGTTGATGGATGGCGTAAAAGCCTAGATTCACATCAATCTCTAGCTGATGAATCTGTTATTTTGGAACATCAATAAACAACCGCTCTCTAGTGAGCTTAAATGGTTATGTGATTGTTACGATGTTGATATTTCAATATTGGCAGAAAACACTATGAGCGATGCAACACTTCTGCCAGTGATGACTAAATGGCAATCCCAAACTCTTTTTTCGATGATGTTATTGAAGATAATTGCGTAGAAACACCTGTTTCGGTATTAAAAAAATCGCAGAGGAATTAACCAATAAAACAAAAGGGATGTTAATTGGCAAAATAAAGCAAACTGTCTCAAGTGGATCTAATTTTCAGCTTGATTTTTATGTAAAGGCACCAGCTTTAAACAACAGTATTTTGGTTTTTGATGTCTTTCATGATTTAGGTCTTTACCCTTTGACAATAGTTAATCCTCTAGAGCAGGTATATTATGGCACTGAGTTACGTAGCAGAGAATATGAAGTAGAAAAATCCGACAATTTTGAAAATGCACTCAAACAAATATTTTTATCGCATGCAAACAAAAGGGTTGTTAACGGCTTGCTGGCACAAATTAAGTCTGCCTGACAAAGTGGAAATTAAATTAGGTTTTTGAAATAAAACAGGAAAACACCATGTCCCATACTGTTTTACATACATCAATTGACACTGAAATTGATGCTAAAGCTAGATTAGTATTGTCAAATTTGGGCTTATCAATGGATGATGCCATCACGTTGTTTTTAACTAAGGTTGCTGAAAACAAAAATATTCCTTTTTCCATTGACTTACCCAATAAAGAAACTTTAGCCGCTATCGAAGATGCACATAATGGCCGGGTACATCGCTACCCTTCCTTAGATGCGATGTGGGCGGATTTGGATAACGAATAATGCGGGAAGTTGTTTTAACTTCTGCGTTTAAAAAAGACTACAAGCGGTTAAGCCGTTCTGGTCAGCACGATATAAGGCAATTGCAAGAGGTTACTGCGATATTGGCAAACGATGACATCCTTGAAGAAAAATACCGTGACCACGCATTGATAGGAAATTGGCAAGATTGCAGGGAATGCCACATAAAACCTGATTGGCTTTTGATTTATCAATTAAAAGATGACGAACTTATCCTGATCCGTACAGGTTCACATAGTGAATTATTCTAATGATTGGTCATTTTATAAACACATAAAACTCACAACATGCCCAAAAGAACCGATATAAAATCCATCTTATTACTAGGCGCAGGCCCCATCGTCATCGGCCAAGCCTGCGAATTTGATTACTCCGGCACCCAAGCCTGCAAAGCCCTGCGTGAAGAAGGCTACCGCGTGATTTTGGTAAATTCCAATCCCGCGACCATCATGACCGACCCCGATATGGCGGATGCAATATACATCGAGCCTATCGACTGGCAAACCGTTGAGAAAATCATCGAAAAAGAACGTCCAGACGCGATTTTGCCAACCATGGGCGGGCAAACTGCGCTCAATTGCGCCTTGGCATTGGACAAGCACGGGGTCTTGGCGAAATACAACGTGGAGATGATCGGCGCGACCAAAGAAGCGATTAACAAAGCCGAAGACCGCCAGCTGTTTAACGAGGCGATGGCGCGTATCGGTTTTGAAGTCGCCAAATCAAAAACCGCGCACACCATGGAAGAGGCGCTAGCCGCGCAAAAGGAAGTCGGCTATCCGACCGTGATCCGCCCGTCCTTTACCATGGGCGGCAGCGGCGGCGGCATTGCTTACAATAAAAATGAATTTATGGAGATTTGCGAACGCGGCTTGGATTTGTCGCCCACCAATGAATTGCTGATCGAAGAATCGGTGTTGGGTTGGAAAGAGTACGAAATGGAAGTCGTGCGGGATTCTAAAGACAATTGCATCATCGTCTGCTCGATAGAAAACTTCGACCCGATGGGCGTGCATACCGGCGATTCCATCACTGTCGCCCCCGCGCAAACCTTGACCGATAAGGAATACCAAATCCTGCGGAATGTCTCGCTCGCGGTCTTGCGCGAGATCGGCGTCGATACAGGCGGTTCTAACGTCCAGGTGGCGATCAATCCTGTGGACGGGCGCCTGATTGTCATTGAAATGAACCCACGGGTCTCCCGCTCGTCAGCCTTGGCTTCCAAAGCCACGGGCTTCCCGATTGCCAAAGTCGCCGCCAAACTGGCGGTGGGCTTTACCTTGGACGAGTTGCAAAATGAGATCACGGGCGGCGCGACACCCGCCTCATTTGAGCCTAGCATTGACTATGTCGTGACCAAGATCCCGCGCTTCACCTTTGAAAAATTCCCGCAAGCCGATGACCGTTTGACCACACAAATGAAATCGGTCGGCGAAGTCATGGCGATAGGCCGCACTTTCCAGGAATCCCTGCAAAAAGCCTTGCGGGGTTTGGAGATCGGCATCAGCGGCCTGGATGAAATCATCGACCTGAATGCCGACGAGGCCTTGGATAAAATCCACAGGGAAATGCGCCATCCCGGGCCCGACCGTCTGCGCTATGTTGCCGACGCTTTCCGTATCGGCATGGGCCTCACCGAAATCCACGAAGTCTGTAAAATCGACCCGTGGTTTTTGGCACAAGTGGAGGATTTGGTGCTGTCCGAAAAAGCTTTGGCGACCAAAACCTTATCAACGCTAAAAACAGGCGAGCTGTATAAGCTAAAACGCAAAGGCTTCTCCGATGTGCGTTTGGCAAAATTATTGGACACTTCGGAAATCGAAGTGCGCAACACCCGCCACAAGCAAAACATCCGCCCGGTCTATAAGCGCATTGACTCCTGCGCGGCGGAATTTGCCTCCGACACGGCGTACCTATACTCAACCTATGAGGAAGAATGCGAAGCGCGGGTAACTGACAAGGAAAAAATCATCATCCTCGGTGGCGGCCCCAACCGTATCGGCCAAGGTATCGAATTTGACTATTGCTGTGTCCACGCGGCACTGGCCCTGCGTGAAGATGGTTACGAAACCATCATGATCAACTGCAACCCTGAGACCGTGTCCACCGATTTTGACACCTCGGACCGTTTGTATTTTGAACCCTTGACCTTGGAAGACGTGTTGGAAATCGTCCATCTGGAGCAGCCAAAGGGCGTGATTGTCCAGTACGGTGGACAAACCCCGCTCAAACTGGCCCGTGCCTTGGAAGCGGCGGGCGTGCCTATCATCGGCACCTCGCCGGATTCGATAGACTTGGCGGAAGACCGCGAGCGTTTCCAAAAATTGCTTGAACGCTTGCAGCTGAAACAACCGCCAAATGCGACCGCCCGCTCCACCGAGCAGGCGGTCAATGCCGCGAAAGAGCTAGGTTATCCGCTGGTGGTGCGTCCGTCTTATGTGCTGGGCGGACGGGCGATGGAAATTGTCGTCAACGAAGAAGGCTTGCAGCGTTATATGAAAGAAGCGGTGAGCGTTTCTAATGACTCGCCGGTATTGCTTGACCGCTTCTTGGACGACGCCGTGGAAATGGACGTTGACGCCATTTACGATGGCGAACGCGTCCTGATTGGTGGCCTGATGGAACATATCGAACAGGCAGGCGTGCATTCCGGCGACTCCGCCTGTTCCCTGCCGCCTTATGACCTGCCGGCGCATCTTCAAGACCAACTCCGCGAACAAGTTGCCAGAATGGCGGAAGCCTTGGGTGTGCGCGGCTTAATGAACACCCAGTTTGCGATCCAAGGCGAAGACATTTATGTGCTGGAAGTCAACCCTAGGGCTTCCCGGACGGCGCCGTTCGTGTCCAAGGCCACGGGTTACGCGTTGGCAAAAATCGCCGCACGGGTGATGGTCGGGCAAACGCTAGAGCAACAAGGCGTCACCGAAGAACGTATCCCTGATTATTTTTCCGTCAAAGAAGCGGTGTTCCCGTTTGTGAAATTCCCTGGCGTCGACCCTTTATTGGGGCCGGAAATGAAGTCGACAGGCGAAGTCATGGGCGTGGGCAAGACTTTCGGTGAAGCGTTTGCCAAATCACAACGTGCCGCCGGCGTCAATCTGGACCATAGCGGCAAAGTCTTGATCAGTATCCGTGATGGCGACAAAGCGAAAGCGCCCGAAATCGCCCGCATGTTGGTGGCCAAAAAATATGAAATCGTCGCCACGGGCGGAACGGCAAGATACCTTAAAGAGAACGGCATCACCTGCGAATTGGTTTACAAGGTCAATGAAGGAAGGCCTAACACGGTGGATATGATCAAAAATGGGCAAATCCAACTGATCATCAACACCACGATCGGCAAAAAAGCCATTTCCGATTCCTTCACGATGCGCCGCGAAGCCCTACAAAACCGGGTGCCCTATTACACCACCATGGCGGGGGCGCGGGCTGCGTGCTTTGCCTTGGGCGAACTGGATGCGGGGGACGTGTCATGTTTACAGGATTTGCATAAAAGCTTATGTTGACCAAGCGTTTAAGTTAATAAAAAACCAGGACAAAATAATTTAGTGGAGTTGTTGGAAGATGAGTAAAGTACCCCTTACCGTAAAAGGCGCGGAAAAGTTACGCGCAGAATTGGAAGAATTAAAGTCAGTCGTTAGGCCGCGCATCATTAATGCCATCGCCACCGCAAGGGCGCATGGTGATTTAAAAGAAAATGCCGAATACCATGCCGCTAAAGAACAGCAAAGTTTCGCCGAAGGGCGTATTGCGGAAATTGAAGGCAAACTGGCCAACGCGCAAATCATTGATGTCACCAAAGTCGACGCCAACGGCAAAGTCGTGTTTGGGGCAACGGTTGCACTGGAAGATATTGACGCGGAAAAACGGGTCACTTATCAAGTCGTTGGCGAAGACGAAGCCAATATCAAAGAAGGCCGCATTTCCATAGGCTCACCCATTGCCCGGGCCTTGATCGGTAAAGAAGCGGGCGACGTGGTGATTGTCAAAGCACCTGCCGGCAATATTGAATACGAAATCATTTCAATTGAATATATCTGACCGGCAAGCACATTAAGCCCTGGAACGGTTTGTGGAGACGCTGCCCCGCAACGTCTCCACTGGCTCTTAATTGCTTAGGCAGACAAGCCCAAACTCAAAGCCCCCTAAATTGGACAGTCATTTCTTTGGGTTCAAGCGGTACAAAACCGTAACCTGACCAATCGACTGAATCAACTCCGCGCCAGTCGCCGCACACATTTTTTCGCTTATCTCCTTGCGTTCATCACGTTCGGCGCGTATTTTAACTTTAATAAGCTCGTGGCTATTTAAGGCCAGATCGACCTCGGCAAGGACTGCGTCAGTCAAGCCTGACTGGCCAACCATCACCACGGGTTTTAAGGCATGGGCATTGGCGCGTAGTTGTTTCTTATCTACAGAGTTCACTCTCACTTCCTACAATTCAAAATATTAATTCTACACTAAACAAAGGGCTATGGGACGAAGTAAAAGCAGCACACGTTGGATGCAGGAACATTTTGATGACGAATACGTCAGAATGGCGCAAGCGCAAGGTTACCGCTCACGGGCGGTATTCAAACTAAGTGAAATCCAAGAGAAGGACCAACTGATAAAACCGGGGATGAACATTATTGATTTAGGTGCGGCGCCTGGCGGCTGGTCGCAATTTGCAAAGCCGTTGATAGGAAAAAACAACAAATTGATCGCTTTGGATATTTTGCCGATGGAACCGTTGGAAGGCGTGGATTTTATCCAAGGCGATTTTCGCGAAGAAGAGGTGTTGGCCGAACTTTATAGGGTGTTGGACAACGCACCTATCAACCTGGTGATGTCAGACATGGCGCCCAACATGAGCGGCAACAATAGCGTTGACCAACCACGGGCCATTTACCTGGGGGAATTGGCGTTAGACACGGCAAGAACCGTGTTGGCGAAAAACGGCAGTTTCCTCGTGAAATTATTTCATGGCGAAGGCTTTGAAGCCTTCCATCGGGACGTGCAACAATCTTTTAACAAAGTGGTCATCCGCAAACCCAAAGCATCAAGGCCTCGTAGCAATGAAGTTTATATTTTGGCAAAAGGCTTTAAATAAGGCTTGATCGCCCATAGATCTGTAGCTATCGAGCGGATTCTACAGACAAATAACCACAGTCTGGATGATAAGTCCTGATATAATTTAACAAATGTTTTAAACCGAGCGGTTCAAGCCTAGGGCGTGTTTGTGAACGATATGATAAAAAATATAATCTTGTGGGTCGTCATTGCGATTGTGCTGATGTCCCTCTTTAATAATTTTGCCCCCCAAGGTGAACGGTCTGATTCTGCGCTGTCCTATTCGCAGTTCATCGAGTCTGTGAAGGCAGGCCAAGTCCAGCAAGTGATGATTGACGAACATGTCATCAAGGGCAAAATGCAGGGCGGCCAAATGTTTAAAACTTACGCGCCTTCAGATCCCCATTTGGTTGATGACTTATTGGCAAACGGCGTGGAAATCAAAGCCGTGCCGCCAGAACAACCCTCATTGATCATGCAGTTGCTGGTGTCCTTTGGCCCGATGCTGCTGTTAATTGCCGTGTGGGTGTTTTTCATGCGCCAAATGCAAGGCGGCGGGGCGGCTGGCCGGGGAGCCATGAGCTTTGGCAGAAGCAAAGCGCGGATGTTGGAAGAAGACCAGATTAAGGTGACTTTTGCCGATGTGGCAGGCTGTGATGAAGCCAAGGAAGAAGTCGAAGAAATGGTCGATTTTTTGAAAGACCCCGCTAAATACCAAAAATTAGGCGGCAAAATCCCGCGCGGCGCGTTGATGATAGGCCCCCCAGGCACAGGCAAGACATTGTTGGCACGGGCGATTGCAGGTGAAGCGAAAGTGCCGTTTTTCACCATCTCCGGTTCGGATTTTGTGGAAATGTTTGTCGGCGTCGGGGCTTCACGGGTACGCGATATGTTCGAACAGGCGAAGAAACACGCGCCTTGCATTATTTTTATCGACGAGATTGATGCCGTAGGCCGCCAACGCGGTGCCGGTTTAGGCGGCGGCAATGACGAGCGTGAACAGACCTTGAACCAATTGCTGGTGGAAATGGACGGTTTTGAAGGCAATGAAGGCATTATAGTCATCGCCGCCACTAACCGCCCTGACGTGCTGGACAAGGCCTTGTTACGTCCGGGCCGTTTTGACCGCCAAGTGACTGTGGGCTTGCCTGATGTCCGTGGCCGTGAGCAAATCCTTAACGTCCACATGAAAAAAGTCCCCGCCTCGGAAGATGTCGAAGTCAAATACATCGCCCAAGGCACCCCTGGTTTTTCAGGGGCGGACTTGGCCAACTTGGTCAATGAAGCGGCTTTGTTTGCAGCCCGCATGAATAAACGGGTCGTCAGCATGTTTGACCTGGAAAAAGCCAAAGACAAACTCATTATGGGTGCGGAACGGCACACGATGGTCATGGGCGATAAAGAAAAGAAAATGACCGCCTATCATGAAGCCGGACATGCTATTGTCGGCAAACTGGTGCCTGAACATGACCCGGTTTATAAAGTCAGCATCATGCCTAGAGGCCGTGCGTTGGGCGTGACCATGTTCCTGCCTGAAAAAGACCAATACAGCGCCAGCAAACAAAAACTGGACAGCATGATTTCCAGTTTATATGGCGGGCGTATCGCCGAAGAACTTATCTTTGGTTGGGAACAGGTCAGCACAGGGGCGTCCAACGACATCGAACGGGCCACCGAACTGGCACGGAACATGGTTACCAAATGGGGCTTGTCCCAACGTTTGGGGCCACTCGCCTATAGTGAAGAAGAAGGCGAAGTATTTTTGGGCCGCTCTGTGACCCAGCATAAAACCGTAGCGGAAGAAACCTCCCATACCATTGATGAGGAAATACGTTCTTTCATTGACCGCAACTACAAACGTGCGGAAGGGATTATTAAAGAAAATATTGACATCCTTCATGCGATGGCCGCCGCCTTAATGAAATATGAAACCATTGATAAAGACCAAATCGAAGATTTGATGGCCCGTAGGCCGGTAAGGGATCCCCAAGGCTGGCTTGATATACCACCGAGAAACGGCCATAAAGCAGATGATATAAAGGATGATAAAATCATTGGCGGGGCGGCTGAACAAAGCTAGGCTGCCACGTAAATTAGTCCTAAAAAAGGGGGAGGCTTAAAACCTCTCCTTTTTTTTAAGCCATTTTTCTGAAACCAGTGGATAACTATGACAAAAAAATATTTTGGTACTGACGGCATCAGAGGCAAAGTCGGTGAGCCGCCCATAACTGCCGACTTCCTGTTAAAACTAGGTTGGGCGACCGGCCGAGTTTTCGCCAATGAACGGCATGACTTTGTATTGGTCGGCAAGGACACGCGTATTTCAGGTTATATGTTCGAATCCGCTTTGGAAGCGGGATTAACCGCCGCAGGCGTCGACACCCGGCTATTAGGCCCCATGCCGACACCGGGCATTGCTTACCTGACACGCACACTAAGGGCGCAAGCGGGCATAGTCATCAGCGCCTCCCATAACCCCTATTACGACAATGGCGTGAAGTTCTTTTCAGTACAGGGGACTAAATTACCCGATGATATAGAGAAGGAAATCGAACACTATATGGATTCCCCCATGACGACAGTGGACTCGGCGCACTTAGGCAAAGCGAAACGCTTGGAGGACGCCGCCGGCCGCTATATTGAATATTGTAAAGCCAGCGTCCCGACGCGGCTCGATTTCGACCACATGAAAATCGTCGTCGATTGCGCCCATGGCGCCACATATCACATTGCCCCCCATGTTTTTAGTGAAATAGGCGCCGAAGTCATCAGCATCGGTGTCCAACCCAACGGCCTAAACATTAATGACAACTGCGGCGCCACCAAGCCAGAAATGCTGGCGGCGACCGTTTTGGCAAACCATGCGGATTTGGGCATAGCCCTGGACGGTGACGGTGACCGCCTGATCATGGTTGACCATAAGGGCGAAATAGTTGATGGCGATGAACTGATTTACATTATCGCAAAATCCAGGCTCTCTTCCGGCCAAATGGCCGGGCCTGTTGTGGGCACATTAATGACCAATTTAGGGATGGAACATGCTTTAGCCCAACTTGGCATCCCACTGCTAAGGGCAAAAGTAGGCGACCGTTATGTCATGGAACTGCTGACCAAACACAATGGCATTTTAGGCGGGGAAAATTCAGGCCATATCATTTGCCTGGATAAAACCACCACGGGGGACGGCATCATCGCCGCCCTGCAAGTCCTGGCAGAAATGCAATACAGCGGCCAATCGCTCCATGAACTAAAATCAGGGATGCAAAAATACCCACAAATCCTTATCAATATCAAAACCGCCAAAAAAGTCAACCTAGATCACTATGACGGTATCCAACAAGCTGTCAAAGCGGTTGAAAATAAATTGGGCGACAAAGGGAGGGTGCTACTACGGACATCAGGAACGGAGCCGTTAATTCGCGTCATGGTTGAAGGCGAACAGGGGGACGCAGTCAATAATTACGCCCAGCAACTCGCCGAAGCGGTGAAGAGCGCAATCGGTGCTTGAATTCAACCCTGTTAGCCTATATCATAGGCGGCTTTATTCTATGTGGAGGTAATGATGCGTCAGTCACTGGTTATCGGCAATTGGAAAATGAATGGGACTCGTGCTAGTGCTGATTCGCTTGCACAAGGTATTTTGGCAGGATTAGGTGAAAATACCGCAGGGATCGCCGTATGCGCACCTTATGTTTTCTTGCCCAACGTTAGCGAAATCACCAAAGGCAGCCGCTTGGCCTTAGGCGCACAAAATGTCGCCGACCAAGCTTCAGGCGCCTACACGGGTGAAGTGTCCGCCTCCATGTTAAGCGAATTCGGCTGTACTTATGCTTTAGTAGGGCATTCCGAAAGGCGCAGCTATTACGGCGACACCGACGCATCAGTTGCCGCGCGTTTCTGCCAAGCCCAAGCCCAAAACATCATCCCCGTGTTATGTATTGGCGAAACCCTGGAAGAACGCGAACAAGAACAAACTTTCGCCGTAGTTGAAAAACAATTGGACGCTGTCATTGGCCTTGCAGGCATAGCGGCTTTTGCCAATGCCGTCATTGCTTATGAACCGGTTTGGGCCATTGGCACAGGCAAAACAGCCAGTGACGCCCAAGCCCAAGAAGTGCACCAACACATCCGTGAATACATCGCCGCAAAAGACCAAACAATAGCCGACAAAATCCAAATCCTATACGGCGGCAGCGCCAAGCCAGACAATGCAAAAGGCTTGTTTGCCATGCCGGATATTGATGGCGGCTTAATTGGTGGGGCTTCGTTGGATGCGGAATCCTTTTTAAAGATATACCATTCAGTCAAGTAGTTTAACTTTCATGTATCAAATCATTATAGTCATTCATGTATTGCTGGGTTTAGGCATAATAGGCCTAATCCTTATTCAGCAAGGAAAAGGGGCTGATGCGGGAGCTTCTTTTGGTTCAGGCTCATCAGGTTCAGTTTTTGGGGCACAGGGAGCAGGGTCATTTTTATCAAGAACGACAGCGACCCTAGCCACACTATTCTTTATTACTAGCTTAGGACTGGCCATCCTCAATGGCAGACAAGGCGCAGCCTATGATTTGATGAGTTCAGAGGCCGTTAAAAAAGACCCTATTGGCATTCCCCAAGCCGATAGCCCAAAAACTGCCGAAAGTGCTCCAATAGCGACAGAAACAAAAACGGAAGAAATGCCTTTGACATCTTCAACGCCTGTCATAAAACAAGCCATTGAACAAATGTCAGAAAATCCGGCAGCAATCCCAAGCCCTGCAACTACGGAAGCCAAACCGCCTGAAAGCAGCGTGCCAGCCACTACCCCTGAAATTAAAGAGACTGTGGTGCCTAAAGCTGAAGAGATTAAAACCGTTGAACCCTTAAAGGTTGACGAGAAAAAAGCAGCCGCCAGCCCAGCGGAAAAAAACAAAAAAGAAGCAAAGAAAACTGTTAAAGAAAAAAAGAAAAAAACAGTGACTGATAAAAATGAAACCGTGAAAAAATAGTTATCGCTTCATGCCGATGTGGTGAAATTGGTAGACACGCCATCTTGAGGGGGTGGTGACGCAAGTCATGCCGGTTCAAGTCCGGCCATCGGTACCAAATAAAGGTTTTAAGAGAACCAAAGAAATATAAGAACCCGCAAGTTATCTGGCTTAGCGGGTTTTTTATTGTCCAACGAAATGCATAAATCACACTCCAGACAATGACACAATTCGTGATACTGGCTAAAGTAGCCTAAGAACATATCACAACGATGCCGCAAAATAGCCGGGAAACTCAATAATGACGCGGCTTACAGGGTAACTACCAGCCTGCGCCATGATTTATTTAAAAACAAATTGATCCCCATTTGTGGCTCATCAAGCCCACCAAAACAAAACCAACAACTTACTGTTCGTCCTTAGCCGGGCTTATCGAGGGATTTAATCAGACTTTCCTTAAACTCACGACATAAGCGCTACGCCCCCTAAAATCACCTTTGCCGATCTTGTAGTCCGTCAGACAAAAAAAACATTCACCAATGGCCATTAAAAAACCAGAGCTATACAGTTCACTATGGAGAAGCTGCGACGAATTGCGCGGCGGTACGGATGCTTCCCAGTACAAAGATTATGTGCTGGTGCTGCTGTTCATCAAATACGTCAGCGACAAATATGCAGGCATCCCCTACGCGCCTATCACCGTCCCCGAAGGTGCGGGCTTTAAAGACATGGTCGCGCTCAAGGGCAAACCCGATATTGGCGACCAGATCAACAAAAAAATCATCGATCCAATAGACAAAGCTAACAAATTATCAATCGCTGTCGATTTCAATGACCCGGTCAAGCTCGGCAGCGGCAAGGGAATGGTGGAGAAACCCACCAGCCTGATTGCCATCTTCGAAAATCCGGCGCTGGATTTTTCCAAGAACCTCGCCGAGGGCGGCTATGCACCTGAAAATTTTAATGTTGTCCGTCAACTCGCCATCAACCTGCTAAAAAAGGAACCTTCTAAACTGAGCATTAAGCGTAAACGCTTTAAAGCTGTATTAAGTGATCAATTTAGAGAGAATGTGATTTTTTCAACCTGACATTTATATGAGCTTGCCCTGATTGACCCTACCGAAGAAAAACGTAAACAACGTATTCGAGGTATCACATTGCAAGAATTATTAAACAGATACCTGACAGACAAAAGAGACTTAAGGGAAGCATCGAAACTCGATTACACCAAAAAAATGAATCAAGGCTTTTCAGATTGGATGAACAAGCCAATTGATACTATTACCCGTGACATGGTGATGACACGTCGTAACCAGCTTGAAGGCGGCAGGGACAACAAAATGCGCGTGTTGCGCCTGTTGATGAAATATGCCGTTGACGCACTTAAGGCGCTAGAAGAAAACCCGGTTGACGTATTGCGTGATGGCGGTTTATGGGGAAAACCCAAACGCAAAAAACGCATGGTTTCCAGTGATAACCTGAAAGACTGGTATGCCGCTGTGTTAAGTTTGGAAAATGAGAAAGCCAAAGTGTATTTGCTACTTTTGCTGCATACAGGACTAAGGGATCAGGACGTCCGCTATTTATTAATCGTCCCAAAAGTTCGCGCACAGTATGATTAGGGTACTGTGCGCGAACTTTTGGGATGATTAATAAATCCAATCAATAAGTTATTAATTTTTTATCAGTAATCGCAAGACCCATTTTAAAATTTCTTGGTGCGATTACTGATGAAAAATTAATAGAATGGAAAGATGTTGATTTTAAAAACGATTGCTTTATTGCCAGAGACACCAAAAACCATACTGATTTTACCGCCTACATTGCGCCACAAATCAAACCTTATTTCAGAGGCTTGCAAACCTTAACCGGCGATAGCCGTTTTGTTTTCCCTGGTGATTCTAAAGATGGCGTGATGAATATACCTAGGAAACCTATTGCGGAAATTTGCAAGAAAACGGGCATTGAATTTTCAAGCCACGACCTAAAACGCACCTTTTTAACCATTGGCGAAGCGGCAATGATACCGTTCTCTTTATTAAAAGCGCTGGCAAACCACAAAACGGATAATGACGTGACTGGCGGCTACATCAACCCCGAAGCCAAAACGCTTAAGGCGGCAACGTGGAAAATTGCCGACTTTATCCAGTCCCATTCGGCGGCAACCGGAGACAATGTTCATTTTTTGTTAAAAGCGAGTGGGGAATAGGCAGCAATACCCGATCAAAGATGCCATCGTATTGCTAGCCAAGTTACATTGAAAGTGGCGGTGAAATTGGATCCACGATGCCATTTAATGGGTAAAACCGATGACGCACAGCTAAATCGCAAATAACCTTCCGTTTTTCTCGAAAGATGCTCAGCGTTACCTTGCTATGAGTTTTTCGTAGTTATGCTAAATTTTAAAACGACTCTGACTATAACCTGCAAAAGCTGTAATACCTGCAATCGGCGCAATTTCGATATTCAGCAATCTTGGTCGAATGGTCGTTAAGCATCGAGAAACGGTCATTAGATTTCAGCTATAAATCAAAATTTTTGACGAATTTCATCATCGGCCATTTTGAGATAGCTCAGTTTTTCAGTATGTGCATCCATTCTCAAAACAAAATGCGGTATTTAATTAATTTATATCGGCCGCATCAACTTCCACTGTTTTTTGTCATGTATAGAGATTTTTTATTTGGCTTTGATTTTAGCGGTCGGTAAATGTGGTCCAATATAGCCAATCGTGATTCGTTTTTGTTGTTGATTTTCTAGCCAGTATAAACGGAAGCCTTTTGGCTGAATGTTACAGTGCATCACAAAGTGTTTCTGACCCTGGCGCGGACAAGTCGAGAGACGCATATCAGCAAGGTTTTTTTGTTGCATAGTTGCTGTAGATTCAGGGCGGGCTTTCATTGGATAAGCTGGCTCATTTTCATTTTTTAACTTCCATTCAAAGCAAGTGTTATTCAATTGCCATAAACGGTTTACGGCACTCGCAAGTGTTTCACTTTGAAGCTCGTGCAATGAATTTTCTTTGGATTGATCTAAGTTTGGAAATACGCTGATCCAATAATTTAACAGTTTTTGGCTGTTGTTTATTTGGTTCAAAAGCTCATGCCGCCAATGCAGGATAACGTTATCAACATGATTGGCTTGTGAGGCATGACGCACTTGATGAAGGCTGCGGGTAGGAAAATCTAAGTTTTCATCCGTTTCATCATATAAAAATTGCTCAATATAAACTGAGTCAACCAGCCATTCTTCACATGATGGCAGACTAATTGCGATACCATCGGACAGCAATGCAATACCTAATGCTTCGCATTTTGTATCTGTGCATTTTAAGTTAAATTCAGAACGAAAATATTCATCATTAATATCTTGCTGGCTTTTTAGACAAGCATAAGCGGGTGATTGAATACTTAGTTGTAGTGCAAATTCATACAACTCACGATTGAGAATACGAGTATCTTCTAACCATTCCTGAAAACCATAGTCGTTTTCTATGAGATCAATTTCGTAAAGGTTAATTTTAGAATGCAGCGTTTTTTCGCAAATTTCTTCATCAATTAAATCGGCAATGGTTGTTATCATCTCAGAAAGCCAATATTGAGCTTGGTTTCTTGTCGGAGCAGCCTGAATTGATAAGTCATTAAATATTAAAGTGGCTCTCATGTTTTGCTCGGATTACGTTCGCGGCGACGAGAAGAAAGTGCGGCTAAATTGCGAATTGATTCATCAAAAAAACCTTCGGGCCATTTGTCGATTTTGCCATCAGAATCAATTTGTGGAGTGGTAATTTCAATTGCGCTACCGTTACGAGAAAAATAATGTAAAACTGTTTGTTCAGGTGTTAATAATCCGTCACGTACTGCAATACGAATACCATTTAGCAAATGGTCGCTGTGAGTTTCAACAATGACCTGAGTGCCAGCAGCTGCAACATGTGCTATTAATTTGCCCATTAATGATTGTCCACGAGGATGTAAATGCGCTTCGGGATTTTCTAATATAATCAGGCCATTTTTAGGCAAAGATAACAAAGCCACTATAACTGGAAGAGTATAACTCAATCCGAAACCCACATGTGTGGGGCGGAAGGGACGTGAAAAACCAACTTCCGAGGGGAATGAAAAGCCAATAGTTCCAGCATTGACTGTTTTAAATTCTTTAGGATCAATTTTTACACCAGGAGAAATATCATTTAACCAAGCTTGAACTTGAGGCAATAGGGTCGTGCCTGCATCTTCGTTAAGTAAACCAATATTTGAATTTTTTAAATGTCTATCGCCCTGTTCAAGTAAATAATGAATGCTGTATTCACCGTATTTGCCTAGATTATTATGATGAACATCGAAATCGGATAGTGGAACGCTGACCCGTGGGCCCCAGCGATCAGCGCTTATGTAATGAAAGTTATCGTTAAACAATGCTAATTGTTCAATATCTTTCAAAGCAGTCGTAGATGTAAATAAGTCTTTTGATACATCAAAATGATTAGCCCACGTTACAGTATCCCAATCCGAACTACTTAGCTGAAATTCCATTTCATCATTTTTGGCATCGATTGCAAATACATCTAACGCTTGCCCAAGCTCGATTAAATCACCATTTAATCTAATCTTGCCCCCTTCTTTATAGGATTGACGTAATAGCAATAAGCTTTGCAATACCGAACTTTTACCTGTGCTATTTAAGCCGGAAAGTAATGTTAATGATGCAAGAGTAAGCTCTGCTTGTTGAAAACATTTGAAATTTTTGATTTGTAGTGTGGTTAACATACTATTTGATATTTAAAAAAGTTCTAAGTCATTTACCCATAAACCATCTATGACGTAATGGGGAGATTTTGGCTTATCTTGTAAAACATCATCAATTAAACTCTTAACTGCCGCGAAGCGAAAATGTACACTTTTAACATCAGCAGTTTGCTGGATTGCTTTAGCAAAATCTAAGTATGCATAATTAGAGTTATTTACTGCGGATGGCAAACTACGCCCATCTAACAAGTCAATAAAACGTTCTTGCAGATCCTCGTAACGATTTTTTAACGTTTCTATTTCCGCATCATTGTAATTACAGAGGATAACCGACCAAGCTTCAAATAAGGCTTTGCTAATCGGAAATAGACGATCATTAAGAGCTGATTGTTTACGAAATGCCTTAATTCCAAATACTGCGTGGCAATTGCGCATGGCTTTCTTAAACCGCTGACGATAGTCATTTATACGTTCATCGGACATAGCATTAAAAATTTCCATGGTTCTTGATAAAAAACCATCCAGGTCTTTGTTTTTATAATCTTCTGGTGAACGATGAGAAAAGGCAAGGTAGCGTAATACACATTCTCTATCTGCCATACGGTCATCACTAATACTATTGTTTGTCGCCTGCTTAAATTCTTCGCATTCAGATAATTCTTTTAACAGAGCTGTTGATTTTCCGTTATACAGCGCATGGCGTATTTCCTGGGCAGATAAAGGTAAGCCACTGGTATTGATGCGTTTAAAAATAGTTCGGGTTACGGTTTTTGGTGTCGTAGGTTGAATAATATGAAATACCGGTTCGGTTTCCAAAATGCGCCGTTGCATATTGCGCGGTAATGCTTCGAACTTTAAACCTTCAAATTGTGTTAAAAACTCCAAGTTTTTAAGTATGAGTGTTTTGTCCTGAATATACTCTTTAAGTGTCGTCAATCGTTGCAAACCGTCGACAACTATCCAGTTATCATCTTTATCAGCGGCCACATAAAATACCGGCAAAGGAATGTTTAACAACAAGGATTCAATTAAACGGCTTTTCTCCTTAATTTGCCAAATTCCACCTTTACGTTGAAAGTCAGGATTAAGTTCAATTTCTTTATGTTCAATTCGCTTGATAACACTGTCTATGCTGGGATTTTTAGTGACAATAGCTATATCGTTAGGATCAAACGGGTTGCTAATTTCACTATTGTCATCATCAATCTCACGTTCAATACCGCTTTTACGCAATCCATCGGAAGTGAGCTCTTCTTCAATTTCAGCATTAGGATTTGATGCTTCTTGATTCATAATTTAAATACTTATTTCTTTGCATTAATCGGGAAATGAAGAATGCAGTTAAGAGGTTGTTTGGTAAAATTTTTTCAGGGCTAAATAAAAGTGGTTCTTCCCAATTTTCGTGGGATATCTGCTAACTATATGTAGTATATGATACTTAGATACTTTATACCTCTAGGAAATATTTCTTTACTGTGCATTCATTGACAGAGAGAACAAGAAAGCTTGGGTAATAATAGTCTTCATCACAACAAACCATACGATTAACCCCACTCCGCACTCAAACTCTCCGCCTGCTCCAATACCAGTTGCACGGCTTCTTCCTGTTTGCCGGGCGGGTATTTGTATTTGCGTAGTATCCGCTTCACCATCAGCCGTAAGCTGGCCCTTACGCTTTCCCGCACCGACCAATCGACGCTGACATTTTTGCGTAGATTCTCAGCCAGTTCATGGGCAATTTTTTTCAGGGTCTCGTCACCAAGTTCACGGACGGATTCTTCGTTATTCGCCAGGGCATCGTAAAAGGCCAGTTCATCATTGTTCAGGCCAAGATCTGCGCCGCGTTCCGCCGCTTCCTTGAATTTTTTCGCCATCTGGATCAGCTCTTCAATCACTTGGGCGGTTTCAATGGAGCGGTTTTGGTAACGGAGGATGACATTGCTGAGCAATTCCGAGAATTTATGTTGCTGGACGATATTGCTGGCGAATCGGGCTTTTATTTCGCCTTCCAGCAAGCGTTCCAGCAGTTCCACGGCAAGGTTGCGTTCCGGCAGGTTGCGGACATCGTTGAGAAAATCTTGGTCAAGAATGCCGATATTGGGTTTATCCAAGCCAACGGCGTTAAAAATGTCCACGACTTGTTCTGATACGACCGCCGAGCCGATGATTTGGCGGATAGCCAGTTCGCGTTCTTCATTGGTTTTCTTTTTGCCGCTGATCTCTTTCTTGGTCAGCAACACCTTAACGGCTTGGAAAAAAGCCACTTCTTCCCGTTCAGCCTTGGCTTCATCCAGGGTACAGCATAACGTGAAGGCTTTGGACATCGCCAGGGCGGTATCGCAAAAACGTTTTTTGCCTTCTTTGATGCCCAGCACATGGTTGGCGGTTTTTGCCAATATGCCATGACCGCCCGTTAAGAAATCGCTGTAATCGAAACCGTGCAATAGTGACCGAAGAATATCCAATTTTTCTTCCAGCACCGCGTAGGCTTCATGGGCATCAACAGTCGGGCGGCCTCGGCCTTTGCTGGCGGTGTATTCTTTTAAGGCTTCTTTCAAGCTGTTGGCTATGCCGATGTAATCCACCACCAAGCCACCTTGTTTGTCGCGGAACACGCGGTTGACACGGGCGATGGCCTGCATCAGGTTATGGCCTTTCATCGGTTTGTCGATATACATGGTATGCACACAGGGTGCATCAAAGCCCGTCAGCCACATATCGCGGACAATCACCAGCCGCAACGGGTCGTCTGGATTTTTAAAGCGTTTCTCCAAGCGTTTTTTGGTTTGTTTGGAATAGATATG
Organism: Methylovulum miyakonense HT12; assembly: GCF_000384075.1. GTDB lineage: Bacteria > Pseudomonadota > Gammaproteobacteria > Methylococcales > Methylomonadaceae > Methylovulum > Methylovulum miyakonense. The sequence goes on from NZ_KB913025.1 coordinate 140,554, forward strand.
CGGACGCAACAAGGGTTTGTCGCTGGCGGAACCCGTCATGATAATTTTGATAGCGCCATGTTCTGGATCGTCATCATGCCACTCTGGGCGGAGGGCGATAATGGCATTGTACAGATGAACACAGATTTCCCGGCTCATCGCCACAATCATGGCTTTACCGGATTGCGCCTGGCTACGCTCCTCAAAGTGTGCAATTAGGTCGGCGGCAACTTGCTGGATGCGCGGTTCAGCTCCGACCACTTGCTCAAGTGCTGTCCATTTGCTTTTCAGGCGGGCTTGTTGGTCATCTTCCTCGTCTTCCGCCAATTCATCAACTTCTGCGTCAATATCCGCCAAGGCATCTTGTTTCAAGCCGAGCTTGGCTAGGCGAGATTCAAAATAAATCGCCACCGTCGCACCATCCTCACGGGCTTGCTGCATGTCGTAAATGTCGATGTAATCGCCGAACACGGCGCGGGTGTCGCGGTCTTCGGAGGACACGGGCGTTCCGGTAAAGGCGACAAAGGTCGCGTTCGGTAGTGCATCGCGCAAATGCTGGGCATAGCCGACTTGATACACCATACGCGGTTCGGCTGCTATAGCTGCTGATGGGACTTGCGTTGTGTAACCCGGCAATTCCTCAACATGTTGTCGGGTTACGCCTTCAAGGCTAACCCGACCTACGGCGGCAGAGACAGTCTTAATTTTCGCTGCAAAACCGTATTGGGTGCGGTGCGCCTCATCGGCAATCACCACAATATTTTGGCGGTCAGACAACATGGGGAAACTGTCTTCATCTTCCCCTGGCATGAATTTTTGGATGGTGGCAAAGACAATACCGCCGGAAGGCCGATTGGCTAACACGCGCCGTAAATCTTGGCGGGTTTCCACTTGCACGGGTTGCTCGCGCAATAAATCCTGCGCCAAGGAAAATACGCCGAACAATTGCCCGTCCAAATCGTTGCGGTCGGTAATCACCACAATCGTCGGGTTTTCCATTTCCGGTTCGCGCATCACGCGGGCGGCGAAACAGGTCATGGTGATGCTCTTGCCGGAACCTTGGGTATGCCAGACCACGCCGCCTTTGTGCGAACCGCCCGGACGCGAGGCCGCAATCACTTGGGCAATGGCAGTCCGCACGGCGTGGAACTGATGATAGCCAGCAATTTTCTTAACCAACGTGCCGTCATCTTCAAACAACACAAAAAAGCGCAGGAAATCCAACAGATAAACCGGAGCCAAAACCCCTCGCACCAGCGTTTCCAGTTCATTAAACTGCCCCAGCGGATCAAGGGTCACACCGTCTATGGTGCGCCACGCCATAAAACGCTCGGTATCCGCCGACAGCGAACCCATCCGTGCTTCCGTGCCGTCCGAAATCACCAGCACTTCGTTATATTGGAAAACATCGGGGATTTGCTCTTTATAGGTTTGCAGTTGGTCAAACGCTTTCCAAATATCGGCGTTCTCATCAGCCGGATTTTTCAGCTCCAGCAACACCAGCGGCAAGCCGTTTAAAAATAAGATAATGTCAGGGCGGCGGGAATATTTCGCCCCTTTGATGGCAAACTGATTAATCGCCAGCCAGCCATTCATTCGCCGCCACATCGGCAAAATCCACCAGCCGGACAAAATCGCCGCGTGTTTCGCCATTTTGTTGATACTCAACAGGCACGCCGTTGACCAATAAGCGGTGAAAATGCCGATTGGCGGATAACAACACAGGCGTATCCAGATTCGACACCTGTTGCAGCGCATCTTCACGGGCAACCAATGGCACCAAAGGATTCAGGCGATGGATTGCCTTGCGTAAACGCTCAACCAACACCACCTGGGCATAATGGCTACGTTCAGGTACGACACCATCAACGGCAATGTCCGGGCCATAAATAGCGGTATAGCCAACATCCGCCAGCCAGCTTAGGGTTTCTTGTTCCAGTTGGTCTTCGGTCATTTCGAATTTTCCATCTGCATTTAATTGATTAAAACCCAATATACGTTTTGCTTTAAAACACTTAACTATTTGAATTATTATGTTTTTTATGTAAAAACAATAGGTGTCGCGATTTGCATTAAAACACTCTTTATGCCCAAAAAGGCAAATAGCGGGCATAGCGGGTTGAAGTGCTATCAGACTCGTCGGCTTTGATTAAACCCGCATCTTTGGTTGCTCCAATCACCAATGAAACGGTCGCCGCTTTCGACTCCAGCAGCTTGAACCGTTCCCTTAGGCTCTGGTTGGACATACGATGGTTGCTCACATACTGTAAGCAGCAATGTTGATAACAAGCCCGTATACGATCCGGCTTGCTCATGTCGGCAAAATCCTGATGGGCAAAAAGTATTGCAGTTGTCCGTGTTTCACCGACACGAAAATCTGGAGCCGGCAGTTGAAAAACCTCGGCAGCATCAATGACCTTATCGATCCCGCTACCTTTTTCTTCACAAATCCCCATCCGCCGCATCAAATCAGCCAACCGCTCATTACGGGATCGATACTCGTCGATAAAACGCTCCACTTTAATCGACGGCAAACCGGGGTTGGATATTTCCAGGCGGTCGGCATACATTTCTATCATCACCGACGTGCCTGAGGTTTGGAAATCCTGGTGGATCAGGGCATTGGCAATTAATTCACGAATGGCCTGGCGAGGGAACATCTTCACTTCTTCGCGTACCACCTGTTCTATGTAACGGTTTTGCGGCGCAGCAGAATGCACAAAATCAACCAAACTCTCGAAACCGACCGCGTAGCCTTTGACCCCTGGTTTATCCTCACGGGTCACCAGTTTGTTGATTCCTTCGTAAATCACTACACGCGGCGACTTGCGTGCCAATTCTGGCGAGAAGCTGTCCAGACGTTTAGCAAGCATAATAGCCGCCAGATGGGTTACCAGCCAACCCTCTGAACCCTCAACGATCAAGCGTTCTTTAGCCAAACGTGCCAGCACACCTTCACGTGAAGTGGGATAAGGTAGCCCGATTAATTCAAAGAAGGATTGCGTATCCAAAAGTGCAACCACCTCGTCAGCCGTCACATTTTGCTTTGCCGGTTGCTCAAACCAGTCCGGTGCGCCTTCCGCTAAAATTCGGCGCAATTGATCAGAACTCATAGGGACTAAGTCTTCGCCAGCCCTCATCAGATAAGCACCTTCCAAGTGAAGCGGTGTTCCTACAGGGCGGGGAGGAATTTCAAACACCAACACCCTGCCATCTGGGTGCTGCAATTCAGTTATTTCAACCCGAAAACCCAGGGTTTCCAGAATCCTGGCTTTTATGTCCCCCAGATTTTGAAACGCTTGAGTGCCAACGATTTTGCGGGGCGGCTTGTCCGTGACACCCAACACGAGATGCCCGCCGCTTTCATTCGCCAAGGCCACGCAATAACGCAACAATTTAGCCTTGTCGAATTGCTGCTTGGCTTCCTTGAATTCGAGATGTTCATTTTCCCGAGGCGTGCTTAACCAATATGTCAACGTATCCAATGTAATCATGTGGTTTCCTCAAGCATGGCCTCGGCATCGGGCAAGCGTAATTGACCGGAGATTAGGCGGGGGAGTAGGGTGTCTCGGAGGGAGGTTAGGTTTTGGATTCGACGATGATTCATTTCTTTGCTGTTGTCGATTTGTGCTAGACCTGATTGATACAGATGTTTTGTAACATCTGGTGGCGGTAATACCAGCTTAAAGTCTGAAAGATTACCAAGACTCAAATTTGCTTGAACAGCTTGGACAACTTTTTCTCCAATTGAATGCTGGGATTCGTTTCTTTGCAGAAGCCGACTGATTAATCCACTTGGAAAAATATCCTGTTTAGGACGAATCAATGCAACAGCTTGATTAGTGTTAGCAGGAACAAAATCTTTTGTTACGATTGCAACACGTCCGATTGTTCCAGCAATAGAAATGAGTACATCTCCAATTTCAAGCTGGGAACGTCGAAGTAATTCATGAGTTTCATTATCTATAAATGCGAACTTTTCGGATATAAATCCTCCGTCATCAGTCATTGATTCCGCTTTGATGAAATTGATGCCAATTGGCACAAATGCCCGCTTAAGTGTTGTAGGTGTAGTTCCTTTTGTGATTTTCTCGGTCACGTCGCCTAATCGACAAACCTTCCACCCCTTCGGAATCAGACCTAATTCCGATTCCTCGAAACTATCAGGAAACAGCGCGGCTATTTCGGGGGGAAGGACGGCTCCCTCTCCCTGTGGGAGAGGGTTGGGGTGAGGGTTTTTAGACTGTCTGCCCTCACCCCCAGCCCCTCTCCCACAGGGAGAGGGGAGCAAAGCTGCGTTGGCCTGTACAGGGTCGAAATCCACAAACCACGATTTGAACAGGGCTTGGGCAATGGCTTCTAGGGTGGCGTTGGTTTCGCGTATTAGAGCGATGCGGTCATCAAGTGCCCCTAAAATTGTTGAAATTTCGTTTTCGATATTGTCGCCAAGTCTAGGGATTTTTAATGCTTTTATAACTTTAAGGCTTAGTGTCTTTTGAGTGCTTCCTACAACTCCAGCTTCAATTTGTGACCAAATATAAGCAGAATTCAATACCGCATATAAGTATCGCGGGTTAATATTTTTAGGAATAATTGCAGAAGTATTTTGACCAAGACAAAAATTAGTTTTTGTTACTCTTGAAGTAATACCGTAACTCCCAACTCTTGTGATAATTATGTCGTTGGTAGAGGGTTTGTAGCGCCGCGAAAATTCAGAAAAAGTCTTTTCATCTACCTTTAGTGTCTGAGTTAAATTTAAATTTCCATATTTGACATCAGTTGCCCGAACCATAGGCAAGCCATCATTAGAATAAGTTGGCGTTTTATGCAACGAATCAACTACTTCTGAAACTTCTTCAAGTGTCGAAAATTCATCTATGTAGGTCGGGTTAGCGAAGCGTAACCCGACATTGGCTTCCGATTCCGCCTCTGCTTGTCGGGTTACGCAGTCGCTAACCCGACCTACAATTTTTTGTTTATCTAAACTCATTTCTTCGCCCCTGTTTGCACAACGGCGTAATTCGCCAAAATCTCTTCCTGAAATTCGTTTGGAATCCTCGCCCAATCCACTATTTGCACAATAATCGGCAAATTGCTGTCTGAAAATGCGTCGGTCACGTCGCCAAGGTTGTTTTGGTGACGGCTCAGATCGTCGGGTTGGCGGGCTACCAAGTCCAAATCGCTGGCATCGTAATAATCGCCGTTGACGCGGCTGCCATACGCCCAGATTTCGGCATGGGGTAAGTGGGTTTGCAAAATCGTTAAAACCATTTGCAAATAACGGTCGGGCAAGTGCAGTTGCGCGGTATCAAGCACCATTATTTTCTGCTCCTTTGCCTAGTTTTTGTTCCAGCACGTCTGCCAATGTGGTGATGTCTTGTAAAAACGCGGGGATCAGTGTCAACGTTTCCTTGGCGAACTGTTCGCCGTAATCGTGCGCGGTGTTGTTGCGGTTGTCGCGGTAAGCAAACCAACGCTCAACCTCTGGCAATGTCAGTAAATCGTGGACGGCGGCGAGCCGGAGAATGTCTTTAACAGGCGTGGCTTCCAGTTTTTTGCCGCCATGCCCAAAGGCTTTCAGGGCTTTTTTCAGTAATTTAAAAGCGGTTTCTTGAGCCAGTTCGTAGCCTTTGATAATGGCGTTACGGAAGACTTCTTGCTCGATACTGTCGCCTTCGGCTTTTTGATAGAGCAGTAACGACGCATCCAAGGTTTTCATGCACCGCCGCAGTTGGTCTACGTTTAGATATTGCATTTAGTTTCCCCTGTTGTTGTGTACTGAAACACTAACCGGACCGTTTTTTGCTGTGAAATTTTTAGCGCGTGTGTTTGTGCCACAGCTTGTGGCACCAAGTATTGGGTTACGGATAAGTGCGATAAAAGCCTATTCATCATCAATTACCCCCATGTCCATCGCCATTTCAGCCTCTATCTCGGCAATGCTGGGCAAGTTGCTGGCCAGGGTTTCCGGCAAGTCGCGCAAGAGCTGGTATTCTGCCACGCCGATAGGTTTGTCTATACCGGACAACGCATATTGGGCGACTAAGCGGTTTTGCTTTTTGCACAGCAACAGGCCGATGGTGGGCTGGTCGTCTGCGGCTTTGATTTGTGCATCGACAACGGCGAGGTAAAAATTGAGCTGGCCTATATGTTCAGGTTTAAAGGCGGTGGCCTTCAGTTCAACCACCACATAACATTTAAGACGGGTGTGATAAAACAGTAAGTCGATGAAAAACTCATCGCCGTCCACATCTAAGCGGAATTGCCGCCCCACAAAGGCAAAGCCCGCGCCCAATTCCAATAAAAAACGGATGATGTGGCGGATTAGCGCGTTTTCGATCTCGCGTTCCTGCGCGTCGTCGCCCAAGCCCAGAAAGTCAAATAGGTAAGGGTCTTTTAGGGCTTCTTGTGCCAGGTTGGCATGAGGTAACGGAAGACGCGCCGCGAAGTTGCTGACGGCTGCCCCTTGGCGTTGGCGCAAGCGGTTTTTGATATGCACTTCCAATGACGTCCTCGACCAGCCTTGTTGCACGGCTTGCAGGGCGTACCATTCGCGTTCTTCGGTGTCGGCAAGTTTAGTCAGCAGTGTGACGATGTGGAACCAAGGTAATTGGTCAGCGGGTTGCTGACCAATTAAACCGTCAGGGCAATGCTGGGCAAAAAAGCGCATGTATTTAAGATTGCTGGACGACCAGCCGCGCATATCGGGGAAAGCATCTTTCAAGTCGTGCGCCAAACGTTCAATAACCTTGCTGCCCCAGCCTTGCTCGGCTTGGCGGCTGACTATCTCGCCACCGATTTGCCTATACAGGTTGATGAGTTCGGCATTGACTGCAAAAGCGGCGCGTTGGCGGGCTTGGGCAATTTTGCTTTTTAGCTGCGCCAGCCAGTCAGCATAGTCCTTGGGCAAGCCTAAGGCGTTATCCTCAGAACTCATAACCTAAGCCTCCTAATTTCTGGCGTATCAGTTGATCCAATTCCGCGCCCTTCGCCATTTGCTCGCCCAGTTTTTCGGTGAGCTTTTGCATTTTGTCGGCAAAGGCTTCGTCATCGTCTTCCACTGCTTCTGCGCCGACGTAACGACCTGGGGTCAGCACATGCCCGTGTTCGGCGATTTCTGCCAAGGTGACGCTGCGGCAAAATCCCGCAATATCGGCGTAGTTTTCGCCTGTGGTGCTGTCGCCCCGCCATACGGCGACGGTGTTGGCGATGCGTTCGATCACTTCGTCGGTAAATTCACATTGCACACGGCTAATCATGCTGCCAAATTTTCGGGCATCAATAAACAGCACTTCACCTAGTCGGGTGCGTTTTTCTTTGACCAAAAACCACAAGCAAGCGGGAATTTGGGTGTTGAAGAACAGTTGTCCGGGCAAGGCGATCATGACTTCGACTTTGTCGGCATCGACCATGGCGCGGCGGATGTCGCCTTCGCTGTTTTGGCTGGAACTCATCGAACCGTTGGCAAGCACGATGCCAGCGCGGCCTGTGGGTTTGAGGTGGTGGAGCATGTGTTGCAGCCAAGCATAGTTGGCATTGCCTTGCGGCGGTGTGCCGTATACCCAGCGCGGGTCGCCTTCCAAACTGCCGTGCCACCAGTCGGAGATATTGAACGGCGGGTTGGCGAGGACAAAGTCGGCGCGTAAGTCGGGGTGCTGATCGCGGACGAAGGTGTCGGCGGGTTCTTTGCCCAAATTAAAATCAATACCGCGAATGGCGAGGTTCATTGCCGCTAGTCGCCAAGTGGTCGGGTTGGCTTCTTGTCCATAGATGGAGACATCGCCTAGTTTGCCGCCGTGCGCTTCTATAAAACGTTCGGATTGCACAAACATCCCACCTGAGCCGCAGCAAGGATCATAGACTTGACCATGATGCGGGGCAAGTACGGCGACTAGGGTTTTGACGATGGATGCGGGCGTATAGAACTGCCCGCCGCGTTTGCCTTCAGCACTGGCGAACTGGCCTAAAAAGTATTCGTACACTTGCCCCAGCAAATCACGGGCGTGATTCTTGGCGGTGTCGGCGGATTCACCAAAGCCGATTTGCGAGACTAGATCAACCAATTCGCCCAATTTGCCATCGGGCAATTGCACCCGTGCATAACGTTTGTCGAGGATGCCTTTCAGTTTGGGGTTTTCGGTTTCAATCAGCGACAACGCGTCATCGATGCGTTTGCCGATGTCAGCCTGTTTGGCTTGGGCGCGAAGGCTTTCCCAGCGGGCGGCTTCAGGCACCCAGAACACGTTGACTTCTTTGTAATAGTCGCGGTCTTCGAGTTCGGCGTTGATTAAGTCAGGGTCGGCATCGTCCAGATAATAGTCGTCCTGACTGTCGGCAAATTTGCGCGTGAGTTCGGCGCGGCGGGTCTGGAAGGTGTCGGAGATGTATTTGACGAAGATCAGACCCAGGACGATGTGTTTGTATTCGGCAGCGTCCATATTGGCGCGGAGTTTGTCGGCGGTCGCCCACAAGGTTTTCTTGATGTCTTCGATCATGCGTTGTTTAGTAAAAGTGTTGGATTTCCTATAGCTGCATACTATATCACTTCGTTGGGTTCGGCTGGGAAAACGGGTGTAGGGAGATATTTATTACGTTTAGGGAGTCGCGAATGTATACGATAGACAAAGGTTTAAAGCGGGTTTTCTGCATTGGTTACAATAGGGTCAGCCAGTTTGCGGTTTTCTTCCCGATGACGCACCATGTCTTTATTGTCAACCCGCTCATAAATGGCCTCGACCGGCAACGCCAGCCCAATCGATTCAAAGGTGACGTCATCACCCAAAAAATAGGTGCAAGGAAACCAGCCTTGGTTTTTACGCAAGACCATCACTTGGAGAAAACCCTGTTCCACTACGACATATTCCTGCAAGGAAGGTATCTGGATGTACCGTGATAGCTTGGTGGTCAGGTCAAGTTTACGGGTACTGTCCGATAAGACTTCGACAAGCAACGTCGGGGCGTTGACAAAATAACTGTTACCATCGAATGTTGAGCAGTCTACGATCACATCAGGATAGACATAATTTTCCCCAGCCGCTGATGGCAACACCAATTTTAATTGGGACATAAAAACTGCGCCGATTTTGCCTTTTAAGTGATTCCTGAATTCGCAAGCGATATTCCCCGCTATCAAATTGTGGTTGGAACTTGACCCCGCCATTTCATAAGCACAGCCATCCAGATACTCGCGCCGGTCTAAGGCATCGGGTTCGGTTGCCAGGTATTCCGCCTCGGTCATCGGGATGCCCTCAGACACCGGATAGTGTGTAGTCATGTCGATTGCTCCTGAGATAGTTGCCGCTGCATTGGGTAGATTTTAACCCTGAATTTAAAGTGTATATCCGCTGGTTTGAACAGTTTTTTGGTTATTAACAGCCACAAACGGCCTAGGTGGCTTGCCTGGCTTCTCCATCAACTTCCACAACACACACAATGCCAGCCAATATTCATAGCGGGTCTTATCGGTAAGGTGACGGTGGGCTTGCCAAAAATTAATGATATGCCGTTTGCCGAGCTGCGCCAAATCCCTACCGGGTTCTTGGGTTTCCAACCATTCGACGAACAGCAGCATCCGCCGCAGTTGTCTCCTACGGTTTTCTTTACTTCCCTTACTGACATAGCGGCGGGACAGGCCTATGACCTGTTTAGACAGTGTAGACATATTTTACTCCAATCTGATTGAGACGAATCCCCGTGACAGCGGCGGCTTAGCTTGTTGACAGTTTTGCCGCCACCCGCTTAGTGGTTTCCAAGTACGACGCGATCGATTCCCGTCAAGGCTTTGGCGAGAATCGATCGCACTTCGACAGACGTATCCCTTTACCCGAATGACATGCGTTGCGAACCGATGTCAGTGTCTTGATAGCTATACGGATGATTAGCTTCCGTGCAATCAACTCCAACTAACGCCATACCTGCACCTGGATACCATTGGCTGATGAAGGCTAAAAACGCCTGTTTAGCCGCCTTTGACCTGCTGTCGGCTTCTCCGAACAGTCGTTTAACCGCCTTGTTCATTTCGGCAATCAAACTGTAAAAAATCGACCGCATGATTTGCCAGTGCCCCTCAAGTTCGTCACCCGACAGGGCAAGGAAGCCAAGCAACGGCCAATAATTCATGAGCGTTAGAAATAATCCACGGTCTTGAATCAATTGCCCGACTGCGGCCATATCGACCGACATGGGATGATGATTGCCATCGTTCACTGCGGACGATGGCGTAGTAGGTTTTTCTGTGGTGTTCATCGTGACTCCTATCAATCATTAATGACTGGGCTAAACCCATTCAAATCAGTTTTATCCGCCAAATTCGGGAGTATTTATGCGATTTTTCCGGTTAATGTCTCAAAATCGATAACGTCATTTTCAGGTTTGTAACCCATACAACGGATACCCCCTTGGTCGGGACAAAGGCTTTTTTTTGCACACAAAACCATAAAAGCAGTGTGGGTTAGTGATATAGCGCGGCTTACCTAGCCGGCGGAGGGTGTGCAAAAAAAAAGACCTGGTGCGCGATTTCTTAGCCGCTGCGCGAAGCGACAATAATGTGATTGCCTGAGAGGTGGGAAGAAAGGTGATGGTTGGTCAGGATTCCTGTCGCAAATCGGCAGGAACGGCGCCTTATTGGTCTCTCATTCAAGAAAACCCCTGATAACCCCTAAGCCAGAAAACGTTGTAGTCCTTGTTGGACGTGGGGTGAGGGTCGAATTTTAAAACCGTTTATGTCGGCATAAACGGTTTTGCAGGCCGCGCGCCATCGCCAAAATCCTACCGCCGGTGGCGGTGGTTTTTGGCCTGGCACGGGGCAAATCTGATGGGCGCAGAAATACGGGCCGCAAAAGCGGCGTTTTTTTGGCATCAGAGTGGGGGCGTTTTGTCCAGGCCCTGCGGGCAGGCGGCAAAACAGGGGGTAGCCAGCCATTCCTAGCGGAACAATAGGCGATTGGTTACATCGGCGCAGCATCAAGGATGCGACCGCCAGAGGCTTGAGGGGATTAATGCTCAGGGTACACGCGCTTACCGTGCCGCCAAGTCATTGTTTCTGTTTTCTATTGCGTGGAAACGCGTTGTTTTCAAGTCGCAGCCGACGGCCGCTTTGTTTCTCTAGCTCACGGCCAAAGACCGCTTTGTTTTTAGTGTGGCATCGGCGACTCCTTGTCGGCAAAAATTACTTTGAGCCTAGCCTGTTTATTCGTCATTTAAAGTGCTGAACTGGCACTACCCGATGATGTCCGTCCCGGAATCACGATCTGCGGGGTGGATTGTGCGCCATGCCGCTAGAGGCTGTCAACCGTTTGATTTCACGATATTCCTTCAATCGAACTATACCAAAAAAGTGATACTTTTCGCGCTTATCATTTGAATATTTTTAAGTAACATAGCCTTGTGACTGCTGGGGCTACTTCGGGAAAACTCCAGCTGATCTACGCAATTTACAGAATTAATTAAGAGGGAAAATACGATGAAATTGGTTATTACCGACATTTACCGAATGGTTATCAATAAAACGGGGTGTGCATTATGAGTAACTCAGAAATATCGTTAGATACCGACAAGCTTGTAACCACTGAAAAAGCCGCGGAATTGCTGTCCATCCCGGCAGCCACGCTAACCAAATGGCGGTCGACTGGCCAAGTGAAAATCCCCTTTGTACGAATTGGACGCCAAATTAAATACAGGACGACGGATCTAAAGTGCTTCATTGAGTCGTCAACGATCAGGTAGGCAGAAAAAAAGGTTCCACTAAGTTTTGTAGACATATTAATAGGAAGTTAAAGCATTTATTTCAATCGATTGATGTAATTCTCCTGTTTTGACACATCATTTAGCACTGAATTTCCGGGGTTCAGAGGTAAATAATTCACTTAAGTTTATCGGATACCGCCATTATCTTCACGGCAACAGAAACCAAACGTGACAAATATAAAAAACTCTTGCGACCCAATATCTGATCAAGATGATGTACATGTGCCGCGATCAGATGAAAATCCAGTTATTACCGCACTTAAGGCGTCTGGGCGCTATAAGCAACCATTAGGCGGCGGCAAGCACGCAATACTTTGCCCTTGGCTGCATGAGCATTTAAACCAAATAGACAATGATGCGGCCTATTTTGAACCGAACGAGTTTTTCCCTTTGGGCGGTTTCAAATGTCGGCAGGGGGCTTGTGCGCATCGGCGTGTAGGCGCCTTGCATGATTTTTTTGAAATCAGCCGGGTTGCCGCAAAACACAAGCCATCGATCCTTGTACAGCCTGGCGAAATTCCTCGCATTTGCGATGTGACAGAGCGTGAATTGGCAAAAACCTTTAGGCATTATCAGCGTGGTGGCGTTATTGTCACCATCGTCACCGACCCCAGCACCCAAGATTCCACAGTTAAACAATTGTCCCTTGCCGGTTTAATCCGAGCGGTTGCCGGATTAGCCGTTTGGCAGCGTTTTGACAAACGCAGTAATGGCTGGGTGATTTGTGATCCGCCCGAAAAATATATCCGGGTTCTCCATGACGCGACTTCGTATCCTCATTTACCCCTATTAAATGGTATAGCGAGGCAACCTTATTTAAGACCGGATGGCAGTTTAGTCACTGAACCTGGTTATGATTTAGAAACGTGCATGTTTGGCGTATTTAATGCCGATGACTTTAAGATTCCGCTAACCCCAAGTCGCCAACAGGCAGAACAGGCATTAGCCGTTTTATCGGAACTGCTCAGTGAATTTACCTTTAAAACTAAACAGGATTTGGCGGCGGCATTAGCGGCAATTTTAACCGCAACCATTAGATCATCGCTTCCGCTCGCGCCGCTCTTCCATAGTAAGGCGCATAGCATCTCCAGCGGCAAAAGTTACCTTTGTGAATTAATAACCGCCTTTGTCACACCTCAACGCGGCACACCCCATGCTTTTCCTGCTGATGATGAAGAATGCCGAAAAATATTATTGGCGGAGTTGTTAACAGCACCGGCAGTGGTGGAATTCGATAACCTGACTACTGACTTGGTCCCCCACAAATCACTGTGTACCGTGTTAACCAGTGAGTTTATTTCGGGTCGCATTCTGGGGCAGAGCAAGACTGCCGAAGTCGGCACTCGGACATTATTTTTATCCAGCGGCAATAACGTCGACCCCGTCAGGGATATGACCCGACGCACCATTACGATCACCCTTGATCCTACTTGCGAAATACCCGCAACCCGTGAGTTCCGTAAGCAGCCTGTGCGTGATGTCAGGGCTAACCGGGGGCGCTATGTCTCGCTGGCCTTGACTATTATTCGTGCCTGGATTTGTGCAGGGCGGCCAAAAACCGAATGTAAAACGATAGCCACCTATTATGAGTGGTCAGACCTCTGCCGTCAGCCGTTACTTTGGTTGGGCTTACCTGATCCTGCGGTTTGTATATTCGAATCTATCAGTGCAGACCCCGATCGCGAACAGCTTGGCATGATACTGCTTGGTTGGCGTGATAGATTTGGCAATGAAGCGGTATTAATCCGGGACGCCTTGAAACGCATCAGTTTTGATGACGAGCTATGGGAATTCATTCGGGACATTGCAGCTGAGAAAGACGGCAGCATCAATAAAAATCGGTTAGGCTGGTGGTTAAAACGTAATGAGGGCCGGGTAGTGAATGGTTTGCGGTTTGTAAGGGATGAGTCAAGCCGTGGCTCGGTAAAATGGAAGGCGCAGGTATTGTAGGTTTTGCAGGTTTCTAAATTAACTATTCAAGAAAGTGTCAAATCTGCAATTAGGTAAGCTAGGAAATAAGGGGGGCATAACTATGGTCAATTCTTTAATGGCAAGGCAGAAAAGTTGCCCTGGGGTTGCCCGGAAAACTAACAGGCAAAAAAAAGGTCTTACATTTTCATGTAAGACCTTGATTTACTTGGCTCCCCCGGACGGGCTCGAACCGCCGACCTAGTGATTAACAGTCACCCGCTCTACCGACTGAGCTACAGGGGATTAAACTTTTATAAATTGGCGCGCCCGGAGAGATTCGAACTCCCGACCGATCGGTTCGTAGCCGATTACTCTATCCAGCTGAGCTACGGGCGCGTTAAATTGAGCTAGGTATTATCTTTTTTAATTACAAAACTGTCAAGAAAATCTTTTAAAATTAATTTTGGCGGAGAGAGAGGGATTCGAACCCTCGATGGGAGTTAAAGCCCATACTCCCTTAGCAGGGGAGCGCCTTCAGCCTCTCGGCCATCCCTCCTGAAACTGTGTATTACTCAGAACTAGCTGACTCTGCTTGTTCTTTTTTTATTCTTTCGTAAATTTCTTCTCTGTGAACAGATACATCTTTTGGCGCATTCACACCTATGCGAACCTGGTTTCCTTTAACCCCAAGGACGGTAACCGTTACCTCGTCACCAATCATTAAAGTTTCCCCTACTCGGCGAGTCAGTATAAGCATGGCTTCTCCCTAATGTAATTAAAAACTCACTGTTCTTACACAGCATCCAACTTACGGGGAGCATAATAACAGTTTTTTGGGCAAATAAAAATCAAAACCTAGCGTGGCGCAATTTATGCTGTCAAAAGTTGCATGGCCTAATTTCTGGAAACTGGTTGCAGATTCATGATATTTAAGCCGTTTGCTTGAGATTGATTAAATCCGTGGTAAATATCAAAATAACTATTATTCACGCTACAATGGGCATTTTTAAACTGCGAAAAATTACAAATGGACGTCATTTCCCGTATTGCTGAAGAATTATCTGTTAACTACAAACAAGTCAGCGCAACTGTTAAATTGCTTGATGATGGTTCGACAGTGCCTTTTATTGCCCGCTACCGTAAAGAAGCCACTGGCGGCCTTGATGACACCCAGTTACGGATGCTTGAAGAACGCCTGATTTATCTACGTGAGCTTAACGGGCGCCGTGCCAGCATTTTGGATAGCATCAGGGCGCAAGACAAACTGACACCAGAATTGGAACAGGCCATCAACTCGGCCGATACCAAAACGCTCCTTGAAGATTTGTATTTGCCCTATAAGCCTAAACGCCGCACTAAAGCACAGATTGCCCGTGAAGCCGGATTAGAACCGCTCGCGGATACCCTGTTGCATGACCGCCTATTGATACCAGAACAAATCGCCGCAGAATATCTTAATGAAGACAAAGGCATCGGCGATATTTCAGCGGCATTGGAAGGCGCACGGCAAATTATCATGGAACGGATCTCAGAAAATGCCGAACTCTTGGCAGAACTGCGTGAACGGGTTTGGCAAAATGGTATTGTGCACGCTACCGTCGTAGCGGGCAAAGAACAACAGGCCGAAAAGTTTAAGGATTATTTTGATTACCGCGAAGCCATCAACAAAATCCCTTCGCACCGTGCATTAGCGTTATTACGTGGCCGTAACGAGAATTTATTGGCAATAAACCTACAGCCAGCAATTGACGACAAGGTGGAACACGAACTTTGCGGGCAATTTGTCGCCCGCCATCTTAAAATCACGGACACGACCCGCCCTGCTGATAGTTGGCTAGCCGAAACCGCCCGTTATGCTTGGAAAATCAAGCTGTTCACCCGCATTGACGCGGATTTGAAATTACGTTTGCGGGAAGCGGCCGAACAGGAGGCCATCAAGGTTTTTGCCAGTAATTTACGTGCCTTGCTGTTGGCCGCACCTGCCGGGGGCAAAATCACCATGGGGCTAGACCCCGGCATACGCACTGGCGTTAAAGTGGCGGTTGTTGACGCAAACGGTAAATTGCTGGCGACTGACACTATATACCCACACCCGCCACGCAAACAATGGACTGAGTCCATCGCCGCACTTGCGCAACTGATCCAGAAACATGGCGTCAATTTGGTCAGCATCGGTAATGGCACCGCTTCCAGGGAAACCGACCAATTGGTTGCCGATGTCATCAAGCAATATCCAGAATTGAATATCGCCAAAATCGTCGTGTCCGAAGCGGGGGCGTCGGTATATTCGGCCTCGGAACTCGCCGCCAAAGAATTCCCGGAATTGGACGTTTCCTTGCGTGGCGCCGTTTCCATAGCCAGACGCTTACAAGACCCTCTGGCGGAGTTGGTAAAAATTGACCCTAAATCAATAGGCGTAGGCCAATACCAGCATGACGTCAATCCGGTGCAGTTGGCACGTAGCCTGGATGCCGTTGTTGAAGACTGCGTAAACGCCGTGGGTGTTGATGTCAATACCGCATCCGTGCCATTACTAAAACAAGTGTCAGGCTTATCGACTAGTGTCAGCGAGAACATTGTCGCT
Organism: Methylovulum miyakonense HT12; assembly: GCF_000384075.1. Lineage (GTDB taxonomy): Bacteria > Pseudomonadota > Gammaproteobacteria > Methylococcales > Methylomonadaceae > Methylovulum > Methylovulum miyakonense. The sequence continues at coordinate 156,773 of NZ_KB913025.1, forward strand.
TACCGGAACGAACACGGATCTTTCACGAACCGTGAACAACTGAAAAAAATCCCCCGTTTAGGAGGCAAAACTTATGAACAAGCGGCAGGGTTTTTACGGATTATGAACGGCGATAATCCGCTAGATGCATCCGCTGTCCATCCTGAGGCGTATCCCTTAGTTGAAGCCATCATTAAGGATACGGGCAAATCCATCCGCGATCTGATCGGCCAAAGCCAGTTTTTGCGCAACCTAAACCCTAACTGTTACACTAACGGCGATTTTGGTTTACCTACCGTAACCGATATTTTACAAGAACTTGAAAAACCAGGCCGCGACCCTAGGCCAGAATTTAAAAGCCTGGCTTTTACCGCCGGTATTGAAAAAATCACCGACCTTGAAGTAGGGATGAAACTGGAAGGGATCGTCAGCAATGTCGCTAATTTTGGGGCATTTGTCGATATAGGCGTCCATCAGGACGGGCTAGTGCATATTTCACACCTGTCCGACACATTTATTAAAGATGCCAAAGAAGCCGTTAAAGTCGGCGACATAGTCAAAGTCACCGTGCTGGAAATTGATGTCGCCCGCAAACGCATTGCCTTGAGCATGAAAACATCACCAGACGCCCGTCCAACAACACCAGCAAAGACCGAAAAAAACTTAACTAAGCGGCCTTCCGCCCCACCTAAAAAAACCGAACCAGTACGGGGCACAATGGCGGATGTTTTTGCCAAAGCATTGGGAAAATAAAAAATGCAAGCTCTGCTATACTAATTCCATCATTACAACTAACTTACAGGATTTGCCATGATTAAATCTAACCGTTTCTTTGTGTATTTCTTATGCACCGGGCTGATGACCGCTTACCTCCCCCAATGCTTGGCAGATCAATATAATGACGATACCGAAATTGCTGCGGAGGCCGACAATATCCAAAACCGGCCCCCGTGCAGTTATGGCCAAAAGATTAACGAAAAAGCCTTGCGCATGGTGAGCAACTTTGACTCAAGCTTATTGGAAATCCCCAAAAATATCATCAACACCACCAACGACAGCAATATTTTTTACGGTATCACCGGAGGGCTTGCTAAAGGGCTAATCAACACCCTCGGGCGCGTGGGAGTCAGTTTTGCCGACTTCATATCCCTACCGATACCTACCAAGCCCATTGCCTACCCGTTATACATTTGGGATGATTTTGATAAAGACACCCAATACAACGACGCTTTCCGTCTTGACACCTGCCCGCCCGACGACTCGGTCATTGCCTCACCTGAAGCAACACCTCGCCAAACAGTCGCAGTCCCTCCACGGCAAGCGCTAGATAACAGAAACTACGGCGAACAGACCAACCGAAAACTGGATACGTTATTCAAAAAGGAAATGATGAAGTAAACGGATCCCACCTTCTTGCCACCTTCCTGTCATTTTTAATTTATTTTTTAAGGTATTATTATGCTGTCTCAAAAAAATATTGTTATCTCGATAGCCATCGCCTCGCTAGCAGGCTGCGCCAGTATCGTCACCGATTCAACACACCCCACCAGCATCACTAGCTTACCTGACCGCGCCGATTTTGTGGTCATCAACCAGCAAGGCAAAACCGTACACAGCGGCAAAACACCCGCCACAGTCACCCTTAAACCCGATGCAGGCTATTTTAAAGGCGAGAAATATACCCTTAAATTTCAAAAAGAAGGTTATGGCACCCAAACCGCCCCACTTAATTCGCACTTAAACAACTGGTATTGGGGCAACCTTTTATTTGGATGGGGGCTAGGCATGTTCGTCATTGACCCATTGACCGGAGCCATGTGGACATTGCCGGAATCAAAACCGGTAGTATTGGTACCTAACCACTAAATGCCCCTTACCGTATCGGTGACCTTGGAGCCCAAAAAATAACGGGCTCCACAATGCCTGAGCCACTGAAAAAATTATATATTAGGGTACAAACGCCGCTACACACACTTGCCTATGTAAACCTCACCAAGCAAGAAATGTCCGAGGACAACTTGCTTGACATACTCAAACCATCCCGCAAGCCATGATACAACCGGGTTGCCACTTTATCCGGCCCGTTTTCTCATCCAATCCCTAAAAGGCGAAGAAAGCGAAATTGGCACTTTGTTTGAAAGCATCAAAAAGGATAGCCGCCCTTACAATGTGCTATTGGTTTACAAGCAACTGGCTACCTGCCGTAGTTTCGGGGGCATTGTTGAATAAATCAAAACTCAGGCAAAACCACCCATTTTTAACACCCGTTAAACTTTTACGGATACCGGTTATGACCGCCCAGGCTTGTCATCCATTGGGTGCGGCCACACCGACCCAAACTTCCCTTTTTTGCTGTGGCAGTCCACATGCTTTCATGACACGGACAAACGAATTCATTAAACCGTCGGTTAAACATCGCAGTTGCCATTTCGCGATATCACACTTGGGTGTCGACCTCGCGCTCCGGTCTTGGCCGGGCGCCAGCCAGCTACCGCCTCTTGAATGGACTAGATCGTAAAATCACCGCGTTGCCGCAACCCATTATTGTATCCGCGCCGTTGCCAGCGCTTCCGTTAAAAATTGGCATTTTTTATCTCTTAGATGTCAATATAAAAAACTTAAAGCTTGGCAACAGCCAACTGGCCTACCCCATCCTACATTGGTCGGGCCAATTGGCTGCGGTAGAGCCTATCCGCTATCGCAAAAACGACATGTAACTTAGCGCCCAGCCATTGATTTTTTGTCGGGCCAGTCTAAACCCGGGCGGACGGTTGTCCGCCTTTTATGGCCTGTGCCAACATCCGTAGCGATCAGGCGGGCAACCGCTCGCCCCTACGAAAATAATACTGACAATTCAACATTGACTGAGTGCTAGCGCTTGTATCCAGTCCGCTATCAGGTTGAGATAGCGACAAAATCTGCAATGCCACCCTCGCTCCAGAATGGGTTAAATAAAATATATATATTAAAAATCAACTTTATATAAATTATCGCTTACCCAATAGCCGATTTATTCAGCAACGCCCCCTGTGGCGTGGAGCCCGCAGAAAAGCCGCTGTTTGTGGGTGTAATCGTGCTGTGGCGGCCTGCTGGCCCGAGTTTGTCACCGCGCCAGTGGCGAAACCCGTCAGCATATAAGAGAGGACATCGTACAGCAGCTCCCCCATCCAGGCGGGATCAGCATTGGGCCTCACGGTGTCCCACCAGGGAACCAACGCGCCAAGTGGGGAATTCGCTGCGGCCGGATTCACTACCGCCGTAATGGCGGTCCCCACGTTGGCGGGCGTCGCTTCCTTATCCCCCAGATTGTCCAGAATCAGTGCGATCAGGGCGGCGTTGTCTGAAACATCGATGGTCCGGTTGAAGTCGGGCTGGAGGGTTTCGTTGGGCGTGCCGCTGAATGCTGGCGGAACCCGGCTAACGTAGGTGACCCGATAGAGAACGCGCCATACTTCGTTGCCAGCTATACTGGCCTCGCGTAGCGCCACGGCGTTTGGATCGCTGCTTCGTAGCCAGCTCTGATCAACGATACTGGTAAATGCATCCGCGTTCGCGGCGTCGGGATGCAAATAGAAGGCATTGAAGCGATAAGCGCTCACCTTGCCCGGACAGAGTTGGCGAGTGTAATTCTGGCCGCTGCTGTCCAACGCTTCGAGGATCGGTTCGCCCGTGACCGCCACGTTCAAGCCAAAGCCGGTGCTTTCGGTCTTGGTTTTGCTGGCCGTCGCGCTAACCTGCCAGTTATAGAGGAAATCAAAGCTGCCGGTAGGGCCAAACACCACTCCGGGGCCGAACAAAGCTTTGCCGCTCATCGAAAAGCCAGTATTGACGCTACTGTTCGCGGAAGCCGACCAGGTAGTCTGCCGCTCATCGGTGAATTGCTCCTGTTCAGCATGCAAGCCCCCGGCGGCCGTCCATACATAACTGTTCACGATGCTCTTGCGCACAGACTTGCCGCCATTCGAACGGTTTACAAAGAGCTTGCCTTCCGCCTCAGTATTCTCCGGGACGGTGGAGTTGTTGTCGAATACAGGACTGCCCAACGCGGTCTGGCTCTGGGGATTGAACTGCTCGTAGTAGGCGCCTAAAGCGAGCGTCTGCCGCTCGATATCGGCTTTCAACCGGTAGGCTTCGAGTGGCTTGAAATAACTTCCACGTTCGAAATCGGCCGCCGGATAATCGGGGTCGTTCAGCAGGCCGATTTTGCCGTCGAGCGTGCCATTCTTGATGTAGCCCGGATCCATCTGAAACACGATGATGTTCTTATCCGGCGGAATTTCGAGATTGGGAACGGCGATCTTCCCGGCCATCGCGCCAGTCGTATTGAGTTGAAGGACGTAAAGGTCCGCCGTCATCGACGTCACCAGCGCGTAACCCGTGTTCGAGGGCAGAAACCGCTGCGATACGGCAGTGTTCAGTATGTTGCCTGGATCTTCCCATTGTCCTCGTAGACTATAAGTATCCGAGATGGTCTGGGCCCAGGACGAGGAACGAACGGTTGTTTCTCCTGTGCTTGATCCCATCATACCGCCCGCCAAGGCGGCAATATTAAAGCCCGCCTCAGCGATAGTGCCGGAAACTTCGGCAATAAACCCTATCGAGGCTGAGGCATTTACATCGACCGAAAACCCTAACGAACCGGAGATATCCATGGATTGGCCTGCGTCCCTCCCGACCGAAAAACTCACCGCAGTGGACTCCGCTTCCGTCAACGTCACGCTGCTGGTGCCGTAGTAAAAAGACGTATAGGTGCCGTTCCAAGGATTCGTGAGATTTTCACTCGGCACTGGTGGCGCGCCTTCAATGAACCCCACCAGTGTTGGCGCGGTTTGCACCTGTCCGAGATAGATCATGCGCAGGTCGCCCACCCGGAAACCCGGCGTGATATTGAGGAAGCCATCGACAAAGTAATACCCGCGCTGCAAGGTGGACACCAGCGTGCCATCGGCCCCGCGATCCACATCGGCGAACTCGATGATAGCCGGCGTCCCGGACAAGGAGGACTGGAACGTGGTCGCCTGGCCTCCGTATACGTTTAAAACAGACGGCCCTTCATTGCTGACGGGCGCTGCCGAAGCCACAAATGTCGGTGTCTGGCCAATCCCGACGCCGTTGTTGCCATTTCCGGTCTGGTCGTTGAAGGTGTTGTTGTCGAAGTTCCAATAACCGACAAGACCTGATTCGTCGCCTTTAAGCGTCGAGAACTGGGTGGCGTCAATCTGCCTGCCAGTGCGGACTATGTTCCAGATCCGCACCTCATCGATTTGTCCGAGGAAACCGCCCAGTTCCGCCTGGTCCAGGTACGATCCGCCAATGGCAAACCCAGGATCGCCCCAGTTGTAACCGGGGTACAAACCCTCGGGCGCCGGGCCTATGGCTGGCGCCGGCTCGCCGTTCACGTAGACCGCCAGGCTCGACAGCTCACCGATAATAGTCCACATTGAGCTGTCCGCAAGGCGCGCGTTGTTGTTGGAAACGCTGTCGTAGGCCCAATCGCCTTCCTGTTCCATGAACCACCAGGCGGCGATGCAGCCATCTGTCCCAAAGGCCCGGCGTTGCCGCATGGCTTGCTGAACCTGTACGGCGCTGAGCGCGACAGACCAGATCCGCACTCCCCCCAGACTTCCCTGGAAATAGGCGTTTCCCGCCATTATAGCGCCAAGCAATAGGAATACGGATGTTGGCATGGCTGTGGCGCCAAGTATCACGGGCGTTGGCGTGGTTTGAATGGCCGCTTCAGCCTGGTTCAGCCAGAACGTGGGCAAACCTTGCCTTGGCTGCGGGCCAGAGGTGGTTTGTATGACCGCCACCGCCTGTCCGTCTACAAACAAAGCCAGATTTCCCTGGGACTGAGGCCCGGAAATGTTGTCATCTTGCGGCGGGGAGTATGCGGAAGAGGCGTACGTGAATACAAGGTGATGGGCTTTCCCGTCCGTGACGTTCACGCCGGTCGAGGTCACCGTCCACCTTGTGCTGGCATCCGCGAGCAACACATGTGCGGTCACATTGCCTAAGGAGTCCAGGCCTAGGTAAAAACTTTCCGAAGCTGGCTCGTCTCCCCACTTGGAAACGATCGCGCACGGCGCATTAGGGAAGGCAGGAACCAATATCCAGGCTTCGATTGAAAGCGAAACGCCTAAATCGAATTCCGCCGAGTTGCCACAGTCCACATCGTTACCGTTAGCCTTCTGGAACGCGACTCCGCACCCCGCCTCCCAGGCGACCGCGACATGGTTCCAGGCATCGGCTAAAACAACAGCGTCCGTCATGACCGGATCACTGCCACCCACTGCGGCGATCACATTCTGACATCCGGTGAAGATGCCTTGGGATATCGGCTGGTCGGCCGACGGGTAGATGATGAGATTTACGGCGCCCCCGGTCGCGGCACAGCCATTCGCAAAAAAGGAGCTATACATCGGGTCTTCGCTGAGGGCCCAACTCCCCAGCAAGCCGTCTTCGTAGCCAGTGAGCGCAACCGTCATCCCGCGCCGTACATTTTCAGGGGAGAGGAACGACTGCCACAGACGTACCTGGGCGTAATCCGCTACGGCGGACGACAGAATCGCGTTGCTCTGAGCGGCTTCACCCACAGAAAAATAAGCCCCCTGACTGAGAATGGTGCTGAGGCTTCCGCCTCCCTCCGGTGTGGCTATCTCTGCATCGGGCTGAACGCCATTGATGTACAGGCTGTACCTCCACACGCCATCTGAGCCCAGCGACCCTGCAACGGCAAGATGGGTCCAGACTCCCGGATCCAGTTGGATCGAACTCGGCTGCGATTCCCACGAACTGCCCTCATACTTACCGACTCCAAGGAAATTCAAATACGGATTGAGCGTCGAGTTCAGAGCCAGCTCAAGCTCAAGCAAATCTCCAGGTTGATCAACGCACACTAGGCACAAGACCGCACCCGCCGTGGCCGGGTTGAGCCAAAGTTCCATGGTGAATTGGGTTTGATCCTGGATCAGGTTGTTTCCACTGGTCAGGCAGAAGTTGGCCATGGCGTTAGATGAATCCGCGGCCGAACTGCCGGTGATCGAAAGGCACGGTTGCGTCGCGGTGGCCAGCACGAAACTCGGCTGGACAACACCCGTTTGCGCCCCGCTGACCGCTTGCGTATCACTCAGGTTCATGAGTCCGAACGGCGCAGCGCCAGGATTCAAACATGAGTTCGCAAAAATAGCCCCCATTCCCGGCGCATCGAGAAGCCTCCAGTAGCCTTCCAGCCCTGGCTCAGACCCCATCAGCGTGCTGAACATTGTGCTTAAGAGTTCATCCTGCGTGCGCGCGCTTTGCCAGAAACGGACTTCCGCAAGGCTGCACGCCGCGGTGGGAGGAAGATAAGCAGACTTATCTCTTCCCCCAATATAGAAAAAGAGGGCGTTTCCCGATGGCTTGGTCCACCGCCAAACGGTGATCGGTATGCTGTACGTTGGTTGCGGTATCCCGTTTAAGAAAATAGTAAAAATTGTCTCAGAAGCCGAGGCCGATACCGTTGCGGTGATGGCGACATGATTCCAGATATTCGGCGTCAAAGTCGGATTCCAACCATCAGGTACTGGTGATGGTGTTGGAACAACGAATAGGTGGCTCTGTGGGTTTAGCCCGAGGCTAAGCCAAACATTGTTATCGAGGGGATCATAAACCCCCAGAATCGACCCCTGCGCGTTTGGCGTCGGGTTGACCCACATTTCGAAGGTCAGTGTATTCGAGTCCAAAAAATCGCTGCTTCCGGGAACGCTGATGAGGATATAGGATGATTCCTCCGCCTGTAGCGACCCAAAAGTAAGGCAAGGGGGGCCGCCGGCCCCGTTAAACGCCATCACCGTCCCGCCGTCACCGGGAGCGATCCATGCTTCCAGGGTCATGCTAGTCGCGGGATCCAGCAGGTTGAATTGGTTCTGATCCGCGTCAATCCAAACCAAACCGGAGCCGTCCAGTTCAATCGCCTCTTGACTGGGTGCCGCCATCCATCCCCCCATGGCGTCCGGTGCCTGCGCCGCGGCACCGCATTTCTGCACCATAGGCGGCAGACCGTTCGCCGGGAACCCGGTGAAGACGGCAACCGCTTGCAGCAGGCTTTGCGGAAACAGCAATCCGCTGCTTGCGCCCTCGGCAAGCTTCGCATCGTAAGCGCCCGCAACAATGCCTCCACCCGCAGGATTAACGGCGATGGCGAGGATCGCGCCAGCCACGCCCGCTTCCTGGGCCAACCGGGAAACGAACTCCTCGCTGTCCAGCGGCATCCCGTAAATCCGCACCAAGGGGGTCGTCGCGTCGCGCTGGAACAACAGATCAACCTCGTCCGACATGCCGCTTGAAGCGGCCAAAATTTCCACCGATGCCGTGGTTATGCCGGGTTGCAGGTAGAGCGTCAGCGGGATGCCGTCGGTGGCGGCAATCTCGATGACGTACTGCTGATCCGGCGAGTACTGCCGCCCGTTCATAACGGCGGCGGTCACGGCGCCAGCGCCCACGGGATCGGTAGAGGAAGGGGGGATTACGCCGAAAAGGCTTGCCAGTGCCGCGAGGCTCAGGCCGCCGGAAGGATTCTGATCCGGGCGGAAGGCCACTTCGGGCTGCTGGATGATCAGCCCCAACGCGGAACCTGGCGACACCCAGAGGAAGATATCCGGGTATTGGGACAGCAATTGCGCCGCGAAAGCCTGCTGATTCGCCGGGAACTCCACCGCGCCACCTCCGTTGACCGAGCAGCCGACGGTGTTTGGCGTGGCGCTTTCCGAGATCGCAATTGAAACATCCAGCGCCCCGCTTTTGAGGAACAAGATAAGTGGGTCACCCGAGGCAAGCAGGCTGAGCGCCAGCGTATCATTCTCGCCGGGAGCATAGTAACCGGAGTTTGCGGCGTCGCCCCTCAAGATGACTGACGCTTGATACGGGTCGACCGGCAATCCCTGCCAGGTTTGCGTTATCGGCTTCCCGTGGGCGGTAAACTGCAGCGTGAGTTGAAGTTGTTCGCCGTCAGAAGTGGCGGTTACCGTTTGCAACGGCACATCGCCACGCGCCGAAACTAAGCCCAGGTAGCCTGTGGTTGCGCCGTTTTCCGCGTTTAGCAAAGGGAGCCTTGCGATGGGCCGCTGGCCGGTATAGTCGAAAAACACGCGCGTCCCATTCTTCACCCCGGCGTCATTCGGATCGTAGCTTGCGTTTCCCATCAGGACGGCAACGAATTGGTCGGCCTGCCGCGGAACACCAACCCACCTCTCCTCGCCAAGGTTGGTGTTTCCATAGTTAACTGCGACGTTGCAAATATCCGGGGAAATACCGTACTCGACCATGACCTGGAAATTTGAGAACAGGAAGCTGGCTCCATTGGCGACCATGTCGATCTGGCCGGTTTCGTTTCCCGCGATCCATGGCACTTGCACCGACACGCGAGCGGTCATGGTGCTGTACTGCGCGACCATGAAGGGTGCATCCCCGTTTACTGGTAAACCCGCGTAATACAAACGAATCAGCCCGTCTTTGCTTTCCAGTAAACGTGGTGGGGCTGATGCCTGAACGTTTTCCAACAGGGCGGAGCAAATGGTGATGCCTCCCAAAGACCCCACGACGTTGTTGAGGTAGGGGGCTTCTCCCCCGTCAACGGCTTGCACAAGCTGCGCGTTAGGGTATGCAGGCAGCGTCCCATCCGGAAGCAGCCCGAAATCGAAGATAGCCATGCCCGCTGCCGACGGGGCGGCAATCATGACGCGCGCGCCCCGCTTCAGCGTCCCTTGGTCTGGATTGTTAGGGTCGGCTGCCTCCTGGTCTCCGTACAAGACCGCATCGACCCCTTTGGTGAACGTCAGTTGAGGGTTTGAACCTCCGGGACAGATGCTGGATACTGCCGAAAGGCCCGGATCGAGTTGCGGTAATCCGCTTTTCAACTGGGCGTAGGAGGACACGGTCACCGAATCTGCTGTCGCAACCACAAACTGCCATCTGGAGCCCGCGCCTGTCGCACTTGGTGTAAGGATAACGGCGAAATTACCGGGCGTGACCGGAGCAACATTGCCGCCGAGAACGCCTTGCACCTCAACCAGTTCCATCGTTGGTTCGATGAAGGGATCGCCCGTCATGCCCCGATACCCCAGCGTGTCCTGCGGGCCTGCGGGAGTATCCCTGAGCCCGCTTCTGCGGTAGCGCACTTCCCAGGCTGGCTGCAATTCAAAGTTCGCTTGAGGCTCTCCCCCCGCGTCTGCCCTGGAATCGCTGGCCGAAACTGAAACCAGTAAAAAGCGGTTCAGATAGAGCGTGCCCACGGTGCTGAGCCGAAAGAGATAGATATATCGGTTATCGGAAACAGCACAGAATGGCGCATCCGCCAGTGCCGGCTCAAAGGTTGGCGGCGCGCTGATGAGGCCCATTCCGGAGACCCGGAGCGGCGTCGACGCAGAATCCAAGCTGACACCAATCTGGGTAAGGTCGATGCTTTCCCAGCCTACAAACCCAGCATCACCATCCTGAACGGGGGCATTAGTAGATACATTGTAGTAAATCATGTTTACGGATTGCTTTGCCGCCCTGGCCAAAAGCACCACTTTTCCTTCAAATGAAACCGAAACTGGATCGACAAGACGCACACCCTTGTCGCCTGGAGCTGAAGCGATACTAATTCCCATTATTGAACCCTCTCTATCATGACGTGGAAAAGACAATAGAAGTTACGCGTGACAGAGAGAAGTTTTTGAAAACCTTGCCAGCGTGAAGATATATAAAAAATTTATTATTTAAAACAAACATATAAGAAACGATACCTTACATATTCATTTAAACTATACTTGGCTAAGGTTTTTTTATAAATCGCTGGCAACCTCATGATTTTTATATAATGACTGTTGTCAATGCGTAACTTCCAAATAAATGAACCCCTACCAATCTAACTACTTTTGGCTGACAATCTTGGGGGCATGCAAAACCAGGGGACAGTCAAACCGATTTTATTGTTGATCCTTAGGCGCAGTGAAAAACAGTTGTTTTGCAACAGGTCACGCCAGCGCCTATCCCCATCCATTAACTCCCCCGGTTTTACATGCCCCCTTTATTTATCCCTAAAGATACCGCGTAGCTACCATGTTGGGTCGGAACAGTGGGCTACGCCACTTCACAGCTAAAGAGTTAAAAAGCCCGCACCGCCCGCACAAAGAGCCGACTGCCCTTACCGTTGGCAATGCTGATGAGCCGTTACGGAAAGGTGCCAAAACCTCCCCCGAATCAAATACTTTATGTTTTAGCTGCTATGCTTATGACAATAGTAAAGTATTTATTAAGGCTTACCGATGGCAAACTTAAACCCTAATTTGAAATACCATTCGCAACCCAAGTGGCTAAACTCGCCTGCCCATGAGTGGAAAACCGGAACATTGGACCGGCAAGTTTTGTATGAGTGCGCAGATCTATTGCAACTTACCCCAAATTTTCACGACGCATGCCGTGGATTTGCCGAAAACATGCTGAACGCTTATGCCTCAAATTGGCTGCTTAATAAAATTGCGCGTGAAATCCCCCGCTTTGCTTTAATGGGGTTTGTCATGTATTTGCATCACCGTCGTGGACTGGACGGGCCGGGGGTGACTTATACCCGCATCCAAGAGTTGTATGCATTAGGTAGTAACCAGGGAATTTTGGCATCGCCAACACGGGTTAAAGCCATGTTGGGTTTGGCTGTGGTGGCCGGGCAGTTGAGGCGCGTGGAATCGTCGGATCGGCGGGTTAAATTACTGGAACCGACGGAAAAAATGATTGGCCCGGCTTTACATTGGCTGGAAAGCTATCTCGATGCCGTAGGGCGGGCCGTACCATTGATCAAATCGCCACAAGAACTGGCTGCCACACCGGAAATTCTTGGTGAACTGATGACCTATATCGTGTACGCCTATCGTCATGACCGTTTTGGTTTGTCGGAAGCGTTTCCTGCCGTAGATTATTTCTTGTTGAGGGAAAACGGCTATGTAACTTTAATGGAGATCACCCGTTCGATGCGTTTTGAACAAGGGGAATGGTATGCCCAAGCACCATCGGTAATTTTATCGAAAAACTTTTCGATGGCCCGTGGTACGGTACGAAACCTGTTGGCTTACAGCGAAAAGCAAGGTTGGCTGACAAACTGCACTCGAGGGGGCCATAAGATAACCCTATCTTCCGACTTCGCAACCTCGTGCCAGCGCTGGGTGAGCTTGGAAATGGTTTGGATGGGCGGGCTAATAAATGCGGCGGCGGTCAATTTGACCAGGGGCCGAACCGGTTTTCCGGGCGTTGTTGAATAAACCAGTTTTCCAGCATTCAAACCGGTTATATGGCGTCATCGTGGATGCACTGTGCCAATGGGTTTCACGCCATGCCGTATAAGCACAATAAGAATCCCGTCGCCATAAAATCAAAAAGCCTGGCTATAAGGCTGACGGGACTGGCGGGGCTACAATAATGGGTTGCGGCAACGTGGGGTTTTACGATCAGGTTCACTCAAGAGGCGGTAGCTGGCTGGACCCACCAAGAATCGGTGGCGATGTAATCTTAGACAAGGCGTTGTAAAAAACACCGCCACGAACCCCATCGGCGGGGATAGTTATTGTGAAGAGACGCTGAAACCTACGATGCCGTAAAATTCATTGCCCGAATTAGTTTCCGGCACCCCCACCCCCAGATAAAATTGGGTTTTAGGCAAGCATTGGTAAAACAGGTTGACGACCGCACCCGAAACGTTGGAATGCCCGCTGTAATAGTCGCCCTGAAACGACAACTTATCCTTGACAAACTCCAAACTGAATCCTGTGGTATAGCCCATCACGTCCGTTGTGGTGGCCAGGGCTTTATTGGCCCAATACGTTCCGGCATGGACATTTAGAAACGGGAATGGCTGATAAATGAGCAAGCCGTAGTCGAAATTATGCCATTTCCTGCTGCTTGAGAATAAGGTTGTCCCATTCTGCAATCCCAGCACTGATCTAAAGCTGGCATTTATTTCGAAGGTTTTTGAGAGGTTGAGGTAGCTGTCCCATTCGTAATTTTGAGCCCCTCCGCCATAAATGGGGATGTTATAAAACGCGGCTTGTAAATCCCACCCATCCCTTGAGGAAAAATCTACCGTGGGGCTCAAATACGCAGCCGACTCATAGGTGTCCGATTCTAGGCTAAAAGTCCAGACATCGTCATCGTTGGCATTTGGCCTGACATCCACTTTTTTAACGGGATGGCTTTTTTTCCCAGCCTTAGCCAACACGGGTTCGGGAATCCCAAGCCAACAAATGACATAAAACAAAATGGCAAATAATGGGCGTGTCATTGAAGGCGGCCTTAAAAAGGCCGGACACAAAAAAGGCAGCCTGAGCTGCCTTTTTTCGTAAGCGGCAATCAAACCGTTTACAGCTTTTCTTTGATACGCGCTGCCTTACCGGTCAAATCACGCAGGTAGTACAGTTTGGCGCGGCGGACATCACCACGGCGTTTGACGATGATTTCGCTGATCATAGGGCTGTGGGTTTGGAAAACACGCTCGACACCCGTGCCGTGGGAAATTTTTCTGACGGTGAAGGCAGAATTTAAACCACGGTTACGTTTTGCGATCACGATGCCTTCAAATGCCTGGATACGCTCACGTTCGCCTTCTTTTACTTTTACTTGCACTACAACGGTGTCGCCTGAATTAAATTCAGGGATCTGTTTCAATTGCAGGGCTTCCAATTCATCAATAATATTGCTCATCACTACACCTTTAATTCAATTCTACTATAAATTCTTTTAGCAGCTTTTCCTGGTCTGCGTCTAAATTCTTATTTTTTAATAAATCTGGCCGTCTTTGCCAGGTTCTTCCCAATGCTTGCTTCATCCGCCAACGGGTTATGTCCGCATGGTTTCCGCCCATTAACACATCGGGTACTGCACGGTCATTAATCTGTTCGGGCCGGGTATAGTGAGGGCAATCCAGCAATCCGGCCATATAGGAATCTTGCTGGGCAGATTCGGCATCACCCAGCACGCCGGGTAACAAACGGGTGATGGCATCAATCACTATTAACGCGGCAAGCTCACCGCCGCTGATGACATAATCGCCTAGCGACCATTCTTCATCACAATCCAAATCAACAAAACGTTCGTCCATGCCTTCATAACGCCCCGCCACCAACACCAATTGGGAAAGCTGGCAGGCCTCCTTGAGCAAGGCTTGGGTAAGCGGCTTGCCTTGCGGGCTTAAACAAACCACTTTGCTTGCGCCACTATGGGCTTGTTTGGCGTCAATTACGGCATCATGCAACGGCTGGTATTTCATGACCATCCCTGGCCCGCCGCCGTAAGGACGGTCATCGACCGTCCTATGCCGGTCATGGGTGTAATCCCTTGGGTTCCAGACTGACAAGCTGACGATATTGCGTTCGATAGCCCGGCCTGTTACGCCGTAGCTTGCCGCCGCCGTGACCATTTCCGGAAATAAGGTGACCACATCAAAACGTGTCAGCACCATCAAAAATCAGGATCCCAATCAACGACCATTTTTTGCGCCGGCAAATCAATGCGGATAACGGTTTGTCCTTGTAAAAACGGGATTGCCCGGTCACGCTCACCTTTGACGATCACCACGTCGTTAGCCCCCGTTTCCAACAGGTTTTCGACACTACCTAACTGCACGCCTTCGACGGTTTCGACATTCAGGCCGATCAGATCCGACCAATAGTATTCGTCTTCCGCTGCTTTTGGCAATTGTTCAGGCGTGATAAAAATCGTCCAGCCCATTAAGGCTGCCGCCTGATCCCTGTCCGTTATGCCTTCGAGCTTGGCAACCACCGCACCGCCTTGCAAGGCGCCTTCAAGGACATTAACTGTCTTGGCCTCACCGCCTTTTTTTAGCAGCCAAGGCGAATAGTTAAGGATATTCTCGCGGTCATCGGTAAATGAAAATACCTTTACCCAGCCTTTTATACCAAAAACGCCGGAAACTTCGCCAACGTTGATAAGTTCTTTGCCTGGCAAACGGATTAGGCAGCCGCTTTTGCTGCGTCTTTAATCAATTTCGCAACGCGGTCAGAAGGTTGTGCACCGTTTGCTTGCCAGTAAGCAACGCGTTCACCGTCTAAACGTAACCTTTCTTCATTGCCACGCGCCAATGGGTTAAAAAAACCAACGCGCTCAATATAACGCCCATCACGCGAACTGCGGCTATCGGTTACAACGACGTGGTAAAAAGGGCGGTTTTTTGCACCACCTCTTGAAAGACGAATGGTTACCATCTAATTTCCTCGAAAAAACATTCAGTAATTGTTAATCCAACTATTTTACGCGAATTTACTGATAAGTGAAGAAAAATTACCATTTACATCACTCTATCAGCACATCTTTTGTCCGCGGCTTATCGTCTGATGTTACGAGCATTGCCCTTAAGGCCGCGCATCATATTCGCCATATTGCCGTTTTTCATTTTTTTCATGACCTTCTGCATCATCAGATGCTGCTTCAAGATGCGGTTGACATCTTGCAATTCCTGGCCACAACCTGCGGCAATGCGTTTTTTGCGGTTGCCTTTGATCAAATCGGGAAAGCGGCGTTCCTGCATGGTCATAGAGTTGATCACGGCAATTTGCCGCGCCAACATTTTATCATTCATTTTTTCTTTGATTTCTTGCGGCACTTTGCTCATGCCAGGCATTTTTTCCATCATGGAACCAATTCCGCCCATGCTTTGCATTTGCACCAGCTGCTCGCGCAAATCTTCCATGTCGAAGCCCTTGCCTTTTTGCATTTTCTTGGCAAATTTTTCGGCCTTTTCCTTGTCAACCTTCTTCTCGATTTCCTCAATCAGACCGAGGATATCGCCCATGCCCAAAATACGTGAGGCGATACGGTCGGGATAGAACGGCTCCAACGCCGAGGTTTTTTCGCCGACCCCAATAAACTTGATCGGCTTACCCGTGATATGGCGGATAGACAATGCCGCCCCGCCCCGCGCATCACCGTCCGCTTTGGTCAGGATCACGCCCGTCAATGGCAGGGCGTCGTTAAAGGCTTTGGCGGTGATCGCCGCGTCTTGCCCGGTCATGCTGTCGACCACGAACAAAGTTTCAACCGGATTGATCGCCGCATGCAATGCCTTGATCTCGACCATCATTTCATCATCGACATGCAAACGGCCTGCGGTATCGACGATGATCACATCCAAAAACTTCTTCTTGGCGGCTTCAATCGCATTTTGGGCTATATCAACGGGGTTTTGGAAAATTTCGCTAGGGAAAAAATCCAAGGACAGATCATTCGCCAAGGTTTCCAATTGCTTGATCGCCGCCGGACGGTAAACGTCCACACTGACCACGCCAACTTTTTTCTTATGGTTTTCCTTCAGCCAACGTCCCAGTTTGGCAACCGTGGTGGTTTTACCCGCGCCTTGCAAACCCGCCATCAGGATCACCGCAGGCGGTTGGGCCTTCAGGTTCAGCGTTTCATTCGCCTCCCCCATCACCTTGACCAATTCGGCCTGAACCAGCTTAATCATCGCCTGGCCAGGCGTCAGGCTAGATTGGACTTCCTGCCCTAACGCGCCAATTTTCACTTGTTCAATAAAATCGGTCACCACAGACAGTGCGACATCAGCCTCCAGCAAGGCCATGCGCACTTCGCGCAAAGCGTCCTTGATATTGTCTTCGGTCAGCCGGGCCTGGCCTTTCAGTTTTTTAAGTGTGTCGCTTAAGCGGTCGGTTAAAGTATCAAACATATCGGCGTTGTTATTCTTATAAGGATAAAGAAGCTATCCACAGGCACAAATGCGCTAGGACTATTTAACCTGTTATATTAACATAGCCTACGAGACCTTTGCACTTTGCCGTCATCGCCAAACCCATCCCGTTTACATCGTCTCCTCATCATCGCCCAAAAAAGCCAATGATTTCCATAGCACTCGCTACTTTTGCAATTATTTCCTATTTGGCAAGCACGCTGTTCATCGTCCGGCAGATTCGCCAAAACACCTTACCACGCACGCCGATTTATCTGGCCTGGACGGCTGTTTGCGGGCACGCCGCCTTCATCGCCTCGGCGTTCCAACGACACCAGACCTTTAGTTTTAGTTTTTTTAGCACCGCCTCATTAGTGGCGATGATTGTCGCCTTGGTGCTGCTGATTGCCGCTTTGAACAAACCCGTGGCAAAACTCGGCGCCGTACTGTTTCCCATCGCCGCCATCATGTTGGGGCTTGAGATTAACTTTGCCGACCCGGCGCAACACTTGTCACGCTACAGCTGGGGGATGACCACGCACATATTGGCCTCCATCATCGCCTTTAGCCTGTTAAATATCGCCGCCCTGCAAGCCGTGCTGCTCTACATCCAAAACCAGCAACTCAAAAGCCACCCGCCGAAGCGCTTTGTCCAATCGTTACCGTCGCTACAGGCAATGGAATCGCTGCTGTTCCAAATGATCGTTGCCGGCTTGTTTTTCCTGACGTTTTCACTGGTCAGCGGCTTTGCTTTCGTAGAAGACCTGTTCGCCCAGCATCTGGTGCATAAAACGGTGCTGTCCATACTGGCGTGGCTGATTTTTACCGGCTTGCTGCTGGGCAGGAAACTTTATGGGTGGCGCGGTAAAGTGGCGATACAATCGACGGTGTGTGGTTTTGTGTTGTTGTTGCTGGCTTATTTTGGCAGCAAGTTGGTGCTGGAATTGATTTTACACCGTTCGTAACAAGGGGTTATCCCCTGCGCCGGCTTCGACCAAGCGCACCCGTTGGGTCACACCACACACCAAGGTATAAGGGATGGTGTCGGAACACAAAGCAATTTCCTCAACCGCCAAACCCTCGCCCCACAAAGTCACCGCATCGCCCGGCTTGGCATCGGGCTGGCTTGCCAAATCAACGGTGATCATATCCATGGACACCCGCCCGATCAGGGGCACGCGCTGGCCATTGACCAATACCGGCGTCCCCGGCCTGGCATAACGCGGATAACCATCACCGTAACCTATCGCCACCACACCCAAAGTCGTGTCCTGCCCACAAACCCAACGGCAGCCATACCCAACGGAATCACCTTTTGCCAAGGGCTTTACGGCAATCAGCCGTGAATGCAGCCCCATGACGGGTTGCAAACCCAATTGTCCGCCTGTGCTATCAGGGAATGGCGAAATGCCATAAAGCATCACGCCCGGACGCACCCAATCCGTTAACGCGGCTTGCCAGCCCAAGATGCCGGCGGAATTGGCAATGCTCCGTTCACCCGGCGCCCCTGCGACCGTTTGTTCAAATAGGGTGATTTGCGTCATCGTCATCGGGTCTTGCATGTCATCGGCGTTCGCCAAATGTGTCATAAGGTTGACCGGCTGCCTGACTGAAGCACAGCGGCTTAGGCGCCGGTGCGCCTCGGGGAATTCTTTCGCATTGAAACCCAAGCGGTTCATACCGGTATCGAGTTTCAGCCAGACGGCGATTTGCGCCTGTCCGGCATGCCGCTCCAGCAAACCCAGCTGGCTACCCGTATGCACCACCGCATCCAATTGATAAGCCAACAAATCATCCAATTCTTCCGCACAAGTGAAGCCTTCCAAAACGGCAATACGGTTTTGCAGCCCGGCCTTGCGTAGGCGGATGCCTTCCTGCACCCTCGCCACCGCAAACGCATCGGCGGCGGAGGCTAAAGTTTCGGCAACCCGCAACATGCCATGCCCGTAACCGTTGGCTTTAATGACCGCCATGATCTTGGCGCCGGGGGCGCAGTCACGGACTTTTTGCAAATTGTGTTTCAGCGCGTTTAAATTGAGTACCGCATAAGCTGCAGGGGTCATTCGTAATCCTCGGCACTATAACTTTGCCCGGAAAAGTTTTCAAAACGGGTGTATTGCCCTAAAAAGGTTAGCCTGACCGTACCCAAGGGGCCGTTACGTTGCTTGCCGATGATGATTTCGGCAATGCCTTTGTCAGGGCTGTCTTCGTTATAGACTTCGTCACGGTAAACAAACACAATCAAATCCGCGTCCTGTTCGATCGCGCCCGATTCGCGCAAATCCGACATCACCGGACGCTTGTTCGGGCGTTGCTCCAGATTGCGGTTCAGCTGCGATAAGGCGATGACCGGCACGTTCAGCTCTTTCGCCAAGGCTTTTAGCCCGCGCGAAATGTCGGATATTTGCTGGACGCGGTTGTCGCCGCTGGACGGCGATTGCATCAATTGCAGATAATCCAGGACAATCAGGCCGAGCTGCCCGTGTTCGCGGGTCAACCGGCGGGCCCGTGAACGCACTTCGGTAGGCGACAGCGCAGGCGTATCGTCAATGAACAACTTGGTTTCCGCCAGCAAATTAATCGCCGAAGTCAATCTCGGCCACTCATCATCTTCCAGTTTTCCGGTACGCACCTTATGCTGGTCGATGCGCCCCAAGGACGACATCATCCGCATCGCCAACGCATCCCCGGGCATTTCCATACTGAACACGGCGACTGGCATATCGCTCTTGATAGCAATATTTTCCGCCATGTTCATGGCTATCGTGGTTTTCCCCATGGAAGGCCTGCCCGCCACAATAATCAAGTCGGCAGGCTGCAAGCCTGAGGTGAGCTGGTCAAAATCCGTGAATCCGGTCGCCGCCCCGGTGATATTGCCGTCTTGCTCAAACAGCGTCTCGATACGGTCCACCGCTTTGGCAAGCAAGGCCTTGATTGGTATGAAGCCGCCTTGGCCACGCTGTTTTTGCTCGGCGATTTTGAACACTTCCCGCTCGGCATTTTCCAAGAGCTCGGACGTTTCGCGGCCTTCGGGATTAAACGCCGAATCGGCGATGCCGGTCCCGACATGGATCAATTGGCGCAATACCGAACGGTCGCGGACGATATTGGCGTAAGTGACAATATTCGCCGCGCTCGGGGTATTTTTTGCCAGCCAGCCCAAATACGCCAGCCCCCCCGTGTCTTCCAGCTCGCTGACCGCCGCCAACGCCTCGGAAATGGTGATGATGTCAAACGGGGATTGCTTATTGGCCAGCTGCTCAATCACTTTAAAAATCAGCCGATGGTCGCGGCGATAAAAATCCGTTTCCACCACCTTGTCGGCGACCGAATCCCACGTTTGGTTATCCAGCATCAAACCACCCAAAACAGCCTGTTCTGCGGGGATGGAATGCGGCGGGACTTTTAGCGCGTCCAAAGAATCGTCGTTATCGAACATATAATTACTAGACATGTCATTAATTTCAGCAGAATACAAACGGCTTTTATAAACCTGGGCAGGAGGGATTTTGGAAGTTGCAGTGTAGCTTAAAAAGAAGCCAATGTGGCTTGGTTTCTATGGACATATTGCCCCTGACGGAAGGTAACAGTGGTTATTCTAAAATTTTTAAGGATAACATAATTACCTATGCCACCAATGAAATAAGCGTTATTTTCAAAATAATAGCTTGTTATGCCTGCATCAAAGCCTATATAATGCCGCGTTCAATCAAAGTGCGAACGTGGCGAAATTGGTAGACGCGCTGGATTTAGGTTCCAGTAGGTTGCCCTGTGAGAGTTCGAGTCTCTCCGTTCGCACCACTTAATTCCTTAAAAATGCCTGGCTTCATTGAAGCCAGGCATTTTCAGTTCTATTGAGGCTATCCGTCTCTAAAAAATCCTTATCAAATGCGTGGAGTAAAGAAATGCAAGTTTCTGTCGAGAAGACATCAGAATTAAGCCGAAAAATGACCGTGAGCGTGCCTGAATCAGTAGTTCAGGAGAAAATGGCGACACGTTTCAAATCTTTAGCCCGCGAAGTTAAGGTCGACGGATTCCGGCCCGGCAAAGTACCGGCACACATCGTAAAAAAATTATATGGTGACCGTGTCCGCGGCGAAATCGCCGGAGACCTGATCCAATCCACCTACTATGAAGCCTTACAGAACCAAGCGCTAAAACCGGCAGGCCAGCCATACATCGACTCCGTAGATGAAAGCGAAGGCTTCAAATACACAGCAATTTTCGAAGTTTATCCAGAAATCCCATTGGAAGGGCTCGACCAACTGGAAGTCGTCCGTAGCTTATCAAGCGTCGAAGAAGCCGATGTCGACACCATGATTGAAAAACTGCGCACCCAAAAACTGACTTGGACATTGGTTGACCGTTCCGCCCAGGAAAAAGACCGCATCACCATCAACTTTTCTGGGATTGCCGACGAAGAAAACTTCACAAATGGCAAGGTGGAAAATTATTCGGTTGAGATCGGCGCCAACCAAATGATCCCGGGCTTTGAAGAAAACCTTATCGGCCTTCAAGCAGGCGCAAGCAAAAACTTCACCACCACCTTCCCTGAAGAATACGGCAACACCAAGTTGGCTGGTAAAACAGCTGAGTTTGAAGTCGACGTGGTCAAAGTTGAAGAGCCAACGCTGCCTGAAATCAATGAAGAGTTCATCAAGAGCTATGGCCTTGAAGAAGGCACGATGGAATCATTCCGGGCCGACGTAAAAACCAACATGGAGAGGGAATTGGCCAATGCCCTGCAAGCCAGGCTTAAAAACTCCGTCATGGACGCCCTGTACGAAAAAATCCAAATTAGCTTGCCCAGCCCATTGATTAACGAAGAAGCCGAAAACCTGATGAAACCTTACATCGAAACGGCAAAACGGCAAAAACTGAGCCTGGAAGACTTGCAATTACCCCGTGACGTGTTTGAAGCGCAAGCAAAACGCCGCGTGGCCTTAGGCTTGATCCTGGGCGAAGTCATCCAAAAAAATGCCATCACCTTGGATGACAACAAAGTCCGCTCAACGGTTGAAGACATGGCAAAAAGTTATGAATCACCCGAAGAGGTCGTAAACTGGTATTATTCCGACAAAAGCCGCCTGAACGATGTCCAACAAATGGTTTTGGAAAACCAAACCGTTGAATGGTTGGTCGCCCAGGCGAAAGTTTCAGAAGAAACCCTTCCATTTAGTGAAGTCATGGAAAAACACCAACGCTAAGGATCATTTATGTACAAACATTATGCAAGCAACCTAGCCAGCCAAATAGAAGCCGCCGGCGGCCTAGTCCCAATCGTAGTTGAGCAAACCGCTAGGGGCGAACGGTCTTTCGACATTTATTCCAGGCTATTGAAAGAACGCGTCATTTTCTTGGTCGGCCAGGTTGAAGATTACATGGCCAATCTTGTCGTCGCCCAGTTGCTGTTTCTGGAATCAGAAAACCCCGACAAAGACATCCATTTGTACATCAACTCACCGGGTGGCTCAGTCACGGCAGGGATGTCCATCTATGACACCATGCAGTTCATCAAACCGGACGTCAGCACCATGTGCATAGGCCAAGCGGCGAGCATGGGCGCGTTGCTGTTGACTGGCGGCGCAGCTGGCAAACGTTACTGCCTGCCGCATTCCAGGATGATGATACACCAGCCCTTAGGCGGCTTTCAGGGCCAGGCTTCTGACTTTGACATCCATGCACGGGAAATTTTGAATATCCGCGACAAGCTCAATAGGGTCCTTTCCCATCACACCGGCCAACCGCTCGAAAAAGTTGCGCTAGACACTGATCGGGACAACTTTTTAAGCTCCAGTGACGCAGTGGCTTATGGCCTGATTGATAAGGTCTTGGCCAACCGCATCACTGCCGCTGAGCAGTAACCTTGGATAGTTCGATGACCAGTACCGAGAGTACTGACGCTTGCGGGAGTCAATTATGAGTATCAAAGACGACGATAAATTGCTTTATTGTTCTTTCTGCGGCAAAAGCCAGCACGAAGTCCGCAAACTGATTGCGGGGCCTTCCGTCTATGTTTGTGATGAATGCGTTGAATTGTGCAATGACATCATAAAAGATGAACTGGCGGATGAAACTGGCGGGTGGATAGGCAACACTGAGCTGCCCAAACCCAAGGATATAAAAAACGAGCTCGACAGCTACGTCATTGGCCAAGAAAAAGCCAAAAAAATCCTTGCCGTAGCGGTTTATAACCACTACAAACGCCTGCGCAACAAAAGCAAAAAAGACACCGTTGAGCTGGCTAAAAGCAATATCTTGCTGATTGGCCCGACCGGTTCAGGCAAGACGTTGCTGGCGGAAACGCTGGCCCGTTTATTGGATGTGCCTTTTACGATTGCCGATGCCACCACGTTAACGGAAGCGGGTTATGTCGGCGAAGATGTCGAAAACATCATCCAGAAAATCCTGCAAAAATGTGATTACGACGTGGAAAAAGCCGAGACCGGCATCGTTTACATCGACGAAATAGATAAGATCTCCAGAAAAGCGGAGAACCCATCCATCACCCGAGATGTCTCCGGCGAAGGTGTCCAGCAAGCCCTTTTAAAATTGATTGAGGGCACCATTGCTTCCGTGCCTCCACAAGGTGGCCGTAAACACCCGAACCAAGAGTTTTTGCACGTCAACACAGCGAATATTTTGTTCATTGTTGGCGGTGCATTTGCCGGGCTCGACCGTGTCATCAAAGCGCGGACTGAAAAAGGCGGCATCGGCTTCTCTGCTGAGGTAAATTCAAAAGACGACACCAAAAATGTCGGCGAATTGTTTGCCGAAGTGGAAGCTGAAGACTTGATCAAATATGGCTTGATCCCTGAATTCGTAGGCCGTCTGCCAATAGTGGCGACACTGGAAGAACTGGATGAAGCCGCGCTAATCCAAATCTTGACCGAACCTAAAAATGCCCTAGTCAAACAATATAAACATTTGTTTGACATGGAAGGCACGGAGCTGGAATTCCGCGAGGACTCGTTAGGCGCAATTGCCCGTAAAGCCATGGAGCGTAAAACTGGCGCCCGCGGTTTGCGCACCATCGTCGAAAACATCCTGCTGAACACGATGTACGAACTGCCGTCCACAGACGACATTTCCAAAGTAGTTGTTGACGAAAGCGTGGTATTGGGGCATTCCGAACCGTATCTGGTTTATGAAGCCGAGCAGAAAAAAAACGGCTCCAATCCCTGATAACGGCCGCTTTGCTTCCCTTAGCCCCACGGGTCTCCATAACCTTGTGGGGCCGGTTTGCTGGCATTGCTAATCCTTGCCAATCCTAAACCGGCACACACAATCCCCCTTCGCCATACAGCCCAACTGCTGCACTTCCTTTGCCAATAACGATGACATCAAGGTAAGGTCAAACTGGCATAATGCGGGATATTGCCGGGCGACATCATGATAAATGCAGTTCCTGGCTTTGATAACTGGCTGCTGTGCCTCCGTATCAATTTCCTGCTGCACTTGGAAACCCAACTCCGCCATAATGCGCAGGAGCTGCCGCAAACGCCCGTCGGGCGCTTTGCCGACAAACTGGGCCTTTAATTTATCCGCCAGTTTCCCGCCCAAGCGCTGCATATAAGCGCCAAATGCCTCTTCCCCCATCCCCTCCTGCAAATCACTGACAATTAATTCGGCAAACCAAGCATATTGTTTTGGAAAATAATTGATGCCCTTATCGGTAATGCCATAAATCGCCACCGGCCGTCCGGCGGTTTTGTTCGACGCCGTTTTCTTGATGTAACCCTCCCCTTCCAAAGCCACGAAATGTTGTTGTACGGCGGTCCGGGAAATATCCAACATTGCGGCTAGCGCATCTACGCTTAAACCTGTACGGTTTTCCAGTAACTGTTCAAGGATTTCATGTTGGCGGGAGCTAATTTTTTGCGGCATATACGTCCATCCTGAAACCAATAAGTGGCCTATGATTATGCCATAAATTACTTATACAAGTTAAATATTGCACAAGAATTTGCATTGGGATACACTTTTAAAAGTAAGCAACGGCTTGCATCAAAACTAATAACAATAAACAGGAGAAGACCATGAGTGAGACGCAAGAAAGCCCGAACATTAGCCTATTTGAACAACTGGGTGGTGAAGCTGCGATTGATGCCGCAGTCGATATTTTTTACCGTAAAGTCCTGGCTGATTACCGTATCAACCGGTTTTTCGATAACTCCGATATGGAAAAACAAGCCGCGAAACAAAAAGCCTTTTTAACCATGGCGTTTGGTGGCCCCAACAACTATACCGGCACGGATATGCGCACCGCACACGCGCACCTGGTTAAAATGGGTCTGGACGATAGCCACTTTGATGCCGTAATGGAACACCTAACTGCAACGCTGCAAGAACTGAATGCCCCAGAAGCACTGATAGCCCAAGTCACCACGATAGCCGAAGGCGCACGGAACGACGTGTTAGGCCGGTAAATCCACAGATAGGGGGAGCCTGCCACAAACCCTATTAGGCACAAGCGCCCCCACTTGCCCCGCCCTTACCTGAATGCCTTTCGGCTACTGGCAAGGGGTTGCCAATCCTGGGCAATGCGCCGCCTTGATGCGCCTTCGTCCATAAATGTCCAAACCGGACTCACCACCCCATTACCGGATAAGGTTAACAACGCAAGACGGGGGCTTCCAGGAAAATGGCGGGGCACGACGTGTAGCCCGTCCCTAACTTATAGATAGTTAAACGCCATCCCGGCAATGCTTGATGTCGCCATGGAACCCGTTCCGATTCCTACACCAAGCAATTAATCTGTAAAGCGAGATGGTTAGGCACATTGCCGTAGAGGATCCGTACAGGTAGAGCGTAGCTGTTGTTTTTTCAGAGACATTTATGTAAAACTGACTTAACATGCCTAAAAAACAACAACGCATCCCAACCACCAAATGCCCATGAGCCATCCAAGCATCTTCATTTCTGCCGTCAGCACAGAATTACATACTGCCCGTCAATTTGTAGCCGCCACCGTCCACTCGCTGGGCTTTGAACCGGTATGGCAAGAAGCCATCCCTAACGCGCCTGACGAATTCCGGCAAATGTTACAGGACAAAATCGACGCCTGCGAAGGTTTGGTGCAAATCGCAGGAAAAGCCTACGGCATCGGGATAACGGACGTGGACAGCAAATTCGGCCCCGTCTCCTACACCCAGCTTGAATTCCTATACGCGCACGGCCAAAACAAAAAAACCTGGCTTATTATCGTAGGTGACGAGTGCCAGCGGGACTTGCCAGTCGCCCAGCTCGACCTACCCAGTGACCCAGACTATCCCGACCCCTTAGGCTATCAAGCCGGGCTGCGTCAATTGCAGCAAGACTACCTTACCCGTCTCAAGGCAGAAAACCCTCTGTGCCATATCGCCAACAACGATACCGAATTACAAAATGCCCTCCTGGAATTGCGTGAGGAGCTGGAGGAATTCCGTGACATCGCCGAACGCGAACAAAAATTGCGTTTTGCATTAATCTTCGCCATTTTTTGTAGCTTGATCGTACTGGGCATTGGTTTTTTGTAAGCTCACCAACAACTGGACAACGGCCCTGAAACAAGCAACACCCCACCCTTTGATACAATGCCCCGCCCCTAACTCTCGGGCATCGTCAATCCAGCCAGGATGCCGGGCCATGAACCCTACCCGGCCTTATAATCGGCTTATTTTTCACCAGGACTGGCTATGACCCCCCATACACACCATCACCCCCAAGCACCCAACCGCCAAACCCTGTACGTCGCCATCGCCCTGGTTTTAGGCGTCGCGTTGGGTGAAGCGCTGAACCTGACGCTAGGCGGGGTAGGACAGCACGACCCACTGCTTGCCCAGATCGTCGCCGTGCTCAACATGCTGACGGATGTGTTCCTGCGTTTAGTGAAAATGATCATCGCGCCGCTGGTGTTCGCCACGCTGGTGGTGGGCATGGCGAAAATGGGCGACATCCATACCGTCGGGCGCATCGGCCTTAAAGCCATGCTGTGGTTTTTTTCGGCCTCCATCGCCAGCCTGCTTTTGGGCATGTTGCTGGTGAATGTCTTTGAACCGGGCAATTCCCTGCATATCCCCTTACCGCCTACCGATGCGGCTAGCGGCTTGCCGAACGTCAAACCGACGCTGAGCAATTTTGTCGCCCATATCTTCCCGAAAAGCATCTTTGAAGCCATGTCCGCCAACGAAATTTTGCAAATCGTCGTGTTCTCGATGTTCTTCGGCATCGCCTGCGCGTCCTTGGGCGAACTGGCGCATCCTTTCGTCAAATTGCTGGATTCGCTGGCGCACATCATGCTCAAAGTCACCAGCTACGTCATGCACTACGCCCCTGTGGCGGTGTTTTCGGCAATGGCCTCGGTGATCGCCCAACAAGGCATCGGCGTGTTGCTGTCTTACGGCAAATTTATCGGCGAGTTCTATTTTGGCCTGTTGTTGCTGTGCAGCTTGCTGGGCGGCTTCGCTTGCCTGTTTTTGGGGAGGCGGATGTTGTCGCTGATCCGCCATATCCGCGAACCCATGCTCTTGGCCTTCGGCACCGCCAGCAGCGAAAGCGCATACCCTAAATTGTTGCAGCAATTGGAACGTTTCGGCTGTGATGAAAAAGTCTGCGGGCTGGTGTTGCCGCTAGGCTATTCGTTCAACCTAGACGGTAGCATGATGTACATGACCTTCGCCGTGCTGTTCATCGCCCAAGCTTACGGCATCGACATGCCCCTGGCAGACCAATTGCTGATGCTCTTGGTGTTGCTGTTCACCAGCAAAGGCGTGGCGGGCGTGCCCAGGGCCTCGTTGATCGTCATTTCCGCCACCTTGTCCATGTTCAAAATCCCTGAAGCGGGTTTGCTGTTGCTGCTGGGCATAGACCAAGTGCTGGACATGGGCCGCAGCGCGACCAATGTGTATGGCAACAGCATCGCCTCGGCATTGGTTAGCCGTTGGGAGAAGGCGTTGCGGTAAATAATTGCCTCATATGCCAGCGGCCAATGTGGTGGGCAAAAAAGCGTGACCCACCCTACTAAACTGGCTTACCGCGAACTTCTGGCTGGCAATTGGCAAAATTGTTTCATACCCATTCCTTAGCCTTAAAGAATCAGGCTTTGTGCATTTGCTACAGAATGCCGGATATTTCACTTTTACGCTAAACTATTGCCCTGTCTTAAATCACACCTTATTTGAATCCTTATCAATCATGACCGACATCAACTGGAACGACTACTCCCTAGAAACCCAAGCCATACGCGCCGGACATCAACGCACGCAGGAAGACGAACACAGCATCGCGATTTTCCCCACTTCCAGCTATGTGTTCGCCAGTGCGGAAGAAGCGGCCTTGCGCTTTTCCGGCAAAAAACCCGGCAATATTTACTCGCGTTTCACTAACCCCACCGTCCGCGCCTTCCAGGAACGCCTGGCGTTGATGGAGCAGGGCGAACGTTGTTTGGCGTTTTCCTCCGGCATGGCGGCGATTATGGCGGTGGGGATGAGCTTGTTGAAAACGGGCGACCATATCGTTTGTTCACGCGGCGTATTCGGCAACACGGTGCTAATGTTTGAAAATTATTTTGGCAAATTCGGCGTCAGCTGTGATTTTGTCGATTTGACCGACACGGCGGCGTGGGCGGCGGCGATCAAACCCAACACGCGGTTTTTATTTTTGGAAACCCCATCCAACCCGTTGACGGGCATCGCCGACATTGCCGGACTCGCCGGACTCGCCCATCAAAATGGCAGTTTGTTGGTGGTGGATAATTGCTTCTGCACCCCTGCCCTACAAAAACCTTTGGCCTTAGGCGCGGATATTGTCGTGCAATCGGCGACCAAGTACATCGACGGGCAAGGCCGTTGTGTCGGTGGCGCGGTGATCGCCAGCGAGGAGATCATCGAAAAATCGGTTTACCCGTATTTGCGTACGGGCGGCGCGGCCATGAGCCCGTTCAATGCCTGGGTGTTCCTGTCGGGATTGGAAACCTTGGCGATCCGCATGAAAGCGCATTGCGACAATGCTTTGGCCTTAGCGCAGTGGCTGGAGGCCCAACCGGGCGTCAGCAAAGTCTATTACCCCGGTTTGGCTTCGCATCCGCAACATGAGCTTGCCAAACGCCAGCAAAGCCATTTCGGCGGCATCGTCAGTTTTGAAGTGGCAGGTGGTAAAGAAGCGGCGTGGCGGTTGATTGATTCGACCCGTTTGCTGTCCATCACCGCGAACCTGGGCGACGTGAAGACCACCATCACCCATCCGGCAACCACCACGCACGGCCGCTTAAGCCCGGAAGCACGGGCGGCGGCGGGGATTATGGACGGCCTGATCAGGGTTTCGGTAGGCTTGGAGAATATTGAGGATATTAAAGGGGATTTGTTGCGGGGCTTGTAAACATCTGGCTATGCTAGGGACAGCAAGCCATTTTAGTTTTGGGCAGTGGCCGGTAGGCAAAACGCCCACCTAACATATCGCCGGACAACTAGCCCATCCAGGCCTAACAGACTTATGGCAAATGCTTCCAAACGGCCATTACCCCCCTATTTTTAGGCTCCCCTTGCGTTAGGTTATACCGGATGATTTAATCAGCACTTCGCTAGGTTAACGATATAGGGTTTGGAAGCTCAGCATAGCGAAACCCGCACAACCTACTTTGGGCGGCTAGTGGAGCCCCATTAACGCCATCCTGTTTTCAGGAAATCAAAGGTAGGCAGAATGACCACTGGATAATAATGATTTAATCAAAAATATTAACTTTTACACGAGGATAAATAAATGACGATCAAAATTAAAGTGGGGACGGCTGGCGTAGACAATTTAATTGGCACGGCGGGCACAGATGCGTTGTTCGGCCTGGGCGGTAACGACATTTTACGTGGCGGCACTGGTGCCGATTGGCTTTCCGGCGGTACGGGCGACGATATTTTGGAAGGTGGGGCAGGAGCCGATACGCTTCATGGCGGAGCCGGTAACGATACCTACCAATATAAAAATGTCACCGATGCCAAAGGTGATGTTATCCAAAGCTTTGTCACGGGTGACCGTATTGATTTTTCAGCACTTGCCGCCCATCATTTTATTGGCAACCAACAATTTAACGGCGTGGCAGGGGAAATCCGTTATGGCGATGGTGGCGATTTCAATTTAGCCTACTCTCCGGCTTTATCCTATTATCCGACCCGCATTGAAATTGACACCAATGGCGATGCTGAGGCCGATGTGTCAATACAACTAAAAACTAAGGTCAATTTCATCGAAACAGCGCCGGATTCGGGCCTATTGGTTGTCGCCCCTAATCAAATTTTAACAGGCACCGACGCTGTAAACGATCCATTAACGGGTGGTTCCGGCAATGACCGCTTATTAGGAAAGGGCGGCAACGACACCTTGATCGGCGGCGAAGGCAGCGACCATCTTTTCGGTGGTGCCGGCAATGATATTTTAGACGGCGGCTATGGCAAGGATGTTTACATAGGCGGCACTGGCATTGACACTTTCAGGTTCACTGAAGCCGACGGCATTAAAGGGGACGTCATCACCGACTTTAGTGCTGGCGACCAGCTATTTATCAATATCCAAAACTTCCAATTATGGGGTGACTTTATCGGTGACGCCGAGTTTAGCGGTGAAACCGGACAATACCGTTTTATCCAAGGCTCAAGCTTCAGCGGGAATGGGGTTGGCTCCTATCTGTCTTTTGATTTTGATGGCGATTACCAGGAAGATGCGACTATCCAACTGGCTAATTTCAGCAAAATGCTGCAAGAAACCGGTGCCGGCACCAACAAGTTGGTTGTCGCCACAGACCAGACATTCACAGGCACCGGGGCGGCGGACACCAAAACCACTGGCAACGGCAATGACATGTTGAACGGCTTGGCGGGCAACGACAACCTAAACGGGAGCATGGGCAATGACACCCTGAACGGCGGGGACGGGGATGATACCCTAACCGGAGGCTCAGGCAATGATACCCTTTCCGGCGGGAATGGTAACGATACCTTAGTGGGCGGTCAAGGTTCTGACATGTTCACAGGCGGTGCCGGTAACGATACCTTCAAGTTTTTATCTATAGATGATTTGCAAAGCCCTGTACAAACTTTCTATTTCAATGCCCAAGACAGCATCACAGACTTTGGCCTTACCGATAAGATTGACCTTTCAGCCATTGATGCCGTCAGCAATGAAAGCGGCAACCAAGCATTCACTTACATTAGCAGCAATCAGTTTAGTGGAGCGGAAGGGGAATTACGTTTTGATTTCACCCTGAATTACCTTTCTGGTGATATTGATGGCGACACCCAGGCAGATTTTAATATTCAAGTCACCGGCCTGCCACCTTCAGCCATAAACTTAGTCCTTTAATACGATAAGTCCGGGCAACCATCCAGGTTATGGTTGCCCCCTAGTACTCAGTCATTATTGTTATGTCGAGTTACGGCCCCCATATGATGAGTTTATTCATTACCCCATGGAACTGGCAATTGGCGAAAAAATACATTGTACGACTGACAGAAGAAGAACGTACTGATTTGGAAAGTTTGATTCATAAAGGCAAAGTGGCTGCCCATAAAAGGCTTCACGCAGAAATCCTGCTCAAGACAGATAGTAGTGAATGGGGCGACCCGTGGCTGGATAGTCAAATCAGTGAAGCCTTTGGCATTTCCACACGCACCGTTGAACGAGTCCGGGAACGATGGGTTCAAGAAGGCTTGGAGTCCGCCTTAAACCGGGCTAAACCGATCCGGGTTAAAAGCCGTGTCATTGACGGCGAAAAGGAAGCGCATCTGCTCGCGTTAGCCTNTGGTGATGCCCCTGATNGACGCAGTCGCTGGACACTGAGATTGCTTGGGCAGCACATGGTTGAACTGGGCCATGTGGAAAGCGTATCCCACGAAACTATCCGGCAAACACTAAAAAAAATGAGTTGAAACCTTGGCAGAATAAAGAATGGTGTATCCCGGCTAAAGAGAATGCGGAATTTGTCTGCGCTATGGAAGATGTACTGGCTGTTTACAAACGCTCGTATGATGACACTCATCCGCTGGTTTGTATGGACGAAAGCAGCAAGCAACACATTAAGGAAACACGTCAGCCGATACCGGCAAAACCAGGCACCGTCGAAAAGTATGACACGGAGTATGAACGTAATGGGGTGAGTAATCTGTTCCTATTTTTTGAACCGTTAGAGGGGAAACGGCATGTGGTGGTAACGGATCAACGGACGGCGGTGGATTGGGCGCATCAAATCCGCAACCTGGTTGATGTCGAGTACCCTCGTGCTGAGCGCATCACACTGGTTATGGATAATTTGAACACCCACACGGGAGCATCGCTGTATAAGGCGTTCGCCCCTGAGGAAGCGCGAAGAATTCTGGATAAATTGGAAATCCACTACACGCCCAAACATGGCAGTTGGTTAAATATGGCGGAAATAGAATTGAGCATCTTGTCTCGCCAATGTCTGGATCGGCGCATTCCGGACCAAGAAACATTAAGGATGGAAATCGCAGCTTGGCAAGAACAAAGAAATGCTATTGCTCAGCCTATGGAATGGCGATTTACCAGTGAAGATGCCCGGGTAAAATTGAAAAAACTTTACCCGACAATAAAAAAATGACTGAGTACTAGGGTCATTCGCCGTTGTTACCAATAGTAAACTCAAGCGTCCAGTAACGCCTCAACTATCGGGGCAAGCGAAGCCGAATAAATGGCGGGTATATTTGGAAGCAGCCGGATTTCCGTCTGCCAGTCATTTTTGGCTCATCCTGGTACGCTGGATTCCGGCAATCCCTGCCAAGGCGAAGGTTGAGCCGACAGTTGCGGAACCATCCCCGAAATACTTTATGCCCGTAAAAGAAGCCGCAACTTAAAAAAACAGTGGTTCCGGATTTGGGCTGAGATATGGCAGCTCCTGCACATCCGTCCGCACCGGAATAATCACACCCGGCCCTCATGGCAAATAAACGGCCCACTTCATCCCCCCCAAAAGCGTACTTTTGCCTCCTTCCAACTTGCCCCCCAGCAGCGTGACCAGTTCATAAACCACGCTCATGCCAATGCCGTGGCCATGGATATTTTCATCCGCCCGCACACCCCGTTTTAAAATCTCGTTGAATTTTCCTGGCGGGATACCAGGCCCGTCATCTTCAATTTGTATCTGCACGGAAAAATTGCGGCGGTTATTGCGGACATTGATTGAGACACTGACCTTAACGCTGTGCTTACACCATTTGCAGGCGTTATCAAGCAGATTGCCGACGATTTCATACAAATCGCCTTCTTCGCAATAAATCAAACAGGATTCCGGCATGATGGCGGTGATGGTGATGCCCTTATCGAGATAGACTTTGTTCAACGACATTGTGATCTTGTTGATGATGAGCGGCAAATCTACGGTTTTGATGACTTTCTGTTTGCCTTGGGCAGCGGCACGGTGCAGTTGGTACTCGACGATTTCATCCATGCGCGAAATTTGTTCCTTAACCGTTTCAGTGTTGGCGCTGAACGATTCGACACAGCCACGTAAAATGGCCAACGGGGTTTTGAGGCTGTGCGCCAGATCGGCGAGGTTGTTGCGGTAACGCTCCAAATGCGCCCGTTCCATGGTGATAAAAGCATTGAGGTTGCCGACCAGGCCTTTCAATTCGCTGGGATACGTGCCATCCAACAGGGTTTTATTGCCCTGCTCTATCGCTTCCAAGTCGGTGGCGATGCTGCGTAAAGGCTTTAAACTCCAGCGCAAGAGCGCAAACTGGATGGTCACGAGCACGACACCAATAAACAGTAACCAGACGCGCAAGGTTTCTTGCAACTGCTCCACTTGGTTCCTGACAAACTGGGCGTCTTCGGCGACGGTGAAGGTGTATTCACGTTCAACACCGGAGGCGTTTTGCCAAAACACTTCGTAATGCAGGACATAACGCCCGTGCTTGTCGAATGAAAACAAGGAATCCCCGACATTTAATGGCGGCGGGGTGATGACATCCAAACCTATCGCCGAAGGCGAACGCCAGAGCAATTGGTTTTTTTTCTGTTGGATAAAACCGTATAGCCCGGAACCCGGATTGATAAAACGCGGTTCAGGCAAGTGTTCGGGCATTTTCAGCTCGCCTGCATTATTGATTTCCGCTGATGACAACAGGGAATAAATCTGCACTTGCAGACGTTCTTTTAGGGCTTGTTCGGCACTGTCACGAAAACCTTGTTCAAGGATGATGGCGACCAATGCAAAAAAGACGGTGAGCGCCAGCCCTTCGGCAACTAACAGACGGAAACTGAGGGATTTAAGGCGCAACGGCTATACTCAGGAGGTTGCGGGGATACGGTAACCGCGCCCGCGTAAGGTCTCTATGGGTTTGCGGCTTCCGTCGGGGTCGAGCTTTTTGCGCAAACGGCCGATGAACACTTCGATGACATTGCTGTCGCGGTCAAAGTCTTCATCGTAAATGTGCGCGGTCAGGACGGATTTGGAAATCAGCTCGCCTTTGCGGAACATCAGATATTCCAGCACTTTATATTCGTAGGCTGTAAGTTCGAGTTTGACACCGGACACACTGACTTCCTGGGCGACGGTGTCCAGCTCGATATTGTCATGGGTGAGGATCGGATGCGACTGCCCTGCCGAACGCCGGATCAGCGCATTGATCCGCGCCAACAATTCCTCATAATGGAACGGCTTGACCAGATAATCATCGGCCCCGGCTTCCAGCCCTTCGACTTTTTCCTGCCAACGGCTACGTGCGGTCAGGATCAAAATAGGGACGGCAATTTTGTTCTTGCGTAGGCGCTTGATCAGTTCGATGCCTGAAAAATCCGGCAAACCAATATCAACCACCGCCGCATCAATGGGAAATTCCTTACCCATGTAAAAACCGTCACTGCCATTATGGGCGGTATCCACAGCAAACCCCCGCTCGGCAAAAAAATGTTGGATTTGTTCACAAAGCGTTATTTCATCTTCAACAACTAGAATACGCATGATGTCCTCAACGTGAGTTAGTCGATTAATTGGCCTGTTTCGGCATCGAACTTAAAGTGGCGGATATGGCCTTGTCCGGTCAAGACCTTGATGACGTGGATAGGCCTATCGTTTATCTGTTCGGTTTCCGCGCCCAGTATGCGGTTGTTTTCGTCTTTAACCAGCTGGTTGGCGGCACGTTCCAAACTGATGGTTTGGCTTACCATTTCGGGACGGGCAATTTCGCCTTCAGCAAAGCAGCCGTTCCCAGAAAACAGCATTAATAAAATGATAGGGATCAAGTTTTTCATAAGATTCGCCAGAGGGTTGAACCACAACAAAGAAAGTGCTTTTTGTGTAGGGATGATAGCTTAACGCCCCACCCTGAACCCGCGCTTAATTGTGTGCTGGCGTTGGCCCAACACCGCCACCCTTCCGGCAATCCAAACCGGAAGGGCGGTTGCTATAGGCCAAACCGTATCAACGCAACGACGGCGTCTGCAACACGTTGCTAACCACATGCCCAAATGACGCGCCCAATTTCCCCGCCAACTTGTCTATCAACGCCTCTTGCTGGGTAAAATCAACCCGCTTTTCAGCACCGATAATGTCACGCGCCACTTTATCTTCATCGGCAAACTCATCCGCGATGCCATTCTTGACGCCGGCTTCGCCCGTCCAGACCAAGCCTGAGAACATGTCCGGCGTTTCTTTCAAACGCTCACCGCGCCCGGCTTTGACAGCGGAGATAAATTGCTGGTGGACTTGATTGAGCAAATCCTTCATATAGGCCGTTTCATCGTCTTTAGGTGGCGAGAACGGGTCAAGCATCGCCTTATGGGTTCCAGCCGTCAGTAACCGGCGCTCCACACCTAGGCTTTTCATCGCATCGACAAAGCCAAAGCCATCCATCAAGACGCCTATTGAGCCAATCAAACTGGCGGGGTTGACAAAAATCTTGTCACTGGCAGAGGCGATGTAATAGCAACCCGATGCGCAAATGTCGCTGACGACCGCATAAATGGGTAATTTGGGGTGTTCTTTTTTGATTTTCCTGATTTCATCGTAGACATAAGCCGATTGCACCGGGCTACCGCCAGGGGAATTGGCGTGGATGATGATGCCCTTGGTATTTTCATCCTTAACGGCATCCCGTAGGCTTTCAATCAAATCGGCGGCATTGGCGTCCTTGCCTTCAGCGATCATGCCCACCAAATTAACGACCGCCGTATGGCCAGTGGAACCCTTATCCATTTTGATTTTTGGATAAACCGCGATGCCCAGCAAAACCAAAAGATACAAAAACAAAAGCGATTTAAAAAATACCCCCCAACGGCGGGTGGCTTTTTGTTCCGAAAGGGCCGCGAACACCAGTTTTTCTAAAACCTCATGTTCCCATCCCGCTGCACTGGCGGGTTTTGTCGAGTTATCTTGTTGATTGTCCATTAGATTTAACCTTAAATGATTTCCAGTAATTGCGTAGGCAGCTGTAGACAGCGCAACGGGTTGTATTGTTGCAAGTGATCTTCAGTATGCGCCCCGCAAGCAACGCCTATGGACGCAATTTGCGCGTTTTGTGCCATCTGTAAATCGTGTATGGAATCGCCGACCATTAGCACACGCTCCTTAGCGACTTGGGCCTGTTCTATAATTTCATGCAACATGCGCGGGTCAGGTTTGGACGCGGTTTCATCAGCGCAACGGGTCGTACAAAACAACTCCGACGTACCCGTGCCAGCCAACGCTTCATCAAGGCCTGCACGGGTTTTACCCGTGGCAACGGCAAGCTGATAGCCGTTGGCTCTCAGTTGCACCAGCATGTCATAAACGCCGATAAACAAATCATCTTGGTGGATTTGTTTGGAAAAATAAGCCTTACTGTAATGGCCCACCAATACTTCGATTTTTTCATCATCAGCATCAGGAAACAAAGCCTGCATGGCCGAATGGATACACAGGCCAATAACATCTTTGGCGGCTTGCCGCTCAGGGATGGGATAACCGCATAATGCGCCCGCCGTTTGCAAGCAATGGGTGATCCAGTCTATCGAGTCAATTAATGTCCCATCCCAATCGAATATAATTAAATCAAAGGCTTTTTTCTTCATACGTTATCAAATCATCCAATTGTTGGGGTAAAGGGGCTGAAACCGTTAATAGTGCACCGGAAACCGGATGCTGGAATTGCAGGGTGGCGGCGTGCAAAAACATGCGCTTAAAACCACGGCTGCGGAAAGTTTTGTTGGTTTCGTCCTGACCATAGCGTTCATCGCCGACTATTGGATGTCCCAAGCTAGTGGCGGCATGGACGCGGATTTGGTGGGTGCGTCCGGTTTTGGGCGCGGCTTCGACCAGGGTGGAATCGGCAAATAGCTTTATCCTACGGAACAGGGTTTCCGCTTCCTTGCCCGCCTTGCTGACAAACACCATGCGTTCGCCACCTTGGGTCAGGTTTTTTTGCAACGGCGCATTGACGACCAGTTTTTTGCGTTCCCATCGGCCCGCCAGTAACGCAATGTACGTTTTTTGCACTTGATCCTCGCGGAACAAGGTATGCAGTTTTTTTAGGGCGCTGCGTTTTTTGGCAACCAGCAAGCAACCGGACGTGTCCTTATCAAGGCGATGCACCAGTTCCAAAAAAGGCGCATTGGGGCGGATAGACCGTAAACCTTCGATAATGCCCGAATTGACGCCGCTGCCGCCATGCACCGCATAACCGGCAGGCTTGTTGATGACCATAAACGCTTCATCTTCAAATAAAACGCCTTGTTCAAGCGCGTCTTGCAAATGATGGCCGACAAACAATTCGGGGGCTTTTTCCGCGACCCTGACGGGCGGGACACGCACAATATCGCCCGTTTCCAGACGGTATTTCACATCGACCCTGCCTTTATTCACCCTGACTTCCCCTTTACGGACAATCCGGTAAATATGGCTTTTGGGCACACCTTTCAGGAACGTGATTAAAAAATTGTCCAAGCGCTGGTCACATTGCTCTTCGGTGATTTCGACCAGTTGGACTTTGGGGGACGAGCTCTGCTCTGTTGTAGTCATTATGAGTAAATAATATCAGTATTATGGACTGGATTGATTCTTTAAATTGCTGTAGGGCGATAAGGTTGCTATATTAAGCACGTTTTCAAAAAAAACATACCGCCCCGCAGTCCCATGACGGAACTGGCTTGGGGCAAAAACATGAAGTTGACAGGGCAACCCCATAACGCCGCTAACTTTCGGCTTCATAACAAAAGAATTTTCGGGTTCATCGCTCGACCCTAGATGCGCGATTTTAAACTCCTGCTGAAAACAGAATTTACCACTAAGACTGATTTGACTTAGTATTTGTGAGCGCAAGTATCGTTGCCTTCATTGTTGCAGAGCAAGATACCCACAACAATGCGCCGATAAACCAACGCCGATAAACCAACAATAGCACTGTAAAAGCCCAATTGATGGTATTTTTCACCCCTATCGCCATTATTGTATTGATGACTCACTTTGCACTAGAAATTAAGCCAGTCTGATTAATAAAGTCTGACCATGGAGCAGGACACCACAAGGATACACAATGAAAAGAATGCTTATCAACGCCACGCAGGCGGAAGAACTGCGGGTCGCTTTGGTAGACGGTCAAAAACTATATGATTTTGACATAGAAGTACCATCAAAAGAACAAAAAAAATCCAATATTTATAAAGGCATCATCACCCGCGTAGAACCCAGTTTAGAAGCCGCCTTCATCAACTATGGCGCAGAAAAACACGGTTTTTTACCGTTCAAAGAAATCTCCCCCGCTTACCGTAATGCGCCGGAAGGTGCCGAAGAAGGCCGCCGCGCCTCTGTAAAAGACCTGATCAAAGAAGGCCAGGAAATCGTCGTCCAGATTGAAAAAGAAGAACGCGGCAACAAAGGCGCGGCCTTGACCACCTACATCAGCCTCGCCGGAACTTATTTGGTGCTGATGCCCAATAACCCCAAAGCAGGCGGCATTTCCCGCCGCATTGAAGGCGAAACCCGTAGCGAATTGCGCGAAGTCATGGCTTCCTTGACCATCCCTGACAATATGGGACTGATCGTCCGTACTGCTGGCTGCGGCAAAAATGCCGAAGAACTGCAATGGGACTTGAACTACCTGATGCAGTTATGGGAATCCATCGAACGCTCATCCAGCGAACAAAAAGCCCCGTTTTTGGTGTTCCAGGAAAGCAACGTCATCATCCGCGCCCTGCGTGACCACTTGCGCGGCGATGTCGATGAAATCCTGATTGACAACCAAGAATCCTTCGCTTTGGTGCAAAAATTCTTGAAGCAAGTCATGCCCCATTTCTTGCCCAAAGCCAAGTTGTACCAAGACGCCGTGCCGCTGTTCAACCGCTACCAAATTGAAGCGCAAATTGAAGTCGCCTACAACCGCGAAGTGTCCTTGCCTTCCGGCGGCTCCATCGTCATCGACCACACCGAAGCACTGACGTCCATAGACATCAACTCGGCGCGCGCCACAAAAGGCAGTGACATCGAAGAAACCGCGCTTAACACCAACCTGGAAGCGGCGGAAGAAATCGCCCGCCAATTGCGTTTGCGTGACTTAGGCGGCCTGTTCGTCATCGACTTCATCGACATGATGTCCAACAAAAACCAACGCAGTGTCGAAAACCATCTGCGGGAGGCCATTAAAATTGACCGCGCCCGCATCCAAACCGGCAAAATATCCCGCTTTGGCCTGTTGGAAATGTCACGGCAGCGGATGCGGCCTTCTTTAGGGGATTCCACGCAAATCATCTGCCCGCGTTGTAAAGGCCAAGGCACGATACGCAACGTTGAATCGGTCGCGCTATCGGTGTTGCGCCTGATTGAAGAAGAGGCGATGAAAAAAAGCACAGAAAAAGTCATTGTGCATTTGCCGATTGAATCCGCGACCTTCCTGTTAAATGAAAAACGCAGCGCCATTGAGCAAATTGAAAACCGTTTGAAGGTCGGCATTGTCATCCTGCCCAGCAAACACATGGAAACGCCCGCTTACGAGATAGAGCGTATCAAAGAAAAGGAAACGGCAGATGAGAAACCCAGTTACAACCAGATAAAAGCGGAAGAAATCACCATCCCTGATTTTGCCCAGCAGGTCAAAACCAAAGTTGACAAGCCGTTTATCCAAGAATTTATCCACGACATTCCTGAGCCCATAACACATAAGAATGAGGCCGCAGGCTTGATCAAACGCTTCTGGCACAAGCTGGTCGGAGCGGTGGCCAATAACGAGCCAGAAAACAAGGACGCACCGGCCGCCGCCGATGCCCCTGTAGAAGCCGTCGAAACCAAAACCAACGCCGAAACGCCTCCAGCCCGTAGCCGCAACAACTCCAGGCGCAACCGCAACCGTAACAAAAACAACCGGGATCGTGAGCGCGAACCAGGCATAGGCCAGGATGCGGAAAAACCGGCCAAGCCGGACGAAGCTGCACAAGCGCCACGCCAATTCAGGGGGCCAGGCCGTAACGTCCGCCCGAATATCATTCCGCCAGCCGCTGTTGCGCCCCTAGCCGCAGCCCC
Source organism: Methylovulum miyakonense HT12 (assembly GCF_000384075.1). Classification (GTDB taxonomy): domain Bacteria; phylum Pseudomonadota; class Gammaproteobacteria; order Methylococcales; family Methylomonadaceae; genus Methylovulum; species Methylovulum miyakonense. Next base: position 196,924 of record NZ_KB913025.1, read on the forward strand.
CGAAGAGGCGCCCGTAAAAGACTATATTGACCATGACGTTAATGCCGGACTGGAAACCTCGTCACCGGAGCTGGAAAACTCCATGGAAGAATCCAGCGAAGAGCAGGCAAACAACCGTTCGGCATCCAGACGCCCAAACAGGCGTGGCCCCAACCGCAGAAGGCCCCGTAACCCTAACTACAAAAAACCTGAAGACAATACTGAGGGTAATGACGAGTTTGAGGAACAACTGGCGGTTCAAGACAGTTTTGACGACACGGGTCACCAGGAAGAGCATGCCCATAAACAAGCCCCTGCCCAACACCAAAATGTCGCCGCCTCGGTGTCTGAAAACACACCAGAAAACAGCCTAAGCCATGCCCCTGATCACATGGCGGACGCAAAAGTTGAGGCTGCCGTCGAACACGTTGCCCAGCCGGTTGGGCATCATTCTAAGCCACCCCATGTTGTGGCGGAACCTTCCCAGCCACCTGAACCTGTAGCACCCATCATCGCTGTTTTCGAAGCCGTAGCTCCTGTGCTTCCAGAAACACCGGTTACAGCAGTGCCTGAGCCCGCTGCCGGGCAGGCCGTCGCCCACACGGCACCGCCAGAGCTGGCAGCGGGGCAACCCGTCGCCGTCCAACAGCCTGAAAGCAACAAGCCAGCACCGGAAGCCGTAAGCGTTAATGAAAACGTAGCGGCAAACAAAACCGATCCTGAAATCTGAAAAAACCGGGGTGCAAAATGCGTTTTTGCACCCCGCCTCCCCCCTTAGAGCCACCTTCCCCAGCATTCGGAAAGCCCGCATGGCCCACTGGTCAGCACATGCTTGTATTGGATAGCACCGCCACGATACAAGCCACATATCATTGATAAAAGTGGCTGATGTTTAACGGATTTTTCATCTAAGCTATTCTATAATCCTAGCCTTTCAAACAACGGGAGGAAACAGCCCATGCTAGAAATCATCCTAATTTTTGCCGCAGTCACTGTCATCGTGTTTATCATTATCGCAGCCAGGCAACCGGCCGAATTCCGGGTCACCCGGACAACCACAATTTCCGCGCCTGCCGCAGCCATATTTCCCCATGTCAACACCTTGCAAAAATGGCATGCCTGGTCGCCCTGGGCAAAACTAGACCCCAACGCCACAACCACCTTTGATGGCCCCGAATCGGGCATCGGAGCCGTCATGGGTTGGGCAGGCAACAACAAAGTCGGCGTGGGCAGCATGACCATCACCGATAGCCACCCCGATGAATACATCCAATTCAGGTTAGATTTCCAAAAACCTTTCAAAGGCACCAACTCCGCAGAATTCACCTTCCAAGCCGATAGTGGCCAAACCAAGGTCACTTGGACGATGACAGGCCGAAACGATTTCATCAGTAAGGCAATGGGCTTGATCATGAACTGCGACAAAATGGTCGGGGGACAATTTGAAAAAGGCTTGATGAACTTAAAGTCAGTTGTTGAAGCGCTTGCTTAGCGACGGCTAACTGCCGCACAAGCCAGATAACGGGCTCCTGGACAAAAAAAGCATCGCATTATTACCCGGCACGGAGCCAATGGCCTACCCTCCATACAAAACCCAAGCATACTTAAAGCAATAGGCCTATAGTGTGCCTTCGGGGCCTTTCAATTCGTTGGCGGCGCGCTGGAAGCAGTGGCATTTAACGGATATTAAGAAAAGCCCCATCAATCAATTTGGAGTTGACACTATGAGTAAAGAACAAAAAAGCAATAAGGAAGACAAGAAAAAACCAGCCCTCAACCCGAAAGAAAAGAAAGCCTTGAAAAAAGCCAAGAAAGATTCCAAGGATTGAAAAAACAATTTGAGCGGCATAGTTTAAGAGGCGGCGCCGCCCTGTCTCCCGGTAGGCGTGGCAAGCATTAGTAATGCGGTATCCGAAGAAAAGACGGGGATTTGAAAGGCTCCGTACGGAATTACCGTACGGAGCCTTTTGAGATGGCTGATTGGGCTTCTTAAATTGAATTTGCCAATCAACTTGCAAAGCTATGCACCATTTGTGAAATTAAGGTTTGAGATAGCTTTGGAAGGGTTTTAACGGTCCTAAGGTGGTATCACGGCCATTTCTGCCAACTGCGGGAATTTGTAAATATTGGTCGGCCGCCAGTTCGGGATGCTGGATATTCGCACTTTCCTTATGCCCGTGGGGCACTATCAGCTGCGGATGGTCAAAGGGGGCCCGTTCCCAACGCACCCGTTCGTCAGTCAATGATTTTAGGAACGCCACTAAATCCGCTTTTTCCGGGCTTGAAATGCCTTGTGGAAATACCAGTGTCGCAAAATGATGGCTATTTTTAAAGTTGTTCCCTCCCCTGAAATAAAAATCAACGACTTGTTCCAGCGTCAGCAGGCTACCGTTGTGCATATAAGGCCCGGTCAGCTCGATATTGCGCAAGGTGGGCACTTTAAACGCGCCTTTGATAGCCACCAAGGCGCGGCCCTGTTTCCTTTTTTGAAGTTCCGCGAGCAACACCGGAACCGTCGGTATTTTTGCATAAAGCCCACGGGTGTCACAGCTACCGACAATATAGGGGTCATCCATCAGTTCGCTATCCAAATAATCCTGGGCAAAAGTATTGTCCATGTCGCAGGAATTGACCGCGACCGGGTCTATCATTGGCGTGCCGTTAAGCAACTTATCGAAATATTGTTGGCTAAAAGACAACGGATTGCCATAAGGGTCTTTACCACCAACACCTACGTCATTATCCGTTGGGGCAACGCTAGTGTTAAAAAAACCTTCATCCAGCATACCGTTGACAACGCCATTCCCATTGAACGCCCCGTTCATGGTCTTACGGTTGACCAAACGTTGCGAGGAAAAATTATTGGATGGCGTGACAATGTCAGGATGGGCGGCCGTGGACAGGGTTGGCCCGGCATGGCAAACGGCGCAATGGGCGTTAAGAAAAATTGTCAGGCCGCGTTTTTGTTGCCTATCCAAACCTTCCGGCATTTTGGGGAAGCTTCCTGGCACACGGGGCGTATCAAAGGGGGTTTGGTCAGAAACCAAGGTTTGTTGGTAAAGTTGCAGGGCCAAGCCAAAAAACAAGGAAAAATTAGCTTCTTTCTGGGAATAAGGGGCGGCAGCCAGATCTGCAGGACGCCCAAAATCGCCCGTTTTTGACGACCAATAACGCGGGGCAAATGCCTTTCTGACTAAATTATCATAGGACACCCTCAAGCCTTTGCCGGAAGGGTCGCGTAGCCCGGCCAACACGCTATCTTCAGCATGGACGGCTTGTGCCGCCAATGGCTGGCGGGTCAATAATTTACGCCCGATGTCAGGGAAAGTCCGTTGCCTACAAGACATTTCGGTGTTGTTCATAGGAGGGGCAACGGCTTGCGAGGCCAAAGATGCATTTTCCAACCGGAGCGGCTGTTTGCTGACGCTTCCACCAGCTTGCACAACCCAAATACCGGCGCCCTGGTCACGCAGACCAAAAGGTGAAACCCCGTTAAAAATATTGTTGGCCCTACCATCCCAAAAGTTACGGAAGTTATAACCCGCATTAATGACGCTGGGTGCTTGGCGAGCCTGGACTTGACGGGTATTTAACGTCCCTAGATGAAAAATGTCATCGGCTCTCGGAGAACAGTCATCGTGACCGTTTTTAGCTTGGCTGAGGCCTTCAAAACGCGACAAAAAGGTGCCTGCCGATGCAACGACATCATCCGTACTGAACAATACGGCGGAATCCCTATCGGCAGGGTTCGTCAGTTGGTAAAGCGGGAAGTCGCTACGTTTGAGGATGTAATTAGGCCCGCCGACACCACCGGATGCGGTCGCTTCAAAAGATTGCCCCGTTGTGGCGAACCGATGCAGTTTCCCTGGGGCAAGCTGGTTTTTGAAACGCCCGTCAACCCCGGCATGAAAGTGGCATGAGCCGCAAGCCATACCGTCACTGCCTACCTGGGTATCCCAGAACAGGGCCTTGCCCAACTGGATGGCCGCCGCTTTATTGGTGACAATAGGGCTGTCACCGTCAAGCAAACCGGGTGTTATGGGCATTGCAACACCCTTGAGCGGAGGTGGGGTATCACCATGTGCGCTGACCTCGGTGCTGAGGATTGCCCCCATCAACACCATGCTAGGTAGAATAAAATGGGGCAATAGGGTGTCGGCACGCTGAGCTGTGGACATAAGAAGACCTGCTGATTGTTCTATCTTTGGGGGCAAACAGGCATTAGCAATATAAATCTGATTTGCGACAAAAGATAAAGTGAGTAGAAAATATTAGATGGATATCGTCCGGTTGCCCCTTTGCCGTGCATATAAAGGGACAACACGGCATAAATCAAGCTGGAATGGCTTAAGGAGTTGTCGCTACTGGTGTGGTAACAACCACTGAGGCGTTTATGTTATGTTTTATGGTGTTGTCAACACCCACATCAGGGTTAAAGCCCCCTACCACAAAGATGTAAGGACCTGAGTTTGGTGCCTTAAACGTCAATACCAATTGGCCTGGAACGTCATCTTTTATGCCATTGAAACTTTTAACACGTTTGCTATTGCCATCCTGGTCATAGCCAAAAGCCTTAATACGCATAATAATATTGCCTAGGCTGGCTCCAGTGCCTTCATCAGTCGCACCGAATTTAGTGAAATTGGCGTATTGTGGATAAAAATGATCCACAACGTAGGAGTCTGGAGCCGTGTCATCTTTATCACGGAACCAAACCGTAACAGCTGGATGTACGCCTATGGTTTCAGAGGTTAATTTGATGGTCACTGTTTGGCCTTTTCTAGCGACAAAGCGGCCCCAATCGGAACTATGCGTCCAACCCATATCACCAAAGGCCGGGTCGCTCCAAGCCTTACTTTTTACCGTAAAAACATCAGTGGTTCTTTTTGCCGTAAAATTGGTAATTTGGCTAGGCTGGGTTGCTGCGAAGCTTGCTGAAGCAGCGAGGAAACCCGCTGTCGCCAATAAAGTAAAGCTAGCTAATTTATTAATTTTCATCGATGTTGTCCTTGTATGACGCTTGGTTTTTTTAAAAGGATTAAAAAATTGCAGCCAACCCACCATTAACAGGAGCTCTGGCGCAGGGATTATCGTCCTGATTAACTATTTTTTGCAGCCAATCAGCATAGGGTAATGTATGTTGCATTTTGCCGGCCATGGCTGTGACCCACCACGACCCAAAAAAACATCTACCTACGCATTAGACAAAGCATGATGTATGCCAAAAAATATATTCAAAAAAAACACAATATTAGCTTTTCATTAAATATAAAAACCTGTCATTTAACACAGTTCAATTAAAAACTAGGCGATATGGCGCACTTTCAGATGAAATTACATAAAATTTGCATGGTTTTTATCCGGCAACAAACCTTAGAAAATAATTTATTCAAACAAATCAAAATATTATGATTTTATAAGATATAAAAATTGTGTCATTTGACACAGTTAAAGCGAAAAACCATGGGGTTATGGGGTGGTTACACTAGGTTCTGTTGACGTTTGTCGAATAGGTTAAGATTATCCGATTTGGATGGCATGAACCGAATAGAGCTGAGTGATGACGAGTGGGGCCGCTTATTGGCGTTCTTAAAACAATTGCCGTGCATCCATGTCGGCTGTCCCGAGCAATGCAAGCGGTTCGTTGGGGCTTGCCTGTGGATATTACGTTCGGGGGCGCAGTGGCGGGTTTTGCCGCCAACGTACGGCAAATGGAACACCATCTTCAAACGTTTCTCGCGCTGGTGCGCGAATGGGGCTTGGGAGAAACTCCTCGGATATTTTTCCGAAGCCGCTGATTTACAGGATGTTTCCATGGATGGGTCGGTAATCAGGGCACATGCCTGTGCGGCGGGGGCGGCAAACAGCTCCGACAAGGAAGAGGCGTTGGGGCGTTCCAAAGGCGGCTTTGGCTGCAAGATCCATGCGGTCTGTGATGCCTTGGGGCTACCGGTCAGATTCATCCTGACGGGCAGCCAAGGGGCGGAGTGCAGGCAGGCTATCCCCTTGTTGGAAAACCTCAGTGCCCGCGCCGTTTTGGCGGACAAGGCCTACGACACCAATGCCTTACGGGAGTGGTTGGAAACACGGGGGATAAAAGCCGTCATCCCGCCCAAATCGAACAGGAAAGAAGAAATTGACTGCGATTATTGCCATTATAAGGAGCGGCACGTCATCGAATGTATGTTCGGCAAGCTCAAGCACTACCGCAGGATTGCCACCAGATATGAGAAAAAAGCCATTAATTACAGGGGGATGTTGTCATTTGCATCCGTGCTCTTATGGCTCCGATGAAACGTCAACAGAACCTAGCCAGAATGCTGGCTTACGTTAGTTAACCTAATGAGGGGGGCAAATGAAGGTTCAAAAAGCGGCGTTAAAGGTGCCAAGGAATTCGGATCCGCCTGGCTACCGTTTTATATTGGACAAGGCTTCAAAACCAGAGACCACATCGAACAATTCCTCGTCGATGCCGCTCTGGCGTAACTGGTGGAAAGCGCTGTGGAAATTCTCCAGCAATTCGTCAATGTTGTTATCGGCGCGTTCCATCGCCGCCAGCCGGCTCGCATTTTCGCTGGCCAGCGATTCGGCGCACGCCCGGAACAGCGAGACAAAAAGATATTCCCGGATCAGTCCGCGTAGGGTGGCGATGTCACTGCCCATCACTTCAGGCAGGTTTTTGGTCGGCCAAGGCAATTGATAAAGCTTACGCCGCCAGTTTTCATCCAGCGGCAACAGGCGGTGGCAAGACGGGGCGTAGGCCGCTTCGGCTGTAGGGCGGTTATAAAACAGGTAGAGCCCGGTAGCTTCGCCCTGCCCTGCGCCGAAAGTGGCGGAAGGGTCGTGGCGCGTTTCGCTCTCCACCAAAATCCGCCCGACCAACGGGGCAATGGCCTTGACGGAATTCGGTACGGCAAACAACCCTATTACCGGGAACCCTGCGTCGGCCAAATGGGCATGGACACGTTCACCGACCGCCCAAATGTGCGGTTTGCCGGGCAGCTTCGCGAGGGTTTCAAGCGCATAACCGGCCACCACCTCATTAAACTGCCCGACCAACCCTTGGTCAGAGCCAAACACCACCGCACCCGCCACATCAAAAGCCTTGTGCCCGTCACTCCCCCATTTCAAATTCCCTAGGCCGTTTGCCCGCAGGCAGACATTTAGCCCTAGCTCCACCGTCCGGTAGTAATCGTTCAAGGCACGTACGGATTGTTCGTATTGGCCGACACTTGAAGCGGCCAAGGCTTTCATGGTGCGGACAACAGATTGCAGGTCATCGGCGCTGTTGATTTTACGGCGCAAGTTCGCCATGTTGCCGCTCATGGTTTTTTAATCTGCACAGAAGGGGGATTTGCGGATTTGGCCTCGGGGTTTGCACCGGGCTGGAAGCGGAGCAACGCTAGCCGCGCGATTTCGATAATGGCCTGGCGGTCTGCGTCGCCCAAATTTTCGGCAACCTCCAAGCGGGCAAGCACGTCCGTTGGGATATTGACGGCGGCGCCTTGTACGGCCTTTTCAGCATCCGCCATCTGGGCTAGTGGCACTAGTTCAAAAAGCCCGGCCGTCAAAGCCAGCAGGATGGTGATTTGGGCAGGCACGGACACGGGTGCGGATTCGGCTTGTTTGAGGCAGGCGCGGATGCGTTGCCCATGTTCGATGGCCTTGCGGGTATTGTCATCCAGACGGGCGCCGAAGCGGGCAAAAGTTTCAAGTTCCTCAAACTGGGCGTAAGCCAGCTTGAGGTCGCCCGCCACCGCCCGGTAGGCCGCCCGCTGCGCCTTGCCGCCGACACGCGAAACGGATTTGCTGACATCAACGGCGGGCAGCACCCCCAATTCAAACAGCGTAGGCGAGAGGTAAATTTGCCCGTCGGTGATGGAAATCAAATTGGTCGGAATATAGGCGGAAATGTTTTGCGCTTCGGTCTCGATGATGGGCAAGGCGGTGAGCGAGCCGCCGCCCAGTTCCTTGCGCAGATGGGTCGCCCGTTCCAACAGGCGGGAATGGATATAAAAAATGTCCCCCGGAAACGCTTCCCGGCCCGGCGGCCTACGCAACAGCAGGGAAAGCTCGCGGTAGGCGCGGGCGTGTTGGGCCAGGTCATCATAAACGATCAGCACGTCCCGTCCGGCTTCCATGAAATGCTCGGCGATACTGGTCGCGGCGTACGGTGCGATATAAGCCAAGCCTGGCGGGTCGTTGCCCTCGGTCACCACCACCACGGTGTAGGCCAGCGCACCTTTCTCCCGCAAGATGGCTACGGTTCTCGCCACAGAGGACGCCCGCTGCCCGATGGCGCAATAAACGCACACGACGTTTTGGTCATGCTGGTTAAGGATGGCGTCAAGCGCGATGGCGGTTTTGCCGGTCTGCCGGTCACCTAAAATCAGCTCGCGCTGGCCACGTCCGATGGGGATCAGCGCGTCAATCACTTTAAGCCCGGTCTGCAGTGGTACGGTGACGGGCGCACGGTCCATAATTGACGCCGCCGGGCGTTCGATGGGCAAACGCTGGCTGGCCATCACCCGTCCGCCACCGTCGAGCGGACGGCCCAGCGGGTCGACGACCCTTCCGAGCAAACCCTCGCCGACCGCCACATCCATGACCCGCCCGGTGCGCGTGACTTCATCGCCAGCCTGCAAAGCCACATATTCGCCGAGCAGCACAACGCCGATCTCCTCCTCATCGACATTAAAGGCAATCCCAAACACACCGCCTTGAAACTTTAACAATTCTTCATACCCCACATTCGGTAGCCCGGACACCTTGGCAATGCCCGTGGAGACCGTCATGACCCTGCCGACTTCGTGCGGGGCCAATTGCGGCGTGAACGCTTCCCGCCCTTGGCGGATCCCGGCGAAGGTGCGTTCGAAGACTTGCTGCAAAGTATCCGATGGCACGCTCATTTGATGGCCTCGGCGTCAGCGGGGGCATTTGCGGGTACTGGCTTAGGCTCGGAGCGGGCCTTAGGCTTGCATTGTTCTTCCAGCAGTCCGCCGACATTTTTTTCCAACTCGGCAACATAATCCGCGATGCTCCAGGCGACTTTCCAGCCGTTTGCCACCAATTCAATGCCACTGATCAGGTCGGCTGAAACCTCGAAACGGATGTCGGTTTCAGCCGCCAAGGCTTCGTTGAGCGTTTGCCGTATCGCCGCGCATTGCGGTATCGGCAGTTCAAACGCGCTACGCACTATGACCGGCCCGGAAGCTACCGCAAGGGCTTCGGCAAGGCTGGTTTTTGCAGGGCCATCCAACTCCCGTAGGCGGCGGACAAACATCTCCCCCAACTGCGCTTCCAAACTTGCCGAAGCCAGGTCGCCCAGCACCTTGCGGGCTATGGCGAACACTTCCTGCTGGGTTTGGCGGCTGATCGCCTGGTTCAGGTTATGGGCATCGTTTTTCAGCGTCTCCATGCACTGGTCCCGCAACACTTCAGCCGCCATACGTGCTGCATTTAATAAACGTTGGCGTTCGGCTTTTGCCTCACTGGCCACTTGGCCAAAGAGTTCGGCACGTTGCTGGTCGAAAATCTGGTTCTTGTGTTGGAAGTCGTCACGCTCTTTTTGCGCTTCGGCTTTTTTCGCGTCGGCATCGGCGAGTTCTGCGGCGATCCGCCGTTCCCGTTCATCAATGGCGTGGAGGATAGGCCGATACAGGAAGCGTTTCAGCAACCACACCAAAATGAGGAAGTTGACTGTCTGCGCACCGACGGTGAACCAATCGATGAGCATGGCTTAATGCCCCGCCGTTTGGGCAATGACATGGTTCCAGAAAGGGTTGGCGAAAATGAGGATCATCGAAACCACGAAGCAATAGATGGCGGTGGACTCGATCATCGCCAAGCCCACAAACAGCGTCCGCGTGATGGTGGCGGAAGCGTCGGGCTGTTGCGCCAGTGCGGTGAGGGCCGTCGCGACCGCCCGCCCTTCCGCCAATGCCGGCCCCATTGTGCCAAAACCGGTGGTGATGCCAGCGATGACGATTGAGGCCACCGCAATGATAGTCATGTTGTCCATAGTGATTCCTTGGGTTAGTTTTTATTCAGCGCGGGTCTGCGCTTGCTGGTGCTCATGGCGGCGGCGATGTACACCGCCGCCAAGATACTGAAAATGTAGGCCTGCACCATGCCGGTAAGGAGGCCTAGCACGGTCATGACGATAGGGAAAATGAACGGCGTGATGGTCAGCAAAATGCCGATGATCATCGCCCCGCTCATCATATTGCCGAACAGGCGCACCGCCAAGGCCAAGGTGCGGGAAACTTCACCGATGACATTAAACGGCAACATGATGAACGTGGGTTCAATATAGGTCTTAAGATAAGCGCCCAATCCCTGCCCTTCTATACCGAACAACGGCACCGCAATCAACACGCACAACGCCAATGCGGCGGTGGTCGAAAGCGATCCGGTCGGTGGTTCGTAGTAGGGGATGATGGTGCAAAGGCTGGCGGTGGCGACGAATAAAAACAGCGTGCCGAGAAAACCAAGATATTTCCTAGGTTCACTTAGGCCAACTTCCTCGATTTGTTTCACGATAACGGTGACGATAATTTCCAGCAAATTCTGCCAACGCGAACGCTGCAAATCTAGGGAAAGCTTACGTGTGACAAGCTTTGCACCCATCACCAACACCAACATCAAGCCCCAGGTGTACACGATAGTCGCATTGAGCTTGAAAAAACCATATTGCCAAAAAATCAGCTCATCGGGGCTAAGGTGCATGGCGGCTCTCCTGCGTTGGCTTGCCCGGTTTTTTTTCTGATGGCTTGGCCCACGATTCCTGTCCTGGACGTAACAGAAAAGCCACAAGCAGGCGTGCCATGATAAAACCCAAAAGGCATGGCAATAGCCGTTGCCACTGGCCGCCGCCGACCCAATAAAACCCGGCCAACGTAATGCCCATCCTCAATAGCAGGCTGCCTGAAAACCATAAGCCCGCCCGGGGCGATGATACGCATTGCTTAACTGTCCACCAAAGGCCGCCGTAAAAAACCACACCCAACAGCCCCCCTATCAGCCACGGCCAAAACAACGCCAGCATTTCATTCATCGTCATCCTCCTGTTCATCCCGTATCGCCTGGCTTTCTTTGGCGACCCAATACCAAGCCGTCCAACAGCCTAAGGTGAGTCCCGCCACTAACAAAGCTAGCGTCCATGAGTGCGGGCCGGGGTAATGCTTATCCAGCCAAAGGCCGAGTGCGGCACCCAGCAAAGTCGGCACCACCACTGACCAGCCAATCATCCCCATCATCCCCAACCCGGACCAGACCCCAGGCGTGGCGTTGCGCCGGGCCTTAAGTTTGCGTCCGGCCTTAGCCCCGACTTGGGTGGCGAAATCCGGCGCACCTTTCGGATTTTTTTTAGGTTTTTTATTCATGTTGAAAACTCGCGAAACGGCGCAGGAAGCCGCTTTCCAATTTTGCCATGACGGCGCGTACGCTTTGTTCATCCTCATCCAATGTCAAGAACTCCTGTTCCACCGCAGCACGCAATTGCGCCAGCCCCATGCCTGCCAACGCCCGGCGTACGGAAACCAGCACGTCCGCCCCAGTTTTCACCAACACCCCTTCATCAACGGCCACAAACACTTCACCTTCCGCTACGGTTTCGTAAGCCAAAATCCCTGGCGGAAGCGCCGCCACACAATCGAGACGTTGCGGCAAAAGGCCGAACGATCCTTCGCGCGTTTCCGCGACTATGCGTGACACCCCCGCTTTTTCGGCGAAAACTTGGAACGGCAGGAGAATTTTAAGGTTCATGGATGTCGGTGGCATGTTCGGTCTCCGGTCACGGTTGGGCACCTGATAGTTTTTTGGTTTCCGTTATTGGCTTCGACAAGCCGGCCGCCGCCTTCACTTTCGCTTCATCCACCGTACCGATCATGTACAAGGCGCTCTCAGGGGTGTCCTTGAATTCATCTTGCAGTATCCGCTCACAACCGTCCAATGCATCTTGAAGGCTAACCAACTTGCCTTTGAGCCCGGTGAATTGCCCGGTGGTGAAAAACGGCTGGGTGAGGAAACGCTCCAAACGCCGCGCACGGGCGACCACGTTACGGTCTTCAGGCGACAGCTGTTCCAAACCTAGCATGGCAATAATATCCTTAAGCTGCGCATATTGCGCAAGTGTCCTCCGTATTTCTTGCGCCAGTTGGTAGTGCCGTTCACCGACAATGCCCGGTGTCGCCATTTTGGAACTTGACTGCAAGGGGTCAATGGCAGGGTAAAGCCCTTCGCTGGCCCGCTTGCGCGAGAGCACTATCGAAGCCGAAAGATGCGAAAACGTATGCACCGCCGCCGGATCCGTAAAATCATCGGCTGGCACATACACGGCTTGGATGGAGGTGATGGCGCCAGTGTCGGTGTTGGCTATACGCTCTTCCAAGCCTGACAATTCAGTTCCCATGGTCGGTTGGTAACCCAAGCGGGAAGGCATTTGCCCCATCAGGCCAGAAATTTCCGAACCCGCTTGGATGAAGCGGAAAATATTGTCTATCAGCAGCAGCACATCGCGGTGCTCGTCATCGCGGAAATATTCCGCCATCGTCAGTGCGGCGTGTCCGACGCGGAAGCGGCTGCCTGGCGGCTCGTTCATTTGCCCGAAGATCATCACCATATTCGGCAATACGCCCGCCTCTTTCATATCGCGGTAAAGCTCTTCGCCTTCGCGGCAACGTTCGCCTATGCCGCAAAAAATGCTCACGCCCTCGTGGTGCCCGATCATATTGTGGATCATTTCGGTGAGCAGCACCGTCTTGCCCACGCCCGCCCCGCCGAACAAGCCCGCTTTACCGCCGCGTTCCAACGGCACCAACACATCAATGGCCTTGATGCCAGTTTCGAAAATTTCTGATTGGGTGGAGCGCCGTGCCAATGGCGGGGGCGCCCGGTGCACCGAACGCCATTGGACATCCACCGGGGCATCCAGCCGGTCGATGGCATTACCAAAAACATCGAACATCCGCGACAGCACGCTATTGCCAACCGGGGCTTTTAACGGCCCGCCGGTATCTTCCACCCCCATGCCCCGGGCCAGCCCTTGCGTAGGGGTCAAGGCGATCCCGCGCACATGCCAGGCATCCAGTTGGGCCAAGACTTCGATGACAATCTTGCCGTCTTGCGCATGGAGCAAAGAATAGATGGGCGGCAAATGCCCGCCGAAGCGGATATCCACGACACTACCGCGCACCGAGACGACTACGCCCAGATTCAAGCCTGTAGTGTTATTGCCCATGTTATTGCCCTTTAAGTGTTAGATAGCGTTGGATCAACGCGCCTGTCGAGCTATCTTGCTTAGATTGGCCTTTGGATTGGCCGTCAAGTTCCGGGAGGATTTGCATGGCAAGCTCCTTACCCAATTCAACCCCCCACTGGTCAAAAGAGTTTATACCCCAAATGACCCCTTGGGTGAAAACACTATGCTCATAAAGCGCGACCAGCTTCCCCAAAGCCATCGGGGTTAGCCGTTCCACTAAAATAGTGCTGGACGGGCGGTTGCCTTCGAAAGTTTTATGCGGCGCCTGCCAGGCGGGGACGCCCTCCCTGCCCAACTCCTGCGACGTTTTGCCAAACGCCAACGCTTCCGCTTGGGCGAACATATTGGCCAAGAGCAAGTCATGGTGGCGGCCCAGGGGATTTAGCGGCCGCGCAAACCCGATAAAATCACAAGGGACCAGTTTAGTGCCCTGATGGAGCAATTGGTAAAAAGAATGCTGCCCGTTGCTGCCCACTTCCCCCCAGTAAATGGGGCAGGTCTGATGGGCAACGTTAGCCCCATCGGTGCTGACATGCTTGCCGTTGCTCTCCATAGCCAATTGTTGGAGGTAAGCCGGGAAGCGTTTCAAATATTGCTCATAGGGCAAGACTGCGAGAGTTTCGGCCCCAAAAAAATTATTGTACCAAACCGCCAAAAGCCCCATCAGCACCGGTAAGTTCTGTTCAAACGGTGCGCTACGGAAATGTCCGTCCATCTGCTGGAAACCATCCAGCATGGCCCGGAAATGCTCCGGGCCTATGGCGACCATCGTCGACAGGCCAATCGCCGAACACATGGAATATCGCCCGCCCACCCAATCCCAAAAAGTGAACATATGGTCTGCGTCTATGCCAAATTTGGCCACTTCCTGGGCATTGCTGGAAACCGCGACGAAATGCTTGGCGACAGCATCAGGGCTTTTCAAAGCCGCCAGTATCCAGTCGCGGGCCGAGTGCGCATTGGTCATCGTCTCCAAGGTCTTGAACGTTTTTGAGGTGATGATGAATAGGGTTTCTTCCGCATCCAGGTCGTGGGTGGCTTCGATAAAATCGGTGCCATCAATATTGGAAACAAAACGGAAGGTCAAACCGCGTTGGCTGTAATATCGTAAGGCCTCGTAAGCCATGACCGGCCCCAGATCAGAACCGCCGATGCCAATATTGACAACGTTGCGGATCGGTTTGCCCGTATGGCCTTTCCACCCGCCACTGCGCAGCCGGTTGGCAAAACCGGCCATCTTGTCCAGCACCGCATGGACTTGGGGCACGACATTGATGCCATCCACCAGCATGGTTTGGCCTTTGCCGGCACGTAGGGCCACATGCAAGGCCGCCCTACCCTCGGTGACGTTGACCTTATCGCCCCGGAACATGGCCTCAATATGATCCCCCAAGCCTGATGCCGCCGCCAATTGCAAAAGCAGTTTGACCGTCTCATCAGTGATGCGATGCTTTGAATAATCCAAGTAGATACCGATAGCTTCTACAGCCAAGCGTTCCCCGCGTTTAGGGTCATCAGAGAACAGCTTGCGAAGGGGCAATTCGGAAACCTTGCGGTAATGGGTTTCCAACGCTTGCCATGCCGTAAGTTTGCATGACGGCCTGTGGTTTGTTGACATGGTTATTCCTTTTAAGGTGCTAGTCTGGGATATTCCGAAATGCAGTGCCAGTTTCCAGCCGCAACGGTGATGCATCCGCCACGACAGGTTATGCAGCCGCACTGGATTTGATGATACAACACTTGCCAAACCGCTAAAACAAGAATGCCACCCATATCCCGCGCCTTTTAACCGGAAGGCCATTTCGACCGGGCAAAAACGGCTGCATACATCAAAAAATATACCCGCATTAAATCTGTACGATAGCACACATTAAAAGGGGCAAAGCCTTTTTGGGAGCCGTCATTGAGGACGCGTGGCCGTGGAGGCGTTGCCGCGCTTTAATTTTAAACTGACGTTACGCAGTAACGTTGTTTAACACCCGTTTGCCGCGCCGAGCACCGCAGGTTTTGTCGGGAACAGCCCGAAGGGGTGCGGCAAGGATGCCGCACGTCAGCAGGAGGGCAGGAAGCCCTCTCTGCTGACCCCCGACAAAACCGAGGAGCGCAAGGAGGAAGCGGTAACGGGCCGCCTTTTCTTTGGCTACTTTCTTTCGGCGGAGCAAAAGAAAGTAGCTCGCCGTCGGGTGCGAGAACCCGATTAAAAAGCCGTCGCGATAGCGACTCTTTGTCATTTGGTTTCAATCCGCAGAAAATGTCTGCGTAACATCCGTTTTAAAGATAACGGCACTGAAATATATTTTCAAGGTTACTTTTTATTAATTGCATATCCGCCAGCTATTGATATAATAAGGTTACTTTTTAATAATTGAGTAACCCATGACCAAGAAAAAAGACAAACGCGGACGCAAGGCTTTACCGCCGGAGCAGAAGAAACCTCCGCAACCGACGATAAAGATTAATCCCGTGCTGCATCCTTTCGTTAAGCTCTTAAAACGGCAATATAAGGCTGGCCATGTCGATGCTGACAAACTGTCGGTATTGACCGAAATATTGCTTAGTGGCATGGACGATCCGGTTATTGAAGAGCAGGCAGGCTCTGACAGCCAATAAGCCAAGTGTGGCACACTGGCCTAAAGCCAGCAAAGCCCTGGTTGGTGTGCGGGCTTATTGGATCGGAGGGCTTTAGGTGGGGAGTTATGATGTCGGGAGGTAGTCGGCAATGAAACAGGTAAAAAATCAGTTTGACGAGTTAAGGTTTTTTTGGATATTTGGCCTGGTGGTAGTGACAATCATGTTTTTTACCGTCTTTTTTGGCAATTTCTAATCAACTTCTCCCAAACTTGCAGAGCCGCACCCATTGCGTCTCTGCACCCTAAACCGCCTTTATTTCAGATTTTTTTGGTAACGGTACCTTGCCAAATCGGCAGGCGTGTCCACATCCCATTGCTCCGGCAATTCATAACCACCTAGCCGCAAGTTCCTGATACGTTCACGGGTTTGCTGCAAAACGCAAGATGTGCCCCACCTTATCCCACGAAACAATTCAGGAACGGGCTGGCTCAAGCCAATCAAGCTATACCCGCCATCCTCGGTTGGAGCCACCACGCTATCATAGCGCCCGTCCAAAACCAGCAAGGCTTGGCGCAAATCGGCGGCCGTCAACGAAGGGCAATCACAACCGATAATCAGCGCGTAAGCATGGTCTTGCAACACATGACAAAACGCCCCGTGCATCCGCTCCCCTAAATCCTCCCCCCGTTGTTGCCTCAGCGCCACCCCATAATCTGTCGCCGCCGTCTGGAAAAATGAATGCCCTGTCGAAGGCGCGCACCACAACTGCACCGGACACAACTGGCTGCCCACCGCCAATTGCAACGTATGGATGCTGAGTTCCCTATGCACACTGGCCGCCTCCTGTGCGGTCAGCCCAGCCATTAAGCGGGTCTTCACCTGTCCGGGAATGGGGGCTTTACAAAAAATCATTATGACGGCGTCAGGGAAAGGGTAAACCATATTTTTTATCTCAGGGTTACGGGGGCATAGGCTTTAACAAAAGCGGTACAATGTGGCAAAAGCCATAAGCGACTTAGGGCTATAGTAACAATATGGCATAAATTTTATGACATCCTAATCCCAAATACAGGCCGTTAAAAATACCGTTTTAACTTCCAATCGTTTTTCAAAACATTTTCACAACGCCCCTTCCATCAGCTTTTCCCCAAAACATCATGAAAAAACAATTTTCGATCCTGAATAAGGAAACCTTATATAACGGCTTTTTTCGCCTGGAAAAACTTCATCTAAAACACACGCTATTTGCTGGCGGTTGGAGCGCCGGCCTGAACCGGGAATTGTTTGTACGCGGGAATTGCGTCGGTGTCTTGTTATATGACCCGAACACTGACCAAGTGGTGCTTATCGAACAGTTTAGGGTCGGGGCCATCATGCAAACTGACCGCACTTGGCTGGTGGAAATTGTCGCAGGTGCGATAGAAGCGGGCGAAACCGCCGTTGAAGTCGCTTATCGTGAAGCCTTGGAAGAAGCGGGCTGCGCCATTGAGGAATTACTGGAAATCAGTGAGTTTTATACCACACCCGGCGGTTCATCAGAACGCCTGACCTTATTTTGCGGCAAGGTTGACACCAGCAAAGTGGGCGGCATCCACGGGCTTGCCGATGAGGGCGAAGATATTCTTGTCCGTGCAGTGGCTTTTGCCGATGCCTATAAAATGCTGGAAACGCGTGAGATTGAATCGGCAATCCCGATTATCGCCATCCAGTGGTTGGCGTTGAACAGGGAATCGCTGAGGCGGCAATGGGGGGTTACGGAGTAAAAAAGGCATGGAAGCCACCCTAAGGCATGGAAGCCACCCTGCGGCGCTTAACTTACAGGGTGGCCCAACAAACTAAGCCAGATGGATCGCGGTAGAGCTAAACCCGCCAGTCGAAAGGCTGGTCGCCGTGGTTACGCCCACTAACGCCACCAAAGTGTCGTTAGTGCCATTGTCCTGGAAGACCCAAGTGCTAAGGACAGAAGAACCTGTGGTAGTCGTAGGGTCCGGAGCCATACCTTGAAAGGCAACAATTGAACCAGTTAAATCACCGGTAATATTCAATTTCAAATATTCAACCACATCCCCCAAATTGGCTGCCGTAATGCTGACAGGCGAGGAATAGACATCCGAATCATCGAAGCGGATAATTCCGTTGAGTATAGAATGGCTTTTGAAAATGGCTCCATTACTGCCGTCAAAAGAGTTCACATTTGCAGCGATTTTCAGGGTGCCTGCCAGATCAAGAGTGTCTTGCCCCAAACCAAATTTTACAACCCGGTCAGCCGTGCTGGAAGAAGCGGCCGAACTGTCACCCAACGCAATGACAACCTTATCGCTAACCTGGGCTGTTTCGGTCAGATTGAGGACATCCGCACCTAAACCACCCGTTAAAGTATCGCTGCCATCCTTGCCGGCCAATGTGTCATCACCCGCAAGGCCCGTCAGCGTATTGGCCTCGCCATTACCGGTAATCACGTTGTTGCCGCTATTGCCAACACCGACTTTCGCCGAAGCGGCATTTAACACCAAATTTTCTATATTGGCCGTTAGACTTAGCACATCATAGTCAACAATAATGGTATCAGCATTACCTTCCCCTGATTTTTCAGTGACTATATCTTTATCCGTATATAACTGATAAGTATCATCGCCCAGGCCGCCAACCAACGTGTCTATACCCCCGCCACCGTTCAAAGTGTCATTGCCACCTAAGCCGTATAGCGTGTTGACATTCTTATTGCCCAAAATGGAGTTATTGAGATCATTGCCAGTGCCGGTAGTTGCCACGCCATCCAACAAACTTAAATTTTCAAAATAACCCTTTGTATTATCCGCTAAACTGAAATTGACGGAGCTTTCTACCGTATCAATCCAGCCAGTTTTGATATTACCTAAGGCATCAGCCTGAGGATTGACCACTTCAGTCAAGGTGTCTGTTATGGTGTCAACCTCATACACATCATTACCCAAGCCACCGACCAAGGTATCGTGCCCCCCCCCTTTACCATCCAACCGGTTATTGCCATCATTACCCAGTAAGCGGTTATTGGCGGTGCTGCCATCTAAATTGAGGTTGCTGGTGCCCGTCAACTTACCGTTTTCAATACTGCCACCCCAGTTATCTTTTGCCAAATCCAAACTGATTTTGTCGGACTGCATCCAATCATCCCCTTGTCCGGGAACTTCAGTAATGCTTTCTGTGGTGTCACTGACCACATAAGTGTCATCGCCATAACCGCCAAAAAAAGTATCTACCCCCGTACCGCCATCCAGATAGTCGTCTCCAAATTGGCCCCTTAGGATATTGGCTGTACCATCTCCAATAATCCGGTTATTGAGGTCATTCCCGGCTCCTTCTTTGAGGTTGCCTACTATCGTCAGGTTTTCAACCCCGTCTGTCAATTTATAGTAACTGACTAATGTGGCGCTCTTGAATTGGACGGTATCGGTACCACCATTAGTAATGAAGTCTTCTTTGACAATATCAGTGGCTTCATCAATACGGTAAATATCATCGCCTGAACCGCCGAATAATTTATCTGTGCCAGTGACTTTGTTGGTTACCGGATCATAGTAATTCGTATAATACCAGCCATCGAGAATGTCATTACCGGCATTGCCAATAAGTATATTGTTGGCATAGTTGCCGTACAAAACGTTGTTGGCCGTATCACCAGTCGCAGTTGAAGCGCCTGCAATATCCAGTAAATCAATATCTTCCACATTTTTTATTAAACTGCTTGCAAGGCTAAAACTAGTCGTTGCACCGATAATATCTTCCCCTGCACCGCCATCAATCGTATCAGTACCTTGATTCTGGCCTGCAAAAATCACATCATTACCGTCACCCGCACTGACGGTGTCATTGCCTAGGCCGCCGTCCAAAATGTCATAAAGGTTACTGCCTTTGAGGTTGTTGTTCAGGTTATTGCCAATTAACCAAGCAATAAAGTAGGTCAACGTGTTAGGGTTATTGACATAGATCTGGTCATCCAACACGCCATTTTCTATCCAATCGCCTAAGGTGACCTTATAGTCGATGTCGGCGGCCAGCGGGTCAAACTCCTTGCCATCACTGCCCGCATCATCATCCCGGCCATCGCCTTTAAAATCCCGTATGTAATACACCGTGTCGAAACCGCCCGATGCAATCTCTTTAATCGTTTTTGCCCCGGAGCTAGGGTCACCGTTTTTATCAACAAAATCATCAAAGGTAATCACATAGCTATCATTCCCGGCACCACCTTCCAAGTAGTCTACCCCGTAACCGGAAAACAGCACATCATTGCCCGAACCAGCTTTAATTGTGTCCGTACCCAGCCCGCCTTCCAACCAAGAACCTAGCGCGGCATTGGTGTTGGAGACCGTGATGGTGTCATTGCCGATGCCACCAACCACTGTGCCCTGATTCTTAATGTTGAAAGCATCGTTGCCCGCACCGCCAAACATCCTGTCATAACCGCCATAGAATACGTCATTGCCATCACCACCAATCATTTCATCAATTTCGGTAGCAAGCGCCCCATAGGTTGCCTTATTATCGGTATCGTATAAAGTGTCGTCACCCTCGCCGCCATCGAGCACATCCGAACCGGCACCGCCAAATAAATTGTCCGCATCACCTCCTCCGAACAAATAATCGTCACCAGTACCGCCATTCAGTGTATCTTTGCCCGTACCGCCATAGACGATGTCATTGCCCGCATCGCCAAAAAGGGTATCGTCTTCAGTGCCACCATCCAGGATATCGTTATCGTCACCACCATACAGGATGTCGATTCCCGCCCCTCCGGCAATAAGGTCTTTCCCCTTATTACCGCGTAGAGTATCGTTACCGGCACCGCCATCCAGCGTATCATCGCCAGCCAGCGCATCAACATTATCGTTACCACTTGTACCTTGCCAATTATCATTACCTGATGTGAACGCCATGATTATTCCTCGACAGTTTTGCTTAAAAAATGAACACCCCAATTTTTAGAGAAAAAGGGGTGGATTTAGAACGGACACCGGTCTATTTTGTATAATGCCGGAAGTATTCCAACAAATTTCTTGATGTTACGGGCGGCACTTGCATTCTGCGGCAAATAACCGTTAAGCTGCGGCTTCCTTGCTTTATTGTCAGTTACTTTTGATTCTGGGCACCCGATCTTGGCATTTAAAAAACACCCATTCCGGCAAACCAAGATCGAAACCGACTTGAGGCATTTAAACTGATACCTTGACTAAGGTTAATAATATAGCGGATTAATATCGAAAAAAATATGAACTATTCACGTTTTGGAAGCTATTTAATGGATATTTCCACGCTCCGTATTAATAACTGTTTTTCGAATTAACATGCCAATGAAAAGGATACTGGTTTTTCTAAAAATTGGCATCGTGCTGCTGTCGATTTTAATCGTAGGTTGCGCCAGCGCACCTGAACCTCCAGCCCCCAGTTCTGTTAGAGCCACACCGAAACCCGTGGTTGCGTATGCCCTGAGCCTGCGAGGCAAACCCTACCGCTATGGCAAGGAATCACCGCAGGAAGGTTTTGATTGCAGCGGGTTTGTCCGCCATGTCTATCGCCAGCAGGGGGTTTTACTACCACGCACGAGCCGTGAAATGGCGATAAAGTTGCCCCCTGTCCCTAAAAACGCCATCCAATCCGGCGACCTATTGTTTTTCAACATTGATGGCAAAGTGTTTTCACATGTCGGAATTTACATTAACAATGATAATTTCATACACTCGCCTAGCCAGCGTACCGGCAAAGTGACCGTTTCCAGCTTAAAAAATAATTACTGGCAAAAACGTTTCATGGGGATCAGGCGCCCACCCACTACCAAATTTGCCAATTGACCCTAACATATCAGCTCTATATTCCCGCCAAAACCTGCTTAAGCCCATGGAGGATAAGACGGTTGCGGTATAATGGAACGATAACCAGTAAATTCCTTGAGAGCATCCCCATGATCCATATTGGCAAAACCAATACCCTAAAAATCGTTAAACAACAAGGTGCTGATTTTTATCTCGGCGATGAAACTTCCAATAAAATTTTGTTAGTCGACAAAGCGCCTACCCATTGCCAGCTTAATGACAGCTTGGAGGTGTTTGTTTATGTCGATACGGACGGGCATTTGGCCGCCACCAGAAAGATACCCTTAGCGCAAGTGGACGAAATTGCCTGGTTACCCGTCGTATCCGTCAACTATACGGGTGCGTTCCTAGCCTGGGGATTGCCAAAAGACTTATTGGTGCCTTTTAGCGAGCAACACTTGGAAATGGAAGTCGGCCACTCATATTTGGTCAAACTGTTCCTTGACGACAAAAGCCGCGTTGTGGCGACCACCAAAATAAACCGCTTCCTGGCCGAAACATCCGTGTATTTCAAAGCGGGTGAAAAAGTGTCGCTGCTGATCGCTGAAAAAACCGACTTAGGCATTAAGGCCATTATCAACCACACCCACTGGGGTATGCTGTATCACAATGAACTGTTCCAAACCGTCCAAATTGGCCAAAAATTGGACGGTTATATCAAACAAATCAGGGAAGACTTAAAAATTGACCTGACTTTGCATCAGCCAGGTTATGGCAAGGTTGAGCCGCTCACAGAAACGATTTTGGCAAAATTGCAAGCCAATAATGGCGTGCTCATGTTGAGTGACAAAAGCCCGCCCGAAGCGATTTATGCGGCCTTTGGCGTGAGTAAAAAAGCTTTCAAACAAGCGATTGGGGCTTTATATAAAGACCATAAAATCATTTTAGACAAAACCGCTATCAAGCTGGTCAACCCACAATCACGGTAGGGGCATTTATGGGGCGGTATGATCGGGATTCCGGGCGATATTCACGGTTTCAATCCAAACAGTCAAGTGGCATACCTACGGTTGTGGTATTTATACTGATAGTCTGTTCCGCACTGGCTGGCTTTTTCGCCAGGCCTTTCATTGACTCGCTCATCGAACCCGCCAGCCGCTTGCTTACATTAGCAGACGGGCCCGCAAAATCCCCCGAAGCAAAGCCAACAACTGAAACCAAGGCTCCAGAAGCAGAAGCAGCCACCGGGACATTTGAACAATTGGAAACGCCTCCGGCCGTGGTCATCTTACCGGAACTCGATAGTAGCGACAGCGAAATCCGCAACGCCATCACTACAGTTTCGCCGGAACTTGCACCTTGGTTGAAAGGTGAAGGTTTAATCAGAAAGTTTATGGTGCTAGTGAATGATTTTTCACAAGGATTGCGGATTAACAAGCATCTGGATTTTATAAAATTGCCGCAAAGCCTTACGGTTAAGGAAACCAATGACGGTATCTTTATTGCACCTGAAAGCTACCAACGCTACAACGCATTGGCCATGGCAATTGACCATATTGACGTAACCGCCTTAAGCACCGTGTACAAAACCTTCAACCCATTGCTACTACAGGTATTCAAGGAATTCAGCTATCCAGAGGATTACCCTATAGAAACCATGTTGAATAAAGCGGCTATGGAAATTTTGTCAGCGCCGATTATCGAGGGGCCGATTCCATTAACAAAACAATCCGTCCGCTATCAGTTTGCCGATCCACAGTTGGAAGCACTAAACCCGGTACACAAACAAATGCTACGCATGGGCCCGGAGAACACAAGGATAATTCAAGATAAGGTGAGGGACTTGCTAGGCGTTGTTAAATAAATCAAAATTCAGATAAAGCCACCCATTTTTAACGCCAGTTAAATTTTTATTAGGTTATAAGTAATTTGACATAAGTTTTATGGTATAAAATATAAGCTTTTTGAGCCACCGCCCCCATGCCACGTTTAAAATTTGTCCGGCCACTCAGCGACACAGACAAGCAAGAGTTGGATGCGCTTTACAAGACCCACCCAAACTTTAAGGTGCGAAGACGCGCCCACGCCTTGTTGCTGAGCGGCAGCGGGCATACGATAAACCAGCTACAAGCCATTTTCCAGGTTGACCGTGACCCTATCAGCCAGTGGATCAACCGCTTCAACGCGCAAGGTGTCGGCGGGCTTGGGGATTTACCGCGCTCCGGGCGTCCACCGATTTACACGCCCGAAGAAATCGCACTGTTCCGGGCCCAATTGGACGAAGAACCGCGCCAAATCAAGCAGGCCCAAGCCCTTCTGGAGGCCCGGACCCGGAAAAAGTCGGCGACCGGGACGTTAAGGCGCATTTTAAAAAAACCGGTTATTCATGGCGGCGGTGCAGGCGCTCCGTAAAAGGAAGGCGTTGTGCCAATGGCTTTGCCAAGGCCAAAGCCATCCAAACCGTCATGAAACAATGGGCCGATGAAGACAAAATCAGCCTGTACTATTTTGACGAGTCAGGCTTCAGCACCGCGTCCTCCGTGCCTTACGCCTGGCAACCCAAAGGCCGGACGTTGGAAATCCCCTGTTTCCATAGCCAGCGCCTCAATGTCCTGGGGTTTGTTTCCCGGGACAGCCGGTCTTTTTTCCACACCGTTGAAGGGCGCGTCAAAACAGAACAGGTGGCCGGGGCCTTCGACCTGTTTGCCGCACACTATGGCGACGGCTACGCCGTCCATAAAAAACCGTGCGTCGTCATTATTGACAACGCTTCCATGCACACCAGCCGTGCCTTTTTGGCACGCCGCGACGACTGGATGGCGCAAGGTGTCGTGTTGCATTATCTGCCGCCCTATAGCCCTGAGCTTAACCTGATCGAAATCGTCTGGCGCAAGATCAAGTATGAATGGCTGCCCCTATCGTGCTATGCCAGTTACGGGACATTGAAACAGGCCGTATTGGACATCCTTTCAAAATTCGGCGATGAATACCGGGTTACTTTTGTGTAATTACTTATCCATGCTCCAAACATGATTCAGACAAACTACGCTTACCCTCTGCGAAGATTAAAGATAACAATGGGTCATAAAAGTCCGTTATTATCCGTAACTACCCATAGATAGTTACGGGGTTGTAACAGCCGGAACAATGGTTCCAGCGTTTACTTCATCAAGGTTAGAATTAGTTTCCCTATCGCAGTGGAATCAAAATGATAGGGACAAAAATGCATTCCAGCATCCAATAGCCAATAGCCACTAAGCCGTGTTGTTAAAACAGAACCTAAAGCCACTTAGGATGGTTAACTGGAACAAGATAACCCGTAACCCAATGGGCTAAAAATTGTCACCTTATATGATAAAGTCATCAAGCGTTTTTCCAGTGCCTATCAGTTCAACCAACCAAGCGGGCTTTCTGCCATTACCGCTCCACGTTTGGGAATGGTTGTCTGGATTACGGTATTTAGCTTCAGCACGCCCTTTTTTATTTTTGGTGGACACTGTTTTGTCTGCCAACAATTCTTCTATTGTGAATCCAGATTCTTCAGCCATTGAAACGAACTTGTTGATCAGTTCCTTTTTATCGGCAACTTTTCTGAGCTCAATCGCTTTATTGATATTGTCTTGTAATCTGCTTAAGTCTTTTATCGGGAAATTTTTTAAATCATTTACCGAAAGGTTTATCAAATCATTCATATGCTATTATCTCTTTAATTGTAAAAAATATATTTTACCTTAAAAATAAAATCCAATTGCAAAGATATAATAAACCGATTGATTGTTTAGTTAGGCATAGGTAAAACAATTACTATTTGATTATTTAGAAAAATCTAAGCCAACACGGGACATTGTTGCACCGAATCGTTGAAGTAAATTCAGGGCGTATTCGTATTGGAGCTGTGCAACAATTCGTACTTTGTGCTTTTCCATTGTTATATGCTCATCGTTTGGATTTTTGCTAGGCCGAAAAATTTGTAATTCTTTGGATTCAATATCAAAAACCCCATTGTTTGCTGCAATCATTTGCTCCCAAACTAGGTTAGAGTGTAAGTAGCCGCTACGATGAATGGTAAAAGTACAAATTTTCTTATCAATTTCAAGAAAAACAAAAATATTGAGGTTCACCTCTTCAATCGCTTTTTGTTCACCAATCTCCGTTAATTCAACGGCAACAAACGGCATTGAACCTTCAACTCGACGATATAAACCAGCTGTTTTTTGTTCTGGTACTAAATCACAGGCCGGGGATAAGCATATCCAATATTCTTTTTCTGGCCCGTTATCAAGTTCCAAAATGTGCCCAGTGGTCAAATGGTAGCCATCAACGGGTTTCGTGTTGTTATAACAGTTAATGTGCTTATTTATTTTTTTTAACTCGGGATCAATATTGGTTTTAGATTGTTTTTCAGGTGCAACAGTATCATCTTTATTTTTAATGTCCGCGATATTGATCTTAATATTACAGTGTTTAGCAATTACATCTGCTGTATCGTAGGTCTTCAAGTGCGATGTAAGTTTATCGGCAAACGTACTAATGTCTTTTCTCAACACGTCACCTAATGCTTCCCAATGTTTACTGACAGTATTGTTAATTAGTTGTTTTTGGGCATAGGCCTTTGTTTCAAGCAATTCCATTAACCAGCCCGCTTGTAAGTAATTATTTTCAAGAATTTCAGATTCGGCTATTACGCCACGGTCATCCATAAGGAAACGCATTTGGCTCATTAACAGCCTATGTGGTTTTGGACACCATTCGTGCAAAGCATCCAATAACTTTTCTGGGAGTGTATCGGGCGGATTATTTTTTTTGACTACAGTAACAAACAGGCAATCCGTTCTAATCCAATTGATGTCAGTTTCTGGTGAAGCGGTTGATACATGACCTAAAGATTCAATTGATAATTTTTCTTTTATTTCGTTTTCTTTTTTCAATAACAACCATTTAATAATATCAATAGGCTTAATATTTAAACTTTTAGGTCGTTGTTTGTGCAATGCTATTATATTTTTCCCTTCAGGTTGCCTCAGTATCTGATTACAACCATTTTCTTTTGTAGCACGATAATTCAGGTATACCTGCTCGGTAATTTCAGCATTGAGCTTATCGATAATTTTTTCATCTTCATCTTCCCAAATACCAAGTTGTGACTTAATTTTTTCTTCTTCGCCATGCAAAAATGCAAGTTTCTCATCAGTACAAGTTAAGCCCAAAGTAATATCACGAGCCACGTCCTTTATTTCAGCGTTTGTGTAAACAACCACCATATTAAAATGGTTGTTACTAGCGAGTTTCCTAAGGATTTTGATGGCTTTTTCGCCTGTATCGTTAAGATTGAAGTCCAATATCATCAAATCGCTGTGAATCAAATGCGGGGCAATAACTTCTTCGCCTTTAAAAGGGATATTGCTGCCGTCATGAACATCAACTAGCCAAGGCTTTTCTTTATGCCGACAAAATTGAAGAATGTCTTTGACAGTTTTAACATCGTCAAGCTTACCTTTCCATGCTCCGTTTTCGTTTAATTCCTTTGCTATCATGCCATCCAAGGAAGGAAATTCATCATCAATCACCACGACTGTGCGAATAGGGTCTATGTAAACCTCTTTTATTAAATCACGATATTCGCTTGTTGCTGCCACGACAGCCGCCTTACTCATATTTCGCCCCTTTAAAATCTATCATGAAGTTTGCGCCGGGCAGCTTTTTGAGATTCCCGTCTTGAATGTAATCAATGGTATGTCCGCCTACCGCTAAATTGGCGCGGCATAGATATAGCCCTACACCGCGCCCGCCCCGAAGCTTACGGGTGAAGAACAGGCTAAATAAATGTTTAAGATCATCTTCTTCAACCCCGGGGCCATTATCGGCAACAATGACTTTGCCATCGGCAATATCCAAAAGTATTGTTTTAGGTTCGGCATCGCTTTGGCTGACCCAATAAGCAGCGTTATTGACTAAATTGATGAACACCGGATAAATTCGCGCAGGTTGTTCGTAAACGCTAAAACGCCTAAAGCTGGGTGTTGCTTCTAGGATAATTTTGCGGTCTGCCAGATTACTACCCATGAAACCTTGAATATAATCAAGCAATTTATCGCCTGTTAGCCAAGTTTTGATTTTTTCACCGGATAATTTAAGTGGCGATAAAAACCGCAATCTATCAGCCAAGGACTCATGCGCGGTTTTGACGGCGAGATAAGCGGAGGTAGTTTTTATGGATTCAGGCATTTCGCGTAAGCCGCGTGACATAGTCATATCCAAGCCTTCAATTTCGTGGCCGATAAATTCCACGGTAATGCCCAATTGGGCCAGGGCATTCAATTCATCCAGCTTTTTATTTAAATTCGCCGATTCTTCTAGGGTGAAACTGATTAACGCCTCCACATCCACGCTTTCTTGCAGGCTTTTTAGCACTGAAATATACGGCTCGAATACTTCGGCGTTTTTGCTGTCTTGGCGGTCACGCTCCCTATCAAATTCATCCAGTGTTTGCGCCAAAGAGATGCGCTGATGTTCCAAATCGTCCAGCAAGGGCAGCATTTCAAGATGGTAGCTTTTGTTGCGCTCTTCGGTCAGTTGCGAAACACGCTTTAATTCGGCGTTAAGCAGTTCTGCGGCTTGGGCATTCCATTTGCGTAAACGGTTGTGTAAAAAGGCGGCGTTACGGTTTAGGTTGGAATAGGCAATCTCCGTGGATGATTTTGGCTTTAGGGTTTCCAGCTTTTTAGTCACGGTGTCGTTGAGCTGCACACATAATTCGGCAACTTCGCGGCTATCACGGCGAAAGGCTTTATACGGTTCTTCCAATATACCTAGGGAGCTAGGCGGCTGGCCTAGTGATAATTCGCGCACTTCATTTTTTAAGCCGGATAAGCGTTCCCTGAAAGCCAAAACTTCGTATTCATCATCGGGAAAACCAATTCGGGCTTGGTCTGCCAGTTGCCTTAAGGCATATAAGGATTGCTGTAGTTTGACTGTAAAGTCTTGTAAGTTTTTGCGGAATTCTTTGCGTTTACGGGCTTTGACCTTTTTTTGAGCTTCGTTGGCTTTCAGTTTAGCATTGCTTTCTTGAGTTAAACGTAATGACTCTTTACGGTGTAAAGCTTTGGTTCCGAAAAATCTGTTCGCAGAAGCAATTAGAATATTTTCTACAAGATCTCTAAATACTTTTGAAGCCTTGTTGTCGATTATACCTTCCCGCCCTGCTTTATCTCTAAGGTTTGGGTTGTGCGATCGTGTTAATGCGATTCGCCCAAAAGTACGCCTATTTGACCAAAACTCGCGGCCTGCATGTTGAGAACGCCTCTTCTCAATTTCAAAAAAATCATTGTCTTCTCTACCATAAGGCATAACTCTTAAACCATTTCTGTAAATTAAAAGTCCGCCGTAGCGTTCTGATTGGCCTTTAAATTTACTCCAAACCTCAGCCGGATGAGTTGAATTCATTTCTAGTCCTTCATAAGATCCTAGACGTATACGAAATAATCCAACACGGCTATCAGAACGGGTAGGAACTTTTGCTTTCGGTATAATTTGAATTTCGCCCTCTAACCATTGGCCGAAAGCTTTGATGCGGCCTTTGAAAATACCCAACTCATCAACCGTACCATCAAGAATATGTTCCAGTTCTTCAAGATTGCATAAGTCAAACTCCCTATCACTAGAAATAATAGGACGGCTTAGTAAGCCTTCCCATGCAGTGACGGAAACATCAAAGTCTTCTGCCGCATAGCCCTGTAAGATTTCTGAAGCATCTACAAAAGGATCAGTAAAATTTTGCAAGGTTTCAAATAAACGATCTTGCGCTTTTTTAGCGGTTTCTTCTTCATCAAACGTAGTTTGATTCTTTAGTTGCGCCTCCAAATCGAAAGAAATATTGCCTATAAAAAGGGCTGTGCCATGTGTTTTTTTGCCGTTCCAAACATTCCATTGTTGTAAATGACGGGGTTCAAAAACAGTGGCAATCAATACTGTTTCAATGGCTTTGCTGGTTAATTGTTTATTTTCGTTCTCTTCTAATTCGTCAAAACTTTGCCAAGCAGCTTTTATACGTTGATCTCTCGCAAAATCCCGACCATCACCCCATAAATTACCCATTAAGCGGTCAAACATTTTGGGCAGTTGTTCCAACAGCTCATTGGGGTCATAAAATTCGATGATGGGGATTTCTATGTCTTGCAGATACAGGAAGGGGTTTTCAAATAAGCGCCAATCTACCAAAGTGGCGACAAAAGGTTGGGTGGTTTTTTTGGAGACCAGTAATAACAAAGAGCCTAAATTAGCGGATGATAAACGGCCTATACCTTTTTGCCCTTGCTTGGGGCGTATAGGTAATTGATTTCTATCTGATACATCTAATGCTGCGCTTGAAGTTTTTGATTCTGTGCCGACCACTAGCCATTTTTCAATAAAGTCTTCCCGGCTCATGCCATGACCATCATCGACTATTGCCGCAATCGGCATTTCGCCATCAAAAATATGCAAAGCGACTTCTCGTGCATAGGCATCGTAGGCGTTTTTCCATAATTCGGAAACGGCGGTTGGGCAGTCGGCGATTTGCTCTCGCCCAAGGTGGTCTATGGTTCTGGCCCGTGTTTTAAAGGCTGCGGTTTCGATCATAGAAGGTCAACTGATATTAATGGTCTGGCGTAAAGTTTAGGCCATTTGCGATAGTCCGCAATAAAACTTCACCTAATTTTACGGGTACGGCGTTGCCGATTTGTTGGCTGGCGGCAATGATGCCACCTTTAAAGACGAACGAATCAGGAAAGGTTTGGAAACGGGCGGCATGACGCACAGATATGCCGTGGTGTTCGGTGGGATGTACAAACCGGCCTTTGGACGGATTAGTGCAAGCCGTCGTCATTGTTGGCCCTGGCTGATTTGGATCAATTCTTCCATAAACGTCTTGATGGCCTTTATGGTTTTCATGGCAAGGCAATACCCGATTTGAATGTTTCCGGCTACCTCCGTTTAAAGGGGTTGATTTAAATACCTCAATTAATTCAGCGGTGTGATTCATGTGAATATTATTTTCATCATTTTCATCCACTGGCTTCTCAAAAACGTGGGCTGCTGTTTGCCAAGGTTGGAGGCGTGGGTTATGTTTTACATTTTGAATATCACCATGTGTGGGTGCTGGAGGCCATGATACATTAAATTCCACATCCGGCCTGATACCTAAAATAAATATGCGTTTTCTTCTTTGCGGTAAACCGAAGTCTCTGGCATCAAGAGTAACTGGCGGCATTAGGCGATAACCTGCTTTTTCCCCTGCTTCATAAAACGCATCCAAAAATTTTCTGTGTCTAAGCCATAAAATACCCGGTACGTTTTCCATAAGGAAAACCCTTGGCTTAAGTACTTTTACGAATTCAAAATAACGTAAAATTAATTTGTTGCGTGGATCATCAATTCCTGAATTATTGATTCTGTGGATAGAAAATCCTTGGCATGGAGGCCCCCCTAAGACAATATCACATTGTTTCTCAGCATTAAAACAGTCGTTCAGAATTTCTGTGGGGCTGATTTCGAGAATATCCCGATTATAAAGCTTGGTCGAATTGCCATTTATTAGGTTGGCTTCATACGTATCGCAAGCATGTCTGTTGAGCTCAATCGCAGCTGCAACTGAGAAACCAATATTTTGTGCCGCCAGCGAAAACCCACCGGCGCCTGCAAACAAGTCAATGCAATATAAAGGTTTATTTTCCATGCTATTTTAATATCGTATTATTAATGGATATATCACCAGTAATTTTGAATTTTTTAGCCCAAGGATGTTTTAAAGTCTTATATAAAAAGAGCCTAGCATTTAACAGAGCAAATATAAATATAAGAAAAAGATGTGGGAATCCTTAAATCCAATTGCCAAACATGGAGGATTCTCAGAATGGAAAAACGATCATTTGAAGATGATAAGCTTTGCCACTGTTTGTAGCAGGATTCAGTCTTATCAAGACCATCATTTGTTAATTCTTCTTGGCTCTATATGTGTTTTAGTTCTTTGCAAGCCAAAACACCTCAAAGTTTAAAAATAGGGGGAAAAATGGGTGTTTTGACCTATAAATCTGCTGATATTGGATTACAAATTTAGGTTTGCATCCAATAAAAGACATTTGAAACTTTTTAGCCACCATCATTCAAAAAGACCCTGAAACCCATATTGAGTCTTTTTCTTTAATTTAACGGGCAATAAAAAACCCGCCAAGCAAAAGCTTGCGGGTTTTTACACTAATCCCATCCTATTTATTGGATGATTGTTTGGTCGGGACGACAGGATTTGAACCTGCGACCACTTGTCCCCCAGACAAGTACGCTACCAAGCTGCGCTACG
The DNA here is from genome assembly GCF_000384075.1 of Methylovulum miyakonense HT12. Classification (GTDB taxonomy): domain Bacteria; phylum Pseudomonadota; class Gammaproteobacteria; order Methylococcales; family Methylomonadaceae; genus Methylovulum; species Methylovulum miyakonense. The sequence continues at coordinate 228,857 of NZ_KB913025.1, forward strand.
CCCCGAATTGTTTGATTATTGTACTACAAATAAGCATAAATCAGAGATAAAAATGCGCTCTGACTCACTACAAGGCAATATAAAAATACACTTGGCTTCTCTATAGAAAACCCATTTAGTTAAAAATGGGTTAGGGATTTCTCATCTCAGCGTTGCTGCATTTAGCGAAGGATCAAAACAGGTTTTGAATTCCTTCTTTGGCCAGTCAGCTATGCAAAACGGCGGCAATGATCTGTTATTGTTCAGCTTCTGCGTAAACTTCTACGCGGGCTTTCAGTTTTTGGCCTGAGCGGAAAGTGACCACGCGTCTGGCGGTAATGGGAATTTCCTCGCCAGTTTTCGGGTTTCTACCTGGGCGGCTGCTTTTGTCGCGCAATTCAAATTTGCCAAAACCGGAGATTTTGACTTGTTGGCCTTGTTCTAAAGAGCTTTTGATTTCTTCAAAAAACAATTCCACCATTTCTTTTGCTTCGCGTTTGTTCAAGCCCAGTTCGTCAAACAATTTTTCAGCAAAATCTGCTTTTGTTAATGCCATATCGTTAATCCCTCAGTTTTGCATTGATGTCATTGGTCAATCTAGCCAAGATTCTGGTTAATATCGCATCAATCTCAGAATCGGTTAGTGTTTGTAATTCGTTTTGTAAGTGTAAGCTTAAGGCGACGCTTTTATAGCCGTCTTCTACGCCTTTACCGCGATATATATCAAAGATAACAACATCTTGTAAAGTCAATTCCTGAGAATCTTTAATACAACCAGTAATATCGTCAGCGGAAACGCCTTCTTTAACAATTAATGCCAAATCCCGGCGTACGGACGGGAATTTGGATAAGGGTTTGAAACGAGGCACTTGTTTAGCTAGCAATAAGCCTTGGTCAAGATCAAACAAGAATACTTGGCTATCAAATCCGAGTTGTTTTTCTAAAGTAGGATGCAACATGCCTAGCCAGCCGATAGATTCACCAGTCAACGTTAAGATTTCCGCTGATTGGCCTGGATGTAAGGCCGCATTTTTGGCAACGGCAAATCTGACTTCACGGCCTGTTAGTGCAAACAAGGCTTCCACATCGGCTTTGATGTCGAAAAAGTCGACTTTGCGGGATTTTTCACCCCACTGCTCAGAATATGCAGAACCTAAGGCCAAACCTGCCAAACGGCTTTGTTGATGGGTGACGCCGTCGATTTTGATAAATCGCAATCCGGTTTCAAACAAGCGGACGCGGCTTTGTTGGCGGTTAGTGTTGTACAAGGCCGCTTTCAGCAAACCGCACCATAAGGTCGTGCGCATCATCGCCAATTCTGAGGAAATGGGATTTTTCAGGCGGATGACTTCTGCTTCAGGGTCTACAGCTTTTTGAATGTCTTCGTCGACAAAGCTATACGTGATGGCTTCTTGATAACCTCTGTCCACCAACAAATCAGCGGCGCGGCTAATGTCCAACAGGCTTTCGGTGGCTTTGCCCAAATCCGCCCGCATCAATAGGCTGTTACTTGGCAATTGGTTGTAACCATAAATGCGGGCGATTTCTTCGATCAGATCGGCTTCTATGGCGATGTCGAAACGGCAACCAGGAGGTGTGACCTGCCAACCATCGGCTTGCGCAACTACCGTCATACCTAGGCGTTGGAAAATATCCGTGATAATGGCATCGTCAAGCGCAACACCTAAGATTTTTGCGACACGCTGTTTTCTGATGAAAATGGGCAAACGTTGCGGTAAGGTCGCCGTTGTGGTGACTTCGGTGACATTGCCAGCTTTACCGCCAGCAATGTCAATGATCAACTGGGTGGCGCGGGCAATGGCACGCTCTTGCAAGGTCGCATCAACACCGCGTTCAAAGCGGTGTGAGGAATCGGTATGCAAACCGAAACGACGGGCTTTACCAGCTATGCTTTGTGGTGTGAAAAATGCGCATTCTAAAAATACGTTTTGCGTAGCATCACTGACCGCCGAACTGCTGCCACCCATAACGCCTGCCAATGCTAAAGCCTGTTGGTCATCAGCAATGACTAAGGCTTCACTATCGAGTTTAATGGTCTGTCCGTTCAATAAGGCCAATTCTTCATCGGTTTTAGCCCAACGGACGGTGATGCCGCCTGTTAACTTATCAGCATCAAATGCATGTAAAGGCTGACCCAATTCCAGTAAAACGTAATTGGTCACATCAACCACTGGCCCTAAGCTGCGGACACCAGATCGGCGCAAGCGCTCTTGCATCCATAATGGCGTTTCAGCTTTGGCGTTGACACCTGTGATTAAACGGCCTAAATAACGTGGACAGGCATCGGTAGCTTCAACAGCAACCCCCAAAGTGTTAGTTTCGGTAATTTCAAAAGACTCAGCCGCTAAAGCGGACCAATCGAGCTGGTTCAACACAGCCACTTCGCGGGCTATGCCTTCGACGCTTAAGCAATCGGCACGGTTTGGGGTCAGGTCAACTTCGATCAACATGTCGTTTAGGGACAGGTAATCACGGATGTCAACACCAACAGGCGCATCAGACGGCAATTCCATTAAGCCATACGCTTCGGCAACCAAACCCAATTCTTTCTCAGAACATAACATGCCGAACGATTCAACGCCGCGCAATTTGGATTTTTTGATCTTGAAATCGCCTGGCAACACAGCACCGCACAAAGCCGCAGGGATTTTTAAACCGACCCGGACATTGGCAGCACCACAAACAATTTGCAAAGGCTCGGTTTCTCCGACCGCGACTCGGCAAACGCGTAGACGGTCAGCGTCAGGATGCTGTTCCATAGCCAACACTTCACCAATGACCACGCCACTGAATACGGCAGCGGCTGGTGTCACTGAATCGACTTCCAATCCTGCCATCGTCAGTTGCGCGACCAATTCGTCGGTACTGATGGCTGGATTGACGTATTCCCTTAACCAGGCTTCACTAATTTGCATGACTTTTCGGCCCTTGCTTAATTGAATTGTTCTAAGAATTTGAGATCATTTTCAAAAAACAACCGCAAATCATTAATGCCGTAACGTAGCATGGCTAAGCGTTCCACACCCATACCAAAAGCAAAACCCGTGTAGCGTTCACTATCGATATTGACGGATTTGAACACTTCAGGATGGATCATGCCGCAACCCATCACTTCCAGCCAACCCGTTTGGCTACACACTCGGCAACCCTCGCCGTCGCACATCACACATTCAATATCAACTTCGGCGGATGGTTCAGTAAAAGGGAAGTAAGAAGGGCGAAAACGCACTTGGATGTCTTTTTCAAAAAAGGCACGTAAAAATTGGTAGACCACACCCTTCAAATCGGCAAAGCTCACGTCAGTGTCGACCAAAAAGCCTTCCACCTGATGGAACATAGGGGTATGGGTTATATCGGAATCACAACGGTAGACACGGCCTGGGGCGATGACTTTCAACGGCGGCGTTTCGGATTCCATCACCCTGATTTGGACAGGTGAGGTATGCGTCCTTAACACCGTGCGCGGATCGATATAAAACGTGTCGTGCATAGCACGCGCCGGATGATGTGCGGGAATATTTAGGGCTTCGAAGTTATGGTAGTCATCTTCGATTTCTGGCCCTTCAACGACGGCAAAACCGACGCTGGTAAAAATCTTGGAGATACGTCTGAGCGTGGTGGTCACTGGATGCAAACCAGCTACAGATTGGCCTCTGCCAGGTAAAGTAACGTCCACTCGCTCACTTGCCAATCGGGCTTCTAAGGCGGCACTTTCCAAAGCCATTTTTTTTTGTTCCAACTGGCTTTGCAGTTGGTCTTTAGCTTGGTTGATCACTTGCCCGACTGCACGTCTTTGCTCAGGATCAAGCGCACCCAACTGCTTCATTTGCTCAGTAAAAAAGCCTTTTTTGCCAAAATACTGGACGCGGACTTGATCGAGTTGGTTGAGGTCGGTGACTACTGCAAGCTCTTTTAAGCCTTGCGCGAGGATGTCGTCTAAGTTGGCGGACACGGAATAGCTCGCTGTGTGAGTGATGAGGGGATTTTTAATATTGCCCGAAACATAAATGACCGTCCGCTTGAAGGCGGACGGCCAATCACTAATCCGAAAGGATCAATTAGGGCTTGCTTTGGTTGGCAATAGCAATTTTTGCTATTTCACCAAATGCTTCAATATCGCGGACAGCAATATCAGCCAAGACTTTACGGTCTATGGCGACATTGGCTTTCGTCAAGCCATTGATCAAACGGCTATAAGATATGCCATACATGCGCGCAGCGGCGTTGATACGGACAATCCACAAAGCGCGGAATTGGCGTTTTTTCTGTTTGCGGTCACGGTACGCATACTGGCCTGCTTTGATAACCGCTTGTTTGGCGACGCGGAAGACCCGACTACGGGCACCGTAGTAACCTTTCGCTTGCTTTAAGATTTTTTTGTGTCTGGCTCTGGCTGTTACACCGCGTTTCACTCTAGGCATGATTCACTCCTCAACTGTAAGGCATCATGCGTATAGCCATACGCACATCGGATGGATGGACAGACGCGGGTTTACGCAACTGGCGTTTTCTTTTGGTAGATTTTTTCGTCAGGATATGACGACGGTGTGATTGACCACATTTAAAACCACCGTTGCCAGTACGTCTGAGACGCTTGGCGGCACCACGGTTTGTTTTTATTTTTGGCATTTGTTTGCTCCAATAATTAAAAGTACAAATTCCCTGAGAAATAACCCAGCAAGGCAAAATGCATGGCCCTGAAGGATTAGCCGCATCATAAATGATGCTTTAAACAGCGCCTCCGGCACTGCCCAGCAAAGGCGGATGCCTTTACTTTTTCTTTTTGGGAGCCATCACCATAATCATTTGCCGCCCTTCCAATTTAGGGAATTGCTCGACTATCGCTATCTCTTCCAAATCTTTTTCGATACGCTTAAGCTGATCCATACCGATTTCACGGTGCGCCATTTCACGCCCACGATACCTGACCGTAACCTTGGTTTTGTCACCGTCGTTCAGGAATTTGACCAGACTCTTTAGCTTGACCTGATAATCACCTTCATCCGTACCTGGCCTGAACTTGATTTCTTTGACTTGTATTTGCTTTTGCTTTTTCTTGGCTATGGCCAGTTTTTTATTTTGTTCAAACTGGTATTTGCCATAATTCATTATCTTGCAAACCGGAGGATCCGCATTTGGCGATATTTCCACTAAATCCAAGTCTGCCGCATAAGCAATTTGTTTGGCTTCATCCAAAGAGATAATACCCAACGCTTCCCCATCTGCGCCGGTAACCCGCACTCGTCTAGCGGTGATCATGTCATTGAGACGAGTTTCATCTTTTTTAGCAGCGATACCTTAATCCTCCAAAATAATGTTATTTTCTGTCTGCAATCATGGTTTTTAACTGTTCGGTAAACTCATGGATTGCCAGACTGCCTAGGTCATCACCCTTTTGTGTCCGCACCGTAATAGTTTGTTGTTCTAATTCTTTATCACCGATGATGACAAGATACGGGATGCGTTGCATGGAGTGTTCGCGGATTTTAAATCCTATTTTTTCATTCCTCAAATCTATTTTGACCCTGAAACCTTGTTGTTCAAGGCCTTGCAACACTTTCCCCGCATATTCATGATGCCGGTCAGCGATGCTCAAAACTACGATTTGTACAGGGGCTAACCATAACGGGAATGTGCCCGCGTGCTGTTCAATCAGGATACCGATAAAGCGTTCCAAAGACCCCAGTATCGCCCTATGCAACATCACCGGGATTTGTTTGGAGCCATCTTCCGCAATGTATACCGCATCCAGACGGTTTGGCATCGAGAAATCAACTTGGATCGTGCCGCATTGCCAGACCCGGCCGATGCAATCTTTTAACGAAAATTCAATTTTAGGCCCATAAAACGCCCCTTCACCAGGCTGCAGTTCCCAAGCCAAGCCTTTGTTATCAAGAGCCAATTGTAGGGCGTCTTCCGCCTTATCCCAAACCGAGTCATCACCGACACGATTTTCAGGCCGGGTCGACAGTTTGATAATGACTTCACTAAAACCAAAATCTTTATAGACATCAAACAACAAATCAATGAATGTCGAAACTTCGCTTTGGATTTGTGCTTCAGTACAGAAAATATGCGCATCATCCTGCACAAAATTGCGCACACGCATTAAACCATGCAAGGTGCCGGAAGGCTCGTTACGGTGGCAAGAACCGAATTCCGCCAAGCGTATCGGCAAATCACGATAACTTTTTATACCTTGGTTATAAATCTGCACATGGCAAGGGCAGTTCATCGGCTTGATCGCATAATCGCGGCTATCCGAATGGGTAGTAAAGATCATGCTACCAAATTTGTCCCAGTGGCCAGATTTTTCCCACAAGGAACGGTCCACCACCTGTGGAGTTTTGACTTCGGCATAGCCATTCAAACGCAACTTAGCACGGACATACTGTTCAACTTGCTGATAAATTGCCCAGCCTTTTTCGTGCCAGAAGACCATACCAGGCGCTTCTTCTTGGGTATGGAACAGATCCAAAGTTTTGGCCAATTTACGGTGATCGCGTTTTTCAGCTTCTTCCAAACGGTGCAGATAAGCTTGTAAGGCCTTCTTGTCAAGCCAGGCTGTGCCATAAATGCGCTGTAACATGGCATTATTGGAATCGCCACGCCAATAAGCACCCGCCACCTTCATCAATTTGAAAGCACCTAACTTACCGGTGCTAGGGACATGGGGACCCCGGCATAAATCAGTGAAATCAGCTTGCTCATACAAAGACAAATCCTGATCCGCAGGGATAGCCTCGATAATTTCAGCTTTGTATTGTTCGCCTTGTCCACGGAAAAAACTGACTGCCTGATCTCTTGGCAGGACAAAACGCTTGATGGGGTAATCATCGGACACCAACTGCTGCATCTTAGCTTCAATTGCAGCCAGATCATCAGGGGTAAACGCCCTTTGATAGGCGAAGTCATAGTAAAAACCGTTTTCTATGACAGGGCCGATGGTGACTTGTGCATCAGGAAACAATTGCTTAACCGCATGGGCCAGCAAATGCGCCGTGGAATGGCGGATAATCTCCAATCCGTCTTCATCTTTGGAAGTGATTATTTGTAGGCTGGCATCTTCCCCAATAAGGAAGCTGGCATCAACCAATTGCCCATTAACCCTTCCTGCCAATGTCGCTTTCGCCAAACCGGAACCGATAGATTTGGCGACATCCATAACTGTTACAGCTTGTGCAAATTCACGCTGAGAACCATCAGGAAGAGTAATGACTGGCATTGTTCAGTTAATTTCGATTGGTATCTGCAATAAAAAAAGCACTGCCGTGCAGTGCTTAGGAATTCTGGTAGGCGCGATTGGACTCGAACCAACGACCCCCACCATGTCAAGGTGGTGCTCTAACCAACTGAGCTACGCGCCTGAAGTTATTAGCTTCAAGGCCAGCTATTATACCAACCCATTTTTTTTACGCAACTGTTAAACGCATCCACTACACAAAATGTAGTGCAACGCTTAAAGGATAGCCTGCCCCTTAGCCAGTTTGGGCAAATTCCCTTCCAACCCCATCGCGCTACGCATCACTTTATTTTTCGCCGGCAAAATACGCTCCGCCAAACCCAAACCTAAATTGCGCAATACTTTTATCGGCAACATGTCATTACTGAAGACCTGATAAAACACATCCATAACCGTCATCATTTTTAAATTCTCATTGCGGCGAATCTTCTCATAACGCTTCAAGACCGTTAAGCCACTGATGTCCTGACCTTTTTTAGCCGCTTCAACCAAAACCTCCGCCAACACCGCCGCATCCAATAAACCAATATTGACGCCCTGCCCCGCCAATGGGTTGATGGTATGCGCCGCGTCGCCCACCAAAACAACCCCGGGCTTTACATAACTTTGGGCATGTTGGCGCCTTAACGGAAAACTGGCGGTCGCCAATACCCGATTGACCTGCCCCAAACAATCAGGAAATGCGGCAACCAACTCATCTTTAAGCGCCTCGCCCGGCAAGGCCTTCAGGCGATTGACCTCATCGGGGGAGTTATACCAAACAATAGACCCGTAATGTCCGGTCAATGGCAAAAAAGCCTGGGGCCCGCTAGGGACAAAACGCTGCCACGTTATATCTTGCTGCCCATACGCGGTTTCAATATAAATGACCAAGGCATGCTGGCCATAGTCCCAACTGGTCACGCCTAATCCGGCAACTTGCCTGACCCTGGACTGGCCACCGTCAGCGGCAACCAATAATTTTGCTGACAACACGCGCCCGTCAGCCAAGGCCACTTGGCTGACCTGCCCCGGATAATAAGTGATTTTATCGATAACAGCGGGACAAACCAGCTCAACATTAGCAAAATCTTGCAACCGCTCAAGCAACGCCAACTGGGTGACCCTGTTCTCAACGATATAGCCAAGCTCAGGATAACTGATGTCGTCACTGCAAAATTCGGTGTCACCCGCCGTTTCCCAAACCCGCATACGCCGAAACGGGCAAACACGGCGCCCCACCACACCGCGCCAAGCCCCAACGGTCTCAAGAATATTTTTTGATGCTATACTCAGGGCGGAAACCCTAAGGTCATGGGGTTGGTCGATGGCGAAAGGGACAGGCGGGAGGGCCTCTATGACAGCGACTTTCAAAGGGCCGCCACCCAAGCCACAAGCTACCGCAGCACCGACCATGCCTCCACCCACTATGAGTACATCAAAAATTTCTTCCATATTAATCAACTATCAAGTAATCTAATTTTCTGCAATTAAAAACTGGCACAGTGTGACAGATAAGCTTGGCTGTATTACAATTGCCAGGTTTCACCAAATGAAATTTATCTGAAAGATTTGTGGCCTTGCCATGAACGGGCCCGGCAAATGCCGACTCTACCACGCATTGCATGAAAAAACGACCACATACCGCAAGAAAAACGACATTACACGCTGTATTACAGCATGAATAGACAACGGGCTGCATCATGAACTCAAATCCCCGATTAACCCAAAAAGAACCTATGCTTTACGACCCTGAGCTATCGCAGGATAGCTGCGGCGTGGGCTTTATTACCCATAAACAAAGCAAGCAAACCCACGATTTATTGGTAAAATCCCACGAAGCCTTATGCACGATCCCGCATCGCGGCGGCATGAGCTCCGAAGGGATTGGGGATGGTGCAGGCGTTAATATTGATTTATCCCTTAAGTTTTTCCGTAAAGTCACTGGCATGGCCACACTGGAAAAAGGGGGGTTTGGGGTTGCCAACTTTTTCTTTCCCGAAGACCATGACCACTACGATTCCGCGGCACAAGAATTAGTCGAACGCCACTTTAAAGCGGCCGGCTTGCCAATTTTGCTTTGGCGCACAGTCCCGGTCGACAAAAACGTCTTAAATGAAGCCTCCTTAAAGGCACAATTGCCCATTAAACAATGCATTTTTGGCCGTCCTGAAGCGCTGCAAGACGCGACCCATGCTATTTTTGAAGACCATATCCAAGCGACCTTATTGGATATTGAGGTCGAAGGCTACACCCGCCCTGAACTGACGGGTTTTTATCCTTTATCCATGAGTTCGCGTACCCAGGTCTACAAAGGCCGCCTAAATTCGTTTGAAGTCATCCCCTATTTCATTGACCTGTACGATACCGACCACGAGATCAGCACCTTATTTTTCCACACCCGTTTTTCGACCAACACCGCCCCCGCCACTACCATGGCGCAGCCTTTCCGGTATTTGGCCCATAACGGTGAACTGAACACCGATAAAAAAAACCGCTTAAGCGAAAGCGCGATTGCCCGCCAAAACAATAAAAACATCATCTTTCCTTGCGGCCAATCCGATTCGGGACGGCTAGACCAAACCTTATCGCGCCGCATCAATGAAGACAACATGGACATTGTCACCGCCGTGTTGGCGATGATGCCGCCTGCTTGGGAAAACGACACCACATTGTCCCCGCAAGTCCGTGCCATGCTGGAGTATTTCAGTTTATACGAAGAGAAAAATGACGGCCCTGCCGCGTTGATTTTCTTTGACGGCATCCGCGTTGGCGCCCGTCTTGACCGTTTAGGTTTACGCCCGCTACGTTCAGTTGAAACGGGCGACTATCTTTGCGTGATGTCCGAAGCGGGGCAAATCGACTTCCCGCCTAAAGAAGTGCTGAAACGCGGCCGTATCGAAGCGGGCGGCATGCTGTATTTTGACCATAATACTGGCGAAGCCTACAACAGCCATCAAGTCATGGAGCGTCTGGCTTCTGAAAAAGATTATCAGGCCTTGCTCCTGCAACGCTGCATACACTTGTCCGAACTACCCAAAGTGGAGCTTTCCGAACTTGAAAACCAGCATGCTTTCAACGTCGACCAACAACACACGGCCTACTCTTTAAACCAAGAAAGCTTCAGGTTCTTGCTAGATCCTATGCTCGCGTCCGGCATGGAAAAAGTTACGGCGATGGGCTACGGGATCACGCCCAATGCGCTGTCCAGCGCCGAAGGGGGCATGTCCCGTTATTTCAGCCAACGTTTCGCCCAAGTCACCAACCCTCCCCTGGACTCCATCAGAGAAAGCGATGGCATGACCTTGCGTGTCGCCTTAGGCGCGAAACCAAACTTTTCCGACAGCGCCACCAAGCAACTGGTGATCAGCACGCCCATTTTGCAACGCACACAGTTGGAACAGATCCGCAAGCAATCAGCCGTCAGCACAACAACAGTCGCCATGCTGTACACGCCGGACTTTGCTGACGCGGAACAGAACCAAGAAAACCTTGAATTGGCTTTATTGGCCGCTTGTGACCAAGTTGAGCAAGCCGCCAAAAACAACATCGGCATAATCATCCTAAGTGACACCCAAATAAGCCCTGACCGGGCCGCCATCCCGGCATTGCTGATGATCGCCGCCGCCAATCAACGGTTGGTCCAACAAGGCTTGCGCTTTAATTCGTCGCTCATTGCCGAAACTGGACAAGCCGCCAGCCCACACGACATAGCGACTATCCTAGGTTTCGGCGCGTCAGCGATTTGCCCTATCAGCGTCCATAACCGCGTCATTAGCCATTATGCGCCTGCTGAACATCAGAAAGTCCTCGATAAATTCGTAAAAGGCACGGAAAAATCGCTGATGAAAACCATGGGCAAATTTGGTTTGTGTACGGTTGAAAGCTACATCGGCGGCGAATTTTTTGAATCCAATTATCTCGACACCGACGAGCCTAAGCTTAGCCCCTATTTCCCTAATATCCATGCTTCCGTTGGCGGCGTCCGTTACGCGGATATTGCCGCCAGCGCGACCGAGTGGCATCACAAAGCCTTGAACGTCCATGAAGAAAAGGACATCCCCTTTTTAGGCCTGTTCAAAGAACGCCAAGATGGTGCTGGCCATTCCTACGGCAATACGGCGGTGCGCGAATACATCAATATGACCGATGAGGCGATACTTTATATTCCCCAAGAAAAATCGCCTGAAGCCAGCGATACGGCGTATATTGATTTTGGCTACGGCAAGCGCACTGACGGGCAAATAGACACTTTTGGCATAACCCCCGCCTACCGCAGCTTTACCAAAAACCTGTATCTTGAACGCGATGCCAGACCCGCGGCGTTACGGGATATTATGGATTTCCCTGCGGATGTCAGCAAGGCGGAGACTTGTGCGGATTTTGACCGTATCCTCGGCAAACAAAACCTTTACGGCAACATCAACTACCTGATCCGTGGCTTAAAGGTCGGCCAAACCGATGGGCGCACGTTTACCATTTCCTTGACCGAAAACACTTCGGCCAACCGCTTAAAACAACTGGCGGAGCATTATAAAAGCCGTTTTGCAGCTATTGAGTTCACCGTCACGGTCAAGGAAGACGCGCTGATTATCAGTTTGGTTGACACCAATAACGTATTGGCAACTTATTTGGCCGCAATTCGGCCTACACGCGACGCAATCCCGCTGTCTGACGTACAAGCCGCGCATGAGATCACCGCAACGTTAGCTTCAGGTGCGATGAGCCATGGCGCCTTACTGGCGGAAGCGCATGAAGCAGTCGCATTAGGCACAAACATTGTCGGTGGTTTAAGCAACTCCGGCGAAGGTGGCGAACACTCCAGCCGATTCAATACCTTACGCTCATGCAAAATCAAACAATTTGCCTCTGGCCGTTTTGGGGTTTGGGCCGGTTATCTTGCCGACCCCACTATCCGCGAAATTGAAATCAAAATCGCCCAAGGGGCGAAACCTGGCGAAGGCGGGCAATTGCCGGCCGCTAAAGTTTCGGTCGAAATCGCCGCCTTGCGTGGCGGCACACCGAAAGTTGAGTTGGTCAGCCCCCCGCCGCACCATGACACCTACTCCATCGAAGATTTGGGGCAATTGATCCACGACGCCAAAGCCGCCCGCGTTAAAGTTGGCGTGAAACTGGTGTCATCGGAAGGCATAGGCACAATTGCGGTCGGCGTCGCCAAAGCCGGGGCGGATGTGATCAACGTCGCCGGTAACACAGGTGGCACGGGCGCGGCGGCGGTCACCAGCCTAAAAAACAGCGGACGTTCGCCCGAAATAGGCATCGCCGAAGTCCATCAAGCCTTGTCAGCCAACGGCTTGCGCGACAAGGTCGTCTTACGTTGTAGCGGCGCCCACCAAAGCGGTACAGACGTTGTCAAATCGGCTTTATTAGGGGCGGACTCCTTTGAGTTTGGCACAACTGCGCTGATGATGCTGCGCTGTGTCATGGCCAAAAACTGCAATGTCAAATGCCCGGCCGGCCTGACCACATCCCATGAAGAGTTTAAAGGCGACCCGCGTGTCTTAGCCCAATATTTCATGAATCTGGCACACGAAGTCCGCGAAATACTGGCGACACTAGGCTATACCAGCTTGCAAGAAATACGCGGCAAAACTGATTTGTTGCATTTGATTGACCATCCGTCTATGGTCGGTCAAATTGATTTGCGCAAAATGCTCCATCACGTTGATGAAATCAAAATCGCCAAACCCATTTACCTGGAAGCCAACTTCAACGTCGACAATAGGATCATTGAACGCGTCAAATCCGCGCTGCTTGATAATAAACAGCAAATCATTATTGAAGGCGATGGCTTTAAACTCAATAACTGCAATAAATCCGTGGGAGGCCAAGCGGCTATTGATATAGAGCGTTTCCTGGCTTATGAAATCACCGGTGAGCAAGTTGCCCATTCACCAATCATTTACCAGACCTCACGTGGCCGCCGCTATTTGGCCCCTGACAGTGTCATCATCCGTACCCATGGCTCCGCCGGGCAAAGTTATGCCGCCTTCCTGAATGACGGCATGCGCATGGAACACTTGGGCACTTGCAACGATGGCGTAGGCAAATCAGCTTGCGGCGGCACAATAGTCATCGAATCCCCTGGCGGCGGCATCAAAACGCCTGGCAACAACGTGTTAATTGGCAATTTCGCGCTATTCGGCGCTACTGGCGGGCAAGCGTTCATCAATGGGGAAGCGGGTGACCGTTTCGCCGTACGTAACTCTGGCGCCATGGCAGTGGTTGAAGGTGTCGGTGATTTTGCCTGTGAATATATGACAAACGGGGCGGTGTTGAATATCGGCGGTTTCGGTAAAGGCTTCTGTAACGGCATGTCAGGTGGTAATGCTTACCAATATGACCCTGAAAACCGCTTGGAAAACCTCTATGACAAGTCATCGGTGGAACTCCACAGCCTAACTGAAGATTCAGAAATGGCCAAAGCGCATGAACAATTCATCCTCGCCATGCTGGAACAACATGCCGAGCATGCCAATTCGAGCAAAGCCAGAAACTTGCTCAATAACTGGCAGCAAGAGCGCGTGCACTTTAAGTTTGCATTGCCTTTATGGTTGTACAAAACGCAATCCGCTCCATTCTTAAAGCAAACGGTTGACCGCAAAGAGATGATAGAGGAATTGTCCCTGGAGTTGGCCCAACAACAAATAGAGCAAGTCAAACAGGCTTACAACAACACCCAACCGTTGTTTGGAGGCCTTATCCCTAACTACGGCTCAGCTGATACCGATTTGACGTTTAAATTGATCAACAGTTTCGCGGTGCTTGACAAAGCCCAACAAGTTGCACGGGATAATTTGAAGCATGTGCCAGAAAGCCAGCGCACACAAAACCAGATAGAACAAGCCGCCCGTAAAATCATTCTGGAACGCCCCCGCAAGTTACAGGAAGCTCTGGTAAAAAGTATTCGGGAAGCTTATAGCAATTACAATGATGACCAATTGGCTTGGTTGCTGGCGGCAAAACGCCTTAACGATTACAAAACGGCGTTGATTAACCGCTCAGTGCAAAGCATCTATTCCATAGGTTCCACCGCCTGGATTATTGAACAGCAAACCAGCAACAAACTCGCATTAGCAGACATCCCTTCCATTGAACAATATTTGGCTAGCTTGGTTGGTTTGGGCATTGTTCAAAATATGCTGAGCGAACAAGCTGCTTAACCCTTCTTTTGCCCGCCTTCTCACCCTACACCTCCCCATGCCAGACATGGGGGGCTGATTCAAATTTGATTTTGCAGTGACATGATGAAAACACCTCATATTCCATTAGACGCGCCTTACAGCGCAAACCAACGCGCTTGGCTAAGCGGTTTTTTTGCTGGGATGCATACCCAAATGGTGCAAAACACCAGCACTGTCAACCAAACCGATGTCCGCGTCATAAATATCCTTTACGGCAGCCAAACTGGCAATGCCGAAGCTGTCGCTAATGATGCGGCAACTATCGCCAAAACACACGGTTTGAAACCCATCGTCAAAAGCATGGATGAGGTCGAAATTGATGCGCTTAACGCAATGGAGTATTTGCTGATTATCACCAGCACTTATGGTGAAGGCGAGATGCCCGATAACGCCCAAATGCTTTGGGACGCGGTTGCTTCGGATGCCGCGCCTAAGCTGGCAAATATCAAATATTCAGTCTTGGCCTTGGGTGACACCAGCTATGATTTGTTCTGCCAAGCCGGGAAAGATTGGGATATGCGCTTATCCGAACTGGGCGCAACGCGGATTTATGACCGGACTGATTGCGACGTTGATTTTGAAGAGCCCGCCCAACATTGGCTTACCACGGTTATCCCACAAATAGCTGGCGGAGCCAGCACTTCAGCCGTCATTGATATATCAGCCCCCGTAAACGAAAAACCACAATACAACCGTAAAAACCCTTTTCCCGGAAAATTGCTGGTTAACCGCATCGTTACTGACCCTAAATCATCCAAAGAAACCCGCCATTACGAAATTTCAATTGCAGGTTCCGGTTTAAGCTATGAAGCAGGCGACGCCTTATGCGTCATCCCCACCAACTGCCCAGATTTAGTGGCGGACATACTGAAATCAATAGGTTGCCGGGGAGATGAAGAGGAACCCGTAAATGGCGAACTGATGCTGCTAGCGGAAGCCTTACGCACGCGCTTCGAAATTAAGCTGCCCAGCAAAGAATTTGTTGAAGAAATTGCAAAACGTTCAGGCGACCAGGAGTTGAACGGCATACTTGCGGGCGGGGACAAAGAAGAATTGGCGGCTTATTTATGGGGACGTGACATGCTGGATTTGTTATTGCAATTCCCGCAAGTGGAATTCTCCGCCGCTGAATTGATTCGCTTGCTGAAACCCTTACAGCACCGCGCCTATTCCATTTCTTCCAGCGGTAAAGTACATCCTGAAACCGTCCATTTGACGGTCGCTAGCGTACGCTACGAAAGCCATGGCCGCCAACATAAAGGCGTTTGCTCCACCTTTTTGGCAGACCGGGTTGACAGCAACACCTACGTGCACTGTTTCTTTACGCCTAACAAAGTTTTCCGCGTCCCTGAAGACAACAATTTGCCGATGGTCATGGTCGGCCCCGGAACGGGTCTCGCCCCATTCCGTGCGTTTTTACAAGAACGCCAATTCCGCAAGGCATCCGGCAAAAACTGGCTGTTTTTCGGTGACCGTAATGCCGCAACCGATTTTATGTATCGTGAAGAATTGGAAGCGATGCAGGACAGCGGTTTGCTAACCCGCCTGGATTTGGCCTTTTCGAGGGATCAAGAAGCTAAAATCTACGTTCAAGATAAAATGCGGGAAAATGGCTTAGAATTGTTCACGTGGCTGGAAAATGGCGGCTATTTCTTTGTTTGCGGAGACGCCTACAGAATGGCGAAAGATGTGGATAAAGCCTTGCATGACATCATTGCCGAACATGGCAAATTGACAGGGCAACAGGCTGTTAATTATGTCAACCAGTTGAAAAAAGATAAGCGTTACGTTCGGGACGTTTATTAAAGCAGTCGTATTTTTTCGCTTATTTGTGATCTAAGTTAAGTTATTGGGTAATATTGCACTTTACTTAAAATAAAAATTGCCTATTATGGACAAAAAAATTAGCCCGTATCATTAATAAATAACTTACCATGATCTCGACACTGTGGCCTTTTCGAAAGAAAAAAGAAATAAAAAAACTAAGCCACAATTATGGTTCCGTAGTTGAGAAAACGTACACCCCCGTTTCTCAACTAGTGTTGGGCATGTATGTAGTTGAACTCGATAGGCCTTGGCTAGACACACCTTTCTTATTTCAGGGCTTTGAAATAAGGACACAAAGCCAACTTCAAGCCGTAAAAAGCCTTTGTGCTTATGTTTTTATCGATACCACAAGAACCAGAAAAATTGTTTTTACCCGGGGTATTACCAGCAATTCGGAAAATACTAGCTTATCGAAAGCCATCAATATAGAAAATAGTGTGCCACCTAAAAAACTCGGTTCTTTCGAAAAAGAAATTGTGAAAGCAGAGCAGGCTTATACTGACACTAATACTTTGCTTACCGATGTCATGAAGCAAGCGGCGCAAGGTAAAAATATTGATGGGTGGCTAGCCAAAAAAGCGGTTTCAGATTGTGTCAATACCGTCCTACAATCACCCGATGCGATGCTATGGCTGATCCGGCTAAAAGAAAAAGACGAACATACGGTGACACACAGCTTAAATGTATGTGTTTTGGCAATCGTCCTTGGCCGCCATCTTAACCTTCCGGAAGCAGCCATGGTGAATCTGGGTCTCTGCGGGCTATTGCATGATGTAGGGAAAATGCAAATCCCTTATAGGCTTATCACTAGACAAGGAAAACTGGAAGGTGAAGAATTAAAGATTATGCAATCCCACACTAAGCTGGGTTATGAGCTGCTTAAATCCAGCGACAATATTGAATCTTGTGTACTGGAAACGGCCTTGACCCATCATGAACGCTTAGATGGTACCGGCTACCCTCGCCAACTTAGGCAAGCCAGCATATCTGATTTCACAAAAATCATTTCAATAGTCAACACCTATGATTCATTGATCAACAACCGTGCAAACCAGAACTACAAAACACATCTTGAAGCCACGCACTTAATGACAAAATTGGTCGGCACTAAACTTGACCGGAGTTTGCTCATTAAATTTATTGAAAGCCTAGGCGTTTACCCCCCCGGGTGTGTTGTAATGATGACCAATGGCGCAATCGCAATTGTCGTTGAAGTCAATGACCGGATGAAGCTTCGGCCTAAGGTTATTTTGCTTCGTGATGAAGAAAACAATCCAATGCCTGAACAATTGATTGATCTGGCACAAATGGCCACTGACAAGAATGGCAACGTCTATACTATTAAAAACGTCGTCAACCCTGATGATCTAAAAATCAATCCTAAGCAATACCACAACACAAATTTTTTGGAATCGAAGTTCGCCCTAAGAAAACATTCAGGCCGATAAGCTTATCGCCCCCTCCCCACGTTCCTGCCATTCGCAAAGAAGCTATCCACTTTGCCCATTCTGTATAATTACACACCACTGCTTCATAGCCCCCACGAAACCTAAATTAGCCGTTTCCGGGAGAACCCGCAAAATATAATAAGTTTGCGGATAAAACCAATGCCCATTTTACCTTGAATTTGACGCTATTCGGTCAATTGCGGGGGCTTTGCCTGGACAGATATGTCCGCATCCGCTTCCAGACTGTTTAACACGGCATTAAATTCAGTTTGGCCAAATGCATTGCCTATATTCTTTTTGGCCAGTTCCAGTTGTCTTTTATCACCGTCCGACATGCTCCCTTCTGTCACTTTACCCAAAATCGCCACAATTTGTTCACCGGAAGGAAGCGCCGTTACAAATACACTAGGTTTACTGCCAATGGGTTTAGCCGCTTTAAATATTGCTTGGCTTAATGGCTCCGGAAGATCTGCTTTGCGGCGTGTCAGTCCTTTTATATTTTTAAGTTCAAGCTTATTTTCTACAGCGACTACCTGTATAGCGGCACCTGTTTGCAAACGGGCCTTGATTTGCTTAGCTTTTTCAACCGCCAGTTGCCGGGATTTTTCATTAGACAAAATCGCTATAATATCCTTCTTTACAGCATCCAGATCTTTTGTTGCCGCTGGCTTGTGTTCCTGCATACGCAATACCACCAAAACCTCGGTGCCAAGCTCTATCGGCGTGCTGTTGTTGCCTTGCAATACTTCTTCTGTAAAAGCGGCGCTTCGGATTTTATCATCTGCGGCGATGCCGTCCCCGTGATCTTTCGTAAACAAGGAAGATTTTTTTATCGTTAGCCCAAGCGCATCGGCCGCCGCCTGTAAGCTATCGGGATTCTGGTAGCTTGTTTCCGTAAGTTTTTCGCCAGCCTCATAAAAGCCATTTTCAGCCTGCGCTTTTTGATACGCTTTTACTACTTCGTTTTTGACACTATCATACGGCTTTATCTGGCTAGGGATCAATTCAGTGACTTTGATGAGATGGTAACCGAAAGCCGATTTTACTGGTTCAGATACCTCTCCCAGCGTTAAGGCAGTCGCCGCGTCTTCAAAGTTTTTTTCCATAACGCCGGCACTAAACAAACCCAAATCACCACCTTGTTTAGCGGTTGCCTTATCGTCCGAAAGCTCGGCCGCCAACACAGGGAATTCCTTATTGGCAAGTTCCTTCTTGGCTTTTTGGGCTTTTTCAAAAGCCGCTTTCTCACTTACCTTATCATCTATGGCAAACAGAATATGGCTTATTTTCCTTCGCTCAGGTGTTGTGTATTGCTCTTTTTGTTCATCATAGAACGCTTTTAATTTTTCATCCGTCACTAAAACTTTTTTTGCCATGTCAGCAAGTGACAATTCAATATAGTCAATGGATAGCTGTTCTGGGGTTTGGTAAGCATTTTGATGTTGCTGATAATAACTGGCAATTTCCTCGTCCTTAGGTTGTTCGGCCACTGCTTGCAACGGTATTGTCAAGTAATCCACATCACGCTGCTGGTTTTGGATCTTAAAAAAACTTTCTACATCATATTGGCTAGCAAAACTGCTGTCGACAATGCTACGCTGGAACTGCTCCATTATCATTGCATTTTTGACCCTACTGACAAATTCATTAGATGACATCCTTTGTGTTGCCAGCAACGATTTATATTTGCCCTCATCGAAGTGGCCATCCGTTTGAAAATACTCTAGGGATTTGACGTATTCACGGACGCTGTCATCTGGAGCAGTTAAGCCCCTTGCTTGGACATATTGCAATAAAACTTCGTCTTTGATGAGTTTTTGCAACGCTTGCGTTTTTAAGGTTTGTTCATCAATGCCCAAACCCCGCAAGCTCTGGCTATATTGCTCATAAGCTTTATTGACATCACGCTGGTAAAAATCCTTATCCCCTACGGACGCGACGGGGGGCTCCTTCCCTCCATCCATATAATTGTTGATGCCCCATAAAGCGAAAGGCACGCCAATTAATAATAAGATACCCCATGCGAAAGCACCTTGTGATTTTTCTCTAATTGTCGTCAACATAGCTTAGTCCTAATAAATCAACTCATGATGCAAAAAAAAAAGCCCCGAACCAAGTGGTACGGGGCTTTTTGATTTTTTGGCGAAGTGGACGGGGCTCGAACCCGCGACCACCGGCGTGACAGGCCGGTATTCTAACCAACTGAACTACCACTCCAAAGTCTGGTGGGTGCTGAGGGGTTCGAACCCCCGACCCTCGCCTTGTAAGGGCGACGCTCTCCCAGCTGAGCTAAGCACCCGACTAATGACAATTAGTTTACAGCATCTTTTAAAGATTTACCAGCTTTAAATGACGGAATTTTTGCAGCCTTGATTGTTATCTCTTCGCCCGTCTGTGGATTACGGCCTTTACGCTCAGCACGTTCTTTTACAGAGTACGTACCAAAACCCACTAAAGCGACTGAATCACCTGCTTTCAAAGCACTTTCAACTGCCTTAATAAAACCATCCAAAGCACGACCGGCATCAGCTTTTGTCAGTTCAGCCGAATCCGCTATCGCATCGATAAGTTCCGATTTATTCATTATTTCCCCCCTCAGGAAGTTGTTGTTATATGTGTTGTGCAAGACGCACGTGTAATTCTTATGCCCTGATTGCAGCAACACAAGAAACGATAGTATTTATATCAACTGCGATCATATAGTGTCAAGCATTAACGCCCGCCAAGCCTTGATATTTGCGGGCTTGGCTCATTTTTTACTGGCTTGCACCCCGATACTTTCAATGCGCAGTCAAACCGGCCTTTAAGCCCTTAACGGTATCGGCTTCTGTTTTTGCCTGCTCTTCAACCACCCTTTTTTCTATCGGAACAGGCACATACTGCAAAGCCAACTCAAGCACTTCATCGATCCAATGCACGGGCTTAATCGTCAGATTGGCTTTAATGTTATCAGGGATTTCCACCAAATCTTTTTCATTTTCTGCGGGAATGATCACTGTGGTTATACCGCCACGATGCGCGGCCAACAATTTTTCTTTCAAACCGCCAATCGGTAGCACTTCCCCACGCAAGGTGATTTCGCCTGTCATCGCAACATTTGCCCGGACAGGTATTTTAGTCAAGGCCGAAATTATAGCCGTACACATGCCTATGCCTGCGCTGGGGCCATCTTTGGGCGTTGCGCCTTCCGGGACGTGGATATGGATGTCATTTTGCTGGAACAGGTCATTATCTATGCCGAGAACCCCTGAACGGCTCCTGACCACCGTCATCGCCGCTTCGATGGACTCTTTCATGACATCACCCAATTTTCCCGTTGCCGAATGCTTGCCTTTGCCCGGGATCACCGCCGTCTCGATGGTCAACAACTCGCCGCCGACTTCCGTCCACGCCAGGCCAGTGACTTGCCCGATTTGGTCTTGCTCTTCGGCCACGCCGTAATTGAAGCGTTTAACCCCCAAATAGTCGTTCAAATTTTCGGCGGTCACCACCACCTTGCCTTCGACCGATTTTAACAGCAAGGCCTTAACGACTTTCCGGCAAATTTTGGAAATGTCCCGCTCCAAGCTACGCACCCCCGCTTCCCGCGTATAATAGCGGATCATGTCCCGCACCGCCGCTTCGGTAATTTCGATTTCATGCGGCTTCAGGCCATTGTTTTTGATCTGTTTGGGCGCCAGATAACGCAAGGCGATATTGATTTTCTCGTCCTCGGTATAGCCCGCCAACCGTATCACCTCCATCCGGTCCAACAACGCGGGCGGGATGTTCATGGTATTGGCGGTGGCGACAAACATCACATCGGACAAATCGAAATCGACTTCGAGATAATGGTCAGAAAAAGTATGGTTTTGTTCAGGGTCTAAGACTTCCAACAATGCAGAAGCAGGATCACCGCGGAAATCTGCCGCCATCTTGTCGATCTCATCCAACAAAAACATGGGGTTGCGGGTTTTCACCTTAGCCAGGTTCTGCAATATTTTGCCTGGCATGGAACCGATATAAGTCCGGCGATGCCCGCGTATTTCTGCCTCGTCACGCACGCCACCCAAGGCCATGCGCACATATTTGCGGTTTGTCGCACGCGCAATTGACTCGCCAAGCGATGTCTTACCCACCCCCGGAGGCCCCACCAAACATAAAATCGGGCCTTTGAGCTGTTTGACCCGCTGATGCACAGCCAGATACTCAAGTATCCGCTCTTTCACTTTATCCAGGCCATAATGCTCGGTTTCGAGCACCTGCTCGGCAATTTTCAGGTCATGGCGGACTTTGGTTTTTTTCTTCCAAGGCACATTGATCATCCAATCAATGTAATTGCGCACCACCGTCGCTTCCGCCGACATCGGCGGCATCAGCTTCAATTTGTTCAGTTCGGTTTCCGCCTTGGTTTTTGCTTCTTTGGACATGCCCGCTTCGGCGATTTTCTTTTCCAGCTCTTCGATTTCATTGGTGGCGTCTTCCATATCGCCCAATTCTTTTTGGATCGCCTTAATTTGCTCGTTAAGATAATACTCGCGCTGGTTTTTTTCCATTTGCTGTTTGACACGGACACGGATTTTCTTTTCCATTTCCAAAATGTCCACCTCGCCTTCCATCAGCATCATCAGGTTTTCCAACCGGCCCTGGATATTGGCATTCTCAAGGATGCCTTGTTTTTCCTGGACTTTAAGGCTCATGTGCGCCGCCATGGTATCCGCCAAACGGCTGGGGTCATCAATCCCGGCAAGGGATGTAAGCACTTCAGGGGGTATTTTATTGTTTAACTTGACATATTGCTCAAACGAACTGATCGCCGTCCGCTGCAACACATCCAGTTCCTGTTCGGATAAGGTCTGGATTTCTTCGAGCGGACGGACCACCGCTGAAAAAAACGTCCCCGTATCCTGATAATTGCTTACCGCAATACGTTGGCTGCCTTCAACCAGCACTTTGACGGTACCATCGGGCAGCTTTAATAATTGGAGGATATTCGCCAATGTCCCGACTTCATAGAGGTCAGTAAAATTGGGCTCATCAATTTCGGCTTCTTTTTGGGCGACCAACAAGACTTGCTTGCTGTCACGCATTGCCGCATCCAACGCATCAATTGAGCGCTCCCGTCCGACAAACAAGGGGATCACCATATGCGGATAAACCACCACATCCCGTAGCGGCAAAACCGGAATCAATACATCGCTTGGTTGTAACTCTGTCATGTCATGTGTTTCCATAAATGCGTCCTTAAAACACCATTGTAAAAATACGATTATGAGGACGGTAATTAAAATAGCAAGGATTCGGTAATAAAATAGGCTTAATAAACCTTAAGGCCCTACAAATTTGGAGATTGATTGCATTGGGCGCTATAACGTGTTGTGGAATTTGGATTTAAGCATCATTTCAATTTTTAAGTAACCGCGCAATAATTTACGCCAAAACGGCAAAATAGGGGATTTTTCCCGCCAAATCAACAGCTCGTCCAAGGCCCGTTCAGGCGTCGTGAACTGCCCCGTGGTACGGCTAATATAAGTCGGATACAGAATCAACGTCCCCGCCACCAGTTCATCCAAAGCCAACCTACGGGTGCGCCTAGCCACTGGCAATATATCCTCGGTTAGACCCCAACCTGCATAAAACGGCAAACCGTAGCAGACCACTTTTTTTCCCCGTAACAACGCCTCAAAGCCTGTCAGCGAAGTCAAAGTATGGACTGAACCGACCTGCCCAAGCAACGCCCCCATCGTCACATCCACGACAATTTCGTCACACCATTGCCCGGCATTCTCCTCCCCCTGCCCCTTGCTGCGTAAACCGGCCACCACATCAGGATGGGGTTTATAAAGTATATAAGACGCCGGATTGGCTTTGCGCACCGCCATCAGCAAATCCGCATTGGTACGTATCCCCGGCGCCCCAAAAGCCAGCGAAGCGTCGCTTTCAACTTGCCCGGGCACGAGAATGACTTGGTCGGCTGTAATATGCCCAGGGCGTTGCCAAACATCGGTGCCGACATTGTACTTAGTCAATCCGGCAGCCACCAAACGTGTACGCAGCTGTCCGGCACGGTCAAGCAGGACAACATCGAATACGTGGTTTTGTAGGAGATGCTCCAAATCAGACGGGTTTGTTGCATCATAATAAATGCCCCGCGTGTCCAAAGCCCAAGACAATGGCTGTATTAAGTCAGCACCCAAACCAACCGAGCGTATAAAACCATCTTCCAAGCGAATAACATGCCATTGGTTTTCGGCAACCTTTTCGCCAGCCACATTGGCCAGCGCCTTCCGTCCCCATAACACCAAAGTGGACTGGGCAGGGAGCAAACCCATCGGATAATCAAACAGCACTTGGCTGCCCAGAAAAAAACGCCGCACGATCGGTTTTTTGTAATTGGAAAAACCATAGGCATAAACTACGGCCGGGAAACGCCCCCGCATCAGGCGTTGCCAGCCAACCCAGGCCATGAGGCGTTCAGGCCCACACAATTGTAGGGTTTCAGGATCCACATAATAGGAATAAGCAACCAATACGGCATATACCATATTTTCCAAAGGCACCGGCTTTCGCCCTTCCGGCACTGGCAGCGCATCTTCGGTCAAGCCCCTGCCCGCATAAAAGGGCATGCCAAAGCAACGCACCCGTTTACCCCATAAAAGGCCTTCAAAACCGATATAAGAAGCATGGCAATATACGGCTTGTGATTGCTTAACCAAGGTTGCCGTATGCACGGCCCCGTCCAGGACAACAACACGTGCCTGGCCTGAATATTGAGCATAGCGGCCTTGATGAGGGTTTTTTCCACTATGCTGGTCCAAACCCGCCATCAGGACGACATGGCAGCCGGGATTTTCCTGCAACGCCGCCCCTAACATCTGCTGAAAAACCTCCGTATCAACATCCCCTCCGTCAACCAACAAAACATAAGGCGATGGCAGCTTGCCTTGATAATCCCGTGCATGGTTATACCGCGATAGCTGATGCGTCCGCCACAACGCCACCAAGTTACGCGCACGCTCCAGTTGGGCTGGCGTATGGCTTGCCCTAAGCAACGTTTCCAAACGAGACGTTTGCCCCCACTCAACAACCATAGACAAAGGTGCGGTTTTACATTCGGGACTTGCAGGACCAATATAACCCTCGGCCAATTCCAATAGCTTGAGCCCCGAGCAACGGGCAAAAACTGATGCCAAGCGATGCCAGATTGCCAATGCGCCAACACATCCGCTTCGATAAACAACCAACACACGCCATTGGCAACTTAAGGCCAACAACTTGGCCAAGCCGGGTTTTTGCAACACTGCCCGGCTGATTTGCGCGGCCATGGCCAATGGCTCATCGTTTTGCATTGCCTGTTCGCCTATTCAAGCAAATGGGCATTGGCTTGCTGTGCCTGCACCGTCAACGCCAACATTTTTGCCTGCGCATTACCCAACAAGGTTTGCCAATAGCCATCATTTTGGGTCAAACTCAAGATGGCCTCAACCCAAGCCGATGGGTCAAGCTCCACCAACAAGCCATGTTGCTGGTGGCTGACCACCTGCGCACAAGTGCTGTCCGGAGTATAAATCCCGACCGCGCCACAGCGGGTAATATCGAAAAACTTGGTATATGAGCGGGCACGATTAAAAGGGATGTCCAACAAAGGGTTCAAACCGACATGCCGTTCCTGCATCGCCAAAAAAGCCTGGTATGCAGGCCATTTCAGCGTATGCACAACGGTGACACGCGGCAAGCCACGGTACAACTCAAACACCTCTTTTTTGCCAATAATCTCAAAAACAGCCTGTGGGTCTTTACGCAGCACCTCTTCCAACACGGGGCGCAACCAGCGGATTTCAGCTTTATGTGTGGCAATCGAACCATGGTAAAAAATCCGCTTGATACGGTCTGGAAATGCGGTGGGGGCTGGCAAAACCAATTGGGGCTGCCAGTCCGCATATTTATCGATAAGGTAAGGCGTGGAGACCCACAGCCGGGCCTGCTGCCGGCGCAACCAAGCGCGTTGGCACAAGGCCAACTTGGCCAGTTTATAGCGATAAACGGGCGGCATGCCCACTGAGGCCGAAAAATCCAGGACATCATCGTCCATAAAAAAAATCAGGGCCCGCAATTGCTTACGGCTTGCCGCAACCAGCTTCGCCCAATTGGCGGGGACATAGCGGACAAAAATGACGATGGCCTGGGTTAAGGCGTCACGGGCAGGCAAATCATGGTGGTTACACCGGACAACCGTATGGCCGCCAAAAACCAGGATAGGCAGGATAAAAAAATCTGTGGACGGATTCGCGCACTCTTCGATCAAAAAAACCGTGGCTTTAGCTGAGTTGGAGTCCATAGATGTAAGGGCTGAATAAAAGATCTAGCCCATTATACCGTGATGAGGCCAATACATTGGCTTTGCATTGCATTGCAAAAAGCCGCCTTCCCCACATGAGGAAGCCGGCAAAAAATCACGACGGCATTCAACGGGAACTGGCGCTGTTAACGCAGCACCCTATCACTCAAGAGATTGTTCAGATATTTCCCATAACCATTTTTAGCCAACGGCTTAGCTAGCTCTTGCAATTGGCTGGCATCAATATAGCCTTTACGGAAAGCGATCTCTTCAGGGCATGCGACTTTCAGGCCTTGCCGATGCTCAATCGTTTCGATAAAGTTGCTCGCCTCAATCAGGCTTTCATGCGTGCCCGTGTCCAACCACGCATAACCACGGCCCATAATTTCAACAGAAAGCTGCTTGCGTTCCAGATAAATGCGGTTGACATCGGTGATCTCCAACTCACCACGCGGGGAAGGCTTGAGTGTCGCGGCGATGTCCAAAACGCTATTGTCGTAGAAATACAAACCCGTCACTGCATAATTGGATTTTGGCTCGGTAGGCTTTTCTTCCAACGAGGTGGCTTGGCCATCGTCATCAAACGCCACCACGCCATAACGCTCAGGGTCATGGACGTGATAGGCAAATACCGTCGCGCCATTGTTTCTGGCAACGGCCCTCTCGAGCTGGATTTGCAAATCATGGCCGTAAAAAATATTATCGCCTAGCACCAAAGCCGTCGGATGGTTGCCGACGAATTCCCTGCCGATGATGAAGGCCTGCGCCAGACCATCAGGGCTAGGTTGCACGGCATATTGGATATTCAAGCCCCAATCGCCGCCGTTGCCCAACAATTGCTCAAAACGCGGCGTGTCTTGGGGCGTGGAAATGATCAGGATGTCACGGATACCCGCCAGCATCAGGGTCGCCAAGGGGTAATAAATCATTGGCTTATCGTAAATCGGCAACAATTGTTTAGAAACCACTTTGGTGACGGGATACAGCCTAGTCCCTGAGCCACCCGCCAAAATGATGCCACGGGTGGGAAGTGTGTTTTGGGAACCGCTTGTTTGTGTAGTCATAAATAAATTCCGTAATTAAAGGGGCGCACGCTACTCGCAGTCAACCAAAGTACTCAGTTAACATACGGGCCACGCCCGTTTGCCAATTTGGCAACGTTAAATTAAAAGTGGTTTCCAGTTTGCTGGTATTCAAACGGGAATTATGCGGACGTTTGGCTGGAGTCGGGTAGGCACTGGTCGGGATCGGTTGGACAGCTTCTGGCTGCACTTTCAAAACCTTTCCGGCCTTAACGGCCGTTTCCAAAACTAATTTTGCGAACCCGAACCATGATGTTTCCCCTGCCGCCACCAAATGATAAACCCCTGACACTTCAGGTTTTTGCCGGACGGTACGGATGATGTGAGCCGTGACATCGGCGATCAGTTCCGCCCCCGTTGGCGCACCTATTTGGTCATTAATCACATTCAAGCTGTCCCGTTCTTGTGCCAGGCGCAACATGGTCTTCGCGAAATTATTGCCTTTCGCCGCATACACCCAACTGGTGCGCAAAATGATATGCTGGCAACCGGACTGTTGGATACGCTGTTCGCCTTCCAACTTGGTCGCGCCATAAACACCCAATGGCCCGGTGGCATCGGTTTCCTGCCAAGGCTTATCGCCACTGCCATCAAACACATAATCGGTGGAATAATGGATCAGCCACGCCCCGCAACGCAAGGCTTCCTGCGCCATCACTTCGCTGGCCAAAGCGTTGATAGTCCTCGCCAATTCCGGTTCGCTTTCGGCCTTGTCCACGGCGGTATGGGCGGCGGCGTTGACGATCACATCCGGCCTGATTTGGGAAATGGTTTCGGCAATGCCTGATAAATTGCTCAAATCGCCGCAGTAACCATCGCCGGAATGCCTATCCAAAGCAATCAATTCGCCTAATGGTGCCAAGGCACGTTGCAATTCCCAGCCAACCTGACCATTTTTACCAAACAGCAAAATTTTCATTAGCCGCGCTCCGCATAATTCTTCTCCACCCAATCACGGTAGGAGCCGGATTGGACGTTGGCGACCCACTCGGGGTTATCCAAATACCATTGGATAGTTTTGCGTATGCCCGTTTGGAAAGTCTCCTGAGGCTTCCAGCCCAATTCCTTTTCAATTTTGGTGGCATCAATCGCATAACGGCGGTCATGGCCTGGACGGTCAGTCACAAAGGTGATTTGTTCACGGTAAGATTTGCCATCTTCGCGGGGACGGAATTCATCCAGCAAATCACAGACGATATGGACAATATCCAGATTCGCCATTTCGTTCCAGCCACCGATATTATAAGTTTCGCCCACCCTACCCGCTTCCAATACACGGCGGATACCACGGCAATGGTCAACCACATACAGCCAATCGCGGATTTGCTGGCCGTCACCATAAACCGGCAAGGGCTTGCCAGCCAACGCATGGGTGATAATCAACGGGATCAGTTTTTCAGGGAAATGGTAAGGGCCGTAGTTGTTGGAGCAGTTGGTGGTCAATACCGGCAAACCGTAAGTATGGTGATATGCCCGCACCAAATGGTCACTGGCCGCCTTGCTGGCGGAATACGGGCTATTAGGTTCGTATTTGTTTTCTTCGCTAAACGCCGGATCGTCTTTTTTCAAGGAACCGTACACTTCATCGGTGGACACATGCAGGAAACGGAAGGCCGCCTTATCCTCATCCGCCAAGGTGTTCCAGTAATTACGCGCCGCTTCCAACAACCTAAAGGTGCCGACGATGTTGGTTTGGATAAAATCTTCAGGCGCATGGATAGAACGGTCTACATGGGATTCGGCGGCAAAGTTCACGACCGCACAAGGTTGGTATTTTTCAAACAAACCACGCACCACAACGCTATCGCCAATACCGGCTTTGACAAAAATATGCCGGGCATCACCTTCCAAAGAGGCCAAATTTTCCATATTGCCTGCATAGGTCAGGCAATCCAGATTTATCACCGTCACATCAGAAGTAGCCAACCAATCCAAGACAAAGTTTCCACCGATGAACCCGGCACCGCCTGTGACAATAATCGCTTTATTCATAGTTGCATCCATTTTTTAGTAATTGGGAAGAAGGTCATGGGAAAAGTCAGCCAATTTTGTGCCAACTGCATCTTTGGCAGACAATTCTGGCGTATCCGTAGGCCAAGGGATATTCAAATCAGGATCATTCCACAACACGCTGCCCTCCGCCTGTGGGTTGTACTTGTCGGTACATTTGTACGCAAATAATGCCGTGTCGGAAGTCACGCAAAAGCCGTGGGCAAAACCGGCGGGGATAAAAAATTGGCGTTTGTTTTCCGCCGACAATACGACGCTGGCCCATTGCCCAAACGTCGGAGAGCCGACGCGGATATCCAACGCAACATCAAACACCTCACCTTGTAAGACATAAACCAGCTTGCCTTGCGGGTTGATTTTTTGGAAATGCAAACCGCGCAAGACGCCTTTTCTGGAAAAGGAGACATTATCCTGGACAAAATTGTCTTGCGTCACGCTACCCGCATAACGCTCCTGATTCCACGTTTCCATAAAAAAGCCGCGCTCATCGCCAAACACTTTGGGTTCGATTATCACTACACCAGGAAGATCGGTTTTAATGACTTGCATAATTTTTCCTTGCTATTGTTTGATTTAGGTTTTGTAAAAATTAATCTCAGCTGGCCTGCCACAGCAATTGCTTAAATCGCTTGCCCACCCTATTCGCAATAGGCCAAAGCCGTCCCTACTTCAAGAACACGCGGGCGCCGAGGCCCATCTGGTAGATCATGGTGGCGAACTCCTTGAAGACCTGGCGGTATTTGGGGTCGACGGCGGGCAGCACCATGATCTCGTCGCCGGGGCGGATGTCCGGTTCGCTGAACCAGCCGGAGCTGGCCTCGGTGTCCTCGAAGCTGCCGTCGCGGTGGGCGATGACGATGCGCGAGGTGTCGGCGCGCTGCGAGTAGCCGCCGGCGGTGGCGATGTAGTCCTCGATGTCCTTGTCGGCGGCGAGGGCGACGGTGTTGGGGAACATGACTTCGCCGCTGACCAGGACGAGGTTGTCGACGGCGGGGATGCGGATGACGTCGCCGTTCTCCAGCAGCAGCCGGTCGATGTGGTCGGCCTGGGCGAGCAGCACTTGCCCGCTGGGCTGGATGCTTTTGGCGCGGTCTATCCATTGCAGCATCATGGCGGCCTCTTCGGTGCGCAGCTGGGCCTCTTCCTGGGTGCCGGAGCGGGCGGTGAGGACGCTGGTCTCGAGGTGCTTGAGGGTGCTGTCGAGCATGTCCTTTTGCCGGGCGATGATGCTTTGCCGGAACAGTTGCAGGCTGTTTTTGTCGGCGCGGTCGTTGTAACGGACCTTGGCCATGAGCGTGCCCAGGCGGGTGCCGTAGGGGACGACGTATTCCTGGGCGCTGAGGTGTTCGCCTTCGACGCGCACGGTGATGGTGCCCTGCTTTTTGTCGGCGGTGAATTCGATGGTGTCGCCGCTGCGCAGGGGGACGCGGGCGGCGTCGGCGAGCGGGTAGTATTCGACGTTGAGGGTGGTGCCGGTGTTGCGGGTGACGCGCACATGGGTGGCGGTGGCCATGGGTTTGGCGAGCCGGGCGAGGTCGGCGACGGTGGCGCCTTCGCTGTTGAATTCGAAGCGTTTGGCGTTGGCGGCGAGGCCGGCGACCTTGACGCCCTTTTGTTTGGGGGTGACGAAGATGACGTCGCCGTCGCTCAGTTGGATGAGCGGCATCCGGCCTTCAAGAATGAAGTCGTAGAGGTTGAGGGTGGCGCGGGTGCGGTTGGCGCGCTTGACCTGGACGCCCAGGAAGGAGCCGCGTTCGACGTCGATGCCGCCGGCCTGGTCGAGGTAGTGCAGCAGGCTGTCCATGCTGGTGCCGCTGTAGAGCCCGGGGCGGTTGACGAAGCCGCCGACGAAGACGCGCACGGGCTGGGCGGCGGCGAGGCTGGCGTAGCTGTAGACGTTGGCGCGGTAGACGCGGCGCACGGCGGAGTCGACGACGCGCTGGAGGTCCTGGTTGCGCACGCCGAGGACTTGCAGGGGGCCGACGTGGGGGACAAAGATGTTGCCTTGGGGGTCGACGGTGAGCGGCGCGTCGTATTCGAAGGCGCCCCAGAACCGGACCTGGATGTTGTCGCCGACGGCGACGGCGTAGTCGGGGTTGAAGTGGGTGGCGCCCTCACGCGCGAACGAGCCGGTGAAGAGGTTGGCGCCGAACACGTCGCTGGCGAGGTTGGCGCTGTAGTCGTACTGTTGCGGCGGTTGGGTGGCGATCATGGGCACGTCGGCACTGGTGCTGTCGGCGGGTGGCATTGACGGAGTGCTCGCCGGAACACCAACCGATAGGGTACTGGCAAACGGTACAACCTGGGCAGGAGTGATGACAGTTTGGGTCGAGGACGGTGTCGGAGGGGCTATCGGCTGAGTGGTATCGCTAGTGCTGGCAGCAACGCCAGGAAGTTTGACAGACTCTTCTTTGGGGCTGGTTAACCCTAAAAATGTCTTTGTACTCGCACTCATCCCTCGAGCATATCCAGGTAAAGCAAATGTCAATATGGCGAAAAGAAAGGCTGTGTTTATAATTGTTAAGAAGCGTTGGGCTATGTTGCGAGTCATAAATTAGTCCTTATGGTCACGGATGATGGCGGCGAGCAGGTGGAGGATGCCGGCGGCGAGCAGGATCATCAGGAGGGAGACGGCGCTGTTGTAAAGGCGGCGCGGCTCCAGCGGGTATTCGGGCAGGGTCGGCGCTTGCAGGACGGACATTTTCTTGAGGGTCCGGGAGGCTTCGAAGCGGCCTTTTTCGAGGGCGGTCAGGGCGGTCTTGTAGAGGTCTTGGGTAAAGCCGGCCTCCATTTCCAGGCGCTGGTATTCTTCGACGGTGCTGTTGAGGGCCTTGCCTTGGGGGGCGGCCAGTTTGGCCTTTTCGCTGGCGATCTGTTTTTCCAGGGCGCCGATCTGCAGGTTGAGCTCGACGACGTTGGCGCTGTCCGGCATGAGGTAGCCGAGCATGGCGGCGCGGCTGGTCTGCAGGGTGCTCAGTTGGCCTTCCATGGCGTTGACGATGCCGGCGAGGTTTTCGGTGGTGCCCTGCGGGGACACCAGGCCGTGTTTGTTCTGGTAGTTGAGCAGGGCCTGGCGGGCGGCCATGGTGGCGCGGTTGATGTCGCCGATCTGCTGGCTCAGGAAGTCGACCTGGTCTTTGGCCAGGCTATGGGCGAGGGCGTTCATGAACCGTTCGCCGTCCCTGACCAGGGCGGCGGTGATGGCCTGGGCGGTCTGGGGGTCGTAGCCCTGGGCCTTGATGACGAGCACCCCGGCGTAGTCGTCGTATTCGACGCTGACCCGTTCGAGGTAGTAGTCGTAGAATTCTTCGACTTCCAGGATGTCGTTGTTCTTGGACCACAGCCGCGACAGCAGGTCGTGCCGGGGGTCGCTGTAATGGTCGCGCAGGTGCAGTTCGGCGTCGAGCTTCTTGAGCATGTCCAGGGACAGCAGGTAGTCGCGCATCAGCAGCTGGTCGGGCTGGTTGCCGGCGCTGACGTTGCCCAGCAGGGTCCCCAGGTCGAAGCTCTGCCCGCTGTTCATCTCGGTGCTCTGGATGATCACATGCGCCTCGGAGATGTAGCGGTCGGACGCGTACAGCCCCCAATACCCCACCGACAGCGCCCCGGCAACCACCGCCGAGGACAGGATCCAATGCCTTTTCATGGCGCCCAAGAGGCTGCTGTTTTGTTTTCGTTTCATTTTTATCAATATTCTTTGTAAGCTTTTAAGGCATCGTTTAGGGCGTCAAACCTGCAACTATTGGATATCCCAGGACTACCGATCCTAAATAGGTTTGGCATTATGAACCGGATGACAAATTATTTTGCTTCATAAAATCCACCAAGAAACTTGTTAGCACACGTCCCGCAGGCCGATAGTCCCTGTCCGACGATTGTGTCCATAAGACCACCTCTAATTCAGGTGCGGCATTACCCGTTAAGCGTTTAACTAACTGCCGCCATTTGACCCAATACCGGTTAGTGGTGATTTGGCCACCTATTTGATACCAATCCAGTGCTAAAACGGTCGCTTCCGCACCTTTTATCAGCGTCGAATTGACCGGCAGACCCATACCCGCATCCTCCGCCAATTGCGCAGGGCCAATATTTACCGAACGCAAGCGCTTAAAGTCAATAGGCCTGATCAGCATATTCTCAGAATTGACCAATTCCGCACCTTGGGCTTCTTTACCGAAACTGGCGCGGTACAGGCCTATTATGTCTTTACCATTGCTATAAAAGCTAATTTTATGGTCGACCGCCTGGTCAAATTGGGGCACCCAAATCCAGTTTGGGTTTTCTACCGGATGCCAACCGTCCGGCCCCGATTTTAATACATAAATAGGTAAACCGTTAACGGCCTGTTTATCCAACAACCAAGGTGACACTAATGGCCACAACCCGGACAATAGTGTAAATGCCACTATTGCCAACAGCATAGGGTTAACGCTTTGTTTAACCGTTTTTTTGGTGACAATTGAGATGGGCGTAAAAGGGGGGTCACGCCAAAAAGACCCCAGATAAAATAGCAACAGCATAACCAGGCCAAAAAAGACCCCGCCATAAACGAGATGGTCCACACCTACCGCTAAGGTCATATCGCTAAGGTGGCCGATCATGACTATCATATAGGCACGTAGGCCATTGGCAATAATGGGGACAATGCAACTCAGCAACATGAATAACGCCCGCTTCCAAAAATACGCGTAATTCAAATAGGCGAAAACAAAACCCAAGGTAATGGAGGCTATCAAATAGCTAATCCCGCTACACGCTTCTATAACCGACCAACTGCCTGATGTTAAAGTAAAAAAATTGCCGTCGCGGTAAACCGCCAAACCGCTGGCCCTAAGCAATTTAACGGTAAATGTCGTGGTAAACTCTATAAGTGCCGGGATAAGTTCCTCGCCCATAGGCACCATAAAAAAAAGGAAAAGCAAGGGAAACGACATGCTGAGGGATACCGTATTCCCTAATATTAGCCAAAAACCGCTTACCAACATGCCAACAACGGCCAATTGCTTGATAACCACAATATGGATTAAATCGGCGCTCAACCATATAAAACCGCAGGATATAATTCCCGCAAAAGCGAGGTAAGACACCGCTGGTGATAACTGAAGATAATAATATCTCCGTGACCAGATTAACCAAAGGCTAATTGGGGCGATCACGTAGCCATGCGTATAAGTCTTAGAACGGGCCCAAATCTCAGTAATTGAAGACCATGTGTCAAAAAAAACAGCTAATGAAACGGCTAAAACCAGCGCCAGGCCGATTAATGCCCTAGTCCAACCATTAGGCAAAT
This sequence comes from Methylovulum miyakonense HT12, assembly GCF_000384075.1. Taxonomy (GTDB): domain Bacteria; phylum Pseudomonadota; class Gammaproteobacteria; order Methylococcales; family Methylomonadaceae; genus Methylovulum; species Methylovulum miyakonense. Next base: position 263,258 of record NZ_KB913025.1, read on the forward strand.
GTAAGGCATCATTAACGCGCCCCTTTGCCCCACAATACCACTTCAACGGTATTGAACATAATGGATATATCCAGGAATAAGCTGTAGTTTTTAACATAGTATAAGTCGTACTGGAGTTTCTGAATGGTATCATCTTCACTGGCACCATAGGGATAACATAATTGCGCCCAACCAGTAATGCCGGGCTTAACACGATGCCTTTCACGATAATAAGGGATCCTTTCCTCAAACCCATTGACAAATTCAGGCCTTTCCGGACGTGGGCCGACAAAACTCATCTGCCCGCTGAACACATTAAAAATTTGCGGCAATTCATCAATGCGGAATTTTCTAATGACCCCCCCCACTGCGGTGACCCGGCTGTCCTTGGCTTGCGCCCATTGCACACCATTTTTTTCAGCATCATTCCTCATGCTCCTAAACTTCAACACTTCGAAGTTCCTGCCATCTTCACCCACCCGGATCTGGCGATAGAATATCGTGCCATTCCCCCCGCTTTCCAAAAAAATGGCCAGGGTGGCCAGTAACATGACGGGCCAAGTGACGACCAGCAACAAAGAACTCGCGAATAAATCAAATAAACGCTTTTCCCATGCCCGTAAACCGCCTTGCGCAAAACCATCGCTAAAAATCAGCCAACCAGGATAAGTGTTTTCTAAGGAAATAATGCCTTGTTCACGCTCGTAAAAACTGACCATATCAATCACTTTCAGCCCGGACATTTTGCAATCCAGCAAACCGTTAAGCGGCATGAAACGGCGGTTATCATCCAGGGCGACCACCAGTTCATCGGCTTTCAAACCCTCCGCAACAGCACGGATATCGTTGTTTTCATAATAGTTAACCAACAGCTCATCAACCGCGACTTGCTCGCCAGGAAAGCTGACAAAACCAACGATCTTAAAGCTTTTGTGTATGAAGCTATTATTGATGTCACTTAATTTACTGGCTTTCGTGCCACTGCCAATCACCAGCACCCGTTTTTTAAATTTTTCCAGGTTCGCAAACTTATAAAATAATTCCCGGGTTATAAAGATACCGACCAAGGCAAAGAAGATAGCTACCGCCAGCACACTACGCCCGATCAAAAATTCCGGGATGAAATAATAAATGAGCGCCAGGATAATGACCGCGAGGACAAAACTGACGCAAGTACGGGCCAAAAGATTGTAATCTTGGAGGCTTAAACTCCGGCGATACAAACCCATTGCGGCGCAAGACAAGGTTAGGACGCAGCCAAAAACGGTGCTGGAAACAATAATCCCATAATCGCTGTACCAGGACGCTGCCGTTAACACAGGGGCGGTAATCCCAAAATACATCGCACTAAAAAAAACCACAAACTCAATCAACAAAAGCGATAAATAAGCCCTTGATATATAGTGTCGAAAAATACGGATCACAGTCTTCCCTTTAAAGGTTTTTGGAAATTGGCAAGCGCGACAATCAATGTAGGTTTTTATCTTTGAGTAGGCTGGTCACATAATCAACCGGGATTGCATAAGAAATGCCGCTGGGGTTGGATAACAAATTTTCTTTGCTTTCCTGTACGAAGACCTTATCAATAACGCCGACCACATTGCCGTTATCAGCATCATAAAGGGGGCTGCCACTATTGCCTGGATAAGCTGTCGCATCCAGTTGGAAAACATTATACGGGGCGTCCAACCGTCTAAGTAATTTGGGGTTGATTTGTCCGGCCCTGAGTGTCGGAATGGCATTAGGGGTAATCGCAGAAACCATCCCCCTATGGGTGACCGGATAAAGCCCCAGCACCATGCCTATGGGGTAACCTGTGAAGGCATAGACCTGACCTTCTTTGACTAAGGCCGCATCACCCAATTTAAGAGCGGGCAACGGTTCGGCTATCTTCAACACGGCCAAATCATGGTCTTTATCCACTGCAACTTCGGTGGCCGTCTGCATTTTTTCATCATTGCCCTGCCGATAAAAAATAGCCATTTTCTCTAAATGTTCAATATCCAACAACTCAGGGACAACATGCGCGTTGGTGACGACCAGGTTACCCTGCCCCACCACAAACCCTGTGCCTAAAAAGTTTGCCCGGGGGCTCCGCTTGGGCAAGTAAGTCCCTACTGCGACTATGCTTGGTTTAACCCTTGCCAAGGTATCCGGCAACTTAGAGTCGGCCTTCACACCAGCCGTTATACCCCAGGCCAACAACAACGAGACCTCAACGCATAGCTTTAAAGGATTATGGGTATTTTTACTCATCTAGGCTCCTGGCACATGGAAGTAATTAACATTTTCTCCGGTATTATTACCTTGAAACCGGCCAGCTTTATTTTTGGCGCAGCCTACTTTTAGGGCGCCCCCGGCTAAAAACCGTAAGCAACAGATTGACTTAGCAAAACCATTGCAAAAAGATAAATTCCATTTTCTGGCATAAGCCAGCGTATTTTCCGGCTCCAGACTGTCTTTAATTAAGCCGCTAAGCTGTCGGGCCAACTCACCAACCCTCCTCGTCGCTCCCGTCGTTTGGGTTTCGCTGCTTATATTGATATTTGAATTTCCGCCTCAATAGCCCGGCCGGATCATCCGGGATTCTCTTCAGCCATTGCTCATTCGCTTGCTGTTGTTCGGTTGATTCAACATTAAGCGCGGGTTGCGCCTTATCTTCGGGTTTCACCGGAGGTTTTTCATGTCCGCCTTCAGCGGTTCCGCTTGCCGGTTCCGGCTTTTCAGCCTGGCCTTTGGCTTCCTGCGGCTTTTGTTTTTCCTGTTGTTGCGGCCCAGAGGCCGCCGGATCCGGACGCTCCGGCTTTGGCTCAGGTTTCTGGCTGCTATCGTCGCCGTCCTGCCCATCTGGTTTTTTTTGATCCCCAGTTGGGTTCCCATCAGCCGTTTGTTTAGCGTCTTTTTGCTGCGATTGCTGGCCTTGCTGTTTCTTTTGTTCTTGCTGCTGTTTTTCGAGCGCCTTGGCCACAATGTCCCTATTGTATTGGGCATCAGCATTTTTTGGGTCAATCACCAAGGCTTGGCCGTAAGCTTTTAAAGCCTCTTCCAATTGTCCGGAACGGGCTAAGGCATTGGCTTGGTTATAAAAATAATCGCTGCTCTCCGGTTGCGGCGCAGCCTGGTATGCTTTGAGGGCCTTACCATATTCACCCGCCTTATAATAGGCTGACGCCTTCCATTGTGGATCGGCAAATTGCTCTGCCGACTGGGCAAACTGCTGCCGCTGATATTTTGTTTGCGCCTGCTGGTCTGGCGTCTGCCATAAATCCTGCCATCCCAAAGCATAACTGTCGTTAGGGAACGGTATCGACAAACAAAACGCAATCGCCAATACGCCTTTCCTAAAATTCATTGCCACTAAAGGCAGTGCGAACAGCAACAACCACGGGCCTTTGTCATCCCATAATTCGACGACGACATTGCCATTGGTTTGTCCGCCTTGCTGGACAGCTTGGCCTAACCGTGCCAGCAAAGCGCGTATGTCAGTGTCGTCCGCCGTGATGGTCTGATAAACCCCATGGCCCGCTTGCGCCAATTGTGCCAAACCATTGGCATCCAATTTGGGGATAATGATGGTGCCCTGGGCATTTTTAACAAAACCGCCATTGACATCAGGAATAGGCGCCCCATCGGGGGTGCCGACACCCAAAATGGACAATTCATAGCCATCCAAGGCATTCACCGCCGGCAATACGGTTTCAATATCCACACCATCGGTGACCAGGACTATTTGCCCTTTTGGCAAACCCGCTTGTTTGAACAAGGCCACCGCTTGGTCGAGGACGGCCACGGTGTTGCTGCCTGCGCGGGGCATCATCCCTGTGGTTAATGCGGACAATTGGCTGTCGATAGTTTGGGTGTCATCCGTCAGCGGGGTCACCGTAAAAGCCGCGCCTGCGTAGACCAATAATGCGGCCTGCCCGTCTTTGCGCTGTTTTAGCAGGTCAGATATCTTGTAACGCGCCCGGACCAAACGGCTGGGTTTTATGTCTTGGGCATCCATAGACCGTGACAAATCCAGCGCAATGACCAAGGCCGACATATTCCTAAAGGCAGGTGCAGGCAAGCGCTGCCAAGTCGGCCCGGCCAAGGCGGTGATCGCCAAAAAAGCCGCAACCGCCCCGGTCATCAACAAGGCCCGTGTCGGTTTCACCGATTTTTCCTGCAATAAATACGGCAACAAGTCCTCATCACAAACCGATGCCCATACCCCTTGCCCCAATTTGCTCCGCCATAGCAAAACCAGCAACACTATCGCCGGCAACAAGGCCAGCAACATGAACGGCCTGATAAAATGAAAATCAGCGATCCCCGTCATAACCTCACCCGCACGGCACAAAGCCAAGCCACCAACCCCAACGCAACCGACAACGGCCAATAAAACAGCTCGCTGCTTGGGCGATAATATTGCTTGTCTTTTTCAATGGGTTCCAGCTCATCAAGCAGCAAATAAATGTTGTTCAATTCTTCGGCGTTACGGGCACGGAAATATTTGCCCCCGGTGCTTTCGGCGATCTTGACCAAAGCGCCTTCGTCCAAATCCACCGAAGGGTTGACTTTGCGGCTACCAAAAAAGCTGCGCACAATCATTTCATCCGCACCTATGCCTATGGTGTAAATCTTTAAATTTTTGGCTTTCGCCAATTCCGCCGCTTTCAGCGGCGTGACCTCACCCGCCGTATTGGCGCCATCGGTCATCAAAATTAATACCCGGCTATTTTCAGGCTGCTGCGCCAAACGTTTGACCGCCAAACCTATGGCATCGCCAATGGCGGTGTTGTCACCCGCCAAGCCTAATGCGGACTCGTTCAACAACGTAATGACGGTTTTCCGGTCGAACGTCAGCGGCGTTTGCAAGTAAGCTTGGCTACCAAACAGGATCAAACCGATGCGGTCACCAACCCGGCGGTTAATAAAATCACCCGCAACCGACTTGGCGGCCGTCAAGCGATCAACAGGTTCCTTATTCAGAAAAAAGTCTTGCGCTTCCATACTGCCAGACAAATCCACCGCCAGCATCAGGTCGCGCCCGCTGACCGCCTGCTCAACCGGTTCGCCCAACCACTGCGGACGGGCACAAGCCAAAATGAAAAAGCACCAAGCGATGCCCGCCATCCCTAACAGCCATTTCTGACGGGAAACGACGGCGGTTTCGCCACCGGTGAAATCATCTAAAAAAGGGACTTTTAAAGCCGCCTGCTCCACCACCTGATGCGCTGGCAGTAGCCAACGGACGGCTAAAGGCAAGGGCAAAGCAGCCAACAGCCAAGGCCATTCCAAATGGATCATAACGTTTTTTTCATGTGGATTGCTCCCTGCCGGACTGGCGGGGTGCAGTGCTTAAGCCAGTCTTCGCAGAGCTTGACCAATTCCGCGGTCTCGGCGTCCGACAATGGCTTTTGCCGATAAGGCGCGTCGGCAAGCAGGACGCCTATCCCCGAACTAAACCTAGAATCCTTAAGCTGGCTGTCAAGAAAAGCCAACCATGCGCGGCCCGTCAAACTTGCCACATCGCTACGCGGCGAAATGCTCATTGAAACACGCCGCAAAAGTATGGACAGTTCACAAAGTTTCTGTGCGTTATCCAAGTCCCGGTTATTTTTAATGGCCAACAAAAGCGTTCTCGCATTTTTGACAGCGGTTTTGCGGGTCAAGCGTTTATATAACCCGTACAAAAAAACCACTAGCCCCGCTATCACCACGGCCAACAACCACCAGCCTACAGCCGGCGGCCACCAACCAATGGCTTCGGGTAAATGGATGTCCCTGAGTTCTAGTTGCGTGGCTTGCATAATGTCATCGAAAAACGTTTTTCATCTTAAGCACTGTATCGGGTCTTCGGTAGTGCTGCATTGGATCAATGCCAGCCCCCTTTTATTGGCCAATAGCTCCAACCGTTGTTGCCGGTCAGTAAAATGCTGTTGGTATGCGGATAGGCGTTGTTCATCCGCACTATCGATAATCACTTCGCGTTCTTGGTCAGTAAACCGGTAACGCCCCTTATTGGCAGGCAAGCGCCTTTCTAAGGCATCGTAAACAAACACCAACACCACATCACAATGTTCCGCCAACTTGGCCAGATGGATTTCCGCTTGCGCGTTAAGGCCGCGAAAATCACTGATGAAATAAACCAGGCTGCCGGGGCGGGTATGGTGGGTCAACCTCGCCAGAACATGTTCCAAAGACATGCTGGATGGATTGGCGTTATCCGGCCATCCCCCCCCCTTAACTAAGGCGTCCAAGAACCGCAAGACCGCCTGCCTGCCGTTTTGCGGCTTTAATTCACGGCAAAATTGCTCGGAAAACAATTGCCCGCCGATGCGGTCACCTTGCTGCTGGGCTGTCCATGCCAACAATCCGGCCAATTTAGCCGCCAACACTGATTTGAACACGCCACGGGTGGCGAACTGCATGGCGGCGCGGTTATCCACGGAAATAAACACGGGCTTCTCGCGTTCCTCACGGAAGATTTTCGTATGCGCCGTACCTGTACGGGCGGTCACGCGCCAGTCGATGCTACGGATATCGTCACCCGCCTGATAAATCCTGGCCTCCTCAAACTCCATACCGCGCCCTTTAAAGCGCGAGACATACCCCCCGCTTTGCTTCGCGCGGAACTGCGGGTTATGCAACTTGATACGCGCGGCAAAACCAGCCAAATCTATCAGGCTGGCTAAGGAGACGGTAACTTTAGGGTTTGCGGTGGCTAATGGTTTTTTGGCTAACATCAAGGCACAGCGATTCTGGCTATCAGCTCTTTAATGAAATGGTCGGTGGTGATGCCTTCGGCTTCGGCTTCATAAGATAAAATCAAACGGTGGCGCAGCACATCAAAAGCCATGTCCTGAATATCTTCCGGCGCGACAAAATCACGTTGTGACAACCACGCCTTGGCGCGTGCGCAACGGTCTAAGGCAATGCTGGCACGAGGGCTGGCACCGTATTGCAACCAACCCGCCAAATCATCCCCATACGCTTGCGGATTGCGGGTCGCCAAAATGATTTGCAACAAATAGGTTTCCAAATTATCCGCCATGTACAAATCCAGCACTTCATTCCTGGCTGCAAATAATGCCGCTTGGCTAACCGCGACAAAGGGCTCGGCTTTAGCCTGCGCCGTTTGCCGCGCTTCAGTCCTAACCAAATGCAGGATGGCCTTTTCATGTTCGGCATTAGGGTAATCGACTTTGACATGCAGCAAGAAACGGTCAAGTTGGGCTTCCGGTAAGGGATACGTGCCTTCTTGCTCTATGGGGTTTTGGGTCGCCATCACCATGAACAGGCCGGGCAAAGGGTAGGTCGCCTGCCCTACCGTAATTTGCCGTTCCGCCATCGCTTCGAGTAATGCGGCCTGCACTTTGGCGGGGGCACGGTTGATTTCGTCAGCCAGTATCAAATTGTGGAAGAGCGGGCCTTTTTGGAATTCAAACGAACCCTGTTGCGGCCGGTAAATCTCCGTACCGGTCAAGTCGGCAGGCAATAAGTCAGGCGTAAACTGGACACGGTGGAAATCACCTTGGATACCTTTGCTGAGGATATTGATGGCACGGGTTTTGGCGAGGCCTGGCGCACCTTCAACCAGGATATGCCCGTCCGCCAACAGGCCGATCAACATACGCTCAACCAGCACATCCTGGCCGATCACTTGCTGGTTAATAAATGTTTTGAGTTTACTTAAAGCTGTTTGTGCGTCGCTTTGTTGTTCAGACATAGTTTAGGAATTTATGGATTAAGAAAACTGAATAGATAGCCCAACAGATTTATTTTAGCCGTTATCCTCATAATGCCCTAGTCTTTGGGCATTTCCGCATTTTTCAATGCCACCCATCAAGCCAGAACCCGATCAGTTTACAATCAAGACCACTCAGTATCCCGCAGGGCATAAATCTTGCCTTGCGGCTATAATTCCCGCGTCGCACTAAAGTGAATATCCGGCCACCGTTCTTCGGTCAGCTGCAAATTGACGCGGCTATTGGCCACATACACCAAATACCCACCGCCGTCTTCGGCAAGATTATCAAAGGCTTTCTTCTTGAATTCTTCCAATTTGGCGGGTTTGTCGGAACTGACCCACCGGACGGTGGAGATGGGGATGGCATCGTACACACATTCGACATTGTATTCGGCTTTCAAACGGAACGCAGTGACATCAAACTGCAACACCCCGACCGCGCCCAAAATCAAATCGTTGTTTTTTAACGGGCGGAACAGCTGGGTCGCGCCTTCTTCGGTCAATTGCACCAAACCTTTTTGCAGGGCTTTGGCGCGTAACGGGTCTTTGAGCACCACCCGGCGGAACAGTTCCGGTGCAAAATACGGGATGCCGCCGAATTTTAAAATTTCACCTTGCGTAAAAGTGTCGCCGACCTGGATCGTACCGTGATTATGGAGGCCGATAATATCACCTGGATAAGCTTCTTCCACCGCTTTCCGCGAGTCGGCTTGGAACGTGAGCGCATTGGACACCTGCACCGCTTTGCCCAAACGGACGTGGTGGATTTTCATGCCTTTATCAAATTTTCCGGAACAGACCCGCAAAAAGGCGATGCGGTCACGGTGCGCAGGATCCATATTCGCCTGCACCTTAAAAACAAACCCCGTGAACTTGTCTTCTTCCGGATCGACAGTGCGTTGTTCGGCTTCGCGTGGCCTGGGCGACGGCGCGTATTCGGCAAACGCGTCGAGCAATTCCAAAATCCCGAAATTGTTGATCGCCGAACCGAAAAACACCGGACTGAGCTTGCCTGCCAAATAGGCGTCCAAATCGAACTCATGGCTGGCGCCTTTGACCAAATCAATCTCATCGCGCAATTCTGCGGCCTGGTCGCCCAACAAATCGTCCAGCTTGGTATTATGCAAGCCTTTGATCACTTCCGCTTCGGCAATCCTGCCGCCATGTTGGGCGCTGAACAGATGGATTTCATCTTTGTACAAATGATAGACGCCTTTAAAGCGTTTGCCCATGCCGATAGGCCAGGTGATCGGGGCGCATTGGATTTTCAGGACATTTTCCACTTCGTCCAACAACTCAATCGGCTCGCGGCCTTCACGGTCAAGCTTGTTGATGAAAGTCAGGATCGGCGTGGTGCGCAACCGGCAGACTTCCATCAGGTTGATGGTGCGCTCTTCCACGCCTTTTGCCACGTCAATGACCATCAGCGCGGAATCCACCGCCGTCAAGGTGCGGTAGGTGTCTTCGGAAAAATCCTCGTGGCCGGGGGTGTCGAGCAGGTTGATGATGGCGTCTTTGTGTTCAAACTGCATGACCGAGGTGGTCACCGAAATGCCCCGCTCCTTTTCCATTTCCATCCAATCGGAAGTGGCATGGCGTGCCGCTTTACGGCCTTTGACCGAACCCGCCAACTGGATCGCACCGCCAAACAGCAAGAGTTTTTCAGTAATGGTAGTTTTGCCCGCATCGGGATGGGAGATGATGGCGAACGTGCGCCGCCGTTTAAGTTCTGAATGGTTTTCTGACATGCCGCCTGACTGCTGTACCCAAAAACGGTGGATTATAACTGATTCATCCCCTATATGTGCGGCGAATATATTAGGGAACGGCTTACACCTGAGCGGCAAGCGATAACGATGTGGAAGCCACGCAAACGCAGGATGCCAAGATTATCCTGCCCAGGAAGGCACAACAAGCGCGCCAGTATTGCCGGAAGGACGGACGTTTAACATCCGGCGGCCAATGTGTTTACCCGCAAACCCAAAACAGCCATGCCAACTGTCAGGTTTATTGACACCTTCCAAAAAGCGGCGATTATTGCCGCACCCGTAACCCCCTCTTACCGGAAGGCGCCCCTAAAAACAAAAAAGCCGCTCAATGAGCGGCTTTTTTGTTAAAACCAGAGAACTAGGCAATCAATTAAGCATTTTTTCTTTTACGGAAACAAGATAACCCAGCCAAACCCAACCCCATCAGAACCAAACTGGAAGGTTCTGGCAACTCCCGGTTAGTTTCGACCAAATCCAATGCCAAATCAGAGGATATACCTGCGATGATTGTCATTTGAATCCGTTGTATCTTGGTAAAGTCCACAGCCGCGTAGTTAGTGAATGAACTAAACAAAAAAGTTTGGAGACCCACGTTCAGTCCGGACAACGTCAAGCTGGCGATATCCCCACCTTGGGCGAGCGTGTCTTTAATATCAAATTTGATGCTCACAAGGCCCACATCAATGCTGGATATGCCCAGCAGCAACGCAGTGGATGCGCCGCCGTCAGTCAAATCAACGCCGCCCAAACCACCAAAAGTACCGTTATTAGCGTTCCAAAGCACGGACGTTGTTGAAATGACATTGGTGTTATTGCTGACCGTCAGGGAGCCAAAATTGGGGCTGGTGTTTGCCGCTATAGTGGTAAAGCCATTGGTGCTTTGTATGTCTAATTTACGGAAGCCACCGATAGCTTCAGGGGCCGCCACTTGAGAGCCAGAGACAGCAACAGGGCTGGCCAGGAACTGTGTTGTAGTGTTAAATGTATCAATATTTAACGCATGTGCTTGGTTTGCCAAACCCAATGTGCCCGCCAGCAACAGGCTGGCCGACAGGGTTTTAAATTTACTATTCATTTTTTTATCCTCTTTAAGAAAAGCTGTTTGGTTGGAAAGGGGCTACCCTATAATGCATAAAGCAACTTACATACCAAAAAATCAACTTATTGTTATATAGGGCACTTTTAGTTGTTTCCTTTACCATCAGCCAATAAAATGTAAATAAAACTGACACTCCAACCAACCCTCCCTAAACTTTGTTTTTTTCCGGCCAACCCTGCCGCCCGTTTTTGGTCACGCTAATTTCTTATATTTCAAGCGTTTTGGGTTGTCGGCGTCACTGCCTAAACGGCGATGGCGGTCCGCTTCGTAATCCTGATAGTTGCCTTCAAACCAGACAACCTGGCTGTCGCCTTCAAATGCCAGCATATGGGTGGCGATCCGGTCCAAAAACCAGCGGTCATGCGAAATGACCACGGCGCAACCCGGAAAGGCCAACAGGGCTTCTTCCAAGGCCCGTAAGGTTTCCACGTCCAAATCGTTGGTCGGCTCGTCAAGCAACAGGACATTGCCACCGGTTTTCAGCAACTTAGCCAAATGCACGCGGTTACGCTCACCTCCGGACAAGTCACCGATACGTTTTTGCTGGTCGCCGCCTTTGAAGTTAAAACGCCCCAAATAGGCCCGTGACGGGGTTTCGTATTTGCCGACAGTGATCATGTCCAAACCATCGGACACCTCTTCCCAAACGGTTTTCTTGTCATCCATGTCATCGCGCAACTGGTCCACATAAGCCAATTGCACGGTTTGGCCCATCGTCAAGGTGCCCGAATCCGGTTGCTCCAAGCCCGCCATCATACGGAACAGGGTGGACTTACCGGCGCCGTTCGGGCCGATGATGCCGACGATGCCACCGGGCGGCAATTTAAAGCTCAGGTCATTGATCAATAACCGGTCACCAAAGCCCTTGCTGATATTATTGGCTTCGATCACGACATCACCCAAACGCGGCCCGGGCGGAATATAAATTTCTTGGGTTTCGTTACGTTTTTGCACTTCCACCGATGACAATTCATCAAACCGCGCCAGACGCGCCTTGCTTTTGGCATGGCGGCCTTTCGGGTTGGTGCGCACCCATTCCAGCTCTTGCTTCATGGCTTTTTGGCGGGAAGACTCTTGGCGTTCTTCCAACAACAAACGCGCCCCTTTTTGTTCTAGCCAACTGGAATAATTGCCTTCCCAAGGGATACCGGATCCCCTGTCCAATTCCAGTATCCAACCGGCGACATTGTCCAAAAAATAACGGTCATGGGTCACGGCCACCACAGTGCCCGTATAATCGTGCAGGAACCGCTCCAGCCATGCCACCGATTCCGCATCCAAATGGTTGGTAGGCTCGTCCAACAACAACATGTCAGGGTTGGACAGCAACAAACGGCACAACGCGACCCGGCGTTTTTCGCCACCCGACAAAGTGGTGACATCGGCGTCCCAATCCGGCAGACGCAAGGCGTCGGCGGCGACTTCGAGCTTGCGGTCCAGGTTATGCCCGTCCATCGCGTTGATGATGTCTTCCAGGCGCGCTTGGTCTGCCGCTAGCTTGTCAAAATCCGCATCAGGCTCGGCATAAGCGGCATATACCGCATCCAGTTCAGACAATGCGGTTTTGACATGGGCGACGGCTTCTTCAATGTTGCCGCGCACATTTTTACTGGCATCAAGTTGTGGCTCCTGAGACAAATAACCAATATAAATGCCTTTTTGGGGGATCGCTTCGCCTTCGATTTCCTTATCAAGGCCCGCCATGATTTTTAGCAAAGTCGATTTACCGGAACCGTTCAAACCCAGCACACCGATTTTCGCACCCGGAAAAAATGACAGGGAAATATCTTTGAGTATATATTTTTTGGGCGGGACGATTTTGCCGACCCGGTTCATGGAATAAATATATTGAGCCATAATGTCTGATTATATCGTGGTTAAAAAGCTATTATTTCACAGTTATCCGAGTTGGCGCACGGCTTACGGAACCTAACAAACCGTCAAATGCCCGCTGCCTAGCGCTGGAAGGGCTTGCCAACCGCTCCATAACGTTTCCGGCACCTATCGGCATTTTGGGACCTTCAATACGTCACCCAACCCCGGCGCCGCTTCGGAGTTCCGGCAACCCTTGTTGGATGACGGCGCGACAAAACGGCCGAGATAGCTATGCGATCCATCACTATTTTTAGGTAACGCCACTACGGCTTGGCGGCTAATGCCTTTTAAAAAGCAGCAAGGTAATATCGTCATTAAAGGTGTCACGCTGACAAAAACCTTTCAACGCATTGAGCATGGCATTGATAATATTTTGCGGGCTTTCCTTGGCCTGTTCCACCAACACCGTGCTGACGCGCCCGATGCCAAAAAACTCGCCCTGCGCATTGTCCGCTTCGGTCAGGCCGTCAGTGTAGACCAGCACAATATCATCCTCACCAAGCAGCAGCCGCTTCTCTTCAAAAATAATATCTTCGCGTACGCCAAAAATCATGCCGTCAGCATCCAGCCGCACACATTCGGTTGTGTTTGCCCGCAGCAATAACGGCGTCGGATGCCCGGCATTGGCGTAACTGAGTTGTTGCTGGCTGATGTCATACTGCAAATAAAACGCGGTGACAAAATAATCGGCCTTGTTTAAGTCATCAAACAAAAAATGGTTGAGCAATTCCAGAATGGCCGCCGGCTTTCCGGAATGGCTGGCTTGGGTGCGGATCACGCTCCGCGCTTCGACCATAAACAATGCCGGGCCGATGGAATGTCCCGACACATCGGCAATCACCATGTCCAGGCGATTTTCGTTGTGATAAAAATAATCAAAATAATCGCCACCCACCTTACCTGCCGGCAGGCATAAGCCAGTGACTTCAAAATGCGCTGATTGTATGGGGGCGGATGGCAATAAGGACGTTTGTATTTGCTGCGCTATTTTGATTTCACTTTGGGCAATCGCCAGGGTGATTTGCGCATCACGGATTTGCTGTTCAGCCACCTTACGCGCCGTGATGTCGTGGATAAATCCGCTAAAAATATAACTGTTACCGATTTTTAATGGCGACACGCTAAGCTCGATGGGGAACGCCGAGCCATTGCTTCGGATGGCGACATGCTCGACCAATTTGTTTAACCACGGGCTCCCGCCCGTATGCAAAAACGATTTCAGCTCCTGCCGGAAAGCTTGCCGAAATTGTGGCGGCACAATCAGCTGGTCCAAAGGCTGGCCGATAGCCGCTTCGGCGCTCCAACCGAAGATCTGTTCCGATTGCCGGTTCCAATCGGTGATGATGCCATAGGCATCCATGATGACAATGGCGTTGGTGGAGCTTTCTATGATCAGGCGGGTGCGCCTTTCGCTTTCTATTAAGGCGTCATGAAAGTATTTTTTGGCGGTAATATCGCGGTCAACCCCACGCCATTTGATGAGCTTACCCGCCGCATCCATGATGGGCAGCCCTGTCGATTCGGTAAAAACCAGATGTCCGTCTTTATGGCGGTGGTCGTTGATCAGGCCATAAAACGGTTTTTGGCTGGAGGCATAGTGTTTCTGGTCGGCCATATTCTGCTCCGTCAGAAATTGGGTGTAATGCTTACCCATCACTTCCTGCTGGGTATAACCTAAGATTTGCTGCACGGCCCCGCTGCTATAAATATAGTAGCCATTCCGGTCTTGCTCCCATAACCACTCGCCTGTCATGTCAGCCATTTGCCGGAACCGCTCTTCACTCTCGGTTAATGCCGACCCTATTTCCTGGCATTGGCTGGCACTGATGGCCATGGCCTGGCCCATGCCCAAAGGGGTTATCAGTAGGGCCATTTCACTTTTGCCAGATTCTTGGGCAAACAATGCGGTGGCGGTCACCAACACTTGCACCCGTGCATTGCTTTGCGTGACCAGGCCACATTCAACTGAACCATCGGCAATATCCAAAACTGGCGGCAACACGCGGGAACAATCTTCACTGGCAAAAATCTTTGAGAGCGGCTGGTTAACCAGGCCGTTAGCCTGATAGCCCAACAAATCGGCGGCATTGGCATTAAGTTGTTTAATACGCGGATCAAACCTTCCCGCATCAGCGTATTCGATAAGGATTAGGCAGAGCACCTTGACCTATCCCCTTGCCACTGAGGGCAAACTCTGTTTTATGGACAAAATAATCTCTTCTTAAGATATTGGGTTTATGCTTCTTCCCTATACAATAAAGCACTGAATACTTTATAACTGAAATGGAAAAACCAAAATGAAAAACCATCGTTTGTTTATCCGGGTATTAATCGCAGTTTCATGGGTATCGCTAACGGGATTCAAGCAGCCATCCCATCATAACGTGCCAACGGCAACGGCAAAATCCGACACCAGCAAGGCACCGGAAGAACCGCCACCCAAACCGCCGCTGGATTTGACCATCCCCTTTAAAAACCCTGAAAACACCAAGCCGTCGTTCCTAGAAACCAACCATAACCAACAAAAAGCCTTTGACGGCTTATTCGCCGCCAAACCGAAAACCAGAGAACGTCCCTTCCAACTCGATGGCAGTTTGATCTCATCGCCTGAACCTGAAGCGGAAAAGCGCAAATCGGTAGACGGCGCAGGCATTGTGATCAACATCAAGGAATAAGCTAATCGAGCCACTCGATGATATGGTCTTCATAATCTTCTGAAGGCTTAAGCGTGGAAGCTTTCAAGGCATAATGGCTGACAGACATACCCGCCGCCTTGACGCTGTTTTTTGTCCCTGACACCAAAGGATGCCATTCAGGCAAATCTTTGCCCTCACCGACCAGCCGGTAAGCACACGTCTTTGGCAACCAGTGATGGTACCCGGCAAAGTCGCGTTGCCTTAAATCCAGGCATTCGGAAACCAACTGGACGCGCCTGCCATAATTTGTGCAGCGGCACGTCTTCAAATCCAACAAATCACAAGCGATACGGGTTAAGGCAACCTCCCCGGTATCCTCATCTTCCAATTTGTGCAAACAGCATTGCCCGCAACCATCGCATAACGACTCCCATTCTTCATGGCTCATTTCAGCCAATTTTTTGCTGTGCCAAAAACCCATCGCAATCCAACCCAGTAGTTATACCTAATTACACGCCCTTATTCTACAGACGCTAAGCCGTCACTCAGTTGCGCACTGGTGGCCCGCCGCCAAGCCATCCAAAATCGCCCGGAAATGGTCATAGTTTTGGACATCCAACACCCCGGCCTCATCCAACACCGCCTTATAATCCGCCGCCGCCCTGCCGCCGACAATCAGGGCGGCGCGGGTGCCCAACAGTTTTTTCAGGCGCCTGATTTCTCTTGGGATAACCAGGTCATCATTGTTGAAGCTAATACTCAGCGTCACGGCCACCGCGTTGGTGAAGCGGACGGCGGCGGCGATTTCTTCGGCGGGCAGGTTCGCCCCCAGGTAAGTCACTTGCCAGCCTTTCAGTTCGGCAATGATCGCCGCCAGCAGCGCCCCCAACTCATGCAACTGCCCGATTGGCGTCGAAACAACCATCCTCGGCGCGTTAGCGGCGACCGGGTTATTGTTACGCAGGATATAAGTCAGCGAACGGATAATCGACGAAGCCATGTGTTCATGCACGGGCCTAAGTTCACCCGAACGCCAACGCTCGCCTATTCTAGTCAATAAGGGCGTCAATAAATGTTCGATAAACGCGTCGGTGCCCAGCTCGACAATCGCATGTTCAAAATGCGCTTCCAGCGTGTTGGCATCGAAAGCCACCACGGACGAATAGCATTTTTCGATATATTCTTCGGCAAGGCACCGCTTACCGGTGGCGCTAATCGGCGCGGAGGTTAAAACGGCGGCCGTTTGCTCGCTTTTGACCAAGCGCCTCAATTCTTCCAGCGGTAACCGGGCAATTTGGCTAATGCTATGCCCGTGACGGGTCGCTTCGTTAAGGAGCACTAAGCGGGCAATGTCTTGCGCGGTGTAAACACGATGCCCGCCAGCGGTGCGGGTCGGGGTAACCGCCTGATAGCGGCGTTCCCAAGCCCTGACGAGATCGGACTTGACACCCGACCTTTTGGAAACCGTGCTGATCAAATATTGTGCGGAATCGTCATTAAGATTATCCATCGTTGCTTCATTGCATCTAGTAATAAAAGCCACATACTAACATAGGCCTTACAGAACCTGGACAAAATTTGAACACCATTAACCAGCTTTCAAACCTTAAAATACCAAAAATCATCAACAGCCAACAAAAAACCCAACTTCAATGTGTCGGCTTGTAGGAAACCTTATAAATCAAGCCCTGCTTGTCATCGCTAATGAGCAAACTGCCATCAGGCATCGCCAGGATATCGACTGGCCTTCCTGACACCGTGCCATCCTTGTCCAACCAGCCACTAATAAAATCCTCTTCCGCCACCACCTGCCCCTGTTTATCAAACTTAAGCAACACGACCCGGTAACCTTGTGGCTCGGTACGGTTCCATGAACCGTGCTGGGCGACGAACAACTGGCCCTGGTAAGCAGCCGGAAACTGCCCTCCTTGATAAAAACGCATCCCTAAGGGGGCCACATGCGCGGGGTACTTCCAGACAGGTGCGGTAAAGTCGGCGCATTTTTTGCCGGCGGCGAATTCAGGATCCGGAATATCACCGCCGTGGCAATACGGGTAGCCAAAATGCTCGCCTTTCGTTGTCCAACGGTTCAGTTCGTCAGGCGGCACGTCATCCCCCAGATGATCACGCCCATTGTCATTGAAATACAATGCCCCTGTTTCCGGCTGCCAATCGAAACCCACCGTGTTGCGGATGCCCCGCGCCAGAATTTCCAAACCGCTGCCATCGGGGTTGAGCCTGACCAGCGAGGTGTAAATGTCCTGCCCGGGGTTACAGATATTGCACGGCGCACCGACGGCGGTATACAGCTTGCCATCAGACCCAAAGCGCAGGTATTTCCAACCGTGGTGCTTGTCTTCGGGGAATTTGCCGTACACCACCACAGGCGCGGGCGGATGGCCAAGATGTTGGACAACCGCGTCGTAACGCAAAATGCGGTTGATCGCGGCGACATACAATGCGCCATCTTTATAAGCCACCCCATTAGGCATAGCCAAGCCGCTGTCTATTAGCCGGTGCGGTTCGGCAAGGCCGTCGGCATTGCTGTCAGTGACGGCATAAACCTTACCTTCTTTACCAGTGCCGACAAATACCACGCCGTTATCGCCCAATGCCAAACTCCGCGCATTGGGCAAACCGTCGGCATAAACCGACACGCTAAAACCTTCTGGCAAATGCAGCTTATCCAGCAACGCCTGATGGTTGTCCACAGCAAAAACGGCACAAGAAGCCGAAAACAAAACACCCGCCAACAAGCTTTTCAAAAAACGTAAACACATAAGGTGACCTCCGTTAATAAACTTTACGCTATATTATCACTCTGATTGGCGATTGAATTCACCCATTCAATCCCTATATCTGATTCACACCTAACACAACACCATAAAAGGGCTTCACTATGATGCGCATTTTCCTTTTTCTGGCAACCAATGCTGCGATATTGCTTGCCATCAGTTTTATTTTTAATGTCTTGGGCTTAAAAAGCACTTTAGACGCCCAGGGTGTCAACCTGAACTTGGACGGGTTACTGATGATGTCCGCCATCATTGGCATGACCGGTTCGTTCATCTCGTTGGCGATGTCGAAATGGTCAGCCAAACGCACGATGGGCGTCCATGTCATCACCCATCCTGAAAACCAAACCGAACAATGGTTATTGGCAACTGTCACCCGGCAAGCGCAACAAGCCGGTATCGGTATGCCAGAAGTCGGTATTTTTGAGGCGTCCGAAGCCAATGCCTTTGCCACCGGCATGAGCCGTGACAGCGCCTTAGTTGCGATTAGCACCGGCTTGTTGAACAACATGGACGAAGACGAAGTGGAAGCCGTCATCGGCCATGAGCTCACCCATGTCGCCAACGGCGATATGGTCACCATGGCCTTAATGCAAGGCGTCGTCAACACCTTTGTCTACTTCTTTGCCACGGTGATAGGCCATGTCGTTGACCGGGCCGTTTTCAAAACCGAACGGGGTTATGGCCCGGCCTATTACATCACGCAAATGGCCGCGCAAATTGCCTTAAGCATTTTGGCCTCAATGCTGGTGATGTGGTTCTCCCGCCGCCGGGAATTTAGGGCGGATGCGGGCGGGGCCAAACTTGCCGGCCGCGATAAAATGATTGCCGCATTACGCGCTTTGCAACGTGCCCATGAGCCCACTGCGCTGCCCGCGCAACTGGCGGCTTTTGGCATCAATGGCGGCGGCATCAGCCGTTTGTTCATGAGCCATCCGCCTCTTGAAGAGCGTATTGCCGCCTTGGAAAACGCCCGGTGACACTATAATCTGGCAGGTTTTTAAATCCTGCCAGATTTTTTATCCGTTATCCATTTTCAAACCGATAGCGTAAAATCGGGGATTCTTAGATTCCATTTTCCATTATTTATCAGGAATACCATGAACAAACTATTTTTATTGTTAGCCCTCATGCTCGGCAGCATGACTGTGTTTGCTAACGACGCCAAAAACGAATGGCATAATACAAACTTATCTGATACAACCATCGCGGAAATCCGGAAAGCAACACTCCAATATAAAATATGCGTCTCCGACGAAATGCAAAAACCGGCTTATGCCTTGATGGACACCCGCTTGGCAACCGACACCATCACCAAAATGTGCGAACCGGTTTTGGCTAAAATGCGTGACGTTTATCTGGTGCAAAAAGTGCCGGGCATTATCGCTGACCGCCACTTAAAACAAATGCGCATCCAAACCACCCGCTTGGTTTTGCAAAACCTCATGTTTGCAGACGCCGCGCGTAAATCGGGTCAACAACAAAAACAATAAAACCCTCATTTACCATGAACAATCAATACACTATAGATTTAACCCTGCAACCGACAACTTTTGACTTATGGCATGTCGGCCTTGCCGGCGCCGTTATGCTGTTGTCACTAACCCTGCTCATACTTTTGCTGGCTATGGTCATTAGCCTGTCGCGGGGCCGGAAACCATCCGCCGGGGCGGCCATCATCCAACCACCAGCCGAACCTATCGTAAAAGTTGTTGAAGTCGAAAAAATAGTAGAAGTCGAAAAAGTTGTCGAGGTGGAGAAAATCGTCCACGCGCCCGCCCCGGAACCCGTCATATTAAAGGAAGCTACCCCTGACGCCGCTTTGCAATTATTGGGCTTATTACAAAAAGAAGCGCGCTTCCTCGACTTTATCAAGGAAAACATCACCGCTTACAGTGACGCCGATATTGGCATCGCCGCACGGGTGGTCCATGAAGGCTGCAATAAAGCGCTCAATGACCACTTTAGCTTGGCACCCGTCCGCAGCGAGGCGGAAGGCAGCAAAATCACCGTACAACCGGGTTTTGATGCGGGCTCCATCCGCCTAACCGGCAACATTGTCGGCTCCGCGCCCTTCACGGGGACGCTAATCCATAAAGGTTGGCAAGTCACCGACATGCGTTTGCCCAAATTGACGCAAGGCCACAACGCCGCCATCGTCGCAGCCGCCGAGGTAGAGCTATGAGTTTGTTTGACCATATCAAAAAAATACAGGAAAACCTTCAGGATCCCAAGCCCCAGGAAATGGCCCAAGAACCCCCAACAGAAGCGCGCCCTTCCCCTGAACCTGAAGCGGTGGCCACTAACCAACCTGGAGACGGCAGCGGGCCGGAACTGGCATCCCCGCCTCCTGCCACGCCAAGCGTCACCGAAAATGCCGCGCCGGCTATTGAACCCTTGCCCTCCGTGCCAGTTTCCGATACCCGGCACTTTTCTGTGGGCATTGACTTGGGCACGACCCACTGTGTTTTGTCTTATGCCCCAATAGGGGCCGAGGATGACGCCTTTGTCCAGCAGGTCATGGCCATCCCGCAATTGACCGCACCAGGCATGGTAGAAGACCAGTACCAATTGCCCTCTTTCCTGTACCAGGCCCATGAAGCCGAATTGGCTGAAGGTTCCACGGCATTGCCTTGGACGGCTAAACCGGATTTTTTGGTCGGTGAAATCGCCCGTAATCTAGGCAGCAAAACCCCCATCCGCCTGGTTGCCAGCGCCAAAAGCTGGCTATGCCATGCTGGCGTCGACTGCAAATCACCGATCTTGCCTGTCGACGCGCCAGATGAAATCGCCCGCGTTTCGCCTTTCCAAGCCAGCGTCGCCTATTTGCAGCACATGCGGGATGCCTGGAAATTCCAGTTCCCCAATGCCCCGCTATCCGAACAAGATGTGGTGATTACCGTACCGGCCTCGTTTGACCCTGCCGCACGCGAACTGACGGTGGAAGCGGCCCGTACCGTGGGGCTTGGCCAAGCCATCCTCCTGGAAGAACCGCAGGCGGCGGTCTATAGCTGGATAGAAAAGAGCCAGGGTGAATGGCGGAAACAAGTCAATTGTGGCGACATTATCCTGATTGTCGATATAGGCGGCGGCACCACCGACTTGTCCTTAATTGCCGTTACCCAGCAAAATGGCAATCTGGAATTGACCCGTGTAGCGGTCGGCGACCATATCCTGCTGGGCGGCGACAACATGGACTTGGCGCTGGCATACACCGTCAAAGCCAAACTGGAAAAAGAAGGCCAGCGCCTGCAACCTTGGCAAATTCAGGCCTTGACGCACAGTTGCCGCGATGCCAAAGAAAAACTGTTTACCGATGGCGGCATCGACACCATCCCGCTGGTTGTCGCCAACCGGGGCTCTTCAATGATAGGCGGCACCTTACGCACCGAGCTGACCCGCGACGAAGTCAACCGCGTATTGGTTGAAGGCTTTTTGCCCACCGTCGCCATCAGCGACCGCCCTGTTAGCCGCACCCGTTCCGGTTTAAGGACGGCCGGCTTGCCGTATGCGCAGGATGCCGGCATCACCCGCCATCTCGCGGCCTTCTTATCCAAACAGCAATACGCCACCAGCGACTTGCCCGATGTCAATTTGCCGGAACACGCGACGTTTCTGCACCCTTCCGCCGTGCTATTCAATGGCGGCGTGTTAAAAGCCGACGCCCTTGCCGAACGGCTGATGCAAGTCCTCAATGCTTGGCTGGCTGCCGAACAGGCTCCTGAAGCCCGCCTATTGGCGGGTGCTGACCTTGACCTCGCCGTTGCCAGAGGCGCCGCCTACTACGGTTTTGTGCGCAAAGGCCGGGGCGTGCGTATCAAAGGCGGCACGGCGGCATCCTATTATGTTGGCATTGAGAGCGCCATGCCTGCCGTCCCTGGACTGCCACCTGAATTGGAAGCGTTGTGCATCGCGCCGTTTGGCATGGAAGAAGGCACCCAAGAAGAACTGCCTGATGATGAATTCGGCCTGGTTATCGGCGAGCCCGTGCGGTTCCGCTTTTTTGCCTCAAACACCCGCCGCGAAGATCCCGTCGGCACCCGTTTGGATTACTGGGGCGATGATGAACTGGCGGAATTGGCGGAAATTGAAATCACCTTACCGGAAGCAGGCCGTAGGCCAGGCGAAGTCATTCCCGTGCATTTATGCGCCGCCGTCACTGAAGTCGGCACGCTCGAACTACACGCCGTCTCGCAAAAAGATGAAGGCCGCTGGAAAATTGAATTTGATGTCCGGGCCGGTGAAAAGTAGGCGCAGTTAAGCGATACGGAAGCCACCAAAACACGGCGGGGCGGGGTTTATAACCAATGCCGTTAAATTAAGCCGTTCGTGCTTCGACAAGGCTCAGCACGAACGGCTTAATTTAACGGCATTGGTTATAAACCCCAACCCTAAGGTTTGGACTATCAAGAACCACTCTGCAAGCGCCATTGGGCGACAACAACACTCCAGCTGGCCGGGCAACCATAAAGCTTACCCTTACAAATCCGCGCAAACCCATCAATGGCAGACAGATTGGAGGAACCATGTTGAATAAGGTCATGTTAATCGGGCGCTTGGGCGCTGACCCTGAAATCAGATACTTGCCTAGCGGCAGTGCAATAACGACTATCCGCTTGGCCACCAGCCGCCGCTGGAAAGACAAACAAACCAATGAAAACCGCGAAGAAACCGAATGGCACCGGGTCGTTTTTTTTGCGCGGTTGGCGGAAATCGCAGGCGAATACCTAAAAAAAGGCAGCCAGCTTTACGTTGAAGGACGCATCCGCACCCAAAAATGGCAAGGCCAGGATGGCCAAGACCGCTACACCACCGAAATTGTTGCCGAAGAAATGCACATGTTGGGCAGCCGTAGCGGCGGCACTGGCGATTTTGGTGCGGAACCGCAAACAACCCAACCCAACAAACCTGCTTATCAAGCCAACCCGTCCCCACCACCACGGCAGCCCACCAACAACGCGGCGATGCCTCCCGCGCCACCCACTTATGATGACTTTGATGATGACATCCCGTTTTAGGCGCTATCTGACGGTTTCTTATCTTGCTGGTGGAAAACCAATAAGGCCTTTATAATCTGAGCATTTTTTATTCACCGTATCAGACGCCCATATCAGCTTAAAGCGGCTACGGCGGGTTATGAACGACTGGATGTAACTACTACATGTTAACTCAAAGATTTTTCTTCCTCTGTTCACTGTCTGTTCTGGTCACCGGATGTTCCCAGGACCTGTTCCGTATCCGGGAGCCCGCACCTGTTTATGAAAGCAATCCCGTTGTTTACCAAGACATCCCAATAGCGGAACCTGAACCTAAACCCGAAATAAGCCCTGAAGCCAACGTCGAAATCAAGCCGATTGAAGACACCGGGGCTATTGCCACACCCACAGAATTGCCACCCGAACCGCTTCCCACAGAACAAACGCGTGACCTGCTCACGCCTGAACAAGAAAAGGAACTGGCGGAGCTCGAGAAGGCGGCGGCCGCAAATGACGCCAATGCAAGCAACCCCGACGCCACGCCGCCAGACCAAACGGGAGCCAACCCTTCGGAACAACCCACACCGCCCGGACAACCTGCGCCTACTCCCGCTGAAAACGCAACCACACCACTCCCAATTGCCGGACAACAAAATACCGGGATACCAACACCAGCTGCACCCGTTATTCCGCAGCCTGTGGTGGTGCCACCGCCCCCACCACCGCCTCCGCCTTTTGAGCCATTACAAACATTCGCCCCTTTATCACCCGTCGTGGGCACGCTGGTGTTGGCCGCCAATAAAAGCACCGAAAAGGGCAATGTGGAATCGGCGACCGCAACGATTGAACGAGCCATCAGGATAGAACCAAGAAACGCCACCTTATTTTATAAACTGGCCTTATTGCGCCTCAAGCAATCAAAACCCAAATTGGCGGAAGATTTGGCAAAAAAGTCCGTCCTTTTGGCGGGAAACGACAAACAGCTAAAAAAACATAGCTGGCTATTAATCGCCAGGGCCAGGGATATGCAAAACAATCCTGAAGGCGCGAAAGAAGCCCGCAAAAAAGCCGAAAAACTTTGATCACACCTGTTAAACGCGTTGCGGGGAACCAACTAAAACCATTAACTGGCAGGCCATGTGGCCAGCCCTCTTCGTGGTCTTATGCCTTGCGGACGGACGGGCTCCACAAGGCACACGGGGCGTAGAATCTGGCATGTGCCCTATGGCAGCCGCAACGCGGCCCTGAGCTAGCCGGGCAGCAGTCGGGCCACGCAGCAGCTTTTAAACATGTCATTTAGTTGACGCCTAGTTATTTACTTACCCAAGCACAATACATCATGCAAACCACACCCCCTGAAGTTTTGACCACCTTAAAGACCTTACGTGATTACATCCGCTGGGCGGCCAGCCGCTTTACCGAACACCAAGTCAGTTTTGGGCATGGCACCGTCGCTGCACTAGACGAAGCCGCCGCACTGGTCTTGCACACCGTCCACCAACCCTACAATCTTGCCGAAGCCTATCTGGATACCGTGCTGACATTGGACGAACGCCAATCTGTGATCGACATGATTGGCCGACGCATTAATGAGCGCATCCCTGCCGCCTATCTGACCCATGAAGCCATTTTTGCCGGATTGTCATTTTACGTTGATGAACGGGTTCTAGTCCCCAGATCGCCCATCGCCGAACTCATTGAACAACGCTTTGCACCGTGGATTGATGAAGAGCAGGTCAGCAATATCCTTGATTTATGCACGGGAAGCGGCTGCATCGCCATCGCCTGCGCATACGCCTTCCCGGAAGCTTACGTCGATGCCGTCGATTTGTCCCCTGACGCACTTGCCGTTGCCGAGCGGAATGTCAACCAGCACCACCTTGCCGATGCCGTGACCCTGTACGAGTCTGACTTGTTTGAAGAACTGCCAGAAACGCGCTACGACATCATCGTCAGCAACCCGCCGTATGTGAACCTGGAAGAATGGCGGCAATTGCCCAAAGAATTCCACGCCGAACCCGAAATGGGGCTAAAAGCGGGCGAGACGGGCCTGGACATCGTCATACGCATACTCGTGGATGCCGACAACTACCTGACCGACACAGGCATATTGGTCGTTGAAGTCGGCAGCAGCGCAGGCACTTTGCAGGACAAATTCCCCGACGTGCCATTTTACTGGCTGGATTTTGAACGCGGGGGCGATGGCGTTTTCTTGCTCACCGCCGAACATGTCAACTTTTACCATCAACACTTTTTAGCGGCTTTGTCATAACATGTCTGGAAACTCCATAGGGAAACTCTTCACCGTCACCAGTTTTGGCGAAAGCCATGGCCCGTCCATCGGTTGCATCGTCGATGGTTGCCCCCCGGGCATGGCCTTGAGCGAAGCCGACTTGCAACATGATTTGGACCGCCGCAAACCCGGCACGTCACGGCACACCACGCAACGCCGCGAAGCCGACGAAGTGAAAATCCTCTCCGGCGTGTTTGAAGGCAAAACCACCGGCACACCGATTGGTTTGTTGATCGAAAACACCGACCAACGCTCGAAAGACTATGGCAAAATCGCCGAAACCTTCCGCCCTGGCCACGCCGATTACACCTACCAACAAAAATACGGCTTCCGCGATTATCGCGGCGGCGGGCGTTCCTCGGCGCGGGAAACCGCTATGCGCGTCGCGGCGGGCGCCATCGCCAAAAAGTTTTTGTTTGAACAGGCAGGGACTAAAATTCGCGGCTATTTGTCACAACTGGGGCCGATCAAAATCGAAAAACTGGATTGGGCCGTCATCGACAGCAACCCGTTTTTCTGCCCCGACATGGATAAAGTGGCGGAAATGGAAAGCTACATGGACGCCTTGCGTAAAGAAGGGGAATCCATAGGCGCCAGGATTGAAGTGGTCGCCAGCAACGTGCCGCCAGGCTTGGGCGAGCCGATTTTTGACCGGCTCGATGCCGAACTCGCCTACGCGCTGATGGGCATCAACGCCGTCAAAGGCGTGGAAATCGGCGATGGCTTTGGCTGCATCGACAGCAAAGGCACTAAATTCCGCGACGAAATCACGCCGGATGGTTTTTTAAGCAACCATGCGGGCGGCATTTTAGGCGGCATTTCCAGTGGCCAAGACATCCGCGCCAGCATCGCGCTGAAGCCGACGTCCAGTTTGAGGCTGCCCGGCCGCACGATCAACACCCACGGCGAGGCCACCGAAGTCATCACCGAAGGCCGCCACGACCCCTGCGTCGGCATCCGCGCCACGCCTATCGCCGAAGCGATGGTGGCGATAGTGTTGATGGACCATTACTTACGGCATCGGGCGCAGAATTTGGGTGTGGCTTGTGGCTTGCCTGTCCTGAGGTAAGTTACTGGGAGCAGCCGGAACGGAACGCTTGCCGCCTAGACTAGGTTGTGATTTAGTAGACAACCATCAAATTAACATACTGCATACATCGTGCTTCCGGCCATAACACCAATTTGTTCCCGTCTATCAGCAGAATTTTTAACACTTTTTCCTGTAGTACGGAATGATTAATAGAAACGCAAGAAACACCGTCACCTAAAAAATTAAAAAATTAAAAAATATTGCGGCAGTTTCACATCACCAAAGATGCGCCATTTCCACATTGGTTGAAACGTCTGGTACATTTATAAATCGGGAGCCCAGCATTTTTCCTCTCTATTTGTCGGGACGTTAATCCGGTATCGCGCCATAAAACAAGGACTTACTATGAGAACAAAAGTTAATTTCCAATCCCGGCTTTTTCTATCCATTAGCTTATCTGCCGCCTTCTTCACCGCACAAGCCGCGCCCCCAGCGCTGACAACATCCAGCTTCATGAAACATGACCTCAGTTTTGAGCAGTGCCAACAAAAAAGCAAAGAAATTATGGGTAAGATGAACCTTGAAATCGAAGACCACGGCAACGGTACCATAGGCGGGTTTGGTGAACAAAGTGTCGCGGTGGTCAATTGCCATCATCTGGACAAAACAACTTACGTCCAGATTGCGGTGGCTAGCCAAAAACAGGAAGCGGCTGAAATGATCATGAACTATTTGGTCGCGTATTTGCGCTCCAGCCCGACTAACGAAACAACCAAGCCCATCGACTCGACATCAAAACCGGCTTTCGCACAATAATGCTATGATCGGACACCGAGCCGACAATAAAAATAACAAGGGGAATCCGATGAAATTAAGGGTTTTGGTATTGATGGCTGGAGTCCTGACGGCTTGCACTCCAGTACAGACTAAAAAGAATGATGGCATCCCTCCCTTATCAGCCGTCGTGCCCTTGGTCAAGCAAGGCATGAACGTGGCTGAAGTTACCAAGTCCCTGTCAGGGCACAAGCCTTTCCTGCAATATACTTACCACAACAATGCCATTTGGGAGGTTGTTGAGCGCAATAGCGACCCCAAGACCAACACGATGAATGCCAACCGTTTGAGCATCCAATTTGGTCATGATGGGAAAGTTTCAGAATCGGCATCGACATTTTGTTTTTTGCCGGATATGGAGCCGATGCTCGGCAAATCGCCTGAAACACGTTGTTACCAAAAGCAAGTGTATCCTTTCGAAAAAAAACTGACCTATGATGCCATCAAACGGTTGTTGATCATTTCTAATTATCAGGTGGACCATTCCGACGCCGCCTCTGAAATTATCTCCGCAACGGGGATGCATGGGATAGAAGGCGATAAAGACCAGATGATGTTCATTAAATTGTCGATCATTTTTTCTGCCCAAGCCAAGTCCACGGAAGTGGTCATGTCGGCAACGTTCAGCATGTCAGAAAAACAATCCACATGGGTCCAGGCGGGATTCGGCGGTGTTACCCTGCCCGTTCCCTTGCCTTTCCAAAGGACAGAGGAATGGGTGGATAGCGGGATTGTCACACCCAAATTCTATTTGGAATTTTATGACGCGTTATCGAAATTGATCGCGCGTGAATATTTGCCTTATACGCCACTCACCATTACGGATCCGGCTAAGTCCTTGAATCCGTCGCCCGTTATCATAAACAACAAACCGCTTGATTATTCCCGGCCTAAAGAAGCCCCAAAACCTAACAACACGATAAAATCCATTGATGCCGAGCTTTCCGACCTTGAAGGCCCGATTGACGGTAGCCCTAAAGCTCAAAAAACATCCGATTTAAAAGAAAGCCCCGCTCAAGATGACGCACCTGAGGAATTTGGGCAGGACAGCGATATTTTTTCAGAATTGCATGGCAGGCCCATAGACAGCGGCAAACTAAAAAAATAATCTGCCGCCAACCCAGGCTACCGGCGCTTTCAGAGCTTAAGGTTTTCCAATATCGCAACCGTGGGTGCCGCTTGGTTCATTGTGTAAAAATGCAGTCCGGGCGCACCATTGTCCAGCAAACGTTGGCAAAGGTTGGTCACCAATTCCAGACCAAAGGCTTGGATCGCGGCACGGTCGTCACCGTAACCTTCGAGACGCTTCCTCATCCAGCGCGGAATATCCGCCCCGCACATTTCCGAAAACCGGAACAACTGCGTGTATTGGGTAATAGGCATGATGCCCGGAACAATCGGAATATCCACGCCGTTTTTTGCGCACCTGTCGACAAAATAAAAATAAGCTTCGGCGTTGTAGAAATATTGGGTGATCGCGGCATCCGCCCCCGCTTCAACTTTGCGCTTGAAATTTTTAAAATCATCATTGCCATTGGCGGCTTGTGGATGGATTTCAGGATAGGCGGCAACATGGATTTGGAAATGGTCTCCGGTTTCTTGGCGGATAAATTCGACCAGTTCGTTGGCATAACGGAATTCCCCTGCGGACATCATGCCGGACGGCAAATCGCCGCGTAAGGCGACAATTTTGCTGATGCCGTGGTCAAGGTAATCCTTAAGGATGGCGCGGATATTGGCTTTGGTGGAAGCGACACACGACAAATGCGGCGCGGCGGCTATGCCCTTGGCCTGAATATCAATGACCGTATCAAAGGTTTTGTCGCGGGTGGAACCGCCAGCACCAAAGGTCACCGAGAAGAAATCGGGATTGAGCTTTGCCAGTTGGCTACGGACCGCATGCAAACTGGCCGCCCCTTCTTCTGTTTTGGGCGGGTAAAATTCAAAGCTGAACAACTGTGGATGGGGTTTTTGTATTTGCATTTTGATGGATGTAGGTTGGGTTAGCGTAGCCTAACCCAACATCGTAGTCCCAAAATGTCGGGTTACGCTACGCTAACCCAACCTACAAAAACTGACTGGTGATCAATAACGGTAATGGTCAGCCTTGTATGGCCCTTCAACCGGAACACTGATATATTTAGCCTGTTCTTCGGTCAAAACCGTCAAATTCACACCCAATTGTTGCAGATGCGATCTCGCGACTTTTTCATCCAGTTTTTTCGGCAATATGTAAACTTTGTTTTCATATTGCTCGGCGTTATTCCACAGTTCAATTTGTGCCAACACTTGGTTGCAGAATGAATTGGACATCACGAAACTAGGATGCCCTGTTGCACAGCCCAAGTTAACCAAGCGGCCTTCCGCCAGGATAATCAGACGCTTGCCGTCCGGGAAGACAACGTGGTCAACTTGTGGCTTGATGTTTTCCCAAGTGTACTGGCGCAATGACGCGATGTCGATTTCGGCATCGAAATGCCCTATGTTGCAGACTATCGCTTGGTCGCGCATCGCCACCATGTGTTCATGGCGGATGATGTTGAAGTTGCCGGTGGCGGTGACGAAAATGTTGGCAATTGGCGCCGCATCTTCCATCGTGACCACGCGGTAACCTTCCATTGCCGCTTGCAGGGCGCAAATCGGGTCAATTTCAGTGATCCAAACGGTTGCGCCCAAGCCCCGCAAGGATTGTGCACAGCCTTTACCGACATCGCCATAACCGCAAACCACGGCGATTTTACCGGCGATCATCACGTCAGTGGCGCGTTTGATGCCGTCCACTAAGGATTCGCGGCAACCATAAAGGTTATCGAACTTGGATTTGGTGACCGAGTCGTTGACGTTAAATGCCGGGACTTTCAGCGTGCCTTTGGTGACCCGCTCGTACAACCGCAACACTCCGGTGGTGGTTTCTTCCGACAAGCCTTTGACGTCAGCCATCAATTCAGGAAAATGGTCATGCATCATATTGGTGAGGTCACCGCCATCATCCAATATCATGTTAGGCCGCCAGCCGTTAGAGCCAATAATAGTTTGTTCGATGCACCACTCGGCTTCGGTTTCAGTCTCGCCTTTCCAGGCAAACACCGGGACTCCGGCAGCCGCTATGGCGGCGGCGGCATGGTCTTGGGTCGAGAAGATATTGCAGGATGACCAGCGCACTTCCGCGCCCAAAGCCGTCAACGTTTCGATCAAAACCGCCGTTTGGATGGTCATGTGCAAGCAACCTGCGATACGCGCACCCTTCAATGGTTGTTGCGCACCGAATTCCGTACGCAACGCCATCAAACCAGGCATTTCGGTTTCGGCGATATTGATTTCCTTACGGCCCCATTCGGCCAATGCCATATCGGCTACTTTATAATCTTGTCCGCTCATTTTTGTCTATGCCCTTAAATGTTTAAATGCCAGCCGCCGCTTTTAATGCGTCAACTTTATCGGTTTTTTCCCAGCTAAAGCTATCTTCGGTACGGCCAAAGTGCCCATAAGCAGCAGTGGCTTGATAAATCGGTTTTAATAGGTCAAGCATGGCGATCAGGCCTTTAGGGCGCAAGTCAAAAGTGTCCCTGACAATTTGCACCAAGCGGTCTTCGCTAAGTTTGCTGGTGCCAAAAGTCTCCACGCTGATGGAAGTCGGCTCGGCAACGCCAATTGCATAAGAAACTTGGATTTCACAACGCTCCGCCAATCCGGCGGCAACAATGTTTTTGGCGACATATCGCGCCATATAAGCGGCTGAACGGTCAACCTTGGAAGGGTCTTTACCGGAAAACGCACCGCCACCGTGCCGTGCCATGCCACCGTAGGTGTCCACGATGATTTTACGGCCTGTCAAGCCGCAATCACCAACAGGGCCGCCAATCACGAATTGCCCGGTCGGATTGATGAAGTACTTGGTGTTTTTATGCAGCCATTCTTTAGGCAATACATGCAGGATAATGTCATCCATCACCGCTTCATACAGGGCTTTTTGGCTGATGTCTGGCGAATGTTGGGTGGACAGGACTACGGCATCAATCGCTACGGGCTTGTTGTCCTCGTAACGGAAAGTGATTTGGCTCTTGGCATCAGGGCGCAACCAAGGCAAGGATTTATTTTTACGGACTTCCGCCTGGCGTTTGACTAACAGATGCGAATAGGTGATTGGGGCTGGCATTAACACATCGGTCTCATTGCTGGCATAGCCAAACATCAAACCTTGGTCGCCCGCACCTTGCTCATGGTTATCGCTTTCATCAACACCCATGGCGATATCGGCAGATTGTTTGCCGATGGCGTTCAATACCGCGCAGCTTTGTCCGTCAAAACCGATTTCGCCATTGTCATAGCCAATATCGCAAACGACTTTGCGGACCAGAGCTTCCATATCCACCCACGCATTGGTGGTAATTTCCCCCGCCAATACGACCATTCCGGTTTTGACCAAGGTTTCACACGCAACCCGTGATTTAGGGTCTTGCACCAATAAGGCATCCAATACGGCATCGGAAATCTGGTCCGCGACCTTATCGGGATGGCCTTCGGAAACGGATTCTGATGTAAAAATGAAGTTATTGCTCATGTTACAGCCTCGTAGAAAATAAAACCCAGATAGACGAAAGGCTGCATATGCAGCCTTGTAACTTATTGTGGTGGGCCATGTAGGACTTGAACCTACGACCTGCCGATTATGAGTCGGACGCTCTAACCAACTGAGCTAATGGCCCTTTGTTTCATTGCTTATTCTCCATCCAGAAAGCATCTTAGCTGTTCTGAGCGGGAGGGGTGCCTTAATTTCCTTAAGGCTTTGGCTTCGATCTGACGTATCCGTTCACGCGTCACATCAAACTGTTTACCGACTTCTTCCAAGGTATGGTCGGTATTCATGTTGATGCCAAAACGCATGCGCAACACTTTCGCTTCACGTGCAGTCAGCCCGGCCAGGACGTTTTGCGTCGATTCCCGCAAACCGGCTATGGTAGCCGCCTCAACTGGAGACAGTACTTTACCATCCTCGATAAAATCCCCCAAATGGGAATCTTCATCATCACCTATTGGCGTTTCCATGGAAATAGGTTCTTTGGCTATTTTCAAGACCTTACGGACCTTATCTTCTGGCATTTCCATACGTTCGGCCAACTCTTCAGGGGTGGCTTCCCGCCCCATTTCTTGCAAAATCTGCCGTGAGATACGGTTCAGTTTGTTGATCGTTTCGATCATATGAACCGGAATACGGATCGTCCGGGCTTGGTCGGCAATAGAGCGGGTTATCGCTTGGCGTATCCACCAT
Source organism: Methylovulum miyakonense HT12 (assembly GCF_000384075.1). Taxonomy (GTDB): domain Bacteria; phylum Pseudomonadota; class Gammaproteobacteria; order Methylococcales; family Methylomonadaceae; genus Methylovulum; species Methylovulum miyakonense. Next base: position 295,545 of record NZ_KB913025.1, read on the forward strand.
GTCGCATAGGTCGAAAATTTATAACCACGACGATATTCAAATTTATCGACGGCTTTCATCAATCCGATATTGCCTTCCTGAATCAAATCCAAAAACTGCAAGCCACGGTTGGTGTATTTTTTGGCGATGGAAATCACCAGCCTTAAGTTGGCTTCGATCATTTCCTTTTTAGCGCGCCTCGCCTTGGCTTCACCAATTGACATGCGCCGGTTTATGTCTTTTAGGCCATTAATGGTCAAGCCATATTGCGCCTCGATATCAGCCAGTGTTTTCTGCGCTTTCCTTAATTCTTTTTCATGTGGCTTCAGGCCATCCGCGTACTCATGCCCTGGTTGCAAAAACTGATCTAGCCAAGCTGGATCAGACTCGTGGTCTGTAAACGAAATAATGAAATTTTTCCGTGGCATTTTGGCATATTTCGTAAAAATTTCCAGAATAAGCCTTTCCTGCTCACGCACTGCGGCAACACCATTAGGGATAATGCCAGTCAGTTTTTTTAAGTATTGGGGAGTCCATTTAAACTCCATAAACAATTCAGCCAAAACTTCAAAAGCAGTTTCGGTCTTCTCGCTGACATAACCATAATGCTTTATGGCATCGGAAGCCACGCCCAACTGCTGCCTTAACGCCTCAACTTTCTCCAGGACTTCTTCGTAAGCCAATCCCTTCAGCTCATCTTCAGCCGACGCATCGACGGCCACTTCACCGGCTGGCTGGGCGGCGATCAAATCCTCCGGTTCGGTCAAATCGACAAATCCAGAGATAAGGTCAGTTAACCGGACGCCACCTTCTTCCCCCGATATATTATCAAATGACTGCAAGAAATCTTCAACCACCACACAAGAACGGGAAATGGATTTGACCAATTGGTGCTGCCCTTCTTCAATACGCTTGGCAATTTTCAATTCATCCGCACGGGTCAACAACTCGACCGAGCCCATTTCACGCATATACATGCGCACTGGATCAGTGGTCCGGCCAAATTCACTATCAACAGAAGCCAATGCCGCAACTTCTTCAGCATCCTCGTCATCCGTGGTGACTGTGGCCGAATCAGTAATCAGGGAATCTTCATCAGGAGCAACCTCATAGACTTGAATGCCCATGTCATTGATCCAACCGATGATTTCTTCAATCTGCTCAGGATCAGCAATATCACTGGGCAAATGATCGTTAACTTCGGCATAAGTCAGGTAACCCTGGTTTTTGCCTTTAGCTATCAATTGTTTAAGCTGGGACTGCTGTTGTTCTTGATTCATTGTCTTCTCACTGAATACCCTAATCCAGCACCACTCTGCTGAACTGGTCATTATACTACAAATTTTCCAGTTTTATACCCGCGCCCTGTTATTTTCTTATCCGATCCATCGATAATTTTTGGAAAGCCTCTTTTTCCTGTTGACTTAAACCTTCCCTTTGCAACTTAACCAACAGGCGATCAAAGCGGACATCCGCCGCGTGTTCGAGCAACCTCTCCCAAGCCCCGCAAAACTCCGCTTCTATCCCTGCCAACGGAACCTCCAATTTTGTTGACATCAACTGCTTGACAATCCCCTCATCGACACTATCCCTATAATACTCCAACAAAACGCCGGTATTGATGGGTTTTTTGGCAAGCATCACTTTCAATATGGATTTGAATTTATCGGCACCCTTAAAATCCAGCCCCTCCCAGTCCACGCCCTTCTCTTCCAGCACTTCAAGCAAACCTGGATTTTGCACCAGCATGGCTAACGTTTGCCGCTCCAAAGGGGGGCGGCTATTTTTTTGCGGCGGACGGCTTGGAAACCGATCAGGCACAACCCTCTTCTCGGCAACATCAACCCTACCCAGCTCCTGCAACTTGGCAAACATCATTTCCTTGAATAGGCTATCCGGTAATCTTGCAAGATACGGCTTGGCTTTATTGACAAATTGCGCACGCCCTTCCATTTCATTTAAATTGTATTCTTGGGTCAAATGCCCAAAAAAATAGTCGGACAAAACCTGGGAATCCTGCATATGCCCAACAAACCTTTCAACACCCTGCTCACGCACCCAAGAATCAGGGTCATGGGGTGGCGGCAACAACATAACCCGAATTTGCCGGCCATCCTGCAAAACCGAAAAAGCCGCCTCCATGGCTTTCCAAATCGCTTCCCTGCCCGCATTGTCCCCATCAAAACAGAATACCAGCTCCGATGTGTAACGGAACAACAATTCCAAATGCGCCTGCGAAGTTGCCGTCCCTAACGCAGCCACCGCATAATCAACACCCAGTTGCGCCAAGGCGATAACATCCATATAGCCTTCAACCAATAAAATGCGTGGCGGCTTGGCGTTTTTCTTCAGCAACTCATACAGGCCATACACTTCACGGCCTTTATGAAATAAGGGTGTTTCTGGAGAATTCAAGTATTTTGGCAAAGAATCATCCAAGACCCGCCCGCCAAAACCGATGACACGCCCACGCTTGTCACGGATAGGAAACATGACCCGATGACGGAAGCGGGCATATAGACCGCCATTGTCATTACTTCCCAGCAAGCCGGCATCCAATAGCTCACGCTGATTAAAACGCTTGGCCAACTCCTGCCAGTCTTGTGGTGCATAACCCAGCATAAACGTTTTGGCGGCTTCACCACTAACATCACGCTTTTTTAAATATGCCACCGCGTGCTTTCCTGCCGCACTCGCGCGCAATTGTTGGACATAAAATTCAGCGACCCGCCCCATTAAATCATAGAGCCCTTGCAGATCGACTTTATCCTGGGCTAGTGTGGCCGAGGCATTTTCCCTGGGCACATCAAGCCCTGCAAATGCAGCCAGATCCTCAACTGCCTCAACAAAATCAAGGTGATTAAAATCCATCAAAAAACTGATGGCATTACCACTAGCGCCGCAACCAAAACAATGGAAAAACTGCTTATTGCTATTTACAGAAAAACTAGGGGTTTTTTCGGTGTGGAAAGGACAACGGGCAACATAATTAGCACCCGTTTTCTTTAGGGGGACGTGCGAGTCAATTAACTCGACAATATCAACCCGCGCCAACAGGTCATCAATAAATGCGCGGGGAATTCTGCCACCGGACATAGCTACCAGGACAAAAAATACTTATTCAGCCAGCGCCGCCTTGATCTTGGCACCCACCACAGACATATCAGTGCGGCCTTGCATGGCATTTTTCAACAACCCCATGACCTTACCCATGTCCTTAACAGAAGCCGCTCCAGATTGCGCAACGGCAGCACTGATCATTTGGTCAATCTCAACTTCAGACAGGGCTTGCGGCAGAAAATCCTGGATCACCAGAACCTCGGCCTCTTCAACAGCAACCAGGTCATCGCGGCCAGCATCGCCATACTGCCGAATGGACTCACGGCGCTGTTTGACCATTTTATCTAACACGGCAATAGTGTGCTGGTCGTCTAAAACAATACGCTCATCCACTTCGACTTGCTTAATGGCTGACAACATTAGACGAATCACACCCAACCGCGCTTTGTCGCCGCTTTTCATAGCGGCTTTCATTTCACCCTTGATGCGGTCTGTCAATAAGTCGCCCATAATCAGAGTGCAGGACGGCCACGACGCAGGTTTTTCAAGGCATAACGCTCACGAGCCAATTTTTTCAAGTGCCTTTTAACGGCCGCCGCACCTTTGCGCTTGCGCTCTGCCGTTGGTTTCTCATAAAACTCACGGCGGCGGACTTCTGCTAAAACACCCGCTTTTTCACAAGCGCGTTTAAAACGGCGAATGGCAATGTCAAAAGGTTCGTTTTCTTTAATTTTTACTGACGGCATTATGTTGTTCCAAGTATGTTAATATTAAATTTGGCTAGCCCAGTTAGCGGCTGAGCTAAAAAGCCCTGAATTATACCTTTACTTTAGCCATTTTCAAAAACTCAATGTACGTTTTAGGCATAGAAACTTCTTGCGATGAGACGGGTGTCGCCATTTACCACCCTAAACAAGGCTTGATAAGCCATTTTTTATACAGCCAAATCGACATGCACAGCGAGTACGGCGGCGTCGTCCCGGAACTGGCATCGCGTGACCATATCCGCAAGTTAGTCCCGCTAATCAAACAAACATTGCTCGACAGCCATTTATCTAGCCGCATGATTGGCGGCATAGCCTACACCGCAGGCCCCGGCCTCATGGGCGCCTTACTGGTGGGCGCAGCAACTGCACGGAGCTTGGCATGGGCGTGGCGAGTTCCGGCGATTGCCGTCCACCACATGGAGGGCCACTTGCTCGCGCCAATGCTGGAAGAAAATGCGCCGCAGTTCCCATTTGTCGCCCTACTGATCTCTGGCGGCCACACCCTATTGGTGCGGGTGGCAGGAATTGGTGATTATCAACTGCTAGGCGAATCGCTAGATGATGCCGCTGGCGAAGCTTTTGACAAAACCGCAAAATTGCTAGGGCTAGGTTATCCAGGCGGGCCCAAGCTGTCAGAACTTGCCCGACATGGCAAGCCGGCCTTCACATTTCCGCGCCCCATGACGGATCGCCCAGGCTTGGACTTCAGTTTCAGCGGCTTAAAAACCTTTACCCTCAACACCTTCAACGCCTCTGAAAAGTCGGCACAAGATAAAGCCGATATTGCAGAAGCCTTTCAAACTGCCGTATCTGAAACCCTGGTTATCAAATGCAGACGCGCCTTGCAGCAGACCGGCCTGGCCAGATTGGTGGTTGCGGGCGGTGTCAGCGCCAACAAGCAAATCCGTGCTGCACTGACCGAAATGGTCTTAAAAGAAAAGGCGGACATCTATTTTCCAAGACCACAGTTTTGTACCGACAACGGCGCAATGATTGCTTATGCTGGCTGCCAACGCTTACTAGCAGGACAGCAGCAAGATTTACGGATTTTTGCCAGGCCGCGCTGGCCCATGGGTGAATTATCAAATTGCCAGTGATGGGCCTGCCAAACAAACAACCCAATCCCATGTTTAAGAATTCCCTAGCTCTCTTCTCCTGCTAACAAGCGTTGGATATTGGTTTTATGCCGCCAAAGCAAAAACACCATCATCACGGCCGCAGCACCAACTATGTTTAGGTCGCCGAGAATAAACCATGCAAAAAATGGCGAAAGCAATGAAGCGACCAACGCCGATAAGGATGAAATTTTGCCTATCTTATAAACCAAAACCCAGGTTACCATAACCGACAACCCCAATATCCAGGAAAAACCGAGCAACACACCGACTGACGTGGCGACACCTTTGCCACCTTTGAAAGCAAAAAACACCGGGTACAAATGCCCCATAAAAGCCGCCAATCCGGTAATCGCCAATAGCTCCATAGGCACGCCCAGTAACTTTGCGCCATAGACAGGGGCCAAGCCTTTTAGCAAATCACCCAATAGCGTAATACTCGCCGCTTTTTTACCACCAAAACGCATCACATTTGTCGCCCCAGGATTTCCCGACCCCTGCTCACGAGGATCTGGCAACCCCATCAAGCGGCAAACAATAATCGCACTACAAACTGAACCAATCAAATATGCCAGCGGAGCAAGCAACCATTCCATCATTGTTATTTACCTTCATTTTTGGGTCTGAAAGACAGATAATTTCAAATATTTCTAACGGACAATCATAACCGGAAAATGGCTTATCGGATTGTTTTTTGGTTTTACCCATCCGCCCTTGATAGCAGGGTGGCGCCACCCAGACCCCCGGTTTGCAACATCCATAAACCAGCAGGTTTGCCAGTGAACGGTTTGGCTGGCAACGCAAAAAGGCCAGACCTGCGTGGCGGCCTCTACGGAATACTGCGCACCGACCCTTAAACCCAAAACTTCTTTTTTAGTTTATTATTGATATCAAGCGCCTCGCGATAAATTTCATAATCCTGCCGGTTGGCATTAAGAATAGTTTTTCTTAAATCTGTAGTGATTTCATATGTATCCTTCATTTTGTTAGGGTTTGCGTTGGCATGAAACCTACCCAAGGCATTTATGCCCAATTGTTTTCGGAATAGCTGCAAGCTATTGTCATAATCTTCAGTGATCCCAATAAAATCAAATTTGTTGATAGAAAAATTCCATAAATATTTTTCATATAGATTATTAAGACGCTCTATTTCACAAAACTCTTCTAAAGACATCGACTCGGTAACCAGATGGCCATTGACATTCCTTTTACCATGATAAAACCGCGAAATGACACGTTCCACTGGATCCCTAAACCATACGGCAAAGACATTATTTTTTTCAGCCACGTCATATTTGACCGGCAAAAAATGCCCATGGACACAATCATAAGTGCAATCCTTTGAATTCGCTTGATTTTCCATTGCCTCCCTATTCCTGGTATCCGAATCTTTTGACATTGGCTTATCAACATAATCAAGGAAAAGCCCCTCCTTAAAATGTAATTTTAAAAATTCCTGGAAAGAAGTTCCGCCAGTCTTTGGTATGTGCACTGAAACTAACATAAAGAAACCCTAAATAAGCCATCACTTAAAAATGGAACAAGCACGCTTGGCCGTTGCCAACATCAAGGTTAATGTGGGGGCCCCGCTTATTCAATTAACTGCCATTAGGCAATATACTACATCGCCAGCAGCCCTATAAACCCCATTTGAGCCTTCATAAAAAGCAAGGAGAGAAAATGCCAGACAATAATAACGTTAACTTCCTGATTGTCGGCGCAGGACGGGGAGGGACCAGCCTGATGGCGGGATTACTTGATTATCACCCAAAATTGGAAGTTGGCTTTGAGCTGTTTTCGGTCGCCTACCTGATGGGCAAAGAGCTCCCCTATCAAGGCGACGGGATGTTCCACCAACGTGCAACGGCATTCATCTCGGCCTGCAAGCAAATGGCCGGCAATCACCCAAATTCCCTATGGGGCAACAAAATCACCACCGAACAACTATTTGGATTGGAAGACCATAATGCCGCCAACCCCGGACAAACCATCAACGTACTGGACACATTTTTTAATGATTACCTGAAAAATACAAAAATAATATTTATTTTGCGGGACGGCAGGACATGCGTAAACTCAAAAGTACGGAGGACGGGGCAACCGATGGAAATGGCATGTAAACGCTGGAAATATTCTGTTGAATGTTACCAATTTTTTTCAAACCACCATGCCAATAACCTATGCGTCAGATTCGAAACGCTATTGCATCAACCTCAAGCCGTATTAATGGAAATCTGCCAATTTCTAGGCGTCCAATACGAACAAACAATGCTAGACGGTGTCGGCAACAAAAAATTATCGCCTGAATATATCCACGAAAAAATTGACACATCTAAAACCAAGCAAATTGAATTACCTGATGAATTTTTCAGCATGATAGAGGAAGACCTTAAATACTGCGGTTATATCTAAAAAATTGCCTGGGGCTTAGGGGATCATTTTTTGGCCAACTCATCATTTTTCTTATGGAAAAAAAAGTCAATTTTTTAATAGCTGGTGCCCAAAAAGCAGGCACAACGGCTTTACATGCTTACCTTAAATTGCACCCGGAAATTTGCATGGCAATTCCAAAAGAGGTGCATTTTTTCGATAATGAATCTTTCTTTACCCAAAACACCGTCGACTATTCACTCTACCACAGGGCGTTCTCGCCAAATCCGACACACACTTTATTAGGTGAATGCACCCCCATTTATATGTATTGGCAAAACGCACCCAAGCGCATTTGGCAATATAATCCGGCAATGAAAATCATCCTTATCTTAAGAAACCCTATAGAAAGGGCGTTTTCACACTGGAACATGGAGTTCAGTAAAAACAAGGAAAGGCTTAGTTTTTGGGAGGCCATTTATAATGAACAGCGGAGATGCCAGGAAGCATTGCCTTTTCAACATAGGGTTTATTCGTATATTGACCGGGGGTTTTATAGCAAGCAATTGCAAAAAATGTGGCGCTATTTCCCCAAAGCCAACACATTGGTACTACGGCACGAAGATTTAAAAACAAGCCCCCAAAAAACCCTTGATGAAGTGTTTGGATTTTTGGGTGTTGAAAAACTCACCCCCATTGAAAGACAAACCATTTTCGCAACCCCATATATTGGCGATATGCGCATAGAAGAAAAAAACTTTTTACTTGATATTTATGAAGATGAGTTATCCTGCATAGAAAAACTATTAAACTGGGATTGTAGCGGCTGGAGAAAATAACAATGGCTAATGAAATGGCTACATGTTCTCCCGGATGTTTTTAAGCTCCCCTAGGGACACTTATTAACTTAACCGATAACAAAAATAATAGGTTCATAAATGTCCTTTTCAACATAACGACAAACCCATCATCATTTGAACAGGTATTTAACAACGATATGGCCAAAATCAGTACAGATAACCAAACCTTTTTAAGGCATCCCCGCTTACAGCCAGTATTTGGCTCAAATTATCAATTCGTATTTTCTCCTTTCTTTTTTCAGGCGGCCTAATGGTTTCATTCCACTTTTTTGGCAATACCAAACCAAGACGTTCAGCTATAGGCCGCATCGCCTCAGTTGGATCACTGCATACGTCTTCAAAACGCAGCAACATATATCTTTCACCCATATGAGCAATGCCATAATTTGAGGCGGATTGATTAACGGTTGCCCAAAACAATATCGCCCGGATGTCAGATGGCAACATGACTTGCTCTGAACTTAGCAAACAACTTTGATATTTTTCTAGTTGCTTTTTATTAGACGAGCCAACCATTTCAAGGCCATCCCTAATAACATGAATATAATTAAAGCTTGGCATGAGTTTGTCGAGTATAGGAAGAAGATATATAGTCCTTGGATTTTTCCACCCCCAATTCCCGGACACCATGTTCTGGCGATGCGCTTTGATAGCTGATAGCAAGTCCGCCTGAAAAACAGGCATATCGATAAATTGTTTTAACAAATAAGCTGTTATGTGCGCGTCATAAATACCAATAAACTCTTTTGCATCTTCAGAGACGTTAACATTTTCGCCCATTTGAATAGACATTTCACGCAATAGCTTAACAATCAAGCGCGTCCCAGACCCGCCTACCCCTCCTACGATAACAGGGGGAGGCAAACTGTGCTTGCCAAAATAGTCCAGAATACCATTTGCTAAAAGTATTTTTTCATTGGTCATAAATGCTTTGCTAATTGCCTAGTAATTTGATCCCACTTTTAAGTGGCAAGGGCTGGTGGCGAACGCTTCTGTTTTTTTATCATGCCATTTCAGCACAGGCCCAAAATGACCTTGCCCCGGCCGTCCGCAACAAATATACGGCATAGTTTAGGACAGGCACCGTAAGCGTGCGGATCGGGATGGCGCCCCAACAGTGGCGAATAATCTAGGGCTTACCGAAGTGGCGAATAATCTAGGGCTTACCGAGCCGATGTTTACCCATGACGGGCAAAACATCGTCAAGCAGGCCAACCATGCGAAGGCCAACAGCTTCACCAAGCAGAAATGCCCCTCTCAAGCGGGTTGTTGCCCGCCTAGAAGACAGTGGGCTTCCTAATACCTACAAGGGGGCACCGGAACCGGCGTGTTTTTTGCTGGCACATTGCAAAAAGCCGCAGGAGCACAAGGATTGCACTTCGGAATTGAATCTACCAATAGCCAAAAGTAAACTAACCGCAATCTTAATATACTTTCCTAGCCCCCGTAAGACCTAAAACCCCACACATCGATTTTTCCGGTCACGGCAAGCGGTGAGTAAGGCGGTGCGGTATTCTTGTAGGGTAGAGCGATAGCCTGTTTGGCGGTTTTTATCATGTCGTCGATTTTTTGGGTTCCGGCGCCTAGGTATTGGGTGATTTGTTGCTGTTTGGAAACGAGGGTGTAAACTTTTTGTAACGGGATGGACATCGGCTCATATGCAAAAAATATTGCCCAAGCACTTGGGCGTTTGATAAATCGGCAAATGCAATGGTATAAAGCATAAGCAGGAACAACCACCAAACAGCCATCATCAAAATTGGAACCACCACATGCACTCACGAAAACTCAAAGATTTGCAGCATCACCATGATTTTGCGGTGATCAATAAAAAAGGCGAGCGGCGCACGTGGCAGGTGTTGGTGCTGACGTTTTTAATGATGGTGTTGGAAATCGCCGCCGGTACGGTTTTTGGCTCGATGGCTTTGCTGGCGGATGGCTGGCATATGGCGACGCATGTCGCGGCGTTTGTGATCACGCTGTTCGCTTACCGCTATTCCCGGCTCCACGCAGATGACCACACCTTTGCATTCAGCCCTGGCAAAGTCGGGGTGCTGGGCGGGTTTGCCAGTTCCATTGCGCTGGGCGTGGTGGCGATTATGATGCTGGTTGAGTCGGGCGAGCGGATTTTACATCCTAGGGAGATCCATTTTGACGAGGCGATTATTGTCGCCGGAGTAGGGTTGTTGGTGAATGTCCTTTGCGCCTTGTTGCTTAAAGACCATCACGGCCATGACCACGCCCATCATCATGATCCCCATGAACATCACCACCAAGACCATAACCTTAAAGCCGCTTACGCACATGTGCTGGCGGACGCACTGACTTCCGTACTGGCGATTATCGCTTTAGCTACGGGTAAATATTATGGTTTGAATTGGCTAGACCCGGCTATGGGCATCGTCGGCGCGTTAATCATTGCCCGTTGGTCCCACTCGCTGGTCCGCGAAACCAGCCCGGTGCTGACAGATGAAAGCCTGGATCTGCATTACAAAACCACAATACAGCAGGCGATTGAACAGGACGCCGACAACCGGGTCGCCGACTTGCATATTTGGTGCGTGGGACCAGGGCATTTTGCGGTGATCATTTCGCTGGTGTCGCACCACCCCCAATCACCGGACTATTATAAGGCGTTGCTCAAACCTTTTTATAGGCTACAAGGTTTAGGGAAGCTCTCGCATATTACGGTGGAAGTCAACCAGTGCATGGGAGGGGATGGCTGCTGACCTTCCGGTACCCCCAGACATAAGCCAAAGGCATTGACAGTCAACCGCCCTAAAACGGCAGGCAATAAAAAGCCCGCATAAAGCGGGCGTATTGAGTCTTTATTATTGTTATTATTAGTTAAAAAATTTAACCCAACTCAACTAATTTGACTGATTTTTTATTATTGTTATATTTGAGCCTTCCGGCTCCTCCTCCCCCTTTTTAGCCAGCTTTTACGCTGTCTAACTCTCTAAAAGGTGCGTTATTGTATCCTGAGAAAAACCACCTTGTCTATGAAACGGAAACAGTTTAACTGTAAAAATCCTGTAATAAAAAAAAAATCCAATAAATATAATTTGTTAGCGAGTCGACAAAATTAAAATTTTTTAAAATAATCGGCAAGGACTGCGTTTTGTTAAGCTTGGGTTCAGAATGGGCTTAAAATCCGTATAACCAACCGCATGACCATTTTTCACCATCGGCTATCGGCTACGACGGATTTCATATTCCTGGGTCAGGAAAAAGTTTAGCCGGTCAGCCAAGATGGAAGACAATTGTGCCGTCAGGCCTTTGGATTTTTGCGCCAGCCTGATCTGTAGAATGGCTTCTCGGATTTGCCCGGTCACATAATAATATTCCGCCAAGTAACGGTGGGATTCGGCGGGTTGTTTCAGATAACTATAAACTTGCGCAAGCAATTCCCAATAAATCGGCAAGCGTTGCGTCGCGGGGTTGAGCAACGCCAAATTATCTTTAGCCTCTTCAGGTTTTCCAACTTTGATCAAGGCGTTAATGTAATCCAGCTTGATGGCTTCATTTTCCGGATAATCTTCCGCCAGCTTTTTGTAGCGCAATACGGCGGTGCTGAAATCACGGCTGTCCAACGCTGTCCGCGCTAGAGCTGAGGTATATTGGACTTGACGGGGATAGGCCTTGTGCAAATCTTGCAGGATGGCTTCCGCCTCCTTAAATTTCTGCAATTTCAGCATGGCCAAACCCAAACCATAACGGGCGACCAGGCGTTGGTCATCGGTTCCTTGGTTCAGACGCGATTGGAAAAAATTCAGCGTGTCCGTATCGTTCAGCCCTGTCATCACCCTGATTTTCGCTTTGGTCAGTTGATAGCCCAACGAATCGGGATATTGTTTATACGGATACGTTTCCGCCCGTCCGCGCGTGTCGGAAATCCGCGACGCGGTGACCGGGTGGGTGCGTAAAAATTCAGGGACGTTTTGCCCGTAAAACCTGGTGGATTGCTGTAGGCGCTCAAAGAACGTCGGCATGCTGCGCGGGTCAAATTCCGCCCCTGCCAAAGTTTGCATACCGACACGGTCAGCTTCTTCTTCGTGTTCGCGGGTGAAATTGATCTGGAACTGGACGCTGCCCGCCTGGATGGCGACAATCGCCGCCTGCGCCGCCGCCGCTGACTGCGTGCCCAACAAAATGGCCGCCAAAGTCGCCGCCATGGTCGGGATGGACAAGCGGCTGGCGGCTTCCGCGCTACGGTACAAATGCCGTTGGGTGACGTGGCCAATTTCGTGCCCCATGACCGAAGCCAGTTCGCTTTCGGCTTCCGTCATTAAAATCAGCCCCGAATTGACGCCGATATAGCCGCCGGGGCCGGCAAACGCATTGATGTCATTTTCCATGACCACGAAAAAATAAAACGGATGGCTGGGCATATCGCTATGCTCGACCAAGCGTTGCCCTAGGGTCTGGATATATTGTTGGATTTCGGCATCTTGGCTGATGGTGATTTGGGAATGGAGGCTGCGGAAAAAAGCTTCCCCCAATTCTTTCTCTTCTTCGGCGGTAATCAATGTGCCGGAAGAATCGCCTAGGTCAGGCAGGTCGATTTTACTGATTTCAAGCGCTTGCTGCGGGGCAGGAAATAACGCGAGGCTTAAGGCCAAAGGGATAGTGGCAAGTTTACATTTCATGGTGGGGTGTCGGAAAATAGATCTGGGACAGAAAGATAAACTACAAGACCAATTAAGCCAGAAATAGTTTTCATGATACACAAACTTGTAAAATAATAGCCACGATTATAAATCATCACCCCCCTGACCGCGCCATACAAACTATGAAATTCGCCCTACAAATCAACTCCAGCCCTTACCAGGCCAACGCCGGACGTACCGCTTGCGCGTTCATCAAAGCCGCCGTGGCTGAGGGGCATCAAATTTTACAAGTGTTCTTTTATCATGACGGCATTTATCACGCGCTGAAATACGCCACACCCCCCGATGACGAACCCTCACAAACCCAACAATGGCAAGCCTTGGCAAAAGAGCATCATATCGACTTGGCAGTGTGCATTTCCGCTGCGCAACGGCGCGGCTTGTTGTGTGCCGATGAGGCCTGGCGCCAAGGCAAACAAGGCAATGACTTGGCGGACGGTTTCCGCATCGCCGGATTAGGCCAACTGCTTGCCGCCACGTTGGAAGCCGACCGTTTTATCGTCTGGGGATGAGATGAAAAATTATTTGTTCGTCCTGCGCCAACCCGCCCATAGCGGCGCGTTTGTGCAGGAAATGCTCGATATTATCCTAACCACCGCCGCCTTCGACCAGCCTGTCAGCTTGCTGCTGTTGGATGATGGCGTGTTCCAGCTTAAATCCGGGCAACAACCGGAACACAGTGGCTACAAAAACACCGCCGCGATTTTTAACGCCTTGGAAATGTATGATGTCACGGCGATTTACACCGAAGCGGAAAGTTTGGCGGAGCGTGGTTTGGTGGTGGGGGATTTGTTTTTGCCGGTGGAAGTGTTGGCCAGGCAGGAGGTTGCCGGGTTTATGCGGGGGTTTGAGGTGGTTTTTTCGGGGTGATTCGATAGCGCGAAGCCTTGGCTAGCCATTTATCCACAGCCTTAGAGCTAACAAATATTTAAGACATTGAAAACATTAAATTGTCAGTGAAATAATACCTGATGTTTTCGTCAAGTGTCCCTTTATATATGGCAATTAAAAGCCCAGTATGGACAACGATATGTTTGAAGCACATATCGTTCTTTTCAGCCTAAATCCATAGAGGAGCTATTATGTTTATCCGTCATCTGATTGTTTTAGCTGCATTAACCTGCAGTAGCCTCGCTTACGCGGGGCAAACCGGTGTTGACCGCTCGTTCACGCTTTTTAAGAATATTGACAGTACCGATCCCACTCAACCGACAATTATAAATACGGTCACCGTTGTTTGTCCGGCGGCAGGCACCTTAATTTCGAATGTTAGTGCACAAATTACTTTAGCCACTAGCGGTGCGGCAGGGGAAGTGGACTTGCAATATGGGATTACCAAAAACTCTGTAAAACAAGACATCAATAATCACCACATCATTAGGGAGTATACCGATTCAGGCACTACTTGGAGCAGTGTGAGCTATCAACGTGCGGATAACTGCACCGCAGGACAAACGGTGAAGATACGTTTTCTTGCGAATAAGATAAGTGCGAATGCGGCGGATGCCGAAAAATCCAGTTTGGTTGTCACCTTTATTGAAGGCCCTGTTATTTAAACAGACAATATTATTATTGCTGCTCACTGAAATCCATTGTTCAGAAACTGGGGCGGGATGGTACTAACCAGTTCCGTCCCAGCCGGGTAGTGAAGGTAGGTTGTCCATGCCTGACATTTCAATACCCAATAAAAAACTGGGTATTGGTTTTAGGGGCTGCTATCACATCCGGTACGACATCAAAATATTGGGCAACGATATTAAAAGTAGGTTTTGGCGGAACGGGGATTGGCGATATAAGATTTGTATCTTGTCGAGATGTTGGGGAAGTGGTTTTTTCGGGGTAATGAAGATCTGTGGTTGCTTGTACCATTAAACGGCAACAGCCACACATCACGGTATGGCCAGCAGTTCTAACGGAAAGGCTGTGCAAACGATAAATCCGTTTGCACAGCTTTGTGGCTTCTCTAGCAATATCAACGCAAAGTTTCTACAACGCGACCGTTGAGTTGCTCCACCGCACGGGCGTTGCCGGAATACAATGCTTCAAATTGTGCAATTTGCGCCTTCGAAACAGTTATTGGACGACGCAGAACATACCAATCGACCCCTTCTGTACAAGGCGGCGTAGTCAATGAACCCGCATAGGTATAAAAAAGCCTGCTGCTAGGCAATAAATTGTAAGGATCAATAACTTCACTATCAGACTTGAACTCACCTACAACTAGGGGCGCATTATCCAAAATCTTCTGGAATTCTAGATTTTCTTTTCCCACTTTAAAAAATACGCCGACCACAGCAAGCCTACCGCTGGGTGCCGAATGGACAAAATGCACTTCTAACGGATAGGACACGCCACTGATTGTATGCTCACTAGGCGCGTGGAAATGGAATTGCAACAGTTGATATTTTTCTCTGCCGACAAACGAGGCATTTGGATTGGCAACTATTGGCATATTTACTTTAATCGTATGCCCATTATTGCTGATGGACAAAGGAACAGCTGAATAAACAAGGTTAATACGATTAATATCAAGGTTCACGGATGGCGCAGAAATATCCACGGGAGATTGTTTTTGTCCTAAGCCACATTCTGCAAAAGGGTATAGTTCTGGAATGGGTGCGCTAACATCGGTGTTTTCCAATGCCCCCCATTCGGCCTGCTCATCGTATGTCCAATGTGGGTCATCGGCATAAGCGGCAGGGGTTATTATCGTAATAATGCTTAATAAGGTTTGCTGAATAAGTTTTTTAAAGTTCATTATGTCACCTTTGTTTTAGCAAGTATGTTCACGGCAATAATCGGCAATGCTTGGTTTTTGCGGGGATGGTTCCGTGCTTTGTTTTTGCCCGTTTTCCTTGGCTTTCCCCACGTCTTGCTGTGGCGGGGTGGTCGCCGTACTGGTTTTGGCATCATTTGCTTGCGTTGCCTGTGTATCGGCAGCGAATGTATAAGAAGACAATGACAATAAAATTATGCCGATAAAAGCACCATGTTTCATAAGTGACTCTCCTATATCGTGTGATTTAGTGGATAAGTAAATCGCTGTTTCATCGCCTACCAACAAAGTTAAGGGGAACATAAGCTACATTTGCCCAGATAAAATGGGACATCAGGCAATTACTGAATAACATTTATTACGCTTGCGATTTTAACAAATTGATTTTTATTAAAAAACAAATACTGCTTTTCAATTCTATAACTGATATTACCTCCCTGTCCATGAAAAATAAAAAATTTTGCACCTACTCTTTTCGTATAAATTGAATCGAGGAGGCCAGTTCCGTTTGATTCAAACTGGCCCTTTTTTCCATCGTCCCAAGTCTGGACGGGGTTTGTAACTGCCGTCAACGCTTCAACATCCCCGTAAATAATCAAAACATTACGGAACGGGCCATAAACCCGTTCCGGCTTTAAACTGTAAAATTACCCCTCCGAATTATCGCCGCCCATATACTTCGCAAAATTCGCAATGTAATCATCCATGTGGTGTTCCAACATCAACCGGTATTGCCCGACAAAATAGGCGATGGCTTCGTCCCGGTGGCTTGCCATTTGCCCGCTGGTTTGCAGGTCGCAGGCATTCATCCACGCATCAAACCGTGCGGCGGCGAACATGATGGACGCGCAGACTTTGTCCCTAGAAGCGTCTTTGAGTTGCTCGTTGGCCAAGTGGATGTGCGCATCGGCACGGAGCAGAAACTGCTCATCGGGATTTTCTGATTCTGACATGGGGCGGTAACCTTAGATTAAAAAGTGAGCCGCCATTGTAACAACACCTTTAATGCCACAACAACTTGGCCGCCATCACCCACAACAGCACCGAGAAATAGCGTTTCAATTGTGTGGCGGGCAGTTTGTTGGCGAGTTTCGCACCGATAGGCGCGGTCATCATGCTAGTCAGACCCACGCCGGCAAACGCGGGCAAGGACACATAACCCAAGCTCCATTCCGGCAAATTCGCCGCATCCCAACCCAGCAAGGCGTAACTGGCGGTTCCGGCAAGCGCGATGGGCAAGCCGCAGGCGCTGGAGATTGCTACGGCATTGCGCATGGGCAGTTGCCCATAGACCAGATACGGCACGGTCAGGGTGCCACCGCCGATACCGACGATGGCTGACATTAAGCCAATCACGGTTGCCGCCCCCATATCCAGCCATAAGGGTTGCTTGACGGCACCGGGTTTAGGCTTGAGCTGGAAAGCCATTTGCGTACCGACATAAAGCAAGAACGCCACCAAAACCAAACGTAAGGAATCGGCGGGGATTTGTTTGGCAACCACCGCCCCCGCCGCCGCGCCGACCATAATCATCGGGCTTAGGCGCGACACTTTGGCCCAGACCACCGCACCTAAACGATGATGCGCCAGCACGGAAGAAACCGCAGTCAGGGCAATAGTTGCAAGCGAGGTGGCGACCGCCATCAGCAAGGTGATGTCGGGCGGGAAGCCTTGCCCTTTAAAGAAGAACGCCAGCACCGGAACAATGACCAAACCGCCACCGATGCCAAACAGCCCGGCCAATAGGCCAGCGAACAGCCCTAAGGCCAGGCTGGCGATAAAAATGGTAAGCATGCGTCCCCTTTAGTTTAACGGAACGGAGGGTAGAAAAAAGGCCGGTAATAGCCCCAGGCCGGATAGCCATAAAAGCCATTATAGGGGCCGTAACCGCCGTAAAATCCGCCACCATAATAATTGGTGGCATAATCCGGCCATAAATGCATCGCCGTAATCGTCAGCAACGGTAAACGCAGGGTCTTTTTGTCTATGGTACGTTCAATATCGCCCACCAGGGTTCCCGCAACGGTGATTGAGGTATCTTTTTCATATACCGCCGGGTCTAAAAATTCTGGCGTGGTTATGACAAACCGCCCTTGGTAGGGCTGGTCGGTCAGCGGACGGCCTTGGCTGTTTAAAGGATAAGCCAACACTTGCACCAAACTGCGCGATTGTTCATTGGCGACGTCAACAATTACGCCCCCCCAACGCACGGGCGCATTTTTGAATTTGTCAAGATGATGGATCGCTTCCAGATAAGACAAATCATACAGCGGCGCATCGCTAATCGCAGGTGGTACCGTCGAACAGCCGTTAAGCAGCAAAAAGAGAATAAACAAACACCGTTTCATCACGCACTCCTAAAGATAGTTTTCGTATTTGCTATGGAGAGTCCTATTCTAGCGGAGTTCCCGCCCCTGCTCCCGCTTTTGTCATGCATTCCGCATAGCATTATTCAGCGCATTGCCCTACTATGTCGTTTTTTTGGACTTTTTTCGATACCCATTCAAGTGACCGAATTAGCTTCTTTTTTTAGCCACGATGGCGCACTGGCCTCTGTCATTAAAGGTTTCCAACCGCGAGCAGGGCAACTGGAAATGGCAAAGGCCATAGAGGCCGCCATCACTGACCGCCAGCATTTGCTCGCAGAAGCCGGTACAGGCACAGGCAAAACCTTCGCCTATCTGGTTCCCGCGATTTTATCAGGGCAAAAAGTGATTGTTTCCACAGGCACGAAAAACCTGCAAGACCAATTATTTAACAAAGATTTGCCGGTGTTGCGAAAAGCTGTGCAAACGCCGTTTATGGCGGCGTTGCTGAAAGGCCGCAGCAATTATCTGTGCACTTACCGCTTGAAAAACGCCTTAACCTCAAATCTGGGATTCAGTAAGGAAGATGCGGCGGATTTGTCAAAAATCAACGCCTGGGCCAAGCGTACCCAAACGGGCGATATCGCCGATATTGCCGATGTGCCGGAAACTAGCCAAGTGTGGTATCTGGCGACTTCGACGGTGGAAAATTGCCTAGGCCAAGATTGCCCCGATTACGCCGACTGTTTTCTGGTCAAAGCCCGCAAGAAAGCCCAAGAAGCCGAAGTGCTGGTCGTCAACCACCATTTGCTGTGTGCCGATTGGTCGATCCGTGACAGCGGTTTTGGCGAACTCTTGCCCAATGCCGAAGTGGTGGTTATTGATGAGGCGCACCAACTGGCGGACACCGCGTCCAATTTTTTAGGCATCAACATCGGCGCCAAGCAATTGAATGACCTGGCGCAAGACGCGCTGATCGAGTATTTTAAGGATGCCACCGACATCCCGGCCTTACGCGCCGCCGCCGAAGAGCTGGAGCATGAAATCAAGGACTTGCGTTTGGCGTTTGGCATGGAACTGAAGCGCGGCGAATGGCAAGAGCTGGAAAGCAACCCCAAAATTATGGCGGGGCTGCAGGCCGTCAAAACCCAACTGCAAGCCTTGGCCGTGCAATTGGAATTGGCTTCGGTGAAAACCAAAGGCTTGGAAACGTGTTTCAAACGCGCCGATGAATTAGTCCAGCAACTCAAAACTATCCTGGATGACAACAGCGGCAAATGGATACGTTGGTATGAAGTCCACCGCAAAACCTTTACCCTCAGCCGTACGCCGCTGGATATTGCCGGGGAATTCCGGCTGTTCATGCAACATCACAAAGCCACTTGGATCTTCACGTCGGCGACGCTGAGCGTGGCGAACAAATTTGACCATTTTGCCAACAACTTAGGGCTAACCCAAGCGCGTAGCCAAAGCTGGGGCAGCCCGTTTGATTATGCCAACAAGTCCTTGTTTTATCATCCCAAAGGCTTGCCGCAACCGAATGACCCCAATTTCATCCCTTTGATCATTGGATTTGTCCTGCCCGTGTTGCAAGCCAGCAAAGGCCGCGCGTTTTTCCTGTTCACCAGCCACCGCGCCTTGCAACAAGCGGAAAATTTGCTGAAAGACAAACTGCCTTATCCTTTGCTGGTGCAAGGCAGCCGCCCGAAAATCCAATTGCTGGAACAGTTTAAAAAAGTCGGGAACGCCGTTTTGCTAGGGACTTCGAGTTTTTGGGAGGGTGTGGATGTGCGCGGCGAAGCCTTATCGTGCGTGATCATCGACAAACTGCCGTTTTCCTCACCCGGCGACCCGGTGCTGAAAGCGCGTCTGGATGCCATGACCAAGCAAGGCAAGAACCCGTTTTTCGAGCATCAAATCCCCGCCGCCGTGATCGCCTTAAGGCAAGGTATAGGCCGCTTGATCCGCGACGAGAACGATAAAGGTGTTTTAATGGTCTGTGATCCGCGCTTGTTAAAACGCTCTTACGGGCAGCTGTTTTTGGACAGCGTGCCGCCCATGAGGCGGACGCGTGATATTGCCGATGTGCAGGCGTTTTTTGCGGAATAATAGACATCTTTCCTAAATAATACAGATTAAATAAACCCCAATAAGGTTAAAATGGGCAACCTTCCTGATGCCGCCCAAAAGCCATGAAAACCTATGCCCAGCTGCCCACCGACAACCCCGAAGAATTCAAACGGCTGGTCGGGCTGTCAAAGGAAAATTTCCAGCATCTCAACGGCAAGCTGTGCGCTTACATCAGCGAACAAAAAAACCTCAGCCCGCTGACACGGCGAGGCCGGAAGGACAGTAAACTGGCAGCGGAAGACCGCCTGCTACTGACACTTTATTACCTCCGCCACTATCCGACCTTGATAAACTTAGGGGCGGTCTTTGGCATCAGCGAGTCGTATTGCCATAAAGTGTATTCGCGCACTGCCAGGCAGTTGGTCAAAATTGAAAGGCTCCCCAAGCGCAAGGCGCTGTTGGAAGACCCTGCCGCCACCTTGGCCGTTGACGTGTCGGAACAGCCCATCGAACGCCCCGTCAAAGGCCAGAAAGCCTTCTACTCAGGAAAAAAAACGCCACACGGTTAAGGCCCAGTTGGTCATCTGCGCGTTGACGCTGGCCATCCTGTCCGTAGTGGTGGGCAAAGGGCGGCAACACGACTTTGCCGTCTTCAAAGGCTGCCGCCTGTTGCTGCACCCTAAAGCCAACCTGTTGGCGGATTCGGGATACCAAGGGATGCACGGCCATCACCGGAATTCGACTTTGCCTATCAAAAAGCAAAAAGGCAAGCCTCTTTCTGCCGAAGACAAAGCCCACAATAAAATCCTTTCAAAACAGCGGGTTTTCATTGAGCATGTCAACCGCCGATGCAAGATTTTCAGGATCGTCAAGGACGTTTATCGGGGAAAACACAAAAACTACTCCCTGACCTGGAATTTGGTGGCTGCATTGGTCAACTTGAGATATGCCTGTATTTAGGAAAGATGTCTAATATACGGTTACCCACAGTTGGCGCATTACGACTGCATGGATGCAGGAGATAGAGCAATGCAGGAGCAATTGCCGAGGCGGCCCAACCGGCCACGCTTCGCGGCCATTAGCCGTTTAAACCGATTTTCCATAGGGACTTACCATGAAACTACTCGCCGTAGAAACCGCAACCGATGCGTGTTCGGCAGCGCTATCCATAGAAGGCGCCATCAGCGAACGTTATGAACTCGCCAGCAAAGACCATACGCAACTGATCTTGCCGATGCTCGATGGGCTGGTGAACGAAGCCGGATTACAGCCTGCCGATTTGGAAGGTTTGGCGTTTGGCCGTGGCCCCGGATCGTTTACGGGCGTGCGCATTGCCACGGGGATTATCCAAGGCCTAGCTTTGGGGCTGGATTTGCTGGTGGTTCCGGTATCGACCCTGGCGGCGATTGCCCAGGATTATTTTGACCACCATGATGAAAACGTTGCATTTGTGGCGATGGATGCACGGATGGGGGAAATCTTCTGGGGCGTTTACCAGCGCGACGCCAAGGGTTTTGCCCAGCTCATGGGCGAAGAAGCGGTCACGCCGCCTGGGTTGGTTGAGTTTCCCGAATTGTCCGGCGTTGGCCTGGGCACGGGTTGGGGCGTTTATCAGGCCGCGCTGCTGGAACGCTTAGGCGACCAAATCACGCATTTTGAAAGCGATCACCTGCCTAGGGCGCGGGCAATCGCCGCATTAGGCCAACGCGGCTTTGACCTAGGCCAAGCCGTACCCGTGGAGCAAGCCATGCCAGTTTATTTACGCGACAAAGTCGCCAAAAAAGAATCGGAGCGTTGAACCATGCAAGCACAAATCTTAAAAGCCGACGAAGACGAGGAATATTATTTTGACGAGGGCTGTTTTATTTTGGAATTGTCCAATTCCGCCGCCGATGCGGATGTTTCGATAGCCAGGGCGCGGGTCAGGCCAGGGGTCACCACCAAACTGCACCGTTTGCAAGGCGTAGTGGAGCGTTATGTCGTGCTGGCAGGAGCCGGGATGGTTAGGATTGATGATCTGGCGCCACAAAACGTGGCGGCGGGCGATGTGGTCATTATCCCGCCGCTATGCCCGCAACAGATCACCAATATTGGCGAGGATGATTTGGTTTTTTTGGCGATTTGTTCGCCGCGTTTTACGCTGGGGGTTTATGAGGCGTTGAAGGAAGCTTAGCTAAGGCCTTTTGCCAATGCAGGACGGGAGGCCTACTGCCAACTGTGAGCCCCGTCCTGCCTATAAGACAGCCCGCTAACGCACCGACGTATAGCCGCCCGGCACCCCATTTTTCGATAAGACGATTTGCCAAAGCTGGTTGTCACGGGCACGGAAAGCCCCCGCACAAGACAGCAAATAATACTTCCACATCAAAAAGAAACGGTGGTCATAATTTTCTATGATGGCTTGCCAGTTTTTAGAAAAATTATCAAACCAGCACATCAAGGTCTTGTCGTAATCGGCACCGAAATTATGCACATCTTCAATGACAAACTGGCCTTCGGCGGCCTTGCCAATTTGCTTGATCGACGGCAACATGCTTTCAGGGAAAATATACTTGCCCATCCAAGCATCCACGGTAATCCTGGACTTACTGCTGCCGATGGTGTGCAAAAGGAA
The DNA here is from genome assembly GCF_000384075.1 of Methylovulum miyakonense HT12. GTDB lineage: Bacteria > Pseudomonadota > Gammaproteobacteria > Methylococcales > Methylomonadaceae > Methylovulum > Methylovulum miyakonense. The sequence continues at coordinate 318,132 of NZ_KB913025.1, forward strand.
CAAGCCGCCGTCCTTCAGGCAGCGGTTTGCCACCCTCATGTATTCGCCATAATTTTTGAAACCGACATGTTCAAACATGCCTATTGAAACGATATGGTCAAAATTCTCATGTAGCTCCCGGTAATCCATCAGACGGATCTCTATCGGCATATCCTGGCACAACTCTTTACCCAAAGCGACCTGCTCCCTTGACAGCGTCACGCCGACGCAGGACACACGGTAACGCTCCACCGCAAATTTCATAAAACTGCCCCAACCGCAGCCAATATCGAGGATTTTTTGTCCAGCTTGCAGGTTCAGTTTCCGGCAGATCAAATCAAACTTATGCTCCTGGGCCTCATCAAGGTTTTTCGCGTCCTTCCAGTACCCGCAGCTATAAGTCAGGCGTTTGTCGAGCATCCGGCTGTATAAGTCATTGCCGATGTCATAATGCCATTTGATCAGCTCGGGCGCATGCCGGAGGCTTTGCCGGTTGACGACACACCCCAAGATCCGGTTCATGAACGTTTGCGGGTCAACAACGACTTTATTTTCCAATTGCGCCTGGCAAATCTTGTTGAACAACTCATCAAGCTGATGGCAGTCCCACCATTCATCCATATACGCTTCCCCCAAGCCCAAAGAGCCTTGGGTCAGGATGCGTTGGTACAGGTCACTGTTATAAACACGAATATCCCAAGGATTATCGCCATTAAAAGCAATATCCGTCCCCACCAACAACCTTTCGATATTCTCCCGATACCTATTTTTTGTGTTATCAATTATTTTGCTCATAGCTTTTATAGTTATTATTTTTAGGGCCGCTACCGGGAAGTCCTCAACACCCCTAATAACGGCGGTTAACATGATCACTTTATTTTTCCCCCTCCTGTAACTGGCCTTATCCTGCCATAACCCCCCTACCCCACCAATTAGTTTAGTAATACGCTGCCAGTTGCCTGCCAACGGTTCAAGGCCGATAGCATAGTTGACAAATATGGACAGGTGATGACAACACCGCAGAACTGGCTTTTCCAGAAATTATCAATTAAAACCAGCAAGATAAGTGTGCCGTAAAAGCCGTAAGCGAGGGAAGATTATATAAAAGGACAGCTGTAAAAAACTAGCCTGGGCAGCAACCCAACAGTTTTTTAACCTTCAACTTTTGGAAAATAAGCGCAGACACGCCGCCTGCACGTCATGGCGCAAACAAGATACCGTGCCGCACTTATGTGGCGAGCAACCTGCAATGGGTCTATGCCTTACGCTGGACGGGGGGCGATTGCAAGTGGTGCATTACCAGTTACCGGCCGCAAATCAACATCCAAACCGGGCACATCATGGGCGCGGAAGCGTTGCCGCGTTGGCAATATCCCAAACTGGGCAGGGTGTCGCTGGCGGAGTTCGTCCCGAATGCAGAAGATAGCGGCATGATTTTGTCTATCGGGGGAATGGGTTTAAGATCGGCCCTGGCCTGCAAACCATCACCGAAGGGGCGGAAACGGCGGAACAACGGGCGTTCCTACGTGCGCAGGGTTGCGATGAAGCACAGCGTCACCTATTATTCAGCAAGGCCAGTGCCGGACGGGATGTTTGAAGCGCCCTTAATCCGGAGCCTTATCTCCCTTAAAACCTTTTCAGGCGAAAATTTCAGCCAAGAAGTTTTGCATCGCCACCCAAGAACGGCGGTCTGCATCGGCTTGGTACACAGTGCCAAAATCAGGGTTATTCGCCACCGGGTTAGTAAACGCATGCATGGTGTGGCCATAAGCATGCACTTGCCAATCCACCCCGGCCCGGGTCATTTCTTGTTCAAAAGCGACCACCTGTTCGACGCGGACCATAGGGTCATCGTGGCCATGCAAAGCCAGCACTTTGGCCTTGATCGGTTGCCCTTCAAGGTTACCGGGTGCGCCCAATAAACCGTGGAAACTGACCACCCCTTTAATCTCAGCGCCCGTCCTGGCCAAATCCAGGACACATAATCCGCCAAAACAAAAACCTATCGCGGCAATTTTACTGTCGTCAACCCACGGCATTAGCCTGACCGTCGCCAAAGCCGCTTTGATGCGCCGTTGCAACATCGCCCTATCGTCTATGAATGGCTGCATCAAACGGCCATTCTCTTCCGGCGAAGCCCCTAAAACGCCATTGCCGTACATATCCAGCGCAAAACCCAGGTAACCCAATCCCGCCAGTTTCTCGGCCTTATCGGCAACAAAACCATCCCGCCCTCCCCAGGCATGGCTGATCAAGACCGCCGGGCGGCGTCCGGCCTGCGCGTCGTCAAAGGCAAAATAACCTTCTAAAACAAGCTCGCCGTCCAAGTAATTGACTGTGTTTGTTACTATCGCCATTTGGTTGTCCTCGTATTAGCTATGAGTTGATGTTATAAACGGCCTGCTTGCTTGAGTTCCTTTAAAAAGCCTTCGGACGCTTCCTCGACCAAGTCCAATACCCGCTCAAAGCCATAACTGCCGCCATAATAGGGATCCGGGACTTCCCTCACCTTCAGGTCCGGTGCAAAATCGAGCAAATAGCGGACTTTTTCTTTATGCCCGTCAGGGCAGGCGTCAATCAGGATGGCATAATTGTCATCATCCATTGCCAGGATAAAATCGAAATTTTCAAAATCGGCATAGGTAAATTTTCGCGCACGCAAATGGGCCAGCTCGACACCCCGGTTGCGGGCGGCTTTTTGGGCCCGTAAATCCGGCGCATCCCCGACATGGTAAGCATGGGTACCGGCGGAATCCACCTTAAAAAGCCTAGCCAAATTGCGGTCTTCAATTAACTTGGTAAAAACACCTTCAGCCGTCGGTGAACGGCATATATTGCCCATACAGACAAACAGCACCTTAATCATTTCCATCATCAAACCCATTATAATTTATCTGAAACATTTTGCAGCCATGGCGTGCCCGTCCGGGATGGCAAACACAATCCCAAGCCTGGCCGTATATTCACTTTATCCTGCCGCACCTAGCCAAGGCAATAGCCCGCATTCATGGGCCGCTATGAACCCTGTCACAATATGACGGAATAATTGCGCCCCCGCCCCGCATTGGCGGAAATTATCCCATAAAGGCGGCGATTGTCTTAATCTGCCGGGCATCAATCATGAAAGTTTTCCTGTTGCCTACAGCGCAACATCCGCCGACAATGTATGCTAAGCGGCACATCTTTCACATAAAATCGCGCGACGGAAATATGGATCATAGATGGCTAGGATATTTTGACAACCAGCCCCATCGGCAACAATGGCTTGATGCACCAGGAAACTTCGGTTGGATAAAAATAACGCCAAGAACCCTGCTCGCTTAGGTTTTATGGCTACGCTAATAAAATACAATGTTAAAATAGTATTAAATCACACAACTTACGTAAAAATGCCACACATAATGCCCTACCACCTATGCCCATCCATCCCACAGCTGCCATTCTAAAACCACACTTCAAGAGATAAGGCCATGGTTGAGTCGAATAAAGTGATAATAGATATCCAGCATTATTTTGACACCGAAATCACGGCACGGGTATTTCGGCTAAAGATCAAACACTTGTGCCAAGAACTTGGCATTTTGTTGACAGAAAAGCCACCCAGAATTAATGCTTATCTGGCCAAATTGCAAAATGACCTGAAACATACGGCAACCCGCCAGGAACAACAAAGGCTATCCTCGTTGATCAGTGCGTTTAGCCAATTAAAAGACTCATCGCGCACCCAAGCGAAACGTGATTTGGTGACGGCGGCGTTGTCTGCGTTTTACACCCTCTCCACGATCCCTGAATTGGGCAGGTCCGGTTCATTTAGCCACAAACAAATCCGTTCGCTGGCCTTTTTGGGTTTGGCGGCGGCGTACCATGAACTGGAAGACTCGGATGAACTCATCGCTGAAAAGCTGACCATGGCAATCTATGAGGACTCTAAGACAGCGGCGCAATTTCTTGACCGGAGCTATTTTGATTATTTCAAAGAGGTCTTGGGGCTGTTTGCTGATGACTTGCAATTTACGGTCAACGGCGGTTTGGCCACGGATACCCTACATGGCCTCACCTGGTTACGGTTCGCGCTGGGCCAAGAGTGGTACCATGAACTTAGCCAAGGCAGGTTGGCGCGTTACACTTGGAAAGAAGCTTTTTCCGAAACGGAGATATTCAATGAGCAAGGCGGTTATGACGGTTATACCGACTGGCGGTTGCCCTCCATTGAAGAATTGAAAACCCTTATCGACCTCAAAGAAGGCGACGCCAAAAAGTCGATACACTTCATCAATAACCGGGTTTTCCCAAGGAACTATGACCTGTTCTGGTCCTCTTCATCCAGCTCTTACAACGACAACGTGGCCTGGATTGTGGACTTCAACAATGGCAGTGCATTTTATGGCAATATCAATTATGGTTATGGTGTCCGGCTGGTACGGAGTTCTTAACCGCCTGTTAACCAACCCCGCAACCCCTCACTTTTTTCAAAATCCCCATGACCTCCCCCATTTTGCGCATTGCCTTAACACCTGGCGAACCGGCAGGTATCGGCCCGGACCTTTGCATCCAACTGGCGCAGCAAGACTTGCCATGTGAGCTAGTCGTAATTGCCAACCCTGAATTAATGGCGCAACGTGCCGCACAATTAGGCCTGCCAATTAAGCTTAAGGTGTTTGACAGCAACGCGCCTATACAGCCACATCAGGCAGGCTGCCTGGCCCTATTGCCCGTGGATCTTGCCGCACCCGTACAAACGGGCCGGCTGAACGCCCAAAACAGCCGCTATGTGTTAAAAACCATCACCAAAGCCACCAAGGGCTGCATCGACGGATTGTTTGCCGCCATGGTGACCGCACCGGTGCATAAGGGCATTATCAACGATGCCGGCTTGCCGTTCACCGGACATACCGAATTTATTGCCGAACTGACGGGCGGGCACCCGGTGATGATGCTCGCCACAGAAGGCCTGCGTGTCGCCTTAGTGACCATCCACCTGCCCCTGGCCGAAGTCAGCCCGGCGATCACACATAGCCGTTTAAGGACGGTGATCCGCGTGCTGGAACAGGACTTACGGACGCGTTTCCATCTTGAAAAACCACGGATCCTGGTTTGCGGCCTGAATCCCCATGCCGGCGAAGGCGGCCACCTGGGACGCGAAGAAATCGAAGTCATTGAACCGGTCGTGGAAAGTTTCCGCAGCCAAGGCATGGATGTGGCCGGGCCATTGCCCGCCGATACGGTGTTTACGCCAAAATACCTGGCCCATGCCGATGCCGTGCTGGCGATGTACCACGACCAAGGCTTGCCCGTCCTGAAATACAAAGGCTTTGGCCAAGCCGTGAACATCACCTTGGGCTTGCCCATCATCCGCACTTCCGTCGACCACGGCACGGCACTTGACCTTGCCGGCACGGGCAACGCCGATGCCGGCAGCTTGGCCGTCGCCTTGCAAACCGCCTTGACCATGGCCTCCAACCCTAAATCCCCTTCATGAACCATATCCCACGCAAACGTTTCGGGCAGAATTTTCTGCATGACCATTCGGTGATCAACGACATCATCTCCAGCATAGCCGCCCGCGCGGATGAGCACTGGGTTGAAATCGGCCCTGGCATGGGCGCCTTGACCGGGCCTTTGCTAAAAACCGGCATCACCCTGGATGTGGTTGAGCTGGACCGGGATTTGGTGGCCTTGCTTAACAACAAGTTCAGCCAAGAGACGCGCCTGACCATCCACAGCGCCGACGCCCTGAATTTTGATTTTTCGCAACTGGTTAAAGACAATGAAAAACTGAGGGTGATAGGCAACCTGCCCTACAACATTTCCACACCATTGATGTTCCACTTGCTGGAAAGCACATCCTGCATAGAAGACATGCACTTTATGCTGCAAAAAGAAGTGGTTGATAGGATTTGCGCCGCTCCGGGCAGCAAGCAATATGGCAGGTTAAGCGTCATGATGCAGTATTACTGTGAGCCGGAATTGCTATTCGTGGTGCCGCCGGAAAGCTTTGACCCCGCCCCTAAGGTCATGTCCGCCGTGGTGAAGCTCATCCCCCACCAACACCCCCCCGTCGCCGTGCGTGACCCAGCCCAGCTCAGCCGCCTCGTCACCGAAGCTTTCTCGCAACGCCGTAAGACCTTACGCAATTCGCTAAGTAAAGTGCTGACCGCCGAACAAATCCAGTCGGTGGGCATAGACCCGTCCGTAAGGGCCGAAACCCTGGCCTTGGCTGATTTCGCCAGATTGTGTGATTTGTTGTAAGACGCATTCCGTAGGGTGCAATAGGCGATAGCCGTATTGCACCGCATGTTGGCCTTCAACCATCCGGCGCATTACGCTATCGAGACTGTGAAAGAATTATTTTATGTCCACGAAAATCACGAAAGTGTAAAACCAGATTAAATATAACTTATTGAAAGTTACTGTTTAATTGTTTCGTGTTTTTTGTGGACAATCATTAATTCTTAGAGCATTTTGCAATACTTTCACAGTCTCTATCGCTAATGCGCCCTACACGGGCTACCTGACTTTGCCAGATTGAGTGATTTGTTATAGGAGCAAAGCTTTGGCTATTGCTCCGCGATGACGTCACCCGCCACCCTGTTGGGGATCATTCAGGAAACGGTAATTTTTGGGTACGACGGTGATGCCGGATTCTGAAATGACGAAGCGGCTGGCATCGGCGGCGGGGTCACAGCCAATCCGTTCGCCAGGCGGGATCCGTACGTTTTTATCGACGATGCAACGCCTCAAATGCGCTCCCGCCCCGACATGTACCCCGTCAAACAAGATCGAATCTTCGACTACCGCCTGTTCATCCACTTGGACTTGGGAAAACAGGATTGAATGCCTGACGACTCCGCCCGAAACGACCGTCCCGTTGCTGAGCAAGGAATTGACAAGTTGCCCGTCGTATCCGAAAGCCCCAGAGACCATGCGGGCGGGCGGGTTTTGTTTGTGGTAGGTGCGGATGGGCCATTCCGGCTGGTACAAGTTCAATGGCGGGACGGGGGCGAGCAGATCCATGTTCGCCAGATAATACGCGTCGATGGTGCCGACATCGCGCCAGTAGCGGTCTTGGCTGACACGCCCGGATTCACCACCGAAGAGGTAAGCGTAAAGGCGCTGCTTACCGATGAGCCGTGGAATAATGTCCTTGCCGAAATCAAGGCCTGATGCGACATCGCTTGGATGGGCGGTTTCCAACTCACGGAAAAGCAAATCCATGTTAAAAATATAGACGCCCATTGAGGCCAGCGCATGGTGCGGGTCATCTGGCAAGGGCCGGGGATTTTTGGGCTTTTCGTGAAACTCGCCAATCCGTTGCGTATCATCCACTGACATGATGCCGAAAGCGCTGGCGTTGGCGAGCGGCACGGGCATGCACGCAATCGTCAGCTCCGCCCCCTGGTCGCGGTGGGATAGCAGCATGGCGGCATAATCCATACGGTAGATGTGGTCTCCCGACAGGATCAGCACATAGCTGGCCTTGCTGCGTTCAAGCATGTACAGGTTTTGGCGGATGGCGTCGGCTGTCCCGGAATACCAGGACTCACCCGTCCGCATTTGTGGCGGGACGGGCATGATGTATTCGGATATTTCCGGGTTGAAAATGCCCCACGCATCGTGCAGGTGCTTTTGCAGCGATTGCGACTTGTATTGGGTCAGCACCAGCACCCGCCGCAATCCGGAATGCAGGCAATTCGTCAATGTGAAGTCGATGATCCGGTAATTGCCACCGAACGGCACCGCGGGCTTGGCCCGGTCGGCGGTTAGCGGATGCAGCCGCCGACCCACGCCGCCTGCCAGGATTACGGTCAAGGTTTTATCTTTCATCCGTCACCTCATCAATCTGGTCGATAAGATCGGGGATAGCCACATCCAGTCGCCTTCCCCCGATGCCAATAACACAGGCTATTGTAAATTAGCCCTGAAAATTTATCAGCATACGGTGTCAATATTGGCCAATTATTAGGGATTTGGCAGAAAACCTAAAAACTGGCGGCTTTGGAAACATGCCAAGCTTGGTCACCACACAACGGCCCTAACGTTGCCACCTAAACCTGCGACAATCTGCCACGCGGCAATGTGTCACATTCCATTTCTGACAACTTATCCGTAAGATAACGCCAACTCTTGAGATGCATGCTCCTTCTTGGAACCTTAGAGTTTTATATCCTTCTCTTTAGCGGCTTACACAAGCCGCTTTTTTTTGCCTGTGGTTTTGGCGGGCTAATGCCGAGGGAAAGGCATGGCTCCTGCGACAATCCGCCACGCGGCAATGTGTCACATTCCTTTTGCCATAACTTGCCCGTAAGATAAGCACAACTCTTGAGATGCAAGCTCCTTCTTTGGAACCTTAGAGTTTTATATCCTTCCTCTTTAGCGGCTTATCCAAGCCGCTTTTTTTTGCCTGTGGTTTTGTAAGGGCCCCCAAAATCACTTTGCCGCCGCCTCGCCCGCAAAATATTTTTCCCGAAAATACAAGGACAATTTAACCAAACCAACCAACGCAGGCACTTCAACCAACGGGCCAATGACCGCCGCAAACGCCTCGCCGGAATCCAGACCAAAAACCGCCACCGCCACCGCTATCGCCAATTCAAAATTATTGCCCGCCGCCGTGAATGACAGCGTCGCACTGATACGGTAATTCGCCCCTGCCTTGTCGGACAGATAAAAAGTCAGCAAAAACATCACCGCAAAATAAATCACCAACGGGACGGCAATGCGCAGGACATCCATCGGCAATTGCACGATGTATTCGCCTTTCAACGAGAACATCACCAAGATGGTGAACAATAAGGCAATCAAGGTGATGGGGCTGATGCGCGGTATGAAGGTTTGTTCATACCAAACCCTACCTTTTAAACGCACCAAGACCAAACGGGTGGCCATGCCTGTGAAAAACGGGATGCCTAAATAAATCAAAACGCTTTGCGCCACGTCCGACATGGCCAGCTTGACTTCCAAGCCTTCGGCAATGCCCAACATATCCGGTAATACCGTGATAAAAACATAGGCGTACAAAGGGAACAGCAACACCTGAAAAATGGAATTGCAGGCCACCAAGCCCGCGCAATATTCGCTGTCGCCATCCGCCAATTCATTCCAGACCAACACCATCGCAATACATCGCGCCAAGCCGATGATAATCAAACCCACCATATAAGAGGGGTAATCGTGCAAGAAAACCACCGCCAGCGTGAACATCAACACCGGGCCTACCAGCCAATTTTGCAGCAAGGAAATGGACAGGACCTTAATGTTTTTGAATAATTGCGGCAGCTCTTCATAACGCACTTTCGCCAACGGCGGATACATCATCAGGATCAGGCCAACCGCAATTGGGACGGAAGTGGTGCCCGTTTGAAAATGCCCCAGCCATTGCGTCACATCAGGGACGAAATAGCCCAAACCCACGCCACCCGCCATGGCCAGAAAAATCCACACGGTCAGGAAGCGTTCGACAAAACCCAGGTGTTTTGGCGCGTCAACATCAACAGGCGCAGCATTGCTTGCATGCTTATCAATAGCAAGGGTGTTTTTCGTAACCATTAGTTTATCCAGCCTGAAGTTAATAAGACTGCCCAATGTAGTTGAGCTTGCCGCTCAACTCGGCACAGGACAATGTCTCCAATGGCAACGCCAACATGGCTTTGACGCGCCGTTCCAACGCCTCATAAGTCGCTTGGAATGCCGCCTGGACCTCGGCTTCCGTACCGCTGGCATGGGCCGGGTCGGGTAAGCCCCAATGCGCCCGTGTGGTGCTGTCAAGATACACGGGGCAAACTTCACCCGCCGCCTGGTCACAAACCGTGATGGCGATATCAATGCCGGCATCGGCAAATTCATCCCAAGATTGGCTGCTATAACCTTCAGTAGGTAGGCCATTACGCTGCAAGGTCGCCAGCGCGTTGGCATTGACTTTGCCGACCGGACGGCTGCCAGCCGAAAACGCCCGCAAACGGCCTTGGCCCAAATGGTTGATCAAGGCCTCGCCCAAAACGCTACGGCAAGAATTGCCAGTACACAAAATTAATACGTTTAACATGATGACCGCCTCTATATTTAAATATTCGAATTTCCATATATTATAGGGCGAAAAACAATCAGCCACAACAGCCCATGGCTTCCTCCCGACGGTTCGCCATGGCCTGCAAACGTTGTTGGTCTTCCTGTTGTTTAGGATGGCTGGAAAATTGCCCGGCGGTGATGTCCAAAATATCCGACACCCACGTAGGCAAATCAGGATTGATCTGGTAATACACCCATTGCCCTTCCCGGCTATCCAGCAGGATATTGTCTTGCCTTAACAAGGCCAGATGGCGGGAAATTTTCGGTTGCAACATATCCAGCGCCTGTGTCAGTTCGCAAACACACAACCTGCCTTCCTTATGCAGCAACACCAGGCAACGCAGGCGGGTTTCATCGGCAAGGCATTTGAACAATTTAATCGGGGTCAGCATGGGGGTATCAAGAAAAGCAAATTGCCAAATGGCTTATTATATCTTCGTGGCTTAAAGCCCGAGGGTAATTTTGCACGCACTGGAGATTCAAATTTCCTGGCAATTCATTATGTACTATTGTATATTTCGAAACGAATCACCTTAGGCCGCATACGACCGTATGACGCCTCCATGCGTACTTTTATTCCATAAATGCCAGGAGCCCCGATGAACCGTCTCAAACTAGTCCTAGTTGTTTGTTTCTGCCTGTTTTCCCTGTCCGCACATTCCGAAAAAATCACTGTCGCTGCCGCTTCTGACCTCAAATTTGCCATGGATGAGATCATCACCGCTTTCAAGAAGGCCCATACTGGCGACGAGGTAGATGTGGTTTTCGGCTCTTCCGGTAATTTCCATACCCAAATCCAGCAGGGGGCCCCTTACGACCTTTTCTTTTCCGCCGACATCAACTTTCCCCGTGAATTAGTCAAGGGCGGCTTTGCGGCTTCCGAGGTAAAACCCTACGCCGTTGGCCGTATCGTTTTGTGGAGCGCTAGCCTTGATGCGACGAAGATGACATTGGCCAGCCTCACCGCCCCGAACATCACCCGCATCGCCATCGCCAACCCGAAACATGCGCCCTACGGCAAACGGGCGGAAGAAGCGTTGCGTGCTTCCGGCCTGTGGGAGAAGGTGCAAGCTAAGCTGGTCTATGGCGAAAATATCGTCCAAACCGCCCAGTTTGTGCAAACCGGCAATGCCCAAGTCGGCATCATCGCGCTGTCGTTGGCTGGCAGCCCTGAATTGGCCCCCAAAGGTGGCTACTGGCTGATACCCGACAATCTCCATAAGCCCTTGGAACAGGGCTTTATCATCACCAAGCATGGGGAAAACAACAGCCTTGCCAAGCATTTTGCTGACTACATGGACAGCAGTCCTGCACGCATTGTGATGGCAAAATATGGCTTCGTGTTGCCTGGAGAAGTTTCCAAAAAATAACACTAGGGAGCAGCCATGAGCTTACACCACCGTAGTATCCAAAGCTTCATAACTGGATCGCTGATTGGTGCGTTGGCCGGCTTAATTGGTTTGGGAGGGGCAGAATTCCGTTTGCCCGTTTTGGTAGGGATGTTCAAACTCCCTACCTTGGAAGCCATTATCTTAAACAAAGCCATGAGCTTGGTGGTAGTCACCGCAGCGCTAATTTTTCGGACTAAGCAAATCCCATTTGACCAACAGCTGGCACATTACGGTATCACCTTGAATTTACTTGCGGGCAGCCTTATCGGTGCATGGTGGGCTGCTGGTCACGCTATGACGATGTCGCGGGTTTGGCTCAACCGTATCATCATGGTCTTGTTGGCAGGGTTGTCGCTAGTCATGCTATCAGAAGCTTGGTTTGATTTACATGATGGGGTTACCGCACTTTTTGATGCCGGCCCGCTACGGCTGGCAGCCGGATTGGTTGCTGGTTTCGGTATTGGCGTGGTGGCGGCATTGTTAGGTGTCGCGGGTGGGGAATTATTGATCCCAACTATAATGCTGCTCTACGGATTGGACATCAAACTAGCTGGCAGCCTATCTTTGACGGTAAGCTTGCCCACCATGTTGGTCGGTTTCGCCCGCTATACTCGTTCGGATGCCTTCGCCATACTGCGGCATGAACAGACACTGTTTCGCTGGATGGTGCTGGGATCTATTTTAGGGGCGGCCTTAGGCGGCTTACTTTTAGGATTAATGCCAACGGGCCTGCTGATGACCTTGCTCGGTTTCGTCTTGCTCATTTCCTCCATAAAGACTTTCCAACATGCACATTAAAGAAACCAATATTTATGGCGTTAACTGACGGCGACCTTCAGGCCATCTGGCTGACTGTCCGGCTGGCGGGTATTGTCACCGTGATCCTGTTACTGGTGGGCACGCCTATCGCTTGGTGGCTGGCCCGCACAAAAGCATGGTGGAAAGGCCCGGTTGGCGCGGTGGTGGCTTTGCCATTGGTATTGCCGCCTTCCGTGCTCGGTTTCTACCTGCTGCTTGCGATGGGCCCTGACGGCCCCGTCGGGCACCTCACCCAAACCCTGGGCATCGGCTTGCTACCCTTCACTTTTTGGGGCCTAGTCACCGCATCCGTGTTTTACTCCTTGCCTTTCATGGTGCAGCCCTTACAGACGGCTTTCGAAGCCATCGGCGACCGCCCGCTGGAAGTTGCCGCAACCTTGCGGGCTTCGCCGTTGGATGCTTTTTTCACGGTTGCCGTGCCGTTGGCCTTACCCGGCTTTTTGACCGCCAGCATCCTGACTTTTGCCCATACCGTCGGGGAGTTTGGTGTCGTGCTGATGATCGGCGGCAACTTACCGGGCGAAACGCGGGTCGCCTCGGTGCAGATTTATGACCATGTGGAGGCCTTAGAATACGCCCAAGCCCACCAATTGGCGGCCATGATGTTGGTTTTTTCCTTTTTGGTGCTGCTGGGGCTTTACGCTTGGCGGCCTAATCCCAAAAAAGGCTAGAGGCATGGCGAATATTCAGGCGCGTTTTCAACTTGACTGGCCAGGCTTCACGCTAGACATTGACTTGGCCTTGCCAGGGCGTGGCGTGACCGCCCTGTTCGGGCCTTCGGGTTCAGGTAAAACCACCTTATTGCGTTGCGTCGCCGGGTTGGAACGCGCGCCCCAAGGCTTTCTTTCCGTCAATGGTGAAATCTGGCAAAAAGACAATTATTGGTTGCCCACCCACCAGCGGCCTTTGGGCTATGTGTTTCAGGAAGCCAGTTTGTTCCCGCACCTGAGCGTCATGGGAAATTTGTGCTATGGCATGAAGCGCAGTGCCAATGTCCAGGCGTCGGCCCTGGATAAGCCCATTGAATTGTTGGGCATCGGGCATCTGCTGGACCGTAAGCCAGACCGCCTTTCTGGCGGGGAACGGCAACGTGTCGGCATTGCGCGGGCACTGGCCGTCAATCCGCGCATTTTATTGATGGACGAACCACTGGCTGCGTTGGACATCAAGCGCAAGCAAGAAATTTTGCCTTATCTGGAACACTTGCACGATGCGCTGGATATCCCTATCCTGTACGTCAGCCATTCCCCTGACGAAGTGGCACGGTTGGCGGATCATCTTGTCGTCCTGGAAGGCGGGCGGATGCTAGCCAACGGCCCTTTGGCCGAAACCTTGGCACGGCTTGACCTGCCTATCCGCTTGGGGGAAGATGTCGGGACAGTCCTGGATGCCAAGGTCGGGGCCATTGACAGCGATTGGCACTTGGCCAGGGTGGACTTCCTTGGCGGAAGCCTGTGGGCACGGGAACACGGTATCCCTATCGGCCGCCATGTGAGGGTCAGGGTGCTTGCCAGGGATGTCAGTTTAGCCCAACAGGCTCCCGGACAGAGCAGCATCCAAAACGTGCTGCGCGGGCGGGTCGATGCCATCGGCAATGACGGCCATCCGGGGCTGGCGCTGGTCCGCGTCCGGGTTGGGGATTCAATGTTGCTGGCGCGGCTGACAAAACGGGCGGTGGCCGAACTCGGCATAACCTTGGGGCAGGAACTTTGGGTCCAGGTAAAATCGGTGGCGTTAATGGAATAACCGGAGCGGGACGGAGTTCCAAACCCAATGCCATTAAGTTAATCCGTTCGTGCTGAGCCTTGTCGAAGCATGAACGGTTTAACTTAGGCGTGTCGGATTTTTCCATTCTTCCTTCGACAAGGCTCTCCTGAGGTATCAAAGGGCTCAGGATGAACGGAAAAGTCCTTAACTTAACGGCAGTGGTTCCCAAAACCCCGTCCTGCCCTGGTGAAACCCCATTCCGGCCCATGGACTTTCTATCCCCTGCAGGTTATTTTTTGTGAGTTACCCAACGTCCCTACAACCTTTCCATTTGGAACCATTACCTTGCCAAACGCCATCAACACAGCCGAAAAACCCATGACACAAAATAACACCCCCGCCCTGCTCAGCGGCCATATTAAATTATTGGGCGGCATGGGCGAACGCTTATTTGGTTTGCTGGAGGCTATCGAACAAACCGGCTCCATCAACCAAGCGGCAAAAACCGTGGGCTTGACCTACAAAGGCGCGTGGGAAATGATCGAGCGTGCCAATAACCTGTCGCCCAACATTTTGGTGGCTACGGCCGTTGGCGGCAAACAAGGCGGCGGCACACGGCTGACCTTGGCGGGCAAGGCCTTTTTGGCCTTGTTCAAACAACTGCAAACCGAGCATGACTTATTTTTACAACAGCTCAACCAACGCCTGAACACCCATCAGGACATTATTTTTTTATTGAAGAGGTTAATTATGAAAGCCAGCGCACGTAACCAATTTTTCGGCAAAATCACCGATGTCAGCATCGGCCCTGTCAATGCCACCGTTGTTATCGGCCTGAAAGGCGGCGACACCATCGTCGCCTCACTGACCAAAGAATCGGTGGAAACCCTAGGGATTAAAGCAGGCGTTGACGCCATTGCCTTAATCAAAGTGTCGCAAGTGATCGTCGTCACCGATTTTGGCGGTTACCGCCTATCCGCCCGTAACCAGCTCAAAGGCATTGTGGCCCGCATCCAAAAAGGCTCGGTCAATTCCGAAGTGGTGATTGGCTTACAAGGCGGCAACTTTATCGCCGCGACCATCACCAACGAAAGCGTTGACAATTTGGGCTTGGTAGAAGGTAGCGAGGCCACGGCGGTGTTTAAGGCGGGGGCGGTGTTGTTGGGGGTGGCTTCTTAAAACCTCTTCCATGAAGAACACGGAAGTTCGTAGGGCGCATTAGTTGGGTGGGCAATGCTTTTCTGCCCACACAGTTGTGTGACCATACTTTTTGCGTGACAAACGGTGGGCAAAACTGCGTGCCCACCCTACCCTATGAAATACGGCTTACGAATTTTTCACTTCAAGCCTTGCCAATCATGGGCAACGAAAAGCGATCAATCCTCATCCAAAATACCAGACCGTTTCAAGCCCAAATCCCCCTCCAATTCCAACACCTCAACCCCACGCAGTTTCCTCTCCATCGCCTTGGTGCGCGTAGTCTGCAACGTTTCCAGCGTGTTCGACGCGGAGTTGATGTATTTATGCACCGCCGCCAGTTGTTCGGAATATTTCACAAATTCCGTCTTCACTTCCGCCAATACTTTCCATACTTCGCTGCTGCGTTTTTGCACGGCCAAAGTCCTAAAGCCCATGTTCAAACTGTTCAGCAAAGCCGACAAGGTCGTAGGGCCCGTGATGGTGATGCGGTAAGTGCGCTGCAAACGCTCAAACAATTCGGGATGGCGCAGGATTTCGCCGTACAGGCTTTCAACCGGCAGGAACATGATCGCAAAATCGGTGGTGTGCGGCGGGTCTATGTATTTGCTGCTGATGTCTTTGGCGAAACCTTCCACCGCTTTTAGCAAGGCTTTTTGCGCGGCATCAATGGCGGCGATGTTGCCTTCCTCCCACGCACCCAGCAAAGCCTGGTAACTGTCCAACGGAAACTTGGAATCTATCGGTAACCACACGGTTTTCTCATCGGATTTGCCCGGCAATTTCACCGCGAATTCGACATGGTCACGGCTGCCATGCTTGATGGCGACGTTGATGGCGTATTGGTCGGGCGCGAGGATTTGTTCGAGGATATTGCCCAGTTGGTATTCGCCCAAAATCCCCCGCGCCTTGACATTGGAGAGGACTTTTTTCAAATCACCCACGCCTATCGCCAGATTTTGCATATCGCCCAAACCCTTATGGACTTGCTCCAAACGGTCGCTGACTTGCTTGAACGATTCGCCCAAACGTTTTTCCAACGTGTCGTGCAATTTCTCGTCAACGGTCTTACGCATTTCGTTGAGTTGCGACGCATTGTCTTCGCGTATCGCTTTGAGTTGGTTGTCTATCGTTTGCTGTATGTCCATCATGCTGTTTTTGGCTTGCAGATTGGCTTCGGCCTGTTGCTTGTTCAGGTCGCTAAATTGCAGGCGCAATTGTCCGGTTAAATCTTTGATGCCCTCCAAAAATTTTCCCTCGAATGATTTAAGGCCCGCGTTCAACTCTTGCCGATTGGTCTGCGCATCAGTTTTTATCATTGCGGCAAACACATCCAGTTGTTGGATTTGTAGCGCGTTATTTTCCGTGATGCGCTTTAGCAGGGTGTCTTGCTGGTTTTTAAAAATTTCTTGGAGTTCACGGCGGTTTTCTGAGCTGGTTTCACGCAACTCCCTTCTGGATTCGGCAAAACCTTGGTTAATGCTGGTTGCGCTGCTTTGCAGCAAACGGGTGAATTCTTGGAATATGTCGTCGGATTGGTTTTTTAGCAGTTTGTTGACTCGGCTTAGCAACAGCAACAATAAAATGGATATGGCTAGCAATAATGCAATGGCGGAGAGTTGTATAGGGTCTGTCATGGGGGAAATCGATTTCTAATGGGATTCGAATACCGCACAGCATAGCCCAAAAGCCGGGCGAGCGGTCATTTGGCTGGCTATACGGCAAAATAGCTTTATAAAAAAATCAAACAGAAATATTCGGCCACATTTTTTGCTTTGCGCTTACCGATCTAATCCAATAACGGTTAAGATTAGAAGCTTTACCACCTAACTGATAAAGGCTAAAAAATGAGTTATAAATCCCGTTTAATAAAAATGGCAATAAAGTTGACCCCCAATAAGATGGTTGTATGGGTGGCAAATATAGTGCTGAAAGGCGTCGCCGAGCTAACCGATTTTAATTTTGACATCGACACCCGCAAAGTCTATGTGCAAACCCTGCTTTGCGGCGAATCAGAACCGATTGAGGTTTGGGTTGATGGCTTCGCCATCGAAAACGATGGCGGTTCGTATACATTCATCATTCAACAAGCCCAATCCAATAAGCTTTGGCTGGGTAATTTGTTGTCCCGTGTCGTCGGAAAATCCTGGAAAATCCCCGTGATCCCCCAACTGGCACCGCATATTGGGCTTATCGCCGAGGTGTTCAAAGCCGACAGCCCAGAACAAGAGCAGGAGCAGGAGCAGGAGCAAGAGAATAATTGACCGTAGTTGTCCTGCTTAACCAGTCGCCTTGATCCCAACTGGACACAAAATCCATAAGCTACGCAACCCCCGTTCCATAACATTTTCAGTATCTATCGCTATTTTGGAATGTTAAGGACGGGGGTTTCAAACCCAATGCCGTTAAGTTAAGAGATAAAATAGTAAAATCACTATGTTGTGAAATTATGTTGGGTTACGACTGCATGGATGCAGGAGGTAGAGTAATGCAGGAGCAATTACCGAGCGATAGCGTAACCCAACAATTGCTGTTCGGATGCTGTCGGGTTACGCTACCGCTACCAACAGCAGGCGCATTAGGCGACCCGACCTACCTGAAAAATGTCCATATAAATAGCTTGTAATCAACTGATTATTTAAATATTTTCCATAACTTAACGGCATTGCTTTCAACCCCCGCCCTGCTACTGGTAACCAACTGAAATCCTGGTCAACCTGCGTTGCCCTGCCCTGCTATGCATCATTACGGAACCAACTCAGCTTGTTATGCAAACTCACCACAGTGCCAATGATAATCAGCGTGGGGGGGGAGATTTTCTCATGGGCCATGCGTGCGGGCATGGTCGCCAGGGTTCCGGTAAACACGCGTTGGGTGCGGGTGGTGCCCTGTTGCACCAAGGCTATCGGCAAATCAGGGGGGCTGCCATGGCTGATCATCGACTGGCAAATTTTTTCCAAGCCCATAGACCCCATGTAAACAACGATGGTCTGGTTCGGCGCGGCAAGCTGTGTCCAGTTTAGGTTGATGGTATTGTCTTTTAAATGCCCGGTGACGAAAGTGCAAGACTGGGCATGGTCGCGGTGGGTCAGCGGGATCCCCGCGTAAGAAGCGCATCCCGATGCGGCGGTAATGCCCGGGACCACTTGGAAAGCGATGCCTTCCTGCATCAGGGTTTCGATTTCCTCACCGCCACGCCCAAAAATAAACGGGTCGCCGCCTTTTAAGCGCACCACGCGCTTGCCGGCCTTAGCCAGATCCGCCAACAGGCGGTTGATGGAATCTTGCGGCAGACTGTGGTTTTGGCGTTGTTTGCCAACGTAGATTTTCTCCGAATCACGCCGTGCCAAATCTAAAATTTCCGGTGACACCAAATGGTCGTAAACAATGGCATCGGCTTGCTGCATCAGGCGCAAGGCACGGAAAGTCAATAAATCCGGCGCCCCAGGGCCCGCGCCAATCAGGTACACTTCACCGGCGGTAGGCGCGTTTTCATGCGCATCCAGCGTTTCCAGCAATTGTTGTTCGGCTTGTTGCCCGTTACCCGCATAGATTTGTTCGGCAACCGCACCTTGAAAGATGTTTTCCCAGAAAATCCGCCGCTGTTCGGGGGCATGGATGCGTTGTTTGACCACATCCCGAAATTTTTCCGCCAATTGCGCCAATCGTCCGTAAGCGGGCGGGATCACGCTTTCTATTTTCGCCCTCAGCAAACGCGCCAGCACCGGAGCCGCACCGCCCGACGAAAAGGCGACCACTATGGGCGAGCGGTCGATAATGGCAGGCAAGATAAAACTGCACAGGGCGGGATTATCAACGACATTGACGAAAATATGGTGGGCGTTGGCCGCGGCGGCAACGGCTTGGTTGGTTTCGGCGTTATCGGTTGCGGAAATGACCAGCATAAAGCCTAGGACATCGTCCGCTGCGAAGACTTTTTCGATGGCTATCAATTTTTTGTCCAACCCCAGTTGCGTAATGGCCGGACTGACCTCGCGGGAGATGACGGTGACCTTCGCACCTGCGCGTAACAACAAGTCAATTTTACGTGCGGCAATATTGCCGGCTCCGATGACTAGGCAAGGACGGTCATGAAGGTTGGCGAAAAGCGGGAAATAATCCATTGTCTGGGATGTGTCGATTGAATTGGGGGTGTTATTATAAGCACCCTCAATAGGGTTTAGAAAACTTAAAAACAGAAATGATTGAATGTAGCGTAGAAGTTGATGCCAGTGGCTTGATGTGCCCCTTGCCTTTATTGCGTTTGAAAAAGGCTTTGAATAACATGGCAAGCGGTGAAATTGTCAAAGTGATCGCCACCGATCCGGCGGCGCATCTGGATTTTGGCGTGTATGTCGATCAGGCCGGGCATGTGCTGATTGAAGTGGTGCGCCACGATAATAGCCAAATTTTTTATGTCAGAAAAAAGTGACCAGGAGGCCTTCCAGATTCTTTGGGTCTGGAAGGCCTTTTCCACGCTACTTTTGCCAATGCACGAAATGGTGTAGCGGACACTGTTCATCCCTTAAGCTAATCACAGGCCAATCCGCGGTTTGCGCGGACACCGCCAGTTTCTCATCGGGATCCACGGCCACAGGATGCTCAACCCGTTGCAATAAGGGCAAGTCATTATGCGAATCGCTGTAAAACCAGCTGCCTTGCAACGTTTCACCTGACTCTTTTAACCAAGCCTCCAGATGGGTGATTTTGCCTGCCTGGAAACACGGCACACCAGTAAATTTCCCGGTATATCTGCCATCCACCATTTCCGGAGTCGTCGCCAGTAGGTTGCTGATACCATACAACTTAACTATCGGTTCGGTGACGAAACGGTTAGTGGCGGTGATCACCAGCAAGGTATCACCACGGGCTTTATGCCTGTTAACCAGACGTTGTGCGGGCTTTAGCAGTATCGGCGTGATGATCTCGCGGATAAACTGCTCGCGCCATTGATAAAGTTGCGCGGGGTCATGTTCCGCCAGAGGTTTTAGGGAAAAGCCCAAAAACTCGACGATATCCAGCGTGCCTTGCTTATATTGTTCATAAAACCGCGCATTGGCTGCTTCATACTGGCCTTTATCGACCACACCATGGTCAACCAAAAACTGCCCCCATAAATAATCGCTATCATCGCCTATCAAGGTGTTGTCTAAATCAAAAATCGCTAAACTCATAGTTATCCTGTTAAAAATAAGGCCATCACCTGCTGATGGGCCTGGAATCTACTGTCTATGGGAAAACCCTTAGAACGTATGAAATGTACCATCAAAAGGGTGGCACACTATAGCTTCTGCACTTTTTTTATGGAACAATGGCTTAATTACAAACTACCTTGCCCGCCCGCACACCCTCACAGGCCAATGACGATAACGGCAAGGTAAAAAAATGACAGGTTTTAACATGATAGACTCTAAAGGATACCGGCCCAATGTCGGGATCATCCTTTGCAATGACGAGGGTCGCGTGTTTTGGGCAAAACGGATGGGCGTGGACGCATGGCAGTTCCCGCAAGGCGGAATCAATGAAAATGAAGACCCAGAAAATGCGATGTATCGGGAATTGTGGGAAGAAACCGGGCTACAAAAACAACACGTACAAATTTTAGGACGCACCCGTTACTGGTTACGGTACCAGCTACCCGAACGCTATATCCGTAAGAATTCGCTACCGTTATGTATCGGCCAAAAGCAAATATGGTATATGCTGCGTTTGCTGGCCACCGATGCCAATGTGCGCTTTGACCACAGCCCTAAACCGGAATTTGACAGCTGGCGTTGGGTGGACTATTGGGAACCGCTCAACGATGTCGTCTACTTCAAACGAAAAGTGTACCAAAAAGCGATGACCGAACTGGGTGTCATCCTGACCACCCAAGGCATTCCGGTTAACGCGTCCGGGTATTTGTCCAAACAAAACAACAACGCTAAAGCATAAGTGGGGTCACTCCGCGCCTAATGTCCCCGTGACCCCATGCCGGAATCCCCTTAAAAATATTAAATCCCCCTGGCCTAGCCGGGGGATAGGCCAATCCCTCCGAACCACCCAGGTTATTTTTCATATCCCTTCCTAACCGTCAGCGTAATTAGCGATTAGGCTATAGCAAATAGGCATTATAATCTTTGCACCCGCCCTATCTCCGGACAGCAGAAGCCATGCAAATGGACAGTTGCTGCAAAAAACCAGCCACTTACCGATAAACGTTGAAGCCATCATATCGCCCTTATCCTGAAAGCAGGTACCAGGTGCGCCACCGACTTGGTCGCCCGCTTCGGCGGCGAAGAGTTCGCGATCGTTTTGCCCAACACCGATGCTGCCGGGGCCGAAATGGTGGTCCAAAAAATCCAAACCCGCTTGCAAAAACTACGTATCCCCCATACAAGCTCCAGCACACCTGGTTATGTGACCGTCAGCATGGGTGTCACCACCCAAATCCCCGAAACAGGAAGTTCAACGGACAGTTTGTTGCAGCTCGCCGACCAATTGCTGTATCAGGCTAAGCAGCAAGGGCGGAATACTTATAGGATTAAGGTCTTGGACGAAACTCCAAAACCTTAGAAACATCCTTTGGTCCGTAGCATTATTTCACAAGAGGTGGATTATCTTGGCAGACGCGGTCTTGAAGTACTCGCAATGCTTTCTAACCACCATTCGCAATAGGCAACATGAAGATTTGAAATGCCACGTTGGATTTTAGATTTAGAGTAGTTTTTCAAGGTTTTCCCTCAATAGCGGCAGCCGATTTTCAATAACAATCCAAATCTGCGGCAAGTCCAAACCTAAGTAGTTGTGAACCAAGATATTTCTGAATCCTGAAATAGCTTTCCAATTAATTTCAGGATGTTCTGCTTTTAGCTCATCGGACAATTTTTGCGTAGATTCTGAAAGTGTTTGTAAATTTCTAATGACCGCATCTTGCACCATAGTCGAGTTCATGAACACAAATGAGTCGTTCTGCGTGTATTCGTCGATCCGGTCAATGCAGTCAATGATATGTTCAATATAAATGCGGTCATTTTTCATAATGGCTGCGCTTCTTTCAAAATTTGGGAAGAAATACCCGGATGTAGTGCATTTTGGGTGACTAAATCCACTTTTCGTTGCAGTAAGGCTTGTAGATCCATTAGCAACTCACCCAAATCAAACAAGTCGCGGCCTTGTTCAAGTTCTACCAAAAAGTCCACATCGCTATTGTCGGTGACATCCCCCCGTACCATTGAACCAAACAAGCTAATGGATTTAACGCCATGCTGTTTGGCTAGGCCTAAAATTGCGGTTTTGTTGCGGCTGATGAGCGGGTTCATATTGATACCTCGATTATCTCTTTAGCGATTGATACGGTCAGCTTTACTTCATATTTTGTCCCGCAGTTTCGGCAAGTGACGGGGAATGTCGGTTTATATCCAGCAGGACGTTTGCGGGCGCATTTTCCAGTGTGTATTCGTTCAACAAACAATCGCCGCCTTTGCTTTGGAATTCATTCAATTCGCCACATTTTGGGCAAGGCACATAAACAGAGTCGAACATTCCCATAAAATACACCCATTAAAGTCATCCAATAAATTGATGGCATCTTATCAAGCACATAAAACCAACTCAGGAATAAACCGAAAATCTTTTTGGTTTATCGTGAGTAGCTCAAGCCCATAAACTAAAGCGGTCGAGGCAATCAAAGCATCGGCTAAACGTAACCCATGCGAGAGCGAGTATTGTTTTATTAATTGCCGCGCAACGTTGAAAACTTCCGGGGGCATTTCTAGGTGGTGGAACATCGCCACTATTTTTTCCAGTTTTTGCATTTCTACTTTATTACGTGCGCCTTGGAGCAATTCTAATTCAATGACGGGATTGATGAATAGCTGGATGTTCTGGCTATGCAAATCCACAAGTTGCCGACTGCGCCCGTTGACAAAGTCAATCAAAATGCAGGTATCACATAGCACCTGTTTAGTCATGGCGTTGCCAAGCTTGTTGCCTTAGCTGTTTGGCAAAATTAAGGCTATCGTCAATATCTGCAAAAACTAGATCAGCATTATTTTCTGGTGACTGGAATTTCTCACTCGGGGCTTGTGAATGCTGGAATGGGTCGAGTTTCTGGATGCTTAATGTTTCTGGTTGCTCGGTTTCATTGACATAACGGGATAGGATGCTAAGGACAAACTCCGGCAAGTTTTGCTGCTGTTGTTTTGCCAAGCGCAACAAGGCTTGTTCAAGTTGTGGATCGTGCAAGGTCAGATGAATATCTTGCATGTCAGGTATCTCCAAAAATCCAAGGCATAAAAAAAGGGTACATCACTGTACCCTTTTTTGTCACTGCAAGCTAGGTGGTTGCTTAGGCAAGCAATTCCTTCACTTTCGCCATGATACCAACGGGATCAATGCCTTGGTGCGGGAATTGTTCCCACAAACCGCCGCAACCTTCTTTGTGGGTGGCGATATGGGCAAACTTAGGTGTCAGTCCGCGTTCCAGCAACCAGGAACCGTAGCGGCTACCCAAACCGGTTTTGCGGTTGAAGGATTCAGCCACCAATACAAACGGTGCTTTGCCGACTTTTTGCAGCATGTCTTCGTCGATGGCGCTTAAAGTGGGTTTGTTGATCAAACCAACGTCAATGCCTTCTGCTTTCAAACGTTCTACGGCGTCCAATGCGCGGTACAAGGTTTCGCCGAAAGCCACGATGTAGCCTGCGGTGCCTTCGCGGATGACTTCGTCTTTACCTGGGACAAACGTGTAATCGCCGCCGAAGAATTCTTCGCCTTTGTCGTTCAAAATTAATGGCACTTTTGAACGTGTGGAGAACACGAAACGTAGGCCTGGCTCGAAGAAGATTTTGCTGACCACGGCTTTCATTTGGTTAGGGTCGGCCGGGAAATACAAGCCCGTTGCGTAAGCGTCATCCAAGCCGTTGTCGGCGAACATGTTGTTCAGACCGAAATGGCAAGTATTGTCCGCCATGTCGTCGATACCAGAATGTGAGAAATGGCTCAACACGTTGGAGTTGTTCAAACGCGCCATGGTGATTTCTGACATCAACATTTCCAAGAATGCACTGAAGGTGCCGAAAATGCCTTGTTTGCCGGCTTCCATACCGAAACCGGCGGCGGCTGAGAAATTGCCGCGTTCCATGATACCGGAAGAGATGAAGCTTTCTGGGAACGCGGTGTGGATTTTGTGCAAACCACAAGAGCCTTCCAAATCAGAGTCGATCACGCGGACTTTTTCGATACGTTCCGCTTCGCTCATGGTGCTCATGACAGCAACAACGGCATCACCGAAGACGTTACGGTTGGCATCCCATTTGTCACTGGAACCCAAGAATTTGTAGTCGTTTTTAGGGGCGACCACGCCGTTCAGGAAGTCAACCGCAGCAGTGTGGCCACGGTCTTGCAAGTATTCCAAGGCCAATTTGACGGAAATCACGTCATGGCCGTGGGTCGAGCCTTCCAAGCCTTTAATGCCTGGGCACATGGGGCGGTGGTTGATGATGGCGACCGGGCCTTTCGTGTTGATGGCTTTGCAGATGTTGGCATACAGGCTGTCGAGGTCTTCACCGTTGCCTTCCAGCACGGTCAAGCCGTGGCCTTCCAGAGTTTTTGCGGTTGAGCAACCTGGCAAGTAATGTGATGGGTGGCCTGCGATAGTGACGTTGTTGTCGTCAATAATCAATTTGACGTTCAAGCCTTGGGCGACTGCTAAACGTGCTGCTTCGGCATCGTCACCTTCTTGTTGTGAGCCGTCTGAACCTAAGCAGAATACGGTTTTGCTAGGGTTAGCCATCGCCACGCCGTTGACATAAGGCCACATGTGGCCCAAACGGCCCGAGCTGAATTTAACGCCGGGTGTGAAGCCCAATTCTGGATGGCCTGGCAGATGCGAATGCGCGGCGCGGTATTCGGTTAATTTTTCGGCGGGCATAGCGCCGTTCAGCACTGACATCAAATATTGCGTGGCGACACGGTGTCCGGCTTCGTCAAAGAACGTCGGTACGAAATTATCAGAACCACGGAACAAGGCGTCCATAATCATGACTTCTGGCACGGTGTCGTAAGGGCCGCCAGTATGGCCGCCCACGCCACGCGCCGCACCGGTAGAGGTGAAGAACACGATAGCATCGCGGCACAATTGGATATTGGCTTGCAGGGCGGCTTTTTGCTCTGCGGTCAACGTAGGGACGCTAGGGTCTAGCGAAATGCGTTGGTATGCGCCAAGATCAATCGGAAAAGTAGACATATTTTTTCTCGTTTTTAAGGGTGGATAGGAAGGGTTAATAGTTGTAGAACGGGCATTATCCAATAGATCAGGCCTCCTGAAAAGACAGCCCGTCAGATTACTAAGCCTGTCGACTTTTTAGTTGCGTCCTAGTTATTTTTATGTATTAGTTGTTTTTTTGTAAATAGTGCGTTGCATAATTGGATGCAATCCGTCACGGTTCGTAACATTACTCTTATAGCGTCAGGGTATGCAAGCGATTTATCAGGCTTTACGGACAATTTACCTAAAGCCTGTTCTGACGCGGTTTAGACGTGGTTTTTATGCCAAAATCGGTATTGTTTCAGCAACAAAAAACCGCCGCAGTATAAGGAAAACAACATGACCAAAGAGCCGATATCAAAGGCCATTTTTGCAAGGGCATGGTCGTGTTGCAACAAACCCGATTCATTCAAAATATATTGCCAATCATGAAAGCCATAAGGCGCAGAATGGCCAAAATTTCCACCCAGCAAGGGCAAAACGCCTGCGCGTGCATCATTGATATACGGGGCTATATCGAGAAAGTTCTCCCCTACCCACCACAAGGCCACGCTCGCGCCAAACGGGTCACGCGATTTTAGCAACAGCACACCCGCGCAAACAGACGGCATCAGCAATTGCCCTAACGTCCCGCCTAATGAAGTGATGAAGGCGCCAAATGGCCTAAAAATGATATGCCCGGCTTCGTGGAAAGGCAGGTTGATGCTGTGCAAAAATGATCCGCCAACGGCATTGCTGGCAATGGACGGGCTAATCAACTGCCAGCTCCAGATAACCAGCCCTATAAAAATAACCAACCGACCCAACAAATGCAGGCCAGGAACCGGGGTCTCCTGAAACCAGCTAGATTCTTGGTCTTTGCTGAAGGTGATAACCACTGGCTCCAGAGCTGGTTCCGGGGTAGCGTTGGGCTCCGGGTGATACTTGAAATATTTCGCAAAGATAATGCCACATTGCGGGCAGCTTGGTTGTCCTTCTGGCAATTGATAATCACATTTTGGGCATTTCATTACATTCACCAGTAGCTTGGGTTGTATCCCGAAGACGATAACAGCATCAAATGGCTGCAACAAGCCTTGAACGATTTGGGCGCAAGCCCTAAACTGGGCCGATGGCATCAGCGGCCCAGACACCACGCAAGCGGTCAAAAACTTCCAAACCAAAGCAAAACTAGCCGCTGACGGCAAAGTCGGGCCGATGACCAAAGCCGCCATCAAACAAGCCTTGGCAAATAAAGGCCAAGGCGGCTAGTATCCACACACGCGCTGGGTAACCCAGCATTATCCAATGCCTACATTCCCCGTAACTTATGAAAAAACACGCTTGCCTAGCCCTTTTGTTGTTGGCCCCCATCACAGTAACCCATCTTCAAGCGGCTGGCTTTGATTGTGCTAAAGCCAGCACGGAAGTTGAAAAAATAATCTGCGCTAACCCACAATTATCAACACTTGATGAACAGTTAGGCAAACTCTACCAAGCGGCCAGCAAAACGGCGGCCCTCAAAAAAGCCCAACAACATTGGTTACGTACGCAGCGGGACACCTGCCACGATGACGTCTGCCTTAGCAAGGCCTACCAACAAAGGATAGCCGAATTGTCCACCCCCACCGAAAAGGCTTGGACGCTATTCACCGACAAACAACTCGGCATTGCCTTTTCTTATCCTGCACAACGCAAAATCAGCCCACAATGCCATGACAGCAAAAACTGCGTGGCTTTGCTTGAACCGGCAATGCCATCACAAACCGATTACCTGATCGCTTTTGAAATATTTGACGGGAATTTAGATCAAATCGCCGTTGATAAAGCCATCTTCACCAAAAACGGCCAAAACTGGATCGCCCAAGGCCGCTCCGGCGAATATCCTGCCGAACTGATTCAAGGGGATGGCTGGCAAGGCATCAAAGCCGTTGTCGATTGTGGCGTTTCGGACGAAAATGGCTTCCATGCCGCCGCAGGCGAATGCTTATGGGCGGTGATCAGCAATGGCAAACGTTCAGTAGTGATTGATACCCAAGGGCTAGTCGGCAATGATGAATTGTCACTACGCACCATACAATCAATACGCTTTCTCAACTGATACCCTTAAGCCTATAACTTTACCCTTCCTTCCATGACCGATTCATTGCTGTTTACATTGAATCAGTCATTGAAGGAACGCCCCCGCCGTTTATAATAGCTTAGCAACCGCTTTAACGTGGTTTATCCCCATACAAAACCTCTCTTTAAAATAAGGCTTACATGAACAAAAAAATCACTCGGGCGCTTATCAGCGTTTCCGATAAATCCGGTATTGTCGATTTTTGCCGCGCACTTAACCAATTAGGCATCGAAATCCTGTCCACAGGCGGCACTTTCAAAACCCTGACGGAAAACAACGTCCCCGCGACAGAAGTCTCCGACTACACGGGTTTCCCCGAAATGATGGACGGGCGCGTGAAAACCCTGCACCCGAAAGTGCACGGAGGTATCTTAGGCCGTCGCGGTATTGACGACGCTATTATGGCGGCAAACGGCATCCAGCCAATTGATATGGTGGTGGTGAATTTGTACCCGTTCGCCGCCACCATCGCCAAACCGGACTGTGATTTTGACACCGCCATTGAAAACATCGACATCGGTGGCCCGACCATGCTCCGCGCCGCCGCCAAAAACCACTCCGATGTCGCCGTGGTGGTCAACCCTGATGATTACGGTTTTATCCTCGCCGAACTGCAAAACGAAGGCAGCCAACTCAGCGGCGCAACCCGTTTTAACCTGGCAGTAAAATGTTTCGCCCACACTGCCAGCTACGACACCCAAATCGCGGCCTACTTAAGCGGCCTAAACGGCGTACAATTCCCTGAAACCTTAAACCTGCAATTTGAACACCACCAAGCGTTGCGTTACGGCGAAAACCCGCACCAAAACGCCGCCTTCTACCGCGAAAAAGTTCCGGCATCCGGCACTATCGCCGCCGCCAAACAATTGCAAGGCAAAGAACTCTCCTACAACAACATCGCCGATGCTGACGCGGCCTTAGAATGCGTCAAAGCCTTCACCGCCAAGCCCACCTGCGTCATCGTCAAACACGCCAACCCCTGCGGCGTGGCGGAAGCCGACGACAACTTAGGCGCGTACAACTTGGCCTACCAAACCGACCCGACTTCTGCGTTCGGTGGCATCATCGCCTTCAACCGCGAACTGGACGAAACCACCGCCGCAGAAATCATCGGACGGCAATTTGTTGAAGTCATCATCGCGCCCGTGGTCAGCGAAGCCGCCAAAACCGTACTCGCCGCCAAACAAAATATTCGTGTCTTGGAATGCGGCGTGTGGGCAGAGCAGGAAGCCGCGTCTTTAGATTTCAAACGCGTCGCAGGTGGCTTGCTAGTACAAGATAAAGACCAAGGCAAAATCACCGCCGCCGACCTGAAAATCGTCAGTCAACGCGCCCCAACCGAACAAGAACTGGCGGATATGCTGTTCGCGTGGAAAGTCGGCAAATTCGTTAAATCTAACGCCATTGTTTATTGCAAAAACGGGCAAACCATCGGTGTCGGCGCAGGCCAAATGAGCCGTGTGTATTCGGCAAAAATCGCCGGTATTAAAGCCGCTGACGAAGGCTTGGTCGTGCAAGGCTCCGCGCTGGCTTCCGATGCTTTCTTCCCTTTCCGTGACGGCATAGATGCCGCAGCAGCAGCAGGTGTGACCGCGATTATTCATCCAGGTGGTTCAATGCGCGACGCGGAAGTGATCGCGGCGGCGGATGAGCATGGGATTGCGATGGTGTTTACTGGGATGCGGCATTTTAGGCATTAACATAACCTGGATTAACTGATGAGCGCATATATTCGAATTACCCGAATTCCATACGAAGAACCTTATCATCTGCACTTGGCTTTTGAGGTTTCAAATGGACGGCAATCTTGCTGTTTCGAATATTTTGACAATGCAGACACGTTAACTCACTTTGCTGATAAGCTTGAAGTTTTTCCTCGACATCCAACTGATGTGTTTCTTTATGAAGTAGGATCAGAGCGACCTGAGGATAGATGGGGATATTATTTCAGATTTAGGGCTTTCACCACCTCATCCACTGGACACTGTGCCATTCAACTTCGGTTCAACAATAACGAAGCTCTTCCAATGCGTGAATTGTTTGAGTTTTGCATTAGTGCAGAACCCAACCAAATCGCAAATTTGGGTAGATTGTTTCGCCATTTCTCAAAACTTGAGGATGACGTGTTGGAATGGTCAATTTAACTGTATACAAGAATGATGATAAACAGCTTTTGCTGTAATTAGCTCGTAGATGGGCTGACGTAAGGAAGCCCATCATTTACCGCACATTTTGATGGGCTTCCCTTCGTTCAGCCCATCCTACAAAATTGATATTTATGCTCAAACTTCATTATTCAGGAGAACAGCATGTACCGTTTAGGCTGGCCTTGTGCGGCATTCTTTGCAAGTTTGGGATTGTCGTTGTTAATCAAAGTTGAAATCATCCATGACGACGAAGCTAATGTTTACGTCGCCACTAGCCTTGATTTAAAAGGCTTGGTAGTGGAAGCGGAAACATTGGACGAGTTGGAAAAAGAAGTGCGGGATTTAGTGCCGGAATTGCTTACGCTGAACCTACCCAAGTTACACGCCAAAGCCGGAACGCATGTGTCGTTTTTTCAACCACCTGTTGCGGTATGAATGGTTACGAAAAACTGGTTAAAGAGCTTTTGCTTAAGCATGGTTATAAATTAGTCCGCACTGGCAAAGGTTCACACGAAATCTGGGCATCAGAAAAAGGTGTCTCTGTGACGGTAAACCATGCTTGTAAATCAAGGCATACGGCTAATAGCATCTTAAAAGCGGCGGGTATTCCGCATCGATTTTAACGTAGGATGGGCTGACGTAAGGAAGCCAATCATTCAATCAAATACGCGCCATGAATATAAAATCATCACAAAATACAACCTGTTTGAAAGTCGATCCGCCATTGACCAAGCCGCAACAAGAAGAACTCGACCGCAGACTTGAGGATTATCTCGCCAACCCAAATGATGTACTATCTTGGCAAGAAGTGAAAATCGCCGCTATCCAGGAGTTAAAATCATGTTAGAAGCAACGCTTTCAAACCAAAACCAAGTTGTAATTCCTAAAGAAATTGTCGATTCCCTGCATTTACAAGCCGGACAAACGTTTGATGTGGTCTTGAAAGAGAATTTCATCGCGTTAGTGCCACAACAAACTTTACCCAAATCCTTGCGAGGCATTTTAAAAGGTGCGAATACCGACAACATCCGTGATCGCAGCGACAGGATATGACCATCGTTGACACTTGCGGTTGGATAGAATGGTTGACCGATGGCGTTTTGGCGAGTGAATTTGAACCGTATTTGCTTAAACCAGAACTGTTAGTCGTACCAACTACCATCCAATACGAACTGCATAAATGGATTTGTCGGGAACGATCTGAAGCAATGGCTTTAGAAATCATTGCTTATACCCAACAAGCAAGCATTGTTGCATTTACCCAAACACTGGCGTTACGGACTTCGGCATTATCACAACAATATCGTTTAAGTTTTGCCGATGCCATCATTTACGCAACTGCCGAGCAAGAAAACGCCGGACTTGTTACGGCTGACGACCATTTTGAAAACCTTCCTAACGTCCGTTTTTTTTCCAAAAAACAGACGGCTATTTAACCCGAGAACCTAACCCATGAACATCCTCATCGTCGGCAGCGGCGGGCGCGAACATGCCCTTGCCTGGAAAGCTAGCCAATCTCCTAATGTCACAAAAGTTTTTGTCGCGCCCGGCAACCCCGGCACGGCTTCTGAACCTGGCATTGAAAACGTCGCGATTGCGGTCGATAACATTCCGGCCTTGTTGCTGTTTGCCCAAGAGCATGACATCGGCCTGACCATCGTCGGCCCCGAAGTACCGTTGGTGTTGGGCATTGTTGACCAATTCCAAGCCGCTGGTTTGAAGTGCTTTGGCCCGACCGCACAGGCGGCGCAATTGGAAGGCTCGAAGTCGTTTTGCAAAGATTTCTTAAGCCGCCACGGCATCCCGACCGCCGCTTACCAAAGCTTTACCGACAAAGACTTAGCGATTGCTTATATCAAACAACAAGGCGCGCCTATCGTGGTGAAAGCCGATGGTTTGGCGGCGGGCAAAGGCGTGATTGTCGCGCAAACCGAACAAGAAGCCATTGATGCCGTAGAAGATATGCTCGCGGGCAATGCCTTTGGCGAAGCCGGACATCGCGTGGTGGTCGAGGAATTTTTAGTCGGCGAAGAAGCCAGTTTTATTGTCATCGCCGATGGCAAACACGCTTTGGCAATGGCAACGTCGCAAGACCACAAAGCCCGCGACAACGGCGACAAAGGCCCGAACACGGGCGGCATGGGTGCGTATTCGCCTGCGCCAGTGGTTACGCCCGATGTCCACGAGCGCACACTACGCGAAGTCATCATGCCCACGCTGGAAGGCATGGCGGCGGATGGCATCCCGTACACAGGCTTTTTGTACGCGGGCTTGATGATTTCGCCGAACGGCGCGATTAAAGTGTTGGAATTCAACTGCCGCTTCGGCGACCCTGAAACCCAGCCGATCATGATGCGGTTAAAATCGGATTTGGTGGAACTGTGCTTGGCGGCCTTAGCGGGTGAATTGGACAAAACCACCAGCGACTGGGATGAGCGCGCGGCTTTGGGCGTGGTATTGGCGGCAGGCGGTTATCCAGACGCTTACCAAAAAGGCGCGGTGATTTCCGGTTTGGCGGCTGATGACACGGATGATTGCAAAATTTTCCACGCCGGTACGGCGCAAGTGGGTGATGATATTGTCACAGCGGGCGGACGCGTGCTGTGCGCCTGCGCCTTGGGCGAGGACATCGCCACCGCGCAACGCAAAGCGTATGAATTAGCCGGAAAAATCGATTGGAACGGGATTTATTTCCGCACGGATATTGGCTTTAAGGCGATTAAGCCATGAAAATATCAAAGAAGGGTGGATTCGATGCGCCAGCTATTGGCGCCCCTGGCCCCGGACAGCCCCATCCGTAACCCCAGAACCCAAGCAGACGAAAATTAATGCACCAATATCACGATCAATGTGAATTAATTAATCGTTTTTATACGTGATTCACAGGCTTTCATAACAGCCGCCCTGGCTACATGAAAGTTCTTTTATTTGTGACTAATGCTCAGTCATTGATTTTTTGTCGGGGCAGTCTAAATCCGTAAATAAAAGGCGGACGGTTGTCCGCCTTGTTTATGGCCTGTGCCAACATCCGTAGCGATCAGGCGGGCAACCGCCCGCCCCTACGAAAATAACACTGACAATTCAACATTGACTGAGTACTAGATGGGTGTTGAGGTCAAGTTAGCCTTTGAATCCGGTTAGCCCCGTGAAAAAAGTTCTGTGCAAATCGACAAACAACTATCCCGGCATTGCTCCTATAGATACGGATGCCGTTTTCCCCATCGTTGGCATTGGGCTGACCTGCACTTGTGCCCCAGAGATAGCGTCATAAAAGACGGCGGCCTTTTTTAGTATTTAGCCCCCCCATCCGCAATTGCTCAATTTCTTTACGCAGCCGGCCCAGTCCGTTGTGGCCTGCCAGATTCATTGGCTGGATTTTTACACCGGCAATATCCAAAAATACCGGACAGAGCCAAACTGGGTCAGCCCCAATCAGACTTTGATGACAAATTCTTGATGACAGCCCATGGGCTCCCTATGATGAAATGCGGCACATGCCAAAAGAAATGGGACGAATTTCCGATAAATCCATCTCCCCTTTCCACATGAACGCCCTGTTAGGCAGTTTAAGCAAACCCACTGCTGGATTTACAGGAGAAACCCGTGCATTATCTTGTGACCGTGAATGTCCCCGGAGCCGATGACGCATCAATGAACGTAAAATTAGAAGGCCAGCGTCTGCATATTCCAATAAAAACCGACTACCATAACGGTACGGCCCTTACAGCCCAAGGCGAAATGGACCCAATCCAAAGCATCATACGGACAATTCAACTTGAGATGGCGCCAGTTAACGCAGGGCCGGGCCTTAAGGGGCATCACGATTAATGGAGCCATAACCGTATTAGCAAATTTTCGTTGGAACAACATCCATGATCAGAAATTTAGCAACGAATATCAACCGGCATCAGTGGATAGCCGAAGCCGCATATTTCAAGGCGGAAGCCAGAAACTTTGAGCCCGGCAACGAGCTGGAAGATTGGCAGGCGGCCGAAATGGCGTATTTGGAAATGCTGGTGGGGATTTACGTCACCATTTTGGCGGAAGACGGGCCGATGACGGTCGTAAGCTTACAGCAGTTGGCGGCATTGATCGGCATTGAAAACCCGGAGAGCTTAGTTTCGGAGTTGGCGTTGGTACAGGCCATCCAAAAAGCCACACAACATCGCCCCTGCTTCCGCTCTGAATTTAAAGGGGTTTGCGAAGAAAAGGAATGCAAATGGGTGACGGAATGCCGGAAGTTGATCTCCGTATGGTATTAAGGCGGGCGGCTCTATATCTTCTGACGCTCACGTTACCACTTCGGCACGGTAGCGGTAAACCCTGACCGTATCGGACCAATAACCCGCAGGCAAACCGGCCTTTTGTTTTAAATGCCGCAGGAATTGCCCAGGCTCAGGCAGCGATTCCCAAACCGAGGGCAGGAATGTCCCGCGCCGACGGCCTTCTTCCAGGATCAGGCCGTCTATGCCGGGTTGCAGTTGCGCCAGCAAATCCTCTTCGGACGTGAATGCCATAGGCTCAGCGGACGTGAGTATGGACAGGTGTATGTCCAAACCGTCCAGTTCCTCAGCTTGCAACGGCGGGAACCGGGGATCCCTGAAAGCGGCTGAAAATGCGTTTTCGGCGATGTCTTCCGCCAATGGCCTGACGGCTTCGAGCATACCGATACAACCGCGCAACTGATGCTGTTTTTCTAGGGTCACAAACGTCGCCCGCCGCCCTGCCAATTCAGGCGGGAAATCAGCCAGATTGATTTTTAAGGGCTTGCCCGTCTGCAAACCATGCTCGATTGAGTTTTTTGCCAACGCCAACAGCCGTTGTTGATGCGCTTTAGTCAATGACATACGCACCATACCCCACCACCCGGCTTTTATCGCCCGCCGTATCGCCGGAATTGCGCAAGTCTATGGTTTTTACCGTCAGTGATTTTTCCTGCGCCACCTTCAACAAACCGCTGACCGGAACCCTGCCACAAGCGGATTCAAAGGATAAGGCGTCATATTGCAAGTTTTCTATCCGTTGGCTGGTCGCTTTGTCCAAGCGCTGCGCCGTTGCGTAGTCATGATAATGGCTAAGGTCGGAACTGATGACTATCAGCGTTTCCTCGCCACCCCACAGGGCGTCTAGCACTTGGCCGACCTGTCCCGGCGTCGCGTCGCCTGCGACTATCGGGACGATTGTGAAATCATCGAGCATTTCCTGCAAAAATGGCAGATGCACTTCCAGGCTATGTTCAGAGGTATGCGCCTGTTCGCCATAGCCGACAAATGGTAACTGCGTGATGGCCTGCACGGCGGCCTGGTCGACGGGGATAGCCCCGAGGGGGGTCACGAAATATTGCGCCCCGCTCACCGCCAGCCCTTTGAAAGCGACCCGATGGGAAGGGCCGATAAGGACGACACGGGTTATCCGGTCATGGGCTTTTTTTAAGCGGATATAGGCGGATGCGGCGATAGGGCCTGAATAAATGTAGCCTGCATGGGGGACGATAATGGCTTTGGGCACTTTTGCGGCAGTTTCGGCATCGGTAAGATACTGGTCCAGCATGGCGTGGAGTTGCTTCGGGTCGGCCGGATAAAAAGCCCCGGCCACAGCGGGTTGTCTGTTCATAAGTGCGCCCTCCTATTTCCGATAAAAATTACGCTATAAAATCTTTAGGTATGAGTATATGCTGTTTTTGGCAATTATAAATAGCTTTCGGGAGCATAAAGATGACTGAGTTTATCACGCACGACACCGTAAAAACCCGCTATTGGCATGCACTGGATGACGGACGCATCCAATGCGACTTGTGCCCGCGGTTTTGTAAATTGCATCAGGACCAACGCGGCCTGTGTTTTGTCAGGCAAAACCTTGACAGCCAAGTGGTGATGACCAGTTATGGGCGCTCCAGCGGTTTTGCGATTGACCCTATCGAGAAAAAACCGCTCAACCATTTCCTGCCTGGCACGCCCGTGTTCTCTTTTGGCACGGCAGGCTGCAACCTCGCCTGTAAATTTTGCCAGAATTGGGACATCAGCAAATCACGGGAAATGGACACGCTGATGGGCAAAGCCTCCCCCGAAGCCATTGCCCAAGCGGCGCTGGCCCATGGTTGCGACAGCGTGGCCTATACCTACAATGACCCGGTAGTGTTCCATGAATATGCCATCGACACCGCAATCGCCTGTAGAAGCTTGGGGCTAAAATCCGTTTCGGTTTCGGCGGGTTATGTCTGCGCAGAACCCAGGATCGAGTTCTATCAATGGATGGATGCCGCCAACATTGACTTGAAGGCGTTCACCGAAGATTTTTATCACAAGATCACCGGCAGCCATTTGCAGCCCGTATTGGAAACCCTGCAATACCTTAAACATGAAACGTCGGTGTGGCTGGAACTGACCACCCTGATCATTCCCGGTGAGAATGACTCAGCAGCGGAACTGGAAGCGATGACCCAATGGGTGGTGGAAAACCTGGGGCCGGACGTGCCGATGCACTTCACCGCCTTCCACCCCGATTGGAAAATGCAGGACAAGCCGCGCACGCCTGTTTCGTCGTTGCTGCTGGCCCGGCAAATCGCGTTAAAAAATGGCGTGCATTACGCCTATGTCGGCAATGTCCATGACAAGTCCGCCGACAGCACATATTGCCACAGTTGCGGCAAGCTGTTGATAGGCCGCGATTGGTATGAGCTGTCGGAATGGAATTTGGACCAGCACGGCTGTTGCAGCTTTTGCGGGACACGCTGCGCCGGGGTCTTTAAGGCGGCACCGGGCAACTGGGGGGCGAAACAGCAAGCGGTGGTGATGGGGTGACCGTCGCTGCCTGGAAGCCTTAAGGCTTCCCTGCAATCAACGGCACAAGACGTTACGGATACCCAGATACGCGCACAGCCCGGCCAAAACCTTACCGATGTCTGGCGCTGGAAACCTCATCTAGGCAAGTATTTATACTTCTCGATCAATGACTTGACTTGGCGGTGGTCAATCGCGTTTTTTTTGGTAAAAACGCCCAGGGTATCAACTTCCGCCTGGGTTTCCAGAAACGGAAGGACGATGTGGTAGTAGGGGCGGTTCCAGAAATCGTGGATGAGGATCTTGCAATGTTCCGGCGTGTTCAAAATGGTGTTAAGGGTGCAGGCCACGCGGAAGCGCCCGTCTATCAACACCAAATCATGCTCGCTTTTTTGCCGGAAAATATGGAAAGAATAATCGGGCCAGAGATGTTTTTTGCAAAAACTCGCCGGATAGCCCCAATAAAACGTTTTGCCGATGTCGATGATATGGAACAGCAAACGTCCGGCGGACAGGGCTTCGGAAATCACCGGATTATGTTTAAGGTTCTCATCGACGAACTCGGCGGACGATTCCACCGAGTCGATTTGGGTGATGCCCGGCACACTGGCGGCATACAAAGTGCTTGCCCCCGCACCAAATTCCAGGAACTTGGTGGACGTGTCAATATGGCTATGCAGGACGTTAAGTTCGGCGGTGGTCATGGTCATGGCTTACTTCCTTGACTGCCAGTCAGTAGCATGGATGCTGCAAACAGCGGACAGCTTTATTTTTATTGTTAGAAAAATCATATTTATCAACCCGTAATCATTGTTTTCTGTCCTTATCCCTAACTCCTGTAGTACGGCTGATACCCCGTGCAAAGCCGACTGGCGAAAATCTTAACTCACCATCAACATATTATCCAATGCCTTTTTTGCCGGCCCCGCCACTTCGGGCAATACGGCAATTTGGTTGATGACCTCACCCGCCGCCAGATTTTCCATCACCCACGCCAAATGTTGCGGGTCGGTGCGGAACATGGTTGAACACATACACAAAGTTGGCGACATGAAATGCACGTTTTTACCTTGGCTTTTACATTCTTCATGCAGACGGTTGACCAAATTTAATTCAGTTGCCACCAACCAGCGCGTATCCGGTTCGGCGGCGCGGACGGTTTTTAAAATGTATTCAGTAGAACCGACAAAATCGGCTTTTTCGCAAACTTCAAAACAGGCTTCGGGATGGGCGATCACGTTGGTTTCTGGGTAACGCGCCAGGAAATTGTCGATTTGCTCCGGCTTGAACGCCTGGTGCACCGAACAATACCCGTTCCAAAGTATCATTTTGGCGTTGAGGATTTGTTCCTCGGTCAACCCGCCCATGGGTTTGTTAAAATCCCAAGTGACCATTTCTTCCAACGGGATGCCCATGCGGTAGCCTGTGTTGCGGCCCAAATGCTGGTCAGGGAAAAACAGCACTTTCGGTTTTTGCGCAAAGCTCCAAGTGAGGATTTTTTGGGCATTTGATGAGGTGCAGACAATGCCGTCATGCTGGCCGCAAAAGGCTTTCAAATCGGCGGCGGAATTGATGTAAGTGACGGGCGTGATTTGGCTTTCCACATCCAACACTTGCGCCAGTTCTTCCCAGCATTTTTGCACCTTCATCAGGTTCGCCATGTCCGCCATCGAACAGCCCGCCGCCAAATCCGGCAAAATGGCGATTTGCTCAGGGCGCGACAAAATATCCGCCACTTCGGCCATGAAATGCACACCGCAGAAGACGATGTATTCCGCTTCCGAGTTGGCGGCGTCCCGCGACAATTTCAGCGAATCGCCGGAAAAATCGGCGTGTTTGAAAACTTCATCACGTTGGTAATGGTGGCCCAGTATCACACAACGGGAGCCCAGCTTGGCTTTCGCGGCGCTAATCCGCGCATCGCATTCGTCATCGTCGAGTAAAGCGTAATCTTGAATGGGTAAAGGCATGTCCAGTAATTCTCAGAAAGTAAATCTTTGGTGGGGCTATTTTAAAAGCTTATGGGGTGGATGACTAATTTGATTGTTATACCTTGGTAGGATGGGCTGAACGAAGGGATGCCCATCGTTTCTGGTGAATGTTGATGGGCATCCTGTCGTCAGCCCATCCTACAAACCATACCGCTTGCGCTTGCGCCATAATGTCGCCCGGCTCATCCCCAACAAATCCCCCGCATGGCCAACTGAGCCGTTGCTTTGCTGCAAGGCTAGCCGGATGGCCGTGGCTTCATCCTCGCCCGATAAGCGCAGTTTGGTGGCGGCAGGGGCTTCCACACTGACGGCAGGTTCACGAAATTCCGGCGGCAATTCCGACATTTTCAGCGTTGTTCCACGCCCGACCGCAAACGCGTATTCAATGACATTATGCAGTTCCCGCACATTGCCGGGCCATGGGTAATCCAGCAACAGGCGCATCGCCAGCGGGTCGATTTTGTCGATTTTGCGCAAGTTTTCGCCATTATGCAGCTGGATGAAATGCCACAATAACAAGCTGATGTCCTCGCGGCGTTCGCGCAGGGCGGGCAGAAAAATGGGCACGACGCGCAGGCGGTACATCAAATCTTCGCGGAATTCGCCTTTTTTGACCTGCTCACGCAAAGAGCGGTGCGAAGCGGCGACCAGGCGCACATCAACGCTCACCGAACGGTCACCGCCGACGGGGATGAAATTGCGCTCCTGGATCACCCGCAACAGTTTCGCCTGCAAATCCAGCGGCAATTCGGCGACTTCGTCCAAAAACAAAGTGCCGCCGTGGGCGCGTTGGAACAGCCCTTGATGGTCTTTAACCGCCCCGGTAAACGCCCCGCGCACATGCCCGAACAACTCGCTTTCGAGCAAACTACTCGATAATGCCGCGCAATTGATCGCCAGGAACGGCGCGTTACGGCGTGTACTGAGCTGATGGATGGCCCGCGCCACCAATTCCTTGCCCGAACCGCTTTCGCCCCTCACCAACACGGTGGCCGTGGTTTCGGCGGCGTTTTCGATGATCTGGAACACCGCCTGCATGGCCGGGGAGCGGCTGATGATGCCATAAAAGTTCTGGTTGGAATTTTTCTTGATTGTTTTCAACGTGTCCTGGCTGCCAATCGGGCCGCAAGCCATCAGCAGGCCAATGCCGCCAACAATGTTGCCGTCCGGGTCGCGTAAGCTTTGCACGGATTTTTTCATGCAGACATTATCGCCATTT
The DNA here is from genome assembly GCF_000384075.1 of Methylovulum miyakonense HT12. Taxonomy (GTDB): domain Bacteria; phylum Pseudomonadota; class Gammaproteobacteria; order Methylococcales; family Methylomonadaceae; genus Methylovulum; species Methylovulum miyakonense. The sequence continues at coordinate 357,776 of NZ_KB913025.1, forward strand.
GGGCACACCAGATTGACCATCTGGTTGCCCTCGTCAAGGTGGCCGACATCAATGGCATAATCCGGCAAACACGGCTTAGTGACAACCTCTTGGGCGGGCAAACCCGTCAAGCGCTCCATTGCCGGGCTCCAATAGAGGATGTTTTGCCGCTGGTCAACACAATAAACCGCGCTATCGGCAAACAAAGCCAATAATGAAGCCAATAATTCATGGCAGTCCAATTGGCCTAACAAAGGAGGAAATAAGGGAATTTGTTTCATTTAAAATGTTCAGAGTCTGGCTTGTGGGATGCCCATTATTGTAATGCCAAAACCGGGCCGGACAGCCAAATCCGGCGATGTCCCGTTTTCGCGTCGATGTTACACTATTTGCATTTGTTAACCCTGCTTTAATCTTGAATCGTAAGGTGATGTGATATGTTGGAATTATTAAGGTTTACCCCCCGGATCTGGTTTTTTTGGGGATTTTTGGGTTGTGTGTTTTTGCTGGGCATGGGCGCGTATTTCCAGTTCGTTGACGGGTTGGAGCCCTGCCCCTTGTGCATTTCCCAACGTATCGGCATTTTGTTGACGGGCTTGTGCTTTTTGGCGGAGGCCATCCACAACCCGCAAGCACGCGGCATCAAAATTTATTCGATAGCCGGTGCGGTGCTTGCGTTATGTGGCGGGGCGGTGTCGGCGCGGCATGTTTGGATACAGCATTTGCCGCCGGATAAGGTACCGGAATGCGGCCCGGGCTTGGAATATGTGTTCCAGAATTTCCCATTGTCCGCAACCATCAAACTGATGCTGAATGGTTCTGGGGATTGCGCAGAAGTGAATTGGCAGTTTTTGGGGTTCAGTATGCCGGCGTGGACTTTGCTGGCGTTTTTGCTTTTGGCGACGTTGAGCTTGTTGCAGATTTGGAATACGGATAAAGAAACCACTTAAGGATGATACCGTTTACACTCACCCAGGCTACGGTAACCATAAATTGGAGTTTGCCACTATGTCATCCGTAAAACCATTACCGCCTTATTTAATAAGCGAAGAAGAATATTTGGCGAGCGAACAAGTTTCCGACATCAGGCATGAATATATTGGAGGGCAAGTATACGCAATGGCTGGGGCGGGATATAACCACAATTGTATTACCGCTAACATCATGCGTAAATTTGGCAATCATCTGGAAGGCACTCCATGCGCCACTTTTGTTGCCGATATGAAAGTCCGTTTAGGAAAAGACTATGTGTATCCCGATGTGCTGGTGGATTGCGGCAAACTATCCGGTGACGATTATTTTGCCAACTCGCCCGTCATCATCGTGGAAGTGCTCTCGCCATCCACCCGCAAAACCGACACCACCACCAAGTTGATACGTTACATCAACCTGCCGTCCGTGCAGGAATATGTGCTGGTTGAACAGGATTTTGTCTCCGTGCAAGTGCTGCGCCGCAGCCAACATTGGCAACCGGAATATTTCTATCTGGGCGATGCCGTAACTTTTGCCCCGATTGGCCTGACGCTGGCTGTGGAAGAAATTTATGACCGTGTAGACAATAAGGACATGAACGAATTTAGGATGCGGCAATCGGTGCTGACAACGGACATGCCCGCAGTGTGAACGCCTTCAAAACCCATGCGCAGCCTATTGGGGCATTATCGTGGCGGCATGGGACAAGCCTAAACAACCGGTTATTTTTTAAATGGCCAGTAAGCTTAAAACCGATTTCCTGTTGGGCCCTTGGTTGTGCTGTGTACCGATTGCCCACTTCAATTAAGCGCAGCAAATGGGAGTGTATTATGGGTATCAAGAAAACAAAACCGCTGTTTTTGGTGCATATTGCAGCCTGGTTGCTGGGCTTATCCAGTATGTGTTTCATATCGGCAGCCCAGGCGGCGGCCGTTTTTCAAGAATTAGTCTACCAAGGCCAAGAGCGTCCTGATAAGACTAACTCTGGTAACGCCACTTTTTTTGAGATCGGTTGTCCGGTCATCGAAGGGGATGATGTGGTGTTCCGCTCGCTTAGCCTTATTTCTCGGGCAGGTTATGACTCGATCTGGACCATCAAGGCCAATGGCGCAGGCTTGCGTAAGTTAGTGGGCCAAAGTCAAGCCGTGCCCGGAGGCGTCGGTACGTTTAGCACCTTTGGGTTTAGTAACGGCGGGGACTATACGACCTCTCCCGTGTTAGGCAAAGGCAGGGCGGTGTTTTTTGCCACTGACTCCAATCCCGACCCCGCTTTGCGGGCTGTTGGCGGGCTGTATTCAATCCGCTTGCAGGACGGGCTGATCAAGCGTGTTGCAAACTATAAAACCACCAACCCTAGCGATGGTTTCACCAAATTTGGGCAATTTTCTGGTTTTAGCCAACAAGGTTGCCACAACGCTTATGCCTTTAATGGCAACAGGGTGTTTTTTTCGGCGGCGACACTTGGCAACTCCGACCCTTCGGGGGTTTATCAGGCAAGATATGACGGCGCAGGCCTGACCAAAATCCGCGACAACAATGATCCTGATATTGCCATTTCCCCCAATCCACGCGCTTTTTACGGCCCGACTTTAGGCGTTTATCCTAAAAATGGCGCCACCCTGTTTGGTTATGCTGGCAGCAACGTCTTTGGCCCCCAAGCTTTATATGCCGGTAAGCAGCATCTTTTGGTGCGTTCCAATAATTTGCCCGGCGACCCCAGCCCAGAAACGGCCGGGGCGGCTTTCAGTTATTTTTTATTTGATGGCAACAAATCGGTATTTTATGCCAACAGCGGCGCGGATTATTATGGGCTTTTTTCCAAAGTGGGGGGCGCACCTATTCGTAGGATTTTTAGCAACTTACAAAAGTTACCGGGGATGAGGCAATGCCCTGCCAATGTGATTGGCAATTTTGTCGCCGACGCAGGGCGGGTGTTTTTCTTTGCCAATACGACTAACTGTGATGGGCTGACGGCCAATGGCAGAATGGGGATTTTTATGTTTAAGGACAATAAAATCCAACGTATTGTCGGCATTGGCGATAAGCTGGGCGATGGGACTTCAGTTCTGGAAGTGTACAACGAACTGGGGCCTGGCTCGGTCAATGGTAACCGCTTGGTTTTCGCCATGCGGACGACAAAACGTCCTGGCGCCGCCTTGTATGTGGCGAATTTGCTTTGATAACAATTAGTGTTGTAGGTTGGGATGAAGCGATAGCGCAATCCCGGCAATAGCGGCTTTATACGCTGGGATTCCCTTCGTCATCCTAATTTACAAGCTTTAAAACGTTTAGGACGGGGTTGCAAAACCCCGTCCTGCTCAAGCCCTGCTCCCCCTGCGAACAATTTCCAAGCCCACCCCCGGTATCGCTATAATGCCCTACCCCCACCCTTAGTTTTTAGCCAATGCCCACTTCCCCCTCCGCTGCGGCACGGATTTTCCGTGTGGCTTTACCTTTGCCCGTATTTAGCCTGTTCGACTACCTGGCAATTGATGACGAACCAATCTGCCCTGGTGTGCGCTTAGAAGTGCCGTTTGGCAAAGGCCACAAAATCGCGGTGCTGATGGAAATCTCCACGACCAGCCCGGTGGCGGTGGAAAAATTAAAGCCGATTTTACGGGTTATTGACAGGGAGGCTTTGTTAACAAAGCAAGATTTGGCGTTGTTGCAATGGGTGGGCCATTATTACCATCATCCCTTGGGCCAAGTCATCAGCACCGCTTTGCCTGCGGGTTTGCGGCAAGGCAACACTGCGGCCTTGCCGCAAACCCGTTATCTCGCGCTGACCGACATGGGCAAAAACTTCGATGCCAGTTCATTAAAACGCGCCCCGCAACAAAAAAACCTGCTGGAACAATTCCAGGCGCACACCAGCGCCTTGCCGGAAACGCAGTTGGCCTCCCTGCAAAACAACTGGCGCACAGCCGCCAAGGCGTTAATCGGCAAGGGTTTATTGATGCCAGCCGACGCGCCGGATATGGTGGTGCAGGCGCCTGCCCATAACACGGGCTTATCCTGCAACGCCGACCAGCAAGCGGCGATTGCCGCCGTCACTGACAGTTTTGGCAAGTTCCGCGTGTTCCTGCTGGATGGCGTGACCGGCAGCGGCAAGACTGAAGTGTACATGCAGTTGATCGCCATCGCTTTGGCACGGGGTTTACAGGTGTTGGTGCTGGTGCCGGAAATCACCCTCACGCCGCAATTGGAAGCCCGGTTCCGGCAACGCTTTAACGTCAGCATCACCGTGTCGCATTCCAAATTGACCGACCCCCAACGGCAAACGGCGTGGCTACAGATACGGCAAGGCGAATGCGCGATTTTGCTGGGGACGCGCTCGGCCTTGTTCACGCCGTTCAAAAACTTGGGGCTGGTTATCCTTGATGAAGAACACGACACCTCTTTCAAGCAGCAGGAAGGGCTGCGTTTTTCGGCGCGGGATGTCGCCGTGGTGCGCGGCAAACAACTGGGCGTCCCAGTGGTGCTGGGCTCGGCGACCCCTGCCCTGGAAAGCCTGTGCAATGCCGCAAACGGGCGTTACCAACATCTGCGTTTGCTAAAACGGGCGGGCGTGGCGGTGCAGCCTAGCCTGCAATTGTTGGACATCAGGAACCAACGGCTACAAGAAGGTTTGTCCGAGCCCTTGTTGGCGGCGATACGCGGGACGTTGGCAAAACACGAGCAAGTCCTGTTGTTTTTAAACCGGCGCGGCTTTGCGCCAACCTTGATTTGCCACAGTTGCGCGTGGGTGGCGCGTTGCCGCCGCTGCGATGCGAACTTGGTCATCCATAGGCATGAACAACGCCTGCGCTGCCACCATTGCGGTTCAGAACAGGCTTTGCCCAAGCACTGCCCGGCCTGCAAAACGGGTGAGCTGACTGCATTGGGCTTAGGCACGGAGCGGGTCGGGCAAGTGTTGGCCGCGATTTTCCCCGATAAAACCATCGTCCGCCTAGACCGCGACACCACGCAGCGCAAAGGCGCTTTGGAAAATTATCTGGAGCAAATCAACGCGGGAAAAGTGGACATCATCCTAGGCACCCAAATGCTGGCGAAAGGCCACCATTTTGCCAACGTCACGCTAGTGGCGCTTTTAGATGTCGACAGCGGCTTGTTCAGCATTGATTTCCATGCGCCGGAAAAGCTCGCGCAATTGTTGGTGCAAGTCTCAGGCCGCGCCGGACGGGCGGAAAAACCCGGCAAGGTGGTGATGCAGACCCGCCGACCCGACCATCCCTTGTTATTGGCGTTGATCCATTCCGGTTACCACAGCTTTGCCCAAACTGCGTTGGCGGAACGGCAAGAAGCGGGCTTGCCGCCTTATAGCCATCAAGTCCTGATGCGGGTGCAAGCGGCTTCCGAAGACGCGCCGTTGGCTTTTCTGAATGCGGTCGTGGCCTTATTGCAACAACACGCCCAAACCAAAGTGGAGGTGCTGGGGCCGGCCGCCGCGCCGATGGCAAAACGGGCGGGGCTGTACCGTTACCAATTGCTCCTGCAAAGCCAACACCGGCAAGCCTTACATAGGTTGTTGGATAAGTTGGTGCCGCAAATGGAAGCCATGAAGGGCAAACAAAAAGTGCGCTGGTCTTTGGATGTTGACCCGGTGGATTTGTATTAAATATGCTCGCCCGCAATATCCGCCGCCATAAACCCGACGATTTCCTCTTGTTGCGTAAAATTGCCATAAGCCAGCGAAAGTTTGGCGTAGGCCGTTTCGATGGACAAATCCCACAACACATGCACGCCCTGCTCGATCAGCTGCCGTGTGCTTTGGTAAGCATCCGGCGAATGCAAGGCAGGGGCCAGGTAGACGGCGATATTGCGCATCCGGCATTGGGCGATGAATTCCGGCAAGGCGTGGTGTTTGCCAGTGCTGGGCGAGACGCAAGCCGTACCGGAATGGTATAAGTCGTGCAGCACGGCATCGGCATGGTCTAAGTTGATGTTGCGGTAATCTAGGCCTGGGTATGGGCGCAACAACATGACCCGCTCAGAAAAACGGGCGGTCAAACGGTAATGGGCCTGCTGCCTGGGTTTACGCGGATGCAGGATCCTGAACGCCCCATCATGCTGCATATAGCTCTTGTGCTGCACGCTAATAAAGTCGCCGCTGAGTTGCAAGGAAGACGCGAGATGGTGGCCTTGATGGATGTGCATGGCTTGGCCTGGGTTGCGGTAAGGCACAAACACGCCGGGTTGCGGCTGTTGCGCGATAAAATCCACTGCACACATAAAGTTGGCAAGGCCATTGGCACGGGGGTCGGCGAGCGGGTAATCGCTGGACACCAACAAAATAGGCGTTTCCAAGGCATGGAAATAACAGCCCAAGGCGGCGGCGGTGAACGCCAAGGTGTCAGTGCCGTGGGTGATGACAATGCCATCGAACCGCCCTGGATTTGCGGCTTCAATGGCCGCTATCAAAGCCGTCCAATCGGTCGGGACCAAATTCTCGCTTAACAAATTGAGCGGCGCGATGGGTGTAAAATTCACATTCCCCGCATTAGGATCATGTTGTTGGAATTGCTGCAATAGGGTGTATGGCGCAATGCTGGAGGTGTTGATCGTCCCCGCCGTGACCGATGAACCTATCGTGCCGCCAGTAAATACCAGCAAAATTTTTTTATTTTTCATAGTGTATGATGTCGGGTTATCCGTTCATTAAGCATAACAAAGCCACCTTTTTAAGAACATGAAAATATCATTGATAGTCGCGATGTCCAGCAACCGCGTGATCGGCCTGGACAACAAAATGCCCTGGCATTTGTCGGCCGATTTAAGAAAATTCAAACACATCACGATGGGGTTCCCGCTCATTATGGGAAGGAAAACCTTTGAGGCCATCGGCAAACCCTTGCCTGGACGGACAAACATCATCATCAGCCGCAACCCCAATTATCACCAGGACGGTTGCTTGGTGTTTACGTCGCTGGACGCGGCGCTAAACCATGCTTGCCGGTTGTCAGCACAAGTGTTTGTCATCGGCGGGGCGACTTTATACGAAGCGGTGCTGCCGCTAGCCAACGAGCTGTACCTGACCGAAATCCAACAGGAATTTGCGGGTGACACGTTTTTTCCAGAAATTAATGCCTCCGAATGGCGGGAAGTGACCAGGGAAGAAATTGCCGACGATCCGCAGGTTAGTTTCAGTTATCGCTTTATGAAGCTGGTTCGGGTGCTGAAATAAGCACGTTTTTCAGATGAGCACACACGCTGGGATACAAGAAAACTGAAAAGCCTGGAGCCGTCCACAAAAAACGAAAAACCTCATACAACGGTTTTTTTCCGATAATTTAGCCTGCTGTCGTGGCAGAATTGGACAGATGCTCAAGCTTGGCAGACAGGCTTGCCATAACCCGGTTCAGAAGCAATTTTTTGTGCCTTCCGTACTTTTCGTGGACATTTCTTGTATTTTAAGATCAATCACTAAGCAAAAACTAACCCCAAAGAAGCCGAAAACAGTTAAAATACCAGGATTTGAAACACATCCTGTAATAAAGCAGCAGCTTGGTAGCACTCATGCAAACAAAATATAACACTGATGATTTGAGAATTTGTGAAATTAAAGAAGTGATTGCACCGATTCTGGTCCACGAGGAATTGCCGATTACCGACGCGGCCGCAGAAACTACCCTGGCCGCCCGCAAGGAAATCCATAATATCCTGACGGGGGCGGATGACCGGGTGCTGGTGGTGATAGGCCCTTGTTCCATCCATGATCCGGTTGCCGCCAAAGAATACGCGCAACGCCTGAAAGCCGTTAAAGATGAGCTGAAAGACTACCTGCTCATCGTCATGCGCGTTTATTTTGAAAAACCCCGAACCACTGTCGGCTGGAAAGGTTTGATCAACGACCCTGACTTGGATTCCAGCTTCAACATCAACAAAGGCTTGCGCATTGCCCGGCAGTTGTTGGTCGATGTCACCAGCATGGGCATGCCGGCGGCGACTGAATATTTGGACTTGATTAGCCCGCAATATATCTCCGACCTGATCGCCTGGGGCGCCATCGGCGCACGCACCACCGAAAGCCAAGGCCACCGTGAATTGGCCTCCGGCGTGTCCTGCCCTATCGGTTTTAAAAACTCCACCGACGGCACGATCAAAATCGCCATTGATGCAATAGGTGCGGCGATGAGCCCGCATCACTTTTTGTCCTTGACCAAAACCGGCCATTCGGCGATTTTTTCCACCACCGGCAATGAAGACGTGCATATCATTTTGCGCGGCGGCAATGACCGGCCGAATTACGATGCGGTCAGCGTCGAACAAGTCGCCGAAGGCTTGCGCAAGGCTAATCTCCGCCCGAATATCATGATAGATTTCAGCCACGCCAATAGCCTAAAACAATGCCAACGGCAGCTGATTGTCGGTGAAGATGTCAGTGCGCAGATTGCGCATGGCGACCACCGCATCATGGGCGTGATGGTTGAAAGCCATTTGAAGGCGGGTAGCCAAAAACAAATCGAAGGCCAAGAACTGGTCTATGGGCAAAGCATCACCGATGGCTGTTTGGGCTGGGAAGACACCGTACCGTTGTTGCATGAATTGGCGGAAGCGGTACGGAAACGCCGTGTCGCCAACCCTGACGGGAGTTTGAAAATATGAAAGTTTTTGTGAACGGCGATAGCCGTGACTGTGCTGACAATGCCAGTGTCGCCGATTTGGTTGCCGATTTGGGCTTGACGGGCAAAAAAATTGCCGTGGAATTGAACAAGGAAATCTTACCGTTCAACCAATACGCCAGCCAAACCTTGCAGGCCGATGACCGTTTGGAAATCGTCCACGCCATAGGTGGAGGCCAGGACGATTCGTTTATTTTGGCGGGCAAAGCCTACCAATCGCGCCTGTTGGTCGGCACCGGCAAGTACAAAGATTTGGAAGAAACCCGTCTGGCGATTGAAGCGAGCGGGGCGCAAATCGTCACCGTGGCCATACGCCGCACGAATATCGGGCAAAATCCCGGCGAGCCGAATTTGCTGGATGTCATTTCACCGGATAAATACACCATCCTGCCGAACACGGCGGGTTGCTTCACCGCCGATGATGCGGTTCGGACCTGCCGTTTGGCGCGGGAATTGTTGGGCGGACATAAATTGGTCAAGCTGGAAGTGTTGGCAGACCAGAAAACCTTGTTCCCGGATGTTGCCGAAACCTATATCGCGGCGGAATTATTGGTGAAAGACGGTTTTGATGTCATGGTCTACACCAACGATGACCCGGTAGCCGCCTTACGTTTGGAGGCGATAGGCTGTGTCGCAGTCATGCCGTTGGCTGCGCCGATAGGTTCTGGTTTGGGTGTGCGCAACCCGTATAACATATTGACTATCGTCGAAAACGCCACCGTGCCAATCTTAGTTGACGCCGGGGTCGGCACTGCTTCTGACGCCGCCATTGCGATGGAACTGGGGTGTGATGGCGTGTTGATGAACACCGCGATTGCCGATGCAAAAAACCCTATCCTGATGGCTTCAGCGATGCGCAAAGGCATAGAAGCCGGCCGTGAGGCCTTTTTGGCAGGGCGTATGCCCAGACGCCGGTTCGCCTCAGCGTCTTCTCCGATTGATGGCTTGATTATTTAGCCGTCGCTTAAAAGCTTTATACACGAAAGCCACGAAAAACAGCAAAGTACGCTATGAATATTTTCGTGTTTTTCGTGGACATCAAACCCTCCGTGGTTTAGCCGTACCTTCTTCAATTTATGCTTAATCCTGAAATTCCTTTTAAAAAAATCCAAAGTTTTATCCGTCGGCAAGGCCGTTTGACTCCGGGCCAACAATTGGCTTTGGATACCCATTGGGACAAATACTGCCTAAACCCTGAACTTGATTATAACTTTAGCGAAGTGTTCGGGCGTACTGCGCCGCTGATCATGGAAATCGGTTTCGGCAATGGCGAAAGCTTGGCAAAAATGGCGGCGGCGAATCCCGGACAGGATTACCTCGGCATTGAAGTGCACCGTCCAGGCGTCGGCCATTTGCTGATGTTACTGGAACAAGGCGGCATCAGCAATGTCAGGATTTATTGCCATGACGCCATTGAAATTCTCGAGAAAAAAATCCCGGACCACGCCCTTGCCGGCCTGCATTTATTTTTTCCTGACCCTTGGCCGAAGAAAAAGCACCATAAGCGCCGGATCGTCAATACAGGGTTTGCGAGGCTATTGACTAGGAAACTCGTGGCTGGAGGATATTTTCACGCCGCCACTGACTGGCAACATTACGCCGAATGGATGTTGGATATCCTCGGCGCAGAAGCGGGGATGGACAATTGCAGCAGAACCGGGGGTTATTGCGGGCGGCCTGACTACAGGCCTTTAACTAAGTTTGAACAGCGCGGATTGCGCTTAGGGCATGGGGTATGGGACCTGATTTTTAAGGCATCATAAGCGCGGTTTAAAGCGGCTCCCGCCTTATGATGGCTTTAAACCGTAACTAGCCGCTTTCTGCGAGCTGGCCTTCCAACTGCATGGATTTTATCATGATTGCCAGCTCTTCACGTTGCCGTTTTAACGGCACCAGCTCCGCTTCAAGATGGGCTATATTTTCAGCGACAGTGCCTTTAGATTCGTTGATTTTCCTTAGCATCTGCAACCGGCCTTCAATTTGCTTTTTGTGGTCTTTAATCTGCCGTGCTAAGGGCGATAACGCGCCATTACTCCAAGAAATGGCATCATCATGGGCGCGGCCGAGGATAGCCTTGGCTTTAGCCACTAACGTGCTGTACAGCTTATCAACTACAATGCCTTGCTCGGTCATAGTCACTTTAGCACTGGTACGGAAAGCTTCCCCTTCTTCAAAAACTTCTTCGAGTTCTATTTGATATTTTTTTATATCAAATAATATCGGTTCGATTTCTTTGAAACCATATTCATCTTTAAATTTCTTGTGTATGGCCTTCACCAAACGGCGTGTTTCATTGGTAATATCCACCGAATCTTGAAGCAAATCACGCAAATCATCAAACAACTTACGTATATTTTGCTTCATGCCAATCGTCGTCAGGCTTTTGCTTATATCATGCTTGGCGGCATAAATGACCTCATTAATCCTTTCTTCCGCAAGGGAATTAATTAACATTTTTGCCTGGACAATAAACACCCTTCGGCTAGATTGGAAGTTTTCGACGTTCGCCATATACAAGCTTTGCCGGTCACGGGTTTCGGCCATCAGCTTGCCGGTCATATCCTGATTATGAAAATCGACTTTTCTGAATTCTTCCAATTGCTCGCTTGCATGGGCCAATGCGGTATTTGCCGTATTAACCGATTCATTTATGAGGCTGCCAATATCACGCATCACGATAGAAGCCATGATATTGCGCTTGTCCCTTAAAATATCATTAGAAAGATAATTTTCTAATGCGGAGATACGGCTCTTTGCAAGCAGTTCCTTATCGCTTTTAATTTTAGCAAGCAAGGCTTGTTTCGCGGAAACGGGAAATATGGATTCCTCGTCTATTTTTAAAATGGTGGCCGAAGCTTTAATCTGCGACTTAATTGACCGGTCGTAATCATTACTTCCGCCCAAATCGTCCCACATTGCGTCAATCTTATTCATGACCACAGCCAACCCTTGCTTTTTTGCACTCCGGGCACGGTTGATGTGGTTCATCCATATTTCCAAATCGCTTTTGGTCACCCCGGTGTCAGCCGCCAACAAAAAGATGATGGCTTGGGCGCTCGGCAACATGTTGAGCGTCAGTTCCGGCTCAGTTCCCAAAGCATTTAAGCCAGGTGTGTCGATGATCGACAACCCTTCCTTCAATAAGGGATGGGGAAAACTGATCAGCGCATGCCGCCAGCAGGGTATTTCCACAGTATCCGGATTCATGACGCCTTGGGTTGCCGCTTCACGCTCATTCCACAAGCCCAACCTATCCGCCAATTCACGGTCAACTTTTTTGGTGGCGATCAGCTCTTTGAATGCATTCTGCATTTGTGTCGGGGAGTCGCAATTAAGCTCCAATTGCGTCCATCTCTCAGGTATGTTCTTAAATTCTGCCAAGGACATGTCTTCAAGGCGGCTCTCGATATTCAGCAAGCGGATGTAACTGCCTCCCTCCGCATCATAAAAAATTTCGGTGGGCGACATGGTGGTACGGCCTGGCGAAGACGGCAATAACCTAACGCCGGACTCGGCAAAAAACATGGCGTTAATCAGCTCAGTTTTACCGCGTGAAAACTCGGCAACAAACGCCAAGGTAATACGGTCATTTTTTAAACTTGACAGGATATTTAAAAGAGTATTGGTACGATGGGCATCGTCCATCCCATAGCGGGTTAGCCACTGCTGGTACATTTCTATCGCTTGCACCAAGTTTGCACGCCATATCGAATATTCGTGCATTTTTTCTTTAAATTCCAAGTTCCTCATGGCAAGCCTTTTGTAAAAAACACGAGATTAATAAATGGATTCAGATTTCAAGTTTATCGCACAATTGTAGTACATATATCAACAACGGTCAGGATCATAAACTTTTATTTTTGAATCTGCGGATTACTGCCTATATCAAGCCCATAGAGACTTTGATAAGCCTTAATCGCATTGACTTGTTCACTTGCATCAGGTGTTAAATAATCAACAATATCCGCTAATGTTATAATAGCAAAAACCGGTAAACCAAATACATCACTTACTTCCTGAATAGCAGAAATCTGGTTTTGCCCTTTTTCCTGCCTATCTAAAGCGATTAGCACCCCGGCGGGGGTTGCATTGGCGTTTTTTATGATGTCAACGGATTCCCTGACCGATGTCCCGGCGGTAATCACGTCATCAACAATCACAACACGGCCTTGTAAGGGCGCCCCCACCATGACGCCACCTTCCCCATGATCCTTGCCCTCTTTACGGTTAAAAGCAAAAGGGACGTCCCCAGAAGTCAATTGCGAAAAGGCCATCGCCGTAGCGCAAGCCAGTGGGATGCCTTTATAAGCTGGGCCATAGAGGATATCAAACTGGATGCCGGATTGCCGTAATGCTTGCGCGTAAAATTCCCCGAGCCTTGCTAGTTTGGCGCCCGTATTAAACAGGCCTGTATTGAAAAAATAAGGGCTTGTGCGCCCGGACTTTAGGAGAAACTCACCGAATTTTAATACCCCACACTCTAGCGCATAGGAAATAAATTCTCTTTGATAATCAAACATATAGTATCACAAAATAATGCGACGGCTTCACGCCCTCACCACATTAACAATTGATGGCTATTTTAAAATAGCCAGTTATTTGTGTAGCAATAAATTTGATTTGCCAACAATCAAATTTATGTCTCGAGCAAGTTATGTACCAAAAATTAGACTTATGGCACGCCCCTTATGCAAAAAGCCAACCGCAATCCTATAACAAACCCCATTTATGCAACAATATTATTTCCATAAACCGGTGCCAAAAAATTTCCCGCCATCATAACAACAACATCCGCATGCTACCCCACCCTAAACTTTAAACACCACGCAAAAGGACCCATATCGGCCAAACCTAAATCTGCAGGCCTCTTTACACGCTTTCTTCACAAGGCAAAATAGCGCTAGACCCGATAGACTTAGGTTTAAGTGACTTATTTTACTAGGTAGTGACCATTTTTGTCAGTTTCACACACTTTTATCCTGACGGCCACTGGGTAGCGGAAGGGTGTTTCCTATCATGCCATATCGCTATGCAACAAAATTCTGCAAAACGGTGTTGAGGAAATCCCAGCCTTTTGGCGAACAAAAATATCGTCCATGCCCATAATCTATCAACCCTTGCGCCATGCAACCAGACAATGCCGGCTCCAAAGTGCGAGGGTCGAGCCCGGTCATTGCCTGATAATGGGCGACGGAGAAACCTTTCCGCAAACGCAGGTGGTTCATGACGAACTCCAATGGCAGATCACCAAGGGTAACGGCGTCAGCACCACCATTGGCATGGCTATCTTGTAAATATTGCTCCGGGCTTTTAGGCTTATGCGTACGCATGATCTGCCCCGGCAATGCCCCGGTGATCTTCCCGTGGGCTCCTGCCCCGATACCTAAGTAATCGCCAAATTGCCAATAATTAAGGTTATGGCGGCATTCATGGCCGGTTTGGCTGTAAGCGGAAATTTCATATTGCTGATAACCGCAGCCCGCCAATAATTTTTGCCCTGCTTTTTGTATCAAAAAAACAGCCTCATCATCCGGCAACACTGGCGGGAATTTATGGAAATAAGTATTAGGCTCCAATGTCAACTGGTAAAAAGAAATATGCCCGGGCTCCAAATCTATGGCCACTTGCAAATCTTCCTGGCTACAAGAAGCACTGGCGCCCGGCAAACCAAACATCAAATCCAAATTGATATTGTCAAACCCTGCCCGATGGGCGATTTCTACAGCCCGGATAGCTTCTTTGGACGAATGCACACGCCCCAATTTTGCCAATAACCCATCTTGGAAACTTTGTACGCCTATTGATAAACGGTTAATGCCCAGACTTCTAAATTCGGCAAATTTATGGCTTTCAAACGTGCCCGGATTGGCTTCCAGCGTAATTTCCACAGCATCCGCCAAAGGCACTTGGCATGCAATACCGTCCAAAAGACGGCCAAATGACTCCGGCGAAAAAAGGCTGGGCGTACCTCCGCCGATAAAAATGCTGTTGACCGGGCGGCTGATGGCATACGTGGCCAAATCCTGAGCCAAATCCTGTAGCAACGCCTCGATATACGCCCGTTCAGGCGTATCCCCCTTAACCGCATGGGAATTAAAATCGCAATAGGGGCATTTTTTTATGCACCAAGGGATGTGGATATAAAGGCTAAGTGGCGGCAAATTCAAGTGGGCATCTATACAAAAAGCTAAAAGCCAGCAAGTGTAGCATCAATACGCCGGTAACCCATAGTTTATGCGGCTTTGGTAACAAGCCATAAAGTCTATACATTACGAAGGCATTTTTGGGTGTTAGAATACTGGAATTATTTTTCTATTAGCTTCTGTCGATAAAAGCTAATACAGGATCGGTTAACAAACTTTTAAGAGGACGGTATGGGGAAATTGAAGTCTTTACCCGCGTTGATTGGAGCCACGCTAGTCATCGTTGGCGTTTTATATATTGCGTTCCATTTCATATTTCTTGATCTGTTTGTCGATCTATGGTGGTTTCAGTCCTTAAAATTGGAAGCCTATTTCTGGCTAAAACTGTTATACAGGTTTTTCCTGTCAGGCGCAGTCACCCTAGCTTTTTTTACCATTTTCTTTCTGCATTTTTGGATTGCCTCTGGCTTTTTAGGCCTAAACCCTCCCGATGAAGTGCGTCACGACGCGGCCAAACGCCGGAAATTCCAAAGTTTTGCCAATACCTTCATGAGCGGTTCGGCAAAGGTTTACACGCCAATTTCATTGATATTGGCCATTTTTATCGCCATCCCTTTTTATACGCAATGGGAAACATCGTTGCTGTATTTTTTCGGCGCCGACTCCGGGGTAAGCGAAACGGTTTACGGCAAGGATGTCAGTTTTTACATGCTGTTTTACCCTACTTACCAACTCATCCAACAAGAACTGCTGACTACCGCTATCTTGATATTTGGCATGGTGACGGCCTTATATTGGCTGGAACACACGCTCATTCCTAATCAGCGCAAAGAATACCCCCTAGGTGCGAAAATCCATTTGACGCTGTTGATTGGCTTCGTCGTCGCATTTGTGGTTTGGGGCTTTATGCTGCAACGGTTTGCCCTGCTTTACAACGGCAGCCATGAACCCGTTTTTTATGGCCCTGGATTTGTCGAACTGCGCTATCAGCTGCCGTTGATATGGTTGGCCGTCGGCACGTTTTTAGCTACCGCCCTCTCCGCCAGCTTATATATTTTTTCCCCAAAACACCGCATTAAAACCCCGTTTATCTTATCCCTATCGGCGTTTTTGTTCGCTTTGGCGCTACCCAACATCGAGTTCATCCCGCAAATCATCCAACGCTATATCGTCAACCCTAATCCGGTCAAAGCTGAAAAACCGTTTATCCAACACAATATCAACGCCACGTTGGATGCCTATAAGTTGCGCAATATCAAACAAATGGATGTGTCGATTAATTTGAACGCCGCCAAAGACATTGAAACCTGGGGAACACAAAAACGCTTCGAGAATATTCCGGTTTGGGATCGGGAGTTTATTATCGACAGCTACCGGCAATTGCAGGAAATACGGCCTTACTACCGCTTCCGGTCGGTTGATGAGGACCGTTATTTTGTGCTTGACCACACCCGGCAAGTCAATATTTCCGCACGCGAAATCAATATTTCCAAACTACCTTTGGAAGCGCAAAACTGGGAAAATATCCATTTGCGCTACACCCACGGCTATGGGGCGGTCGTGACACCTGCGGCACAAGATGCTGACAAGCCGCAAGTCTGGTATTTACGGGATTTGAACATGAGCTCCGAAGTTGGCTTCAACGTCAAGCACCCTGACATTTATTATGGCCAGGAGCAATTTGATTATGCCATCGTGCCTAACAATCTCGACGTGGTCGGCATTGCCGGAACCGACCCAAGCTTGACCGAAGCCTACCATGGCAAGGGCGGCATACCTATCCCGTCGTACTTCCGAAAAGCCTTATTCGCGCTGTATCTGAAGGATGAAAAAATCTTTTTTTCATCCAACATTTCCACGGAGAGCAAGCTGAAAATCTTCCGTAATATCAACGAACGGGTCAATAAGTTAACCCCATTTTTACATTTGGACAAAGACCCTTATCTGGTCATGACCAATGACCGGTTTTACTGGATGATGGATACTTACACCTTGTCCGATAAATATCCGGTCTCCAAACCCATGGACGATGATTTCCAAGAAGGCAAGCAGCATTTCAATTACATCCGCAATTCGGTGAAAGTGGTGGTTGATGCATTTGATGGTGATGTGGATTTTTATATTGCCGACAATAAAGACCCGATTATCCAAGCCTACAGCAACGCTTACCCAAGCCTGTTTAAACAATTGGAGGACATGCCGGCAGAATTACGCCAACATCTACGCTATCCACGCGACTTGTATTATGTGCAGATGCAGATATATGCCAAATACCATCAGAATAGCCCGGAATTGTTCTATGAGCAGGCGGAAACCTGGCAGTTTGCCAATGTGCGTGACAAAGCGGTGATGCCTTACTACCAAACTATGGACTTTGGCAATTGTAATGACAGTGAAGAATTTGTGCTGATTGACCCGATGACCCCGGTCAATCGAAGCAACCTAAGCATGATAGGTATCGCCGGCACACTGGACAGCAAAACCTGTGGCACGGATTACCAGCCTAATATCACGGTGTATAAATTCGGCAAGGAAGTGCAAGTGAACGGCCCTGCGCAGATCGAAGCGCTCACGCAACAAGTCCCTGAAATATCGGCCCAATTCACATTATGGGGGCAATCTGGTTCGGTCGTCGAAATGGGGCGCATGGTGATCTTGCCTATGGGCAACACAGTGCTGTACGTGCAACCCATTTATATCGCCTCAACCAAAAACAAAATGCCGGAATTGACCAGGGTGATTGTGTCAATTGGTAATGAAACGGTTATGGACAAAACTTTGTCAGGGGCATTTGATAAGCTGAAACAAATTTTCATCAAAAATGCCGAAGTCAGCATCAACTCGGAAACCAGACAAACACCGGCATCAACACCCAATTAAAGCATAGGGCCATCGGACACCTCCTTTAGGATATAAGGCTCTGCGTATTCTAAAGGGGCATCTATGCAGGGCTTGGTCGTGGATGAAGGACGCGGGCGACGACAGAACAGTTGATGGCCGCCAGGAAAGTTTTTCGCAACTAAAATAGAATGCCCCCTATTTTATCTTCCGCGAAAAAACCTGACGCGCCCGTACTTGTTCTAAATTTTAATAAGATAACCGGATAGGGTCTTATTCTGGAGAGGGGAGGCTGTTTGCCAAGTCAAGGCAAACAGCATTTAAGGCAGGATATTCTTATTTTAAACCCTACAAAGAAACCTACAAAAGCTTCCAGTATGGCCTTATACGGCTTACAGCATTCCTTTCAGATCTTGGAAGCCTTTATAAGCGTTTCTCAATTCTTGCTCTGCTTCTTGTAAAGCATTTTCTTTAGCATGGGCACGGGCAGCCTTCAATTTGTTGTTCGCTCTTGAGCGCGCCATATCAACCTTGTCGTTAGCATTGATTTCTTTGCTGGCATCCAATGCATCCTTAATTAATTTCGCCACTGTTTCGCCATCTGAACCAGTAGAAACGGCATCAATAGCGATTTTTACTTTAGCCGCTACCATATCAATCGCTTCGGCAGGAGCATATGTGATTCTGCCTGGATCAGTTTCAGCAACAGCGATAGTTGAAACGCCACCAATAGCAGATGCGATCACTAAAGAAAGCAGGATTTTTTTCAAGTTTTTCATATTTCACTAGTCCCCTAGTTGTTATTATCATAAAAATTTTGCCAGCATAATGATTATTTACGATTATGTGACAAAATTATTTTATCATATTTTAAAATTTTTTAACCTTGCAAAGCTTTTAAAAATGGCTTTTCGGGTATATTTTTTATCCCACAAGCCAGACCCGTTTATTGGCCCAATAAAACGGGTCTGGTCAGATAACAGCCTACTTGTGGTTTTTGTCGTATATTTCTTTCATTTCTTTATAACCCGCCAAAGCTTCCCTTAATTTCGCTTCAGCTGGCTGTAATTCGCCGTTTTCAAAGCTATCACGCGCAATTCTCAATTTATCATTAGCTTTTTGACGTTGACGCTCGGTGATTTCGTAACGGAATTCTTTTTGGAGCTGACGTGCGTCGTTAATGGTTTTAACGATGTCTTTTTTGTCCGCGCCCTTTTCCACCAAGCTAACCGCTTCTTCAATTTTAGCAATAGTGCCTTCTGCCGCGGACGTCACCGCAGCCTCACCTTTTGCTTCAGCGAAAATGGGCGATGAAGCCAATGCCATCGCTGCCGCCATAGCGAAAGAAATTGCGGTTTTTTTCAATTGTTTCATTAAATTAAGCCTCTTTAGTTAAAATTTAGTATGAACCTAGCAAATCAATCAGCTTGTACAAAAAAAGCGGACAATAAAATCAAGTGGCTATATTCAGCTTGGGATTTTAGCATAGAATCCCCCCTTAAAAGCCAGCGCGCACGCTTAAGGGACAAAAAATTATCAAAATAGTCAGCAAGGCAGTATCCGGCACCGCCTAAATTGGAAAAAACCATTTTGCAAATCGACGGGCATAAAAAAGGCCATCAATAAGATGGCCTTTTTAAATATGGCGTCCCCAAGGGGGTTCGAACCCCTGTTACCGCCGTGAAAGGGCAGTGTCCTAGGCCGCTAGACGATGGGGACTAAAACTTGTTTAGTCAAGACCTAATTAAAGTGGTAGTAGCTATTATGGCGTCCCCAAGGGGGTTCGAACCCCTGTTACCGCCGTGAAAGGGCAGTGTCCTAGGCCGCTAGACGATGGGGACTAATCTTTAAACAAATCTAGCATTTGGTGGAGCCAAGCGGGATCGAACCGCTGACCTCTTGCATGCCATGCAAGCGCTCTCCCAGCTGAGCTATGGCCCCCTCAGTAAAGAACCGGTATTCTACAGGAATTACGCCTAATGTCTAATACTAATTTCACTTTTTTATATAGGTGATCGCCCTTTTTATTCTGGCTAAGGTTTTTTCCTTACCTAACAAGGACAAAGTGACATCTATTGCAGGTGAAACGCCCGAACCACAAATCGCAACCCGCAAAGGCTGCGCGACCTTGCCCATGTTTAGCGATAGCGTCTCTGCAAGATTGGCGATAATTTCATGCAATTGCCCACCCTGCCAATCCGTTACAACAGCAAACTCGTCATAAATACGCGCCAGAACCTCTTCTGAACCCGCCGTAAACGCTTTCTTGGCGGCCTTGTCATCGTAGGCATCAAACTCTTTATAAAAATAGACACTAGCGTTAGCCATTTCCACCAAGGTTTTGCTCCGCTCCCTTTGCGCTTTTACTATGTCAACTAAATTTGGCCCATCTGCGGCATCTATCCCTAACTGCTCGATATGCCAGTTCAAATGCTTAGCGACATGCACAGGGTCGCCATGCATCATGTACTGATGGTTTAGCCATAAGAGTTTGTCCGGATTAAATGTCGAAGGCGACCCGTTCACATCATCCAATTCAAAAAACCCAATCATTTCCTCCATGGAAAAAATTTCCTGGTCACCATGGGACCAGCCCAGGCGCACAAGATAATTCAGCAGGGCTTCCGGCAAATACCCGTCATCACGGTACTGCATGACACTGACCGCACCATGGCGTTTTGACAAGCGTGCGCCGTCCGCACCCAAAATCATCGGCAAATGCGCGTATTTGGGCAATGTTGCGCCCAAGGCCGCCAAAATGTTCATTTGCCGGGGCGTATTGTTGATATGGTCATCACCACGGATGACATGGGTCACCCCCATGTCCATATCATCAACCACCACGGTCAGGTTATAGGTCGGCGTACCGTCACCACGGGCAATAATTAAATCATCCAGTTCCTTATTGGCGACCACAATTTCGCCTTTGACCAAATCCGGGATAGTCACGGCACCATCCACCGGATTTTTAAACCGGATGACCGGCTCCCTACCCTCAATCGCCACGGCATGTTCGCGGCACTTGCCGTTATAACGCGGCTTTTCCTTGTTTGCCATTTGCTCGGTGCGTAAGGTTTCCAGCTCTTCTTTGCTGCAATAACAATAGTAGGCATCGCCTTGCGCCAGCAATTGCTGTATCACTTCCTTATAACGGCCGAAGCGTTGGGTTTGGTAATACGGGCCCTCGTCATAGCCCAGCCCCAGCCAATCCATGCCTTGCAAAATGGCATCAACGGATGCTTGCGTGGAACGCTCCAAATCGGTGTCTTCAATGCGTAAAATGAATTTGCCGCCATGTTTACGTGCATACAACCAAGAAAACAAAGCGGTGCGGGCGCCGCCGACATGCAGATAGCCCGTGGGGCTGGGGGCAAAACGTGTGGTGATTGTCATCGGATTATTTTGTCAGTAAGATTTTTTTAGCGTATTCGGTTGGAATTTGTTTGGCGGCATTTAAGCGCATTCTTTGGTAACTGAACGCCACCCCACCAGCCGCCACAGGGTTTTTGCCTAAAATAGCCAGGGAGGCGGTATGGCCTTGGGCGGCGGCCTTTTCATACCACCCGGTTGCCGTTTTCACATCGCTTTTCACGCCTATGCCGCGGTCATACAACGCGGCGACCAGCACCTGGGCATCCACATAACCTTGGGTTGCGGCTTTTATCAGCCATTCGGCGGCTTGTTGTTCATCCTTTTCCTGACCGTTACCCAGCAAATACATCGCACCCAATTTTGCTTGGGCTTTGGCATCGCCTTGGATAGCAGCCGCTTGCACAGAGTCTTCCGGCACCGCTTCTTCCGCCCATGCCGTACCCAGCGTCAACAGCGACACTAACAACAACCATTTACACATTTTTTTCATAAAATCCACGCCATTATTATTATTAAAAAAACCCGGCAATGAAACCGGATGTATGCAGCGTTTTAGCCAATAACCGTCAAACCGCCCATATAAGGCAGCAAGGCTTCGGGAATATGGATGCGGCCTTCAGCGTCCTGGTAGTTTTCCATCACGGCAATCAATGTCCGGCCTGCCGCCAAGCCGGAACCGTTCAAGGTATGCACCAATTCCGGCTTGCCAGTTTCAGGGTTACGCCACCGTGCTTGCAGGCGACGGGCTTGGAAATCCTTGAAATTGCTGCAAGAAGAAATTTCCCGATAAGCCCCTTGCCCTGGCAACCAAACTTCCAAGTCATAGGTTTTATTGGATGAAAACCCGGTGTCACCCGCACACAAGAGCATTTTCCGGTAAGGCAAATTGAGTTTTTTAAGGATGTTTTCCGCATGTTGCGTCAATTCTTCATGGGCTTGCACGGAATCTTCCGGCTTGACGATTTGCACAATTTCGACTTTTTCAAACTGATGTTGGCGAATCATGCCGCGCACATCACGCCCATAAGCACCGGCTTCGCTACGGAAACAAGGGCTGTGGCAAACGAATTTCAATGGCAGTTCTTTTGCATCAATAATGGTGTCACGAACAATGTTAGTGACAGGCACTTCGGCAGTCGGGATCAAATATAACGGCGGCTCATCCTGGGCTTTGAACAAATCGGCGGCAAATTTTGGCAATTGGCCAGTGCCGTACAAGCTTTCGGCGTTGACCAAAAAGGGCACATAGGTTTCCGAATAACCATGCTCGGACGTGTGCGTGTCCAACATCAATTGGATAATCGCCCGTTGCAAACGCGCCAGCGGGCCGTTCAATACAACAAAGCGGCTACCGGCGATTTTCACGCCCAACTCAAACTCCATCCCTTTGGTGGTGCCCAAATCAACATGGTCTTTAGGCGTAAAATCAAACTTGGGCAATTCGCCCCAGCGGCTGATTTCCAGGTTCGATTCTTCATCTTTGCCATCCGGCACAAATTCATCAAGGATATTGGGGATACCTTCCATCAACGCCGCCATCGCACCTTGGATGTCCGCCAAAGCGGTTTCCGCCGTTTTCAGCCCGTCCACCAAATGTTGGACTTGCGCCATCAACCCATCAACGTTCTCGCCCTTGGATTTCGCCAAGCCTATCGCTTTCGAACGGCTGTTGCGCTCATTTTGCAATTCTTGGGTTTTCATTTGGATAGCTCTGCGTTGGCTTTCCAAAGCTTCATAAGCACTGGCATCAAACGCAAAATTCCTGCGTTGCAATTGCGTTGTGACAAAATCTAGTTCGGTTCTGAATAAACGGGGGTCTAGCATAGTTACCTTAAATAAGTGGAATGTTATAAATAAATGCGGTGCTGCATTAATGTTCAGCTGGAAAAATCAAGCTCCGCTTGCAAGCCAATCAGGATAAATATCAGTCAATTTTTCCATATCGCGATCATTTGCCAACAACTCAAGTCCGTAATGCTTCGCCGTAGCGAAATGCAGAAAGTCTATAGCTGCACAGGTGTCTTGTCCCTTGAGGGTTACGCCTTTAGATTGACAATATCTTGATAAGCCAATCGCCTGCTCATAAATATAGGGATTAATATCCAAAAACGTAAATCCATCAAATATCTCCTTCAATGCGTCAAAGTCCTTGCGATGCGATAACTTCACTGTCCGCAAAGTTTCCAAATACACCAAACGATTGACAAAAATCTCGCTGTCTTCATCTTCTAAAATCGGTGCCAGCTTACTGATAGCTTCGGGTTTTTTCTTATCAAACGCGTCAATAATCAAATTGGTGTCGATAAAATAATTCATTGCCCCTCTTCCGGTAACGAATTGATAAGGTTCAACAACAATTTCTTCGCTTTTTTCTGTTTTTCTTTATCGACATGGGCAATTTTGTCTATATTTAAATCGACCCCAAAAAACTCGGTCACAATATCATTTAAAAAATAGTTTTCGATATGATTAATCGTTTTAGTTTTGACCATATCACCTTCACGCACCAGTTCGTAACCTTCCCCGCCTTTTAAACCCGCCAAAACCAAGGGCGAATGCGTGGAAATGTAAAACGTAGTTTTTGGAAAAAATTCGCGCAAAATGCCAATGATTTTTGTTTGCCAACTAATGTGCAGGTGTGGCTCTATTTCGTCTATAAAAACAATGCCTTCAACTTCATTTAGATTGGTTTCATTTGTCCAGCCACTGTAACCAGCAATGATTTCTTGGAAGATTTTGATGATGGAAACGTAACCAGTGGAGAGTTTATCGAGCGGAATGTTATTTATATAGAGTTGACCTTCTGAAAAGGTTATTTTTAATGAAACATCGCCATTTTCATTTTTTGTAACCAAATTCAGGTCTGGTTCCAGTTTATCTATCAGTTGTAAGACAGTAACGGCTTCTTGCGTTTTGTCTTGGTTTGTTATTACAAAATTCGGATTAATGATTAATCGGGATGCAAACCAATCTGCAATCTCTTGATGTTCTAAGCCTTCTCCGTCTATATATCTCAACGTGCGGTCAAAGCTTTCTACAAAACGATTTTGACGATCAGATAGAATTTTAATGTTGTTAGTATCGATATTTTTAGTGAAACCGCGATTTTTTGCGCCGATAAAAATTATTGGTAGATCACATACAAATGAAGTAATTCGATTTGAAAGGAGATACTGAAAGGTCATAAAGCCCCAATGATCACGAATTCTGTCTTTAATCTTAATGCTATTTAGCTCTATATCTGTCGGTAGTTTTATTGTGTGTGCATTAAATTTATCGTAAATAACTTTTTCCCTGCATAAGCTTGCGTATTTTAAATTTGAGTCAGGACTTTTAAAAATTGAATGGCAATAAATCAACGACTTCGCCATATTTTCCAACAACTGCGTCTTACCAATCCCATTCTTGCCAATAAAACAATAAATCTGTTTATCGGTCTCCAAATTTATATCGAAGTCAAAACCAACACCTAATTGCTCTGTTTTAAATGAGGTAATCATAATTTTTCCATTGCAATTTCATTGGGTCATTACGGATCAAGCGGCAAAACGCGCCAGATTTATCAACAGATTTTGTCAGAAACGGGATGCACACAAAATGGCTTGACAAAAAAGCCCATCAATTTGGAGTAAAAACCATGTTTTTTTACTCTGCTAACTTCGGCTTCATCTAGCCAATGGCAAAAACGCATCAAGCTGCTTAACAGCCCACCAACCTAACCACATCACCAGTACGCAAACGCCTGTATTACCGATAATACCAATCAGCAAAGCCCGCGCATGTCCGGTGTGGGTATAACCGTGTTCCAGCAAATACAACAAAACATATAAACCTGAAAGGCTTAGGTACGCACCGACAATAACCACCACTAGCGTCAATTGATGTTCGATAGTCATTTGGATTTTGGGCAACAGGAGGCTAGCGACCAAGCTAATTAACAACGCACCTAGGGCATTGACGCCAATCAAACCATAAGGAAACATCCCATCCGTCCAGATGATCGCTTTGCCTGTCAAAGCCTTGCCGCACAGCAAGCCCAGCCAAATCGCCAACAGACACGCGATGACACTGACCGCAATATTCAACGCCGCCTTGCTGAATTGGTTTTGTTCCAGCAGATAAACGGTTTCTAAGGAAAACGTGGAAAAAGTGGTGAACGCGCCGATAAAGCCAACCAATATCGCCGCGCGGTAATCCAGAGCAAAGGCGATGCGGTTCAGCACCAAGGCTTCGGTCAGCAGGCCCAGCAAAAACGAGCCGATGATATTGACCGCCAAGGTACCGTAAGGAAAACCCCGCCCCAACCAGTGATAAATCCCCGTAGAGACTAAAAACCGCAACACCGCGCCAAAAGAACCGCCCAAAGCAACGGCAAACAGTTGGTTCATGGCTAGAATTTAAGGAAATGCGTCCGGTAATAACGCAATTCTTCAATCGACTCGATGATGTCGTCCAAGGCCTGATGCTTGGCCTGTTTATTAAAGCCTTGCTTAAGCTCAGGGGCCCAGCGTGCGGCCAGTTCTTTCAAGGTGGACACATCAATGCTGCGGTAATGGAAAAACGCTTCCAGTTGGGGCATGTGGCGGAACAAAAAGCGGCGGTCTTGGCCAATGGTGTTGCCGCACATAGGGGATGTCCGCTCGGGAACCCATTGCTTGAGGAATTCAACCGTCATCGCTTCGGCTTCGGCATCGTTGATAGTTGAAGCTTTGACCCGTCCAATCAGGCCAGATGCGCCATGATGCTCTTGGTTCCAATCATCCATCGCCGCCAAGGCTTCGTCTGATTGGTGCACGGCGATCACAGGGCCTTGCGCCAAAATGTTCAGTTCTTTGTCGGTGATTATCGTCGCCATCTCAATGATGAGGTCGGTATCAGGATTCAGACCGGTCATTTCCAAGTCTATCCAGATAAGGTTTTGGGTGTCCTGCGCCATGTCGATTCCGTTGTGTTTAATCTTGCGCTTAGTGTAGCATTGGGTAAACTGAACGTCTAACCCTTAAACCTCACCTGTTTGCCTGTATGAATACCTTCACGCTGTTTTTTTTGTTTGCCCTGGCCTTATCCTTTGGTATCGAATTTTGGCTGGCAAAACGCCAGGCCAGCTACGTTGCCGCCCATCGCCATGAAGTGCCGGAAGCCTTCCGCACCAGCGTTTCTTTGGAAGCCCACCAAAAAGCTGCCGATTACACCTTGGCAAAAGGTAAGCTCGGTGATATTGACAGGGTCATCAGCACGGCCATGTTGTTGTTGCTCACCTTGGGGGGGGGCATCAACCTCGCCTTTGCCTGCTGGCCGCAGATAGTTGGCTCGCCATTCATGGCGGGCATTTTGGCGACGGCAAGCCTGCTCTTGGTTATGACACTGGCCGAAATCCCCACCCAACTGTACCAAACCTTTGTCATAGAAGAAAAATTCGGCTTCAACAAAAGCACCGTACAACAATTTGCCAAAGACCAAGCCCTGCAACTGGCCTTAGGCGCAGCCATCGGCTTGCCTTTACTGGCGTTGATTTTATGGGTGATGGACAGCATCGGTTCGTCCTGGTGGTTGTGGGCCTGGGCGATTTTGATGGGCTTCTCCTTATTGATGAGCTGGCTGTTCCCCACCCTGATCGCGCCGCTGTTCAATAAATTCACACCTATGGAAGACGGTTCATTGAAAGACCGCATCCAAAGTTTGCTGGCACGTTGCGGATTCAATAGCCAAGGCATTTTCATTATGGACGGTTCCAAACGTTCGGGTCATGGCAACGCTTATTTCACGGGCTTGGGCAATAACAAACGGATCGTGTTTTATGACAATTTGGTCAATTCTTTAGACGAAGAAGAGCTGGAAGCGGTATTGGCGCATGAGTTAGGGCATTTCAAACGTAAACACGTCATTAAAATGCTGGTCGCCAGCTCCATCATGAGCCTGATTGGTTTTGCCGTGTTAGGTTGGTTGATCGACCAAGACTGGTTTTACACAGGTCTGGGTGTCAGCATTGAGCAAAAATCCAACGCCGCCGCTTTGATGTTGTTCATGCTGGTGTCGTCTACATTCACCTTTTTCATGCAACCGATCACCGCGTTTTTCCAACGCCAGTTTGAATTTGAAGCCGACGATTTCGCCGCGCAAAATTCCCAAGCCAGCAAAATGATTAGCGGCTTGGTGAAATTATACGAAGAAAACGCCAGCACCTTGACCCCCGATCCTTTGTATTCCGCCTTCCACTACAGCCATCCGCCAGCGGCAATCCGCATCGCCCACCTGACCGCCAAAGCCTGATGGCGGCGGACTTGCTCCAAGGCCTGGTCATCGCCCACTTAGGCCAAGGTATCGCCGTTGAAGTGAACGGCATCATCTGGCTCTGCCAAACGCGACGGAAAGTGGACACCGTCGCGGTGGGTGATCAAGTGACATTATCGGAAGCCGGCCTGTTACAAGGCCGCATTGAAGAAATCCTCCCGCGCCGCTCGGTGCTGCTGCGTCCTAGCCGAGGCGACAAAGCCCGCCCCGTCGCCGCCAATATCGACACCGTGTTTGTCGTCTTCGCCACCGAACCCTTTTGTGATTTTTTGTTGTTGGACCAATATCTGGCGATTTGCGAAAACCACGCTTTCGGCGCGGCCTTGGTGCTGAACAAAACCGACTTGCCGCCTTCGCCGGACATCGAACAGGAACTCCGCATTTACCAAGAACTGGGCTATCCCTTGTATCGCGTCAGTGCCACCACCGCGAATGGCTTGGACGATTTGAAACAGGCTTTAAACCAGCAAACCAGCATTTTCACCGGACAATCCGGTGTCGGCAAATCCTCGTTAACCAACGCGCTGATTCCCGATAAGGAACTCAAAACCAACACCATTTCCGCCACCACCAAACACGGACGGCACACCACCACCGCCGCCACCTTGTACCATTTGCCCGACGGCGGTGATTTGATCGACAGCCCCGGCGTGGCGATTTTTGGCCTTGCCGATATGAACCATAATCAGCTGGCTCATGGCTACCGCGAATTCCAGCCTTTGTTGGACAGATGCCGATTTAACGATTGCAGCCATGTTTCGGACAAAGGCTGTGCGGTCAGGGCGGCGGCTGAACAAGGGGATATTGCACTAACGCGTTATCAGCGGTTTTTGAAATTGCGGGAGAAGATGTGAGCTGTTTAAAATCAGAATTGTGTTGTACAGTTAAGACTTAAACTAACTTTGCAAAGAGGGTAACAATGAAAAATAATAATGCCACCATCACAGCCCTGCTGTGTTTTGCATTAGGAATATTTTCATTGTGTCCTGAAATCTCCATAGCCTGCAAATCACGAGTCGATTTCCCCTCTTTTTCTGCAGATGAAATTAATAGTTATTCCCCAATTTACGTTAGCCCGCATATCAAGCTAT
Organism: Methylovulum miyakonense HT12; assembly: GCF_000384075.1. Taxonomy (GTDB): domain Bacteria; phylum Pseudomonadota; class Gammaproteobacteria; order Methylococcales; family Methylomonadaceae; genus Methylovulum; species Methylovulum miyakonense. Next base: position 386,084 of record NZ_KB913025.1, read on the forward strand.
GACTACTCGCCCTCCCTCGCAAAACCAAATATCATTAGCAAGTGTTCTTGATCTCGACGTCAGCGACGACACCTTTGATGTTGCCGCCGCTCGGCTTATGGATGCTGTTGCGCCGGCAATCGGGTATAAGCCAGCCGAGCAATCGAGCGAACGTCAACGAGCATTTGCCCAATCGCTGGGGCAAGATGTAATCGAAGACTCCAAGCGAGTAGCAAGCGCAAAGATAGGCGAAGCGCTGTTTGCGAAAAATCAAGACGCAATTGTTTCACTGAATTTGAAACCGGGTGACAGCGTTGTTCGTGTTGAACATTTCGAGTTTGAGGGAGAAATGCGCACAGTCGAACAAGAATTTGTCGTTTCATCCATCCAGCCCAATGGGCGTGTTTTCTTCAAGGGCGGCAATGGTCAGGGCGCTTGGCCTACACAGCTAAAGAAACATGCGGGTTAACCCAGCAATCGGTCGGTACTGCATAAAAGCACGCAGCCCCTCACTTTTACGTTATCCATGTCGAGAAGGTAAATCCTCTCCAACCCGCTTGGACAAAACTGGTATGCACCTCCATTTAGCTTTAATGGAGGCATTATTGCTCGTTTCGCCCGTTCCCAAGCTCCATGGGAATGACGTTTTGGAAGCTCCAGTTTCCAGTATTATCGAAGCTAGAGCTTCTAGGACTTGAGTTCCCAAGCCAGAGCTTGGGAACTAGCAAAAACACCATCAAGGCTTACACCAAAAAAGACATCATCAACGAATTGAAAGCTAAAGGTTTTTTAAAATGACACATTTCAATTACAAAGGTTATCAAGGTAGCGTAAAAGTCAGCGTTGAAGATCACTGCCTACATGGCAAAATTGAATTTATCGGCGATTTGGTCAATTACGAAGCTGAAACTGTTAGCGAGTTGGAAAAGGAGTTTAGGTTGGCGGTGGACAGTTATCTGGAAACTTGCAAAGCCACGGGCGTAGAACCTAAAAAACCATTCAAGGGTTCGTTTAATGTCAGAATTGGTCGTGAGCTTCACGAAAAAGCGGCAAAACGGGCAACTGACATTGGTAAGTCATTGAATGAATATATAAAAGACATTGTAAAAACCGATACTGAATCACACGCTTAAATCAATATGATTGTTTACCTTGCCCCATTCCCTATGCCATGTCATCCCTAGCCGTCATCTACAGCCGGGGCCGCTCCGGTATTGACGCGCCACTGGTCACCGTCGAAGTGCATGTCTCCAATGGTTTGCCTGCCCTGTCAATCGTCGGTTTGCCCGAAACGGCGGTGAAGGAAAGCAAGGATAGGGTGCGCGGGGCTTTGTTGAATTCGCAGTTTGATTTTCCGATGCAGCGCATCACCATCAATTTGGCCCCTGCGGATTTACCGAAAGAAGGCGGACGATTTGATCTAGCCATCGCGCTAGGGATTTTGGCGGCTTCGGGGCAGATCCCTACAGCGCGGTTGGCGGACTATGAATGTGTCGGCGAATTATCATTAGGCGGGGAATTACGGCCTGTCATCGGTGTGTTGCCTGTTGCTTTGCAAGCCCGTAAGCAAGGGCGGAAACTGATCGTACCTAAGGAAAACACTGCCGAAGCGGCCTTAGTGAAGGGCTTGGAGATCATTCCTGCCGACCATTTATTGCAAATCTGTGCGCATTTGAGCGGACAGACGCAAATCGACATGGAGTGCCAACAAATTGAACCCGAACCAACCCTGCATGAATTGGATTTTGCCGATGTGCATGGGCAATATCACGTCAAACGCGCGTTTGAGATTGCCGCAGCGGGGTCACATAACATCCTGATGCTGGGTCCGCCGGGTACGGGCAAATCCATGATCGCCTCGCGTTTGCCGACCATTTTACCTTTATTGACCGAACAACAGGCACAAGAAACTGCCGCGATTGCGTCAATTAGTGACCAAGGCTTTGATGTCAATAATTGGTTGAAACCACCCTTTAGATCACCGCACCATACCGCTTCGGCGGCGGCCTTGGTGGGTGGCGGCAGTAACCCTAAACCTGGGGAAATTTCCTTGGCACATAATGGCACTTTATTTTTGGATGAACTGCCAGAGTTTGACCGCAAAGTCTTGGAAGTTTTACGCGAACCCTTAGAAACCGGACATATCACTATCTCCCGCGCCAACCGCCAGGCCGATTTTCCGGCGCGTTTCCAATTGGTTGCGGCAATGAACCCTTGCCCTTGCGGCTATTTAGGTGATGCGTCGGGACGTTGCCATTGCTCATCTGAGCAAGTCGCCCGTTATCGCGGACGCATTTCCGGCCCCTTGCTAGACCGTATCGACATGCACTTGGAAGTGCCGCGTGTGCCGCATGAAGTGTTGCGTAAAGGTTCGGCGACTGGGGAAGAAAGCAGCGCGGCGATCCGGGCACGGGTGGTGGCTGCGCGGAATGTCGCCTTAGGGCGTAGCGGCAAAGCCAACTCGGCTTTGGGTGCGAAAGAAGTCAAAGTTGTTTGTGAATTGCCGGAAGCCGGACACCTTTTGCTGGAACAGGCGATGGACAAATTTGGCCTGTCGAACCGCGCTTATCACCGTATTTTAAAACTCGCCCGCACCATCGCCGACCTCGCGCAATCGCCACAAATCCAAACCTCCCATTTAAGCGAAGCGATTAGCTACCGCAAATTGGACAGACGCCCATAAGCATCTGCTTAAGCAACCTTTGCCAGAAATAACACAAAAATGGTAAGGTAAGCGTTTTTATCAGCCCAAAACGGGACGACCAAAAGGTTTTGGGCTTCCCTTAACCCCCCACAGGAAACTTATAAATGAAGCGAAACACCATAATTGCCAAGGGTGCGTTGACCGGAACAACAATGCTTTTGTTGTTGTCCGGGTTGCTTTCAGCCCCGTTAGCGAATGCCGAAATTTCTTTAGGGTTGTATGCCGGACAATCGTTCACCGACAATGGCGACCTGAACTTGACCCAAGGCAAAACCAACCTGAATTTCAGTGACGTAAGCTGGGATGACAAATCTTTCGAAGAGCCTATCTTTTACGGTGCGCGCATAGGTTATTGGTTTGAGGATGCGCCAAACTGGGGTTTATCCATTGACTTTGCCCATCTCAAAAACTATCTGGAATATGATAAAAACGCCCAAGTGAGTGGCACTGACGCGAATGGAAACAGCGTGAATGGCGTAGAACCCATCAGCAACCACATCCAAGATTTCAACATGTCCCACGGTGTGAACACCCTGACCTTTAACGGCCAATACCGCTGGTTCCCTGCCGGGCAACGCGACCAAACCTTGTTAGGCCGGATGCAGCTGTACACTGGCTTGGGGGCCGGTTTCAGCGTCCCCCACGTCGAGGCGATGATCAATGGCGTACAAACTTATGAATATCAAGCGGGCGCCGGCCCTGTCGTCAATGGCATGATGGGCATCAATTATGACATCTATAGCTTTATCTCAGGCTTTGCCGAATACAAATTGACCTACGTTGATGTTGAAGATGATTTGACAGGCGGCGGCACCATCAGCACCGAAACGGTTAACCATCAGCTTATTTTTGGTCTGGCGGCGCATTTTTGATTTATGATTTGACGGCCTAAGTTTTCCAAAACCACAGCCCACCAAAGCCCCGGTTGTTTTGCCACAACCGGGGCTTTTGTTTTGGCTATGTCACCGTTAGTTGTTGAAAAAATTTTATGTTCGGCGCAAAGCCTTATTTAATGCGGATTGCGGCTTTCGCTCAAAGCCGCGTCATTTAAGGCTTCCACAATTAACGGCGACATAGCCTTTGTTTTAGGCCCAACCCGATTGACGCCCCGCTGAACGTATAAACTTCAGCAATGCGGCATTGCTTTCTTAGCCACACGGGACAGCCCCTGCTTTCATAACAAGTGGCGTGGCCGGCTAAAAGTCAAGAAAAACGGTATGGCTGGCCCTATCCAACAGAGCATTTAACCCATACCGACAAGGTGATCGTTGCGCAAACGCATTGACAAAAGGGGGGAATGGAAACACTTACGTTGCCGGAGGTGGCAGCCGCGCCCCTGTGGCTTATTGAATGTCCGGCACCACAGCCATAAGCCAACCATTTTTTGCCAACTCCCATACAACTTCGACATATTCGCATATTCAATGGGTAGGGGGACGGCCTATAATGGCCGGTTAGGATCGTTCCTTGGCCGTTAAGGCCGGCCATTGATAGCCAGCTTTTACCCAAACCTTCACAACACTATGTACACAGGAGCTTTACACCATGTTCAACCCGTTTTACAAACCGCTCATCATGGGGATTTTAAATATCACGCCGGACAGTTTTTCCGATGGGGGGCGTTACAGTGATTTGGAAAGCGCGGTTCAACAAGTGCAAAAGATGTTGCGGGAAGGCGTGGACATCATTGATATCGGTGGCGAATCGACCCGCCCTGGAGCCGACCCGGTCCCTGCCGATGAACAAATCCGCCGTGTCGTTCCGGTCATCACGGCAATCCGCCAATTTACCGACACGCTGATTAGCATAGACACCACGTCCAGCGAAGTCGCCAAAGCGGCCATAGAAGCAGGGGCGAACATGATCAATGATGTTTCAGGCGGCCTGAATGACAGGGAAATGCTGGCATTGGCCGCAGAAACCGATGTGCCGATCATTTTGATGCACAGCCAAGGTTCGCCTAAAACGATGCAGGACAGCCCTTACTATGAGGATGTCGTCCGTGAAGTGCTGGAAGCCTTGCAACTACGGGCGGCGGCGGCATTGGCGGCGGGGGTCAAAAAAGAAAACATCGCCATTGACCCGGGCATTGGTTTTGGCAAGCGCAAACAGGACAACCTGGATTTGCTTGCGCATTTGGAGATTTTTGTGGGTTTAGGTTTTCCGGTGTTGCTAGGGACTAGCCGCAAACGCTTCATGGGCAGCATCTGTGACGTGTCGGAACCGGCCGAATTGGTCACGGCGACGGCAGTGACCACAGCTTTGGGGGTAATGGCAGGCGTTAAGGTGTTCCGCGTCCATGATGTGCGGGAAAACCGCCAGGCGGCGGATGTGGCATGGGCGATTAGGCAGCGAGGTTAACAGGCCTGTTGTAAAGGCGCCGCTTTGCAGCGCCTTTACAATACGGATCATTTATTCGACTTAAAAATCGCCTGTAACGCCGTAATTTCAGCATGGTCAGAAACTTCCGTAGGCCTGCCCATGCATAAGCGCAGGAACACCCTTGCCCCGGCAATCCCGTTAATCACAAAGGAAATGGCGATTAACGCCGCGATCCAGGCATGTTGCGTGCTGGCATGGTAAAGCAATAAATCTTCACCGATAAAAGCCGGTGTAATCGGAAAACCTACCAAACCCAGGAAGCTCAAAAACAACAGCATCGCCAAACCCGGATAGGTTTCCGCCATCGCACGGTAGGCAAAGGGCGAATCGGCAAATTGCTTTTTGCCGGGCAGTTTGCTTAACACCAACAAGCCCAACAGCCATGACGGGACGATGCCGGTCATAAATAACAAAATATCAAACCGGGCGATGGGCTGGAGCAACCACACGGCCACCGCCGCCAACAAACAGCTCATGGCGATGGCGTTCCAAACCCAGAGAAAACTATGTTTCTGGCTGAACGCACTGAGTGAAGACAAAACCATCATCAACGCGACGGGAATCGCCATAAAATGCATGGACATAAGGCCAAAATGGATGAGCGAGCCAAAAACGGCGAACACGCCACCGCCCACCAGCAATTTTTCCCAGATTTTACAGGTGTTGATAGTGGCGCCGATCCGTTTTAAGGGCGTCCATAATACCGAACGCACCAGCCGCTCCAGATTGCCTTCCTGCAAAGCAAACACATACAAGGTGTTTTGCAAAACTTCCGGCAAGGTGTCGCGGATGGACACGGGCAAATAGGTCTGCATGTTTTGGGTATTAAAGCCCATGCCGGTGTCAATCGCCCCTTCCACCCGCAACATGTGGGCGACAATGGATGGCGACACCAATAATTGGTAACAGCGCAAAAACGCATTGCCCAAGAAATGGAACAACACCAAAGTTTCAAAACCAGCCGCCAATTCCATAAACATAATGCCGACCTGGGTGATCGACGCATAAGCAATCTGGCCTTTGATGTTGGATTGGGTTTTTTCAGAGAGGCTGGCGACCACCACCGTCAACAGGCCGATACCAAACACAATCAGGCGCGTGAAAATATGGTAGCTCCAGATCGGCGTGGTGCGCAGCAACAAGAACACGCCCAAATGCACGGACAACGCCCCGTAGAAAATCGCGCTCGACGGCGTCGGGCCTTCCATTGCCCTAGGCAGCCAAAAACAAAAAGGGAATTGCGCCGATTTTCCCGATGCGGCAATAAAAATCAACATGGACATCAGCAACAAGGCCGGGTAACTGGCGGGTGACGGCGCACTATGCTCAAACAACACCGCCAACTGGCTGAAATGGTCGCTCTCATGGAACAACAAATGGCTCATCCAGGCGCCCAGCAACAGGCCGATGTCGCAAAACCGATACACCGTATAGGCCCTTAAGGCATTGCGCACAGGCTGGACACGGTGGCGGTAAAAGGCGATCAATAAAAACGACGAAATGCCGACAATTTCCCAACCCGCAAACAGCATGTCGATGGATCCTGACAAAATGACCATGTTCAAACCAAAGGCAAACCCGAAAATGGTCAGAAAGAAACGTTTGTATCCCGATTCACGGTGCAGGTAGTTACGGCAATAGCGCACGATAATCGAAAAAATGACCCATATCGCAAACAGATAAGCCGCACCCACTTCATCCAAATAAAACAGGATAGGGAAGCGGTAGCTGCCATGTTCATACAGAGTAAACCATTCAAATTCGTAGCCCGAAAACCCGTGCTTGGCCCAAGCCACCAGCAACGCCAAGATGCTCAGGCCCATGGCATGGGTAGCCCAGAAACTGATCGTGGCTATGCTTTTTTCGTTGTTGCCCAACAACGCAATGAGCAGCAAACCCACCAACGGCAAAAACTGGCAAGTTAATAACAGTAAATTCATGAGGCTCTCCGTAATTGATGGACAGGAATGGTGGCTTTTTGCCCGGCAGTGATCGCTTCCGAACACACCTCCGCAGGCACCTCACCCATCATTGATAAGTCCACGGCTTCCCAGCCGGTGCTGAAATAATAAAACAACTCGCGGCTGACCGGATGGCAGGACACCAGCCTTACCCAGCCGTTATCCAGCCACTCGGTCAATTCCCCGAGTTTGGCGAACGCCTGGTCCAAAATGTTTGTGGTTTGTTCTATCACAATCAGCAATCGTGCCGGTTCATGGACTTCAATCATTTGCGACGGCAAGCCCGTGCGCAAATCGCCTTCCACGCCATTGGCCACGCCCAGCAAGCCGATGACGTTATGCGGCAGCTTTGTCCCGGCGCCATACACCGAGTTGTCAATGCGTGAAAACAGATATTCCAGATTGATGCCGCCACACACCGGAATGACCGCCGACAGGATTTTCACAATCAACGTGCCGTCAGGATCGGAATCGGGATTGTAGGAATGCAGGAACGCTCGGCGGTCAAGGAACAAACCCTCGGTCAAGCTACGCCTGCCGACAATGCTGTAAAGGTTGTTGGAATGGTTCAGCTCAGGACGCGGTTCAAATATTGATGTCGCCCTGGAAATGACATGTTCGTGCGCTATGTCGTAGGGCGCAGATTGCGGCCCCAATTCAAACCACCGGCAACGTTCCTGGGCATTTTTATCCAGGGCTTCTTGCATGGCTTGCTGGAATGCCGGCAAATTATAGATGGCTGCTTCTGGAAATAAGTGCTTGTCAAAATAAGTGATTTCATCACGGCTAGTGTTGTGCAGCGCAGGGATAAAATAAGTCTGATCCGGAATGCTGATCCCCCGCTCGCTGAGGATGGCACGCACATTCCCATGATTCGCCATCCAGGCAAAAGCCCGCGCATTCGGCGCCCCTGGCTTGCCGGAACAAGCCCCGCAATCATAAGCGGCAAAATGCGGATTATTGGTGCTGCTGGAGCCATGCGCCACAACCACGACTAAAGGCGCGAAATCTTTGGTCAGGCCGATATTGCGCAGCAGCCCTTCGATCTTGTCGGCCATTTCCGTAAACGAAAACCCCAGCATTTTCCCGTCTTCCGTGGGCTCATCGCTTTCGCGTAACAAGTGCAAATGGGTATGTGCATCCACTTCACTGAGCTTTTTGATTTTCAGTAACTGTGAGCCAGGCCGGAAAACCTCCCAAATCATCCGTGCGGCATAACCGATACCCAAAACCTGGGTAAACAACCAGCCACGCAACAGCGAATGAGGTTTGATATGCAACGCAGAAAAGCTGTCCGCCACCGAGTTTTTTGGGACATCCTCGGCCAAGTTCGACTCCATGACCAAATGCTTGGGATTAATGATGTTCGGGCACTGGGCCACCGGATAGGCATCGTCAAAACCTTGGTAAAGGAAATCAATGCCAAAAAAACCGGCCGCCCCGAAAGTCTCAATCCCATCATGAGTTTCTTCCAAGTGCCGGCGTAAGGAGCATTCACGGTCATCAATACAAAAAAAGGCTTGGGCTATCGGTTTGGGTTTTTCTGCTTCCCCAATGGGACGGGGTTTTAAAGCCGCCAAAAACTCGGCATGAAGCGAGAATTCCATGGCTTCATGCCAAACTATCAGATGCAACGGAGTAGTGATTTTTTCTTCATAATCGCTCAATAAGGGCAATTCAGTTAAGTTCGGTAACTTTGCAATACAAACAAAATCCCCGCCCCGTCTTTTCTGTATAGTGGCAAGTTCCGCAACTAACTCTACGGCAATCAATTCTTTTAAGGAAATTTGGCGGCGTTCCAACAAAATTTTCGGGTCAAGTTCGATAAGCCGGACCATACCCGCCCAACCAGGATGCGCCAGTAACATTTCCAGCAAATACTGTTCATAAAGGGTTTCGGTACCGACGATTTTTTGTAGGCAAGTCAATATGACCGCATCGGGATCAAGATCCAATAAATCCCTGACGCTGGCCTCATGAAAAGGATATAAGGGCAAAAAGCTATTTTGCGCCAGCCGCCTGATGCAATCCCAGAAACTTTCATTTGGCTTAGGCATCGTCCAACGGCTAATGCCTTGATCTAAGAAATTCGCCAATAAGCGGAACATAATCGGCTGCACCAGCGAATTCAGGTCGACTTCAACATGCGTCAACCAACGGTTGCGGATACCATGGTTAGCCAAAGACACGGGCGGATAATGCACGGTGTCATCGGCAATAAACAGCCTTTCCCTTAAGGCCTCCGCACCTTTATCGCTACAGTCGGAATGCGCTATCGCCCAATCAACCGCAAAATCTTTGATCCGCCCCTCGCGGTATAAATTCTGGTAGTCCGCCAACGGCAAATAGCTACGCGCACCAAATACTTTCGCCGCTATCGCCACGCCTTTGTGGAACGGGTGATGCTGGACGGCATGCAAAGTGTTGTGATGGATAAAATCCTTAATCGGCCCCTGGGTTGGCAACCAGTGGGCAATCGCGTCAATCGCGTTATCAAGGTTGAATGGGACTTCGCCTGTTGGCGAAACATGATGGATGTGGGAATGGGTGGCCGTCATCGCATGAAACCTGCAAAGTAAAGCGGAATTGCTATGGTTTTACAGTAAGCATAATGTGTGCCTGATATTAAGTTATTAATTTAAATGAAATTTATTTTAGCAGAGCATTTCCATTGGTGGCATTGGCCCATACGGCGGTTGATTTCAACCATTATTACCCGCCTTAACAACAAAAATACATTAACCTAATGCAATCAGTTAGTTACCTAAAGTAATGGCAAAAATCAGTTTTCAACCCGTCACGGAGGCACAGGACAAGGCCAGTGCCTTCCATCAAAACCAAGGCCGCAACATGCCCTCCGCCTTAGTTTTGTGTTTTCGGAGCTATCCTTCGATAGCTGGTGGGGGCTGACTGGCCACGCAACAAGGTAACGTTCTCATCCCTTCATAAGCCCCAAAAGCCCCTTCATTAACGCCTGCGGCGTAGGTGGACACCCCGCTATGACCATGTCCACGGGTATGACATTGGACACGGCGCCGCAACTGGCGTAAGAAACCCCGAATTCCCCCCCGCAAGCGGCGCAGTCCCCGACCGCAACCACCCATTTGGGATGCGGCGTCGCTTCGTAAGTGCGCAATAATGCCGTCTGCATGTGCCGCGACACCGGACCGGCCACCAATAACACATCGGCATGGCGTGGCGAGGCCACAAAATGGATGCCAAAACGTTCAATATCATAATAAGGGTTATTGAGCGCGTGGATTTCCAGTTCGCAGCCATTGCAGGAGCCGGCATCGACCTGCCGTATGGCAAGGCTGCCGGAAAACTTCTGGTCGATGTGGCGTTTGATCTGGATACCCAGCTTTTCCAGTTCATCGTCCTTGGGGACTTTATACTTCTCAGTGACGACACCGGTGGTGATAATTTTTTTAAACAGCCGTAGCACACCGCCTCCTATAAATCGTTGCCTGAATAAGAGCCATTCAGGGATTTGTTGCACACAGGAAAATCCGGCACGATATTGTTGAGCACCAGTTTTTCCAATGCAGGCCAGTTCAGGATGCTGGGGTCGCGTGGATAATAACGGGCGATTTTATTGTCGGCATCGAAGCGGACATAAGCGATGGTTTCCCCGCGCCAACCTTCAATTATGCTTAAGGCTTCACTGCCCGCTGGTGGCGTCCGCCATCCAGCCAGCGTGCCGCCCGCCGCAAGTTGCGCCATAAATTGCTTGATGAGTTTTAATGACGCATTGATTTCCTTGTACCTTACCCAGAACCTTGAGGCGACATCGCCTTGGTCTTCCAACGCGACTTTAAAGCTGGCTTGATCATAAGGCGGATAGGGCGCATCGCGGCGGACATCCTTATCCTGCCCGCTGGCCCGGCCGACATAACCCACGGTACCCAACGCGGCGGCGGTTTCCGGCGACAAATAACCCGCCGTGTATAGCCGGTCTTCCAGGGACGAGTTAAGGTCTATCGCTGGCATGATTTCTGACAGTTCTTTGCTTAACTTGACGGCCTCCCCTTCAAGCAAGGCGCAGTCCGCTTCAGATAAATCACACACGACACCGCCCGGCACAATCCTGTCCATTAACAAACGATGGCCAAAAACAGCGGCATTGGTGCGCAGCCACAATTCACGCAAGCGGCTAAACTGCATGTGCGCAAAAATAAAGGCGACATCGTTGCAAATCGCGCCCATATCACCCAGATGGTTGGCGACCCGTTCGCGCTCCGCCAAAATGCCGCGTAGCAAAGCCGCGCGGGGGGGGATTTCAATACCGGCGGCTTGCTCCATGGCCCGGCAAGCCGCCCAGCAATGCCCCACGGTGGTGTCGCCGGAAACCCGCCCGGCCAGACGCGCTAAAGATTCTGGCGTCCGGCCTTCGGCGATTTTCTCGATGCCCTTATGGACATAACCCAAACGTTCTTCCAGATTTAAAATCAGTTCGCCTACCGCCTGAAAACGGAAATGCCCGGGCTCAATGATACCGGCATGGACAGGCCCGACGGGAATTTCATACACCCCCTCCCCGTGTGCTTTGACAAATTGATAATCCTTATCGGGCGGCGTGACGGTTTCCGGTTCGCCCTGCACAGGAAAATCCTTGCGTAAGGGATAATCGTGCTTGGCCCAGGCTTGATGACGCGTCCAGCGCCGATGGTCGGGATGTCCCGTAAAATGGACACCAAACATATCCTGGGTGTGGCGTTCACTGCGGCTGGCGGCGGGATAAACCGTGGCTTGTGAGGGCAGTTCCGGTTTCGCGGCGTTGACAATAGCCCTTGACAGCACATAAACGCCCTGTTTTTCAAAACAGGCATTGATGAATAACCGGTCTCCAACGTGTTCCGCCCATCCGGCGACCCAACGCACATCTTGCCCTACCGCAAGTGTGGCAAACTGTTGCCAGTACCGGCTTTCGATTTGCCACAAGCTTGCCGATGGCAGTCTGGTTTGTTCAACGGTAATAGCGTTGGCAGCAAGCTGGCCCAAAAAATCCGCCGTCCAGTTTGCAGCGCTCATAACGGTGTGCTCCCGGAAATTAACAAGGTCGCCTGTGAAAACCAGTTGGCTAAAAAGCCAGGAATGGCCAGACCCAGCCACAACACTAAACCCAGATGGATCATCACCGGCCACAAGTTGGCTTTAACGGGTAGTTGGCCTTCCGGTTGATTGCCGTAAACCATCGGTTGTACATGCCTGAACAAACCGGCAAAGGCGATGCCAATGCCCAACAATAGCAGGGGCGTCAGCCAAGGATAGCTGTGCATCGTGGCCAGCAACACCAAAAACTCGCTGGTAAACACGCCAAAAGGCGGGAAGCCGGCAATGGCGACCGTGCCTATCAATAGCCCCCAACCAATCCGCGGTTGGGTTTTTATCAAACCCCGGATTTTATCCATGTTTTGGGTTCCGGCAACTTGTGAAGCATGGCCTACCGTCACAAAAATGGCCGATTTGGTCAGTGAATGCACGGTCATGTGCAGCAATGCCGCAAAAGTGGCCAAGGGGCCGCCCATGCCAAAAGCAAAAGTCATGATGCCCATGTGTTCGATGGATGAATAACTGAACAACCTTTTGATATCCTTCTGCCGATGTAAAAAAAACGCGGCCACTAGAAACGACAGCATGCCAAAACCCATCATCAAATGGCCGGCCATATCGGAATGGCTGGCCCCATCCACCAGCATCTTATTGCGGACGACGGCATATAAGGCATCGTTCAACAATAACCCTGACAACACCGCCGACATCGGCGTCGGGCCTTCGGAATGGGCATCGGGCAACCAGTTATGTAAAGGCACCAGGCCAATTTTTGTGCCATAACCGACCAGCATGAAAACAAAGGCTATTTCAAGTATTTCCGGATTCAATTTACTGGCATTTTCATAAAGCACCGACCACAACAGGGAGTTTTCCACGTCACCCACCTGCACGGCGGCGTAATACAGCAAAATGGTGCCGAACAGGGCTTGGGCAATGCCCACGCCGCAAAGGATAAAATATTTCCAGGCCGCCTCAATGGATTCAGGGGTGCGGTACAAACTGACCAGCAGCACCGTGGCCAAGGTCGCGCCCTCCATAGCCACCCACATGACCCCCATATTGTTGGTGGTCAGCACCAAATACATCGCCAGCATAAAACCCTGGTACATGGAGTAATAAAGCCTTAAGCGCTTATCCGTGAGCTTGCCCAATTCCTTTTCATGCGCCATATAAGGCGAGGAAAAAATCGACGTGGTGAGCCCGACAAACGCCGTCAACACAATCAAATAGACATTGAACGGGTCAATCAAAAATGCCTTGCCTGAAGACAACAGCGTGCCTTGATCCAGCACGTTAATCGCCAGCCAAACCGTTGCCAACAGGCAGATGGCGTTAAACCGGATATTGAGTTTCCCGGTATCCGCCTGGTGTCCGGCCAGCGCAAAAAACACAATGCCGACTAGGGGAATTAATAAAACCAGATAGGCAGCGATCATTTATCCACCTCATGCAAGCGGTTCAACCTATCCACATCCAGCGAATCGATACTGGTGCGTATGTGAAAGAAAAAAATACCGAACAACACCGCAGCCACCAGCACATCAAAAGCCACGCCCAACTCCACCACCATCGGCATACCATTGGTGGCGACGATAGCGGCAAAAAATAGGCCGTTTTCTATCGCCATGAAACCCACGACATGGGCGACGGCCTGGCGATGGGAGATCATCAGCAACATGCCTAACAGCACCACGGAAAGGCTGACCGCCAAGGCATTCAACATGACTGGCGAGGTGGTTTGCACGATAGGATGCAACACATAATAACTGAACACCATCAGGCTGGCCCCGCCCAGCATCACCGTGGTTTTGTTGTGCAACGCTTCGATATCGCGGTGGGCTTGCATTTGTATGACTTCACGCCGCAACATCCACGGAATGAAAATAACCTTTAACACCAAGCTCAGCACCGCCGAAATATACAGATGGGGATTATCCAAACTGTAGGCCGCCAATGCCGCAGTCAAGGTCAATAAAAACCCCTGCATGGCAAAGATAAAAATCAGCCGTAACAAACGCCCTTGCCCTAACATCAAAAACGAGGTGAGGCCTACCAATGCCGCCAAGGATAAAATGGCCTGGGTATAAAAATCCTGTTGTTCAATATCCATTAGCGTGACGCCTCCAAAATGATGTGGCTCAACATACCCAGCAGCCCTAACAGATAGGCAAAACTGAGGTACTCTTGCACCCGAAACAAGCGCATTTTTGCAACCAAGGTCTCTGCTATCGCCAGAAATATCGCCAAGACGGCGAGCTTGCCGATAATCGCCAGCAAGCCGTAGCCTAAGGCTTGTGCAGTGAAGGTTTCAGCGATACCCCACGGGAAAAAAATATTCGCGATCAAGACGCCATAGAGCATGAGTTTGAGCTGGCTCGCCCATTCAATCAGCGCCAGATGGCGGCCACTGTATTCCAGGATCATCGCTTCATGGATCATAGTCAGCTCCAGATGCGTGGAGGGGTTATCGACAGGAATGCGCCCGGTTTCCGCGATGGCGACCAGTATCAACGCCAACAACGCAAACACAAACGAGGGCCGCAACATCAGGCCATCACTGAGCACATGGTTGATGGCGACCGATAAGTTCGTCGTTGAAGCGGTCATGGTCAGGGTAAAAATAGCCATCAGCATCGCCGGTTCCGCCAGTGATGAAATGGTCATTTCCCTGGATGAGCCCATGCCGCCAAACGCAGTGCCAATATCCAGCCCCGCCAAGGCCAGAAAAAAGCGGGCGAAGGCAAAAAAACCCACCATGACAATGACATCGGCGCTGGCGGAGGTCGGCAGGTCAACCGCAATCAACGGCACCACGGTTGCCGCCAGCACCGTTGCCGAAAACACCAGGTACGGCGCGATAACGAATAACCACGAGGCCTGCCCGGCAACAACCGGTTGTTTATGGGTCAACTTGATCAAATCCCGGTAAGGCTGAAAAAGCGACGGTGCTTTACGGTTTTGCAAGCGGCATTTACACCACTTGAGCCAACCCGCCAACAACGGCGCCAGCACGACAAATAGCAAGGTTTGTAAGATAGCGATCAACCAGTTCATTGGGTTTCTCCTGCCTTTGAAGCCATTAGCTGACCACCCATAACAATAATAGTAAAGTGGCAAACGAATAACCGAGATAAGTCCGGATATTGCCTGTTTGGATACGCCCCACCTGTCTGGCCAAACGGTCCACCCCGCGTGCAACCGGTTCATAGAGCCTTGGCCAGCTATGGTCCTGGATATGCAATTGATAACGGATAGCTGCCACATCCTGGTTCATGGCGCCTTGCAGGTCTTTGTCGACCTGCTCGTCAATGATCCAGGCGTTGGCAAAAATACGCCGGAAAGGCATGGTAAACGCATGGCAACTATACTGCATACGCGGTGTCAAGCCACCAAAACCGCAATCCCAAGGCTCCGCCCGGCGCATCACCGTGGCAGGGTTACGCCGCAAATACCAAAAGCTGATGCAACCGGCAATCAAGGCGGCTATCAGCACCAAAGGCGGCGAATAGGAGGCCTGCTTGGCCGAAACCGGCGCTAGCCACAACCAACCCAGCGCGGAGTCATTCGGCAGGGTTTGCCCCAGCAGTTGGCCGGCAACGCTGTTGAGCAAGCTAATAATCACGCCAGGAAAAATGCCGATTAAAAAACACAATCCCGCCAACAGGCTGGGGCCGGCCAGCATCCCTTTATCACTAACTTCATGGGCATTGTCACAGTGGCGTGAACGCGGCTGCCCCAAAAAGATCATGCCGAACACCTTGACAAAACACGCCGCCGCCAGCGCCGCCGTCAACGCCAGGGCGGCGGCGGCAACCGGAATCAAACTGCGCAACACGCCATTATCCAGCACATCAACCTGCAATGCGGTCTGGAAAGCCAGCCATTCCGAAACAAAGCCATTAAACAAAGGCAAGGACGAAATGCTCATACAGCCAACCAAAAATAACTTGCTAGTGTGTGGCAGTCGTCTGATCAAACCGCCCATCAGGTCGATGTTCAACTCATGCGTTTGATGCTGGAGGATGCCAGCGCCTAGGAACAACAAGTTCTTGAACAAGGCATGGTTGAAAGCATGGAACAACGCCGCCAAAAAGCCCAAGGCCGCCAGTTGCGGCTGGCCGTTATCCATAAAAATCATCGACAAACCCAGCACCATAAAAATAATGCCGATATTTTCAACGGAACTGTACGCTAACAGCCGTTTTAAATTGGTTTGCATCAACGCATACAAAATACCGCCCAGCGCAGAAACCGTGCCGACAACCAATAGCACCACCCCCCATTGCCAATGGACATCGCCGATCAAATCATAACAAAAGCGGATCAACCCATAGAGCGCGACTTTTAGCATCACGCCGCTCATCAGTGCGGAAATATGCGAGGGCGCCACCGGATGCGCCTCCGGCAACCAAACGTGGATAGGAACGACCCCGGCCTTCATGCCAAACCCCAGCAAGGCGAGCACAAAAGCGATACTGGCCCAGGTGCTTGATAATTTTGCCTCCCGCAAAGCATCAAACGTAAAGCCGTCAGAAAAACTCGCCAGCACGCCAAAAGCCAAAATAATGGCCAAGGCACCGACTTCCGCCATCAACAAATACAGGAAGGCGGCGCGGCGATTGGCCGGGTTTTCATGCTGGAACGCCACCAGGAAGTAACTGGCGACCGACATCAATTCCCAGGCAATCATGAAGAAAAAGGCGTCATCGGCCAACAACACCAACAACATCCCAGAAACAAACAGCCCGGTAAACAAGCCCAAGGCCGCAAAAGGATGTTGGCTTTCGTCATAAGCACGGACATAGCCTGGGCCATAAAGGCTGACCGCCCCCACGCCAATACCGATAATCAAATAGAAGAACCCGGACAAACTGTCAAAACGGACATGCCAAGGCAACCAAGGCAAGCCTAAACTGATTTGGTCAATAAAAGCTTCTTTACCAACCATCACACCCAAACCGGCCAGGACAGCAAACATGCCGGACAGCCCCAATAACCCGAACACCGCTTGCCGAAGCGTGTCCGGGTAACGCGCTTCCTGCAAGCTGCCCTCAAGCACGGACTGGCCATATTGATGGCTATCCGGAAATGTTTTAAACCAATACCCGCTAAGCCCCTGCAGAACCTGCCGCTGGCCCATCATCAACGCCAGCAAACCGGAGGCAAAACTGAACAGCACCGCACCATAAGCTAATAGTAGGATCATGAAATTCTCACTTAATGTTGTCGTTGCAGGAATAGCCTGAGTGGCGCGATTCATTTACGCTGGTTTCAGGGTATGGCTATCCCCGCCTTTGCCGTTACCATCGGGATGTTTTAGCCAACAAACCACAAAACCTTTGATTCGCCCCTAGCGATATACATTTTGATAAGTGGCCGCCATCGCATGGAAACTGCAAAGTAACGCGGGATTACTCCAGATTAAAGCAAGCATAATACATACCCGAAATTAACTTGCTAATTTAAATACCATTTATTTTATATGACAATTGCCATTGGTGGCATTGGCCCACCCAGCGGTTCATTTCAACCGGCCTATAATTCCATAACCCATGGGCATTTAACATGATAAAATCAAGCAGTTACGGATAAGCCGTAACTAAAAATAACAACACATTCAAACAATTATAAGTGGTGGTTATCATGGCAATCCTGAAAGGCAATTATCAAAAAAATACGCTCAATGGCGGTGCTGGCAATGACATCCTTTATGGATACGGTGACAATGATGTACTGAATGGGGGGGCAGGCAATGACCAACTGTTCGGTGGACGTGGCGCCGATACCCTAAACGGTAGTGATGGCAACGATCTTTTGGACGGCGGAAAGGATGCCGACAAAATGGACGGTGGTTCCGGTAACGACATCTACATCGTTGACAATCAAAATGATGCCATCGCCGAACTGTCAACTGGCGGCACTGACACGGTCAGATCTTCAATCAATTGGACGCTAGGGGCAAACCTAGAAAAACTGATATTGACCGGTACGGCAGCCATTAATGGCACTGGAAATACCTTGGCCAATACGATTATAGGCAACAATGCCAATAATGTCTTAAATGGTGATGCGAGTGACGACATCTTGGATGGTAAGTCAGGTGTGGACACTTTAAACGGTGGCGGCGGAAACGACACCTTAATAATCAAAGAATTTGATGGGGATGTGCTCAACGGCAACTTAGGTAGGGATACTTTAGAAGTTTTAGGTGGCAACCAAACTATCGAATTAAATAAGTCCGCAATAAAAAACATCGAAACCATCAAATTTGCCGACGACAGCAACAGCACCTTAAAAGTGACCGCCCAAAGCGTTAAGGATTTGAGCAATTCCACTGACACCCTGGTTTTCGAGGCCAAAGGTGAAAACACTTTGGTCATGGACACTGGCTGGACTGACCTGGGGGTCATAAACGGCTACCAAACCTTCACCAAAGACGGCGCCACCCTACGGGTCAATCCGGCGATAGGCAACATCAACATCCATTATGACGCGTTCACCATTTCGGACACCACGACAGCGGCGGCAGCCAGTGGCGTGTTTGATGACGGCGTCCAAACCATCACCATTGATTTTGGTGGCAAACGCTATGAAGACTGGGGTTTGGCTAAAATTGACCTGAGCGGCTTTGGTTTGGAAGACAAGCTGGTTATCGCCCAACATGATGGGGCTTTAGCACTAGGCACGGCTATCAATCAATCATTCACCACTTTTTATATCCATGAAGAACATTATTTCAATTCCCATAAGACTTTCAAGGAGGATTATGTTTCCTGGAAAGTAGGCGCAGCCTCTGCCAAGCTCGTTTCAAAAACCACCTTCCCAAATAGCAGCACGGGTGGCACCCCGACGCATACCGTGAACCTTACAGGCCTGACCAGTAGCCAATTTGTGTTTGTCTAAACAACAAAAATAACAGGGCAAGCGTATATAAAATCAATAAAATATCAATAACTTATATTTTAACGTTGTACAGATTAACGCAGGATGGGGTTTGAACCAACAGTAGGCGCATTAGGCGACCCCATCCGTAACGTTTTGAGCTACCTAATAGGCACTAAAAACGTTACGGAACGGGTTACAAACCCGGTTCCAGCACTAGGATTTTTATGATGACCGTTAATTTTAAGACAGATGTTTGCTACTATGAAATTGCAGTTGCAGCCTGTTATCCAGTTTAGCTACTCATTACATTACGAAAAACCAGACCTCCCAACAATCCAAAAAACATTATTAGGTGGTGGTTCTTATGGCAATTATTAAAGGCAATAATCAAAAAAACATACTTGGCGGTGGCACAGCCGATGACCAGCTGATCGGTTACCTGACAGCCAATTTGTTTTCATCTAAAGCACGACAAATTTTTTGCCAACCCAACCTGTCAGGTTTTCGTTATCCAGCGAGCAAGCCATGTCCGCCCCCCCTTAGCCTCCCGCATCAGAACCCTACAACAACGTGGCGCATTAGCGGAAGCCACAGCTTTATGCCAACAAGCGCAATCAAAACATCCCCATTATCCCGCATTGTTAGCCTTGCAGGGCGTGTTGCATTGCCAACAACAGGACTTTGAACAAGGCCGTGCGTGTTTGCAACTCTTGCAAACACAAACAAGCGGATTTGATGCGCAAACCCTAACCGACATGGCCGCCATCCATCTGCTCCTAAAAGAACCTCTCCCCGCCCTCCAGGCTTTGAACCAAGCCTTAAACCAACAGCCCGGTTTTTACTTGGCACTAGCCCGGCGCGGCCTGGTGTTGATGCAGCTAGGCCGTTTTACCGAAGCACAAAGCGATTTGCAAACCGCATTGCCACAAAGCCCCGAACCGCAACAAGCCGCGATGCACATCAACATCGCCCGTTGCGCCCTATCCCTGGCTGAAAACGACAAGGCCTTGCAACACATCGGACAAGCGCAAAATTTGGGTGGTAGCCATTTGGAACAAGGGTTGCTGGTAGAGGTGGACGCTTATGTCGCCTTACAACGCTGGGAGGATGCAGAAGCCGCCATCCAACACGCCCTGGACGCTGGTTTGGAAGAGCTAAAATGCGTGAAATTATTGGCCTTGGTGCTGGCGGGGCAAGACAAACATGCGCAAGCCGCGCATTCCTTACGGCAAGCCTTAAGCAAACACCCGGACGATATTGGATTGCTGATGCAGCTTGCCACCCTTGCGAAGGTGCAAGGCCATTACGGCGAAACCGTGCGTTACATACAAGCGGCGATCAAAATCGAACCGGAAAACGCTTCGTTATGGGCGCAACTCGCGCAACTGGGAAACAAACATTTCGACGAACGCGGCGCACTAGCCGCCGCCGAAAAAGCCCTGGCACTAACCGAAATCACAACGGGCCTGCAACGCGCCGAAGCTTTAGTTGCCATTGCCAGCGTCACCAGTGGACAAAACCTAGCGGAAAGCTATTACCAACAAGCCATGGGGCTGATCCCTGATTATGTCCCCGCCAGTTTGGGCCTGGGCCATTTGTTACTGCAATGGGGACGGATTGACGAAGCGGTCGCCCATTTTGAATCGGTGGCCGAACGGCATCCGGTGGCGGGTTACGGCGCCTTGATCAATGCACGGCGTTTCCCCGAAGACCCTGAAATTTTGGCACATATCGAAAAAATTGCTTATTTGCCTAGCTTGCAAGGCACGGTTTCCAGTGGCTTGTTGTTCGATTTGGCAGCCGCTTGGGAACACCTTAAAGATTACGGCAAAGCCTTCCGCTTCGCCAATGCCGCCAATGCCGCCAATGCCGCCAGCCGCAAGTTCCTGGCTTACAATCCAGAACAACACACCCGGCATTGCCAAGCGATACGCCGCACCTTCACGCCGGAATTTTTCGCCCAAACCCAATCCTACGGCAACCCTTCCGGCTTACCCACTTTTGTATTGGGGATGCCGCGTTCAGGGACCACCTTAGTCGAACAGATCTTGGGCGGACATAAAGACATTTTTGTCGCGGGTGAAATCGCCATTTTGTCCCGTGTGATCCAAAAACTCAACGCTTGGGAACGCCATATCGGTTCCGGGCAACAATATCCCGATTGTGTGCGTGATTTGACCCCTGGACAAACCCGGCATTTTGCCCATGAGGTATTGGAAGAGCTGCGCCACTATGACCCTAACGCCCGTTATATCGTTGACAAGCTACCGCATAACTTTGAAAACATAGGCTTAATCCGTTTATTGTTCCCCAACGCACCCATCATCCATGTGCTGCGCGAACCGCGTGATGTCGCCGTATCCAATTATTTCACCGACTACCAAGCCAAATTTGGCGGCATGGGTTTCGCTTATGACTTAAAGGACATCGGCGCACAATTGCGTGACCACCAAAGCTTGATGGCGCATTGGGACAACGTGCTGGCAAAACCGATCTTGACCATACGTTATGAAGACGTAGTGGCCGGCACCGAAGCCGCCGCCCGTAAGATCCTGGATTATTTAGGCTTGGCTTGGACTGATTCGGTATTAGATTTCCAAAACTTGGAACGCGCCGTCAAAACCGCCAGCGTCTGGCAAGTGCGGCAACCCATTTATCGCACCTCCACCGAAAAATGGCGGCGATATGCCGATTTTTTACAGCCTTTAGAAGAAATTTTAAGCGCCCCGCCATTGGCCGGCCCCTTAGAGCCCTTGGAAACTTTACCTGCGGGCTATTTCTTTCAAGGCATGGCGTGTTTGCAAGCTGGGGAATTGGAACCCGCAGGGGAAATATTCAGCACGATAGTGCAACAACATCCCCAACACGCCGCGGCCTTGCACATGCTGGGCATCACCCGCTTTAAGCAAGGCCAAGCACACACCGCCCTGCCCTTGCTACAACAAGCAATTGCCCAACAACCGCGCCATGCGGCGTGGTTCCAAAATATCAGTGCCGTTTACAGGGTGCTGGGCATGGCGGACGAAGCGGATGCGGCGCAAGAAAAAAGCCAGCAATTGAAAAATTTGCAAGCGGTACAAACCTTGCAAAACGGACAACACCCGTTAGAGCCATTCACGGCAGCTGGAAAGTAAACCGTCATGGCGGGATCGCCAACATCAAAGACACAAGGAATGTGCCTGAAGCATAAGCCGGAACGGGTTTGTTACCCGTTCCGTAACGTTTCAATTGCCAATAAGCCTGTTGAAACAGTAGGACGGGGCTACAAGTCCAATGCCGTTAAGTTAAGCCGTTCGTGCTGAGCTTGTCGAAGCATGAATGGCTTGACTTAGGGGGACGGATTTTTCCATTCTCCCTTCGACAGGCTCAGGGCGAACGGAAAAATCCTTAACTTAACCGCATTGGCTCAAGCCCCGTCCCGCCCTAAAAACCTCCATCCCGCCATGGCTTGGATGGCCGCCACCAAGCGTCCATACATCCCTCTGCCTATTTCCCAACAAAATATAGCAACACCAGATTGGCGAGCAGCAACAGCAATGACAACCCTTTCCAAAACATCAAGGGATTGCGCTCTATCAACGGAAGGTTCTGCCGGGCATTTAAGAAGGCCGGATTGGGATGGCTAAGGTCATAGAGAAATTCGGACAAATCATCATAGCGCAACTGCGGATTCAGCGCCGTGGCTTTTCTTAACGCGCCGTCTATCCAAGTAGGGACCATCTCGTTGTGATGGAAACTGGGCACATACACCATTTTTGCCAAGGCATGCTTATCGGGTTTTTCCGGCATCTGCCCGTAAGGCAACGCGCCGTTTATCATTTCATAGGTGATGACCGCCAGCGAATAGAGATCGGATTTTACGGTCGCCCGTTGTCCGGTGTGATATTCGGGCGCACTGTAATTCAGCGTGCCCAACACATCGTCCGGGTCTTCCAACGGGGCCAATTCGGCAATGCCTGCGATTTTCACCGAACCAAAATCAATGATTTTTACTATGCCGCCGTCCGCAAACATAACGTTTTCAGGCTTTAAATCTTGATGCAGCATTTCCATGCGATGGAATGCACGTAAGCCTTTGGCGATTTGCCCGACAATATTGCCCACGGTTTTGATATCGGGTTGTGGGTTGTCCGTCATCCATTGCCGTAACGTGCGCCCCTGCAAATATTCGGTGACATAGTAAATGCAACTTTTTGCCCTATCGCTGCCGAGAACCTTCAACACATGTTCGTGTGTTATGCGTTTGCCAGCCCATTCTTCATGCAGGAAATGCTCGATGTAGCGGGTGTCATCGTCATAAAGTATTGACGGGGTTTTTAACACCACGGGCGTGTTAGTACGTGTGTCCAATGCCCGGTAAATCTGTGTGCGTTTACTGGCGTGCAGTTCCGCTTCGATACGGTAGCCGTCCAACACCATGCCCGCTTCCAGGGGCGGCGGAAACGGCAGGTTGGCATGGCGGCGAAGGATTTCATCTTCTTTAGCTTCGGGCAATGCGGCAATGCGGACAATTTGGCACGTGAGGTTGTCATCGCTGTGGTTCGCCATGGCCTGCCGCACAATTTGCCCGGCAATCCAGTCTAAATCATCACCCTCTTGCAACAGCTTTTTCAGGTTTTTCTCATCAATAAAATCATGTACGCCATCGGTGGTCAGCATAAACACATCGCCGACAGCCAAAGGCAAGGATTTGTAATCCACTTCCAAACGCGGCTCTATGCCCATCGCGCGGTTCAGATAATTTTTATCATTTGCCAACCAGACCCGGTGGTCACGGGTGACCTGCTCCAAATCGCCTTTGCGCAAACGGTAAACCCGCGAATCGCCGATGTGGAAAATATGGGCGGTAGTGGATTTCAGCACCAGGATGCTCAAGGTGCTGACCATGCCTTTAGCCGATTGGTAACGCTCCTGGCCTTGGCTGTATAACCATGAGTTGGTCGCCGAAAGGATTTTCTGCCCTGCCTGTTTGACCGACCAGGAATCAGGCGTGCTGTAATAATCGCTTAAAAAACTGACCACACAGCAATGGCTGGCCTGCTTGCCCGCATCGCTACCGCTCATGCCATCGGCAATGGCGACCGCGATGCCTTTATAATCCAGCTGGTCGCCGTCAGGGATAAAGGCGCCGAAACAGTCTTCGTTATCGGCTTTGATGCCTGGATCGCTGGCGGAACCGATGTCGACGGCAAGTTCCGGTTTTATGGGCGCATCCATGTCAACTTAGCTCAATCATTTCCACCGTACCGTCTTCCTGCACTTCCGCCATGTGGCCTTTGGGTTCGTCAATAAACTGCACGGCGAGCAAGACGACCGCAGCGACCGCGGCGATGATGACAAAAAATTGGGCAGGGGTCACAAAGGCCAGAATGGTCAAAAACAACACGCCGCCGACATTGCCGTAAGCACCGACCATGCCCGCGATTTGTCCGGTCATACGGCGTTTGATTAAGGGAACCATGGCAAAAACCGCCCCGCAACCGCCGGAAACAAAGCACGAACACGCCATTGTCAACGCCACCGCCAGAGGAATCGGCCAATCGGAGGTTATCAATGACATGCCGGAATAGCCCGCCGCCAAACCCGTCACGAAAATGCTCAAGGACAATTTACGCCCGAATTTATCGCTGAGCCAACCACCTGCCGGACGCGCGACCAAGTTGATAAACGCGAAACTGCCGCCCAACAACCCGGCTTCGACAGTAGTGACGCCCTGTGACACATGGAAAGTCTCGAAAAAATACATGGGCAACATCGACACCACCGCCAGCTCCGAACCAAAGGTGATGAAATAGGCCAAGTCCAAAATGGCGACTTGTTTGAATTTGTAGCGGTGGATTTCTTCTACGCCTTGCTTAAGCCCTTCCTTATTGACGTGGACAATTTTATTGATGTTCAGGATAAAAAACACCCAAACCACGGCATAAATGGCCAGCGCGGCCGGCATGGACAACAGCGCGGTCGCACCTGTGGACAGTTTCCACGTCAACAAGGTCATGGCCACGTACAAGGGCAAGGTCATCAGCATGTAGAAATACATATCGCCACGGCTGGTGATTTCCATCGCCCCCGCTTTTTTAGGTTTGAAATAGGTCGAACCTTTGGGCGTGTCGGACACGCTGAAAAAATAAATGCCCGCGTAAACCAAAGCAACCACACCCGTGGCCGCCACCGCATAGCGCCAGCCTTCCGCCCCACCAAAGCACAAGGCCAACACGGGCAACACGCCTGCCGCCGCAGCCGAGCCAAAATTACCCCAGCCACCATAAATGCCTTCGGCAATACCGACTTGTTTGGCAGGGAACCATTCGCCGACCATGCGGATGCCGATGACAAAACCCGCGCCAATAAAGCCCAGTAAAAACCGCGCCAGCGCCAGTTGTTCAAAACTGCTGGCGAACGCGAACATAAAACACGGCACACTGCCCGCCGCGAGCAACGTCGAATAAGTCCGCTTGGGGCCGAATTTATCGACCAGCATGCCAATCACGATACGCGCCGGAATGGTCAGGGCGACATTTAAGATCAGGATGGTTTTGATTTGCGCCTGATCCAGACCTAAAGTTTGGGCAATGACGAGCATCAGCGGGGCATGGTTAAACCAAACCACAAAGCTGATGAAAAACGCCAGCCACGTCATGTGCAAAATTTTTATTTTTCCTGAAAAAGACAATAGGTTCAGTTTGGTTGAGGGCATGATAACTATCCAGTCAATATGTTTTAAGTATGGCGGCTTATCGCGACACGTTTTTCGGCAAAAAAAAAACGGCGCCCTTTGCACATAATACGCTTATGTGAAAAGACACCGTTGTCTGATAGGTTCGGCCTTGAACCGTGATGATGAACCCCGCTTTGGAGTTAGAATCGGATAAGCAATAGCTGTGCCTGAATTGGATAGCTGCCGTGTTTTATCAGCCTGCCATTGATTTTATAGTATTTCGCCAACCTGAATAGGCGTTGCCAGGACAACCCCGCATTAACCAATGCCTTAATTTGGTGCAGCATTATCCCATATTGGTGCCATTTTGCATCCGCCTTTACCCATCTAAGAACGTGCTTTAAAAGCTGCCACGCGGCCCGATTGTGGCGTTGCGCGGTGTCCGCTTCCTCATGTAGCCCAGTACACTCAGTTCCTGCGCCCCGTGCACCTCGGCAACCGCTCCTGCAACCCCCGCGACGCTTTTAAAACACGTTCTAAGGGTCGAAACAATACCAGGGGGTAATTTTCCCTTGTACCATTATCCAACGAATGCGAATGAAATCCCCGGCCCCACCAAACAATTCACATAAGCTCTTCAAATCCACTAGGCTCTGGTGGTATATTGGCGCCGATATAATAAAGTGCGTTGAAGCACAGACAATAATGAGGAGAGTTTCGTGATGATAAATGAAGGCGTCGATAATTCTAAGCGCCAGTTTTTAACCTCGGCCTTAACCGTGGTTGGCGCGGTTGGCACTGGCTTTATAGCGGTGCCTTTTTTAGCGCAAATGCAGCCGAGTGTTAAAGCCATGGCAGCTGGCGCACCTGTTACCGTTGATATTAGCAAAATGGAACCGGGCCAATTGATCAGGGTTGCATGGCGCGGTAAACCGGTTTGGATCCTGAACCGTACGACGGAAGTCCTGGCGACACTTAAAACACTAGACTCCCAGCTTAGGGACCCGAACTCCTCCCAATCAATACAGCCCGACTCCAGCAAAAATCCAGGACGTTCTATTAAACCGGAAATTTTTGTTGCGGTGGGCTTATGCACGCACTTAGGTTGTTCGCCTACCTTCCGTCCAGAAATTGCACCGAGTGATTTGGGCGATAACTGGAAAGGCGGCTTTTTCTGCCCTTGCCATGGTTCTTGGTTTGATTTGGCGGGTCGGGTTTTCCAAGGTGTGCCTGCACCAACCAACTTGGAAATCCCGCCTTACCGTTATGTAAACGACACGCAAATCATCATCGGCGAACAGGCAGAAGGAAAAAGCGCATGAAAACTAACTGGTTCACTTCATCTGGCAACTGGGTTTTAGACCGTTTCCCCCTCACTAAATTGTGGAACGACCACATGGCGCATTATTACGCGCCAAAAAACTTCAACTTCTGGTACTTTTTTGGCTCGCTGGCTTTATTGGTGCTGGCCAACCAATTTGTCACCGGCATTTTATTGACCATGAACTATAAGCCGGACGCCAAATTGGCGTTTGACTCGGTGGAATACATCATGCGTGATGTCCATTGGGGCTGGCTGGTCCGCTACATGCACTCGACGGGCGCCTCAGCGTTTTTTATTGTCATTTACCTGCACATGTTCCGGGGCTTGCTCTATGGCTCGTTCAAACAGCCCCGTGAATTGGTGTGGATTTTCGGCATGCTGCTGTTTGTCGCGCTGATGGCGGAAGCCTTCATGGGCTATTTGTTGCCTTGGGGACAAATGTCTTACTGGGGCGCACAGGTCATCATCTCGCTGTTCAGCGCGATTCCGGTGATTGGCGACGAATTGTCCTTGTGGGTGCGCGGCGATTATGTCGTGTCCGATGCGACATTAAACCGTTTCTTTGCTTTCCACGTCATTTCCGTGCCTCTGGTGTTGGTGATGCTGGTGTTCCTGCATATCGTGGCTTTGCACGAAGTCGGTTCCAACAACCCTGACGGGGTTGACATCAAAAAATATAAAGACACTGACGGCATCCCTTTAGATGGTATCCCGTTCCACCCCTATTACACTGTCAAAGACATTGCCGGGGTGGGCGTGTTCATGATCTTTTTTGCGACAATCATTTTTTACATGCCGGAAATGGGCGGTTATTTCCTCGAACACGCAAATTTCATCCCGGCCGACCCGTTAAAAACCCCTGAACATATCGCCCCTGTTTGGTATTTCACCCCGTTTTACGCAATCTTACGGGCAATTCCTGATAAATTTGCCGGGGTTATCGGCATGGGCGGAGCCATTGTGGTCTTATTTTTACTGCCATGGCTAGACCGCAATCCGGTCAAGTCCATCCGTTACCGTGGCGGCGTTTATAAAAAGGCCCTGTTCATGTTTGCGCTCAGTTTCCTGGTCTTAGGCTATTTGGGCACCCAACCGGCAACACCGTCCGCAACTATCGTCGCGCGGATTTTCACCGTCATTTACTTTGGCTTCTTTATATTGATGCCGATTTATACCCGCTGGGAAAAAACCAAACCCGTGCCGACACGCGTCACCGAACATCATTCCATTGATGAACAATTGCCTGCATTATTCGAAGAAATCACCGAATTGTTGCCGACGACAGGTGAGCCTGAACACGGCGTGTTCAGAAGCTCTTTCTTCAGTAGACGGCCTAACCCTACTGGTATACGCCATGTCCTAGCCCGCTTTGCAAAAAAACTGGTAGAGAGCCTCGACTAATATGAAAAATTTCCTAACCTTATCATTATTACTGCTGTCACTAACGGCTAACGCCTCAGAGGGCGTCAAACTTGATGACGCCGATATTGACCTTGGCGACAAAATCTCTTTGCTGCGCGGAGCCAAACATTTTGTCACCCATTGCCTAGGCTGCCATTCCATCAAACACATGCGCTATTTGCGTATTGCCAAAGATATGGAAGTGGACGAAAAAGTGATCCTAAATGACATCGCCCCACTGGGCGCGGGCATTTATGACCAGATCCACAGCGCCATGAACAAGCACGACGCCGAAAAATGGTTTGGCACCCAGCCGCCTGATTTATCGTTGATCGCCCGTTCACGCGGCCAAGACTGGCTATATAGCTATTTAAAAAGTTATTACATCGACCCGAAACGGCCTTTCGGTGTCAACAACCTGGTATTTCAGGACACGGCGATGCCAAACCCATTCTGGGAGCTACAGGGCGAACAACATGCCGTGCCTAGGAAAACCATTTACGGTGAATACATCGAGCTAGTCCAACACGAACCCGGCACCTTGACAGAAAAAGAATTTGACATCATGGCCAATGATTTGGTGAATTTTTTGGTTTATGTAGGCGAGCCCGTGCAATTGGAAAGGCAGCAAATGGGCAAATACGTGCTGTTTTTCTTGCTGGTTTTCTTTGTGATAGGCTATTTGCTGAAAAAAGAATATTGGAAGGATGTCCATTAACCCTAACTTCCTATCCTAAACGCATAAGAAAACAAGGATGTTTTCTTATGGTCAACAATCAGACAGAACCCACAAAAAGCTTTACGCTTCATGCTATAATGGCCTTTTTTTCCGCCCTACATACGTCAAAGAGGTTGTTATCTGTGGCAAATATTATTACCCGTAAATCCGTAATGACGCTTTTTTCATCCGCCACCTGCCCGATGAGCCACTGCGCCCGCTTTGTCTTACACGAAAAAGCGATCACCGCTGACATAGAATTTTATGATCCGGAAAACCCACCTGAAGATTTACTGGAATTAAACCCAACTGGCACTTCGCCCACCTTAATAGAACGCGAATTGGTTTTATACGATTCCCGGATCATCATGGAATACCTGGACGAACGCTTCCCGCACCCGCCATTACATCAGATGGATCCCGTATCCCGTGCGACGGCGAGGATGGTGATCAAACGTATCGACCAGGATTGGTACCAATTGTTGGAAGAGATCTCTTCGTCAGGCGAGAAAAAATCTGCACGCGCCAAAAAACTGTTGCGTGAAAGCCTGCTTGCAGCGACACCTGTTTTTGCCGCCCGGCCTTATTTCATGAGCGACGAGTTTTCATTGATTGACTGTGTCATCGCGCCCTTATTGTGGCGTCTCCCCAGCGTCGGTATTGATGTGACCACCCAAAATGAAATCATCAATAACTATGCACAGCGTATTTTCAAACGGGCCGCCTTTAAACGCAGTTTAAGCGATGCCGAAAAAGAAATGGTAGAGCTTAAATGACACCGTTAAAGCCCTATTTGATCCGCTCCATTTATGAATGGATCATTGACAATAACCTGACCCCCCATTTGCTCGTCGATGCATTGCACAATGATGCCGTGCTTCCGCAGCAGTTTGTTAATGACGGCAAAATTGTCCTGAACATCAGGCCGCAAGCGATTGAAGCCTTATCTTTAGGCAATGAAGAAATCCACTTTAACGCCCGTTTCAGCGGCAAGCCCATGCATATCATTGTGCCTATCGCCGCCGTATTGGCCATTTATGCCAAGGAAAACAACAAAGGGATGGGCTTTGACCAAGAAGAATACCAAGATGCCGGGGGGGAGCCGCCTCCCGAAAAGAAGCCCCCCACCAGGCCCAATTTGCGCATAGTCAAATAGCCCGGGAAGGTCATGTCCCAATTAGGGACATAACGTCAATTTTTATCAGGGCGGAACAGCATGGAAATTTTGTTAACCCCATCCGCCTGCCCTTTCTGACCCTCCACTATTTTGGCTTTGCCCCTCCGCTGCACCTGATCAATACGGATAATTTTGTGGGCAGGTATAAAAGACCGTTCAACACCTTCGGATTCTGCCCTTAGTTTCTCCTCGGAGGGGTCGACCACTAGGGTGTTTTTTTCATCAAACACAAAATCCTCAATCACCACGAAACCATATAACTCGCCTTGGTAAACACTTTTGACGTAGACCTCAAAAATTTGCTCATGGTTTACCAAAGTCACCTTGTAAATATGCTTTTCTGCCATTCTTGTTATTTATATCCTCGTTGCCTGTTTAACCACACTTTCTAAATCCGGATTGGCCAGCAGAATAAAATCGGTATGCCGCCCATTAGCATCATACAAGCCTGCCGAATATTCGCCATTAAATACCCGGTGGCTGCGCATAATGATCTCAAGCAAACCATCAACCAGCGGATAATTGGGCAAATCGTGCAAACATAGCCATCTTGCTTCCGACACATCGCTTTGGGCAACAGGTTCCCCTGAGGCGGGTTCCGCTAGGACCGCCAAA
This sequence comes from Methylovulum miyakonense HT12, assembly GCF_000384075.1. Lineage (GTDB taxonomy): Bacteria > Pseudomonadota > Gammaproteobacteria > Methylococcales > Methylomonadaceae > Methylovulum > Methylovulum miyakonense. Next base: position 416,943 of record NZ_KB913025.1, read on the forward strand.
AAATCCATAATCACATAATGGAAACCTTCGGGCCGCCTTTCGACGACAGCGACCAGATGCCCTACGTCAACAAGCAATCCCGTTTCTTCAGCGACCTCACGCCGGCAAGCCTGCACCAGGGTTTCCCCCGCTTCCTGTTTACCCCCAGGTATTGACCACAATCCTTGCCCTGGCGCCTGGTTACGCCTAATCATCAAGACCTGTTGGCCGTTAAATACAACACCGCCAACACCGATGACTGGTATTGGTAGTGGACGAATATGTTTACCCTGCATAAGCACCTTAGAAGGGACGATGTCAATTCCCAGTTTTAAATTTGGCAACCCAATTGGCTATTTTCAAAAACAGGTAATAAATCACAGAATAATATCCTAATTTGTGGTTATCCTGCTCAAGTTAAAATGGACAAATAAGCCAGCCACGGATTTAACGGCAATGCAACCAAACCAAGTACGGCCAATTGACACAAAACCTTTGATAGCCCGTAATCTTAAACATCTTGCCGCCACAGGCGCATGGCCATGCCCTTACGTGGATTGGCATCGTTAATCTTGATGACAAAGTCCCATTTTAGCCATAGGATTTAAAGGCAGACATAGCGCCGCTGTTTAGAAAAACGCTATCGCCTGGAAAGGGATTTATTTTTATAACAACACCTTCACCCAGCGAGGAGCACACGATGACCCCACATCAACCACCGTTTTTCCCTTTCCGACGCCATACCCTGGCCCTGGCCCTCGCCTTGGCGGCAAGCCCGGTCATGCAAGCCGCCACCATCAACGCCACGGGTGGCTGCACACTCTACAATGCGATCAGAAATGCAAATACCGATACCGATACCGACGGCGCCGCATTCGGTTGCCCATCCGGTAGTGGCGCCGATATTATCAACCTTGCGCCCAAAACCCATTATTCCTTATTAGGTTCGGGCAACGAAGATGGCTTACCCATCATCAACAGCATCATCACCATTAACGGCCGGGGCTCGACTGTCGACGCCCTCGGCTTACGTGCATTCCATATCAGCGGCACGGGCGACCTGACCATCAACAAACTCACCATCACCCATGGCTATGCCGAAAAAGGCGCGGGGATTTTAAACGACGGACGATTGAGGCTGAACGACAGCAAGGTTTCGGGTAACAGCACCTTTACCCAATGCGATTATTACTGTTTTGGCAGCCAAGGTGCGGGCATTTATAACAGTAACAGCGGCAGCGCCACGCTGACCAATAGCCATATCAACAACAACAGCGCCTATGCGGGTTATTCGATTAATGGCGAAAGCGGCTTTGGCGGCGGCATTTACAACGCTGGCAGCATGGGGTTAAGCAATTGCAAGGTTTTTAAAAATGAAACCATTGGCAGCAGCCTCCGTTGGACGGGGCCTATAGGTGGCGGGATTATGAACACCGGCACCATGACTATCGCAAACAGCAGCATTTTTGGAAACAGCGCCTCAAACGGGGGTGGCGGTATCCGCAACCACGGCATCATGACAATCACCAATAGTAGGGTATCACATAACAACGCCACCAGCGGCGGAGGCATTGATAACGGCTTTAATTTGGATACGGTTAGTAACAGCCTGACGCTCATCAATAGCACCATCTCTTATAATTTGGCATCAGGAGGGGCCGGTATCAACAACACTGAAAATATGGGCTTATCCAATAGCACCGTCACAGGCAATAAAGCAAGCAATAGTGGCGGGGGCATTGTTAACAAAGGTAAGCTGGCCATAAGCCATAGCACTTTATCCAATAACCAGGCCTTGGCCAACAAAGGTGGGGGCATTTTTAACATAAAAAACATGACCCTGACCAATACCCTGATTGCCAATAGCAAGACGGGCGGCGACTGCATCAACAGCAGCAGTGGTGGTGGCGGCAATAGTAGTGGGGTCGCGGCCTTACAGGGCGTAAACCTCATTGAAGACGGCGGTTGTGGCGCGGACATTTCGGGTGATCCGAAATTAGGTTTTTTGTTGGATAACGGCGGCTATACCGAAACCCACATGCTGCGGGGCACCAGCCTTGCACTGGATGTTGCCAACAAGCCTTTATGTAGCAACCAAGACCAACGCGGCATCCAACGTCCGCAGCCAGCCGATGGTGGTTGCGATATTGGCGCGTTTGAAAAGACGGTCAGGATTCCAAAAAGCGTCTCCACCACCGTGCGTTTTTTTAACAACGCCGTCAATAGTGGCGGAATTATTGGTACCGGCAACATCTTTCATGCCAGCCAGCGTATCGCCGCCTTACGCAACCAGTTGCTGAGCGCCGGAAACTACAAAGGCCAAGGCTTAAACGAAGGCTCCTGCACACAACTAAAAAGAACCATCACCCGCATAGACACGGATGGCACCCCCGACGCGAATGATTATGCCACGGGTATCCAGGCAAACGCCTTGGTGGCGGAGATCACATCCCTGTCCGGCATGTGGGCTTGCCCCTAGTGCGCCAACCGTCCAAAGCTTGCACGCCCTAACTTAAAACCGCCTTGCCTAGGGGAATCCCGATGGATGCCCCTAGGGCTATGCCGGATAGGCAAACGGCTAACGGGCGTATGCTAGGGCTGATGAAGTGTGGTTTTGGAGACCCTATAAATAACGGATGTTATTCGGGAAACAAAAAAATAATTTGCAAAGTAAAAACTTACGGTAAACATTGATAGCCCATAGCCAGCGCGCGACATCCATTAATAAAGCTGACCGCCTAAGAGGTAAAAAAACCTCCCATCGTTTATAGTGGCGACCCCCCTTCTTTTTGCAGAGCCCATCCCCGGCCATTTTCAGGAACCCAAGCCATGAGCATCCCGTTCGCCAGCCAACATACCCCATCCTTCCCTGCCTTGCTTAACTTTCTGGGGGCATCCGTGCTGGTGTCCACTTATCAGGCAGGGCAACTGATTATCCTAAGAACCCAAGAGGATGTCCTGAACACACATTTTTGTGGCCTGGAAAAACCGATGGGAATTGCCGCTTATAAAGAACGCTTAGCGGTCGGTACGGGTTATCAATTATGGGAGTATGCCAATTTACCGGCTGTCGGGCAAAAAATGGCCGTGCCAGCCGTGCATGACGCCTGCTATTTGCCCCGTTCAGTACACATAACAGGCGACATAGACATCCACGAAATGGCTTATAGTGATGACGGTGAATTATGGTTGGTCAATACGCGCATGTCGTGTTTGTGCACCCTGGATTCTGCCTATAGCGTTGTGCCACGCTGGCGCCCACCTTTTGTCACGGCTTATGATTTAAGTGACCGCTGCCATCTTAACGGCATGGCTTTAAAAAATGGCAAACCGGCCTTTGTCACCGCCCTTGGCAAAACCGATACGGCGGCGGGCTGGCGGGCCAATAAGGCTTCAGGTGGTTTGTTGATGAGCGTGCCGGACGGGCGCATCATCACCACAGGCTTATCCATGCCACACTCGCCGCGCTGGTACCAAAACAAATTATGGTATCTGGAATCGGGTGCGGGGCAATTATGTACCGTCAACCCCAATAGCGGCGTGCGGACAGTCATCGCCCAAGTCCCCGGCTTTACCCGTGGCCTGGATTTTGTGGGGCGTTACGCATTTATCGGCCTTTCACAGGTGCGCGAAACCGCCGTTTTTTCCGGCTTGCCGCTGACTTCGCAAGCTGGCGAACGGCATTGCGGGGTGTGGGTCGTGGACATTGAAAAGGGCCAGACCGTCGCTTGCGTGGCGTTCACTGGCTCGGTGCAAGAGGTCTTTGCCGTGCAAGTGTTGCCGCACCGGTTTCCGGTTTTGTTGGATATGGACGACCCGCTGGTGCGTAGCTCCTATTCCCTGCCCGACGAGGCCCTTGCCGAAGTGGCCACACCCGAACCGTTAACCTTAGCGTTCGAAGCGGCTACGCAACAGCACCACCAAGGCAACCTGGAAGCCGCCATTGACGCGTACCGCCAACTCTTGTCACAAGCCCCCGGACATATTCCGGCACGTTTTCACCTGGGCGTGGCCTTAGCGAACCTTGAACGTTGGCAGGAAGGTGAGGCGGAATTGTTGCAACTGCTTGCCTTACAACCCAACCATGCCGAAGCCCACAACAGCTTAGGCCTCTGTTTTGCCGGACAAGAAAACTGGGCCAAAGCCTTGCACCATTACGGACTAGCCATCACGGCCGACCAGCAATACGCCGTTGCGCACATGAACCGGGCGATGATTTTGCTAAAACTAGGGCGTATGGACGAAGGCTGGGCTGAATACGAGTGGCGTTGGCAAACCCCGGCATTTACGCCATTTGCGTGCCCACAACCCCGTTGGCAAGGCGAGGATATTGGCGGCAAAATTCTGTTGGTGCATACCGAACAAGGCGCGGGCGACGCCATGCAATTCGCCCGCTTCCTGCCCCTGGCTGCCGCACGCTGTAAAAAGCTGATATTGGTGTGCACCGAAGCACTGCGGCCTTTGTTGGCAAATTGCGAAGGTGTTGCAGAAGCCCGTTTACCGGGCAATGTCGCGTTGGACAGTTTTGATTACCTTTGCCCCTTGTTAAGCCTTCCCCATATCCTAGGCATTGGCCTGCATAATTTGCCCGCCGCCGTACCGTATGTGCATATTCCTGCCCACATCACAGTGCCACGCCTTAAGGGACAAGGCCTTAAAGTGGGCATTTGCTGGGCTGGTAGCCATACCCATCAAAATGACCGCCACCGCTCTTGCCCATTGCCAAACTGGTTACCCTTACTGTCAGTTAGCGATACGACTTTTTATAGCCTGCAAACCCCATTGCCCATTGATGACGCTGATTTCCTGAACACCCATAGCATCATCAATCTGGAACCCGAACTGACCGATTACGCGCGGACTGCCGCCTTGATCAAGCAGCTGGATTTGGTGATTAGTGTGGACACCTCCATCGTGCATCTGGCCGGGGCTTTAGGCAAACCCGCTTGGCTGTTGCTGGGCCAACATTCCGATTGGCGGTGGCTGCTGGAGCGTGAAGATAGCGTGTGGTATCCGGACACAAAGTTAATCCGGCAAACCCAAGTAGGTGATTGGGGGGAATTGATGGGGCGCGTGATTTTAAATTTACGTGCATGGAAAAGGTAATTTTTCACGCCTGCCACGTTAATAAAAATACGAAAAAACTCTGTGAAACAGAGTGTTACCTGTGATATAAACATAGCCTCCCACGCACGTAATATAACTACATACTTAATTATTGGAGGATATATGAACCGCATCAATTGCACGATTCTGGCCATGATATTGTCATTGGCATCATTATCGGCTTACGCTAAAACCATCACCGTCAATATACAAGATTTCAACTTTAACCCCACCCCACTAAAAGTTGACCTGGGAGATACGGTCAAGTGGGTCAATAAAGGCGCTTTCACACACACAACAACTGAAGATAATAGCAATTTGTGGTCAGCTAACCTGGCTCCAGGCCTATCTTTTGCACGGGCATTTAAGACGGTCGGAACATTTGCCTACCATTGCACCATCCATGCAGGCATGGCTGGCTCAATCACTGTCCGCACCCCTGAAGAAACACGCATAAATATCGGCAAAAACATTGTCACCGGAGCGAATGCGGTCTTACCGATCACACTCAAGAAAACAACTGACCAAGTCTACCAAGGCAGTTACATAGTCAATGCCCAAGGCAGTTGTGCAGATTGCCACAGTTGCCCGACTTACAAAGTTGGGCGTAATCCATTCAAGGGTGAAAAGAAACAATTCAACTCCACGACATATTTGGCTGGCGGTGTCGCCTTTGGCCCGTTTGTTTCGCGGAACATAACACCTGATATTCACGGCAAACCCGCCGGCTTTAGTCTGGCCGAGTTCAAATCCACCTTACGCACAGGCCATGCACCCGATGATGCGCCTGGCACAACCTTGCAAGTGATGCCTTGGCCTATTGTGGGTCAAATGAGCGATACTGACCTGGAGGCCATTTACGCTTACTTGCAAAGCATTCCGCCTGCACAAACCCCAAAAACGTTCTGCACTAACCCAGGGCAGTAAGCTTTATGCCGGACAGGCCAAAAACCCGTCCGGCATTTCCGTAACCTTATAATTCAAAATCCGCCGGATTCAAGCCCAATTCCCTAGCTATCTTAGCGGCGACCTTTTTTTCCGATTCATCAATATGCCCATCAGAAGCGGCAATCGCAATAATCATGCGGATCAACAAACGCGCCGCCTCAATGTTTGATTTCATCTTACCTAAAGCCTGGTAGGCTTTGGCCTCGCCAATGTCTTTATCAAACTCCAATTGCCCGACAAAATCCTGGAAGGCTTTGATGACATCGCTGGTAGTAAAAATGGATAAGGCATCATGGCCCTCGATGAACTTGACCATTTTTTGCTTTTCTTCCGAACTGACACTGCCATCAGCCATCGCCACTAAGGCGGAACCGGCCATTGCCGCATTCAAAAAATCCTTGTTTTTAAATTTCAAAGCTTCGGTTTTTAATTCGCTGGCTTTGGTTTTTAATTGGTTTAAAAAACTATCGAAACTCATGGTCTGCTCCTAAAAATTAACGTGGTTTAGTGGATGGTTGGTCAAGCATTTTATTTACTCCCGGCAACATAGTTTAAGCCCCAGCCATAGGCGCGGCCCATGTGTTGATGGCCCGAAAAATAATCCGGCAGTTTGGTGATGCACAACGGGTGGTTGATATTTTCTAGCATCGCAATGGCGCATGTGAACTGGTCGTCGCGATGGCTATCCAGCCGCACTTCAATGTCGGGCGGGTTTTGGGCGTGGTTTAAAATGATATGCAAATCATGGGTCGGCAATACACAATTTTGCCCGGGAACAAGGTCAATTCTGGCATTCATGTAGCCACCTCCAGGTTTATGAAACCGCTAGTCCGGCGTACTCGTCTAAAGTCCTGGGCATTTTAACACCGTAACAGCTTTGGCGGTGCAAGATGGCTTTGCCCCATTGCTGGTGCGTGGCGACTTCGCACATGCTGTTGTGCATCCTAAAGACGGCGGGCGCATCATCATCGTTCAAGCTCAAAGCCATTTCATAATCTTCCCGGTCAACCGCATAAGCGGCTTCAATCGCAGGGATTTGGTCAGGATGGATGGCGGTCTTGCCCGTCAAACCATGCGCCAAATCCAGGACAATCTCTTTATGCAAAGTTACCGTATCGTTGAGATAGTCAAACACCGGTGCGGACAGCGCGAAATGGTAGGGTTTGAACAAGATCACCAGTTGCGCAATCACATGGCCCATGGGCGTGTCATAAATGGTCAAACCACGCGGCCTGCGCAAGCCCAACACATTCATCAAATCATTGCCGCCAATGCGCAACATTAAAATACGCGGAAAAATGTCGGCTTGCACCAAGCGCTCACGCAAACGCAGCATGGCTAGCCCGTCGAACACTTCGCGGGTCTCCAAAGTCGGCATCACTTTAAACGCCGTCCCCTGCAATTGCGAAAAATAAGCATCGAACACCTCTTCGGTGAATTTGGGCAACACAAAACCGTCAATCTTTTCTATATGCGGCAAGGCCAGCAAACGCGCCAACACTTCAGGGTTGCGCACACGGATGAACCGGAAACGCCCTGCATGATTATCAAAATCCGGCAGGCAGGCCGCCAAGTGCCGCAAACTGTTGTCAATATCGGCATCGGAAACCGCATCTTCAGTACAAAAAATCATCGAGCGCAAAAATGGGAGCTTCTCACCATTGGCGATAGCCACCAAATCCCGCCGATGCGCGGGCATGTACAGCGGCGCACCCAACATCCATGGTGAAAACGGTTCAGATAAGGAAGGATGGAGCAGGGTCATGTTGTTATCTCTTTGATTAAGGCTACGGCGCGGTAAGGCAAATCGGGACAAACGACAATCGGGATGGCGCGGGACTCCGCCAACCAACGCAAATGCAAGGTGGCTTCGGCGGCATCGTCTTGTAACAGCAACAATCTGGCTTCACGGCGCAAGAACACGCGGGTCGCTTCACCGATGCCGGGTTTGATGTAATTGGGATGGCTGACATTATAACGCGTTGCCAAATCGGCCAGCAGTTTCTCTGCAACCGCCGCCTGTCCTGTCTGGTACCGCGCCGGGCGGATGGACTGCCGGGCATCGCCCCATTGTCCGTCGACACTAGCGAGGATCCCGTCGATAAAAACTCCCGACAAATCGTGCTCGGCAAAGTCCTGATAATACACGCAACCATGAAAACCAGCGGCGGCGGTTTGCGCATCATACACCGAACGGCTGACCAAACCAGACACCGTGGCGTTCAAAATGCACGAAGGGATCAGATAATCCTCCGCCGAAGCCGCCACCGCCGCCGTGCCGGACAAATCCGCCAACACATAAAGTTCGGCGGGTATAGTGACATTATCAGTTTCGGCAAACCGCTGCAAACTTGCCGCCAATTGCCGCCCGATCACGCCCTTCCCCGTCCAACCATCGACAAACACCAGCGTTTCCGGCGCGTGGCGTTGCAGGATATGGCGCAAGGCATGGGTGTCGATGCCGACATCGCGGATAATGGAAATGGAATAATGCGCCGCGTTGACCTGGTGATAGCTTTGCAGCACCCGCTTCAACAACACCCCAACTGGCGTCCCCGCCCGTGCCAACGACACCAACGTGATGCCGTGCGGGCGCGTGGCGACTATCCCCGCAGCCAAACTAATAACATCCGCCGCCACCCGCTGCCTGTTCGCCGCCATCGCCTGCCGGAACAACTCCAGATAGGCTTCCGAAGGCAAAGACTCATGGCTGAGCATTTGCGAATAATGCTTTTGTCCTGATTGGATCAGGGCTTCTTTGACGGCTATAGGGGTGTTTTCGATAGTGATTTGTTTGAGCAGGAACTCAACATCATTAGGGGAGTAGCTACCTGAGAAGGGGATTTGGGTCATGGTTTTTAAGGTTAAGATGTAGGTTGGGGTGACGATAGGAACCCCAACGCTGTGGGTGTTGTTGGGGTTCGTTCCTCACCCCAACGAGCTATTCCGCCTTACGAGCTAATCCCCGATGTAAAACCTTTTATGTCGCCTTTAAGCAGCAACCGTTTCTTTTTTGGCGACTCACCTAATTCTGCTCTTAATGCGTCCATGTGCTTATTGAAATTTTTCCCTTCTTTCTGATCTTCATCAAAACCAAATATAACCAATCTGGGTTCAGGGTCAATTTCTAATGCATTGATGTCGGGGTATTTTTCTAAAATATTTCCAAGGATATTTTTTCCTTGAATCTTGGCGGCTTTGTGAATTAGTTTTTTATAGGAGGACACAATATCGGCATTTTGATTTTCTAAAATTTTTTGGTATCTGTCTAATTGTAAAATCACTTTAATCTCGCTACCTTGTTTTGCCCTTAGCTCTTTATTTGAGTAATGCTTGGCTTCAAAAAACCTCAACAGCAATTTTCCACTCTCTTCTTGAATGGCGCAAAAGTCGATTCGTGAATTCTTTTTTCCCGCATCATTATCTTTATCGGATTTAGCTTCAGCCAAGGCAATTTCAGTATCCACTATATTTGGATTAGTACGGATTATTTTGTGGACACCTATTTTTTCTATACCACCATAGGCTTTTGTTGCTCTCTTAATGTCATCAAAATCCAATAGCGATGTAATAAAAAGATCAGCATGACTGGCAATTTTAAACCCATCATCATTTTGCTCAATGTAAGGACTATTAATCTCCTTTTTTAACAGATATTTGTAATGAATGCTTGCCTTGAGCTTTTTATTTTTGAATTCAATCTTAGCGACATTGCAACCATTGTAATAAACATTCAGATACTTATCGCGAATAGCTATCAAGGTATCCTCATGGCCGGCCAATTTACGCCACCAGCCATTTTCGTCCATATATTTCTCGTTAAGTGCATCAATCATTTCATCTGATATTTCACGGTCAAAAGCCATTCTAGTTTCCTTAGTCATTAAATTTTCGGGTGTTTTTTGGAGTACGGCAATCTATATTTCCCACCATTCGCCGTCATGATGTTGTTCCACATTCGCGTAAAGGTCAGCATAGCGTTCCGGCATGAAACTGTGAATCGGAATGACTTTTTTAGGAACCAATGCCTGAACAAAGACTTTCAAATCAACAGGGCTGGCATGACCGGACGTGTGTATGCTTTGCTTGGGGGTGTTGTGATGCGCCAACCAATCTTTTAGTTGGGCGTACGTGCCATTTTCCCAATAGCCTTCCCATTGCGAATAAATATAGCCCGCTCCTGCTAGGCAATTGGCGTTTTCAAGGTCACGGCAGTGCAATGGCCTGAATAAGATCGTTGATTGCTTTGGCGATTCCTGTAGCGATTCAATAAAAATCCGGTTTTTCGAGTGTTTTTTCAACAACTCAAACCAAGCATTTTTCTTGATTTGAATCCGTTGTGATTGAGGTATAAACAAGGCCACATCGGACCAGTCTGATTGCGGAATATTTTGGTTTCCTGTGGCTTCCAATATGGCGGCGGCATAAAGGTCTATCACCAATTTACGGCCTGTTTTTTTACAAGCCCGCAGAATTGAGACAATCCGGTCAATGTTCTGGGCGGAGGTATGAATTAGAGCTATTCCCTCCGTAGCAGAAAAAGCTTGGACAAGTTGTTCTTCAAGTTCCGTTTCGCCCGGAAAACGTTGGTCGGTATCAAGCCTGCCCAAAGAGGAACCTTCCACTAGCAAGGCATCAATATTTTGCGGTGGGCTTTCAACCAGTCGATCGAATAGTACTGATTTTCTTCCATGAGCGCGGAAATCGCCGCTGTAAAAAAGCCGTTTTCCACCTGCTTCAATTAACAAAGCATAGGCATCATAAGCGGAATGATCGACTAAAAAAGGGGTTATTGTGAAAGGGCCTATTGTAAATGCCTGATGTGATTGGTAATCCCAACCAGATGCCGGAATGGGTATATTACCAGGAAGGAAAGGCGCGGCGGCTGCCAATATACGGCGGGCATTAACGCCCATGCCAATTGGTATGTTGGGGGAGATATGGGCGAGTAGCCCAAAATGATCCAGATGTGGATGGGAAATTAAGATTCCGAGTAATGACGGGTCATTGCCATCTAGTGCTTGAATGGGTGGAAGATAGCGGCTGTCGTTGCTTTCGGCATCTAACGGCAAGCCAAGATCAATTAAAAGCCGCTGGTTTTGATATTCAATTTCAACACAACTGCCGCCGATTTGTTTGCTGCCTCGGTGGATACAGATACGCATGGGGCGTCCTTTTTCTGTAGGTGAACTTTATATTCACTTGAGCGGCGTTTTTGTTTAGCAAATTTTTAAATTATTTTAAAAGTGATAGATGTATCACAAAAACTCGTAAGGCGTGCCTCGCCATTGCTAATCCGCTAAAGCTTATTTATCCACTATTTTCTGACTACACAATAATCTTAAACTTTAAGCACAGTCAGCGCATCACCCAACACGCCAAACTCAGGATCACTACTCAGCAACACCGCTTGTTCGCGCCGGACTAAAGCCGCCGCAAAGCAATCAGCGTAGGACATGGCATACTGGGATTTTAGTTTGACCGCCGCCCAAAAAATATCGTCGGAAAATGCTACGGTTTCAATGGGCAATAATTTGATTTCGGCGCGTTTGCGTTCGGCAACTGCATAGCCAAAGCCCTTGGCGATACGGTACACCACTTCGCCAAGGTTGATTTGATGCAATAAAACCCGCGCTTCGCCCGCTTGTGCGGCAACTAAAATATCCGCGACCCGCTCGGCGCCGGGTTCGTCTTGCGCTAGGCGCAATAAGGCACAAGCATCCAGCACATAAACAGGTTTAACGGCCTTCATCTTGTTTAACTTCTTGCTGATGTTCGGTAATTAGCTGATCAGCTAACGACCCACTTAGTTTTAGCGAACCACGGAAGGCGGCTATCGGGTTGTCCGGCAAAGGATATAACTCTAAATGATCACCTGCATCGCGTATTTCTATGCGGTTACCGGGTTTGATGCCATAGCGCAAGCGCAATTCTGCGGGAATCACTACTTGACCTTTGTTTAGGATGTTTAGGGTTTGCATGGGTTTTTTATAGGCATAAGTTATACGTTGGTATTAAGTTTAACGTATTTGAGGTATTTGCCCAATCTTATCTGTTAGTGCGGTTATTGTCCTGCCAATTTCTGATGCAACTGAGTGCCTTTAGGAATCAAGGCATAATCGCACAAAGCCAGAAACGGCGCGTCGGTCTTGCTATCGCCCGCACCGAAACTCAGCACTTCGCTATGATCCTGATGATATTTTGCCAGCAAATACGCCACGGCATTTTCTTTGGCGATGATTTTGGGCAATACGGCGAGATTGTTACCGTTGATGTGCCAGTACACGCCGCCATCTTGCACCGCCGGATGGGTTTTGACCATAGCCAATAATCCCGCCAACGCCGCTTCTGTGCCGCCCTGGTGTTTGATGTAGCCGTACCAGGTGATGCCAAGGTCTTGCGCCAGGCGGACGTTGTAGCGGCCATCTTGGGCGCAAAACGCTTCAATATCCGCCCATATCCGGTTGAAAGCAGGTTGATACAGCAGCAATGCTTGAGTCATTTTTTCCATCCAGACCGGATCAATCCCGCCGTGTTTGTCCAAAATCACGCCGCCATGGTTGATGATTTGCTCTTCCTGAAACGTCAAACCGATGACACGCCGATAAGCGTCCATATCCCGCGCGGTGACGGGGACGACGCGGAAGCCTTGGTTGAACCAATCCCATAACCATTGTTGTTTGGCGGTGGCGTAGGAATTGGGCGTGCCGTCCGGCAAGCACGCCCGCACTTGCAAACGCGGGTCGCTGGCATCAGGGCATTTGCGCAGGGTTTGGAACAGGGTGTCGTCAAGGTCTAAAAAAATGTAGCGTTGCATCGTGAGTGGACGGGCCGGTAAGTTGGAAACGTGCGCTGATCGCCCGCCAAGCGTGTAGACGGCTTAGCAGCGCGTAGTTCAGCGGCGTTTCATGGCACAAAATGACTTGCCGATACGCGGACAAATCCAGGTTGTAGAGAAAGTTCGGGATATTATCGCCGTAATTGTCAGTGAATTGGCACACGGCGGCGATGGCATTGCCTTGATGGATGGGCGAGCGGGTGGTGCTTTGCACTTTGACTTTATAACCCGCCAGTTCCAAATCCCGCCCTAGCATGATCGCGGGCGGGTTGCATTCGCCCGTGCCTAACACCAACACGGGGCGCGGGTCAGCGTCGCTAGCACCTAACAGCGGCAACAGCCGTTCCAGCGTCCCCGCTTGCCAGTGCATCGGGGTGGACATACCCAATCGTCCTGGCCAAGCCAACAAAGGTTTTTTGCAAGCCCCATTGCCGGAAACGTTAATGGTGATGTCGTCCAGCGCGGCGTTGTGGCTATCGTCAAAGCTTAACTCACCTTCGCGGAAACACACCCATTCAACGGCTACACCGGATTCGGTTTCTAAAAAACGGCGGTCAGCCGCATGGGCGAAGTTGACCAAACTGACGATAACCACTTTTTCCAACTGCGGATTGACGGCCTGATAGGCCTTGATCAAACGCAAGAAGGTTTTGCCCGTGCTAATTTCGTCATCAACCAGCACTAAAGTCCGCGCGGTTTTGAAGGTATGGCGATGTGCCGCTTGCTCAGGATAATACAAAAAAAAGTCCGTGGCGTGGCTATGCGCCTCTTCAAACGCCAGATAGTCGTGGCCTTGCAGGACATAGCGCGTGGTTTGCATAAACAGCGCATCTTGCACGCCTTCCTGATGGGCGGCGGCAAACACGCCATAACCCAAGCCCGTCGCCGTTTCCGCCATACCTATCCACAACGACGGGGCGGCAATGGTTTGCTGTAACACCAGCCGTGCCAATGCCCGGTAAGACCACGCCATCATTTTAGGTGACACGGGATAATGCTTGCCCAGCACCTTGCTGACCAGCAAAAACTTGCGCTTGCTGCTGACGCGGGCGGCGAAGCCCAATAAACGGTGGAGAGGGATTTTGCCCGGAATTAGGTGGAGGTGGAGTGTGCCGGTAGCTAGGGGGATGGTGTGTTTTTGGGGCATGTTGGGTATGGCAAAAGGTGGGATGTTAAAAACGATTCGTGCAGATTTACCCAATACCAGAGTCCAAAAATATGTTTTTGGGCTCCAAAATCAGCTAATTTCCGAGCATGATTAAGGGCTTTTCTATACTGATGGACAACTTAACTCCCCGCCAGACCACGCAACCGATCCAGCCAGTTTTTAAAATGTGGGCATTCCCGTTCCATTTTAGCCAGTGTGACTTGTTCGGCAATCAGCGGCGTGTGGCGTGTTTTTTTGTAAGCGGGTTTTAAGATAGTTTCCAAACGTTTTGAGGGCTTTGTGTCATAGCCATCGTTGATGTGTTCAGGCGATGGGAAGCCACTGCGTACTTTTTGTAAATTAGGGAGATATTTTTTCCAATCAGGTTCTGCACGGATTAAGGCTTCAACATCAGAAAAAAACAACCCTTCCAATTCATACGGTTGGATATGCGGAATGAAGCGTTCCGTTCGGCAGCCGACATGGCTGATTATCGCATCTGTCAACGCCGATTCCAGATTTTGTATCCGTTCATGTACATTGCTTGCGTTTTTCGACTCACAAAATTGCGGAAAATCGCTAGCTAATCCGTACAAATCCAAAAATGTCGTCAACACCGCTTCGGGATATTGGCGCAAGGTATTTCTGGCATTAATTTTCAGCCGTTCGAAATTGACTGCGCCGCCTTTAGCATCTTTTGACGTTTTTAATTGTTGTGGTTTCAGGTAAACCTGTAAATGATGAAGCGTCGGCGCGACGATTTTTTTAATAAATTGCTCTTCGCTTTCGCCTTCAGCAAAGACAATCACAGTCAGCATGATTAAGGCCGCCCGCCCAAGACATTACTTTTCCATAACTCGCCCATTGCATAGTCTTCCAACCAGCCGGACAGCTCTTCTGAGGTGAATCGTTTGAACACGGACGCGCCATCTTCTTGATCGACGACAATAATGTCTTCTGGTGACAAGTGATTGACCAATTCGACCGACTGCGTGGAGACAATCAATTGTTTGTCTTCGGCAACTTGTTTGAAAATGTCTGCTAAGACTGAGATTGCGTAAGGGTGTAAACCCAGTTCCGGCTCATCAATCAGAATCGTGACAGGCAATAATTCCAAGGGTTGCAGTAGCAAAGTCGCCAAACAGATGAAACGTAATGTGCCATCTGAAAGAACGTGGGCTTTAAATGGCGTGTCCGGTTGGCCTTTTTGCGTCCATTCCAATTCGATATATTCCGGCTCGCCTGGACGCTGGACAAAATTACCGAAAAACGGTGCGACCAAGCGGATAGTGCTGACGATGCGTTGGTAATGGTCGTTATGGTCTTTGAACAGCATCCGCAAATAGGCGGCCAAATTGGCGGCATCGGGTTTTAACAGCAGGTTATCGTTAGTGGCGTGGCGTTGTTTGACTTTGGCTTTATCGCTGGTGTCGTGGAAGTGGTAGATACGCCAACTAGGAATATATCGACTATCAGATGTTTGGAGAAGAGCCGCCTCATAGTCACCCGTCTTAACACGATATTCACTTTTAGAGCCAAAAACGCGACTTTCAAGATCAAAAATTAATTTGTTATCTTCAGATGGGACGAGTATGCACTCATAATAGCTAGCACTAATTAGCTTTGTAAATTCAAAGTATATTTTTAACTTGTCAGAAGTACCTCTGCCAAAATGTAATATTGCATCAGAGCCACCTTGTAGCGACACATACATTTGCAGATTTTGTTCCGCCATTTCAGCGAGTAACCTGAATACACTAATAAAATTACTTTTACCGGCGCCGTTCGCTCCTATCAGAACATTCAAGTTTTTCAATGGAAATTTCAACAATTCTCGTATTGACTTATAACCACTGACCGATATGTATTTAACTTTGGACATTACAGTTTACTACTGATTATATTTGATAAATTCAATCCACATCCTGCAAAACCACAGGCAAATTAACTTCCGTAACCCGCAAGCCATAATCAATGCTAGGCACAACCACCTTCCCTCCCTTGATCGCCTGTAAAGCCATTTTAGCCAAATTCACGCCAGCCAGACACGCCATGCCAAAACCGCCCGACGGGCGCGGGTTGATTTCCAGCAACCTTGGCCCGTGCTTGCCTTCCTTAAATTGGATGTTGAACAAGCCGTTCAGGCGGTAATGTCCGGTCAGGCGCTCGACCATGCCTTGGATGTCAGCGTTATTGTCGATTGCTTGGCCGTGGCCTTTTAGCAGGGATTTTTTGCGTTGCACGGCGCATAGCAGTTCGCCCTGCCGTCCGGCGCAATCGACACTCCATTCATGCCCGCCCAAGTGCTCCATCACCAACATCGTTTCAAAATGACGGGTGTTGAACATGCCCAAACGCAATTCGGATAGCGGGATTTGGTATTCCACACCTTTGGCTAAATGGGTGATGCTGTCGCGCTGGGTGTCAAGGATGCGGAAACCCAGGCCAAACACGGACACTGAAGGTTTGACGCACAAACTGTCATGGCGTGTGGATAATTCCATGACGGCACGGTCAAAGGCGTCCAGATTATCAACGGCAATAAAGTCCATCGTCCGGGCGATTTCGGGATTTAGCGCGGCGTAAAATTCGGCTTTATTATCGAGCAGAGCCAGTGTTTCGTGGTCGGCGACCGACAGGACTTGTGTGCCGATGGCGTTGAATTGGCCATGGTGCAAACTGATCAGCGCGGCCTCTTTGCCCGGCCAAAACAAACCGATCCGGTGGCTTTGGCAAAAGTCCAAGCACCAAGCCAGATAATCTTGCCCCGTTAATGAGCTAGGCTCCAGGTAATTTTCGTCTGCCGCCAAAAAAGCGGAGGCGGTGGGGTGGGTATGGGTGCAGATAATGGTGACTTCACCTGGCCGTCCGGCCAGGTGAAGGTTATTAAAGACTGCGCTGATGGTGGAAAAAGTTTTATTGAACCAAATGCGCATTAGTTTTTAAAGATGGGGGATGATTTGTGGCAGCAAGTTTTCAATGGTGCGGCCAGTGCCGTTTTCGCCGATGGCGTGCATTTTCCACTCGCCGTTGTGGCGGTAGACTTTAGCCATGATTTGTGCGGTGTGCGGGCCTTGTGAGCTGAGCGTGTAACGGGCGATCTCAGCTTTGCTGCTGCTGTCCACCATGCGGCAGTAAGCATTTTCGACGGAATCAAAGGTTTGCCCAGTGAAGGAATTGACGGTGAACACCAGGGATTTGACGTTGGCAGGGACTTTGTCGAGGTCGACGATAATCTGCTCGTCATCGCCGTCACCTGCGCCTGTGCGGTTGTCCCCCGTGTGGGTGATGCTGCCGTCTTTGCTTTTCAGATGTCCGAAATAAACGACATCTACGGATTTGTTGTTGTCATCGAACAGCACGCAAGACGCGTCCAAGTCGATGGAGTCGCCAACACTACTACCGCCGCCACCGAACAGCCCGCCCAGCATACCGCCTTTTTTCTCGCTTTTTTTCGCATCCCAGCCCAAGCCCATAATGACTTTGCTTAAGCTGCCGCCGGATTCTTTGGCCAACGATATTTTTTGGCCTTTTTGTAAATTGATAGCCATCATAGTTCCTTAAACATTAACGCCAAACGAGGCCGCCAATGGCCCTAAGCCACCCGCGAAACCTTGGCCTACGGCCTTGAACTTCCATTCCGCACCGATACGGTAAATCTCGCCGAAGATCATCGCGGTCTCGACCGAAGCGTCCTCGCTTAAATCGTAGCGGGCGATTTCCTGGCCGCCGTCTTCGTTGACGATACGGATATACGCATGGCTGACTTGGCCAAAATTTTGTTTTCTTGTTTCGGCATCGTAAATGGTCACGGTGAAAACAACTTTATCCAGATCCGCCGGAATTTTGCCTAATTCAACCTTAACGACTTCATCGTCACCTTCGCCTACTCCGGTGGTGTTGTCGCCCATGTGTTGGACGGCACCGTCTGCGACGACTTTATTGTTAAAAAAGCAAAAATCGCTGTCGGAGCGGACTTTACCGTCCATTTTCACCAAAAATGCGCTGGCGTCCAAGTCAAATGCCGCACCGTCAGTCGCGCGGGCATCCCAACCCAAGCCGACGATGATTTTGTTCAAGCCAGGGGCTTCTTTGCTTAAGTTGACGTTGCCGCCTTTAGTCAGTGATATTGCCATGTTATTGTCTCCTCGGTTTTTTGGTTGTTGTAAAAATAACTGCCGTTAATATTAACGGTGTTCAGGATATTAAACGTTGATACCGTATTGGCGTGCTAGGGCGGCTAACCCGCCCGCATAGCCCTGGCCCACCGCCTTAAACTTCCATTCGCCATTATGCCGGTATATTTCACCGAAAATCATCGCCGTTTCGATGGAGGCATCTTCACTTAAATCAAAGCGGGTAACTTCAACGCCAGTATCTTTATTGACAATACGGACGAACGCATGGGTCACCTGCCCAAAATTTTGTTTGCGTTGCTCCGCTTCATGAATGGTAACGGTAAAAACCACGCGCTGGATGTCAACAGGCACTTTATCCAGCAAAACAACAATCGATTCATCATCGCCATCACCAGCACCGGTACGGTTATCACCGGTATGTTCAACGGAGCCACAGGCCGATTTGGTTTGGTTATAGAAGATAAAATCACTATCTGAACGGACTTTGCCATCCGCCTTAACCATAAAAGCACTCGCATCAAGATCGAAATCGGCGCCATCTGTCGGCCTGGCATCCCAGCCCAAACCCACAATCACGTTTTTTAGGCTAGGATCAGTCTTGGACAAACTGATATTGCCACCTTTCCTTAAAGAAATGCTCATAAAACCAATCCCCGTTCCTGATGTATGCAATGAAATTATTAATAATGAAAATAAGGGCTTAATCACTAAAAGCAAGGCACCCCATAAATTGGCCATCGAAGGAAACGCCTGCAACCAAGCCATAACTGCTTGGTTCTTATCATAACCCTTAATAAGCTGTTTTCATAGACGAGTGTCCGTGCAGCTCCAACTGCTTTTGTTAGATATTTTTTAAATTAATTCCGGCCATATTGGCCGCCGCCGTCACCATTAAAATTATTTCTTTTTTATTTTCAATTTGTTGAATGATGCAAGCACATGACATTTCCAGGCCTAAGTTAATTATCGTGTAATTTTTCATTTATAGCTTTGACACAGCACAGTTATCATGATAAAAATTACCCCGTTGTTTAAGAGTATTTTCGACAACCGACTCATATATTCTGAGTTGCTCCCTTGAGGAAAGGGAAATAACAAAAATATTAATAACTATAGAAGAGGATTTTAAAATGGCTGAAGTACAAGAAGACAATTCATTGTGGTTCATTGTTGGCGGATGTATCGCTGCTATCGTTCTGTTGGTTGTATTACTGAAAAAAGACGAAACTAAACATTTGCAAAGCGGTGCTGTTGCGGCCCTTCAAACTGAAACTTTTTCTAAAATAGAAAAAAGACACACTAGCAACAACTCAACTGCTGCACAAATAGCAGGTAAATAAGACCAAACCCCCTCCGTATGATCATCTCATCGGAGGGGGTTTGTTTTTTCGGGATACGATATTTCCCCAGTATTCGGCCCATACTACCCCGCATCAAAACAAAAAATTTCAAGCTTATCGCGCCGATAGCGCATTAGTTTCAAAATTGACCCCTTCCCAACCATATTTCATAAAATTCCTGATATTTTGGTGGCCCGTGCCTTCAGGGTCATTTAGCACATCCACCCGATAATAATCCCCAAATAAATTTAACGTGGCCCGCTCATCAAGCTGATGAATAAGCGCGAACGCAAAAATTTTACAGGAACCTTCATTCGTCCCTGCCGGGTTTACTAACCTATCTTCACCTAAGCCATTGCTGAAGGTTGTTGGCTGATAATGGTAATGTCCGGCGATAACCGCAATAGTGTCAGCAAAACTGACTGGAATATTTTGGGATAATTTTTCAAGGAATAAAGTTAAGGGCAT
Source organism: Methylovulum miyakonense HT12 (assembly GCF_000384075.1). Taxonomy (GTDB): domain Bacteria; phylum Pseudomonadota; class Gammaproteobacteria; order Methylococcales; family Methylomonadaceae; genus Methylovulum; species Methylovulum miyakonense. Next base: position 436,908 of record NZ_KB913025.1, read on the forward strand.
AATTCAATATTAAGAGATTAACGGAGCAATCGGGAAAGGGCCTTAAATTCAAGATGGGCGGCATCACGCAACCACTCAAACAGCACTGACTCATAATTGGTGACGATCACACCTTGTTGGGACAAACGTTTAAGTGCGTAAAGCTTATGGTTCGGATTGCGTGAACACACCGCATCCTCAACAACTTGCACCTGATAGCCAACAGACAACAGTTCCAGTGCCGTTTGCAGAACACAGATATGCGCCTCCACACCTACCAGGACAATCTGTTTACGGCCCGATGCTTGCAATGCTTCAGAAAACCCGCGGGCTGCGCAGCAAGAAAAGGCCGTTTTATCAAAAATTGGCGTAAATTCCGGCAGCTTTGCCAAGATCACCCGTTCGGTACGCCCTAATCCCTGTGGAAATTGCTCAGTGACCAAAACCGGAATTGCCAGACGCTGCGCAGCTTCCAGCAATACCACTGCACGGGTGCACATGGATGTGGCTTCCGCCATCACAGCAGTCAATTTAGTTTGCACATCGACGATAACCAACACGCTGTCCGCCGCCGACAACAACACGGGGTTGCCCATATTAACCTTTTTTCATAATCCGCGCCTTTTCGCGCTGCCAATCGCGGTCTTTCGAAGCCGCGCGTTTATCATGCAACTGCTTGCCTTTAGCCAAACCGATTTCTAGTTTGGCCCGCCCATTTTTCCAGTACATGGATAGCGGGATCAATGTGTAGCCCTTACGTTCCACAGCACCGATCAACTTGTTCAGTTCATGCCGGTTCAACAACAATTTTTTTTGGCGCACGGCTTCGGGGTTGATATGCGTGGAAGCGGATAACAAAGCCGAAATATGCGCACCTGACAGCCAAGCTTCACCACGTTTTATCGCCACATAGCTTTCCTTCAATTGCACTTTCCCTGCCCTAAGGCTTTTCACTTCCCATCCTTGCAAGACCAACCCCGCCTCAAACCGCTCTTCAATGAAATATTCATGGGTAGCTTGACGGTTAACGGCAATCGTCGAATTTTGTTGGGATTTAGCTTTTTTAGAATTTTTGTCAGCCATAGGGAGGGGACTACGTTATCGGGAAAGGTAATAACAAAACCACTGCGAATTTAAAACTGACGCAATGGCATAATTTTGTTATTTTACGCGATAATATTAATTGTTTCATAAGTGCTTGCAGCAAAAATTGTTTTTTTCACTAAAACGGCTTGGGCAAGCACTCATGAAACAATTAATAACCTAATTAATAATTCGATAATAATAATTAAAGTGTGTTTTTGAGGCCACCTATATGACAGACACGAAAAAATCACCCCAGGGCGAATGGTCGTCCCATTCCGCTTTTATTATGGCAGCGACCGGATCGGCAGTGGGCTTGGGTAATATTTGGAAATTCCCGTACATCACGGGCGAAAACGGCGGGGGGGCCTTTGTCCTCGTGTATTTGCTGTGTGTCGCGCTGATTGGCATACCCATTATGATGTCGGAAACCCTAATGGGCCGCCGTGGCCGGCATAATCCGGTCACGACGATGGAATCCTTGACCGCCGAAGCCAAAGCCGACGAACACTGGCATTATCTAGGCTGGATGGGCATTATCGCGGGGATTTTAATCCTGTCTTACTATAGCGTGATTGCGGGCTGGGCTTCGGCTTATGTCTTGAAAGCCTTCACAGGCAGTTTTTTTGATGCCGATGCCGCCGCCGTCAAACAATTGTTCGCTGACTTTATCGCCAGCCCTGTACAACTGGCTTTCTGGCACACGGCATTTATGCTGGCGACCATGTGGATAGTCAAACAAGGTGTCAACAATGGTTTGGAAAAAGCGTTACGCTGGCTGATGCCCAGTTTGTTTGTGCTGCTGATTTTATTGGTCGGTTATGCCATGACCACACCCAGCTATTTTCAAGGCCTGCACTTTTTGTTCACCCCTGATTTCAGCAAACTCACGGGCAATTCCATACTCACCGCCATGGGCCAAGCCTTTTTTAGCCTAGGCATAGGCATGGGTGCGGTGATGGTTTACGGCGCGTATCTGCCGAAAAAAATATCCATTACGGAAACCGTGGTCGTCGTTTCGATTGCCGACACCGTGGTGGCGTTGTTGTCCGGCATCATCATTTTCCCTATTGTGTTCAGCAACGGCCTACAACCTGATTCCGGCCCCGGATTGATTTTTGAAACCCTGCCGATCGCCTTTGGTTCCATGATAGGTGGCTGGTTGTTCGGCATTTTATTTTTCGTCATGCTCGTGCTTGCCGCGTTGTCGTCATCGGTTGCATTAATAGAACCTGCGGTGGCCTGGCTAATTGAGACCCGTGGTTTCAACCGCGAGAAAGCCAGCCTTTATGCCGGATCGGTGACTTGGCTGATCGGTTTTGCGAGCATCTTCTCCTTCAATAGCTGGTCGGGCTTTAAGATTTTTGGGCAGACCTTGTTTGAATTGCTGGATTATGTCACTGCCAACCTAATGCTTCCGATAGGTGGTTTCGCCATCGCCATGTTTGCTGGCTGGATCATGGTGCGTGGCCACAGCGAGCAGGAACTGGATTTACCAAACCCATTGACCTATCAGATATGGCAATTGCTGATCAAATATCTCGCCCCCGCCGCCGTTTTTCTGGTGTTTTTAGATGTTGTAGGAGTTCTTTAAGGATGACGATTGTACAAAAAAGCGCGTTGGTCAAATATTCCGCCCAACAAATGTTTGATCTGGTTAATGACATTGAAGCTTATCCTCAGTTTTTGCCTTGGTGCAGCGGCAGCCGCATCATCAAACGCGCCGATGATGTTGTCGAAGCCGAATTGTCTATTTCCAAGGGGGGATTTAAAAAATCCTTTTCCACCCGCAACCAAATGGACAAAGGCGGCAAAATAACTGTTTCCCTGTTGGACGGGCCGTTTTCTTATCTTGAAGGTGTTTGGAATTTCATGCCCTTACGTGAGGATGCCAGCAAAATCTCGTTGGACCTGGAATTTGAAATGTCCAGCAAACTGGCTAGCTTGGCATTTGGGGCGGTGTTCAACCAGATTTGCAATACCATGGTCAGCTCCTTCACCAGCCGCGCCAAACAAGTGTATGTCTGAATTGCTTGCCATCGAAGTCGCCTATGCGACACCCGGGCGGCAAACGTTAATCGCCTTGGAATTGCCCGCGCCGGCCACTGTTGCGGACGCCATCCGCGCATCGGGCATACAATCCCGCTTCCCTGAGTTGGCCAACAAGCTATTGGATGTCGGCATTTTTGGGCGAGCCACCACCATGGCGCACCCCTTAAAAGCGGGGGACAGGATAGAAATCTACCGCCCGCTTATCCATAACCCCAAAGAAGCCAGACGGATACGCGCCGCAAAATAGCGGCCTTCCATTGTAGCTTAAGCGCTGTACGGCAGGTATCTGTTCATATTGGCAACGCCGAAAAGGCATCCAAATCATCAACCGCCATGGCTGTACGGCGAATCAATTCCAAATTGCTTTCCGTCGCCATCATATCCCCCACCGCCAGCGTCACCACCATAGCTTCAAAAGCGTACACCAGATGCGCGCGGTACCGCTCTGCAAGCTGCCCGCCATCAATTTCGGTGACACCCTGCTGCGCAAGCTGCCCGGCATACCGCCGCAACAATCCGGTTTCGTGCCGCCGCCGTTGTTCTGGTTCCAATGCGGTCGCTAAAAAATACGCGACGTCGCTGACACCCTCGCCTATACGGGCCATTTGCCAATCCAACAAACCCGCCTGGCCGTGTTGCCAGAATAAATTTCCAGGATGGCAGTCATGGTGCACCAATGTTTGTGGCGCCGCTGTCAAAAACCGCATGGCACGGCGGCGGTTACGGGCATAATGCAACGCCCGTTTGTACAATCTGGCCGGAAAAAAATCACCGGCATTGCGTAGCCCCTGTTTCATTAATGGCACGGCCAATACCGTCCCCAAATGGTCTTCCACCCGCCGCACACGTCCGGCCAGCCAACGATACCGCCGTGCGCTGGCATCTTGCCGCCAGAAACGGGCATGAAACCGCGCCAGCCCGTCAATCACCAGCTCCGCCTGCCCTATTGACAAAATATCGTCCGCATCACCCGCCAAACTACCATTCTCCTCGACGTCCGCAAGCACTAGGATTGAACCCAACCCCCAGTGGCTCTGCGCGGCCAGGCAAACAGGCAGGGCGATAGGCACCGAGTCGGCAAGCTCCTGATAAAAACGGATTTCAGTCGCCAATAATTGTGGCAACGCGGTAATAAACCGTGCCCGCCAAGCCAAAGAAGGCAGTTTGACAAACCAACGGCGCGGCAAGGCGCTGGCACCTTTGTAGTCTAATGCCAAGCGGATGCGCGTAGTCGTACCCACATCAACCGAAACAATTTCAACTTGCGTCACAACCGTCCCCTTCTCGTGTTGCCCGACAATACGTTGGGCCCACGCAACCGTCAACCCTTCAGGTCGACTAACAACAATGTTTTGCGGCATGTGTTCAGACATTAAAATTTAAATGTAAAAATTAGGGGATATAAACTTACACAGAAATTATGGCACTGGATATGCCGCCCCATAAAACCAAACTATCGCCGCAACGCCCTTCTTGTCAATTTTCCTGTGGCAAGAAGGGCTGTGACCGGCCTCTAAGCCAAGCGCATGGCAATGGCCTATTAAAAGCTTTGGGCAAAAAAATAGGGGCGGTCAACCCGCCCCTATTGTTCCCGACGCTAACGCTTATCTTTTATTTGGCTTTGCTGGCTTGGATATGCCCGACTGCTTCTTCCGCCGATTTTGTGGCGGGTTCGGTTTGATCCAAACCGCCTTGGTCAATGGCATCTTGCAGCGACTTGGATGCCGCGTCCAAATGGTTTTTTGACGCCCCTTTGGCAACTAGGGAGCCCGCTAGCGTATGCTCCAAAGCCAATTTTGCGTGCTCGACCAAAACAGGCGCATGGCCCATTTTACCGTGCTCCACTGCTGCTTTAGCGTGTTCCAAAGCTTCGGTCGAATGTTCTTTTGCAATAACAGCAGAGCTCAAAATCAAAAGCAAGCCTGCACAAATAGATGCTACTTTCTTCATTATTCTTTCCTCGTGAGTTAAGTGGTCGATACGACTCATTATTGTATTGTTTGCCGGCACCAGCATTTCTGACCCGACATTATTATTGTAAATATCAAGGCGTTTATTTTCAATATGATAATCAGGCCAAACAACAACCCAACCCTTACACTAGCCCCTTACCCTAAAGGCCAATCAAGGCATGGGGCTAGGTATTGATAAGGCCAAATTCAACTACACCAGGGAAGGAATCCGAAATGCTTTATAGCGTTCACTTAAGATTAAGTTTGTAGTCCCTATTATGCAGCCAACACAACCCTGTTCACTGGATTTAAGCCATGGATACATTGACAAAAACACTTCTCCGTCTTGGTTTTAGTTTATTAAGCGGCTGCGCCTGCACTGAATACGATTGCGCCACCTATGATTATTCCTATCCAAGCCAATACTATCCAAGCAGCAGCTATTCCAATTCCTGGACTAGCTCTCCTTATTACCCGTCCCCAAGCTATTGGCCGCCAAGCTATCCGTTTGGGTACACTGATCATGGCCATAGCCTGCATTACGGCAGGGATCATCATGGATGGGGCAACTCTAACGGGGGAGAGCCGCATAATTGGCAAGGCCATAGCCATGATGGCGGCAACCCTATTGGGGGAGGCCTTCCTAATGGAGGGCACCATCAAACGCCAGGCTATCATGGGAACGGGCAAGCCATTTTCCCGGTAAGGCAACCAGACCGACCACACCCCGTCCAGCAAACACCATCCATATTGCTTGACGCGCCTTCTAGTGGAGGACATCAAAACACCCCGGTTTCACCTCCCCAACCGATAGCTGTGATGCCGCATGAGCCCCCTATCGTCCATCCCCAACCGGCTCCTGTGATACCGCACGCCGCCCCTGTTGCCCGTCTTCAAGCAGCCCCTGCGATACCACACGTAGCCCCCATTGCCCAACCCCAACTGGCTCCTGTGACACCGCACGCCGCCCCTGTCACCCGTCCTCAAGCAGCCCCTGCGATACCACACGTAGCCCCCATTGCCCGACCCCAACAGGCTCCTGTGATACCACACGCAGCCCCTATGGCCCATCATCAACCGGCCCCTCCATCCAACGGATCAGAGGCAGGCCATCATCCTGGGCAAAGGCACGAATAAGCGCCTTATTTTCGGCATGTGGGCCCCAAACTACAAACCTTCCCAAGGCGTATACAACCCGGCCACATCCACACCAAACATATCCAAAACCCGCCCGACGGTTTCATTGACCATTGCCATCATGGAATCAGATTTGCTGTAGAACGCGGGCATGGGCGGGAACATGATCCCGCCCATTTCGGTGACGCTGGCCATGTTGCGGATATGGATCAGGTTAAGCGGCGTTTCACGCGGCATGACCACCAACCGCCGCCGCTCTTTCAGCACGACATCGGCGGCGCGGGAGATCAGGTTGTCACCGAAACCGTGCGCAACGGCAGAGAGGGTTTTCATCGAACAGGGGGCGATGACCATGCCTTCGGTCTTAAAGCCGCCACTGGAAATGCTGGCGGCAATGTCGTTGATGCCATGGGTGACATCGGCCAGTTCGTACAACTCGGCGCGTTTCATGCCCAATTCGTGCTTAAGGTTGACCACGCCCGCGGAAGAGATGACCAAATGGGTTTCCCATTGCTCTTGCCCCTGCAAAACCTGCAACATCCTGACCCCGTAAATCGCCCCGGTCGCCCCGGTCATGCCGATAATCAGCCGTCTTTTAGCGGTCATACGGACACACCAAATCCACCCGTTCCAGCAAAATCATCGGTCGCCGCCACCAGTGCGTCGACCATTTCTTCGTGTTGGGCGATATGCCCGGCATTGGGTAAGACGACATAATCGGCGTGAGGCAGCGCTTGGTGGAGCTTCATTCCGGCTTCCATCGGGCAGAGAAAATCTTGGCGGCCATGGATGATACGGATGGGGATATGCCGCAATAACCCGCAGTGGTCGAGTATCTGGTTTTCGGTGATGAAATAACGGTGTAGGGCAAAATTCAGCTCCATACGGATTTGTTTGAAGGTTTGCCCGGTAATTTCCAACTCTTTAGGTTGGTAGGCCAAACCTAAGGCGGTCAACGCCCCCCACGCCAGCCATTCTTTGGCGACCCGTGTTTGGGTTTCGGTATCCCCTCCCCAAAACACAGCACACAAACTATCCAATAAATTTTCCGGATTTGGATCTGACAAAGTGTCAATAAGTTTTTGCCATTGTTCAGGGAAAATCCGGTTTGCGCCGTCTTTGGCGTACCAATCCAAATCCTGCTGCCGCGCCAGGAAAACCGCACGGATGACCAACCCGCAAACTTGCATCGGGTGTTGCTGGGCGTACAACAAAGCTAACGCCCCTCCCCACGAGCCACCAAACACTAGCCATTTTTCTATGCCCAGATGTTGGCGGATGCGTTCCATGTCGGCTATCAAGTCCTGCGTCGTGTTGCCTTCCAATTCACCAAACGGCAACGATTGTCCGCATGCACGTTGGTCAAACAGGATAATGTGGTATTTTTCGGGGTTAAAAAACCGCCGATGGTCAGGTTTGGTGCCGGAACAGGGGCCGCCATGCAGGAATATCACCGGAATGCCGGCCGGGTTGCCGCTTTGCTCGACATAAACCTGATGCACTGAACCTGTTTCCAGGAAAAAGGTTTGGAAGGGCTGGAGTTCGGGGTAGAGGGTTTTCATGAATGAACCGGCTTAAAAACTTTTAGGGAAACGTCCTTGATAATTTTGTAGCGCTTGATGTTGGCGGCCATCAGACCAAGGCCATACGTCACGGCGGCTGCCGCAACCAGTGTGCGTCAGCAAGCTGTACAGCGTGGCTTAAATAATGCTCCTCGACTAAAACAAAGCCTTAATGAAATATCTTCAGAAACATACAACACCTTAACCTGCCAATTTTTTAAGGCGCACCTCAATTCACCCAGTTCCTGCTTGTTGCGCATACCCTGCACCCATGCCATATAGGTCATGACGGAAATACAAAAACCAGATAACTTGTTGATGGTATCCCGTGCCACAGGATTACCTTTCAGATACCCAATCAACACATCGGTATCGACTAACATCATGCGAACCTATTTTTTCGCAAATTTTGCATATGCCCTTCAATAGAATCCATATCATCGACCGCCCACATACTAAAGGCTGGAATCTCCTCTTCTATTTCTAAGGGCTTATCCTGCTGTATATAGGGGACAAGTTTGGCGCAAGGCTTACCCCGATAGGTGATAGCGACATCCCCCCCCGGCTGACTGCATCCAGCAGTTCTTTAGAATGGGTTCTGAGGTCTTTAGCCGTTGCCTCCATTATTTTACCCATTGTTTAAGTGCTACTTTGAAGTATGAACTTCAAAATTCCTAGCGTCAATGCCCCAAAATCATGGTTCGCGGTTTAGTTTGAAATGTCCTGCCACGTAAGCCATAAAATGGTAGGACTGAATAAGGGCGTTCTGCGGACATTTCGGGCGATAGGCGGAAATGCCTGTTCTTGCTACCGCCGGATCAGGCTCACTCCAGTCTACGGTTCAAGTTTCAAACTGAACCACTACCGAATAACGGACGCAAAAAAAGGAGGGGTGTTACGCCCTCCTTTTTTCAGTTGGTTTTAAGCGGTGTGCTTAGAAACCGATACCGACATAACCACCAGCAGTTACGCCGTTAGTGTTCACACCATCAATGTTGCCTGGTGCGTAGTGGTAACGTGCGTCAAGACCAACAAAGATGTTGTTCCAAACTTTGTAGTCGGCACCTAAACCAAATTGCATCCCTGGAGTTAATACAGTAATCGCATCAGATGGCGGGCTGATTATATTGAGCTCAAAACCTACTGGAATCAACCATGGTCTGAATGCTTGTCCCTTTAAAAATTTGACTTTAGGTGAAGCTGCCAAAGTCAATTGATTGACAGTAGCCGTTTCGGTGTTAACGCCAGGAACAGGAAGGCCTTCAGCTGTCCCTACGGCAGGAGTAATACCATTAGCCGCCCTATTGCCCAATTCTTTATAATCGAACATCAATTCGGCAAGCACTTCAGTGCCGTGCATCGCGCCAAATAAATCGTCATTCAGGCTCCAATCAAAACCCGCACCGAAATACCATGCATCTTGATTACCAATAGGGCCATTTAACGCACCACCTGAATTGCCGCCAGGTGCTGTAGGGTCAAGCGTGCCGCCTCTATTGCTATCAGCATGGGCATAACCGCCACGGAAAAACACCATGTTATCTTTAGTGCTTGATTTAGCTGGCTGGGATTTCACAGATGCCATCCATTGATCCAACTCTTGAACCTTTGCAGAATCAACACTAGAACCAGTATGGCTAGCTTGTGATGATCTTAAGGCTTGCAATTCATATTGCATAGCTTGCAGTTGTTGTTCAAGGGCTTCAACGCGGTTGTTGGCAGCCGCCGCTAAACGCTCGGCTGAACTGGAACTGCTGTAAGAGGAAGAATGGCCATGTTTTTTTGAATGCGCTTGTGCTTGTGGAGCCACCAACAGACCAGCCATTGTTAAGGTAGCAGTGGCCATAGCTAGAACTAATTTAGTTTTTTTCATCATCATATCTACCTCGTAAGGGTTATTTTAGTTATCTTTTGTTTTCATACAACAAAATGTGTGTCACAAGGCACATATTAGCAGCAAACCTATTTCCCCACAAGCATCACTGTAACTTTTTGTTTACACATTATCTATTATTTATCAACAAGTAACGTTGTAAACAAGATAAAAACTACATTTTGTATCAAAAAAACAACAATAATATGCCCATTCAAGCATATCCAATACTTTTTCGGGCGGCAACTATTTGCCTTATAATCAACCCGAAACACGCCTAGTAATGCCGCAACCACACCGTTCCTTTCGCACAATCACAACGGAATCAACAACACATTGATATTAATGAAAAAGATAACAGACATCACACTCGTAGGCGGGGGAATCATCGGCCTCCTAACCGCCCGTGAATTCCATAATGCGGGTGCGACAGTCACTTTAATCGAGAAAAACCAGATCGGCCAGGAGTCCTCCTGGGCAGGCGGCGGGATTTTGCTACCTATTTACCCTTGGCGGCAAGCGGAAGCGATCACCACATTAGTTTTACAAAGCTTAAGGATCTACCCCGATTTGGCGGCCGCACTCATCACGGACACGGGGCTTGATCCGGAATGGACACCGTGCGGCATGTTAATCACCAAAAACCCGGATCACCAGGCCGCAAAAGATTGGTGCGCCACCCATCACATCAACTCAAGTTCGCCTGACCATTCGTTTTTTAACTTCCTCAACGCCTCCACCGAGCATCCGCTTTGGTTACCGGACATCGCGCAAGTGCGTAATCCGCGCTTATTGAAATCGCTGCAACAAGATGTGCTTAACAAAGGCATCACGGTTTATGAGCACTGCGAACTGACGGCAATCGACTGCCGCAACCGGCATATCCAAGCCATCACCACCACGCGCGGGGAATTTTCCATCAACCAATTGGCCATCACCAGCGGCGCGTGGAGCGGGGATTTATATCAGCGGCTGTTTTCCGGAATCGCCGGAAACCCACCCAACATCGCCCCCGTCAAAGGCCAAATGCTGTTGTTCGACGCCAAGCCCGACACCTTGCCGTTTATGGTGTTGGATGGCGACCATTACCTGATCCCGCGCCGCGACGGCAAAATCCTCGCAGGCAGCACCGTCGAGAGCGATGCCTTTAACAAAACCACCACCGCCACGGCCAAAGACGACCTAAGCCAATTCGCCTTAAACTTACTGCCCGACCTGCAAAATTATCCGTTGGTCAAACACTGGGCGGGCTTACGCCCCGGCACGGCACAAGGCATACCCTATATCGCCCGACATCCTGACATCGACAACTTAAGCATCAATGCCGGACATTTCCGTAATGGCCTGGTCATGGGGCCGGCTTCGGCGCAACTCTTGGTGGATCTGGTGTTGCAACGGACACCGCAGGTTGCGCCGGAACCTTATCAGCTAGCGGCAGCACATTGAAAACTACCGGAGAACAAACCTAGGTTTTCCGGCCCTAGCGCTTAATTTAGCCTTTTTACTCACGACCAGCATCCCGAAAGCCATCATGAACCTATACCCCTTACTGCGTCCGTTACTCTTCTCCCTAGACCCCGAAACCGCCCACGAAGTGACCTTAAAACTGCTCAAACTCGCGCACCGCACAGGCCTTAGCCAACTAACCACCCCTACCCTAGCCAACAAACCCGTCACCGTCATGGGCTTGACCTTTAAAAACCCGGTCGGGCTTGCCGCTGGTTTGGACAAAAACGGCGATTACATCGACGCCCTCGCCGCCTTGGGTTTTGGCTTTATCGAAATCGGCACGGTCACGCCGCGCCCACAACCGGGCAACCCCAAACCGCGCCTGTTCCGCCTGCCCGAACACAACGCCATCATCAACCGTATGGGGTTTAACAATTTGGGTATTGACCATCTGCTGGAACAAGTCAAGAACTCGCCATACCAAGGCATATTAGGCATCAACATCGGCAAAAACTTCGACACCCCCATCGCCAACGCCGCCGACGATTACCTGATCGGCCTACGCAAAGCCTACCCGCTCGCTAGTTACATCACTATCAACATTTCTTCACCCAACACCCAAAACCTGCGTCAATTGCAACAAGGCGACGAAATCAAAAACCTTATCGCGCAATTGAAGGAAGAACAGCTCAAACTACAACAAGAACACAGCCGTTATGTGCCGCTAGTGGTCAAAATCGCTCCCGATTTAACTGACGAAGAAATCAGCCACATCGGCAGATTATTACTGGAATACGCCATAGACGGCGTGATCGCCACCAACACCACCATCGCGCGGGACGCCATCGCCAACCACCCGCTCGCCAAAGAAACGGGCGGCCTAAGCGGTGCGCCCGTGAAAGGGAAATCGACTTACGTGGTGCGTGGCTTGGCGGCGGAATTGGGCGGCAAAATCCCCATCATCGCCGCTGGCGGGATTTTAACGGCTGAAGACGCCCAGGAAAAAATCGCCGCTGGCGCGAGTTTGGTACAGGTTTATAGCGGCTTGATTTATCGCGGCCCGGAGTTGGTGGCGGATGTTGTGAAGGGGCTTGATAACTTGTAGGATGTTGGGCAACGAAATACTGTTACTTCTATAAGGACAAGCCCTTATGCAAACCATGATAGATATCGAAGAACACCAACTCAATAAATTGTTGTTTTATACCCACGCAAAAACAAGTAACGAAGCCATCCTACTGATTGTTAATGATTACTTATCAAAAAAAGAGCATTTAAATAATTTGCTTGAACAAAATGACCCTGTACTAATGCAGAAAAAGCAATTATTGAGAAATATCCAAGACCGATTTACCGAGATTCCCAAAGAAATAAAATTGGCTGACGAACTAATTGCCGAACGCCGTATTGAAGCATCGCAAGAATGAAAATGAATACTGTTTTGGACGCCTCAGCTTTACTGGCTTTGCTACATAATGAGCAAGGCACGGACAAAGTAGCGGACGCCATTTTGAACAAAGCCGCTATATCAAGCGTAAACTGGACTGAAGTTATTCAGAAAGCCATTGCCAACAATATAAACATCGAAAATTTGAATCAGGATTTAGCTGCTTTGGGCTTAACTTATTTCGATTTTGATATGCAGCAAGCCCATATCGCAGGGAACTTATGGCAACAAACCAAGCCATTTGGCCTTTCATTGGGAGATAGGGCTTGTTTAGCTTTGGCAATCCACCTGGATTTACCGGTATTGACTGCCGATAAAATATGGGCGCAGTTGGATATTGGCGTACCTGTCAGGCTTATTCGCTAAGAAATTTGTGTACTTGCGTTCGTCTGATACAGATTTATAGCGGATTGATTTATCGTGGGCCGGAATTGGTCTCGGATGTTGTGAAGGGCTTGTAGGCACACGATTATCCACAACTCCCAAAATCAGCGAAAATATGACCTTTTCACTAATCATATGAGCTGGGTACAACAGGAATTGGGGGCCTAGAATTAGGCGACAAACGGCGGACGAAACGGTTGGTGTCACTGATGGAAAGCTTATCAAATTCACCCAGGGCGAGCATTCCAAGCGCCTCCGAAGGCTGGGCGGAAACGAAGGCGGCTTACCGCCTGCTGTCAAACGGCGCCGTAGACCCGATGGAACTGTTGGCCTGCCATGCCGGGAAAAGCGAACACAGGGCGCAAGGGCATCCGGTGGTCCTGTGCATCCAGGACACCACCGAACTGGATTTCACTAGCCAGCCCGGCATCGCCGGGCTGGGCCGCCTCAGTTACGAGGCACAGCACGGCCTGTACGCCCACCTGACGCTGATGGCCACGCCGCAACGCCTGGCCTTGGGGGTGATGGACGCCTGGCTGTAACCTAAGGGTCATAAATGGGCGCGGCAACCCAAAGGCACAAGCCCTGTCCCTAAGGAAAGCAGCCGCTGGAAAGAAGGCTACACCCTCGTGGCCGACACCGCCGGACGTGTGCCGGACAGCCGCTTTGTCCAGGTCGGCGACCGTGAGTCCGATATCCGCGAACTGATGGATGAGGCGAGGCGGCGCAACTATTCGGCTGACTTTTTGTGCGGGCTCGGCATAACCGCAACTTGGCGAAAACGGGTGAAGAAGAGGCTGCCCAAAAGCTGTGGGACAAAGCCAGCCAGCAACAGCCACTGGGGCAAATTGAATTTATGCTCGAAGCCAACGGCGACCGCAAGGTTTGCCAGAGCCTGTATGCCCTGCGGGCCACCTTGCCCAAGCACAAAGGCGAACCCGAATTGGACGTGACGGCCATCCTGGCACGCGAGGACAACCCGCCGCCGGGTGAAAAGGCCATTGAATGGCGGCTGCTGACCAACCGCGAGGCCGCCACCCTCGAGCAGGCGGCGGAACTGGTGGGGTGGTACCGTTGCCGGTGGCCGGTTGACGTGTGCCCTTTAGGGTAAATCTTTTTCCGCATCCTAAAAAGTGGTTGCCGTGTCGAGGCCAGGCAACTGGCCAGCATGGAACGGCTGGAGCGGTTGCTGGTGATTTATTTCATCATCGCCTGGCGGATCCTCCATCTGGTGACGCTTGGCCAGGAATGCCCGGGGCTGCCGTGTGACGTGGTGTTCGACCCCGAAGAATGGCAGGCCGCCTGGATGGTGGCGCATCGGCAAAAGCCGCCGCCGGAACCGCCACCGCTGGGCGAAATGGTGCGGCTGGTCGCCCGCCTGGGCGGTTTTTTAGGCCGCAAATCCGATGGCAAGCCCGGGCCCAAGGCGATTTGGGAAGGCATGGAGAAAGTCCGGCATTATGCTGTCGGGATTGAAGTCGGCAAAGCGGTTTATGCCACTTGATATGAGATGTGGGTAATCGTGTGGGCTTGTAGGATGTCGGACAACGAAATACTGTTTTTTTAATTCAACCGCTAATTGCAATCGGCGGTTATATTTTTGAATGAAATGGCTTCGTTTGCGGAGGCTGAGGTAGATCATAAAAATCAGAATTTGATAAAAATATCATTTCGGATGAAGATAGTTAAAAACTAAAATTTAATTAAGATGTTAGAACAGCTAGCTTCTTTTAAAAAAACCACATCAATATGAAATTAACAATTTTACATCTGAGCGATATTCATATTCATAACTCTTCAGATTTAATTCTGAAACAAGCTAATAAAATTGCATCTGCTTGCTTTACTTCTGCAAGGGATAGTGACGCTTGTTTAATTATCGTTACTGGCGACATTGCCTATAGTGGAGAAAAACAACAATATGATGAGGCTTATGTATTTTTATCCCTCATTAAAGAAGAGATTCAGCAAGAAGGCTGCCCTTTAGTCGACATAATTACCGTTCCTGGCAATCACGATTGCTCATTGATTCCTGAAAATAAATCAAGAACGATTGTTATTGATGGAGTAATTGCTTACCCAGAAGAAGCGTTAGACGAAAATATAATTGATACATGTACAACCCCTCAAAAATCTTACTTTGACTTCCAAGATCAAATTACTGAGAAGACGCCAATATTTAGACATAAACTCTGGAACGAATACGAATTTATTGTCAATGAAAAAATTCTAAGAGTTTCAGCAATCAATGCAGCTTGGATGTCAAGAATACCTGAGAAACAAGGTGAACTTGTATTTCCAATAGAGTTATTTAGTAAATCAATAGAAGAACACTCCAACATTCGATTCGCTTTACTCCACCAACCATTAAATTGGTATTGCCAAAAAAGCTATCATCCATTAAGGCAATCGCTCAGAAATTATGCTGACATAATTCTTTCAGGTCATGAACATCTTTCAAGTTCTGGAACTATTAAAGATGTTCATAATGGAAGTAGCCTCTACTTTGAAGCTGGAGCATTGCAACCGGATGAAAGCAACATGCCCCCTCAATTTTCAGTAATTTTTCTTTCGTTTAGATCGAATAGTGTTGAGGAATATAGATGTTCAATTGAAGAAGATACTTTGCTAAAACAAGATGTTAATAGCCATCTACTTTTTGATGAATCAATAAAACAAAACGGTAAATCAGAATTAACGAAAGACTTCCAAAATCTTCTTGCTGATCCTGGGGGAAATTTTACTCACCCTGAAAAAGATAGTATTAATTTGGATGATATTTTTGTTTATCCTGATGTGAAGCAGATGGCCGTTGAAATAACTAATGAAAATATTTTTGTTTCAATCGAAAAAATACTTTTCAAAAACCACATAAAACAGCGAATAATTCTTTTAGGGGAAGAAAAGTCTGGTAAAACCACAACTCTTCTTAGATTATTTAACCAATACCATCGAGAAGGTCTTTTTCCAGTATACATTAAGGCCAATGGACTATCTTCTTCATCTGAAAAAGAAATAAAAAAACTAATCAATCGTCATGTTAAATCCCAATATTCAACGCCTTCTATTTTAGATTTATCTGAAAAGGAGAAGAAAATAGTTCTAGTTGACGATATTAATAAAGTCAACTCAAGAGCATTACATTCACTAATCCAATATTTGGAAAAGCACTTTAGTGAAATAGTCTTAACAGCAAATACTGAATTTGAATTTGCTAACTTGGTAAATCAAGATGCTATTAATTCATTGGCAGCTTTTGATACTTATGAATTACAAAGATTCAATTTAAGACTGAGACATCAATTAATTAAAAAATGGTGTCTTTGTGGAACAGTTAATACAAAACCAGAATTGGATGAGCAAGTTCATAAAATTGAAGGTTTAGTAAATACTATTATTGGAAAAAGCTTGGTCCCCTCTCAACCCATTTACTTATTAATATTGATACAAAGTTGCCAGCGTGACCAACAAAATGAACTTCAAAATAGTAGTTTTGCCTATTATTATCAATATATTATTACAAAAAGTTTCGGTGAAAACGGCGTTAAGCGGGAAGAATTAGACGCTCTTTTTAATTACTTATCTCAATTTGCGTGGTTTTTAAGAAAAGAAAATCTACAAGAAATTGCATTTAAGGATTTTAAATCATTTAATCAAGGATTTTGCGAACTATTTGATACAGTAGATTTAAATGAAAGATTACTATTGCTGTGTAAGGCAAAAATTCTAATTAAACGAGGTGAATATTATTCGTTCACATATCCTTACATTTATTATTACTTTTTAGGCAAGTTTTTAGCAGATAATTTACATAAAACCGAAATAAAAGAGATGGTTGAATACTACTGCGATAATTTGTATAAATACCAAAATGCACATGCAATTTTATTTCTTACCCATCACAATAATAACCATCCTTGGTTGATTAAACGCATATTATCCGTATTACAGGGCTGTTTTAAAGACTGCCGCGCTATGGAGTTTGATGGCGATGTAGAAAAAATCAACACTCTAATTGATACAACTGCTCATTTACTTATAGCAGAGCCAGATGTAGATAAAAATCAAGAAAATCGCCGTCAAATCCAAGACGAAATGGAAACGAAAAATCATCGCGAAAAAGAAGAAAGTGATGAAATAGAAGAGGGAATTAGCGTTTCATATAAGCTCAATCTTTTATTACGAACAGCCGAAATTCTTGGGCAAATACTTAAAAACTATTATGGTTCATTAGAACGAGGCGTTAAAAAAGAGCTTATTAATGAAATTTTTAATAGTCCTTTACGATTTTTAGGAACGCTATTTGAATCTGTTACAAATGACCCATTAGTTTTAGTTAAAGAAATAGAAAGTGCTATTGGAAAAGAGCAACCTCATTTATTACCAGAAAAAAAAGAAGAGCTAGCGAAAAAATTAATTTTTCATTTGTTAGGGATTTTAGGAACAGGGTTAATTTTACGAACAGCTCAATTTGTAAGCTCAAGCAAGCTTCAAGAAGATATTTCAGTAGTAGTCCAAAGCAATGAATCCACTAATGCCTATAAATTAATAGAAGCAGCAACGCATCTTTCCCAACCCGGTCATTTGCCCCTTGAAGGCCTTAAAAAACTTGCGTTGGATATTAAAGATAATTTCTTTGCATTTAAAATTCTTCAATCTCTTGCTGTTTACCATTTATACCAATTCCATATGAGGGAACCGGAAAAGCAAAAACTGTGTAGCTATTTGGATATTGAAATATCAAAGTCACATAAAATTGATTTTCAAACAAGAAAAAGTAAGTTATTGAAATAATATAATTTATAAAGGATCAATTCATGATTAGTCTTAGCCATCAAGAGATATACCAACAAGCCAACCAATTACCGCCTTTAGAAAAATTACGTTTGGCAGAATTGCTCTTAGCCGATTTGGATGCGCCAAATCCTGAAGTTGATGCCGTCTGGCATGAAGAGGCACAAAAACGATGGCAAGCCTATCAATCAGGAGAATTAAAAACTGTCAGTTATAGTGCTGTCATGCAGAAATATAAATGAACATCGAATTCCTGGAAGCAGCTCAAGCCGAGTTGGACGATGCTTTTAATTGGTATGAAACTCAACAAGCCAATTTAGGCGTGCAATTTTTAAACGAGTTTGATGACGCAGTAAGGCGAATATGCCTGTTTCCAAAGGCTTATGCACTTTTTTCGGGTGAGATAAGAAGATGCTTAATAAAGCGTTTTCCCTACGGCATTTTGTATGGCTTAGATGCGGATAGGCTTGTAATCGTCGCTGTCGCCCATTTGCATCGCAAACCGGATTATTGGTTGGAACGTATAAACGTCCCACAATAAAAACCTTGGATGGGGACGGGGGTCGTAACCCCCGCCTCTAACGTTTCAATGCTACCGCCATTTTTGAATCCAACAATGAACTTTGCGGACGGGGCGACATGCCCGGTCCAGCTGAAGTTTGCTGTTACTGGTCAATAGGATTGTTTGGCCAGCTGTTTTTTCAGCCCCATTGCTAATCCATACCCCGCGAATTTTTACTGTTACGAAAAACCAACGGTTTCTCATCAGCGGCCAATGCAGCCACCCTTGCCGACTCTATCGCCTGCCCTATCACCCCATGCTCAGGCGATTTGCTGCATACCGGATCGGTGTTGTACATGTCGCCCGTCAGCAAATACGCTTGGCAACGGCAACCGCCGAAATCTTTTTCCTTTTCATCGCAGCTGCGGCAAGGCTCTTTCATCCAGTCAAAGCCACGGAAAAAATTGAAGGTTTTGGATTCATACCAAATCTCTTCGATGCTGTAATCGTTGACATTCGGGCATTCCAAGCCTGGCAGTTCACGCGCGGAATGGCAGGGCAACGCCACCCCGTCCGGCGCGATGGTCAAAAATGTCGTCCCCCAGCCGTTCATACAGGCTTTCGGGCGGTCTTCGTAAAAATCCGGCACGACGTAATAGATTTTCATCTTACCCGCGACTTTCTCTTTATAGGCTTGGGCAATCGCTTCGGCTTTTTCAAATTGTTCTTGGGTCGGCAACAACAAATCACGGTTGATATGCGCCCAACCGTAATATTGCGTGTTGGCCAATTCCAGATAATCCGCGCCCAATTCTTCCGCCATCGCCAAAATTTCCGGCATTTGATGGATGTTTTCGCGGTGGATCACCACGCACAGCACCATTGGGTAGCCGTGTTTTTTGACCAGATGCGCAACCTGTTTCTTATGTTCAAACGAAGCCGTACCCGCGATATGGTCGTTAAGCTCCTGGGTGCTGGCTTGGATGCTGACTTGGATATGGTCTAGCCCCGCTTCTTTCAACTGGACGATTTTTTCCTCGGTCATACCATAACCCGATGTAATCAGGTTGGAATAGTAGCCCAACTCGCGGGCGTGTCTGACTAATTCCGGCAAATCTTGGCGCGTCAACGGTTCGCCACCGGAAAATCCCAGTTGCACCGCGCCCATTTTCCGCGCTTGCGTCAAAACACGCTTCCAATCGTCGGTGCTTAACTCGGTTTTATAGCTCGCATAGTCCAAGGGATTCGAGCAATACGGGCATTGCAAGGGGCAAGAATAAGTGAGTTCCGCCAGTAACCAGCGTGGCGGTGTGGGTTTGATTTGGTTATTGTTGTATCCAGCCATTGTTTAAGGCGACCTCCAAGAAAGCGGAAATATCAGGGTGCAAACCGGATGTGGCAAATTTTTGCTCCAGTTCCGTGACGATGTCGGCCAGCGTCCGCTCACCATCACAACATTTTAGGATTTCCGCCGAACTTTGGTTAAGCTCGACCATGCCTTCAGGGTAGAGGATGACGAATTTTTGCTGGGCTTCTTCCCATTGCAAACGGTGCGTGCGGGAAAAATGGATGGGCAGTTGCGGGTTTATAGTCATAAGTTTGGGTGTTTGGATGGGGGTGTCGCCGTTTTGTTGACGGCCTTATTGATGGTGCCAACGCAATTTTAACAAAATCGGCCTGTTTAATAACCAGAACATTTTCACCTTCATTGGCAAGCCCAAAGCCGATAATCGCCTTCTCAGGGATGTGACCGGCATAAAGCCCGAAAGACGTTTTTTGGTATCACAATTGCTTATAGTACCTGTTTAAAAATAAAACCTTATAAAAAACCGATAGCTTGCCTGATTGCACATAAAACCTGCTGGATTTTTGTGGCATATCACTTAGCCACTGCGTGATATGCCACAGTTTCCGGCAAAGCAACTGGCAGGCAAGCACTAACACAGGAAAACTGGCAATGACCAAAACCGATCTGATCAGGGCAATCTCGCAAAAACAACCTCATTTACGTAAAAAAGCAGTGGAGCAAGCGGTCAACTGTATCCTTGAACGCATCGCCGAAGCGTTGATGGCAAAACAGCGTGTGGAAATCCGCAATTTTGGCGTGTTTTCGGTACATTACCGTATTTCCCGTAAAGGCCGGGATTTCATTTCCGGCGACACTTTGCATGTGCCGCCACGCTATGCCGCGCATTTTAAGGCCGGCAAGGAACTGCGGGTGAGGATTGCGGCATCGGCTAAAAAAGCTTGAGCCACGAGGCATCGTGGGGATGTTGAATACAACCGCCCCACTACCAAAAATCATCCTTTCCGCAACACCGTCAACGGCGCCTTATCCAATACCCCACGCAAGCCCCAACATCCGGTAACCCCGACGCCCACCGCGCCAATGACCGGCACCAGCAAGCAAACATAAAAATTGGGCTGGTAAGCCATGTTCATGACGCGGGTGTACAAGGCAAACACGACGGCTTCGGAAACCAGCACCGCGACCACGCCAGAGATAAAACCCAAGGCGCCGAATTCAACCATCTGGTTTTTGCGTAACAAGCCACGGTTTGCGCCCAAGGTGCGCATCAACGCGCCTTCATAAATGCGGCTGTCCAGCGTCGCATACACGGCGGCGAACAGCACGGTAAAGCCTGCCATCAGGGCGAAATATAACAAATAATTAATGGCTTGGGTCAGCTGGGTGATGATAGTTTTAAATTGCTGCAAAATCGCGTCCACTTCCATAATGGTGGTATTGGGGTATTTTTTCACCAGCGCGTTCAGGCGGTTTTTTTCCGTGCGGGAGAGGTAAAAGCTAGTCAGATAGGTGCTGGGAAACGCGTCCAAGGTGCCTTTTGAAAAAATCATATAGAAATTCGGCTTCATCGTGTCCCAGCGCAAGCTGCGTAGGCTGGCGACGGTGGCGGTGAACTGCTCGCTGCCGACGGTGAAGGTGAGCACATCGCCGATTTTTATTTTCAGGCTGTCGGCAAGCTTTTGCTCGACTGACACCCAGCCCGCTTTGCCGTCCGCCCACCATTGCCCGTCGGTGATCTTATTTTCATCCGGCAAGGTTTCCGTCCATGTCAGGCTTAATTCGCGGTGGGTGGCGGCATCGCCTTGGCTGTCTTTGCTGACCCGTTTTTGCACGGGGATGTTGTTGATTTCAACCAATCGTCCGCGCACCACCGGATAAAACTGGCTGCCGCTGATGTGTTGCTGCGCCAATTCTTCGGCAAATCCGGCTTGCTGCTGCGGGAAAATGTTCAGGGCGAAATGGTTGGGCGCGTTGTCCGGCAATTGCTGTTGCCAATTGTCCAGCAAATCATTGCGCACGGTGAAACTTAAGATCATGGCGACCAAGGTCAGGCTAAACGCGAGTATCTGGCTGATGCTGGCCTGCCGGTTCCTGGCCAAACCTTGCAGGCCAAAGCGCCAGCCCAGACTTGCCAGCGGCAAATGTCTTAGCGCTGTCAACAAGGCAAAAACCAGCAAACCCAGCACCAACACACCAGACGCGCCCACACCCAGCAAAGTGGCGGTCATCGGCAAATCATCGGTGTATTGCCACACCAATAAGCCCACCATGCCCAAGGCCAAACCGTACACCAGCCACGCACTGGCAGGCAAGGGTTCCAACTCCCGGCGCAACACGCGCAAGGGCGAAACTTGTTTCAGCCGCAACAAAGGCGGCAAGGCAAAACCTAACAGCACCGCCAAACCAATGGCAAAACCAAACATCACCGCCGGAAGACCAGGGGCGGCCAGGCGTTTAGGCAATAAGTCCTTTAACAACAGGAACAGGCCTTCTTGCGCAAACCAACCCAACAAACAGCCCAAGCCACTCGCCACCACGCCCAGCACGATAAATTGGCTACCATACAGCCACAAAATCTCATTCTGCTTACAGCCCAAACAGCGCAACAACGCCGTGTTGTCAAAATGGCGTTCGGTGTAACGGCGGGTCGCCATCGCAATCGCCACGCCGGAAATGATGATGACCAAGGTGCTGGATAAGCCCAGATAACGCTCGGCACGGTCAAGGGCGGAACCTAATTCAGGACGGTCATTGTGGATGTCCATCAGGCGTTGCGAGGGGTTTAGCTGCGGTTTCAGCCATTGGTTGAAGGTTAGCAAGTCCTGGGTTGCGCCGATGAATTGGAAAAAATAATGGACGTGGCTGCCGGGCTGGATGATGCGGGTGGCGGGCAAATCGGCGGCGTTCATCATCACCCGCGGCGAGAAGCTGTAAAAATCGCCTTGTTTGTCGGGTTCGTAAGTGATGATGCGGGTGACGGTCAACGGCAGTTCGCCCACGGTCAGGGTGTCGCCCAGTTGCAGCTTCAAAGCAGGCAGGATGCGTTTCTCCACCCAGACTTCACCGGCTGGCGGGCCTTGTGGCGTGGCGGTTTCTTGCGCGTAATCGGCGGTCGTGGTTTTTAATTGCCCGCGCAAAGGATAATTGCTGGTCACGGCTTTGATGCTGGCTAAGAGCATTTCTTCATGTTCGATCAGGACGCTAGTAAATTCCACGGTTTGCGCACGGGCCAAATGCAGTTGTCCCGATTTTTCCGCCCAACTTTCCGGCATCGTGTTGGAGCTGGTCACGACCAAATCCGCCGCCAGAAATTCAGCGGTTTGGTTGGTCATGGTGCGTTGCAGACGGTCGGAAAATAACGCGATTGCGGTGGAGCTGGTCACGGCGATGACCAAGGCCAACAGCAAAATCGTCAGCTCGCCCGAACGGCTATCGCGCCAGAGCAAACGCAAAGCAAGGCTGAACCGATTCATACCTGCTCTCCGGCAGACAAACGGATGGTGCGTTGGCAACGCGCGGCCAACGAGTGGTCGTGGGTGACCAATATCAAAGTGGTGTGGTTTTCTTGGTTCAATTCGAACAGCAAATCAACAATAGTCGCGCCCGTTTTGCTGTCGAGGTTACCAGTCGGTTCATCGGCGAACAACAGGGCGGGGCGCGTGGCGAACGCCCGTGCCAAGGCCACGCGTTGTTGTTCGCCGCCGGACAGTTGTTTGGGGGTGTGCGCCATGCGTTGGGCCAGCCCGACACGTTCCAGCAAGTGTTCCGCTTTGGGCTTGGCTTGCGGGTCGCCGTTCAATTCCAGCGGCAGCATGACGTTTTCCAATGCAGTCAAACCCTGCAATAGTTGGAAAGACTGGAACACAAAGCCCACCGATTGGCTACGCACCGCCGCACGCCCGTCTTCATCCATCGCCGTCAGATCCTGGCCTTTGAAGAAAATGTGACCCGTACTGGGCGTGTCCAATCCCGCCAACAAACTGATTAAAGTCGATTTGCCGGAGCCGGATTCGCCAACAATGGCAATGCTTTCGCCCGATTTGATTATCAAGTTTATTGCTGACAAGATATGTAGGGTTTTATCGCCAGCCGTGACGGCTTTTCCTAAACCTTCCGCGACGATAATGTTGTTTAACAAGTCTGTTTGAGGGCGCATAATGCTCCGATTTTTAGTTGCTTTACTGATGATGGTAACGTCGATGGGCGCGATGGCAAAATCTATCCTGGTGTTGGGCGATAGTATCAGCGCCGCCTATGGAATTGACGTTGACCAAGGCTGGGTCACTTTGTTACAGGATAAACTGAATAATTCAAAAGACCATAGCGGCTACACCATCCATAACGAAAGCATCAGCGGCGACACCAGCGCTGGCGGTTTGGCGCGGATAGGCCAGGCATTGGCCTTGCACAAACCCTCGGTGGTGTTGCTGGAACTGGGCGCGAATGACGGCTTGCGCGGCCTTTCGCCTGTCGCCATGAAAAATAACCTGATTGAAATCACCCGCCGCGCCCAAAAAACAGGCGCGAAAGTCATCTTGCTGGGCATGAAAATCCCGCCCAATTACGGCAAACGTTATATCGACTTGTTTTATAACGTCTACCCGCAACTGGCTGAGGAATTGCATATCCCCTTCATCCCGTTCATCCTCGAAGAAGTCGCGCTGGACCCCGCCATGATGCAAGCCGACGGCCTCCATCCCAATGCCCAGGCACAGCCGATTATCGCCGACAAAATAGCCGCTTATCTCTTCCCCTTACTGTAAACCAAGAGCAATAACCATGAATGACTTGACCCTGCAACACGCTAACCAAATCATCAACCATGCCATCAATGTCGCCCGCGAACTCAATATGAACCCCCTCACCGTCGTGGTCTTGGATGCCGCCGGACACCTCAAAGCGATGCAGCGCGAAGACGGCGCCAGCATGATCCGCCAACAAATCGCCACCGCCAAAGCGTGGGGCGCAGTCAACATGGGCGTGTCTTCGCGCAACCTGGCCGTGGTCGCCGAACAACGCCCCGATTTCATGAACGCGCTTGTCACCATCGCCGACGGCAAAATCATGCCCGTCCCGGGCGGCGTGTTGATCCGCGATGCTGACAACAATTTGCTGGGCGCGGTGGGGATTAGCGGCGACAAGTCCGATCAGGATGAGCGGTGTGCGATTGCGGGGATTGAGGCGGTGGGTTTTTTTGCGAGTATCTGATGGTTTGGTATGTCCCGACAAAACCTGCGGTGCCCGGCGCGGCAAACGGGAGCAAATATACGTCACTGCGTAACGCCAGGTGTTAAGATAATTTCTGGAAGAAATGTTATGCCCCATTTGGCAATCACTTTTTGCGGTATCGTGTTCCTCCCAAGCTAATGAGTGATAATGTAATAATTTTGGACGCAGCAAAGTAGGCTGGGGTGACACAAGGAACCCCAGCAGAGTGGCTTGTGGTGCTGGGATTGCGCTATTGCTTCATCCCAAGCCTGGCACCTTAGCTTCTTTTCACTGCGCACCATCCCCTAAAAAGGATAACAAATAACAATAAAAACAGGGGAAAGGATATGTGTTGGAGTGGCGAAGCGTCCACCGTTTTGGCGGGCGTTGGTTTAAGCAGTACCGTTTATTTTTATTATAAAAAAGAACCGCTGGCATTATGTGCGGCCTTGGGCTTTTTTTCCTTGATGGAAGCCTTGCAAGCCTATACCTACACGGTGATCGACGATTGCGCCAATCCCGGCAACCAGATCGCCACCCTGCTGGGTTATATCCACATCGCCTTCCAGCCGTTTTTTGTCAACGCGGTGTCCCTGTATTTCATTCCCGCCAACATCCGCCAGAAAATCTCGCCAATGGTGTATTTCATCTGCTTTGTCGCCACGGTTTGCCTGTTGATACGGCTGTATCCGTTTGATTGGGCGCCGATGTGTTATGACGTGAAAACCAAGGTCGTGTTGTTTAGCGATTATTTCGATTCGTTTAACGTGCCGTTTTGCGGCAAGCATATTTGCTCGGTGTCGGGGCAATGGCATATCGCTTGGGAAATTCCGGCGATTGCCAACTTGGTGCTGTTCAATATGTACATCGTCGCCGCGTTCATCATGCCCGTGTTGTACGGTTCGTGGAAAATGACCGGTTACCATTTAATCACCGGGCCGTTTCTGGCATATTTAAGCACCAATAACCCCAATGAATGGGCGGCGGTGTGGTGCCTGTATTCGATTGGCTTGCTGCTGCTCTTGCTGAAAACGCCAATCCGCGGCTATTTGCATGTGCGTAGTTGGTTTTGGTGGCGTTGGCTGGATGCCTGATGGTTAACTTAGGCCTTTTCTATTTCGTAAACTTGGAAGGTTTTAAGGCCTTAGCCCAATTTGCCATATAAGGATTATCGGGTAAACGATCTTAGGTACACGGTTCGCTCCCTAAGGCTTTGGTATGGGGTAAAAACCCCACGCCATGATTGTTTATAAAAAAATGCCGAAGCAATGTAAGAAAACCGCTTTCCGTACGACTACTGGTAAAAGCCACCCACCTAACATCCACAGGAACGCCGTTATGAGACATAAAAACAATACCAGGATATTACCCTCGGAAATCACCCCTCGCGAACATTATTACGATAGGCGGCGTTTCATGCAGTTGGCGGCGGGCGCATCTATCGCCAGTTTATTGCCTGGGCCGTTGTGGGCGGCCGACAAACTCGAAGCCAGCCCCAACAAGGCCTACCAGTTAGCGGAAGAAAAAACCCCCTACAAGGACGTGACGGGCTATAACAATTTCTACGAATTCGGCACTGGCAAAGGCGATCCGGCACAATATGCACACACCTTAAAAACCCGCCCGTGGACAGTGACGGTGGAAGGCGAAGTCCACAAACCTAAAACCTTTGCTATTGAAGAATTGCTGAAACTGGCGGCGATGGAAGAGCGCGTCTACCGCTTGCGCTGTGTCGAAGCGTGGTCGATGGTGATCCCGTGGATAGGTTATCCCTTATCCGAACTGGTCAAACAAGTCGAGCCGACCGGCAACGCCAAATTTGTCGAATTCATCACCCTGGATGACCCCATGCAAATGCCAGGGCAACGTTCCACCGTGCTGGAATGGCCTTACAACGAAGGCCTGCGCATGGACGAAGCCATGCACCCTTTGACCTTGCTGACTTTTGGCCTGTATGGCGAGATGCTCCCCAACCAAAACGGCGCGCCTATCCGCATTGTCGTGCCGTGGAAATACGGCTTCAAGAGCGCGAAATCCATCGTCAAAATCCGTTTCACCGAACACCAGCCTGTTTCCGCTTGGATGAAAGCAGGCCCTAGCGAATACGGTTTTTATTCCAACGTCAACCCCGAAGTCGACCATGCCCGCTGGTCGCAAGCCAAAGAACGCCGGATCGGCGATTTTTTCAAACGCCCGACCTTACCGTTCAACGGTTACGCCGACCAAGTGGCGGGGCTTTATTCGGGCATGGACTTGCAAAAATACTTCTAACCATGGGCATCAAACAACTCGACGAAAAAACCCTGGGATGGGTTAAGGCCATCATTTTTTTATTGGCACTGATCCCGTTCATCAGGCTCGTCATCGGCGGCATAACGGACGGTTTAGGCGCAAACCCCATCGAAAAAATCACCCGCTCCACTGGCTACTGGACGCTGACGCTGATCATGGTGACGCTGGCCATCACCCCGCTACGCAAACTCACGGGTTGGCACTGGCTAACCCGCACCCGCCGTATGCTGGGCTTGTTCGCGTTTTTCTATGTGTGCCTGCATTTTTTGACTTACTTGGTGCTAGACCAATTTTTTGACTGGGGCAGCATTATCAAGGACATCATCAAACGCCCCTACATCACCGTCGGCTTCCCGTCATTTTTATTGCTGATCCCGCTGGCGGTCACGTCCAATAACGCGATGATCAAAAAACTCGGCGGCAAACGCTGGCGATGGTTGCACCGCTTGGTTTATGCCGTCGCTGTTGGCGGGGTGGTGCATTATTGGTGGCTGGTCAAAAAAGACCTGACTAATCCGGTTATTTTTGCGGCGGTGTTGGCTATTTTGTTGGGGTTTAGGTTGGTTTATTGGTGGCGGGGGAAACAGGTAGCAAGTAGCCGGTAAGGGGCGAAGCGGATTACGGGATTTTCCAAACCTAACATTGCCGTATTATCGCACTGTTCCGGAACGGGGTTTCAGGATTGGGATTTATGCGGTTCCGAACCCCGTTATTCCGCTACCGCTGCATCCGGGCTACCTCGCTGATACAACGGCACAACACCAACATAAAGACGCTGCACAGCCACAAATCAGGTCACTAGCCGTTACTATACAAACCGGGTAACCGCAAAAAGCACCTTGACCAACAAACCTACAGGGCTGACACCATCCCCCTTCTGACGAGCCACTTCGATGCATATCCCCTACAAATTAATTTTGTTAAAAAATTGGGTTTTTAGGTCTCGGGCAGGTGAAACGATTATTAAAGGGAGATTCCGGTATGTGCATGGCAGGGAGCTTAACCTAAACACGCCCCGTACCTTTACGGAAAAGCTGTTTTGCCGGATGGTCCTGCTGGAACGGCATGGTAATCCGGTTTTTACGCGGCTCGCCGATAAATACCTCGCTAGGGATTATGTGCGGGAAAAAATCGGTGAAAAATATCTGGTCAAACAATTGTGGCATGGCACTGCCCCTTCCTTGATCCCTTTTGCAAAACTGCCCGCTAAATGCGTGATTAAAACCACACATGGTTCGAGCTGGAATATCATCCTGAACGAAAAAAGCGACCATAAAGAGGTGGTAAACACCTTAAGGAAATGGCTAAAGGAAAACTATTATTGGGTGCAGAGGGAGTATCACTATTACCCCATCAAGCCCCGGATATTAATCCAAGACTTTCTCGATGATGGCTATCAAGATGGGCCATTGGATTATAGGTTTTGGTGCTTTTCTGGCCAACCGGAAGCCATACAAGTTGGCAACAATAGCCCCAGCGGACATATTTTCTTTGACACGGAATGGAACGAGTTGCCATTGCGTTATAACGATAGGTTCGAAGACTTTGCTATCGAAAAGCCAGATAACCTCAATGAAATGGTCCAGGTGGCAAAAAGCCTCTCGGCTGGCTTTGCCTTTGTTCGGGTTGATTTATTTAATATAAAAGGGAAGGTTTATTTTGGCGAGCTTACTTTCGTACCTGCCGCTGGTTACATTAAATTCATCACTGACGATTGGGATGTTGTTCTGGGTGATAAGTGGGTAGGGGGCATAGGGTAAGGTTGTGATGGCAAATTTCCAAAAAACTGGCATCGCTTCGAACGTTGGAACGGGAACACCGGAACAAAACCCTCCCTGAGCATCTTCCCCCGCTTTTTTCAATCCCCCAAAAATGCCCGGGACGCCGTTTATATAGCCACCGGAGCCCGATATACCATTCACGCCCTTGGCCGTTTTCCAAACCCCAGCGTAGGAACCCGCCCCAACCCCATAGCGGCATTAAGAAAAATTAAACAAGGTATAAAAATTCCGCGTGGACAATCCGGCTATTTCCTCGAACGTTGTCCCGCGCAACTGCGCAATATGTTCGGCGACATGGCGCACGTACAGGGGGTAATTGGTCTTGCCCCGGAACGGCACGGGAGCCAGATACGGCGAATCGGTTTCGATCAGGAACCGGTCAGCGGGGACCTTTTTGGCGACTTCTTTGATTTCGGTGGCGTTGTTGAAGGTGACGATGCCGGAAAAGGAAATGTAAAAATTCAAATCCATGGCTTTTTGCGCAAATTCCCAGTTTTCGGTGAAGCAATGGATGATGCCGCCGACCTCATCCGCCCCCTCTTCCGCCAGGATTTTTAAGGTGTCTTGCCCCGCTTCGCGGGTATGGATGATCAAGGGTTTTTTCAATGCTTTTGCGGCGGCGATGTGGTTGCGGAAACGTTGGTGCTGCCAGCCTAAATCACCTTCGGAGCGGAAGTAATCGAGGCCTGTTTCACCGATGGCGATCACTTTCCCGTTTTGCCCCAACGCCACCAGTTCATCGGCACTGGGGTCATGGCCTTCATGTTCGTTCGGATGCACGCCGACGCTGACCGAGATTTGCGGATAATCCGCCACCATCGCCAGCATGGCGGGATAGGCTTCCAAATCAATCGCAATGCACAGCAGGTGCTCAATGTTGCTGGTTTGGACTTGCTGCATAAAACAGCCAAAGTCGTTTTGGTAGGGCTTAAGGTCAATACGGTCCAGGTGGCAATGGGAGTCAATCAGCATGGCGGATAATCCGGGTTCAAAAAAGGGAAAGCGGGATGGTTAAGGCCACAATAGGGGTTTGTGGTGTGTCCGGCATTTATAGCCTGGCGTTATCTTTTGCCAGTTACCGGCCCGAAACCATTTTACATAAAATACCGGGGGATTTGCTGCGGGACGGGGGTTTTAAGCGCATCCTAACATTTCAAGACCCTGACGCTGAGGATAAACTTACGGGACACGCTTACAACCTGCTCCGGATGACAGGACAACTGGCGTCAGCCCAGTGCAGCCACAACAGCTAGCCTTGCAACGGAGTTTTGGCTGTTATGCCTTGCGAATGGCGGCAATGTCCCTTATCCCTACATGGTATGCGTCTGCCGGTCTGAACCTAAAGCCCCTGCGAGATAAGTTTCGATTTTGGCGCGTGCGACACCGCCGTCCGCTTCGGTGAATTGGACGCCTATACCCGATGAACGGTAACTTTCTGATCCCGGCGGCGTTTTCCAAACAACCTTGCCTTGTATCGGGATTTTTTCGGTTTCATCCATCAAATTCAGCAACATAAACAATTCCTGACCCATTTCATAAGGCCGGTTGGTCGGTATAAACAAGCCACCATTGATTAAAAACGGCATGTACGCTGAATATAAAGAATTTTTGTCTTTGATGGACAGCGTCAATATGCCGGCCCTTGGCGTGGTAGTGGAGCTTGAAGTAGATTCTGCCATGTTTATTTACTCTGATTGAGCTGGGACCAATAGGTCAATATTTCTTCAAAAAGGATCTGTTTGTTGATGGTAGTTTCAAGGCGTTGGCGGCTAACAAGCAGCAAATCATATAGGCCATAGAGTTTTTTTAGCGCTAAGCCCTGGGCCAGGCTGTGCAGGGTTTCATTCAAGTCAGGGTTAAATAGGTTGCCAGGTTGCGCCTGATAAGCGCACCGAATCAAATCCATCACCCATGAGCTAAGCCAAAACAGCAACTGGGGTTCAGGCAAAGCCAGCCAGCTTTCGGCGACGATGACCGGATGCGTTTGCTGTTTGGCGATGTCCAGCCAAGCCTTGAAGCAGCTATTCCGCAGTTGTAGAGCGCCCTGGTTGGCATACTCCAACGCCAGTAAGGGTGCATTTTGCGCCAGAGCCAACAACACAGGCAAGTCTGCCGGTGAAATATTTGGGTTTTGTTGGCTAAGCCAAGCGCTTAATTGTTCCTGGCCAACAGGGGCAATCGCCATTTTTTGGCAACGGCTGGCAATTGTCGCCGGCAATTTGGCAGGTTGATTGCTGATTAAAAGGATTACGGTGCGTTCGGTCGGCTCTTCTAAAGATTTTAAAAACGCGTTCGCCGCTTGGATGTTCATGGCGTCCGCCGGATTGACCAAAACGATACGGGATTTTTCAAACTGGGGTTTCAAGCTAATCCGCGTGATCAGGGTGCGGATTTGATCTACGGTAATCGGTTTACCAGTTTCTTCCGGCTGGATGGCGATAAAATCGGGGTGGGTTCCGGCGGCAAACAGCAGGCAACTGGTGCAGTTTCCACACGCCAGGCCGTCGTTATCAAGATGCCCACATAACAAGCTATGGGCAAATTGCCTAGCGAGCTGCTGCTTGCCGTAGCCTTTCTTGCCCGTAATCAACAGGGCTTGTGGAATGCGTTGCTGGATAATGTAATGGTGTAGCTGCGCCCAGTTTTGTTGCTGCCACGGTAACAGCTTCATCGTAACAGGATCCGTAGCGTTTCAGTGATGGCCCGTTGCACCTCCACTAGGGGCTGGTTGGCTTTAATCAGCTTGATGCGGTGTGGGTGCAATTCCATTTGCAACAAATAACCGCGCCTGGCCCGTTCGAAAAAGCTGACTTTTTCCGCCTCAAACCGGTCAATTACCGCACGGTTCCTGACCCGTGCCATACCGATTTCAACGGGCGCGTCGAGCAACAAGGTTAAGTCAGGCCTCAAATGGCCTTGTACAAAATGCTCCAGCCATTCAATCGTGCTGACTTTCATATTGCGTCCGCCACCTTGGTAAGCATAGGTCGCATCCGTAAAACGGTCGCTCAACACCCAATTGCCTTGTGCCAAAGCGGGTTCTATAACATGCTTGATGTGCTGCGCCCTAGCGGCAAACATCATCAGCAATTCAGCCTGTTCGGTGACAGTTTCACTGTTTGCGTCCAGCAATAAATGGCGGATTTTTTCGGCCAATAGGGTTCCACCCGGTTCGCGGGTGACAACGACAGGAATGCCGTATTTTTCTAAATGTTCTTTGATAAACGCCAGATTGGTGGTTTTGCCAACCCCTTCCACCCCTTCCAACGTTATAAATTTGCCGCGTATCATTTTTTCTTCCTCTGAAACTCATTCACCGCCTGATTATGCGCTTTTAATGTCGCAGAAAAAACATGTGTGCCGTCGCCTTGCGCAACAAAATAAAGGTTTTCGGACTGGTCGGGGTGCAAGGCGGCTTTAATCGCCTCTTGCCCCGGCATGGCGATAGGCGTGGGGGGCAGGCCGTCAATCACATAAGTATTGTAAGGCGTCGGGGTTTTTAAGTCTTGATAGCTGATGTCACCTTGATAATCTTTGCCGATACCGTAAATGACCGTCGGGTCGGTTTGTAAGCGCATGCCTAATTGCAACCTACGGACAAACACGCCTGCGATCAGGGCCCGCTCGGATTTGGCGGCGGTTTCCTTTTCGATAATTGAAGCCATGATCAGGGCCTCGTAGGGGGTCTTATAGGGCAATTGTTCGGCTTTATTGCGCCATTCCTGATCAATGACCGTCTGCATTTTCGCATAGGCCCTTTGCAGCAACGCCACATCGGTCGTGTGTTTTTCAAAAAAATAGGTGTCCGGGAAGAACAGGCCTTCGGGATGCCGTGTTGTAGCGCCCAGCTTCAACATTAATGCGTCCGTATCGGAAGCGTTGAGCGTATGTTCGAGATGCGGGTCTTGCTCGATCTCCTGCCAGATCTGCCGGAAACACCAGCCTTCAGGAAAAGTGATGGCATAGTGCTTGGTTTTGCCTGACACCAACAAGGCCAAGAGGGCTTGCATGGTCAATCCTGGCGTCAATTCATATTCGCCTGTTTTCAGCTGTTTAAAAACCCCTTTCTGCACGGCCAACACCTTAAACCACAAGGCATTAAGCGGCAATTGTCGGGCCAGCAATAAGCTGGTGATACGCGTAAAAGAATCACCTTTGACAATTTCTATCGTGACCGGATCGCTGGTTGTTATTAAAGGCTTGTTGATCTCATGCTGATAATCCAGCCATGCCCATATACCTATGCCAGCCAAGACGAAAACAACAAGGCCAATTGCTTTATTTTTCAACATCAAGGCCTACGACTTTAAACTTCATCAACCACGCTTGAATTTGCCGCGTCATTGGCCCCACTGGAAATTGGCTGTTTTCAATTTGCCTAACTGGCCAGATGCCGATGATGGCATTGCTGAGAAAAACTTCGTCGGCGGATAAAAGCTCCGCTTTTGTATAATTATGTTCGATGACATGGAGTGCCTGTTGCGGGCAAAGACTAATGATCACTTGGCGCATAACGCCAGCAACCCCTGAATAGGCCAGTAATGCGGTATACAGGGTATTATTTTTGACATAAAAAAGGTTGGTCATGGTGCCCTCAATCACTTGGCCATTGAAATCGAGCATAATGCCTTCTTGAATCAGGGGATTTGACCATTCGGCCCTCGCCAAGACCTGCTCAAGACGGTTCAAATGCTTGATGCCCGCTAAGGCCGGATTTAAGCCTAGCCGGGTATCGCAGAAACGGGCGACAATGCCGTGCTCTTGGTATGAACGTGGATAATCAGGGAATGGATGCAGGCTTAAAACGCGGGAAGGTTCGATGGCGTCAGGTGGCCGGTAGCCCCGGCCACCTTTGCCCCGTGTGATGATGAGCTTTAACACGGCCTGTTCCGCCTTCGGCACCCGCTTGCAAAACACGCCTATCTCAGAGACAAGCAGCTTTATATCCGGAGGCGGGAGATGCAGCCGCTGGCAACCTGTTTGTAGCCGCTGTAAATGGAGATCCAGGAAAACAGGTTGTTGCTTGGATATTTCGATGGTTTCGAACAACCCATCGCCATATTGGAAACCGCGATCCGCTACATCAAGCGTTGTAGTGGCTTTGCCGTTGACAAGATACATAGTTGACAGAAAGCACCATTGTCAATGCAGCTATCCGTAACGTTTAAATATCAACGACCCGTTGGTACCGCCAAACCCAAATGAATTGGACATGGCAATATCAATTTTCATATTTCTGGCAGTATTCGGCACAAAATCAAGATCGCATTCAGGGTCTTGATTGTCCATGTTGATGGTTGGCGGGGCAATTTGGTGCTTGATGCTCAATGTTGTGAGCACCGCCTCAATGCCACCGGCCGCACCCAACAAATGCCCTATCATGGACTTGGTCGAACTGACCGCCACTTTATAGGCATGGTCGCCTAATGCGGCTTTCATCGCTTTGGTTTCGCCTAAATCACCTGCCGGGGTTGATGTGCCATGCGCATTGATGTAATCGACTTGGTCGGCATTCAAGCCCGCATCACGCAAAGCCAACTTCATGCACCGCGCCGCACCTTCACCGCCTTCTGATGGCGTGGTGATATGGTAAGCGTCACCGCTCATGCCAAAACCCACCAATTCGGCATAGATATTCGCTCCACGGGCTTTGGCGTGTTCCAATTCTTCAAGGACCACCACGCCGGCACCATCGCTTAATACGAAGCCGTCACGGTCTTTGTCCCAAGGGCGGCTGGCGGCTTGCGGGTCATCATTACGGCGTGACAAGGCTTTAGCTGATGCAAACCCCCCCATTGCTGTGGGTGAGGAAGTGCATCGCTCCGCACCGCCCGCCAACATGACATCGGCATCACCGTACATGATTAAGCGGGCGGCATCACCGATATTGTGTGTGCCCGTGGCACACGCAGTGACAATGGCATAGTTAGGGCCTTTCAATCCGTACTTGATGGAAAGGTTACCCGAAATCATGTTGATAATATTACCTGGCACGAAAAACGGGGAAATCCGGCGTGGGCCACTTTTATCATAGGTGGCATAACATTCTTCGATACCCGTGATACCACCAATACCGGAGCCGATTGCAACACCGATCCGCTCAGCATTGGCTTCAGTGACTTTGATGCCTGAGTCTTCAAACGCCTGGCAACCCGCAGCAATGCCATAATGGATAAAGCCATCCATACGTTTGGCATCTTTATCAGCGATGTATTGGCTAATGTCAAAATTTCTTATAACGCCACCAAATGTGGTTGCAAAAGGCGAAATATCAAATGAATCAATGGAACTAATACCGCTTTTACCATCAATAATGCCAGCCCAAGTTTCGGGGACAGTGTTAGCTAAAGGGGTAACAGCACCCAATCCAGTTATAACAACCCGACGTTTGCTCAATGTCATGTACCGTAAGAAATCAAGAAAGGAATTAGAAGGGGAAGAGAATTAGTGGATGAAACCAGTCCATCCACTAGATGGCTATCAAACGTGTTTTTCTACGTAATCGATGGCTTGCTGGACGGTAGTGATTTTTTCAGCATCTTCATCTGGAATTTCACATTCGAATTCTTCTTCAAGCGCCATCACGAGTTCAACTGTATCAAGAGAATCAGCACCAAGATCATCCACAAAAGAAGCATCTGTCGCTATATCTTCCTTAACACCCAGTTGCTCCGCAACAATCTTTTTTACCCGTTCTTCAATGTTACTCATAATTATTATCCTCAAACAATGTAAGCTTTCTTTGTGCGCTTACAAAAGTATTGTTGTTAGTTTTACTAGAAATCCCGTCTCCGGCAATTCCAGACGGTGGGGAAATTATACTTTCATATTACAATAATGTCACAATTTTAAGGCATAAACATACCACCGTTGACATGCAGTGTTTCTCCGGTGATATATCCAGCCCCTGATGACGCCAAAAAAGAGACGGCATGGGCAATCTCTTCGGCATTACCCAAACGGGCGAGCGGAATGCCCGCCAACAATTTGGTTTTGATATCGTCATTCAACTCCCTGGTCATATCGGTATCAATGAAACCAGGGGCGACGGTGTTGACGGTGATGTTCCGCGAACCGACTTCTTTAGCCATCGATTTGCCAAAACCAATCATTCCGGCCTTCGCCGCCGCGTAGTTGGCTTGCCCGGCATTGCCAGTTGCCCCAACCACCGAGGAAATATTGATAATACGTCCGTATTTTTCTTTCATCATGCCGCGCAACACGGCTTTGCACATGCGGAACACGGAAGTCAGGTTGGTATTGATAATATCATCCCACTCCTCATCTTTCATGCGCATCAGCAAGTTGTCACGGGTAATCCCGGCATTATTGACCAAAACCGCAGGCACGCCAAATTCGTCATTGACGGTTTTGATAAATCCTTCTATCGACGCGGCATCCGCCACATTAAGCTTGACGCCTTTGCCGAGCCCGCCCAGATAAGCGGAAATCGCGTCGGCGCCATTATCAGTCGTGGCCGTACCCACGACAAAAAAGCCATCCGCAGCCAAGCGTTCGGCAATCGCCCTGCCAATACCCCGGCTGGCTCCGGTCACCACTGCGAGTTGCTTAGTTTTCATAATGCAGTATCTCCGCTTCTTGTGCTTCCAATAAGTTATCCAACGTTTCGGCATCATACAGGGCGAAATGCCCGGCATGTTTAGCAATCCGTTTATTTAGCCCTAACAACACCTTACCAGGCCCGCACTCAACAAAACTGGTGACACCTTGTAGCTGCATGAACTCAATGGTATCCACCCAACGCACGGGCTTGTACAACTGCTCCGCCAAGATGTTTTTTATCTCCAAGGCGTCGCTATGCACCGCCACATCCACATTGTGGACCAATTTCGCTTTAGGCCGTGTGACCGGGATATCCGACAGGAACCCGCCCAGCCTCTCGGCGGCAGGTTTCATTAATGCGCAATGGGACGGCACGCTGACAGGTAAAGGCAACGCGCGTTTCGCACCTTTGTTTTTAGCCGCCACCATAGCCCGTTCCACCGCCGCCAGATGGCCTGCAATGACCACTTGCCCAGGGGTATTGAAATTGACAGCGGAAACAATCTCATCACCTGCCGCTTCAGCACATACCGCTTCGACATCCTGGTCGCTCAACCCTAAGATGGCGGCCATGGCCCCCACGCCTTCGGGCACGGCTTCCTGCATCAATTGCCCCCGCACAGCAACCAACTTGATGGCGTCTTCAAATGCCAGGGCTTCGGAACAGACCAATGCCGTGTATTCACCAAGGCTATGGCCCGCCATCCAAGCCGGGCGCACCGGGCTTAGCTTGCACCAAATGTCCCAAACCGCCACGCCAGCAGCGAGCATAATCGGCTGGGTATTGTGCGTTTGGTCTAGCTCATTGTCAGGGTCTACAGTAACAATACGCCACAAATCCTTGCCCAAAGCCTCGGAAGCCCGTGCAAACGTATGTTTGACTGCGGAATAGTGGGCGGCCAAATCAGTTAACATGCCAACCGATTGGGAGCCCTGCCCAGGAAAAACAAAAGCCATATTAGTGGACTGATCGCTCATAACTATTTTTATTGTTTTTATAAAGTTAATTAATATCTGATAAGCGCGGAACCCCAAGTAAAACCTGCCCCAAACGCTTCCAGCAACACCACTTGACCCCGCTGTATGCGCCCATCACGGACAGCTTCATTAAACGCCAGCAACACCGACGCCGAAGACGTGTTGCCCTGGGTTTCCAATGTCACGACCACCTGGTCCATAGACATTTTCAGCTTTTTGGCGGTGGCGGCAATAATGCGGATATTGGCTTGATGTGGCACCAGCCAGTCTATATCCGTCTTATCCATATCATTGGCTTCCAGCGTTTCGTCAACGATACGGCCTAAAGTATTGACCGCCACTTTAAACACTTCATTGCCACGCATAATAATATATCCGGCCTCTTCTTCGCTTTCTTTGGCCGCCGCTTGCGGATTGGGGCAATACAACAAATCCTCGTATTCGCCATCCGAATGGATATGCGTGGACAAAATGCCTTTTTCTTCGGCAGCCTGCAACAGCACCGCCCCCGCACCGTCACCAAACAGGACGCAAGTGCTACGGTCAGTCCAATCGACAATGCGCGAACAAATTTCCGAACCGACCACCAAGACGGTTTTCGCCGCACCGGACTTGATGTACTGGTCAGCAATGCTCAAACCAAAGATTGAACCGGAACAGGCGGCTTGGACATCGAAAGCAACGGCGTTCTTTATGCCCAAACGCTGCTGCAATAAACAGCCTGTGCTCGGATAAACACGGTCAGGCGTCCCGGTTGCCACAATAATCAGATCAATTGTTTCCGGATCACAACCAGCAACCTCTATGGCCTGTCTGGCGGCGATTTCAGCCATGCTTGAAGCGCTTTCGTGGGCGGCGGCGATACGGCGGCTTTTAATGCCAGTACGCTCATGTATCCAACTATCGGATGTTTCCACCGTCAGAGAGATTTCTTCGTTAGTCAACACTTTTTCCGGCAAATAGCCGCCCGTGCCTATCACCCTTGAATAATGGCTCATATACTTTCCCTTTGAGCTAAGACTAATTGGATTTGCTCGCTGACTTTTCTGATCACGTCATTTTTTGCTTCAATTTCCGCCAATTGTATCGCCGTTTTAAAGGCCAACACATCCGCCCCGCCATGACTTTTAATCACTAAGCCACGCAAGCCTAAAAAACTCGCGCCATTATAACGCCGTGGATCAATACGTTTTTTTAATGCCTTAAGCACAGGATAAGCCGCCAAAGCCGCCATACGGGTCAACAAATTTTTGCCAAAGGCTTCTTTCAACGAGGCGCTCATCATTTTTGCCGCCCCTTCAATAGATTTCAGGGCGACATTGCCGACAAACCCGTCAGCGACGATCAAATCCACTTTCACATTGCCGGCGGTCAAGGAGTCGCCTTCGACATAACCGATATAATTCAGCGAGGAATTTTCCAGCAACTTCGCTGCCGCCTTGACTTGCTCGTTGCCTTTAACTTCCTCTTCGCCAATATTCAGCAAGCCTACTTTTGGACGGTCAATATGCTCGATGGCCTTGACCAATTCCGCGCCCATAACGGCAAACTGGAACAAGTGTTCAGCGGTACAATCGACGTTCGCCCCCAAATCCAAAGCATGGGTATGCCCGTAAATGGAAGGCAAGGTCGACACGATAGCCGGACGGTCCACCCCTGGGATCATTTTCAAAACAAAACGGGCCGTCGCCATCAATGCCCCCGTGTTACCGGCACTGACACAGGCATCAGCAACCCCATCGCGCACCAAATTGATGGCGACCCGCATTGACGAGTCTTTTTTATTTTTTAACGCCTTGGATGGCGATTCGTCCATAGCCACGCATTGTGAGGCATGATGGATGGACAACCGCCCTTGATAGTCAACCAATGCTTGCGCCAAATGTTGCTTAAGCAAAACCTCGTCGCCAACCAAAATCAGCATCAAGTCCGGATTATCCTTTAAGCAATCTAATGAGGCAGGCACAGTCACATCAAGACCGTAATCCCCGCCCATTGCATCAATTGAAATTGTTAAACCCACTCTGCCTGGTGACCCCGCCATAAATTAAAAAAGCCGAACCCGCAAAGGTTCGGCGCATCATCAGGTATTGGAAAATACCTTAGTCTTCTTCAACAACGGCACCAACAATTTGGCGGCCTTTGAAATAACCGTCGGGAGTCATGTGGTGGCGCAAGTGCATTTCACCGGTGATAGGGTCTTGGGTCAATGCGCGGCTAGTTAACGCATCGTGTGAACGGCGTTGGCCACGTCTTGAACGTGATACTTTACTTTTCTGAACGGCCATTAGGAATCTCCAGTATTTTTTAAATTGGCTAAGATGGAAAAAGGGTTTTCACGGGATGATGGTTTCTCATCCACAAATGATTCTGCTTTGTTAGTTGGTATATCTTTTTCAAAGTGGCTGGTCTCAAAACAAGCGTGCTGATGTTTTGGAAATGCCGGCAAAGCCAGCAATACCTCTTCTTCGACAATGTCCTTAAGCAAGATGGTTTTGCCTTCAAGCATCAGCGGCTCAAACTCTTCGGGCAACTTATCCGCTTGCTCTATAGAGGTGACGATGCCTAATTTGACTTCGCTATTGACAGGCCATTCCAATGCTTCCAAACAATTCTGGCAGCGCAGTTGTAAAACGGCCTCTAAGCGGCCATCAATCGTTGCCAACCGGCCTTCGCGTTGAAAAAAAAGTTCAATAGCAACCGACCCCGAATCATCGGACAGCAAGTCTGCCAAACGCTTCAGGTTATGCAAAGGGATTTGGCCCTTTAACACGCCTCGTTTGTCGGCGAGATGCAAAGGGTCTATGTATTCAGGTAATCGAGCTAACATAACCGCACAATGATATATGGAAACATCAAAAGCGTCAAACATTCAAAATATAAAGCATTTTTAATGTATTGGGCATGCCCCGCCCATCAACAGGCGGCATTGTAACCGGCCATCATGAGGAAGCACATCAACAGATTCGTCCAGCGATATACGGCACGGCAACTTCCCATATTACCCATTTGACCGGGATGGGCGCATCCGCTTACGCCCGCACCCTAAACAGCACCGTCCCCATAACCTTTACCTCTTGAATCCTAAATATTTTATAGCCGTTAAAACCGTATAAAAATATCACTACATTATTTTGACAAACCCCATAAGTAATTTGACATAAGTTAAAGGGTATAAAATATAAGCTTTTTGAGCCACCGCCCCCATGCCACGTTTAAAATTTGTCCGGCCACTCAGCGACACAGACAAGCAAGAGTTGGATGCGCTTTACAAGACCCACCCAAACTTTAAGGTGCGAAGACGCGCCCACGCCTTGTTGCTGAGCGGCAGCGGGCATACGATAAACCAGCTACAAGCCATTTTCCAGGTTGACCGTGACCCTATCAGCCAGTGGATCAACCGCTTCAACGCGCAAGGTGTCGGCGGGCTTGGGGATTTACCGCGCTCCGGGCGTCCACCGATTTACACGCCCGAAGAAATCGCACTGTTCCGGGCCCAATTGGACGAAGAACCGCGCCAAATCAAGCAGGCCCAAGCCCTTCTGGAGGCCCGGACCCGGAAAAAGTCGGCGACCGGGACGTTAAGGCGCATTTTAAAAAAACCGGTTATTCATGGCGGCGGTGCAGGCGCTCCGTAAAAAGCAGGCGTTGTGCCGAGGGCTTTGCCAAGGCCAAGGACATCCAAACCGCCCTGAAAAAATGGGACGATGAAGACAAAATCAGCCTGTTCTATTTTGACGAATCCGGCTTCAGCACCGCGTCCTCCGTGCCTTACGCCTGGCAACCCAAAGGCCAGACGTTGGAAATCCCCTGTTTCCATAGCCAGCGCCTCAATGTCCTGGGGTTTGTTTCCCGGGACAGCCGGTCTTTTTTCCACACCGTTGAAGGGAGCGTCAAAACTGAACAGGTGGCCGGGGCCTTCGACCTGTTTGCCGCACACTATGGCGACGGCTACGCCGTCCATAAAAAACCGTGCGTCGTCATTATTGACAACGCTTCCATGCACACCAGCCGCGCCTTTTTGGCACGCCGCGACGACTGGATGGCGCAAGGTGTCGTGTTGCATTATCTGCCGCCCTATAGCCCTGAAGCACATAACAGATTCGTACCAGCGATATACGGCACGGCAACTTCCCATATTAACCCATGTTGACCCGGATGGGCGCATCCGCTTACGGCCCGCACCCCTAAACAGGCCACCGTCCACCATAACCTTTCAAACCGGCGTTGAATCCTAGATATTTTATAGCCGTTAAAACCGTATTAACACATATCATACATTCCGCGATTTTTGACAACCCCCATAAGTAATTTGACATAAGTTAAAGGGTATAAAATATAAGCTTTTTGAGCCACCGCCCCCATGCCACGTTTAAAATTTGTCCGGCCACTCAGCGACACAGACAAGCAAGAGTTGGATGCGCTTTACAAGACCCACCCAAACTTTAAGGTGCGAAGACGCGCCCACGCCTTGTTGCTGAGCGGCAGCGGGCATACGATAAACCAGCTACAAGCCATTTTCCAGGTTGACCGTGACCCTATCAGCCAGTGGATCGACCGCTTCAACGCACAAGGCGTCGGCGGGCTTGGGGATTTGCCGCGCTCCGGGCGGCCACCGATTTACACGCCGGAAGAAATCGCGCTGTTCCGCGCCCAATTGGACGCAATAGCGTTAGAGACTGTGAAAGTATTCGGTTTAGGAGTCAAAAAACATGTTTTTTGACTCCTATAATTAATAAAAATCAATTAGTTATAAAGTGACATTCGGACAGTTTTTGAATACTTTCACAGTCTCGTTAGCGTATTGCACCCTACAAAAAGCGTCTTACGAGTTAAGCGTTACCCAAAATCTGCCGCGCTGACTGGATGGCTGCTTTGACGGTTTCCGGCGCAGTGCCGCCGATATGCCGACGCGCCGCAACCGAGCCTTCCAAAGTCAAATACGCAAACACGTCCTCCGTGACCAATACCGAAAACCCTTGTAATTCGGCAAGCGTCAGCTCGGACAAATCGCGCTGGGTTTCCAAACCCAAACGCACCGCCAAGCCCACTACTTCATGCGCATCACGGAAAGCCATGCCTTTACGCACCAGATAATCCGCCAAGTCGGTGGCGGTGGCGAAACCGCGTTTGGCGGCTGTGTACATATTGGCCTTTTTCGCCGTGATATGCGGAACCATGTCGGCGTAAGCACGCAAGCAATTGATCAGCGTGTCGGCGGTATCGAACAGTGGTTCTTTGTCTTCTTGGTTGTCTTTGTTGTAAGCCAAGGGCTGGCTTTTCATCAACATCAGCAAGGCCACCAAATGCCCCGTCACCCTGCCGGATTTGCCACGCACCAGTTCCGGCACATCGGGGTTTTTCTTTTGCGGCATGATGGACGAACCCGTGCAAAAGGCATCGGGCATGTCGATAAAATCGAATTGTGCGCTAGACCATAGGATCAATTCTTCCGAAAACCGCGACAAGTGCATCATGATGAGGCTGGCGACGGCGGCGAATTCGATGGCGAAATCACGGTCGCTGACGGAATCCAGCGAGTTGGCGGACGGGCGGCTGAAACCTAACAGTTCGGCGGTCATAAAGCGGTCTATCGGGTAGCTAGTCCCCGCTAGAGCCGCCGCCCCCAGAGGCATGACGTTAATGCGTTTGGCGCAATCATCCAGGCGTTCGCGGTCACGGCGCAGCATTTCAAACCAGGCCATCAGGTGGTGCCCGAAGGTGATCGGCTGGGCGACTTGCAAATGCGTGAAACCGGGCATGATGGTGTCGGCGTGTTGTTCCGCCAAATTAAGGATGGCGGTTTGCAGGCGTGTCAATTGGGCGGTGATTTGGACAATTTCACTACGCAAATACAGGCGGATGTCGGTGGCGACCTGGTCATTGCGCGAACGCCCGGTGTGCAGTTTTTTCCCCGCAACGCCAATCATGTCGGTCAACCGCGCTTCGATGTTCATATGGACATCTTCTTGCTTGATCGACCAGACAAATTCGCCGTTGCTTATTTCCTTGCCGATTTGTGTCAAGCCACTGATAATGGCATCCCGTTCCGGCACGGTCAGGATGCCGCAAGCACACAACATGGTGGCGTGGGCAATGGAACCTTGGAT
Organism: Methylovulum miyakonense HT12; assembly: GCF_000384075.1. GTDB lineage: Bacteria > Pseudomonadota > Gammaproteobacteria > Methylococcales > Methylomonadaceae > Methylovulum > Methylovulum miyakonense. Next base: position 480,363 of record NZ_KB913025.1, read on the forward strand.
ATCCTGATGCGCCATACGCTGGTCAAAATCCACCGAAGCGGTGAAAACTTCAACGAAGGCGTCGGTCGCCTGGGCAAAACGGGCACTGGAAAGCTTTTCGGAATTAACGGAAGTCATAATATTTTTAAAGCACCTGGAAAAATGCGCTGATTATACCGTTTAGCGGCCTATGTGCATCAAAATCCGTAAGAAAACCACCCATGTTGCCACGCATTTTGGCTAACGGCCGTCACAATAAAGTCATATTGATGACCTATGATTAAGCCACCGTTTTTACTGTAAAACCCGCATTTTTGGCGACATCATAACGGCAACTGGCAAGCCCCGTCTTGGCCATCATAATTGCGGGGAACCCCAGGCTGGACACCTTAACGTAATTGTGCCGTCATCATGCCACTCCAGGCCATCCTTAAATCAGCGCGTAGCCATCATTATGAGCAAAAAACCTAAAGCACCCTACAAAGCCGTATTCATCTCTGACATTCACCTTGGCACCCGTTCGTGCAAAGCCGAGTTTTTGCTGAAAACCTTAAAGAGGCTGGCTTTTGATGAAATTTATCTGATCGGCGACATTATTGATGGCTGGAAAATCCAGCGCGGCTGGTACTGGCACCAGCACCACACGAATTTTCTAAGAAAAATCCTAAAATATTCAAAAAATAAACGGGTTGTGTATATTGCAGGCAACCATGATGAATTTTTGCGGAATTTTCTATCACATGGTGACTTGAATGTCGGCAATGTGGAAATTTACGATGAGATGGTCTACACCACCGCCACCGGCAAATCATATTTGCTGACACATGGCGACAATTACGACATTGTCACGCGTTACCATAAACAAATCGCCGTGCTGGGGGATATAGGCTATGAAAGCTTACTGACGCTTAACCGCCATTTCAACTGGCTAAGACGGCATATGGGCTTTGGTTACTGGTCATTGTCAAAGTTTGTCAAAAACAAAGTCAAATCAGCGGTTTCCTTCATCACCCAATTTGAAATTGTAGTTGCCACCGAATGCCAAGGCCGCCAGCTAGACGGGGTGGTTTGCGGCCACATCCATTCCGCCGCCAATAAATACATTGAAAACATCCATTATTTAAATTGCGGGGATTGGGTGGAATCTTGCACCTTAATTGCCGAAGACTGGAATGGCGAATTCCATATTATCGAATACAGTAAACTGATGGAAAGCTTCCCGGCTCTAACGGAACTGGAAGATATGGCGGAAGAAGCGTTGGGCTGAGAGATAACGTTGATTTGCCAGGAGCGGGTTTAGCCCAGGCAAATCAACCCAATCGGGAACGACGTGTTATTACACTAAAACGGCTATCAAAATTTAGACAAGTCAACCTTCAATACATTGACGCCTTCCCAAACCGTCTCAATAAAATTGGCGTCCATTTTCGGCATCCCCTCTTGCAACCATTGCACCAGTATTTTGGCGATATTCGGGTAGGTGATGTGGATAGCATGGTTATCATGTAGCCAATTTTCAATTGCGGAGACATCCATGTCTTGCATGGTGTGCCCATAACCCAATTCTTTCAATGCGGCGGCATTCGATATTTGCTCCATTTGTGAATGCAAAGGCTTAACCAGGATTTTTTTACCTAACTGCAGGGCTTCGCTGGCCAACTCAAAACCCGCATTACTGATAATGCCCGCGCAATCATATAAGTCATTTTGAAAACCAGTGCGCGACAAGGGATTACAAGTAATGTGGTCAAAATTGGAAACGGCGACGTCAGGCGAGTAAATGTGGAATTCAAATTGCCTGAAGTTTGCCAACAAATTGATGACACTATTTTGATCTTCAAACGGCAGATAAACGATAATTTTATTTTTGTTAATTTTTTCCGGCGTTTCCGGGGTTTCTATAATGGGCGGCAATATCGGTTGGCCAAAATGGTGCCAATGCAAACCCACCCCAACATCGGCAGGCGCAAAGTACTTCATCACTTGGTTGGCAATCGGGTCGCTTCCGGCCCTAGGAATCGGATAATTGAAAGCGTATTGATGGCCAATACCTAACACTGCTTTTTTCTGCCTTTTTGCGGCCCACGCGGTCACTGGTTCAAAATCGGTAATCACATGGTCATAACCGCTTAAATCCAAAGCCCTTATATCTTTAATAAAGGTAATTGGCTTTACATCGCGGGCGGTTTTTAGGTAGCTGACCTGCCCTTTTTCGGTGTTGAAGGTCAATCCCGTACGGACTTGATAGTTATTGAAAACATCCATATCAAAGAACTTATCCAAAGCCCTCCCGGTAAATTGGAACGATACCTCTATCCCTGCCAGCTGCAACTCCTTTGCCATGACCCTGGCGCGCGTAATATGCCCATTGCCTGTACCTTGAACTCCGTAAAAAATTCTCATTAGATAATTTGTCCTAAACTAAAAATTGCTGTGCCAATCCCCAAAACGCCGCCCATTAATGTATCTGTTGGGAAATGGACGCCCAAAACCACCCTAGAAAAACCAACCAACACCGCCCATCCATAAAGCGGTATCATAAAGACCGGAAAAAAATAGCCTAGCAATGTCGCCATCATAAAAGCGGCAGAGGTATGCCCGGAAGGAAAACTGAATTTATCCGATGGTTTAATGATGCTACGGAAATTTTTTAGTGCCGCTTCGGGTCGGCTACGTTTAAAACCATTCTTTAATATGAAATAAATGGGCCTTTCTAATAAAAAAGCCAACAAAATGGCACGCAAAAGCGGGCTCTCGATGCCATCAACAAAATAAAGCAAACCAATAATCAACGTATAAAGTTGGCCATCACCTGTTTTTGATAGGTACCGGCTAATATTTGACAGCGTATGGTGTATCCCGGCATTGACCAGCCAAGTGAACATAAATACGTCATACCTATGGATAGATAGTAGTAGTTTCATTTCATTATCCTCTCAGACAGAATTCTGCAATGATTTTCCTGTGCCCTTTACGGTTAAGGAAACCACCAGTTTTTTGTTTTAATTATTATGAAAGGGAGAGGTTAAAGCTGTTCTGTGACAAAGAAATGAAGACTTGTTTACGGTTCCATGACAATTGCACTCACCTAAAGCCGAATGGCTTAATGTCATGAAAACATTGATTTTTCATAAAACATCTCTTACCGTACAAAAGCCTTGGGCATATGCCAGATAAAAATAGATGGCGGCAATAGTTTTATAAGCCCCCGATGGGGACTGGCATCACGCGGTGAAATTTAAGGACTAAGGCTAGAAAGATAAAACAGGTTAATTATTAATTACTTAATTCATTTTAGCGGGGGTACGCACCGATAATTATTGATGCTTTGGTACGGGACGAGTAACAAATGCCATCACCTAGATGGCTGCCATGTTCAGAAATTGACGCGGGCAGGAAAGCTTTAGGATGCATCAAGCACAAATAGCCCCATCGGCCTATGGGCGGATCAAATTTTCCTAAGCAAATTTTCAAGCCATGCCATTGGTAAAATATGCTTTAGAAAAACCAACAAGTACGTTGGAAAAGTGACGTAATACCGGATTTTAGGCCTTTTCGCTTCCAATGCATGGATGACCTTATTGGTGACGGCTTCAGGGGGCAACGTAAACGCCGCCGCAGCACCCTCTTTTTGCAGGCGGGCTTCAATGGCACAGTAGGCAGCTTGGTGATAACTGCGGCTAGGATCGATGTGCTGTTTATACAGCGCAAAAGCATTTTTTCTAAAATCGCTGAGTATCGGGCCTGGCTCAATGAGCGAAACTTGGATATTCGTACCATACAATTCTAGCCGTAAAGTGTCCGCCAAACCTTCCAACGCAAATTTGCTGGCATTGTAAGCACCCCGATAACCCATTGCGACCAATCCTAAAACCGAACTATTGTAAATGATACGCCCATGCCCTTGTGTCCGCATCACGGGAATTAATAAGTTCGTCAATTCATGCGTACCAAACAAATTGGTTTCAAACTGATGACGCAAGACATCGCGGCTTAAATCCTCGACCGCACCAGGCTGGCCAAATGCCGCGTTATTGAACAAAGCATCTATCTTGCCATCAGTCATCCCAAGGATTTTATTAACGGCAATCCGGATACTTTGGCTATCAGCCAGATCCAATTCGACGGCGGAAAAACCTTCTTCGGCCAGACGGTTAACATCGGCTTGTTTCCTTGCTGCCGCAATGACATGATGCCCGCGTTTTTTTAATATCTGGGCGGTTGTATAACCGATGCCACTAGAACAGCCAGTGATGAGTATAATTTTTGGCTTGTCCATTGGCTATTGTTTGGCCAATTGGTTCTGGTCAAAGTAAAAGCTCTTCGTGTTTGAGCAATCCACCAAGAATACCAGCAGATCTTTGGTGGACCTTTCATTTAATTCTGAAGATTCGACACGGTTACACTGGCCTGACGCCAAAGCTTGTTGTGCTGCAATTCCCCGTAGGCGTTCAATTTCAGCCAACCTTCCTTCATAGCGTTTGACTAAAGGCGTCAATTTCTCCAACTCATACGGTGGAATGGCGAAAGCGGAAAATTTGTTTGGGTTCTCTTTTATTAGCAGTTGGTTTTTTTTACTTTCATTAATAATTTGCAGTTTACGCAAGTTTTCTTGCTGTTCCTCAAGTTGCTTATGCTCAAGCTCCTCTTGTTCTTTTTGGGCTTTTAGGATTTGTAGTTTTTTTTCTTCATCCAAATCCACGGTTTTCCCCGTTGTCAGGTCTATTTGGATATTCTTATAACCTTCTGAACATGGGCTTGAGCGGTAGACTTTGTTGCCGCTAGCATCGGTGCACTTGTAAACTTCAGCGGAGACGCCCATGGTAAATAGACTTGTCAATATCAGTAATAGGAATTTCATTTGTTTGCCTGGTGGTTTGATCGGAAGTTAACGATTGGCTTGATTATTATTGTTATTCTACGGTAACGGATTTGGCAAGGTTTCTGGGCTGGTCCACATCGGTGCCCTTGAGTACGGCGACATGGTAAGACAATAACTGCAACGGAATGGTATAAAGTATGGGCGAAATTTCATTTTCGACTTGCGGCACTTTAATAATCTGGATATTGCCCTCCGCAACCGGGACTAAAGTTTCGTCCATAAATACGATGAGCTGGCCACCACGGGCGCTGACTTCCTGCATATTGGATTTGAGCTTTTCCAATAAGCTATTGTTCGGTGCAACGGTTATCACTGGCATGTCGGCATCTATTAAGGCCAAGGGGCCATGCTTAAGCTCTCCGGCCGGATAGGCTTCTGCATGTATATAAGAAATTTCTTTCAACTTTAATGCCCCCTCCATCGCTATGGGATAATGGGCGCCCCGTCCTAAAAATAAAGCGTGTTGTTTTTCAGCGAATTGTTCTGACAAGCGTTTGATTGCACCATTCAACTGCAAGACCTTTTCGATTTCTCCGGGCAAACGGAACAATTGGGCGGTCATTTTTTGCTCTGTCTGCCCCGTCAAATGAAAGCGTCTGCCGACGGCAATCACCAACAGCATCAATGTGGCAAGCTGCGTAGTAAAAGCCTTGGTTGAAGCCACCCCAATTTCAGGGCCGGCACGCGTCATCAGCACCAAATCGGATTCCCTGACTAAGGAGCTTTCAGGCACATTACAGATAGTTAATGAATATTTCGCGCCGAGTTTTTTGGCTTCTTGCAGAGCTGCCAACGTATCCGCCGTCTCACCGGACTGGGAAATGGTGACGATCAAAGTGTCCGCAGCCAATACAGGTTTCCTATAGCGGAATTCGCTGGCGACTTCAACTTGGCAAGGCACCCGTGCCAATTCTTCAAACCAGTAACGCGCAACCAAACCAGCATGATAGCTAGTTCCGCAGGCTAATATCTGGACAGCTTTTATATTGTCAAATACCTCACTGGCGTTATGCCCGAATGAATTTTCCTGCAAACGGTTATTGATAAACCGGCCTTCCAAGGTTTGCGCAATGGCAAACGGTTGTTCATGGATTTCTTTCAGCATGTAATGCCGATAATTGCCTTTATCCACGGCATCGGGGCTAAGTTGGCTTTCTATGATAGGACGGTTGGCCACTTGATCCAGGGCGTCGTAAATCTCCACCGAGTCCAGATGCAAAGCGGCAACATCCCCTTCTTGAAGAAAGATAAACCGTTGCGTGACAGGCAATAAAGCGGCCACATCAGAGGCAATAAAATATTCGCCGATCCCGACACCTATCACCAAAGGGCTACCTTTCCGGCAGGCAACCAACACATCGGGTTCATCGGCATTGACGATACCTAACGCGTATGCGCCTTCCAATTTCCTTACCGTATGCTTGACCGCATCCAGTAAATTATTGGCGCCCTGCAATGCATTAAAGACTTCATGGACGATCACTTCGGTATCTGTTTGGGACGTAAACTCATGCCCTTGCGCTAACTGGGCAGTTTTGAGCTGCTCATAGTTTTCAATGATGCCATTGTGGACAACGGCAATTTTATTGCCGCTGACATGAGGGTGGGCATTGGCCGTGCTCGGTTTGCCATGGGTCGCCCAACGGGTATGAGCAATGCCAATTGTCCCTGATATAGGGTCGGCATGGAGCAAGGCTTCCAGTTCCTTTACTTTGCCTAATTCCCGTTTGCGATATAACTCAAAATTGTTAATGACCGCCAAGCCGGCCGAATCGTAGCCACGGTATTCCAATCTTTTCAAGCCTTCCAATAAAATAGGCACAACATTACGTTGGGCAATACCACCCACTATTCCACACATGGTTAACTCCCCTTTTTGACAGGACGTTGCCAACCGGCAACTGAAAGCTGTTTCGCCCGACTTAAGGTCAATTGGTTATCGGGGGTATCGCGGGTAATGGTCGACCCCGCACCGATGGTGGCATTATTACCTATAGTCACCGGGGCAATCAATTGGGTATCTGAACCAATAAAGGCGCCGTCGCCGATAATAGTCCTAAATTTATTTGCACCATCATAATTACAGGTAATAGTCCCTGCACCAATATTGACATGGCTCCCGACGCTGGCATCACCTATATAACTGAGATGGTTGATTTTGCTAGCTTCGGCAATGGATGACTTCTTGATTTCGACAAAATTACCAATATGCACATTCGCCGCCAATACGGTTTCAGGGCGTAAACGTGCATAAGGGCCAACACGGCTGCCCTGCCCTATCACGGCATCCTCGATCACACAGCAAGAGAATATCTCGACATTATCGCCTATGACGGCATTTTTAATTTGCGTGTTTGGGCCAATTTTGACGTTATTGCCTATACTAATTTTGCCTTCCAGAATAACGTTAACGTCAATTTCTATATCTTGCCCAAGGCTATCCAAAGAACCGCGCAAATCAAACCGAGAAGGATCCCTTAAAGTCACACCTTGCGCCATAAGATATTCTGCCTGTTCTTGCTGGTACACCCGTTCCAATTGCGCCAATTGCGCACGGTTGTTTACCCCCATCACCTCTTCAGTGGTTTGCGGCTGGCTAGTGACGATACTGATACCTTCAGCAACCGCCATTTCAATGATGTCGGTCAAATAATACTCACCTTGGGCATTATCATTTTTCAATTGCCCAAGCCATTTTTTTAATTGCCCGCCCATTACCGCCATAATGCCCGTATTGACTTCTTGAATGCGTTTTTCTTCAACTGAAGCATCTTTTTCTTCTACAATTTTAATGACTTGATGCCCCGCATCCCTGACTATCCTTCCATAACCAGCCGGTATGTCAAGATTTACCGTTAATAAAGCAAGGGCTTTATAGCTGACATCCAATAATAACTGTTTGACCGTAGATAGCTTTAACAGCGGCACATCGCCGTATAAAATTAATACGGTGTCATTATCGGCAATATAGGGGCAGACTTGTTGGACCGCATGGCCTGTCCCCAATTGCTGCACTTGCTCTATCCAATTGACATTAAAGGAGGAGGCTAACGATTCTTTGACCAGCCCGGCTCCGTGGCCAATAACGATTTGGATACCATTATCGTCAAGCTGGTTACTTAGGTCGTAAACGTGTTGCAATAATGGCTTGTGGGCAATGTTATGTAGGACTTTAGGCAATTCTGAACGCATACGGGTGCCTTTGCCTGCTGCGAGAATAATGGTGGTGATTGTCATTTCATATCCTATTAAACAAATAAGGCCCGATAGCGTTTACACGTTACCGGGCCTTATAAAATTTATCATCATGATTGCTAGTTTTTACAATCAATCTTCACTGCTTTGAATTACTCGCCGCGTTTTCTAAGCCTATCCAATGTCCTCAATTGCATAATTGCTTGCAGCAATTGCGCATGGGCAGACTCGTAATCAATTTTCCCTGTTTTATCGGCCAAGGCTTCTTCGGCCCTGGCTTTGGCTTCCATCGCTGCCGCCTCATCAATATCTTTAGCCCTAATCGCGGTATCCGCCAAAATAGTGACCAAATGCGGCTGAACCTCCAGCATACCGCCAGAAATGAAGAACGGATAACTTTCTTTATCCGTAACCTTCACCCTAACTTCACCAGGGTTCAACTTTGTGATGAAAGGCGCGTGACGCGGGGAAATACCTACTTCGCCTAATTCAGCAGGTGCAAATACCATTTCCGCTAAACCGGAAAAAATTTCTTTTTCTGCACTTACGATGTCTACATGTACGGTCATGGTCATTTGGATTACCTAAACACTGACATTAAGCCTTCATGGCATTGGCTTTTTCCAACACTTCATCAATGGTGCCTACCATGTAAAAAGCTTGTTCTGGAATCGCATCGTACTCGCCGCTAATAATACCTTTAAAACCAGCAATGGTATCTTTCAAAGAAACATATTTTCCTGGTGAACCAGTGAAAACTTCGGCGACAAAGAAAGGTTGTGACAAGAAACGTTGGATCTTACGGGCTCTGGCAACCGTTTGCTTATCTTCTTCAGATAATTCATCCATACCCAAAATCGCAATAATGTCGCGCAACTCTTTATAACGTTGCAAGATACCTTGGACTTTACGGGCAACATCGTAATGCTCTTGACCGATGACCAAGGGGTCTAGCTGGCGGCTAGTCGAATCTAATGGGTCAATCGCAGGATAAATGCCTAGTTCAGCAATTTGTCGTGATAATACGACGGTCGCATCCAAGTGCGCAAAAGTTGTTGCAGGCGATGGGTCTGTCAAGTCATCCGCAGGTACATATACCGCTTGAATCGAGGTAATAGAACCTGTTTTGGTTGAGGTAATACGCTCCTGTAATACACCCATTTCTTCAGCCAGTGTTGGTTGGTAACCTACCGCTGATGGCATACGACCTAACAATGCCGACACTTCTGTACCCGCCAAGGTATAACGGTAGATGTTATCTACGAAGAATAATACGTCACGACCTTCGTCACGGAAATATTCCGCCATAGTCAGGCCAGTCAACGCTACGCGCAATCTGTTTCCAGGCGGCTCGTTCATCTGCCCATAAACCAACGATACCTTATCAATAACGTTTGAGTCGGTCATTTCGTGATAGAAATCGTTACCCTCACGAGTACGTTCACCAACACCCGCGAACACGGAATAACCGCTATGCTCAATAGCAATGTTACGGATCAATTCCATCATGTTAACGGTTTTGCCTACACCCGCACCACCGAACAAACCAACTTTACCCCCTTTGGAAAAGGGGCAAACCAAGTCAATAACCTTGATACCCGTTTCAAGCAATTCATTTGCAGCCGCTTGCTCTGCATAACTCGGTGCTTCCCTATGGATGCCCCATTTGACTTTTTCCCCAATCGGGCCTTTTTCATCAATCGGCTCGCCAAGGACGTTCATAATACGGCCTAAGGTTTCTTGCCCAACAGGAACAGAAATAGGGCCATTGGTATTATTAACCACCAAATCCCGGCTTAAGCCGTCGGTGCTACCCATCGCAATTGAGCGGACAACACCATCACCGATTTGCTGTTGCACTTCCAACACCAAACCATTTCTTTCTACAATTAAAGCATCATAAACTTTGGGCAATTCTTCACGTGAAAATTCCACGTCGACGACCGCACCAATAATCTGAACGATTTTACCCGAACTCATTAAGTTGTCCTCTTAGTTTTTTATCATTTTGCTAGGGCTTAAACAGCTGCGGCACCGGCAACAATTTCTGAAATTTCTTGAGTAATTGCGGCTTGTCTGGCTTTGTTATAAACCAATTGAAGTTCTTTAATCAGCTTGCCCGCATTGTCGGAAGCACCTTTCATAGCCACCATTCTGGCTGCTTGTTCGCAGGCATTATTCTCAACCAAACCTTGGTACACTATAGATTCAATATAACGTGTCAACAGATGGTCCAGAACTTCCTTTGCATCAGGTTCATAAATATAATCCCAATGCCCAGTCAAGCTACCTTCAATGTCGTTAGCGGCAACTGGCAGCAATTTCTCAACCGTTGGCCGTTGGGTCATGGTATTGACAAACTCGTTACTGACTACATACAACTCATCTATCTTATTTTCACTATAGGCATCAAGCATTAACTTAATGACCCCAACAATGTCATGAAGATGGGGGGTATCACCCAGCTTGCCAATTTGCCCGATGACATTCACATGCTTAAGGCTGCAAAAAAAACCGGCGCCTTTGGTGCCAATCGTGCAAACATCAACTTCAACACCATCACTACGCCATTGCGTCAATAGCGACAACGATTTTCTGAACAAATTGGAATTAAGTCCGCCACACAAGCCCCTATCTGAACTTACAACAATCAGCCCAACCCGTTTTACCTCACGCTGAATAAGAAACGGATGTTTATATTCAGGGTTAGCTTGAGCCAAATGTTTGATGATTTGTGCAATTTTTCTTGCGTAAGGGCGTGTTGCCTGCATCCTGTCTTTTGTTTTACGCATTTTACTCGCCGCAACCATTTCCATTGCGCGGGTAATTTTTTGAGTATTTTTTATACTCGCAATCTTGGTGCGTATTTCTTTACCAACAGCCATTTTAAGACCCTTTTACCAACTATGAGTTTTAATGAAAGTTTCTATAGCAGTTTGCATACCCTGCTTAATTTCATTACTAAAATCACCCGTCTCGTTAATAGCGCCCATGAGTTCGGAATGCTCTGAATTCATATATCCATGCAAAGCGGCTTCAAAATCAAGAACCTTATTGACTTCGACGTTATCAAGGAAGCCTTCATTGGCGGCAAACAAAGAAACAGCCATTTGCGCTACAGACATGGGCGAGTATTGATTTTGTTTCATCAATTCAGTGACCCGTTGCCCACGTTCAATTTGCTTTCTTGTGCTTTCGTCAAGGTCTGAGGCGAACTGGGCAAAGGCCGCCAACTCACGGTATTGGGCCAGGTCAAGACGCGTACCACCACCTAACTTTTTGATAATCTTAGTTTGCGCCGCACCGCCGACTCGCGATACAGACAAACCCGCGTTAACCGCAGGACGGATACCCGCATTAAACAGGTTACTTTCTAAGAAAATTTGTCCGTCAGTAATCGAAATAACGTTAGTAGGAACGAACGCAGATACGTCACCACCTTGAGTTTCGATAATGGGTAAAGCGGTCAACGAACCCGTTTTACCTTTGACTTTACCGCCAGTCAGTTTTTCAACTTCTTCGGCATTAATACGTGACGCCCTTTCCAATAAACGGGAGTGCAAATAGAAAACGTCCCCAGGATACGCTTCACGGCCAGGCGGCCTGCGCAATAACAAGGACACTTGGCGATATGCCCACGCTTGTTTGGTCAAATCATCATAGATAATCAAGGCATCTTCGCCGCGATCCCTGAAAAACTCGCCCATTGAACAGCCGGTATAAGGGGCAATGAATTGCATTGCCGCAGATTCAGAAGCCGATGCAGCAACGATAATGGTATGCTCCATTGCGCCATGTTCTTCCAATTTACGTACAACGTTAGCAATTGATGAACGTTTTTGCCCGATTGCAACATAGATACATTTAATACCTGTGCCTTTTTGGTTGATAATGGCGTCAACGGCAATAGCAGTTTTACCCGTTTGTCTGTCACCGATAATCAACTCACGTTGGCCACGACCAACTGGAATCATCGCGTCAATGGATTTCAAACCCAATTGCACAGGTTGGTCAACAGATTGACGGGCGATGACACCTGGTGCGATTTTTTCGATTGGGGAAGTTTCGCTAGTTTCAATCGCACCTTTTCCGTCGATTGGATTACCCAAAGCATCTACAACACGGCCTAATAACGCCTCGCCAACAGGAACTTCTAATATTCTTCCAGTGCATTTTACGGTGTCACCTTCAGAGATATGTTGGTATGACCCTAAAACAACCACACCGACCGAATCCCTTTCAAGGTTAAGGGCCATGCCAAAAGTATTTCCTGGAAACTCCAACATTTCCCCCTGCATTGCTGCAGAAAGACCATGGACTCTAACAATACCGTCAGAAACACTAACGACAGTACCTTCCGTATGGGACTCAGAACTCAGATCAAAGCTTTCGATCTTCTTTTTAATCAGATCACTAATTTCAGATGGGTTTAATTGCATGATTTTTCTCACTCTCACTGAAGAGTTTTTTGCATTTGTTGAAGTCGGCCTCTAATAGAGCCGTCAATTACTTGATCGCCTGCCCGAACAAGAACACCACCAATAAGTGATTTGTCTACGGCCACATTCATATTAATTTTTTTGCCTAGCGATTTTTCCAGATTTTCGGCAAGCGCCTTAAAACTTTCTTCCGAAAGTTCATAGGCTGACGTTACTTGAACATCAAGATATCCTTCGTACTCAGCTTTATACTCTTCAAAAAGTGCGGCAATTGTCGACAACAAAGGTAGGCGACCATTTTGAACCAATAACTTCAGAAAATTAGCTGCTTCTTTATCAATTTGATCCTGACAAATATCAAGCAATAAATCGGTTACGCTTTGCTTACCTATTTTAGGATTATCAACTACGCTAGAAATACTGTCGTTGCTAGTAACGGCAGCCATAAACGCCAAATTTTGTGACCAATTTTGCATAGCCCCTGTTTCTTTGGCTCGTTTAAAAGCAGCTACTGCATAAGGCCTTGCTGATGTCGCCAATTCACTCATTGCGCTTAACCTAATTGATTAGAGACATTGTTGATAATGTCTTGATGCTTGGCTTGATCAATCTCAGCACCCAATATTTGCTCAGCTGCAACCAATGCCAATGCGGCAACTTCTTGACGCAAGCCTTCTTTTGCTTGTTGCATTTCTTGCTCAACCTGTGCTCTTGCAGCCAGAACCAAACGGTCACCTTCTTTTTTGGCGGCTTCTTTGGATTCTTCTACAATTTCGTTAGCACGTTTTTGCGCAAGGCTGACAATCTCCGAAGACTGTTGCTTAGCTTCTTTCAAAACGTTCTTGGCCTTTTTCTCAGCCAATTGCATTTCTTCTTGGCCTTTTTCGGCAGCCGCTAAACCTTCAGCAATTTTCTTTCTACGTTCTTCCAAAGAGTCAAATAAAGGTGGCCAAATGTACTTCATGGTAAACCATACCAGAAGTGCAAAAGTTATCATTTGCCCAATCAGAGTAGCATTGATACTCACGATGCGTTCCTCTTGTCGCTATTAAAATGAGACTGTTTAATTAGCCTGCCGCAGCCGCTTGTACAGCAGACAAGAACGGGTTTGCAAAAGTAAAGAACAGCGCCAAACCAACACCGATCATAGTGACCGCGTCCAACAGGCCTGCAACAACGAACATTTTTACTTGTAGCATAGGAACCATTTCCGGTTGACGTGCAGCACCTTCAAGAAACTTGCCACCCAACAAGCCGAAGCCTATTGCAGTACCTAACGCACCCATACCTAAAACCAGACCTACTGCGATAGCAGTCATACCTTGCACATCAGCAATCAATCTTGCAATTTCCATGAAACCTCCAAACGTATATCAAGTTATAAAAAAATGTAAAAAATTAATGGTCTTCGTGCGCCATGCTCAGATAAACAATCGTCAGCACCATAAATATGAATGCCTGAAGCGTGATGATCAGAATATGGAAAATAGCCCAAGGGAAACTCAAAACGGGCTGGATGTACCAAGGCAGCAGTGCGATCAAGATAAAAATCAATTCACCCGCGTATAAGTTTCCGAATAACCGCAACGCCAAGGAAATAGGCTTTGCAAATTCCTCGACCAATTTTAACAACAAGTTAAATGGCAACAGCCAAATACCAAAAGGCTGCAGGGTCAGCTCTTTGGTAAAACCCCATACGCCTTTTATTTTAATGCTGTAAAAAATAATCAAGAAAAATACGGAAATGGACATCGCAAACGTAGCGTTCAAGTCGGTGCTTGGGACTACGCGCAAATAATCAATGCCCATCAAAGACCCGATTAGAGGCAGGATATCTACGGGGAACAAGTCCATAAAATTCCACAAAAACACCCAGCAAAATATCGTTAATGCCAAGGGCGCAATCAGCTTGCTATGGCCATGGAAACTGTCCTTAACTTGTGTGTCAACAAATTCGATCAGCATTTCCGCAAAACTTTGCACCAACCCTGGAACACCTGCGGTGGCTTTTTCAGCTGCGGATTTAAAGAACCAGACAAACAACCCGCCCAAAACTGCTGAGAAAAACAATGTGTCAAGATGTAATGCCCAAAAGCCTTCACCGACATGCAGTGAAGTCAAATGATGAATAATATATCCGGTTGCACCTTCGGCAGCGTGAGCTTCGGTAGCCATTGTTCCCCTCTCTAAATAGTCAACGTCAACGCATTAATAGCGCGAACCAAAAAACAGATATTGCCAACACATAGGTGGCTAATAGCGGAAATATTTCTATGTTTGGAATCCGGAAGGACATGACAAAAAGGGCGATGGTCAGCAACCATTTGCCTACTTCGCCCAAGTAAAAGCTGTTGACGACCTTTTTTGCCGGCCTGCCATCAACCTTGCGCACCTGCCATCCGAAATATAAATTAGGGATGAAAGCGGCCAACCCGCCCAGCACCGAAAAACGTGCCGTTTGCCATCCTTCCAAGGCAGCAAAGCCAGAAACGGCCATTGTTATTATCAAAAATTGACAAATAAGAACCTTGCTGACAGTAGATAATTTTCTAGCTGCCACGGACAAACTCCACACATAAAAGCTGCTGGATTATAACGAGCCGTTTTGATTTAATCAAGGCTGATGACCAAGAACTAGTCTTCATACACTTTTTACCAATGCCAATGTGTGCCATTATTACTGCTGTTTATGATTTATCAGGACTATAAAAATGCAAGGGCAACTACAAAAAATGTACGGGCAATTAGGCTCACCTATCCTTTACGACTTACCGTTAAACAATAAAAAAATCGCGTTAAACCCATTAATTGGCAAAACTATACACTTAAAGGGCACGGGCAATATCCGGTGCATACATTGCGCAAAAGCAATAAAAAAAACTTATAACCAAGGCTATTGCTACCCATGCTTTATCTCTTTGGCCGAGTGTGACATGTGCATCATGAAACCGCATACCTGCCATTTTTCAGCGGGGACTTGCAGGGAAGCGGCTTGGGGTGAGGAATTTTGTTTTCAACCGCATATCGTCTATCTCGCCAACTCCAGCGGCATAAAAGTAGGCATCACCCGTGCCACCCAAATACCCACCCGCTGGATAGACCAAGGGGCAACCCAAGCACTGGCTATTTTTAAAGCCCAGTCCCGCCATATCTCTGGACTGGTTGAAGTCGCCATCGCCAAACACATCAGCGACAAAACCAACTGGCAACAAATGCTTAAGAAAACCGCCGAGCCTATTGATTTGGTCAGCCAACGCGACACCCTCATCGCCGCCTGTGAAACGGAGCTCGCCGCCATAAAAGAACGTTTTGGCGAAGCCGCCCTTGAACTGCTAAGTGACGGTGAAATCATCGACCTGCATTTCCCGGTGTCCGAATATCCTGGCAAAATAAAATCCCTGTGCCTGATAAAAACACCTGACATATCTGGCCAATTATTGGGCATCAAAGGCCAATATTTGATATTGGATAGCGGCGTGCTAAATATCCGCAAATACACGGGGCACGAGGTCGTTTTCTCGGCGTAGGAAAAACCATGCGTGGCGGGACACTTCGCCACGCATAGCCTCATCGGCTAATGGACAATATTCAGTTCTTTAAGCGTGGCATGAATATCATCAAGGGATTGCTGGTCAGTATCAAACACGTTATCCGCCAACTCCGCAGGGCAGTCGGTGCAAATCGCCAACAAACCGGCATTTTTGATTGCTTGGATCAAACTGGCAGTCGCTTCTGCTTCCAAGACGGTAGTCGCATGGCCGTTATCAAACAAACGCCTTTCCAATTGATAAGCAAGCGACTCGCTATTAGCACCCGTCAACGCAATCGCCGCCGGTGTCTGGCTAAACCGTGCCGCACGTTCCTCAGCACTGACAGACTGCAAACTCTCGTCATCGGACACGCCGATAATCATCCCTGCACCGACCGTGCCGTTGGTCAAGCGGTCAATGATGATGAATGAGCCCGTGCCACGGCTGGTTTTGTAAGGGTCAAACACCACCGGGGCCGTGACCGAAACCGTACAGCAACCGATTTCATTGAGTTTCAGTTCATTGGCGTCATGATGCTCCAAGGTATTGACATCAATACGGTGATGGATCATGGAGACCGAGCCGAACACGCTGCGGGTCGCCAGCTTAATCATGTACTGGCGGCCTGGCGCCAAGGCTTTTTCGGTCATCCACACGATATGCGCCTTGAACTTGTCAGCCACTGTCGCTGACACCAGCTCCTTGCCGACAATCATATCGCCGCGGCTAATATCAATCTCATCTTCCAGCGTGAAAGTCACCGACATGGGCGCGAACGCTTGCTCAAGCTCACCATCATAAGTGACAATGGACTTGATTTTGCTGCTTTTTCCAGACGGCAAGGCCGTAACCAAATCGCCTTTGTGGAACACGCCAGCGGCAACCGTGCCACAGAAACCACGGAAATCCAAGTTCGGACGGTTGACGTATTGGACAGGGAAGCGCGCATTGTCAAAATTACGGTCATGGGCAATCACGACCGTGTTCAACGCCTCCATCATCGGCACACCCGTAAACCAAGGCATGTTTTCGCTAGGGTTGACGACATTGTCACCGTCCAAGGCCGACATCGGGATGAACTGCACATCATCCAAATCCAAGGTTTCGATAAATTGCAGGTAACCTTGTTTGATCTGGTTAAATTTATCTTCGCTGTATTCCACCAAGTCCATTTTGTTGATGGCGACAATAACATGCTTGATGCCCAATAAAGACGCGATGAAGCTATGGCGTTTAGTTTGGGTTTGCACACCGTACCGGGCGTCAATCAGGATAATCGCCAAATCACAAGTGGACGCGCCTGTCGCCATATTACGCGTGTACTGCTCGTGCCCTGGGGTGTCGGCAATAATGAATTTACGGGTGGACGTGGAAAAATAACGGTAAGCCACGTCAATGGTGATGCCTTGTTCGCGTTCAGCCTGCAAACCGTCCACCAACAAGGCCAAGTCGATTTTGCCCGCCCCGGTCGTGCCGGATTTGACGCTGTCGGCTTGCACCGCCGCCAATTGGTCTTCATAAATCATTTTGGAATCGTGCAGCAAACGGCCTATCAGCGTGCTTTTGCCGTCATCGACGTTGCCACAGGTTAAAAAGCGCAAGAGTTCCTTACGTTCGTGTTGCGCCAGATAGGCGTTAATATCGGTGCTGATTAAGTCAGATTGATGGGACATATTTATTACTCTGGAATCTATTTAGAAATGGCTCTGTTAGAAGTGGCGATAACGGTGCTTTAGAAATACCCTTCGCGTTTTTTCTGCTCCATAGAACCGGATTGATCATGGTCAATCAATCGTCCTTGACGTTCAGACGTGGTGGTCAACAGCATTTCCTGGATAATTTCCGGTAAAGTTGTCGCGGCCGATTCCACCGCCCCCGTCAATGGGTAACAACCCAAAGTCCGGAAACGCACCATCTTCATTTCTATTTTATCATCCGGGCCAATCGGCATACGTCCATCATCCACCATGATCAACATCCCATCCTTTTCGACCACCGGGCGCTCTTTGGCAAAATACAGAGGCACGATAGGGATTTGCTCCAGATGGATATATTGCCAAATGTCCAGCTCCGTCCAGTTAGATAAGGGGAACACGCGGATGCTTTCGCCCTTGTCGATTTTTCCGTTGTAAATATTCCACAATTCAGGACGTTGGTTTTTGGGGTCCCAGGTATGGTTTTTATCCCGGAAGGAATAGACGCGCTCTTTGGCACGGGATTTTTCTTCATCCCGGCGTGCGCCACCAAAAGCGGCGTCAAATTGGTACTTGTTCAACGCTTGCTTCAGGCCTTCGGTTTTCATGACATCCGTATGTTTTTTACTGCCGTGCGTGAACGGGCCTATGCCTTGTTCGACACCATCCTCGTTGATATGGACCAGCAAATCCAAACCTAACTCCTTAACCCATTGATCGCGGAACTCGATCATTTCCTTGAATTTCCAAGTCGTGTCGACATGCAGTAACGGGAAAGGCGGTTTTCCAGGAAAGAACGCTTTCATGGTCAGATGCAACATGACCGCAGAATCCTTGCCAATAGAATACAACATCACAGGACGTTCAAATTCAGCTGCTACTTCACGAATAATATGAATGCTCTCAGCTTCCAGCTGTTTAAGATGTGTCAGTTTATAATCGGTCATTTAAAAGTCCGTCAAGGTTGGGTGAAACACTATGTCAATTTAACGCTCAATCTGCGTCCTATTCTAATTTGAACAATACGCTAATACCAGTTATCTCTATTTTCCCCCTATTTTCACAACATATTCTGTTTAAAGTTCATGCAACGCACTTTGGAGGCGTTGATAGATCCCCCCGAAACTGCCATTGCTCATCAGGACAAAATGGCCGCCATGGCGTGCTTCGGCTTGTAAGCGGGCGATGATGCCATCAAGTGAAGTGTGGATTTCGATATTATCGGCATATTGCTTTAAAGCGGCCAGATCCCAACCCATTGACTCCGGCTGATAGATAATCGCCAAATCGGCCTGGGCTAAAGATCGGGCCAACGTTTCGGTATGGACTCCCATACGCATTGTGTTTGAACGCGGCTCAACAATGGCAATAATACGTTGCCCCGCCACTTGTTTGCGTAAACCGTCCAGGGTGGTGGCGATGGCGGTTGGGTGATGGGCAAAATCATCATACAAGGTCACCCCCTTAATCTTGGCGATCACTTCCATACGCCGCTTCACATTCCTAAACTGGGATAACGCTTCGATAGCCGCGCCGGGGGGCACCCCCACCTGTTTTGCGGCGGCAATTGCGGAAAGGGCATTATATACGTTATGCCGGCCCGCTAACGGCCAAACAACCACGCCCTGCCCAGCTTTCTCAAACGTCACTTGGAACTGGCTGCCATCATCTTTCAGCAAACGGGCGTCCCATTGTGCATCCGCATCAATAGAAGTTTTTGCCACAGGCGTCCAGCAGCCCATCGCCAGGACATCATTTAGGTTGGCATCGCATGCCGGGCTAATAATCATGCCTTCGCCGGGGACTGTCCTGACCAAATGATGGAACTGTTTTTTAATGGCGTCCAAATCGGGAAAAATATCCGCATGGTCGTATTCGAGATTATTCAATATTGCCGTACGGGGATGGTAATGGACGAACTTTGAGCGCTTATCGAAAAAAGCCGAGTCATATTCATCGGCTTCAATGACAAAAAATTTGGAGCCCCCCAGCCGCGCAGAAACATCAAAATTTAACGGGACACCGCCAATCAGAAACCCCGGGTTAAGGCCGTTATAATCCAATATCCAACTCAGCATACTGGTGGTGGTGGTTTTCCCGTGCGTGCCGGCAACCGCCAGCACCCATTTGTCGCGCAACACATGCTCCGCCAACCATTGTGGCCCCGACACATAGTTTAGGCCCTGGTTCAGCACCGCTTCAACTTCGGGGTTACCGCGCGACAAGGCATTGCCGATAATGACCAGGTCTGGCTTGCTATCGAGGTTCCCGGCACGATAGCCTTCCAGCAACCGTATGCCCTGACTTTCCAATTGGGTGCTCATCGGCGGATAGACATTTTGGTCAGACCCTGACACCTGATGGCCTAATTGCCTGGCAATGACCGCCAGCCCGCCCATAAATGTGCCGCAAATACCTAAAATATGAATATGCATTATCTTTTTATCCTTTCATGCCGCTTTAAATTCATCCAAAAACCTGTTGCCTATGCAAACCCAATTAAAATCCCAAAGCCACTGTCCGGACAGAAAACACCCCATAACCCCAAAATAAAAAAGCTTCCGCAACGGAAATAGGGCGGCTTAGATAAATACACTAAACGGCTCGACAATGACCTGCTCACCCAATTGGACACCTTGGCATTCGCTAGGCAACACAATGTGGCAATTGGCTTTATGGAGGGCGGCTAATAAATGCGAACCTTGTTGGCCGGCCGAACCGACAAAAAACTCGCCCGCTGCATCTTGGCTAAGTATCCCAGCTTGAAACTCCTGCCTTCCAGGTGCTTTTTTGAGGGCGCTGGAGCAGGTCGCCCTTACCCTCAACGGCTGTTTGGCGGATAGCCCCGCCAATTGCCTGAGCGCGGGGACAACCAAATGCTGGAATGTGGCAAACACAGCCCCAGGGTTACCCGGCAACCCAAAAAAATAGCTCGCGCCTATTTTACCGAACGCCAGGGGCTTACCCGGTTTCATCGCAATTTTCCAAAAATCGACTTGTCCGCAACGTTGCAATATCTCCCTAATGTAATCCGCCTCACCCACCGAAGCACCGCCAGTCGTAATAATGGCGTCGCTATATCGGGAAGCGTCGGTAAGCTTGGCTTCAAGCTCGTCCTTATCATCGGCAATAACCCCGCCATCAATAACCGTATAAGCATTGTCCGCCAACAAGCCCGCTAACAAATAACGGTTGCTATCATAAATTTGCCCGGTCGCCAACGCTTCACCAATGGCAACAAGCTCGTCGCCGGTAGAAAAAAAGGCAATTTTTAGTGGCCGAAGAACCGGGACTTCCGCAATCCCCGCCGCCGCCAGCAAACTTAAACCAATGGGCGTCAAAGTTTTCGGATAGGTGCACACCAGACCGCCTTGCCTGACATCTTCGCCAGCCATCCTGACATTCTGTTTGGCTTTAACCTGTGCCGGAAAATGCACCCACGGGCCATCCACCCGCACCTGTTCCTGCATAAGCACTGAATCCGCCGGCTTAGGCACGACGGCACCGGTAAAAATCCGGACACACTCGCCCGCCGCCAACAACCCTTGATAAGGCCGTCCCGCCCACGAGACACCCGCACAACGCAAAGCGACCGCATGGCCGGAGGCAACCTCATGGCTGGCAAACGCATAGCCATCCATCGCCGCATTATTATCGCCGGGAACATTGGCCGCCGCATAAACAGGGCGTGCCAAAATCCGCCCCAGTGCGGCCGTTAATGGTACAGTTTCGGTTTCTTGGATTGGGTCTATGGCTGACCGTATCCGGGCAAGCGCTTCGTCAACGGTCAATAACGGTTTGGGGCCAAACGCACAACGGTCAATCATGAAACCCCTAACACTTGGTTAAAAATAAATTGGGCGATTAACCCGGGCTGATTGATGTTGAGGCATACCATATTATCAGGTACAGGCAACTGGACATCGCTGGCAATGGCGATAATGTCAGGGTCGTCAGGGTAAAGGAATGGCCGCCCAAGACCGCTTCTGTGCACTTCAATTTTCGGAAACTTTTCCGATTTAAAACCTTCGACCAAAATCAAGTCAAGCGCAAGCCCGTCAAATTGCTTTAATTCTTCTTCCAACCTTGGCTCCCGCTCCGGTGAGATTTCAGTGATAACCGCCCTGCGGCATGCCGAGACCAGCACCACGGGCGACGCGCCAGCTTCCCGCAAACGGAAACTGTCCTTACCAGGCTGGTCTATCTGAAAATTGTGATGGCTATGCTTGATCAAACCAACCCGCAACCCCCGGTTTTTCAAAAGCGGGATCAATGCGGCCAGTAACGTGGTTTTACCTGTCCCGCTAGCGCCAGCAAAACCTAATACAGGGATATGGAAACTTTGCATACTCGGCAATTTATCAGACAGTTAACTTTTGTAAGTTATTCTAAGGTATTATTGGTATAACCTCTATTTAATCAGCCTTGACTGGATTATTATCCCGGAGCATACCTTGATTCGGTTCGTTTTGCTTTTGCTGCTCGTCATCATTGGCTATTTCGCCTTACGGGGCGTCCTAAAAAAGCCACCCGTAGTTTTGAGGAAATATATCAGAATTATTGGCTTTAGTGTTATCGGCGGCATGATCTTATTTCTAGCGGCAACGGGGAAACTGAACGCATTGTTCGCACTCATCGCCGTCGCCATTGCCTATCTTTTCCGGCTCATCCCGGTTTTATTACATTACTTCCCACACCTGCAACGGCTGTGGATGCACTTCACTGCACAACGGCAAAACAACGCCCCAAAAACACCGGGCAAAGGCGATATGGCAATTGACGAAGCTTATGAAATTCTGGGCTTAAAGCCAGGGGCGTCCGAACAGGATATTCTTGACGCACACCGCAGGTTGATGCTGAAAAACCATCCCGACCGTGGTGGTTCGGATTACTTGGCCGCAAAAATCAATCTCGCTAAAAAAATCCTATTAAAGAAATAACGACTATGTACCAAAACCTTACAAAGCTGCTGTTCCTTATTAGCCTAACCCCCTCATTAGCCCTGGGCGCACAAAACACCGGCATTGCTACCGAGCCGCAAGCAAGCAAGCCGCACACCCAAACCACTAAGGCATTATTACCCCCGGCCTCTGCCCCCACCCCCAGCAAAAAACCTATAGTAGCAACTACCGGCATCCCCGAAAAACCGGCCGCCATAGCCGTTAAGCCTATTGCACGCACCAAATCCCCGGCAATCACTTTCATGCCCCAAAAAAACACCGCCACCGCCATAACCCTCGACCCTAGGAAATATTATCAAGTCAAGTCCGGCGACACACTGTATTCGATCAGCGTCAGCTCCGGCCACGTTTTTCAGGACCTGGCCCAGTGGAACCACCTCCCCTCACCTTATCAGGTAAGGGCCGGACAAATACTGCAACTGTTTAACTCCCCCGAAGAGCCGGCAACCCATCCAAACCAAGTGAAGCCGTCACCCGCCAAAGAAAACCGTCCTGAGCCCCCAAAACCTAAAATACCAACCACCAAAAAGCCTTCCGCACCCGTTATCGCCCCCCTCCCCAAACAGGCAAAAGCTCCGGCGGCCATTAAACAGCCCGCCGTTACGGAAAAAAAATCCGCTATTCCAATTGATAATAAAAAAGTGTTAAAGTTAAACTTTAAATGGCCAATTAATGGCCGGGTCATCAAAAGCTTTAGTCAATCGAATAACCAAGGCATTGATATAGAAAGCACGGCAGGAAAGCAATCTGTGGTGGCCGCAGAAGCCGGACAAATCGTATATACCGGATCAGGCTTAAGCAACCTTAAAAACCTGGTCATCATCAAACACAATCAGCAGTATTTAACGGCCTATGCCAACAATAGCCGTGTTATCGTCCATGAAGAACAACAGGTAAAAGCGGGGCAGCTTATCGCCGAAATGAACGCCTCAAAGAAACCCGGCGCCCTGCATTTTCAGATAAGAAAAAACGGGGCGCCTGTGGATCCGCTAAATTTCTTACCTAAATAATGAATCAACCACCTGCTTATCTCGACTAATCCCGTAAATTATTTATGAATGAAGAATTAACCGCACCTTTGGATGATGAGATAGTTGCAAGCCTTGATGAAGATTTTTCTTTTGATGATGAAACCGACGCCCACTTCGTGCAGGACATATCGGATATTGAAATTGCCGTTATAAAATCGAAAAGCACCTACGATTTCGATGCCACCCGTGTTTATCTTAATGAATTAGGCCGGTCAAAGCTGCTGACCGCCGAGCAGGAAATAACTTATGGGAAAAGGGCGATAAAAGGCGACCAGGAAGCCCGTAACATCATGATTGAAAGCAACCTGCGCCTGGTCGTCAAAATCTCCCGCCGCTATGTCAACCGGGGGCTCCCCCTATTGGACATGATCAATGAAGGTAATTTAGGCTTGATCCGTGCCGTCGAAAAATTCAACCCCGAAAAAGGTTTCCGGTTTTCGACCTATGCCACTTGGTGGATCAGGCAGGCGATTGAACGCGCCATTATGAACCAAACCCGGACGATCCGCTTACCGATCCATATCGTTAAGGAACTGAACACTTACCTGAAAACGCAACGCCATTTGGCGCAATTGCTGGACCGTGAGCCCAACGCCGAAGACATCGCCGAGCATCTCGACCGGCCTGTGTCACAGGTTGAAAAAATGCTTAAACTGAACGAGAGGGTCACGTCCGTTGACGTGCCCTGTTCACAGGATTTTGAAAAACCGATCCTCGACTCCATTTCACACGATGCCGCCCTACCGCATGATGAAAAAATCCAGGCAGATGGCATCAACCTCAATATCTGCCACTGGATTTTTGAACTCCCTGACAAACAGCGCGATGTGATTTGCCGCCGTTACGGCTTATGCGGCTATCAGGAAGCGACCCTTGAACAAGTCGCCCAGGAGTTGGGTGTGACCCGCGAACGTATCCGGCAAATCCAAATGGAAGCCTTAAAAAAATTAAAAGAAATCATGCACACGCATGGTTACTCGTTCGAAGAAATTTTTAATTAACGGCCATACCTGATGGCGATTTTGACCCATGCCCGCAACCGCCTATCACCAGCCAGATTCCCGGCGTAGCTTGCTCCCCGCCAAAGCCAACGCCCCTTCCCGTTTCTTTTTTCCCCTGCTGTTTCTGCTCCTTTCGGGCTGCATGCCGAAAGCCAACACCCTCGGGTTACCTGCCATACCCGCGCAACTGTTGGCTAACCGCTACCTCACCGCCGACGGTTCCATACTCCCCATCAGGCAATGGCCACCCCAAAAAAACACCACCATTCAGGCCGTTCTAATAGCCATCCATGGCTTTAACGATTACAGCAACTCCTTCCAACAGCCTGCCGAATTTTTTAGCCAGCAGGGGATCGCCTGTTACGCCTATGACCAACGCGGCTTTGGCAGCACCCCCCAGCGCGGCTTATGGGCCGGAACCCCGACTTATGTCCAGGATTTAACTTTGTTTATCCGCCTTATCAGGAATAAGCACCCCCACTTGCCTATTTTTTTACTCGGCGAAAGCATGGGCGGCGCCGTGGTGATCGCCACCATGGCGCAAACGCCAAGGCCGGACGTCGCCGGCATCATCCTCTCCGCACCTGCGGTTTGGGCCAGAAACACCATGCCTTGGTACCAACAGGCCTTGCTCTGGTCACTCGCCCATACCCTGCCATCACTGACGCTGACCGGAAGGGGGCTCAAAATACAGGCATCTGACAACATCCCCATGCTTAAAGCCTTAAGCCGCGACCCGCTGGTCATTAAAGCCACCCGCGTCGAGGCCTTGTGGGGCTTGGCGGATTTGATGGACATCGCCCAGCAGCAGGCCGGGCAACTTAACCTGCCCGGCCTGCTGCTTTACGGCGACAACGACCAAATCATCCCCCCACAGCCCACTTACCAATTTTTAAGTAAATTCCTACAAACCCGCCCCCCCAAAAAGTCCGTGGCTTTTTATAAAAACGGCTACCACATGCTCTTGCGGGACATCAACGCCTTTATTGTCTGGCAGGACATCTTCGCGTGGATAAAATCACCGGCAACGGCACTGCCTTCTGCCGCTGACCGCTATGCAAAACAGCGGCTGGATGTTGACGGGAACCCATCGGCAAAAATTTGACCCGCCCAATAAGATATTCTTGAACCCGGGGCATGGCGCCACTTACCGGATGGACGGATAAATAACCTTTTGCTTTTATTGGCCATGCGCCACAACAGGAAACCGGACGCCTTAAGAAATGCCGTAATGCTCCAATTTTTTACGCAAGGTACTGCGGCTTAAGCCTAAGACTTTGGCGGCTTTAGTTTGATTATGCCCCGAATGGGTTAGGGCTGCTTCCAGCAGGGGTTTTTCCACTTCACAGATAACCATGGCATGAAGGTTAACCGCGTCGTGGTCGCTTAATTGTGCAAAATACAGCTCAAGCGTCTGTTTGACATAAGCGGATAACGGGACTGGGATATTGATGGTGGGGGGATTATTACTCATGATTTCGGCACAATGTTTAGAAGCTTCCATGGGTTATTCAGCACTTGCGTTGGTCAGAGGATGGAAAAATGAATCGATCAGAGCGATTTGTTCGGCGGGTCGTTGCGCCTGATTGATGGCGTTTTGAGTGCTTTGCGGCATAGCCAGGGCTTGGCAATACCAGACGATATGCTTCCGGGCTATTCTAACACCAGAAATGTCGCCGTAGAAGAGGTAAAGTGCCTCGAGATGTTCGACCAACAGTTGCCAGACACTGGACAAGTCCGGCTTAGCAATTAGCTTACCAGTATTAAGGAAGTGGTTGATTTGTTGGAAAATCCAGGGATTGCCTTGGGCGGCCCGACCAATCATAAGGGCATCCGCTCCGGTCAGCTCCAAAACCTGCTTCGCCTTTTCTGGCGAATCAATATCGCCGTTAGCGACAACCGGGATATTGACGGATTGCTTAACTTGGCGGATGGTCTCGTATTCGGCCATGCCTGCAAATTTGCAGGCACGGGTGCGGCCATGGACCGTCAATGCGGCGATACCCGCCGCTTCGGCAATCTTAGCAATGGCCACGGCATTACGGTTTTGCAAATCCCATCCCGTGCGGATTTTCAGCGTGACCGGGACATTTACGGCGTTGACAACGGCGTCAAGGATTTCCGTCACCAAGCCTTCATTTTTTAACAAAGCGGAACCCGCAGCGACCGAGCAAACCTTTTTTGCCGGACACCCCATATTGATGTCAATCATTTCCGCGCCACGTTGGACATTAAAACGTGCCGCCTCCGCCATTTGACCGGGGTCGGTGCCCAGTATCTGGACAGAACGCAGGCCGGTTTCGCCAGTATGGTCGGTTTTGAGCAAGGTGCGCTTATGCCCCCTCAACGCGGGATTGGAGGCAACCATCTCCGAGACGGCGAGCCCCGCGCCAAATTTCCGGCACAACGTCCGGAACGGGCGGTCACTGATGCCGGCCATCGGCGCGAGTATCAAAGGGTTGGCGAGTTTATGATGGCCTATCAGCATGGCGAGGGGGATCCGGAAATGGCAAAAGGGCGCGTATCATACCCTAAAATAAGGCTCCGACAATACGATACGAGCCCTTTCAAAGGCTAGCATACGGAGACCCACAGCACTTTTTATGCCCTCCGTAAACTGGTGGTGAATAAACTATCTGGAATATGGCCTCATGCCTCCAGTCACTGGCGTATCATGACTCGGCAGATTCATTCCAAATCGGGTTGTCGCGGTCCTCGTCGGTCAGCTTGGCATTGTCATGCGGGTAGATATGCCAAAATGATTGGTCGATTTTGGCATTGCTATAGCTCTCTTTCTTGTCATGGGTGAACGGGCACCACCAGTTTTCAACGATTTTCACCATATAAGCATGCCATTCAAACAAAGCGACGCTGTATGGGCAATACCAAGTGCAGTTTAAGATCCAAAACAGCCTGAATTGCGACAGGCTGCCATAAAACGTCGGCTTCATGGTGATTTGGCTTTTCATTGTGTATCGGTGGCTGGCACGGTCAGGGATGAAATCCGACCATTTCTTGAGGTTTTTAGCACCCACAAACAGCAGATGGTAGTAAGTCATATACGCGCTTAAAATGACAAACGGCAAAGTCAGGATAGGCAGATACACCAACACCATCCCGACCGCCCGTTTCCAAACGGGCATTTTGTCGTGGTGTTTGCCGATTTCTACACGGACGCAATTTTCACAAGCTTTCATTAAGTTGACTCCTCATTATTAGTATTGTTGTTAGCGGTTTCTTGATTTATTGGGGATGTTCCGCCGTGCGGGTATATGAGCCTAAAAAGGCTCAAACAGCCCCCACAGCAAAATTTCTTGATACCGTCGCTATCGGTTTGGGTAAATCCTTCAAGTTTTACGGGTTGGCCGCACAATGTGCAAGACTCTTTTTCCATAATGGCAACCTGCCTTAATGATTTTACGCCTTCATTATTTTACAAACTGGATGAAACTGAACAAAAAAAGGTTTTCAGGTAGTCCGTTTCAGGAATAGCAGGGTCTATCGGATGGTCAGGGCCTTGCCCTAAGTTAGCGAAAAAAGTCAGATGCCGGTCAATATGCCGCCCCGATGAGCGCAAAATTTCCTGTAAATTGTCCCGGCTTAAGTGGAATGAACAAGAGGCCGACACCAGCACGCCGTTTTTCCCCAGCACTTGCAAGGCAAGATGGTTCAAGCGGCGATACGCTTCATAACCTTGTTTGAAATCTTTTTTACGCTTGATTAAGGCAGGCGGGTCAAGGACGATGATGTCATAAACTTGATTGTCCAGCCGCGCCTGTTTTAAAAAGTCAAACACGTCGCTACGCACAAATTGCATACAATCTGCGACCCCATTGAGTCTGGCACTTTCTGCCGCCAGTGTCAACGCGCCTTCCGAGGCGTCCACGCAGGTGACTTCCGCCGCTCCGGCACGGGCTGCCGGTATCCCCCAAGCCCCGGTATAAGAAAACAAATCCAACACCCGCAAACCCTTTGCCAAACCCGCCAATTGCGCCCGGCTGCTACGGTGGTCGTAAAACCAACCGGTTTTCTGCCCATCCAAAATATTGACATAAAATTGCGCACCATTTTCTTCAATGGCCAGCGTGCCAGGCAGTTCACCGTAAGCGACTTCTGAAGCCAAGCTTAACCCTTCCAATTCCCGTTGGCTGTTATCATTTTTCAGCACAATGGCGCTAGGGGCGAACAGTTCGACCAAAGCGTCCAATAGTGCCGTTTTCCGTTGTTCGATCCCGGCGGTGGTGATTTGCACAGAGAACACATCGCCAAAACGGTCGATCACCAAACCAGGCAGGCCGTCACTTTCACCAAAAGCTAGGCGGTAGTATGGCTTGTCGAAAACCTTTTCCCGTAAGGCCAAGGCGGTGCTTAGGCGCTCCTTAAAAAAGTTTTGCCCGCATTTGAGGTTGGCTTTTCTCGATAACAGCCGTGCACAGACCAAGGTATTGGGGTTGACATAAGCTGTCCCCATGGCCTTGCCGTCCGCACTATGGATTTGCACCAAACCGCCTGCCGTAAATTGGTCTAAAGGCGAGCGTTGCATGTCAATTTCGTTGCTGAACACCCACAAATGGCCTTTACGCAGGCGTTGGTCTTCGTGTTTTTTTAGATAAAGTACAGGATGTGCCATATTAATAAGCCAAATCGAAAGTATAACCGCCCACGTTTTGGGTGGTCGGGGCGATATGCAACCTCAGCTCCACCATTGCATCGGGTTGGATGCTTGCGGCTTCAGGATTGAGCAAGTAGTCTTTAAGACGGAAGCGGCGGTGCGCTATGGCATTGCCCTCATAATCTTGTAGCGTCAGGTCAATCTCAGGGTAAGTTTGGGCAAATGCCGCTTGGTTGACAACCAAAACCTTAAACAAATGCCCGTGGTCGGGCAGCGGCTCCAGAGCGTTGCTGACGATGGCCAGTTCAGCGGCATTTTGATATGCCGGCAACGGGCATTTAAGAGGCTGGCAAAAACGCCGCAGCATGTGGTTTTGGCTGATCCCGTCGCCATGGAAATAGAGCAGCTGCCCTGCCAGTAACAGCAAACCTGCCAATACTCCTGACCGCCAATGCGGGTTGGCCACTTGCCGGGCTTGTTCCCACGGCAACATGGCGGGGCTATCCGGCCCGCTTAGCCGGTACCGTCCTGAAAACACACCGGGTTTATGGCCATGCCTATTGGACGCCCCCTGGACTGGCGCAAAAGGCGGTATCCGCGTAGAACCCGATACCCCCTCCCCACTGGACGCAAGCCGTGCATCATGACGGGTATCGCTAAGCTGTTCCAATGCGTCAAAGTGGATGCCGCATTGGGGGCAATATAAGATGGCCCGCGTCACACGCAATTGCTCTGCCGTCAGCTCTTGTTGTTGGCTACAATTCGGGCATAGCGTGAACATGGCGTCAGGGTTTGCAGCCGTCCAACCTGATCCAGTCTTCTTGCTGCACAGGCAATGCAAAATTGATGGCCTGCCGGTAGGCGTCCATCACCGCGCCGCTTTGGTCATGCAAGATGCCCGACAAGACCAGTTGCCCGCCCGGGGCGACCAAAGCACTGATAGGGGCAGCCAATTCAATCAGGGGTTTTGCGAGAATATTCGCCAACACCACATCCGCCTGGACGGGTTTGAACTGTTCGGGGAGATAACAGATGATCTTGTCTTGGACATTGTTTTTTAAGGCATTGTCGCGGGTTGCGGTCAGGGCCTGGGGGTCTATGTCAACGGCAAGCGCCGATTCAGCGCCCAACAACACCGCCGCCACCGCCAAAATCCCCGAACCGCAGCCATAATCAATCACGGTTTTACCCGACAAATCATGGCTGGCCAACCATTCCAGGCATAAGGCTGTCGTCGGGTGCGTGCCCGTGCCAAACGCCAATCCCGGATCCAATGTCAGGCAAACCGTACCGGTTTCATGTTGCTCTTGTCCGGTCGGGCACACCCACAGTCTGCCGGCAAATTTCATGGGATGGTAGTATTCCATCCACGCCCGTTCCCACGCTTGGTCGGCAACGGCCTCATATTGCCAAGCCAACAAATCTTGGGCCGGAAATTGTCCATAAACCTTAGCCTTTATGGTCTCCGGTTCTGAATCCAGCTCAAACAAAGCGATCACTTGCGTACGTGTCCAGATCTTAGTCTCACCGATGGCCGGTTCGTAGACCGGTTCGTCTTCCGCATCCATATAGGTCACCGACACCGCGCCTTGACGGTCAAAAAAATCGGCTAGCGTGGGGGCTAAATGTTCAAGGGTGGTGACGGTAATTTGATGCCAAGGCATAGGAAGCAGAAGGTAAAATAAGTGTGGGACAGATAACCAAAAGAGGGCATGCAGCCCATAGGAACGGCAACATGGTTATCCGGTTAATGGAAAACGCGGAAGAGACTGTGAAAGAATTATTTTATGTCCACGAAAATCACGAAAAAACACGAAAATGTAAAACCAGATTAGATATAAGTTATTGAAAGTTATTGAAAGTTATTATTTAAGTGTTTCGTGTTTTTTGTGGACAATCATTAATTCTTAGAGCATTTTGCAATATTTTCACAGTCTCGGAAGCCTATGCATAAAAAACACGGCAACCTTATTTAAGTGGACGGTTACAGCATGGCCGCACTTATCGCAGGGCTTCCTAACACAGATGATAGGCGACGGCTATCCTTGTTATTGATTTGTTGGTCTCATGGTCCCCATCATCAAAAGCGACACCGGCTCCGGGCAGGAAATATTCATTGTCATGCGTCGCCGCATAAACAACTTGGCATTTCAATAACAAAAGCTCGTCCTCAAGATAAATTTTGAGGATACCTGAGTGGGAATTATGCCCAGGGGATATTTCAGGATCAGCTTCCGACAAAAATGCACCGCTTAAGCTAATGTTGCTGACTTTGCCAGCGTATTTTTTGCCATCAATAAAAAAAAAGTACCTAAGGTCACTGGGCAATCGCGTATGCCTACGCTTGTCTACTGGTGGAGCCGCCATATTTTTATCCTTTTATAATAATGATACTGCCGCAAACTAAGCCGTAGCCATATCCCGTAATGGCCTTGCCAAGGCACGAAGCGGATCTAGCGGCAAATAGGCAACCGATAAACACGTCCCGCCGGATCCGCTTCGTGGCTTTTGGCTCCGGTTTGCCACTGGCACCAGTGGCGCAAACCGGAGGTTACAGGATAGATTAGATCTATTGGGCCTGGCAGGGATTGGCTAAAAACTAAGCGGGGTCTGACCGTAGGAAGGAAACATAAACCGTATGCTCAATAAATCCCCAATTTTTTTTCCAAATAATGGATGTTCTGCCCGCCCGCCATAAACGCACTGTCATTCATAATGTCTTGCTGGAGAGGGATGTTGGTTTTGATACCATCAATGATGATCTCACTTAACGCCGTGTTCATACGGGCAATCGCACCTTTGCGGGTTTCACCGTGGGCGATGAGCTTGCCAATCATCGAATCATAGTAAGGTGGCACTTTATAACCGTTGTAAATATGCGTTTCGCAACGGATACCGGGGCCGCCGGGCATATGGAACTGGTCTATTTTGCCTGGGCAAGGCATAAAAGTATGGGGGTCTTCGGCATTCAGGCGGCATTCAATCGCATGTCCCTGGATTTTGACTTGGTCTTGGGTAATGGACAAGCGTTCGCCCGCGGCAATGCGCAGCTGTTCCTTGACAATGTCAAACCCGGTGACCATTTCCGTAACCGGATGCTCAACCTGCACACGGGTGTTCATTTCAATGAAATAAAACTCGCCTTTCTCATACAGGAATTCAAACGTGCCGGCACCGAGATAGCCGATGTCAACACAGGCTTTCGCGCAACGCTCACCGATAGTTTTGCGTTGCTCTTCGGTGATGCCAGGGGCCGGCGCTTCTTCCACGACTTTTTGGTGGCGGCGTTGCATGGAGCAGTCACGCTCCCCCAAGTGTATTGCATTGCCATAGGAATCGGCCATGACTTGGAATTCGATATGGCGGGGGTCTTCCAGGAACTTTTCCATGTACACGGTGGCATTACCGAATGCGCTGCCCGCTTCGGCTTTGGTCATGGCAATCGC
Source organism: Methylovulum miyakonense HT12 (assembly GCF_000384075.1). Taxonomy (GTDB): domain Bacteria; phylum Pseudomonadota; class Gammaproteobacteria; order Methylococcales; family Methylomonadaceae; genus Methylovulum; species Methylovulum miyakonense. Next base: position 513,133 of record NZ_KB913025.1, read on the forward strand.
ATTGATCAGTGCGGCTTCGGTATGTACGGTACGCATACCCCGGCCACCGCCACCGCCGGCCGCTTTGATGATGACCGGATAACCAATTTCATGGGCAAGCTTGAGATTTTTTTTATTATCGTCTGACAAAGGGTCATTATTGCCCGGCACACAGGGGATGCCTGCCGCCAACATGGCGTTTTTGGCGGAAATTTTGTCACCCATCATGCGGATGGTGTCGGCATTCGGGCCAATAAACACAAACCCGCTTTGTTTGACTTTTTCAGCGAAGTCAGCGTTTTCAGACAAAAACCCATAGCCGGGATGAATGGCTTCGGCATCGGTGACTTCGGCGGCACTGATAATGGCCGGAATATTCAGATAGCTATCCGTGGATGAAGCGGGGCCTATGCAGACTGACTCGTCAGCAAGGCGGACGTGTTTCAGGTCGCGGTCGGCTTCAGAATGGACGGCAACCACTTTAACCCCCAGTTCCCTACAGGCGCGTAAAATGCGCAGGGCGATTTCGCCACGGTTGGCGATAACGATTTTATCGAACATGATTTTCCCGTTTCCTTAATTGTTCGTTATTCAATGATGAATAAAGGCTGTCCGTATTCGACGGGTTCGGCGTTATCCACCAGGATTTGCTTGATGGTGCCGCTTGCATCGGATTCAATCTGGTTAAGGATTTTCATCGCTTCGATGATGCATAAGGTGTCGCCTGCCTGTACAGTTTGCCCGACTTCGACAAACACTTTGGTGCCAGGTGATGCCGAACGGTAAAAAGTGCCGACCATTGGCGATTTGACGACATGGCCACTAACGGCCTCTTCGGCAGGGGCGGAAAGTTGCGCGATGGTAGTTCCGCTGATGGCTGGCGCTATTTGAGGGGCGTATGCAGCGGGTGCCGGAGCGGCTGAGTAGCGGCTGATGCGTATGCTTTCTTCGCCTTCTTTGACTTCCAGCTCAGCAATACCCGATTTTTCAATCATTTCGATAAGTTTTTTAATTTTTCTAATATCCATTGTATTTATTGTCTCTCGGCTAATATCTGATGCGCGGCCTGCAAGGCCAATTCGTATCCGGTTGCCCCCAATCCACAAATAACGCCTTTGGCAATATCTGAGAAATAGGAGTGTTTTCTAAAAGGTTCACGGGCATAAACGTTCGATAGATGAACCTCAATAAAGGGGATCTGGGTAGCCAGCAAGGCATCACGGATAGCCACACTGGTATGCGTAAAGGCGGCAGGGTTAATGATAATGAAATCAACGGCCACGCGATAGGACTGGTGGATCAGTTCGACGAGCTCGTGTTCTGCGTTGGTTTGATAAAAGGCCAGCTGATGGTTTAGCCCGACAGCCCGCTGCTCCAATAAGGCCTTGATATCCGCCAAAGTCTTATTACCGTAATGGCCGGGTTCACGTAACCCCAACAGGTTTAAATTTGGGCCATTTAGTACGGTAATTGTTGCCATTTAAGGAATTGTCGATACGGGGTTAAGGGGCATTTTAACCGCGTAATTTTACCGTTTTGCAGGATTTTGTCCATCTATTGTTTTTTTTGACAATACCGCAAACGCATAAAAATCATGCTTAAAATGACTAATAACCTAGCGATAGAGTACACTATTACGCATTTATCAGACAGTCGGGCACGATGACAATGAGAAACAATGTACACCTGCATGAAATCAACAAATTTGGTTCCATGGCGGAACGCTGGTGGGACACCCAAGGCGAATTCAAGACCTTGCACGACATAAACCCGTTGCGGCTTGAGTTTATACGGCAATATGCCGGAATCGCCGGCAAACGCATTGTCGATGTCGGTTGCGGTGGCGGCATCTTGACCGAAGCGCTTGCCAAACAGGGCGCCGACGCATTGGGTATCGACCTTAGTGAAGAATTGGTCGACATTGCCGACCTACACGGGCTCGAATCCGGGGTTAATGCCCATTACCAAAAAATCAGTGTCGAGGAACTCGCCGAGCAACAACCAGGGAGCTTCGACCATGTCACCTGCATGGAGATGCTTGAACATGTCCCTGACCCTGGCTCCATCATCACGGCTTGCAGCCAATTGGTCAAGCCTGGCGGCAAAGTGTTTTTCTCAACCTTAAACCGGCAACCGAAAGCGTATCTATTAGCCATAGTCGCGGCTGAACATCTGCTGCAAATGCTGCCTAAAGGCACACATGACTTTAAAACTTTCATCAAACCTTCTGAACTTTGCCAGACGGCACGTTCCGCAGGATTGGCCTTGCAAGGCATGGTCGGGATTGAATACAACCCGTTCAACAAGCAGTTTAGTTTGGGCAAAGATATTGGCGTCAATTACATCGCCGCCTTTGAACGCGCCGAGTGACCCGCAATGCCAACAGATTTTAACTTGTCATGCGTGCTGTTCGACCTTGATGGCACCCTCGTGGATACCGCCCCAGACCTGATTGCCTGCATGAACAAGGCCTTCCGGCACCACGGTTTTCCCATGGTGGATCCCGAAGCAATCAAACCCTTCATCTCTTTCGGGGCGATGGCCATGATTAAGGATTGCCTGGGCGATACGGCAACGGCGCAAGAGCAGGACGCCATATTGACAAGCATGCTCGATTTTTATCAGGACAATATCGCCGAACACAGCGTGTTTTTCACTGGCATCCTTGACACTTTGACAGAAATTGAAGCCCGTGACTTGAAGTGGGGGGTCGTGACCAACAAACGCGAGCGCTTTACTTTGCCATTGATGGAGGCCTTGCAATTGACTGGCCGCGCCGCCTGCATCATCAGCGGCGACACCACCGGCCACCCCAAGCCCCACCCGGAACCGATGCTGGAAGCCTGTAAACGTGCCGCCGTGAACCCTTTAGAATGTGTCTACATTGGCGACGCCCCCCATGACATCACCGCCGGCAAGAATGCACAAATGAAGACACTGGCGGCGGCATACGGCTATCTAAAACCCGATGACCAGCCGGAAACGTGGGGCGCCGATGCGTTGATCACTACCCCCGCACAAATTTTAACTTGGATAGACACCGCCTTATGCCGTTAAACAACCACGTCATCTTAATCACCGGGGCGGGCGGCGGCTTAGGCGGCACGGCCGCCTTAGCGCTCGCCAAACAAGGTGCGCAGATCATTTTGCTCGACAAGCTGATCCCCAAACTGGAAGCGGTTTATGACCGCATCGTCGCAGCAAACGCCCCGGAACCGATTATGTACCCGTTCGATTTGGCGGGCGCGAACGAAAACGACTACCTGGAACTGGCAGAACGGGTCGGTGACAAATACGGCTCGTTACAAGGCTTGCTACACTCGGCAGTTGAATTTAGCCATTTTACCCCCGTGTCGCAAACCAGCACCAAGGACTGGGGACAGGCGATAAGCGTCAACCTAAATGCCCCGTTTTTGCTGTGCCGGGTGCTGCTGCCCTTATTACAAAAAAGCACGCACGCGTCCATTGTCTTCACCTCGGATTCTTCCGCACGGGCTGCACCCGCTTATTCAGGCGCGTACGGCGTGTCCAAAATAGCCTTGGAAGGTTTTGCAAAAATCCTGGCGGAAGAATTGGAAGCAACCTCCACAATCAGAGTCAACACCCTGATCCCCGGGCCGGTGGATTCGCCATTGCGGAAACGCGCCTACCCTGCCGAAGACAAAACCCGTTTGCCGGCAATGGAATCGTTGGCTTCGGCTTACCTTTACTTGTTAGGCCCACAAAGTATCGGCATCACGGGCCAAACCGTCGATGCCCGTACATTCCACTTATAACAAAACGATTATGGCTGAGAAAGAAACAATTATTTTGACCCGCGATGTCAATATCGTGACGATCCCAGATGGCACGGTAGGCATGTTGCGTCAAGGCATGGAAGTTACGGTGCACCAAGCGTTGGGCGATAACTTTACCGTGATAACCGATTATGGCCACATGGTGCGGATTGCCGGAAGCGATGCCGACGCCCTCGGCAAAGAGCCGCAACAGCTGCATACCTTAGCGTCGGAAACGAGCGCCGAAGCGGTCGAGCAAAATTGCTGGGAAGTGATGCGCACAGTTTATGACCCGGAAATCCCGGTCAACATCGTCGAGCTGGGCCTGGTTTATTATTGCAAAGTCAGTCCGGTTGGTGACAGCCAGTATGACGTGCAGATCATGATGACCTTAACCGCCCCCGGTTGCGGCATGGGGCCGGTCATCCAAGGCGATGTCGAAAAAGGCATCCGTGCCTTGCCAGGTGTCGCCAGTGTCAATGTGGAAGTCGTCCTAGACCCGCCTTGGTCGCGCGACATGATGTCGGAAGTTGCCAAATTGCAATTGGGGCTGTATTAATTTTGTGAAATATTACCGTCTTTCTTGCTATTCTAACGGACAGAACCTATGCTCTTGGCCATTTGCTGCCTTAAGTAAAAATATCCAATGTCCGCATTACATAATGAACTCATCAAAATCCTTGAAGATGAAAAGCTGACCCCTTATTTTCAGCCAATCGTATCAATTGCCCATAAGAAAATCATCGGTTACGAGGCCCTGATCCGGGGCCCGTCTGGCAGCCCTTTATACACGCCGTTCGTGCTGTTCACCACGGCGGACCGTTTCGACTTAAGCAACAAACTGGAATACCTTTCCCGTGAGATTAGCCTGAAGCACTACGCCAGCCTAAACCTCAATGAAAAGTTGTTTATCAACGTCAGCCCTTCGGTGCTGCTGCACCCCGATTTTAAAACCACCATCACCCGCCATTTCCACAATGAATTTGGCCTCGACCCCACTTCGGTGGTCATTGAAATCACCGAACACCAGGCGACCGACAGTTACCGGCTCATGCGGGATGTCGTTGGCCATTGCCGCGACATAGGCTTCCAAATCGCCCTGGATGATTTGGGTGCGGGCTATTCTGGCCTACGGTTATGGACAGAATTACAGCCCGATTATGTGAAAATAGACAAGCATTTCATCGAAGGGCTACACAAAGATACGGTCAAATCCCATTTTGTGCGCTCCATCCAAAGCATAGCCAGCTCGCTGCGTTGCCATGTGATCGCCGAAGGCGTGGAAACCGAAGAAGAATTCAAGGCCATAGAAAAACTGGGCATCCATTATGCCCAAGGCTTTTATTTCGCAAAACCTGCGCCCGTACCTTTAGAAAAAATTGATTCCGCACTGATGGCGACGGAATCCCCGTCACCCCAATCGCCCAACCCCTACCACTCCAATACGGCGCAGCATATAGTCAGTTATATTTCGCCATTGTCCGCAGAAACGTGTATCGGCGATGTCATGCAATGGTTTCAAGGCAATAGTGAATTGACCATACTGCCACTGGTTGACAATGGCCAGGCTTCAGGCCTGATGTTTAGGGAGCGTTTTTTTGCCAAACTGTTTTCCAGCCGCTATGGACTGGAGCTGTATGGCAAGAAACCAGCCAAGTCGTTTGTAGAGAAACAACCGCTCAGTTTTGAACAAGATACGCCGCTGGAATCGGTCAGCCAACAACTGACATCAGCCCTAGGGAATGAAACGGCTTTTGTCATTACCGACAAGGGAGCCTATGTCGGTGTCGGCACCGTACGGGATTTGCTGGAAGTGATCACCCGCCAACAAATCCAGAACGCCAAGCATGCCAACCCGCTGACGTTATTGCCGGGCAGCGTGCCCGTCAACGATTACATCAACCGCTTGCTGGCAAACCACCAGGCCTTCGCGGTCGGCTATTTTGATCTGGATAACTTCAAACCGTTTAATGATGTCTATGGCTACAGTGCCGGCGATGACATCATCAAAGCCGTCGCCGAAACCCTGCAGTTCCACATTGGCAAGGATTGCGGCTTGGTGGGGCACATCGGCGGTGATGACTTTATTGTCGTGTTCACCTGCGATAATTGGCTCCAATGCTGCGAAGACATTTTGGCAGCCTTTGAAAAACGGGTGCCACAATACTACCGTGCGGATGACAGCAAAGCGGGCGGCATTTATGCGGAAGACCGCTCCGGCACCCCCTGTTTTTTCCCGCTGATCAGCTTATCGGTGGGCATAGTAGCCCCCGACGCTTGCTGCCGATGCCAATCCCATGTCGATATTGCCGATTTGGCGGCTAGCGCGAAGAAATCCGCCAAACAAACGCCAGGCAACAGTTATTTTGTTAATGGAATCATGTAAAAGACGGATAGGGTCTTGGGCAAGCGATACCCCATGTGCCGTCCCCTTCCTTAACAATGACAAGGCCAATTATTGACATAAAAATTTTCCTGTTATCATGTGCAGCTAAAATCTAGCCCAATCAACTATGGATAGGCAGGTTCCATTAACACCATATCAGAACAAACATGACAAAACCTCCCCCTATCGGTCAGGTAATGCTCGATATTGCTGGCTTGACGCTATCCCCCATCGAGCAAGAGCTTATCAACCACCGCAATACGGGAGCGGTGATCCTCTTCTCCCGCAACTTTCAAAACCCGGAACAAGTCGCCGAGCTCATCAGCGGCATCCGGGCCGCACGGGATGGCGACATCCTGATTGCCGTTGACCAAGAGGGTGGCAGGGTACAACGTTTCCAAACAGGTTTTACCCGTTTGCCGGCCGCCGCACGTTTTGAGCAAGCCCCCCATTTGGCGCAATCGGCAGGCTGGTTAATGGCGGCGGAATTGCTGGCGGTGGGGGTGGACTTTAGTTTCGCGCCCGTCCTGGATGTCGATTGCGGGGTCAGCGAAATTATCGGTGACCGCGCCTTTTCCCGCGACCCCGGCCAGGTCACCTTACTGGCCGGGTTGTTCAAACAAGGCATGAAAGTCGCCGGCATGGCGGCGACAGGCAAACATTTCCCCGGGCATGGGGCCGTTGCCTTAGATTCGCATCTGGCCTTACCCGTAGACAAGCGTGACCTGGACACCATCCGCAACCATGATTTGCTCCCGTTCAAACAGCTGATTGCAGAAGGCCTTGAAGGCGTCATGTTGGCGCATATTGTTTACCCCAATATTGACCCTAATGCGGCGGGATTTTCACCGTTCTGGATACAACAGGTTTTGCGTAAGGAACTCAACTTTCAAGGCGTCGTGTTTAGCGATGACTTAAGCATGGAAGGGGCGGCATCCGTTGGCGGTTTCGCCGAGCGTGCCCGGCTCGCACAAGAAGCCGGCTGCGATATGATTTTGGTCTGCAACAACCCTGCGGCTGCGGAACAAGTGCTGGAAACGCTCCCGGACAGCATCGACCCGCTTCGTGAGGGGCGGTTATCACAAATGAGGGGAAAAGCGCGGATAGGCTGGGAACAGCTCCATGAATCACAAAAATGGCAAACCATAACATCGCTCATCAAGCAATTTAACGGCAATTAATCTAGCAAAACCATCACAAGCCCATGCTCAACGAAATCAAACACGTCCAGGACACCGCCGAACTGCTCCACAGTGCCCAGGAAGTTGAAGCCGCGCTGGATGACATGGCCGGCCAAATCAACACCAAACTCGCCGACACCAACCCGATTGTCCTTTGTGTCATGAACGGTGGCGTTGTCATTGCCGGCAAATTGCTGCCCCGCCTGGACATCCCCTTGAATGTCGACGCCATCAATGCCAGCCGGTATCAAAACCAAACCTCCGGCGGGGCTATCGAATGGGTGCTCAAACCGCAATTGCCGCTCAAAGGCCGCACAGTCCTGATCATTGACGATATCCTGGACGAAGGCATCACCTTATTGGCAATCCGCCAATATTGCCTGGACGAAGGCGCGGATGCGGTTTACAGCGCGGTGCTGATCGACAAGCAGCTAGGCAGGGAAAAACCCATTAAAGCGGACTTTGTCGGCCTGGAAGCCGCCAACCGTTATCTGTTCGGCTATGGCATGGATTACAAAGGCTATTTACGTAATGCCGCAGGCATTTATGCCTGCCAAATCGACAACCAGGAATAACCCATGACCCAACTGGCTATTATTGGCGGCACTGGACTGACCCAGCTCAGTGGCTTAACCATCATCAAGCGCGAGCAGCTAACAACACCTTATGGCAGCCCTTCCGCCGATTTCATTACGGGCGAACTCAACCAAAAGCCAGTGGTTTTCCTCGCCAGGCACGGCAACCCCCACACCCTAGCCCCGCATAAAATCAACTACCGCGCCAATATCTGGGGACTGAAACAACTGGGTGTCGAGGACATTATCGCCGTCGCTGCCGTCGGCGGCATCACTGCGGCCATGCAACCCGCCCATATCGTCATCCCTGACCAAATCATCGACTATACCTATAGCCGCAAACAGACGTTTTTTGACGACGGCAACTATCCGGTCAAGCATATTGATTTTACTTTTCCGTACAGCCCGACATTACGCAGCGCCTTAATCGCCGCCGCTAGCCAAGCCGGCATCACCATCAGCGGAAGGGGCACGTATGGCTGCACCCAAGGCCCGCGTTTGGAAACGATTGCCGAAATCAACCGCATGGAACGCGATGGCTGCGACTTGGTCGGCATGACCGGAATGCCTGAAGCATCCTTGGCAAAAGAACTGGACATCAATTACGCCTCCGTATCGGTGGTCGCCAACTGGGCGGCGGGCAAAAGCGAGGGGGAGATCACCATGCCAGAAATTGAACAAAACTTGCATATCGGGATGGCAAATACCGCGAAATTATTGGAAGCATTTATTGGGCTGGCGTAACCCTGCCCTATGAACGCCCAACAACGCTTAGCGATATTTGACCGCTTGGCCGCCGCCATACCAGAACCCGCCACAGAACTTAACTACAGCAACCCGTTCGAATTGCTGGTCGCCGTTGTGCTGTCCGCCCAAGCGACCGATAAAGGGGTCAATAAGGCAACGGCGCAATTGTTTCCGGTCGCCAATACCCCTGAAAGCATTTTAGCCCTGGGAACCGACGGTTTAAAAACTTACATCAAAACCATCGGGCTCTTTAACAGCAAGGCGGCGAACATCATTACGCTCTGCCAACAATTGCTGGCCAACCACGGCGGGCAAGTCCCGGACACCCGCGAACACTTGGAAGCCTTGGCGGGAGTCGGCAGAAAAACGGCAAATGTCATACTTAACACCGCGTTCGGGCAACCAACCATCGCTGTTGACACGCATATCTTCCGGGTCGCCAACCGCACCCGCCTCGCACCTGGCAAGACCGTGCTTGAAGTGGAACAAAAACTCGACAAATGGACTCCAAAAAACCACAAAAAGGCGGCGCATCATTTACTGATCTTGCATGGCCGTTACACCTGTATGGCCAGAAAACCTAAATGCAACGAATGTGTTATCGTTGACTTGTGCGAATATCGGGAAAAAACCAATTCAGGAAGCATTCAGCCGCCAGACCTTTTAATCACCAAGCCACAAAGATTGTAATTTTTTCTAACAGAAGTATATTTACCGCGTGTTCGGCACTGCTTGGACATGCACCCTGCGATACGAAGCCCGTGTCGTTTTACCCACGCAACACACTTTATTAGGAAGACACACCATGAAAACAAATAATAAATCCCCATTAATCGCCGCCATGGGCGTAGCGATCATGTCATCTTTTTCAGCCACTGCGAATGCTGAAGCCAACCCGTTCGGCATGACAGAATTATCATCAGGCTATATGCAAGTTGCTGAAGCCAAAGCCCCGGAAATGAAATGTGGCGCCTCCATGAACATGGGCGGTGCGGCAAAAACCGCCGAAGGCGCTTGTGCCGGTGCCAAGACACCAGCCAAAACCGCAGCAAAAGCCACTGAAGGCAAATGCGGCGACATGATGGATGGCGACAAAATGAAAAAAGGCATGGAATCCGCTTGCGGCGCCATGATGAAAGGCAAAGAAGGTGCTTGCGGTGAAATGATGAAAGGCGAAAGCATGAAAGGCAAAGAAGGCGCTTGTGGTGCCGGCATGAAAATGCCCGAAGGCAAATGTGGCGCGCAATGCGGTGAGGCCATGAAAAACTGTGCCGCAGTAAAAGCTAAAGAAGGCAATTGTGGTGCGCAAATGAAAGGTTGCGGCGAAGCCATGCAAGGTTGTTCTGAAATGATGAAAGGCAAAGAAGGCGCTTGCGCGGCTACTGTAAAACCTGCCGCTCCAGCCGCTGCCGTCCCAGCTCCAGCCAAAAAATAAGGCTTACTGTTTAAACCACAGTTAAATCAGGAGGATATAACTTTATATCCTCCTTTTCTTTTACTATTGCACAGGTGTTCTTATGGACACAATACAACAACGCCTTAACGGGGCGGGTTTAGGTTTACGCCGCAGCTTCTTGGGCCAAGTGATCGAAACGCCACCCTCGGCTGTTGATTTCTACGAAGTCGCGCCCGAAAATTGGATCACCATGGGCGGCAAACTCGGCAAACAGTTCCGGGCCATGACCGAACGCTTCCCCTTTGTGTGCCATGGCCTGTCATTATCCTTAGGCAGCACCGACCCGCTGGATGAAACGTTCGTCCGCGCCGTCAAAGATTTTATGCACGAACACCAGATGAAACTCTACAGCGAGCATCTGAGTTATTGCAGCCAAGACGGGCATCTGTACGATTTGCTGCCGATCCCGTTTACCTCAGAAGCCGTCAGCCATGTCGCCGCACGGATCAAACGGGTGCAGGACATCCTTGAGCAAAAAATTGCCATCGAAAACGTCTCGTATTACGCCGCCCCTGGCCAAGAAATGACCGAGCTGGACTTTTTCAACGCCGTCGTGCAAGAAGCGGATTGTGATGTCCTGCTGGACGTGAACAATATTTACGTCAATAGCGTCAATCACGGCTACGACCCCGAAGCCTTCCTTAAGGCCATCCCGGCGCAACGCATTGTCTATGCCCATATTGCCGGGCATTATGTCGAAGCCGATGATTTTTTGGTGGACACCCACGGCGCGGAAATTATCGACCCCGTCTGGAAGCTGCTGGGCAAAGCCTACGAATGGCACGGCGTGTTCCCGACCTTGCTGGAACGTGACTTCAATATCCCCGAAATGGCGGAACTGGTCCGCGAAGTCAACACCATCAAATCCATACAAAACGCATGGCAACAACACCATGCCCAACAATCCGCCTAACACCGTGATGAAAGCCAATTTTGCCGCCAAACAACGCGAATTTGTCGCTTACATCCGCGACCCCGGACACAATCCCGCACCCGCTGACGTAAGGCTTCCGCGCATTGATATGTACCGGGAACTTTTATTCAATAACATCAATAATTTTTTGGCCAGCAATTTCCCGGTGCTTCGGCAAATCATTGATGATGCCCAATGGGAAGCGTTGGCACGGGATTTTTTCGCCCGGCATGCGTGCAGTTCGCCGTATTTTTCCGAAATACCTGAAGAATTCTTGGCCTACCTGCAAAACGAACGCGATAACGCCGATGATTTTCCCTTTATGCTGGAACTTGCGCATTACGAATGGGTGGAAATGGCCGTTGCCATTGCCAAAGAAGTGACGCCCGCCAACAGTTTGCCGCCAGACAATTTAGCCGGGCATAGGATCAGCTTGTCGCCAGTCGCTTGGCCTTTGGCCTACCAATATCCCGTACATAAGATCGCCCCGTCGTTCTTACCCACTGAACCGCCCGCACAACCGACTTTTCTGATCGTCTACCGTAACCCGGAAGATGATGTCCAGTTCCTTGAAATAACCCCAATGACCTACCGCCTATTGGAAATTTTGCAAGGCAATGGCCAATCGCTTGCCACGGACTGCTTACAGCAAATCGCCACAGAAATGCAGCACCCCCAGCCGGAGATGATTGTCACCGCTGGCCTGCAGATTCTGGAAGGCTTGGCGGAAAAGGCGATCATCGCCGTCGAGGGTTGACCCGCACTATTATCGCCACATTGCGTGGCCATCGCCCATAGGCCAGCTGTGATAGGGCGCTACGTTAACCGTTACCGAATTTGCCTTCTTCCGCGCCCCCGGACACACCAGACCCCGTACAGTCCAGGACAAACCCATACCCCTTTATCCGATCACACCAGGGCGCGTCAACTTGAACCCGCCCGCCGGGTTACAGCCTTCTTCTGGGCCTATTGACGTGTTGTTGCAACTTAGCGGCCCTGGTTTTGTCAATTTCAAGCGGCTTAACCCAATACCGGCACAAAAACACTAAAATGCCCCCTAAACCACCGGAAAACCAGTTTATTAATTTTCACAGTGTCAATAATAATTTTTGATTTACAAGTCTACATAATAAGATTTTAATAACGCTTTTATTACACAGGAATTAAAATGACTAAAACCTCGACTAAATCACCCGCTAAAACCGGTGCCCCCAGCACCACCGAACCCGATCAAGATGATGATGATATTTTTGATGCCGATTTTGTATCTTTACCTGAAAGCCTTGAAAAAGAGACCATTAAAAGGGACGCGCGCAGGAAAATTGAAATTTACTGGGAAAAGAAACAACTTAGGGAACAATTCGAAGATTTTGACGAATCAGAATTTGGTTTCTGACTGTTATAAGCCATCAATTTAAAGCCTTTTAAAGCATACCCCCTACGTATTGCTGAAACCTCCCCATTGAAACACGCCTTCAAGAGCAATTTTCACCGTTTGCGCCCTAATCTGATGCCGATCCCCAGAAAATTGCTTTTTGGCAACCCTAAGGCCTCCCCCCTTATTTGTCCATGCAATAAACACCGTACCAACGGGTTTGTCAGGTGTTCCGCCATCTGGCCCTGCAACTCCGGTAACGGCAATGGCAATATCGGCATCGCTACGCGCTAATGCCCCCGCCACCATTTCCGTTGCCGTCTCTTTGCTCACCGCCCCATAACGTTCAAGCGTTTGCGGGTTGACACCCAACATTTCCACTTTCGCTAAATTGCTATAGGTCACAAAGCCACGGTCAAACCATGCCGAACTGCCGGGAATTTCGGTGATGGTTTGCGCAATCCAGCCCCCCGTACACGATTCGGCCGTCACGATAACCGCGCCTTGCCCGGACAAAAATTGGCCGAGCCGCCCGGCCAATTCCAGCAAATGCCCGTCCATATCCATTAGTGCCAACCACCGTATTGTGTGGTCGGGTCGCCACGAAATCCGGTTGAGGTTTTATTCGCATCAGGCGCGTTAATCATGCTCTCGGCGGCGACCACCATATTGGCGCGGGTATAGCCGCCTAAGGCTTGGGCTTTTTTGGCAATTGCAGTGGTTAAAGGATTAATGTCGTAGGTGTTGATGGACGGATCAACCACCGCAGCAAGCAGCGGCCCGGTTGTGGCAGAAACGTTGAGAATCACTGGCAACGGGGTATTTTCAGGCACCTCTAACCGGTAGCGCCCGTTATCTAAGACGGCACTGAGAAGCAGGCGGTTTTGCGCATCGTTCAGTTCAACGCTGCCTGCCTTCACCGTGCCATTTTTGTCACTGACCGTGCCTTGCAACACCGTCGCGCTAAGGAATTTTTTAGTGCCCTGTTGGATGGCTACGGTATGCGGCGTGTTTTTCTCGCAAGCCGTGATAATTGACGCAATACCCAAGGCCAACAGCATGGAGATATGATGCAGCTTGATGCCGCGCCAAGTAATCGGGGTGTTCATAATAAACTCCGTAAAATTGCATGAGCCGCCTTTTAATCATGTTTTTTGCGGATTTGCAAGGGATTATGCCAGACCTAGAACCTGCCCACATCACTGACGCTTGCCCACCTTACACATTGCTGGCTGAAAAATTGGCATAAGCCATATGACACAGTTAACGGGGTATTTATAAGCCATATCACACAAACATCCCCTATAACAAACCAATGCTTAGCCTAAATCATTAGGTAAACCAGTGGGTTATATATATGGTGCGTTTATTGCCTTTTATGCTTAGCGGTCGGATTTTCGGTTTGCCTCAGGCAACGCCATGGGCTTGGGATGTTTACAAATGCTGGTCATGCAAAACCTTAAACCCCAATTTCTGTGGTGGGCCGACTTATCGTGGCATCCGACAATCGGCCGCACCGAAGATGATGCCCTTATATGGCCACGGATTGTGGATTGACAGCCCTCCTCTCTGGCTAGCCGTAAGGGGCCCATTTAATCCCGTTGTTTTTGCCACGCTAAAACGGCATAAAATCCCGTAACCTGACCTCAAGGAAAAACCATGTTATTTCGGACGTTACTTTTTTTCACTGCATTTTTACTGTCCTCCATTGCGGCGGCGGAGCATTTGGATATCCATCAGCTCACGTCTTTAGTCCCCGAACCCAACATCAAGCCCACTTATGGCGGCTCTGACAACAAAACCTATAAATCAGGCGGCATCGGCATACTTGTTTATGATGGCGCCAATTCCATTGATGCTTTGGGGCCTTTTCAAGTGTTCAGTTCAGCTGGATTGAAGCCGCAACTCATTTCCGCCAGCAAAAACGAAACGGGCAAATACAAAAGGGACATCACTTTTAACAACGGACTAAAAATCGCGGCCAATAGGACAATAGCCAACACCCATGACCTTGAAGTGTTGGTGGTGCCTGGCGGCGCGTTTGAGACCATCCAAATGGCCAAAAACGCCGAGGTGCTTAACTGGATCAAAGCAGTCCATCAAAAAACCATCTACACGACCAGCGTTTGCACGGGTTCCTGGATTCTTGGGGCGGCGGGTTTGCTGCAAGGGAAACAAGCCACCAGCAACTGGTATCGGACGGACGAGTTGCTTACGCATTTCGGGGCGACACCCAAACCCAGCCACCGTTATATTTTTGACGGCAAGCTGATAACCGCCAATGGGGTCACGGCGGGTATTGACATGGCCCTCGCCATTGTCAAAAAAGTTTTTGCCAACGACCTTAATAACGGCGAAGACTATACCCAAGCCGTGATGCTGGATCTCCAATATGACCCGGATGCCCCGGTCCGTGGCGGCTCACCCGAAAAGACAGAACCTGCCGTGTTTGATGGAATGCAATATATGTACGACTTTTACGATCTGGCCAATGCCGTAAAACAGATACCCATCCAATAGACGGGGCCCTCAAATAATGGCCTGTATCCGGCTATCGCGGGATACAGGCCACATTGGCAAGGCCAACGGGTTACACGGGCATCACGTCCAGCAAAGCCCCATGAAACAACCTAGGAAAAACACCGCCGGCAAGCGCAGTTTGCCTGAGTCGCCAGGCCAATAGCAAACCGCCTTACCCAATCATTAGCTTGACCGGCTTTGGCCACTAAACACGGTATCCGGATCAAAATCAGTGGCTATGTCACCGTTAATTATGGAAGCCTTAAACGACGCGGCTTTAAGCAAAAACTACAATCCGCATGAAATAAGGCTTTTCACAGAAAATAAAATTTCTTCAACAATTAACGGTGACATAGCCAAATCAGTTGAATTGCCCCCAACCCAAATCCAAACTCCTATCAAGCAACCAAAACAGGGCAATGCTGGCGATTAGCCAAGAGCCCAGGCCAAACGTCAGGCGCTGGTAACACCAAGTCTGGCGCAGGTAAAAAGCCAGCGGCAGAAACACACCGACTATCGCAAACTGCCCGGCCTCCACACCCAAATTAAAACCGACCAAAGCCAGCGCCAAGGCACCGGTGGGCAAGCCTAAATCAGCCAGCACACTGGCGAAACCCAAACCATGGACCAAACCGAAACCAAAGGCCATCAGCCAAATGCGCTTAATGACCAAAGGGTAGATATTGTTCAATGCCGCCAGCAGCACCGAGGCAGCTATCGCGGATTCCACCCAACGCGATGGCAAATTAAGGAATTGCAAGGTCGCCAAACTTAAGGTGATGGAATGCGCCAAGGTAAACGCGGTGACAATCTTGGCAACTTCGATAAACGCGGTGCGGAACTGCCTGACGGGCTGCCAACGGCTATCCGCACGCCACAATACGGCGGGCAGTAGCAGGCTGACCAGGAACAGGATGTGGTCATAGCCTATCCAGATATGCCAGACCCCTTCTTGGGCAAACTCACTGAACGCGCGCCAGTTTGATGGCTGCCCCAACTGTAGCTCACGTAGCGGCTGATCCGGGCTTAACACGGCCGTTTGGGTTTGCCCTTGGTTTTGTAAGCGCAGCAAGCCCCGGTGCGACGGGTCAAGGTCAAAAAACAAACGGTAATCCACCCCTAAAACCCGCGCCGTCACCGGGCAAACAACGGAAAACTGCAGCACGGCATAGGCCCCGTCGGTGTGCTTGTCCACCTGATGGTTGACAGGTTCAAGGGTGCAAGCCTGATGGTTGGCGTTGATAGCTAAATGCGCAAACGCATAAGCGTCTATCTGTGCCTGATGCCGTTGCAATTCGCCCCAGGTAATCCGGCTGTCGCCATCATCATCCAAACCCAATGCATAATTGAGGTCGCGCAAGGCAATATCCCATTGCCCGCTGATAGCCTGTTCCTGGCGGCTTATCGACAAATAACTGTCGCTAGGCTTATGGGCCGAAACGGGCATCGCCAATAGCCCCAAACAAATCACCAGTAAAATGCGCATCAGCGTGCCTCCAGTTTGGCAAGAAAGGGTTGCAATTGCCTGTCTTGCAGCTTGGTTTGGTTTAACCAGGCCAATACGGGATGGGCCGCCGCAGGCTTGCCGGATGCCAATGCGGCTTCCAGCACCAATCGGGCATCCCACGGTTCGTGTTGTACTTGCCAGTTCTCCAAAGCCAACCGCAGCGCGGTTTCCGGTTGTTTGGCAAGCACTAAATTAAAGCGCGCCTCTTCCCGTTGATGGATGTTTTCACCCCGTAGCCGATAAGCGTCTATCCGGCGTTGCAACTCGCCGATATGTTGCGGCAATAGCTTGGAGCCGGTGGCTTGTTCGGCTAAAGCCAAACGCAATAACAGGCCATCAGGGCGGGTATCGTCCTTCAGCAAGGCCAGCACCTCTGCGGGGCGGTGCTGGTCCAGCAAAAAATCGCTATAGGCGCTTAACAGATAGGCATCACGCCGCTGCAAAGCCATCGCCTGTAAAAAATGCGCCTTGGCGTTCCGGTCATCGCCTAAGCGGGCGGCGATTTCAGCCAACACCGTCAGCGTCCAGAGCCTAGTTTGCACATCGGTTTCCGCCGTATTGGCAAGGGCTTCCTGCAATAATGGGTACGCTTGCCGACCTGAACCACTCAGGCTGGCGGCGTTAGCCAGACAGGCCGTAGCCGGCAAAGTCGCGCCCAAGCGTTTAAGCATCGCGCAACTACGCAGTGACGCTTCATAGTCGCCGCGCACCGTTTGGATCACAGCTTGGGCCAACCAGGCTTGGGCGTTGCTTGGCCTGTTGGCGAGCACGTCCTGCAAATCCTGTAATGCGCCATTAAAATCATGCCGATGTTGCCGGATGGTCGCCCGTACCATCAACACCTCAACAGGCGGTTGGGCTTGCCGCCACCAGGTTTTCACCGCCGCTTCGGCATAACCGTAATAACGCGGGTCGGCCTCGGTTCGGGCGGATTCCAATAAGCGGGTGGCGACCTCGGTTGCTAAAGGCAGATTGTCGGGATTGGCATTGAGCTGGCGCTGCAACAACCTCAGTTCCAGATCAGCCGGGTTGTTAAGGGCTGGCAATTGCTCCAGCACCTCATCGGAAGACTTGGGGATATACGGCGCCGCCAGACTGGTGCCTGACAACATCCAGAACAGCATGGCCCAAGCAAGGGCAGATAATCTTGGCATGGCTAAACCCGGCAGGAAAATGATAAAAAAACGGCGGGGCGTTGGGGATTAAAAACCACCCATTCCCGCGAGTTGCTGCGGGAATGGGCGAACCCTAAATCAATTACAAGGCTTGGCACCTCCTTCGTTGCAATCGATATGCCTGCGGTTACGGCCATCATGAGGCTTGGGTAAAAACGGGAACACTTTGTAAATGCCGTTTTTGGTCAAATTAATGCCTTTGGCGCCGATATTATAATTGACACCGTCACCCAATTTTGGCACCGGAAGGCCTAACAAAGCTCCGGACACCACACGCAAAGCAATATCCGTCACATCATCATTAGGGCGGCGGCCATTCGGAAAACCGGCGTTATCGCCAGCCAGTACCGTCAACCGTTTTTGCACGGCAGGCAAGGCGGGTTTTACACCCACATTCAGGCGTAACAAATCAGAACAGGGGTTTGTCACGGTGCATTTGGCAGGGTTTTGCCCTGGATACTTCAGCAAGGCCGCCACTAAATCAGTCCGTCCGGTCGTAGGGAAAGCCGTACCGAATGCCGTATTGATCAGGCCGGTTAGGCGGGGATTGAGGTAATAATCCAAAAATTGCGCCTCTTTATACGGCTTGGTGGCATTCCATAAGTCTTTTTTACCAGCACCGATGATGACTTCATTGACTAAAGGGTTAGCCATACGCGCCACTTGGACGAAAGCACCGGAGTAAACCGCTTGACCGAGGCTGTTAATGGTTTTGTAGCGTGGACGGCTAGTTGACGCATACATGCCGATGACAGCGGCCGCATCCGAGGTCACTTCACTGATAGGCACTTCAATGGCAATCGAATTGACATTAAAACCTGAGAACATGTCATTGCCAAAAGGGTTGGCGAAATCGTTGCCATCTTGGTCGGCCGTTAAGATGGGCGGGGCACGAAAATTTAAGGTGTCAAAAGTCGCCCCCAAATCAATATAAAACGACTCGTCACGCTGGCCGGCGAACACCCGCCCGCCATTCACTAAAGGATAAATGCCTTGCTCGCTTAAGTCCTGATAATCAGGCATGGTGCGCGGGCCTATGTTGGACGGGACCGCCACCAACGTGCCGGTGCCCAATTCGCGTGATAAGGTGCCTTTAATTTCAGTGACGGTGTAGGTTTGGCGCAGGCCTAAACCTACCGAATCCGCCCCATCCAACCCCCGGATCGCTGGCGGCAAACCGGCAACGGTGTCGACACCGCCATAAACAATCGGCAAATCAGTAAACGGTGCGCGCAGTTCAGTTTTAAATTGCACCCGGTAAACAATATCATCGGCTTTGCC
Source organism: Methylovulum miyakonense HT12 (assembly GCF_000384075.1). Taxonomy (GTDB): domain Bacteria; phylum Pseudomonadota; class Gammaproteobacteria; order Methylococcales; family Methylomonadaceae; genus Methylovulum; species Methylovulum miyakonense. Next base: position 532,004 of record NZ_KB913025.1, read on the forward strand.
ATCCTTATTGGTATCAAGGTTGATGTCATAAGCCACATGGTCATCAAAATTATAATAATTGGGCCCTGCACTGGGCTCTTGCCCAGGCAGCACGTTCATAATAAAAACCAGTTTTTTGGGGTCTTCCCAACTGCGGAAGGCATAAACGTCGGTAATATCGGCGGCAGGGTCAAAAGCAATGGCAGGGGCCTCGCGGTGGCTAGCGGCAAAACTGAGGGCAGGCAACGCGGCAACAATCGAAGCAACCAATAATTTAGGCATCATTTTCATAGTAGTCTCTCTTTTTAATCAGGACGGGATTAAATTTGATAAATCGGCAGCAATTTCTATGGTTTGAAATTGCATTTATGGATACGGAGAGCTTGCAAAAATGGATGCAATAAGATGAAAATTTTTTAGATTTTTAGATATTGGAGCGCCCGACTAGGTTTCTCCAGGCAGAGGATGCCTGGGGACACTATTTTGTAAAGACCGCTGGTATTCTGTAAATGGCAGGCAACAAGGGGATACCTAGGTATTTAGCCAATGTTGAACAGGCGGGCTTTCGTAGGGGCAAGCGGTTTGCCCGCCATGGCTTTTTTGCGGTGCGGATCCTAAAAATTGACTGGGGGGAATAGGCACTGTCATTTGTGCCCATTTCCCTATGAAAAACCGCTTTGCACCAGCCCCAAACCATAATGCATCAATTCCCCGCCGTACTGTTTCAACCATCGCCGTTGCTGTTGATAGTGCGGCAAATGTTCGCCAACCAACGCCCAAAACCGTGCCGAATGGTTGCGCTCCTTGAGATGGCAGAGCTCATGCACTACGACATATTCCAACACCTCAGGCGGCGCCAGCATCAGCAACCAGTTGATGTTGATGTCGTTATGGATGCCGCAACTGCCCCAACGGCTTTTTTGGGTTTTGATGATGACGGCGCGGGGAATCAATTGTTTTTTTGCCTCATGGACGTGGACGAGCTGTTCCACCCGCTGTTTGGTTTGTTGCTTGAGAAAATGGCTTAACGCCAGTTTGATCGCTTGGCTGTGCGCTTCTTTTGGCAAGGTATCAGGAATATGCGCGACTAGGTTTTCCGTAAAACTAATCTTTACCCGCTTGTTTTTCGTCTTCAGCACCGCCAAAGGGTAATGCTGCCCCTGAAAAAGGATGCCCACACCTTCGGCAAACAATAGTGGCAACGGAAAAGCGGCTTGTTGATTTTTGCTGGCGACTTTTTCACTCGCTTCCAAAATCCACTGGCGTTTGTCGCTGACAAATTGATGCAAATGCTTTTCGGCAACTTTAGGCGGCGCGACCACTTCGATTTTGTCTTTAGTGACAACAATCCGCATCCGGTTAACCCGCGCACTGCGGCGGACGGTGTAGGAGAAAGGGAGGTTTGCCATGCTATTTGAAGACATTGGGAATGGGACACGGAGTTTAGCAAATGGGGTAGGATGGGCTGACGATAGGAAGCCCATCAATAGCCAAAACTAATGATGCGCTTCCCTTCGTTCAGCACATCCTACGGCTTGTTATGGGTGTCGTCTTGTTAGGCAACCGCCTGTTCTGAAACCACTGGGGCTAATACAATCTTTTTATGCCACAAGCCATTACTCGCAAAACACCCCCAACCCCACTTCAGCCCGTAGCCCGTTGGGGTGACGTTAGGAACCCCAACGGTTGATGCCTTCGAAGTGTTGGGGTTCGTGCCTCACCCCAACGAGCTGGGGATGTATTTCTATCTGTCCCTTTTGCCGGACACTCAGTACGCAACCATTCATATGCTTTTGGTGGTACGACACAAGGAGGGGTCATCGACTGTACCGAATCAATTTGATTCAATACGGCATGGCGGAAGAAAATCCCGTAAAAAGGAAGGGATCGGCCCGTATGCAGCGATAGCAGAATACGGGGGGAACCACACAATTCTCAATTCCGAAACCCCGTGCCGGAATAGTGCGATTACATACGGCATGTCGTTGCCGAAAAATCCCGTATTCCGTTTCACTCCATACGGGCTACTCGCTACTCGCTACGGTATGCGCCTTACGGGTTTTTAACCCAAAAGCCGAATTATCTCTTCGGCTTTTTGTTTAAAATCGCCAAATATCCCAATATCGGCATCGTAAAAACCCTGCCTACCAGCAATTTCCCTCAAAATAGGTGGCAAATAAGACCTTAGTTCTGCGGACTTGTTTTGACCGGATTCTATGTCATATTTTATTAATCCGAATACTCCTTCTGCCGCTCCTGGATATTCTATTGGGTCATTCGACAGCAAATACTCGACCAACACCTTAAAATAAAACCGGAAGGCGGGAGCAGGCATTACCCCTAGATTCTCAATATAGGTAAAGGGATTGAATTTGATCTGCGCCAATGCCTCATCGGCGTTCTTTCCAAACAATTCTTTAAATGCCCACTCATCATCCTGCTCTTCTAAAGATTCAGGCGGCCATTCTTTAATGGTCGGCATTTTTGCATCCCATAATTGTATTGTCCCATTTGCTGTCATCAGTCACACCTCAATGGTTGGTCACGGCAACTCCAAGAGTTTTGGTAATTGTCAATTAATTCCCGTAACGTTTTTTCTAATCGAGCTATTTCTCCTGGATGGTCTGCTGTGCCCTTGTACTGCCATTTGGCATCCCAATTTTTCCGCATGTTGATACATTGTTCCAATTGGTCTATTTTCCACCGTTTTTGTGCACACAGGTCCAAATGGGGAGGTGGGTTGCTCCAGCCATTGCATTGGCCTTTGTAGTTTTCCCACTCTTTATCTTTCTGTATTAAATCTTCCGTTGACATATGGTCATCCCACCCATGCGTTTTAGGCCTTCTTATCTTGTCATTTAATGAATCAGCAATCATTGCTCCGCCAAGTCCTATACCAGCAGCCCCTAATCCACCTAATCCGCCACCAGCACTACCGCCACCTAATCCACCTCCGCCACCAGCAAACCCATCTGGATCAAATCTATTTGGAATGACATTAACAAGACCCAACGGATCCACCCCATTAACCGGATTCCCCCCGACATAGCCAAACGTGTTCAACCCCCCATCAATCCCAATCGGGTCACTCTGCGTGTACCTGCCGCCCTTGGCATCATAACTGCGGAAGACATTGTAAAACAAGCCCGTCTCCACATCGAAGTATTGCCCCGGGAGGCGGAGGGGGTAGTAGAAGCCACCCAAGCCTGACGGGTTGGTGTCGGGCGGGTTGGCGCCAAAGGGGTCGACGTTGTCCCATTGCCAGCGCACTTGCTTGCTGCCGTCGATGATTTGCCGTGGCGTGCCCAGGTGGTCGGGCAGGACGGGGAAAACTCCGCCACCGCCGCCAATCAGGGCGACGGGTAAATCGCCCAGCCAGACATGTTCCTGTAGGCGGTTGCCGCTCTTGTCGTATTCGCCAATGAGGTGGCCGACCCCTTCGTAGACGAAGATGCGCGCCCCACCGCCAGTGGTGATGGCGGCACTGTCCTTGCCCGTGCGTTGGCCGAGGGCGTTAATGCGGTAGAAATAGCCGTCGGAAGTTGCGTTGGCCTTGAAGTAGGTGTGGCGTCCCCGCGCATCGTAGCCGAATTGGGCACCGCTGCTGTTGTCCTTCAGGTTGCCAGTGGCATCGTAACGGTAGGTTGCGGTGCTGGTGCTGCTGACGGTGTTGAGGCGGTTGCTGTCCGGTTCTGGCTGGTAGACGGTGCTGGCGGTGCCGATTTGTTTTTGGGTGCGGTTGCCGGCGGCATCATAGTCGTAATGGTGATCCAAGCCAAGGCCGATGTTGGTGAAATCGGTCAGGCGGTTGAGCGCGTCATAACTGTAGTCTTGCGGGTTGAGGATGGCAGTGACATTGCCAGTGGAGCCGATGACGAATTCGTCGAGCCGGGTGACATTGCCGAGGCGGTCATAGGTGACGTGTTTGCGTTCGGCGGCGCCGTTGAACCAAGTGTATTGGGTGGTGCGCCCGTCTTGGTTTTGGTAGCGCACAACGGTGGGCTGGCCCTGGACACCCATTAGCTGCCATGTTTTGACCCCGCCCCAAGGATAGTAGCGGATTTGGTCGATGAAGGGCTGGGGGTTGTCGTTGCCGTCGTTGCTGGTGTCCAGTTGGATGTTTTCGACCCGCCCGGCGGCATCGTAGCCGTAAATGGCGATGAGGCCGGAGGGGTAAGTCAGGCGGGCCAGCCGTCCGGTGCTGCTGTCAAGTATTTTGTCATTGTTAGTGTCGATGGTCAGGGCATCGTCATAGGCGTATTGGGTGGTCAAAGCTACGCCGTAGGTGGTTTGGGTTTTGCTGCTCAGCCGACCTTGGAGGTCGTAATCCCAGCGGGTGTTGCCGGACGGGTCGGTAATTTTGACCAATTGGCCTTGGCTGCCTTTGCCATCGGTGTCCTTGTCATACACATAGGTGTGGCTGGCGCTGAGGATGCCGGGGGCGCCAGTGTAAGTGGCGGTGAGCGGGCGGCCCAGGCTGTCGTAAGTGAGGGTGGCGGTGTTGCCTAGCGCGTCCACACTGGTTTTTAGGTTGCCTGCGGCATCGTAGGCGGTGTTATTGGTTTGACCCCGGTCTGGGCTGTCTTCCTGGAGTTGGTCGCCGTGACCGTTGGTGACGAAGGTGGTGGCGTTGCCGCGCGGGTCGGTGACGCTGGCGGTGCGGTCGAGGCCGTCGTAGCCGGTGGTGGTGAGGCCATTGTCGGCATCGGTCAGGGCGATCAGGCGGTTGAGGGCATCGTAGCCACCCAGCCGTTGGCTACTGTTGAAGGTGGCGTAATCGGTGGTTTGGTCGTGGGCGGGTGTGGCATCCGGATGCGCGATGGTGCGGGCGAGGTTGCCTTGCGGGTCGTAGTGATGTTCGTAAACGGCTTCGTTGGCGGCGTTCAGTTCTTGCCAGAGCCTACCGAAGTTGTCGAATTGGCGGTTGACGGTTTGGGTGGTGGTCGGTGTAGCACCGCCGGTCTTGTAGAGCTCTTGGGTGCGTTCGCCAGCTTTGTTTAGGGTGTAGGCGACGCTTTCGCTATTGCCGTTGGTGATGCCATTCAGGCGTTGGGCGGCATCGTAGCCGTAGCTGGTCTTTCCGGTAGCGGGGCTGGTGACGCTGTCCGGCAGGGTGTTGGGATAATAAGTGAAGGTGGTGGTGGAGCTATTGGTGGTGACGGTTTCCACTTGCCCGCGTGGGGTGTAGGTCAGCGTGGTGGCGACACCATTGGGGGCGGTGATGGTTTGCGGGTGGCCCTGTCCGTCATAGTCGCCGTAAGTGGTGGTCAAGGTGCTGCCAGTAACTAGGTTGGCGGCATCGTAGACGGTGTGGCTGACGCTTTGCAGCTGGTTACGGTTGTTGAGTGTTGTGTCGTTGGGGGCATAGTAGGCATACCGGGTCATATCGGTGGTGTCGCCGCGCGGGCCGTTGACGCTGGTGAGCTTGCCCAAGTTGTTGTAGCCGTATAGAGTCAGACGACCGCTACCTTTGACTGCGGACAGGCCGAGTGTGCCTTGGCGGTCATTGGTGGTGTACACAGTTTGCCGACATAAGGTGCCGTGGGCGCCACATTTATCGTCGGTGCCAGTTGAGTAAAGGTTGCCCCATACCCACTCGGTGATGCGTTGGGGTTCGGCCTTTTTGGTGGGCACCCGCCAGAAGCCGTGCCATTGGGTGGTGATTTTGCGCTCAGTGGTGTTCGGGGCGGGGGTGTAGGCTGCCAAGTCGTCGGGGCAGGCACCCGATAAAACGCCTTCAACACGCACGGTTTCGAGGTTGCGCGCAGTATCATAGGCGTAACAAGTGAGGTTGCCGTTAAAGTCCGTCCGCTTGGTGACGTTGCCGTTGCCGTCGTATTCTATCTGGTTGGAGGCGGCGAGGCAGGTGCCACCCTTGCCTTCCGGCTGGTTTTGGCCAGTGCTTTTGATCATGCCTTGGACGGTGGCGAAGTGGCGGGTATAGGCGTAGGTGTTGTTGTCCAAGGGGGTGCTGAAGGTGGTTTCTGGTAGGTCGGTTCGAGGGGAGCCGAACATAAGTTGGTAGCCATAGCTCAGTTGGTATTTATCCACCCCTCCCGCGTGTTCGGTGGCAATGGCTTTGCCGTCGGTTTGGTAACGGAAGGTGGCGTAGCGGATGCCCCTTTCGTCTTTGATGCCAGTGAGGGCGTGCGGCAAGTCGGTGCCTTGGGTAAAGTCGTTCGGCGCCACATGTTCGTTATACAGGTAGGTGCGCTTGGGGTTGCCCGTGGCGGCGGTTCTAGGGTAGGTCACGCTGGTCAGGTTGTCGGTGGCATCGTCGTAGCCATAGGTGTAAACAATGTCGGTGGCCTGTTCAGCGGCATCCAACAAGGTGACGGTGCTGACGCGGCTTTGGTTGTCGTAGTTGAACTTGAGGGTGCGTTTCTCAGTGTCGGTGACGGTGTCCAGCAACCCAGCCATCGGCAATCCAGCGGTGGTGGGTGCGGGGGTGTAGTTCAGTGTTTGGGTATAGCCGCCACGTGCCTTGATGTTGGTCAGCTTACCGGAGGCGTCATAGGTTTCTTCGGTGTCGTCTTCGGTGGTGAGCCTCCAGCCGATAAACGCGCCGTTGGCATCGGTGCGGCGGACTAGGCGGTCGTTGATGTCGGGGTCGGAAGCCCAACCCGAGCCGGTGGGTTTGTAAACGACCTGCCTGCCCGTGGCGCGCATGACGCGGACGACGGTGCTGCCGTCGGAGTAGATGACGTTCTCGAAATTGTGCCGCCAGTGCGAGCCGATGTTGCCGGAAGCGACGGTCGCCGAGCTGTGGTAATGGCGGATGAAGCTAAGCCCGCCCGTGCCTTGATAGTCCGCCTCTTTCTGGTATTTGTCGCCCGTGGCCGGGTTGATGGGGTTGCCCAGGCCAGCGCAGGGAGGAGGCGGGTCGTCGTTTTTGGGGGTGTCGGGGGCGGGACACGTTGCAGAGTTAGTAGGAAAGCACCCATACTCCTGAAGACCATTAGCCAGCATTTTTCCTGTCCATCCGACAACATAGCCTACTGGACAATACCAGTTATACATTGCACCAGTTGATATATGATTTTTGGTGGTGACGGTGTAGGGCTTCCCGTTGTCATCAATCCCTTGATAAAGGGTGTCACAAATCGCAGATGTAGGTAAGCCAAGTTGGTTGTATCTTGATTTGCTACATCCCGTTACAGAAAGGTGTGAGGTATTTTCTCTAGTAAAATCACCAGTTAAAAATCTGAGTACAGCCAAATCAGGACTGGGAGAATAATACATGTTTAATACTTGCCAACCTTTTAATGTAGCTGATGGCGACAAAGAAGGGCAACTTGTACCGGTAGTGGCGATGGCCCCCCACGATATTCCCAAGAGCCATACCAATACGATCATCCTACCACTTAAATTGCAAAACCAAGTCCGTATAGCCAATACAATATAAATTGATAATGCCCAAAAAATGACAGGAAGGCCTGCGCGTCCCGCACTCGCTTCCTTTATCCGGCTCATCTGCGTCCCCCAAAAACACATCGTAAAACCACACCAAATACCTGCCTTTATTAATTTTTCAATCATACATGCGCCTTTATGGGATAAGCCAATTACCATTGAACAAAACCGGACATGCCGGAATACGGTTTGTGGAAGATTATAGGTTAAGCGCGTAGACAGAAATATTAACTATTACCAGATTTGAAATGGCATTTTTCACACTATTGGTGAAAAAACTAATTGTTTGATATAAAAATAAAAAATAGGGGATCTTTATTAGTTTATGGTATCAAAGTGAAGATAAATTTTAAGTTAGGTGGCTCGTATAGGCTGTTTGCCGCTCGTAGATAAAAGGACAATTTGACGATAGGAAGCCCATCACAAGCCAAAACTAATGATGCGCTTCCCTTCGTCCATCTCATCCTACGGCTTATTATGGGTATCGTCTTGTTCTGTAACTTCCTGTTCTGAAAGCACCGGAGCAAGCACAATCTTTTTATGCCACAAACCATTGTTGGCAAAACACCCCCAACCCCACTTCAGCCAGTTCAGCAAAGACACCGCCAGCCACAAAGACCACGCCAACATCAACACCCGATAAGCTAAAACAGGTACGGAAATAACCGTGGTGGAGGGTAAAGTCGATAAGCTGCGGTCTTGATACCAATTTAAGTTGAAGGCGCTAGAACCATTGCCTGTGATGCGCATATCCGGTGTGCTTAACAAGCCTTCGGCGACGGCGGCGAACAACACGCCTAAAGAACTTAAGGTCAACAAACCCAGCACGACTTGCAACAAATTGAAATGGCGGTAATCGGCGGTTTGGTTTTGCCGCCAACCTAGCAACATCAGCCATAAGATGACAATTCCAGCGACCGCCATCGGCACTTGGCTAAGGCCAATCAGCAACAAAAACCATTGCCAATGTTTTAAGGGAGTCAGGCTGATTTTACCCAAGCCTAGCGAGACGATAAAAATCACCACCAACACACCCCAGAACAAAATCGCTGGCCCCAAAGTCGGGCCATGCACCCATAATACCCAACGGTCTTGGCCTAGGCTGATATTCAAACGGCTATTGACGCTGGGCGTGCCTAAATCAACGCTTGGTGTAGATATCACACTGGCAATTGGCGATTCTTCATGCCAATTAATGGATACGTCCTGTTTGCCTGGAGTGACTGGCAAGGTCAATTTCCGCTCTTGCAAACGGATGGGCATGGTTTGCCCGTTGATCGCCACTGATTGCAAATCTGCGTGTTCCGGCAAGATCATGGTATGTTGGCCACCTTGCGAGCTGCGTAAACTGAAACTCAGCACCACATCCTGTAAACGTTGCCCTGGTTTTAGGTTTAATTGGCTTTGGTCTATCGTCAAGGTTTGCCCGTTGACCGCTTCGGGGCGGGTGATTTGCAACGCCAGTTTTTCACCGGGCCAAGGATGCCATTCCGGCAACCATTCGGCTTGATCCAAGCTATGGATAGGGGCAATGCCTTGGCTTTCCATGTGCCAAATCGGGCTGACATTGGCTTTCCACACTTCTGTCCATTGCTCAGTGCTGGGCGCAAGCAATTCTAAGGCGGGCGCTTTAGCCAAAGTCGACAGCCATTCTGTCTCGGTATCTTGCGCGGACATATTCACTTCGACCATGCCGTCTTTGACGTGGACACCTTCGGTACTAACCGCTTCCCCAGGCAATAAAGGAATTTTTAACACTACCGCCGAACCCACGGGTGACAAGCGATTGACGCGGGTGTAAACGCGCCAGTCCAAACCTAATTGTAATGTACGCTCGACACTGATAAACGGCGGCAATACACCGGGTTCGAGCATCGTTTTGTTGTTAGCGTCTTTGGTTTGGCCGGTACGGCTAAATTGTAATTGCGTGTCCGGCACGGCGTTTTCTTGGATGCCCACCACTTCCCAGCCGGATTTGTCCAAAGTCACGCGTTTGGGTTTCAAGGGTAAAGGCAGGGTGAATTGGCTGAGCAATGGTGACGTTCCGCGCAGGGTGACGCGGTGTTCGCCTGGTTTTAAATGTATCCATAAGCCATTGCCTTCGCGGTACAAAGCCGTCGCAGCTTCGCCATTGTCGAGGACTTGGTTCGGAAACCATTGCCCATATTCAGCAGGCAACGGCAACACCACAGCCGCACTGGCGTGGATTTGCAACACCAATTCCACTCGATCTTGAGTAATGCTCATCGCCATTTGTGGAATATCGGCACAAGCGGGCAAACAATCGGGTGTTTCGACTTTTTGCAAACGGGTTTTCAATTCGCTTAACAAGGCTTCGCTAGGATAATCGGCGTAGGCTTTGGGTTGTATTGCCATCAATACCGGTAATAACAACAAAACCAATACAGCAGGCGGAGTTGCCCTGAATTTGGGGAAATGGGGGCGGAATTTATCAGCAACGCCAAACATCAGCATCGCCAACACTGCGATAGCCAAAACACGAAGAAAATTTAAGAACATAGTCACAGGTGGCGACAAATACCATAAACCCAATTGTTGTTGGCTGGACACCGAACCATTCCACGACAAATAAATTTTATGCCATTGCCATTCGGGCAAACCGGGGCCGGTTTGGACTTTGGCGGCTGGGTCTATGCGGTCAAGGCTTTGGGCTTGGTCTTGCAAATAGGCTTTCGCCTCTTTTTTCATCGTTCTTTTTGCCATGTAACTGTCGGATTCCACCATGCCCATCACGGCAGGCGCACTCGCAGGCAGCGGCATTTGCACGGATTCATCAAGCCGCCCTTGGTCGTAATTTTCGGTAATCGCTTGGCTTGGTGCTTCCAATTGCGGATACAGGCCGTTATGCACTTGATCCACCATAAACGGCAGCGCAATCAACACCAAACCCAGCCAACCCGCTAAACGGTAACTTTTTACCAATCTTGCAAAACCGAGGAATTTGTCTTTGGGCAATTCGTTAAGTAAAGCTGTGGCGGCGAGGATATTCAGCCAAACAAAATGTGGCGCGTCGGGTTCGTGCCAAATCAATACCAAAGTGACCAGGGCAAATGCGCCCCAATATGGATGCCAAATCCGACCAATTGCCAAACCGGCACACAACACCATGAACAAATCTAGTAAAGTCCAGCGCGATAACCAACTGTCCGGCACATTATCCACACCACTTGCCGCCAGTAACCGCCAGCCAGGCGGCAAATTCAGTTCGGCAGTGACTTGTTGAAAATCCTGCTCCCAGCCAACCGCATTCAAATCACCGACCTTGCCAACAATACGGCTATCGGCTTGTAAATTGACCGAACCTTGGCGCACTTCCACGCCTTGCTTGTCGCTACCCGCCAGTTTGGTGATCAATAAATTGCCATCATTGAGCGTGACTTTACCCAACTGGGTTTGCGGCAAGGCATTTAACCGCCAGCCACGCGAAATTTTGCCCGAAATAGTGTCATTGGCGGTGTAACCTTGTCCGTCAAAATCCAGCCACAATTTTCGGTTAATAGTTAGTTGGTTGGCATCGGGATCAGGGTCGCCCCGGCGTATCACTTTAAAACCCATCGCTTGCCCGTTGTTAATGCTATAGGCAGGCAGGTTCTTCCATTCGTCCGGCACATTGCTTTGGCTGGTGTCGATGGAAGCCAGTTGTTCAATTTCGACCACGCGCACATCGGGGCTGGCTTGGAACAACCAAATTTCCAATTCAGGCCAGTCTTGGCCTCCGCTGGGGAATGGCACGGATGGCAAATCTTTCACGCTACGCGCGGTGATGTCGATTTGCCAATGGCCTGGACGCAGTTGCACTAATAACTGCCCGTCATTCTCTAACTTTGCGGGTAAGGCGGATGCCAAATTGAAGGCGATAAAGTTATCTAAAACGGGTTTGGCAAGTTTGACTTCGCGCTGTTCGCCCGCCACATCCAGCACTAAGCGGGTAACGGCTTGCAATGGCACATCGTCGGTAAACTGGCGGAACACTTGCAGATCAAGGCTGTTTTGGACATTTGCCAATTTGCCCTGCCCGCTCTCGCTTTCTTTCAACCACAGCTGCCCGTCGCGGATGGTTGGCGCGGCTATGGCTTGCCCGTTGATGCTGAGGTTAATGAGACCCGTGTCCATCGGCACAGGGAGATTGTCGGGAATGCGCTCCCAGAGGAATTCGCCGTGGATTTGATAGCTGCTTGCCGCGCCGTCAGCAGTGATTTTGATAACAGGAATGCCGTCCTTGTCCATCACCAAAGCGGCCTGCTTATTGATGGTGACATTCTGCGGCCAATGCAAGCTATCGCCCGGCAACTGCACCCACGTATCCTTAAAAACTTGGCCTGAGGTCGTGAACACGCCTTTAGTCGGACTTAAATCCAATTGCGTGGCGGTAGGCCAGTTGCAGCGTTTTTGTGCGCCATCACTGTATAAAAACGGGCACACAAGTTCGGGATTATCTTCCGCCACCCACTCTATCCAAGGTTTGAGAGGCTCGGGGACTTGGTCTTTCGTGAAGGGTTTGGCGAAGACGGACGAGGAAAACCAGCAGAGGACGAAACAGATAAACCAGACGGGCTTGTGCATGGGCAGCTCCTAAGAGTGATAGGCCCCAACAATAGCACGAAGCCGGAAGGTTCTGCAAAACTTCACAGGAGGATTGGATGGCACCTGCCCCAATCAGGTGACCAGCCAATCGCCGCCGCCAACAGTTTGAATTTTCAGGGATATTGGACAGGTTAGGAAATAGCAAAAAACCGGTATTGGCCAGGCGGGACAGTAAACCCCCTCAGGCTTCACCAAGCCCCGCACAACGGCGGCATAAACCATGCACTTCCACCGCTTTGCTGTGGGCGGTAAAACCCGCCTGCCGGAATTCCTCCGCTAAGGCCTGCATGACCTTGCCCGCCGTGCGCTCCTCGACTTCCTCGCATTGCTTGCAAATCAGCAACAATTGTTCGTGCTGATGCCCCGAACAGCGGCAACCGACAAAGGCGTTGAGGCTTTCCACCCGATGGACTAAACCTTGCGCGATTAGAAAATCCAAAGCCCGGTAAATGGTGGCGGGTTTGGCGGCATTTTGTAGCGGTTTGATACGGTCCAATAATTCATAAGCTTTCACGGCCTTATGACTTTCCCAAATCAACTCCAGCACTTGGTGGCGTATGGAAGTCAATTGCACGCCGCGCTCGCTACACAAATGCTCAGCCGTTTTCAACGCGTCATGCACACATTGCTGGTGGTTATGCGCATTGGGTTCCGGTAAATTTAAAGTCGGTTCAACAAGGGTTTTCATCAAGATGCCAGGAGGTTAAAAGCGGATGATATAATATAGCCCATAACCAAAGCGGGCAATGCACGGAAACCCGTCAGGGTTGGCCATCCAATGAAAACCCAGCATCAGAAAGCCTTGTGTTTGGCTAGTTGGTGATGCCAAAACGGGTTGGTTGCTAGATTTTCGCTTTTTTAATGCCATGGCCCATTAAGCCCTTAGGCCTTACCGGAACACAATGAAAACGGAACATCCCCTTTCTAAATGGCCAGGTATCCAGGGCAAACAAGCACAAGCCATCCATCCCTACCCAGGCGATAACAGGTATTTTACCTTTTCCGCCTGCGCCGCCATGCCCCCTCCCCCGCCATTGCATGGGAGCCAGCCCCAAAATTTCCGGCCGAATGGCCTATCGGTAACTTGCCAAATGACGGGGGACGGATACATTCCGTATTTGCCCCCAAAATACCTGTAATTTCCGTCTAGCATTGGCTTATCCAGTATCAACATGTCGACATGCTTGTTTTACCTCGCTAACAATCACATGGCGGAAGCTTCCGGTTTACTGTCTGAGCATTTGTTTTTTCAGACAAAAGCCAGGCTAGCCGTGGTAATTGCGGTGTTGTCATCGCACATGGTTTTGCCAGCGGCACAGGCTGAGGCTGTCGATGAATACACCATCAAGTCAGTGCTGACACTCAATTTGATCCGTTTCACCGATTGGCCGGCCGAAGTGTTTAAGGGCAATGATGGCACGGTGAACCTTTGCGTACTGGGCGACGATGCCGTCCAGCAAGCATTCACGTTGATTGATAAAAAACGGGTCGGGGACAGGACGCTATCGGCACACAACATCAACACTAGCGGCAGCCAACTGGGCCAATGCCAAGTGTTATATGTCAGCATGGAAACCAACAACATCACTCAATGGCTTCAGGAAAGCCACAAACGCCCCATTTTAACAATTGGTGAAACGGATGGTTTCCTTGGCCAAGGCGGCATGGTTTATCTGAAAATGGCGGACGCTAAAATCCATCTGCACATCAACCTAAAGGCCACCAAAGCGGCCGGGATCTGGATCAGCGCCAGGGTCTTAAAACTCGCGACCATTTTCAACCCTTAGAACCTGTTTTAAAAGCGTCGCGGGCGGTTCGCACGGAACGCAGAAACTTGGACGTACCTGAGGAAAGCGGGCACTGCGCAACAAAACAAGCAGGCCACCTTATTCCCACACCCGGCATGGGAATAAGGCCCATCAAAGGCAATCGGCCCCGGCCTCGCCGCACCAACCTACCCCGTATTCCGCATCCCCGCCGCTATTGCGTTAATCGTCCTCAACAAGGGTTTGCGCCAAGGATTTTCCGCTTCATCGGTTTCGGCGTTGCGCACCGCCTTAATTAAACTGGCCTGGATATAATTCAGCGGCCCCAAATAATTGTTGCGGTGGCGCAAAGAGACGGCGAGTTCCGGATTTTCCGCCAGCAAGCGGTCGGTTTCGGCGATTTCCAATATCCATTCCACGCAGCGGCGATGCTCGCTGGCGATCATGCCGTGTATGTCCTGGCCGACTTGTCCGTCCAGACACAAAGCCGCATATTCGCGGGCGATGTCCAAATCCGATTTGCTCAAGGCCATTTGCGCGTTGCTGAGCAAATTGTGGAAAAACGGCCAATTTTTATACAACCCGCGTAATGCCGCCAAGCGGTCCGGCTTACCGGCGCACCACGTCTCCAGGCTGGAACCAATGCCATACCACGCCGGAAAGGTTTGCCGCGATTGCGCCCAAGCGAACACCCAAGCGATGGCACGCACCGAATTTTTCGAGCGGTCTTGTTTTTTGCGGTGCGAGGGGCGCGAGCCGATGTTGAGCTGTCCGATTTCCGTCAACGGCGTGGCTTCGTAGAAATAATCCAAAAACCCAGGGGTGTGCTCGGTGAGTTGGCGGAAACCGCTCTCGCCGATTTGCGCCAACTCGCCCATGATCGCCAAATCCTCCGGACGGTCTTCGTCAACCGGACGCACCAGGCTGATGCTGGCCTTCAGCAAGCCCGTGATGCCCATCGTCAGCTCGTACATGGCGGTTTCCATGTTGTTGTAGCGGTAAAACAGGGTTTCGCCTTGTTCGGTGAACTTGATTTGCCCCCGCACCGTGGCGGGCGGCTGCGCCAGGATCGCCTGGTGGGTAGGGCCGCCGCCACGCCCGACCGTGCCGCCGCGCCCGTGGAACAAACGGCACGGGATGCCTTGCTCGTCGGCAATCGCCATGACTTGCTGCTGCGCACGGTACAAGCCCCAAGCCGAAGCCAAGATACCGCCATCTTTGCAGGAATCGGAATACCCCAGCATGATTTCCTGACGTTGCCCCGATGCCTGCAACAAGGCGCGGTAGACGGGTTGGGCAAATAAGGTGCGTAAGACGCTGTCGATATGGTTCAGGTCGTTGATGGTCTCGAACAAGGGGCTGACCCCGATATGGCAGAACCATTGCCCGCCGATACGCCCGGTCAGGCCATTTTGCGCCGCCAACAGCATCACTTCCAGGATATGGCTGGCCGCGTGGGTCATGGAAATGACGTATTTGCTGAAACAATCGCCGCCGATCTCGCGGCGCATTTCCGCCATGACGCGGAACAACTCCAAGGTTTCCGTCGTGGCGGCGGACAGTTGCGTCGCGTCATAAACCAAACCGCCTGGCGTGGCGATGGCTTCACCCAATAATTGCAGGCGTTGGGCCTCGTCCATAGCCAGATAATCCAAGCCCAAGGCGGCGGTAAAAATTTCCGCGACGGCTTCACTGTGGCGGGTCGATTCTTGGCGCACATCCAATTGCATCAAATGGAAACCAAAGGTGCCGACCAAACGGATCAAGTCCTGCAATTCCAATTCCGCCACCGCACGGTCACCGTGGCTGACCAACGATTGCTGGATAAGCTGCAAATCGGCGAGCAATTGCGCGGAGCTGCGGTAAGATTGGTCGACAATCTGGCCGCTGTAACCGTCGATACGCTGCTCGATTTGCGCCAAGCGTTGTTCCAGCCGATATTTCATCAAGGCCAATTTTTGCCGATACGGTTCTTGCAGATATTTATGCTCCAGCGTGTTAGCGTGGTCGCCAATAAAGGCGCGGTCACTTTCCAGGCTGGCGAAAAACTCAGGGCTAGGTTGGCATAAGCCATAAGAAAATGCCAATTGCCTGCGCACCGCATCAATGCGCTGCAGGTATTCCTGGACAATCGTACGGGCTTGCAGACGCAAGGCCAACGCGGTGGTTTCCGGTTTGACATTCGGGTTACCGTCGCGGTCGCCGCCTATCCAGGAACCGAAGGTCAAAAAATTCGGGATACGCAGCTCCGTCACCGCCTCCAGGCCATAGACATCTTGCACGGCACGTTTGAAATTCCGGTACATCCTCGCCGTGGCTTCAAACAACGAGAGCGGGAAATAAAACAACCCGGCTTCAATCTCATCGACCACGCCCATGCTGCGCGTCCGCACCTCGTCGATTTTCCATAACAACTGGACTTGGCTTTGCAGGCGTTCCAAGGCCTGCTCCCGGAAATAGCCTTTGACACGGTTGTCATCCAGTATTTCGTGGCTAAGGAACACCTTGCGCAAAGCGGTGCGCACCGTACGCCGCTTTGCTTCAGTCGGGTGCGCGGTCATCACGGGCAAGTATTGCAAATCGTCGAGCAGGATTTGCAAATCGGCGACGGTCACGCCTTGTTGCTGGAAACCCAGCAAAGTGTCATGGAAAGAGCCAGGCCAGAAATGCTTGTTGTTTTCGATTTCCTTGCGGCGCAGGCGTAGGTTAGTCGACTCTTCGGCGATGTTCAGCAAACTAAAATATAAACTAAAGGCCCGGATCACTTCGGTTAAGGTCTCAGGCGGCAAATCCTGCAACGTGGCTTGCAATTGCTGGCGTTTCTCCGGGCTGCTGTCGCGTTGCAAAGCGGTGAACTGCTTTTGCAGTTGCTCGACAGTCGCCATGATTTTCGGATTGGCTTGGGTTTTCAGCACTTTGGTCAGCATCGCTTTTAAGGATTTGATGCTGGCTTGCAGGGCTTTGTCGTCGTATTGGATGTCAGCGGTCATAGACACTCTCTATGGAAGTTAAGGGAATTTTTTAAGATACGCATTAATAGCCTTAAAGGTAGGGTGGAATATTTGGGGTTATTTGTGTTAAGTTCTTGAAAATATCAGCAAGAAACAGACCGGAAACAAAGTCGTCACCAGTATATAAAAGTTTGGCTTTACCGGCACGGCAATTGCCGTCCGGACGCTGCCTGGGTTACGCTATCGCCATAAACACAGCAGACAGCCCAACCATTGCCGCCGCACTGCAAGCCGAGTGCACCATGCTGTATTCGGAGGACATGCAACATGGGCAGATAATTGATAACCGGATGATGGCCGTCAATCCGTTCTTGTGAAATTTTCAGGTAAATGTCGCCGGGATTGGCTTGGATGAAACGCAATGGGCGTGTTAGGCTTGAACGGTGCGGCAGTCATGCGTGTGTTCTTGACAATTAGGCCGTAGGTTGGTGGTGAGCTTGCGAACCCCAACATTTGCGGATTTTATGCGTTGGGGTTCGTGCCTCACCCCAACCTACCGTGCTAACCCGGCGCAACCAGACCACCCAAAAGCGGGGCGGCTGGTTAACCCTACGTTAGGCAACATAATGAATCTAAAAAAGGTTTGTATTCCAATGAAAATCATAGGCTATCAAAATAATCCACCCCGCGATGGCTGGTTCGCCATCGCCTTGGGCATTTTTATCATTTTGCTTGTTCAATATATTGACCCGGTAGGCAGCAACCCGGACACAGGCTGGTTCCAGTTAGGGTCATCGGGCACACGTAAGCTAATTGAGTTTATGGGCGTTTTTTTCATCGCGGTTGGCCTCTGGGTATTTGTTTGGAGGCCCAAACGCGAAGTCAGCATTGACCATCGGCTGCGCCGGGTGACCGTTCGCGATACTTCACGTTTCGAAAAAAAACATCGGGACATCCCCTTTGCTTCGATTTCCGAGGTTTTCATCGGTCAATGGAATAATTTCGATTTGGAAAGCCGTACGGATCATTACGAATACTGGTTATCCATCCGCTTGCTATCAGGGGAGCTTGTGGAAATCACTGACCGCACACGGCATAGGGACAAGATCGAAAAGATTCGCGATGACGTGATCGCCAGCATGAAAATGCACTAACGAATAACAGGGATCAGAACCCTGGGATGACGAAAGGGACTCGAAAAGCGCGATAGCGAACCCCAGCATTTTACGGCTGGTATTGCTGGGATTACGCCCCCGCCCCATCCCAGCCTACTCCACTTTTAAGTAACAGCCACCAACTAAACCGTACCGATTAACTTCAAAATTAATCCGGTAATAATGGTTATTTGCAGCAAACCCACACCCACCACCCAACGGATCAAATCGGCTTTGGTTTCGGCTATCTTTAATTCAAGCCTTAACTCCGTTTCCCTCAAATCCCGCTTGGTGGCAATGTTATCCAATTCATAATCATGCCGCGCTTGTTCCAAGGTATTGCTAACCGTGGTTTTTTGTAAGTCGGTTATAACTTCCGCTTGTTCCTCGCTAAACCCCACGTCTTTGAGTTTTTTAACAAACTCATGGGTATCGAACGATAATGTAGCCATTGTTTTCACCCTTTTAGATTTTTACGATACGTTTGTACTTTACCATAGCTATCAAAAATGTGGCTGGCCTAGCCATGTAATCCATTTTTCAACATAATCCGAAAGCCGGAGTTACGCCATTACCAACCAATTTTTAAGCCTAACCACTTTTTCATGTCTTTTCGTGCTTTTCGTGGACAATCCCAAATCAATCCAACCACTCATCCTGCCTGGCATTATGGAAACACGCCAGCAAATCATCCACTTGTAGTTGTTGCTTCTGTTCATAACCAAAATCATGCAACACCCTGCCGCCGTGCATCATGACGATGCGGTCGCCGTATTGGACGGCTTGCTGCATGGAATGCGTGACCATCAAGGTGGTCAGCTTCGCGTCGGCGATGACCCGTTCGGTCAAGGCCAGCACTTGATCGGCGCTTTTCGGGTCTAGGGCGGCGGTGTGTTCGTCCAGCAATAACAGTTTAGGCTTCAGCCAGGTCGCCATCAGCAATGTCAGGGCTTGGCGTTGCCCGCCGGAGAGCAGGCCTATCGGGCTGTCCAAACGCGTTTCCAGCCCCATATCCAGTTCGCGGACACGCCCTTGCAATTCCTGGCGCAATTTCCGCGATTGCGCCCACGCCAAACCGCGCAGTTTGCCGCGTTTGGCCGCCAGCGAAAAGTTGTCGAGTATCGACATGCCCGACGCCGTGCCGGAAAACGGGTTTTGGAAGACGCGGCCTATCCACGCGGCGCGGCGGTGTTCGGACCAATCACCAAGGTCTTGGCCGTCCAATTCGATACGTCCCGAATCAATCTCGAAACTGCCCGCCAAGGCGTTGAGCAAAGTCGATTTGCCGGAACCGTTGCCGCCCAAAACGATGACGAACGCGCCTTCGCCTATGTCCAAGGTGATGCCGCGCAGGGGCCGGACTTCGTTGGCCGTGTTGGCGTGGAAGGTTTTTTCGACATCGGTTAATTTTAACATGGTCGGGGCCGTGCGTTTTTCGTCCGTTTACGGTTGGCGCGGACAGTAAGTTTTCTGGCCAGATCAGGCAGGACTAAGGCCGCGAACACGAACACGGCGGTGATGAGTTTCAAATCATTGGGGTTAAGGCCAAACGACAAGGCAATCGCGACCAATTCCCGGAACAGCACCGAGCCGATGATGGCCCCGACGATGGCGAGCCCGACCCCTGCCGCACCAGTCAAGGCCTCACCGATGATGACGCTGGCCAAGCCCCAGACAATCATGCCGATGCCCATTTGCACGTCGGCAAAATTTTGGTATTGCGCCCATAAGCTCCCGGCCAAGGCCACTAGACCGTTCGCCAAGGCCAGCCCGAACAAACGGTAAAGCGCGACATTGCCGCCCAAGGCTTTGACCATTTGCGGGTTGTCGCCCGTCGCCCGCATCGCCGTGCCCAAATCCGTGCGGAAAAAAGCCCATAAAACCAGCGCGATGCCGCTGACCAGCGCAAACATCAGCATCAGCATGGTGGTATCCGCGCTGGACACTGTCCATCCCCCTAAATTCGTCGTCGCCGCGCCAAACCAAGACGCGCCCAGCTGTTCGCAATAGCTAGACAAGGTCGCCACCCCCAAAAACGGGATATTGCTGCGCCCCATGACATGCAAGTTGACCGAATACAAGCCGGACATCACCAAAATGCCGGACAGCAAGGGGTTGATGCGGAACGTGGTTTGCAAAATCCCGGTGACGGTTCCGGCGATCAAGCCCGCCACAAATCCCGCCAATGTTGCATAGAAAGGATGCACACCGTAATTGACCAACAACACGCCCGTGACCGCCGCGCCAAAGGTCAAGGAGCCATCGACGGTGATGTCGGCAATGTCGAAAATACGGTAGGAAATGTACACGCCCAAGGCCAGCAGGGATAGGATAATACCTAGGGTTAATGCGCCGATGAGTAGGGTCATGGTTTTTTGTTGGGGTTAATTTTGGAGGTATGAATTTTGTCCACGAAAAGCACGAAAAAAATTTCTCGTTCCCAAGCTGCGGCTTGGGAATGCGGTATGGGAAGCTCTTGCTTCCTGTTATTCTCGAAGCTAGAGCTTCTGAGACTTGGGTTGCCAAGCCAGAGCTTGGTAACCAGCGAAATATTAATATTCATGTGGTTACGATTGTGTCAGAGAGCATCTACTAATTCGTAATGTGCATTGTTTAAATTACATTAAATCATTAACTGTGGGCAGTGGCGCTCCGGCGTGGGGATGGTTTTAATGCACGACCTTCTTCTCCGTCCCATCCAACTGGATAATCACGCCCGCTTCGCGGTATAAATCCTCGCCAAACACCCACGCATCACGCAAGCCGCTACGGGCTTTCTCGTTCAGTTGGATACGTTTGGGGACAAAGGCCTTAACGGGCATTTGCGCCGGATCAGCGCCCGCCAACACCGTACCCGCGATACGCCCGATTTCCGCACCGACTTCGTGATAATCCGCACCAAAATCAAACAGCGAGCCGCGCTGCGTATGTCCGGTGATATTGGAAAACACGGGGATTCTTGCCGCTTTGGCGACTTGGGTCAAACTTTCCACCGTGGCGTTCACCGACGAATCGCCGCCCGTCCAAAACGCTTGCGCACCCCGCGCCACCAGCGATTCGGCGGCTTCGCGCACGTCTTTGCTTTGTTCAATCGACGCTTCCAGCAAGGTGATGCCGAGTTTTTCGGATATGGCGCGGGCTAAGCGGGTGCAGTATTCCGAATTGGTTTCGGCGGGGTTCCAGACCACGCCCACGGTTTTTAAGGCCGGATTGATGTGTTTCGCCAAACGGAAAATCTCCGTGACGGGTTGCGGTGTGCCGATGCCCGTCATGTACGCAGGTTTGTCCAGGCTATCCAAAGCCTTGATGCCCACCCCCGAAGTCACGGGCGAGGTGACCGCACCGAACACATGCGGGATATGCGCGGCGCGGTTGGCGTTGCTTACGGCCTGGAGCATGACCGTGGAAATGGTGACCGCCAGCTTATAATCGCCACCGACAATTTTTTGCGCAATCAGGTTGCCAGTGGACAAGTCATTCTCGGCGTTATAAAAACTGATCGCCACCTTGTGCCCGTCGTCGTAGCCTTGGCTATGCAAGCCATCCAACACGCCTTGGCGGATTTCGTCCATCATCGGATTGGAGCTGTGCTGTAAAATGGCAATCGGGATACGGTTTGCCGGGTTTTCTAAAGCCGCCCCGGCATCACGGTTATGCCGGTCTGACCACAGCAAAACCGCAGCGGCGAGAATAATCAAAGACAGGGAAAAGCCTAAACGTTGTAAGGGTGCGGTCATGGTATTTAGCGTGGTGGCAAGTCAATTAAGGTATGCTGTGCGTGGCTTCAGGCTTGGGGTTGATGCACGGCCTACGGTGTTTTTGGGCTGCCGCATACGGCGTAGACCCGGCACGTTGACCGGGTTCACAATTTGGTAATAAATTGGACAATCTAAGTCATTGCTAACAATTTCAAGCAATTATGCTACATTTTTGGTGATTTTCAACAAAGTTATCCACAGAATATGTGGATAACTGGGAATATCAGCGGGTTTTATCGTTTTATTATCTATATTCCCCAGCAAACTCCCCACCTTGGCAAGTGTCGTAGGCTGGGATGAAGCGATAGCGCAATCCCAGCACCACCAGCCACTCTGCTGGGGTTCCTTGCGTCACCCCAGCCTACTTTGCTGAGTGTCATAATGAAAATTGCTGACTTTGGCAAGCCAACAACATCGTAAAAAAGTACTATGATGTTACCTTAAACAAACACCGCATGAAACAAACACCGCATGACCGTGCTATGAAAACAATGCCCATTTTTCAAGTTGAGCGCATCGGTTGGCGACGGCACTTAGGTATGTGCTTGGCGTTAATGATGATGGTGGCTGCGGCCCATGCCGCCGACCCGCAGCCTTATACCGTGGCAATTGCCAAAACGGGTGACGCTGAACTCGACCAAATGCTTAAAGAGTCTTGCACGCTGATCAGCCTCAATGAAGCCGCCCCCGTAGGCCCGTTCGCGCTGGTCGCACGCGCCCGCGCCGATGTCGAACGCTTCACCATCGCCTTGCAAAGTCTGGGCTATTATCAGGGCAAAGTACAGATACGCATAGCCAATCGGCCTCTGGATGACCGCGGCCTGTACGATACCATAGAATATTCCCCCGCACAGCCACCGATCCCTGTGCAAATCAACTTCGACCTAGGTGCACTGTACCATGTGCGGACATTGATCCTGGATGGCGAGGTTCCCGCAGAAGCCAGGCAATGGCTAGAACTGAAAGCCAAAGCCCCGGCACGGGCCGCCGATATCCAACAGGCACGGGAAAAATTGCTGCTGGCCTTGCAGGAGCATGGCTATGCTTTGGCAAAAGTGGACGAACCTATCGCGAAACTGCTGCCGGAAACCCATGAGCTGGATGTGACTTACCATGTCGTCACGGGCAAGCCGATAACCTTAGGGCAGGTGTCCGTCAAAGGCTTGCAAAAAGTTGACCCGGGGTTTGTTGGCCGCCATTTACAAATTGCCAAAGGGGAGCCGTTTAAACCCTCAAGCATTGAGAAAAACCGCCAGGAACTGCAAAACACCGGCGTGTTCTCATCCGTCCGCACCCGCCTTGGCAAGAACCTGGATGCGCAACAACAGTTGCCGGTCACCTTTATGGTCAGTGAACGCTTGCGCCATACCACACAACTGGGTGCGGCTTATTCAACCGATTTGGGCGCCAGTTTTTCCAGTTACTGGCAACACCACAATTTGCTGGGTGGCGGCGAACAACTCACGCTGACGGCCGGAGTCACCCAGATTGGCGGCAATAGCACAACCGGGATTGGTTACAACGTCGCCGTGAATTTTATGAAACCCGATTTTCTGCATGCCGACCAAACCCTGCATACCAATTTGGCGGCGATCAGACAAAGCCTGGTCACCTATGACCAAGACGCCCTCTTAGGGGAAGTGCTGTTAACCCGCAAATTTTCACCATTTTGGACGGGCAGCATCGGCTTGGGGCCTGAGCAATCGAGAATCACCCAGCAAAACGAAACCCACGATTACACCTTGCTCAGCATCCCCGCCAGTTTGAAATATGACAGCACCAACAGCTTATTGGACCCCACTAAGGGCAGCATCATAACGCCGTCAATCACCCCCGTAGGCGCCTTGACCGGTTCCGAAATTCGCGGCTTCGTCGTCATCCAACTGTCCGCTTCGACTTACTTTGATTGGCATACCGAAGGCCGTAGCGTGCTGGCGTTGCGGGGGCTGTTGGGGAGCATCGAAGGCGCGGGGCGTTTTGACCTGCCGCCTGACAAACGCTTTTATGCCGGTGGCAGCAACACCGTACGTGGTTACCGCTACCAATCCATAGGCCCGCAATTCGCTGATGGTGACCCGCAAGGGGGTAAGGCCATTGCCACGGCGACGGTCGAATACCGCCAGCGCATACTCGAAAACTACGGCATCGTCGCTTTCACCGATGCCGGACAAGTCAGCCCCGACACCTTGTTGGCATCCGGTGACTGGCGTATAGGCGCAGGGATAGGCGCACGTTATTACACCGGTTTCGGCCCCCTGCGCCTGGATTTTGCGTTGCCCGTCAACCAGCAATCCAATAGCGGCTCATTTGAGATTTATATCGGTCTCGGGCAGGCATTCTGATGGACAAAACACCACGCTGGCTTACGCTAGGGATTATCCTGCTATTTGGTTTGCCGTTGCTATGCGGCATATTGCTGGCCGTCGCCGCCAACACCCCAAACGGGCGCCTTTTCATCACCGATAGCCTGTCGTCCTTAACGGCCAACCAACTCACCGTAACTGGACTTGGCGGGCATTTTCCTGAGCAACTAGAGGTTGGGCGCATCGTCTGGCAAGATGAAAACGGTGTGCTAACCATCGACGGCCTCGTGCTGGACTGGAACCCATGGCAATTGCTGTCCGGCGTCGCCGACATCGGGCTAGTGCAGGCCGGGCGCATTGGCTTTGTCCCGTCACCTTTGGCAAAAACCGACAAACCGCCATCCGGGCCGGTATCATTGCCGCTTGCCATTAACCTGCACAACCTCCATATCGGACAGCTGGATTTATCGGCGCTTACGGGCCAAGCCATTATTATGAAGCTGGATGGCTATGCGAATTTGGCCTCGTTATCGGAGGGCATCTTAGGGCTGTCCCTCCGGGATTTGCAAAATGCCGGAAACTACACGGTAAGCGGCCAGTTTGACAAAATCGGCATCCACGCCCGGGTGTCCTTAGAAGAGCCTGCCCAAGGCTTGCTGGCGGCACTAGCCGGACTTAAGGAGTCCAAACCACTATCAATGGACGCAAACATTGACGGCCCCTTATCCGCCCTGAAAACCCAAGGCAACCTGACGTGGGGGAAACTGAAAGGCGCGTTACGGGGCACCCTGGATGCGCAAACCCAACAAGCCGATTGGCAAATATCCGCCACAGCACCAGCCATGCAAGCCCATGCCAACTTGGCTTGGCAATACCTAAGCGTGGAAGGCACACTACAAGGCTTGCTCAGCAAACCCAGCATCCATGGCAATATCGACCTAAAAGGCTTGCGCCTTGCCAATACCGGGATTGGGCATATCAACCTGTCCGTCCAAGGCGATACTGGCCGGCTTGAATTGACCAGTGAACTGAGCAAATTGACCCTTGCAAACCCATCGAAAGACCTCTTGCAAGCACAACCCTTGACCCTGCAATCCAGTATCCGCCTAGACCAAACACAGCGTCCCGTAAAGTTCAAACTGCAACATCCCTTATTCAACATCACGGGTGATGCCATCACGGCAACCCCGGCAAACATCCAAATGGTGGTGAACCTGCCTGACTTAAAACCGCTGGCCTTGTTGGCGGGCTTAAATTTGGCCGGTAACAGCACGCTGAAATTAACGGCGGACCAACATGGCCCAGCCACCGATGTCGCTGTGGATGGCCGATTGGCCATTACCGGCGGTGACCCTGCCCTCGTGAAACTGCTGGGCAGTTTAGTTGAAGTCGGCGCCAACCTAGTTATAAACGGATCGGACATGGTCTTGTCGCGATGCCAACTTAACGGCAAGGCTATAAACCTGCAAGCGGACGGTACGCTCAAAGCCCGGGTCGCCAAGTTTAACTGGCAAATTGGAGCCAATGACTTGAGCGTGGTCTCAGCAAAAACCAGCGGCCAATTGATGGCACACGGGCAAATCAACGGCCCGTTGGATGACTTCACGGTGATGGCCGATGTGGCTGGCGAATTGGCAACGCGGCCATTCCCCCGCAAACCCGTGACCGCGAAACTTAAGGTGGAACATTTGCCCCATCTGCCCATTGGGCAGTTCAACGCCAATACCGTATTGGCGGGCTCGCCTGTTGACATAGCGATGGACGTAAAGCCGCAAAAAGACCAATCCCTCCAATTCAACATAAGCCGCGCTGACTGGAAAAGCCTACATACACAGGGCACTATGCTACTGGCACACCAAAGCCCATGGCCCAGCGGATCATTGGCCTTGACGGTAAAACGCCTGGAAGATTTCAGCGTTTTTGCCGGCCAACCCTTATCGGGAAACCTCGCCGCCACCCTAAAAACCACATACATTGGCCAGCAACCGTATGCCTATCTGGATCTTGATGCCCAAAACATAAGCCTGGCCGCCAACACCCAGATAAACCAAGCACAGCTCACCTTGGCCATCCGTGACCCAGTGAACAAACCTAATATGGAAGGGCAGCTCAATCTTGACGGGCTTGCTATGGATGCCCTGACAGGGGCGGGGAAACTGGATTTCAACGGCACTCTTGAACAGTTGGCCTTACAACTGTCAGCGGATATTGATAATCTGGCGGGCAAACCGCTTAAATTAGACGCCAACGCCTTGTTTTCCGCAAACGCCAACGCGCTTGAAGTCAATGGGCTGGATGCGGTTTGGAAAGGACAAACCCTGCGCTTGCTGGCACCGGCCACTATCAGCTGGCCCGACGCGGTGGCTGTCAGGCATTTGCGCCTCGGTTTGGAAGACGCCATATTGCAGGCTGACGGACAAATCAGCCCTACCCTGGACATCACCGCAAGTTTGCACCAGTTTCCCCTTGCTGCGCTTAACGGGTTGGCACCAGACCTAAAAGCTTCCGGCATCATCAATGCGGATGCCAAACTTCGTGGCCCCCTCGCAAAACCCAGCGGTACGGTTACCGCCAATGGTTCGGGCATGCGTCTGTTGTCGGCTAACGGCAACGCCCTGCCTCCCGCACAATTTAACGCGGCAGCAGAATTGGACGGCACTAATGCCCAAATCCAAGCCAAATTCACTGCGGGCGAAAATGCCGTCCTGAATCTGTCAGGGTTCGCCCCGCTCCATGCCGGGGGTATCTTGGATTTGCACGCCACAGGCCGCATCGAGCTAAAGCTCCTCGATCCCTTACTGACCTCAAATGGCCGACGGGCGCGCGGGCAGATTGCCATCAATGCCGGGGTAGCAGGCAACCTTTCCGAACCCAAGTTAACCGGAACCGCCGTGCTAACAAAAGTGGAAGTACGCGACTACGCTATCGGTGCCAACCTGACCGACATCAACGGTCTCATCACGGCCAATGGGGGGCAGTTAGTGATTGACAAACTCCAAGGGGAAGCGGGTAACGGCACGGTTTCGGCCAAAGGGACGATTGACGTGCTTAAGGAAGGGATGCCAATCAATCTGGCCATCATTGCAAGGAATGCCAAGCCCCTGGCGAGTGACCGCCTGACTGCGGATATCAATGCCGATTTGACCTTGCGCGGCTTGGTTTCAGAAGATTTGCTGTTGCTTGGGGTCATCAAAATCAACCGTGCCGATATCCGCATCCCGGAATATCTCCCTGCCAACATCGCCGTGCTCAAATTGGAAACACCCAAAGGAAGCCCGGCACCGCCGCCCGCCATCAGGGAATCTGCCATTAAACTGAACCTGATCATCTCCTCCCCAGGCCAGATTTTTGTGCGTGGGCGTGGCGTGGATGCCGAGTTGGACGGCACCGTCGGCGTCCGTGGCACAGCAGGCAGACCTAGGGCGGACGGTGGTTTTAAATTGCGGCGCGGCCAATATACGCTAGGCGGAAAAACGCTGGCCTTTTCTGAAGGCAAAGTCGGCTTCGACAATGGCCGCTTGACCGACCCGTCACTGAATTTTGTCGCCAGCACCAGTAGCGACAATATCACCGCGACGCTGACCATCGCGGGTTCCGCCAACAAACCGAAAATCACCTTAAGCAGCGTCCCTGACCTTCCACAAGATGAAATCCTCGCCCGCCTCTTGTTTAGCCGCAGTGCCAGCAGTTTGAGTGTCTTGGAGATTTTACAAATAGGCTCTGCCGTGGCGACGCTGAGCGGGGCGACTTCCGGCATGGGTGACCCCCTCGACAATGTCCGTAAAACCTTGGGGCTAGACCGCCTGACTGTCGGCGGCAAAAAAACCTCGGTCGAAGCCGGCAGTTATGTCGTCCCTGGCGTTTACCTTGGCACACGGCAAGGCCTCAGTGGCGGCCCGCAAGCGATGATACAAATCGACTTGACCAAACATATCAAGCTGGAAGCCGCTGTCGGCGCCAATGCGGCGACTAATAAAAATGCCAACCCAAACAGCCTGGGGATCATTTACCAGTTTGAATATTGAAGGCTTGGCGGCTGCTTAATTGCTTGACTTAGCCTTAATTTTAGTTCAAAAGTAGGCGCGGAAAAATGCTTCCCCCATGAAAACATCCGCCAACCACTAGCCGGAAGTTTTCGTTAATTTTGCCGATATTCCATCATTACAAGAACCTATTAAATCAACCTGGAGGGTTTATGACTCAACAACATTCCACTGTCCTGATCATTGGCGGCGGCGCGGCGGGCGTTTCGGTCGCCAATAACATGCGCAGGCAAAACAAAACTATCGACATTACCCTTATCGAACCAGCGGAAACCCACTACTACCAACCCGGTTTCACTATCGTTGGCGGGGGCGCTTACACCCTGAAACAAACCATGCGCAAGGAAGCGGACTTAATCCACCCTTCGGTCACATGGATTAAGGATTACGCCGACACCTTCCAACCCGAAGACAACACCGTCACCCTACGCTCCGGTGACGTGGTCGGCTATGACTATCTGGTCGTTTGCCCAGGCCTGCAATTGGATTGGGGCAAAATCCAAGGCTTGAAAGAAACCATCGGCAAAAACCAAGTGTGCAGCAATTATTCGCCGGAAACCGTTGAATACACCTGGGAATGCATCCAAAACATGCAATCCGGCATCGCCTTGTTCACGCAACCGCCCATGCCGATCAAATGTGCAGGTGCGCCGCAAAAGATCATGTACTTGGCGGCGGACCGTTTCCGCAAAAAAGGCATACTGGACAAGTTCACCATCGAATTCCTCAACGCAGGGCCGGCGTTGTTTGGCGTGCCTTTCTTCGCCAAGGCCTTAAGCAAGGTCGTTGCCGATTACGGCATCACCACCTCGTTCAACCATAATTTGGTCGGGATAGACGGCGACGCCAAAATGGCGACGTTCGAAGTGAGCGACAGCAACGGCAACAAGGAGCGTGTCACCAAAGCCTTTGACATGATCCACGTCACGCCGCCACAAAGCGCACCGGATTTTATCAAGCAAAGCCCCTTGGCAAATGCCGCAGGTTGGGTGGATGTCAACGACAAAAGTTTGCAACACAGCAAATACCCGAACATTTTCAGCCTGGGCGATGTCGCGGCGACCAGCAACGCCAAAACCGCCGCTGCCGTACGCAAACAAGTACCGGTGGTGGTTGACAACATCCTTGGCCTGATTGACAGCAAAACGGTCGTGGAAGGCTACGATGGTTATGGCTCCTGCCCGTTGACCACTTCCTTGAACACCGTCATGCTGGCGGAATTTTCTTATGGCGGCAAAGTGACGCCGTCTTTCCCATGGCTGGATCCACGCGCCAACCGCCCGATCTGGTGGTGGGGGAAAACCACGGGCTTCCCCTGGCTGTATTGGCATTTGATGATTAAAGGTTACCGCATTGATATTCCGCATCTGGAATCTTATGCGAAGAAGTTTGTGAGCGAGCCATAAAAGACCAAGGCCTTTCAGGTTTCTAAAACCCGAAAGGCCTATCCCAAAACCTAAGGTATTGTCATGCACTGCCTCATTATCGCTTTAATCACCATCAGTGTGCTGTACGCCCTGTATGCCATTGCCCTAACGCTAAAAGAGGCCATACTCTTCCCTTCCCGCCCCCATCGAAAACGTCAAATTTTGGGAAACCGCTTGCTATAACCTTGGCCTGAGGGTCAGAATCTTCGATGACCGGCAAAACGCTTGACTGGCTACTGGACGTCCAATAATGGCTATCAGCCATGCCCAAGCGTCACGTCCAACATCCCTGCCCGGATAATAAACGCCTCAATATCCGCCAAGCCCGTTCCGGTTTTTAAATTACTGAATACAAACGGACGTTCGCCACGCATTTTCTTGGCATCCCTGTCCATCACGTCCAACGACGCGCCAACATAAGGCGCAAGATCAATCTTATTAATCACCAACAAATCCGAACGGGTGATGCCGGGGCCGCCTTTGCGGGGGATTTTGTCGCCCGCTGAAACGTCAATCACGTAAATGGTCAAATCCGCCAATTCCGGGCTAAACGTCGCGCTGAGGTTATCGCCGCCACTTTCCACCATAATAAAATCCAGGTTATCCCAACGCTCGCACAACTCATCCACCGCCGCCAAATTCATCGACGCATCCTCGCGGATGGCGGTATGCGGGCAGCCACCCGTTTCCACGCCCAAAATCCGCTCTTCCGGCAGCGCTTGGCTGCGGATTAAAAATTGCTGGTCTTCGCGGGTGTAGATGTCGTTAGTCACCACCGCAATTTCAAAATTGTCGCGCATCCGTTTGCACAAGGCATCCACCAACGCGGTTTTACCGGAACCGACCGGGCCGCCGATTCCGACCCTTAATACAGATTTGTCATTCATGGGATTTTCCTTTTGTAGGGTGGGCAACGCTTTTCTGCCCACCAACATTTACCAAAAAAGGTGGGCAGAACAGCGTGCCCACCCTACATTACTATTCAAGACCGGAACAACCGCGAATACTGCATTTCATGGCGGCTACTCGCCAAAGCCAAACCGAACGCACTGCCGCCAATATCGTCATCATCCAGCGACATCGCCGCATCGACTTGCGCAGGAATTTGCGCCGCCAAGGCTTGCAATAATTGCTGTCCGGCGACCTGTCCCAAAGGAACAAGTTTGACGGCGCATAACACTTGGTTTTCTAACCAGCCCCAGACATAACCCATCGCGGCAAGGCGCGGGTCTATGCCCCAACGTACAGCAGCGAGACTGAACACGGTTGCCAAGGTCGCTTCCGATTGACGTTGCCACGCTTGGGCTTCCGGCATATCCAATTTCACCAGCAATTTCGCCAACGCCTGTCCGGTTTGGCGGTCTTCAGCGCGCAGTTCGCTGGTTTCTCGGCAGGCAGTTAGGGTTTGGCTCCAGTGTGTCACCGCCGCGAGGTCTTGGTTTTGCCATGCGCTCAACAAACGCAACAAAATCGGCACATCCACGCGCGTCATGCTGGTCTGCAACACGCCGCCTATCCATTCGCGGGCGGCATCAGGTGTGCTGACCCAACCATCGTCCACCGCCCGCTCCAGCCCTTGCGAATAGCTGTACATGCCAATCGGCAAGCCAGGGCTGACCAGTTGCAGCAAGCGCAAAAGGCTAAGATCAGTGCCCATGATGCTGGTACGCGCCTGCTTCGGGTTCGAAAGGCAAATCTTCATGGCTGACGCTTAAGCCTAAACCTTCGACCATGTGATCGAGGACGTGGTCGCTCAAAAACCGCAATTCGCCGGGCAAGATTTGCAATGCAATATGGCGGTTGCCAAGGTGATAACACACCCGCGCGAACAGCAAAGGATCATCGGTGCGGACGACCGACAAAGTTTCCGGCGCGGCTTTTATCAGGACTTTGAATTTTTCGTTGCCCGTCAGTATCGTGCCGGAGCGCAAATAATTGCCGCGCTGCAAAAACAAACCGACTTTTACGCCGCCATCAGTCAGGGCAGGCAAGCGGCTTTTTTGGCGGGATTCGAAGGGTAAGGTCAAGCTATCGTCGGCTTGGGTATCGGCGGGGGCGAGTTCGGTGAGTTTTAGCATAGTTAGTTAAGTCAATTAATCAGTAAAGTATATGCTCGTTCCCAAACTCCAGCTTGGGAACGCAGTTTCGGAAGCTCTAGCTTCCAGTATTCTCGAAGCTAGAGCTTCGCAGATTTGAGTAACCAATGAAGTTTGGGATCGAATCTAAAATAGCTTACCAAGCTCGCACCACCTCAATCAAACCCGTTTGCCCCGCATAATTCCGCGCACTGGAATACCGCCAATGTTCCGGCTGATCCACATAGCCTCGTTTCACCGGATTTTGATGGATGTAATCCAACTTTTGCCGCATCACTGTTTCAGATTCAATGAGTTGTGGATGATTGCCTTCTTCCCAAACCTGATAATCTGTATCTTGCTTATGGGCGCGTTTGAAAAAAGCCAACAGTTCCAACAGCTTCACCGCACCGCGTTGTTCCAAATGCGCGATAATTTGCTTCGCCGTATACGATTTGAACCGCTGCATATCGTGGCTTAGATTTTCCGACGCGGCGATCAGATGCAAGTGGTTTTCAAGGATGACATAGCCATAAAGCTGAAAGCCTGATTCCCGTTGTAAAAAACGCCAGGAATCCAACACGATGCCCACCGTTTCCGGGCGGGTAAACAACGGCAGCCAGTGGTTGACGGTGGCTGTCATAAAATGCGGGCATGGATTGCTGAGGACGCGGTAGCGGCTTCTGGGCATAATGGTGTTTTCTCAACGGCTTGGTTAGCTTGGATTTGTGTTAGCCCATCCATCGGCTCGTTCCCAAGCTCCAGCTTCCCGTGTTCCCGAAGCTAGAGCTTCCCGGACTTGAGCTCCCAAGCTGGAGCTTGGGAACTAGCGGAAAAGGGTTTAATAGATTTTTCTCCAACGTTTGAATGCTCTAACATCCAATTTTGACAACTCAAACCATTCGCCATTTTTTCGCTTCTGGGAGAATCGCCTATGCCAATAGGCTTCTATGCCAGAAGGGTCATCAGTTTCAATATAGTGGATTGGATTGACGCGCTCAGGTAGCTGTATTTTTATCTCGCCTTCCCTTCGTATTGCGTCGTATGTATATCCAATTTTGTATTCGTTTCGATTTCCGTGCTGCATCAAGTACACATAGCCGATTTTTAATGTATCGTCAGCAACTACGTTGCTCTCCGGCATGATGCGTTCCAACTCATTTTCTAGAGTTTCTATTAGATCAGACCATACAGGATCATTTTTTACAAAAGAAAGAAGAACATTTACTGCGGAATATTTATTTCCAAATAGTCTTCGGATTGTTACGTCAGTTGGTATAGAGCTGTCCCCTCGCTTTCGCATTTTAATTTCGTTTTTATTTGGGTAATGACCAAATACTCGAGTTAATTCAGCAAGTTTAACTAATACCAATTCTTTGTCACATGCAGGAGCGCCAAATTGGTTCGGCGAGTAGCCCGCCTCTATCAGTGCATCCGACCATTTTGTCCAATATTTGGCCTCCCAATCACTTTTCCGTATCCCAGTTTCCTGCTCGAACCTCGTCATCCCAAGCGCAATACCGCCGTTTTCTTTCGCGGTTCGTATAATTTCCGAAATAATTTTCTGCTTATCAATAGCCATTAAAATACTCGTTGAAGTTCGTAGGTCGGGTTAGCCGTAGCGTAACCCGACAAAATGTCTAACTCAACCTACCGCATTGACCCCAACCACTCAAAACAAAAAATACCGTTGAGCAAACGGCAACACCGCCACGGGTTCACACGTCAACAATTGCCCGTCCGCCCGTACCGCATAAGTTTGCGGGTCAACTTCCATGACGGGTTGGTAGGCGTTGTGGATTAAATCTTTTTTGCCGATGTTACGGGTGTTTTTGACGATGCCGATGCGTTTACGCAAACCCAAATTGGCAGGCACGCCGCCTTCTACCGCCGTTTGGGGTAGGAAGATCATGGAGGTAGCGGCGGCGGTGACACCGAACGCGCCGAACATGGGGCGGTAATGCACGGGTTGCGGGGTGGGGATGGAGGCGTTGGGGTCGCCCATCGCGGCGGCGGCGATAAGGCCGCCTTTTAAGATCAGGCTGGGTTTTACGCCGAAAAATGCCGGATTCCACAGCACCAAATCGGCGAGTTTGCCGACTTCTATCGAGCCGACTTCATGGGCGATGCCGTGGCTAATCGCGGGGTTGATGGTGTATTTGGCGATGTAGCGTTTGATGCGGAAGTTGTCGCTGTCCGCGCCATCTTCTGGCAATGCGCCGCGCTGAATTTTCATTTTATGCGCGGTTTGCCAGGTGCGGAGGATGACTTCGCCGACGCGACCCATGGCTTGCGAGTCAGACGAAATCATCGAGAACGCACCCAAGTCGTGCAGGATGTCTTCGGCGGCGATGGTTTCGCGGCGGATGCGTGATTCGGCGAAGGCGACATCTTCGGGGATGCTGGGGTCGAGGTGATGGCAGACCATCAGCATGTCCAGATGTTCATCGACGGTGTTGACGGTGTAAGGACGCGTCGGGTTGGTGGACGACGGCAATACGTTCGGCAAACCGCAGGCTTTGATGATGTCCGGCGCATGACCGCCACCCGCGCCTTCGGTGTGGTAAGTGTGGATGGTGCGGCCTTGAAAGGCGGCGATGGTATCTTCGACAAAACCGGATTCGTTGAGGGTATCAGTGTGGATCGCCACTTGCACGTCGTATTTTTCAGCAACGCTTAGACAGCAGTCTATGGCGGCGGGGGTTGTGCCCCAGTCTTCGTGCAGTTTTAAGCCCATCGCGCCGGCTTGGATTTGCTCTTCCAATCCGCCTGGCAAGCTGGCGTTACCTTTGCCGAGCAAGCCGAAATTCATAGCAAAACCATCCAAGGCCGAGAGCATTTGTTGCAAGTGCCAAGGGCCGGGGGTGCAGGTGGTGGCGTTCGTACCCGTTGCCGGGCCGGTGCCGCCGCCGATCATCGTTGTTACGCCAGAATTTAAGGCTTCTTCAATTTGTTGCGGGCAGATGAAATGGATGTGCGCGTCGATGCCGCCTGCGGTGAGGATATTGCCCTCGCCCGCGATGATTTCCGTGCCGGGGCCGATAATCATGTCCACGCCGGATTGGATGTCAGGGTTGCCCGCTTTGCCGATTGCGGCGATGCGCCCGTTTTTCACGCCGACATCGGCTTTGATGATGCCCCAGTAGTCGATAATCAAGGCGTTGGTAATCACCATGTCCATCGCGATTTTGGAATCGACTTGGCTTTGGCCCATGCCGTCGCGGATCACTTTGCCG
Organism: Methylovulum miyakonense HT12; assembly: GCF_000384075.1. Taxonomy (GTDB): domain Bacteria; phylum Pseudomonadota; class Gammaproteobacteria; order Methylococcales; family Methylomonadaceae; genus Methylovulum; species Methylovulum miyakonense. The sequence goes on from NZ_KB913025.1 coordinate 566,714, forward strand.
CCGCCGAATTTGACTTCTTCGCCGTAGATAGTGCGGTCGGCTTCGACTTGTAAAAACAATTCGCTATCGCCCAAACGGACTTTATCGCCAGTGGTGGAGCCGAACATGTCGGCGTAGGCTTGTCTGCTGATTTTGCTCATTGTTTTGTCTCCGCTGAAGTGGCATCCAAATCGCCCATGACGGCATTGCGAAAGCCATACACGCGGCGCAAACCGCCGAATGGCACGAGCTGGATTTGCCGTTGTTGGCCTGGCTCGAAACGCACCGCCGTGCCTGCGGGGATGTCTAATCTAAAGCCACGGGCGGCTTCACGATCAAACGCCAAGGCGGGATTGGTTTCATAAAAATGGTAATGCGAGCCGACTTGAATCGGGCGGTCGCCGCTGTTGGCTACGATTAAGGTGAGGGTTTCGCAACCAGCGTTCAATTCAATCTCGCCAGCGGCGGGGATGATTTCTCCGGGGATCATGGGGGGCTCCTTGGGTAGGGTGGGCACGCTGTTTATGCCCACTATCAGAATCGGTAGTAAGGTGGGCACAAACAGCGTGCCCACCCTACACTATGGGGTTATGGACGGTCACCAGTTTGGTGCCGTCAGGAAAGGTCGCCTCTATCTGCACATCCGGCAACATTTCACTGATGCCGTCCATGACATCGTCACGGCTTAACAAGGTGCGCCCATATTCCATCAGCTCGGCGACCGTGCGCCCGTCCCTCGCGCCTTCCATGATCGCGGCGGTGATGTAGGCTACGGCTTCGGGGTAATTCAGTTTCAGGCCACGGGCTTTGCGCCGCTCAGCCAGTAAGGCGGCGGTGAAGATCAGGAGCTTATCTTTTTCGTGTGCGGTCAGTTGCATAGTGATTTTCCGGTATTCAAAAGAGGGCTGATTTCAATGGCCTGCCGCGAATAAAACCTACGCAACCTTAGTGGCCACAGCAATTTTTGCCACTTTGCTGCCTAGGTGGGCATGCCACAGTGGCATAAGAACAAAAAACACAACAATCACCTGCCTTGGGGCGTAGCAGCACATGACAGGCTTCACATTCATAAAACCATAGGCAAGCATCGCTTGGCATGGTCTCCAATTTTTGATGCCCACATTCTGGGCAAGTGATGGTTGATTCCAAAACTATTGCCGGCATCTTTACTTTATTTTCTAGGTCGAGGGATGGGCTTTCATGACCAATCAAGTCGCCCAAATACGCGGTGCACAAGCCTCTCGGCCAATCACCTCAGGCCGCAACAGCCGCCAAACGTCTTGGAAAAAATCCCGCAAGCGGTCGGCGCGGACATCTAAAGCCCGGCAGATCAGCAGATCATCCAATAAAGTCACGCCCCGCCCTGCACTATCGCCAATCAGTTCTTGCACTGCCGCCAGTTGCGCGGCGTTGGCAGGATAGGCGAACAAGGTGCCGCAAGCGGAATGCCCATTCAAACCCCAGTTGGCGGCAAAAGCCCCCGCATCTATCAACAGGCGTTCGCGGTAAAACAATTCGCCCGCACGGAAGATGCGCCAATTCATACCGATTTCGCCGCTGGTGAAACCCTCTTGCGCGGCAGGCCGGCCTAATGCCAACACTTCCCAACCGAGAAACCGCGCCCCCACCGCCAAATCCAATCGTACCTCTGACGCGACTTGTGCACCTTCGTAAACAATGGTTTCCTGCGGCAACCATTCTAGTGATGCGGCTGCCGCCACGCTTAACACCACGCGTTGCCGCGCTTGTTTGCCTTCGCTACGGTAAAACTTGCCTGCCGCTGGCGTGGTCACCAACGCCTTGCTGTGGCTGGCAACGTTGATGTTGATTGCTAAACAGTCGCCCGCCACGACACCGCCTGGTGGATGCAACACATACACATGGCAGACCTCGCCTTCTGGGTAAAAGGGGCGTTGTACGGTTAACGGGCCGAGATGGCGACGGTGCGCCAATACGGTTTTGCCGTGTTGGTGTTCGAAGCCTAGGTCTAGTTGGGCTTGCCAGCCTTGGGGTTGGGGAGTGGCATAATTGGCAATGCCAGAGGCTTCGGGAATTTCAGGTTTCAATTGGGTAATGCCGTTTATTTTAAAGGCTATGTCACCGTTAATTGTGGAAGCCTTAAATGACGCGGCTTTGAGCGAAAGCCGCAATCCGCATTAAATAAGGCTTTGCGCCGAACATAAAATTTTTTCAACAACTAACGGTGACATAGCCATTTTAAATAATGATATACGACGTTGTAGGTCGGGTTAGCGATAGCGTAACCCGACAAAATGTACATTCCGCGGGCATGTCGGGTTACGTTATCTCGCTACGCTCAATAAGCTAACCCGACCTACTTTGCTTAAATTAACATTTTATAGTTCATTAAACTCAGCAATAAACTCATCTTTTTTGCTTCCAATTTTCCCGTTATTTCCAATTTCGGGATGTTTGTAGAATAGACATCTTTCCTAAATACAGGCATATCTCAAGTTGACCAATGCAGCCACCAAATTCCAGGTCAGGGAGTAGTTTTTGTGTTTTCCCCGATAAACGTCCTTGACGATCCTGAAAATCTTGCATCGGCGGTTGACATGCTCAATGAAAACCCGCTGTTTTGAAAGGATTTTATTGTGGGCTTTGTCTTCGGCAGAAAGAGGCTTGCCTTTTTGCTTTTTGATAGGCAAAGTCGAATTCCGGTGATGGCCGTGCATCCCTTGGTATCCCGAATCCGCCAACAGGTTGGCTTTAGGGTGCAGCAACAGGCGGCAGCCTTTGAAGACGGCAAAGTCGTGTTGCCGCCCTTTGCCCACCACTACGGACAGGATGGCCAGCGTCAACGCGCAGATGACCAACTGGGCCTTAACCGTGTGGCGTTTTTTTTCCTGAGTAGAAGGCTTTCTGGCCTTTGACGGGGCGTTCGATGGGCTGTTCCGACACGTCAACGGCCAAGGTGGCGGCAGGGTCTTCCAACAGCGCCTTGCGCTTGGGGAGCCTTTCAATTTTGACCAACTGCCTGGCAGTGCGCGAATACACTTTATGGCAATACGACTCGCTGATGCCAAAGACCGCCCCTAAGTTTATCAAGGTCGGATAGTGGCGGAGGTAATAAAGTGTCAGTAGCAGGCGGTCTTCCGCTGCCAGTTTACTGTCCTTCCGGCCTCGCCGTGTCAGCGGGCTGAGGTTTTTTTGTTCGCTGATGTAAGCGCACAGCTTGCCGTTGAGATGCTGGAAATTTTCCTTTGACAGCCCGACCAGCCGTTTGAATTCTTCGGGGTTGTCGGTGGGCAGCTGGGCATAGGTTTTCATGGCTTTTGGGCGGCATCAGGAAGGTTGCCCATTTTAACCTTATTGGGGTTTATTTAATCTGTATTATTTAGGAAAGATGTCTAATTTACCGCTACCAATTAGCCAAAATAATTTATCTATATTGTAAGAAGAAACTTTAGACGCTTTTGCCATTTGAGCGATTATTTTTTGAATTTTATAGGGACTGGCTTTTTCATCACATAATCCAATTCCAACAAATATATCTATTATATGAACATCTGGTTTTCCAAAGTTCACAAACCCTAGTTCCTTAAGAAAATCACAGGCAAGAGGATAACCAATACCGTCAATTTCAGCCGCTAAAATCATAGGTAACGAAGCCATTGATCGTTCATCTTGATAAAGATAATTAGCCCAATCAAAAAAATCGTCACCATCTTCAAATTGATTAAAAAATACTGAAGCAGAGATTATTGTTTGGCAGTACTTAGGCCAAATACTTCTTGAAGTTTCACGAATTTCGCCCCGTGGATTGAGTTTCTTAATAAGATGACTTAGGAGTTTACTTGGATCATTAGCGAATTTTTTATCGACCTTCTTAGGATCAAAATTAAATAGAGCCTTTCCTAAGTTTTCAATGCCGTCAATTGATCCGCCGATTACGTTCGCCTTCATATTAGTATTTTGTGCAGAACTAAGTAGTCGCCTAAAAAGCTCATTAATTTCAACTGGCTCCGCACTCCCATCCGGTAAAGTTAGATAGCTTTCGAGAATTTTTTTCGCATTTGGTGAAGGGATTTGAGAAATCAAAAATTTCTTTGCAAATCTGTATACTGTGTTCATATATTTAGCTTAGGTTGACAAATTAAATTCCGTAGCCTACACCAACCTCCCAATTATTCATAACCAACCCCCTCATCAAACTCAATCCCACCACCCCAATTTTCATCCAAAATCCCCAACCGAATGTAACGGTGAATGCTTGAATACCGCCAATCACTAGCACGTTTTACCAACCTATGTTTTACGGGGTTGTAATGGATGTAATCCACATGCTGTTGAAAATCCTTTTCATCGCGTAGGCAATGTTCCCAGCTGCGATGCTGCCAAATGTCTTGCTGGTTTTTCTTTATGCGATTGAAGTTATCTACAGAAGATTTATCGGGATAATCTTTGGTAAATACGGTTTTAATCAATCGCCAGCGGGTTGGGTAGTCACTGTCATGTTCAGGTAGTGTCCAAATAAAATGCAGGTGGTCAGGTAAGACAACAGCGGCATCTATCTGAAAAGGCCGTTTTTTCATGACGGTTCTGAAAGCGGCTCGTAGGCGGTTGATATTCTCGGTATGGACGAAAATATTTCGGCGCTTTTCGGTAACAACCGTGAAGAAGTAGCTGCCGCCTTGTATGTAAGCTCGGCGATAACGCATGATTATTTTTGATTGTTATGATTTTGATCTATCTGTCGGGTTACGCTATCGCTAACCCGACCTACAGCTACGGCTACAATTCTCTAACCCCCTGCTAATAACCCCACCCCAACCAAAGCGCAAACCAATCCCAACACATCCCCAAGCATTCTCAATCTAGCCGCCGCCAATAAGCCAACTGCCAACCCCAAACCATGCAATGCCGCCGTAGTCAGCAAAAAACCCGCTGAATAAGCCAAGGCATCGGCACTATCAGTCAATTCCAGAGCATGGACATAACCATGGGCTAGGGCAAAAACGGACACCAAAGCCACCGCCAAAACGGATGACATACGGGTGTTACGCCAGACCAACACGCCCGCAGCAATGACAGAAGCCGCCACCCAGGTTTCTGCGGCGTTAATGGTGATGCCTAGCATCGACAAACCTGCACCTACGCCCATTGCGGTGACAAACGCCAGCGGCAACAGCCATAAGGATTTGCCGCCACGCATGGCGGCCCATAGACCCACGGCGAGCATGACCAGCAAGTGGTCGATGCCGATTAAGGGATGGACAACGCCATCCAGCAAGCCGTGGACTGCGCCGATGCCGGTATGGGCGTAAGCGGGCAGAGTGGCTAGCATTGATAAGATGGTGGTTAAGATAAGTGATTTTGTTTTCATAAGAATCCTCGTTGAATAAAAAAGCACGCATTGCGTACTTAGAACACTCTATGTTATCGGTAAACTGCTTTACGATGGCCTATTTTAATAACCTGAACAATCAGCTGTTTATCAATGATTGAATAAACCACACGATAATCATTGATGCGTATCCGGTAAGAATGCGTTGAGCCGCTTAGTTTTTTGCAAGCATCGGGTCTGGGATTATTCGCGAGGGCTTTGATACGTTCCAGTATTTTTTCAGCTATCGGACGCGGCAACTGCGCTAATTCCTTTTTGGCAGACTGTTTAAATTCAATGCGGTAGACAGTCATAACTGAAGTTCTTTTATGACATCCTCAAGCGAAAAAGTGGCTTCGTCTTTACGCTCGGCTATCGTTGCCAAATCCTCAAGGTCTTCCAGCAGTTCCAGATAATCGTCAATGGGTAAGATAACGGAGAGTTTCTGTCCGTTGGCATCGGTGATGTATTGCGGTTGTATGGTCATGGCCCTTTCACCTCGGTGGTCAGCAATTCGACATTTGAGGTGATGAATTTACCATGAAGGACACTATGCGCACGAAGTTTTTGTCTTGCTTTACTTCGCGCACTTCGTGGTTAAAAGCTTTACGCATCAAACCGTCAAATACTGCTTCACCATGCCTTCGGTCAATCCGTCCATCTCGCCAGTAGCCACACTACGGCCTCTGTCCATAATGCAAAACCGGTCTGCGACTTTTCTGGCGAAAGGCAGTTTTTGCTCGACCAGCAAGACGGTCACGCCCAATTCCTGGTTGATTTTGTTGATGGCCTCATGCACTTCGCCTAAGGCGTTGGGATTCGGTTTGGGCATGGGTAGGGGCGTGCCGCGCGAGCGGTTGAGGCGGATGATGACATCGCCAATTTCGCTGACGATATTGGGTTGTATGCCTTCGGTGGGTTCGTCTAGGATCAACAGGCGCGGGTTCAAGACCAAGGCGCGGCCTATCGCCAATTGTTGTTGCTGGCCGCCGGACAAATCGCCGCCCCGCCGCCGTAGCATTTGTTTCAACACGGGGAAGATTTCGTAAATATGGTCGGGGATTTTTTTGATGCCTTGCTTGCTGGCGGCGCGTAAACCCGTTTTAAGGTTTTCTTCCACGGTCAATAGCGGAAAGATTTCCCGCCCTTGCGGGACATAACCGATACCCAAAGTGGCGCGTTGTTCGGCTTTGCCATCGGCGAGCGGTGCGCCGTCCATTGTGATGCTGCCATCCCTGACGGGGATCAAGCCCATGATGGCTTTCAGCAAGGTGGTCTTGCCCACGCCGTTACGCCCCATAAGGCAGACACACGCGCCTTCCGGCACGTCCAAATCCAAGTCCCAGAGGGTATGGCTTTCGCCGTAGTATTGTTGCAATTGTTTGATTTTTAGCATCTTGATATTCCTGATTGATGCACGCCGGAATGATGTTGCGATGTTGCTGTAGGATGGGCTGACGTAAGGATGCCCATCATTTGCCGTGGATTTTGTTGGGCTTCCCTTCGTCCAGCCCAACCTACGCCTAACTGGAATAATGGCATGCGTTGCATCATCCGCCCAAATACACTTGAATGACGCGCGGGTCGTTTTGCACTTCGTCCATCGTGCCTTCGGTCAACACCGAGCCTTCGTGCAAAACCGTGACTTTACGGGCGATGGAGCGGACGAATTCCATATCATGCTCGACCACCACCAACGAGCGTTCGCCTTGCAACGACAACAGCAATTCGGCGGTGCGTTCGATTTCCTGATGGGTCATACCGGCAATGGGTTCGTCAACCAACATCACTTTTGGCTCTTGCATCAATAACATACCGATTTCCAGCCATTGTTTTTGTCCATGCGACAGGATGCCCGCCCGTGAATGCGCCAAAGCCGTTAAACCCACCGTTTCCATCACTTCACCAATGCGGTCACGCTGTTCGCCTGTCAAGCGGAAAAATAGCGTCTTCCACGCGCCTTTGTTGGTTTTTAAGGCCAATTCCAAGTTTTCAAATACGCTTAAGGCATCAAAGACGCTAGGTTTTTGGAATTTCCGGCAGATGCCCGCTTGGGCAATCGCGGGTTCATCCATTTCCAACAAATCAATAGTTTGCCCGAAAAACACCGATCCGGTATCGGGCTTGGTTTTGCCCGTAATCACGTCCATCATGGTGGTTTTGCCTGCGCCATTCGGGCCGATCATGCAGCGCAACTCCCCTGCATCTATGAATAAAGACAATTTATTCAATGCCTTAAACCCGTCAAAACTGACGCTGACATCTTCCATATACAAAATGGGGCCGTGGCGGATATCGACCTTGCCTTCGACCACCACATTGCTGGCTTTGACTTTATCATCTTCATCAAACAGGTTTTCTGCAAAAGAATTCATGCTTGTTTGCTCCTTATGTTCCGCCGCATCAGGCCGACGATGCCATCCGGCAACAGCACGGTGATGACCACGAACAAGCCGCCCAGAATGAACAACCACGCATCCGGCATCAATCCGGTCAGCACCGTTTTGCTGAAATTGACCACCACCGCGCCAATGATCGCGCCATATAAAGTGCCGCGCCCCCCCATCGCCACCCACACCACAATCTCAAGCGAATTGAGCGGGGTAAATTCGCTGGGGTTGATAATGCCGACTTGCGGCACATACAAAGCCCCGGCAACCCCGGCCAGCATGGCGGCGAACACAAATATCCATAGTTTGAACATTTCCACGCGGTAGCCTAGGAAACGCACCCGTGATTCCTGGTCGCGTATGGCGGTGACCACACGGCCCAATTTGGTGTTGGTTATCCAACGGCAGAGCAGGAACGCGATGATTAAAGCCAAGCCGGAAAGGAAAAACAGCACCGAGCGCACATTTTCGGATTGTATGTTAAAGCCTAAGATGTCCTTGAAATCCGTCAGGCCGTTGTTGCCGCCAAAGCCCATTTCATTGCGGAAAAACGCCAGCAACAGCGCGTAAGTCAGGGCTTGGGTGATGATGGACAGGTACACGCCGGTGACGCGGGAGCGGAACGCCAGCCAGCCGAACACAAACGCCAACGCGCCAGGGGCGAGCACGACCATCAGCATGGCAAAGCCAAAGTTATCGAAACCAAACCAATACCAAGGCAATTCTTTCCAGTTCAGGAACACCATGAAATCGGGCAACAACGGGTCGCCGTACACACCGCGTGTGCCGATTTGGCGCATCAGGTACATGCCCATCGCGTAACCGCCTAGCGCGAAAAACGCACCGTGGCCTAAAGCCAAAATGCCGCAATATCCCCAAACTAAATCCAACGACATGCCCAATAGCGCAAAAGTCAGGTATTTGCCGACCAGCGAGACCGTGTAGGCAGAAAAATGCAATGGCGAATCAGCAGGTGTGAGCAGATTGCAGAGCGGGATGATAAAGGTCACCGCCGCCAGCACCATCAGCACCGTGGCGCAGGTTTTGTCTTGGGTTGCGAGTGTCAGGAGTTTCATGTTTAAAGCCTTTTATCAATTCATTAATTCTCGTTCCCAAGCTCCGGCTTGGGAATTCAAGTCTCAGAAGCTCTAGCTTCGAGGATTATAGGAAGCTAGAGCTTCTTATCCCGCATTCCCAAGCCGGAGCTTGGGAACGAGTCAAGAATCCGCCGCTCTGCCTTTTTGCGGGAACAAACCACGCGGGCGTTTTTGGATAAATAAAATGATGAACACCAGCACCAGGATCTTCGCCAATACCGCTCCGGCGAAAGGCTCCAAAAACTTATTGGCGATACCTAAGGAAAATCCCGCCACCAAGGTACCGAGCAGGTTGCCGACACCCCCAAACACGACGACCATGAACGAATCGACGATATAGGCCTGCCCCAAATTCGGGCCGACATTGGTGATTTGGCTTAAGGCCACGCCCGCGACCCCGGCGATACCGGAACCTAAACCAAAGGTCATGGCATCGACGCGGGCGGTGGGTATGCCCATCGCTTTCGCCATTTTGCGGTTTTGCGCAACGGCGCGGACTTCCAAGCCTAAGCTGGTGCGTTTGAGGATTTGCAACAGCAGCACAAACACCAGCAAGCAAAACACCAGGATATAAAAGCGGTTCCAGGTCAGTGACAAAAAATCATTGATTTGCCAGGAGCCGCTCATCCATTCAGGCGTGGCGACGCTGCGGTTGAGCGGGGAGAAAATCGAGCGCACACTTTGTTGCAAGATCAGGCTCACGCCAAAGGTCGCCAATAAAGTCTCCAAAGGCCGTCCGTAGAGGAAGCGGATAATGCCGCGTTCGATGGCGATGCCGGCCAGCGCGGAAATCACAAACGCGGCGGGGATGGCGATAATGACCGACACGCCCAGATAATTGGGCATCAGTTGCTGGATGACATAAGTGGTGTATGCGCCCAGCATCATCAGCTCGCCGTGGGCCATGTTGATGACCCCCATCACCCCAAAGGTGATCGCCAAACCGATGGCGGACAACACCAGCACCGCCCCTAGGCTAAGCCCAAAAAATATGGTCTCTATCGAGCCGTACAATTGCAGGCGGTTATTGATGTTGGTCAACGAGGCTTTGGCAAGGTTGCGGACATCGGCGTCCGGCTCCGAATATTCCCCGTTTTCGTCCTTTTCCAGCATCGCGTTCAGGCGGTTGGCGGCTTCTTGGCTGTCGTAGGCCTTCAAGCCTTCAATCGCCATGATGCGCACGGCTTTGTCTTCACTGTCCATATCCTGCAAGAGCAAAGCCACTTTAATCGCTTCTCGGACGGCTTCGTCCTGTTCCTGTCCGGCACGTTCGCGTAGCAAACTGATGGCTTTTTCGTCGGCTTCCTTGGCCATGGCTTTGACCGCCGCCAACCGCACTTTCGGGTCATCCGCGCTGAGTTCCAATTCGCCGATGATTTTCCTAAGCGTGCCGCGCATTTTGTTAGTGAGGTTAATTTTGGTCAGGGCATCATGGCCGACCGCGCCTAAAGACGCGCCGCTGACGGCATCGCTGAGGTCAAAACCTTGATGGTTGTCTGTGCCGATCACCAATCTGGCATCGGTCTTGGTAATAAAAAGCTTGCTATCGAGCAGGGCTTGCAAGATCGCCAGATTGTGCGCATCCTTGATGTCGGCAAGCTGCATGATGGCTTTTTCACGCTCCGGCATGGAGCCTTGTTTGAGGGTGTCCAAGGCGTCCAGCCAAGGCTGGGGCGCGGGTTGTGGATCACTGTGCGCCGCCAGCGAAAACACCAGCATCAGCAGCGCGAGTAAGGCTTGGCAGCGCGTGGGATTGAAGAGGGTCATCATATTTCCTTTTCAGGTTGCGGGCGATGTGAAGCCGAGAATGTAGGATGGGCGACGAAGCCCATCGCTGGTTTACCCCATTTGATGGGCTTCCTTGCGTCAGCCCATCCTACGATTCATCAAATCAATAGTTTTGGCCAGAACACTTTTTGGTCTTGGTGTTGTAGTTGCCGCAGTTGATAGGGGGCGTCCAATCGGCAATGATCGGTTTGCTTTCTGGCAGGTAATCTGACCAGGCATCGCCATCGACCAGTTTGTTGGTTTGCCACACAGTGACGAACTGGCCGTCATCTTGGATTTCGCCGATCAGGACGGGTTTGCTGATGTGATGGTTAGGCAACATTTTCGACATGCCGCCCGTCAAGTTGGGATACTCGACACCGATAATCGCTTTTTGCACGGCATCAGGGTCAGTCGTACCGGCTTTTTCGACCGCTTTCACCCACATATTGAAACCGATGTAATGCGCTTCCATCGGGTCGTTGGTGACGCGTTTTGGATTTTTGATAAAGTCGTGCCATTCTTTGATAAAGGCAGCGTTTTTGGTGGTGTCGACGCTCATGAAATAGTTCCAAGCCGCCAAATGTCCGACCAACGGTTTGGTGTCGATACCGGACAATTCCTCTTCACCGACTGAGAAGGCGATAACGGGGATGTTTTCCGCCGAAATGCCCTGGTTACCCAACTCTTTGTAGAACGGCACGTTGGCATCGCCGTTGATGGTGGAGACCACAGCGGTTTTCTTACCCGCAGAGCCGAATTTCTTGATGTCGGCGACGATGCTTTGCCAGTCAGAATGGCCGAACGGCGTGTAGTTGATCATGATGTCTTTCTTGGCGACCTTTTTGGATTTTAGGTAGGCTTCCAAGATTTTGTTGGTGGTGCGGGGATAGACATAGTCAGTCCCTGCCAAGACCCAACGTTTGACACCCAAATCGTTCATCAAATAATCAACGGCGGGGATGGCTTGTTGGTTAGGCGCCGCACCGGTGTAAAAAACGTTTTTCGAGGACTCTTCACCTTCGTATTGCACGGGGTAGAAGAGAATGCCGTTCAGCTCCTCAATGACAGGCAGCACCGATTTGCGGGAAACCGAAGTCCAGCAACCGAAGATGGCCGACACTTTATCTTTAGTCAGCAATTCACGGGCTTTTTCCGCAAACAAAGGCCAATTGGACGCGGGGTCAACGACGACCGCTTCCAACTTTTTGCCGAGCAAACCGCCTTTTTTGTTTTGCTCGTCTATCAGCATCAGCATGGTGTCTTTCAGCGTGGTTTCACTGATCGCCATTGTGCCGGATAAAGAGTGCAACACGCCGACTTTGATGGTGTCTTCGGCGTGGGCAACGGGGAAGAAAGCCATCACCGCGGCGGCGATGGGGGCTAACAGCAGTTTTTTCGAAATTTTATTAAACATGTTCTTGTTCCTTAGCATTTATACAGGTTGGATTAGATTTGGATCTGTACGCCCAGCTTGATCGCGTTGACGAAATTGCCGTTGGCGGCCGGATTCCAAATGCCACCCCCACCAGACAGGTCGCCGCCTTGCCATAACAAGGAAACACGCGCGTTATGTCCGTCGATGATGTAGTTTATGCCGCCTTCATACTCGCTTTGGTCTTGTGCGCTGGTAAAACCTTGGCGGGTCATGACTTGGGTATACATGACATAAGGTTGGAACTGGCCGACCCACACTTTTTGCGGGATCAGATACAGCAAGTTGCTGGTGATGGAATCGCCTTGGAAGCCGTTGACAAGCCCGCCGCCACCGCCGCCGACATAAAAAGTGCCTGGGGTCCCTGGAGCAGGCGCACCGTTACGATAATCAATGCCAAAGTTTTTATACTCAGTGTTGACGGTCAGCACCCCTTTGTTAGGCAACACTTTTTCAAACTTTAGGTCGCCACCGGTCATCAGCATATTGCCGGCATTCGCGTAACTGCCGGCACCGTCTTCTTGGTATTGGGCAAAGCCAGCGACCGTCAAGACATCGCCATCAGCACCATAAGCAGTACCGCCCGTGTAATAGCCAGGCGCACTTTCCACATTCAAGATATTGTAAGCAACGCGGGTGGCATACATCAGGTTACCGTCGGCGTTGGCGGTGGCTCCCCGTTTCAAGCCTTCGAAAATACCGAACACATATTTCAAGTGGCCGTCAAACGCGGCTCCCCAGAAATTGGCGCCTTCGTCACGGCCAAACGTACCGGCATCCGGCCCAGGCAACACATTTTGGATGGTTGAATCGGATGCTTCGAAAGGGGTCTTGAAAGGCTCGTAAGTGGCGCTGTAAAACGGCCCGTTCATTTCGATACGGCCTTCAGGCACCAATTGGCGGCCCGCCCAGACATTGACATAAGGGTTGAATTCAAATTGGGCGATACCGTCCAAAATACGGATGTCCCCACCATCCCCGCAATTCGAACATTCGGTGTTGAAGGTGAACTTGATGTATTTATGGATCTGGCCGTTCATGTAGAGACGGAGGTTGTTAAGGGCGAAATCGGTAGACCATTTTGGGTTACCCGCCCTGCCGTTGGCATCCTCCACTGATGAAAAACTCGTCCTCATCCCCAACCCGAGACTGACCCATTTGGTATCATCAATTTTAAACGTTGCCCCGGCTTGGGAGACGGATGAATGCCCCGCCACCAAAGCCGTTAAAGTCATCATCGGCAACCATCCGGCCCGGCGGATTTTTGCTAAATGCTTGCTTGAATTAGTCATATTAAGCCCCTTTGATCATAAACTTGCGTTAATTGATACATCAAGCCTCACTTGATGCAGCCCTAAGATGCGGCTGGCGAGGATTATTTGGCTTATGTAAATATTTCACAATGCGTCATCTGACTCATGAGTTAAATGACGTATATCGGAAAATCCGGAGGGTTTCTAAAGTAAGTGCGGGGAAGCGCAGGCCGTTACAAAAACAAAAACAGAGGAAGCAGGGCGGTGTAGCCGGATGCGTAGGCGTGCCATTCATATCCCTTCGGGTCACGCCACCGCGCTTTTATGCCCAGGGCAAACCTGACAACCAGTTTTCCATTAGGAACCCATCAATGAAAACACTAACACCGATCCACATCCTGGCCCTCATCGGCTTGTTATCCGGCATTAATACCAGCAGGGCACAGCCGCTGGACAAACAAGCGATCAAAGCGATTGACCTGCAGCTCGCCCGGCAAACGCTAGTAAAATGGGGCTTAACAGACACCAACGCCTTGCGTGCGGCGGTCATTGGCAACCTTAGCCAATGGCGTTTCCCGCTACCTGCTGGCAACGGGCAAACTTACACGCATACCTTGACGGTTGAGATTGGCGACAGCAAATACGACCAAACCCCGGTGGGATTTTCTTTTTCCAGCGGCAACTCCGACCCACGCGCACCGGGTTTCCAAAAAGCCCAGGTTATCCCTATCCAATGCCGTTTAAGCGCCAACGCCAACCCGAACCAGCATGAAGAACTGGACATGACGTTCTCCGCCCCGTCTTCCCCTATCAATACCCATAAATTGCAGGAAAGCCTAATTGAAAACATCAGCGGCGTGTGTTTTGACTTGCTCGATAGTTTAAAATTTTTACCGCCCCCCACCGCCGCCCAAGCGGCGGCAACCATCAGCAAACCCACTTGGATGCCAAGCGTGCAAGTCGAAACCGTGCCAGTCCCGCAACCCCAGCCGAAACTAGAAAACCCACCGGCCGCCACGGCTTCGCCTGCCACCGCGACAGCCACACCGCCGCCAGCCACGCAAGAACCGCGTCAGCAACTCATTATCCATAACCAAGGCACGCCTATGATTTTAAAATTCGGGCATGAGCGGCGGTAAGGTCAGGGCCCGATCTTTTAGGGAGGCTGACCTCCCAGCAAACTTCCGCAAAAATAACGGCGTCCCGCGCCCCTGAGTCACGGGCCAATTCAGTGCAAAAATAAGCAACCCGCACTATTTTCAATCATTTGTCAGGTTTACGCGGTTGTCCCGTTATTTTCATGCCTGATCCATTAGCCGCCCCAAAGCACGGCTTTACCCAAGCACGGGCAGGATTCCGGATCAGGCAGGGGGGGAAATCGGCACTTGGCACTGTTAATGCATTTATTGTTGTATACAACGATGAGTGGTGTAATACCCGCACAGCCATCTTTGTAGGCACGGGAACCCAACTGGGTCGAACACGTTGGGGCTACCCCCCAACCTATGCTTCAGCCTTGGGTTAGGGGTATTGCTAACGCAAGCACCCGTTAATGTTGTGTCATTTACCTATCAACTTTTTGAGGCCTCCAATGAATGCAATTGCTAAAAAGACTTTTACCCACACCCTAAAAAAACTATGCACCTCAACATTTATCTTTTCCTTATCGTTTGCCCTGTTACCCGCCGCTTATGGAGACGACGTTGTCGTAGGCTTTATTTATGTCGGTTCCAAAGGCGATTACGGCTATAACCAGGCCCATGCCTTGGGGGCCGCTGCGGTAAAGGCTATGCCGGGGGTTAAAGTCATTGAAGAAGAAAATGTCCCGGAAACCATCGCCGTGCAAAACACGATGGAAAGCATGATCAACTTGGATGGTGCCAAGCTGATATTCCCCACTTCTTTTGGTTATTTCGACCCGCATATCCTGACCGTGGCACCGAAATACCCTGATGTCACGATTCTCCATGCTGGCGGCTTGTATCAGGAAGGCAAACACCCGCTAAACGCAGGCAGTTACTTTGGTTATATCGACGAAGCGCAATATATTGCCGGCATCGTCGCTGGCGGTACGTCTAAATCGGGTAAATTGGGCTTTATCGCCGCCAAACCCATCCCGCAGGTGTTACGTAACATCAATTCCTTCACTTTAGGCGCACAAAGCGTCAACCCTAAAATCACCACCCAAGTGATTTTCACTGGCGATTGGGCAATGCCCGTGAAAGAGGCTGAAGCCGCCAACAGTTTGATAGACCAAGGCATTGACGTGATCACCATGCACGTGGACAGCCCCAAAGTGATTATCGAAATTTGCGAACGCCGTGGGATTTATTCCAGCGGCTACCATGCCGACCAATCCGAACTGGCCCCCAAAGGTTATCTGACGGGCGCGGAATGGAACTGGCCGAAAGTCTATACGGACTTTGTGACATTGTTGAAGGATGGCAAACCCTTCCCACATTTGTTAAGAGGCGGCATTAAAGAAGGCTTGGTCAAAGTGTCAAAATATGGCCCGGCAGTCAGTGCCAAAACTGCCGCCTTGGCTGATGCCGCCAAAGCCAAATTTATGGCTGGCGATATGGTCATCTACAAAGGCGAACTGAAAGATAACAAAGGCAACGTGGTTATTCCTGCCGGAACGGCCTTATCGCAAACCGACATTCAGCTCGAATCGATGGATTATTTAGTTGCAGGCGTTATTGGTAACACTGGATCGTAATCATGAAAGCGTTAGCGCTGGTCGCCGCTATGGAAGGTTTGTTGATTCCGCTACTGGCGTTATTGCTGTCGTTAGGAATCTTCGGCGTGTTTCTGCTGGCGGTGGATAATGACCCGTTCGGGGTTTTTTATTCCATGTATCGGGGCGGT
Source organism: Methylovulum miyakonense HT12 (assembly GCF_000384075.1). GTDB lineage: Bacteria > Pseudomonadota > Gammaproteobacteria > Methylococcales > Methylomonadaceae > Methylovulum > Methylovulum miyakonense. The sequence continues at coordinate 582,850 of NZ_KB913025.1, forward strand.
TTCGGTAGCCCTTTTTCTTGGCGGAATACCTTGGAGCGGGCTGCACCACTCATGCTGACCGCCTTGTGCACCGCCTTACCAGCACGGCTAGGCTTGATCATGATCGGCGGTGAAGGCGCGTTGGTGATAGGCGGTATTGCTGCCGCCTCGGTAGGCTTATCCTTAAATGGCAACGCACCGTGGCTGGTCATGATAGCGATGGTTATCGCTGGTGCTTTCTCTGGTGGCCTATGGATTGCCAGTACCGGATGGTTAAAGCACTATCGGGGGGTTAACGAAACCATCACCAGTTTGTTGTTCAACTATATCGCCATCGCTTTATTGAACCATCTCATCACCGGCCCGATGCGTGATCCGCAAAGCCTGAACAAACCCGCAACACTGCCAATTGGCAGTGCCAATATGATTGCGGACATCCCCGAATTGGGCGTGCATTGGGGGCTGGCGTTTGGGTTGGTGCTGTGCCTGCTTTACTACCTCATTTTCCAGCACACCACGCTGGGCTTTGCCGTGCGTATCATCGGCGGCAATATCCGCACCGCCAAAATCGTCGGGCTTCCGGTAGGCCGCTTGACGGTGATGACGTGTTTTTTTGCCGGAGCCGCAGCGGGTTTGGCGGGAATGATCGAAGTCGCCGCCATTCACGGTACGGCGAACGGGTCTTTAGCGGCGGGCTACGGTTATGCGGGTATCCTGGTCGCTTTTCTGGCTAGGCAAAATCCACTGACCGTCATTCCCGTGGCTATCTTATTAGGTGGTATTTCTGCCAGTGCGGGTTTATTGCAACGCAGCCATCATTTGCCAGATGCAACCGTCTTCATTCTCCAAGGCATTATTTTTATCGTGATCCTGTTAAGCGAGACTTTATACGGGCGTTTGAAATTACTCTGTGACGAAAGGGGACGGACATGACCGAAACCGTTTTAGGCTGGTGGGGTGTTCCGTTAGCGATATTGGGCGGTGCGATTCGGGCGAGCACGCCGTATTTGTTTGTGAGCCTAGGCGAATGCTTAACTGAAAAAAGCGGACGGACCAATCTGGGACAAGAAGGCAATCTTGTGTTGGGGGCGATGACAGCTTACGCCGTTTCTTATCTCAGCGGTTCACCGTGGTTAGGCGTTCTTGCTGCCGGAGCGACGGGCATGTTGCTAGGCTTGCTCCATGCCTGGGTTTGCCAGTTTAAAAAAGTCAACGATATTGCCGTGGGCATTGCCCTGATGCTGTTCGGTATCGGTGTCGCGTTCTTTTTCGGTAAACCTTATATCCAACCTACCGCCCCGCATTTACCCGCGATTGGTTTTGGCAATTGGAGCGATATTCCCCAAGTCAGGGCCGCCTTAGAAATTAATGTGCTATTTCTGTTCGGGCTTTTGCTCGCGCCTTTATTATCGTGGGTGCTGTCAAGCACACGTTGGGGCTTGATGCTACGCACAGTTGGCGATAGCAGTGACGCGGCAGATGCCTTAGGTTTTTCGGTCAACGGGGTGCGGATGGTGGCGACGATGATTGGCGGCTTTCTTGCCGGCGTCGGCGGCGCGTTTTTGTCGCTGTATTACCCCGGCAGTTGGAATGAAGGCTTATCCAGCGGACAAGGCTTAATTGCCGTCGCGCTAGTGGTGTTTGCCCGTTGGGATCCGATGCGCTGCCTGTATGCGGCACTTTTGTTTGGTGGCGCGGGCGCGTTAGGCCCTGCTCTACAATCGGTTGGTTTCTCAAGCGGCTATTATCTGTTCAACGCCGCCCCTTATGTACTCACTCTTATATTAATGATAGCCACCTGCTCGCCGCAACGGACCTTGACTGGCGTTCCCGGCGAGCTTTCCATCACCAAATGAGGCAATGACACCTATGAATACCTTTTTAAAAAGTGAACCCTACCCTTATCCTTATAACGGTGATTTACGGCCTGAAAACACCTGCTTGATTATCATCGACATGCAGTTCGATTTCTGCGGTGAAGGCGGTTATGTCGATAAGATGGGCTATGACTTATCCCTCACCCGCGCACCTATCGAGCCGATAAAACGCGTCTTAACCGCTTGCCGCGAAAAAGGCTTCCATATTATCCATACCCGCGAAGGGCATCGTCCTGATTTGTCCGACTTGCCCAAAAACAAACGCTGGCGTAGCCAACAAATCGGCGCGGGCATCGGTGACGAAGGCCCTTGCGGACGGATTTTGGTGCGCGGTGAACCTGGTTGGGACATCATCCCGGAATTAGCACCCTTACCCGGTGAACCCATCATCGACAAACCCGGCAAAGGCTCGTTTTATGCCACCGATCTGGATTTATTGCTGAATACGCTCGGTGTCGCCAATATCATCCTGACAGGCATCACCACCGACGTGTGCGTGCATACCACCATGCGCGATGCGAATGACCGTGGCTATGAATGCGTGCTGCTGGCGGATTGTTGTGGCGCAACCGATTATGGCAACCATCTGGCGGCGTTAAATATGATCAAAATGCAAGGCGGGGTTTTTGGCGCGGTATCAGATTCAGAAAGCTTCATCCAGGCGATTTCATGACTGCCGAGGCTTTAACTAGCCCTTTCCAAAGCGCGACAGCGTTGGAAGTGATCAATCTTTGCAAAAGTTTCGGGGCGTTACGCGTACTGGATAATATATCCTTCCAGCTACACCGTGGCTCATTCCATGCTTTACTGGGTGGCAACGGTGCAGGAAAAAGCACCTTGGTCAAATGTATCATGGGTTATTACCACGCTGATCAAGGGAGTGTATTGATTGACAACCGCAAACGCGAAATCAACAACACCCGCGATGCCCACCAGCATGGCCTAGGCATGGTTTACCAGCATTTCACCTTAGTGCCTGAAATGACCGTGCTTGAAAACCTGGTGTTGTCGCGCTCACCTATCCCGAAAATTATCAATTGGCAGAAAGAAAAGCAACATCTGGAAACCTTAATGGCGGAAACACCTTTCAAGATTCCTCTGCATAAAAAAGCCAGTGCCTTGGCAGCTGGAGAAAAACAAAAAGTTGAAATCCTCAAACAGCTGTTTTTACAGCCGGAGATTTTGATCTTGGATGAACCAACATCGGTGCTAACTCCGCAAGAAGCCGATGAAGTCCTCGATATGCTAAAAAAGTGGACACGTAGCAAAAACCTAAGCGTCCTGATCATCACCCACAAATTCCGTGAAGTGATGAATTTTGCCGATGATGTCAGCATCCTGCGCCGCGGCAAGCTGGCTTATAGCGGCCCGCTGGCAGAAAAAACACCCGCGATGCTGGCGGAGCTGATGGTGGGCAATGAAGAAATCGCTTCTACAGGCGCTCGTGAATTGGTATTAAAAGGCGATATTCGGCTGGATATTCATCAGCTCGTCGCCTCCAACGACAGCGGCGCGGTAGCGGTGGATGGTATAAGCCTACAGTTGCATGGTGGCGAAATACTGGGTATTGCTGGTGTATCCGGTAATGGTCAACGTGAACTGGTCCAAGTGCTGTCGGGACAACGTAGCCCTGATAGCGGCGACATCCGTGTCTGTGGCGAACCGTATACCGCCAGCCGCGAAGAAATGGCCAGACACAAACTGTATTGCCTACCCGAAGAGCCACTACGCAACGCCTGTGTGCCGCGCATGAACCTAGTCGAAAACTTGGCCTTACGTATATTTGACCAACCCCGTTATACACGCTGGAAATGGTTCCTTAACCGTCAAGCACTCAAAGCCCACGCCTTGAAATTAATCGCCCGTTACCATGTCCGTCCCCCTGAGCTAGAACGTTGGATTGAAACTTTATCGGGCGGCAACGTGCAACGCTTGGTGTTGGCGCGGGAAATATCCGGTGAAGTGGATTTGTTAATTACCGCCAACCCCTGTTTTGGTTTGGATTTTGCCGCCACCGCCGAAATCCGTCGGCAATTGATGGAGGCGCGTAATCGCGGTGTCGCCGTTTTGCTGGTCAGCGAAGACCTCGACGAATTGCTGGAGCTCAGCGACCGTATCGCGGTGATATTTGGAGGCCAACTGCGTTATGAAGCCCCCATAGCGCAAGCCAATATGGATGAAATGGGTTTGAAAATGGCGGGACATTAAATAAATGTCCGCCAACAAACCCGCTTTTTAGTCTTCAACTTGCAGGGAGTTAACCTTGAATACATCAGCTGATCATTTATCGTTTGACCTATTTTCCTTAAGACAAGCCTATCTGGACGGCACGACCACAGTATCGGCAGTCATCCAGCAAAGCTTGGCGCGGGTTAAAGATTTTAAAAGCCATAATATCTGGATCAACTTGAACGCCGAGAGCACGCTCATGGCACAAGCAAAAAAACTGGAAGATTTAGACCCGCACGATTTACCCCTGTACGGCATCCCGTTTGCCGTCAAAGACAATATTGATTGCGTCGGATTACCCACCACCGCCGCGTGCCCTGGATTTAGTTACCTTCCCGCAAAATCGGCATTCGTTGTCCAAAAACTGATCGACGCAGGTGCTGTGCTAATCGGCAAAACTAATATGGACCAATTCGCCACGGGTCTGACTGGCACACGCTCGCCAGAACCTTACGGTATTTGCAAAAACTCAATTAACCCCGATTACATTTCCGGCGGCTCCAGCTCTGGTTCGGCGGTGGCGGTGGCGTTAAATATCGTCAGTTTTTCGCTGGGCACGGACACTGCTGGTTCTGGACGCGTACCTGCCGGATTCAATAACATCGTTGGTTTAAAACCCACACGCGGCTTACTCAGTTGCAGCGGCGTTGTCCCTGCTTGCAAAAGCTTGGATTGCGTATCGATTTTTAGCCAAACTATCGCTGAGGCCGAATACTTATTCGACATAGTCAACGCCTACGATACCAACGACAGCTATGCCCGCAATGACCGCCAAGGCTTAGATGCCAGTATGACGGCAACCGCTAAATTGCGCTTTGGTGTACCCAAACCCGAACAGCTACAGTATTTTGGCGCTCCAGAAGGCGAAGCATTGTTTGCGCAAACTATCACCAAACTACAAACCTTGGGCGAAGTCGTAGAAATCGACTTCCAACCGTTTTTAGAAGCGGCGGCTTTGCTTTACGAAGGCCCGTGGCTTGCCGAACGCTATGCAGGCATCCGCGCATTTATCGAAAACCATCCCGAACAACTGCATCCGGTCATTATGGAAGTGCTGGCGGGGGCAAAAGACAAAAATGCCATCGCCGCTTTTGATGCCCTGCACCGTTTGCAACAACTCAAACGGGACACCGCGACGCTCTTACAAAGCTTGTCTTGTGTCGTCGTCCCCACCGCGCCGCGCATTTACCGCATAGACGAAGTGCTAGCCGAACCGATCCGCTTGAACAGCAATCTGGGCTACTATACTAATTATATGAACCTGCTGGATTTATCCGCCTTGGCAATCCCCGCAGGTTTTTACAGCAACCAACTGCCGTTTGGCATTACCCTGTTTTCAACCGCCTTAGCAGATGCGCGTTTACTTGCGATTGCCAAACGCCTTGCCAACGAGCAAACTGAAAACCTCCCGCACAAACCATCCGGCTACCAACGCATCGCCGTCTGCGGCGCACATATGCAAGGCTTACCGCTAAACCCGCAACTGCTGGAACTCGGCGCACGTTTTTACGCCAGCACCCAAACTGCCGCGAAATACCAACTCTACGCCCTAGCTATCGCGCCACCGGAACGCCCCGGATTAGTCCGCGACGACAGCCACGGTGAAAACATCGCCCTAGAAATCTGGGAATTACCCAAAGAAAATTGGGCAAAATTTATCAGCAACATCAAAAGCCCGTTGTGTATCGGTTCGGTGGAAATGGCAGATGGCAGTTGGGAATACGGTTTCTTGTGCGAACCTTATCCGTTAGGGAAATCGGTTGCCATTACCAAGTTTGGTGGCTGGCGGAATTATTTGAAAAATAAGGTATAAGGCGATTTCGTTAACTAGAATTTCCAATTTTTATCAGATTAAGCAAAACCCCGTAGGGGCGGACGGCTGTCCGCCCTTTTTTATAGGCCGCATAAAAATCATCTGCAATCAGGCGGACAGCCGTCCCTCTACTAACGATTTAGTTTATCTTCTTAAAATACTGGGCTACTATCCATCTAACAGTCCTTTTTTTTCCCCAACAAGGCCATCATGACGCATCCCAAAATCCCCACGCCCTTTTCCCTATCACCAGAATTACTGGCAGACGAAAGTTTAGGCTGGCATCCCCTACGCGAAGGCGTGCTTTTACGGATGTTATTCCAAGAGTCCGACAGCGGTTACAGTGTCGGACTGATCCGATACCAACCCGGCGCATCTGTCCCATTACACAAACATATCGGCGACGAACACATTTATGTGCTTTCCGGCTCGCAACAAGACGAACGCGGCATCTATCCAACAGGCAGCTACATCTACAATCCCGAAGGTTCGCAACATAGCGTCAGCAGCCTAGATGGGTGTTTGGTGTTGGTGCATTGGCATAAGCCTGTGGAGTTTATGGGGGATTAAGCCTCGCTTAACTTCAAAATTATTCCGAAATAATTGCGTGACATACGCCATTGACGTATGATCTAAACATGCTGACCATTATCGAATCCCCTTTATTCACAAAACTCTGGCCTGATTACTGGTCAGATGAAGAGCATACAAAATTCACGGCTTTTCTTGCCGAAAACCCAGAGGCTGGCGATGTTGTTCCAAATTCAGGTGGTTGCAGGAAAATCCGTTGGTCACGTTATGGCACCGGAAAACGCGGGGGCGTAAGGGTCATCTACACGGCTCGTCTTGAAAGCGGCGCATTGGTTTTACTGGTTATTTATGCCAAAAGTGCCAAAGAGAATATTCCAAGCCACCTACTCAAACAAATTGCCGAGGAACTGGGACATGCCCCTTAACGAAACAGAACTATTAGAACGTGATGCCAAGCGGAACATTGGCGAAGAATTGCTTACCGCCATTCGTGATGTTAAAGCAGGCCGTCACGGTGCAAGCTATGCCATTGAACCCAATGAAATCGTAGAAACGCGGTTAAAATGCGGCTTATCACAAACCCAATTTGCCAACGCCTTGCATATTTCGTCGAGAACCCTACAACAGTGGGAACAAGGTCGCCGCCAACCCTCCGGAGCTGCGGAAACACTGCTCAAAATCGTCGCCAAGCACCCAGAGGTATTGAGGGATTTATTGGTGTCAAACGCATAGATAACCATCAAAAAGCATTTATAAACAAGTGGATTGGAAATGAAATATTCAGTTGTTCTGCACAAAGACCCTCAATCAGATTACAGCGTTACCGTACCTGATTTGCCTGGCTGTTTTTCCGCCGGATACACCATTGAAGAAGCTTTGGCGATGGCGAAAAAAGCCATAGAGTGCCATATAGTAGGCTTGTTTTTAGATAGTGAATCCGTCCCTAAATTGCGCCCATTTGAAGAACATCAACCCAACCCAGATTACGCCTCTGGCATTTGGGGAATAGTCGAAGTAGACATAAGTCAATTGCGCAAAAGGCACAATAAGTATGGCAATAACCAACGGGCATTGCGCCGAATTTAATCATTTCTAAAGAATTTATAACCTAAAAATGATTTTTATAACAAAATTAAGTGCTATATAAACTAAACATAAAATGACTACCTTAAAAAATAACTTAACTTCTCTGCAAGATATAGCTAAAGAACGGACAGTAAAAACTCAAAGTATTGAGTATGATTTGGAAACTCTTGTAAAAAAAATCACCAAAGGAACAATTAAACTTGATCCTGAATATCAAAGGCGACATAGATGGAATACTGAAACATCCTCTCGTCTAATTGAAAGTTTAATTCTTAATATTCCTATCCCAATAATATATTTATCACAGGATGTAGATGTTGATACTGATACTGAAGATTCAAGATACTCTGTTATTGACGGCCAACAAAGACTCACAGCTGTACACCAATTCTTTAATAATAAGTTTCCTTTAGAAGGATTAAAAACACTTAATGCTTTGAATGGATCTTTTTATAGAGATTTACCACCTTTTTTAATTCGTAGATTAGAAGAAAGAACAATCAAATGCTTAAGAATTGATTCAACTATTGATGCACAAGTTAAAATCGATATTTTTGAAAGACTAAACTCTGGATCGGTAAAGTTAGAAGCTCAAGAGCTAAGAAATGCTGTTTATAGTGGGAACTTTAATAAATTATGTAAAGAATTATCAAAAGATGAAAACTTCAGAGAGTTATTACAAATAAATGGCGACAATGAAAAAAAAGTAAAAAAAATGGAGGATGTTGAAATAGTCCTGCGATTTTTTTCAATGATAAATGATAATTATTTAAATTTTAAAAAGACTAAAGAGAAAGGATTCGTTGATTTTTTATCTGAAGTAATGGAAAAAAATAATGAATTAAATTATAAAGAACTTAAAAAACTTGAAGAAGAATTCAAGAATACAATGAAAATAATTAGAAGAGACTTTGGAGATAGTGGATTTGCAAAATACAAAAATGAAAACGGTAAATTGAGGCTTCAATCAAAATTCAATGTTGCGGTTTTTGATGCTTTAGCTACTAGTTGTCATGACTTAATTTATGAAAATGGCATCAAGGATTTTAGAAACAAAAGAGATTCATTTCTCGATTTATTTAAAGAAGAAGATTTCTATGAATCTATTTCTGGTAGCTATTTAGACACGGCAAAAATTAAGCTACGCATTGAAAAAACAACTAAAGCTTTACGATGACAGAGACATTTATTTTTTCACGATTGGAATCTATTGAAAAAAGATTTCAGGAAGTTGATATTCTCCTTAGATTTGCAGAAGAAAATCAAAATAATGAGGAAGCTTATTCTACTCTTTGTCGCTCAGCTCATATTATTCTTGTTGCCCATTTTGAAGGCGCAATTAAGGAAATTTGTAGGGATGTGATTGATGATATTAATTACAATATTACTTATGATAAGATTCCTTCTAAAATATTCGCCACTTACTGTGATTATTTTTTGGTTAAAGAAAATAATAATGAATTTTCAAGTAAGGGTAAACACAAATTAAAAGAAAAACTATCAACTGCTTTTGGAACTTCAAGAGCAACTTTGAAAGTTGAACCATTTATATTTACTGAAGGTAAAAACCTTGCCCCTAAAATAATAGAAACTATACTGAAACGATTTGGATTAGATGATTTTTTCTGGAGTTTGAAAAATTCATCTTTAGATGTTGTTTTTCAAGATTCAAGAACTGAAATAGAAGAACTAGAAAATTTGCTACAAAATCATATTAACGGAAATGTTATCAGATATCCGTATACCGTTAACAGAGGTATTTATAATCCTGATGAAAATATCCTTACCGAAACAAAACAAAAAACACTTTGGGAGGAATTTATTGACGATATTTTAAAAGAACGACATAACATCGTTCACGGACAAGTTCTTAATAACCCATATAATCATGAAGATTTAAACAAAGCAAAGATTAAAATTAAAATCGTTATTTATGTATTTATAATAAATTTAGCCTTTATATCTAATCCTAATAGTTAAAATTTTATTAGCATGATTACTGAAATTTCATACCATAACCTTATAAACCAATTAGTAAGGTGCATTGCAATAGTTCTAAAGATCATTGATTTTCGCATTTGCATGGAGTGAAAAAACTGCTTTTTCACTCCAATCAATATCAATAAGCCGACACATCACCTTCCACCGCATTCCCCCCGCCCGCAAACGGAAAGCTATTATTTTTCCGAATCCCCATACGAATTATCGTCAGCATTTTGCTGAATTCCTCACTCTTTTTAATATGCCGCAACATTTCATTTTTCGCCGCTTGCACATCGCGGTTGAGCAAGTGCTGGAGGATGCGGTGGTGTTCTTCGTAGGTTTTTCTGATGCGTTCTTGGTCGGTAAAATCCAAACGGCGAACGATGCGGATACGGTTGCTGATGTCGATCAGCAATTTCATTAGGGCTTGGTTGCCGCCGCCTTCGGCGAGTTTGATATGGAAGGCTTCATCTAGGCTGGCGATGCGTTCGGCTTTGCCTTCGTCGTCTTCGCTGGTGTCTTGTTCCCAAACTTTGCACAAATTTTTCAACGCCTCGTCCGACATATTGGTGCAGGCCAATTCCAACGACAACATTTCCAAGCTGACGCGGATTTGGTAGTAGTCGGTAAATTCTTCCAAATCCATTGAGCGCACAAAACAGCCTTGTTTGGGGCGGATGGTGATCAGCCCTTCGGTTGCCAAACGCTGCAACGCTTCCCGGATCGGTGTCCGGCTGACATTGAAATAACCCGCCAACTCGGTTTCGGTCAAACGCGAATTCGGCTGGACTTCAAAATTCAGGATCATGTTGCGGAGTTTGCCATAAATATTTTGCGCCGCCGCGCCTTTTGCTTTCGTCATGTAGTTTTTGTCACCAATCGCCTGTGGTCTAGGGGGCATTTACTTGAAATGCTAAGGGTTTGATAGGATTGCCGCATTGTCGCTAAGCAATTGGCCACAGTATATAACATGAGGCTAGTCAATATTGAAGCGAGGCCGAATAATCGCGTAATGTCGGCTATGCCTCACCGCCATTACCTTAAGGATTTAAACAACATAAATCAGTAGATCGCCTAATGAGCCTACTCCTGCTGGAACGGGTTTATAACCCGTTCCGTAACGTTTTTAGTGCCTGTAGGTATCTTGGAACGTTAGGGACGGGGTTTCAAACCCCGTCCCTCGTTAAAGTCCCAGGATTTAGCAAGCAGCAAACCAAACAAGCTTCCGATAAACAACCTTGACAAATTAGTGCGACATTCATGTGCAAAATTACCGCTTTTTGCACCAAATTGACCAAAACCTGTGCAACCCTGCCCCGTAATTCATTAGCAAAACCGCCTTTTTCTTGTTAAGAAGCCATTTATTTACAATAACTTGTAATAAAAATTCAACAACAATCCTAATGGTATGGGACTTGCTTTGTTGTATACATAGTTGCATTTTACTTGCCACTGCCACACCAAACAGCGGAGATTTGCCATGCCATCCCTTGAAATCCATGCCGAACCTGAAGCCATCAGCATCAAGCTAGCTAAAACGGCTGTGGTCATGATTGATATGCAGCGGGATTTTCTTGAGCCGGGCGGTTTTGGGGAATCCCTAGGCAACGACGTTTCCCTGCTGGCAGCCGCCATCGGCCCTTGCAAGGCTTTGCTGGACGCGGTAAGGCAAAAAGGGATGCTGGTCATCCATACCCGTGAAGGCCATCTTCCTGATATGTCAGATGCCCACAAGGCCAAAGTGGAGCGTGGCGACCCCAGCGTGCGGATCGGGCAGATGGGGCCGATGGGGCGCATCCTGATCCGTGGCGAGCCAGGGCAAGACATAACCCCGGAACTGTACCCGCAAGCGGGGGAACCGGTCATCGACAAACCCGGCAAAGGTGCGTTTTATGCGACTGAATTCGAATCCATCTTACAAGCCAACGGCATTGAAGACTTGATCGTCTGCGGCGTCACCACCGAAGTTTGCGTACACACCACAATACGGGAAGCAAATGACCGGGGCTACCGTTGCATCGTACCGGGAGACTGCTGCGGCTCTTACATACCCGAATTCCACGAAATGGGCCTACGCATGATCAAGGCGCAAGGCGGGATTTTTGGCTGGGTGACTGATTCGCAGCGTATTTTGGCGGCAATGGGTGGGTGATATTTTTTAGTTTATAAGCCAGATGGCATTCCCAAGCTGGGGCTGGGGAATGGGCGTCATGGTGGGCAAAACAGCATTGCCCACCCTACTGCTCTGCAATGGACGCGTAAAACCTACCGAATGTATTTTTAATTCAGGCATATCAACACAGAGGGCATTATGACAACAACAGCAAAGGTTAACATTTGGACACCCGGGGACTGGAACGCCTATTTCGGTTTTGGCACCAACATTCTGGTCAATCTGCTGGTCTTGACCGGGCTCTTACGGTTCGTGCTGAAAATGCCCGATGAAATTGTCTTCGGCCGTATTCTTCCGGCGACCGGGCTGATGCTCTTTCTAAGCACGGTTTATTATGCTTGGCTGGCCTACAAGCTGGCAAAAGAAACGGGCAGGGATGATGTCTGCGCCCTGCCCTCAGGCATCAGTGTCCCGCACATGTTTGTGGTGGTTTTTGTCATCATGTTGCCGATCTCGCTCAGCAGCGGTGACCCTATCAAAGGCTGGGAAGCTGGCTTGGCTTGGGTGTTCATCCAAAGCTTTGTGCTGATGGTGGGCGGCTTTATCGCGCCTTTTATCCGCAAGGTCACACCACGCGCCGCCTTGCTCGGCACGCTGGCGGGGGTGTCCATCGCCTTCATCTCCTTACGCCCTGCCCTGGAAATGTTCATGACCCCAGTAGTCGGCGTGGTCTGTTTCGCCATTATTTTGGCAAGCTGGTTCGGCGGGGTGCGTTATTTCAAAGGCGTTCCGGCTGGTTTGGTCGCCATTGCCGTGGGCACTCTCATTGCTTGGGGCTCCACCGCCATGGGCTTGAATTATGGCGGCATGAGTTTGGAGAATGTCACGGCATCTTTTGCTAACTTTGGTTTCTCGTTCCCGATCCCCGCCATAGGCCATGTTTTTTCAGGTTTTGAATTTTTGGGCGTGATCCTGGTGACGGCGATCCCATTTGGCATTTACGACCTAGTTGAAGCGATGGATAACGTGGAAAGCGCGGCGGCGGGCGGTGACAGCTACCCCACCACCCGCGTGCTGACCGCCGACGGTGTGGTCAGCCTGGTTGGCTGCATGATGGGCAACCCGTTCATCAACGCCGTGTATATCGGGCATCCAGGTTGGAAGTCCATGGGCGGGCGCATAGGCTACTCCGCCGCCACCGGATGCACTGTGCTGGTACTGTCCTGGTTAGGCATCATCGCGCTGATGGCCTCGCTGATACCGGTCGTCGCCATTTCGCCGATCCTGCTGTACATTGGTATGCTAATTGGTGCGCAGGCGTTCCAAGAAACCCCAAGAAGCCACGCGCCCGCCATCATCCTGGCCTTGATGCCGAACCTTGCCGCCTGGGGCAAGTTGCAGATTGACAATGCCTTAGGGGCGGCGGGCACCAGCGCCGCGACGCTCGGCTTGGACAAACTCGGTAAAGTAGGCGTGCTGTACCATGGCCTGGAAGTGCTGGGCGGCGGTGCCATCCTCGGCGGCTTGATGCTAGGCGCGATAGCCGCTTTTATTATTGAGCGCAAACTAGTCAAGGCCGCGATGTTTGCTTTGGCCGCGGCGGCCTGTACGTTTGTTGGCCTGATGCACGGCGAGGCCATCGGTTTCGCGCAATCGTTGCCCGTGACATTCAGTTACCTTGCCGTGGCCGGTATCCTTTTCGTTTCGGCAAAATATGCCGAAATAGTGCCGGCATCCGCAGAAACCCATTAAAACTGTCCATCTTTAGCCTTCCATCAAATAAACCGGATCAGTTTGATGCCCAAAAAACACCCTATGCGCCAGCTACCTAGCAATTTGGCGCATAGGTTTTACCCCAAACAATCAGACGCCATGAACCCAAAGCGCTGGCCGACTTGCCACCGCATTAACCACATCCCCTTCCCCAGACATTGCTTAGCTTAAAACCGATTATGGTTTTGGCCTGTACCTCCCGGCCCGCGTCTCCAACCCGCACCCTTCATTTACCCCCGCGTTCCTTCAGACCCACACCCCACAACTTTGCACAATCCGTCAAATGACTCATGAGTCATTTGACGGATAGCTGGCAAGAACAGGTTTTTATACAGTGGACACCTTCCCAATCCTTTAACCTAGGTACGTATGTCCCTATGGTTTTTTTGCGTAGATCCGCCACATAACCTGGTTATTAGAGGGTATGCTTGGCAAGCAAAATCCTAGAAGTTTTTCGAGGATAGGGTCAATTGGTTACAATTGGATTGTGTACGCCCCTACAAAAGCCCATGAAAAACAAAAATATCTACCAGAACATCTCAAAAATCCGCCGCGATTATAATTCATGGGTGGCCAACGAAAGCCTGGAAGACTACGCCCTGCGTTTCGCCCCGCGCAGTTTCCGGAAGTGGACGGAGTTCCAAGTCGCCAATACTGCATTTGGTTCGACTTCATTTCTCGTGTTGGAAGCCATCGGTGGCTTTTTGTCCATACACTACGGTTTCACCAATGCGTTTTGGGCCATCCTGATTGTCGGCCTCATCATCTTCATCACCAGCTTCCCGATCAGCTATTACGCCGCCCGTTACAACATCGACATTGACTTGCTGACGCGCAGCGCGGGCTTTGGTTATATCGGCTCCACCGTCACCTCGCTGATTTACGCTTCGTTCACGTTCACGCTGTTCGCGCTTGAAGCCTCGATCATGTCGCTGGCCTTGGAGTTGTATTTTCAAATCCCTATCGCCCTCGCCCATGTCATCAGCGCGGTCACCGTCATCCCACTGGTGACGTTTGGGATCACCACCATCAGCCGGATGCAGCTATGGACGCAACCCGTTTGGCTGCTTCTGCTGGTCGCCCCGTACATCGCCGTCGTCATGCACGAACAGGATGCGCTACTGACGGTGCAAACTTATTTTTGGATAGCGGGCAGCGGCGAAGGCTTTAATTGGCTGATGTTCGGTAGCGCCACCACCGTGGCGTTTTCAATGGTGGCGCAAATCGGTGAACAAGTGGATTTTCTACGCTTCATGCCGGAAAAAACCGAAAAAAACAAACTCCGCTGGTGGCTGGCGACCATCAGCGCCGGGCCGGGCTGGATCATCTTCGGGATGCTCCGGCAACTGGGTGGCGCGTTGCTCGCGCATCTTGCGATCCGCCACGGCATCGCACCCGAACATGCGCACGAACCCACGCAAATGTACTTGATTGCCTACAAAGAATTGCTGCCCAATCCGGAGCTGGCCTTGGCGGCCACGACTTTATTTGTCGTCATCAGCCAGCTCAAAATCAATGTCACCAACGCTTATGCGGGATCGCTCGCTTGGTCGAACTTTTTCTCACGCATCACCCATAGCCATCCTGGGCGGGTGATCTGGCTGTTGTTCAACGTCCTGATCGCCTTGTTGCTGATGGAATTTGGCGTGTTCGGCGCCTTGGAAAAGGTGCTGGGCTTGTTTTCCAACATGTCCATCGCGTGGATCAGCGCGGTGGCGGCGGAATTGCTGATCAACAAACCACTGAAACTTAGCCCCAACATCATTGAATTCAAACGCGCTTACCTGCCGGATTTGAACCCGGTCGGCATCATCGCCACCTTCGTGGCTTCTATAGTCTCCATACTCGCTTACGTGGGCTTGTTTGGCGATTACGCCCGCGCCTTTTCGGCCTTCATTTCCTTAGGGCTGGCGTTTGCCCTAGTGCCTATCATCGCCTTTTTTGCCGGACACAAGCATTACTTGGCGCGTGACCGCAACAAGAAAAACCGCCACAGCCATAACCGCTGCGTGATTTGTGAAAACGAATTCGAGCATGAGGACATCGCCCATTGCCCCGCTTACAACGGCAGCATTTGCTCGCTGTGCTGCACGCTGGATGCCCGTTGCCTGGATGCTTGCAAGCCTGGGGCACGGCTGGATGATTATCTGGAACAATTTGCCCGTAAGTTCATGCCTTCACGCATGAACCTGACCGCCCGTCTGCGGCTGCTGCGCTTCACCTTGTTGTTCGCCTTCCTATCAGTGCTGACCAGCATTTTCATCGGCATCATTTATTACCAAGATTTGCTCACCGCCGAGGCATCCCTACCCACTTTCCAATTGCTGTTGGCCAATTTCGTCAAGGTTTACACATCGTTGCTGGTGTTCATCGGTTTATGCACATGGTGGCTGATCCTGAATGATGAAAGCCGCCGTGTCGCGCATGAAGAAACCGGCAGGCAAACGCAATTGTTGCTGATGGAAATAGAAGAACATGAAAAGACCGACGCCAAATTGGAACAGGCCATCAAAATGGCGGACACCGCGAACAGCGCGAAGAGCCGCTTCTTGAGCAATATGAGCCACGAAATCCGCACCCCCTTGAACAGCATCATCGGCTATTCGTACATTTTGCACAAAGACCCGGCCATCCCCGAACACCGGCGGCAAGCGGTGGACACGCTCAAACGCAGCGGCGAACATTTGTCGGCCTTGATAGAAGATATACTCGACATTGCCCGTATCGAAGCCCGGAAATTTGAACTGAATTACGAGCCGGTCAATTTCCAGGCGTTTATCGAACATTTGGTGCGGATTTACAAAGCACAAGCGGAAGACAAAGGGTTGTCATTCCGCTGCCAAATCCTCAACACCTTGCCACAACGGGTACGCGCCGATGAAAAACGGGTCGGGCAAATTTTAATGAACATCCTCAGCAACGCCGTCAAATTCACGCAAACGGGCGGGGTCACCCTGTGCATCGGCTATAGCGGCGGCGTGTCAACCCTCCAGATCATCGACACCGGGCCGGGCATTGCCCCCGAACAATTGGACGCCATTTTCCAGCCCTTCATGCGCCTGAACACGACCACGGGCAACGCCATTTCCGGCAGCGGTTTGGGGCTGACCATCAGCAAAATCCTCGCCGAAATCATGGGCGGCGACTTGGCGGTGGCTAGCGAGACGGGCAAAGGCTCGACGTTTACCGTACGGCTATTTTTACCTAACCTGGGCGCGGCCCCGGAAACCCTGCAAGAAGAAAACATCATAGGCTACCGTGGACGGAAGCAAAAAATCCTCATCGTTGACGACCAACCGGAACACCGGGATTTGATGGTTTCCATCCTTGAACCCCTAGGTTTTATCATGGATACCGCCACCTCAGGTGCCGATTGCCTAAGCAAAACCCAGCGCTATACCCCTGATCTAGTGCTGTTGGATTTGACCATGCCGGACATGGACGGTGCGGAAACCGCCTCACGCTTACGTAAAAGCGGCCTGCTGAAACCGATCATCGCCCTGAGCGCCAACGCCTACCCCGCTGACCGCGCCTCAGCCATCCAAGCGGGCTGCAATGATTTTTTGGCAAAGCCCATACAAGTCCGGGAATTGCTGCATAAACTAAAGCTGCACACGGCGCTGACCTGGATTTGCCAAAACGATGAACCGGACCTTAGCGGCACCCAAGAAGAACCGTTGGAGTTGCCACCACCCGATGTCCTGAAAAAATTACAAGCCTTTGTGCGTATCGGCGATTTGCTGGGGTTAAACAAAAGGCTTGATGAATTGGTTAAAAATAACCCGGAGTACCGGCCTTTAAGCTTACGCATCAAGACCCTGACCAGTGAATTCCGCTTGGCGGAAATAAAGAAGCTGTTGGCTTAAATCCACAAAATAACAAGGCCGGAACAGGGTTATGAGCCGCTCCATAACGTTTTTAGTGCTTAGGGCTATATTTTGAAATGTTAATGGCGGGATTTCGAATCCCATCGACTTTGCTAACTTTATTTGCCTTCGAGCGCAACCATAACCGCGTACGCAGGAAGGGCCAAACTGACACTACCGTTTTCAGACTGGATGCCTTCTTCAACAATCCGCACATTTTCTTGCGCTTCATTATCCGCAGCCGGTGACGGGCTATCCAAGCGCCACACCCGCCAAGCCTGTTTTTGCGCTTGCACCGGGAACTGCACGGTGATTTTTTGCGCTTCGGCTTTGGCGGAAACGGCAGCTAAAGCCCAGCCTGTGGGAGTGCGCAAGGCCGCCAAGGTGATAGCCTTATCATTTGCGTCCAGGCTTTTCAGCAGATGGACATCGGCAGGCAACACTTGGTTGAGCATCGCCATTGCCAAGCCAGCCGGCCTTAAGCGCTGCGTATCGCCCAAGTCGCGGACGATGCCCCAAAGCTTGGCCAATCCCCGTTGGTTTCCTTGGCTTTCGACAAAGGCGTCGTATTGCGCCAAGGTGTACAGGCATTGCTTAGTGATGCCTAGGTTTAACGCAGTCAACAAGCGTTTGGCCAAGGCGGCTCCGGCGGCGGCGCTGGTGGTGGCGATGTCACGTTCCGCCGCCGGGGCATTGCCGCCCGTGGTATGCAGATTGGTTTCGTAAACCAGCAAATCTTTGCCTTGTGCCTGGGTGGCGGCGAGGGTCTCACGGAAAAAATCATCTTGCTCGAACAGCTTTTCCAACACCTTATCCGTGTCATCCAGTTTGAACAAAAAATACGGCGCGACGGCCAAGGCTTGGGCATTGCCGACGCCTGCGAGGTATTTCGCGGATAGCCACGGGTTGACGTATTGGCCATTGACGACCGTGTGCAGGGCAGGATGGTTTTTGGCTCCGGTCAGAAGTTGTTGGAAAGCGCGGGTGGCGGCTTCACCATGTGCTTGATAAGCCGGGATGCCTGCGGGGCGGAAAATGGGGTTCCAATTTTCGTTGCCGAATTCGACCAGCAGGTCTTTAAAATGGAAGGTGTCTATTTGCCCGCTTAAATAGCATCCGAGTTTTTGCAATTCATCATCACCCATCGTCGGCGGCACGACCAGCCACGGCTGCGCATCCACATCATGCGCCAATTGCAGGAACTCTTGGAGACCATAGCTGAACGTGCTTTCCGCACCTGGGCGGTAGCGGGTCGCGCGTCTGGCATAAGGATCGGCGGTGCGGTTATCGAAGGTGTCGCCTAATTGGCCTTGCCAATCACGCAAGTAGCCAGGCCGTAATTTTTTCAGGGCGGCGACCAATTCGGGGCGGAACGCGCTGGCGGTGGTTTTGCTGGCGGCGCCTAATTCAATATCATCCAATAAGATTTGCCCGTGGCTGCCTTCGGCACGGAAACTTAAGGCCAGTGCCGCGGCTGCGCCCGTGTCTTGGACGGTGAACTCGCGTTCTATTTTTTGCCATTTATCAGTGGGCTGGAAAGTTTCCTGGAAAAACGGCTGGCCACCATTTAAGCGGCGGAAACCGACGCTGATTTTTGCGCCGGATGCGTTTTGTTTCAGCCAAAAAACCAGTTTCCAGACACCGTTGACAGGCAATAATTTCCCCGCCCTATCACCTATGCTATCTAAATAAGACAACACCTCCACGGGACTGCCTGCTTCCGGTTTGAGGGCCAAAGACCGCAAGCCGTGGCTATCCGGTCGTTTATCGGTGCTGATAGACAATTGCCCTGGCAATAAACCTTTGCCAAACCACCATTGGCTAGGCAAGTCTTGGTCGTTGATGCGGGTGAGGCTGACGACATCGCCTAGTTTTAAAGTCGGCGTTTCGCCTGCGGCTATAAATTCCGGCAAGCCTTGTTGGCCTGTAGCTTTGGAATCGAAGATAACCCCTTGTGTGCCCGCACCTGCGCCACTGCGCACATCGTACGACGCGCCTGCCCAAAAACCATCGGGGCGTTTTGTCCATGCGGTGTCATCGGTGAAACTACGGCCATCCGCTGTTTTCACGATGACGATGGCGCGGTCTATGATGCCTTCAAAACCGGGGTTTTTTAGGACATTGGCAGGGAATTGCGACGCGCCCCACGCCGTCCATTCGCCTAGGTTAAGGCCTAAGCGCGGGACGTTTTTGGTGATGGCTTGGGGGTTGACTTGGTAATGGAGTTCCGGGGTGGCTTGTGCTGAAGGAAACCATAGTATGGCGAGGGTGATGATGAGCGCGTAACGGGTTTGGCGCATAAAAGGCCTGTTGATAAGTGGTGGTACGTTGCGCGTACCTGCTTTCACAAGATGGGACGGGGCTTATTACCAATGCCGTTAAGTTAAGGGAAATGATGCCGTAGGAGCAGGCCATACCTGCGACAAGCACTCAAGGAATTCGATGGAACACCTATTTGTTCGCGGGCATGGCCCGCTCCTACAACGCTTAACATAACGGCATTGGCTTATTACCCCGTCCTTAATGTTTTATCTTCCGTAAGGTCATAAAAACGTTAAGGGACGGGTTACAAACCCGTTCCAGCTAGGATCAAACAAAGCCGGGTAACTACAAAGCCTTAAGCCGCTTATCCAACATTGCAAAAAGATGCCGCGTGTTTTTATGCAGATCATATTCCGCCAAGACTTTGTTCCGGCCCGCCTGGCCTATTGTGCGGCGCAAATCGGGGTCGCTTGCCAATTGCCTGATCGCGGCGGTCAAGCCTTCGCAATCGGACGCGGCGACCAACAGCCCGTCTTCCCCGTTTTGGATCAATTCAGGCACGCCGGTGATCGCGGTGGTGATGCAGGGGATTTCCATCGCCATCGCTTCCATCAACACCACGGGCAAACCTTCGGCAAAACTGGGCAGGACAAAAATATCGGCGGTTTGGTAATAACCCAGGATATGGTCTTGGTCAACCGCCCCGGTAAAACGGACTTGCCCGCTGATGCCCAATTGTTCCGCGTAGGCTTTAAGGCTTTGCCCGTCCGGCCCCATACCGACTAAGGTCAACCGGACCGGAACCTGTTGGCTTTGTAAGGCGGCGACGGCTTCCAGCAAAATCGCTTGGCCTTTGGCGGAAGTCAGTCGGCCTACGCACAGCAATTCGCACTGGCAATTGACCTTAATTTTGGGGGCGGGGGTGAAGCGTTCCGGGTCAACGCCCAAGCGGCAGACATCGAGCTTGGCCCACGCTTGCACAGGCGACAATTTCATCACTTGGCTACGCGCATAATGGCTGATGCAGAAAATGAAATCCGCCGCCAAGATTTTTTCCGGCAAGTTATAACCCGCCGCATCATAGAATTCATCGGGGCCGTGGACGGTGAAGGAAAAACTCGTGCCGAACACGGTTTTGACCAGCATCCCGACCGAAGCGGCGGGCGTGGCAAAATGCACATGCAGATGGCCGAGGTTTTTCGAGCGCATCCACTGCCCGACCAGTACCGCTTCCAGCAAGTAAAAACCATGGTAGAGCAAACGCTTGATGTCCCAGCCGCCTAATGTAAAAGCGTGTTTCAAACCCCGCAGCAATCCGGTGGGCTGTGTGGCGAGAGTTTTGCCCAAGGCCGCCGCCGCTTTTGCCATGCCTTGCGCTTTGACATAAAACGTCTGTTCAGCTTCGGTGCGCTCCACTTCAGTGAGTTTATCGAACGGACGGTCTGGCGCATTAATCGAAGCAACGGCAATGTCCACGCCGAATTGCCTCAGTTGCAACACCTCCCGCAAAATAAAGGTATGGGAATAGGCAGGATATTGGCTGACCAGATAGGCGATACGGTGGCTCATGATGTTGCTTCCAATAATTGACGGTAAAAACCGATGGCGGTGGCGATTTTCGCCGCCCAACTGTAATGGTTTTCGACGCGACGGCGGCCTTCCTCACCGAAGACTTGCCAACGTTGCGGGTGTTCGCGGACATCGGCCAGCGCTTCGATCAAGCCCTGCACGACAGCGGCCTTGCCGGTTGCCGGTAGTTTTACGCCAACGCCAGCATCGACAATTTCCGCAGGGCCGCCAAAATCCACGGCAATCACGGGACGCGCCACCGCCATCGCTTCCAGCAACACCGCGCCGCCGGATTCACGCACCGAAGGCAGGCAAAACACATGGGCTTGCTGCATGATCGGGGATATTTCATTCAGCGGCAAATTGCCCGTAAAGCGGACTTTGTCACCCAAGCCCAATTCGGCGGTGATGTTTTCCAGATGGAGCCGCTCCGAACCTTCCCCGACTATCGTCACACACGCCGGAAAATCTAAAGCTTTGACCGCTTCCAACAACATGCCCACACCTTTGAACGGTAACAAACGCCCGACAAAGACAATCTGCAAAGGCTTGGTGTCCGATGGTGCGGGCGGATAGGGCGCAGGGGTGAACAAATCCAGATTAACGCCATTCTCCAACAAGCTTTGGCATTTGGCTTGGTAAGGTTTGGGGATCGCGTCAAAGGTCGCTTGGGTGGCGGTCAGTATCATCGCCGCGTTGCGCGTGGAACCAATGAGCCTATCGAAAACCCGCCCCACATTGCGGATAGGATACAGCCATTTCGATTCGGCTTTCATGATTTCAGGGAAGGTGGACGGCGAAGCCAAACCGCCATTCCAAGGCCCCAAGACCAAAGGCAAACCGAGTTTGTATAAGCGCGTCGCGGCCAGTGGCGACACCGGGGTGACGGCGTGGACTACATCGAACGGCCGCCCCGCTTTTATTTGCTTGCGCATTTGGCGCACGGCAATCCAGTCGTAAACAAAAAAATCCAACGACGCGATCAGGAATTTGGGATGCTCGCTACGCGGGAAACACCACGCGGCAAAGCGGTACAAGGGCCCTGCGAACCATTCTGTGTCAATATAAATGACCTCGGAACCCTCCAGCGGTGCGCCAGCTTCGGTTAATGCGGGCCGGTTGCGGATGTGCGTCAGCAACGTCACTTGGCATGAACCGCTCAGGCGGCTATACCATTCCCAGCCGATTTGCGACACCGACCCCATGCCGACACCACATTGGTAGGCGGACACTAATACGCGGATTTTTGGGTTTGCTGCCATGAGTTGCCCTTTGGGTTTATTGCTTACAAGGATGCTTGAAGGGATCACGCCGCCCTATGTAAAAAGTGGAGTGGAGTAGTGCAGGCCCATGTAAAAACTGGTTTTCCCAACGTTCTGGACACATCAACAATTGCATAAACGGTGTTTTTTTTCCATGAACGCGTATTTCATAATCATATGATGCATTGTGTGCCACTTCATATAAAGGTGGTGAATCACTTCTTACCCTTAGGGATAATCTGCAACAACCGCCGTATATGCCGTTCGGTGATAAACGCGAGGAAGAACAATTGCAGGAAATTGTCCGCTTCAAGGATATTCAGGCCAATTTTTTCGGGGACTAATTCTTTGCGTGTCCCGAACAGTTTGTCCCAAACCGACAGCACGATGCCATAATTGCTGTCATGCTCTGAACGCAAGGCCGAATGGTGGGTACGGTGCAAAGAGGGCGTGATGATGACTTGGGAAATCAGGTTTTCGTGTTTGAACGCGAGGTTGGCGTGGTGGAAGAAGATAAAAAACAGTTCGATGATTTCAATCGCCAAAACCACATAGGCTTCCACACCAATGAGGATGACAAACAGGCATTTGTACAGGATTTCCAGAAATAAATCGAAGACATGGAAACGGAAGCCCGTGGAGACGTTGAAACTTTTATCGCTGTGATGGACTTTGTGGAACCGCCACATGAAATCGGAATGATGGCTAAAGTAATGCCAGACATAAATCGCAAAATCGAACAGCACGAAAGAAATCACCCATTTGACCGGGCCGTTCTCGAAACCGCTTAACAGGCCAAAAGACGAGAAACGTTGCGCCAGGAAGAACAGCGATGACGCCCTTAACAACGTCAGGATGATGTTGTTGAACAAAAACGCCGAGGTATTGGTGACAAAGGATTCTTTGCCGACCTTGTTGGTGAACTTACGGTAAGGCTGGACGCGTTCCATGACCATCAACACAACAAACGCCACCATCGCCAACCCAAACAGGGCTTCATTGAACATTATGCCGGATTCATGGCCTTGTAGGCTGGCTTCGGCGAGTGGTAAGGGATTTTCGGCTGGACTCATAACTCACCTGGTGATTGTTGGCCGCTAAGTGTACGAGATGTACGTAGAGTCAATGGCATTATCTTTTTATGGGGCTGGGGGCCATAATCCCACGCTTGCCCCCGCACCCAAAAATTACACCACTTTTTCAGAAAATGCCCCCAACAAACTAGTGAGCTCGGCGATTTCATTTTTTGCCTTCACTTGATAGGTCACGTCATATTGCACACCCAAATAGTAGATCACCCTGCCTTTGCGGTCTAACAACGGGGTAATTTTTAAATGGTTAAAAAATAATTCGCCATCTTTACGGTAATTACGCAAGGTGACTTCGACGCTTTGCCCATTTTTCATCGCATCGGCAATCAGATAACGTTCCGGTTGGTCACGATCAATACCTTGCAGGAAGCGGCAGTTATGCCCAATGATGTCGGTGTTGGTATATCCGGTCAGCCGCTCAAACGCTTTATTGGCGTACACGATAGGTGCGCCTTCAATGTCAGGGTCAGCAAGCGTCACGCCATTGACGCACTCGTCCAAAATTGACGAGAGAATTTGTGGGATCAATCCATTGTCTTTTTCTACGACAAAACTCATGGTTAAACTCCAAGTTGGGTGGTGGGTTCCAGCTCGTCAGCAAGCAGGTTTTTGATATTTTCGACAGTATTCTCGGCACCCTCTTCAATCGCGGTGCGGATGAGTTTTTCAAAAGGCCGCATGAACAATTCCAATTCCAATAACGTAAAGCTAAAAGTCAGCAACGTTGATTGTTCAGTATCGCCCGGTTCCAGATAATAGCTGTTCATATACGGCGCAGTAAGGCCTTTGAACGTCAGTTTGATGAAAGGATGAAATTCGGTTATTTCGAAAACCGATTTGATGTCTTGACCCTGGTCGCGGCGCAGTTGCTCGGCCCTCGCGCCAACAAACATTTGCAAACCATTTAATGGCTGGAAATCAGTCACTTCTAAGGCCCATTTCGGGTAGTTCTCAAAAAAACGGTCACCAATAAAAACAAAAATATCGGTGGTAGGTTTATTAATGACCACACTGGCCTTGCCGACTACGGGTTTAGTAGCATCAAACGGGAACATGGGTTTTCTCCTGGCTGAATTCCATTCATTGAGTTTTTATTTTGGTGTCACTTACTGATTCTATCCTTAAGTTTGCCAATAGCAAGTCAAGACATTTGCGCCATCAGTTTTGCGTCATTCCACTTAAGCATCTTGCTTGGTTAATTGCGCATCATCGTCGGCCTTCCCAAAAAAGTATTCACAACGGATTCTGGTCAATTCATCTGTCGCCGGGGCAAAATTATCGGCGGACAAAAGATGCCGCCACGGCAGGGCGTTGGTGCGTTCTTCACAACGTTTGATATACGTATCCAGCGTGCCTATGGGTTTTGCCGGGATGCCGCCCACAATGGTGTTCGGCGGCACATCACGGGTGACGACCGAGCCCGCCGCGACAATGGCGTTAGGGCCTATCGTGACATTGGGCATGATGATCGCCCGGTGCCCGATAAAAACATTATCGAGTATGTCTATCTTGCCGACACTGTCCAGGCACAGCCCGGTCATTTTTTTCAGCATATTGACGGATCCGTCATGCCCGAACAGCGTACACCCCGTCAGGCGCACATTGTTGCCAAGCCGGACATGTTTGGGGTCGGTGATTTCGACATTCATTTGCACGACACAATCCTCGCCCATTTGGTACAGCACATGGTGCCGTTTGAGATATTGCGCCCATTCTTGGCCGGTAGGTTGGCAAAATTTACGGTACAAACCGACAAAACGGCCGGATTGCATGGCGTTTTTAGTGAGGAAAGCGCGGATTAATTTTCGGAAGATCGCCAGCATGGATAAAGCCCCTGTTTTTGTATTTATGTTATGAGACCTGACAACATCCGGCCTCCGGCATATTGATAAGCAACAAACAAGGCTATACTCTACGCCAACCCCCATAGGAATCACAGTGACGGCCATGAAAAACAAACGCCAAGGCAACCCATTTTTCCGCAACACCGTGGCGCAGACGGCGGGACGGTTATTGTACTTGCTGACCCGTGTCGGTTTGCCGCCGTTGATATTGCATTATGTGTCGCTGGAAGAATACGGCCTCTGGGCGACGTGTTTTTTATTGATCAGCTACGTCAGCATGGGCGCGTTTGGCGTGTCCAATGTTTATATCCGCTACGTTGCCGAGTACAACGCCAAGAACCAACATGAATCCATTAGCGGCTTGGTCAGCACCGGCTTGCTGCTGACGTTTACATTCAGCCTCATCGCCTTGTCGGGTGTCTGGCTGGCTATGCCCTGGTTGTTGCAAGGCTTTAAGGTCGCCCCGCATTTGCAGCATACCGCGCAAGTCCTGATACTCGGCACCCTGGCGACGATGTTGCTGGATATGACCCTGGGCGCGTTCGCCTATATCTTGCACGGCCTGCAAAAAATCGCCCAGCAAACCCTCGTTTGGATCATCAGTTTTTTGCTGGAAACCGCGCTGATCGTCACGCTACTGCTGCTGCATTACGGTATTGAGTCCTTGTTATGGGCGTTCTTCGCCCGGTATATTTTTTCCACCTTTGTTTATATTGCCCTGTGTTACCGCGCCATCCCTGATCTGCGCATCAGCCTGCGGTTGGTGAACCGGGATTTTTTGGGCACGTTTTTAAAATACGGCGGCATCTTGCAGCTTTCCGGCTTGCTGGGTGTCGCCATGTATTCCATCGAACGGGTGTTGGCGGGTTATTTGAGCGGCTTGGCGGCGATCGCCATTTTGGATTTGGGGCAAAAATTCCCGGTCATGGCCAGCCAGGTGTTCTCGTCCATGAACGCAAGCTTCCTGCCCGCCATCACCGAAGCGCACCATCTGGGCAAACGGGAAGACATCCAAAAGCTGTACACGCAAGGCCTGCGTTACCTGAATTTGCTCAACGGTTTGGCGATGGGGTTTCTTGCCCCGTTTGCGGCTTGGCTGATTATCGCGTGGATAGGCAAAAACACGGCCATGAATTTGGCGGACACCATGAAAGTGATGGTTTGCGCCTGTGCGGGTTATCAATTGCATGTCCTGACCGGGCCTTTATCGGCGTATTATCAAGGCATCAACCAACCCGCCCGCACTTTCGGCTATATCGGCTGGCAAGTGGTGTTTGTCATCGCGGGCCTGGTCACGGTGTGGCGATATTCCACGTTTGATATTGTCACCATCGCCTTATTGGTCATGGTGGCACGTATCCTAAGCGCGTTGGTTTACCTGCTGGTTGGCAATTACCGCCTACAACTAAAGCTATGGCGGTTTGTCCGCTCGGTGTTATTGCCGGGCATGATGCCGTACGTGTTCGGCTATGGCCTGATGGCCGCCATTGGGCCCTGGATAAGTTCGCTAGCCCCCAACCGCTGGCTGTTAATTATCATCTTGGGCATTATTGGCGTATTTTATATGCTGCTGGCAACGGGGTATTTTTATGCGTTCATGTGCGGGGAAGACGAACAAGGGCAAATCCGGCAGAAACTGAACCGCCGGAAAACCTAATATTATGCCTTTGATATTGAAGATATTTTCACAAACGCCTGGCGTTCGGTAACGGGTGGAGGGCCATCGGACAACCGTCTGGAAGAAGCCAGTCATTGGCATGGATTGCCGGAATTTGGCTTACAGGCGGTAGCGGGGCAAACCGTTTTTATTCACCCCCGCCCCTATTATAAAATTTCACCCATCATGCGCTTCTTTGGGTGCTCACGCATCGGCCTTAACAGCAAAACTATGCACCCAAACCAAATGGTCTTCTTCCCAGATCATGCCAGTGTGCATTTTCAGGATAATGTCCTTATACATTGCCAAGCCAGGAAAACCTTCGGCCCGTGCATCCTCATCCGTCATATCGCCTAAACGCTGGCGGCTCAAGCCAGTGACAACAAAAGCCATCCCGTCCAACTCAAAGCTTTCCCCCACCCAGCCATATACACCGTCTCGGCGTTGCTGTGTTTTCGTACCCGCTTTGGCGGCGGCGACAAGTTTAGGCTGGGTGACCAGACGCTCGATTGAGCAGGTTTTTTCAGGTAAGTTTTCCATAGCGGGTTCCATGTGGATAAAAAGTTGGCATTATAGCCGTTTTACGTTTCGGGACCTTGCCCATAAAACTGGGCGGGCCAGGCATATTGGATTGAGCCAGCCTATGTTTGCACAAGCCCGTTAAATTTGCCTATCAGCTTTCAAATTGGAGCTTAAACTGCGCTTCATCCAATACCTTCACGCCTAAAGCCTCGGCCTTATCCAGCTTGGAACCGGCATCCGCCCCCGCCAGCACGCAAGTGGTTTTTTTGGAAACAGAACCCGAAACTTTCGCCCCTAAACTTTCCAACAGGGTTTTGAAGTGATCCCGTGGCATAGATAGCGTGCCGGTAATGACCCACGTTTGGCCTGCCAAGGGTTGCGCCTGCGGGGGGGCGCCGTCCTCGTCAGGCCACGTCACGCCTGCATCAATAATGGCCTGCACTATCGCTATGTTTTTGGCGTCAGCAAAAAAATCCACGATATTTTTCGCCATCACCGGCCCTATGTCCGGCACTTGCAGCAGTTCTTCGAAAGTGGCGTTTGCAATCGCAGGGTAATTTTTAAAATGCCTGGCAACGGCTTTGGCGCTTTCCTCACCGATTTCGTGTATGCCCAAGGCGGCGATAAATGTCCCTAAGCGGGTGGCTTTGGATACGTTGATGGAATCCAGCACGTTTTGCGCACTCTTTTCGCCTTGCCCGTCCAAATCGGCAATATCGCTGGCCTTTAGGGTGTAGATGTCGGCGATGGTGCGCAGGACGCCTTTGCTGTACAAGACTTCGATCAGTTTCGTGCCCAGATTGACGATATTCATGCACTTGCGTGAGGCATAGTGGCGGATGCGCTCCGCGCCTTGTGCGGGGCAACTTAAACCGCCCGAGCAACGGAACGCGGCTTGCCCGGGCGTCCTTTCCACCGCCGCGCCACAGACCGGGCAGTTGGGGAGCATGATGACGGGCTTCCGCTCCCCGCCTTCCGCAACAACCCGTGATATTTTCGGGATGACATCACCCGCCCGTTGGATTTCGACGCTGTCGCCTATGCACAAGCCCAGGCGTTCGATTTCGTCCATATTGTGCAAGGTGGCGTTGCTGACGGTCACGCCGCCGACAAATACGGGTTCGAGGCGTGCGACCGGGGTCAAGACGCCAGTCCGGCCGACCTGGAAGTCCACGTCCAGCAATTGCGTGACCATTTGTTGCGCCGGGAATTTCCGGGCCACCGCCCATTTCGGCGAACGGGCGATAAAGCCCAGCGCGTTTTGTAAGGCCAAGCTGTCGATTTTGTAGACTATACCGTCAATTTCCATCGGCAAGCCTTCCCTGGCTTGCTCCATCAGCGCGTAATTTTGCGTGAACTCGGCAAGGCTGCCCAAGAAGCGATAACAATGGGCGTTTTTCCGGAAACCAAGGCCCGCCAAATAAGCCAATATTTCCGAGTGCGCCGTGAAATCATGTCCGCCTTGGTATTCACCTATGCCATAAGGGATGAAGCGCAGGTCACGCCCGGCGGCGATTTTGGGATCCATTTGCCGGATCGTGCCGGCGGCGGCGTTCCTGGGGTTGACGAAAGTTTTGCCGTTGTTTTCTTCCGCCAAACGGTTGAGCTTGGCAAACGCCGTTTTGGGCATGAACACTTCGCCACGCACTTCCAGCTTGGCGGGAGGCGCATCAGTGGTGAGTTTCAGCGGGACGGACCGGATAGTCTTGATATTGTGGCTGACATCTTCGCCAATTTGCCCGTCACCACGGGTCGCCGCGTAGCTGAACAGGCCATGGTCGTAATGGATGGTGATCGCTAGCCCGTCAAGTTTGGGCTCGGCGAAAACAGCCAGCTCATCAGCCGCCTTATCCAATTCTTTTGCGGCCTTTTCAAAAAACTGGTAGGTCTCTTCCAAGGAAAATGCGTTGGCCAGCGACAACATTTTGACGCGGTGCTCGATTTTGCGGAACTCGTCTATGGGTTGTGCACCGACCCGTTGGGAAGGCGAGTCGGGCGTGACCCAGTCGGGGTGTCCGGCTTCTATAGCCAATAATTCCTGGAACGCTTGATCATATCGGGCATCGGCAACGGTGGGGTTATCGAGCACATAGTATTCGTAATTCCACTGGTTGAGGGTGGTGATCAGTTGTTGGTAGCGTGGGCTCACGGTCAATCCGGTGCGGGCATGGGCCTATAAAACGGCCATAGGCGGTGGTGGGTTTGGGGCGGCGGTTGTAGGGACGTTGCCTTGCAACATCCCTACCGGGGATGGTTTACAAACTTTGCCGGATCATTTTGATCGTGGCATTGGTCAGCGGATTTTTCTCATGGTCGAGCAAACTACCATCCAATTCGACGGCGACAATATTGATCGCTTCCAGGAAATCATCAAACACCTTGACCGCATCGTCCAACAAAGCAGGCTGCATGAAGAACACCAGGCCAGGACAGTAGAATTGGTCTAAATCGTGGTCTGGAAAAGTCCCCGGATCGACCATACAAAGGACACCAAAATCAACCAGATGGTTGGCATCGAAGCGTTCAAATATTTTCAGGTTGCCGTACTCCAGTTGGGCGATGCGGAAAGCCTTAAGCATGTCCAAACCATTAAAGCCTTCCGGGGATTTGGCAAGAACCCGGAATTGGATAATGTCCGGCGCGATAAACCGTGGGGCAATGCTTTCTTCAGGAAGCTCTTCTTGGGGGCTGTCTGCTGCCGGCCCGTCAGTATGCGGAAACCCTTCATCGGCATAATCTTCGTTGGCAAAATCGAAATCCCCGAACATTTGTTGGTCTTCATCCGCTTCAAATACGGGCTGTTCGGATGTAGGCCCAGGTTTCGGCTTGGCCTTGATTTTTTCCAATAACTCGACCGTATCAATAAGCTTCTTTTTGGGTTTAGGCACGACATCAAAATCATCGTTTCCAGTATTCACGACAATGGCCGGGTCGATTTTGCCTTTGATTTCCTGGTTGCCAAAAAACATCATGTCCTGGAATGACTTTTTATTTTTAAAAAAATGCCAAGCCAACATACCCACAATGATAATCAGGCCGCTTGCAATAATGACTACTCTTAATAATTCTTTATCCATTAGATTTCCGCCAGACTGACTGCTTCTTCAATATCAACTGCAACCATCCGGGACACGCCCGGCTCTTTCATCGTCACACCTGCCAACTGTTTTGCGATTTCCATTGTAACCTTATTATGTGAAATATATAAAAATTGCACTGTCTCGGACATTGCCTCGACCATTTGTGAGAAGCGCCCGACATTGGCATCGTCAAGCGGCGCATCGACCTCATCAAGCAAACAAAAAGGCGCGGGGTTGAGTTCAAAAATGGCAAAAACCAAGGCCACGGCCGTCAAGGCTTTTTCCCCGCCCGATAACAAATGGATGGAGCTGTTCCTTTTGCCGGGCGGCCTGGCAATGATATTGACCCCAGCTTCCAGCAAATTTTGCCCGGCCGCCGCGTGTGCCGCGCCATTTCCAGTGTCGGTCAATTCCAAATAAGCTTGTCCGCCGCCAAACAATTTCGGGAATTTTTCCTGCAAGCCACTGTTTATTTTATCGAATGTTTCCTTAAAACGTAACCGGCTTTCTTGGTCGATTTTACTGATCGCCTGGTCTAAAGTCTGTAAGGCCTCGCTCAAATCGGCATGTTGTTCGTTGAGGAACTTCATGCGCTCCGCTTGTGCTTGGTATTCTTCAATGGCCGACAGGTTGATTGTCCCCAAACGCTCGATTTGCGCCGACACCTCGTCAGCGGTTTTTTTCCAGCGCGCCTCATCCGCTTCCGCCGGTAAAAACGTAAGGATCTGGCTGGCGTCCGCCGCCATCTCGTCCAGTTGTTCGTTGATGGTTTGTTGCCGGACTTGGCTTTCTTGCAATTCAAAACGCAGTTTGTCCAGGCGTTCTTTTTGCCCTTCCAGCGCCCGCTGTACACGGGTGTGTTGTTCGGATAACTTGACGGTCTCGGCTTCCATCTCGTCTTGCAGCTGGCGTTGCTGTTTTAATTGTGTTTCAAGCCGCTGTTTATTGGCGGTTTGTTGTTCCAGCAAGTGTTTCTCGGCATCCAAGGGCAACAGGGTTTGCAGGGATTTTTGCTCCAACTCCGCCAGATAGTCTTGCGCTTGCTGGCGTTGGTCTTGCAAACGGGTGCGTTGCTTATGGGTGGACACTTCCAATGCCCGCAAACCCTCCAGTTTGGCTTTGCTGTCATAGACTTGCTGCCGCGCCTCGTTGACAGCTTTATCAAGCTGCAACTGTTGCTGTTGCAATTGTTGGTTTAAGGTTTCCAACTGCCCGCGCTGGTCGTCCTGGTCAAACAACACCTGCCCGGCTTCCTCCTGCAATAACGTCGCTTCAGCAATGGTCTCCGCATTCTCGGACAATTCCCCGTTGATGCTATCCAGGTCGTGCTGGATTTGTTGCAACCGCCGTTGTTGTTGCTCAAACCGTGCCGATTGCGCACTGAATTGGGCGTTTTTTTGCGACCACTCGGCATTCAGCCGGTCCAGTTGTTGTTGCAGCAATTCGCGTTGCTGTTCGGCGGTTTTTAACGCGGTTTCGCTAAGCTCCTGCTGTCCCGTTAATTGGCCAATGTCTTCATGGACGATGTCCTGGCGCTGTTTCAGGGTACGCAAGGCCTTTTCCCGCTGTAACACGCCCGTCTTGCTGTCTTGGGTACGGCTAATTTTCAGCCAATCCGGGCCTAACCAAATGCCATCAGGGGTCACAACCGACTCATGGGCTTGCAAATCCCTTGACAAATCCAGGGCTTCCGCCAAATCGCAAGCACAATATACGCCAGCCAACAATCCATCCAATGCCGAAGGGGCGCTGATTTTATCCTGTAAGCGTTGCGCGCCAACGGGGTGGCTACGGCCTGCCGCCGCCTCCCCTTTGGAAGCCAATGCGAACAGGGTCAGGGAATCGCCGGTAAGCCCGGCCAAGTCCCCTGCCAATGGGGCAATATCGCCCACACACACTGCCTCCAGGGTATTGCCCAAAACAGTTTCCACAGCATTTTCCCAGCCTGTTTGCACCTCCAGAAATTCGGCCAAGCGTTGGTTGTTGTGCAAGCCCAGGGCATGCAGCCAACCTTGCAAATTCTCATTGGCCTTGCCCATGGCATGCTGCTGCAACAATTCCAGCGACGTGATTTGCCCGGTGATGCCGTGCAGTTCGGAGCGGCTTGCGTGCAGCTCTTCTTGGGCGGTTTTGGCCTGCTGCCGCTGTTCGCGGATAATGTGCTGCTGCTGTTCCAACTGATGCTGCAAAGTTTCCCGCTCAAAGGCAATGGCCTGGATGCTTTCATCCAATTCGGCGATGTCTTCCGCCAAGTTGCTGGCGGTCAAATCTTCACGCTCATGCAGCATTTTTTCCAAACGAGCCTGCAATTGGCGGTTCTGGTTGCCCAATTGCTCGGACTTGACGCGCTGGACTTCGGCCTGCTCGCGGTATTTGGCGCTTTCGGTGCGGTAACGGTCCCATTGCTGCTGCCACAACAGACGCTGCTGTTGCATGTCCTGCTGCTTGTCCAAGCATTCGTCCTGGCGGTCTTGGGCAATGTCCAAGGCCTCTTCCGCCACTAATAAATCTTGTTTCAAGTTTTCTAAGGTTTGGGCATCCGCTTCGATCTCGGTTTGCAATTGCCCCATTTGCTGGCGGGTGCGGTCGATGTCTTGCAGCGCTTGCCGATGGCTGTTTTGCTGGTGGGCGATGGTTTGCTCAAGCCGCCCGACATCGGCGGCAACGCTGTAATAATCGCCTTGGACTTGGTTGAGTTGCTGTTGCTGTTGCTTATGTCCGGCGCGTTGCGTGGCGATGGCGGTGTCCAAGTCGCGCAATTCCATGAACAACCGGTTATGTTCGGCGGCGACTTCATGCAGCGTGGTTTCCAGCGTTTCGGCGGCTTGCTGGTAAGCGCTCCAGCGCAGGGCCAGCAATTCCAGTTTGAACTGGCGCTCCTGTTTTTTCAGCGCGGTGTATTTTTCAGCTTTTTCGGCTTGCTTTTGCAGGTGCTTGAGTTGCTTGTCAACTTCCTCGCGCAAGTCATTGAGCCGCTCCAGGTTTTCCCGCGTGTGCTTCATGCGGGTTTCGGTCTCGCTACGGCGTTCCTTGTATTTGGAAATCCCCGCCGCTTCTTCGATATGCAAACGCAAATCTTCCGGTTTGGCTTCGACCATGCGCGAAATCGTGCCTTGTTCGATGATCGCATAACTGCGCGAACCCAAGCCTGTCCCTAAAAACAAATCGGTGATGTCTTTGCGGCGGCATTTCGCGCCGTTGAGCATGAACAGCGATTGCCCGTCACGGCTGACTTGGCGTTTGATGGCGATGGCGTCATATTGCGCGTATTCGCCACCCAATTTGCCTTCGCTGTTGTTGAACACCAATTCCACGGATGCGGTGCTGACGGGTTTCCGGCCTGAGGAACCGTTAAAAATCACATCCGCCATATTGCCGCCACGCAAATGCTTGGCGGAGCTTTCGCCCATGACCCAGCGCACCGCGTCAATGATATTGGACTTGCCACAACCGTTAGGGCCGACAATCGCCGTCAGATTGCCGTGGATAGGGATGGTCGTTGGATCAACAAAAGACTTAAACCCAGAGAGCTTGATTTTTTCCAACTTCATAAACAGGCAAACAGTTCCGGCACTTCATGCAAAAGCCATCATTATCGACGATATGACAGGTAATTTCGACCTTTTAATATCTGTTTTTCACGCAACACTTGAATGCAAGTGCTTAATAGGTTTAACTTATGCCCGCAGAAAACCCGCTTTTCGCCTGGACATCGCACACCCGATGCTGATGATCGGGGCCTGCTTTAAAGAACTACGGGTTTACGCACCATGCCGTCATGCCGCTGTCATTAAATTAAAGGAACATCCCCACTCCAGCTTTACTACAAGGCGGCGGCAAGAAACATGGTAACTGGAAAACGTATCCATAAGCATCAACTTAAGTATAAATATGCCAAGAAAGCGGGCCACGACGAAGAAAAAACAAAAAATATCGTGGCGGTCGTAATGGCATGGATAAAGATGTTTATGGCAAGTTAAAAACCTCACTGCCCTAAAAAGGTAATCCCATGTCCGCACATACCGCTTCTATTCAAGACCTGACACGCGCCGGCAAACTCACCGTGTCATTTCGGTTGTTATTGAGTTTGTATCTGATGATTCCCTTATGCCTAATATTGCAACTGCTGGACGCCGGGATTTGGCAAGGCGCCCTAAAAGCCCAGCTGCCCAGTAGCCCCTCGCATTTTTTGCTGTTCCAAAT
The DNA here is from genome assembly GCF_000384075.1 of Methylovulum miyakonense HT12. Classification (GTDB taxonomy): domain Bacteria; phylum Pseudomonadota; class Gammaproteobacteria; order Methylococcales; family Methylomonadaceae; genus Methylovulum; species Methylovulum miyakonense. The sequence continues at coordinate 617,590 of NZ_KB913025.1, forward strand.
CCTTTTTGGTACGCCGCACATCATCGCCAGTGCGGTGGTGTTGGCCAGTAACGGCGATTATTGGCAGTGTTACCAACGTAAAATTTTGTTGATGACGGTCGCTTTGGCGGCCTTTTTTGGTATCGGCAGTTTGTTTATCCCTTACAAGGCCTTGTATGTCTTAGTTGCGGCCTGGACGGTGCTGCATGTATTGAAACAACAACACGGCGTTGCGCGGGGCATTTGCCGTTTGCCCGCTTGGGCTTACCAGTTGCTATTGTGGCTGAGCGTGGTGGCCGGTATCTTCATCTACATTGGCATTTTTTTGAAAAACAGCTTGGATATGCAACAAGCCGAATGGCTGAAGCATATCATCGGGGGTTTATGTATCGGTTTGGCGGGGAGCGCGGTGTTATGCCAACGCTATGTCAAAACGGCATTGGGCAAATGCTTCCTATGGGCTAACGTCTTGCTGATCTTGGGCAGCTTTTATCTGTATGCACAACAGTATTATTTTTTGTCCATACTCGCGCCGAGGGTGGTGCATGACGCCACCGCGTATATTTTTTACGTCACCCACGATTACAACAAACATCGCCCTGAGCCCAAAAACCGCATTTACCGCTTCAGTGCCGCCTGCCAATTGCCTATTTTCATCGTGTTGCCTACCTTGTCTTTCGCCTTGGCATTTGTGCTACAGGCCTATGGGGACGGGCTGGTCAACCAACTGGCACAATTTTTCTTTGGTGTGGAAGTCCGCAAAGCGGTTACCTTAGGATTGCTCGGCTATTTGGCATTGATGCACTATTACACGGAAAGCTTCACCTGGAAACAGGATTCGCCTTACCGGAAATTTATTGGCTTTTCACAATGAGCAAGCTTTGGCCTTGGGCATCCGTTGCCCTAAGGATAGGCTTGCCAACCCGCTACCCTAACACGAGGGAGCCTTTGCGTACTGCAAGGAACGGGGCCGCAGCAACGCGTGGCCTTGCGGCCCTCCATAACATTTTAAACCGTACAGACAGGCCTTCATGGCCCCTACACCTCCAGTCCCTTATGCTTCTTGATGCCAATGGGATACGGCCAGACCTGCTTGCGCCGCCTTAGACTGGCCCCCACTACCATTAAGTTAATAAATAAGTGTTAATATTCAAATTGTTGCGATTGCATCTTGTAATTCATAGTAGGTCGGGTTAGCGATAGCGTAACCCGACGTAACCAACACCCAAAATGTCGGGTTACGCTGATACTAACCCGACCTACGAATTCGTAATACATTGTTTAAATTACATTAAACTCTTAACTTAATGGCAATGAGGCCGGCTCTCCCTTACCATAACATTCATCTACAAAACCGTTATAAGCTTCCGTCACCTGTTCATAGCTTAAATGCGAGGTGCTTCTGCAAAGGATTTCAAGGATACCGATAGTTGTCGGTTTCAATGTTGCGTTGCGTTCTAACATCCTTTCAAAATCAAAACTATCGGATATTTTATAGGATTGGCCTTCAGGGCAAGTGGCTGACTCTAAATTGGACGTCAGGCCACGGGGATGCTTTGAGACGAACTTACCCAAATAATCCCTTCGCTGCGATATGGATTCATAGGCCCAATTATCATAATAAATGATGGAGACCTTCTTATGTTTCGAAGCCAGTTTAGTGCGGATCCGACGGATTTTTTCCACTTCTTTCGGAATTTCGGTTTCATCCAGCATAAAAGAGGACAAACTAGGGAAATACAGGCAATGGCCGAATGCTTCCGCTTCCAGGGTTTTTGATAAGGGGCGTATGGCCCAACCTGCCGGCAACCGGAAATGCCCCATCTGGACAGACAAGCCTAGCAGCCTCGTAAACTTTGAATTGCCGGTGATCAGGACAGGCTCCTTGGCCAAGGCACAATCAACAAGGCGGTTTAGCGAATGGTCAAAATGGCGGATGAACCCGGCCAAATCCACATGGGCGTCACCACGCAACAACCTGGCAATGTAAAGCCAACCAAGCAGGCTAGGATGGGCGCTGTTATCAATACAGAGCTGTTCCCCATACTCAAGCATTTCCCTGGTGTCAATGGCGATGCCTGGAAACTGCCCAAGCACATCGTCCAGATTCCAGACCGGATGCCGGTAACCACCCGGCCCTTGATAGCGCCCTGCCGCACGGTTCTTGGCTTCCCGTATAGTCAAGTCCCAAAACAACAAACGTAACTGCCCTTTAAGTTCCACATTGAGCGACTCAATTTCCGACCGGCATAGGTCAAACAGGATGCGGTCATTTTCTTCATTGATTAACGCCTTTTCTATGGCGAGATATTCTTTCTCTTGCCGCTTTTCAGGGTTGAACGCCGGGTCATTAAGGATCCTATTGCCAAACCTAAAATCACCAACAATAAAAAAAGCCTTGCCGTCCAACGTGGAGCTTGCAAGCTCCTTACGGACACGCGGGCTCCAAATCGGCATGCCGCCCACCCCAATCACGCGGCTAGGTACCGTTAGCTCAGGGAGTTGGCCGGTTGATAATGCGTATCTGAGCCTTACGGCATGGGAAGGCCCGAATATAGGGCGTATTGGAAGATCTTTAGGCATTCAAATTCTCAATATAGATTCAGAAAACGTTAGCCGGATCTGGTTACGCTACCGCTACCAACAGTAGGCGTATTAGCCCGACCTTCACAACTTAAGTGGGTATGCAAAAGTTTTTTAACATTAATTTTTTGTAGCACTCATTCGGCAGCTGGAACGGGTTTGTACCAACAGTAGGCGCATAAGCGATCCGATCCGATCCGATCCATTCCGTAACGTTTACAGTGTGCCTATAGGTATTTTGAAACGTTAAGGACGGGGTTTCAAACCCCGTCCTGCCCTAGTCCTTTGTCCATTGGCTTAACGGTATTGTGCCTAAACCATCTCCCGCACAACATCCTAAAAGTAGGGCGTTATTTTTAACCACACCCTAAACCCTAAGCTTATTGGCTTACCGGGTTGTCAATAAACCGCAGGCGTGCAAACACAGGGTCATGGTCGGACATGGGCAAACCGCTTTTCAGCGGACGGGGGTCAATCGACCATTGCTCGGCTTCCACTTTACAGGGGCCGCCCGCTAAAATATGGTCGATACGGTGGTCGGGATGCAAAACGGCATCGACCGGGGGGCTATGGGCCAATACATAGGCATTTTCCAATAACGGCGGCTGCAAATCAGTCCCTGTGAACCGGCGGTAACGTTCAGTGTTGGCCGTGGTGTTGAAATCACCCGTGACAATCACTGGCAAACCTTTGGTCGTGAGACTGGCTATGCGCTGCCGGAACAAGGTCGCGCTAGGTTCCTTATTGGCGGCCGCGTTGTCAAAATGGGTGTTGACGAACATAAACGTAAAACCGCTGGCCTTCTCACGCAGCAGCACCCAATTGACATAACGGATCATCGACAGTGGGCGATAGCCTAAGGACATCGGCAAATCCGGTGTGTTGCCCAGCCACAATTGCCCTGCATCCAATGGCTCAAAGCGTTCGGTTTTAAACAGCAGGGCGGAGTCGCCGTATTGGAAATTGCCTAAATGGTAACTGACCAAGGTGTATTGGCCTAAAGGCACAATCGCGGCAACGTCACTATCGGCATCCATTTCCTGCAAACCCAACAGATCAGGGGAAAAACTGGCGATGCGCTCGCGGATTTCGGGCAGGCGTACCGACCAAGGCAGCTCGCCCTTGCCCGTTTCACCGTTGCGGAAACGCGCCGCCATCGCTTCGATAAATGCCGAGCCGTACATAACGTTATAGCTCAACACTTGTATCGGAGGAGTATCGCAGCTTTGGTTTTTGGCAATGCTAGCGGCATCGGGCAAGCTACGCGCAAAACCGCCACCCGAATAAGCGGCGATATATTGCCAACCTTGGAAACGGAGGAATGCCAGCAGGGCAAGCAATAAAAGGGTTAGCGTGATAATGATGCGTTTAAACCAAAGCAGCATGGGAGTCTCTCAAGAAAAAGTTATTGCCATCCACTGCGCTGCCTACGTGCAACGGATTATGGAAAAGGCTATATTGCCTGAAAGCAGGACGCTTGGAAATAAGTTAGGAAAGATCGTTGCATAATCCCTGTAACACAGGTGATGCTAAACTTAAGCCCTTTATAATCAAAAACACCACCTTCTTGCCCTGTTTATGAATAGTTTCCCCGTTTTTCTCCGCAACCCGTGGTTGCTGCCCATCCTGTCCGGCATTTTCATCGGCACCAGTTACATTCCGTTTCCGCCCTGGGCTTCTTTGTTTGGTTTCGTGCCGTTGTGGCTGTTTTGGTTGCGGCAAACCCGGCTTAGGCCAGTTTTATGGGGCGGTTTGCTAACGGCGTTTGTGTTCACCTTGATTGGCTTTAATTGGGTTGCGTTGACGCTGCATCAATTTGCCCATCTGGATTGGCCTTGGGCGATTGTCGGGTTGATGCTGTACGGGGTGATCGCCAATTTGTATGTGCCTGTGGCAGGGCTGTTCTGGTTTTTGGGAAGGCGTTTCCTGCGCGGGCCAGAGAGGTGGTCATTGTGGCTGATGGCGGTCATCACCGCGTTGTGCGAGGCGAACTCTTACACGGTGTTCGACTGGAATTTTGGTTATTCGTGGTACGGCGCGGATTTTCCGGTTTACCAATGGGCGGAACTTATCGGCTTCAGCGGCTTGAGCGCGGTGACAGTATTGACCAACCTGCCGTTGACGGTGGCTTGGCAACAGCGGCGGCAGCCGTCCGGCAAGTACATCTGTGGTGGTGTCTTGGCGGTTTTTATGGTGCTGAATTGCGGCGGGCTGTGGTTGAAATCGCGGTTGCCGCCACCGGATGCGGAGCTGAATGCTTTGTTGGTGCAGGCCAGTATCAGCAATAAGGAAAAAATCTCGGCGGAAGTGGGCGAAGGCCATCGTGAGGCCATTTGGAAACGCTACACCAGCCTGACGGCGGAGGCGATAGCGGCGCATAAAGATGTGAAAATTGATTTTGTCATGTGGCCGGAAACGGCTTACCCGTATTTGTTGGGCGAATGGTTTAAGGATTCCGGGCAATCCCAAGCTTTGTCGGCATTCGTGCGTGGGCAACAAGTGCCGCTATTGACGGGGGCATATAGCGTCGACCTAGCCTCCCGGTTAATCACCAATTCCCTGTTCGTCTTGGATAAAAACGGCGCGATTGTCCCGCCGCACTACAGCAAGTCGATCCTATTGGCCTTTGGCGAATTTATCCCTGGCGAAAGTTATTTTCCTGAAATCCGTAAGTGGTTGCCCGTAACCGGGCATTTTGCGCGCGGGCCGGGGCCTGAGCAGTTGCTGGCCTTAAATGGTTTTAAAATGGGGGCGCAGATTTGTTACGAAAGCCTGTTCCCTGCGTTTTCGCGTTCCTTGGCGCAGTTGGGGGCGCAGTTCATCGTCAATGTCACTAACGACTCGTGGTACGGCACTTGGCAGGAGCCTTACCAGCACATGTACATGACGCTGGCGCGTGGGGTGGAATTCCGCCGCCCGGTGTTGCGGGTGACCAATACGGGCATTTCCACGGTGGGTTTGGCTACTGGCGAAATACTCGAACAATCGCCGCTGGAACAGTCTTGGGCTGGCGTTTACCGTATCCCTTACCATAACCAACCTGCCGCGACTTTTTACCAGACTTATTTTTGGTTGCTTCCTTGCCTGTTATGGGCAACGTTGCTGGCGTTGCTTTTGTCTGGGATTACGCGGAAAAGCTGAAATACGGCCTGTCCATTTAGAAAACAGTTATTTTTTACGGGAAACCAACCATGCCTTTACCTTTGTCCCGCCGCTGGCGTGAATTGCTAATTTTGCTGCTGCTGATGTCCGTCACCACGCCCATTTTCTGGTTGACGGATTTGGACCAGAGGGCGGCGGCGTTGTTTTATCAAGGGGGCGAAGGGCATTCCGCTTGGGCTTGGGGTGATTGGTGGCTATGGCGTGGTTTGTTTGCTTACGCGCCGAAGGTGCTGGGTGCTGTTGCGGTGGGGGCTTTGCTGCTTGCCGTCGCCAGTTACGCTGTGGGGCGGTTAACACCTTGGCGGCGGCCTGCTTTGTATATGGCGCTGGTGATTGCCCTGGGTTCGGGCGTGGTGGTCAATTGGGTGTTTAAAGACCATTGGGGGCGGCCTAGGCCACTGCATACCAGCGAGTTTGGGGGGCATAACGGTTATGTCCCGCCGTTACAAATCGGCGGCACGCCGCATAAGTCGTTCCCGTGCGGGCATTGTTCGGTCGGTTACGCGTTGTTTGCCCTGTATTTCTTATCCCGCAAACGCAAGGCGTTTTATTTTGCCTTGACGCTGGCCGCAGGATTGGTAATGGGCTTGTCGCGCATGGCGGCGGGAGGGCATTTTATCTCGGATATTTTATGGTCGGGCTACCTGGTGTTCTTGGTGGCCTGGCTGTTGTATTACGGATGGTACGAACGCGGGCAGGATTAGATAGGCGGCTGCTTTTCGCCTGTTTGGAGGATGGTGACCGGATCGCCAACGCTTAAAACCCCTGTTTGGTTATGCAAGGCGTTTTGCCCGAAATAGACTTTATTTTGCCATTTGCGGGTGCGGTTGAGCGTGAATAGCGGTTCTTTGCCAGTTTCTGCGGTGTCCGGGTCGATAGTCGGGATAGAACAGCGTGAACAGGGTTTGGGCAGCCTAAATTCAATCCCGCCAATACGGATTTCACGCCAGCTATCTTCCGCATAACCTGCACAGCCTGAAACAACTACATTAGGGCGGAAACGCGCCATCGGCATGGGCAATTGCATGGCTTCGTTAAGGCAAGCCAGGGAATTTTCCGAAACCAACAAAAACGGAAAGCCATCGGAAAAAGCGGTCTGGTCACCAGCCAGTGCATAATTGGGGTCAACACGGCGAATTTCATTGTCCGGAAAATAAACTAGACGGCACTCTTGCCCTAAGGCATCACTGAACCACAGGTCAGCTTCGGTAGAGACATGGCGGGCTATACAAGCATCTTCCCAGATGCGGCAGGGCACTTCCCCTCCCTGTGCAGGCATCAATGGCAAGACCAAATCCGCTTTATCCGGAACCGAAATCCGCAGGTGCCGCCCAATCAAGGCCGTTTTGATGGCGGCCATTTTAGGTAAGCGGCGTTGGCTGAGGAACTGGCCATCCACGTCAACCAACATCCATTGCCTATCGTATTGCAAACCTGTGGTTACGACAGGGCAAGAGGCTACGCTGATGCCCGCTAATGATTTGATCGGATAAATGGTAATCTGGCTGAGGGTGATAATGGCCATTCTTATTTAAAAACCAGTTTAGTTTGTGTTTCCAGAAGATATTCGCCTAACTCATTGTTGTAGCGGTCAAATTTTATGCCATACCGGTTGTTGGTGTTGTCGGCGATACGCACGACTTTTGCTTTAATCACAAAGGTTTTTCCGGTTTTAAATTTGAGGGTTAAAGTCAGCTTCTGGTTAATTTTTAGTTTTTTTTCAGATTCAATCAACACCCCCTTACTCGTAATGTCAATCAAGTTAACCGCAAACACTTTCCCGCCATAAAAAAACCCAAGGTCACTGACGGACGCGTCTATATCGGCACGGATAAAACGTGTGGCAATACGATGGTTTTTGAGTAAATCTTCTGGAAAATTGGCGTTAAAAAGCACATCTAATTCGTCATTTTCGTCGAAATCATTCATAAGCAAAGAATTCCTGAAGAGGATAAGTCCTCTTAATATCAGCGTGTAAAGATGAAATTTCAAATATGAATTAAGCTTTTATTAGAAAAGCTAAATAATTTTTATTGAATCGACTAGAATTACCTCGGTTAAATCTGCCATATTAAGGAAAGAAAGCGTGTTATTTAAGGTAATTTTTCACATTTTATGTTTTAATTTTATTTTCTTTTTCGCTACGGCTTCAGCTAAAAATAAACAAGTTATTGATATTGTTTATTTAACGCAAGAGAAAAGCCCTCCCCATTTTTTATCCAATTTTGATATTTTTGTCAAAAATAAGGGAATTTTTGGTGCCGAGCTGGCAATCAGTGACAACAATACCACCGGAAAATTTACCAACCAGCAATTTAACTTAAAAAAACTCATTGTGCCCGAAGACGGCGCTGCCGATGACGTTTTTGCCAAACAAATTGCAGGGAAGTACCGTTATTTGGTCACCGTCTTGCCTGCGGAACCTCTACTAAAGATCGCCGATTTGCCTGCGGCCCAGCAAATGCTGATATTGGATGCAGGGACGACCGATGATGAATTGCGTAACGGGCAATGCCGTAGCAACGTCCTACATCTGTTGCCGACACGCACCATGCGGACGGATGCATTAGCACAATACATGATGAAGAAACGTTGGACAAAGTGGTTTTTGGTAAGCGGCAAAGCACCAGAAGACCTTTTGTTTGCCGAAGCCATCAAACGCTCCGCCAAACGCTTCAATATGGATATTGTCACCGAGAAACCTTGGGAACACACTTACGATGCACGGCGCACCGTCCAGTCCGATGTAGCCGTATTCAGCCAAGTGGATGACTATGATGTCCTGGTGGTTGCCGATGAACAAGGGGAATTTGGCGAATATTTGGATTACCGGACTTGGCTGCCTAGACCCGTGATGGGCACACAAGGCTTGATTGCAACCTCCTGGCATCGCACCCATGAACAATGGGGCGCCATACAACTCCAAAACCGCTTTAAAGAAAAAGCCGGACGATGGATGGAAGAGGAAGACTATGCGGCGTATCTGGCAATAAGGGCGATAGGTGAAGCGGCGACGCGCACGCAAACCTCAGAACTCAATCCGGTAAAAACGTATTTGCTCAGCGACAAATTTGCATTGCAAGGCTATAAGGGCAATCCCTTGTCCTTCAGGAGCTGGGACGGGCAATTGCGGCAGCCAGTCTTGTTGGCGGCCCCACAGTCATTAGTCACCGTTGCGCCTATCGAAGGTTTTCTGCACCCTAAATCGGAACTTGACACGCTGGGTTTTGACCAACCAGAATCAAAATGCCAATGGAACCATTAACCATGAAAAAAATGCTTTTAAGCGGTTTATTGTTGACCATGTCAGCCACCGTTACGGCTGAAACCGTGTTTGTCACCCTGGAAAAGGATAATGCGCTGGCGATTGTTGATCCTGTGGGCGGCAAGTTATTGAAAACAGTACCGGTGGGCCAACGCCCGCGCGGCATTGCCATCAGCCCTGACAATAAAGTGTTGTACGTCGCCACCAGCGATGAAAACACTATAAAAATCATTGACAGCGAAACCTTGAAAGAACTGGGCAGGCTACCTTCGGGCGATGACCCTGAAACCTTCGCGCTGAATCCGGCTGGCGACAAACTCTATGTCTCAAATGAAGATGACAGCATGGTCACGGTAATTGACATTGCCAAAAAGCAAGCCATCAAACAAATCAAAGTCGGCGTGGAACCCGAAGGGATTACCGTCAGCCCTGATAACCGCTGGCTGGTTAGCGCGTCGGAAACCACCAATATGGTGCATTGGATAGACACCAAAAACCATGAAATCAGCGAAAACACCTTAGTCGACCCAAGGCCACGCGCCGCCACCTTTACCGCCGATAGCCAACAGCTTTGGGTAACTTCAGAAATGGCAGGCACCTTGATGGTGTTAGATGTCAACACCAAACAAATCATCAAAACCATTAAATTTGAAGCCACCGGCGTGACTTCCGACAAAATCCAGCCAGTAGGCATCGCCATTGACAAAGAAAGGCGCCGTGGCTATGTGGCATTAGGGCCTGCAAACCGCGTTGCCGTGGTCAATGCACAAACCTTTGAAGTGGAAAAAATGCTTCTGGTCGGCTCGCGGGTCTGGAACTTGGCGTTTTCGCCTGACCAAAAGCGCTTATATACCACCAATGGCGTGAGCAACGACTTGTCGATCATTGACCTTGAAAATATGGCCGTGACCAAATCAGTGGGGGTCGGGACGTATCCTTGGGGAGTCGCGGTAAAACCATGAAGCCAGCGATTGCCTTATCAATAGAAAATTTAAGCTTTACCTACAGCGGCAAAAAAGTCTTGGATAAGGTCGGTTTTCAAATTCGTGCGGGTGAATGCACCGTCTTACTCGGCCCTAACGGGGCGGGCAAAACCACCTTATTTTCCCTAATCACCCGTTTATATGACAGCCATGACGGGCGCATAGAATTATGTGGCTTTGACTTGCAACGGCAAACCTGCAAGGCATTGGCCAAGCTGGGCATTGTCTTCCAACAGACGACCTTAGACTTAGATTTGTCTGTCATGGACAACCTGTATTACCACGCCTCTTTGCATGGCATCGGGCGCAAACAAGCACAGCAACAGATCCGGCAGGAACTGGAACGGCTTGATATGTGGGAAAGGAGGCTTGAGAAAATCCGCCAGCTCAATGGCGGGCATAAACGCCGCGTGGAAATTGCCAGGGCATTGATACACAAACCGTCCTTGTTGTTATTGGACGAACCGACTGTCGGACTGGATGTGCCGAGCCGGCAAGCGATAGTCGAATATGTCCATCAGCTCAGTAAGGAAAACGGGCTTGCCGTATTATGGGCGAGCCATTTGATTGATGAGATCTATCCCGACGATCATTTACTGATCCTACATAAAGGCCATATAAAAGCCAATGGCACCGTAGATGAGGTCTTACGGTTAACTAACACGGCCCACATTAAAGAAGCGTTCCACAACTTGACGCAAGGGGAAGCAACGTGACTATTGTCCATTATTGGCGGGCGATGTGGGGCATCGTTGGACGTGAGCTCTGGCGTTTTGTCACCCAGCGCGAACGTTTTATTTCGGCACTGGTCAGGCCATTGGTCTGGCTATTTGTCTTTGCCGCCGGATTCAGGGCGGCATTAGGCTTGGCGATTAGCCCCCCTTACGAAACCTATATTCTGTACGAAGTCTATATCACACCCGGCTTATGTGGCATGATCCAGTTGTTTAATGGTATGCAAAGTTCGTTATCAATGGTTTATGACCGGGAAATGGGCAGTATGCGTATTTTGATGGTGAGCCCGTTGCCACGCTGGTTTTTATTGCTCAGTAAATTATTTGCAGGTGTCGGGGTTTCCATTTTACAAGTGTATGTATTTTTAGGCATCGCCTGGTGCGATGACATTCACGCGCCTTGGCAAGGCTATTTATGGGCATTGCCCGCGCTGATGCTCTCAGGGCTGATGCTAGGGGCATTAGGGTTGTTACTGTCGTCGTTTATCAAACAACTGGAAAACTTTGCAGGCGTAATGAATTTTGTCATCTTTCCGATGTTTTTTATGTCAACAGCATTGTATCCGCTATGGAAGTTAAAAGAATCCAGCGCCTTGCTGCACAACTTGGCCCAATACAATCCTTTTTCCCAAGCAGTTGAACTCATCCGCTTTGCCTTGTATGGACAAATGGCCCAATACGCGTTTATATATACCCTGGTTGCGTTCACAGTGTTTATGGCAATAGCCATACTTGGTTACAATCCATCAAAAGGGATGATGAGCAGAAAAGGTGGTGGGTAATAAAACTCTGGGCATATGTAAGCATTGCGTTTTTTATCTAAATCATTTTTTCCAGACAATCATTTCTAAAAAAACCGGGTGGATAATTAATTGAGACATTCATTTTTTCTAGTTATTCCAAAGCAAAGGAACGATCCTCAGCGGCTGAAGGAATTTGATGAGAAAATTTTGGAGCAATGGGTCTCTGAATTGCCTATTGCCAACCCGTTATTGGCCTCACGGTTAGTTTATGACTATATTACCGAACTCAACGGCATAAAAACGCCTGTCCAGTTACGTTTGGATACCCTAGAAAAATTAAGGCCCAGCTTTCTTGCCATTGAGGAATATTTGCGCTCAAGATTAGTGAAAACGGATTTTCCAAAAGAAGAAAGCGAAAAAAAGGCCTTTAGGTTTTTGGTCGCCCTAGAAAAAGAATTTACCCTGAGCTACTGGATCGCTTTAAAAGAGCTGAACAGCCATTCGGTCAGCTGGTTTCAGGGCAAAAATATCTCCTTGTCCATCCATCGTTGCCTCAAAGGGCTAAGCCAAATCATCAAAAGCCATTTTATTATGGGCATGGCTATCCCGGACTGGATATGGTTGGACTTGCATTCATTATATAAACTCAGCCTTAAACTTAAAAAACAAACGGCACAAATCGCCCTGAACGACGCAGTCAATCCAACAAGCAAAACCAGCAGCCCTGAAGGTTGTTACATCGAAACACTCCTGCTGATGCTTGCGGACACCAAAGGCCTGATGCAAAGGGAAATTAAATGGGTCAACAGCTTCATCCAAACATTAAGCCCCCACGTCGTATTTAAAAACCACCCTATCTTAGGACAACAGACACAATGCATTGTCTTGCTTGATGAAGACAAACCCCCTTTTTTTCAACTCAGTGACGACATCCAATCCGAGTCCATTCGGCTCTTCATCGACTTTACAACACTCTATCAGATCATCGACGCCAAAAAAGCCAGTGTCAACGTCCCCGAATCAAGATATACGGCATCAAATTTAGTTGGCAATGCAAACGAAAAACTAACGGTAGAATTGCTTGATTACCTTAAAAAAAGATGGTCTGGCATCCCCTTAGAAAGCACACCGCTTTTTGGTGACCGGCTTGACCGCTATATAGCCATCGGCCTGACAGCCACCTATAAGCTACAAAAAGCCCTTGATATTGCGGAAGAAGATGACCTGGAATATATTGCACAATCCGTCTCCAACCGGCTTCTATCTTGTATATTTAAAAAACAGGGGATTTTATCCGTCGGCAGCTTAGTCAGCTTCAGAAAAGCGGGCACGCCAGCAAATAAACGGTCATTAGGGATAGTCGACAAGCTGGTCGTAGAGAAAGAAAATGGCAAAGTAAGCTTTGGGCTATCTTTGTTAACCCCCCATGCTTTAGCCGTCAATTATTTTCAGCTGAACACTGGCGCCAACGAAGCCTTTAAAAAAGCCCTCTTTTACCAAGTAAAGGACCAAGAATCCAAGAGCTACCTCATTACCGACACTTTTTTCCTAAAAACGGGTGATATGATCCGTTTATTTATCGAGCATGAGGAATTCAATATCACATTGAAAAACAAGAAAAATATAGGCTTAGGATATTGGCGGTTCGAATGCATGAAAACGCCAGAAAAAAAGATAATAGACAGCGCTTAAAAAAGCCGATACTTTATTCCCATCATGAAATAATAATTAATCGGCCAAAACACTTGAAAAGATTTTTCATCATGGTAAGTTGGTAAATTAAGTAGTTATTGATTGATCATTTAACTGCTGGTTAAAAAGTCGAGGGGATTGTTTGAAGCAAAAACGTTTAGTTAAATTAACATCATAAACATAAAAATGCTTCCGGCATATTTGCAAAAAATAATAAATAAAATTGAATTATCGTGAGGATGAAAAATGAGCAATGAAGAAAATGAAAACCAAACTGTAGAAAATACGGTAGCGGATGAAGCCCCGAAAAAAACAGTTAATAATATTATTTCAACAGTACTTGGCTTAAAAGAAAAAAACCCTAAAGTGTTTTTTGGTGCTGTTGGCGGTGTCGTTATTCTTCTAATCATAATGATGATGAGCGGCGGTGACTCGAATACCGTTTCAGGCCCTGTGATCAAAAACCTTGCAGTAGGCCAACGATATGTACTAAAAAGTGCCAATGCCTACGATAAGGAAGCAACCGTCCGTTTAGTATCTGTCCCAGGGACAATCGCTGCGTATGATGACACCGAAGAAGCCGATAGGAATGGTGCCTGCCAACATATCGCGCAAGGAACGCCTGTCTCTATCCTTGAACTGCAAGACGCATATGGAAAGAAAAATGCTTATGCTAAAGTCCAAATAGAAGAAGGTGAGTGTAAAGGTAATTCAGGTTGGGCGTTATCAATTGATGTCCAATAAAATTTAGCTTGACGCAAATTATTAAATCTATATAATACGTCGAATAAATTCCAGTGCGGGAATAGCTCAGTGGTAGAGCACAACCTTGCCAAGGTTGGGGTCGCGAGTTCGAATCTCGTTTCCCGCTCCAATAGTTCTAAAAAAAGCCGCGAATTTCGCGGCTTTTTTATTTCGATATACGGCTGCGTAGCAAAATGGTTATGCAGTGGCCTGCAAAGCCATCTACGCCGGTTCGATTCCGGCCGCAGCCTCCACTAGTGAATTCATACAGATTCCACGAAGTACAAAAACCCGCAAGTCATAAGGCTTAGCGGGTTTTTTATTGTCCAACGAAGTGCAGTAACATACAATGGAAGCCACAACTTTTAGCAGTAACTTTGTCAGTAACAGTATTTTTTAAAGTTACTGCGATAAAAGTTACTGCAAGCAAGGTATGTTGTTTTTACTTCAAGGAGTTACCGCAATGGCTAAAGAACTTCTGTTTGATGTCTCTATCCGCAACGCAAAGCCCACCGACAAAGACCAACGCCTAAATGATGGTGGTGGCCTGTATCTACTCATTAAACCCACTGGTGCTAAATGGTGGCGATTTGATTACACCTTTTTAGGCAAACGCAAAACCTTATCATTGGGTGTCTATCCCAAAACATCATTAATTGATGCCCGAAAAAAAGCCAAAACAGCAGCCAGTAAAATCGCCAACAAAATCGACCCTAGTGCAGAACGTAAAGAAGAAAAAATAGAACAGGCAAAGCAAAAAGAAAATGAACGCCTTCTTGATTTGGGCTTGCCTGTGCTTAACAGCTTTGAGTATGTGGCGCGTGAGTGGGGCGGTAAAAAGGTCAATGACTGGGAAGATAAAAACAACCGTTCCAAACGAATGCTTGAACGGAACATTTTTCCTTGGCTTGGCAGTAAACCCATTACCGATATTTTGCCGAAAGATATACTCGATTGCTTAAGACGCGTTGAAGATCGGGGAACTATCGAAACCGCACACCGCACCCTGCAAATATGTGGGCAAGTTTACCGTTATGCAGTGGCAACAGGGCGCATTGATCGGGATATAACCCCTGATTTACGCGGTGCATTGCCACCCGCCAAAGGCGAACACTTCGCCGCCATAACCGAACCCAAGGCCGTAGCCGGATTGTTACGCGCCATAGATAGCTATCAAGGCTCGCTCCCCTCTGTTTGTGCCTTAAAACTTGCACCGCTGGTATTTGTCCGACCTGGCGAATTACGCGCCGCCGAATGGCAACACATCGACTTTGACGCTAAAGAATGGCGTTACTTTGTATCAAAAACCGAAGTGCAGCACATTGTTCCGCTATCCGCCCAAGCCATGGCGATACTGCTAGAACTCCAACCACTGACAGGCCACGGGCGGTATATATTCCCGTCTGAACGCACCCCGCGCGGTGATCGGTGCATGAGTGAAAACACCCTTAACGCCGCTTTAAAACGTCTAGGCTACGGTAAAAACGTAATGACTGCCCACGGGTTCAGGGCAATGGCACGAACCATCTTGGATGAAGTGCTAGGCTTTCGGCCTGACTTTATCGAGCATCAATTAGCCCACGCTGTAAGAGATCCCAACGGGCGGGCATACAACCGCACCGCACACCTACCAGAACGCCATAAGATGATGCAATCATGGGCGGACTATCTGGACGGCCTCAAAAACGGGGCGCAAGTGATACCGTTTAAAAAAGCCGTGTGATGCTGGATTGCTTTGGTGGCTTGAATTGTCCAGAGACGTATAATAAAGCCCGACAAGACACCAACAGGGGCAAGATATGACAACCGTAGAACTCGACAACGAAACCACCGCCTTGCTGGCTGAAATGGCGGAACAGGAACATACCACTTTGGCGCAACTGGCAAACAGGCTATTGACCGAATGCCTTGAGGATTGGCAGGACGCACGGGCGGCCGATGCCGCGTTGGCGGAACTGGAAAGCGGCTCAGATACCGTTATCAGCTTTGAGGATTGGGAGAAACAGCTAGATGCAATGGCGCGTTGAACTGAAAGCCAAGGCCGCGCAAGCCATCAACAAACTGGATGCCCCGCAGCGGGAACGCATACGCGCCTTTTTAAAAAAGCAATCGACCCAAACCAACCCACGCGCCACCGGAAAAGCCCTACAAGGCCAGCTTGCCGGATATTGGCGATACCGTGTCGGTGATTACCGGATAATCTGCCAAATCAAAGACGGCGAACTGCTTATCTTGGTGATCGAAATCGGACACCGGAAGGACATTTACCGCTAACCCCCATAAAGTACGCCCTGTTTTTAACCCTTGGCGTAATCTCTTGATATAATTCACCTTGACCGGATAGCCCGACGGGGCAATAAGCGGGATTCGTCCCCCGTTTCTGGT
Source organism: Methylovulum miyakonense HT12 (assembly GCF_000384075.1). GTDB lineage: Bacteria > Pseudomonadota > Gammaproteobacteria > Methylococcales > Methylomonadaceae > Methylovulum > Methylovulum miyakonense. The sequence continues at coordinate 633,860 of NZ_KB913025.1, forward strand.
CTTCCTTTCAGGACGGATTGACACTTTGACGGGGTGTGAAGCGTGAAACTAGACAATCTTTTAAGTGGCAACACTGAAGCCATCAAAAACTTGCCGATAGAAAAGAGGGCAACAATAATTAGTGGCCTGCCCGATGAATTGAAAATCAAAGATATTGCCAAACTTGCTTTTCCTGATGACGAAGAAAAACAGGAGTCTTTTAGACTGCTACTAATTGGCTTATGTAAATCCGGTAGGCTTAAATTTTATGGCGATATTAAAGGCTGGGAGTATTGGGATAATATGCCTAATCCTTATCCAAAATCGGATGGGGATTATCCATTAATGTTTGTAGGTGATTATTACACCCCTGAAAAATTGTATGCTTATCCAGATGACTGCTTGATTCATAAGGATAATTTTGAAACTTATCTGAAAAATAAACAATTGTGGCCTATTGATGGACTGCTGGCTAATTGGTGGGCAAATGAAAAAATATTCGAATCAAAGCCTGATGCCGAATCGCAGAATAAAAACGATATTGAGACTGGAACACAGAGGAAAAATGATTTTCTTAATTTCCTTAGGCGGATTCAGCCAGATATTGACGATACCTTGATTATGAATACAACTAAAGAAAACGCCTTTAACCAAGTAAAGCAAGCCAATCCCGAATTATGGAATATTGAATTTGGCTATTTCAACCGCTTTTTTTGGCAAGAATTTTCGGCAAATACTGGCATTAAAGGGCAGCCAGGGCGGGGCAAAAACAAATAAATCAAAGGGACTGAAAAATCCCTTTTTTATGCCCATAGAAAAATCAAGCCCTAAAATATCGGATACATAGGAATTATCATAGGATATGAAAAATATCCTAATTTTTATATTAAAATCATAGTCTTAAAATTTGACCTCTATTAAATATTTACGAAGGTCAAAAAATGCCAACGAAAACCAACCAACAAACCCCGCCCCACAAAATCAAGCCAATAAGTGCGGCGATTCACCACGGGCAAGAAGCCACAAGCCCCACAATCAAACCGATAAGTGCAGCGGTTCACCACGGGCAAGAAGCTGCAAGCCCCACGCCCAAACCCCGCAACAAAGTAACCTATGTCCCTTCGCCATTGCCGCCTGAAGGTGTGGCACGCCTGCCCTCTATTCTGGCGTTCTTGAACATTTCCAAAACCAGTTTCCTTAATGGCGTAAAGGAAGGCCGCTATCCCGCCGGAAAGCTCCTATCCCCGCGTTGCCGTGTCTGGGATGTGTCGGATATTCGGGCTTTAGTAGCTAAATTGGGAGGTGAACAATGAAAACCCCAAGCCCTTCCTGTTGCCATCAATTGGCGTTTCTGGACTCGCTGAAAGAAAAAATAGCCCGCGTCAATGTGGAATTATTGCTTTTGGATCGCCTTGACGGTACGCCGGAACTGCAAGCCGCGCTGGACTTGATTAGGGAAATTGAAGAAGGCCGCAACGCCCTGCACCGCTCCCTATTGTCAACGCCTGACCCTGCACCCGCCCCGGTAAACCCTGACGAACAATTAATGGCATTCCTGCAAGGCCACCGAACCCATATAGTCCGGTTTGCCAAGCGTCTGGTGGCGGGTTACAACGCCGGAAACAGTTGGGTCTTTGCCATTATTGATGACCTGACGGGGGTGGCTTTGGGCATGTCCAGCCTGATTCAGGAACGCCAACCTAACACTGCGGAAGCCGCCAGACGGGTTGTGGTGGAGTTCTTGGCCGAAGTAAGTTGTCATTTTGACAACCCTTTACTTGGCGATGACGAATTCAGAGGGGCAGAACATGAATAACGTCCCTTTATTGACCCGCCCACGGTTTGGGTTTACTCTGTCCGCAACTGGCAACAAGCCAGTTCGGGCGTGGAAACCCGTTTTTAGACAAGGCGAAAAATCGCCACAGCCTTTTGTGGCTTTTTTATGCGCGTCATATTGTGCGGCCTTATGCCGTCTCTTCATTATGGCGGGTTGTTTTGGGAAGCCTTCACGGCTTGCCGCACCTTGTCGCGGTATTTCCACCCCACTACAACCCGTCGCCCATGCCGTGGAAAGCATGATTGGCGGTCATCCCCCATTTAGACAAGGATTATCCGCATGAACACACAATCAAGCCACGCTCAAAATCCAGAGCAAAACACCACTGAACCTTTTATCTTGACCGTATTAACCCACGATTTTTCACCGCGTGCCAAATACGGCGAACAGCTCATCATGCTACGCGGTGAAGCCGCCGAAGAGGGCGATATTGTCGCCATTAGTGAAGATTGCCGACAATTGGCCTTTTATACCGATGGCCTTGATTATTACGCCGCCGCCATTGGGGTTACTAATTTGGGATCGAGGCGGTTTATAGGCACTCCTACCCTTCAGGCATAAAAAAACCGACTAATTCAACCAAAAATTAGCCGGTTCTTTGCAATCCATTTGCCACCTAAAACGCAGGGCTATTATAGCCTAAGGCGGCGGTGGATTGCTATTGTCCGGCGTGGAGCTATTCCCATGAAAACACCAAACCCCAACGCTTGCACCCCTGATTTTAGCCACCGCGTGAATGCGGAACTGGACGCAAGCCCCGCCCGTTTGCACGATTGCCTGAACCCTGCCTTAGAAAGAGCCGCCGCCCTTGCTGACCTGATGGAATCGGCCTTCGAGCAAGGCAAGGCAGACGAGATAAGCAATCTCTGGAGAGCCGCGCAAGCCATTCGCTTTGAAATCTTGGACGCGCAAGCCATCCTTGATGCTTATTACGACGGCTCAACCAATACAGCCAGTAATACAGCCAGCAATGTGGTGGAGATCAAAAGCCAAGGGGACAAGCCATGAACACATTTCAGGATGTGCTAAACAGCAAACCTCTTCTTTATGTCTTGTCCCAGCAGCTTATCGACGATATAGCCTTGATGGACGATGAAGAACAGTTATGCGCCATTGAGGCCGTAATAGCTGAAATCAAGAATATGCAAGCCTTGCTGACCGCCTACCGCAATACAAAGCCAGGGGATATGCAAGCCTTTATGACCGCCTACCACAACGCGAAGCAAGGGGGTTCGTAATGGCCTATCAAGACATAGAAACCGCTTGCCGCCAAGCCTGTGAACACATTGGCGTGGATTACCAACCCGTCGCCGCCGATGGTGTGTGGCATGTGGCGAACCTGAGCGATGACCACAAAGGCAAGAATGATGCACGGATTAAGCTGTTCCCTGACCGGCAAGGCGGGATTGTCTGGAATCATAAAAGCGGTGAAAGGCAGACGTTCTTTATCAACAGGATGCAGCAAGGCAGCCTATCCCCCGAAGAACGCGCCCGTATCGAGGGCGAAAAACGCCGCCGTGAGGCTGAACTATTGCAACGCCACAATAAGGCCGCCAAACGGGCGAAATCGCTTTGGGATAACGCCAGCCCCGCACCTGCCAGCCATCCTTACCTTGTCCGCAAGCACGTCAGGCCGCATGGCTTGCGGGTGGCCACATGGGAGCGGCTCATTCAACAGCCTGACCGTAAGCACGGCAAGCTGGTGGTTGAAAACGCGCTGTTAGTGCCGCTGTATAACGCCGTGGGTGAACTTCGTAGCCTACAGGCCATTTTTCCTGAAACCTGTCCAGCGTTAGGCCGTGATAAAGATATGCTGGCCGGTGGTGGTTTGGCGGGTTTGTTCTGGTGGCTGGGGGCGAAATCTGACACCGTGCTGATCGGTGAAGGTTTCGCCACTTGTGCCACCCTGCACGAAGAAACTGGCCACCGCGTCTATATCGCCTTTACGGCCAATAACCTGCTTGCAGTCGGGCGGCTGTTACGGGAAAAATTGCCGGATACCGAACTGGTGTTCTGTGCGGACAATGACACGAAAACGGCGGGAAACCCAGGCCTGACCAAAGCCACGGAGGCCGCCCAAGCCGTGGGCGGTGGGGTTGCCGTGCCGCCTGTACACGGGGATTTTAACGACTATGCCGCGTGGTTAATGGAGCAAGGCAATGGATAAGGACACGAAAAACCCCGTCTTGAAGCTGGTGAATTCCGCCAAGAAACCGCCACCTAAAAAGCCAAGCAACACGGGCGGCAACGGTGGCAATAGTGGCAATAGTGGTGGTGGCAAAGGCTCAACAAACCCCGAACGGTTTGGCGATTACCTGATAAAAAACGGTGCGTTCCACCAAATCAAGGCGGTGCGGTCGGGTGAGGATGGCAATGGGAGCGTGGAGTTCCCCTTATGTGATTTTACCTGCAAGATCATGGAGGAAATCATAGCGGATGACGGGCTGACCGACACCGCTTTTTTGCGTGTCGAGGGCAAGCGGTCGGACGGTGTGGCCTTGCCCTTGGTGGATGTTCCGGCAAAGGCATTTTATTCTTCGCAAGGCAATTGGGCGAATGAGCATTGGGGGACGTTGCCCTTTATTTATCCTGGTGCAGCCAAGAAGGATAACCTACGCGCCGCCATCCACCAGTATTCCCGTTTATCAGGCGATGTGCCGCGCCGTTCCATCTACAAATATACGGGCTGGAAATGTATCAATGGCCACTGGCACTATCTCACGGGTTCCGGTTCGTTAACGGTTGATGGTTTAGTCAATGGGGCTGAGGTCGATTTAGGCGGTGGTCACATGAGCCGCTACCAACTGACCGCCCCGTTAGCAGGTGAAGCCTTGAGCCAAGCCGTAGCCGACACCTTGGCGTTATTTGCACTATGCCCTAGCAAGCCTTATGTGGGGGCGGCCTTGTTCGCAGCGGTTGCCCGTGCGCCCTTGGGGGAATGCCACCCGACAGACTTTGCCATCTGGTTGCATGGCCTGACCGGATCGCGCAAAAGTGCAGTTGCCGCGATTGCCCAAGCCTTTTTCGGCAACTTCACCGCCCGAAGCTTTCCCGCCAATTGGTCGGACAGTGTGAACGATTGCGAAATGAAGAGCCACCAAGCCAAGGATGCGGTGTTTGTGGTCGATGACTTCAAGCCCTCCATATCCCAAAGCGAGGCGGCAAAGCTCCACGCGATGGCCGAACGGCTGATACGCAATACAGGCAATCAGGCAGGCCGTGGGAGGCGTGGGGCGGACATGCAAGCCAAGGCCGCGCCCTATAACCGTTCGCTGATGATCGTTACCGCCGAAGATTTGCCGCGTGGTCAATCGCTGTTAGGCCGCTTGCTGATTCTGGAGCTTAGCCGTTCTGATGTCGATAACGCGGTATTGACCAGATTACAGCAAGCCGCCGAGTCGGGGCGGTTGTCGGGCTTGATGTCGGCTTACCTGCAATGGTTAGCCCCGCGCTTGGATGAATTGAAAAAAACTTTTCCTAAAAATGTGGAGGCGTTACGCAATGCCAGCATTCGCGATGGTCTTGCCACCTCACACCCCCGCGCCCCTGAGATTTACGCCAATATGGTGGCGGGGGCTGAGCAGTTCTTGGCGTTCTTGGAAGCCGTGGGCGGTGCCAGCAGTGAAAGCGGGAACGATTGCCTGTTAGCGGTCGAGGCCAACCTACAGCAAGCTTTTAGCGAGCAAGGCACGTATTTAAGCGAACAGGACGAAATCGAGCGGTTCTTACAGCTACTTCGCGCTGTGTTCAGTTCCGGCAATGCCCATGTGGCTTGCCGATTAAAGCAACGCGAACCGACATTGAGGCCGTATGCGTGGGGTTGGCGGCTGGACGGTGTCAGCCCTATGGGTGATAAAACTCATAGCCCGATGGGGGATTGTATCGGCTGGTACTGTGACCCAACAGGCAACACCCACGCCGAGCTATGGCTACAGCAGGAAACGGCGTTCAAGGTGGTGCAACAGTTCGCCAGAAACCAAGGCGATACCTTCCTGATTAGCCCTGCCAGCTTATGGCGGCGGATGCACGAACGGGGCTTGATCCTTAAGACTGAACCGAACGCCAGCCGCAACCAACCCCGCTTGGCTGTCAAGCGCATGATTGCAGGGCGTGAGCTTCGCGTGATGGTCTTGTCCGCCGAGCTGGTCGAGTCGGGCGAATAAAAAAGTTAAGGGGGTATAGTATTATTTTGTGGGGAATGTGGGGAGATAGGCTTCTAGCCCTTATATATCAAGTCTTACAGCTCCCCACAGGGATTTTTTTTGTGGGGAGATTCCCCACAAATGTGGGGAGCAAGAAAAACCACGCCAGCACCAAAAATGCCGCATTTTGACCACAAAAACGGCCTAAAAAAGCCCAACTCCCCACAAAACAGCCAAATTGTGTGGGGAGATTCCCCACATTTTGAGGCCATGTGGGGAGCTGGAAGCCGCGCCACACAAGGGCTAGAAGCCAATCTCCCCACATTCCCCACATCCTACACATAGGAGGGGTATAGAATTATTTTTTAGGGTGTAACAATGGTTACACTTGGAATGCTAGTCAAATAGCTATAGCTAAGGATTCAACCCGCCCCGCCCCACCGCTTAGGGGGTAGGGGGTAAAAATCCTTACCACTTAAGATAGCTAGACCGATACGCCCCCTCTGGTTTTATCGCCGCGAGTTTTTATAGGGGGGGTATAGCTTCCCGTAGGTGGCTGGTCAAATCTCTAGGGGCTTAACTGCCCTTTACGTTGCCCCAACCGCGTTTATACGCCCTGGCAATTGGACAAGAAAAGCCCACGGGCAGGCATTCAATCCGGTATCGGGCACAGGCCAAGCCCTACCAAGCCCTACCTTTTGGCGTATCTGATGGGGGCAAGGGGAGAAAGTAAGTGTCTTATGATTTGGGTAATCGCTGGACTCTTCGCGCCAGCCACACACCTAAGGCAAACCATTACAGGTGAGACATTCGCCTATAGGCGAAAGCTGAACAGCGTGGTTTGTCCGCTTTAAAAGCCTGAAGGCTACGCAATGGAACAACAACCCAAAAAGACACGCGCCAAAGGTGCTGGAAGAAAGCCGTTACCGATAGAAGAAAGGGCGATGAACACCGCCATCCGGCTGACCCCCGCACAACACCAAAAATTTATAGCCTTGGGCGGTGTAGCCTGGCTAAGGGAACAAATCGAGAAAGCGGAACTGATGGAATGATGGCGGCCTGATACCAGAATAGGCAAAAAAAGGGAGGCATCGGGGTATCGAAAACGGATTTTTTCAGAGTCACAACAACTTTATGCAGTAACTTTGTCAGTAACTCGTAATGATAAAAATCAATGAATACAGTATTTACAAGGCTTGCAGAGGCTTTTGTGATTGAGGCCGCATCATACAGATTCCACGAAGTACAAAAACCAGCAAGTCACAAGGCTTAGCGGGTTTTTTATTGTCCAACGATGTGTAACAAGATACATTGATATACCGCCATTTGTGGCGGTATATCCCAAATTTCTGGAGATTTACAGTCCCGTCAGATACCGCTATTAAGAACGCCAAACCCAGCCCCGACAAGCTTTACAAGCTACCCGATGAAAATGCTTGTCCATACCAACGGCGGCAAATACTTTCGGTTGGATTACCGCTTTTCCGGCAAATGCAAAACGCTTGCGCTTGGCACTTATCCCAAAACGACACTTAAGGAAGCCCGCGACAAGCTCTATACCGCCAAAAAACAAATTTCTGACGGTATAGAGCGCAGCCAACAGCTTTGAAGTGATCGCCCGCGAGTGGGTCGAAAAAAAAAGTCGAGACATGGGCGGAAAAAATAGCCGTTCTAAACGGATGTTGGAGCGGAACATATTCCCTTGGCTTGGCGGCAAGCCAATATCGTCCCAAGCCGTGGCGATACTGCAAGAACTCCACCCGCTGACAGGCCACGGGCGTTATATATTCCCGTCTGAACGCACCCCGCGCCGGTATCGGTGCATGAGCGAAAACACCCTAAACGCGGCTTTAAAACGTCTAGGCTACGGTAAAGACGTAATAACCGCCCACGGGTTCAGGGCAATGGCGCGAACCATACTGGATGAAGTGCTAGGCTTTCGCCCTGACTTTATCGAGCATCAACTAGCCCATTCCGTAAGAGACCCCAACGGGCGGGCATATAACCGCACGGCGCACCTGCCCGAACGCCATAAGATGATGCAATCATGGGCGGACTATCTGGACGGCCTCAAAAACGGGGCGCTAGTGATACCGTTTAAAAAGGCTATGTCACCGTTAGTTGTTGAAAAAATTTTATGTTCGGCGCAAAGCCTTATTTAATGCGGATTGCGGCTTTCGCTGAAAGCCGCGTCATTTAAGGCTTCCACAATTAACGGTGACATAGCCTTTAAAAAAGCCGTGTGATGCCGGATTGCTTTTGTGGCTTGAATTGTCCAGAGACGTATAATAAAGCCCGACAAGACACCAACAGGGGCAAGACATGACAACCTTAGAACTCGACAACGAAACGGCCACCTTGCTGGCGGAAATGGCAGAACAGGAACACATAGAGCCTGAACAGTTGGTTAAAGACCTCATCAAACGCCATTCGGAAACCCTCACCGCCCCCGAAAATGATTTTTTTGCCTATGCTGGTATTTGGCAAGGCCGGAATATAGACCAAGAAACCATCCGTACGGACGCATGGCGGCAAGGCCAACCATGATCCTGTGCGACACCAATATCTTGATTGAGTTTTACAAAGGCAATCCGGCAACCATTCAAGCACTACGCGATATAGGCTAAGCGAATATAGCCGTTAGCGTCATCACCAAGGCGGAATTGCTGTTCGGTGCAAGGGACAAACAGGAGCTTGCCAAAATAAACAAGCACTTGGCGTGTTGCCACTGTTACCCACTGACAACGGACATTTCAGATTTATTTATCGGCCTGATGGCGGATTACTCGCTAAGCCATAGGCCATCCATACCCGACATGCTGATTGCCGCCACAGCCGTGAACTACAACCTTGAGTTGTACACGCCAAACACCAAAGATTTTAAATTTATCCCCAACATGCGCCTGTATTCAGCGGGTTAATAGCGGTATACACCGCTGACCGCCCATAAAGTACGCCCTGTTTTTAACCCTTGGCGTAATCTCTTGACATAATTCAACTTGACCGGATAGCCCGACGGGGCAATAAGCGGGATTCATCCCCCGTTTCTGGTCAATCCTTTCTGGACGGATTGACACTTTTTGACGGTGTGTTTATGCCAACATCTGGCTACAGAGAATTTTGTCTAAAAAAACTTGAGTCTTTTGAAGCTGAATATAAAAAAGGTGGTCGCCCTCGTGACCCGCTTATCAATGCCTTTAATCTTTACATAAATAACTGATGTTACGCAGCCCGTAATTTCTGTAACTCTTCATACGCCATTTGATTCGCTTTTATAAACAGCTTAGCCCGAGTGGCGAAATGGTTGGTTTTATGTTTAATCTTCAAACATTCTAGCTTGAACACGGCATAAATCGACATGAAGATGTGGTTGTTTTGTGTGGTGACGGTGCGGGTGGGCGACTTCGCCAGCCCCGCGTTGGATTTCAGTGACTTATGGGACTCCTCGACTTTCCACCGTTTTTGGTAGAGAGCCGATGCTTGTCCGCCGTCGCACGCCAAATCGCTGCACACCAGATTCAACAAACCGGTGCTGCCGTCTTTGTTTGTAAAGACCCGCCGGACGAACAGCACTTCATGGTTGAAGCCCTTCATCCAGCCGCGCACCGATTGTTGATCCGCCAATTCCAGNTGGCTGATCCGTACATAGCGTCCTTCATTCTTGTCGGTTTCGGTCAATGCCACCAAGCGGTTGTCCTTGAGCGCGCTGATGAAGTGTTTGCCTTTCTTGAGGATGAACTCGAAGTTCTCCTTAGCGGCAAACCANCTGTCGGTCAGGACATAGCGGAACTTGATGGCGTTCGCCACGCAGGTGGCGATCATCGAACGCATCAGTTCATTCTTGGTGAACTCCGCCGCCCGCTTGACCTTGCGGGTTTTTACGTCGCTGAACTGATGCGGTTTGCGCACCACTTCGAAGGCGACCGGAACCGACACGTCCCCGCTGTGGTACAGCGCGTTCAACAGGTTGATGCCTTTGACGGAGCGGCCTTTGCAGTGGTCATAGTGCCAACACATGATCTCGTTCTCGTCGGTGCTGGCCTTTTCCTGGACGGTGTCGTCGAAGATCAGGCACGCGTCATCCTTCTCGATCTGGCGCACGATGCGTTTGGCATCAACCCACAAGTCTTTTGAGGTATACAGCCTGGCGGACATGTGGCGGGTTATCTGGTCATGGCTGACTTCACCGTCAAGCATCGCCCAGGCTGGTCGCCGTCGCCAAGCCTTGGTTGCAAATCAGGTAGTCTGTGTAGAGTTCTGTTTTTTCTCTCTGTACATGACAAAGATCAGCTAAAAGGGTGTGGCCTTATCCTCACGAAGGAAGCCAAACAAAGCCTCAATGGCCTTCCCAAAGCCATACGCCAACTGAAACAAGGCTTCGTTGATAATGTCCAACCCCAGCCTGAAAATGCTTTTGGCAAGGCGTTGATGTTTTTTGACTTTGATGGGCTTGACCCTTTCGTGTTGCCATTCGCCCACGCGGTGCGCCCAGCAAAAGGCGATCACCGCGACCACCAGCAGGCGTTTGATGCGGCGGCGGTCGGTGACATGGGTGTCCTCAAAGTTAAAGCCACGGCTTTTCAGGCAGCCAAACAGGGTCTCGATTTGCCAACGCAACGCATACGTTTCAATGGCGTCCAGGCAGGGCTTGGCGGTGGCGACAATCAGCAGTTCGCCGTCGTCCAAACGCAAAGCGGATAAATAAACCGCCGTGCCGGTCATTTTCCGGACACCCGCCAGCACGAGGCTTTCGCCAGGCTTCAGGGTGCGGAACAGTTGCCGGGCTTGGACAAAACACCCACGCCCGTTGGTCACCCGGGTGTTTTTCTTGACCCGGACGGCAAAGTCGATGCCTTCGCCTTGCAGCCAGCCGAACCATTTTTCGCGGCTATGTCACCGTTAATTGTGGAAGCCTTAAATGACGCGGCTTTCAGCGAAAGCCGCAATCCGCATTAAATAAGGCTTTGCGCCGAACATAAAATTTTTTCAACAACTAACGGTGACATAGCCTTTTTCGCCGACAAACTCACGGTCGGCCAAGAATTTGATGGTGCGCCCTTTGCCGAATTCTCGGACAAACCGCTTCAACAGGGCGATGCGCTCGCGGGTGCTGGAGTTGCCTTGTTTGTTCAGCAATAGCCAGTAAACGGGAACGGCAATGCCTTTGTAGACCACCGCCAGCATGAGGATATTGATGTCTTTCTTACCCCACTGCCAGTTGGTGCGGTCGAACGTCAGGTAATAGTCGGTTTCAAGGAAACCGAACAGTTTCATGACAAACCAAGCGACACCGTCAAACCCGACGGCACCGGGGTCGCTGATGAAGCGTTGCATCCGCCGGTAATGGGAATCCGCTTTGGCCTTACCGGGAAATGCCTGGGCGAGCTTGGTTAAGTTAATGGTTTCCTTGAAAAAATAACGCGACCACCATCCCAACCAGACAATCCATTCGCGCCTTGTTCCAGTGAAAGTGTTGGTTTAACATAGTCGTTAGCTCGTTGAAGTGTGGCATCTTGTCCTATTTCGCAAAAATTCACTATTTTGCCATATTTTCAACGGGCTATTTTTTTGTCATGTACAGAGATAAATAACAATATTCCCCTACCTGATTGGGTCGTCGATGGAGTGCGATATATATATTCAATTCACCAGTCCTCGATAAGCATTTGTTATCACTATAAAAAGCCTATCAATCTGAAAATTATGGCGCACTTAAAGACACGGTTTATTTGTGCGAATCACCTTTGATTAATTAACGGACCTTAGCTATAAGGCAAACATTCGACAACCCAAACAACATATAATGGCAAACAAAAGCCAAAGAGAAGCGGAAACAGAGAAAAAATGTATGACTACATGATCAAGGCCTTGCTGATAGTTTCGCTGTGCGCCTTACCGATGTCGGTTTCAGCCGACGAAGGCGGGGTGACAAAAAACTATTGCCATGACCGAGCCAATCAAAAAGAATTCGAGGAGTTGTTGCAAAATAACCCAACAGACATGGGTATTATCCGGCTGTTTGCCATACGTCAAGGCTTATGTGAAATGATTGGCAAACGACTAATCCCTTTGGAAACGGGCATAGATTTATGGGCGATTGAACGCCAAAAAATCCTCCTTGAACGGACGAAAAAAAATCTAAGTCGCCTGACCAAGAAGGCGTTTTAAAACAAGCTATAGTGAAACAACGGTTCAAACCTCCCAGCCGCCAACAATAAAATCCAGTTGTGGATTTTGGACATGGCAAATGTGCTTAACCAAGCTGGCAATATCCAGCCATTTGTAAGCCGTGTTCCTGAGTACACCAACACAAAATTGTACCCGTCAATATAAACAATCGCCCTCATCCTTTGCCCTATAAATGAAAAAACTGCCCGAAGGCTGTCTTTCCGTCTTACAGTGAAGCCAACTTAATGACTGCCCCATAAGATGAGTTGTGGGATTGCTCTACAAAATCAAAAAACAGATTTTAAAATCTAAACCTTAGAAATTAACCAAATTTTTCCGTCCTTATATAGTGGACCCCATTGTCCAGACAATAAAATGCCTAATTTAAGAGGGTGTCGTCTCTGTCACAGCAGAGGGTTGCTGCCCCGTTTCTTCACTTGACGATGCATTTTTATCACCAAAACGATCGGCGATTTTTGCCCCGCCACCGTCTCCCGTCCGATAGGCTTGATCCGGTGTTTTATAGCCCAATGCCTGATGAAACCGCCCACCGTTGTAAAACTCCGCCAATCCCATCAGCAGTTCCGGCATCGAGGCATAGTTTTTCGGATAAACATCTTCGTATTTGACGCTCCGCCATAGCCGTTCGACAAAAAGGTTGTCCAATGCCCTGCCACGCCCGTCCATGCTGATGTGGATGGCGTTGTCCTTCAACAGTTTAATCCATGATTCGCTGGTGAATTGCGATCCCTGGTCGGTGTTGAATATCGCAGGCTTTCCAAACCCCTTGAGGGCATCAGCCAGGCAATCCACGCAAAAACCGGCGTCCATCGTGTTCGACACCTGCCAAGCCAGGACTTTACGGCTATACCAGTCGATGATCGCCACTAGGCATACAAAACCCTGTGTCAGGCGGATATAGGTGATATCTGTACTCCAGACATGGTTCGGGCGCACCACGCTTAACCCCCTGAGAAGATAAGGATAAATTGCATTTTGCGGATGCTTTTTGCTGGTGTTAGGGCTTGGCACCATCGCGACCAAGCCCAATATCCGCATCAGCCGCTGCACACGCTTGCGGTTCACGCAATGCCCTTGGGCACGTAGCCAGACCACCACAACCTGCAAACCATTTTTGAATGGATGCCGGGTGTATTCTTCATCCAACAGACGCAACAGGGGCAGCTCAGTTTCATCCGCAACCGCCATCCTGTGCGCATAAACCGTTGACCGCGCAATGCCCGCCAGTTGGCACTGTGCCGCCACGGACAGCCCATTACCGGCACCGATCCAGCCTTGCCGTTGGCTTAGTGGCTGATCCCGGACTTTTTTTAAGCCAGTCCAGTTCCATGTTGAGCTGGCCTATCTTGGCGTATAGGCGTTCCGGGTCGCTTTGCGGGTCAATGGACTTTGGGCCGCGCTTCACGTCAAACAACTGCCCGGCATTTTCCAGCAACGCCTTTTTCCAGAGGCCGACTTGTGTCGGATGGACACCGAACTCCTGGGCTATCTCGTTCACGATTTTGTTGCCTTTCACCGCCTCCAACGCCACTTTCGCTTTTTGTGCGCCGGACATGATCATGCGTTTTTTTTCACTCATTTAAGCCTACCTTTTTAGGATAGACACCATCTTAAACTGCTGTCTGTTTTTTGGGGCCTTAAAGTACGCACCCTTATCAAGCGAGCATTTAGCCGTCAAAGCAGAAAATGTATCATTTATAAGTAACAACAATGTCACAAGCATAAAAAAAGCCCTATGATATATCATAAGGCTTTGATTTATTGGAGCTAGTGGGGGGAATCGAACCCCCGACCCACACATTACGAAAACTTTGTTGTGTGCTACACAGTGCGAAATAGTGTTTTAAAACAGTGGGCTATAAAAACGAAAACCACATTAAAAAACAATAACGCTCCCTAATGTAGTCAGAATGTAGTAAACAATCATTTTTCTTTAATTGCAGTTACAATAAGCAAATTCTTGATAAAACCTAATTCGTTATGGCTACGTTAACCTTTGATACCCATGAATTTGTAACCGAACTTAAGCAGGCGGGTTTGACTGAACCACAAGCTGTGGCCATAACACGGCTTCATCAACAAGCCACCTCCGCCCTTGTCGATTACGTCAAGCATGAACATAACCTTGATAACGTCGTCACCAATAAAGATTTGGATGCGAGGATTAAGGAAACCGAACTTAAAATTGAACTTGTCCGCTCTGAATTGAAGCGTGATATTGAAATGGTCAGGCGTGAAATACAAGAAACTAAAGCTGACCTTATTCGCTGGGTTGTCGGTGTCGGCCTATTGCAGATAACGATTATTACCGCGCTTTTGTTACGTCTTACTGGAAAGTTTTAATTATGTTTGTTTAAATTATTTCTTATTTGTATTGTGTTTTTACATTTTGGATAATTTACACATCCCCAAAATTCGCCACCAGCGTTTTTTCCTGTTTTTGCAGTTCGTTTAGTCATTTTTACGTTACACCTTACACAAGTTGGGGTTGTGTAATCTCCAGTGGTTGCTAGCTTGTCAATTTTCCGTTTTTCTTTATCGCCAAGGTTATTGATTAATGTTATTAATTCGTCGCAATCAATCAATAATAGGTTTTTGCCTTTGGCAAACTCAATTGCATCTTTGCTGTATTCTGACGTTGTTAAAAAGATTCCATGCTTTACTCTTTCGGCAGCCATCACACCGTAAAGCTCGCGTATCAAATTAACACCTATCGGCCTGTTCCATGCCTTACATTGTGCCACCGCTAATAAACTTCCATTCTTGTCTTTGATTTTTATATCAATTCCGCCATCAGCCCCGATACACGTCACATCCGCTGTGCAGTTTTTTAACTTCAGGTATTCCACGCATATTTCTTCGTAACGCTTCCATTCCAACGATCTTAAAAATGGCTTAGTCCA
The DNA here is from genome assembly GCF_000384075.1 of Methylovulum miyakonense HT12. Taxonomy (GTDB): domain Bacteria; phylum Pseudomonadota; class Gammaproteobacteria; order Methylococcales; family Methylomonadaceae; genus Methylovulum; species Methylovulum miyakonense. The sequence continues at coordinate 648,910 of NZ_KB913025.1, forward strand.
TCTGATAATCCCCTCGTTTTTAGGGTGTATCGTTCCTGAATAGTCGGTTTTTTTAGGGATGGCGTATAAATTGGGCTGCTCTTCAAGCTTTTTCAATTCCCGGCTTATTTGAATGCCTTCAAGGGTTGATTCTATTAGCTCCATTTTTTTGCCTTTCTTTTTTTTCTTTACTAGCAAATCAATGATTTTTATGATTATTGCGAACGCAATTATTACTGTCCATAAGTTAACCATTTTTTGATTTTATTTAGCAATAGGGAGGTATTGGCAATTATTCTTTATAAGTTAGGATGAATTGCTTCCATGCCCTAACGTGGGCGTTGATACAATCCATTTTTTCTTGTTCGTTTTCAGGGCTAACACAATTGCTAGGTTTTTTATAAAATTCCTTGAACGCTTTGTCCCTTCGCATTTTTGCCCCTTCTTTTTCCCAGTCCACTTCCTGGGTTTCTCTAGTTTGGTTTTCGTTGAATATCTTCCCCTCAATTTTTGCAAACTCTCCTTTTTTTAACCGTCCCCTATCCTCAAGTTTCCTGACTATATTCCCTATGCCTTCGTGAACCACTTCTTTTTGTAGTTCCATTATGGGGTTAAGGCTTAATGTCCTGGTGTTTGGCCAACTGTCCTGATTGTTTTCTTTACCCGTTGAAACCATATAGACCAATAATCCACCTATTGCTAGGTAGATTAAATAGGGTTTTTTTCTGCTGGCTATATAACGGATTGCGTCGATTATTATTACTAAGACAACTAAACAAACAAGCAAAATTGCTACCCACATTATTCAGCCCCTTACATGAAGAAATAAAAATGCTTTTAATGTAGCTCACTAAAGCCCGTAAAAGCTATGAACTATTTCACATCCTGCCTGGATTTGAACCATTTTTTATAAATTTTGTGGGCTAATCTGTACCCGTCCTTAGATTTAGGCGTTGCCTTGTGTCCTCCATATCTGGGCTTATCTGTCCGGCTTCTGGAATTGTTAAGCCTGTTGTTAACCAATAAGCATATTCAGGCCATAACTGTATAACTGCTGTTATTTGTTCTTCATTTGCCCGGCCTCTTCTGTTCCTTATATTTCCCCAGGTTGTTCGGGGTATTCCTGTTTTTTCTTCTAGTTTAGGATTTTTTAATCCTATGAAATCCAAAAGAATTATCATTCTTTCGCGTATATCTTGCATAAAATTATGTATTTTATATTGACTATGTATTATATACTGTGTATTATTTACACAATTTCAAACGAGCCACAAAGAGCCAAGCGAGGCTAAGGTGCAATCATGAACCAGCAAAATCAACAAGTCAAACCAGAAGAATTGCGGGAAGCGTTGAACCGAGTCCCGGTCATCGTCAACGTCCCTCTGGTGCATCCCGCAAAATTTGCCGAACTCATAGGCGTTTCGGAAGGCGTCGTGGGCGGCTGGGTAGACCGGGCTTATATACCCACGGTCAAAATAGGCCGTTACCTCTTTGTCAACCTTGCCCAGATACAAGAAAGCTCCAAAACAGCCGGATTTGTTGGGGGGTCAATACAATGAACATCACCCAAAAACAACTACGATCCACCCTTTCCGGCCTTTCTTTATCTGTTATTTATGAGCAAGAACGTATTAAAACTGAACATAAGGATGATATTTCCCTTATCCGGTCACTTGTGTTGCGTGAATATGGCATCCGTAAAGATAAGGTCAATTTTTTGCGCTCGCTTTTTCCTGAACCCTTAACCGCCACATGGCAAAAAATATTTGATGACGAACTTTTGTACCTTGATCAAAGTTGTAAATACTTTTTGGATCGCATTGAAGAACGGCTGCAACAAGAATCAGAACAAACAACCCTGAATCAACCGGCACCTTCACCTAGCCATACCATCAATGTCGAACTTGAGCCAGGCCAGCTACTGACAGTCACGCACAAACCTACTGGCACAGTCCTGCAAGCCCTTATCGACCTTAAGGAAGAGTCCGTCTATTTAGACAATTCGAGCGATGGCCTCTGTGTTGATTTCTCCGCCCGTGCCACCCGAAAAATTAAAGAGCTTGCTTCCGTACATAAAACCTTGCCACCTGAAAATGGCCTCAACGTGCCAGAAGACCGGCTGGCACACTCTTTTGAACACGAAGTGGCCGAACTGGAACAAACCGTCTTCACCTTGCCTGGGCAATACCATGACTCCATCAACTTCTGCGACACCACAAGCTAATGGATCCGGCACAAACCAATACAGCAAAACGCAAAGGATCTGCCCGGAATGCCAGACCACCCAAACCGTAAGCAAAACCGTTAACTGGAAATACATCATCATCCGCGGCGTATGCAAATGCCCGCTTAAACTCAGGATCATAGACCGCCATGACAACACAACAATCGACTATGGTTTTACCGCCAAAGACAGACAACCCGACCCAAACCCTTGAGGATCGCCGCTTCTATACCGCCTTATCCGGTGCCGACTACCTCAAACTTGAACAAGAATGCCTACAGCGCAACACCAAACCCTACAACCTGACCAAAATAGTCCTGACCCTATTCATCAAGGGCGACCTGGTCAACCTTAACGAACTGCCTGATGAACCAGCTACAGTAATCCGTGCCTATCTTCGAAAAAAACAACTGGCGCGTGGTGAACTCCAGATAAAAGAAATTGAGGGCGGTTAGATGCAAGCCAGTCGGCGCCGTCGTATAGGGGTTGTTGCCAAGCTTCACGCCCATTTGCGCGGGTGTCAAGGGGTAAAGCCTGCGTACCTTGACACCCGCGCAAGGCGTGAAAAGCTGCACAACCCAACTATAGACGGGACGCACTGGAAAAAGCCTAGCCGGTTGGTGGGTTGGCAGGGGTTTAAATCCAACCGCGCCAAGCCGCCAATTATCAAGGCCTTAAACAGCAAGCGGAATCGTAGGGAAACCATTTCCGCTAGCCCTAAAACCAACTGCGAAGCCGCTTACCATTTAGCGCGTAAGCGTCTAAATAAAGCGATAGCGTAACCATTAAAAAGCCAAAACCGTAACGGAGTTAGGTTTTGACAAAGCCGGAAAAGATGGCCAACACCGGATGCCCGAGAATGAAGTCCTACATCATCCCCGCCTCCAGCCATCTTTGCCCTTAATAACTGTAACCCCGGATGCCGTACGGAAACGAGCGAAAGGGATTGTAGTGGAAATGGCTCATTAAAGGCCGTTACAGGGAGTTAGAAAAAAACCTTTGACGGCAGGAAAAGCGTTTTTTGCTTACTCCCTGTTAAGGGCTTTAAAGAGCCATTGGAACGGAAAGCCCGTCCCGAAGGGTTCGCCCACAAACAACATTAAAAAGGTGACTAAAAATGTTTACCAACCCTAAAGCATCATCACTAGCTGAACGCATGGATAAAAACCAATTGTTCAAACTTTATGACCGCGCTTTGACCATTGTCATGGTTTTTGCGTTTCTTGGCGGTTTTTTGTGTTCTCAGGTTTTACACCTTAGAAATCACTAACAAAGGTACTAAAAATGGCAACAACAACCTACCACCTATACGAACCCGCATTAACTGACGTCCAGGAACCCGAAACCACCTATTGCAAATACTGTGGTGCCGAAATCCTAGCTGGCCGTTTCTACTGTGACACCCAATGCCGTAACCACCATGAAACCGAACTTATCAACCTAGGCCTACTAAGCCCCGGCACCCACATAAACCACAACCACAAACGCCCTAATCTAAGCCGTTAGAGCCTACGGCCTTCAAAAGCTCAAAAAAACCACTGAAAAACCCACAAAAAAGGAAACCTAACCATGTCAGACCACAACACATTTCTAGGCAACATGCAAACCACTGTAGTTGGTAACGTCATCTGCATCACGAAATACGAAATCGACGCCAATAGCAAAGGCGGCTCCATCTGGGTAAGCAAACCCAACACAGGCCGGAACCCCAACATCATCGGGGACGAACTCATAAAAATTCGCATCCCCTTTGAAATGTTTGAACAACAACGCCAAAAATTGGAAGCAAAAGAAATCACCCTTCCGGGCGTATTTGAAATCTTGGCCGACATAGATATGGGTGGACAAAACAAAGCCGCCCTAACCGCCCTATCCATCAAACCCTACAAACCTGGCCTGCCCACCGCTGACGACCTCGCCGCCAAACCCAACGGCGACAAACCGACGGACGGCAAACCGCCAGCCACCACAACAGGCAACCAGACCGTAACCCAACGCCCAACCGCGTAACCGGAAAAAACGATCCATTTCACCCGTCAGGGTAAAACCGTTCCGGCGGCTCCGGCAAAACCACCCAAACCATAGGACACTTACATGAAAAGTCTCTTAACAACCCTAAAGCAAATCGTGACGGCTGGTGCGCTCGCCGTCATTTCCCTAAACAGCCATGCCGCCAACCCCTCCTTGGTCATGCATTCGCCCTCAAACGGCAGTAATTATATCGCCTATTACGACGTCATGACCCGCACCAACGCGGACAACTACTGCAAAACCAAACAAGGCCACCTGGCCGTAATCAACAACAACACCGAAGCCGCCGAACTGAAAAAGCTGCTCCTGTTGAACCCAGCCCCCTACTGGCTAGGCGTCACTTATGCCAACTCAACGGCAACCTACACAACCGCCACCTCACAGGCCTACTTCGCACCAACCAATATTGGTCTTGGTGGCTCGTTTTATGAGGTCGATTTTAACAACCATACAATTGTTTTAGACGAGTACCTGTTCTATGACTCGTCCGACGATTCCTTCAATTATTACAACATCGGCTCGCATTACTTCGTCTGCGAGTTTGAAGACTCGGCAATCTGATAAGGGCGGGTCAATACCATGGCAACCTGTGTTAAGTCCGTCCGTGACCCCTCGGACACCATCGACCTTCTGCAAGCCACCACAACCACGCTTGAGAGTTGCACGGATTACGTCCTATTGACCGCGTCAGAATTTACAAGCCTTCCCACGCTAACCGACATATTTACCATTCCGGTTGCAGAAGACTTACAACAAATGTGGATGGCTGGCTTTAGTTTGCCAGTCATCGCATACCTGACGGCATGGGCTTTTGGTGTCGTCATTAACTGGTTCAGTGACAAAGAACACTGAATTTTTCAACCTTAAAGAAAGGAAAAAACTATGAAAACCTCAAAAACCCGGCTGGTGACAGTCATCCAAACCGCTTTGGCCGTCACTGCGGCTTCTGTCATCTTGTCCAGCCCTGCCAATGCCGCCCTTGATTTTACTGATGTTACAGGGGCGATTGACAATGGAACATTGCTTGCTGCTATTGGTGTGCTAGCTGTTGTTAAGGTGGCTCCAGGCTTTGCACGCTGGGGCTTCAACCAAGTTATCCGCTGGTTCCGTTAATTTTCAGAAACCTTGGGGGAGGGGCTTCGGCCTCTCTTCTCCCCAGCATAAAGGCCAAACAATGATTTTCTTAGTCCTCTTCTTCCTGTCCGGTTTAGTCTCCGCTTATGCAGTGATAGCAGGGTTTACCCATGCCTAGGCTAATCATTTTTTTGCTTTTCTTCATTTCCTCAAATGGTTGGGCGAATGGCACCACATGCCCGTCCATCAATCCGACGTTAACCAATACCCGTTGTTATTATGGGGGCAGTGGTTTTAAGAGCTCTCCCATACTTGTGCTTAATGCCCTTTGGGCTACGGATACAAACCGCTGTGATCCCTATACGGGTGGCCCTGCGGATGTTAACTGCACCCACACCAATGCATCGGGGGTGGCTTATGATGTTGCCGTCCACTGTACCTCAACCCAGTCCTGTCCGGCTGACTATACGTTGTCAGGTAACCAATGTATTGCAACGGTTTCAACCATTTGTGACGCTCCCCTGAATTGTCAAACCACACCAACAGTAACCACTGTAGGCCAAACCCAAACCATTAATTGGGAAGTTGAAAACCAAGCCGCCCATATGTGCGACCATAACAGCGTCAGCTGTACCTTCCCGTTGGTTGCCAATGTTGAAATGAAACGCTGTGACCTCGATTGCGGCAACGGCTCAATCATCGACCCGTCAACAGGCGCACAATGTCCGGCCTGTATTGGCGGGCAAGTCCGCAACCCTAATACAAACGTCTGTGAAGACCCGCAATGTGATCCGCCTAAATATCTGAACACGGCAACCCATAGCTGTGCTGACGAACCCAACTGCATAGGCGGCCAAACCCTAGATACTAGCCAGGTTCCGCATGCTTGCCTTGATCCCCAGTGTGTTTCCCCCCAAGTGCTTAACCTGGCCACGCGGCTGTGTGAGACACCGCCCGATATCTGCCAGCCAGGATACACCTTGGTCAATGGCGTTTGTACCCTGGATCAATGCCAAGCCCCTAAAGTCCAGTGCAATTTTGGAGGCCAGCAGGTTTGCTTGACCTTCTGCGATGGTCCCAATGGCACTGATGGCGATGGCACGGACGCTGACAGCTCCGGCAGTGGTTCAGGGTCTGGTGACGGGTCGGGATCGGGCGGTGGTTCAGGATCGGGTGACGGTTCCGGTTCCGGTTCCGGGTCGGGATCAGGTGAAACCGCAACCCCAGGCACAATGACCAATCCTGGCGGCTCTATCGGAAACTATACGCCGCCCAGCTTTGAATCACTGGGGGCGGGGATGGGGACGCCATCGGCTCAAACCTCCAGCGGTGCAAGCGTCACGTCCAATTCAACGGCTGGCACTCCGGCAATGGGTCAGTTTACGCCTGCAATTAGTGCGCCTGATCCAAATCTGGGTAAATGGTACACGCCAACCACCGATACTTATCAGGGTGTCCTTTCCGACACTATCGCTGCCATCCAACAGCAACCCATTATGCAGTTCGGGCAGGATATATTTGATGTCCAGATAGGCGGCGGTTCTTGCAGTCCGCTTGTATTTCCTGCCGTCATGGGTATGGATGAAATAACATCAGATTGGATTTGTGCTGACTTTATGGAATATTTCTGGCCTATCATCCGCGCCATTGTGATAGGAAGCGCGGTTTTCATGGCATTTCGGATAGCCCTATCCGGTCTTTCTTAAGAGGGTAATATGCAAGCGATCGTCACAACCCTAGTCAATTTTTACTATGCATTGGTTGCGTTTTTAAAAGACTTTTTCAATTCGGTAGGGTCATTTTTTAACGCGGCTCTTCAATCGCTGGTTAATCTGTTCAATGCCATCACGGCTTTTTTCCGTGATGCGTTCGCCTCCATCAAGGCATATTTTGACGTTTTCATTAATTTTATCGTGAGTGTGGACACAACGATAAAGCAATGGCTTAGGGACTGGAACGAATGGGACAAACGCCAATTTGATGTATTTGTAAACTTCATCAAGGATCACTTCTTAACGCCGTTAAAAAGTTTCTTTGATGCCCTATTGCAAACCATAGGCAATTTCTATGATTCGGTTATCACTTATTTGTCTAATGTTATTGAGTCGCTGGCTAATTTCCTTATCGACCTGCCTCTTATGGTTTTTAAAAAGTTGCCTCCATTTGTCCTATGGCTTTTCCAGTGGGCTTCTGACTCTTGTTCGTATTGCATTGGCTCGGTTCAGGGCTTAGGTTCTATAAGTACGTCATTCCACGGCATTTGGGACGATATAGCGTCTTATGGTTCCACGTTGCTTTATTGCCTTAACCGTGCGGGTGTTCAGGAAGCGTTGTATATCCTGACCTGTGGCCTAATTGTCTGGTCGGCCTTCAAATTGATTTCAATCTTTAGTTCCTTTGTTAAGGCGGCCTTATGATCATTTGCCACGAAGGCTTGCCCCGTTCCGGCAAATCCTATGAAGCGGTTGTCAGCCGGATACTGCCCGCCTTAAAAGAAGGCCGGAAAGTCTTCGCCTATATTGAAGGGCTGAACCACCAGCAATTTGCGGATTTGCTGGACAAGTCCCTTGAAGAAATGCAGCGGCTGCTGGTCTTTGTCCCTAAAGAGCATGTGAAGCAAATCCATTTGCACGTTGAAAATGACGCCTTGGTTATTATTGATGAGTTGCAGGATTTCTTCCCAATGTCAAAACAACCCCTGGACGAACAACAAACAACCTTCGTCACCCAACACGGGCACCGCGGACTTGACATCATCGTCATGACACAGGATCACCGTGACTGCCACATGCTTTGGAAACGCCGCATTGACCAGCTGATTACGTTTGTCAAAAGGGACGCGGTCGGGCAACCCAATGCCTACACCTGGACAACCTACAAGCAAAGGGCGGGCAAGTTTGAGAAGCTGAATAGCGGCTCCGGCAAATATGACCCCAAGTATTTTGGCCTTTACAGCTCCCATGAACCAACAACTCTTAACAAAGGGAATTATGCGGATGATAGGGCGAATATACTTAAATCGCCCGCTTTTAGGTTTTATTTTCCGGCTTTTTTTGTGGCTTTATGTTTTTCTATTTATTACCTGTATGGTTTTTTTCATGGTGCCCATCCTGTTGTTAAAGTCAAAACTAAACCGCCCATTGAACAACCTCCTAAAGACAGACCGCCAGAAATGGCCATGCCCGCCAATACCGCCGCAACGGACAAGCCACCCGAAAAACCGACAGCCACCGCCAATTACCTCGACGACATCTTAGCCAAGTACAAGCCCCGCCTAGTTGGATTGGTTGAAAATAAGGAACGCACAAAAATGGTGGCCATCATTGAATTCCTGGATGAATCCAACCGCGTTTATGAGCGGCTCACCATCCCGCAAATCGTGGGCTTTGGCTATTTCGTGGTCAGGAAACCGTATGGGCTGCTACTGATGAATGGCCAGCACCAATACAGCGTTACTGCTTTTCCCATTGACCGCTCCGTGAATATTAGCCGCCATACCGATATCGCCCTTAAATAACGGTTTCTAACCGATAGCGTGTTTAAACCGCGCCCAGGCCGGGAGTGCAGGGAAGAGCCACCCGCCCTAGGGCATGGCGGGCTACCCTGGCGTTTTTTAAGGAATGAGACCCGTTTTATTAGGTGCGGGTGGTTTTTTCTTGAGTTGGAAAATCTTGGCTTTGTTTTTAGTTGCTGGCTGTTTGAGCACAGGGACGTGTGAGTTTCCAGCGGCTAAAAATAACGCGTAGATAGGCCAGGAAAGATAAAGGCGTCCGTGCCAACAAAACGTCGACATGACTGCAAAATGACAGGGTAGCCCGCCATGCCCTAGGGTGGGTGGCTCCCGTAAAGGAAAGGACGGGCGCGGGGCTAGTTATCCTACCCATTGGATCAAGTTAAAAAAATAATCGGTCTGGCTAACGTCCTTGTATCACGTTAGTTAGACCTTAAACGATAAGCCCGTTAAGACTCACTTAACAACGGTCGCAACCCTTAAAAGTTCACTTTATGAAACTGTCAGACAGATATAGCCCTGAATCCCTAGCCAAGTCCTCTTTACCGGATAAAACGGGTCGGTTATTTATGAACCATCATGCAATGATGGATTTAAGCAATGTTGAAGTCGTTGGGGCTTCCGTCGATACCATCCGCCAGCTTTACTTCGGTATCCCTAAGCCTTACTTGATTGAGAGTTTCCAGCAAGAAATTGAACAAAAAGAACAGTTTTTCCATTTATCCATGCCTAATGAAAATGACCGGTTCCATACCGAACCTTTCCACCTTGCCAAAATGGGCAAAGTGGCGCGGTATCGTTACAAATTACAAAACAACGAGTTAGGCGTTGTCATCCTGTTTGGCTCTTACTACAACCTGATAGAAAATGAAGGCCAACATCTAAAAATTGAGCTGTCACCTAAGTTTATATCCTGCCGTACTGCCAAAAGCATCCAGGACTATATGGACACCCTGGCCAGTAGGCTGCTAATGAAATACGAAGCCAAAGGCTGCTCTGTCCATCTGGCCTGTGATTACCAGAACTTCACCCTCCCCCGTAATTTCCTAGATCACCTGTCAACCTATAGCCGAACCATAAAAGCCTATGATGGGGTGTCCCAGATAGACCTATCGGACATTAGCGAGGCTGTGACCACTTACGGAAGCCCGAAACAAGAACGTAACTACTTGATAGGTAAGCCTGATTGTGTGCAAATGGCCATCTATGATAAATCGTATGAAATCGTCAAAAGTGACAAAGTGGATTATTTCCACAATGAATGGGGAACGTATTCCCTCGGTGTCTACGATCCTGAAAAAGTGGTCAGGCGTATTGAGGCCAGGATACACCACAAAGTCATCAGAGAAATTGGCCAGGGGATGGGTGTCCAGCTGGAATCCTTCGAGCAAGTCTCAGAATACCTGACCAATATCTGGCGATATGCCCTTAAAATCAATCGGTTTAACCTGGTCCAGGGCAAAGACATGCTGCATCCTTTCTGGCAATTGCTCATGGAAGATGTTCATTTCTACGTCCCTGCCCAAAACTTTGAAGTCTCCAGAAAAAAAAAGCAAAGTGTTGACCCTGTCGCCAAAAACATCACGTCCTTAGTGGGCAATTTTATAAGCCTCTGCGTCCGTCAAGGCTATGACCATGATGACGTGATGATATTCCTCAAGGCCATGCCCGTCTGGGGCAGGATCAGGCAATACTACAAAGAGCGGGGGCTAAATGAAACCGACATTAGGGAAAACATCAAAAAATCCATGCTCACACGGCGGCTATTGTCCAGACAAGCGGCTTAAATATGGCTTATTCATATGAACCTTGTAAATTCTGTCGTCAAAAAATACCTTTTGACGGTAATTATATGGGTCGCCCACGCCAATTTTGTAATGATGCCCATAAAATGAAGTTTCATCGGCTCGTTAAAAAATCGTTACGAAAGTCAGCCGGCGATTAAAAAAGATGGCGATAACCAAGCAAGGCGATAACTACAAGCTGGATTTCTATCCTGAAGGTAGGGCAGGGAAAAGGGTGGTTAAGCTCTTCCCCACAAAGAAAGCGGCTTTACACTATCAAAAGCAAGTCCTGTCTGGCCAAACCAAAACGGAAAGGCTGGATAACCGTCGTCTGTCTGAGTTTATAACGCTCTGGTACGATTTACACGGTCAGTCCTTGAGAAGTGCCAAAGTTACACGTCAATCTTTAATCCATCTTTCGGATTCTTTGAATGATCCGGTCTTGAGGCTTTTGTCAGTCTCAGATTATGCCATGTACCGCCAAAAAAGGTTAGAATCGGGTATCACTGAGTCAACCTTAAACAGGCAATTGATTGTTTTAAAATCGCTTTACCGTGAATTAAAGAGGCTTGAAGTTATCGCCTTTGAATTCCCTCTTCTAAATGTCCGCAAGCTAAAGCAAAGAAAAATGGAGCTGTCTTATTTGACTAAGGATCAAATCAAGGCACTATTTGAAAGTATCGACAATTCAAAAAACCCTAGCCTTAAACTGGTTTCAGAAATTTCATTGGCCACTGGTGCCAGGTGGTCTGAATGCCAGTGTCTGAAACTGGAAAATGTCCGTAACGGTGGATTTTATTTCACCCATACAAAAAATGGTGAATCAAGGTTTGTTCCCGTCTCCCCTGCCTTATTTACGCGTGTTCAGGATTTCTTAAAAAATAGCGAGTTCAAATATTGCTATGGTGCGTACCGTTCGGCTTTTAAACGTTCGGGGTTATCACTCCCAACAGGCCAGCTTGCCCACGTTCTCCGGCATACCTTTGCCAGCCATTTCATAATGTCAGGTGGGAATATCCTGGCCCTTCAAAAAATACTTGGCCATTCATCCCTTCAAGTCACAATGATTTATTCGCACTTATCGCCTGATTACCTTAATCAAGCCGTTGCATTGAATCCTTTGGAAAATCCAAAGGTGTAGTAAGAATGTAGTAATTTTCCAGAAACCACTACATAAATTGAATTATAACCACTTGATTTTATGGAGCTAGTGGGGGGAATCGAACCCCCGACCCACACATTACGAATGTGTTGCTCTACCGACTGAGCTACACCAGCATTTTGGTAAATTATAAAGGATTTATTAGGGTAATGAACAGGCTCTATTGGCAGATGAAAACAACCATCAAATGATATGTTCGGGGTCACCAATCCTGGGCCATGCCGTTAATACCGCCTTGACCACTGTCGCCAATGGGATCGCCAGAAACACCCCCCAAAAACCCCATAAACCGCCAAAAAACAGGATGGCGATAATAATGGCGACCGGATGCAAATTGACGGCTTCAGAAAATAGGAACGGGACTAGCACGACCCCGTCTATGGCTTGGATAATGGTATAAGCGACCAACATATACATAAAATCATCTCCGACTAGCCCCCATTGGAAATAGGTGACGATCAATACCGGGAAAGTCACCAAAGTTGCCCCGATGTAGGGGATGATGACCGACAACCCCATCAACACAGAAAGCAGCATGGCATAATTGAGCCCCATGGTGGCAAACGTGGCATAACTCATTAGCCAGAGGATAAACACTTCAGAAAACTTGCCACGCACATAATTGCCGATTTGGGTGTCAACTTCAGTCCAAACCCGCACGGTCAAATGCCTGTCCCTAGGCATGAATTGCAGGAACCAGGCAATAAATACGCTTTTGTCTTTCAAAAAGAAAAACACCATCATAGGCACCAGAAACAGGTAGACCAACGCACTGACCAAACCCAACACCGAAGCCGCTGACAAGGATAGGACGCTCTGCCCATAAGTCAGCAGCTCTTTTTGTAAGGCATTCATAATCTGCTGGATCTTGTTTTCGGAAATAAATTTTGGATACATGTCTGGCAAGCGCATGATGCCATTTTGGGCGTGGTTGATTATTTCAGGGATATGTTGCACCAATTCAACTGACTGTTGGGACACAATCGGCATTAAATAAAACAGCAAAAAAATCAAGCAGGCCAAAAATACGGAAAAGACCAGATAGACGGCCAGCAATCGCGGCAGGCCCCGTTTTTCGGCGTTACCTGCAAGACCTTCCAGCAAATAAGCGATGACGATTGACGCGAATACCGGCATGAGCAAATCGGACAAGAAATAAATCAACATAAAGATAACAATTAAGAGTATCGCTAACGAAACCGCTTGATTGTTTGGCAAAACATGACGGAGCGCCGTGCTCATGAACCTAAAGTTGGTTGATTTATCTTGGTTTAACATGAATTATTGGCTATTTTGACGAAATGATCGGGATATTCTACCCCCAATAAAGCGTTTCGCCCTATGCCATTTGAAGTGGCCTTGAAGCCATTTTGAATTAATCGTAACCATCTCGTACAATAGAACCCCCACCACACTTAGGATAAAACTATGCAAATTGATGTATTTAATGGTGATGCAGATGGTATTTGCGCCTTAGTGCAATTGCGGCTTGCCCGGCCTGCCGAAACGAAATTGGTTACGGGCATCAAAAGGGATATCCAGCTGTTGGAGGCGGTGTCCGTTGAAAAAGATGACCAGGTGACTGTGCTAGATATTTCTTTGGAAAAAAACCGCACCGCTTTGGACAGGATCCTCGCCAAAGGCGCGCATGTGTTTTATGTCGACCATCATCAATCTGGTGAAATCCCTGAGCATCCCCACCTTAAAGCCATTATCAACACCGATGCGAATGTTTGCACCAGTTTGCTGGTTGACCAACACCTTGAGGGAAAATACCGTGCTTGGGCGGTCACCGCCGCCTTTGGGGACAACCTGATTACCAGCGCCAAGCAGGCGGCCGAAACATTAGACCTATCGGAGGCGCAGTTAAGGCAGCTGAATGATTTGGGGATTTGCATCAATTATAACGGGTATGGCGGCAGCCTCAACGATCTGCATTTCGCACCGGACGCGCTGTTCCGGGAACTGTCCCCTTACGCATCCCCATTTGATTTTATGACTGACAATGCGGCGATTTATCAACAATTGTTAGGTGGTTATTCGGATGACATGGCACAAGCTTTGCGTATTAAGCCAGAACATCAGACGGACAGCATAGGGGTATACATTTTACCGGATGAGGCTTGGGCCCGGCGCATCAATGGCGTGTTCGGCAATGAGCTTGCCAACCAAACGCCCAACCGCGCCCATGCGGTCTTGAGTTTTACGGAAAAAGGCGATTATCAAATTAGCGTGCGCGCACCACTAACCAACAAAACTGGCGCCGATGAATTATGCTCGGCTTTCCCGACCGGAGGCGGGCGTAAAAGTGCGGCGGGCATCAACCACTTGCCTCTTGACCAGTTAAGTACATTTGTCACAGCTTTTGCAGAAAAATACCGATAACATCATTCCAACACTCACTCATCCGATAAATGTATGACTAACACGAAAAGTTCCAATACTGTCTGGCATCATGCCACTGTTACCCGCGCAGATAGGGAAAACCTGCATCAACACAAGAGTGTCATCATTTGGTTTACGGGGCTGTCCGGATCGGGGAAATCAACGCTGGCACATGCGGTGGAAGACCAGTTGCACAAAAGGGGCATTTCCACGTTTGTATTGGATGGCGATAATGTCCGCCATGGCCTATGTAGCGATTTGACCTTCAGCGACCATGACCGTGTGGAAAACATCAGAAGGATTGGCGAGGTCGCCAAACTGATTATTGAGTCGGGCGTGATCACGCTAACGGCGTTTATTTCCCCATTCAAATCAGACCGGAATGCCGCCAGAAACCTAGTCCCGCATGGTGAGTTTCTGGAAATTTATTGCCAATGCCCCATTGAAACCTGCGAACAGCGTGACGTCAAAGGCTTATATAAAAAGGCCAGGGCCGGACAAATCCCTTTTTTCACAGGCATTGATTCGCCTTACGAAGCGCCAGAAAACCCCGAATTGTCGGTCAATACAAAGGAGCAAACATTGGAAGAAAGCGTGCAGGCGGTCATCGATTTGTTGATCAGCAGGGGCATCATTAAGGACGCCCCTTCGGCCCCCCTGCCTTAGGCAACGTAAAGACCGCTGGCCGGATAGGCTTTATCGTCTCCGGCAAGTTTAAACGCCTTTTGCAATGTTTTATTTTGGCGATGACGATGCCAAACCCTGTTCCCGGCGAATGCCGCCAGCCCCAAAACCTTGGACAACAGGCGAAAGCCCGCCCAGCCGGGTTTGGGTTGAACGGCAAACCTTCCAGGCCTCTTCCGGAACGTCTAGGGCGGCTCCTTGCTTTCCATTGGCATGTTTAAGCCCCCTCCCGCTTCGCCGGAAAAGTTCTGGAAAACGGTTTGATGTGGCCCGCATCGCCCCCATACGCCGCCGCTCTAGCACCCATTGTGGATACGGCCTACAAGGCAAGAATCCCTTCAGCAACATCCACGAAGATTAGTCGTGTTTATGATCGCTAAACAACCGGATAACACCCAAATGAACGGCACATGGGAAAATTACGCCGAATTTAAAACCAACAATAGCTTGTCGGCACGTTACTACGCCTTTGTTACCGCCTGCTTCAAAGCGGGGATCAAAGCGGTGGCAGGCACTGGATATTTTGAGAATGCGCTAGATATTGCCTGTGGCACCGGTGACAACACGTTACTGGTCGCCGACCATGCCCGCGCCGTGACGGGCATAGATTTGTCACACGAACAGATCAAAAAAGCCCAAAGCAACCCCGCCCTGAACCACATCCGCTTTGAAGAGGCCGATTTCCTGAGCTATCTGCCTGATGGCAAATATGGACTGATTACGGCGGCTTGGTTCCATAACTACATCCATAACGGCACAGACCAGCGAAAGGTGGCCGAAAAAATCGCTACGGCCTTAACGGAAGATGGCGCGGTGGTGTTCCTTTTTCCGAGCGACAGCTTCACGCGCACCAAAACCAAAGACTATTTCGCCCGCCTGAACTGGCAACAAGCCTGGTATGAACATCAAGCCGATTTGGCCCGTGGGGTGTTCTCGTTCCAAGGTTCACCTTGGGACACCATGACCTGCTGGCAGCCGTTGTTCCTGTTTGAAACCTACCACCCTTATTTTGAACTGCATTTTCTTGACACCAAAAAGCTCTGCGTGGAAATGGGGTTTCTTGATGAAAGCTACTTGAACCCGACATTTGAAGTCATGTACGGGCGTAAACGCGAAGGCCTTTAGGAAGCCGGGGCAAAGCATACGGCAGTCCAACCCGCTTCCCAACATCCAACCCGGAAGCGTAGGCGGCAAACCTGATGCGGCCAGACTAAACGCCTATGTCTTATACATTGCGGCAAAAGGCCGCTTCATCATACATCCGGGAAACACGTTGGCAGATCAGAAGAACTTTTACCTAGAGCCAACCCGTTGCCCATAATAACCGTCCAACACCTGCAAACGCTCCGGCGTGCCTATGTCCATCCAAAACCCGGCAAAGTGTTGCCCGCTGACCCGCCGTCCCGTCATGGCCTGGCACAACAGCGGGGCAAGCTTACTCTTTCCGGAAGGCTGGCCTTTGAACAGCTCAGGGCTATACAAGCCGATGCCGCTAAACGTGTACTTTTCGCCGCCCTTCTCCAACACCTTGCCTGTGGCGTCCAAAGCAAAATCCCCTCCCGGATGGTGTATGGGGTTGTTGATCAGCACCAAATGCGCCAGGTCTACCGCCTGGTGTTTGAGCGAGGCGAACGGGAAATCGGTGGCGACATCGCCGTTGACGACCAGGAACACGTCCCCACCCAGCAAAGGCAAGGCGTTAATGATGCCGCCCGCCGTTTCCAGCCCCTCGTCGCCTTCGGGGGAGTAACTGATGGCCGCCCCCCACGCTTGGCCATTGCCAAAATAATCTTCAATTTGCCGGCCCAAATGGGCGTGGTTGATGACCACTTCCGTAAATCCAGCGCCGACCAACTGCTCCAGGGTGTGTTCCAGCAAGGGCTTGCCGGCGGCTTTCAATAAGGGCTTGGGGGTGTGGTCAGTTAACGGGCGCATCCGTTCGCCGCGTCCGGCGGCAAGTATCATGGCTTTCATACGTGGTCCCCAAGGGTTTGCAGGAAGCGGCCATAAGCGGGCCGTAGGCCTTCACGGACAACTTGGTCAAATTCTGCCAGTTCCGGGTATTGGCCGGTGACCGCCAGCACGTAGGCCAATGTCCGCGGGATGTCATGGAGGTAAGCGGATTTGCCATCACGCAAATGCAACCTGGAAAAAATGCCAATGGCTTTCAAATGGCGTTGCAAGCCCATCAGGTCAAACCAGCGGCTAAATTGTGGCAAACCACAACTTACCAGGCCAGTTGCTTGCAAGCGTTGGTAATACTGCGCCAACCATTGCCCGACCTGCCCTTGGGGCCAAGTGACATAGCAATCGCGCAATAACGACACCAGGTCATAAGTGATGGGGCCAACCACCGCATCCTGAAAATCCAAAACCCCTAGGGTGCCGCCATCAACCAGCATAAGGTTACGCGAATGGTAATCCCGGTGCACACAAACGGCCGGTTGCGCCAACGCCGAAGCGACCAGCAGGGACTCGACTTTTTCGGTTAGCTTCGCGGGGAGATCGGCATCCAGCAATTGGCCGGCAAACCAGTCGGTGAATATCCCCAATTCACGTTTCAGCAGGGCTTCATCATAACCCGGCAAACCGCTAGTTTCGGGGTCGGTGCGGGTTTGCAACGCAAACAGGCTGTCCATGGCCAAGTGGTATAAAGGGTTCGGGTCAACTGCCTTAGCCACCATATCCAAAAACGGCTGGCTGCCAAAATCCTCCAATAACAAGAACCCGTCCTCGAGGTTTTGCTGGAAAATCATGGGGGATTTCACGCCCGCGCTTGCCAATAACGTGGCGGCCTTGATAAATGCGGGGATATTTTCTTTGTCCGGGGGCGCGTCCATCACGACCATTTGCCCCTCTGGCGTGGTGACCCTGAAGTAACGGCGGAAACTGGCATCGCTGGATGCGGGTTGGAAATCATCAATGGTCAGCAAGAGATCATTTTCCAGCCAATCCAATAAACTGAGGGTTCTTAGGTCTTCAAACATGGCGTCCGATGCGGGTAGATTAGTTATCTAGCAGTTATAAATTGAGGTAGAATGCGTGTCCAGCATTCTATTCGATTTACTAACTATCACGCTAATAAACTTGATATCGCCTATGCTTCGCCGCTTATTCCTGGTTTTTTTACCGTCCCTGGCCACCTCAAACAGCTTTGCCGACCAATCGGCATGGTCGTGCCAGCAGGACAAAAGCAGTAACGAATGGGTTTGCGTCGATGACCATGGCCCGGCTCCGCAGGAGGCCCCCATTGATGCTCCGGAGCAGGAGCCAAGGCCTGAACCTCTTGCAGTAGCCCCCAATGAATCCCCTAAACCCGCCCCATTGGCCATTGACCGTCCCGCTAGCATAACGCCACCCAAACCAACAAACCTTGAAGCGGCCAAACCGGCGCCGGACATGGCCCCGCCACCCGTTAACGCCACCGACACGGCGGCAAGCCCGATGACCAAACCGGTGATAAAGCCCTGCGCCAGCGACCCCAAATGCGCCGGAACCGGTGATGGGGAAGACTCAAGTGGTTTCGGCTTCAGCCTTCTCGACCCCGTTTATGACCACCAGCAGGAACAAATTTTCCGCACCTTGGCCAGTCAATTTGAAAATGACCCGTGGGCAAACTGCACCGCCCCCACCGGCACCCAGAAAAATTACACGCCAGTCGACCGGATGCGTGACAAAACGCCGTTGGATGTCAAATCGAACTATTCGGAAATATTTGATAATGAAATCGGCAATTATTCCGGGAACGTGGAACTGAACCGGGCCGACCAACACGCGCAATCACACTCGGCAAATTATGACAGCGTTTCAGAAACCCTGGATTTGCATGGCGACGTCTATTACAGCGACGATGAACTGGCTTTGCATAGCGATTCGGCCACATTGAAATTGGCTTCCGACCAGGCCAAATTGCGCGACACTTTATTTGTTTTCCCGGCGACGCCCCTACGCGGCCATGCCCAAGCGGTTTACCGGGACAGCAAAGATTTATCCCATTATCAAGGCGTCACTTACACCAGCTGCCGTCCGGGCAACCAGGATTGGGCATTGCATGCTTCAGAGCTGAAATTGAACAAGCTGAAGGGCAAGGGTTCGGCGAAACATGCTTGGCTTGAATTTAAAGGCACGCCCGTTTTTTATTCGCCTTATATGAGCTTCCCGATTGACAACCGGCGCATGTCCGGTTTCCTTGCCCCCGTTTTCGGCAATACCCAAACGGGCGGCTTCCTTTTTTCAGCACCTTATTACTGGAATCTGGCGCCCAATTATGACGCCATACTCAAACCTAAATATTTTTCCAAGCGGGGCATTTTATTGGCGGCGGATTTCCGCTATATGTCCGAGCAATCGCTGGGCAAGATCAACCTGGAATACATGCCCCATGATGACGTCCTCAATACCTCGCGGTACCAGGGCTCACTGAGAAATACGACACAGTTCACGCCCAACATCAATGCCAACTTAGATTTGAATTATGTATCCGACAAAAACTATTTTGCGGAATTAGGCAATGCCCTAAGCTTCCCCAATTTCAGTTTCGTGAGGAGCCAGGCGGACATCAATTACATCAGGGAAGGCCTGATGTTCAGGACACGGGTGGAAAATTACCAGACCATCGACCCCACCTTATCTGGCATCCAAATCCCCTACCGCCGGTTGCCGCAAGTCAACCTGAACTTGGCGCACTCCTTTAACAGCGTGCCTGTCGACACGCAGTTGGAAACTGAATCAGTGTATTTCCAACATGATAACTTGGTCAATGGCCAACGCTTTAACTTCAAACCCTCGGTCAGCTTGCCCTTGCAAACCGCCAGTGCGTACCTGACACCCAAAATATCCTTGCAACACACGGAATATTTATTGACCAACCAAATTTCAGGTTTACCCCAGGACATTTCCAGGACATTGCCGATTTTTTCGACCGATACGGGCTTGTACCTGGAGCGTGACCTTAATGTCGCCGGCCAAAGCTTGGTGCATACCCTGGAGCCACGGCTGTTTTATCTGTACATCCCAAAGACTGACCAGACCCAAATCCCCCTGTTTGATTCTTCGATTTACGATTTCTGGTACAGCAACATGTTCCGCGACAACCGTTTTAGTGGCTCCGACCGCATTCAGGATGCCAACCAAATCACTACCGCGATCACTTCGCGCCTGGTTGACCCGGTTACAGGCACTGAAAAGCTGAAACTCAGCGTGGGCGAGATATTTTATTTCCGTAACCGGGAAGTGACGCTATGTGGCGCGTACCCGTCCAGCTTATGTGCGGTTAGCCCGGTGGAGACACAGCCGACATCGCCATTGGTTGCGGAGTTGAGCACCCAATTCAACCGGCATGTCGGTTTTGATTCCGGGATACAGTGGGATCCTGAATCCAACAGGATCGTCCGTGGCAAAGCGGTCGTCCATTTTGTCAATGAACCCGGCCAAGTGGTCAACCTGGGTTACCTGTACCGGCTAAACCCCCTGATCCCTAACCACAGCAACGACATCACCCAAAGTGACATGTCCTTCCATTGGCCTATTTACAACAACTGGTCAATGGTCGGACGCTGGCTGTATTCATGGCTGTATAATAGTACCCAAGATGGTTTTGTCGGCCTGGAAAAGGAAAACTGCTGTTGGCGTTTCCGTATCATTGGCCGCCAATACCTAAACAGCATCAATAACATCAATAACACTGACGTGCTCAGCAACAACACCGTCGAAGGCACCGCCCTGACCGGCATATTCTTCCAGATAGAACTGAAAGGCCTGACTGGCGTCGGCGAGCAATTGGATGACTTCTTCGTAAAAAGTATTTATGGTTACCGGAAACCTGGCAAATGATCAAACAACAACCCACCCCCGTTATTTTATTGTCCATCTTGCTCTGGAGCTTGCTGTCCGGCACTTTCACCGCAAAAGCCGAACCCCTTGACCGCATCATCGCCATCGTCGAGGACGATGTGATTCTGGAACGGGAGCTGCAAAAAGAAATGACGGGGATTATCCAACGGATAGCCGCCAGCAAGTCACAAATGCCGCCTGAGCAAATTTTGCGCAAACAGGTACTGGAAAAATTGATCATCGACAAACTGCAACGGCAGATGGCGGAAAGGGCGGGCATTACCGTCAGCGAAGACATGCTCAACAATTCGGCGGCCGATATTGCCCAGCGCAACAATATGAACTTGGAACAATTCCGCGCAGAACTGGAAAAACAAGGCATCCCCTATAAAAGTTTTTTGGACAATATGCGGGACGAAATCGCCATCAACCAGTTGCGTGGGCGGGAAATCGGCGGGCGCATTAAAGTCACCGACCAAGAAGTTGAACACTATATGGAAACCCAAGGCAAGGTCGGCGATGAATCCGTCCAATACCATTTGGGGCACATCCTGATCGCGCTTAAGGAAGGCGCCTCTCCGGCAGACATACAAAATGCCCAGCGCAAGGCTGACGACCTGGTCGCCAAACTCCGCGCCGGCGGGGATTTCGCACAGACGGCCATCAGCAACTCGGATGACGGCAATGCCTTGAAAGGCGGTGATTTAGGCTGGCGTACCCTCAGCACCTTGCCGACCCTGTTTACGGAAGGTGTCAGCAAAATGAAAACGGGCGACATCGCCGACCCGATCCGCAGCCCCAGCGGTTTCCACATCATCAAAATGCTCGAGCTTAAAGGCGGCATTGGCGACCATTTCATCACCAAGACCAAAGTCCGGCATATTTTGATCAAGACCAATGAACTGGTGGATGACGCCGAAGCCAAAAAACGTTTGCTGGGCTTGAAAGCACGGATTCTTGACGGCGATGATTTTGCCAACTTGGCGCGTTCCCATTCCGACGACAAAGGTTCGGCAATCAAAGGCGGCTCACTCGACTGGGTGTCACCGGGCGACCTGGTCAAACCCTTTGAAGAAGCCATGTCGCGCTTGGAAATCAAACAAATCAGCGACCCTGTACAAACCCAGTTCGGCTGGCATTTAATCCAAGTAATGGATAGGGAAAATAAGGATAATAGCGCCGAATATAAGAAAAATTTAGTCCGTGACGCCATCAGAAAACGTAAAATTGAAGAAGAAACCGAGTTGTGGATACGCCGCTTGCGTGATGAAGCTTACGTGGAAATCAATCCTGGCAACCTTTAAGGCATCGTCGCTTAAGTTGCCCTATTTTTCCGCGCCCTGGCGTTAAACCTAACGGCTTTTTTGGCTATCCACACAAACGCGAATACCCCAGGTGTAGCACACCTGGCGCCATCCTATCCAGTACGTAAAAAATAACTATAAAAATTGTGAACAACAGCAATAAAGCCGTCGAGCCTGACCAAAAACCCGAGCTGTTGAAGGAGTGTTTGCAACACATCCTGGCCCATACCCCATTAGACACCCAGCGCACCCTGGTACAAAGCCTGGCTGATGACCTGGGCATTGACCTATTGTCATGTGCGGCGGCGCTGTTTTACCTGACCCAACCGCAACCCGCCGCCCCTGCCCCGACACCGGAACCCGTCAACATAATCAAAATGGTGCGTTACCGCCTGGATGTAGGCAGCCAACACCAAGTCAACGCCGAAACCCTAAAAAAAGTCCTGGTCGAAGAATCCGGCGTCGACAAAAACAACATTAACAACATCAACATCCGTGGTTTATATACACTCATCGACTTGCCTGATTCCATGCCCCCGGACATTTTCCAGCATCTGAAAACGGTGGAAATAAATGCACGGCCGCTGGCAATAAAACGCGTAAAATCCCGTTATAAAAAACGCACTAACTTACATCGCCGCCGCAGCAAACCACACCCTGTAAAATCCGGCAAAGCTGCTGGCGATCCATGCGCAGACTGATCGCCACCCAGCCCCAACAACCTCTCTGCGGTTTTTCCCCATGATGGCCCGATAACTGTATGACCACTATCAACTACATAAACACACCTGAAAAACTGACCGCCGTGTGCGCCCTGATACGGGAAGCGTCCTGGCTGGCGCTAGACACCGAATTTCTTCGTGAAAAAACTTATTACCCTAAATTCTGCCTGTTACAAATCGCCACCCCTGACTGGGTGGCTTGCATTGACCCGATTGCCTTGCCGGATTTAGGCGAGTTATTTGCGGCCATTTACAACCCTAACATCATCAAAGTCTTCCATTCCTGCCGCCAAGATTTGGAGATTTTTTTTCAAGTCACCGGAAAATTGCCCACACCGATTTTTGACACCCAAGTCGCCGCCCCCTTGTTGGGTTTTCAGGACAACCCCGGTTATGCCATGCTGGTGTCCAGTTTCCTCAATATCAATCTGAGCAAAGCGCACACCCGCGCCGACTGGAGCAAGCGCCCGTTAACCGAAGCACAAATTGAATACGCGGCCGATGATGTCATTTACTTATGCCAGATTTACCAGATCATCATCAAAAAGCTCGCCGAACTGGGGCGCGCCGACTGGTTAAAACAGGACTTTGCCGAACTCTCGAATCCTGACATCTACCACATTGACCCCGCCAAAGCTTGGCTAAAAATCAAAGGCAAAAACAAACTCACCGGCAAACAGCTGTCCATCATCCAAGCGGTGACCGAATGGCGGGAAAAGACCGCCCAACGCGAAGACCGCCCGAAAAGCTGGCTATTGAAGGATGAGTTATTGTTCGACATTGCCAAGCTGCAACCTGAAAACATCAGTGACTTGGCCGCCGTCCGCGGCATCAACGAACGTGTCCTCCACCGTTATGGCAAAGAGCTTTGCGAAATCATCACGGCCGCCAAAAACCAGCCGCCCATCCCCCTGCATGAGCAGGGAAGGCCCACCAAAAAGACCCAGCAACAAGAAGCGATACTGGACATTTTGACGGCGCTGGTGCGTATCCGCGCCGAAGAAAACTCCTTGAACCCCAGCATCTTGGCAAGCCGTAAGGATTTGGAAGCATTGCTGTTCAATGATGACAATGATGATGCTGACGGATGCCCCTTGTTGCACGGCTGGCGATACACGATGGCGGGCAAGGAACTGGTCGGTTTACTGAAGGGTGAATTGGTATTGGGGATACAGGCTGATAAATTGGCCATTATGGCAGCCCACAACTAAAGGATCGGACAACCCCATCATGAACCCAACCTGGCAAAACTTCCTGCGATCGGCCCAAGCAGGCTTCCCATCCCCCACTGGAATTAGTTTTCCAGCCCGTCCCGCAGAACATCAGCGTATTTTTGCCCTGGCGCATTTGGGCGTGTTGACCGTCAGCGGCAAAGACGCGGCGACTTTATTGCAGGGTCAAATCACCTGTAACATTAAAGAGGTTACAGACGAACAAAGCAGTTTGGGCGCGGTGTGCAACCCTAAAGGCCGGGCCATCGCCACATTCTTGTTGATTAAACAAGCGGATGTTTTCCATCTCGTCTTGCCCATTGGCTTGCTGGAGACGGTCAAAAAACGTTTGGGGATGTTCATCTTACGCTCCATCGTCACCATCACCGACAACACCAACGCGTATTGCCTGCTAGGCATTACTGCCCCCCCGGCGCCCTCCCCCGGCGCATGGTTGGCCACGACCCGGCAAACCTTCATCAGCGTGCATTGGGGGGCGCGGGCATTGATCCTTGCCCCGCCCGATGCCGCCATCGCATTTTGGTCAGAACAGGTCAAGCAAGGCTTCCAGCCTGAAAATCCGGCAAACTGGCAGTTGCTCGACATTGAATCAGGCATCCCTTGGCTAAACGCAGAAACATCAGAAGAATTTGTCCCGCAAATGCTAAACCTGGACAAATTGGGCGGCATCAGCTTCACCAAAGGCTGTTACACAGGGCAGGAAATCATTGCCAGGACGCATTATCTGGGCAAAAGCAAACGCGGCATGTTGTTGGCGGAAGCCAGCATACCCGCACCGGAGCCGAACACCAACGTATTGGATGGTCGTGATGAAACCGTAGGGCAAGTGCTGGCGGCACAAACCGACGGGCAAAGCTGTAAGTTGTTGATCGTCATCCAACTTGCCGAAAATAACCAGTATCAGCTTAAGCTAGCGGATGGCACTCCCCTGCACATCATCCCGACAACTGAATATGGCCAAAGGTAAAAGGCGGACGATTTGGCTTCGCCCATCACAAAACCCGTGCGCTTTTGGTTTTAGCCTACCCTTAACCTTTGTTTTTATTGACTGTCATGCCCACTCCCATTGATAACCAAGCCATCATCCGTTTCCGCCGCTTAGGCACATTAACCATTTTCGCGGTGTACCTCGTCATACTTGCGGGCGGCATTGTCAGGGCATCGGGGGCGGGCATGGGTTGCCCCGATTGGCCCACTTGTTTCGGGCAGTGGATACCGCCGACCGACGAAGCCCAACTGCCTGCCAATTACCACGAAATCTACGCCCAACGCGGCTATGAAAACACCCAGTTCAATCCGGTAAAAACCTGGACGGAATACACCAACCGCCTCGTTGGCGTAACGATCGGGATATTGATTTTTCTGACCGCCTGGTCATCGCGGATTTTTCTGAAAACCGACAAAACCATTTTTTACTTGGCTTTAGGCAGTTTTTTCCTGGTGGGATTTCAGGGCTGGTTAGGCTCGACCGTGGTCGCCAGCAACCTGAAACCCGTCATGATCACCCTGCACATGCTGTTGGCTTTAGGCATTGTCGCGTTGTTGACCTACACCATCACCCGTTCGCAACGGGACTTTATCGGCCAGCTTGACACCGGACAACTGCCAGCCAAAATCCAAACCGTCTTGAAAGTGGCAATGGCGATGACTTTATTGCAAGTGGCAATGGGGACACAAGTTAGGGAAGCGGTGGATTTCATCGCCCACGAACACAGCTACATAGACCGCAAATACTGGCGCGATGATTTCCCCATCATTTTCTATGTGCACCGCTCGTTTTCCTCCATTATCTTGTTCACCAATTTGTGGATAGTCTGGAAACTGCGCCAGAGCATTGCTAAGGATAGCTTGTTGCTACGCACAGGATATGCCTTGGCAGGCTTGATCATCACCGCGATTTTAGCGGGCGTGACCCTTGACCGGCTTGGCGTGCCACCCGTTGCCCAACCCGTGCATTTGTTAATGGCAAATATGATCTTCGGCGTGCAGTTTTTTCTGGCGATGTGTTTGAATTATGCAGGAAAGCGTCAATAAAAATCAGCCTGCCAAACCTTATCGGCACAACGCCATTGGTTTGGCACGCAGCAAATGAGATAGGAGCTGTGGCTTGGCCACGAGGCAGGGAGAACAATCAATTTGAACAAAAACGTTAGGTTTTCCCCGGAAGGCATAACCTAACGTGGTTATGCGGATGATGATGCGGCGGGATAAAGGTAGGGGGAACCCTACCTTCGTATCATCACCACCGATCAGTTTTTAAGCTTAATGTAAAACAATTCCAGAATCTAAAGGGATTTTAGGGTTGGCCAATGTGTCATCAAAACCGTAAGTATTGAGAATAACCCTACCGCTCTGATGGATACCAACTCTCGCCCATGAATACATCCGGTCTTTGGGGTTGCCAGTTGAAACAGATGATTCAAAAGGCGAGCCGCCTGCACCAACTAACACCTGATAAGCGGAACCCGCTTGATTAAAGCCATTGATTTTTTGGATATTGTAACTGTGCTCATGTCCACAGAAATAAGTGGCCTTATACTTGACAATAATATCCCAGAAGGCTTTAGCCGCTATAGGGTCTTTGTCATTCAAAGAAGAAGTGCTGGATGGTGCTGAACCTAAGTAATTATAGAAAAACGCCGGTTTGTGGCCAAAAACAAAAAAGTGTTTCGCACCATTCGTTTTGGCAATATTTAAATCATTTTCCAACCAAGTGTTAGGCGCGTAACCATCTTTGCCAACTGCATCCGTATTGATAACCACAAAGTGGGACGTACCAATGTCAAAAGAATAGCTCAGTTGCGCCTGGTCAGTGCTAATACCATCTGGATTGCTAACATAAGGTGCAGGAGTGGTTGCTAACGTTGATGGGTCATAATACGGGTTGTTGAAGGGGTTAAAATTAGTTGCGGACACACCCGTCAATTTAGCCAAACGGCTGGTATCAAGAATCAAATCCCCCATATTGTCTTTCCAAGCGGTTTCGTTCTCAACTTGGGCTGACTTACCGCAGCGTTTACATTGCACTTCGTGGTTGCCAGGAACAGGCACAAGATAAGTGCCATTTTCCATCAAATTGGCAATCATACCCCGCCAGAAGCCATATTGTTTGTAGAACTGCATCAAATCGGAATTGGCCACATCGCTTACAGTAGGATTGGTAATGGCGGTTTCACCAACACCATTTGACGTTCTGGTAACAGGCACACCGGCCTTACCATACCCCATAATCATATCACCATTAAAAAACAACAGGTTAGGCTTTTGCGCCTGGATAGCACGTAAAATACGTCCCCAAGCTTTGGTATTTTGCAGCCATTTGCAATCTTGTGCCGATATGCCAGGGTTAGCGGTTAATCCAGTCCCTGACGGTGTTTGGCAATTACCCACACCGACCATACTTAAGTCTTTGACGCTTGGGTCTATATTTACAGGATCTTGGCGGGAGTCGCCCACGGTAGAGAAATTCAAAATAACTGGATCAGCGGCATGCGAAGGCGCACTGACCAGTAGGGCTGAAAACAATACGATGGACATTGCTTTCAATGGTTGAGAAAACTTTTTGCTTTTAATCACTTAACAGTCTCCGGTCTTAGAATATTTTAGGTAAGACCGGAGATAGTAACTAAAGATTATGACTTATTGATTACGGACGGAAATCTTATAGATGCGGATTAATTTGGGTGTCAGGGTGGGCACAAACCACCTGTGCCCACCCCCTATCCGGCTGGAACCGATGTAATTACGCCATCTGGTTCCATTTCATACCTACATACGAGCTTAACGCGGCTTTTACGTCATCAACAAAGAAACGTTCCAGGCCACGCCCCAAGCGTTGGCGTAAAACCAGCAACGCCTGGTCTTGCTCTAAAAAGCTTAAGGGTTCCTGATCGTTGCGGTATTTTGCCAACGCTTTCCTAACGGTTGAACAGAGATAGCGTTCTGTGCCTTCGGGGAGAGTGGCATGCAAATCGCGTAACAAATGAGGAGTAATTTTATTCATGGCGACCCCCTTTCTAATTTCGGAGTGATAAACCAAAATCCGTAAATTCTGCAAAACCTAAACTAAGGCCTGTCATTTAAAAATAACCTCATAAAAATTACCAATTCCAATAAAAATGTCAATAGCTTTCTTATGGTTTTGGCGGGCGCCTATTATCAAAAAACACCTAAATCTGCAAGCCATTAAATTAATTTGGCTTTTTTGGCACGATCTGACATCGGCTTTACATCGTGTTATATGCCCCGATACCCTGACGTAATCGGATAACGCCGATCCCTCCCAAACGCCCGTGAAGTGATTTTTATGCCAGGCGGCGACTGGCGGCGTTTGTATTCGTTCCTGTCCACCAAACTGATCGCCCGCGCCACCGCCTCTTTACTAAAACCAGCGGCGATAATTTCTTCAGCCGATTGGTCCAATTCCACATACCGCTCCAAAATAGGATCCAACACCTCGTAAGGCGGCAACGAGTCTTCGTCTTTTTGATCGGGTGCAAGTTCGGCGGACGGCGCGCGGGTGATGACCCGTTCCGGTATCACAGGAGAAAGGCTGTTGCGGTAATTTGCCAATTGGTACACCAGCAATTTTGGCACGTCCTTGATCGGTGCGAAACCGCCTGCCATATCGCCGTACAGCGTCGCATAACCCACGCTCATCTCGCTTTTGTTGCCAGTGGTCAGCAGCAATTTGCCTTGTTTGTTGGACATCGCCATCAAAACCACGCCACGGCAACGGGCTTGGATGTTTTCCTCGGTGGTGTCCTTGCGGGTACCCGCAAAAACATCGGCGAGCATGCCGGTAAACGCGTCCACGGCGGGTTCTATTGGGATCGTGTGATACTTAATGCCCAAGGCTTGCGCTTCCAACACGGCATCTTCGTTGCTCATGTCCTGCGTGTAACGCGACGGCATCAGTACGGCTTCGACCTTGTCCGCACCCAGCGCATCCACCGCCAAAGCCAACACCAACGCCGAATCTATACCGCCGGACAATCCCAACAAGGCGCCGTGGAAGCCATTTTTACGCACATAATCTTTAATGCCCAACACCAAGGCCTGGTATTCGCTGGCGACATCCTGATACAGCGGGGCACAAACACCAGGGATTGGCTGGCCACCCTCAAAATCAACCACGCTGACCTGCTCGGCAAATTCTACGGCGCGGAACACAATATCGCCTTGGGCATTCGCGACAAACGACGCACCGTCAAAAATCAACTCATCTTGCCCGCCGATTTGGTTGACATACACCAAGGGAATGCCCGCCGCCTTGACTTGCTGGCAAATCACCTCTTCACGCTGCTGGCTTTTGCCGGAATGGTAAGGCGAGGCGTTCAGCGTCAGCAGCATCTCCGCCCCCGCTTGTTGGGTCGCTATGATTATCCCCTCACGCCAGACATCTTCACAAATCGTCAGGCCGATAAACGTGCCGTCAAACTCGAACACGCATGGTTCGTTGCCCGCGGTAAAGTAACGCTGCTCGTCAAATACGCCGTAATTGGGCAAGGCCTGTTTGCGGTATTTGGCCAGCATCACGCCGTTATGCAACACCACCGCGCTGTTGTAAAGCTTGACGCCATCCCATTCAGGAAAGCCGACCACCACGCCAATACCGGTGATGGCATCGGCAATTTGGTAAATGGCGTTATTGGCGGCGGCGATAAAATCGGCGCGTAACAGCAAATCTTCGGCAGGGTAACCGATGACGCTCAGTTCGGGGAAAACAACAAGCCCGGCGTGCAGCTGGTCCCGGGCATGGATTGCGGCGGAAATTAAGTTTTCAACATTGGCGGCGATATTGCCGACCAGGAAATTGGTTTGGGCCAGGGC
Organism: Methylovulum miyakonense HT12; assembly: GCF_000384075.1. Lineage (GTDB taxonomy): Bacteria > Pseudomonadota > Gammaproteobacteria > Methylococcales > Methylomonadaceae > Methylovulum > Methylovulum miyakonense. The sequence goes on from NZ_KB913025.1 coordinate 678,666, forward strand.
TATTCTTAGGGGCATAAAGAAGTAAAAACGCTTGATTAATCGAAAAGGCCATCTGGCCTACAGACCATAACACACTGTTTTAAAGGTTATTTTTATCAAATTTAAAAACGCTTGATGCCAATGCGCTTACAAGCATATAAAACGTCGGCAACCCCCCAAGCCTTTGCCAAACAACCCTGGTGTCCGGACGGCTTGCCAAAGCGTTTGTTAAGATCAGGCAGGGAATTTTGGGCCGGGCTTTAGCTTTTTGGGACATCATTTTGCGGTGCCCATGGGGCAATTGACCGCGATATGCCGTCATGCGAAAAATGGCATTCTCCAGTCCTATCTATTTTCCAAGCCAAACCTTCCCTTTCCTTTACCAAACTGCCCGACAGCCATGTCCACAAAATGGCCTAGTATCGCTGGTTTTATATGCGCTTGGCGGCGGTTGCCTTAGCACGCCCCCTTATTCGGGAATAGCGCGCCAGTGCCCGTAATGGCATGCTACCGATGTAGGCTGTCAGTAACGCTTCCCTGAAGCCAGCAAATCGTCAACATAGTCTTTGGCCTGATAATGGAAATGCACCGGGCCATCAGCGGCCCCCGACATAAATTGTTGGGTCCATTCTGAGGAGGATTGCTTGATCTCGGCAGGAGTGCCTTGGTCAACCACCTTGCCTTCGGAAATGATGTAAATGTAATCGGCAATTTGTGACGTTTCGGCGACATCATGGGAAACAATGATGCTGGTCAAGCCTAGCGCGTTATTCAAGGATTTGATCAAATGCACTAAGACCCCCATCGCGATGGGGTCTTGCCCGGTAAAGGGCTCATCGTAAAGGATCATCATCGGATCAAGGGCAATCGCCCTGGCTAAAGCGACCCGCCGCGCCATGCCGCCAGACAGCTCGTTCGGCATCAGTTGCCTGGCGCCCCTCAAACCTACCGCCTGCAATTTCATCAGCACCAAGGTACGGATCATGGATTCGGGCAAATGGGTATGCTCCCTCAATGGAAAAGCGACATTATCATAAACATTCATGTCGGTCAGCAGCGCCCCGCTTTGAAACAGCATCCCCATACGCTTACGCAACGCATAAAGCTCATTCCGCCGTAGCTGGTGGACGTTTTGGCCATCAACGGTAATCGAGCCTTGGGACGGGCACAACTGCCCGCCAATCAACTTTAATAAAGTCGTCTTGCCAGTGCCGCTGGGCCCCATGATCGCCGTCACTTTGCCGCGCTTGAAATCGAGGGAAATATTATCGAATATTTTTTTGTTGCCACGGGAAAATGACAATTGCCTGACACAAACCAAGCTCGTTTCGGGAAAATCGCTAATATCCATACTACCAAGGGGCTGTTAGGGAAGTAAAATCAGTTATTGTGTATGACGAGCGTTTATCAAGTCAATTGATAATCCATTAAAAAAGCCGCATCAAAAGCCCAAACACTTTGCCCTACGGTTAGTTACCGCGATCTTCATAAATGTCCAACGCATTTTATCGCTTTCTGATGAAGCGCTAACGGGATAAGCATGGCATAATGTTGACATTTTTATACCCGCTTATCGCCACACCACTTTGCTTAAGCCTACGCGACGGGTGGCCTTACCTGCTGTACTATTTCATGACGAATACGATTATCAGACTATTTTTTAATGATTTTTTTGTCACGACCACATTAACGCCGAAACTTGAAGGCAGAAAATGAAATTAAATGATCAAAAACTCCGCGAATTAGGAAAGGCGGTCATCCAGGTAGAAGCACAGGCCATTGCCGATTTGGAAGAGCAAATCAATGGCAATTTCGTCGCCGCCTGTAAGTTATTGTTTGATTGCACCGGACGCGTTGTGGTCATCGGTATGGGCAAGTCAGGGCATATCGCCAGTAAAATCGCCGCCACCTTGGCCAGCACCGGTACGCCCGCTTTTTTTGTGCACCCAGGTGAAGCCAGCCACGGTGACTTGGGCATGATCACCAAGCATGATGTCGTGGTTGCCTTATCCAATTCAGGGGAAACTGAAGAGGTGCTCACTATCCTACCAATCATCAAACGCCTAGGTGTGCCATTGGTGGCCATTACCGGCAACGCCAATTCAACGCTAGCGAGGTTTGCAACCACTTATTTAAATGTGGCCGTCAAACAGGAAGCCTGCCCTTTGGGGCTGGCGCCCACCTCCAGCAGCACCGCCGCCTTAGTGATGGGTGATGCGCTGGCGGTTTCGTTATTGGAAGCGCGTGGCTTTACCCGCGATGACTTCGCCCTCGCCCATCCGGGCGGCAGCTTGGGGAAACGCCTATTGTTACGCGTCAGGGATATTATGCACGTCGGCGTTGACATGCCTTCCGTGCCCGAATCGGCATTGATTAGCCATGCGCTCTTGGAAATGACCGAAAAAAAATTAGGCATGACCGCCATCGTAGAAGCCAACAACCGGGTCATAGGCATTTTTACCGATGGCGATTTGCGGCGGATGCTAGGAAAAAACCTGGACATCCACAGCACCCCAATCACCGAAGTCATGACCCCACATTGTGCGGTGATCACCCCCGATATACTGGCCGCCGAAGCCATGCAAATTATGGAACAGAAAAAAATTAACGCGCTGCTGGTCGTCGACGAGCAACAATGTGCGATTGGGGCTTTGAATATGCACGATTTGATAAAGGCAGGTATTGTTTAATGTCCGGTAACGAGCCCTTATCCAGCATCCACGCCAAGGCCAGCCTCATTAAATTATTGGTGCTTGATGTTGACGGTGTCTTGACCGATGGTAAGCTATTTTTTGACCATCAGGGCAATGAATACAAAAGCTTCCATGCCCAAGACGGGCACGGCATCAAATTACTGCGCCAAACGGGCGTGGAAGTCGCGGTGATTTCAGGGCGGCGGTCTGCCGCAGTCACCTTACGCATGAACAGCCTGGGCATAAGCCACGTCTATCAGGGGCATGAAGACAAACGCGCCGCATTCCAGGAACTGTTGACATCGCTACAGCTAAGCCCGGAACAAGTGGCTTACGTCGGTGATGACTTACTGGACTTGCCTATCATGACGCGGGCCGGCTTGGCAATTGCCGTCCACGACGCAGTTGATACCGTCAAACAACGCGCCCATTGGCAGACTAGCCGCTGTGGCGGCCAAGGTGCTGTGCGTGAAGCCTGTGACCTTATCATGAATGCACAAGGCCATTATGACGCCATCGTCAACGCCTATCTGACATGACCTATTCAAGAGACCCGTACAGTTATTTTTATCTGGCTTTTATTGCGTTCGCAAGCTGGATACTAGTCAACTTGACCGACGTAGATAATAACAATAACAAATTGATACCACCGCACAGCCCCGATTTCTTCAGCACTGGCTATACCAAGTGGGAAATGGGCGCCACCGGCTTACCCAATACACAATTGTATGCTGAAAAAATCGTCCATTACAGCGACGACCATACGACGGATATGGATAAGCCACTGATTTTTCTTCACCAGGAAAAACAACTGCCATGGGTTATCCAATCAGAATCCGGGACGGTTTCCGCCGACAGCAAAAATATTTTTCTCAAAGGTAAAGTCGTTATTGACAGAGATAAGTTTGACAACGTTAAGGCATTGAAAATTAATACCTCCAACCTAAAAGTAAGGCCAGAAACCCATTTTGCAGAGACTGATGCATGGGCGGAATTAGTGAGCCCGCCCCACAAAACCACAGGAACTGGAATGAAACTGGTATTTAAGCAGCCAATTCGAATTGAATTGCTGTCCCATGTACAAGGGAAATATGAAACACAATAATAAGCACATTATTTTTTGCTGTATTTTACTAAGCAGTTGGTTTAACACTGCCGCTTTCGCCCTAGAAAGCGATGCCGACCAGCCCATTTCAATCGATTCGAACACGGCCACCTATGACGACACCACCGAAACCAGCACGTATACCGGTAACGTCGTCTCAATCCAAGGCAGCATCCGTGTCAATTCTGATAAATTGGTCGTTTATATGAAAAATGGCGAAGCCGATAAACTGGTGTTTACCGGTAACCGGGCCAAATTCAAACAAACCCCCAGCGCCGGTGCCGAAGACATTATCGGTGAGGCCTTGGTCGGCAATTACTATCCGAAAAGCAATCTCCTGGTCTTACAAAATGAAGCGATTGTCACCCAAGGCAATGCGACTTATTCGAGCAACTTAATTGAATATGATATTAAAAGTTCGCTAGTAAAAGCGGGTGAAAAATCATCCGATAACAAACGCGTCCATGTTATATTAAAGCCGAAAGCCAAAGAAACCCAGTAAGCATGGCAACTTTAGTAGCAACAAACCTGTTTAAAGCCTACCATAAACGCCATGTCGTCAACGGCGTATCCTTGGTTATCAATACCGGGGAAGTCGTTGGCTTGTTAGGGCCTAACGGGGCAGGCAAAACCACCAGTTTTTATATGATGGTCGGCTTGATCAAAGCGGACTCCGGTGAAATCACCTTGGCCGGCAAAGACATAACGCACCACCCGATGCACTTGAGGGCGCGGCTGGGTATCGGTTATCTGCCCCAGGAACCGTCAATTTTCCGTAAATTGAGCGTGGCCGATAACTTACGTGCCGTTTTGGAAATCCGGGCTGACTTAAGCGACAGCCAAATTGAATTGGTCATCGATGACCTGTTACAGGAGTTTAATATCCTACATTTGCGCAACCAAAGGGCGCTGAGCTTATCAGGAGGCGAGCGGCGGCGAGTTGAAATTGCGCGGGCCTTGGCCACACAACCGCAATTTATTTTGCTGGACGAGCCTTTCGCGGGGGTAGACCCCATTTCAGTTGACGATATAAAAAAAATCATCGTGCACTTGAAGCAACGGGGTATTGGCGTCCTGATTACCGAGCATAATGTGCGGGAAACTTTAGGTATTTGTGATCGGGCCTATATATTGAACGACGGCAAAGTGATCGCAGAAGGTGACGCTGAGGCCATTGTCGCTAACGAGGAAGTACGCAAGGTTTATTTAGGCCAAAATTTTAGTCTTTAGTCACAGTATTGCACACAAAATGAAACAATCTTTACATCTTCGGCAAGGCCTGCAACTTACCATGACGCCGCAATTGCAGCAGGCGATTAAACTGTTGCAGATGTCCACTTTAGATTTGCAACAAGAAATCCAACAAGCGCTTGAATCCAATATGATGTTGGAAATCAGCGACGACGACAACAATGCACCCGTCCCCGAACCACAGCTAGAGAAAAAAACAGAACAAACCGATACGCAAACCAGTGAGGGTTCACAAACTGACATCCCTGACGAATTGCCGATTGATTCGTCCTGGGATGATATTTATGACACGGTCATGGAATCGGGGAGCCACAATAATGAAACGGTTGAGTTTGAAACCCAACGCAGCAACAGCGCCACTTTACTGGACCATTTATTGTGGCAATTGGAACTGACCCGGTTTTCGGAACGTGACCATGCCATCGCCATCGGCATTATCGACTCAATCAATGAAGATGGTTATCTGACCAGCAAACCAGAAGACATTTTCCAATCCATACAAACCCAGCTGGATGACCTGTATATTGAAGAAGTCTATGCCGTCTTGCACAGGATCCAAAATTTTGACCCCGCCGGCATTGCGGCGATTGATTTGAGCGACTGCTTACGCCTGCAATTACGGCAATTGCCAGAAACCACCCCATATAGGGAGGAAGCGCTTGCCGTTGTGACCCAACACTTGGATCTATTGGCCACCCATGAGCAATCCAAGCTCATGCGCAAATTGGGTCTGACCGAAAGGCAATTGGACTCCGTTGTCGCCTTGATCAGGACACTTGAGCCGAAACCCGGCTCCCGCATACAAGAGCACGACTCAGAGTATGTGATCCCCGATGTCTACGTTGTCAAACAAAATGGCCAATGGCAAGTCAACTTAAATCCCGATATTGCCCCTAAACTTCGGATCAACCCTTTCTACTCGGCGATGATAAAACGTGCCGACAACAGCAAAGACAATACGTGCATGAAAGACCATTTGCAGGAAGCCCGGTGGTTTATCAAAAGCCTGCATAGCCGCAACGACACCTTGTTGCGGGTAGCCCGCTCCATTGTCGAAAAACAAACGGCTTTCCTTGAGCACGGCTCTGTTGCGATGAAACCCATGGTGTTGCGCGATATTGCCGAAGAACTGGAATTGCACGAATCCACCATCTCTAGGGTGACCACACAAAAATTCATGCATACCCCCAACGGTATCTATGAATTCAAATACTTTTTTTCCAGCCATGTATCGACCGAAAGTGGCGGCGAATGCTCTTCAACCGCCATTAGGGCAATTATTAAAGAATTAATCAGCAATGAAGATCCGGCCAAACCGCTGAGTGATAGCAAAATTGCTGATTTTTTAAACGAAAAAGGCATTAATGTTGCTCGAAGGACAATTGCCAAGTATCGTGAAGCGATGTTTATCGCATCATCAAGCCAGAGAAAACGGATTTTATAAACATCACGCTCTCCAGCTAAAACCCATCAATTCATTAAGGAGTTTTACCATGCAAGTAATAATAACAGGTCATCATCTTGAAATAACCGATGCGTTAAAAACGCACATCGACGCAAAATTTGCCAAACTTGCGCGTCATTTTGACAATGTGACTGATGTACATGTTATTTTAAGCGTAGAAAAACTGGTGCAAAAAGCTGAGGCCACGCTGCAATTGAGCGGAGCCAAGTTATTTGCCGAAGACCATCAGGAAGACATGTACGCAGCCATCGACAACCTGGTCGACAAATTGGACCGCCAAATAACCAAACACAAAGAAAAAACGAATAACCACAGATAACAAAGCTTTTATAGGGCGCAAGACGGCAATCATACAAAACAAACCCAAAACTATGTACGCACCTTGCGCCTAATTTTATGAAACTATTAATTGTCAGCGGACTCTCCGGTTCCGGAAAAAGCATCGCTCTCGATACCTTAGAAGACTGTGGCTATTATTGCATTGATAATTTGCCAGTCACCTTACTCGAAGATTTTATTAACCATGTCATGCTGGTCGACACCAAGACCTACGCCAAAACGGCCATAGGGATTGACGCCAGGAACCAAAGCGAAAGTTTGGCCAACTTTTCCGAAAGCATGAGGCTGATAAACGATAAGGGCATCAGCTGCGAAGTCGTTTTTATGCAAGCCGAAGAAGCCACGTTACTGAAACGCTACAGCGAAACCCGCCGCAAGCACCCCTTGACAGACGTCAATATCCCTTTAAAAGAAGCATTAAAAATAGAAAGGGAAATGCTCACGCCGATCGCCAGACATGCCAGCGTCATCATTGACACCAGCCGCACCCATTACCACCAATTGCGTGAACTGATTAAAGACCAAATCGGCGAACGTGATGCCAAACATATTTCCTTACAATTCCAGTCATTTGGCTTCAAACACGGCGTGCCTTTAGATGCTGATTTTGTGTTTGATGCGCGCGGCTTACCTAACCCCTATTGGATTCCCGAATTACGGGGGCTAACGGGAAAAGATCAGGAAGTGGTTGGATTTTTGCAGGGGCACCCAATAGTTCTGGAGTTTTTTCAAGACATCACCTATTTTCTTGAACGCTGGATCCCCCGCTTTGAGGCTGAAGGCCGCACTTATTTAACAATCGCTATCGGTTGTACAGGAGGGCAGCACCGTTCAGTTTATCTAGTGGACTCATTAGTCAAGCAGTTCAAAAACACTTACTTCAACGTCATTGTCCGCCATCGGGAACTGCATTAATTTCCGGGCATAAAAAACCCAAGACTGGCTATATTTGCCAAATCTTGGGTTGAGGACAGTCACTTTGCTATTTCAATGATAAGGTCTCTGTACGGCCTTTCATTTCAAATATCAATTTATCTTCTTTAGACAGCCAACCAATAGCACGCTGTATATCATTCTTGTTAATCCCAGTTTCTGTGGCAATTTTAGTAACACTGGAAGGGCCATTTTCATCCAGATACTTCCACAATTTACCTGCTGCATCACCAATTATTTCAATCATTTCAATCACCTTTGAGAGTAGTTAGAGAGTTTACAGATTTTTTGCATGATGGTCAGGCAGCACGATGTTCAATTCGAGCGTTTCCTGGTTTTCATCTTGCTCGAAATTAAATGATATGGCTTCCTGATCGACGTTAACATATTTTTTTATCACTTCCAGCAATTCCTTTTGTAATTGGGGAAGATAAGAAGGCTGATGCCGAGAAGAGCGCTCATGGGCAACAAGGATTTGCAAGCGCTCCTTAGCCAGAGATGCCGAACTGGTTTTAGTGATCCTAAAATAGTCAAGTAAACTCATTATTTGCCTCCAAAAAGCTTCCCGAAGAGGCCTTTTTTCTCGTCAATAAAACGGTGCGGCCTGTCTTCGCCCAAATAACGGGCAACGATATCCGCATACGCTTGCCCCGCATCGCTTTTTTCATCAAGGATGACAGGCACACCTGAGTTTGACGCAGTCAAAACTGATTTTGACTCGGGTATCACCCCTAGCAGATGCAAAGACAAAATGTCCTGCACATCATCCACACTCAGCATATCGCCGATCTTTACCCTTTCGGGTGAATAACGGGACAACAACAGATATTCCTTAATGGGCTCTTCGTTGCGCTCCGCCCGGCGTGATTTACTGGACAACAACCCTAACATACGGTCAGAGTCCCGTACCGATGAAACTTCAGGGTTAGTCACCACAAAAGCGTCATCAGCATAATACATCGCCAGATGCGCGCCCCTTTCGATACCCGCCGGAGAATCACAAACAACATACTGGAAATCCTTAGACAACTCCTCCAATACCTTGCCAACCCCTTCTTGGGTCAAGGCATCTTTATCCCGGGTTTGCGAAGCCGGTAAAATGTACAATTGGTCACAATGTTTATCGCGGATAAGTGCTTGGTTAAGCGAGGCTTCCCCATTGATGACATTGATAAAGTCATAGACTACCCGACGTTCACAGCCCATAATCAGGTCAAGATTACGCAACCCCACATCAAAGTCTATGACGGCTGTTTTATGACCTTTTTTTGCTAGTCCCATGGCGATTGCAGCACTGGTTGTGGTTTTGCCAACACCGCCTTTACCGGATGTTACAACGATTATTCTTGCCACAAATGTTCCTCTAAGTAGTTTTATTAAGCAATATCTTTAATAATTAAAGCATGTTCTTGTAAATAAATCTGCACTGGTTTATTACGGGCGATACTTCGCATATCTTCGCTGATTTTATAAGTGCCCGCGATTGAAATCAGCTCCGCTTCCAAATCGGAACAAAAAATGCGCGCCTCGACATTACCTTGCACTCCCGCTAAAGCACGGCCTCTTAGGGTACTGTAAACATGAATATTACCTTCCGCCATAATTTCCGCACCTGCACTCACCTGGGCCAAAACAATCAAGTCGCCGCTCGAATAGACGCGCTGGCCTGAACGGACCGGATGGGTAATTATAGTGGCTTGGGCTTTTGCCGCAGATTCCGGCGCCACTGCCTGGGCTTTTGCAGGAGTGCGGTCGATGTTCTTATGTTCGTTGGACAGGCTATTGTGGACAGAGTAGACGGGAATATTGAGATCTATGGCCTGTTTATTTTGCCCTTCATTTCCGCCACGGATTCCAATAGGGAGCAATCCCGCTTTACGGATGGTATCCAACAGCCCGGCAATGTCAATATCAAGCTTGTTTTTATTGAGCCACTGCACATCAAACACTATCGGTGAGTTTTTGAAAAAATCCGGTGCCAGCTGGATTTTTTTCTGTAGCTGATGTTCGATAATTATCCAATCGTTGCTGGATAAAACTAAGACAGGAACCGAAAAAGTACTGCTCTTAAACTCAAGTGCAGAGCCATTATGAAGCGTATTATTAGCGTCCGTCGACATCCGTTGCATCTATTTGATCATAAGTTGGCTTCATTCTAGCATTGCTAAGAAAAAAAATCATTTTTGGATGTCATTTAACTGTCAATTATCCCTTAATGACCTAACGCCATCCCAATAAAAAAGGGTTGCATTATTAAATAACGCAACCCTTTTAACGTGATCTTGATTAAAAATAAGATTAACGCTTGGAGTACTGTGGACGTTTTCTTGCTTTGTGTAAACCGACTTTCTTACGTTCAACAATGCGCGAATCACGGGTCACATAACCTGCATTCCTAAGCGCTGGACGTAACGTTTCATCATATTCCATTAACGCACGGGTCAAGCCCAAACGGATGGCTCCTGCTTGGCCTGATGGGCCACCGCCTTTAACGATGACATTGACATCAAAATTGCTGACCATGTCGACGCATTCTAAAGGTTGACGTGAAACCATTTGATCTGTCTTGCGGCCAAAATACTCTTCAATAGTCTTGGTATTAATGGTAATTTTTCCGGAGCCTTTTGTTGCGTAAACGCGAGCTATTGCGCTTTTACGACGACCTGTTCCGTAATACTGAGCTGCTGCCATGGTCTACTCGCTTATAATTCTAAAACTTTTGGCTGTTGCGCCTGATGTTCATGTTCGGGGCCGGCATAGACTTTTAATTTCTTGAACATTGCCCGGCCTAAAGGATTCTTAGGCAACATGCCTTTTACGGCAGTTGTCAATATCCGGTCAGGGAACGTTTTTCTTAACTTACCTAAGCTGACAGTTTTCAGGTTACCGATATAGCCTGTATGATGCTGATACAGTTTATCTTTTTCTTTATTCCCGGTAACGCCAATTTTTTCTACATTGACGACAATAATGTAATCACCAGTGTCGACATGCGGTGTATATTCTGGTTTATGTTTGCCGCGTAGACGACGTGCAATTTCAGAAGCAAGGCGACCTAACGTCTTTCCTTCTGCATCAACCACGTACCAATCACGCTTAACTTCTGCTGGTTTTGCACTAAATGTTTTCATCGTTACTTAGTCTTTCTGAAAGCCTCAATAAAAGACTGGCAATTTTACGGGACAATAGGTTTTTTTACAACGTTTTTTGTAAAAATTTACTTATTAACAAAATCCCCCAAGCGCTTCCAATCATAATTTAATATTTAAGGAATGTAATTTACGGTACAGGTGGGTGCGCTCCATGCCAACTGCGGCGGATAATTTGGCGACACTGCCTCCAGTCCTTTCAAAATGATATTCCAGATAAGCTTTCTCAAAATGATCCCTGGCCTCTTTCAGTGGCAAATTAAAAAAATCCGGCACGGATGGCGCCATGGCCATATCACCCATCACAGACCCTAACGCGGACTTCACTTCCTCCAACTCAATATCTTCACCAACACCGAGGATCATCAGGCGCTGCACCAGGTTCTTTAACTCCCGCACATTACCCCGCCAACAGTAATTGCGCAAAAAATTCTGCGCCGCCATCGAAAACCGCCTGAACCCCAACTTGTCCTGGCTCACAAAGTAATCGACATAAAAGCTCAATAAGGCCGGCACATCCTCGCTATGTGCCCTTAACGGGGGGATTTCCATAGTCACTTCATTCAGCAAATAATACAAATCTTGCCGGAACCTCCCTGACTTGACCTCTTCGTCCAAGCTAATCCGTGTTGACGCCACCACCCGCACTTCGACACGCACAGCCTCGCTACCCCCCACCCGCAAGAAGGACCTTGACTCTAACGCGCTCAGCAAGCGCAGCTGGGTTTCCTTGTCCATGCCCGCTATTTCGCCTAAAAACAGCGTGCCTTTATGGGCCCGTTCCAACAACCCCGGATAAATTTTGCCGCCACATTCCTTACCAAAAAACTCGACTGCCGAATTTTCGGGCGAAATGCTGCCCACCGCCACATCAATAAAAGGGCCGTCCCGATGTGAACTATGGTTATGCAAGTATCGGGCATACAATTCCTTGCCAACACCCGCCTCACCCACCAACAGCAAGCGTGCGTCATGCTGGGCCAAACGTTTTAACTGGTCTTTAGTCCTGGCGACACTCGCGCTTTTGCCAACAGGCTCTATGTCGATGGCCGACGGCCTGCTGGTGCCGGCGTTTTCCCACTGCAAATAACTCGATTCCAAGGCCTTTTCAACAATCAGCAGCAACTTGGCCATGGACAAGGGTTTCTCGAGGAAATCATAAGCGCCCAAGCGGGTCGCTTCAACCGCCGCTTCCACCGAACCATGCCCCGACATCATAACCACCGGACAATTCAAGGAATCTTCCGCCACCCACTCTTTCAACAAGGTGATGCCATCGGTATCTGGCATCCAGATATCCAGCAGGATAAGATTGGGGTTGGTTTTTGATTTCAATTGCCTGGCTGTTTCAGCGTCTTCCGCCATAGCCACTTCGTAACCTTCGTCTTCGAGGATTTCACTGACCAGACGGCGAATATCCGGCTCATCATCGACAACTAATAACCGCGGTGTATGTGTATCCATCATTTCCTTAAATTTTCTAAACGATATAGGCGGGCAGCTGGATAATAAACCCGGCGCCCGCTTTACGGCGGCCGTCAACCCAAATCGCGCCACCATGTTCTTCAACGATTTTTTTGACTATTGCCAAACCGAGCCCCGTCCCCTTGGCCTTGGTAGTGACATAAGGTTCAAAAATTTTCTCGATTTGATCTTCTTTTATCCCCGGGCCATCATCAAAAAGGCTGATTTCGATAAAATCAGTGTCATTTTTTTGCACCCGATGCAGGTTGATTTCAATCAAACCCTCTGTTTCTATAGCTTCCAACGCGTTCTTTATCAGATTATGCAAAACTTGCCTGATACTGACCGGATCGCCATTAATCAACAAACCGCCGCCCGTTTCATAATTGGCCTTAAATTTAACCCCTGACTTGAGCACATAAAGCGCCAACACCTCTTGCACCAGTATAGGCAAATCAATCGCTACCGTCTGTTTTTTTGATGGTTTCGCATATTCGGAGAAATCATCCACCATTTCCTTCATGGCTTCAACTTGTTGCACAATGGTGGTGGTGGAGCGCGTCAAGATGGATGCATCATTTGCGGAGAGCTTGTCCGCCAATTTATGTTGCAAGCGTTCTGCCGACAACTGGATGGGCGTGAGCGGGTTTTTTATTTCATGGGCCAAACGCCTCGCCACTTCACCCCAAGCGGCATTTTTCTGTGCCTGGATCAAATCCGTGACATCATCAAACACGACCACCGCACCCACACGCAGGCCGTCCTGTGCGAACAACGGGGTTCCACGGCAGAGCAGCTCTTGCCTGCCATTGGGGCCCAAGAAGGCGATGCGTTGCTCCCAAATGTCGTCGGATAGCTCCAATAGGCGCTGGATAGATTTCAACGGCTCGGCCAGCTCAGCCTCGCTCTTTGCCAATTCCAAGAGAGTATAACCAATACAATGGTTCACTTGAATACGGAAAATCCGGTAAGCGGCCTGGTTCGCGGTGCGGATTTTAAATGACGCGTCAAAACTGATGACGCCAGCCGTCAGATTCGCCAAGATTGTCTCCAGATAAGCGCGTTGGTTTTCAACCTCAAAACCCGCCATCCTCGATTCGTAACTGGCCCTGGCGATCCGTTGCGTCATTTCATTGAAAGACTCCACCAAGAAACCCAAATCATCTTGCGCGATAACCGGCAATTGTTGGTCATAATGGCCAGAAGCGACCGCCTGTGTACCTTTAACCAAGGCTTTCACCGGCGAAACGATATGGCGGATACTGATAAACGCCACCCAAATGGCCGCCAGCAAACTCATTAAAAGCACTAAGGACAAAGCCAGCGAAAAACTGAGTTTTAACGAGTGCCGTAAAAAACTCATCTCCTGATAACGCACAAAAGCAAACTCCACCGAATCGGCCAAATCGGCTATCCTGACCGGAACCGGATACAAAGCTTGCAAGTAGAGAGGCTCTTGCGAATTTATTTTGACAATCACACGGATCATCAGCTCGTCATCGCGCACTGGCGATAGCTCAACATAATCGGAATGCTGCTGGCGCAGTTGTATCCAAATATGCTCGTCCGGTAGGCTGGGCAAAATATCGCTGGGGTTATTGCTACTAGAAACAATGATCGTGCCTGGCTGGGAAAATAACGTCATTTCTGTGGCGCCGGACAGTTCGCGCAAATTTTCAATTTCCAAGGTCAGCAAATTGTCCGGCGAGAACTCGAGCTTGGGGGCCAATTGCTGGGTTTGTTTTAAATGCCAGCGCATGCGCTGGTCTAACGAGGCCTGGCTAAGTTCCAGCGAATCTTCCATGGCACGGTCTATTTCCACATTGAACCAGCTATCAATCCCCTGATGCAGAAACTGCATGGAAAAATAAAACACGATCGCCGCCGGAGCCAAAGCCAACACCACAAACAACGACACCATGCGGGTCGTCAGGCGGGAACCCGCTTCATGCTTTTTCAACTGCTTGGCCAGCGTGTAGATATTGGCGCCGACCAACCATAACAAAACCACTGAACCGATGGCATTCATCAACAGCAACCAGGAATACATCTCCCCGAGCTGTGAAGATTCTTGAGTGGCCGAACTCATCAACTGCAATGACAGCAGGATAAACCCTGACAAAACCGATACGGACAGGTTAGCCGGCAGTTTTAATTTTTTAATGGCCATGAACTCCAATCACTGGACAAATACCATTGCCGGCTAAGATAAGCCAAGGGGCGCAGGGGCAAAGGCAAGGCATCGCGGTCAAAATCAACTTTTAAGGCCACCACCGCACCCGGTTCCGGCAAGAACTCTGCCCCGTCAAAAAGCCGGACATTGCGCAAAACCGACATTAAACCAATGGCGCCAGACAGCGTTGAGACATTATGGACTACGCCGTTCCTTTCATTTTTGACGCGATACATTTTCAATAACGCATGATATTGCAAACGGTAACGGATGGTGGCTTCAGCCAGTGTTTCCGGCCAAAAAAACTCACGCGGCCGCTGGATTTTTACCTGGATATTCCAAAATAACGGGACGCCGTTTTGCAACGCCTCCATCGCTTTTTCGCTGAGTTGGTAGTCTATTTCCGCAGACAACAAATAGCCGTTGCTTTCCCTGGCTAACCCAGCCTGTTTGATATAGGCGTTACAGCAACCGGCTTGGGCCATTGGCGGCAACAGGCAAAACAACCAAAACCATAACAACGGGGATTTAAAGCTTACACAAACGCGCATAATAAAACCCGTCCATGCCTGATTCGCCAGCCAAAATTTGCCGGCCGACACTCGCCGCCATCCCCCAATCCGCCGCAAAAGGCAGCTCCCCGGCATCGGGGTGGGCGGCTAAAAAGGCTTGCATTTGCTGTTCGTTTTCCTGCTTCAATACCGAGCAAGTGGCGTACAACAAAATGCCGCCCTTAGCCAACAAGGGCCAAATGGCCGACAAAATGCTCTGTTGCAAGGCTTGCAATGGGGCGATGTCTTCGGCACGGCGCAATAATTTTATGTCAGGATGGCGGCGGATCACGCCCGTTGCGGAACAGGGCGCATCCAATAAAATCCGCTCGAAAGGCTGGCCATCCCACCAACTTTGCGGGTCAGCGGCATCACCGGCCACCAAGGTAGCAGATAGCTGTAAGCGTTGGAGGTTTTCGGCAACCCGTTGCAAGCGGGCCGGGTCAATATCAACCGCAACCAGCCCTTTCAATTGCCCTTGGGTTTCCAAGATATGTGCCGTTTTGCCGCCCGGTGCGGCGCAGATGTCCAATACCCGTTGCCCGGCTTTTAAGTCCAGCAGGCCGGCCGCCAGTTGTGCCGCCGTATCTTGCACGGAGACAACTCCCGCCGCAAAATCCGGCAACTCATCCACGGGCACCGCCTTGTCAAGAACTAGCGCCGACGGGCAAAAAGCAACGCCATGCGCGGTTATGCCGCGGGCTTCAAGCTGTTGCCGGTAAGTTGCAAGCCCGATTTTGGAGGTATTGATGCGCAACACCATCGGGGCTTGCTGGTTGTTGGCCAAGAGGATTTGCCCGGCGTGTCCTGGCCAGTCTTCATAAAGTTTTGCAATCAGCCAATCAGGATGGCTGTATTCGGCGGAAGGGTGTTGTTGGCAGTGCCGGTCTAACCGCTCTTGTTCGCGCTGGTATGTCCTCAACACGCCATTCACCAACCCCCGGGCCCAAGCCCTTTTGCCAACGCCCGCGACCGTTTCGGAAACGGCGGCGTGAGCCTTGACGCGCATAAATTTGAGTTGGTACAGGCCGGTTAAAATCAAGGCCTTGATTTCAGTGTCTTTGAGCGGTTTATCGACCAATTCATCCAAGATGGCGGTGAGCTGGTGATAATGCCGGCAAACCCCGTAGCAGAGCATTTGGACAAAGGCGCGGTCTTTATTGGCTGGCACATTGGCCAAGGTGGTATCGAGGCTTGCCGTTAATGAATGGCCGTTTTCCAGGACATTGGCCAGGGTCCGAGCGGCGATGGCGCGTGTATTGATACTCAACCCAGTATTGCCCCGTTGACATCGTGTGCATTGAGAAAGGCCTCAACCGCCATGCGTTTGCCACCCGGCAATTGCACTTCCAACAAACGCAACAGGCCTTCGCCGGTGACCACGTCCATATGTTTGTGGTCGCCATGCACCGTGCCGGCCTCCCCCGCCCTTTCACCAGCAATCGCTTCGGCGCGCCAGATACGCAACACTTCACCATGGTAGAGGCTTTGCGCCACAGGCCAAGCATTCAGGCCGCGCACTTTTCTGGCGAGGGTCTCCGCAGGCAGCGCCCAGTCAATCACGGCTTCGCTTTTGCCAAGCTTTTCGGCATACGTAACCAAGGCCTCATCTTGCGGTTCCGCTTGCACGGTGCCTTGTTCCAATTGCCCTACAACTTTTGCCAAGCCTATTGCACCCAATGCCGCCAACTGGTCATGCAAATCGCTGGAGGTGTCAGACCCACCAATGGCACATTCCTCTTTGTGCAACATATCGCCCGCATCCAACTTGCGGACAAGCTTGATGATGGTCACGCCCGTTTTTTCATCGCCCGCCATGAGTGCGCGCTGGATCGGTGCGGCCCCACGCCAACGCGGCAGCAAAGAGCCATGCACGTTGATGCAGCCCAAAGGCAACGCGTCCAGGACGGTTTGCGGCAAAATCATGCCATAAGCGACGACGACCATCAGGTCGGCGTTAAAATCCCGCAAGCGTTGCAGCTCCTCATCCGCCTTAAACGTCAACGGCTGCAAAACAGGGATGTTGGCGGCGACCGCCAATTGTTTGACCGGGCTCGGCTGCAAATGGCGGCCACGCCCTGCCGGGCGGTCAGGTTGGGTATAAACGGCACAGACTTCATGGCCTGAAGCGAGCAAGGTTTGCAAACTGGGGACAGCGAATTCGGGCGTTCCGGCAAAAATAATTTTCATGCTCAACTTTTTTCCAATTTATGGAGTTTCTCCAGCTTCGTCTTAATGCGTTGGCGTTTTAACGGCGACAGATAATCGACGAACAACTTGCCTTCCAAATGATCCATTTCATGCTGTATGCACACCGCCAGCAACTCCCGAGCCTCCAGCTCAAACTCACGGCCTTCGCGGTCTAGGGCTTTGACCCTAATATGTTCGGCCCGCTTCACCTTTTCATAAAAGCTGGGGACGGACAAACAGCCTTCTTCAGACTCCTTAACCCCGTCCTGCTCAACAATTTGCGGGTTGATCAGGCAAAGCGGCGCATTTTTTTCTTCACTAATATCTATGACGATGATACGTTTATGGACATTGACCTGGGTAGCCGCCAAACCGACCCCTTTTGCGGCATACATGGTGGCCAACATATCGTCAACAAATCTTTGGGTGTTATTGTCGATTTTATCGACAACCGCTGCTTTTTTCCGCAACCGATCATCAGGAAACTCGAGAATAGTTAGAATACTCAACAAACTCTCCACTATAATAATTGAATACTGGAATTCTATCTGAATTCATCTAAACTTTGAATTCAAACAGACTAAAAAAGACCCCTCAGGAATCACTATGGCTTTTCGCATACTTTCAGGGATATTACTCTCTGCTTTTATCAGCATCAACGCTTGCGCAGATGAATTACAAATCAACCCGGCCCATCCTGACCAATACACGGTAGTCCACGGTGATACCCTATGGGACATCTCAGGCAAATTTTTACAGCATCCCACACAATGGCCAGAACTATGGCGTTTTAACAGCCAGATCCACAATCCCCATCTGATCTATCCTGGGGATACCATCTATTTTTCCATGGTCAATGGCCGCCCCCAATTAAGTTTGTCCAGAAACGAATTGCCCTCAGGCGAATTGAATATCCAGTCGCCTTGCGTCCTTCATGAAGAAGACTTGAAAAACGGCCGGACTAAATTCCCCGTCTCCCCGGATGGCAAACTGATGCCTTGTATCCGGGAAAGCAACCTCAACCAAGCGATCAAATTGATCCCGACAGACAGAATATCGCAATTCTTGACCACGCCACGGGTCGTCGGGCCAAATGAATTGAACGCCGCACCTTATGTGGTCGATTTGGCGGGTGAGCATCTGGTCGCCGGTGAAGGCGATAAAATTTATGTCCGGGCCATCTATTCATCCAGCAACCAGAATTACACCGTCTACCGTCAAGGCCAAACCTATAAAAACCCCGAAACGGGCGAAACCTTAGGGTATGAAGCCCAATACATCGCTGACACCACATTGCAGCAAGTCGGCGACCCGGCTAGCCTGGTGGTCACCAAGTCCAAATCGGAAATCCGCCTAGGCGATAGGGTGATGCCGAACATCGAAGAAGACGTCACGCTGAACTACTTCCCAAGGCCGCCAGCGAAAAAGCTTATCGGCAACATTATCAGTGTCCCCGGGGGGGTTTCACAAATTGGCCTCTACAACACGGTGGTCATTGATAAAGGCAGCCGGGACGGCTTGCAAGTCGGGCATGAACTGACCATTTACCGAAAGGGGCGGATGATTAGCGACCGCTTCAGTCCGATTAAAAACGCGATGGTGAAACTGCCTGATGAAAAGGCGGGCATACTGATGGTTTTCCGTCCTTTTGAGCGCGTCAGTTACGCGCTGGTGATGAAAGCTAATCTGGCCATCCACGTTTTAGACAAAGTGAAGACCCCCTGAGCAAGGTCACTGCACCAACCGACGAAACCCTCCGCGACTGGCTAACGCTCTTGCGTGTGCCGGGTGTGGGGTGCAGAGGCTTCCTCAAATTGCTCGACACCCATACCCCCGGACAAATCTTCACCGAGTCGCGCCAAGCGTTAAGCGCATTGGGTTTAAAACCCAGCATTATTGACGCCATTAAAAAGCCGGACTTGGCCGTTATTGACAGCGATATGGCGTGGTTGGCGCAACCCAACAACACGGCAATAACGGTGCTGGATGCGGATTATCCTGCGCAACTCAAACAGATTGCCGACCCGCCCCCCCTATTGTTCGTGCGTGGCAAGCCTGAAATCCTGTCTTTACCACAAATTGCCATTGTCGGCAGCCGGAACCCCTCACAACTCGGCAGGGAAACCGCCTTCGAATTTGCCAAAGCCTTAAGCCATTCAGGTTTCGTCATCACCAGTGGCCTGGCCCTAGGTATCGATGCGGCCAGCCATGAAGGCGCACTCCATGCCCAAGGCCACACGGTTGCAGTGGCGGGCACCGGGCTGGACCGGGTCTATCCCGCCAAACATAAAGGCTTGGCGACGCAAATTGTCAATACAGGGGCGATGGTCTCCGAATTCCCGCCTGGCACGACCGCCAAAGCCAACCACTTCCCAAGACGTAACCGTATCATCAGCGGCTTATGCCAAGGCTTGCTGGTGGTCGAAGCCGCCAAACAAAGCGGCTCGCTCATTACCGCGAGGATGGCCTTGGAACAGAACCGTGAAGTGTTCGCTATTCCGGGGTCAATCCACAACCCATTGGCCCGTGGCTGCAATGCCTTGATCCGTGAAGGAGCAAAACTTGTCGAAACAACCCAAGATATTCTCGAAGAATTAAACCAATATTTTCAACAAGATGTGAATTATTCACACCATTCCCCACAATCAAAGCTTGACCTGGAGCAACAAACATTATTGAATCTAGTCATGTTCAGCCCAACTTCCATTGATAATCTAGTTGAAAATGCAGGCTTATCCGTTGAAGCCGTTTCTTCAATGTTACTTATTTTAGAACTGCAAGGTTATGTCGAAGCAACCGCTGGCGGTTCCTATACGCGAATAAAATAACCCAAACCTTAAGCGAACCATGAAAGAAAATATTTTTGATGTCCTGATGTATCTGTTTGAAAACTACATGGAAGATGAGGTTGAAATTCTTCCTGACAGTGATGTCATAAAAGTCGAACTTGAGGAAGCGGGTTTTGAATCCTGCGAAGTGACCAAGGCGTTTGACTGGCTGGAATCCCTGAGCCTGCAACGGGCAATCAAACCCAGCGCTTCGTCAGCGTTCCGGATTTTCTGCACCGAGGAGCAAAACAAATTGGACATTGAATGCCGCAACCTCATTATGTTTTTGGAACATAGCGGCATCCTGACCCCGGCCAACCGCGAAATTGTCATAGACCGCGCGATGGCCTTGGAAAATGAAGAAATCTCCATGGAAAAACTGAAATGGATAGTGTTGATGGTGTTGCTCAGCCAACCGGATGAAGAAATCGCCTTTTCCAGGATGGAAGACATTGTTTACGATTTGGTGCCCACTTATTTACATTAAACGCCAAAAAACCCAAGCCTTTACTTTTACCTCTTGACCTAGAGGACCGAACCTTTCACCGTAAATTTAAATTACATGAGCAAGCATCTCGTCATCGTCGAATCGCCCGCCAAAGCCAAAACCATTGAAAAATACCTCGGCAAGGATTTTCAGGTTTTAGCCTCTTATGGACACGTCCGTGATTTGATCCCCAAAGAAGGTGCGGTAGACCCGGAGCATGATTTCGCCATGAAATACGAAGTCATCGAACGTAACCAAAAACATGTGCTTGCCATCAGTAAAGCCCTGAAAACGTCTGACACCTTGTATCTTGCGACCGACCCTGACCGGGAAGGCGAAGCCATTTCCTGGCATCTGTACGAACTGCTCAACGAAAAAAAACTCCTGAAAGACAAACCCGTGCACCGTGTGGTCTTCCATGAAATCACTAAAAAAGCCGTCACTGAAGCCATTGCCCATCCTGAACAACTGGCGATTAACCTTATCAACGCCCAACAAGCCCGCCGCGCCTTGGATTATCTGGTTGGCTTCAACCTATCGCCGCTGTTATGGAAAAAAATTCGCCGCGGCCTGTCTGCGGGGCGAGTACAAAGCCCCGCCTTGCGCCTGATCGTCGAGCGCGAACTGGAAATCGAAGCGTTCAAAACCCGTGAATACTGGACGATCAATGCCGCCTTGACGGCTGACGGACAGCCGTTCAAAGCCAAACTAATCCAGTTCAACGACGAAAAAATCAGCCAATTCAGCATCACCGACCAAGAACGCGCCGAACAGACCAAGCAAACCCTCCTCAATGCCGCTGACGGGCAATTGCTGGTCACTAAACTCGAACAAAAACAACAAAAACGCCATCCGGCGCCGCCGTTCATCACCTCGACTTTGCAACAGGAAGCTTCACGGAAACTCGGTTTCACCACCAAACGCACCATGATGGTCGCCCAACAATTGTATGAAGGCATAGACATCGGCGGCGAAACCGAAGGCTTGATTAGCTATATGCGCACCGACTCCGTCAACTTGTCGGAAGAAGCCGTGCAGGACATCCGCGCCTATATTGGCGAAAATTATGGCAATGACAACGTCCCGAAAGAGCCGCGCCTGTTCAAGACCAAATCCAAAAACGCGCAGGAAGCCCACGAAGCGATACGCCCCACCTCCATTAGGCGCGTGCCTGCGGCGATCAAAAACCACCTGACCGCCGAACAGTTCAAGCTCTACGAATTGATATGGAAGCGCACTATCGCTTGCCAAATGATCCACGCGACCCTGAACCGCATCGCCGTCGATTTGAGTTGCGCGAACGGCAAGCACGTGTTCAGGGCGACGGGCTCGTCGATTGCCATTCCTGGCTTTATGACCGTCTATCTGGAAGGTAAGGACGATAGCAACGAAGGCGAAGGCGACGACAAGGAAAGCTTCCTGCCGCACATGCAGGAAGGCCGCCCCGTGCCGCTCAGCGACATCCTCACCGACCAGCATTTCACCGAACCACCGCCCCGTTACGGCGAGGCCAGTTTGGTCAAAGCCTTGGAAGAATACGGCATAGGCCGCCCGTCGACTTACGCGACCATCATTTCGACACTGCAAAACCGTGAATATGTCACGTTAGAGGGCAAGCGCTTTTA
This sequence comes from Methylovulum miyakonense HT12, assembly GCF_000384075.1. Lineage (GTDB taxonomy): Bacteria > Pseudomonadota > Gammaproteobacteria > Methylococcales > Methylomonadaceae > Methylovulum > Methylovulum miyakonense. Next base: position 700,898 of record NZ_KB913025.1, read on the forward strand.
TCCGACCGATGTGGGCCGTATCGTCAACCGCTTTTTGACCGAGCATTTCACCAAATATGTCGATTACAGCTTCACCGCCAATTTGGAAGACGAGCTTGATGCGGTTTCACGCGGCGAAAAAGACTGGATCCCGCTGATGCGTGATTTCTGGAACCCCTTCACTTCATTGATCACCGATAAAGAGGCCAGTGTCCAGCGCAAGGACATCACCCAGGAAGCCATAGACGAAAAATGTCCGGAATGCGGCAAGCCGCTATCCATACGCTTAGGCCGCAACGGGCGTTTTATCGGTTGCACGAACTACCCGGAGTGCTCGTACACCCGCAATCTGGGCGATGATGGCGGCAATTCCGAAGCGGCCGATGTCGTTGAAGGGCGGGTTTGCCCGGAATGTTCTTCACCTTTGGTTTTAAAAGCCGGGAAATATGGCAAGTTCATCGGCTGTAGCGGTTATCCCAAATGCCGCCATATCGAACCGCTGGAAAAACCGCTGGACACCCATGTCGAATGCCCACAATGTAAAACGGGCAGCTTGCTGAAACGCAAATCCCGTAACGGCAAAATTTTCTATTCCTGCTCCGGCTACCCAAAATGCGACTATGCGCTCTGGAACGCCCCGATCAAGGAAAGCTGCCCCGCCTGTGACTGGCCCATCCTGACCGTCAAAACCACCAAACGCAATGGCGCAGAAAAAGTCTGCCCGCAAAAAGATTGCAAATACGCCACACCTTATGAGGGCGACCCCGCGGACGCGGACGGGCCAAAGTGAATGTTTTGTAATGGTAGGAATTGCAATGCAAAAAGACCGCGTTCCCCCTGGCCGGCCCGCATCCCTACCCTAGCCGGACTTCTACGATTCCCAAGCCAGCAAACCCATCCTGTCATGATATGATAGCGTTTTATTTTATCTATTAATGACAGGAAAAAAATGCACGTACTTTACACCCAGGAGCTGTATCAGGCTCTCGAATATGCCCGGAGCATAGACCAGGACACAGGCAAACGGATGATGATCCAGCTTGAGATCGACCAGCCGATGTTCTTCCAAACCATCTTCAAAACCTTCCCGTCCATCATTACCGAACGCAATGAAGACATGGCGAATTTGTTTATGGATTTATGTTTTGATGTGGCCTGCGTTTACAAGAAAGTCTTTGGCAACACCCCAAAATTTAAGGATGACCCCACTTGGATGGAACGTCAGGCAGGTTTGTTGGACAAGGAGCTGAAACCGTTGATGGAAGGCCGTTTCATCAATGACAAACGCAGCCAAAAAATGAAGGAAGACTTCTTTAAACCTAAAGCAGGCGAGTTGCAACAAAATGCCTTGTTGCAATTTTTAAACGAAGGCGTTGACGACATGGCGGCGGACACGCAAAGCGATGAAAGCACGGTGGATTTGACTAAAACCATGTTGTTTGTGGTGGTGCGTTTGTTCACTAACTTATATTCTAAACCGGCCCTACAATGACCGCCTGGTTACGTAGCGGCAAATTGACCATGTAGCCCGTAACCGTTTAACACACCTAATAATAATTAAAATAACTACTTATGATTGATAAAGCATTATTGACCGGCCTCGAAACCTGTTTGGCTTCGATTGCCCCTGAGGACCAATACTTAGGCGTAGACGAAATCCGTGGTTTGTTTTTTGCGCAAATGATCACGCCCAATAAAAGCAACCCGCTAGTCTGGCTGTCGGCGTTATTTTATGGCGAACGCCCGCCGCTTACGGAAGGGCAGATCAGCAACTTGGACACCACGGCCGCCGCTACGCATGAAGCCTATCAGGCCTTGTTCGCCAGCAACCAATTGGCTTTTCCGTTTGATTTTGACCAGCTTGATGAAGCGATGGCGGAATCCGCTTACGGCTGGTGCCAAGGTTTTTATATCGGCTTATTGATTAACGAAGATTTTTGGTTTGGCAAAAAAAATGAGCGGCTAAGGCCGACTGACCATGACCTGCTGGCTATCCGCAACAGCGCGAAGCTGTTTATGTGCCTGATAACAAAAGATTTCAGCAACTTTGACAAAGCCAAAGTCGCCGAACTCAAGAAACTGATCACCGAACAAGGCCAAGACCCGACTGACGACATCCTCGCCGCATCGTTGTTCCCGAACGTGCCCATTGCGGTCAAAACCCTGCAAGTCTATGGCACAAAAGCCATGATGGCGAACGCGCCTAAAGCGGCACAACCGATAAGCGCCGTCAAATTAGGCCGCAACGACCCTTGCCATTGTGGTAGCGGCAAAAAATATAAAAAATGTTGTGGGGCGGCGATTTAACCCTAACCGTTAACAGAAGGAACCCGATATGAAAAAATCATCCCTCACCCTCACAGCCTTGGCACTGCTTATCTGCCTATCAGGTTGTGATGGTTCCGAAGACAGCGCCAACACGGCCATAACGGACACGCCACCCGCCACTGCCAAACCGGATAGGGCTATTGAACCTAAATTATCGGCCAACGCAAAACCTATGCCCAATCCAGAGTATGACGGACAGGATGCGGCTGAAGATTTAGATGCGACCGGGGTGTCCGCACAGCCAGTGCCCGATATGGAAGCGGAAAAATATGATAATGATATTGGCGTGCGCAATCCCGAAGCGGGCGATCCGGAAATGGACGAACCACAAAGCGATAAAGAGTAATTGACTTAAACCCAAAAACCCCGCCGCTTTGCCAAAACCAGCAAAACGGCGGTGTCCGGCGTTAGGTTGCTTGGCTACTTAGCGACCTTAACCAACCAACCCGTTTGGTCATCACAACCTAAAACCGCTTTTGCGCTGACATTGATCCGGGCATATTGCCCGTTTAACGTAGCGGGCAATTTTGCCGTAATTTTATGGAAGGAGATATTGCTTTCCACCTTAAAGGGCAAAGGCTCCCCTTTTGCCGTCAACTTAATGGTCGTCGGGTCAACATAAGCGGATATCTTGATGATGAATTCCGCTCCGGCAGGCACTTCATTATTATCGGCGGCGTTATACGGCGACAGGTTAAAATCGGTAAATTTCGGTTTCTTACAAACCAACTCCGCTTCTTCAGGGCTATAGGCCCATGCCGTACCGGACACCAATAGCGCGGCAAGCAAAAACACGGGCTTAATAATTGTTGTTATTGTCATTTTAAACTCCTCATTCGAATGATGGTGTCATCACACCACCCCGCACTTTAATGAGTTTTGTTATCAAATTCAACTAATTCCCCAGCATTTTGTTCAGGAATGCAAAAACACCAATTATCCGCGCCATCCCTTCCCTGCTTACACACAAAACCCGCGTTGTCTTGTACAATAGCAGCATTTAAATCCCTAGCGAGAGCACGACATTGAGCGCGAAAAACCCAGAGAGCCTAAATTACAAAAGTGCAGGCGTAGATATTGCCGCCGGCAATGCATTAGTCGAACGCATCAAACCGATTGCCGCCAAAACCCGCACCGCTGGCGTGATGGCGGGACTGGGCGGTTTCGGCTCATTATTTGAATTGCCTTTAGACCGCTACCAACACCCCGTGTTGGTGTCGGGCACTGACGGGGTCGGCACAAAATTAAAATTGGCCATCGACTTGGACATCCACAACACCGTCGGCATCGACCTGGTCGCCATGTGCGTCAACGACATCATTGTCCAAGGCGCTGAGCCCTTATTTTTCTTGGATTATTTCGCCACTGGCAAGCTGGACGTGGACACGGCGGCGCAAGTCATCGAGGGCATAGGCACGGGCTGCGGACAAGCGGGGGCAGCCTTGGTCGGCGGCGAAACGGCGGAAATGCCGGGCATGTACGCCGAAGGCGAATACGACCTGGCAGGGTTTTGTGTCGGCATTGTCGAAAAAAGCAAAGTGCTGGACGGCAGCCAAGTGAAAATTGGCGACAAACTGATCGCCATCGCTTCTTCCGGCCCGCATTCCAACGGCTATTCCCTAGTCCGTAAAATCATCAGCCATAGCGGCGCGGACTTAGACAGCCCGTTCCAAGACACCACCCTTGGCAAAGCCTTGCTGACGCCAACCCGCATTTATGTCAAACCACTGCTGGCCCTACTGGAAAAAGTGCCCGTCCACGCCTTGGCGCACATCACGGGCGGCGGCATCACCGAAAACCTGCCTCGTGTCCTGCAATCGGGGATCAACGCCGAGATTGATTTGAGTAGCTGGGACTTCCCCGCCATTTTCCAATGGCTGCAAAGCCAAGGCAATGTCCCGCTGGCGGATATGCTGACCACCTTCAACTGCGGTGTCGGCATGATTGTTTGCGTCGCGCCGGAAGATGAAGCGGTGACGCTGGAAACGCTGGCAAGCTTAGGCGAAACAGTGTTTAGCATCGGTGCGCTGGTGGCTGGTGACGGTAAACCAGAAGTTGTGTACCGTTAAACGATTAAGCCAATGGGGCATCCCTTTACCGGAGAACAAACCATGCAATGGTCGGAAGTCATTGACAACCCTTACTTTCAAAACCTACCGTTTAAAATTGAGCTGAACCGTTACGGAAAAGTTGAAATGCCCCCCGCTTCCAATCGACATGGCCGGTTACAGTCAAAAATTAGCGCTTTGCTTGAGCGCAAACTCAAAAAAGGCGAAGCACTGGCCGAATGCTCCATCCAAACCACCGAAGGCGTAAAAGTCGCCGATGTCGCATGGTGTTCCAAGGCCTTCATCAAACAATACGGTTATGCAACGCCCTACCCCCACGCGCCGGAACGGTGTGTTGAAATTGTCTCTCCGTCAAATTCAAAAGTGTAGATGGCCGAGAAGGTGCAGCTTTATTTGCAGGCGGGCGCAGAAGAAGTTTGGGTGGTTTGGGAGCATGGGGTGGTGGATTATTATGGGAAAACGGGAAAATTAGAGCAATCGGGCTATGGGATTAAGGTAAAAATACCTAAGCCTTGACGCTATCACCCCACCTTCCTAATCGCATAAACCGCCCCCGACAACACCAGCAAGCTAGGGATAAACGCAACCAACGGCGGATTAAGGCTGTAAATCAGGCCGACATGGCTGATGGTCATGTCGATGACATTAAAACCCATACCAATGACCACGCCGATCAGAATGCGCGTAGCGGCGCTGACACCGCGCTTGACACCGATGACAAACGGGGCGGACACCAGCAACATGGTAAAAATGACCAATGGGGTGACGACCCTGCCCCAAAAGGACATTTCATAAAGTTGCGATTTTTGCCGGTTGTCCTTCAAAAATTCCACGTACATCGCCAGATCATATAACGATAAATTGTCCGGGTTGACGACGACAATTTTTAGCAAATTCGGCTCTATGGATGAATTCCAGATTTGTTCCTTTGGCGAGTCGGCCTGCATTTGCGTGGTGGAGATGGACGATTCCTGAATGCCTTCCACCCGCCATTGTTGCTTGCCTAAATACACGGCCCTTTGGGCATGGATAGATCGCAACAGATGCCGCTGGGCATCGGTTTCATAAATGCTGATGTCGGCCAGGTCGCCGTTGTCCTCGATTAGGCGGATGTTGATGAACCGCCTTCCTTCACGCAGCCAAATCCCATATTTCAAATTGCGGAAAAACGGGTTGTGTTGTGCGGTGGCCCGCATCACCTGGGCCCTGCTTTCAGCGACCGGGGCGACAAATTCGCCCACCAACACCGCCACGGCAATCCAACAACAACCCGCGACCAGCACCGCCCTGATAATGCCGAACACCGATAGGCCCGCCGCCCGCATGGCGATCAGCTCGTGGTTATTGGCCATGCCGCCCAACGCAAACAAGCTGCCAATCAACGCCGAGGCGGGCATCAGTTCGTAGAGGATGGTCGGGGACGTGAAGGTGACGAAATGACAGACATCCAACAAACCATATTCCCCCTTGCCAATGTCGTCCAGCTCATCGCTGAATGTGAACAGATCGAACAAGGTCAACAACAATATGGCGGCAACGGATGAGGCTTTTAAAATATCCCAAACAATGTAGCGGGTCAGTACATTCATAGCTCGGCCTTCTGCCTTAAATTGAGATACAACCACCGCCATCCATACAGCCGCGCCAGCAGCGCCCCCCCCACGGCCAACAACAGCAGGTTGATGCCCAGCCCTCCCAACCACGCGGGGATCACGGCCTTGGTGACCCACAACTGGCCCACGCGTAAAAAGTTGCCGTAGCAAAAATAAATCACAAACCCGGTCAGGATATTGCCGAATGCGCCGCCGCGGGGTGAAATTTGCGCTAGCGGCACCCCCAGGAAACTGAGCAACAGCATCCCCAACGGGATAGACCAACGCCGCTGCAATTCGGCATTGTCAACCGCCGCCGCTGACGCCCAAAGCGCATCGGGGGCGACGGCGGCGCGGCTGAAGAAAACCGCCGTATCCGGCTCTTCGACCCTAACGGCGTATTCAGTGAATTTTTCAATGAAAAAGTCCAAGTTGCCAGGGACGCCTTGGACACGCTCGCCATGGTAAAATACGGCATAACGGCCTTCCGGCAAATCCCGTAACCGCGCCGATTCAGCCGTGATGATGCCGGGGGTGCCACCTTGCCGATGTTGCACGAAAACATCATGCATGACATTGTCGTCAGTGATGTCCTCGACATAAAAAACGAGGTCGCTCTGGCTATATTCGCTGAACTTCCCGGCGGCGATGCCACGCAAATCGGCCGACTCATCCCCTTCGTGCATAATCCTGGTGGTCGTGGCCTCCGCCCACGGCGTGGTGTACAAGGACAAACCCGCCGCCACGACGCTCAAGGGGAACACCAGCAGGAACACCCCGCGGTACAAAGTCAACGCGCCGCCCCCCGCCGACCCGACTGCGGACATTTCCTGGTCCCGGTACATTTTGCCCAGCACCATCAATACCGCCATGAACAAGGCGGCGGGCAACAATGACACGCCAATAATGATGGTTTTTAACGCCAACAAGGTCATCAACGTTTCGCTGGACACCCGCCCCTGGATCGCCTTATCCAACACCCGGATAAATTCACGGCTAACAATAATGACCACAATCACCGACCAAACTGACAGCAGGGTTTTCAGCAACTCCTGGGCTATCAATTTATCCAGCACTGTCAACTTGTAAAACCGCCGTAATTCCAAGATTTGGGGGCAATCTGATAACAAACCTGTCTCCTTAAAAACTATTGGTTGGCACAGTTTATTTACCGTCCGGTAAAATTCACTGCCCTGTTGTCTTTTTTCGTATTGGCAATGGCGCACAATCGTGTATTTTCACTGCCCGCCATGCGGAATTTATAGGCCGAAAGGTATATAATCGCACCTTAACCTTGGGCCGGCGACGGCTTGCCGCTCCCGAAAAAACCTTCACCCGCAACTAGACGATAAAGTTATGGACTATTCTATAGAAACCGCGCCATTAGAAAAACTTGAATGTGATTGCATCATTGTTGGCGTTTACCAAGACCAACAACTCAGCCCTTCCGCCGCCAGCCTGAACGCCAGCACGCAAGGCTTAATCCACAAAATCCTCGGCCGTGGCGACATCAGCGGTAAAAATGGCGAAACCGTATTGCTGACCACAATACCCGATAGCTCCATTGAACGCATCCTGCTGGTCGGTTTAGGCGAAAACAAACCCATATCCAACAAACTCTTCATCAAAGCCCTGGCGGCGGCGATCAACAGTTGCAAAAAACCACCGGTCAAATCCATTGTTTGCTGCCTTGCCGAATGCGCGGTTGAAGGCGGCGATGCGGCATGGAAAACGCGCCAGATCGTCGAAGTGTTCAATGATGCGGTGTACCAGTATACCCAAACCAAATCCGATAAAACGCCCGAAAGCCAAATTACCGGCATCCGCATCAGCGCGTCCGCCGAAACGGCAGACGCCGCGCAAATTGGCCTGGCACAAGGGCTAGCCATCGCCGAAGGTGTCAGTTTGGCCAAAAACTTGGCAGATCTGCCCGGCAACATCTGCACGCCCGCTTACCTTGCCGGGCAAGCCATTGCCCTGGGCGAACAATTCACCAAGTTGTCCACCCGCATTCTTGAAGAAGCCGACATGCAGGCTTTAGGCATGGGATCCCTACTCTCCGTCTCACGCGGCAGCCGCCAACCCGCCAAGCTCATCACCCTGGATTACCAAGGCGGCGAGAAAAACAGCAAACCGATAGTCCTGGTCGGCAAAGGCCTGACTTTCGATGCTGGCGGGATTTCCTTGAAACCAGGCCTGGGCATGGACGAGATGAAATACGACATGTGCGGCGGCGCGGCGGTGTTAGGCACATTGTTGTTTGCCGCCAAACTGAACCTGCCGCTGAACATCATCGGTTTGGTCCCCGCGTCAGAGAACCTGCCTGATGGCGATGCCAACAAACCGGGCGACATTGTCACCAGCATGTCCGGAAAAACCATCGAAATCTTGAACACCGACGCCGAAGGCCGGCTGATCCTCTGCGACACGCTGACTTACGCCGAACGCTTCCATCCCGATGTCGTCATTGACCTGGCGACCCTGACAGGCGCGTGCCTGGTGGCCTTGGGGCGCATCCCTAGCGGCCTACTCGGTAACGATGACGGGCTTTGCAATGACCTGATCACCGCCAGCGAAACGGCTAATGATAGCCTATGGCGGCTGCCTTTGTGGGAAGAATATCAGGAATTGTTAAAATCCAACTTTGCCGACATGGCAAATATTGGTGGCAAAGATGCCGGCACCATCACTGCCGCATGTTTCCTGTCCCGCTTTGCCGAAAGCTTCCGCTGGGCACATTTGGACATTGCCGGCACCGCTTGGCGCACCGGACAAACCAAAGGCGCAACGGGCCGGCCCGTGCCGCTGTTAAGCCAATATTTGCTCAACCGCGCCAGCCAGCTTTAACAACGGATGCCGGACGTCAGTTTTTACCTGCTAGCTTCCGGATCGGCCCAGGAACGCTATGTGTTTGCCTGTAAGCTGATCGAAAAAGCCTACCGTAACGGCACCGCCTGTTATGTCCTGACCGACCACGCCGAACAAAGCCAATTGCTCGACAACCTGCTCTGGACTTTCAGGGCGGGCAGCTTTGTCCCGCACCAGATCTATGACGGGCAAGCGCCTGAATTTGGGAACGTCACACTGATAGGCCACAGGCAAGCCCCCGACGCATGGCGGGGCACCTTGCTGAACCTGTCCGCACATTGCCCGGAAAATTTCCAAACGATAGGCCGGATCCTGGAAATTCTCGACAACGATGAAACGACCAAAGCCGCAGGCCGGCAACGTTACCGACAATACCAACAAGCGGGCATTGACATAGCCACGCATAAGCTCTGAACACCAAAATAAGAATATCAACATGGACAAAACTTACTCACCGCACGCAATCGAACAACGCTGGTACCAAGCCTGGGAAGACAACGGCTATTTCGCCGCCAACCCAGAAGCCGAAGAATCCTACTGCATCATGATCCCGCCGCCCAATGTCACGGGCAGCCTGCACATGGGGCACGCCTTCCAGGACACCATCATGGACGCGCTGACCCGTTACCACCGCATGAAAGGCCACAGCACGTTGTGGCAAGCGGGTACTGACCACGCCGGCATCGCCACACAAATGGTGGTCGAACGCCTCTGCAACGCCGAAGGCAAGACCCGCCACGATTACGGACGCGAGGAATTCATCAAAAAAGTCTGGCAGTGGAAAGAAGAATCCGGCGGCACCATCACCCGCCAATTGCGGCGCATGGGCGCGTCTTTGGATTGGTCACGCGAACGCTTCACGATGGACGAAGGCATGTCCGACGCCGTGCAGGAAGTGTTCATCCGCTTGTATGAAGAAGGCCTGATTTATCGCGGCAAACGTTTGGTGAACTGGGATCCGGTCTTGCACACCGCCGTATCGGATTTGGAAGTGTTGTCCGAAGAAGAAAACGGTTCGATGTGGCATATCCGCTACCCGCTGTCGAACGGGCAAGGCTTTATGATTGTCGCCACCACACGCCCTGAAACTTTGCTGGGTGATGCCGCCGTTGCTATCCATCCTGAAGACGAACGTTACAAGCATTTGCTCGGCGAGTTTTTAGAATTGCCGCTCACAGGCCGCCGCATCCCGATTATCGCCGACGATTATGTTGACCCTGAATTCGGCACGGGTTGTGTAAAAATCACCCCCGCCCACGATTTCAACGACTACGAAGTCTGGACGCGCCACCGCCACACCTCGGCGCTGATGGACACGCCACACGGTGGTTTGTTCAACATCCTCACCGTCGATGCCAGCATCCGCGCCGACGGACTGATCCCGACCCAATACCACGGCCTGGACCGTTTCGCGGCGCGCAAACAAATCGTCGCCGATTTGGAAGCCCAAGGTTTGCTGGAAAAAATCGCCGACCATAAATTGATGGTGCCGCGCGGCGACCGCACCAACGCCGTCATCGAACCGCTGTTGACCGACCAATGGTATGTGAAAATCGCACCACTGGCAGAACCGGCAATTGCCGCCGTGGAAAATGGCGACATTAAATTCGTGCCGGACAACTGGAAAAACACTTATTTTGAATGGATGCGCAATATTCAAGACTGGTGCATTTCCCGGCAAATCTGGTGGGGACACCGGATTCCGGCGTGGTATGACGATTTGGGGAATGTTTACGTTGGCGAATCCGAACAAGCGATCCGTGACAAACATGGTTTGGCGGCGGATTATGTGCTCAAACAAGACGAAGACGTGCTGGACACTTGGTTTTCGTCCGCACTGTGGCCGTTCTCGACCTTAGGCTGGCCTGAACAAACGCCGGAACTGGCGAAGTTTTACCCGACCAGCGTCTTGGTCACGGGTTTTGACATCATTTTCTTCTGGGTGGCGCGGATGATTATGATGGGCTTGAAATTCCAAGGCCAAGTGCCGTTTAAGGAGGTCTACATCCACGGCTTGGTGCGCGACGCCGAAGGCCAGAAAATGTCCAAATCCAAAGGCAATGTCCTGGACCCTATCGACATCATTGATGGCATTGATTTGGAGCCGCTAGTAGAGAAACGCACCAGGGGCTTAATGCAACCGCAAGATGCACCCAAAATTGAAGCCCGTACCCGTAAGGAATTCCCTGATGGAATCCAATCTTACGGCACAGATGCCTTGCGCTTTACCTTTGCATCGTTGGCATCAACAGGCCGCGACATCCGCTTTGATTTGCAACGCACTGAAGGCTACCGCAATTTCTGCAATAAATTGTGGAATGCGGCGCGGTATGTGCTGATGAACACCGAGGAACAGGATTGTGGTTTGGGAGATGCACCTTGCGAATTTACGCAAGTTGACCGCTGGATACTCTCTCGCCTCAACCAAACTATCGAAGCCACCACCCACGCCATTGACCATTACCGTTTCGATTTGGCGGCACAAGCGATTTACGAATTTACCTGGAACGAATACTGCGATTGGTATTTGGAATTGGCGAAAATATCTTTGCAATCGGAAGATGCGGCTTTGCAACGTGGTACACGCAAAACGCTTTTAACAGTCTTGGAAACGGTGTTGCGTCTGGCACATCCGATCATGCCATTCATTACCGAAGAAATCTGGCAACGGGTTGCGCCTTTGCAGGGAATTACGGGTAAAACGGTCATGTTGCAGGCTTACCCTACTGCCGATGCGACGCAAACCGACACTGCCGCCGTTGCCGGAACCGATTGGTTGATGGCGGTCATTTTGGGGGTAAGAAGGATACGCGGCGAAATGAGCATCGCACCGGGCAAACCCTTACCGGTATTGTTGCAAAATGGCACGGAAGCGGACAAAACTTACGTCAGCAACAATCTGGTTTATTTGCAGAAACTGGCGCGCTTGGAATCTATAACATGGTTGGCCACTAACGAAGCCGCGCCAGAATCAGCCATTGCCCTGGTCGGCGAAATGCAAATACTGATCCCGATGGCTGGCCTTATTGACAAAACCGCCGAACTCGCACGTCTGGACAAAGAAATCCTGCGCATCAAGAACGATTTGCCGCGCGTGGAAGGCAAGCTCAACAATCCGACGTTTGTTGATAAAGCCCCCGCCGACGTCATCAACAAAGAAAAGTCCAAGCTTGCGGAAATGCAGTCTTTGCTCAATAATCTTGAACTGCAACACAAAAAAATTAGCTTGTTATAAAAAACCTGGCCCACTTCCGGATAAAAACCCAACCCATTGTTGGTTTTTATCCGTTCAAGGTAGACAAAGTGCTTATTTGCTCTATATTTCCCTAATGATGAAACCCATAGTAATGATGAATGGCTACTGAATCGACTGATCTTCAGCTTAGAGGGCTTGCAAAAGTATTAATTCAAGCCGAGCTTTTAACAGAAAGCCAGGCCAGGGCCTGTATTAAGGAAGCTAGGCAAAACAAAGTCCAACTGATCAGTTACCTAGTCACAAACAAGCTGGTTGATAGCAAAGCCATTGCGGCAAAAGCATCCATTGAGTTTGGCTTGCCCCTTTTAGACTTGGATGCCATTGACTGCCGCAGCCTTCCCGTCGGAGTGGTCAACGAAAAGCTCATCCGTAAGCACCACGCCTTACCGTTGTTCCAACGTGGCAAAACACTGTTCATTGCGATGGCTGACCCTACCAACCATCAGGGGATTGAAGACATCAAGTTCCAAACCCTGATGCGCCCGGAAATTATTCTGGTAGAAGAAAACAAGCTGACCAATGCCATCGAAACGGCTTTAGAAGTTGCCGACACGTCAATGATGGACATGTTGGACGCCGACCTGGAAAACCTGGATATAGCCGCTGATGATGGCACTGTTGTTGTTGATGGCAATCCCGATGTTGACGAGGCCCCTATTGTCAAATTTGTCAATAAAATATTGCTTGACGCCGTTAAGAAAGGCGCGTCGGACATCCATCTTGAACCTTACGAAAAAAACTTCCGTATCCGTTTCCGCCAAGACGGCATGCTTTATGCCGTAGCCAGCCCGCCAGTCAACATTGCAACCCGCATCATATCGCGTGTTAAAGTCATGTCCCGGATGGATATTGCGGAACGGAGGGTGCCCCAAGACGGGCGTATCAAAATGATGCTGTCCAAAAATCGGGCCATCGACTTTCGGGTCAACACCTGCCCTACCCTGTTTGGCGAGAAAGTGGTGTTACGTATCCTCGACCCGACCGCCGCACAAATGGGCATTGAAAAGCTGGGGTTTGAGCCTAAACAACAGGAACTTTTCCTACATGCGATTCACAAACCCTATGGCCTGGTGCTGGTGACCGGGCCGACCGGTAGCGGTAAAACCGTTTCGCTTTATACAGGCTTGAATATCCTTAACAGCATAGACCGTAATATTTCCACCGCCGAAGACCCCGTTGAAATTACGGTGGAAGGCATTAACCAAGTCAATGTCAACGTCAAAACAGGGCTGACCTTCGCCAATGCCTTACGTGCTTTTCTCCGGCAAGACCCTGATATCATTATGGTCGGTGAGATCCGCGACCTCGAAACCGCAGATATTGCCGTGAAAGCGGCACAAACTGGCCATTTGGTGCTGTCGACGTTGCATACCAATGATGCCCCGCAAACACTTAACCGTCTGATGCAAATGGGGGTCGCCCCTTTCAATATCGTATCTGCGGTCAACTTGATCATGGCACAACGGCTAGCCCGCCGCCTCTGCGAACATTGCAAGGCCCCGGTAAAATTCCCTGAGCACATTTTGCTCGATGCGGGGTTTACCGAAAATGAATTGCCCGGCCTGCAAATCTTCAGCCCGGTCGGTTGTGAGCACTGCACAAACGGCTACAAAGGCCGGGTTGGCATTTATCAGGTCATGACCCTGAGCGAAAAAATGTGCGAACTGATTCTCGAAGGGGGAAACTCCCTGCAACTGACACAATTGGCAAAATCGGAAGGCATTAACGACTTGCGTGCCTCAGGATTAAATAAAGTCCGTATGGGTATCACCAGCCTGGAAGAAATTGACCGGGTAACTAAGGAATAAACATGGCAGAAAAAACTGAACAAATCGATTATATTTGGCAAGGTGTCGACAAGGCAAAAAACAAGACCAAAGGGGAAATTGCCGCCATTAGTGAAATCGTCGCCAAAGCCGAATTAAGGCGGCAAGGTTTCCGTGTCACCAACATCAAGAAAAAGCCTAAACCGTTTTTTACGGCCAGGACCAAACCGATCACCGCCGCCGACATTGCCATTTTCGCAAGGCAATTGGCCACCATGTTGGCGGCGGGTTTACCCTTAGTGCAGGCAATTGACATTGTTGGCAAAGGCCATGAAAACCCAAGCATGCAAACCTTGCTAATGGGCATCAAGGCGGATATCGAGGGCGGCGATACATTAGCTTCGTCATTAAAAAGACACCCGGTCTATTTTGATGAACTTTTTTGCAACCTGGTTGAAGCAGGGGAACATGCCGGGGTGCTGGATACCTTATTGGACAAGGTCGCCACTTACAAAGAAAAATCAGAGTCCATGAAAAAGAAAATCAAGAAGGCCCTGACCTACCCTATTGCCGTGGTGGCCGTTGCCGTTATTGTGACGGCGATCTTGCTATTGTTTGTGGTGCCGGTTTTTGAAGACCTGTTTAAAAGCTTCGGGGCCGATTTGCCCGCATTCACACGCATGGTCATCAACATGTCGGCGTGGTTGCAAGAGTGGTGGTATATCGTCCTTGGCATCCTTGTCGGCGCTTATTATGTCTTTGATTTTTTTAAAAAACGCTCCAAACCTTTCAACCACTTTTTGGATAGGATGTTATTGCAAATTCCGGTGGTCGGTTTAATCATCAATAAATCTGCGATTGCCCGGTTTTCCAGGACATTATCGACCATGTCTGCGGCCGGTGTCCCGTTGGTCGAAGCCTTGCAATCCGTCGCCGGAGCCTGCGGCAACATCATTTATGCCGAAGCCGTGTTAAAAATGCGCGAAGACGTCTCGAACGGGCAACGTTTGCAATTTGCGATGGGCCAAGTTGGCATGTGGCCGCACATGGTGCAGCAAATGGTCGCCATTGGCGAGGAATCCGGTTCCATGGACGCGATGTTGTCAAAAGTCGCCGATTTTTATGAAGAAGAAGTCGATAACCTAGTCGACAACCTTAGTAGCCTCATGGAGCCTATTATTATGGTTATCTTAGGCATATTAGTGGGCGGCTTAATCGTGGCGATGTATCTGCCGATTTTCAAGCTGGGCGCGGCGGTCGGGTAACTTACTGGCGTAACAGATATTTTCACCATAAAACATTTCACCATGCTTCAGCAACTGGATATTTTTCTCGCGTCGCCATTACTTTGTTCAACCATGGCAGGCATCATTGGTTTGCTTGTCGGCAGCTTCCTGAATGTCGTCATTTACCGCTTGCCAGTAATGATGCAGCGGGGCTGGCGTAAAGAATGCCGGGATTACTTGGAACTCCCGGCTGAAAAACCCTCAGAGCCTTTCAATTTGGTCTTGCCTTTATCCCGTTGCCCCTCTTGTTCAACGCCCATCAAACCCCACCAGAACATACCCGTTGTCAGCTATCTCCTATTGCAAGGCAAGTGCGCCACCTGCGGGCAAGCCATTTCTGCCCGCTATCCGCTGATAGAGGCGTTTACCGCCATCACTTCGGCCTTCATTGCCTGGCATTTCGGTTATGGCCCGCAAACACTGTTTGCCTTGATCCTCACATGGTCGCTCATCGCATTAAGCTTTATTGATATTGACCACCATCTGCTCCCCGATTCCATTACGCTTCCCATGCTATGGCTGGGTTTGCTCTTGAATGCCTTCGGCCTGTTTACTGACGGCAACGCGGGCATTATCGGCGCAATTGCCGGTTATCTGGCACTGTGGGCCGTTTATCACCTGTTCAAGCTAGCCACCGGGAAGGAAGGCATGGGCTATGGTGACTTTAAGCTCCTGGCCTTATTCGGCGCATGGCTGGGTTGGCAGGCGCTACCCCTGATCATTTTGTTGTCGTCATTGGTTGGCACCATCATCAGCATTGCCGTAATCATCGCCACTAAACGCGACCATCGCATCCCCATCCCATTCGGGCCTTATCTAGCCATTGCCGGCTGGATAGCGTTGGTCTGGGGGATAGAAATCAACCGGATGTACCTCAATTACATCGGCCTATAAAACCATGTTAAGAATCGGCCTCACCGGCGGCATCGGTTGTGGGAAATCAACGGTCGCCAACCTGTTCTCCCAACTTGACGTGCCAATCATTGATGCCGATATTATTTCCCGCAACTTGGTGCAACCAGGGCAACCTGCGCTGGCGGCAATCCGGCAAGTGTTTGGGGGAAAAATACTCAACGTTGACGGTTCACTTGACAGGAGCCATCTCCGCGACATCATTTTTGCCGACGCCGAGGCCAAACAAAAGCTTGAGTCCATCCTGCATCCGCTGGTTTACCAGGCAATACTGGCAGCTGTGGGGCAGACCATATCCCCTTATTGTGTGATTTGCATCCCATTATTGTTCGAAACCAAAATGACGCGGCTGGCCGACCGTATCCTGGTGATCGACTGCCCGACGGAAATCCAGGTAATGCGCGTCAGACAGCGTGACCATCTGTCCGACGGGCAGATACAAGCGATTATCGGCAGCCAGGTGCCACGTGATTTTAGGATCGCCAACGCAAATGACTTAATCGAAAATACCGGCACCAACGACAAGCTTGCAGAACAAGTTAAAAAACTGCACAATTTGTACCTTTCAATCAGCAATTGTCAGGATTAACTTGTCTGTGAACACCACCATTACCTATGAATTCCCTCTCAACGAACGTATCCGTGTATTCATTAGGTTAGAGCAGCTCTTCCATCAATTTGGCCATTTTTCAGCGGGAAGTAGTGTCGCTGACAAACGGGCCGCCATCAGTGCATTATTGGACATCATGTCCATCTTCAGGCGCAATGACCTTAAGTCCGAAGTTTTAAAAGAACTTGACCGCAACACTAAGACGTTAGCCAAAATTGCAAACAGCCAAGGGGTTGATTCGACCAAGCTAGACACTATCCTGGCTGAATTGGCACAAATCAGCAAGAACCTATATGCCGTGACCGGAAAAATCGGTTTGAACATCATGGAAAGTGACTTGTTCCAAAGCATTACCCAGCGCAGTTCCATTCCTGGTGGCACATGCTCTTTTGACTTGCCTGAATACCATCACTGGCTGGAACAGGATGACGCGCTATCAAGAAAAGACCTTGAGTTATGGAGCAGCCCTTTCAATGACATCCGCATCGCTATCGACCTGATCCTTAATCTGATACGCACCAGCAACTCAGCCACCCAAGAGATTGCGGTGGCCGGTTTTTTCCAATTCACGCCTGACCGCAACCAAAATTTCCAGTTGCTCAAAGTGAGCCTGGATAAGTCCCTACCCTGTTTTGCTGAAATAAGCGGCGGCAAGCACCGTTGCACTATCCGCTTTATGGTGCCCCCCGAAGATGACAAACGCCCGACCCAAAGCCCTAATGACATCCCTTTTGAACTGACTTGCTGTCTATTCTGATGTCCGCTTCCAGCCAGCCCCTTATCGTCTCTTGCCCGACTTGCAAAGCCCCGGTCGCCTGGTTACCGGAGCAACAGTTCCGGCCCTTCTGTTCTGAACGCTGTAAGCTGATAGACCTTGGCGAATGGGCGATGGAAGAAAAAAGGATACCGGGTGAGCCATTGGAGGAAGATGAAGGGGATATTGACGGCCAAATTATATGGCGGCCTTAATCAAGAAAAGCCCTGATCGACGCAATACCTTGCGCACCCGCATTACGCGCCGCCTCAAGCGATAAGCGCGTCATCCCACCTAAGGCATAAACCGGCAAATTCGCCTCCACTACCCAGTCCGAGAATTTCTCCCAACCTAGTGTTTGGGCCTGCGGATGGGTCAGTGTAGGCAATACGGGTGCGAGCACCGCAAAATCAACGCCTATAGCCTGTGCATGCCGCAATTCTTCGGGATTATGGCAGGATGCCGCCAACCAACGCACAGCCCCAGGACGTTGCCTTAAAGCCATTAAATCACGGCTAGTCAAGTGGATGCCCTGGAACGCCGGATGATCCGACAATCCCAACCTGGAATTGGCAAGCAAACACACGCCTTGTTTTTGGCACAAGGGATACGCCTGTTCAAGAAATTGCAAAACACTGTGGCGCGGCAGGTTTTTCAAACGCGCTTGAACCAACTTGACGCCATTAGCCAAAATCCTTTGCAAGTTACCCAATACCTGCGACGGGTCGTCCGTTTCCAAAATTGCGTAATAACCGGGCAACTGCGCGGCGGCGATTATTGGCCGGTTCGCCGCCGGAAACGCATAACGCGGCAAATCGGCGGCATCCACCCATTGCCAAGGCTGGCCTTCATTGCCCCGTGCCTGGCCTGAAAAACCGGTCACCTCAAACACCAACAATTGTACCGCCCGGTCTGGGTATTGATGGTTTATGGCCAGCAGCGGCGTTGCCGCATTCACGACGATATCCAACTCCTCTTTCAGCTCGCGCGCCAAAGCTTGTCCGGCCGTTTCCCCAATTTCCAGCTTGCCGCCCGGAAACTCCCATAAACCGCCCTGGTGCAACGCCTCGTCACGTAAGGTGATCAAAACTTGCCCTGCCGCGTTTTTGATGACCCCCACCGCGACTTGCAGCCGTCGTCCCGCCATCCACACACCTCTATTTTATTTTACGCCAGGCTGGGTTGATAATTCATCACGTCCGATATTCGGCGTTGATCTTGACGTAATCGTAAGAGAAATCGCAAGTCAACACTTCTTGGGTAAACGCGCCGCGCCCCAATTTAACGGTGATGGTGATTTCTGCCTTATCCATCACGGCTTGCCCGGCTTCCTCGGTGTAATCAAGCGCACGTCCGCCATTATTGACGATGCAAACATCGCCAAGATAAATTTGCACGTCTTCCAACACCATGGCCTCGACACCGGCGCGGCCCACTGCGGCAAGTATCCGCCCCCAATTCGGGTCACTGGCGAAAAAAGCGGTTTTCACCAAAGGCGAATGGGCGATGGTTTTAGCAACCCGCACCGCTTCTTCCTCACTTGCCGCTTCACCCACAATAATGCGCATCAGCTTGGTCGCGCCTTCACCGTCCCGCACGACCAGTTCGGCCAATTGCTTGCACACCTCCATCACTGCGGCGGCAAAAGCTTCATAATGCCCAGTCCCGGCAAGAATTTCCGGTGCGGCTGAACAGCCGCTCGCCAGCAAGACACAAGCGTCATTGGTGGACGTGTCGCCATCCACGGTGATGCGGTTAAATGATTGCTCCACCGCCGCCGCAAGGCATGCTTGCAATAGATCGGGTTTGACACACGCATCGGTCGCCATGAAAACCAGCAAGGTCGCCATATCCGGATGGATCATGCCCGCACCTTTGGCAATGCCGTTGATGGTGACGGAATGGCCGTCCACCATCAGCACCTTGCTGACGCCTTTCGGGAAGGTGTCGGTGGTCATAATCGCCTTTGCGGCTTTGCCCCAATGGCTTTCCGATAAATCCGCCACGGTGGCGGGCAATGTCGTGGTGATTTTCGCCATCGGCAACGGCTGGCCTATCACCCCCGTCGAAAAGGGCAGGACTTGCTGCGCCGTACCGCCGACTAACCCGGCCAGTTCAGCACAGCCCATCAGCGCGTCCTGCATGCCCTGTGCGCCCGTACCGGCATTGGCATTGCCGGAATTGACCAGCAACCAGCGCGGCGAGTGCGGCAAATGGGCTTTGGCAACTTGCACAGGCGCGGCGCAAAAGGCATTTTGCGTAAACACCGCCGCACAGCTTGACTGTTCCGGCATGGCGACCAGCAACAGGTCATCTTTTACCGTTTGTTTGATACCGGCACACGCAGTACCTAAAGTGACGCCGGCCACTGCCGGCATTTCTGGAAAATCACATTGTCCAACCGCCATAATTATCCTCGTTGTTAGGCTAGGGGCGCATCCGCCCCCACATTATAATTTAAAAAATACTTCTATATTATGCAGTTGCTGGACATTGGCTTGTAGCAGACGGCATTGTTTTTCCAGCAACGCCAGCTGTTCGGCTTGTCCAACCACAGTAAAGGGCAAGATGATTTCCACCTCGATGTGTTTGTCCAAATAATGGATACGGAATTCTGCAACGGTGGCATCCAGCCCGGCCAGATATTTGTCAAGCAACTGTTGCACCATCACCCGCGACAAAGGGGGGTCATTAGCGATAAAGTCCTGGTCATCTTCAGGATCCACATGCACCAGCACATCCAGCACATCGTCAAAACGGCTGATTAACCGGTCCCTGACCGCATCCCCAATACAATGCCCTTCTGAAACGGTGATCCGCGGATCGACGACAATATGCGCATCAATATAAGCATCTTCGCCCATACGGCGGGTACGCAGCAAATGGATGCCCTGCACCCCCTCAACGCCCAAAATCACTTTGTGGATTTCAGTGACCAAGGATGGCGGCAAAGACGTGTCAACCAGTTCCTTGATGCTATCGAACACCAAATTTATGCCGATCTTAGCGACCATCAGCGCAACCACCGCCGCCGCTATCGCATCGGCAAACGGGTAGCCCTGCAAAACACCGATAATGCCGCATAACACCACCAACGATGACAGCGCGTCACTTCGTTGGTGCCAGGCATTTGCCATCAGCAATTTCGAACGCGTGGCTTTGGCGATACGCTTGGTGTAATGATAGAGCCATTCGTTAAGCAAAATCGACACGGCGGCGATGCCCAAGGTATTCATTTCAGGAATTGGCAGCGTTTCTGGGTGATGCACCCGTTCCAGAATATGCCAGATAATCGCCGCGCCAATGCCTATTAAGCTGACCCCCAAAATCACCGTGGCGATGGTCTCAAAACGGCGATGGCCATAAGGATGGTCGCCATCGGCTTCGCGGCTGCCAAACCTGACCGCGACAATCACCAGCAAATCACTCAGCAAATCCGATAAGGAATGGATGCCATCCGCCAACAATGCCGCCGATTGCCCCACAATCCCAAACGTCAATTTAATCAATGTCTGCAACACATTGATTGCCGCCCCAACTAAGCTGGCCCGTTTTTTCAGCTTATCGGCTGCTGCCGAACCCTTGATCTCCGCCATTAAGTGCCCACTTCCAAAACAATGAAATATTCATGGTCGCCAGACCGGGTCTCCAACACCTTATGCCCATTGATGCGGCACCAAGCGGGGATGTCCTGCATGATGCCCGGGTCAGTGCCGGCCACTTCCAGCACGTCGCCAGGCTGCAATTGCTTGACTTTGTCTTGGGTGCGGATAACCGGCAAGGGGCAGAGCAAGCGGCGGGTGTTTAGGGTTTCTTTAATCATATATACCAATTTTTAGGGATCTCAGCCTTTGGTAACGGCGTGACGGGGACGACCCTCTCCAGGCCATCCTTATCGAGGATCGCAACATCCACTTGTTCCGCTTCGCGCCCTTGCCCAAAACGCGCCGTTATCCGGGCGGCGAGGAACAAATCTTCCGCTGACGGTTCCCCGTCCAGCAATACCAATGGCCCGTTATGGCTAACCGACACCAGACTGATGTAATCTTTCTTATAGCCTTGTAAAAACCGTCCCTCGCCTTCTTCACGGGCGACAATCAATTTAAAGTTCGGCGCAGGGCGGATGTGGCGGCCGACTTTCAACAGCATGACATCGTCAAGTTCGTAGTCTTTTGTGCCTTGCGCCTGCCATAAATCGACCAGTTTTGCCGTGTAAAACTTATCAACCAGAAAACAACAGCCGCCAGCGGGTTGGGAATAGTCGTCGATACCAAACTGCTCCGCCATCGCCATCTGGGGTTTGCGCGACCGCCCGGTGATGTCGTGGAGCTTTTCCCGGTCGACCCAACCTTCGCGCTCCGGCAGGGTTTCCGGCAAATTTTTTGCGCATAAGGGGCGCAGCAATAAATCGTCTGCACCCGATTGTTTTGCGACGATAGGCATGGTGTTTTTGCGTTGTGACATAGGCCGTTGCCCGATCACTTCACCGGTAATGATAAAATCAAAGTTATTCTCTACCAGCCATCGTTTGGCGCGGTTGACCATAAAAATTTTGCAATCCAAGCATGGGTTCAAGTGCGCCCCGTAACCGTGTTTTGGGTTAATCAGCACGTTTTTATATTCTTCGATGACATCGACGATATGCAACTTTATACCGAGTTGTTCGGCAACCCACAAGGCGTTATTGCGCTTGGGTTTGGCCTTATCCTTGTCCCGGATGGCGTGGGTGTGGCCTTCGACACAAAAACCCGTGAAAAAATTGATGCCTTCAACATGGACGCCTTGTTCCATGACGGTTTTGGCTGCGAGCATGGAGTCCAAACCGCCGGAAATAAGTGCCACTGCTTTTCTTTGCTGATTCATATCCTTTAAGTGATTACGGTAGTTGTCTGATAGTTATCTGAAAAATCAGGCATTATACGCGGATATTATTTAAACTGGCGCCCTCTTCTTTATTTGCTAAACTTAGGCACATTTCCCCTCAAGCGAGCTTTTTATGGAATTTAAAGATTATTTGACCATCCTTGTCCGTCATGACGGCTCTGACCTTTACCTGACCGTAGATGCCCCACCTGCCGCCAAATTCCAAGGGGTGCTTAAGCCTTTGGAAAACGTGAAATTGACGAACGAAAAACTGAAAGAAATCGCCTTCGGTTTAATGGATGACGACCAGAAAAAAGCATTTGAAGTGATACCAGAAATGAACCTGGCGATTTCCGAACCTGGGATAGGGCGTTTTCGGGTGAATATTTTCAAACAACGCAATAATTTCGCGCTGGTCATCCGTAATATCAAAGTGGAAATCCCCAATGCCGACAAATTGGGTTTGCCCGAAATCCTGAAAAAAACCATTATGGAAAAACGGGGGCTGATCTTATTTGTCGGCGGCACGGGTTCAGGAAAATCGACGTCCTTGGCGGCATTGATTGACCATCGCAACACCCATTCATCCGGCCATATCATCACCATTGAAGACCCTATCGAATATATCCATCCGCACAAGAAATCGCTGGTCAACCAGCGTGAGGTCGGCGTCGACACCATGAGCTATGAAGACGCCCTGAAAAACACCTTGCGCCAAGCCCCCGATGTGATCCTGATTGGTGAGATCCGTAGCCGTGAAACCATGGAACATGCGCTGGCGTTCGCCGAAACCGGCCATTTGTGTTTGTCGACCTTGCACGCGAATAACTCGAACCAAGCCCTGGACCGTATCCTCAATTTTTTCCCTGAGGAACGCCACAACCAGTTATTGTTGGATTTGTCGCTGAATTTAAAAGCCTTTGTTTCGCAACGGCTGGTACCGACCATTGAGGGCAAACGTGTTGCGGCAATTGAAATCCTATTGTCTTCGCAATTGGTAAGGGATTTGATCCTGAAAGGGGAAATCCAAAATATCAAAGAAGCGATGGAAAAGTCAGAAAATATCGGTATGCAAACGTTTGATAGCCATTTGATGCGGCTGTTTAAAGAAGGCGTCATTTCCCTGGAAGACGCCTTGCAAAACTCGGATTCGCCCAATAACTTAAAGTTGAAAATCAGCTTAAGCGAAGGCTTTGGATCAAAATCACCCGTTAGCGACAAGACCATAGCAAACAGCTTATCGCTACAGGACATACACAAAGAAGAGGGTGAGGGCGAACACTAGCCATCCACTCCGCCCAATGTGTCAAACAGGGAAAACCGAATGCTTGGAAGCTTTTGGCAAAGGCCATTATTCCAACAGGCGGTACAAGCGCCGCCAATCAAAAGACGGGCCAGGGTCGGTTTTCCTCCCCGGCGCAATGTCGCTATGGGCAGCGATACGTTGTTTTGATAGGCCTGGATAATGGGCCAATAAGGCGCGGATTAGCGTGGACAATCGTTGATATTGCCTGTCCGTGTAAGCAACTAGCTCTGTGCCTTCAAGTTCAATGCCAATCGAGAAATCATTACAACGGTCGCGCCCCTGGTAACTCGATTGCCCTGCATGCCACGCTCGCCGGTCAAATGGCACATATTGGACGCAAGCACCGTCCCGTTTGACCAGGACATGGGCAGATACCTTAAGCTGATAAATTTCTTTGAAGTAAGGGTGGCCATCAGGATCCAACTGGTTGCAAAACAACTGGTCAATATAAGCATTACCAAATTCACCGGGCGGCAAACTGATGCAGTGGATGACCACTAGGGAAATATCTGAAGGGTCAGGGCGTTCGTCATAATTGGGTGAAACGATGCGGGCGGCATCAGCCAACCAATGTTGCTTGATATCCATAAAAATTAACGCGGCAAGTAAAACTCAAAGGCACTTATTATTAGAGATGTAATGATGCCGTACAAATTTTGATAACACCACATATTAAATGGGCACAGACATGAACCCAACGCTGGAAATTTTCTCGCAAGGCGAAGAAATTGTCACAGGCCAGACAGTAGACACCAATGCGGCATGGCTATCACAACAAGCGATAAATTTAGGTTTTACCGTAACCAGGCATACCGCAGTAGGCGATAAACTAGAAGATTTAGTGGCGTTACTGAAGGAAATCGCCCGGCGTGCCGATTGCTGCATTTGCACTGGCGGCTTAGGGCCGACTATTGATGATTTGACCGCAGAAGCGGTTGCCCAAGCGTTTGCATTGCCACTCGTTTTCGACGAAATGGCTTTTGCCCAAATCCAACAGTTTTTTATCCAACGCCAACGCGTAATGCCTGCATTAAACCGCAAACAGGCCATGCTACCTCTAGGCGCATTGCGGCTGGATAACGAATGGGGCACGGCACCAGGCTTTTCCCTTCAATACGGCGGTTGCTGGCTAGTTTTCTTACCCGGGGTGCCTTCGGAAATGAAACCCATGTTCCTTGAAAAAATCCTGCCACTATTACCCATCCGTTTTGCCTTGAACCCCAACTCTTTGGTTTGTATAAAAACTTTTGGCATAGGTGAGTCCGATATTCAGCAACGCATTGATTCCATTAAAATTCCCGCATCAGTCCAACTAGGTTTTCGTGCCAGCCTCATGGATGTCCAAACCAAACTGCTGTTCCCTTCCAATTTCCCCAAATCTGAACGGACAACTTTAATTGATAACATTGTTGGATTATTGGGTGACGCTGTTTTTTCAATAGAGCATCAAGGTGAGGCTTCAAATGATTTGCCCGGGGTTGTCGATCATTTGATGGACAAAGGCCAGCATACCTTGGCGGTCTTGGAAACGGCTAGCCAAGGCCTATTGGCTAGCATGTGTATCGGCGCGGATTGGCTGTTGGAATCGGGCTTCGGACAACCCCTGGAGCGTATCGGGCAAAAAATGGGCATCACCATTGATACGGGAAACCTATACGAAACGGCCAAACAATTGACCGTTGCCCTACAAAAAACCAGCCAGGCAGAATTCACGCTGGTTCAACTATACGCTGGCGGCCGTAATGCCTTTAACGACAAGAAACAATCCATTACCATTTATAATGTCCTCCTTGCCAAGGGGGGTTATCAACAAACTACCCACATTATAGCTGGCACCATTAAACGCAAACAAAATCAAGCGGCACTATTATCTTTGGACATGCTGCGGCGTTATTTACAATTTGGGCAATAGGCGGCGAAATTAGCCTTAAGACGTAGAATGCCCACAAAAAGATTACAACAACGGTAGGGACAGTAACGCCCCTACCACTTGATAATGTTTTTACTGCTATTGCTTAGCGTTAAAAGACGTCATTTTTTGATAAAAATCCTTCAGTTGCCTAGGGATTTGATTGTTGTTTTCTTCAGCGACGACAATTTGTCCTTTATCCGCTTGAACTGTCTGGCGTGGGGAAGGCTGAATTTTCCCAAACTGTTTTTTTACAGAATTGAACCAGTGCGACTTATCTTGTAACGATGCAGGATCAGATTTTTGGGCAGGCTGCGGCTCCAAAATGGATTGGGCCTTTTCCTCCAAACCAGGCGGGCCCAATGCTTCGATTGGCAAGTTTCCAAGTGTTTTTTCCTCATTGGCCTGCTTGGATTCAGAAGATACAAATTGTGGGCTTACTTTTTCACCTGGACTAAAATCTGTTTTAATGCTGTTTATCCATTTAGTGAACAAACCCGTTGGGCCATTGGGAGTTCCTGTTGTAAGGCCGGCATCTTTCAATCCTGTCACGGTTGGCGCTTCAACTTGAATGGGTTCCGCTGGGGGTTCCTCAACCACAAGCGGCTTTATAACGTCAGCCACATAATCAGTTTTATCAGCTAAGTTTGCTTCCGACGCCTTATTTTTGAGTACCGCCAGATTTAAGTCATTGAACACCTTCATCCGATCCAATTCAAGCTTTTCAATTTGAACTTTGTAAGCCCTATTCTTTTCCTTCAACTTTAGCAGCGAACCTTTGATTTCATCGTAATCAGATTTACAAGCCAACGCCTCATTTAAACGGCGTATCTCTTGTGCAGACAAATTCAGGTCATTGAATTCCTTCATCCTGGCCAATTCTAGCCCACCAATCCTTGCTTTATAATCACGGTTTTTTATCTGGACATTTGCCAATCTATTTTCGGTTGCTGTTTGTAAGTCACTTTGTTCGCCGACCGTCCTATTTAGCTCCTCAAGCTGCATCTGGTAATCTTGCACACTACTTTGCAGGCCATTTATCCGGTCTAATAACTGGGTAACAACGTGTTCTTGTTTTTTCCATAGATTCTCAAGGTTATCCATATCAACATCTTGATCAGAATCGGAAGCCAAGCCGTTACCGGCGGCCTCCAGAAAACTTATCGCCTGCGTAGTATATTGCCCAACTTGGGTTTTATATTCTAAGAATTCATCTTCCAACTGTTGTATTCTCCCCTCCGAGGCCAAAAGCTGTTCTTGGGCGGTTTTGGCAAGCACCAAATCACCCTTCAACTTAAATATTTTCTTACGGTAACCGGACGCCATTAGCAAGCACAGTAAAAGACAAAAAACCACAAAACCCGCCACACCATAAACAACAGCATTAGCAGAACCATTTTGAATCATGGATAAATACATTTGCATAACTCCTCCTCTAAAAATAAGCTTCCAAAAAGGGCGGCAGTGTAAAAGGACATTGTCAACATAAACAATGAGCGATACCTACCATCTTGTAGTAATTGGATTGAAAGCTTTAAAAACGATGTGTAATCCCCTTCCCTAAACTCAAGGAAATCAAAGAAATACTAACTGATGTCATGTCCGCGAATCCAGACAATTTTTTAAATGGCATAAAGCTAAATTTAAAAATATCAGATGGACGAAACCAATAAAATATAGTTAAAAAAAAACCCGATATTGTTAATAAACAACATCGGGTTTTTTTTTTAGCTATTTAATTTGCCTTGGTATGGCAATTAAAATTATTCAGGTTTATCGACCAGTTCAACGTAGGCCATTGGCGTATCATCACCTGTCCTAAATCCGCATTTCATAATGCGTAAGTAACCACCTGACCTATTTTTATATCTTGGACCCAATTCGTTAAATAATTTAGTCACCATGTCACGGTCACGCAATTTAGCAAACGCCAACCGTCTTTTCGCCACGCTATCTTCTTTAGATAAAGTGATTAAAGGCTCGGCAAAGCCCCTTAACTCTTTAGCCTTAGGCAAGGTCGTTTTGATTAATTCATGCTTAAACAAAGAATTAGCCATGTTACTGAATAGAGCCTTGCGATGGCTGCTATTCATGTTAAATTTTCTACCTGATTTACGATGTCTCATTGTAATGATGACCTAATAAAATTAATGTGTTGATGAATGAGATTGATCTGCTAGATTGTCAGGCGGCCAGTTTTCTAAACGCATACCTAATGACAAACCTTTTAGGGCAAGAATATCCTTTATTTCTGTAAGTGACTTTTTGCCCAGATTAGGGGTTTTCAATAATTCAACTTCAGTACGCTGAATCAGGTCACCGATATAGAAAATATTTTCAGCTTTTAAGCAGTTAGCCGAACGAACAGTCAACTCAAGATCATCAACTGGCCGAAGTAAAACAGGCTCAAATATCTCTTCGACCTCTATCTTTTCCTCTTCAAGCAGGTCATTTACCTTCTCAAAATCAACGAAGACGGACAATTGCTCATGCAATATGGTCGCAGCCAGTTTAATAGTTTCTTCGGGATCTACAGTTCCATTTGTTTCAAGCTCAATAATTAACTTATCTAAGTTAGTACGCTGTTCAACACGGGTACTTTCAACTTGATAAGAAACCTTGACTATAGGGCTATACGAAGCATCCAATTGCAAAGACCCCATAACTGGGGCATTATAATTCGGCAGAGATTTACGTACACTTACTGGCTCATATCCCCTGCCGCGACGAACCCTGAGCTTCATGTTTAACACACCGGCTTGGGTCAGGTTAGCAATAACTAAATCAGGATTTACAATTTCAACATCATGGGGAAGAGTAATGTCGCCCGCTGTTACACTACCAGCACCATTCTTTGTCAATGTAAGCTCAACTTCATCTTTTGAATGCAATATAACAGCCAATTTCTTCAAGTTAAGGAGTATATCAATGACGTCTTCTTGTACCCCTTCTATAGTGGTGTATTCATGAAGGACACCTTCAATCTCCACATCAGTGACTGCACAACCGGGAATTGTAGATAATAAAACTCGTCTCAATGCATTTCCAAGCGAATGCCCAAAACCACGCTCAAGTGGCTCAATGACGATTCTAGAATGGTTTGGGGTTTTATTTACAACCTCAACAAGACGAGGCTTCAATAAGCCAGAAATAGAATTCTGCATTTATATCCCTCGAATTTCAATTATTTAGAGTAAAGCTCAACTACTAACTGTTCATTAATATCGCTACCTAAGTCAACACGATCAGGCAATGAATTGAAAGTACCTGTCATAGTTTTTGGATTGACATCAACCCAAGCAGGAAAACCATATTGCTCAGTTACAGTTAAGGCATCAACAATTCGTTGTTGTTTTTTTGCCTTTTCCCGAATGCTTAAAACGTCGCCAGGAACAACCTGATAAGAAGGGATGTTAATCAATCCACCATTTACTTGGATGGATTTGTGGCTCACCAATTGGCGGGCTTCGGCTCTGGTGCAGGCAAACCCCATGCGATAAACGACATTATCAAGCCTAGACTCAAGAAGATTCAAAAGATTTTCGCCCGTTGCACCCTTCTTCATATCTGCGATTTTATAATAATTTCGGAATTGCTTTTCTAGCACACCATAAATACGGCGTAAACGCTGCTTAGCTCTTAACTGAATAGCATAATCAGAATTTCTAGCTCGTTTAGTACCGTGCTGACCAGGCTTCTGGTCTAATTTACATTTACTTTCTAAAGACTTGCCTCTACTTTTTAAAAGCAGATCTGCGCCTTCTCTACGACTTAACTTACAGGTAGGACCAAGATATCTTGCCATATTATTACTCCAAATCTTTATACGCGGCGTTTCTTAGGTGGACGGCAACCATTGTGAGGAATGGGAGTGACATCAATAATATTGTTAATCTTAAATCCTAAGTTGTTCAAAGAACGAACAGCCGACTCACGTCCAGGACCAGGGCCTTTAACTAGCACATCCAAGTTTTTCATCCCAAACTCTTGAGCAACTATACCGGCCTTTTCAGCTGCAACCTGGGCTGCAAAGGGTGTACTTTTTCTGGATCCACGGAATCCAGAGCCACCCGAGGTCGCCCAAGATAGTGCATTTCCCTTTCTATCTGTGATAGTAATTATTGTATTGTTAAAAGATGCATGCACATGGACTATACCATCCGCCACTTCTTTTTTGATACGTTTTCTTGAACGATTTGGACTAGCCATTACTTTTTCTCTTAAAAGAATATTTTATTTTCTGATTGGTTTACGTGGACCTTTTCTAGTCCTGGCATTTGTTCTTGTTCTTTGCCCCCTCAAAGGAAGGCCGCGTCTATGCCTAATACCGCGATAACAACCTAGATCCATTAAGCGTTTAATATTCATAGAAACTTCGCGCCGAAGATCACCTTCCACTGTCATCTTAGAAACAACTCCACGAATCATTTCTAGTTGATCTTCTGTTAACTCTTTTATTTTAATGGACGGTAATATACCTACTTCCGAACAAATTTCAGTTGCAGTTTGACGCCCAATCCCATAAATTGCAGTTAAGGCAATAACTGCATGCTTATGATCTGGTACATTTATCCCGGCAATACGTGCCATTCAGTTACTCCCCTGAGTAATATTCTAAAGTTAAGTGCCGAATTATAGCACAATAGAAATAATGTTAACAAAAAAATCAACCTTGCCGTTGTTTATGACGTCCATCCAGACAAATAACCCTAACGACACCATTTCTTTTCACTATTTTACAATTCCTACATATTTTTTTTACAGAAGCACGAACTTTCATCACAAACCCCTAAGCGTTCTTACAATAAAATTATTTTTTTAAATTGGCTTTTTTCATTAAGCCTTCATACTGCTGGGACATGACATGGGTCTGCATTTGAGAAATAAAGTCCATGACAACCACAACAATGATCAACAAAGAAGTGCCACCAAAATAAAAAGGGACATTCCAATACACTATTAAAAACTCTGGCAACAAACAAACCAAGGTTATATAAAACGCCCCGATCAACGTCAATCGGGTCATAACCTTATCAATATACATACTGGTTTGAATACCAGGCCTAATACCAGGTAAGAATGCACCGGATTTTTTTAAATTCTCGGCCGTTTCTTTTGAGTTAAATACCAGCGCGGTATAAAAGAAACAGAAAAACACGATCGCAGAGGCATACAGCAATACATAGACCGGCTGTCCAGGAGACAACATAGTTGCAATATCCTGAAGCCAATTAAACCCTTCGGCGTTTCCGAACCAACCAGCAATTGTTGCAGGGAACAATATGATACTGGAAGCAAATATGGGCGGTATAACCCCGGCCATATTTATCTTTAAGGGTAAAAAACTACTTTGTGCGGCATAAAGCTTACGACCCTGCTGGCGCTTTGGGTAATTTATCAGTATTCTTCTTTGCCCTCTTTCTACAAATACGACCAAAGCCGTCACACCGACAGATAAAAGGAAGAGCAAAATAATAAATGCTCCATTCATCTCACCCGTCCTAGCAAGTTCTAATGTGCCACCAACAGCCTTAGGCAACCCAGAAACAATACCAGCAAAGATTATCATTGAAATACCATTGCCAATACCGCGCTCGGTGACCTGCTCGCCCAACCACATCAGGAACACTGTACCAGTCACTAACGTGATTGTGGTTACTGCTATAAACCCAATGCCAGGAGCCAGAACCACGGAAAGGCCTCCTGCAGTTTGGTTTTGCAGAGCCAAGGAAATACCGATCGCTTGAAATGTAGCTAAAACAACTGTGCCATATCTGGTAAATTGTGATATTTTCCTTCTACCCGCCTCACCCTCTTTCTTCATTTGCTCCATGGAAGGGATAACGACCGTCATCAACTGCATAATGATTGATGCAGAAATGTAGGGCATTATACCAAGAGCAAACAGACTAAGTCTCATAAGGGCACCACCGGAAAACATGTTAAACATGTCTAGTATTGAGCCGCTTTGCTGTTCAAACATTATGGCAAGAGCCTTAGGGTCTATTCCGGGAACCGGAATATGTGCACCAACGCGATATACAACAAAAGCCCCTAATACAAAAAGCAGCCTTGCCTGTAGCTCTGAAAAATTGCCGAGCTTATTAGCCATTTGAACTTTTGAAGTACTCACCTTAATTAAGCCTCTATTTTTCCACCAAGCGATTCAATAGCTTCTTTAGCACCGCTTGTTACGTTAATGCCTTTTATGGTAACTGCTTTGGTAAGATCGCCAGATTTTATTATCTTGGCCTTTTTTGTAAAAATAGGCACAATATTCGCCTTAATTAGGACTTTCAGATCAATAATTTCTGAATCCAGCCCATTCAATTCACTTAGACGCACTTCAGCAGAATACTTACCTGATTGTGAGATGAAACCAATTTTTGGCAGCCGACGTTGAAGAGGCATCTGCCCCCCTTCAAAACCCACTTTATGGAACCCGCCGCTTCTTGCCTTTTGCCCCTTATGCCCTCTTCCGCATGTTTTACCAAGAGTACAACCTATTCCACGACCCACTCGTTTGGCTTTTTTCCGCGATCCTTCACTTGCCTGTATCGTATTCAGAAACATTACAATTCCTCAACTTTTAGCATGTACGATATTTTATTTATCATGCCTCTGTTTTCCGGTGTATCCAGCACTTCAACGGTTTGATGGATTTTCCGCAAACCAAGCCCTTTTAAACACGCTTGATGCCTAGGAAGGCGACCAAACTTACTTTTAATCATCGTTACATTCAACTTAGTAGTAGCCATCTGATTTATCCGATTATTTGATCAGGCGATAAACCGCGTTTAGCAGCGATCTGGTTTATGTTATGCATTCCAGTAAGACCATTAATGGTTGCCCTAACAACGTTAATTGGATTATTAGTGCCAATACATTTTGCCAACACATTATGCACGCCAACAACTTCAAAAACAGCCCTCATCGCTCCGCCAGCAATGATACCGGTACCTTCAGATGCAGGTTGCATATAAACCTTAGCGGCACCTGTAGTATTCATGATAGGGTACTGAAGGGTATCTCCCTTCAAAGAGACCTTACGCATATTTTTACGCGCTTGTTCCAGGGACTTCTGGATTGCAATCGGAACTTCACGAGCTTTGCTAACCCCATAACCAACCCGCCCCGCGCCGTCACCCACCACAGTAAGGGCAGTAAATCCGAAAACTCTACCACCTTTAACAACCTTGGCAACCCGTCTCACATTTACGAGTTTTTCTTGCAAACCATCAATACTGCCCTGAGCAGGTGCTGTAGACATTTTATTCTCCTAAAACTTTAAACCAACTTCACGGGCAGCATCAGCTAATGCTTTCACGCGACCATGATATTTAAAACCTGATCGATCGAAAGCAACCTCGGTAATACCAGCAGCAAGAGCTTTCTCGGCAATTTTCTTACCTACTTCAATAGCCGCCTGTACGTTATCGGTATTTTTCAATAGCGACTTAATCTCTGTTTGTGTTGTCGACGCGCTCACCAAAGTGCTTGAACCGTCACCGCTGATTATCTGGGCATAGATATGCTGGGAAGTCTTATGAACCGATAAGCGGATGGCGTTTAATTTTTTTATTTTGCAACGCAATTTTAATGCGCGCTTCATTCGAGTTTGCTTTTTTTGCATCACGCCACCTTATTTCTTCTTAGCTTCTTTCTTGATAACATTCTCTTCAGCATATCTGACACCTTTACCTTTATACGGCTCTGGAGGACGATATGCCCTAATTTTAGCAGCTACCTGACCAATTTGTTGCTTATCGCTACCTTTGATAATAATCTCAGTTTGGCTTGGAGTTTCAATCGTAACGCCAGCAGGAACTTCAAAATCAACAGGATGGGAATAGCCTAAAGCCAAACTCAAAATCTTATCTTTAGCCTGAGCCCTATAACCAACACCAATTAAGGTCAGCTTTCTTTCAAAACCAGCAGAAACACCAGCAACCATATTACTGACAATCGCCCGTGCAGTACCCGCTTGAGCGGTCGCAACCTTATCATCCCTATTCCAAACCACTTGAAGTACGTTATCAGCAATATCGACACTGACAGCAGGATTAAGCGTAAATGACAACTGACCCTTAGCTCCTTTAACGGTCATATGGTTGTCTTCAATTTTTATATCTACACCCTTAGGTATAGTGATTGGGGCTTTAGCAATTCTTGACATAACACGCCTACATTAACAAACAGTACAAATGACTTCGCCGCCATGCCCGATAGCACGTGCAGCCCGGTCAGTCATAACACCATTTGATGTTGAAACAATAGCAATACCCAAACCACCAAGAACCTTTGGCAACTCATCTTTGGACTTATAGATGCGTAAGCCGGGTCTACTAATTCTTTTAATATTCTCGATAACTGGAACACCCTTATAGTATTTCAGCTCGACTGTCATTTCGATGTGATTACCTACCGTTTCCGTACTAAAATCGGTTATATAACCTTCCTCTTTCAATACCTTTGCTATTGACACTTTCAATTTTGAAGACGGCTGCTTGATAAACTTCTTACCCGCTGATTGGCCGTTTCTGATGCGTGTCAGCATATCCGCTACAGGATCTGTCATACTCATTATTAATTCTCCTAACTCGATCTACCAGATATTACCAGCTAGCCTTGACTAAGCCAGGCACGTCACCACGCATAGTGGCTTCTCTCAGCTTATTCCGGCTAAGGCCAAACTTACGATAATATCCGTGCGGACGACCAGTTAAATTACAACGGTTACGCACTCTGGACACGCTCGAATCCCGCGGCATTTTTTGCAATTGCAATTGAGCCAACTCTTTATCTTCAAACGATGTATTAGGGCTTCTAATCGCTTCCTTCAAAGCATTACGTTTAGCGCTGTGTTTTTTTACCAATTTTTTACGCTTGTCTTCACGAGCGATCATTGATTTCTTTGCCATGATAAACCTAACCTTAGCTCTTGAATGGAAAATTGAACAATTTCAGCAAAGCCAAACCTTCTTCATTTGTCCGCGCTGTCGTAGTAATGGTAATATCCATGCCTCGTAAAGCATCAATTTTATCGTAATCAATTTCTGGAAAGATAATCTGCTCTTTGACGCCCATTGAATAGTTACCTCGCCCATCAAAACTTTTAGGGCTTAGGCCTCTAAAGTCACGAATCCGAGGAATAGAGATACTAATGAGCCGATCTAAAAACTCATACATCTTCTCGCTACGCAAGGTCACTTTGCAACCAATAGGCATATCGTCACGAATTTTAAAACCCGCAATAGATTTCCTGGCCAACGTGACCACAGGTTTTTGCCCCGCGATCTTTTCCATATCGGCAACTGCTGACTGCAACACTTTTTTGTCTGTGACTGCGCCGCTTACCCCCATATTTAGGGTAATTTTAGTAATTCTTGGAGCTTGCATAACAGATTTATATGAAAACTGTTGCATTAAAGCTGGAAGCACTGTCTCTTTATATGTATCTTTTAATCTGGCCATAACCCATCTACACCTTAATTATCAACGACTTGACTGGTAGATTTAAAGTATCTGACTTTTTTTCCATCTTCCAATATCCTAAAGCCAATACGATCCGCCTTCTTTGTCACAGGATTATACAAACCAATATTAGAAATATGGATAGGCATATCTTTTACTATGATGCCCCCAGAAACTCCGGTATTTGGATTCGCTTTCTGCGTTTTTTTGGCTTGATTGACCCCTTCAACCAACACCTTATCATTCTTAAGTATTTGGGTTACGCGCCCACTCTTACCCTTATCTTTTCCAGTACGGATGATAACGTCATCACCTTTCTTTATTTTTTGCATTATTTTCCCCTTACAATACTTCAGGAGCCAAAGAGATAATTTTCATAAATTTTTCCCCTCTAAGCTCACGTGTAACTGGGCCAAAAATACGCGTACCCAAAGGTTGCAAGTTATTGTTTAAAATGACCGCCGCGTTACCATCAAAACGAATCAACGAGCCATCCGGGCGGCGAACCCCTTTACGGGTTCTTACGACCAAGGCATTGTAAACTTCGCCTTTTTTTACTCTTCCACGCGGAATCGCATCTTTTATACTGACTTTGATAATATCACCAATGCCTGCATAACGCCGATGTGAGCCGCCTAGGACTTTGATACACATGACCTTTTTTGCACCGCTATTATCGGCGACGTCAAGGTTAGTTTGCATCTGAATCATGATCTATTCCTAATTTGACTATGTATAAATAGCTACTGCTATTTGTTAGAACTTTCTAAGACCTGAACAAGCTTGAAGGTTTTGTTTTTTGACATCGGCCTGCAAGATGTAATTGCAACAATATCACCTTCCTGGCAAACATTATTTTCATCATGCGCCATCATCTTGGTTGACCGTTTTATATATTTCCCATAAACAGGATGCTTTACGACACGCTCAACCAAAACTGTAATAGTTTTGTCCATTTTATTGCTGACAACCTTACCGGAAATGGTTCTCAGCTTGGTAACATTTTCGCTCATATCATGCACCTACCATTTGAGTCAATACTGTTTGGATACGTGCGATATCACGTCTTACTTTTTTCACTTGGTCTGACTTAGATAGCTGGCCTGTGGCCTTTTGCATCCTAAGGTTAAACCGCTCGC
This sequence comes from Methylovulum miyakonense HT12, assembly GCF_000384075.1. Lineage (GTDB taxonomy): Bacteria > Pseudomonadota > Gammaproteobacteria > Methylococcales > Methylomonadaceae > Methylovulum > Methylovulum miyakonense. The sequence continues at coordinate 737,009 of NZ_KB913025.1, forward strand.
GTGACAATTCGAGTAACATAGCCTGCAATTCGGCTTTGGTTTTTTGACGTAAATCTGTTGCTTTCATTACATTATTGTCCGAACAGTAAAGAGTGTTTTTAATGGCAACTTAGCTGCAGCAAGTGTAAAGGCTTCACGAGCCAATTCTTCAGATACACCTTGAATTTCATAAAGCATAGTGCCAGGCCTAATTTGTGCAACCCAGTATTCTACACTACCTTTTCCTTTTCCCATACGAACTTCTAAAGGTTTTTTGGTAATTGGCTTGTCAGGAAAAATTCTGATCCAGATTTTGCCGCCACGCTTTACATGACGCGTTATTGTTCTTCTAGCAGATTCAATCTGGCGTGCAGTCAATCTGCCACGACTTACTGATTTTAATCCGTACTCACCAAAGCTCACGGAAGAGCCTTTAACAGCCGTTCCGTTGTTTCTGCCTTTATGTTGCTTGCGAAATTTTGTTCTTTTAGGTTGAAGCATAACTTTTTCCCTTCAACTATTTTTTAGATTCAGAATTAATGGATGCGATGTGTGCGTCCATATCGAATACTTCACCTTTGAATATCCAGATTTTTATACCGATAATTCCGTAGGTAGTATTTGCTTCGGCTGTTGCATAATCTATGTCAGCCCTCAAAGTATGTAAAGGCACTCGACCCTCCCTATACCATTCAGTACGGGCAATCTCCGCGCCATTTAAACGACCACCAATACTGATTTTTATGCCTTCTGCGCCTAAACGCATCGTATTGGTCACAGCGCGCTTCATTGCACGACGATACATAATCCGTTTTTCAAGTTGTTGCGCAATACCTTCAGCTACTAACTGGGCATCCAACTCGGGCTTCCTTATTTCCTCAACATTGACTTGAACTGGCATACCTATCATCTTAGATATTTCTTGCTTCAACACATCAATGTCTTCGCCTTTCTTGCCTATCACGATACCTGGACGCGCTGTATGTATGGTGATGTGGGCATTATTCGCCGGACGGTTAATCTGTATACGGCTCACTGAAGCGTTAGCCAGTTTTTTTCTGATATACTCCCTTATCGTCAAGTCTTGATGCAGAAAAACCGAATAATCTTGGGAATTTGCATACCATCTTGAATTCCAGTCCTTTACAATTCCAAGCCGAATACCTGTTGGATGTACTTTCTGACCCATTTCTATATACCTCTACTCGTATTCTGCAACTGAAATTGTAATATGACAGGTTCTTTTAAGGATATGGTTTGCACGTCCTTTGGCTCTGGCCTTAAATCTTTTCATTGTGGGCCCCTCGTTTACAAAAACCGTGGACACACGCAACTCATCAATATCAATGCTTTCATTATGCTCAGCGTTAGCTATTGCTGATTCGAGTATTTTTTTTATGATCGTTGCTGCTTTTTTAGAGCTGAATTTCAACGTATTCAATGCCTTATCAACAGGCAACCCACGTATTTGATCCCCCACTAAACGTGCTTTTTGAGCTGATAGAGGGGCATTGCTTAACTTTGCCGAAATTTCCATGATTGAGCCCTACCTTGATTTTTTATCGGCCACATGACCTTTGTATGTTCGGGTAGGCGCAAATTCACCTAGCTTATGCCCTATCATATTCTCAGAAATAAGCACTGGAATGTGGAGCCGACCATTGTGTATGGCAATAGTCAGGCCTAGCATGTCAGGAATAATCATTGATCTTCTCGACCATGTTTTAATTGGTTTCCTATTATTGCTGCTTACGGCATCTTCAATTTTTTTCAGAAGATGGTGGTCAATAAAAGGACCTTTTTTAATTGAGCGCGGCACGTTAATCCCTCTCTATTCTACTTACGGCGTCTGATAATCATATTATCAGTACGTTTGTTTTTTCTGGTTTTATAACCTTTAGTCGGCATACCCCAAGGCGATACAGGATGCCTTCCGCCAGATGTACGTCCTTCACCACCACCATGCGGATGATCAACAGGATTCATAACAACCCCTCGTACGGTTGGACGGACACCTTTCCATCTCGTCGCCCCCGCCTTACCCAAAGAGGATAAGTTATGTTCGGCATTAGAAACCTCTCCAATCACGGCACGACAATCAGCCATAACTTTTCGCATCTCTCCTGACCGCATGCGAATCGTAGCATGGGCTCCATCCCTAGCCACCAATTGCACAGAAGTACCTGCACTTCTAGCCACTTGAGCACCTTTTCCTGGCTTTAGCTCGACACAATGAACGGTGGTGCCCATTGGTATATTTCTTAATGGCATACAATTGCCGGGCTTAACAGGAACGCTTTCTGATGACAAAAGCTCCTGGCCTACTTGCAATCCCTTAGGTGCAATGATGTATCTACGCTCGCCATCTTTGAATAAGATCAAAGCAATATTGGCAGTCCGATTAGGATCATATTCCAATCGTTCAACGATCGCCGGAATATCCATTTTATTACGCTTAAAGTCGATAATACGGTAGTGCTGTTTATGACCCCCACCAATATGCCGAGTCGTTATGCGTCCTTGGTTATTACGTCCACCGCTCTTACTGATCTTACTAAGCAAAGGAGCATAAGGGCTTCCTTTATGTAGATCGTCATTTTTAACACGTATAACAAACCGCGATCCTGGTGATGTCGGTTTTGACTTTACAATAGCCATGTTTTCTACCGTTTCCTATTGACCTTTCATTGTAACTAAATTAAGCAGTAGTGAACTCTATGTCGAACCCTTCCTTAAGTTTTACATAAGCCTTTTTCCAATCAGACTTTTTGTACAAGGAACGTGCGGATCTTTTTTGTTTTCCTTTAACATTTAATATGTTCACAGAATCCACTTCAACACTAAACATTGCTTCTACTGCAGATTTAATCTGATGTTTTGTAGACTGCTTTTCCACTCTAAAAACGAACTGCTTGTTAGTTTCCGCTGAATTTGCACTTTTTTCAGATACAACTGGCGCAAGCAAAACGTTTGTTAATTGATATGCATCCAATTTCATGACAACCGCTCCTCTATTCTTTTCAAGGCTTCAGGGGTAGCAATTACCTTATCAGCTGAAACCAATAAAACAGGACTAAGGTTTATCGCTTCTACAACTTCCAAATAAGGAATATTCCTAGATGATAATGCGATGTTTTCATCTATTTGATCTACAATAATCAAAATCCGTTTGGCATCAATCGCTTTTAATTTGACGCTTAACTCTTTCGTTTTAACTGAAGTAGGAATAATGTCATTACTTACAAGCAACCTGTCTTGCCTTAACAGCTCAGACAAAATAGACCGTATCCCAACCCGAAACATTTTTTTATTTAACTTTTGTTCGTATGACCTAGGTCTTGCCGCAAATGCAATACCGCCAGTCCGCCAAATAGGGCTACGCGTCGATCCAGACCTAGCACGGCCAGTACCCTTTTGCCGCCAAGGCTTAGCTCCGCCACCACTGACATCAGAACGTGTTTTTTGTGCTTTTGTACCAGCACGAGCACCAGCCATATAACGGACTACCAACTGGTGAACCAGTGTTTCGTTAAACGACTGGCCAAAAACAGATTCAGAAACCTCTAATTGACCGGAAGAATCTTTCTCATTTAATGCAGGTATATAAAAACCCATGACTTAACCTTTATTTCTTTTTTTCATAGCAGGAGTGATAATAACATCTCCGCCTTTAGCTCCAGGCACAGCACCTTTTACTAAAATCAAGTTTCTTTCTACGTCAATAGAATGAATGGTCAAATTTTGAACTGTTGTTTTTACAGCCCCTAAATGACCTTCCATTTTCTTGCCCTTGAAGACTCGACCAGGAGTCTGGTTCATACCTATGGAACCTAATACCCTGTGTGACCGGGAGTTACCGTGAGTGGCATCTTGCATGTGGAAGTTATGGCGCTTAATACCCCCAGCAAAGCCTTTACCGATACTTTTTCCTTGAACATCAACAAATTGACCCTCAGAAAAGACAGTTAACGGCAAAACAGAGCCAGTCGTCAAATCAGCCCCTTCCCCGTCTTCAAGCCTAAACTCCCAAAGGCCACGCCCCGCAGTCATATTTGCCGCAGCATAATGACCAGACATTGCCTTGTTGACTCGGGAAGACTTTTTTTCACCAGTCGTGACTTGGATTGAACGATAACCATCACTCTCAACCCCTTTCACTTGAGTCACTCTATTTGCTTCAATTTGGACAACAGTCACAGGTACCGATGAACCATCTTCACAAAATACTCTGGTCATTCCACATTTACGACCAATAAGACCTATTGACATCTGCCAATTCCTCTACTTCTAATTCAGTTTTATTTGAACATCGACACCAGCCGCCAGATCCAGTTTCATCAACGCATCTACAGTCTTGTCTGTCGGTTCTACAATATCCAACAATCTTTTATATGTTCTCAACTCATATTGATCACGCGCATCTTTATTCACGTGAGGAGATATCAATATAGTGAAACGCTCTTTTTTAGTAGGCAATGGAATCGGGCCCTTGACTTGTGCGCCTGTCCTTCTTGCTGTTTCTACTATCTCACCAGCCGATTGATCTATCAATTTATGATCAAATGATTTCAAACGGATTCTGATAGTTTGATTTGACATATTTATATTACTCAATAATAGAGGCAACAACGCCCGCACCGACGGTGCGGCCACCTTCACGGATTGCGAAACGCAAGCCCTCTTCCATCGCGATCGGCGAGATCAGTTTCACGCTGACGGAGATGTTGTCGCCAGGCATGACCATTTCGACGCCTTCAGGCAGCTTCACCGCCCCGGTCACGTCGGTGGTGCGGAAATAGAATTGCGGGCGGTAGCCGTCGAAGAACGGGGTATGGCGGCCGCCTTCCTCTTTTGACAGCACGTAAATCTCGGCGTTGAAGTGGGCGTGCGGCTTGATGGTGTTTTTGTGCGCCAACACTTGGCCACGCTCGACATCATCGCGTTTGGTGCCGCGCAGCAGCAAGCCGACGTTGTCGCCCGCCTCGCCTTGGTCCAGCAGTTTGCGGAACATTTCCACGCCGGTGACGGTGGTGGACACGGTCGGGCGGATGCCGACGATCTCGACTTCCTGGCCGACCTTGATCACGCCACGCTCGATACGGCCAGTCACCACGGTGCCACGGCCTGAGATCGAGAAGACGTCTTCGATCGGCATCAGGAAGGCGCCGTCAACGGCACGTTCGGGCAACGGGATGTAGGTGTCCAGGGCCTCGACCAGGCGGACGACCGACGGGGCGCCAATTTCGCTGGTGTCGCCGTTCAGCGCCAGCAGCGCGGAGCCTTTAATGATAGGGGTGTCGTCGCCGGGGAATTCGTACATGTCCAGCAGTTCGCGGATTTCCATTTCCACCAATTCCAGCAGCTCCTCGTCATCGACCATGTCGGCCTTGTTCAGGAACACGACGATGTAGGGGACGCCGACCTGGCGTGACAGCAGGATGTGCTCGCGGGTTTGCGGCATCGGGCCGTCGGCGGCCGAGCAGACCAGGATCGCGCCGTCCATTTGTGCGGCGCCGGTGATCATGTTTTTGACATAGTCGGCATGGCCGGGGCAGTCAACGTGGGCATAGTGGCGGACGGCGGACTCGTACTCGACATGCGAGGTGGCGATGGTGATGCCGCGCGCCCGCTCTTCAGGCGCATTGTCAATTTGGTCAAAGGCCTTGACCTCCCCACCTTGCAGCTCGGCCATCACTTTCGTCAGCGCCGCGGTCAGGGTGGTTTTGCCGTGGTCAACGTGACCGATTGTGCCGACGTTGACATGGGGCTTGCTACGTGAAAACTTTTCTTTGGCCATGAGTTAATACCTTATATTTATTCAATTTTACGAAGATTTTTTAATGATGCCATCTGCAATATGCGCTGGGGTTTCATTGTATTTTTCAAACTGCATGCTATATGTAGCCCTTCCCTGGGAAGTCGAGCGCAAATCTGTCGCATAACCAAACATCTCTGCGAGAGGCACTTCACAACTAACTACCTTTCCCGAAGGCAAATCCTCCATCCCCTGAATTATGCCCCGTCGCCTATTGATGTCGCCGACCACATCGCCCATATATTCTTCAGGAGTGACCACTTCCACCTTCATGATTGGCTCAAGTAAAACTGGAGCCGCTTCACTCAACCCTTCGCGGAAGCACATTGATCCAGCAATCTTAAAAGCCATTTCGTTCGAATCGACATCATGATAAGAACCATCGAACAACGACACCTTTACATCTAAAACAGGGAAACCAGCCAATACACCACTTTTTAGCTGCTCCTGCACACCTTTATCTACCGCCGGTATGTATTCTTTAGGAACAACACCACCAACAATTTCATTTACAAACTCATATCCCTTCCCTAGCTCTAATGGCTCTATCCTTAGCCATACGTGACCATATTGACCACGACCACCAGTTTGCCTTATAAACTTTTTTTCATGTTCGACGGTTTTCCGGATAGTTTCCCTATAAGCGACCTGGGGGTTACCTATATTTGCATCAACATTAAATTCCCTTTTCATCCTATCGACGATGATCTCGAGATGCAACTCGCCCATCCCGGATATGATCACCTGACCAGATTCATCGTCAGTATTAACCCTGAATGACGGATCTTCTTGCGCCAACCTAGCCAAAGCAACCGTCATTTTATCTTGATCTGCTTTCGTTTTAGGCTCAACCGCTATCGAAATAACCGGATCTGGAAAATCCATTTTTTCCAAGAGGATAACATCACCTACGTCACACAATGTGTCACCTGTCGTCACATCCTTAAGGCCAATAGCCGCCGCTATATCGCCCGCAAACACTTCTTTGACCTCTTCCCTGCTATTTGCGTGCATTTGCACGATACGCCCAACACGCTCTTTTTTCTTTTTTATCGGGTTATAAAGTACGTCTCCAGAATTTAAAACCCCAGAATAAACCCTGAAAAAAGTTAGCGTGCCTACAAACGGATCCGTGGCAATCTTAAAAGCAAGAGCCGAAAACCCTTGGCCATCATCAGCAAACCGCTTTACTTCCGTCACCTCATCCTCCAACACACCTTCAACAGGAGGTATATCAATAGGGGAAGGCAAATACTCAATCACCGCATCCAACATTGCCTGAACGCCTTTATTTTTAAAGGCCGAACCACAGAAGGCCGGAACAATCTGATTTTCTATCGTCCTGAATCTTATCCCTGACTGTATTTCTTCATCCGTCAAAAAACCTGTTTCAAGATACTTTTCCATGTATTCTTCATTTGCTTCCGCAGCAGATTCAAGGATGTTTTCCCTCCATTTTTCGCACGCGGGACGCATCTCATCTGGTATGCCATGCTCAGAAAAACTCATGCCCATATTGGCATCATCCCAATATATAGCCTTCATTTTCACCAAATCCACAACACCCCTGTAATTCTCCTCGGATCCAATTGGCAATTGCATAGGGACTGGATTAGCACCCAACCTAGCCTTTATTTGATCAATTACCCGAAGAAAATTCGCACCCGTCCGATCCATCTTATTTACAAAGACCAAACGGGGAACCTTGTATTTATTTGCTTGACGCCACACCGTCTCCGACTGGGGCTCAACACCACCCACCGCACAAAATACCGCACAGGCACCATCCAAAACACGCAACGACCTCTCTACCTCAATCGTAAAATCGACATGCCCAGGAGTGTCTATAATATTTATACGATGCTGATCGAACTGTTTTTGCATCCCGCTCCAAAAACATGTCGTTGCGGCGGAGGTTATTGTAATACCCCTTTCCTGCTCTTGCTGCATCCAATCCATTGTCGCAGCGCCATCATGCACTTCACCTATCTTATGGGATACGCCCGTATAATAAAGTATCCGCTCTGTAGTTGTGGTCTTACCGGCGTCAATGTGCGCCATAATGCCAATATTGCGATACCTATCTATTGGAGTTTTACGAGCCACGCTACATAAGACCTAATTTAATTAAAAGCGGTAATGAGAGAACGCCTTATTAGCCTCAGCCATTCTATGAGTATCCTCACGCTTCTTAGCAGCATTACCTTTGCCTTCAAAAGCATCCATTAACTCACCTGCCAATTTAGAAGCCATCGTCCTTTCGTTTCTTTTGCGCGAAGCATCAATCAACCAACGCATTGCCAAAGCCATACGCCTAGACGGCCTAACCTCAACCGGAACCTGATAAGTCGCACCACCAACCCTACGCGACTTAACCTCAACCCTTGGCTGAACATTTTCTAACGCCTTAGACAACACATCTAAAGGAACCGAATGACCTTTGTTCTCAATAACATCAAGAGCACCATAAACAATCGACTCAGCCACAGACTTTTTACCGCTATCCATGATCATATTCATGAATTTGGTCAGCATCACGCTATTAAATCTTGGATCTGGAATAATCTCTCTTTTAGTTGCAACTCTTCTTCTAGACATTTTTTTTATCCAATATTCTTAACTTTTTGGCCGCTTAGTTCCATACTTAGAGCGCCCGCATTTTCTGTTATTTACACCAGAAGCATCCAAACTACCACGAACAACGTGATACCGCACACCAGGCAAATCCTTAACCCTGCCACCCCTTATCAACACCACGGAATGCTCTTGAAGGTTATGGCCTTCGCCACCTATATAACTACTTACCTCAGCCCCATTAGTCAACCGAACCCTGGCCACTTTACGTAAAGCTGAGTTTGGCTTTTTAGGTGTCGTCGTATAAACACGGGTACACACACCCCTGCGCTGAGGACACGCCTCCAACGCTGGCACATTACTTTTTTCAATTCTTTTAGCACGGGGCTTACGAACCAATTGGTTAATCGTGGCCATATTTATTTTTCTCTCCGATATACAATTAACTGCCAGACAATATTTCACCAACCATCAAGTAAAACTTACTGACAGTCAAAATTGTTTTCGTCTTATCTAAATCGCTTTAACTTATGTTAGCAGGATATTCTACTTTGCTATAACGCGCAGGTCAAGCATATTTTAAATATCATTTAGTTTACTTAAATATTCAAGGCTTGCTTCAATGCCTCTTCAGTATCTACAACCGGAACACTGGCCATATCTACCGACTGATGTTGCATAAATTTATTTTTCCGATTTTCATGGTAAGCCAACCCGGTTCCTGCCGGGATGAGGCGACCGACGATCACGTTTTCTTTAAGCCCTTGCAAGCTATCACTTAATCCTCTAACAGCGGCATCAGTCAACACCCGGGTTGTTTCTTGGAAAGACGCTGCGGAAATAAATGATTCGGTCGCCAAAGAAGCCTTAGTAATGCCTAACAAAATAGACTCGAAACTAGCCGGGATTTTACCTTCCGTTTCCATCCTATCATTTTCGACCCTTACCGCGGCACGTTCGACTTGGTCGCCTTTCAGGAAGGCAGTGTCCCCGGAAGCGGTAATTTCAACCTTTCTAAGCATTTGACGAATGATACATTCAATATGCTTGTCGTTAATTTTTACCCCTTGCAAACGATAAACATCCTGAATTTCTTTAACCAAATAGTTCGCCAACTCTTCGATACCCCTTAACCGCAAAATGTCATGGGGAGTCAACTCACCTTCAGCAATCGTTTCGCCTTTTTCTACATATTCACCTTCGAAAACAGTAATATGCCTCCATTTTGGGATGAGGGTTTCAACTTGCTCCCCCTGGGCGTCAGTAATAATAACCCGTTGCTTGCCTTTGGTTTCCTTTCCAAAAGAAATTGTCCCGCTAGTTTCAGCAAGAATCGCCGGGTCTTTGGTCTTACGCGCTTCAAACAGATCTGCTACGCGTGGCAAACCACCCGTGATATCCCTTGTCTTACTTGACTCTTGCGGGATCCTGGCCAGAACGTCACCAACCTTTACTTCGCCACCATCTTTAATACCAGCAATAGCCCCTGCCGGTAAAAAATATTGTGCCGGTATATCAGTTCCTGGCAACGAAATGCCATTGCCGTCTTGGTCAATCAACTTGACCATTGGACGTAATTCCTTACCTGCACTACCACGTTGCTTAGGATCCGTGACCACAAGAGAACTCAAACCGGTCACTTCGTCAGATTGTTTTTGTACGGTCACGCCGTCGACAAAGTTAACCAACTCAACAAACCCGTCCACTTCAGTAATAACAGGATGGGTGAACGGATCCCAAGTGACGATGATGTCCCCGGCACTGATTTTGCTGCCTTCTTGCACGGACAGCACCGCACCGTAAGGGATTTTATAACGCTCCCTTTCACGGCCATAATCATCGACAACACAGACTTCGCCGGATCTGGAAACCGCCACCAAGTTACCTTCCCGGTTGGCAACTGATTTTAAGTTACTCAACCGGACAGTACCGGCAGATTTGACCTGGACGTTACTGATAGCCGCTGACCGTGATGCCGCCCCACCGATATGGAAGGTACGCATGGTCAACTGGGTACCGGGTTCACCAATTGATTGCGCAGCGATTACACCCACCGCCTCACCGATATTAACATGGTGTCCCCGGCCTAAATCACGGCCATAACAGGCGGCACAAACACCATGCCTGTTCTCACAAGTTATCACTGAACGGACGATAACCTGGTCGACACTATGGTCATCAAGCACAGAAACCCAATGCTCATCCAACAATGTACCGGTCGGAACTATGATGGTTTCACCATCCGGAGCCATGACATCGTTCACGACAACCCGGCCCAATACACGCTCAGATAATGGCTCGACGACATCCCCGCCTTCAATGATAGGCATCATGACCAAACCATCTTTGGTGCCGCAATCTTGGCCTGTAATAACCAAATCTTGCGCCACGTCCACCAAACGGCGCGTCAAATAACCGGAGTTCGCCGTTTTCAAGGCGGTATCCGCCAGACCTTTACGCGCACCATGGGTGGAAATAAAGTATTGCAATACGTCCAAACCTTCACGGAAGTTTGCAGTGATTGGCGTTTCGATGATCGAACCATCCGGTTTTGCCATCAAACCACGCATACCCGCCAACTGCCTGATCTGTGCCGCCGAGCCCCTAGCACCTGACTCAGCCATCATAAAGATGGAGTTGAAGGATTTTTGTTTTACGGCGTTGCCTTCGGCATCAATAACGGACTCTTCGCCTAACCCGTCCATCATGACCTTTGCAACCTGGTCATTGGCATGCGACCAAATGTCAACAACCTTGTTGTACCGCTCACCATCCGTCACCAAACCTGATGAATACTGGCTTTGTATCTCATTAACTTCAGCTTCAGCCGAAGCAATGATGTCAACCTTCTTGGCCGGTATCGCCATATCCTCGATACCAAAAGAGACCCCAGAAATCGTTGCATACCTAAAACCCAGGTACATCAATTGGTCCGCCAGCACCACCGTATCCTTATTGCCCAGATAACGGTAGCTGTAATTTATCAACCGGGAAATGTTCTTTTTGGTCATATCACAGTTGACCAAGTCAAACGGCATAAGACCAGGGACGACTTCCCATATCAGGCCTCTTCCTACCGTAGTCTTAACACGATGAGTTTTTTCTTCAATTTCACCCTGTTCATTTAATATCTTTTGGGTGATACGCAACTCGATTTTTGCTTGCAGCTCGACCGTTTTTGCCTGTAAGGCCTTATGTATTTCGCCCACATCCACAAAAATACTGCCATCGCCTTTGGCATTAATTTTTTCACGGCTAATGTAATAAAGCCCTAATACCACGTCTTGGGACGGGTTAATTACTGGCTCGCCATTTGCGGGCGACAAGATATTATTAGTCGCCATCATTAGGGTTCTGGCTTCCAACTGCGCCTCGATGGACAACGGAATATGCACCGCCATCTGGTCACCGTCAAAGTCGGCGTTGAACGCGCTACAGACCAAAGGATGCAACTGGATCGCCTTGCCTTCAATCAGGATGGGTTCAAACGCTTGGATACCCAACCTGTGCAAAGTTGGCGCACGGTTCAACAAAATGGGATGTTCGCGGATTACTTCTTCGAGAATATCCCAAACCTCCGTGCCTTCACGCTCAACCATTTTTTTGGCTGCTTTGATCGTCGTCGCCAAACCACGGAACTGCAATTTGCTAAAAATGAACGGCTTGAACAATTCCAGCGCCATTTTTTTCGGCAGGCCGCATTGGTGCAGACGCAAAGTCGGCCCGACCACAATAACGGAACGGCCTGAATAATCGACACGTTTGCCAAGCAAATTTTGGCGGAAACGGCCTTGCTTGCCTTTGATCATGTCCGCAAGGGATTTTAACGGCCTTCTGTTAGTGCCAGTTATGGCGCGGCCACGCCGGCCATTGTCCAACAAGGCATCGACCGATTCCTGCAACATCCGCTTTTCGTTGCGCACGATGATGTCGGGTGCGTTCAAATCCAACAACCTGTTCAACCGGTTGTTCCGGTTGATGACCCGGCGGTACAAATCGTTCAGGTCAGAGGTCGCAAAACGTCCGCCATCCAAAGGCACCAAAGGGCGCAATTCGGGTGGCAAGACAGGCAAGACCTGCAAAATCATCCATTCAGGACGGTTCTTGGAACTCAACAAGGCGTCCATGACCTTAAGGCGCTTGGCGTATTTTTTGATCTTTGTTTCTGAGCTGGTGGAATTAATCTCCTCACGCAACACATTAACTTGCTCTTGCAAATCAATGGCTTTCAGCAATTCATAAATCGCTTCCGCACCCATTTTTGCAACAAAATCATCACCATGCAGCTCGACCGCATCCAGATATTCATCATCTGTCAACAATTGGCCTTTATCCAGCGGGGTCATGCCCGGATCCAAAACCACAAAAGATTCGAAATACAGCACGCGCTCGATTTCGCGCAAGGTCATGTCCAACAATAAGGCGATTCTGGACGGCAAAGATTTCAAAAACCAGATGTGCGCCACAGGACTGGCCAAGTCAATATGCCCCATCCGCTCACGGCGGACTTTTGACAACGTGACTTCAACGCCACATTTTTCGCAAATGACGCCACGGTGCTTCAAACGCTTGTACTTACCGCACAAACATTCATAGTCGCTGACCGGGCCAAAAATTTTGGCGCAAAACAAACCGTCTCGCTCAGGCTTAAACGTACGGTAATTGATGGTTTCCGGTTTTTTCACTTCACCGTAAGACCAGGATCGGATCATATCTGGCGAGGCCAGCCCGATGCTAATTCCATCAAAATCGTCTGCACGACCTTGACGCTTTAAGAAGTTCATTAAATCTTTCAAGAGCTTGTCCTCTTTAAAATAGTCTCTGGCATAATCCAGAGCAGGCTATCATGTAGTAGCGGTAAACCACGCAGTTATTCGCGTTGTAATTCAATATCCACAGCCAATGAGCGAATCTCTTTAATCAAAACATTAAATGATTCCGGCATACCTGCTTCCATTTTATGGTCACCATCGACAATGTTTTTGTACATGCGCGTACGCCCTGTCACGTCATCGGATTTAACGGTGAGCATTTCCTGTAACGTATAAGCCGCACCATAAGCTTCCAACGCCCAGACCTCCATTTCCCCGAAACGCTGGCCACCGAACTGGGCTTTACCGCCCAACGGCTGTTGGGTGACGAGGCTATAAGGGCCGGTGGATCGGGCATGCATCTTGTCGTCGACCAAGTGGTTCAATTTCAACATGTACATATAACCGACCGTCACTTCACGTTCGAAAGGCTCGCCCGTCAAACCGTCGTAGAGGGTAATTTGCCCATGCTCCGGCAAGTCCGCCAATTTCAACATGGTGCGGATGTCTTCTTCATCCGCGCCATCGAAAACGGGCGACGCCATAGGTACGCCCGCCACCAAGTTGGCGGCCATTTCCAAAATTTCTTTATCGCTAAAAGAATCCAGGTTTTCCTTACGGCCACTGCTGTTATAAATTTTACCCAGATACTCGCGGATCTCGTTGATCTTCGCTTTCGCTTCGAGCATTTTGCCAATCTTTATGCCAAGGCCTTTGGCCGCCCACCCTAAATGGGTTTCCAAAACCTGCCCCACGTTCATACGCGATGGTACGCCCAAAGGGTTCAAGACAATGTCAACGGGATTGCCATCGGCGGTATAAGGCATATCTTCTATGGGTCTAATCATAGAGATAACCCCTTTGTTTCCATGGCGGCCCGCCATTTTGTCACCTGGTTGGATACGCCGTTTCACGGCCAAATAAACTTTGACCATTTTCAGCACGCCAGGTGGCAAATCATCACCCATCGTAATTTTTTTGCGCTTGATTTCAAACTTTTCATCAAAATCTTTGCGTTGTTGCTCAATTTGGGCGGCGACCGTTTCCAATTGCAGGTTAATCTCTTCATCCTGCATCTTTATTTTCAGCCAATCCGAGCGCTTCAAACCATCCAAATAGTCTTTGCTAATCTCAGTGCCTGCACGCAATCCTACGCCAGACATGGCGATTTTACCTACCAGCAACTTGGCAACACGCAAGAAGATGTCTTCTTCAAGGATTTTTAACTGGTCATCCAAATCTTTTCTATAGCTTTTGATTTGTTCATGCTCAATATCCAAAGCACGTTTGTCTTTTTTAACCCCATCACGGGTAAAAATTTGGACATCAATTACAGTGCCTTCGATACTGCTAGGGACGCGTAACGAGGTATCCTTTACGTCGGCGGCTTTCTCGCCAAAAATCGCCCGCAATAACTTTTCTTCAGGCGTCAACTGTGTCTCGCCTTTAGGCGTGACTTTACCAACCAGAATATCGCCACCTTTAACTTCAGCCCCCACATAGACAATGCCGGACTCATCCAATTTTGCCAACGCTTCTTCACTGACATTAGGAATATCCGCAGTGATTTCTTCCGGGCTGTGCTTGGTGTCACGTGCGACACAAGTTTTTTCTTCAATATGAATCGTGGTGAACCGGTCTTCTTTGACAACCCGTTCAGACACTAAGATAGAGTCTTCGAAGTTGTAACCATTCCATGGCATAAAGGCAACCAACATGTTCTGCCCTAATGCCAACTCACCCATGTCCGTAGACGGGCCATCGGCAACAATGTCGCCAGCATTGACAATATCACCAGGCTTGACCAACGGTTTTTGGTTAATGCATGTATTCTGGTTGGAGCGGGTATATTTAATTAGATTGTAAATATCTACACCCGGACTTCCTGTTTCGGTTTCGGTGTCATTTACCCGGACAACAATTCTTGCCGCATCGACGGCTTCAATTTTACCGCCGCGCTTGGCAACTACCGTAACACCGGAGTCTTTAGCTACAGTCCTTTCCATACCAGTACCCACCAACGGCTTTTCGGCCCTGAGGGTCGGTACGGCTTGGCGTTGCATGTTCGAACCCATTAAGGCGCGGTTGGCGTCATCATGCTCCAAGAACGGAATAATAGATGCGGCGACCGAGACAATTTGTTTGGATGACACGTCCATGTATTGGACGGTATCCGACATTGCCAAGGTAAACTCGTCTTTATGCCGGCATGAAACCAATCCGTCCACCAACTTGCCGTTCCCGTCGACCGCGACACTCGCTTGCGCAATAACAAACTCGCCTTCTTCAATGGCAGACAAATAATCGACTTGATCGGTTACGACACCATTTACCACTTTTCGGTAAGGTGTTTCAAGAAAGCCATAATTATTGGTGCGCGCATAAACGGACAAAGAGTTTATCAGACCGATGTTCGGGCCTTCAGGCGTCTCAATCGGGCATACGCGGCCATAATGTGTCGCATGTACGTCACGCACCTCGAAACCAGCGCGTTCGCGAGCCAAACCGCCGGGCCCCAAAGCGGAAACCCGGCGTTTATGTGTCACCTGCGACAATGGATTGTTCTGGTCCATAAACTGCGACAGCTGGCTAGAGCCAAAGAATTCCTTAACTGCAGCCGAAACCGGCTTCGCGTTGATAATTTCTTGCGGCATCAATCCTTCTGAATCCGCCAAAGTCAGGCGTTCCTTAACTGCACGCTCAACCCTGACCAAACCGACACGGAATTGGTTTTCGATCATTTCACCGACCGAGCGGACACGGCGGTTCCCTAAGTGGTCAATGTCGTCAACATTACCATTGCCATTACGGATGCTGATCAATTCTTTCAGCACATCAATAATGTCGTCTTTAGTTAGCGTACCTGGCCCGACAATTTCTTCACGGCCCAAGCGGCGGTTAAATTTCATCCGCCCTACCGTCGACAAATCATATCTGTCATCGGTAAAAAACAGGTTTTGGAACAGGTTTTCAGCCGACTCTTTGGTAGGTGGCTCACCAGGGCGCATCATACGATAAATTTCAACTAACGCTTCCAACGTGTTAGTTGTCACATCCAGCCGCATGGCATTACTGATGTAAGGCCCCCGGTCCAAATCATTAACAAAGAGGGTATTGATTTCAGAGATGCCCTTTTCTATACATCTTTCAATCAATGCATCGGTAATTTCATCATTGACATTGGCAACCAACTCTCCGGTCGATTGATCAACAACATTGTGCCCTAAAATTTTGCCAATAAGGTACTCGCGCGGGACTTCAACTTCAGTCATACCCACCTTGTTCATTTCGCGGATATGCTTGGCCGTAATCCGGCGGCCTTCTTCCACCAACACTTGCCCGTTGAACTTGATATCAAACGCGGCAATTTCACCACGCATCCTTTCAGGGACAATGTGGAATAGGCAGCGATCGGAACCCAGTGCGAACTTATTGGTTTCGAAGAAAATCCTAATCATTTCTTCATTGTCGAAACCCAAAGCCCTAAGCAAAATAGTGGCCGGAATTTTTCTGCGACGGTCTATCCTGACATAAACACAGTCTTTGTGGTCAAATTCAAAGTCTAACCATGAGCCGCGATAAGGGATGACCCGCGCATTAAACAGCAATTTCCCTGACGAATGGGTCTTTCCTTTATCGTGGTCAAAAAAGACCCCTGGAGACCGGTGTAATTGGGAGACGATAACCCGTTCAGTACCATTGATGACAAAAGTTCCATTTTCCGTCATTAAGGGTAGCTCGCCCATGTAAACTTCCTGTTCACGAATATCTTTTACAACTTTCGCATTCGCAGGGGCTTCTTTGTCATAGATGACCAGACGCACTAACACCCGTAAAGGCGCGGCAAACGTCGCTCCGCGTTGCTGACATTCCCTTACATCAAATACTGGCTCACCTAAGCGGTATTTCACATATTCGAGGGCAGCATAGCCAGAGTGGCTCTCAATGGGGAACACGCTTGAGAATGCTGAATGCAAGCCTATATCGGCACGTTTTTCAGGGTTTACGCCTAATTGCAAAAAACTGGCATAAGAGTTGATCTGAGTTGCCAAAAGATAGGGGACTTCGAGTACTTCGGTGCTTTTGCCAAAGTTGTTTCGAATACGCTTTTTTTCGGTAAAAGAATAGGACATATCGCTTCCAAACTTTTTCGTCATGGATTGTTTCTACTGTACGATTTAGAGTAAACAGTAAAAGGCCGGTGACTAAAGCCACCAGCCATACTTAAAAGACCTAGGTCTTGATGTGGGTCAATATTATTATTTAATATCGACTGTAGCGCCTGCTTCTAACAGTTGCTTTTTAATGTCTTCGGCTTCGGCTTTAGGCACGCCTTCTTTCAAAACAGTTGGCACACCTTCAACCGCGTCTTTTGCTTCTTTCAAGCCTAAGCCAGTGATGGTCCGGACTGTTTTAATAACAGAAACCTTGTTTTCGCCAAAACCAGTCAGGATGACATCAAACTCTGTTTGT
This sequence comes from Methylovulum miyakonense HT12, assembly GCF_000384075.1. Lineage (GTDB taxonomy): Bacteria > Pseudomonadota > Gammaproteobacteria > Methylococcales > Methylomonadaceae > Methylovulum > Methylovulum miyakonense. Next base: position 754,661 of record NZ_KB913025.1, read on the forward strand.
TCTTCAACTGGAGCGGCAGCGGCGGCAGGAGCGGCGGCCACAGCCACAGCGGCGGCAGCGGAAACGCCAAATTTTTCTTCCATCGCTGAAATTAATGCGACGACTTCCATGACGGTCATGTTAGATATAGCGTCCAAGATTTCTTCTTGTGATAATGCCATTTTTTGTTCCTCGAAATATATTTAGTTTTAACAGGTTAGATATAAAGCTTACGCCGCTTCTTTCTGATCTCTGATCGCCGCCACTGTGCGAACCATTTTTGCATGCGGTTCGGCCAAAGTACGGACAAATTTCTCTACTGGTGCCTTGATCACAGACATCAGCATACTGATAGCCTGATCGCGGGTTGGCAAACTTGCCAAACGGGCCAATTCGGATGAGTCATAAAGCTGACCTCCAATTGCCACTACCTTAGGGATTAATTTGTCATGACCTTTGGCAAATTCGCCAATCAGACGCGCCGCCGAACCAGGATCCTCCATTGAGAATGCAATCAACAAAGGCCCGACTAAGCCACTTTGCATACATTCAAATTCGGTTCCTGCCACAGCACGTCTTGCCAGGGTATTTTTTACGACCCGCAGATAAACGCCTGTTTCTCTCGCTGTTTTGCGCAGTTCGGTCAGTTCCGTTACGGACATGCCACGGTATTCCGCTGCAATTGCAGAGTGAGCTTTAGCGGCGATTGCAGCAACTTCTTCTACGACAGCTTTTTTGCCATCCAAATTTAGCGCCACGCTTACCTCCGATAGTTTCTGAATTATTCAGATTGATAATATGCGCCTTAAGAACAGGCGCTCCATAACGGCTCTTTCCCTATTTTAATTTTTAGGTCTAGCCTCCGTCTACGCAGGAAATTAAGTCTTACAACACCTGCGGTCTTTGACGGTCACCGCTCGCACGGCAACCCAAAGTCTTTTTAGCTGGCCAAGCTACTCATGTCCAACCACAAGCCTGGCCCCATTGTTGAGGACAAGGTGATTTTTTTAATATAAACACCTTTGGCAGATGATGGCTTGGCCTTTCTCAAATCCGCCAACAACGCCTCCAAATTGCCTTGGATGGAAGCCGCATCAAAACTGACCTTACCCAATGTACAATGGATAATCCCGCCTTTATCAGTGCGGTAACGGACTTGGCCTGATTTGGCATTTTTCACTGCCGTGGCGACATCTGCGGTTACGGTGCCTACTTTAGGGTTAGGCATCAGACCCCTAGGGCCTAAAATCTGACCCAACTGACCGACCACGCGCATAGCATCAGGAGACGCAATGACCACATCAAAATTCATCTCACCTTTTTTGACCAAATCGCCCAGGTCATCCATGCCGACAATATCAGCACCTGCCGCCCTAGCCGCATCGGCGTTAGGGCCTTGGGTAAACACAGCAACCCGGACGGTTTTTCCAGTCCCATTTGGCAACACAGTCGCGCCGCGGACGTTTTGGTCAGACTTGCGGGGATCGACACCTAAGTTGACACTGACATCAATCGCTTCGTTAAATTTTGCAGCGCTTAACTCTTTCAGCAATTCAACAGCTTCAGAAATCGGATATTGCTTAGTACGGCTGACTTTTTCTTTAATGATTTTTGCTTTTTTAGATAACTTAGCCATTACAACCCCTCCACATTCAGACCCATGCTCCGCGCACTGCCTGCAATCGTCTTTACTGCGGCTTCAAGATTAGCCGCATTCAAATCTTCCATTTTTATCTTGGCAATCTCTTCCAATTGCTCACGCGTGACAGTGCCCACTTTCTTCGTGTTCGGATTGCTGCTGCCGCTTTTCAAGCCCGTCGCTTTTTTCAAAAGGATTGAAGCCGGAGGGGTTTTGGTAATAAAGGTAAAGCTTCGATCACTGTAAACAGTAATGACCACAGGCAAAGGTAAACCTTTTTCAACATCCTGTGTTTTAGCATTGAACGCCTTACAAAATTCCATTATATTGACGCCACGCTGACCCAGCGCGGGACCGATAGGCGGGCTAGGGTTGGCTTCACCAGCCTTTACTTGCAATTTTATATATGCCGTTATTTTTTTTGCCATCTTAAACTCCAATATGGGTACAAACGCTTTTCAGCTCCCCTAAGAAACAAAAATCCCTGCCTTATTCAGACAGGGATTTTAAAAAATCCGCTATTTAATTAGCCTTTTTCGACTTGAGAAAAACCCAGTTCAACTGAAGTTGACCGGCCAAATATTAAAACCGATATTTTCAACTTGCTTTTCTCATAATTCACTTCTTCAATAGCCCCGTTAAAATCCTTAAATGGCCCGTCAACTATCCTTACCACCTCACCAACTTCAAATAAAACCTTAGGCCTTGGCTTATTGACACCCTCTTCAACCCTACTCAATATGGCCATCGCTTCTTTTTCAGAAATAGGGGCTGGCCTATCAGATACGCCACCTATAAAACCCAAGACCTTGGGGATATCCTTAACTAAATGCCAGGTCTGGTCAGTCAACTCCATTTGCACCAAGACATATCCTGGAAAGAACTTCCTTTCGCTTTTACGTTGCTGCCCCATGCGCATCTCCACAACCTCTTCGGTCGGAACCAGTATCTTCCCAAAATACTGCCCAAGGCCTTCACGCTTTATCCTTTCCTCTAAAGACTGCTTGACTTTGTTTTCAAAATTTGAGTAAGCGTGAACAACATACCATCTCAATGACATCCTACATTACCCGCCTTGACCCGTTAAAAGGCGCACACCCCAAAACAAAAAGGTATCCAATAACCACAAAACAATACCAACCACAGATACCATAGCAAAAACCAACAATGTGGTCCGTACAGTTTCTTCCCGGTTAGGCCAAACAACTTTTTTTACTTCTTGCTTTGACTCAAGCGCAAATGACCAAACAGACTGCCCGACTGCGGTCGTCAACATCATTGCGACTACTGCCAAGGCAACAACCAAAAGCCCCAAAACCCTATAAACAAGCTGAATATCCGAGAAATAATAGAAAGCAGCAATCCCGGCAACCATTAAAACCACGGAAAAAACCTGCTTGACAATATCAAGGACAGACACATCAGCTTCTACTTGGGTATTCATGAGCCTTTGAATGTTAAATTAGAAAATATCGATATGTTTTAATCTGAGTGGCAGGCCAGGAGGGTCTCGAACCCCCAACCCGCGGTTTTGGAGACCGCTATTCTACCAATTGAACTACTGACCTATTCAGAAAAAACTTTAAACAGCTGGATATAATATATTACAAACCTATATTATTCAAGCATTACTGAAAAGGATGCCAGAAAACCGACACCCCCAAATTTACTCAATAATAGAGGCAACAACGCCCGCACCGACGGTGCGGCCACCTTCACGGATTGCGAAACGCAAGCCCTCTTCCATCGCGATCGGCGAGATCAGTTTCACGCTGACGGAGATGTTGTCGCCAGGCATGACCATTTCGACGCCTTCAGGCAGCTTCACCGCCCCGGTCACGTCGGTGGTGCGGAAATAGAATTGCGGGCGGTAGCCGTCGAAGAACGGGGTATGGCGGCCGCCTTCCTCTTTTGACAGCACGTAAATCTCGGCGTTGAAGTGGGCGTGCGGCTTGATGGTGTTTTTGTGCGCCAACACTTGGCCACGCTCGACATCATCGCGTTTGGTGCCGCGCAGCAGCAAGCCGACGTTGTCGCCCGCCTCGCCTTGGTCCAGCAGTTTGCGGAACATTTCCACGCCGGTGACGGTGGTGGACACGGTCGGGCGGATGCCGACGATCTCGACTTCCTGGCCGACCTTGATCACGCCACGCTCGATACGGCCAGTCACCACGGTGCCACGGCCTGAGATCGAGAAGACGTCTTCGATCGGCATCAGGAAGGCGCCGTCAACGGCACGTTCGGGCAACGGGATGTAGGTGTCCAGAGCCTCGACCAGGCGGACGACCGACGGGGCGCCAATTTCGCTGGTGTCGCCGTTCAGCGCCAGCAGCGCGGAGCCTTTAATGATAGGGGTGTCGTCGCCGGGGAATTCGTACATGTCCAGCAGTTCGCGGATTTCCATTTCCACCAATTCCAGCAGCTCCTCGTCATCGACCATGTCGGCCTTGTTCAGGAACACGACGATGTAGGGGACGCCGACCTGGCGTGACAGCAGGATGTGCTCGCGGGTTTGCGGCATCGGGCCGTCGGCGGCCGAGCAGACCAGGATCGCGCCGTCCATTTGTGCGGCGCCGGTGATCATGTTTTTGACATAGTCGGCATGGCCGGGGCAGTCAACGTGGGCATAGTGGCGGACGGCGGACTCGTACTCGACATGCGAGGTGGCGATGGTGATGCCGCGCGCCCGCTCTTCAGGCGCATTGTCAATTTGGTCAAAGGCCTTGACCTCCCCACCTTGCAGCTCGGCCATCACTTTCGTCAGCGCCGCGGTCAGGGTGGTTTTGCCGTGGTCAACGTGACCGATTGTGCCGACGTTGACATGGGGCTTGCTACGTGAAAACTTTTCTTTGGCCATGAATCTATACCTTTAACTTTTTGACTTTGCAAATGGAGCTCATAACCGGATTTGAACCGGTGACCTCTTCCTTACCAAGGAAGTGCTCTACCTACTGAGCTATATGAGCACAACCTATAGAATTTGGAGCGGGTGATGGGAATCGAACCCACGTGATCAGCTTGGAAGGCTGGAGTTCTACCATTGAACTACACCCGCTTTAAACTAAATTTGAGATGGTGGAGGGGGGAGGATTCGAACCTCCGAAGGCAGAGCCGGCAGATTTACAGTCTGATCCCTTTGGCCGCTCGGGAACCCCTCCAGTATCGGGTAAGCTGCTCATTGTCTTCTATCAGAACCAATGTGTCAACTAAATATTTAAAATTCGTATGTGGGGATCAATTTATCCCATCACCCTTAACAACCACGAAGGCAGGATATACGAAAACCAAAACAGCCAAATACAGGCTTAATGGCCAAAAAACCTGCTCACTGGACACATTTTACAATCAGGAAGCCGCCAACAGGCATATAGCGGAGCCAGATGGGCGCCGCCCAAGGCTATTGCAACCGCCAACAAATCCAGCGGGCATCACCTGATTCCTCCGCCCAAAATATCAAGCCAAACTTCCCGGCTCAAAAGAACTTGCCATAACTATACTTAAAAGCCAATAAATTCTAATATAATGGCGACTTAACTTATTACATTTCAGGAAACATAAATGAACCCCTCAGAATGGTTTACCGAACAACTTCCAGGGGCTGACTCGGCCTTTTCTTTAAAAATCAAAAAGAAACTACACGAAGAACAATCCGCGTTCCAATTTCTAGAAATTTACGAAACCGAAACTTTCGGTAATTTGATGGTGATAGACGGCTGCACCATGGTATCCACCCGCGATAACTTTTTTTACCACGAGATGATTAGCCATCCCGCGCTGTTCACACATCCCGAACCCAAAAGGGTATGGATTATCGGCGGCGGTGATTGCGGCACACTGAAAGAGGTATTGAAGCACCGCTCCGTTGAACATGCCGTGCAAATTGATATTGATGAACGGGTAACCCGCCTTGCAGAAATTTACTTCCCAGAACTTTGCGAATCCAACAGCGACCCGCGTGCGGAATTGAAATTTATCGACGGCATCAAATGGGTCAAGGATGCCGAACCTAATTCCGTTGACATCATTATTGTTGACAGCACAGACCCTGTCGGGCCGGCCGAAGGCTTGTTCAGCAAAGCGTTTTATCATGATTGCTTTAACTGCCTGTCCGAACACGGCATGGTTGTGCAACAGAGCGAATCCGCGTTATACCACCTGAAATTAATCGGCGAAATGCGTGACGCCATGGGGTCGGCGGGTTTTGGGCATTTGCAGACCCTCTTTTTCCCGCAGTGCATCTACCCATCGGGATGGTGGAGCGCGACCATCGCCAGCAAAACCAGCTTGGCAAAATTTCGTGAATTGGATGCCGCCGACAAACCTTTCGACACGACTTATTACAATGTCGACATCCACAAGGCAGCGTTGGCGCAACCAGAGTTTTTTAAAAAAGCATTTTCTTTATAAGCTGATGCAGGATTTAAACACCTTCAGGCTTATTGAACGCATCAGCAACCTGTTGCGTTCTGAAGAGCGAAAAAAATATGCCGCCATTGGCCTGCAACCCGTGCATATCCAAGTTTTGGATTATTTGTCGACTTGCAACCGCTTTAGCGACACGCCTGCGGCAGTTGCAGAATACATTGGCCTGACCAAAGGCACCGTCTCGCAATCGATTCAGGTGCTTGAGCGTAAAGACTATGTGACCAAAAGCCAAGACAGCAGCGATGGCCGCGTGGTGCACCTGGCGTTGTCTGAGGCAGGCAAGCGTTTATTGGACGAAATCAAACCTATTGATGTTTTTGCACAAGCGCAGGCCATCATCTCGTCCCAAAAATTCACTACCATTGAAGACGCCTTGAACAATGTCCTGACCGAGCTACAAAAGGCCAACAATGCCAAAAGCTTTGGCGTCTGCCATTCCTGTGTTAATTTCATTGAAGTGGAAAACCACTACCTGTGCAACTTAACGCAACTGCCGTTAAGCCAAACCGACTCAAAGAAAATATGCCGTGAGCATGTCCTTGTCGATGGGACTGGCACATCCACCACCCCATCCCCCTAGTAAACCGACCTTATCAATGCGAGAGCCAACATGTTCGACCCTAAAGCCATAGATGACATAGCCAACCGTTTAGCCAGCGCCATCCCGCCCGGATTGAACAATTTTAAAGAGGATCTGGAAAAAAACTTTCACGCCATTTTACAAAGCGCATTAAGCAAACTGGATTTGGTGACCCGTGAAGAATTTGAAGTCCAGAAAATGGTGCTTGCAAAAACCCGTTCCAAACTCGAAGACCTGGAAAAGCGCGTTTCTGAAATGGAAAAGCCACTAACGGACAAAACAGAAGAAGCTTAGCCCACCTTTTTTAGTGACGGTGGAGGCGCAACATTTTGCGTCTCTAACCCCTCCTGCGGACACCGATCACACTACCGTAACAATCAACGCAAAAACAAACACAAAAATCACCCATAGGGCCAATTTGGCTTTTAGCGTCAACCCGGCACTCAACCGCTCAAACTCAAGCTTGACGGCTTGTTTTTTATTGTCGGCCTGAAAAACCCGACGCAGACGGGACTTTAATCGGTAACGGGCCTCGTCCTCCGCCTCCTGCTCTATCAATTCAATGATTTTCGAGTAAAAACTGCCACATTCCGGGCAGCGCATTACCTGCGTGTCGGTTTCATAGCCACATGAAGGACATTTTTGCATATTAACCCCCAAGCAAAATCAACCCAAATCCACCCTGTAAGGATCCATAACGATAGATTCGACAGATTGGCCTAACATAATGATTTTTCCGTTATATCGCCTATCGCCTGTGGAAGCGAACTCAAATACAAAAGTCCGTTGCAAGCGCAGCCTCCCTTTGTTGTCCCGCTTTAGCCAAAGCCCATTTCCCGCAATATAATCATCCAACATCTGCACTTGCACTGATTGGCAATGGGCTTGAGTGGCCCGGTAAGCAATTTCTTTCACCTTTTGGCCGTGATACCAGTAGCCAAAACCCAATAATATTAAAGCAATTAAAACAAGATGGTCTATCATGGCCGCCACTGGTTACAAAACGCTAAGTTAAGCTGATATTCTACTAAAATTCCCTACCAAAGCAGCGGCCGCCTTTACAATACGGTAAAACTTACATGGTTTCATTATTGATTTGCCTCATAGTAATGGTAAATTAGACCCATAAACTTTTTAAACCGCCGACTCCCGACATCGCCATGCCTTCTGAACTCACCCTTGTTGAAATACTGCCGACTGCGGCACATAAATATTCTGTGATCTGGCTACACGGCCTAGGGGCGGATGGCCATGATTTTGAAGGCATTGTGCCTGAACTGCATTTGCAGTCCGCCGCGAACATCCATTTTATATTCCCGAACGCACCGATCCAGCCAGTGACCATAAACAACGGCATGAAGATGCGTTCTTGGTATGACATCCTGGAAGCTTCCCTAGAAAGGAAAGTTGACACGGCAGGCATTTATAAATCCGCTGAAGCCATCAATCGGCTCATCCGGCAAGAAATGGACAAAGGCATTCCATCCGAAAATATTTTGCTCGCCGGCTTTTCCCAAGGCGGGGTAATAGCGCTCCACGCAGGCCTGCGTTATCCGAAAAAATTGGCGGGCATTGTCGCATTATCGGCCTATTTGCCGACCACTGAACAATTAAAAGCAGAAGGCAGTGCGGCGAATTACAGCACACCCATTTTCATGGCTCATGGCATCCTGGACAATGTGGTCGCCATCGAAACCGCCAAAGCCGCTTTCGACGCCCTGGACGCACTGGAATACCACATCAAATGGCATGATTACCTAATGGAACACTCCGTCTGCATTGAAGAAATACAGCACATTTCTGCGTTTATCAATTCGCTTTTCCATGAGGTATAAAAAAAGGGCGTGCCAATGACGGCACGCCCTTTTTTAGCAATAAACCATTACGCCTTCACTGCATTGACAATCTCATTAAACGCTTCAACCCTGGTTTTGCCCGTTTTAACCAAATCGACACCCGTATCAATGACCATTTGGCATAATCCTGGCGTCTTATAAACGATAAGGCATAAATAACCCACCGCCGGAACCGCAATTAATGCCCCTATAAACCCGGGCATCCCGACCACACCCATCAGCTTAGTCAGCAACACTATAGCATCCAGCGGCAACAACACCATCGCCCCAAAATAAGCCACCACCATAAAGGTGAATGACACAAAAACCACAAACTGAAGCAGCCTGACTAACGCAACGTTAACTTTTTTCATAACTCTCGATATCCGCATAACTTTAAGAAGCCCGGGGGTGGTTATTCTTGATCAAAGCCCCCTTTTTTAAGTCGGCGATTATACCTTAAAGCATCAAGAATCCTTTTTTTTTTCTTGAATGCGGCACAATCAGCCACGAATCGGCAAACGCTATACAAACCCCAAAAACATCTTATTTATTGAAATCCCCTGCAAAGCAGTCTCTATCGCTTTGCGGTCAAATTGCGGGGCAAGCAATTGGATCAATTCAAACATATAACCGCGTAAATAAGCATCCCGGCGTATGCCTAGATAAGTGGTGCTGGGCGGAAACAAATGGCTGGCGTCGATAACCCCCAAACCGCTATCCCGCTCAGGGTCGTAAGCAATGTTCGCCAACAAACCGATCCCCAAGCCAAGATTGACATAGGTTTTGATGACATCCGCATCAATCGCGGTCAGCACCACATTCGGCGCCAGCCCCGCCTCGGTAAAGATGCGGTTGACCAAAGAACCGCCCGTAAAGGTGAAATCATAAGTGATCAACGGATAGCGCGAGATTTTTTCCAGGGTCAATGGCCGATCATCAAACAACGGGTGTGAATGCGGCGCGACAATACAACGGTTCCATTGGTAACAAGGGAAACACAGGAGCTTATCAAAATTGCTGATCACTTCCGTCGCGATGCCAATATCGGCTTCGCCACTCGCCACCTGTTCGGCAACCTGGGTCGGATTGCCCTGATGGATATGCAATTTCACATCGGGATAACGCTGTATAAAGGCCTGCACAGCGGCTGGCAACCGGTAGCGCGCCTGCGTGTGCGTCGTCGCCAAGGTCAATGTCCCCGTTTCTTTTTGGCTGAATTCTTCACTGACGAGCTTGATATTGTCTATTTCACGCAATGCCCGCTCGGCCAAGTTTAAAATCAGCTTGCCCGATTCCGTGACACCGGTTAACCGCTTGCCATTACGCTCAAAAATATGCAGGTTCAATTCTTCTTCCAGCAATTGGATCTGCTTGCTGACACCGGATTGCGAAGTATGCAGCACCTCGGCGGCTTGGGAAATGTTCAAGCCCTGACGCGAAATTTCACGCACATAACGCAACTGGTGCAGCTTCATAATACCGCTCTATATAACCAAATGATATAACCATAGCATAACATATCATTAATAGTTGTAGATAAGCCCTGTTAAGATGTTTTCATATTATCTTAACAATCAAAAAAGGTTATTACTTATGAATTGGGAATATTCGCTTTCAGGCTTACTGGTCGGATTATTGGTGGGCATCACCGGGGTCGGCGGCGGCTCATTGATGACCCCTTTATTGGTGTTCTTATTTGGCTTCAAACCGTCAGTTGCGGTCGGCACCGATTTATTGTTCGCCGCCATCACCAAAACGGTCGGGGTCGGGGTACACCATACCAAACACAGCTCGGTCGATTGGAAAGTCGTCACTTGGCTGGCGGTAGGCAGCATCCCTTTTGCCATCGCCACATTGCTGGTATTGAAGCATTTGATGGATATCGGCAAAGAAGTCACTGGCGCCATCACCTTCACCTTGGGCGTCGCCCTGTTGCTGACCGCCGTGTCACTGCTGGTGCGTAGCCTCCTGATACGCCGGGCGGGAAAGGTTGATGTCCCTAAAGACCAGGAAAATGACCTCGAAGTGATTGGCCGTTTCCATAAGCTGCAAATCCCCGCAACCATTTTGACGGGTGCGGTGCTCGGTGTGCTAGTGACATTATCCTCAGTCGGCGCAGGCGCCTTAGGCACAGTCGCCTTATTGTTCCTGTACCCAAAAATGAAAACCGTCAAAATAGTCGGCACGGATTTGGCCCACGCCATCCCGCTCACCGCTGTTGCAGGTTTTGGGCATTGGACATTAGGCAACGTGGATTTTGTGCTATTAGGCAGCTTACTGATCGGCTCCTTTCCGGGCATTTGGGTCGGCAGCCATATCAGCGCGAAAATCCCTGAACGTTATTTACGTCCAACTTTAGCCACCATCCTGTTGTTGATCGGCGTAAAATTCGTCCTTGCTTAAGGGTACGCACGCTTCACAGCCAACCCCAACCATAAGCCGGAATGCACCTGTCCGTGTAAACGTGACACCGGAGCTTCCGGCTTAAATTTTTACCTTCCAAACCTGGAACCTACACCGACCCATCAAAAACGCCGTAGCCTTCGCCTCTATCGTGGTTTTATAATCCACTTCATTATCTAAACGACTTGACCGCCAAGCCTGTGAAACACACGGACACTTTCAACCACATCGCCGGACAAATCCGTACAAGCCTAGGCGAACCCTTCGACCTGCTATCCGCACAGCCGCTATCTGGCGGCGACATCAACTCCGCTTTCCGTTTGCAAGGCCGCAAGCGACATTATTTTGTCAAACTCAACCGCCCGCAATTATTACCCATGTTCACCGCCGAACTGGCAGGTTTGCAGGAATTGGCGGCGACCCACACCTTGCGCGTCCCTCGCCCTATCTTGGCAGGCTCAACTGACGAGCATGCTTTCCTGGTACTGGAATACCTGGACTGGGGCGCGGGCAGCCCCTCCGCTAGCCGCTTGCTGGGGCAACAACTCGCCCAATTGCACCGACAACCCCAAGCCTATTTCGGCTGGCACCGCGACAACACGATCGGCAGCACGCCACAGCCCAACGCGGGCCATACCAGCTGGCCTGATTTCTGGCGTGAACAACGCCTCGGTTTCCAATTGCAGCTGGCAAAAATTAACGGGCAGAATGGCCGCCTGCAAACCTTGGGCGAGCAATTATGCGGGAGCCTCGACGCTTTCTTTAGCGGCTACCAGCCCATACCGTCGCTATTGCACGGCGATTTATGGGGCGGGAACACCGCCGTTGACCCGCAAGGGCGGCCTGTTATCTTTGACCCGGCCTGTTATTACGGTGACCGGGAGACCGATTTGGCAATGACCGAACTGTTTGGCGGCTTCGACCGTGATTTTTACGCCGCCTACCAATCGGCCTGGCCTTTAGATCAAGGTTTTGGCACACGGAAAATCCTGTACAATCTCTACCACATTTTGAACCATCTGAATTTGTTCGGCGGTGGCTACGGCAGGCAAGCGGAAAACATGCTGGCAAAGCTACTGGCGGAAATCAAATGACCAGAACCTATTTTTGTCCCTATCCGCATTGAACCGCGCATAATAATGGCGGTCAAGTTGCAGCCCGTAACGGAAGCCCGGCTTCCCATACCAGAGAACCGTATGATTAAAACCATCCACCTTACTTTTATATTGCTGTCCATTTTCAGCTTTGTCGGACGGGTTATCTTGTCAGAAACCCACCCTAGCCTGCTCAAACAGCCCGTCATGAAAGTCGCACCGCACATCATCGACACCTTGTTATTGCTCAGCGGCATCATCCTGGTCTTTCAGGGATCATGGCTATCCGGCGAAAGCACTTGGTTACTGGCCAAGGTGCTGGCATTATTAGGTTACATCGGTTTGGGCGTCGTGACCATGCGCACACGCGGCACAACCCGCTGGCTGGCATTTGCTGGTACGATGGCGTGTTTTGTTTATATCGGCATAGTCGCCGTCACCAAAAACCCTTTGTTCTTCTTGTAGTTAACACGGGCAAACAACCTCCTAACCGCTTTTGTCTGCTTAACCTTGCCCCTCCATTTCAGTGCCGCCTTGGCGCTGAAATAACTTATGGCGGATCCCGGTGCTTCAAATGGCCAAGTTTTTGAGGGGGAAACTGCTTTTCCCCCGCGGCTTACAGATATTGCCGTTAATGGCTTGACAAGGTGACAGTGTTTTGAAACCTAGCTACAATCGGACGCCAGACAATTATTACAGTCTTACCGTTTAAAACACTATGGCCCATCCCTTTGCCCGACTTATCATCGCCTGCTACCTGTCATTACTGTCTGCGTGCGGGGCATGGGAAAGTATTCCCGATGCTACGGGCCATGCTGAAAAAGCGTTTACCGTTCCGGACCGCTCGACCCGCTATTCCAATATAAGCGCGGTTGAGGCGTTTAAGGCCGACACCAAAAAAATCACCGATTACCTGTTATACGACGGCGATGACATTAACATTGAAGTCATCGGCAGGCCGGAATTGTCGGGTGTGCAGCGCATAGGGCCGGATGGCCGGATTACCTTATCGGTGGTCGGTTCGGTGTCGGTGCGTAACCTCACCCGCGAACAAGCCGCCGAAACCATCAATACCGCCCTGTCACCGTATTATTTGAATATTTTCACCACGGTGCGCGTCGAGCATTACAATTCCAACCGCGTGATCATTATTGGCCGTGTCGAACATCCTGGCGAGCTGCTGTTCAATACGCCACCAAATTTGCTGGACATCCTTGCCCAAGCGGGTGGCATGCCGCTATTGCGTAAAGAACAGGTGCTGACGCGCTGCGCCATTATCCGCAAAGAAAAGATACTCTGGATAGACCTGACACGTTTGCTGACGGGTGACATCAGCTTAAACGTGCCGTTGCAACGTAATGATGTGGTGTATATTCCTGATGCGACCGACACGTCGGTGTTTGTCTTGGGCGCGGTCAATACGCCGGGGGTTTTACGGCTAACGCCACAAATGTCGTTTATGGACGCCTTGGGCCAGGCGGGAGGCTTGACCAAAGACGGCAATACCCATGACATCCACCTCATCCGCCCCAGCGCCAACGTCAATATGAAAATCGACCTGACCGATTTGTTAAAACCGCAACAGCAATTAAATGTCGCCATCAACGAAGGCGACATCATTTTCGTGCCTCGGCATGGGGTCAGCAAAATTGGTTATATCGTGCAACAAATCAACCCCTTCAGCACCCTTTTTACCATTAGCCAAATAGGCGCGGTCGTCCCTTAATGGCGGAATCCCAGCTTACCCCCGTAGCCAGCGAATCGGTGCCGACCGGGGCGATCATGCCCTTGGTCAGCCTGAAAAAGCATTGGAAAATCAGTGCCGGGGTGTTTGTGGTAATGGCTTTGCTTGGCATCCCCGTCGCGTGGAAAAAAGGCACCTCTTATTATGCCGTCACCGCCGTGGTACATGTCGCCCCACGTGTCGCCACCATCCTGCAAGACAGCAAGGAACAGGAAATCCCCTCCTACCAGCAATATCTGCAATTTTTGACGCAACAAGCCAGCACGGTGGCACGCTATGACATCGTTCTGGAGGCCTTAAAAAGGCTGGGCAATAAACGTTATGTCTGGCAATTGCCTGACGAAGAAGACCGCCGCGCCGCCGAACGCTTACAGGCGGCGCTGGTTGTGAAACCTGTCAAAGACACCTATTTGTTTTCGGTGACATTGGAATCGGACAAAAAAGACTATCTGGATGACATCGTCAATACCGTCATTGCCGTGTACTTTGAAGAAGCGCGTAAGGATTTGATGCTCTATGCCTCGAAAGAACGGCTGGCGTTTTTGTACGGGCAACGTAAAAAATTTCAGGACATCGTTACCGAGAAGAAAAAACACCTGTCCGATATAGCCCAAGAAATCAGTGTCACGACCTTTGTTGATAACGCCCCCAACCCTTACGATGACTTGCTGGCGGACAGCCAAAAAGCTTATTCCGTCGCCCAACGCGAACGCATGGCGGCGGAAGCCGGTTTGCAGTTGTTCGAAAACCCTAAAGACGCGAAGGCCTCCGCCGCGCTCGAATCGCTGGTGTCCGAACAAGTCTATAAAGACCAGGGCCTGTACAGCCTGAAAGCCAATATGTATTTAAGGCGCAGCAAATTGGTCGAACAAATCAGCGGCTTGGACGTGAAGCATCCGTGGCACGAACAAATCAAAAAACAACTGGCGGTGATTGAAGCGGAAGTGGTCGAGGCGACGACGCAATTGAGCAATGATGTCAAACGCATGTTGCTGGAAGAGCGCCGCTCAAAAGTCACGCTCACCCGGCAAATCGAACAGGGCTTGTTGGCGCAAATCACGGAACAAAAGAAACGCGCGTCTTGGTTTTCCAATAATTACAATGAAGCCCTGACCTTGACGCAGGATATAAAACGTTTTTACCAGCAATTGGAAACGGTCGAAAACCGCATCAATTTCATTGAGTTGGAATCCAACGCCCCCGGTTATATCCGTATGGAAAGCTATGCCAGGCCGCCGGAACAAGCGATACGCGGCGGCAAGAAAAAAATCTTTATTATCTTTGTGGTGCTGGGCGGGATTCTCGGCTTAATCGTGCCCATCATCATGGATTTGTTGGATCGCCGCATCAAAACCGCCGGACAAGTCGAGAAATTGCTGGGCTACAAACCCTTGGCGGCTTTATTGGAAAACGGCCAAGACGGTGTCCCGTCCCATATCATCGCCGACCAGAAACGCCGCTTGGCCTTGGCCCTGAACCGCGAACGCCTGCGCTCTGCCAAAGCCAGCAACTTGATTTTATTGACTGCAGTCACGCATGACAGCAACACCACATCATTGGCATTTGATTTGGCGCGGGATTTTGGCAATATGGACGTCAGTGCCGTGGTCGTGGAAGTCAACACCCTTAAAGCCGATGCCCGTTATGTCACAGACCCAATAAAAGCGGGCGTGTTTGATTTGATCGTAGATGCTGATATAACCGTGCAACAAATCGTCAGCCCGGCCGATTCCGGTTACCCTGACCGTATCGCCCTAAGCATGCCGGAAGACGGCCTGTTGTTCGGTTATTTGCGCCTGCAAGCCGCGCTGGGGAAATTGTCGGAACAATATGCGATGGTCATCCTCGATGCCGCACCCATTTTATTGTCCGCCGACGTGGAGTTCTTCGCCAGCATCAGTGACATTACCCTGTTGTTGATCGCCGCCCAAGAAACCCAACCTGGGGAAATCAAACGCGCCGTGCAAGTGCTGGAACGCGTGGATCCCAAAGTCATTAGCTTTATCGTCACCCGTTTGAAGGTTTTTAAAGGTGGCGGGTATTATTCCAAGGTTTATGCCCAAACACCTGCAACATAAACCCCTGCCAACAACTGGGCGGCCACTATTCATGGCCGATGGCCTAAGTCTAGTGGCCAATTAAGATCAAAAGCCAAACGGCCTGGTTATTTTGCCCAGGCCGCCCCGTTGACTGTTTTATTGGCTCCAAACCCTGCCAAGCCTCAGGCAATCACCGACATGTCAATGGCAAAACTGTCCGACTGGGTGCTTTGGGAAGTCCAAAGCACAAAATTCGTGCCTAAGCCCAAGAACTCCTTAACCATCATATAATCCGTTTGCATGAAATTGCTGATAGTTATATCCACTTCCGTGCTGAGGACTTCGTTGGTTTTCCAAACGGTGTCCACGGCAAACTGGAGCGAACTGGTGGAAATGACCGGGAACTCACTGGTGTTGATATGCCCTGAATACCAATTCACACAACCGCTCGCCACACTGGCCGATGTTGTGGAACCGTCAAATGGCGTGTTTTGGGCGTAAAGCCAGCTAGACGCGGTTTGTTGTTTGATATACCAATCCGTTATATTTTCAGTTGTTGAACTCGAATAGGTATAGCCGCCACTCACGCCATTGTTATTGAAGCCTATATTGACGGATGAACCGGTAGTGACTTGGGTGACATCATTGGTATTGCTCGGTGAACTGGCATACCAAAAAAGCGAAGCCGGTGCTTCATAGGTTGGCGAAAGCGCGGCGATAATCCATCCATAATTGTCGTCATCTGTATTGCTCATGCCATTATTTTGGAAAATGCCTGTTTCCAATAACCCCAAATATTGGAAAGCCCCACTTTGCGGGGCATTGTTGAGCGCCCCTTGGAACGTATAAGTCAGCAGCAATGAGATAGATTTAGAGGGCGGCGGCCCCATGCCAGTATCCGAATTGACTGACCCGCTGGCAGTATAAGAATGGGGGCTTGAATACACCCACTGTTGCCAAACCAATTCAGATGGCGGCGAAGACGCGGTGTCCGGCTCGACAACCGTATCAATGGCGGCTAGGAACAACTCCACATCGGCGTCAGTGAGCGGTTGCACTTGTTCAACATCCTGGAACGCAATTTGTGGGGGAAAGGTTTCTTTTACGCCATTGGCGTCACCGAGTACGGCTTGGCTTACGGATGCCACCATGCCCTTGCTGTCACCCGCTTCAACGATACGGTAGCGCGAAACTCCCGTAGCAACTTGTTGCTTAACCACATAGTAGCCTATGCTGGCCCCTTTAGACCTAAAGCCAATATGCTTAGCTACCGCTTGCTTATGCCCATCAGTGGGGTCTAACAGCAATAACGCCGCCCCCGCATCAAGGGAGGCAAACACCACACTGACATCACTAGGGAAACAAGTGCTTGCATCAATTACGACGAGGTCACCCGCACCCAAAGCTTCATCGCTACTATAGCCTGACACGGTGGCACCCAAACTCAGTTTAGTGTAAATAGGGTTGTTTATATTGCCACTTGCGAGTGTTCTTATTTGCATATTTCCTCTCTTGTTATTTTTAAATTTTGCATTAACAACCAAACCCTTCCCTGAGAATTGTTCATATATTGGACGCAGGGTCAGTTCATAAATTTCCTTAGCGATTCACGGGACAACAACCGCGTTTTTACGATAGCAAAAAATGTATATTAAAAATATTAAGTATTACCGTAATAAAAGTGAATTTTACTCAGAACCCAAAGCAAACCTTGATGCCCCCCGTCAACTATGGATTAATGTTGACTTAAATTGGATGTTATGGAGAAATAACAAGAAACGCCCTATCACCAACAATTCATGAAATGAGATAACGGCTGGTTGATAACCATTTGATTCAGGAGGAACGACAATGCAAGCAACACGCCTGCTATACCTGTTACACAGCGGCAATCTCTACGGCACGGAACGCATGGCCTTGGTGACTTTGCAAGGTTTGCAGAATGACCTGACCCCGTTATTATTCGCCCCGCCCGGCCCAGTACACGCCGAAGCGCAACGTTTAGGCATAGAATCCCATATCTTTAACGGCAGCAAGGATTTGCTCAAACAACTGCCCGTTGTTCTGAAAAACAACCAACGCATCGCCGTCTGCGCCACAGGCGTTTCCCATTCGCTGATATTTCTGTTCCTCAATCTGCGTTACCGCCTAAAAAACGTCCATCTGCACCTGGTGCATGGCGGCACTGACGAACGCCTGAGTTACGGCAGAAAAAAAATCCTCAACTATTTGCCGATAACCTTAGTCGCCGTTTCTAACTTTGTCCGCGAACGTTTGCTCGCGCATGGTGTGCGCGACCAACAAATCAAAGTATTGGAAAACTTCCTGCCTGACGAGCAAATCGACACGGCATTGCAACGTCCGCGTTTTACGCAAGATGGCATCCGCAAAGTCATCGTCGTCTCGCGTGTCGATCCGATCAAGCGCATTGATGTGTTGTTGGACGCGCTGGATTTAGAACCTGCCTTGGCGAATCTTGAATTCCGTATCCTAGGCACAGGCTGGGATTTGGACGCTTTCCGCGAGCGGGTGAAAAATACCCATCCTAACGTCAATTTCGTCGGTTTTAGCGAGCAAGTCGCCGAAGAACTCACTGCCAGCGATTTACTATTGCATTGCTGTCCTGAAGAACCGTTTGGCCTAGCGATTTTGGAAGCCATGGCGGCGAAAGTTCCCGTGTTATTGCCTAATGCCGGCGGTGCTGGCAGCTTGATCCCTGACTTGGATTTAACCGATACAGCTACTACTGGTTTGCATTTCCAAGCCAACGACCCGCAAGACTTGGCTAAACAACTCCTCCGTTTACAAACCGCCACCGCCGCGCAACTCAATAACATGGCGGACAATGCCCACCAGCGCTTATGGCAACACTATTCTAGCCACGCGCGTTTGCAAGATTACCGCGCCCAATTTGCCGAGGTTATAGCATGAACCAGCCACTGGTTTCCGTCGTCGTCATAGGCCGCAACGAAGGCCAACGCCTCGCCGAATGCTTAGATTCCATTAACAACACCCAGATTGCGGGCGGATTGGAAATCATCTACGTCGATTCCAATTCCCACGACGGTAGCCCTGAACTCGCCGAACAACGCGGCGCAAAAGTCCTACGCGTCATCCCCAAACGCCCGTGCGCGGCGATAGGCCGCAACGCCGGATGGCGCGAATCGCAAGCCGAATTCATCCTATTTTTAGACGGCGACACCCGCCTGCACCCCGATTTTCTGCCCGCCGCACTGCAAGCCTTGGCAGAAAATCCCGAAGTCGCCATCGTCTGGGGACACCGCCGCGAACGCTATCCCGACCGCACGCTGTACAACCGAGTATTAGATTTAGATTGGATTTACGCACCCGGCATCACCGATTTCTGCGGCGGCGATGCGTTGATGCGCCGCGAAGTATTGGCAAACGTCGATGGCTTTAGCGAAGATTTGATCGCTGGCGAAGAACCGGAACTCTGCCAACGCATCCGCGCCCTAGGCCACACCATCCTGCACATCGACCAGCCCATGACCGACCACGACCTCGCCATGACCCGCTGGCAAGCCTACTGGAAACGCGCCCTCAGAGCCGGACACGCCTACGCAGAAGTCTCGCAACGCATGAAAAACACCGCCTTCCCGTTATGGGTCAGCGAATGCAAACGCAACGCCATTCATGTCAGTGTGTTATTGGGGATGTTGTTGGGTGCGCTAGGCTTGACGGTGCTACTTGGCGATCCCCTGCCATTAGTTGGTTTAGTCTTGGCCTATAGCTTTTTAATCGTCCGCTCAGCGTACAAAGCGAGATGGAAATGCCGCCAGCCTGTGACTTTGTTGCTCTATGGCGTGCATTCGCATTTGCAGCAAATACCGATAGCATTGGGGCAGTTGGGGTATTGGTACAACCGGATTAGGAATCGACGGCAGGGGTTAATTGAGTATAAGTAAACTTCTGCGTGGCGTGTTAAGGGCTTCAATCACAAAGGTTTTGCCTTCCAAACGCAATTCCACCTCATCCTCAAAGCTATAGGTCTCCAATAAGCCAACCCGAATAATCAATCCGCGTGAATTGCCAATTTTCTTAATTGCGTACGCATAAAGAGCTAATAATTTGAAACGTTAGGCTAACATGAGGTGCTACCAAAGGGCTGTTTGAACGGATGTATTACCATGTTCATAAGGTTTTGAAAATATGGTCGAAAACGTTGGATTAGAAAATCCTGCAAGTATTTAATTCCATCCATACAAATTTACTTTTTATCAAATTCAGCCTGCCATTTATTGGCAGATTCTTGTGCCTCTACAATTTGTTCAGGAGTCATACGTTTTTCAGTTATAGATTTATTCTTTATAGCCGATAAGTCACCATTTCTGGCCGCAAGGTTAAACCATTTATGCGCTTCCATAAAATTTTGTGCAACGCCTAACCCCTTCAAATACATTAAACCGAGATTGTATTGAGCCGACAGATAATTCTGTTCAGCTAGTTTACTATACCAAAAAACAGCTTCTTTATAATTTTGGGCTATTCCTTGACCATTATTGAGCATCACGCCTAACTTAAATTGTGCAAGCGAATAACCTTGTTTGGCAGATTTGCTATACCAAAAAAACGCTTGTTTATAACCTTGATTGACTCCTCGGCCTTCATTGTAGATTTCACCAAGTTTGAATTGCGCTTCTGGATTATCCTGTTCACTCGCCTTCTGATACCAAAAAAGGGCTTGTTTAACATCTTTTTCAACTCCTTCACCTCTAGCGTACATATCCGCAAGAAGAAGCTGTGAATTTGGATTACCTTTTTCAGCCAGTTTTCTATACAAAAAGGCTACTTGTTTAAAATCTTGACTCACACCTTGTCCTTTAGCATACATTTCAGCAAGCTTGAATTGTGCATCTGGATTATCAAGTTCAATAGCTTTGTGAAACCAAAAAATGGCTTGTTTATAATCTTGCTCTACACCTTGACCGTTAAAATACATCAAGCCAAGCTTAAATTTTGCACAAGGATAATTCTGTCCCGCAGCTTTACGATACCAATTAACTGCTTCTTGATAATCTTTTTCAACACCGCCCCCATTTAAATACTTTTCGCCAAGGTCATATTGTGCATATTGATGATTATGCTCAGCAGCTTTTCTCAACAACAAAATAGCCGCATCTTTGTAATTTTCTCGATCTTCAAGCAGATTAGCAAGTTCATAGAATGCTTCGGGATTTTCGTTTTTAGCCAGTTTTAATGTTTGGTTTATGTTCTTGGGAAGATTTATTATAGGTTTATAACTACAAGTTTTTTGTTCATCCGCATAATATGTTCTACCTTCATCATCCGTGTATTTATAGATTTTTGAAATAGCTGATTGGCTAATTACAAAATAGAATATCAACACTACTAACCAGATATTTTGGCGTAATTTATACATTTAAATGTTTCCTAAATCATTTTTTAAAGCTCGGTTGGGGTGAGGTACAAACCCCAACAATCTCATAAATATACCATTCGTTGGGGTTCCTGTCGTCACCCCCATAGGCATCAACTTAAGAAAACGCATCAGCCATATCAAAGCGTTGGGAGGTATTGGGCTTGGTCTTTCGGGTGTTAAGCGAACAGCCATAGTTGAAACGGTCAGCCAATTCTTTTAACAACCCGGTTAACGAATCCAGGTCATTGATGCAAGCCGCCAAGCGTGCCGATTGCTCCCTGACCCTTTGGCAGCCTTTGACCAAGCTGCGTTCCTGTAGTTGCCATAAGCCTGTCAGCACAACCCAATGCTGGACCACCACACCCAACAGCTTTGCGTAAACCTCGCAAAGGATGCGATGGGGTTTTTCGCTCCGCGAATGCCCCAGTTTGCCATGGGTTTTCCATAGCTTGAACAGCAATTCGATTTGCCAGCGCACGCCATAAAGGATAAAACATTCGTCGAGGCTGAGCTTTTCAGGGGCGACGTTAGTGATTAGGATATTCCAGTCGCAGCCCGCCAAGCTCTCCGCCGTGGGCATCCTGCCGTTATCGCGGGCATTGGCGGTCATCTTCGCCCGCCGCTTCGCGCGTGCCCCATCCGGCAGTTGCCAGACCAGCAGCCTTGCGGGCAATTGTTCGGCCACACCCACGCGGACGTACATTTCCTGGCGAGTGACACCTTGTTTGAGCCAAGCCAGCAGGTTAATAGGCTGGCCGTCCATCGCCAGTACGCTGGTGCGCGGTTGCAGGCGGGATAGCCAGAATTCGCCGCGCCCGTGCTGGGCCTTCATCCGGGCCAGGTTGAAATAGCCCAAGTCCTGCAGGCGCAGGCTGCCCGGTTCATGGGTCGCCGCGGCCACCGGGCTGCGGTTGTCCGAGTGGCGGCCCGGCAACAGCCCGATATGCAACGCCCCCGTTTTCAGTTCCAAACGGGTGTCCAATTTCATGCCCGCTTCGCTGCCGCTCCCTGCGCCGCCGCTGCCTTGCCAAACGCCCGCCAGCACGGCGGGCAAGGGCACGGTGCTACAATCCGCCACGTACACGGCGGTGAACCGGTTCAGCAAGTTAACGTCAAGCAAGTCCCCTGCCACAAAAACTTGGGCGACGGCTTCCTCCAGGACGCTCTGCATAAACCCGCAGGCTTTTTCGTCAAAACGTTTGTCCAGGCCTTGCGCGGATACCCTAAGGCCATGCGCGTAGCCCGCCCGCGCCAAGCCTTCCACCGAGGGCGTATGGTTTTGTAGCCACCCGAACAGCAATGTTTTTACAAAATTTGATCCGGTGATTTTACGCTGCCGCCCGATAAACCCGTTTTTTTGCCAAACTGTCGGCTTTGCCGTTTAAAACGTGTTGCAATGCCCGTGCTACGCTTGAAAAAATGTCCATGTCCCGATTCCTTCTGATAGTTGTTTGGCTTATCATGCGTGAAATCAGAGATGTTCGTCTAAATTTCCTTAAGTTGATGCCTATGGGGGTGACGACAGGAACCCCAACAATCCCATAGACACCCATTTGTTGGGGTTCCTATCGTCACCCCAACCTACAGAGGATTTTTTATGCGTTACCGTCGTGCCAATGTAGCCGGAGCTTGTTATTTTTTCACGGTTAATTTGGCGGAACGCAAAAGCCGTTTGTTAGTTGAGCAGGTGGATTTGTTAAGGCTATGTTTGCGTTAATAGTTGAATCTGAACTTTTGTACTCACCCTGGTCTCATTGGGACAGGGGGTGGAACAATGAAGACAAAAGCCTATTGCGAGTGGTTGGAAGGGGTGGGCCGCCTCACCCGAAAGCAACGGACAGCCGTGCTCGTCCAGCTGAATGCGGCGGAATCCCGTGAAGCCATCGTCAGTGAATTGGAGAGCGGACACCTGCGCCCGTGCCCGCATTGCCAGAGCGGGCGACTGGGCCGCTGGGGCAGGCAATCGGGGTTACAGCGGTTCCGCTGCCGGGACTGCGGAAAATGTTTTAATGCTTTAACGGGCACCCCGCTTGCGCGGTTGCGGCATAAAGAGCGCTGGTTCGATTATAGCCAAGCCTTGATTGAAGGGCTCACCGTCCGTAAAGCCGCCGAGCGTTGTGGCGTGGCTAAAACCACGAGCTTTCGCTGGCGGCACCGTTTTCTCACCGAGGTGGCCGGGCTGAAGGCGACTGGCTTGACCGGCATTGTCGAAGCGGACGAAACCTATTTTCCGTTGTCATTCAAAGGCTCACGACAGTTACCAAGGCCGCCGCACCGCCGTGGCCATGCGGCCCATCAACGCGGGACGGGGGACGGTCAAGTGCCGGTATTGGTGCTACGTGACCGTCATGGTACCACCACCGACTTCAAACTGACGGCGGCCACGCAAGCCGAAGAGGCGCCCATTATTGGCCGCGTCGTCGTAGCGGACGCCGTGCTATGCACCGATGGCGGCGCAAGTCTCAAAGGCGCGGCGCGTCAGGCGGGTATTGCGCATCGTGCATTGAACCTATCGGCGGGGATTCGTGTGCTGGCCGGGGTTTACCACATCCAAAATGTCAATGCGTATGACAGCCGCCTCAAAACTTGGATGCGGCGGTTCCATGGGGTCGCCACCAAATACCTTGATAACTATCTGGGCTGGCGGCGCGGACTGGAGCGATGGGGCGAACAAATCACCCCCGGCGTCATCCTGCAAGCCGCTGTGGGGCGTTGCGTACCTTTCCAACTATTAACGCAAACATAGCCTTTGTTAAGGTCATCGGTACGGCGGGTGCAATTGGCGCATCCGTTTGTCATTGATGCGATGGTGGTAATGCCTGACCATTTGCATTGTTTGTGGACATTGCCGGAAAACGATGGTGATTTTTCTACCCGTTGGGGGTTGATAAAAGCAGGTTTTTCAAGACAACTTGCGGCAACAGAAAGGGTATCCATAAGCCGGAAAAGCAAGGGCGAGCGTGGTGTCTGGCAACGTCGGTTTTGGGAACACCTGATCCGCGATGAGTTGGATTTTGAACGCCATGTGGATTACATCCACTACAATCCCGTTAAACATGGTTATGTGACGAGGCCAGTGGATTGGCAATTTTCAAGCATTCATCGTTATATTAAAACCAGATTATTGATGAAAATTGGGCTTGCGGTGATGATTTTGGCTCGATTGGTTTTGGTGAGCAAACGGAGGTCTAACCTCTGTTGTTGGGGTTCGTACCTTTTATGCCCTTGTTGGGTACACCTCAACCTACGATATTAAACTCTGAACCTAAATAAAAAGGTAACCCATGAGCCAGCAACTAAAAAAACTCTTAGTTAAATCCCTCTATCCCCTCGCCACAATCACCAACAAGCTAGACGCACTCCATCGCCTCTGGGCCAACGCCCGCCTGAACAGCGCGTTAAACGGCACGGTGCATCCGTCGGTTGTGGTGCTGAACACACCGGAATTGCACGGCACCAGGCAAATCAGCTTAGGGCAAAACCTGTATCTGTACCGCGATTTGTATCTGGAAACCCAAGACGCGGGAAACATCACCATCGGCAACGATGTGGTATTGTCGCGCGGGGTGCATTTGGTCGCGTTTGCTTCGATTGTGTTGGAAGACGGGGTGATGATAGGCGAATATTCCAGTCTGCGTGATGCCAACCACCGTATCGTCGGCGAAGGCTCAATGCGGCATAGCGGACACGAGGGCAAGCCTATCCACATCGGCAAAAATGCCTGGATAGGCCGTGGCGTGACCATACTGGGCGGCGTGACCATCGGCGCAAACGCGGTGGTCGGCGCCAATGCGGTAGTCACGAAAGACATACCCGCCGGAGCGGTGGCTGCGGGGGTTCCGGCGCGGGTCATCAAAACTTAACTCCCGATGCTATCGTACATCGCTTATTTACCTGGAATTTGGGCGTATTACGTCGCGCAAAACCAGTCTGTCACCAAAGCGTTCATTTGGGTGTACATCCCGACCTTGCTGCTGCTGCCGGATTATTACCGGGCCATCACGCCAGGCTTGCCTGACCCTTCGTTTAACCAAAGCGCATCGGTGGCTTTGTTCGCGGTCTTTGTCATGAAAGGCTCGCCCGGTTATAAATTCAGCCTTACGGATTTGCTTGTCGGTTTTTACGCCTTTTCTGTGTCCTTTTCCGAATTCCTTGCTTCCGGTTATGCCGATGCGCAAAACCTGATGTTTTTTGAACTCACGTCGGTGATGTTCCCCTATATTTTCGCCAAAAGCCTGATCGAGCCGTTTAATTTGCGCTATGACTTTGCCAAAAGCGTGGTGCTGTGTTTGGCCTTCGTTTTTGTCATGAACTTGTTCGAGAACAAATTTGGCTACAACTTATGGCAAGCCTACTTGGGCATGTTCTTTCCAGGCCAAGGCTTGGGCTGGATCACCACTTTCCGCTTTGGCTTGGCACGGGCGGCGGGGCCGTATGGGCATTGTCTGCTGGATGGCGTGATTATGGCGGTCGGTTACCGCTTACAACGCTGGTTGCAATGGTCGGACGCCTGGCCTGCAAAAATGAAACAGCTGGCGTGGGCCCCTTGGTTCAGCCCGGCGCAAATTTTCACCCTCATGATTTTGGGCGGGGTGTTGACGACGTTGGGTAAAGGCCAATGGTTGGCGGGCATTGTCGCTGCGGGCATCACCATCATTGGCCGTTCCAAACAACGGGTGGCGGCGATGACGGCGGTCATCGCCGTGATGGTGTTTATCGGCTTGCCCTTGCTGCTGGCCTTTTTAAGTTATGCGTCGGTCGGGCGAAAAAATGCCAAAGATGATAACCAAGAAACCGCCGCTTACCGTTACGAACTGGTGACAGAATACATGGATGTCGCCAGCGAACGCCTATGGTGGGGTTGGGGTTTGATGAAATGGCCGGAAGTCCCTGGCTTTGAATCCATCGACAACCATTTTTTGCTGACTTATCTGAACCACGGCGTGATTGCCTTGACCCTATTGCTGGCCATTATGTTAGGCATGATGGTGCGCCTGATTATCCACGGCATGTCGCGCCCGATGACCGAACCCAAAGGCAGTTCATTGGCGTTTTCATTGGCGGCAATTTTTTTGATGTATTTTATCGCCGTGGCGACCGTGGCGATGATGAACCAAAGCTGCACCTTGTTCTTTATTATCGTTGGCCTGTCGGATGCGTATTTACGTTTAAGCACTTGGGATGGCGACCAGGGGGGCGGCAAAACCAGGGTGGAGCCGGATAACCGTAAGTTTAAGTTTCGGAAGGTGCTTTAAATCACACAGATGCCAAACGCAACCCAGTATATTTATACCGCATATTTCAATTGGATATTGCACCTTCTGGAAATACGCTTTAAACAAAAACATACGGCACATACCCCAAACAAAAAAACCTCCATCCGGTTGCCCAAATGGAGGTCGCTTATGCTTTTAACAGCCTCTACATGGCTTAAAGGTAGAATGACTTAGCGGGTTTTAGGCAAACAAGAAATCCGTGCTGTTCAGTGCCCCAGTAATGCCTGTCAGCGATATAAAGGTATCACTTGAGGTAATTGTAGCAGTTGCATCATTAATGATGGCGTAGTGGCCTGCCAACGTGCCCGCAGTAACTGTTACATCATAGATTTGAGCCGTTGAATTTGATGATGCCACCCCTGCGCTCGCCGACTGGACAGCAGAAGCGAGTGTCGTGAAAGTTCCCGCCGTGGCAACTGTCACAGCATTTACAGATGCTGTTGTCGAACCAGTAAATGTCATGGTTCCGAAAGCAGAGCTACCGATACCCAATTGGATGGTATCCCCTACGGCTGAACCGTTACCATTAAAATCAGTAATGCTGTCAATGTTTACGGCGGAGGTATTGCCTGCCGCGAAACTAGAGCCTTGGGTTGCTGCTTTGTTGGCAATCACAAATTTATCATTGCCCAAGCTACCCGACATGGTATCGGCTCCGCCAGCCCCGGTAATAGTATCGTTACCCACGCCGCCTTTTAAGGTGTCATTACTGGAAGTGCCGGTAATGGTATGACCCAATACAAAACTTGATGCTGTCAACGTTGATGTAAAGCCAGTCAATTGGACTTCAAAGTCTATGGTACTGGCAATGCCATCCGTATCAGCAATCAGGAAGGTGTTGGAGCCACTGACATAATAATCCAAGGTATGGGCAGCTGAAACGGTGGTTGGCGTACCGGCTTTCAAACCACCAAATGCCAACGTCCCTGTATCAATAGCGCTTAAGTCAATGACATCCGGGCCGGCTAGGCTAAAGTCGGTGATGACATCAAAATTGGCCGCCGAGGAGTCTGATGACTGTGTAAAGGTAAACATGTCGGCACCGGCACCGCCAGTCAGCGTATCTTTGCCGATTCCTCCGTTGATAACATCATTGCCCGCTCCGGCATCCAAAGCATTATTGCTGACGTTGCCGATTAGGATGTTGGCAGAACTGTTACCTATCCCGTTAATAACCCCAGTACCGGTCAAAGTCAGGTTTTCAACCAATGCATCTGTAATGGTATAAGTGACACTGGCGTTGACAATATCCAAATTGGCATTAGCGACTGTAGTCGCGGCATGGTCGGCACCAGATGTGCCTGTGCTTTCATCAACCGTATCCCCCGTATCGTCAACAAAATAAGTATCTACGCCGTTACCGCCATTTAACGTATCGGCACCAGCCTTACCATCCAGCGTGTCATTACCATCAAGACCCACCAAAGTATTGTTGGCACCATTACCGTTTAGGATATTATTTGATACGTTACCCGTACCATTTATCGCGCTGATTCCGGTCAAAGTCAGGTTTTCCACATCCACATCGAAGATAGTGTAAGTGACACTGGACTGGACGAGGTCAGTGCCTTGGCCTGAAGTTTCAGCATTGATTTGGTCACCGTTACCAGCAGCGGTGTTGGTCGTGTCAACAATATAGGTATCATTACCAGCCCCGCCATCCATAATATCCGCACCCGAGCCGCCATCAAGCGTGTCATCACCTGCGCCGCCAGTAAGCGTGTCAACACCACCCAAACCAGAAAGGATGTTGTTTCCCGCATTTCCTGTCAAGACGTTGGCAGAAGCGTTGCCCGTACCATTAATGGCATCGGTATTGGTGACTACACCAGTAAGACCAGTGAGCGTCAAATTTTCGACATCCACGTCCAATAGGGTGTAAGTGACACGGGACTTGACCAAATCAGTGCCTTGGCTTGCCAACTCAGTGACCACATCGTTAGTAAAGTCAACGGAGTAGGTGTCATCACCCAAACCGCCCGCCATCGAATCGGCATCAGGCGTGACCCCAGAAATAGCACCCGTATCCGCGGTACCACCGACCAAGAGGTCATTACCGCCACCACCTTGCAGGTTGTCCGCGTTATCGCCGCCAATTAAGGTATTGTCACCATTATTGCCGGTAATCGTATTAGCCGCCGCGTTGCCAGTACCATTAAGGGCGTCGGTGGACGTGGTCGTACCGTTACTACCAGTCAAGGTCAGGTTTTCAATATCGGCATCGGTCAATGTGTAAGTGACACTGGCTTTCACCAAATCAGTACCTAACAGCGAGCCTTCAGAGACAGAATCTGATGCGTTATCGACTATGTAAGTGTCATTGCCTAAACCACCGGACATCGTATCCGCACCTGTTCCGCCATCAAGAACATCGTTACCGCCCAAGGTGTCGGTCAGGATATCATTGCCAGCCAAGCCAAATAAGGTATTGTTGCTAATATTGCCAGTGATGGTATTGGCTAAAGAATTGCCTGTACCGTTGATAATGGCCGAACCCGTTAGGGTGAGGTTTTCAACACCAATACTGGTATTGCCGCTCGCGTTGTCATTCAATGCGAAAGTGACCGTGGTGTTGACGAGATCGGTGCCCGCACTTGCCACTTCATTGACAACATCGGTGGTATCGGTGACATTGTACGTATCATTGCCTGTACCGCCACTCAGGGTGTCCGCCGCCCCGTCACTAGTCAGAGCATCCCCTCCTCCCGTTAAGGTGTCATTACCTGAACCGCCAACCAATGAGTCAGCACCTTTCCCGCCGATCAAAATATTGTTGCCACTATTACCTGTGATGGTATTGGCTAAGGAATTGCCTGTGCCGTTGATATTGCCCGTACCCGTTAAGGTGAGGTTTTCAACTCCAATACTGGTATTGCCGCTCGCGTTGTCATTCAATGAGAAAGTGACAATTGTGTTGACGAGATCGGTGCCTGCATTGGCGGCTTCATTGACAACATCGGTGGTATCGGTGACATTGTATGTATCATTGCCCGTACCGCCAGTCATGGCATCGGCTGCGCCATCACCAGTCGAAGCATCCACACCCCCTGTTAAGGTATCATTGCCAGAACCTCCCTTTAGGGTATCCACACCAGCACCACCAATCAGCGTATCATTCCCGCCCAATAAATCGGTCAAAGTATCGATACCTGCACCACCATTCAGGGTATTATTACCGCTATTTCCGAATATTGTATTCGCCAAACCATTACCAGTCCCGCTAGTGGCGCTACCCACTAAACGCAAAATTTCTACCGTCACCGCTTTGGCGCTCATGTCAAAAGAAACTGCACTGCTGATCACCTGATCCGTGGTACCGCTTGTATCAGTAATACTGTCGTTGGCACTGTCAACAATATAAGTGTCATTGCCACTACTGCCATTCAATGAATCATCACCTGCACCGCCATCCAGAACGTTATTGGCCGAGTTGCCTGTTATAGTGTTATTTAAACCGTTACCCCTAGCGTTCACGGCATTGGTTCCAGTTAGCACCAAATTTTCGATTCCAGCCCCCAACGCATAGTCAACGCCCGCATTGACAAGGTCAGTGCCTGTGGTGCCAGTGTCGGTGACCAGATCGCCTGCGGTGACAAAATAAGTGTCACTGCCATTTTTACCATCCATGATGTCTATGCCTGCACCACCATCAAGGCTATTGGCATTGCCATCACCCGCCAAGGTGTCGCTATAGATTGAGCCTATGATGTTTTCAATATTCAGCAGTTTGTCAGTACCGGCACCAATAGTGTCTTGGGCGGACGTAATGCTTAAGTCAACAGTAACGGCTGAATTGGCGCCCGCATAGGATACGGTATCAATACCGAGCCCACCATCGAGATAGTCATTAAATTCAGTACCAACCAGAGTATTGGCCAAATCATCGCTGGATGCAGTAACAAAGCCATCACCGATAATCAATTTACTGCCGTCGGCAAAAATAAAATTTGTACTGGCCACCTGCTTCTGGGTAAAACTAGTTAAGGTCAAGGTAAAACCAGTGGAAAGCTTTATGGTGATATTTGCCCCTGATGTTGCAATAATCAAATCAGACGCATGGATACTGTCATTAAACGTTAAAAAATCGGTGGTTAAAAATGCCTGCGACGCATTGCCGCTAGCAATTAATGTAGAGAAATCGTAGGTATTAGCCATATTTATGACCTCAATAATGAAAAAACAAGTTGATTATAGAATCGGGCGCAGGTTTATAAAATACGCTTATCCTCAAATAAAACAATTAACTTTAAGGTGGCACAATCCGTATGAGGGATTAAACAAATTGGACGCAACCAGACCTTAAGCGTACAGCATTTTATACAGATCGTTATACATCAAAAAAGCGAAGTTTGTTGCTTTTATCTAGGCAAAAAAAAACCCTCACCCGGACGAATGAGGGTTTTATTTCGGCGCTAAACTAAAGCGTTATAACTAGAACACAAAATCCGTTCCTGCCATTGGGCTAGAGAAGCCAGTTAAGATAATTTCAAAATCAGCCACACCATCACCGCCGATGTCACCTAAGACTACCGTGTCACTTCCTGACGCTTCATACACGACTTCTTTTGCCCCTGTTCCGGTAAATGAGGTTAAAACAACACCTGATCCAGAACCTGCACCAGTATCATCAAATATTTGATGTAAATTAATGACATCCGAACTTTGCGTAAAGTCGGTTATAACATCAGATGCGCCCAATGTTGTATCATTTGATGTTACGGTTGTGACATGTGTTGTTGTGTTGGTAGTTGACGTGGTTGCAAACTGGAATATATCGTTTCCGGCATTTCCAGTTAATGTATCTTTGCCCAACCCTCCAATTAAGGTGTCGGCACCAGCCGCTCCAACCAACGTATCAATTCCGGCAAGCCCGCTTAAGGAGTTGGCACTACCTGTACTGGTCAGGGTGTTGGCGGATGCATTTCCGATACCTGTTGTTGCTGTACCGCTCAAGGTTAAGTTTTCAACATCCACATCCGTTAAGGTGTAGCTAACACTTGCAACAACGGTGTCTGTGCCTTGTGAAGCACTTTCTGTAACGGTATCGCCTGAATTGTTAACATTGTAAGTGTCATCGCCCACACCACCGATCAGGGTATCTGCCGCACCAGCTCCACCATCATCCAGAACGTTATTTTTAGCATTACCTGTGATGATATTGGCTGAAACGTTGCCCGTACCATTGATCACACCGGAACCCGTCAATGTCAAGTTTTCCACAGCCGTATCGAAGATCGTGTAAGTGACGCTAGACTGGACAAGGTCAGTGCCCGTGCCTCCGTCAGTGATCTGGTCACCGTTAGTAGCCGTGGTGTTGGTGGTATCAACAACATAGGTGTCATTACCATCCCCTCCGCTCATAATATCAGCTCCAGCTTTACCATCAATCAAGTTAGCGGCCGTATTGCCTATGATGGTATTAACCGATCCGTTACCCGTCGCGTTGATCACACCTGAACCCGTCAATGTCAGGTTTTCTACATTTATGTTTGTAATCGTGTAAGTCACGCTAGATTGGACAAGATCCGTGCCTTGGCTTGGGCTTTCCGTAACTTTATCGCCTACATTGTCAACAACATAAGTGTCATTACCGTCACCACCTACCATGGTATCTGCACCGCCCAAACCATTAAGGATGTTGTTAGCACCATTGCCTGTCAGTGTGTTTACTGATGCGTTACCCGTCGCGTTGATCACACCAGAACCCGTCAATGTCAGGTTTTCCACATCTACATCAAAGATCGTATAAGTGACGCTAGACTGGACAAGATCGGTGCCTGCGCCTGCATTTTCAGTGATTTGGTCACCGTTAGTCGCCAAGGTGTTGGTGGTGTCAACGACATAAGTGTCATTGCCAGCCCCGCCACTCATAATGTCCGCACCACCGAGACCATCAATAATGTTGTTGCCCGTATTGCCCGTGATGGTATTGACTGAAGCGTTACCTGTAGCATTGATGTTAGTTGAACCCGTCAATGTCAGGTTTTCTACATCCGTATCGAAGATTGTGTAAGTGACGCTAGACTGGACGAGGTCTATGCCTGTACCCCCGTCAGTGATCTGGTCACCATTAGTAGCCAAGGTGTTGGTGGTGTCAACAATATAGGTATCGTTGCCATCCCCGCCACTCATAATATCTGCACCAACACCACCATCAAGCTTGTCCGCGCCAGCGAGGCCATTTAGCGTGTCATTGCCTGCGCCGCCGTTTAAGGTACTAGCTAAGGTCACATTGGCAGTCAAGGTATTGTCAGCCGCATTACCTGTCCCGACAACTGCGGAACCAATCAGTATTAGATTTTCAACTTCAGCCGTTAATGTATAGCCGCTAACCCCTGCGATTGAAGACCGGACAGTATCTGTGCCTTGGCCAGCTAGTTCGGTGACAGTATCTGAGGCATTGTCAACCACATAGGTATCATCACCATCACCGCCAAGCATGGTATCAATACCTAGGCCGCCATCTAACGTATCTCCGCCGCCTTGACCATCAAGCTTATCGTTACCTGCATTGCCAGTGAGGCTATTGGCAACGCCGTTACCCGTAATGGTATTGTCAAGGGCGTTACCTGTGCCATTGACCGCTGATGCGCCACTCAGGGTCAGCTTTTCAACACCAACGCTTGCAGCAACACTTAAATCAAACGTCGCTGTCGATATGACAGTGTCCGTACCCTGGGAGGCGGCTTCGGTCACCACATCTGTTGATGAGTTGACTTGATAAGTGTCGTCACCTAAGCCACCAACTAACGTATCAGTCGTACCTTCGCTGTTACCGTCGATCAGCGTATCGTTGCCAGCATTGCCGGTCAGGGTATTGGCGGCACTGTTACCTGTGATAGTGTTGTCAGAGGCGTTACCAGTTCCGCTCAGTGTTAGTGCTCCTGTCAAGGAGACATTTTCTACATTAGCGATGGCGCTAATATCAACATTCACCAAAGCAGAGGTAACCGTATCAGTACCTTGCAAAGCCAACTCGGTGATAACGTCTGTGGTAGCGTCGACCAATGTGTAGGTATCATCACCAAACCCACCCACCAAGGTATCGGCACCGCCTGTACCTCCATTAAGACTATCGTTACCATAACCACCCGTGATGACGTTAACCCCAGCGTTACCAGTCAAAACATCGCTGTAATTACTTCCTGTCAAATTTTCAAAATTAGAGATAGTATCTGAACCCGAACCGCCAGTGGCTTGCGACGTGGCAAGCGCAAGGCTTACAGTCACACCCGTGGTTGAACTAACGCCGTATTGGTATGAAAGCGTATCCGCCCCCCCAACACCTGTATTACCGGCACCATCTAAGGTATTGTTACCACTACCCGCATAGATAATATTGTTTAAAGCGTTGCCCGTACCATTAATGTTGCCGGCGGTCAGACGTAAATTATCAACGTTAGTGCTTAATGTGTAAGTGGCACTGGATACTACGAGATCGATGCCCGCGCTACCGGCAGCCGTTTCATTGACCACATCCGTTGTTTTGCTTACAAAATAGGTGTCATCGCCTGCACCGCCCTGGAGGTTGTCATTTCCAGTCCCAGCACCACCTGTGAGAATGTTATTAAGGCTGTTACCAATAATGATGTTGGCAACCCCATTGCCCGTACCTGAAACCGCACCTGCGGCTAGCGTCAAATTTTCGACATTAACGCCCAACACATAATCGACGCTGCTAATCACGGTATCCGTACCTTCACTAGCATTTTCAGTCACTGTATCACTGGCATTGACTATATAGGTATCATTGCCAGCACCACCCGTCATAGCGTCAACACCCGCTCCGCCATCCAGATAATTGTTTGATGTGTTGCCTGTTAAGGTATCGTTGTAAGATGACCCGGTGATATTTTCGACACTGATTAACTTATCAGTACCGCCGCCGCCAGTGTTTTGGGCAGTAGCTACAGTTAAGTCTACGGTGACAGCGGACGTTGCTGTTGCATACGAAACCGTGTCATTACCTCCGCGGCCATCAAAATAGTCATTAGAGTCAGTGCTTATAAAGGAATTTGCCAAGCCATCATTGGCAGTGGTTGTCAGGTCATCACCAATTTGTAATTTGCTGCCATCGGCAAAGATAAAATTCGCGCTGGAAACATTATCTAGGTTGAATCCAGTTAAAGTAACGGTTTTACTGCCATCACTAATTGCAATGTTTACAGTTCCTGTAATAGTGATTGATGACGCACTGACTGTTGAAACATCAAAAATCAAAAAATCGCTGGTAGTAAACACAATGCTTGCAGGTGCAGTAGAAAATTTATAAGTAGCCATAGTTGTTCTCTTTAATTGTGAAAATAGTGAATCAGACCGGAGGTTATCTTGTGCTATTAGAGTTTAATATGAAAATCTTAAATGCTTGTGAAAAATTAAATATCTTTGCTTTCACATCATTTATATGATTAACGCTAATGGATTAGAGTTTATGTAAGTGTGGGATAACAAAAAACTTTAAGCCGTTTACCATCAACAAATTACAGCAAAGCCCTAAACTTATATGCCGTGATCGAGTTAAGCAATATTTAGACCTATTTTAGCGATACATCCGCTTTTTTTCTTTCCCCGGCCTGTAAATCCGCCATTACCCGATTTAACAAGGGTTATTGAAAAATTGGCCGGACACGTGATGGAGGAAAAACCACTATCCTATCAAACCTAAAACAGGATAGTGGTTTTTACAGGATTTTAAAGGGCATCAGGAAGGGATTGATTGACTATTTTTGTCACATATTGACAAAAATAGCGTGTGGCTTGCGCGCAAAAAGGCCATTGCTTAAAGCGTTAGCCAAAAGGCGGGCCACACCGGATAAGCCATTGGCTCACGGCATTTTCCGCCGCGCCACCACCACCCCATCACGGGTCGGGTTGATAAACGCATCAAATTCCGGGTCATTGAAAACCAATTCGTTATGCTCTTTGATGGCTTCTGTCCAGCCGCTAAATGCTTCGGTGTAATTTTCGACGGCCACCCTGCCCTTCCATAAGACATTGTCGGCGATATACAGGCCGCCAGGGCGGATACGCCCTTTCGCCATGCGCCAGATGTCCGGGTAATCGCCTTTATCGACATCGTTATAGCAAATGTCAAACACGCCTTCTGTCCGGGCGAACACCTCCTGCGCCATGCCGACTTGAAAATCGACCCTATCCCATAAATTGGCGGCGGACAGGTAGTTTTTGGCTTTTTCTTGGTTTAGGAAATCGGCTTCAGTACAAATGACCTGGCCTTGCCCGCCCACCGCTTTGGCAAACCAGTAAGCCGAATAGCCAAAGCCGCTGCCAAATTCAAACACGCGTTGGGCGTTGGCCATTTTTGCCAAGGTTTCCAGAAACGTGCCGACTAAGCGGCCTACGATGGGGAAGTTGTTTTTTTCCGCTAACGCCTCCATGTCGGCCAGCACGGGATGGTCGGTGGCTTGCACAAGACGGCGCATGTAGCTTTCGATAGCCGGATGCACGGGATTGATAGCAGGGGACTTTTGTTGCTCGGCCATTGCCTATTCCTGATGACGGGGTTGGGGTGATTAGAATATCGCAGGCAATAAAAAAGGCCTTACAATTTCTTGTAAAGCCTTTTATATTCTTTGGTACCGAGGGCCGGAATCGAACCGGCACGATGTCACCATCACCGGATTTTGAATCCGATTTAATCAAAAAACCATAACAAGCAGCAACAAATAATAACATTAAAATCAATATGTTGAATGCTTTGCTTTGTTGTCAATTATTGCCATTTATCACCATTTTTTATATTCAATTGCGCCAAAAGTGCGCCACAGCATTATAATACAACCCTAGAAACAAAGCGGCCTTGAGGGTGTACCACCACCAACAAGGCCTTACCGATTACTTAACAGACAGGGTTAAGCAATGGCTGATACATCATACCAAAGCCAGTTGCTATCCCATAGGGGCAATTATGGCAACCATCACAGAACGCACAGCTAAAGATGGAACTAAACGCTATAGGGCGGAAGTTCGGTTAAAAGGCTGTCCTACACAAACAGCAACCTTTAAACGTAAAACCGATGCTTCAAAGTGGATTCAAAATACTGAGAGCGCAATCAGGGAAGGCCGACACTTCAAAACCGTTGAGGCTAAAAAACACACATTCGCCGATTTAGCCGATAGGTACATCAAGGCCGAACTGCCCAACTACAACGAAAAAGAGCAAGCCGAGCGTAAAAGCAAGCTGACTTGGTGGAAGGATAAAATAGGCGTTTATTTGCTTGCCGATATTACACCGCCTTTAATTGTGGAATGCCGGGAATCATTAGGTGAAAGCCGCGCACCTGCCACCGTTGTTCGATACATGGCGGCGTTATCCCACGCCTTCACCGTTGCCGTGAATGAATGGCAATGGGTACATGACAATCCGGTAAAAAAGGTAAAAAAACCAACTGAACCCGATGGACGTGTCCGATTCCTGGATGATGACGAACGCGCCAAACTATTAACCGCCTGTAAGGAATCCTCAAACGACTGGCTTTATTTGTGCGTCATTCTGGCCTTATCCAGCGGCATGAGACAAGCTGAATTAATGGGCTTGAAGTGGCAGGACGTTAATTTAAAGGACGGCTTTTTAATCCTGCACAAAACCAAAAACGGCACACGGCGGCGCGTTCCCTTGGCTGGGCATGGCTTGGAGCTGTTACGGGAACACAGCAAGATTAGGCGGCTTGATACCGATTTACTTTTTCCCAGTAAGAACAACCCACAGAAACCCATTAATTTAAGAAGCGCCTTTGAATATGCCCTAGAGCGTGCAGACATAAATGACCTAAAATGGCATGATTTACGGCACTGCACAGCATCTTATCTAGCCATGAACGGCGCGAGCTTGGCTGAAATAGCCGAAGTGTTAGGACACAAAACATTAAACATGGTAAAGCGTTACGCCCATTTGTCGGACGGGCATGTAAGCAACGTGGTTGCCAGCATGAACCAAAAAATATTTGGCGGTGTGTGATGAATGTCGTTGTTAAGATTGAAGGCCGTGATGCTTTGCCAATATGGGTTCTGCCCTTTGTAACAGGTTGGGCATTATCGCCAGATATGCTCATTTATAGGTTGGTAAAGCCTTATCATGATGGCACTACACCTTTTCCGACAGCTTTCAACTTAGACACCAACAATACGCCGTCATCAATCCCTTCTGCACAATGGTATGAAATTAACAATCTAATTGAAAAACTTCAGAACGAAGTTAAAGGACAGCCAAAAACAGAATGGCGCAAACGTTCTATAGAAATAATCAAGCCACTGAAAGCCTATGTCTGGCTTGATGAATTTAACAACTGGTTTGAATGGTCACCTGAAATATTTACTAGGCATGGAAAGGATGAAATTACAGACGAGCCAATTACAGAGCCTATCGAATTGTGTTTTAACCCAATAATGAATACGGAAGATACGCGATATTTGAAACGGGAATATAACAGCCTGCCCGTTTCAAATGCAGCAGCTAACGGCGTGACAAAGTGGAGGGAATCTATAACCAATGGCTCACCAATAGACTGGGATTACTGGAAAGGCTTAAGCAATATAACACCAATTCAAGCCGCAAAATTGATATACGGAATAGACCCTATTAGGTGGCCTGATGACAGGTACGCGGCGAATAAGCCATACGATGCCAAATATAATGGTGAAAAAATAGATAGGGAACTTTCCCAAAAAATACAGGGACTTGAACAGGAACTAGATAACCATTCTCCAAAATGGAGCTTGGTTGACTTAGTTGGTTTTTTAGGCAAGGACGATACACCGTTTGGCATGTGGCAAGCGATAGAGGAGCAAGTTATAAACCAGGCGAAGTTTGGCAAAACGGAAACTAATGCTGACGCTGTAACTGTAGGCAAGGATGATAGCGCGGATAGGCAAGGCGATATAGAAACAGATTGGCAGAATGACACAAACCTTCTTAAGCTTGAAAAACAGCACAAGGCCATTCTGGAAGTTATTAAAATCAAAAAATTTGAACCGATGAGAATACCGGACGGCGAACAAGGAACTATCGAAAATATTTGTAGATTAGATTACCCTTTGCTTTTCGATAAAGAGAGTAGCTTTAGTACGGCTTGGAAAAAAGGCCGTAAATTAGACTTATTCAAGATGGCAAACCATGCCAGTTTTGCAAAACGCGGAAAACAATAAAACCAACAATTACCACCTTTTACTACTTCGTATTACCACCCGCCACACCTGAATAATTGCCGACAATCCGTGACAAAACGTGACGGTACTTTTCAATTAAAGGTAATTATGTCAGTAGAGCAGCAAACCGAAGCCGTGCAAACCGCATGGATTTATTCAACCGTCCAACAATTCACAAAACGTCACCCCGCTTTCACAGTTGGCGGATTACGTCATCAAATCTTCCACGCCGAAACTAACGAACTCGCCAAGTCGGGCGCAATTGTCCGCAACGGGCGGCGCATTTTGATAAAGGAGGCCGCTTATTTTAGTTGGTTAGAATCCCAAAGCAGTAAAGGGGTCAAATAAATGGGCGGCTTATCCAACAGGGCAGCATGGTCACTCCACGAAGTCAGGCAACGTTTAGAAGCTGGCGAAGAACTCAGTACGCTAGAACAAACTTTGGACGCTGGTGGTTGGCGGCTTGGCGCGACCATTCACCGATTGAAAAAGGAATTTGAATTGCCCATATTGAGTTATCGCAGGCAAGGATTTGGAAAAGTTGCGTTTTATCGACTTGTAAAATGTATGCACCAATCGGCGCAAGCAGATATTTTCGAGAAAAATGGCTTTCCCCCTGAAAATTTAGGGATTAGGGGGCAACATGGCGACCAATAAAAAACCTGCTCGGTGCGCCAACACCAGACAGGCCATTTTCAAAAAACTGCAAAGCCATATTACCCGAATAACTGGGCATGTGAAACCCATTTTAATCGGCTTATCTGATTGGCTAGCATTGCTATTGCCCTTTTAACGGGGCAACCATGTCAAAGCGGAAAAAGTCAAATCTGCCATTTGACCAGAGAGGCGGTGTTTTAGCCGTCTCAAGGGGGATGCGTGAACAGCCTGTTTACGAAACCATGCCTGCCGACGCGAAGGTGCTAATGGACTTGCTCCAAATGCAATGGCGAAATGAGAGGGCGGTTGCTTATGGAGTCCGTGAAGCCGCCGCCAAAATTGGCTGTGCGCCAAACACCGCCACCAAAGCGTTCAAAATCCTGCACGAACGCGGCTTTATTGTGTGTGATGCTGAATCCCTGTTCAACAGCAGAACGGGCAGTAAAACAAGGGAATGGCGGTTGACGTGGATGCCTTATTTAGGCTGTAAACCCACCCACGATTGGGAAAAATGGCAACCCAAAAATTGAAGCAACCGTATCAAAATGAGGTACACAAATCCGATTTGTGTGCTTCATTTTAAGACACAAAATATATTGAATCTGGTTTGTGTCTCAAAAAGTGACACGCAAAGTGAAAAAATCAAGGGGTTACAGAAACCTTGCGTACCACAATTTGATACACACCTACTATAACCATACCTACCCGTTTATTTAGGCCACATTCGTTAGCGGTTTTTTAAGTCGGCGGTCTTTAGGTGTTGGTGCATTATTATGCAAACACGCCCACCGATTGGGTAAAACTGTCTAGTGGATGATGTAGTGTTTTGTTTAATATGTTAAATGCGATAAAATAGGAGTCATTTAAAATATTAAACAGGTGCGCCATGCAATACGATGGAACAAGTAAACTCGGTGATGCCATAGCAGCCCTTTACGGCTGTTCACCGCGAAGCCATAATAAAATTGCTGAACTGGTGGCGCAAGCTAAAGCGGCTTTGGGCATGAACAGCAAAGCCAAAAAATTACCCGATGATGTCAAGTTGGCAATTTACCGCTGGCATGTTGAACACTTAAACCCTGTTCAAGATATTAAACAAGTCGATAGCGTACATAAAGAACCTGTTGAATCCCTAGACGATGCCATTGTTCAAAATATTAAACAAAGTTCACCGGACAGCCTTGTTCAAGATGTTAAACAGGAAATTGTTAATCAGGATGATGACCTAGACAGCCCTGTTTATGATTTTAAACAAATACACTTTGCCGTCACCTTTAGCCACCAAGGGCAACC
Organism: Methylovulum miyakonense HT12; assembly: GCF_000384075.1. Lineage (GTDB taxonomy): Bacteria > Pseudomonadota > Gammaproteobacteria > Methylococcales > Methylomonadaceae > Methylovulum > Methylovulum miyakonense. The sequence continues at coordinate 795,191 of NZ_KB913025.1, forward strand.
CAAGCGTACCACAGTGATGCTTGAAGGTTATTTAGTGAAAGCGTTACAGCGTAAATATGGCTTGACTGATAACGCGGCTGTTCGGGCATGGATTGAACAGGCTATTAAGTCCGATGGCGAGAGGTTTGATAGCTTTGCACCGCTCACCCGACAAGTTAAGCGCATGATGATTGAATCATTTGTTTAATATGTTAAATGCCTTAAATGGACTGATAAAAGCAGAAAGCAAACAAGATGCCCACACCTAAATTTAAGCCTGGACAATCTGGAAATCCCAAAGGCCGCCCCAAGGACAAAACCCCCGCCACCCTATTTAGGAAATCTATTGTTGACGACATGCCCGACATTATCGGCAAATTGGTGGAATTGGCAAAAGCTGGCGATGTGCAAGCCGCCAAGGTGTTGCTGGACAGGGTTTGCCCGACGCTTAAACCCCAAGCCATGCCGATTAACGTCCCCGTCAATGGCACATTGTCCGAACAAGGCGGCGAAATCATCAAGGCCACGCTGGCGGGGCAGATACCGCCGGACATGGGCAGCCAATTAATCACCGCCCTGGCGGCACAGGCCAAAATTATCGAGGTTGACGAACTGACCCGACGCATTGAAGCCTTGGAGTCAAAACCATGAGCATCAAAAACGGCCTGCTCTCAGGATGGGGCGGGACATGAACATCAGACAGCGGCTAAACAAACTGGAAGCGCGGGGGACGTATGGCGAGGTTGCCGTCATCATCAGCAAACTGGGCGAAAGCGCGGACGAAGCCTGTAAACGCTGGCAAGCCGGGCATCCCAACGTACATCCCGTGCAAACCTTCCTGGTGCAGTTTGTCGGGACAGCGTGGGAATAACTGATGGTGTTAAAAAACCGTATCATCAAGCTGGAACAACGCGAGGCCGCCAAAGCCAACGGCGAACCTATCCGCCTTCCTGGCGAAACCCTCACCGCATTTAACAACCGCCGAGCGGCGGCGTTCAGACAAAGCCTAGGCAAATGCCGGACAATGCTGGATGTGCTAAGGGAAAACTACCAATGGCCTTAAAGACCCGAATCGACAAGCTTGAAAAGTCCCAATTAAAATTAAATCCATACATGGCAGAATTAAGAAAAATGTCTGATGAAGAACTGTTAGCCGAACTGGCACGGGTAAGGGCTAGAGCTGCAATGATGGGCTGTCCTACTGACGACATAAAAAATGCTCCCATTTGACGCTATCCTACACAGGTGTTAGGCTTAAACCGTTTCCGTCGATTGTAAAGCCAACTGTTTAGCACTTGTCTACATTGCCAGACAAATCCCCTAAAAATTTCCGGTCAAATCAGGTAACCCATGTTCGGTATTTTTTCCCTCTTCAAGCGCGTATTTGACGATACCCCGTCAACCCCGCCTATTGCCGAACCACAACCACGCCAACCAGATGCGCGAACCCGCCACCTGCAAAATAGCTTAGACTTTGCCAAAACCCAACACCACACCCTAAGCCAAAAACAACGCGAACAGGAATATTGGCAACACGAATACGGCAAACGGCAAGCCGCCGAACTGAATCAACTCAGCGGTACAGAGTTTGAAAACTATCTAGCCGGATTATTCCGCGCACATGGCTACCATGTCCAGCTAACCCCTACGTCCGGCGATTACGGGGCAGATTTGCTACTGACCCGACAAGGCGAGCGCATCGCCGTACAGGCCAAATGCTATCGCGGTAGTGTCGGTGTAGCCGCCGTGCAAGAAGCGTTATCAGGTATGGCCTATTATCAATGTCACAGCGCATGGGTGATTACCACAGGCAATTACACCCCCAATGCCATCGAACTTGCCAGACAATCCAAAGTACGTTTACTGGATAGCACCGAATTGGGTAAATTGATTAGGCAACTTGAAGACAGGGCAGGTAAATAACATGGCTGACCAATTGCCCATTATCCAAACAGCCCGCCATGTTACGGTGGCAGATAAAAAATCCACCACCTTATTGGGACGTGGACTGGCGGCGATTCAAAGCCAAAAACTTGCCATTGTTGAACAAGATAAGCGTTATCGGCAAGCACGGGATATTTATAACCGGATAACAGATTATGGCTATACAAGCCGCTTTGATTGCCAGTTAATGCCTAAGCTAAGCGTTCAGGCCGATTTGTTTGAAGTTAATCGGTTACAACCTTTTTATGGCATGCTGCAACAACTGGCTGATGTGTATAAAGTCTTTCAACAATTGGCTGATGAAGGTTATGGCAAAGCCTATTTTCCGCTTGCGTGTATGTTTAACGGTGGACAAGGAATAAGCAAAGATGATGAAAAGCATGATTATTACAGTAAATTAGCCTTCGATTGGTATTTCGCTAATCAAGCCTTGGATGATTTGGAGGTATGGACTGATTTAGGTTGGATGTATGACCATTTTAATGAAGTAGAGCAGGACGATGAGAATACATTGAGTTACTGCAACTTTATTGAAAAAAACCACGAAAATGCCCCAATTAATATATGGGAATGGTACGAAACAAATGGGCAACCTGAAGATTATGAATACAGAACGGTTGGTTTAGCTATGCGTTGGTATCGTCAAGCCGCTGACCGAAGTTATGCGAGAGCGCAATATAATGTAGGCTTCACCTACGAAAATAATCCTGAGTCATTAGAAGATTTTGACGTGGCTGTGCTATGGTATCGAGAGGCCGCTGAACAAGGCTATGCAGCGGCTCAATGCAATTTAGGCTCGATGTACCTATATGGATGCGGCATGGAACAGGCTGATGATAATGAAGCAATATTTTGGTTTCAAAAAGCAGCCGAACAAGGTCATGCAGATGCTCAATTCAGCTTAGGCTTGATATATGAAAATGGATATGGTGTAGAACAAGATTTTGACAAAGCAATATTTTGGTATCAAAAAGCAGCTGAACAAGGCTGCGCAAATGCACAATACAATTTAGGGAATATTTGGGAAAGCAATCAATCTTTAGGGTTTGAGCAAAACGATATTGAAGCTATATTCTGGTATCGAAAAGCAGCCGGGCAAGGCCACCCAAACGCACAATGCAATTTAGGCTCGATGTACCTAAATGGATACGGTGTGGAACAGGACGATGATGAAGCCGTGTTTTGGTATCGGAAGGCCGCTGAACAGGGTGATGCAGAAGCACAAGAAAACCTCGCAATACTAGGCATTAACTGGAAAGAAACATAATGCTACCCGAACAACAAGAACTTACCCGCCTGGAAACCGAACAGGCTGGACTTGAAGAACAAGTCATATCCGCCGAATTGACGCTGGAAACCATAAAATCCGAGCTATCCCAGTTTCAATACCACTACAATCAAACTATTGGACGGTTGTTTGTTGAGTTGGACGAGTTGGACGCAAAAATTGCCTTGGTGGAAGCCGGATTACATCCTGATGATGTCGAGGCACAATTCCGCGCCCAAGCCGCACAAGCGCAAGCGCAAAAATCAGCCGAAGAAGCGGGGGTGATTGAAAGCAAACCACCGCCACCGGAAATCACACCCGAAATTAAGCAAGCATTTCGCCAAGCCGCCAAGCTGATGCACCCTGACCGCGCCACCACCGATACGGAACGTGAACGCCGCAACGTGATGATGGCTAAAGTTAATCGGGCTTATGAGGTAGGGGATTTGCCAATGATTGAAAAATTGATTGTCGAATTCGGTGAAGACCCCGAAGCGATAAAAGGCGAAGATGTAGGCGCACGGTTGATAAAAGCAATTCGCCGTATTGCCCAGCTACGCCGCCGCTTTTCAGAAGCCGAAAAGGAACTTGCCGAGCTGCAACAGCATGAGCTTTACGAGTTAATGGCAACTGTGCAAGAAACTGAAGCAATGGGTGGCGACACATTAGGCGATTTGACACAGCACCTGATGCAGCAAATTTCTGAACGCAAAATCCAGTTGGAGATGTTGCGCCATGCTATGGATGCCAATTCAGCCGCAATTATTTGATTGTCTGCTTATCAAATGCGTGAAAAATCATTTACCCCAGTCAATTCATAGTGTCCATTTACTTTAAAAACATTATTGTCTACCGTAATGCTGAATGTGATGTATTTAGCCGTTGTAATAATGTTTCTATCCATAAGTTGCCGAATTAAACTGCTTTGCATGATAATGTAATCGCTAATCGGCCTGCCTTTTACATCCCGCCTTACTACGAATACTTTTGCGCGTGGTGTACTTATTTACAGTTGTTTCTAATACAATGTTACAGACTAGATAACTCAAGAGAAAGCACCCATGACACCCAACCAACTGATAATAAAATGTTTTGCCGAACAAGAGGCTGATTACTGGGTTGCGGTATGCTTGGACTTTAACCTTGCTGCACAGGGCGACTCTTTCGAGGAAGTGAAAACCAAGCTCGAAGCCATGATTGCCGAGTATGTTTTTGACGCCCTGGCAGGTGAAGACAAGCCTTACGCCGCGCAATTGTTATCAAGGCACGCCCCGTTGTCTTCATGGCTTAGATACTATTTTATCAAGCTGAAAATCACGTTGCTGCATGGCGCGGGGCGTGTGTTCGATGAAACTATGCCGTTAATTCCTGCATGAGCGGTGAATTTCCGCCGCTGACCTGCAAGGACATTAAAAAGATTCTCGCCTATCTTGGCTTTGTTGCCCGCCCCCAAAAAGGCACTTCCCATGAACAATGGGTAAAAGAAGCAAACGGCAAGCTGTATAAAGTAACCGTTGATTGCCCAAAATCACCCTTCTCGCAAACGCTTATCAAAAGCATGGCTGAACAAGCCGGATTAAAGAAGAAAGATTTTTACCGGATATTCAAACAGCTTTAGCCGCCCCGATAACATAAACCTGTTTGGACATGTGGAACTTGTAGGCAATCCCTAATAAAGCCGCCTTAATTGGCGGTTTTTTGTGCCTGGGATTTAGGCAATTGTTGCGGTTTATTATGGCTGTTTTTTTAGAAGTGCGCCAAAATTGCGCCATTTTTAACAGGCAATAAAAAAGGCCTACATAAAAAATATGTAAGCCTTTGAATTCTTTGGTACCGAGGGCCGGAATCGAACCGGCACGATGTCACCATCACCGGATTTTGAATCCGGCGCGTCTACCAGTTCCGCCACCCCGGCAAAGAACCGACATTATAGGCATGTTTTTTAAAATTGCCAAGCAATTTTTCATATTTTCGTCATTAAATTATTTTTGCTTGGGAAACAGCGGTTTTTGCCTTAAACGGACGGGATATTTTGGCTGAACCCGCCCAAGCTGATAACATGGCGGGCTATGAAAAAAAGTGACTTTTATTACGACTTACCCGATGCGCTGATTGCCCAGCACCCTTTGGCTGAACGCACCGCCAGCCGCTTGCTGTGCTTGAACCGTGATTCTGGCGTGTTGGCCGACAAACAGTTCAACGATTTTATTGATTTGCTTAAGCCTGATGATTTGCTGGTGTTTAACGACACCCGTGTCATTCCGGCGCGGCTGTGGGGCAATAAAGCCAGCGGCGGCAAGGTTGAAATCTTGATCGAACGCATCATTGATGAGCATCACGCGTTGGCCCATGTCCGGGCCAGCAAAGCCCCGAAAGCAGGCGCTGTCATCCAGTTGCCGGAAGGCCTGGCCTGCACGGTCGAAGGCCGCGAAAACGACTTGTTCCAGTTGGTGTTTGACGGCGGGCAAACCGTGCTTGAAGTGCTGATGCAAATCGGCCATATCCCCTTGCCTCCGTATATCACCCGTGACGATGACGCGGCCGATTTCAGCCGCTACCAAACCGTGTTTGCAAAAACCGCCGGGGCGGTCGCCGCCCCGACAGCCGGGCTACATTTTGACCAGGCCTTGCTGGACAGCATCCAAGCCAAAGGCGTGCGCTCGGCGTTTGTGACCTTGCATGTCGGCAGCGGCACCTTCCAGCCAGTCAGGGTTGAAAATCTCGCCGAACATGTGATGCACAAAGAACATTTCAACGTGCCACCGGAAACTGTCGCCGCAATTGCACAAACCCGCGCAAGATCAGGCCGCGTCATTGCAATTGGCACCACCGCCGTCAGGGCATTGGAATCGGCGGCAAGAACCGGGCCTTTTGCCGCAACGCTGGGCGACACCCGGCTGTTCATCACTCCTGGCTATACGTTTAAGGTGGTCGACGCCTTATTGACCAATTTCCATCTGCCAGAATCCACCCTATTAATGTTGGTCAGTGCGTTTGCAGGGTATCGGCCGGTCATGGACGCTTATCAACACGCTATCAACCAAGGCTACCGGTTTTTCAGCTATGGCGACGCGATGTTTTTATACCGTTGATGTGGCCGCCGTAAAAACCAGGGTTCCGGCGCCATTGCCCAAACAAATAATGGCACATCCCATCCCCGCCTTTTCAAATACGGTAACATCGTGTGTTGTATAATCGCATTTTTGTTTAACCGCTTACCGTCATGCCCGAATCCTTAATTTTTTCCCCCGCGATCCCACAAACTAAAGGCCAAACCTTGGTATGGCCAGGCTTGACGGGCTGTGCCGACGCCTTGGCCTTGGCGGCGGCGATTGCCAAAGAAAAACGCTTGTTCGTGATCATCACGACCGACAACCAAACCGCCTTGAGGCTAGAGCATGAGCTGGCGTTTTTCCTTAACAAGCAATATCCCATCCTGCATTTCCCCGATTGGGAAACCTTGCCCTACGATGTGTTTTCGCCGCTACCGGAAATCACCTCCGAGCGCCTGAAAGTGTTGGCGTTGTTGCCGGAAACCAAACGCGGCGCCTTGGTCGTGCCCGTCACGACGTTGATGCACCGCCTCGCCCCCCGCGAACACGTCCTGGCGAACAGTTTTGCCATTAAAGTCGGCGATGACTTTAATTTGGAACTGAACCGCCTGAAGCTGGAAAGCGTGGGTTACCAATGCGTCTCACAAGTTTACCAACACGCTGAATTCGCCGTGCGCGGGGCGATTGTCGACTTGTTCCCCATGGGCAGCTCCGTACCCTACCGCATTGAGTTGTTTGACGAAGAAATCGAATCCATCCGCACCTTCGATCCCGAAAGCCAACGCTCGTTGGAAAAAATCGACCTTATCCAATTGTTCCCGGCACGGGAATTCCCGTTCACCGATGACGCGGTCAAACATTTTAGGCAAACCTTCCGCGAGCAATTCCCGCAAACGTCCAGCAAAAACACGCTCTATGCCGATGTCAGCAAAGGCTTGGCCTTCAACGGCATCGAATACTATCTGCCACTGTTTGTCACGCAAACCGCGACTTTGTTTGATTACCTGCCCACTTCGGCAATCGTTGTGGACACCGACTGTTTTGCCAAGAATTCGGCGGCGTTTTACGCCGATGCGCAGGAGCGTTACGAGCAGCGTAAATACGACCTGGAACGCCCGCTGTTAAAACCAGAACAACTGTTTTTGTCAGCAGAAGAATTAGCCGCCAAAGTCAGCCGTTTTGCACGCATCACCTTGGAGCCCAAAACGCTGGCCGGCAGCCCCTGCAAAACCCTGCCGGATTTGGCCCTCAACGCCAAGCTCGAACAGCCAGCCCAACGCCTGCAACAATTCATTACCGGCTTTGCCGGTAAGACGCTGTTTGTCGCCGAATCCGCCGGACGCCGGGAAGCATTGCAGGATAAGCTGCGGGCATGGCGGATCAGCAGCAAACGCGTGGACACCTGGCAGCAATTCCTGCAGTCCGAAGACGCCGTGTGCCTGGTGGTCGCACCTGTGGAAAACAGCCTCTGGCTGGATAACCCTGCGCTGGCCATCATCACCGAACCCCTGTTGTCCGGCGAAAAAATCCAACAACAGCGCAGGCGGCGCAAATCCGCCGCCCGTGAATTGGAAGCCATTGTCAACAACCTCACGGAATTGACGATAGGCTCGCCCGTTGTCCACCAGGAACATGGCGTAGGCCGTTACATGGGCTTACAGACCTTGACCATCGGCGGCATTCCGGCGGAATTCCTGATGCTGGAATACGCCAATAACGACAAGCTCTATGTGCCCGTGTCTTCGTTGCATGTGATCGGACGCTATACGGGCATGAGCCCGGACACCGCACCGCTGCATAAGCTCGGCGGCGACCAATGGAGCAAGACCAAGAAAAAAGCCATTGAGCGTATCCGCGATGTCGCCGCCGAATTATTGGAAATCCACGCCAAACGGGCCATCAAACAGGGTTACGCGTTTGCGGTGGAAAATACCGACTACCAGGCCTTTGCCGACGCCTTCCCGTTTGAAGAAACCCCTGACCAGCAAACCGCGATAGACGCGATAGTCGAAGACATGGCCTGCCCGCAACCGATGGACCGCGTGATTTGCGGAGATGTCGGCTTCGGCAAGACGGAAGTGTCGATGCGGGCGGCGTTTATCGCCGTGCAAAGCGGCAAACAAGTCGCCGTGCTGGTCCCCACCACCTTATTGGCGCAACAACATTACCAAAATTTCTGCGACCGTTTCGCCGATTGGCCGGTGCGCATCGAGGTCATGTCGCGCTTTGTTTCCGCCAAACAGCAAAAGGAAATCACGGAGGCCTTGGCGGAAGGTAAAGTGGACATTATCATCGGCACCCACACCTTGTTGTCTAAGGAGCTGAAATACAAAGCCCTCGGGCTGGTCGTGATAGACGAGGAACACCGTTTCGGTGTCCGGCAAAAAGAGCATTTCAAAAAACTGCGCAACGAACTGGACATGTTGACGCTGACCGCCACGCCGATCCCGCGTACTTTAAATATGGCGTTATCCGGCCTACGCGACATTTCCATCATCGCCAGCCCGCCGCCTAACCGCCATGCCATCAAAACCTTCATCAGCACATGGGTGGACGCGCAGATCAAGGAAGCGTGCCTGCGCGAAATCCGCCGTGGCGGGCAGGTGTTTTTCCTGCATAACGATGTCAAATCCATGGACAAAATGGCGCGGGAACTGGAAGCCCTGCTGCCGGAAGCGCGTATCCAAATCGCCCACGGGCAAATGCCGGAACGTGATCTGGAGCGCATCATGCTCGATTTTTACCACCAACGCTTTAATTTGCTGTTGTGCAGCACCATCATCGAAAGCGGCATCGACATCCCCAGCGCGAACACCATCATCATCAACCGCGCCGACAAACTGGGCTTGGCGCAATTGCACCAATTGCGCGGACGGGTCGGACGGTCGCACCATCGCGCTTACGCCTATTTCATCGTGCCGCCGAAAAACTTGATGAGCAAAGACGCGGTTAAACGACTGGAGGCGGTCGAAGCGTCCGGCGATTTGGGCGCGGGTTTCATGCTGTCTTCACACGACATGGAAATCCGCGGTGCAGGGGAATTGCTTGGCGATGACCAAAGCGGGCAAATCCAAGAAATCGGCTTTACCTTATACACCGAATTGCTGCAACGCGCCGTGGACGCGCTCAAATCCGGCAAACAACCGGAATTGGACACGCCGATGGACAAAGGCCCGGAAGTTGATTTGCAGGCCGCCGCACTCATCCCCGAAGATTATTTGCCCGACATCCATGCCCGCCTAGTGCTGTACAAACGCATTTCCAGCGCCGAAACCGCCGACGATTTGCGTGAGCTGCAAATCGAAATGATCGACCGTTTCGGCTTGTTGCCGGATGCGGTGAAAACCTTGTTCAGCGTCACCGAACTGAAACAGCAGGCGGAAAAAATGGGCATCAAAAAAATTGAAGCCAACGTGGCAGGCGGGCGCATCGTCTTTACCTCCACGCCGACGATTAATGCCGAGCAGTTAATAAGCCTAATCCAAACCCAAGCGCAGGTTTACAAGCTGGATGGCATGGATAAGCTGAAATTTAGCCAAGCTTTTACCAGCATTGAGCAGAAGGTTGACTTTGTCCGGGAGCTATTGAAGAAATTGGCGTTGGCAGATTAATGTCAAAACTGCCAGCCGCTGCCGGAACGGCTCACCCCATCCAGCCTTATCACTTTCGCGGTTGAAACCAACACTTATAACCTAAAAAATGGCTATGTTTGCGTTAATAGTTGGAAAGGTACGCAACGCCCCACAGCGGCTTGCAGGATGACGCCGGGGGTGATTTGTTCGCCCCATCGCTCCAGTCCGCGCCGCCAGCCCAGATAGTTATCAAGGTATTTGGTGGCGACCCCATGGAACCGCCGCATCCAAGTTTTGAGGCGGCTGTCATACGCATTGACATTTTGGATGTGGTAAACCCCGGCCAGCACACGAATCCCCGCCGATAGGTTCAATGCACGATGCGCAATACCCGCCTGACGCGCCGCGCCTTTGAGACTTGCGCCGCCATCGGTGCATAGCACGGCGTCCGCTACGACGACGCGGCCAATAATGGGCGCCTCTTCGGCTTGCGTGGCCGCCGTCAGTTTGAAGTCGGTGGTGGTACCATGACGGTCACGTAGCACCAATACCGGCACTTGACCGTCCCCCGTCCCGCGTTGATGGGCCGCATGGCCACGGCGGTGCGGCGGCCTTGGTAACTGTCGTGAGCCTTTGAATGACAACGGAAAATAGGTTTCGTCCGCTTCGACAATGCCGGTCAAGCCAGTCGCCTTCAGCCCGGCCACCTCGGTGAGAAAACGGTGCCGCCAGCGAAAGCTCGTGGTTTTAGCCACGCCACAACGCTCGGCGGCTTTACGGACGGTGAGCCCTTCAATCAAGGCTTGGCTATAATCGAACCAGCGCTCTTTATGCCGCAACCGCGCAAGCGGGGTGCCCGTTAAAGCATTAAAACATTTTCCGCAGTCCCGGCAGCGGAACCGCTGTAACCCCGATTGCCTGCCCCAGCGGCCCAGTCGCCCGCTCTGGCAATGCGGGCACGGGCGCAGGTGTCCGCTCTCCAATTCACTGACGATGGCTTCACGGGATTCCGCCGCATTCAGCTGGACGAGCACGGCTGTCCGTTGCTTTCGGGTGAGGCGGCCCACCCCTTCCAACCACTCGCAATAGGCTTTTGTCTTCATTGTTCCACCCCCTGTCCCAATGAGACCAGGGTGAGTACAAAAGTTCAGATTCAACTATTAACGCAAACATAGCCTAAAAAATGCCCCCATGAGCAAACAAAAACTATCCCTACAAGAACAACTCTTAAAATCGGGCCTGGCAAGCTCCGCACAGGCAAAAAAAGTCCAAGCGGACAAACGCAAGCAAAGCCGGATGCAAACCCACAACAATGCCACGGTAGTTGACGAAGCTAAAGAACTGGCCTTAAAAGCCCAAGCCGAAAAAGCCGGGCGTGACCGTGAACTAAACCAACTTCGCCACCAGCAAGAAGCGCAAAAAGCACTCGTTGCGCAAGTCAAGCAATTGATCGAACAAAACCGCCAGCGGCAAGATCCTGACGGCGTGGCATACCGCTTCACCGATAATGGCAAGGTCAAAACCCTGTATCTGGGCGAATCCCTACGCGAGCAGGTCATTAAAGGCCGTGCCGCCGTGGTCAAGTTTGAAGGGGCGTATGATGTGGTGCCAGCGGAAGCCGCCAAGAAAATCGGCGAACGTTTGGCGGACTGCGTCATCGTCTGTTTCCAAGCGCAACCGGAAGTGGCTAAAGCAACCGACGACCCGTATGCCGGATTTGAGGTGCCTGATGATCTGATGTGGTAAAAAAGGAAGCCAGTTGGTTAACATCAAGCTGTAACCGTATGCCTTAACCGGATGAAACCCATAAAGCCCAAACTAACCCTAACAAGCGCTGAGGGTTCAGGGATATGCTTGGAAAATTGAAGGTTTTCCAGAAAAGCGCCATCAATTGAAATATTTTGGATCTGGAATATTCCAATCCGTTGGATTAACGCGCCGCTTGTTGCCAATGTAAAAAATTCGTTATCACCTAAATCCGCCCCCAAAGCCTTATCTTTATCTTGCCCTTATCCAGCACCCCACACCAGAGACTGGCGTCGGACGCCCCAACATGGGATCCCGTCAATGATAAAAATATTGTAGGAAAGCTTTGGCCCTCGCTTTAACGGCGGCTTTTACCATGACACTCAATTTATAAATGGCCGAATCGTGCACGAGCTTGTGCGCCCACCGTAGCAGGCCGGTAATAGCGTCATACAACTTGGCAAACCAAGCGAACGTAAGCAATGCAGGCCGCACCAATTTAAACACTCGCGCCACCAATAACGTGCCAATCAATTTCGCAACAATTTCAAGCAAAATGCCTTCGCCAATACGTCCATGGGCCAACAAAAACAGGGCGAAAATATTGATAGGGGTCACGATTGCCAGGGGGATAAACAAAGCCAGCAAAGCTTGCGGTGGCGAGGCCTTCATCAGCCGTTCGTCGAACTGTTCCAAATTAAACGCGCGGGCCAACCACTGCCCGGCGACAGTGAGCATGTCCCAAAGCCATTCTTCAAAGATAACCAGAATGGCTAGGATCGTGAGCATTAGTTTTTTCAGCATTTTTTCACCTTAATACGCATAGAGAGACAAAACCCATCAACACCTTGTCCACCATTTTAGCAGCTCCGAACAATCCCACCCTGTTTTCGATAGCCCGATTGAGGTTACGATGTGCATATCGCACAGATAATGCTGCGCTTTTTCACTTACCATGCGTAGGGACAACATTTGTTATCAACAGGCATAAATTATTTTCAGGCCATCAGCTCGTAATTGACAAATCACCCGCTTAATAATAGCGCTCACGCACAACATGGGGAAAAAATATGATCATGAAAAAACATGGGGTTATCGCATTCTGTTTAGCCAATTGTCTGTTGTCAGCAGTTTGGGCTTGTGACACAGCGACAGGCATTAATGCAAATTTACATGGAAACCGCCTTTTTCCGGCCGATAACCCGTGGAACCAGCCGATTGACAAGAAACCTGTCGATGCGAAATCATCCATCTTGATCAATCAGATAGGCACAAATGTGCCGTTACATCCTGACTTCGGCGCCAATGCGTACTGGGATGACGGCAAGCCCTTCGGGATACCCTTTATAGTTGTGTCTGGCGTGACACCTAAAGTGCCGGTTACATTTGACATCAGCGATCAAAGCGATCCTGGGCCTTATCCAATCCCCAGCAATGCGCCAATTGAAGGGGGATCCCATTCAAAGGGTGACCGGCATGTTCTGGTTCTTGACCAGGATCACTGGAAACTTTATGAAACCTGGAGTTCATACCCACAAGCTGACGGTAGCTGGAAAGCTGGTTCCGGTGCCGTTTTCAACCTTACTTCAAATGCCCTGCGTCCGGCTGGATGGACGTCGGCCGATGCGGCAGGTTTGCCGATTTTACCTGGCTTGGTAAGGTACGATGAAGTCTATCTACAAAAAGCAATCAACCATGCAATCCGCTTTACTGTTGAACAAACACGCAGGGCTTATGTTGCCCCTGCGCGGCACTTTGCCAGCAGCAATACCGGCACCAACTTATTGCCTATGGGTGCGCGATTGCGCTTGAAAGCCAGCTATGACATCAGCACGTTTCCCGCACCTGCCCAAGTCATCCTCAAGGCGTTAAAAAAATACGGGATGATCGTCGCGGACAACGGCGGCAACCTGTACATATCGGGGACGGCTGACAGCCGTTGGGATGACGACGCCCTGGACGCCCTGAAGCGGGTCGGGAACACGGATTTTGAGGTGGTGGCCATGGGGGTGCCAACCACCAAATAGTTCCATAAGAGGCAAGGGGCGCAACGCCAGCAGGTGCCGGGCATTATATCGGCCGGGTGTTCGAGCTTTACGAGGCGGTCGAAAACGGCCAGGGCAAGATCAAGGTTGACGATTCCATCTGGAAGGTGTGTGGCGAGGACTGCGGCATCGGCACCAAAGTGAAGGTGGTGGCGGTGGACGGCACCGTTTTCCGGGTCGCCCCGGTTGGCGGAAAGGGCCCGCAGGCCGGCGCCGGCCTATGACGGCTTTGCCGCCCCGGGCCCGGGGCAGAAACGGCGGGCAAAAAAAAGCCCGCCCCCGGTTGAGGGGGCGGGCTTCCTGGGTTGGGCGCTTGGCGATTCCCTACTTTCGCATGGCAAACCGCCACACTATCATCGGCGCTAAGCGGTTTCACTTCCGAGTTCGGGATGGGGTCGGGTGGTTCACGCTCGCTATGGTCACCAAGCAATTCGGTGTGCCCGGCGCTCGCCGGGCGGTGCGCGCCCCCTCCCGGGGGCGCGCGCGGAAACCTGTAAAGTCCATGTGTCGCCCGGGGCGGCGTCAGCCGCCCCGGGCCTTGGCCTGGCCACCAGGCCGATTGGGTGTTATAGGGTCAAGCCTCACGGGCAATTAGTACACGTTAGCTGCACGCATTGCTGCGCTTCCACACCGTGCCTATCAACGTCGTAGTCTCCGACGGCCCTTCAGGGGGCTCATGGCCCCGGGGAGGTCTCATCTTGGGAGGGGCTTCCCGCTTAGATGCTTTCAGCGGTTATCCTGTCCGCACATAGCTACCGGGCAATGCCATTGGCATGACAACCCGAACACCAGCGGTGCGTCCACTCCGGTCCTCTCGTACTAGGAGCAGCTTCCCTCAAACCTCCAACGCCCACGGCAGATAGGGACCGAACTGTCTCACGACGTTCTGAACCCAGCTCGCGTACCACTTTAAATGGCGAACAGCCATACCCTTGGGACCTGCTTCAGCCCCAGGATGTGATGAGCCGACATCGAGGTGCCAAACACCGCCGTCGATATGAACTCTTGGGCGGTATCAGCCTGTTATCCCCGGAGTACCTTTTATCCGTTGAGCGATGGCCCTTCCATACAGAACCACCGGATCACTATGACCTACTTTCGTACCTGCTCGACTTGTCCGTCTCGCAGTCAAGCACCCTTATGCCATTGCACTCATCGCCTGATTTCCGACCAGGCTGAGGGTACCTTCGTGCTCCTCCGTTACTCTTTGGGAGGAGACCGCCCCAGTCAAACTACCCACCAGACACTGTCCCCAGCCCAGATAATGGGCCCAGGTTAGAACTCCGAACAAACCAGGGTGGTATTTCAAGGTCGGCTCCACNGGCGCTGGCGCGCCCGCTTCGATGCCTCCCACCTATCCTACACAAATCGGTTCAAAGTCCAGTGTCAAGCTATAGTAAAGGTTCACGGGGTCTTTCCGTCTAGCCGCGGGTACACTGCATCTTCACAGCGATTTCAATTTCACTGAGTCTCGGCTGGAGACAGTGTGGCCATCGTTACGCCATTCGTGCAGGTCGGAACTTACCCGACAAGGAATTTCGCTACCTTAGGACCGTTATAGTTACGGCCGCCGTTTACCGGGGCTTCGATCAAGAGCTTCGCTTGCGCTGACCCCATCAATTAACCTTCCGGCACCGGGCAGGCGTCACACCCTATACTTCCTCTTTCGAGTTTGCAGAGTGCTATGTTTTTGCTAAACAGTCGCAGCCACCAATTTTTTGCAACCTTGTCCGGCTCCACCCGCGGGGGGCTTCACCTACTTAAGGCATACCTTATCCCGAAGTTACGGTATCATTTTGCCTAGTTCCTTCAGCCGAGTTCTCTCAAGCGCCTTAGAATTCTCATCCCACCCACCTGTGTCGGTTTACGGTACGGCCACCCGTGGCCTGAAGCTTAGAGGTTTTTCTTGGAAGCATGGCATCCATCACTTCGCCCGCAAGCGGGCCCGTCATCACGCCTCAGGATAGGGTTCCCCGGATTTGCCTAAGGAACCTCCCTACACGCTTAAACCGGCACTTCCAACCGCCGGCTGATGTAGCCTTCTCCGTCACCCCGTCGCAGCCACGGCCGGTACGGGAATATTAACCCGTTTTCCATCGACTACGCCTTTCGGCCTCGCCTTAGGTACCGACTCACCCTGCGTCGATTAGCGTTGCGCAGGAAACCTTGGGTTTTCGGCGAGGGGGTTTTTCACCCCCTTTATCGTTACTCATGTCAGCATTCGCACTTCCGATACCTCCAGCCAACTTCCCAGTTGACCTTCGCAGGCGTACGGAACGCTCCTCTACCGCCACACCAAAAGTGTGACCCGTAGCTTCGGTACTAGGCTTAGCCCCGGTAAATCTTCCGCGCAGGCCGACTCGACCAGTGAGCTATTACGCTTTCTTTAAAGGATGGCTGCTTCTAAGCCAACCTCCTGGCTGTCTGTGCCTTCCCACATCGTTTCCCACTGAGCCTAGATTTTGGGACCTTAGCTGACGGTCTGGGCTGTGTCCCTTTTCACGACGGACCTTATCACCCGCCGTGTGTCTCCCGCACTTGCACTTGTTGGTATTCGGAGTTTGCATCGGGTTGGTAAACCTAGACGGCCCCCTAGCCGAAACAGTGCTCTACCCCCAACAGTGATATGCGAGGCGCTACCTAAATAGCTTTCGAGGAGAACCAGCTATCTCCGAGCTTGATTAGCCTTTCACTCCGATCCACAACTCATCCCCGTATTTTTCAACAGACGTGGGTTCGGCCCTCCAGTCAGTATTACCTGACCTTCAGCCTGGTCATGGATAGATCGCCCGGTTTCGGGTCTAATCCCAGCGACTGAACGCCCTGTTCAGACTCGCTTTCGCTACGCCTCCCCTATTCGGTTAAGCTTGCCACTGAGATTAACTCGCTGACCCATTATACAAAAGGTACGCAGTCACCGGACAAAGCCGGCTCCCACTGCTTGTACGCATACGGTTTCAGGGTCTATTTCACTCCGCTCTCCGCGGTTCTTTTCGCCTTTCCCTCACGGTACTGGTTCACTATCGGTCAGTCAGGAGTATTTAGCCTTGGAGGATGGTCCCCCCATGTTCAGACAAGGTTTCACGTGCCTCGCCTTACTCGTTTTCACTGGCACAGGTTTTCGTGTACGGGGCTATCACCCTGTGTCGCCGGACTTTCCAGACCGTTCCACTAACACTGTGCCAACTTAAGGGCTGTTCCCCGTTCGCTCGCCGCTACTAAGGGAATCTCGGTTGATTTCTTTTCCTCCGGGTACTTAGATGTTTCAGTTCTCCGGGTTCGCTTCAGGCAGCTATGTATTCACTGCAAGATACCCTTGCGGGTGGGTTTCCCCATTCGGAAATCCGCGGATCAAAGTTTGTTTGCAAACTCCCCGCGGCTTATCGCATGCTACAACGTCCTTCATCGCCTCTGACTGCCTAGGCATCCACCGTATGCGCTTATTCACTTGACTCTATAACCCCAATCGGCCTGCCCCGCGCCCCGGCTCGCGCCGGCGCACGGGCGTCCTGTCGGGGCCTTGTGGCCACTTGACGCTTACATGTCGCTAGGATGCGCGCCGCGCCCGGCTCGCCGGCCGCGCTCGCGCATCGTTCCAATCTTTCGATTGCTTTACAGATTTCCGCATTGTTAAAGAGCTATTGATTGTGCATCAATTCTATAGGGCCTCGGCCCCGCGACGGGGAAAAAACCTATAGAATTGGCGCCCATGCCCGGATGCCCGGGCCTTCCCGCCTGGCCTTGCGGCCGCGTCCTGGATGGTGGAGCCAAGGAGGATCGAACTCCTGACCTCCTGCGTGCAAGGCAGGCGCTCTCCCAGCTGAGCTATGGCCCCAGGTCTGTACCAAGTCCCCGGCCCGTCCGCGCCGTTTCGCAGGGGCGCCGCGCCGCCGGGATGGCCGGCGCCGGGCGGCCGCTCCAAAAGTGGTGGGCCTGGGAGGATTTGAACCTCCGACCTCACCCTTATCAGGGGTGCGCTCTAACCAACTGAGCTACAGGCCCGGGCTCGTGTGGTGGTGGCCGAAACAATGTGTTGTGGGCGCTCGCGGCGCGTTTGCGTCTTTGTAAGGAGGTGATCCAGCCCCAGGTTCCCCTAGGGCTACCTTGTTACGACTTCACCCCAGTCACGAACCACAAAGTGGCAAGCGCCCCCCCGAAGGTTAGACTACCTGCTTCTTTTGCAGCCCGCTCCCATGGTGTGACGGGCGGTGTGTACAAGGCCCGGGAACGTATTCACCGCGGCATTCTGATCCGCGATTACTAGCGATTCCGACTTCACGGGGTCGAGTTGCAGACCCCGATCC
Organism: Methylovulum miyakonense HT12; assembly: GCF_000384075.1. GTDB lineage: Bacteria > Pseudomonadota > Gammaproteobacteria > Methylococcales > Methylomonadaceae > Methylovulum > Methylovulum miyakonense. The sequence continues at coordinate 813,101 of NZ_KB913025.1, forward strand.
GGACTAGGACCGGCTTTGTGGGATTGGCTTACCCTTGCGGGTTCGCAGCCCTCTGTACCGGCCATTGTAGCACGTGTGTAGCCCTACCCATAAGGGCCATGATGACTTGACGTCGTCCCCACCTTCCTCCGGTTTATCACCGGCAGTCTCCCTAGAGTTCCCGGCATGACCCGCTGGCAACTAAGGATAAGGGTTGCGCTCGTTACGGGACTTAACCCAACATCTCACGACACGAGCTGACGACAGCCATGCAGCACCTGTCTCAGTGTTCCCGAAGGCACTAAGGCATCTCTGCCGAATCCACTGGATGTCAAGGGTAGGTAAGGTTCTTCGCGTTGCATCGAATTAAACCACATGCTCCACCGCTTGTGCGGGCCCCCGTCAATTCATTTGAGTTTTAACCTTGCGGCCGTACTCCCCAGGCGGCCGACTTATCGCGTTAGCTGCGCCACTTACCCCATAATTGGGGCCAACGGCTAGTCGGCATCGTTTACGGCGTGGACTACCAGGGTATCTAATCCTGTTTGCTACCCACGCTTTCGTACCTCAGCGTCAGTTTTGGGCCAGTAAGTCGCCTTCGCCACTGGTGTTCCTTCAGATCTCTACGCATTTCACCGCTACACCTGAAATTCCACTTACCTCTCCCAAACTCTAGCCCGCCAGTTTCAAATGCCGTTCCCAGGTTGAGCCCGGGGCTTTCACATCTGACTTGACGGGCCGCCTACGCACGCTTTACGCCCAGTAATTCCGATTAACGCTTGCACCCTCCGTATTACCGCGGCTGCTGGCACGGAGTTAGCCGGTGCTTTTTCTATGGGTAATGTCAGTCTGCCGGGTGTTCGCCGGCAGGGGTTCCTCCCCATTAAAAGTGCTTTACAACCCTCAGGCCTTCTTCACACACGCGGTATTGCTGGATCAGGCTTGCGCCCATTGTCCAATATTCCCCACTGCTGCCTCCCGTAGGAGTCTGGGCCGTGTCTCAGTCCCAGTGTGGCTGATCATCCTCTCAGACCAGCTATGGATCGTCGCCTTGGTAGGCCTTTACCCCACCAACTAGCTAATCCAACATAGGCCCATCCCATAGCGCGAGGCCCGAAGGTCCCCCGCTTTCCCCCTTGGGGCGTATGCGGTATTAGCGTGGGTTTCCCCACGTTGTCCCCCACTACGGGGCAGGTTCCTATGCGTTACTCACCCGTCCGCCGCTCTCGCCCGAAGGCTACTCGCCCGACTTGCATGTGTTAAGCATACCGCCAGCGTTCAATCTGAGCCATGATCAAACTCTTCAGTTTCAATCAGTTTTGCCGCTTAATGAGACAAGCGGCCAATCTTGGCCCGGCAAAACGCCCGACGCAATCTTCGATTGCGTGCGGAGCCTTGTGCCGGTTGTTTGCATACACAAACCGCCGCCGCAAGCGCCCACACACATTGTTTCGGTCCACCTTGTTAAAGAGCGTTGGCGCTTCACGCCAGCTGAGTCGGACTATTATACAGATCCAAAACAACCTGTCAAACTTTTTTTTCAGCCCCGGGAACCTTGCCCCGGGGCGGCACGGCCAAAACCCGCCGCCGCGCCGGGCGGCCTCCGCCGCCCCGAACTTCCCGCTTACCGTGAAGAGCCGACTATTCTAACCAAACCACAGAAGTTGTCAAACTAATTCTTGGATTATTTATCCAGCTTAACGAAATGGCGCCTCTCCGACTGATCCAACGCCAGTTTATAAATTAAACTTTATGATAAATATCAGCGCCTTCTTCAAGGAACTGCTTAGATTTTTCATCCATGCCTTTCTTCAACGCTTCGGCTTCATCTTCGATACCTTTTGCCGACGCATAATCACGCACATCTTGGCTAATTTTCATGGAACAGAAATGCGGGCCGCACATGGAACAAAAATGCGCCACTTTAGCGGACTCTTTAGGCAAGGTTTCATCATGGAATTCCCGCGCTTTCTCAGGATCAAGCCCGATATTGAACTGGTCTTCCCAACGGAATTCAAAACGCGCTTTGGACATCGCGTTGTCACGCGCTTGCGCCCCCGGATGGCCTTTCGCCAAATCGGCGGCATGGGCGGCAATTTTGTAAGTCACTATGCCCTCGCGCACATCCTGCTTGTTCGGCAAACCCAAATGCTCTTTTTGCGTGACATAGCAAAGCATCGCACAACCATACCATCCAATATTTGCCGCACCTATCGCCGAGGTGATATGGTCGTAACCAGGCGCAATGTCGGTAGTCAATGGCCCCAAGGTATAGAACGGAGCCTCGCCACATTCTTCCAACTGCTTCTCCATATTGACCTTGATCATGTGCAAGGGCACATGGCCGGGGCCTTCTATCATAGTCTGGACATCATGCCTCCAAGCGATTTTGGTCAATTCGCCCAAAGTTTCCAACTCACCGAATTGCGCGGCGTCGTTGGCATCGTAGATTGACCCGGGACGCAAGCCATCCCCCAACGAGAACGACACGTCATAGGCCTTCATGATTTCGCAAATCTCCTCGAAGTGCGTATACAAAAAGCTTTCGGTATGGTGGGCCAAGCACCATTTCGCCATGATTGAACCACCACGCGAGACAATCCCCGTCATACGTTTCGCCGTCAATGGCACATGGTGCAGGCGCACACCGGCATGGATGGTGAAATAGTCCACGCCTTGCTCGGCCTGCTCAATAAGCGTGTCACGGAAAATTTCCCAAGTCAGGTCTTCGGCTTTGCCATCCACTTTCTCTAAGGCCTGGTAAATCGGCACAGTACCAATCGGCACGGGCGAGTTACGCAAAATCCACTCGCGGGTTTCATGGATGTTTTTGCCCGTAGACAAATCCATAATGGTGTCACCACCCCAACGGATGCCCCAGAGCATCTTCTCGACCTCTTCTTCTATAGAGGAAGTGACCGCCGAGTTACCCAAGTTGCCGTTGATCTTGACCAAGAAATTACGCCCGATAATCATCGGCTCCAATTCTGGATGGTTGATGTTGGCAGGGATAATGGCCCGGCCCCTAGCCACTTCGGAACGGACAAATTCGGCCGTGATCACCTCAGGGATAGCCGCGCCGAAGGAATCCCCAGGATGCTGGCCTTTCCACAATCCGCGCATTTCCTCCATCTTTTGGTTTTCGCGGATGGCGATATACTCCATTTCCGGCGTGATGATGCCTTGGCGGGCATAGTGCATTTGCGAGACGTTATGGCCAGCTTTGGCGCGGCGCGGCTTGCGGATGTGCTCAAAGCGCAGGTGCGCCGTCTTGGGATCTTGCAAACGCTGCAGACCAAATTCAGAAGTCGGGCCGGCCAATTCCTCAGTGTCACCGCGCTCTAAGATCCAAGCCGAACGGACTAAAGGCAAACCTTTTTTCAAATCAATTTCGATATTGGGGTCGGTGTAAACACCAGAAGTGTCGTAAACGTAGAGCGGGGGATTTTTTTCTGCGCCAAAATGCGCCGGGGTGTCAGACAGGGTGATCTTACGCATCGGCACCCGAATATCAGGACGGCCGCCTTGCACATAGATTTTTTCTGAAGCGGGGTAAGAGTCGATTTTTACACTGCTGGTAGCAGTTGTAGCTTGTTGTTCTTTAAGGACTGCGCTCATATTTTTCTCCAAAACATAAAATAAAGCGCAGGAAGTTTTGCGGGCTTTCCTACGCTGGTATTAACCAGAGTCAGGTTCAAAGGGTTTCTCTCAGCCTCAAGATAAATCAGGAAGCACCCCTAGCCTTTACCGATGTCGAGCTAAATTAAAGGAAAACATGGTAGATTGCAAGCCAAGCCTGCCAACCCATGGACGCGCCAGCTCGCCAAACAAAATCCTTGATGCGTAACCGGCAAATACCCTTCAAAATATCCACCTTAAGGCCTAAGACCCTAATTTTCAAAATTTGGCGCCGAAATGGCCTAAGCAATTCAAGCAAGTGCGCCACCTAAATTTAGGTCGGCATCAATGCAGGGCGCGCCTACCGGGCGACCGTCGCCTAGGAAAAGCAAGGGCGGCCACCACCAACGCCAAAGCCCTTCACCCTATCCAATTACCGAACCGACAAAGCGCCCAACACAGCCTGCTCGCCAACAAAATTTTCGCAACCCGGGTCATTTTCCAACTGCAAATCCGCGTTATCTTAATACGCAACTAAATTTATGTGATAAACATCACGGTTTTTAAAAATCCACAAAGAAAACCTAGTGTTTTTATCAAATTTACGGTTAGCATTATCGGCCCAATACGATATTTACAAATCCACGCTAAAATGGTAACTAACACGGCACGGGAGATCATTTCAAGTCAATAATAGAAATCGCTTTTTAACAACTTGCCCGCGGGGGGAAGCCTAATGAAAAGCAGCAAAAAATAAGCTTCAGATAAACACCAAAACCTGAGTTGCTGACACTGCTTCCAATCAGTTCATCAATAATTAAGGTGGTGATAAAGTGTAAGTCCGGGCAATACATAATAAAAATAAACAATAATAAAAACTGGGGGTTAAATCGATGCAAGACATTTTTCGACGGATTATTGGTCAAATAGCAGACCAATATGCAACAGTCTTATTAGTGCTGGGGGCTGTGTCCACCATCACTTATATGGTTCTTATCACCGACATCCGTAACCAAGAAGGCAATGCCCGGCTCGTGAAAATGAGCACGGAACAAGGGCAGCTGATTGGTGACATCAACTTATTACTTACCGAAAAAACCTATCTTACCGATGCCAATGAGATTCGCCGTGTCGATGCTAAGATCATCTCAAACTTGACCCAACTGGACCAAACCCACGCTTCGCTTAGCGCTGGCGACCGCTATATCCGTGAAGGGGATCGTTTAGTCCATGTCCCCGGCACTTTGTCACAAGACTTAAGGCTGATTTATTTCGACAACGCCAAACCCCTTGACCATCAGATGCGGACTTATCTGACCACTGTCCGTGACCTTTATAGACGGTCTGCCGACCATATAACGCTCGATGACCCCGTCCTGAACAAACTGCTGTTCACCCTCTCCCCGCAATTGCTCGAAGAAATCAGCAAAGCAAGCTCTATCTACCAACGCCAAAGCGAGTTTATGCTCGGCACCACAACCAACAAACAGCACATGATGTTTGGCATTTCGCTGGCGACGCTGCTGATGGTGGGCACTTTATTGCTCCAACCGCTAGTCCTTAAGCTGAAAGACAGCGCCTTGAAAATGAAGCAGGAAAAGGCCTTTGCCGATAACGTTATCAACACGACCCAGGCGCTGATTATTGGTCTGGACACCGACGCCCAAGTGGTGCTGTTCAACCACCACGCCGAAGAAAATAGCGGCTGGTCGGAAGAAGAAGTCAAAGGCAAAGATTTTTTCAGCCACTTCATCCCTGAACATGACCAGGCCGAATTGCGCAAACTATTCACTGAAATGATGTCAGGCGACGCGCAATATGCCGATTCCATTGAAACCCTGATGCGCATCAGCACTGGCGATTTGCTCAACATTATTTGGAACCCGACGGTGATCACCGATTCGGACGGAAGGCCGCTGATGTTTTTGGCAACCGGGCTGGACATCACCGAACGCAAGGAAGCGGAACAACAAGTAAAACAGGCCAACGCCGAATTGGCGCAGTTGTCCAGCCGTCTGCAAGGCGAGGTCAACTTGGCGGCGACCTTGCAACGTTCGATCCTGCCACAACCAAACATTGCCTTGCCTGGCATTGCCGGTTTGGCAAACCTTCTGACCTCCAGCGAGGTAGGCGGCGACTACTACGATTATTATAAAGTCGGGGGCCATAACAGCATCCTGTTCATCGGTGACGTCAGCGGCCACGGGGTTGCTGCCGGTACGATGGTGGGCGCGGCCAAAGCGGGCGTTTATCCGCTGATCCACGAAGGCTACACCAACCCTGGCGAAATCCTCAATTCGCTCAACATCAATATGCAAGCGACTGCACAGCAATCGCTATTAATGACCATGGCGTGCTTGAGCCTGGACGCCAGAAATGGCCGATTGGTGTTTGCGAACGCCGGGCACGTCTTACCCTACTTGTTGCGCAAGAACGCACAGCACTGGGAAATGCTGGAAGCTTCCGGCCTGCCCTTAGGCAAAAGCTTGGATTCCGATTACCTGCAAACCGCCATCGAACTGACGCTGGATGTAGGCGACAAACTGTTTTTATACACGGATGGCCTGGTTGAAGAAGAATCGCCTTCTGGCGAACCGTTCGGCTATGACCGCCTGGAATTCCTGTTGAACGCCAACGTGGATGTCGAAGACCCTGAAGACCTGCGCAATATCCTGATGGATGCCTTAAGGGTGCATTGCCGTGGTACGGCTTATACCGACGACATCACCATTGTCGTCATCAGCCATACCGACCGCGTCAGCCAAGTGGCACAATCCAACGATGTCAGCGACATCATCCGCATTTCAGAAGGTTTCTACCGCCAAGGCGAACACCCTATCCCACGGATTTCAAAAGAATATGTGGTTTTCCTCGCCGAACAGGGCTATTCCGACCTGCTGACCCGTTTCAGCCAAGACGGCATCTGCCGCATCTTGCCGAAAAACGATGATTTCTGCCACAAGCTGGGCTGGGAACATCTGCTGAACCAACACCATGAGTCCGCCGATGATGACCTGTACTCGCTCATGCCCGGGCAACCCCAATACCGCCAATTCAACTTGACCCATACCGAAGACAAGCCTTTCATCACGGAAGAAATCTATTCTTGGCTGAATGACCAGGGCAACCTGCCCAAAGACCATATCGAGGCGCTCATGGTGATCCTTGATGAAATGACTGAAAACAGCCTGTACGCCGCACCACGCGATGGTAAAGGTGTCGCCTACTACCAAAAAGGCGAATCAAGGGAGCTGGACGCCCACGAAGAAGTGCGTATTGACATTGCCTTGACCGACGGCTTACTCGGTTTGATGATCACGGACAACTGGGGGACATTGACCCCTGGCGTGTTCTTAAAAAATATCGCCCATGCGATGGAAAACGGCGTTGAAGCCGGTATCGGAGGGGTTGGCTTATACATGATGTGGAGGCTCTCAGACTACCTGCAAATCCGCGTCCATCCACAAAAACGTACCCAGGTGACAACCTTGTGGGGCATCAACAACCCCATTGATATGGACGTTGATTCCGGCATCCAATTCATTTACCACACCGAATATGAAGCCGCTTACACGGTGGGGGCGTAACCATGAGCATGAACAACACTTTCTCCATTAAACAAATCGCCAGTGAAAACAATAACTACAGTTTCGACCTAGTCGGTGCCATTGACGCCCATGCCAACAGTGTCCTGGAATCCTTCTCACAAATTCCTCCGGGGTCTTATGTGTTGCTTGATTTCAGCCAAGTTGAACGCGTCAACTCAATGGGCTTATCGTTGTTACTGAAAGTTTTTGAAAGCTGGGAAAAGCAAAAAATCCGTATCGAAGTCCAACACTTGGACCGGATGGTCAGCATGCTCTTTAAAATTACCGGGCTAGGCCGTTTTATTAAATCAGAGGGCGGCGCCCCCGACACAAGCACGGGCACAGCCAGCATAAACCCTGAACCGCCCCGGCATATTGAAACGAAAAAAGTCGACGCTGACACGATCGTTAGCCATGACAAGCTCAATTTTGTCGCCAGCATGCAATCAGGACAACAATTGACCGGTTGGTATTTGCTCAACACCTATTTGCAGCGGCGCATGAAAAAGGCCATCCATTTCGAACAAACGGTCGACGTGCCCAATGCCCATACCACCGACCTGCTGTTTGCCAAACCCTTTGAAGCTTCATTAATGATTAAGCAGCATGGCTTCATACCCGTTATGCGGCCTACGTCGGAAGCCGATGAAGTCGTTATCTTAAGCCGTGCCGACGATGACCGGGCGTTGCCCGACTATGCCGGCGTCTGCGTCAGCACGGCGACAGAAAACAGTTTCGTTTACCTGTTAGGCCGTTTTCTGTGTGATGAGAACCAGCTCGATTCAGCAAAATTTTCTTTTGATTTTGCCGGCAATGAAATTAAAGCCTTGCAAACGCTGATCCGCAAAAAGGCTGATCTGGCCTTTATGCTCAAGAAAACTTACGATGGGCTATCGTCATTCAGCAAAAACAGTGTCCGCAAAATTGATGAAAGCCAAACTGATTTTGCCTGCCATCTATTCTGTGTCGCCCCTTACTTACAGAAACAAGCGGAAAGCCTAGGTGAAATCCTTCAGGGCATGGCTGATGATGAGCAGGGCAAGCAAGTCTTGCAAGACATCCAAATCCAAGGCTGGAGCAAACCCGAAGAAGGCGAAATCAAAATGCTGCAAATGGTCTATGACCGTTACCGCGGCTAACAGCATTATCCGGTTGCATTGGTTGGGCATAACAAGCATTTGATCTGATGCAACCGGCCCTTCACCCACTGGAACGGCAGTTCCAGCCTTCCATACTGACTAAAATTAACGCCCCCATTTTAGATCAGCAGCAAATTGAGCTATGGCTAAAACGGGATGACTTACTCCATCCCGTCATCTCCGGCAACAAATGGCGCAAGCTGAAATACATACTCAACCACGCCCTCTCGCTCAAAAGCCACACCTTAATCAGCATGGGCGGCGTTTACTCAAACCACCTGCACGCCTTGGCCTACGTTGGCCAGCTATTAAAACTGCAGACCATAGGCTACATCCGTGGCGACCCCGCTGGCCCGCTGACACCCACGTTGCAGGATGCCCGCGCATGGGGGATGACGCTTAAGTTTGTTTCCCGCGGCGATTACCGTATACTCAGAAACCATCAAAACTGGGACGGGTTGCCCGGTTTGCAACCAGGGCAGTACTGGCTACCAGAGGGTGGCGCGCAAGCGTTGGCCTTACTGGGCGTCGCCGAATCAGCCAGCGAAATCACCCTACCTTTCGATTGGCTTTGCGTGCCCTGCGGCACAGGGACAACCCTGGCCGGATTAATCAACGCCATCCCTGGACACAGCCGTGCCATAGGTTTTGCGGCCTTAAAAAATGCCGGGTTCCTCAACCAGGAAGTCGAAAATCTCTTGCAACACCCGCGTGACAACTGGCACATTAACCTGGATTATCATTTTGGCGGCTTTGCCCAAACCTCAGCGCCATTGATGGATTTTATCAGCGAGTTCCAATGCGGCACGGGCATTATCTTGGAACCTGTTTACACGGGAAAAATGCTGTTTGGCCTGTATGACCTGATCAAAAAAAACACTTTCAAACCCGGCCAAAAAATTATCGCCATCCACACCGGCGGCTTACAAGGCAACCGGGGCTTTCTGTAATGCACCGGCAACCATGATTAGACAACTAGAACCAGAACTGATGGAAGATCCCGGGCAAGTGCAAGCTTATGCCCAAGCGGATTTTGAAATCCCCCATAACCACTTCATCCAACGCTTACAAACGTTCATTGGCGATGATTTTAAAGGCACCGCACTGGATTTGGGCTGCGGCAGCGGGGACATCAGCAGGCGGTTTGCCCGCGCTTATCCGGCCAGCCGTTTACATGCCGTCGACGGTTCGGCTGTGATGCTTGATTATGCGGAAGCCTTTGTCAATAATCACGCAATTGAACCGATACGCTTTATTCAGGGTCGCTTGCCCGATGTCATATTGCCCCAGCCCAGTTATGGCATTATTTTCAGCAACAGCCTGCTGCACCATTTGCCAGACCCCCAGACACTTTGGCAAACCGTAAAACGTTTTTCCCGAACAGGCACCCGTGTTGTTATCATGGACTTGTTGCGCCCTGGGAGCACAGACATTGCCAGGGACATGGTAAAAACCTATGCCGGTAACGAGCCGGCAATCCTGCAACGGGATTTTTACCAATCCTTGTTGGCGGCTTTTCGTGCCGAAGAAATTATTGCGCAATTGGCCGAAGCCAAACTGCCTTTCGATGTTAGGCAAATTAGTGACCGGCATGTATTTATCACCGGCACTGTGCCTTGAATAGTGACCTTGAATGCTTATTGATGGAAAAAATATGGATATCAACCCGACCGACCCCAAAACCGACTTAAACAAACCGGAGCTGTATATCAACCGCGACTTAAGCTTGCTGGAATTCAACAAACGGGTGTTGGCCCAAGCCAAAAACACCAGCGTGCCCTTGCTGGAAAGGCTCAATTACCTGTGCATCTCCTGCTCGAACTTAGATGAATTTTTTGAAGTGCGGGTCGCCAGCATCATCGAAATGGCCAGCATCGACCCTAACGCCATCAGCGCCGACGGCACGACGCCCCAAGAGCAATTGGCCAAAATTGGCGTCCATGCCCAAGAGCTGGTCGCCGACCAATACGTCGTCCTCAATGAAATCCTGATCCCCGAACTGGCCAAAGAGAACATCCGGTTTATCCGCCGCAAAGAGTGGACAAAAGCGCAGCACCAGTGGCTGACGCACTATTTTAACGAAGAACTGCTGCCGATTTTAACGCCAGTGGGGCTGGATTCCGCACACCCCTTCCCGCGCATCCTCAACAAAAGCCTGAATTTCATCGTTTCGCTGACGGGCAAGGATGCGTTTGGCCGTAACAGCGGCCGCGCCGTGCTGCAAGCCCCGCGCGGCTTGCCCAGGGTTATCCAGTTGCCGCCGGAAGAAACCAAAAGCGGCCCGCATGACTTTGTGTTTTTGTCCTCCATCATCCATGAATTCATCAACGAATTGTTCACGGGCATGAACGTCACCGGCTGTTACCAGTTCCGCGTCACCCGCAACAGTGATTTTTTTGTTGACGACGACGCCATCGACGATTTGTTGCTGGCCGTGCAAGGCGAGCTGGCGATGCGCAATTACGGCGATGAAGTGCGCCTGGAAATCGACGCGAACTGCCCGGAAGACAAAGTCAGCTTCCTGCTGGAACGCTTCCGCCTGTCCCGTGACCGTTTGTTTTTGGTCAACGGCCCGGTCAACCTAAACCGCCTGCAAGAAGTCAATGACTTGCTGGACCGTCCCGAACTGAAATTCCAACCCTTCAAACCGAGCATCCCCCCCCAACTGGCAAAAGACAAGGACATATTTGCGGCTATCCGGAAAAACGACATCTTGCTGCACCATCCGTTTGAATCCTTTTCGCCCGTCGTCGAGTTTTTGAGGCAAGCCGCCGATGACCCGGATGTCTTGGTGATCAAACAGACCTTGTACCGCACGGGTGCCGAATCGCCTATCGTCGCCGCCCTGATAAAAGCGGCCCGTGCCGGCAAAGTCGTCACCGTGGTCATTGAGTTACGGGCGCGGTTTGATGAAAAGGCCAATATCGACTTGGCCTCCAAATTACAGGAAGCGGCGGTGCATGTCGTGTACGGCGTGGTCGGCTACAAAACCCACGCCAAAATGTGCCTGGTGCTGCGCCGCGAAGGCAAGGACTTGCGCAATTATGTGCATCTGGGGACAGGCAACTACCACCCTAGAACGGCACAAATCTACACCGATTACGGACTGTTTTCTTGTGACAAAGAGTTGGGCGAAGACGTCCGCCGCGTGTTTGCGCAACTCACCAGCCTGGGTAAAGTGACCAAGCTCAATAAACTGCTGCAATCACCCTTTACCCTGCACAAAGGCCTGCTAGAAAAAATCGAGCGCGAAAGCAACCACGCCAAAAACGGTAAAGCCGCTAAAATCATCATCCAAGTCAATGCCATTGTCGAGGAGCAGCTGATCCAAGCCCTGTACCGCGCCTCCCAGGCTGGCGTGGAAATCAAGCTGATTGTGCGCGGCATTTGCTGCTTGCGCCCGGGCGTTCCGGGGGTTTCCGAAAACATCGAAGTGCGGGCCGTCATCGGCCGCTTTTTGGAACATGCCCGGATTTACGTGTTTGCCAATGACGGGCATCAGGAAGTGTTCGCGTCCAGCGCGGACTTAATGAGCCGGAACATGTTCAAGCGGGTGGAAGTGTGCTTCCCGATTGAATCCAAAAGGCTGGCCGCGCGTATCCTGCATGACCTGAATTTGTATTTGCAAGATAACTCACAAGTGTGGTTCTTGCAGCCAGATGGCAGTTATCGGCAGTTACCACGCAACGGCGGGGAAAAAACTGTCCAGGCGCAAACGCTGCTTTTGTGTGAATTGCAGGCATAAGGCCATGGGTACCGTTTATGACATTGCCCAATTGGGGGCGGATATTTTGCGGCAAACCGCCGAACCAATAGCCGACGCCACCGCGCCTGAGACAGCCGCCATGATAACCGCCCTGCAACAGGCCCTTGCCAACACCCAAGGCGTCGGGCTGGCCGCACCGCAAATCAGCTTATCCAAACGCATCATCATCGTCGCCTCACGCCCGACCACGCGCTACCCTTACGCACCCGTGATGGCGCCAACGGTGATGATCAACCCATCGTTTTCGCCTGTTTCAGAAACCAAGGAAAAAGGCTGGGAAGGTTGTTTGAGCGTGCCGTCGATACGTGCCTTAGTGCCGCGTTATGTGAATATCCTGGTGCATTACACCGACCCGCGAGGCGGGTTGGTGGACTTGCCGCTGGAAGGCTTCACCGCACGGGTGTTCCAGCATGAATACGACCATCTCGAAGGCCTGGTGTTTTTGGACAGGGTGGAAGACAACCGTGATATTGTCGCGGAAAGCGAATATTTCAAAAGGCTAAGCGCCTGACTGGCTTAAGCCACCGCCAACGTCGCCTTGCCCAAACGGTCATTGACCGCCCGCCATGCTTCCGTTTGCGGCGGCTGCTCCACCAAAATCCTGTCCAATTGCCAGCCGTCCAGCTCGCGCAAAGACGCATACAAGGCTTGCGCATACCCGTCCGCCGTAGCCGGCATCGCTAGCACCTGCAAATGGGGATGTGCTGGCAAGGTTTGCGCATAGGCCAACACGCCCAACCGTTGCCCATCGGCCAATAACGTTTGGGCCCGTGCCTGTAATTGTTCCACCGGGCACAATAAGGCCACGGTTTGTGGCGCATAATGCACCGCCATCATGCCCGGGGCGCGGATTTCCGAAGCCACCGCCTCCGGCAACACTAAAGGTTGCCGCAACACGGCTTCAAGCGCCGCCACACTGATTTGGCCAGGACGCAGCAAACGCGGTTGCGGGCCGCTCAAATCAACAATCGTCGATTCCACGCCCACTTGGCAGGCACCGCCATCCAAGATCATCGCCACCGCATCGCCCAATTCCTCGGCCACATGCGCAGCTTGGGTCGGGCTGATCCGGCAGAAACGGTTGGCCGATGGCGCGGCGAGGCCGCCGCCAAACGCCCGCAACAACTGCAAAGCCACCGGATGGTTAGGGACGCGCAACGCCACCGTATCCTGCCCGCCCGTGACCGCCAACGGCACGGAAGCTTTTTTACGCAACACCATTGCCAATGGCCCAGGCCAAAACCGTTCCGCCAATTGCCAAGCCATGTCAGGAATTTCCTCCGCCCAGCCAGGCATCATTGCCGCATCGGCCAGATGCACAATCAAAGGATGGTCGGCGGGCCGACTTTTCGCAGCAAAAATGCCCGCCACCGCCTCGGCGTTACTGGCATCCGCGCCCAAGCCGTAGACAGTTTCGGTAGGGAAGGCGACCAAGCGGCCTTGCCGTAATAACTGCGCGGCTTCTTGGATGGCTTCGGCATCTGCCCAGCGGGGCTTTATGGCCATCACGGAACCAACACAGGCCGGGTTTGCAAAGGCCAATCCCGGTAATTGAACACTTGCCCCTGCGCCCTGACCGTGGCGATGCCCGCCAACGCCACCTCGGCATACACCCATTGCACCGCGTTCAGCTCACCCGCCGCCAACACACCGTTGTCCGGGTAGCCCCTATCAACTGGCGTGTACACGGCGGACGCGCCAATATTCACATCCACGGCTTCTGACCACGGTGCCTCGCCAACCAAACACGCTTGCACGACATAACATTGGTTTTCCAAGGCCCGCGCCTGGCAGCCGATTTTGACGCGGTGATAACCCGCCAAGGTGTCGGTGCAGCTCGGCACCAGAATCAAGTCCGCGCCCGCCTCGACTTGTTGCCGCGCCAATAATGGGAATTCGCTGTCGTAGCAAATGTTAATGGCCAGCTTGCCATAGTCGGTACTGAAGACTTTCAGTTCCGTGCCGCTGTTGATATGCCATTGCTCGTTTTCAAAGCGTGTCATCATCAATTTGTCTTGGTAATCGACCCGGCCATCGGCGAAAAACAGGTAAGCGCGGTTATGGTATGCGCCAGATTCCAGCCTGACCGGGAACGTCCCGGCCTGGATCAGGCATTGGTGATGGCCTGCCAAACCCTTGAACAGGCTTACAAAATCATCATGCACAGCCTGCATGGCGTCCAGTTGCCTGTCTAGGGACGAATACACATCCTGGCCAAACAACGAGGCCAATTCCATGCTGTGGTATTCCGGGAACAGCAAGATTTTCGCGCCTTGGCTGGCGGCTTCACGCACCCAGCGCGTGGCTTTGTCCACATACTCCTGCCAGTTGGCGAGGAAGCTGATGTCGTATTGGGCGGTGGCGATTTTTACATTCATTTTTTCAACCAAAAAGTCATAGGTTTGGCGGTTTCTTCAGTGTCATCCAAATCTTTCCAGACATAGCTGGTTTTCAGCTCAGGATGCTTGAAATAACCGCGTTTGTTCCAAAACGCATCCAACGGCACATAATCGGCAGGGCGGCGCGGATGGTCAACCGGACGTTCGACGCAGCAAAAAGTGATATGTTTGAAGCCGCCCAAATCGGCGGCGTGGGCTTCACGTTCTTCAAAAAAACGCACGCCGATGCCTAAGCCACGATAATTCTTGTCCAACACCGACTCGCTGCAATAAAACACATCGTCAATGTTGTAGCCATTTTCCAAAAATGGCCTTTGCAATTCTTCGGTCTCGTCTTTCATCGGCAGGGCCGTGGACGCACCGACCACCTTGTCGCCATCCAAAGCCAAGACAATCACACTGGCGGGATTGTCGATATAGGTTTGCAGATATTTTTTTTCATAATCCAGCGATCCGTCATACAAATACGGGAAATCGCGGAACACTTCAATGCGTAGCCTTGCCAAATCAGGGATATAAGGGATTAAGGCTTCGCCACTGTAGCGGCGTACGCGGATAATTTTGGACATCACAAGCTCCCATGCAAAAACCGCCATTTTAGCTGAACTTGCAGGGGTTTGCGTAGTTTGGGGAATTTCATTGGTTCGCGAAAACCCAGTGTCGTAGGCTGGGATGAAGCAATAGCGCAATCCCAGCACCACAAGCCACTCTGCTGGGGTTCCCCTTGCGTCACCCCAGCCTACTTTGCTTTTTTAATTATATATTTCCAGCAGGCCAAGCCAACAATTGATCCAGATGCCAAAAAAAATGGCAGCACTCTGAAATATTTCTGCCAAAACGAGGGTTCTGGCGGTTGTACATCGATTCCAAGTTCGGGAATATTGACAAAAAGAGAGCAGAGCATGGCGGCAGTTAAAGAAGAACCACTTGCAAAGTACAGCCGATTTGATATTTTGAATTGATTACTAACCATGATGCCAAACAAGAAAGGAAGGATGGCGGTTACAAAAGTGAATACCCAACTGATTGTAAAAAAAAGCATTGTCATGACTAACAAATGTTGTGCCTTGGTAAAAAAATCATTGCCAGTAGCCAGTTCAAAACCGCCGCCAGAGATTATAGTGAAGCACTCCAGTAACAAGGTAAAGCTTAAGCTAGCGTATGTAACGGAGAGCAAATAAGCATTAAATGCGATTTTTAAATCAACTGACCAATTTTTGCCAAGTAACTCCATTTTGTACTGCCCAACGTTACGGCAAGGAGCTGCCTACGTGATTGGCTACAGCGAAGCCCCTGCCTGTGAAAAAAACTGACTTCACCAGCCAGAACGGCGGGCAGTCCCGTTGCCTGGCTTATTGGGCTTTTGCAACACACCCCAAAGCCAAATTGAAAAAACAAACACTTGTTTAAACACACATGCCAGATAAAGCAAAATCCATAGACGCGTAATTTAAAGCCTGCCCAGCCAGTAAAGAGGGCGGCGGCGATGGTGTGCAACCGCAAGGATTTGAATGTTGTCTTCAACTTCCCGAAAAATGACGCCGTAAGGAAAACCCTGAACTCTTGCCTTGCGAATGGCTGGTGGACATTCAGCGCGGTAGCGTGCGGGCATTTCACAGACACTGGCAACTACCGCTTTAACTGCCTCATGGAAACGCGTTCCGAGTTCTGTACGCAGAGATTTGTAGAATGCAACATGTTCGGCATATTCTGCCGCTGCCTCAGGGTGGAAAGCATATATCATTGCAAAATTGCCTGGATTTTTCGCTCCACTTCTTCAGCAGAAACAAGCCGGACCGTTCCATTATCAATTTCTGAAGCTCGACGTTGCGCTTCTACAAGCCAGAGCTTTTCTATTTCTTGTTCCGATAAGGCATCCAAACTGGAAAGCAGCTTTTCGGCGAGCCTGGCCCTCTCTTCAATCGGTAGATGCAAAACTTCTTGTTCAATAGCTTGAATATTCATAATTAAAAAACCAAAAAGTTGTTCGTTTTCTGAGTTAGCCAATGGTACACAGTAAATAAAAGCATTGGTTATTTAATTGAATACCATATTTTTATTTTTTTACCAATTCCATTTGTTGGATGGTTGCTCTTTTTCCCAACTTTACAGGCGCGCGCCGCTTGGTGAGCTTTAGCGAAGCCACCGAACCTTGATAAAAAAACAAAACTTCAAAACCGCCAACGGGCGGCGTGCCCCTGACTGACTTGTTGGGCATAGGATGAAGCACATTTTGACCCACATCCGAACAGCCCTTACACCACAGAGCCGCACAACCCGCAGACCCGCCGATGAGCCAAACAGTTCGTAAGTGGTGGGCAGAAAAGCGTTGCCCACCCTACCCGGCTCAAGCGGTAGCGGTAGGGTGCATTAGCGATAGCGTAATGCGCCGGATGATCAAAGGCCAACATGCGGTGCAATACGACCAGGGTCACCTCATTAAAATATCAAAATAAAACAGTCAGTTATATATTTTCGTTTTATCGATTTAATGACAGTAATTTTCTGCCGTTTGTAACTCATTGTATTCATCAATGAATTGCCTGCATATTTGGCAATGGTTTGAAAAATACATATTTGACTACAAACTGCAAATTTTTAAGTAACTGATTATACTTATACTTTTAATGAGGTGACCCTGGCAATACGACTAACCGCCTATTGCACCCTACAGTGTGCACCTTACGAGTTGCGGGTATTGCTTTCAAGGATGGCCTTAAGCACGTCTGGCGGGGTTGGCGGTTCATTTGTTGTTAATAGTTTGCCGATTATAGCTTTAATTAAATCAGCCCTATGGTCTTCTTGTGCTTCCCTGGCGAGGCTAATTGCATAAAGAACATCCTGGTGCTTTATAAGGCGTTCATAGAAGATATTTAGTTGCTTTACATTTTTTGAATAAAGAATGAAAAAACCTGCGCCAATAAATTCAGTTAATACGCCGCCAATGACAGTTAGTTGAGAAGATAGCCCGGTGTTTCCTTGCATAACAAGATAAACGCCGCTAAGTAAAGCTACAAGCCCAGCAAATAAGCTGACTAAGCTAGACCAGAAGCTCCAAGAGAGATGGGTTACATTGATGTTTCGATATTTTTCTAGTTGCTCAGGTGTTTTGTCATAATTTTTGTTTGGTTGATTTGATGTATTAGGCATTAATTTCCCCCAACGTTAAGTAGACACCTAAAAAGGTGCCGTGAATTACACACCAAACGGCGCATGGTATTTACACGCCCCCCTTGATTTTTCAGGAATATACGCCTTGACTTTTTTGTTAGCAACCCATCCGGGCAAGTAAGTTTTACACCGATAAATCCCCGTGCTAAAAATTCGGAGGACGTTACGCGGTCGCCACCCATCAGGTTATCGGATCAGAGCCGTAGGGCGCATTAGCGATAGAGACTGTGAAAGTATTGCAAAATGCTCTAAGAATTAATGATTGCCCACAAAAAACACGAAACAATTAAATAATAACTTTCAATAACTTACACTTAATCTAGTTTTACACTTTCGTGTTTTTTCGTGATTTTCGTGATTTTCGTGGACATAAAATAACTCTTTCACAGTCTCGATAGCGTAATGCACCGGATGGGTGAAGGCCAACATGCCGCTCCGGGATTGTCAGGTTACGCCGTCGCTAACCTGACCTACGCACTCCATTTTTCGTGCTTTTCGTGTATTTCGTGGACAACACCAACACCGCCAAAACCGCCCCCAACGTATCCGCCAGCCAATCCAACACATCCGGGCTGCGCCCTGGCACGAACGATTGGTGCCACTCATCGGACGCGCCGTATAAACTGCTGAAAACAATCACCGCCACCGCCCGTATAATAGGCGGTTTGGCGATACGCCTGAAATTGGCCCAGGCCAAGGCGGCCAGGATAAAATAAGCCCCGGCATGATGCAGTTTATCTTCGCCTGAAAACAAATCCGGCGTCGGCAGTGTCGCTTGGTCGGATAGCCAATAGATGAACCCGCAATACGCCAGTAACCCGAAAACTTCTAAAACTCTCATCATGATGGATAACCTGTTTGATTATGCCGAAGCGTGTTTGCATAACGCCGACATTGCTGAAAAATTGGCTTTGACGCATGAAGCCAAGGCGCGTTTCTGCCGGGGCGAATTAAGCTTGGCTTCCTTGCATCCACCCGCTGATATTGGCCGCATACTGTTTCCCGCCCAACCGCAATTGTTGCCGCCGCGCCTGGTACCTAACCGAAAATTGACGCAACCCGGCGGGGTCGGGGCATTTTTCCATGCCATCGCCCATATTGAATTTATGGCGGTTTATTTGGCGTGGGACATTTTGTACCGCTTCCGGGGACTACCGGACGCATTCTACCAAGACTGGCTGACGGTTGCCGACGAAGAGGCGCAACATTTTGAATTGATTTGCCAGCATTTGGCTGGTTTGGGTTTGGCGTATGGCGACCTTAGCGCACACGGCGGCTTGTGGGATCATGCCAAGGACACTGCCGGGGATGTGTTGGCACGCTTGGCGTTGGTGCCGCGTTGCATGGAAGCGCGGGGTTTGGATGTAACCCCTGGCATTATCAGTAAATTCAAGCAAATGGGTGATGCCGCCAGTGCCGCGTTGTTAGGGCGGATTTTAGCTGATGAGGTGGGGCATGTCGAACGCGGTTCGTACTGGTTTAAGTGGTGCTGCCTGCAACAAGGGCTGGATCCAGAAAGCCATTACCAACAAATGCTTAAACAATATTACCAAGGCGGCAGGCCAAAAGGCCCATTTAACCGAGAAATGCGTATAATTGCAGGCTTTTCTGATACTGAATTGGACTGGTTGGAAGATTCATCACAATGAAGACAAAAAACATATTTGATTATCCGCTGTTCGCGTTGGGGTTTAGGGCTTTTTTCGTTCTCGCCGGGTTGTCGGCATTGATGCTGATCGTCCTCTGGAACGCCATTTTTAAAGGTGAACTGGTGCATGCCAACTATTTTGTCCCTAACCTTTGGCACGCCCATGAAATGCTGCTGGGGTATTCGGTTGCCGTGGTCGCCGGGTTTTTATTGACCGCCGTAAAAAATTGGACAGGCCGCCCCACGTTATCAGGAGACCAATTGGGGGGCCTATGCCTATTGTGGCTTTATGGACGGATTCTGCCGTTCTATGCCGGATTATTGCCCGATAGCTTAATTGCCTTGGTGGATTTTCTTTTCTTGCCCTTGTTGGCTTACCGCGTCAGCCTGCCCATTTTGCAAGCCAAACAAACGGTCAACTTGGTGTTCGTCGCCATCTTGCTGGTATTGGCGGCCGGTAATGGCCTGGTCCATGCGCAAATGCTCGGCTGGACAAATGCTTCGGCCAACCTGGGCATCGGGCTGGTGTTGGCGACGCTGGTTGTCTTGATCCTGGTGATTGCCGGACGCGTTTATCCGTTTTTTACCGAACGCGCCATTTCCGGCACGATGGTGACAAAAAACCCATTGATAGAGGGCCTTTCGATCGCCAGCGCGGTGTTGGTGTTTGCCTTACAACTGGCCCATGTTTCCGGCACTGGGTTGGCGGTGGCGGCGATCATTGCCGCACTGGCCAATTTTGCCAGAGTCTATGGCTGGTACGTGCCCAGGATCCGCTACGTGCCCTTGTTGTGGGTGTTGTATATTGGCTATGGTTGGATTATCACTGGATTTGGCCTGACTGCACTAGCGGCCTATCAACTGGTTTTGCCTTCATTAGCGTTGCATGCGTTTACTGTCGGAGGCATTGCCGTAGTGACCTTGGGGATGATGGCACGGGTATCTTTAGGGCATACCGGACGGGCGTTGCGGGTATCCAATGCCATCGCCCTGGCCTTTGTGTTGATCAACGTTGCCGCCTTACTGCGGGTATTGCTGCCCATCGCCTTGCCAAATTGGTATGACTGGTTGGTCTATGGTTCCACCTTATGTTGGTTGGCGGCATTCGCCTTGTTCATTGTGGTTTATCTGCCCATCCTGACCCAGGCCCGCATTGACGGCCAAGAAGGTTAAACCCCGCCATGTTTTCACACGTCTCCCCTAAATCAGAGTTCTCGGCACGGCAAAACCTGCGCTGGCTGTTCATCTTAAGGAATTTGATGATACTCAGCGAATCTTTGCTGATCATCCTCTCGTCCTATGGCCTGAACATCCACCTGCCGCAACAGCAGCTTTGGATGGTGGTGTTCATGATCGGCGCATTGAATTTTTACACCTCGGTGCGCTTGCAGGCGGAAGAACCGGTCAATGAAACCGAGATTTTCATCCAACTCATTATGGATGTGGTCGCCATCGCCGCCTTGCTGTATCTGACCGGGGGGGCATCGAACCCGATCATTTGGGTGTTTTTGTTGCCCGTGATCATCACCGCGATCATGCTGCCGCATTCTTATGCCTGGTATATGGTGATCATCACCACCTCCATGTACACGGTGCTGATGGCCTTCAATATCCCCTTGCCCGCCATAGAGCCACATTCGCCCAATCCCCATTTGTTGCATTCGGGGGTGAATTATGACGCCTTGCAGCAAGCCCATGCCCTAAGCGATAAGCACTATTTTAATTTGCATATTTTCGGCATGTGGTTTGGCTTTGTGTTCAGCGCAGGCTTGGTGGCGTTTTTTGTTGTGGAACTGGCCATCGCCTTACGTATCCAGGAACGTAACCTCGCCGAAGCCCGCGAAAACGCGCTCCGTGACGAACGGGTGGTGGCCTTGGGGACTTTAGCGGCAAGCGCGGCGCATGATATGGGGACGCCATTAGGGACTATTGCTATCGTCACCCATGAACTGGAGCAAGAGTATCCCGAACACCGTTTTCCTGATTTGCACGAAAAAACCCTGATTATGAAACAGGAAATTGAGCGTTGTAAGGCCGCCTTATCGGTGATGTCGGCCTCGGCGGGCGAACTCCGCGCCGAATCAGGCCGGGTCATCTTATTCGTTGAGTATATTGACGAAGTCATCAAACAATGGCGGACCCATAAAGCCTCCACCAAGCTTAACTTCATCATCGACCCCGACGTGGACACGGACGCGAAGATTATCGCCGAACGCACGCTGACCCACTCCATCATTAATATCCTGAACAATGCCGCTGAAGTTTCACCCGTGGAAAAAGGCATTGAACTGCATGCCAACTGGGATTTACAGCAAGCGGTGATCAAAATCCGCGATTTTGGTGTCGGCTTACCTGCAGAAGTCCTGGAATTTACGGGCAAACAACCTGTCATCAGTAAAAAGCGTGGCCTGGGCGTTGGCTTATTCCTGACCTACTCCACGATCCAACGTTTAGGCGGTAAAATAAATTTATACAACCTCGACTCAGGCGGCGCTTGTGTAGAAATTACCATACCCCTATTAAATGCAGAGCAAAACGATGACAGCACAGGAACTGGATAAACCGCGGTTATTATTGGTAGATGATGACGAGACTTTTTGTAAGGTCTTGAAAAACGCATTGGAAAAACGTAATTATGAAGTGCTGGTCGCCAACGATGTCGCCAGCGGCATTGCGCTGGCCGAACAAACCCTGCCCGAATATGCCGTGATAGATTTGCGCATTGGTTATGAATCCGGCTTGGAATTGGTCAAGAAACTGATTTCCCTGGATGACAACACCCAAATCGTCATGCTGACCGGTTTCGCCAGCATCGCCACCGCCGTTGAAGCGATCAAGCTCGGCGCGATCCATTATTTGACCAAACCCGCCAACGCCGATGAGATCGTCAACGCGCTGAATAAAAACGAAGGTGACGCGTCGGTATCCATCAGCGAAAACCCCTTGTCTATCAAACGCCTGGAGTGGGAGCATTTGCAAAAAGTGCTGATGCGCTATGACGGCAACATCTCCGCCGCCGCACGCGCACTGAACATGCACCGGCGTACCTTGCAAAGGAAATTGGATAAAAAACCGGTGCGCGAGTGAATTTGATGGAATGGGGATTCCCATGTATTACAAATAATGGGGTTCAAAGCCATTAGCCCCCCTTGAGGGTTATCCGGCATGGCGTGCGGGCAAAAGCATCCCGCCGTTGATTCGCGGGCTTTCCTTGCTCGGCGAACCAGCCGTCACAAAAGTTGAATTTATCTGCCACGCCTTTACTTTCCATATTCAAAACTTGAAAGATGAAAGCTAAACTTATGTTACCGACAAACCTGTTCCAATTTTTTCGGCTATTGCCCTTGCTGTTCTTGCTGGCCATTCCAAAGTATGGCTGGGCGGCACCAATCCAAGTGACCGTAGACCGCAATCCGGTCAATCTGAATGATTCGTTCCAGGTCATTTTCACCGCCACCGAGGAACCTGACGATGACCCTGATTTTAGCCCGCTGGAGCAAAATTTTTCGATACTCCACCAAAGCCAAGGCAGCAGTTCGTCATGGATTAACGGGCAAACCAGCAAAACAATCCAATGGACGCTAAATGTCATCGCAAAAACGGCGGGGAATTTGGAAATCCCGGCCATCCATTTTGGTGACGATGTCACCGCGCCGGTACCGGTGCAAGTGCAGCAAGGCGGCACGCAACAAGATGCCGACACCCATGAGGAAGTGTTTCTAAAAGCCGAAGCCACACCAACCAACGGATATATCCAAGCGCAAATCATTTACACCCTGCGGGTTTTTACCCGCGTTGAGATTGCCAGGGCGCAATTGTCCGAACCGGAACTGGCGGACGCGGTGATCGAAAAACTAGGTGAAGACACCAACTACAACACCGAAATCAATGGCGTTGCGTATTCGGTCACAGAACGCAAGTACGCGGTTTTCCCGCAAAAAAGCGGTGCCTTGACCATTAAGCCCTTGGTATTGACCGCCGAAGTGCTAAGCGCCAACCGCTCGCTTTACAATAATTTTTTTAACCCCCAAGTCGCCAAGACGAAACGCGTCGAATCGCCCGCGATCAAATTGGACATCAAACCCGCCCCCAGCTTAACCGCAGGCCACCCTTGGCTGCCTGCCGAACAATTGGAATTGAAACAGGCGTGGTCTGGCGATACGGCGCACATGAAAGTGGGCGAACCCTTGACCCGGACGTTGACCCTGCAAGCCAAGGGCATCACTGTCGGGCAATTGCCGGAGTTGGGTTCCAGCCAAAATAACGGCGCATTTAAGACTTATCCCGACCAGCCTGTACTAAAAGAAAACAAGGGCAGCGACGGCCTGACCGCCTTCCGGGAAGAAAAAATCGCCCTGATCCCTTCCCAAGCAGGCAGCTATACCTTACCTGCGGTTTCCATCCCCTGGTTCAACACCCAAACCCAGAAAATGGAAGTGGCCAGCATCCCGGAAACCGTAATCACCGCCATAGCCGGAGCCGATGCGCCCGCACCAGCCCCGGCAACCCATGCGCCACCTGCGGCCTTAAAGCCCGTGGAAAGGCCACCCGCCGCACCGATCACCAGCACAACGCCAGCCCCTACCGACGATTACTGGCCCTGGCTGGCGTTAGTGCTTGCAGTAGGGTGGCTTGCGACCTTGGTTTATTTTTTGCGTAACAAACCTGCCAACAAAGCCATGCCTGATGAAGCCGCCATGGAGAGGGAAATGCGCTTTAAAGACACGGTTAAGCGCTTAAAAAAGGCTTGCGCCGAAAATGACGCACCAGCCGCCAAAAAAGCCTTATTGGATTGGGGACGACAGCAATTCCAAGCAACCAGCCTGGGCGCGATTGCCACGCATTGCGAGGCGCGTTTGCGTGATGAGATCCAGGAACTGAACCAGGTGTTGTATGGTAAGGATACCGGCCAATGGCAAGGCAAACGCTTGTTCCAGACCTTTACTGAGAATCAGGCGCGGGCAAAGTTGGCGGGAAAAGAAGACAGCCCGCTAGAACCTTTGTATCGGCTGTAGAGACTGCCAACCCGTTATGGCAGGGTGTGGATCTGTATCTAAACTTAACTGGCAGATTGCTCCAGATATTCCCTCGCCATGAACAACGCCGCGATAGACCTCGCCTCGGTGCACTCGCCCGTCGCCATCAGGGCGTTAAGGTCAGCGAGCTTCCAGGCGATGACTTCCAATTCTTCCGGCTCGTCACCGTCCAATTTTTCGGCATACAAGTCTTGGGCAAGGATAATTTCGGTGGTGTGTTCGAGATAGGATGGGGCGACGGAAAACGTGCTTAAATGATATAGGCTATTGGCGCCAAAACCGACCTCTTCTTTCAGTTCGCGGTTGGCCGCTTCAAAAAACGATTCGCCCGCATCGACTTTGCCTTTCGGCAAGCCCAATTCATAGCGGTGTGTGCCTGCCGAATATTCGCGGATCAATAATACCGTTGTGCTGTCAAGCATCGGGACAACCAACACGGCGCCGCCCATACCGCTTCTTGCCAGGCGTTCATATTGGCGTAACTCGCCATTGCTAAACTGTATGTCCAATGCTTCGATCCTGAACAAACGGCTTTTAGCAACAAGGGTTTTGGTAAGGATAGTCGGTTTTTGTGCCATCGGGATATTTATAAATTCAGTGACCTAACTATAACGCACTCTTATGATAGATTGGAACAAAATTGATACCGTGATGCTGGATATGGACGGCACACTGCTGGACTTGAATTTTGACAACCATTTCTGGAAGGAATTTGTGCCGTTGAAATATGCCCAGCAGCAAGGATTATCCCTAGCAGAAGCAAAACGGCAGCTCATACCGCGCTTTAAAAGCATGGAGGGCAAGCTGGAATGGTACTGTTTAGATTATTGGAGTGACGCCCTGCAATTGGACATTGCCGGATTGAAGGCGGAAATTGCCGGACTGATCACCGTGCTGCCGCATGTCACGGACTTCCTGGAAAAAACCCGTTCCTCATCAAGGGCATTGTTTTTAGTGACCAACGCGCATCGGGGCGGCCTTGATATAAAAATGGCAAAAACCTGTTTACATGTTTTTTTTGACGCCATTATCTGTTCCCACGAACTAGGGGCCGCCAAAGAACAGCCAGGCTTTTGGGCTTTGTTGCAGCAACAACAAGCGTTTGACAAACAAAGGACATTGTTGGTGGATGACAATTTGGCGGTGCTGGAATCAGCGCGGCGGTTTGGCATCGCCCATGTCGTCGCCGTCGCCAAACCGGATAGCCAGCTACCTAAACGCGAGATTAACGGCTTTCCGGCTATTGAGGATTTTCGGGAGTTGATGGGCGGGCTTTAGGCTTGAAAGGCTTGCCACCGGTTTTAAAGCGTTTTTCGCCATTGGCTGGCCTAGCCTCGCGTATTTTTCTTTCCGGCACGATGACTTCGGCCAACAGCTCCTTAGGGATGGCTTTGACAGGGATTTTTTGCCCAATGTATTCTTCAATATCGGGCATGGAATAAGCGTACTGCTCGCAAACAAAACTGATCGCCTCGCCGCTGGCCCCAAAGCGGGCGGTGCGGCCTATCCTATGCACATAATCTTCCACGTCTTGCGGCAAATCGTAATTGAACACATGCGACACATCGGCGATATGCAGCCCTCTGGCGGCAACATCGGTGGCGATCAGCAAGGTGATGCGGTTTTCCTGAAAATCATTCAATAAGCGCTGGCGTTTATCTTGCGGCACGTCGCCACTCAGGGCGGCGGTCTTATAGCCGTTGGCATTGAGCGTGTCATCCAGTAGCTCGGCACAGCGTTTGGTGTTGACAAAAATAATGCTGCGTAAGGGCTGGTATTGGTTAAGGATGCCAAGCAACAGCGGCAGCTTTTGGTCGTTAGAGGGGCAAAACGCGCTTTGCTGTATGGCTTTGGAAGTGACCTCCTCGCTTTCGATCCGGATCAGCACCGGATTGTTCATGTGCTCGTAAGCCAGCTCGGTCACTTTATAAGACAAGGTCGCTGAAAACAGCATATTCAAGCGCTTATCGGGCGGCGGCATGCGGTGCAACAGATAGCGGATGTCTTTGATAAAACCCAGGTCGAACATGCGGTCAGCTTCGTCCATGACAGTGACTTTGACATGCTCTAACGTAAAAACTTTTTGTTTGTAAAAATCAATGATGCGCCCTGGCGTGCCGATAATCATATCGACATTGGATTTTATTTTTTCCCGCTGCTTCTCGTAATCCGTACCCCCGTAAATCAGCGCGAATTTCAAATCCAAATGCTTGCTGAGCTGCAACGCATCCTTATGTATCTGGATCGCCAGCTCACGGGTTGGCGCGAGGATAATGGCCCGAGGGTTATTGATTTTTTTTCTGACAGGAACGGCAACAGGTGCCGGAACGATTTCAATATCAACATCTTCCGGATCAACATCCACCGGTTCGTCATAGCCGTCATTGATGAGATACTGGAAAGCGGCCAATAAAAACGTCGCCGTTTTACCGGTTCCGGTTTGGGCTTGTCCGGCAATATCTTTATTGCGTAGCAGCAAAGGGAGGGCTTTATCCTGAATGGGCGAGCAGTTTTTGAACCCGGCCTCATTGAGGCTACGGAGTATACTGTCAGATAATTCCAAATTGCTAAAGCGTGTTTCAGTGAGATGAGTCTGTTTCATGGGCTATAGCATAACGTAAAATCCCAATAGGTTAAAATGCTAAGCCTAAAAATTGATTGACTCACGTTGCCAAGCCTCCTATAGTTTCGAATTTTATTTGTTGGAGAATTAGTGTGAGTGACTCAGTCCTTCATGTAAGTGATAGTGAATTTAGTGAAACAGTCCTTAAGGCCGCCGGCCCTGTCCTAGTCGATTATTGGGCTGAATGGTGCGGGCCATGTAAAATGATTGCCCCGGTTCTGGATGCTATTGCGGAAGAATATGCGGGCAAATTGACTGTAGTAAAAGTGAACATAGATGAGAACCCCAAAACGCCACAACATTATGGCGTACGCGGCATCCCAACACTGATGCTATTTAAGGATGGCGAAGTGGAAGCCACTAAAGTCGGGGCTCTGACCAAATCAGAACTTACCAAATTTCTTGACACCAATATCTAGCTTGCCTATTGGCTCAGATCTGTCACAAAAGGTTGGACGGGTCTGAGTGCATCAGTTATACTTATCCGGTGCGGTGGTCACGCGCACTCAATCATATCATCCGATAGTTACACCCCTGAATTATCAATCCATCCATCCTATACAAGTAGTTAGGCTGTACAGCACTAACCGCTTTCCTTCGGGTTATCTTTTTTATGAATCTTACCGAGTTAAAACTTAAACAAATCAGTGAAGTCATTGACATCGCCGAGTCTTTAGGCCTTGAAAATGTTGCCCGATCACGCAAGCAGGATTTAATTTTCGCCATCCTTAAAAAACAAGCGAAAGCAGGCGACGACATTTACGGCGACGGCGTTTTGGAAATCTTACAAGATGGTTTTGGTTTTTTACGTACACCCGGATGTTCCTATCTCGCAGGCCCAGATGATATTTATGTTTCCCCTAGCCAAATCCGGCGGTTCTCGCTAAAAACGGGCGATACTATCAGCGGTAAAATACGGCCACCCAAAGACAACGAACGTTATTTCGCCATGCTTAAAGTTGAGCAAATCAATTTTGAGCCACCCGAAAACACCAAAAACAAAATCTACTTCTCCAACCTAACCCCCCTGTTTGCCAAAGAGCGCTTTGTCCTCGAACAAGGCAACGGCACCAGCGAAGACCTGACCGGACGCATCATCGACCTGATCGCGCCTATCGGTAAAGGCCAGCGGGGCCTGATCGTCTCGCCACCGAAAGCCGGTAAGACCATGATCTTGCAAAGCCTCGCCCAAGCGATTGCCGAGCAAAACCCCGAATGTTATCTGATTGTCCTGTTAATCGACGAACGCCCTGAAGAGGTCACGGAGATGGAACGTTGTGTGCGCGGGGAAGTGATTTCCAGCACCTTTGACGAACCCGCCGTCCGCCATGTGCAAGTTGCCGAAATGGTGATAGAAAAAGCCCGCCGTTTGGTCGAGCACAAACACGACGTAGTCATTTTGTTAGACTCCATCACCCGCCTCGCCAGGGCCTACAACACGGTCGTGCCTTCATCAGGCAAAATATTGACGGGCGGCGTCGATGCCAACGCCCTGGAAAAACCCAAACGCTTTTTCGGTGCGGCGCGTAATATCGAAGAAGGCGGCAGCTTGACCATCATCGCCACCGCCTTGGTTGATACCGGCTCTAGGATGGACGAGGTGATTTACGAAGAATTCAAAGGCACGGGCAATATGGAATTGCATCTGGACCGCAAAATTGCCGAAAAACGCATTTACCCGGCGATTAACATCAACCGCTCCGGTACCCGCCGCGAAGAATACCTGGTCGACCCTGACACCTTGCAAAAAACCTGGATACTGCGCAAAATTTTGCAGCCTATGGACGAAACGGCGGCATCAGAATTTTTAATCGGCAAACTAAAAGACTTTAAGACCAATGCCGAGTTTTTTGACTCGATGAAACGCTAAAAACCAACGACTTCATCAACCAGCCCAAGCTCTCACCCCAATTTAAAACCAGCAAAGAAACCCACCACACCACTCACGCCTTTGCTGGTGATGCTAGACAAACGGCCCACCAAAAAATCCCCTGACGTTTTTGCCGCATGGGTTGCGGAATTGGCGGCATGCTGCAAGTCCGCGTCGCTAATATTGACCACCCCATAATATTCAGCCACAAACAACATCACGATAGCCGCGCCTGAAACAAAAAGGGTGATGCGGAGCATTTTCTTGGCAAAATAACCGACCGCCATACCAATAACAAACGGCGCACCGACATTACCGAAGAGAAAAGCCGAAGAGAAAAGGTCTTCTGAAGGTGAAGACTGGAGAATATTGTTACTCATAGTTGTTGTAGTCCCGTTATTTTATAAACCTCTCCGGCGGCATAAGCACCAGAAAAGCGGCTTTTCAACCGGAAACATTATAACAAATTAACTATGATCCTGATGGACGCCACTATGCCAAAGGAACAGCGGCAAAAAAGGCCGGGCTTAGCGCAAGCTATCCGGCCATATAATGGAGGAAGATAATTTGACTCTTGAGCTACAGCCCACCTAAACCCATGCCAAGCCGCTCAGCTTTTTCCCGGCAACATACCAACCGAACCGGGTTTAATGCGTTTACAGGTCACCACAACATCTTCAAGATGGCATTGCTTTTTGCCAACATTGCCCCCGCTGCAATCCTGGCAAACAGGTTTACCGTTGTCCTTGACTGCATCGACATGCCAACCGTACCCTTGCGACTGGCAAAACTTCTTGCTGTACTTGTTAATGTTGAACGGCTTGGACGCATGGCCAATGGCCTCGGCTTCGCTTGCACAGCCGGGTGACGGCAAGGTGTTCGCCATCAAATCCCGATAAATGTATTCGGTCGCCAATGCCTCCCCAGTAAATGATGCGCCGGAGAGCAAAACCACCAAAGGCAGCAGAGCGGTTAATTTATATTTCATGAAATCGCTCCTTTGTTAATTGCCATCCAATACCCTGATGTTCATCTGGGCATTTTCCTCGTCTAACTGCTGTTTGATAGGGGCGAATTTTTCATTCTCACTTTGCTTGACCATTGCGATACCGGCAATGATCAGGAACATGGCGCCACCCACATACAACCAGAATTTATCTTTTTTTTGTTCTTGTCCGTTCATTGTCACACCTTTTTTATTATTTTTTTAAGTCGTCTAATGATGCGCCGAAGTTGATATGGAAAACTTGGCCATTTAGCAGTAGTGCGGGGACTGACTTTACGCCAGACTGTTCCGCTTCAAAAATACGTCCCGCCTGTTCCCCCAAATGCACAACCTCAACGGCATACCTGCCATGATCAATGGCGTCAGCCACCATTTGTTCGGCCCCCACACAAACAGGGCATCCAGCATGATAAAAAATCGCAGTATTCATAAATCGCTCTCCTTTTTTGGTTTCGAGTCGATACTATATGTGAGTTTTTAGTCCATTGTCAATCCAAAAAATGATATTTTGCAATGGATTGTGCCGCGCCACATTTTGGTTAAGCCACCCCATCTTTGCACCAAAATAGATCAAAAATTCCCGGTGTTTGCGCCCATTTTGTAACGCCAATTGCCAATTTTGCATGTTTAACGTGGCTAATCAGTACAGCACATTCAAACAATTTCTGAGATAATAAGAAGCTAATATCTCGGCATATTAATTGCTCACCTCCCACACCGGCCTCTCTTTTTAACTGGCGACAAGTAATGAAAGACAAAAAAGCATTTAAACCCTGTGATTTGGTTCTCTTCGGCGCACTCGGCGATTTATCCCGCCGCAAACTACTTATTTCTTTGTATCGGTTGGAAAATGCCCAACTGATAGAACCGGACACCCGCATCATTGGTGTCGACAGACATGCGCATGACAATGCACAATTTATTGATATTGCCTATAAAAGCTTGCAGGAGTTTTTAAATGAGGCAATGGACGAAGTGGTTTGGAAACGCTTTTCGGCCAGGCTGGCTTATTTGCAAATTGATTTGACGCAAACGGAGCAATACAAACTATTAAAAAGCGTCACCGACAGCAAAACCCGGGTGCTGGTCAATTACTTTGCCGTATCGCCATTTTTGTTTAAAAACATTTGTCAGGGATTGCACCAATCCGGGATTTTGACTGAAGAGTCCCGCATGGTCATGGAGAAACCCATTGGCCACAACCTAAAATCATCCAAAGAAATCAATGATGTGGTGGCTAACGTCTTTAGCGAAAAGCAAGTCTTCCGCATTGACCATTATCTAGGGAAAGAAACGGTGCTGAATTTGCTGGCGTTACGCTTTGCCAACTCGATTTTCACCACCAACTGGAACCACAACACCATCGACCACATCCAAATCACCGTTGCCGAAGAGGTCGGCATTGAAGGCCGTTGGGACTATTTCGACAAAACCGGGCAATTGCGTGACATGGTGCAGAACCATTTATTGCAGATCCTGACATTTATTGCCATGGAGCCCCCTGTCAATCTGGAAGCCGAAAGCATCCATAACGAAAAGATCAAAGTCCTGAAGGCATTGCGCCCAATCACCCTCAACAACGTTGAAGAAAAAACCGTACGCGGGCAATATTCGGCCGGCTATTTGAAAGGCAAGGCGGTCCCGGGTTACCTGGAGGAAGAAGGCGCAAACACCGAAAGCACCACTGAAAGTTTCGTGGCCTTGCGTGTGGACATTGACAACTGGCGGTGGGCCGGCGTGCCTTTTTACCTACGCACGGGCAAGGCCATGCTCAGCAAACGCACTGAAATTGTCGTTTACTTCAAACAATTGCCACATAACATTTTTAGCGACAGTTTCCGCGAGTTGCCCCCCAACAAGCTGATCATCCATTTGCAGCCCAACGAGGGTGTGGAAATTGAAATGCTCAATAAAATCCCCGGCATTGACGAGCATATCAAGTTGAAAAAAACCAAGCTCGACTTAAGCTTTTCCGAAGCCTTCAAAAAGAGCCGGATCTTCGGCGGTTATGAGAAATTGGTGCTGGAAGCCATGCGCGGCAACCCGACCTTGTTCTTAAGCCGCGAAGAAATCGAACAGGCGTGGACATGGATTGATTCGATACAGAACGCCTGGCAACATCTCAATGCCGAGCCCAAATCCTATCCGGCAGGAACCTGGGGGCCGGTCGCATCGGTCGCGCTGATTGCCAGGGATGGCAGGGCTTGGGAAGAGTAAATCAAAAAACCATACCCTGAAAGTCTTCAAAAACCTTTCAGGTTTAAAAGCCTCCGAACTTAAAAATAACCGCCGTTGATTTATCAGGATTGTCCATGCACCCATTATTAGAAAAAGTCACCAAAGAAGTCATTGACCGCAGCCACCGCACCCGCGAAGCCTATTTGGTGTGTATCGACGGGGCGATAGGCAAAGGCCCGCACCGCTCCGTGTTAGGCTGTGGTAACCTGGCACATGGCTTTGCCGCGTGTGGCGCAGGCGAAAAACTGGATTTGGCGGGCGATAAAAAAGCCAATATAGGCATTATCTCCTCGTATAACGACATGCTGTCCGCGCATGAGCCATACAAAGACGCGCCCGCCCTGATCAAAGAAGCCATCAGCGCCGCAGGTGGCGTGGCGCAATTTGCGGGCGGCGTCCCTGCGATGTGCGACGGCATCACCCAAGGCCAGGCCGGGATGGAATTGTCCCTGTTCAGCCGCGACGTGATCGCCATGTCCACCGCCATTGGCTTGAGCCACAATATGTTTGACGGTGCGCTGTACCTAGGGGTGTGCGACAAGATCGTCCCGGGCTTGCTGATGGGCGCGTTGAGTTTCGGGCACTTGCCCGCCGTGTTTGTCCCCGCCGGCCCCATGCCCAGCGGCATCACCAACAAAGAAAAATCCCGCGCCCGACAACAATATGCAGAAGGCAAAATCGGCCGCGCCGAATTGTTGGAGTCCGAATCCAAATCCTACCACAGCCCTGGCACTTGCACGTTTTATGGCACGGCGAACAGCAACCAGATGATGGTGGAAATGATGGGGTTACATTTGCCAGGCAGCTCCTTCGTCAATCCGTACACGCCATTGCGCGATGAACTGACCAAAGCCGCCGCCCGGCAAGTCCTGAAATTTACCGCCTTAGGCAATGATTTCCGCCCCATCGGCCATGTCATCAACGAAAAAGCCATCTTAAATGCCCTGATCGGCTTGCTGGCGACAGGTGGATCGACCAACCACACCATGCACCTAGTTGCCATAGCACGGATGGCGGGCATCATCATCAACTGGAATGATTTTGACAATCTGTCCAAAGCCATCCCATTGATCACCAAGATTTACCCGAACGGCCCGGCTGACGTCAACCACTTCCAAGCCGCTGGCGGTATGGGCGTGCTGATTGCCGAACTGCTCAAACACGGCATGATGCACGAAGACATTTTGACAATTGGCGACCGGCACGGCATGGGCCAATATACACAAGAGCCGAAAATTATTGGCGGCAACTTGGTTTGGGAGGCCAGCCCCGCCGCGTCGCTGGACACCGAAGTCATCGCCACCGTAGAAAAACCGTTTGCACCGGGTGGCGGCATCCATCTGATACGTGGCAACTTGGGGCGCGGCATCTCCAAAGTCTCCGCCGTATCCGAAGACCATCAAGTGGTTGAAGCCCCCGCCGTGGTGTTTGATGACCAGGACGAAATGATGGCGGCCTTCAAACGCGGCGAACTGAACCACGATTTTGTCGCCGTGTTGCGCTTCCAAGGCCCGCGCGCCAATGGGATGCCGGAACTGCACAAACTGACCCCGGCGCTAGGTTTATTGCAGGACAAAGGCTACAAAGTGGCCTTGTTGACTGACGGGCGCATGTCCGGCGCGTCCGGCAAAGTGCCTTCCGCCATCCATATGTACCCCGAATGCATCAACGGCGGGCCGCTGGCAAAAGTACGTAACGGCGACATCATTTCCCTGAACATCAAAACGGGCGATGTGAATGTGTTGGTTGACGAAACCGAGTTTAACGGCCGTTTACCGGAAGAAAACTCCGCGAAAAACCACCATTTTGGTATGGGACGGGAAATGTTCGGAGGGTTCCGCCAAGGTGCGACCACCGCCGAAACAGGTGCGAGCAATCTGTTTGTCATTGATTAAACATAGCCGTCTAACCCTAACCAATTGAATTTAAACTAACACAACTGGTAAAACCATGACCCAAACCCACTGGAAAATATCCCCAAAAGACGTGCTCAATGCCAGCTCCGTGATGCCCGTGATGGTTATCCAAAATCTGGATGACGCCGTGCCCTTGGCAGAAGCTTTGGTTGCTGGCGGCATCAGGGTGCTGGAAATCACCTTACGCACACCCATCGCACTGGAAGCCATCAAGCTGATTGCCGATAATGTCAAAGACGCGATTGTTGGCGCAGGTACGATCACCACTCCGGAACAACTTCAAGCCGCCGAAGCGGCGGGCGCCGTGTTCGCCATCAGCCCGGGCCTGACGCCCAAGCTGTTGGCCGCCGCATTAACCGGCAATATCGCCTTGATCCCAGGCATAGCGACGTTGTCAGAACTGATGCAAGGCATGGAATACGGGTTGGACCACTTCAAATTTTTCCCTGCCGAAGCGGCTGGCGGCATCCCCATGTTAAAAGCCATTGCCGGCCCCGTGCCTTATGTGACTTTTTGCCCGACGGGAGGGATTTCGCCTGAAAATTACCAAGACTATCTGGCCCTAAGCAATGTCGCTTGTGTTGGTGGCTCATGGTTGGCGCCTGCCGACGCGGTCAAAGCCAAAAACTGGGCGAAAGTGACGGAACTGGCGCAACAAGCCATAGCCAACGCCAAACCGGCCTGATTGCTTGCTATACCGCTTGCGGCATCATTAAACATACCTAAAACAGAGAGAAAATCCATGACCCAACTACGCAGTCTTACCTTAAATGAGAACGGCCAGCCTTTATGCGAGTTACCTGTTTTAACTGGAAGCACGGGGCCTAATGTTGTTGATGTCCAAGCCTTGTATAAAAACACCGGCATGTTTACTTACGACCCAGGCTTCAATTCAACCGCCAGCTGCCGTTCCACCATCACGTTTATTGACGGGGAAGAAGGGGTGTTGCTGTATCGCGGCTACCCTATCGAACAGCTGGCCGAGCAATGCAACT
Source organism: Methylovulum miyakonense HT12 (assembly GCF_000384075.1). Lineage (GTDB taxonomy): Bacteria > Pseudomonadota > Gammaproteobacteria > Methylococcales > Methylomonadaceae > Methylovulum > Methylovulum miyakonense. The sequence continues at coordinate 848,092 of NZ_KB913025.1, forward strand.
TTCTTGAAGTCTGTTACTTGATACTGAACGGCGAACTGCCCGCTAGCGGCGAACTGGCCGAGTTCCAATACAATGTCACCATGCACACCATGGTGCATGACCAATTGACCAATTTTTTCAAAGGCTTCCGCCGCGACGCGCATCCCATGGCGATCATGGTCGGGGTCGTCGGGGCCTTATCGGCGTTTTACCACGATGCCTTGGACATCCGCTCTAAAAAAGACCGTGAAATCAGTGCGATACGCTTGATTGCGAAAGTGCCGACCATTGTCGCCATGTGCCATAAGTACAGCACTGGCATGCCGTTCATGTACCCGCAAAACAAGCTCAGTTATGTGGAAAACTTCCTGCGCATGATGCACGCGACCCCATGCGACGACTATCAGGCCAACCCGGTGCTGGTGCGTGCCTTGGAAAGGATTTTGATCCTGCACGCCGACCACGAACAAAACGCCTCCACATCAACGGTGCGTCTGGCAGGTTCCAGCGGAGCCAACCCGTTCGCCTGCATCACGGCGGGCATCGCCTGTTTGTGGGGCTCTGCGCATGGCGGCGCGAACGAGGCGGTGTTGAACATGTTGGAGAAAATCGGCGATGTCTCGCGCATCCCCGAATTCATCAAAAAAGCCAAGGACAAAAACGACCCGTTCCGGCTCATGGGCTTCGGCCACCGGGTCTACAAAAACCACGACCCCCGCGCCAAACTCATGCGTGCCACTTGCCATGAAGTGCTTACCGAACTGGGCCTGCACGACAATAAACTGTTCGCGCTGGCGTTGGAATTGGAACGTATCGCCTTGGAAGATGAATACTTCATCGAGAAAAAGCTCTACCCCAATGTCGACTTCTATTCCGGCATCGTCCTGCACGCCTTAGGCATCCCCACCAATATGTTCACCGCGATGTTTGCAATGGGGCGTACCGTAGGCTGGATAGCGCATTGGGATGAAATGATCGCCGACCCGGAACAAAAAATCGGCCGTCCAAGACAGTTGTATACCGGGGCAGTCCGCCGTGACGTTCCGGCAGACCATCGTAAATCGAATTAAAGCAAGCTGTTAACACAGGCTAGGCCGGGCAACCCTCGTTACCCGGCCTAAAATGGCACATTACCCGTACATCAGCTTCCTACCGCCGCTATAGCACAGGACAAGCACGGCCCGCACGTTTGGCAATAAAATTACCTTTTTCCGTTGTTTGGACAGTGTTACCGTTCAACACAAAACCAATATATTCACCGGTAAACTCATTGTTATTCGCAAACTGCCCGAATAACCCATGCATCCATTGATTTTGCGGCGAATACGCGGTCGTCCGTAGCCTATCCCCTTTTTGGAACCACGTACCGTTCGCCCCTGGGAACGTATACGAAGTCCACGTTCCGTTGCTCAGGAAACAGACCTTATTGGCAACCCCAAAAGCCAAATTAGGTTCGACATAAGACGTGATTTCCCAGTACCCAACCGGCGAAGCGGCGGATGCGAAAACGGAATAAAGCATTAAGGCAATGCCTGAAAATTTAGCCATATTTTTGCGTTTCATAATAATTCCTCGTTGTTGTTTACCATCAGTTGATGTTTTTCCCCACTCTCAGGCAACCCCTAGGGATGTACCCTCCTGCGCAAGGCCAGGAAACAAGCTATCAGCCCCTTGGCCTTGGGTTGGGATTATAGCCATCAACCAAAGCCCGTTTAAGTGCATATGTCACAAGCAAAATGTTATTATGAAACAATAGATAACTGATGTTACGCAAACATTTTCTGCGGCTTGAAAATAAATAATGATGAGTCGCTAGCGCGACAGTTTTTTAATCGGGTTCTCGCACCCGAAAGCGAGATACTTTTTTTTGCTCCGCCTCGGCAACTGCTCCTGCGTTGCCCTACCTCTGTCCATAGACCACCCTTTAGTGGTGGCATCCTTGCAGTCGAAAAGAAAGTATCCAAAGACAAATCTGCTTGGAGCAGATTTGGATGCGAAGCACACGGAGTGCGAGTGCCTGGACGGCACGAGTCAGAAGGCGGCCCGATTACCGCTTCCTCCTTGCGCTCCTCGGTTTTGTCGGGGCCATTGGACGGGGCATTACGCTACCGTTCCATACAGGCTGGCCAGCCCGTTTTTATCAGCCCCCACCAAAAACCATTCGACACGACACCATAAACTTGGTAAGAATGCGCCTACGCCCAACACTTCCTTGGCTTAATGCTTATGAACCCCTCACGCATCCTCTTACTGGCCATTGCCGCCGTGGCTATCAGCGTATTCTTTGCCTCCGGCGGACAACATTACTTGACGCTGGACATGCTCAAAGCCCAGCAAGACAACCTGTCCGCTTACCGTGACGGGCATCGTTCCCTAACCATCGCCCTCTACAGCCTGCTGTACATCCTCGTGACGGGTTTGTCCTTGCCCGGCGCGACGGTGATGACCTTGGCGGGCGGTGCGCTGTTCGGGTTGTTGTGGGGGACGGTGATCGTGTCGTTCGCGTCAACCATAGGCGCGACGCTGGCGTTTTTGGCGGCGCGTTTTTTGTTCAGGGAGCAAATCCAAGACCGTTTTGGTGACCGCCTGAAAACCATCAACGAAGGCATGGCGCAGGACGGAGCCTTGTATTTGTTCACCTTGCGTTTAGTGCCGTTGTTCCCGTTTTTTATCATCAACTTGGTGATGGGCTTGACGGCGATCAGCACACGCACCTTTTACGCGGTCAGCCAAGTCGGCATGTTGGCGGGGACGTTGGTGTACGTGAACGCGGGCACGCAATTGGCGCAATTGGATTCGTTAGCGGGGATTTTGTCGCCAACCTTGGTCGGCTCTTTTGCGTTGCTAGGCCTGTTCCCGCTCATCACCCAAAAAATCTTGGCGTTGCTCCAAGCCCGCAAGGTTTACAGCGCATGGGTTAAGCCGCAGACATTTGACAATAATCTGGTCGTGATCGGCGCAGGTGCGGGCGGCTTGGTGGCCTCGTACATCGCCGCCGCAGTCAAGGCCAAAGTCACGCTGATCGAAAAGCACCGCATGGGCGGCGATTGTTTGTACACGGGGTGTGTGCCTTCCAAGACCTTGATCCGTAGCGCCAAAGCCGCTGCACAAATCCGCCGCAGCGCAGAATTTGGCATCTACACCAGCCCGCCGGACGTGGATTTTGCGGCGGTGATGGCACGGGTGCAGGCCGTGATTAAAGCTATCGAACCGCACGATTCGCCTGGGCGGTACACGGAATTGGGTGTGGACGTTATCAATGGCACGGCGAAAATCATTTCGCCCTGGGAAGTGGAAGTAAACGGCGACAATGGAAGCCACGTCATCACCACCCGCGCCATCGTCATCGCCACCGGGGCCCAACCCTTCGTACCTGAGATCCCTGGCTTGGCGGAAACGGGCTATCTGACCTCGGACACTATCTGGAGTTTGCAGGAAAAACCGGAACGCTTGCTGGTGCTAGGCGGCGGCGCGATAGGTTGTGAACTGGCGCAAGCGTTTGCACGTTTGGGCTGTCGGGTTACGCAAGTGGAAATATTGCCGCGTTTGTTGGCGCGTGAAGACAGCGAAGTATCGGAATGGGTCGAAAGCAAATTCCGGCAGGAAGGCATACAGGTTTTGCTGGGGCATGAAGCCAAAACGTTCCTAATCGAAAATGGCGAAAAAACGCTAATCACCGGACAACAAGGCCAAACAACACGTATTGCCTTCGACCAAGTTTTGCTTGCCCTAGGCCGTAGCGCAAATGTCTCAGGCTTTGGCTTAGAAGCACTGGGCATCAGGCTGTCACCCAAAAAGACCATCGCCATAGACGGCTTCCAAACCACCAATTTCCCGAACATCTACGCCTGCGGCGATGCCGCCGGGCCTTACCAGTTCACCCACACCGCCGCACATCAGGCGTGGTACGCCAGCGTCAACGCGCTGTTCGGGCAAGTCAAAAAATTCCGCACCGACGGTTCCGCCATCCCGCAGGCCATGTTTATCGACCCCGAAGTGGCGCGGGTCGGGCTTAACGAGCAGGAAGCGCGTGAACAAGGCATCGCTTATGAAACCAGCACTTATGCACTGGAAGATTTGGACCGGGCCATTGCCGATGGGGCAACCCAAGGATTTGTCAAAGTGCTGACCAAACCAGGCAAAGACAAAATCCTTGGCGTGACCATTGTCGGCGAACAGGCCAGCGAGCTGGTCGCCGAGTTTGTGTTGGCGATGAAGCACAACTTAGGATTGAATCAGGTCTTGGGGACAATACATATTTACCCGACCTTAGCGGAAGCCAACAAATACGCCGCTGGCGTTTGGAAAAAACAGCATATCCCGCAAACCGCATTAAAGTGCCTGGCGGTTTATCATCGCTGGTTACGGCATTGACGGAAAAACACCCTCATGCTCGATTCCCTACCCTTTCTGCAACCTTCTGACTTTCCGGCAATCACCCGCAAGCCACTGGAAATCTTGCAAGCCAACCTAGGCTATTTGTGCAACCTAAGCTGCACGCACTGCCACGTCAATGCCGGCCCCAAGCGCACGGAACTGATGGACAAAGCCACCATAGACCAAGTGCTGGCGTTCCTAGACCAGCAGCAATTGCATACACTGGATTTGACGGGCGGCGCACCGGAGATGAACCCGTATTTCCGCTATCTGGTGGCCGCCGCCAGGGACAGGGGCATCACCGTCATAGACCGCTGCAACCTGGTGGTTTTGCTGGAAGCCGGTTTTGAAGGTTTGGGGCAGTTTCTGGCGGACAAGCAAGTGGAAATTGTCGCGTCCTTGCCTTGTTATCTGGAAGACAATGTCGATAAACAACGCGGCAAAGGCACGTTCAACGCCAGCATCACCGCCTTGCAACAACTCAATGCGCTGGGTTATGGGCAAGCGGGCAGCGGTTTGCAACTGAACTTGGTCTATAACCCGCAAGGCGCAAACCTGCCGCCCGGACAACACGCGCTGGAACAGGCTTACAAACAATATTTGTTTGTACAATACGGCATTGTTTTTAACCGGTTATATGCGCTGGCGAACCTGCCGATACAACGCTTTGGCAGTGTTTTGCTAAGCAAAGGCCAGTTTGAAGGCTATATGGCCTTGCTGAAAAACAGTTTCAACGCCACCACGCTGGAACAGGTCATGTGCAAAAACACCCTGAGTGTGGATTGGCAAGGTTTTGTTTATGATTGTGATTTTAACCAGATGCTGAAACTGCCCTTGGGGGCGGAAGGGCGGCACACCCATATCACCGAAGTGCCCGCGCTGCTTAACCAACGCATCAACACCTTGCAACACTGCTACGGCTGCACGGCCGGGCAAGGCAGCAGTTGTGGCGGGGCGATTATTGGCTAAACCCATCTACCTGAAGGTCCGGTTTCAGCCATTACCAAAACCCACACCGTGACATGCGCTAAAAATCAATCTCCCGCACCTCATCGTCTTCCGTGATTTGCGCCCACGCCAATTCACCGCCATCGCCATAGCGGTAATGATGCTCGGATTCGACTTCGCCGTAGACGATTTTCTGGCAATGCAGCAATTGCCCATCGCCATCGAAATGGCCTAGGTAATAGAAATTACGGTGATTCAAGTCGGCTTCGGTGATTTCATTCACCAGTTTTAACGGCAATTTGACGCTGCTGTAACTGAGGAAATAACGGGCGGTGGTGTTCATGAGAAAAGGTGGATGCTGATGATTTCTAGGGTTTGCTCTAAGGTCAGGTTTTCGTTTTCACCGATGATGTTGTGCGCCGGAATGGGATATTTCAGGTCGATGCCATAACGTCCTGGCATTTGGGCAAAAGTGAAAATATAAGCCGATAGGCTGGGGTCATGTAGCGTACAAATTTCAATGGCTTGGTAATGCTGTTCCTTCGTGTTCAAGCCCAAGGCATTTTCGCCGTAACGGTGCACCAGTTCCAAGAGCAGGATCTTAAGCGGCGTGTCTTTTTCAATCGCCCAGACATTCATACGCGGCGGGTAACACTTTCTTGATGACGAGCGGACGGGCGAAATGGCCGAATGTCCACACTTGTTGCACTTTATTGATTAACCATAATGACAGTAAAAAACTGCTTATCGCGCTGCCGGCTATCCATAGCTCGGCGGTGCCGCTGTTATCCAGCAAGCCGTCGGCGATGCCCGCCCCCGTAAACAAGGCGAGTACGGGCAACAGGTACAACAATAATGACGCACGCAGCAACAGGCTTTCCTCAATCGCGACGATGACCTTATCGCCAATATTTAGCGGGATCTCGCTATCAACGGGCACCGACTTTTGCTTCAGGACGCTGCCAAGCGCATGGGTGGAACAGGATGCTTTTTGTAGGCAACCACCACAGGCACTGCTTTGCCCGCCCTCGACCCATACCTGATGGTTGGCTATTTTCACCACGACCGCCAATTCTTCTATCATCCCATCCCCCTAAACAAGCAGCGCCAAATGCTTCTCGGCAAAAAAGACCATGCCATCTATCTCTTGCAGGCGAAGCGCTTGCAAACGTTGCCCTAAGCACACCGGGCTTTGGCATTCGCCCGTCGTTGGATCAAAGATGAAACCATGCATCGAGCAACGCAAAAATTTGCCGGTCCCGTCAAAAATGGCGTCCTGTTCGCAATCCAAAGGCCGCTGCATGTGCATACAGTGGTTGACGTAACTGTATGGCTTGCCCTCAAAGAGAAAAACCAGGGCGGAGCAAGCCTGGCCTTTAAGGCTTATTTGACGGGTCAAATAGCTGGCATGGCGTAAGTCGTGCAGCGAACAGATGGCTTTTAATTTCCGGTCTTGCATTTTAAGCCCAAGCCGCTTGCAGGGTTTTAAGCCATGCATCCACGCGGGGCCCCGTCAGCTCCTTTTGGTTTTCCTGATCCAATGCCAAACCGACAAACAAGCCATCGACAATGGCTTTGGACACCTTGAAGTTATACCCCTCGGTGCCGCATTCGCCAATGATGGCCGCACCGCGCTGCTTAAAATTGTCGTAGAGATAAAACATGGCGCTGACAAAGTCATTAGGGTAGCTTTTTTGGTTGCCCAAGCCATAAATGGCGATGGTTTTGCCAGTGAAATCGTGGCCAGCCAATTTTGGCAAAAATTCCGCCCAACTTTCTGTCGCGTTACCGGTTGCCAAACCAGGCAATTCGCCCTCGCCATAAGTTGGCGCCCCCAAGATCAGCACCTCATATCGCAGCAAATCAGCAACCTCCGCGTTACGGATATTCACGGGCTTGGCGGCGAGCCCGGAGCCTAGCAAGGTTGCCATGTCTTTGGCGACCCGTCTGGTGTTGCCCGTATCGGTGCCGAAAAAAATGCCTACTTTTGCCATGACTCCCCCCGCTAGTAAAAACCTATGGCCCTAAGGCTAGCCCTGTATCTGCAACAGACCGCCCGTTGAGGAGGCCTGTTTGCTTTGCCATTCTTCCGGCGTGTAAGCCAGCACGCTGACGGCATGCAACTTACCGGAAGCCAGCGGTGCTTTCAGCGCCGCCAATACGGCTTGCTGTTTTTTCACCAAGGGCAAACCGGCAAAGCGGGTGCTGATGACGGTCAAGCTCAGGTCACAGCCCGCACCATCGACAATCACTTCGGCATCGGCAATCTCTTGCTGGACCAGTTGCGTGACTTCCGCCACGCTTAAATGCTCGCCGCCAGCAGCGCCGTCCTTGGCTTCGGCGGATTTCAACAAGGGCAACAGGCTGCCATCGTTCCACATCGCTTCAACTATGTCACAGCCCCCGACCAACTCGCCATTGACGAACAATTGCGGGTACGTTGGCCAATGCGAGATGCTAGGCAGTTTTTCGCGGATGAACGGGGCGGCCAAGACGTTGACGTAGGTGTACGGGATACTGGTTTGCTTGAGTATCCCCACGGTTTTGGCGGAAAACCCGCATTCGGGTTTTTCCGGCACGCCTTTCATGTACAGGATGACCGGGTTGTTTGCCAGTTGTTCGCGGATTTTTTCTTCGGTGGTTTTCATGAGTTTCCTATTAAATGTAGGCTGGGATGACGTAAGGGATCCCAGCTTGATGGCCTACAGTGCCGGGATTCCTTACGTCATCCCAGCCTACCTAATTATCCGGCTTGTTCCCGCCGCGCCTCATCCGCTTTATGCCCCAATTTGACCTCACCCAGGCCTTTGACGACATCGGCGTCCACTACACAGCGCGACACATCATCCCGGGACGGAATATCAAACATGTTTTTGCGTAAAATCTGCTCCATGATGCTACGCAAGCCCCTGGCGCCGGTTTCCCGTTCAATGGCTTTTTGGGCGATTTCCTCCAACGCTTCCCGCTCAAACACCAATTCCACGCCTTCAAATGCGAACAACTGCTGGTACTGTTTGACCAGCGCGTTTTTCGGTTCGGTCAGCACGCGGATCAACGCGTCGATATCCAAGGGTTCTAACGGGGCCAACACCGGGAAGCGCCCGATAAATTCGGGGATCAAACCAAATTTGCGCAGGTCGCTGGGCTGGGTGGCGTTGAGCATGGCTTCCAGGCTCGGTTTTTCGGCGGTTTGGTTGACGCTGGCATGGAAACCGATGGCGGTGTTGGTCGGCACCAAACGTTTTTCGACGTGTTTTTCCAGACCAGGGAACGAGCCGCCCGCAATGAACAGGATGTTGCGGGTATCCATGATAAGGTCAGCACCTTCTTTGCTATGCCGGCCTTTGTTCGGCAATTTCACTTGCGAACCTTCGACCAAACGCAACAAGGCTTGCTGCACACCTTCGCCGGACACATCACGGGTTCCCGTAGGCTGTTCGGGGCTGCGGGCGATCTTGTCGATTTCGTCCAGATAGACAATGCCCCATTCGGCGTTCGCCATATTGCCTTCGGCGACATCCAGCAAACGCACCAGGATATTTTCAACGTCATCGCCGACATAACCCGCTTGTGTCAGCGTGGTGGCATCGGCGACCACAAACGGCACACCGACGATTTTGGCAAGCGTGCTGGCGAGCAGGGTTTTGCCCGTGCCCGATGGCCCGATCAGCAGGAGGTTGGATTTGCCGATTTCGACATCCTTATCAAACTGGCCTAAGCCCGCATCGCCGCTTTCGTGTTTCAGGCGCTTGTAATGGTTGTACACCGCCACCGCCAGGATTTCTTTGGCAAGTTGCTGGCCGATGACGTATTGGTCCAGATGTTCCTTGATTTTGGCCGGGATCGGCAATGCGCCTTGCATTTTTGACAGCTCTTTTTTGCGGCTCCAGTTACTGACCACCTGATGCGCCAGCGCCACGCAAGCCCCGCAAATATACCCTTCCGCACCGGCAATCAGCGGTATGGAAGCGGATTGTTCAATACCGCAAAAAGAGCAATGTTTGATTTCTTTGATGGTCATGATGGCTGTCCTCAGAGTTAACGTTCCTGTGGGATGGGCTGACGTAAGGAAGCCCATCCAGAATACAGTAAATGATGGGCTTCCCTTCGTTCAGCCCATCCTACATTTCAATGCCGCTCATCCGTATCTTTACCTAAACCCGCCAACCAAGCCCGTTGGCACGTCCGTTTGGCGCGGTCCCCCATTAATTGGCGGATTTTCGGCGTGGCTTTGGCTAGCGATAAGGTTTCCGGTTTGTGGATGTGTTTGCACAACACCAAATGGAAACCAATCTCCGATTCCACCACGCCGCTGATTTCACCCTCTTTCAGCGTAAACAGCACCGCGTCAATCTCCGGATACAATTTGCCGCGCGGCACTTTGCCCAAAATTCCGCCTTGCAATGAAGTCGGGCATTCGGAATGCTGCATCGCCAAATCGGCAAACTTATACGGTTTTTTTTGTAGCCTTACGCCTAATTCTTGGATACGTTGCAAGGCCATTTCGCGGGTGTTTTCCGGGTAATCAGGATTGATGCTGATGAATATATGCCAAGCTTCACGCATTTCCGGTTTTTTAAACTGCTCGGCATGGACGTGGTAATAAATGCCGATTTCCACCTCGCTAATGGTCGGCGCACGGCTACCGACCACATCCAGCACGGTGTTGACTTTGCATTGGCGGTGTAGCGCAGCGCGTAAATGGCTCTCATCCAATTGGTTTTGCTCCAGGTCGGCAAGAAAATCGCTTTCCGCTTCATAACGGCCCCGGATTTCCAAAAATGCCGCCTGCACTTCCTGCTCGGTGATCACCACCGTGGCGGCTTCCGGCGAATTCAGCACACGGTTTTCCAATTTCAGTTCATTGCTGGCCTGCACGCGCACTTGCTGCAATTCTTCCGCCGCCAGTTGCGCGGGCGATTTTTGGAACAGCGTCAGGGCTGCCCTTAACAAGTTATAGGCTTCGGTTTGTGGCTGGCTCATCTCACAGCTCCGGCTCAGTAAACGTTTCAGGGTGGGCGGGGGCCAATACCGTTTCCGGCACCAGCAAGGTACGGTCATAAAAGGCGACGTGGTACTTGATCTTCTCGTCATCACGGATGACCTTGTAGACCTCACCTTCCGTGCCTTTGCTGACCAGCACATTGCCCTGCACACCCAAGTCCAGGGTGCAGACGACTTTGTCGCGGAACTCAAAACGGCTGGGGTTCCACGGGTCATCGGCGCTAATCAATTCTTCCAAACGGCAACCGACCATAATGTCTTGGGTCAGGAAATGGACGGTGAAAATCACCTGGTCTTGCAAGAACGTGCCGACATTGATGATATGCCCGACACTGCCGCGCCGCACCAGCAACACGCCGACATCAATACCCGGATACGTGCCGTCGTTGCGGACATTTCGGGTCACCCGCACCGGTTCGCCGTATTCAAAACGGCCTTCATCAAAGCGGTCCGGTTTCATGTTTTGATGTCGCTGAGGGCTACGAACGAGTTTTGCTCGCCCATGTGGAAAACTTTAAAAACTTTTTCGGTTTGTGCATCGGATTCGACAAAGTCTTGATAGGCTTGCAGCAACAAGCGTTTGTAAATTGCCCGTAGCGCCGTTTCGTCTTCCGGCAGGCTGTCAGCACCTTGTTGCAAGTAGTTGTGGAACCGTTGCAGGATATGCAGACGGTTGACATGCACGACGGTCTGGTCGTAATCCAGTTGGAAATACTGCAAAAAATCTTCTGCGGATTCCAATTCTTCCATTTCTTCTGCAAAACTCATGGTTTTCTCCGCTTAAGGTTAGGATGCGCCCATAGGGCATAAAGGCTGGCGATGGGAGACCCGGCCCATCAAACTTCACAACAAACGATGGGCTTCCTTGCGTCAACCCATCCTGATTTTTACAAGGGCCCGACTAAGGACGTGTCTTGCGCCAATAAATAAATCACCAAGACCAGGAAAGCCGCTAAGGCCATGATGGTGATTAGGGAATCAGATGTGCTCTTTAACATGGAGTGGCTCCGTTATTGGTAGGACGGGCTGGACAAAGGGAAGCCCATCGTTTGCCGTGGGTATTGACAGGCCCCCTTGTCCAGCCCGTCCTACCATTTTCGTTTGCTAAGCCGCTTCCAGCCGGCATTGCTTGAGCAAATCCAATAAGGCTTGCGCACCTATCCTGTCCTTGCTGTCCAACTCCACCAATTTTTCAAAAACCGCTTGGCTCGTATCCAAATTGTTTAGGCGCATGTGCAAAAAACCAATGGCCTTTAACGTAAACAAATACAAACGGACTTGCGTCAACAACGCGGCCGGGACGGTTTGCAAATGGGCAAGCTGCAATTCCCGCCAATCTTCAGGAAAACCCACCAGCGGCCGGATCACCGCCAAGGCTTTCAGCGTCGCCGCCAACGCGTCTTCCAAACGGTGTTGGTAGTAATAAAACCGGTTCAAGGCCACCAACACATTCAAGGAATCCGGGGATTTGAAATACGCTTGCAATAAGGGCAATTCCGCCTCACCACCCGCATATTTCTCCGAAGCGTCTGCAATCAATTCCTTAACGCCCTCGGCATCGGCTTCTTCAAAATACAAACCCTGCGCTTCAAAATCCAATAAATCCATTACTGCACCACGGTCAGTTTGACGGGGACGTCCTGATGCGAAACACAGAGGCTTTCAGCGTCACAGGTATCGCAATGTTCTTGGCTGGCGGTTTTTTGCCATTCGGCTTGCTTGGCTTCCAGCTCGTCAATGCGCTCCATCAGGCAGGCAATGGCTTTGCCGACGGGGTCTGGCACCAGATGATGGTCTAAGTCAATGCCGTGCCTGTTCTGTATTTTTGTGCCTTTGCTTTGGATCACGCGGCCAGGGATGCCGACCACGGTGCAGCAATGCGGCACATCCTTGACGACCACGGAATTGGCGCCGACACGGACATTATTGCCCAAGGTGATCGCGCCCAGGATTTTCGCGCCTGAACCGACCAAGACGTTATTGCCCAGCGTCGGGTGGCGTTTTTCCTTGTTCCAGGTCGTGCCGCCCAGGGTCACTCCATGATAAAGCGTGACATCATCACCAATCACCGAGGTTTCACCGATGACCACGCCCAGCGCATGGTCGATGAACAAACGCCTGCCGACAGTCGCCCCGGGATGGATCTCAACGCTGGTCATCCATTTGGAGAACGCCGCCAAAATCCGTGCCGCCAGCTTCCATTCCGCCAACCATAAACGGTGGCTGATACGGTGGAACAGCACCGCGTGCACCCCAGAGTAAGTCAGCAAGATTTCCGTGACACTACGCGCCGCCGGGTCGCGCCCGAACACACACAAAACATCCTCGGCCCATTGCGCGAAAAAAGGCAGGGGCGCATCCGATGCCGTTTGCGTTGTCATCACCATGACCACTACCTTAAGCTCCATTCGGTTTTGCCAGGAATCGGCGGGCGTGGGATGCGGAAAAACGAACCGGGATAGCGGTCATCATCAAGGCCGGGCAACTCGTCGGTTTCGCTGGATTCAGCGTCGATTGCATGGCAGTCAACAAGCAAATCAAATTCTTCGTTCATGACAATTATCCTCATTTGTTTGATGAAAACGTTTCAGATCGCACGCGCCAGGCGTTTGTTTATGCTCACTGACAAACCGCCTGACTTGTATCAACAAGGATTGCGCCTGATGGCGGTCCACGTTAATGCCGAGTTGCTGATAAGCATGGATCACGCCTTGTGTGCCCGAATGCTTGCCCAACACCAATTGGTGGCGGCGTCCGACAATGGCGGGATCAACCCCTTGGTAATTGTTCGGGTCTTTCAGCAAACCATCGACATGGATGCCCGCTTCATGGCTGAACACGTTTTTGCCGATCAGGCTCTTACGTGTGCCGATGGCGTCACCGGAGGCATTGGCGACCAATGCCGACAATTCGGGGAAGCGCTCCAGATGGATGCCCGTATCCAAACCATATAACTGCTTAAGCCCGACCACGACCTCTTCCAATGCCGCATTGCCGGCGCGTTCGCCCAACCCGTTGACGGTGGTGTTGACATGTGTCGCCCCCGCCAGGGCCGCCGCCAGGGTGTTGGCCGTCGCCAGACCTAAATCGTCATGGGCGTGCATTTCTATATCCAGGTCTGTGGCGGCGCGTAATCTTTTGATGGTTTCGAACACACCGAACGGCTCCATGATGCCCACCGTATCGGCGAAACGGATACGCGACGCCCCGGCTTGTTGGGCGGCTTCCGCCATTTGCAAGAGAAAACCGACATCCGCCCGTGACGCATCTTCCATACCGACACAGACCTCGAAACCTAAGCTTCTGGCTTCCTGCACGAGCCCGTTGATGGTTTGCAGCACCCAGGCGCGGCTTTGTTTGAGCTTGTGCTGGATATGCTGGTCGGAGGCGGAAATGGACAAATCCACTTTATCCACCTGTAAACCTACACAGGCTTTCAGGTCATCACGCCGCATCCTTGACCAAACCAACAGTTGCGGGGGCAAGCCCAACGCGGCGATGGCCTGGATTTCTTCCCGCTCCAGCGCACCCATTGCCGGAATGCCAATTTCCAATTCAGGCACACCTAAGGCCGCCAATTGCGTGGCTATCGCCAGTTTTTCATCCAGCGAAAACACCACGCCAGCCGATTGCTCGCCATCCCTGAGCGTGGTGTCGTCTATGATGATGTGGCGGCTTGTCGTGTCCATGGGCTTTTGATGAAGTCAAAATACTGTTGATATGGATAATGCAAAACGCTTGCCAACTGCTTGAACCTCAAAAATAAGGGGCTGTAGGCGGCGATTGGCTAGCCAGATATGACAATGCGCGGGGATTCAAAGGAAATTGTCGGAAACCCGACAAAATAGCGGCTGTAGTGTTCTAACTGAAGTAGGGGGAGTCCGAACAGGCGAAGCGGTAACCACCTATACTTCAAGCGGTCAAGTTTTCGGTTTTTTAGGTAGGGTACGCTGTGCGTACCTTTTGCATTGATTTTATGATGATTTTTTAAAGGTACGCACAGCGTACCCTACCGTGGCTTGTAAAAGCCGAAAACCTGACAGTTCACAGTATGGCCGGGACTACCCCGCCGCTGCCGAAGCCCTCGGATTTACTGAAGGAGGCAACATGGAAAGCCATGCCGCAAGGGAGTGCTAGGCTGGGCCGCCAAACCGCCCACTGCGGGTGGCGATAGCCTGCCCAATTGGTTTGTATTGCTTATTTTTACTTAATGGCAGTGCCGCCATGCGTGGACAGGGAAGCGCTAAGCGATGGAACAGGCCAATTTCTTAGCCAACAAGGAAAAAACAGGGATCAAAAGCCCACATTAAAAACCACCTCATACCCCTCGACATTATCGCCCGTCAAATAGTTGAAGCCTAAGGCGGCCGAGCTTACTTTCCAGCGGGCCTTGCTAAAATCAGCTTCCACCCGGTAACCAAAGGCATTCAGGTTAGAAAAACCCAGCGCGTTGCTATTCTTGCCCAGAAAAACAGTGTGATCCGTGTGAAGCACACCGGTTAGCGGATAACCCAACAGGCCAATCCCCCAGGGACGGGCCAAATCAACCGCAAAATGCAGCAAATCGGTCTGTTCGCTAAAGCCGTTAAAATTGCCTGATTCAGAAAAACTGGAGATCAGGGTGTGGTTATAATTCGCTTTGACGTCGAGCTTAAAATTTCCGAAAGCGCGGGTGTAATCTAGCCCTAAGCCTGTGCTCACTAACACCATGTTGCTCGACCAATTGATGACCAGGCTTTCAACTAAAGGCTTGGCTTGGATGGCATCCGCCCCCTGAAAGGCGATGGAATTGTCAATGCGCCCGATCCCGACATCGACCACGGGCTTCAATGTCCAATGTTCAGCCAAGGGCACGGCAAACAATAGCCCCACCAAACCGCTATACGCTTCCGAAGTGGGTTTGACGGTATCGGAAGAAAGGCCGGCAAGGATATTTTTGGAATCGACACTGGCATAATTGAAACCGCCGCGTACCGACATCTTCATCTTATCAAACACGGCCAATTCATGTTCAAGGGGCAATTTCACAATATTGATGCTTGAGCCTTGGCTATTGTTCACATCCAAGACATAACCCGACACCGAGGCATCCGAGATAAAACCGATAAGTTGGGCATAGCCCGCCGTGGCGCCGTCACTGCGTCCTTTACTGTTTGCCGATAGCTTGGCTTGCAAGGCGTCCATTTGGGCCGGGGTCAGCGCACATGCGTGGCTGGAATAAACCAAAGCGCCAGTTATTAACATCAGAGCAAGACGTTTTTCCATAGGTAACATCACAAAGATGAGGGCCAATGTTTAATTGGCTGAAAAACCGAGTCTCACACAATCCAGGATTATTGTAAATGTTGCTATTCAGTAAAAACCAACAACCCTAGCCATACTGGAGTTATAGGTTTAGCGGGCCTTGCTATAGAAGGCGAAAGCGGGGGGAAACACATGCCTGCACGGGGAAGTTTCAGAAGCCAACTAGGGTAGGCACACACTTTCCGTGCCCACCCGATACAATCCATAGGATAAAAATGGCGGACAAAGCAGCTTGCCCACCTTACTTGGATTTATTGATGGCATGCGGCGTCATGATGGGCCGAGGCATGAAGCCCATCATGACACATATCAAGCATAAGTCGGCTTAAACGCCTGTTCAGGGCTTGCCACCGGGCCATCACCCTCCCAATACGGTGACAGTTTCCGCAAAGTCGCGACAACCCCCGGCATCACTTTCAGCACTTCGTCCACTTCGTGCATGGAGTTATAGCGTGAGAACGAAAAGCGGATGGTGCCGTGCGCGGCGGTGTAAGGGATGTCCATCGCCCGCATCACATGTGAAGGCTCAAGAGAGCCTGAGGTACACGCCGAACCACTAGACGCGGCAATCCCGGCCTTGTTCAGCAACATCAAAATCGCTTCGCCTTCGATGTATTCAAAGGCGATGTCGGTCGTGTTCGGCAAGCGGTTGTACAAATCGCCAGTGACGAAACAATGCGGGATCTGTTCGGTGATGCCACGTTCCAAGCGGTCACGCATGGCTTTGACATGGGTGTTTTCGTATTCGATATGCTCCAAGGCCAGTTCACAGGCTTTGCCCAAACCAACGATGGATGCGGTGTTTTCCGTGCCCGCACGCCGTCCGCGCTCCTGATGGCCGCCACGCAATAAGGGGCGGTAGCGGGTGCCACGGCGCAAATACAACACGCCTATGCCTTTCGGTGCATGCAGTTTGTGGCCTGACAGCGACAGCATGTCGATTTTGGTGTCCTGCAACATCATCGGGATTTTGCCGACGGCTTGCACGGCATCGGTGTGGAACATCACACCCGCCGCGTTGGCCAGTTCCGCCATTTCCACGACTGGAAACAGCGTCCCTGTTTCGTTATTCGCCCACATGACTGAAACGATAGCGACTTGGTCTGACAAGAGTTTTTTGTAGGCTTCCAGGTTCAAACGTCCGGCTTTGTCCACGGGCATCCGGTGGATGGTGTAACCTTCCTTTTCCAGCGCTTCGCACAGGCTTAAAATCGCCGGATGCTCAACCGTGGTGGTGATGATTTCCTTTTTGTTCGGCTGGGCTTTGATCGCCGACAGAATTGCCGTGGAATTGGATTCGGTGCCACAAGACGTGAAGATGATCTCCGAATCGTGTTCGCAGCCGATCAGGTTCTGCACTTGTTGCCGCGCGTTTTTGATGCCTTTGGCCACACCGTCGGCAAATTTATGGATGGACGAGGGATTGCCGTATTGCTCAAGGAAATACGGGATCATCACATCAACCACGGCATGATCCACCTTGGTGGTGGCGTTGTTGTCCAGATAAATGTCAGTCATCACGCCACCTCAATATTGACCAGTTTTTTCATTTCCGAAGCGGGGACGACTTTAATGAATTCGCCCATCACTTCCATCAGCCGTTGTTGGATGCCCGCAATGGTCATCGCCGCCATTTGGCAGCCGCTGCACGCGCCCGTCATGTTGACATAAGCGGTGTTGCCGATGACTTCGACCAGTTCGACATCGCCGCCGTCGGCCATCAACGCAGGCCGCAACGATTCCAGCACTTCCTCGATTTTTTTGATGCGTTGCAAATTGGTCAACGGGCCTTTGACTTCGGCAACAACCGGTTTTTTGGTTACAGGCGCCGCTTCGGGGTCGAATTTCTCGCCTTTCTCCGCCAGCACTTTTTCCAGAATGGCTTCAATGTCTTCATGGCAAGACGCGCAGCCGCCGCCCGCTTTAGTGAAATTGGTGACATCTTCAACGGTGCGCAATTTATTCGCCCAGACCATTTCTTCAATCATCACCGCATCAATCGCAAAACATTTGCAGACCAACGCGCCTTCCGCGTGGTCGTCCGCCCATTCTTCGCCACGGTAATTGGCGATTGCCGCTTGCAGGGCTTCGCGGCCCATCACCGAGCAATGCATCTTTTCCGGCGGCAAGCCTTCCAGATGGTCGGCGATGTCTTGGTTGGTGACTTTCAGGGCTTCATCCAGGGTCATGCCCTTGATGATTTCCGTCAGCACCGACGATGACGCAATCGCCGAACCGCAACCGAAGGTTTGGAAGCCGGCTTCCAAGATCACTTCAGTCTCTTCCTCGACTTTTAAGGTCAACCGTAAGGCATCGCCGCAACTGATGGAACCGACTTCGCCTGTGGCATTGGCATCGACGACTGCGCCAGCGTTTTTCGGGTTAAAAAAATGTTCTTTTACTTTGTCTGAATAGTCCCACATGGCTGTGTCCTCGGATTAACTGGTGTAGGTTGGGTTAACGATAGCGTGACCCAACAGTGGCGGCCTAGATTGCCGGGCCACCTAACGCGCCACCCAAAGCAGGCGCATTAGTCGGCCCGGCCTACATTAAGAACAGGTCTTAGTCCCTGTACCGCTAGGGTTAGGATTAAATGACGAACCGCAAGCACAACTTTTGGCCGCATTCGGGTTGCTGAACTTAAACCCCGAACCGTCGATACTGTCGAGAAAATCAATGGACATACCGTCCAGCATCGGAAAACTGACCGGATCGACAAACACCTTGACCGTACCGCAGTCAATGACCGTATCATCCGGCGTGTTTTCAGCCTCCAGTTTCAGCCCGTATTGGTAACCGGAACACCCCCCGTCTGTGACTTCAATACGAAGCCCCGCTGACGGCGTTTCCGAACTGGCGATAAAGCGACCGACAGCGTTAATAGCTTTTTCTGTTAAGGTAATCACAAGAGTCTCCTGAAAGGTTTGGCATCGTTCTTGTAATAAGCTAATGCAACCTGTGTGCCAGACTAGTTTTATTCATACAAGCCACTGTTTATACGAAGATAACCTGTTTTTTTACAGGTGTAGCAAAGATTACAAACAAACAATTCATCGGGTTTTGTAGGAAACCTTACAAAATCATTAGCCACTAACGGGGAGATAACATGAGAGTAGAAGATTTGGATATAGGCGACATCGTTTACGCCGCAACCGTCATCACCGATGATGGCTCGATACCTGGCGGAATTGAAGGCGAAGTGTTGGCGGAGGCGGGGACGCGCGGCGTCATCACTATGATAGGCCACATCGAAGAACAGCCAGAACGCAGCGTGTTCCTAGTCCGCTTTGAAGACAGGGAACTGAATCTGGGTAACCCGATAGGCTGCTGGGCGGAAGACCTGATAGTGGAGCCGAGGTTAGTGAACTAGCGCACCGGATAATTTGGTAAAATGACGCTCATGGATTCTGGTTACTTGCTAGCTGGTATCCCTGTTTCCCTTATCCATGAGATGATCGCCATGACCAAAGCCCCCAATAAAGTTGTCCACATTAAACCTAAACCCCAGGCAAAAACCTTAACCGCCGCACAAAAACAATTTAACAGCCTAGGAAAAAAAATTGACCGGCAAAAAAAATTACTGCTGGAATGGAAAGAAACCATACCCGCTTACCATCAAAAAGTCGGGCAAGAATACGACCCCTTAGTCGAAACCCTGAACCAGCACCAATTGGAGTGGATACGGTTATTGGATAAGTTTCACGACCAACCGTTGTTCAAAAAAACCGATAAAGCCAAAATCAAGCATTTGATCATCGACGTGTGCGAGGATTTATTGGTCGACATGGACACCGATGAAGTGAAATCCATCTTCAACAAATACGGCGACGAGGATTTCGACACCCTCAAGCAAGAAACGGATGCGGCGGTTGGCGAGCTCATGAAAGGCCTTGCCAAAGAAATGTTTAATGTGGATTTGGGGGATGATGTCGATGTCAGCTCGCCGGAGAAATTCAAAGCTTACTTGGAAGAAAAGCTGGGCGAACAATCAGAAACCCAAAACCAAGGCCAACCCGCCCAGCCACCTAAAAAAACCAAAAAGCAATTGGCGGCAGAAGCCCGCCAACAAGAGGAAGACGCCTTGGCCAGCAAATCCGTGCAAGAGGTTTACCGTAAACTGGTCGCCGTGCTGCATCCCGACCGCGAACCGGATGCAGCCGAGCGTGAACGTAAAACCGAATTGATGCAGCGTGTCAATACCGCTTACGGCAAGAAAGATTTATTGCAACTTCTGGCATTGCAATTGGAAATAGAACAGATTGACCTCGCGCATCTCAGCCAAATGGCGGACAGCCGCCTGAAGCATTTCAATAAAATCCTCAAGGAACAGCTGGCGGAATTGGATCAGGAAATTTTGCAAATCGAAGAAACGTTCAAATTCCAATTACAAATGCCTTTTTATGCGCGGCTATCGCCTGGGCAATTAGTGTGGAATTTGGCGCAGGATACCCGGGAAGTCGAAGAGCAAATTGCCGGCATCAAAAAAGACCTCGCCTTTTTTGACAATGCGGCGACTTTCAAAGCCTGGTTAAAAACTTACAAAATCCCCAAGAAAAGCCGCCATGATGATTTTGACGATCTATTTTTCGGCGGCTTACCATTTGGTTTTAGATAAAGACGATGCCATCCCGTTGCTTGCTTACACTACGGACAGCCAAAGCATCCATGGCGCGAGAACCCACATAACAAAGGTACCAACCCGATGAACCCACACGCCCAAACTGTCTTCAGCTACCACCAGCGCACTAAGCATACCCTGCAACGCTATGCCAAAGGCCCTGACACCCTAGATTGGGATGACCAGCCTGACCCGTTCCGGCACTTTGCCGGTTGCGAGGCCATGCCGCTGCCCAAGCCCGGACGCGAACTGGACGTGTTGTTCACCGATCTCGACACCCCGCAATCCATCCCCGAACAACCGCTGGATTTAAAAAATGTCGGCTTGTTGCTGGAATTGGCATTTGGTTTGTCTGCTTGGAAAGAATTTGGCCCCAACCGCTGGGCTTTGCGTTGCAACCCCTCCAGCGGCAACCTGCACCCGACCGAAGCTTATCTGATCAGCACGGGCAACCCTTTCATCAAACCCGGCGTCCATCACTATATCAGCCACGACCATAGCCTTGAACAGCGCTGCCTTTTTCCTGACACTTTCCATAGCCCAGGCCTGCTGATCGGCTTGTCTTCCATCCATTGGCGGGAAGCATGGAAATACGGCGAGCGGGCTTTCCGTTATTGCCAGCATGACATTGGCCATGCGTTGGGGGCGTTGCGCTATGCCGCCGCCTGCTTGGGCTGGTCAGTGGAATTATGGGCCGAAGTTTCCGATGCTGAACTTGCCCATCTATTAGGCCTGGAAAGGCACGATGATTTTAAAAAAAATGAGCGCGAATCACCGGATGTGCTGTGCCGGATACTGACCAAAACCAACAATCCGCCCATGTCATACCAAACCTTATCGGCCTTGCTGCCGACAGCAAAGTGGTTCGGCGTGGCCGAGAGCCTGCGGGCTTACCATTTATACAACTGGCCTGTGATTGAAGAAATTGCCGTCGCAACCGGCAAACCGCGCACGGAAGAGCTGCATCTGGAAGCAACCCTGCAAGCGCCCCCCGCTTCGGCCTGCCAGCAACGGGCGACCGCCCTCATCCGCCAACGCCGCAGTGCGCAACATTTCGACGGCAAAATGCCGCCGTTGCCTGCCGCTGATTTTTACCGGATACTCGGTGCCGTGTCACCGGACACGGCTGCGTTTAAGCTATGGGAGTGGCCGGCCAAAACACATTTGTTTATCTTTGTGCATCGTGTGGAAGGCGTAGCGCCTGGGCTGTATGCCTTGATCAGGGACGGCGGCGCGTTAGAACCGTTAAAAGCGGCGACCTTAAGTATGTTCGACTGGAAAAAGCAGCCCGGGCCTTTGCCGCTTTACCATTTGCATTCCGGCGATTTGAGGCTAACCGCAAAAACCCTGTCCTGCCACCAACCCATCGCCAGTGACAGCGCCTTCAGTTTGGCGATGGTGTCAGAGTTTAGGCCAACCGTTGAAACGGCACCCTGGCGGTACCGGCAGCTCTTCTGGGAATGCGGCCTGATAGGCCAAGTGTTGTATTTGGAAGCGGAAGCCGCAGGCGTCCGTGGCACGGGCATTGGCTGTTATTTTGATGACAGTGTCCATGAGATTTTAGGCATCAAGGACGACACGTTCCAAAGCCTATACCACTTCACCATCGGCACGCCACTGGAAGACAAGCGGATGCAGACTTTACCGGCGTATGGGCATTTGCCGAACCCCCTATGATGCTGGCGGGCATTTCGCTCGATTTACGGGCACCGCGGTCGCCCGCATCCAAGACACCAGCATGGCGGCTGGGTTTGGCGATTGGCGATTGGCGATTGGCGATTGGCGATTGGCGACAATATCGTCGGGGCACATCAGGCCCATATTAAATACTTGCGACGGGATGGTGGCGGCCAGGAAGTGCGCATTACCTTTAGCCTAATTCCTAGGTATCAGCCATCACAGGGCTTCCGGTAAGGCAGCCGCCAACCTCTGACAAATGGGGCCATTATGAGGACACTTTATTATAGCCACCCGGATTTCCTATTACATGCCACTGGCGCCGGCCATCCTGAGCGCCCGGCGAGGCTCAAGGCAATCGGGCAGGCACTGGAGCAAGCCGAGTTCGCCAAGCTTATCCGGGTGCTGGCACCCTTGGGCACCGAACAACAAGCCACGCTGATCCATCCGGCTGCGCATATCCAACACCTACGCGATGCCCTACCCAACCAGAGGAGATACCCTTTAAACCCGGACACCGTATTGTCGCCCGGTTCGTTAACGGCCGCATTCCGTGCCGTGGGCGCGGTTTGCGATGCGGTTGACCGTATTATGGCCGACACCGCCGACAATGCCTTTTGTGCCGTCCGCCCACCAGGGCATCATGCCGAACCGATGCAAGCGATGGGGTTTTGCCTGTTCAACAATATCGCCATCGCCGCCGAACATGCGCGGCAGCACTATCATTTGCAACGGGTCGCCATTGTTGATTTCGATGTCCATCACGGCAATGGCACCCAAGCGGCCTTTTACCATCAACCGCAAGTGTTTTACGCCTCCTCCCACGAAATGCCGCATTATCCGGGCACGGGTTACCCGTCAGAAACGGGCGCAGGCAATATTGTCAATGTGCCTCTACGGGCTGGCGATACCGGCATTGAATTCAGGGAAAAATACCAAAGCCTCATCTTGCCCGCACTGGATCACTTCAAACCCCAGTTGCTACTGGTTTCGGCAGGGTTTGACGCCCATCGGGACGACCCTTTGTCAAGCATCAGGCTGGTCGAAGAGGATTACCGCTGGGTGACGCAAGCCTTAAAGGAAATTGCCGGACGCCATTGCCAAGGGCGGATAGTTTCGGTATTGGAAGGGGGGTACAACCTGAAGGCCTTGGCGGCGAGCGTGGCGGTGCACGTCAGGGGCTTGATGGGACAATAAAGAAATGGCTAGGGGCAAGGCAAGCTGAGTTTCAAGCTCACCCGCCCCTAGAGGAATTGCACTTAAGGCATTGTTTGTTCTACGAACAGATCAACGCCCGTTGCTGGCGGTTATCTATCAGGCGTGTCCAAAATACGGTTTATCATGGGAGTCTGTTGCGAGACCCTATCGTCCAGCGTCAAGGCGATCATACTTTTAAGATCTAAAAAACGTTTCTCAGCTTCTTTTAAGTGTTCTGTCGCTTTAGCCAAATCACCGTCTTTGACAGCCGTCCGGGCTTTTTTCAAATAATCATTGGCGCGGTTGCGGTTACGGTCCACTTTATCATTGGCGTTGATTTCCTTACTGACCGCTAACGCATCTTTGATATTCTTTATAATCGCCTCCTCACCCGCATTGTCATTGATCGCTTTCAACGCTTCATTGACTTGGCCAACAGTAGCCTCAATCCCTTCCGTCGGGGTCATCCTGTTATACATACAGGCCATACCCAAGCAGATATCGGCAGTGGCAGAAAAAGATCCTAAAGAAAGTGCCAATGTAGTGGCCAGGGCAGCGCTTTTTAACAATTTCATGTTGTAAACCTCGTTGTAGTTATTATTATTTTGGCCTGCAACTGCCTAGATATTAAACATATTTAATTAGTTACAAGGCGATGCGGACTGTATCACAACTCTTATGAATGTGACAGAAATTCAGGGCATCATTCCACACAACGACGCGCCCCAGATCAGTCAATCGTCTCAACCCAGCGGCACCTTTCCTTAACAATCTTCGAGGTGTTGTTATTGCCCAAGCCCTTGGCGATCAAGGCAACCACACGGTCATCCTTGTCATAACCGACATGGGCATCCAAGGGATTGGCAAGTTTGCCCAAGCCAAAGGCGTCAAATATCTTGGCGACATTGATGTTGATATTGGTGACGTCAATACAAAGCCGCGAATCCAAGTACTTGTCAACAAAACCGTGCGGGATCGCGTAGCTGAGCAAGTCATTGGGATCACTGAAAGCAACCAGGGACATTTTAGTCAAAATACGCCCGGCGTATTTTGCCCCTTCAGGCCGGCAATATGCGGCCTGTTGGTTGCTGACTTCAGGCAACTTAAGCCCCAATTGCAGCATGGGCAATTGGTTGGAAAGCATATAAATGGGGATTTCTTTGAGTTTGACCGCATCCCTAAAATCCGCGTCGCGGTTATTGATGAACGAGGCTATCCGTTGCATCCCGTCTATTGTGATACGGCTGCCCAGGCTGTGTGAGACAAAAGCATAATGGTCGTTAACCAGATTGGATATGTCCGAGTCGTCATTAAACGAACAGGCCTGGGTGGCATCATCAGGCAATTTATCCCAATTGCTTTTGGTCATCCAACAAAAGGCCTGCGCGAATGACACCAGAATATCTTCCCGGCTTTCCCCCAAATAAATGATCGGGTCAGGGCCTGTGTCATTGGAGAATTTCTTCATCAAATCATTGACTTCAGCCCGGCGGAAAGAATATTCGCCGGAATTGTCATAAGCCAGCACGTCTTTTTGCTTGGCGGTGATCGCCGACCAGGCCAATTCGTAAAACAACAATTCCCTATGCTGATCCTTGCTCAATAAGCGGCTGATCCGTAAATTCCCGAGGTTTTTGCCTTGGTTAAAACGGTCTGTCAAACCGATGTTCTTGTACCGGCTTGCCATGACCGGCAAATCCAGCTCCCTAGCCAGTTTTTCAACAAATTCGGTGCTGTACCCCGGAAGATGGTTGCCAACCCCATGGATCATCAAGACTTTCATCTTGCCGTGTTGGTTGTCCAAATACGGTGCCAGCCCGTTTATGGGTTTGCCCCATATTTCACACAGCCGCGTGTCGGCAGCCTGTTGTTTTTCCAGAAAAGCTTCCGCCACACCCTTACCGATGCTGGCACAGCCACTTAAGGCAGCGGCCACCGTCAAGGCCGCCAAGCCTTTATTTAATAGTTTCATGTTTAGTTACAGTAAATGGGACAAAGGGTTTAAACCGCCAAAGTTTAAAGGATGTCATTTCCATTTGCTGTAAAAAAATCCAAATCGGCTTAGATGCCTAACCGGCCTTATCCAGCCCTGCGTCCGTTTGGCAAAGCTCAGCCACGCGTGTAGCGGTGCTTCACGCCAACGGGGAAATAGCCGGGGTCTGCAAAGGGATGCAAGGTGATTTGTGGCATTTGCCGCTCTACTGGCGTGTAATTGGCAAATTCACTGTTTAAACGCAATAACTGCTTGCGGATAGATGCGGCGATGGCAGGTTTCATGGCCTCGTCGGGGATAATCTCCGGCAATAGTTCCACGGCTATATGCAGGTATTTATCGCCAGCATCCGATTCTGCCGTTTCCAGGACAAATTTTCCGGTCACCCAGGCCAAAATATCGGGTTGTTCAAGGCCAACCGTGACATTTTCAGGGTAAATATTCGCCCCATAATAAGACACCGTGAAATCAGCCCGCCCGAACACATAGACAAACGGTAAGTTACGCGGCTGGAAATCGCCGTTTAAACCCAACTCGCCTAAGGAATGCACACCATACGCCCGCAAAAACGCCCAGAGCCCATCGTATCCCAACAAACCGCCCTTATCGGCAATATGGTAACGCAGCAAAGGCACGCTGTTTTCTCCTGAAACCACTAGCGTACCTTCATGCACTTCAAAGAAACGGCTGCTTGGGTCATATTGCACCAGCGTTGGCAACCGCGATTCGCCAAACAGCTCACGGGCGGCTTCGGGACGCGTGGACAACCAGCGGCGTATGGCGATGCTGAGCGGCGTTTCATTGCCCAGCACACCGCCGTCAGCCGTCCCATAGAGCGATGCCGAATCGGAACACGGCGACTCCGAACCGATGCGTTGGCCGACCAAACTGCGCCATTCCTCGCTGAACACTTCCCCGGCAAACACCAGTTTTGGATGGTAAGCCCGCCAGTCGATGCCCTCGGCCGAACCGGCATCAAGCACATCTTTGACAAAAGGCGGATAACCCAACAGCACGGTCTGCTCGAAATGCGGGGACAGCTCGCGCACCACCCTGAAAATTTCCGCTTTGTTATTCCCAGGTGTCGCGACCAATAAGGGATAACCTTTACGGGCCAAATGCCAGCAACAAGAGGTCGTGAACAAACCGCCCACCCAGTTGCCCAAAGCGAAGCAAACGATGGCCAAGGTGCTGCGTTCGTGGGCGCGGAAGCTGTCATGGAACACCTGCTCAAACCGCACCGCCACGTCCAGCTCATAGGTGGCGGAACGTGGCCAGAACGTTGGCCGCCCCGTCGAGCCGGACGACACGGCGATACGGTCGGCACCTTTAAGGCTGCCGCCAAAGCAGCGCTCCGGTAGCGGATAAGCCTGCATGTAATTGCTTTTGTCCATCAACGGCAAGGCCTGGAAAGCCGGGTAGGAACCAATCCCGGCAGGATTGATGTGATGCGCCGCCAGAAACTGTCGGTATGCGGGAACCTCCACCGCGCATCGCCGGAACAAATCCAGGCATTTCCTTTCCGCTTGACCTGGCTGTTGTCCGGCAAGCAAGGTATCTAGCGGCGTTGTGATGAAATGGTTGAAGCGGTCGTCAGATGGTGGCGGGGGCGGATTGGACATGGCCGGTTACCTCTAAAGTACAGTAGACAAAAAGCTATTGTATTTTAGGATGCGGCAACAAAATATGTTTTTGAAACCTAATAGGACGTTAGGCAGACGTAGGATGGGATGAAGCGATAGCGCAATCCCAGCACCACCAGCCACTCTGCTGGGGTTACTTGCGCCACCCCAGCCTTTGCTGAGTGTCATAATGAGAATTGCTGGTCGGGTTACGCTGACGCTAACCCGACCTACGATTGGAACACCTCACAATAACCAATCATAACTATATGAATATTAATATTTATCCCTTAACTTAAGGACAGTGAGGCCTAGGCCTGCCTAACAAAACCCAAGCTAACAAATGTCATGATACCAATCCAAAAGTTCTTCCCCGCCCCAATTCTCGGCCTCGGCAGGAAAAACTTCAGGGGTTTCGTAAAGCGTCATTTGCCCTGTCTTAGGTGCAGTAGTGACCAATAAACTTTCTGCATATTCAACTGAACAGCCTTGCTTGCCGTTGGCGTCTTTTAGCCATTGCGCCGCCATGGCGATAGCGGCTTGGCGGGTTTCGCCAAAGCCGAAAACAGCATAATCGTGTTGCACATATAAAACGGTCATAATTGCTCCAATTGCCCTAAATTTGCTTCATCGTAATATCCAAAGTCGAAATCCGGTAGGCAATCTGCCTGGGGGTCATATTCAGCAAACGCGCGGCCTTAGCTTGTACCCAACCGCTTTGCTCCAAGGCGGCGATGACCCGTTCGCGGTCATCCAAATTTTCATCATTAAAATCCACCGCCGGCAATTTTTGTGGCTTCAACGTGAGCCCCGCTTGCGCCACGACATTTTCCAACCCGGTATTGACCATGACATCACGGTCGATGGTGCCGTTGGGGCTCATTATCGCCGCCCGTTCCAAGCAATTGGCGAGTTCGCGGACGTTGCCGGGCCAGTCGTGTTTCATCAGGATACGGATCGCGCTTTCCTTGATTTCCAAAGGCCGTCCGCCCTGTTGGTCAGAAATCCGGCGTAACAAAAATTCCGACAATTCCGGTATATCCTCGCTACGGTCGCGTAAGGCGGGCATTTGGATAGGCATGACGTTGAGGCGGTAATACAAATCTTCCCTAAATTTGCCTTCGGTCACTTCTTCTTCAAGATTGCGGTTGGTGGCGGCGATAATGCGGACATTGACTTTAATGGTTTGCGCCCCCCCCACCCGTTCGAATTCGCCTTCTTGCAAAACCCGGAGCAGCTTGGCTTGGAACGAGGCGGAAATTTCACCGATTTCATCCAAGAACAAGGTGCCGTTATTGGCAAGCTCAAAACGGCCTTTTCGCTGGCTGATCGCGCCGCTGAACGCACCTTTCTCATGCCCGAACAACTCCGATTCCAACAAGGTGTCCGGCAAAGCCGCGCAATTGAGTTTCAAAAACGGCCCGCTGGCGCAACCGGAATTGAAGTGGATGGCGTTGGCGACCACTTCCTTGCCCGTGCCGGATTCGCCGCGTATCAGCACGGTGGTGTTCCATTTGGCGACTTGCCGGATCAGGTCAAACACTTTCAACATCGGCGGCGAATGCCCGATGATGTTTTCAAAGCGGTAATTCTTGATCAGGGCCTGCTTGAGCTGGTCGCGTTCGCTTTGCAGGTTGCGTTGTTTGCGCTCGATCACGCGCAGCATTTTCACGCTTTGCGCGATCAGGTTGGCGATCATCTCCAGGAACCGTGCGCGTTCGCCCAAAAACAAACGGTTATCGGGTTGTGCCGCCAAGACGCCGATAGTGTCGCCTTGTTCGATGTAAATGGGCGATCCGATGAATGGCAATTCCGGGTCATACAAACCCATACGGCCTAGAAACCTGGGCTCTTCGGCAACTTTTTCGACAACGATGGTGCTGCCCGCATCAAGTATCGCCCCCATCACGCCTTCCCCCGGATGGTAGCGTATGGGTTGGTTGAGTTGGCTGTCGGCATTGGCGTGCACCGCGCTGACAATCAGGCTATCGCTTTCAATCTCCTTGAGGGTGATCATGCCCGAGCGCATCCCTGAGCGTTTATGCAGCACTTCCAGCACGGCTTGCAATTTGGCATGCAAATCATGGGTGCTATTGAGGATCTGGCTGATCAGATACAACGTGTCCAGCTCCGCCTCGATCAATTGGTTGCGTTCCATTAGCCTAACCTCCCAAGCTCCTGTCTGTGTAAAGGAAAGCTGATTTTGAAACGGCAGCCTTGGTCATAACTGGGGTCTATATCAATAAAGCCATGATGCTGGTTGACAATTTCCTTCGCCATCACCAGCCCCATGCCCGCTTTGTGCCCGCCTAACACACGGGTGGTGTAGAAAGGCTCGAAGACTTTACTACGTTTTTCCATTGGAATGCCCGGCCCCGTATCCTCAATGCTGACATAGAGCAAATCCGCATCCGCATCGGTGGTGATTTTTATGCGCTGTTCGCCCGTGTCCGAGGCACAGACCGCATCAATGGCGTTATCCAGCAATTGGTGGAACAATACCCGTAGACGGTTTTCCGACCCCAGAATACTGGGCAATTCCGCCAGCGGTTGCCAATGCACGTCTATGCCATTGCCCCAAATCCGTTGGTCGTTAAGCAGCAGCACTTCGTGCAAGATTTGGTTGATGTTGACCGGAATGACGGCGGTTTGCAAGATTTCAGGGATACAGTTTTGCATGGTGGCAATCGCCTCTTCACCGGAATGCTGGATTTGTTGCAAGATTTGCAATAACCCGGCGTTTTGGGCTTCGCACTTGTGCTTTAAAATTTGCTCCGCCGCCCGGATCTGGTTCATTGGCATGTGGATTTGATGGATTGCGCCCAGTAAAGTTTCACGGATGCTGCGCACCCGCTCATCTTCCGACATGACGGTCTTTAAGGTCTGGATATGCAGCTCTTCCATTTGCCGCCGTTGACGGGAGATGTCGGTGATGGTCAGGATCAAATACTGTTTTGAGACGTTGTCGAAAAAGGCATCGGCATGGACTTCATTTTCCTTAAACCAATTGCCTGCGCAAGAAAACCACCGCGCCCTACGGCCTGCCTTGCTTTCTATCCTGAATTCCCGGTTATTGAACCCCTGCTCATTCGTTTGCAGTTCCATCCATAACCCGCCCATTTCTTCGCGCAATAAATGCAGGAAATACGCGGCCGGCTCGCCTTTGTCGAGATCGCTGACCAAGGCCTTGTAGTTATGGTTGTCCAAAATCACTTTATCTTCATCGTCTATCACCACCATTGCAATTGGCGAGGAATTGATGACCGATTCAATCAACAGTTTTTGGTTGATGACCCGTTTGTCCGCTTCATGGGCTAGGGTAATATCCCGGTGCATCCCGATATAATGGCTAATCACCCCCTGTTCATTCAGCATCGGTGCGATGGTCAAATCGGCAATATAACGATGGCCCGATTTATGCCTGTTGCACAAAGTCCCGCGCCACACTTTTTTGCTGCGGATGGTATGCCATAAATCGTAATACACCGCCCTAGGCGTGCGTTTGTCCGATAAGACCGATTCGTTTTCACCTAAAATGTCTTCGGGCTTATACCCGGTGACCTTGGAGAACTCTTCGTTGACGTAAAGGATTTTGGCTTTTTTATCGGTGATGGAAATGGCAATGGGGACTTGCTCCACCGTTTCCACAAACAAGCTGTAAGGTGTGGTGTCACCGTTAAAATTGGCCGCCGAGCCAAACAAACCTGGGACAAGTTCGCCAATGACGCTGGTCATGTTGGTATGCGCCTGTAAAAATTGTAATGAGGTCTTTTTCATATCACGGCCTGGTGTGAAGGGTTATTTCTATTATATTAGCAATTTTGACGCCAGTAATTTTTACCTTAGCCGAAAGATACGCCAAGCGGGGCAACTATAAAATCCGGCATATCCCAATCCACCAATCCCCCGTGCCCCCCGGCCTTTTTGTAGCTAAAGATGTCCGCCAATTTCATTTTGTAAGGTTTACGACAAAATCTTTTCCCCTCCGCCACCGACTGTAAGAAGTGCCACAGCCCCCAAAGCGGGGGTTGCCAACCACCAAGCCCATCCCGCCCGCCTCACTATCCCCTAAGCAAATTGGCATAATTACTGCTGGGATCCAGAAAAGCCCTACCCTTCGTCAGGAAACAATTGTGAGTGAATATCTGCTTCTTTTATTAGGCACGGCTCTGGTCAATAACGTCGTCCTAGTGAAATTCCTCGGCCTGTGCCCGTTTATGGGCGTATCGAAAAAACTCGATTCGGCCTTAAGCATGGGCCTGGCGACCACGTTTGTATTGACGTTGGCGGCGATGACCAGCTGGCTGTTGGAACATTATATTCTCGCCCCGCTGCATATCGAATTTTTGCGCATACTTGCCTTTATTTTGGTGATAGCCGCCGTGGTGCAATTTACCGAAATGGTCGTGCATAAAACCTCCCCGGTACTGTATCAGATCCTGGGCATTTTCCTGCCACTGATCACCACCAATTGTGCGGTGTTGGGCGTGGCCTTACTGAATGTGCAGGAAAAATACGGTTTTATGCAAAGCCTGATTTTCGGCTTCGGTTCTGCGGTCGGTTTTACCCTGGTGATGGTGCTGTTTGCCGGATTGCGCGAACGGCTGGCATTAATGGCCGTCCCGGCGCTATTTGCAGGCACACCGATTGCTTTCATCACCGCCGGGATTTTGTCGCTGGCGTTTATGGGGTTTGCAGGGCTATATACAAAATAAGCACAGGAAAAAAACATGTACGTTTTCTACGCTATTGTCAGTTTAACGTTATTAGGCCTCTTTTTAGGTTTATTGCTGGGGATTGCCGGCAAGTATTTGAAAGTGGAAAGCAGCCCGATAGTGGATGAATTGGAAGCCATGCTGCCCGGTTCGCAATGCGGGCAATGCGGGTTTCCTGGTTGCCGTCCTGCCGCCGAAGCGTTGGCGGAAGGCAACGCCCCCGCCACCATTTGCCCGCCCGGTGGCAGCACGCTAGCGGAACAAATCGCCGCGCTTTTGGGTTTGGATTTGGATTTAAGCGAAGTCAAGGAACCGGAATTGTTGGTTGCCAGAGTCAGCGAAGCCACTTGTACGGGTTGCACCCGTTGCTTTAAGGTTTGCCCTACCGATGCCATCGTCGGCGCGCCCAAACAAATCCATGCGGTCGTTGCCGATGCTTGTATAGGATGCAAAAAATGCGTCGAGGTTTGCCCGACCGAATGCTTGCAAATGCACCCGATAGAAGTCACTTTACGGAACTGGCGATGGGCCAAACCCAGCGCCCCAATGACGGGTAACGCCCTATGTTAAGCCTGTTCAGCAAACCGCGCATCAGGGGCGGCGTCCATGCCGAAGAGCATAAAGCCATCACGGCGTCCCAAACGATAGCCTATGATTTCCCGTTGCCGGAAAAACTCTATATCCCTTTGCAGCAACATGTCGGCAAACCCGCCGAACCTTTGATCCGGGTCGGTGATGCCGTGTTGAAAGGCCAATTGTTGGCCTACAGCCAAGGCCTGATTTCCGCGCCCGTCCACGCGCCTAGCTCCGGCGTCATTTTGGATGTCAATGACTACCCTGCCCCGCATCCGTCCGCCTTGCCAATCAGGATGATCGTATTGGCAACTGACGGCAAAGACGAGTGGGTCAAAACACCCGACATTGGCGACCCGTTCCAATTAAGCCCGGAAGATATCAGCTTGCGCGTCGGTGCGGCCGGCATCGTGGGTTTGGGCGGCGCGACCTTCCCGACCGCCGTCAAGCTGAATATGGGCCGCGAGAACCGTATCGACACGCTGATCATCAACGGTGCGGAATGTGAGCCGTATTTGAGTTGCGATGACCGGCAAATGCAAGAACGTAGCGCCCAAATTATCGATGGCGTGCGCCTGATGCTGCATGGCATGGAAACCCATCATGCCGTGGTGGCGATTGAAGACAACAAGCCCCACGCATTTTATGCCATGCAAGCCGCAGCACAGGCTTTTCCAGAAATTAAGGTAGTGCAAATCCCCACCCGTTATCCGATGGGTTGGGATAGGCAATTGATCCGCTATGTGACGGGCCGCGAAGTGCCGGTAGGCTGCCGCTCGTCGGAAATCGGCGTCACTATCCACAATGTCGGCACGGCTTACGCCACACACCAAGCGATACGCTACGGCCAACCCTTAGTCAGCCGGGTGGTCACCGTCTCCGGCGGCGCGGTCGGGCGGCCGATGAATGTCGAAGTGCCGTTAGGCACGCTGATTTCCGAATTGTTCGCGTTTTGCGAAGTTGACCTGGCGCAAACCGCGCGCATCGTCATGGGCGGGCCGATGATGGGTGATTCCTTGCCACACACGGGTTTACCGACCGTCAAGGCCACCAGCGGCATTTTGGCCTTGACGCAACACGAACTTAAGAGCACCGATGAACAGCCCTGCATACGCTGCGCCAGCTGCGTGAGCGTATGTCCGGCGGGTTTGCGGCCTTTGGATATGGCCAACAACATTAAGGTCAACCAACTCGATGCTGCCGTGGATATAGGCCTGAAAGACTGCATCAGTTGCGGCTGCTGTTCGTACATCTGCCCGTCCAATATCCCGCTGGTGCAATATTTTAAATACGCTTCCGGTGAAGTCGCCGCCAGACAGCAAGCCCAACATAAATCCGAACAGACCAAACGCCTGATGGAAGCGCGGCAAGCCCGCCTGGAGCGCATCGCCCAGCAGCAACGGGAGGAAGAAGAGGCGCGTATCGCCGCCAAACGGGAACGCGAACGCCTGAAAGCCGAGCAGGAGGCTGCCGCATGATAACCCACCATAAACCCAGCAGCGGCGCCCATGTCGGCGCCAACAAAAGTGTCGGCCAGATCATGTGGCAAGTCATCTTGGCCTTAATGCCCGCAACGGCTTTTGGGCTTTGGTGCTTTGGTTGGCCCGCCATTTTTTTGTTCATTATCACCGTGTCATCGGCGATGTTGTTTGAAGCCTTGTGCATCCGCCTGAAAGGGCGTGCCGCCAAACCTGTGATTATGGACGGCTCCGCACTATTGACTGGCTGGCTATTGGCAATGACCCTGCCGCCCTGGGCGCCCTGGTGGATAGGCGTGGTCGGCGCGGGTTTGGCAATCATCTTGGGCAAACAAGTCTATGGCGGGCTGGGGCAGAACCTGTTCAACCCTGCGATGTTGGCGCGGGTTGCCTTGTTGATATCCTTCCCGATTGAAATGACCACTTGGGCGAACGTCTCACCACTGTTTTTTTCCGGCTCACCTGGATTTGCCGAAAGTTGGCGCATCACTTTTTCCGGCTTGGGAAATCTCGATGCGTATACAGGTGCGACCACGCTGGGCTATATTAAAACCGAATTTTCACAAAACCGGGTGTTGCCGGACATCCTCAATGATTATTCGGCGGTGCTGAATTTTATCGGCTGGACACGCGGCAGTTTGGGGGAAACATCCACTATTTTACTCGGGCTTGGCGGAGCCTGGCTGATCCGCGAGAGAATCATCCCATGGCAGATTCCCGTGGCCCTGCTGGCGACGGTGGCAGGGCTGGCCAGCGTGTTCCATCTGCTTGACAGCGACCATTATGCCAGCCCGTTTTTGCATTTAAATTCCGGCGCAATGATGTGCGTGGCTTTTTTCATCGCCACCGATTACGTCACCTCCCCGAACACCGCAACCGGACAACTGGTGTTTGGTGCCGGCTGTGGTTTATTAATTTTTGTCATACGCACTTGGGGCGCATACCCTGAAGGGGCGGGTTTTGCTATCTTACTGATGAACTCGGCGACACCGTTGATAGACCATTACATCCGGCCTAGGATTTACGGACGCGACCGTAAAGGTAAGCCGCTAGAAATACCGAAACCATAAAGCCCCAATCCAATCCCGTCTGCCCCGCCATAAAATGGGATTGCGTGCCTTGCCGTATGCGACTTACGCGGATATTGGCTTTATCGCCGCATTGGAACGGCAACCATCTATCAGGAAGCAAGCGATGAAACACCACATCCCCATAGACCACCTAAAAGCCCTGGGCGCCCACTATTGGGGTTGCTTGCAACGGTGGCTAGAACCCGGCAACCTCGCCAACCTCAGGCCTAAACTTGAATTCCAAACTGGCATCTTAGCGGGGTTTGCATTGCTGGCTAGCGTCTTGCTTGGCGTGACCAATTGCAGCACCGAAAGCACCATCCAGCAACGCTTGGCTGAAGATTTGCAAAATTCACTTGCGGAAGTCATCCCTGCCGGACTGCATGATAACGACATGCTGCAAGATTTCCGGACCATCCCGTCCGCCAACTACAATATCGGCGCAGAGGAAACGGTAGTTTACCTCGCCAAAAAATCCGGCATAGTCACTGCCGTGTGCTTCAAATTCACCGCCCCAGATGGGTATTCCGGAGCGATAAATATGATCATGGGCATAGACCGTGATGGAAATATTTTAGGCGTGCGGGTGCTAAGCCACAAGGAGACCCCTGGCCTAGGCGATAAAATCGAAGTCACCAAATCCAATTGGATATTAAATTTTGTCGGCCGATCCTTGGATAATTTGACTCCTGCGCAATGGGCAGTGAAAAAGGACGGTGGGGAATTCGACCAATTTGCGGGAGCCACCATCACTCCACGCAAATCAGTGCAAGCCATTCATCGCGGTTTACAATTGTTCAAAGAACATCAAGCCGAACTTATCAACCCCTGAGGGCATAACCGTGTTTTTACCTGAAAACTACCGCAAAATTGCCACAGATGGCATTTGGAACAACAATATCGTGTTCGGGCAAAACTTGGCCTTATGCCCCTTGCTTGCCGTCACTGGAACCGCCACCAACGGTCTGGGCATGGGCTTGGCCACGCTGGTTGTCATCACCGCTTCCAACGCCCTAATTTCCATCACACGGAATTTAATACCCAGCCAAATCCGTATTCCAATATTCGTGCTGCTGATTGCCGCCTTAGTCACCTTAGTTGATATTTTGATGAATGCTTGGGCGCATGAACTGTACAAGGTGCTGGGGCTTTTCATCGCCTTGATCGTCACCAACTGCGCCCTGCTAGGCCGCGCCGAAGCGTTTGCTTCCAAACAGCCCGTTAAGGAAGCGTTATGGGATGGCATAATGATGGGCATTGGGTTTTTACTGGTTTTAGTGGCGCTTGGGGCCGCACGGGAAATCAGCTCGACAGGCACGTTATTTGCCAACGCTTCATTGCTGTTAGGCGAGTCGTTCCGGTTTTTAGAAGTCACGGTCATTCCCAACTACCAAGGCTTTTTATTGATGGCCCTACCACCTGGTGGTTTCATCATGCTGGCGTTTTTGATTGTCGGCAAGCGTTTGATCGACCAAAAACTCGCATATAACCATACGCATGCAGGAGGCAAAGCAATGCCTGAAGCCATTATTGATAAAGAAACGCCTGCACCTATTTCAACTATTAGCATCGCAGACTAGCTTTAGGGGGCTTTATGAATGTCGGAGTGTGTTATGCAGAAGTCGATAGGCAATTGTGGATGCGTTTGGAAGTTCCCGATAACAGCACTATCGAGGAAGCCATTAAGTTGTCAGGCGTATTAAAACTTTACCCTGAAATCAACCTTAGCAACCAAAAAGTCGGTATATTCGGTAAAATAGCCTCGCTTGACACGCTGGTGAAAGATGGCGACAGGGTGGAAATATATCGTCAAATTACCGCCGACCCCCAAACCGTACAACGGCGTAGGCGCTAAAAAATGGCAATAGAGTGGACTTAAGCCATCTCAAACTCGATAGTTTAAGCGCCGCCGCTAGTTATACTCCGGCTAAACCCATCCTAGGCAAGCCATATGGCATTTTTTATAATTTACACACTGATCAAACACACAACCCACTGGTCTACCCAACATATGCGTTGCTAATAAGTTTTATGCCAGATTCAGGTTATTTCGCAAGTTCCAGCATTTCCTCTGCCTCCAACCATGCCATTTCAGCCATCTCCAAAGCCTTATCCACCTTAACCTTACGATCTAATAGCTCTTTCAAACGGATTTTTTCCGATTCCTCATAAATTGACGGATCAGACAGTTTTTGTACCAATTGCTGTTGTTCTTGATGATATTTTTCAACGGCTAACTCTGCTTTTTTCGAAGCATCAAATAATGGTTTGTGACGTTGCCGACGGTCTGCATCTAATTTACGCTGGTCTTTACGTGATACAGTAGCGCTCTCAATAGGCGTTGTTTTCTCTTCATTCCTTTTATTTTCATTCAACCAGTTACGGTAATCATCAAGGTCGCCATCGAAATTTTGCACTTTACCGTCCGCCACCAACAACAATTGGTCAGTGACCGAGCGTAATAAATGACGGTCATGGGAAACCACTACCATTGCACCTTGAAAATCCTGCAAAGCAACGCTTAAGGCATGGCGCATTTCTAGGTCCAGGTGGTTAGTGGGCTCATCCAACAATAACAGGTTAGGACTCTGGTATACCAACATCGCCAGCACTAAACGTGCCTTTTCACCACCCGAAAAAGGCTTGACCGCTTCTAATACCTTGTCCCCTTGAAAATCAAAACCACCTAAAAAATTGCGTAAATCTTTTTCACTGGCTTGTTTGTTAAGCTGTTGCAAATGCCATAAAGGGCTCTCATCTAAGCGTAATTGTTCGAGCTGATGCTGCGCAAAATAGCCTATTTTTAAAGCCTCCGCGTCTAACCGCACACCTGTCTTTGCAATCATGTCGCCCGCTAAAATTTTTATTAGGCTGGACTTAC
The DNA here is from genome assembly GCF_000384075.1 of Methylovulum miyakonense HT12. Lineage (GTDB taxonomy): Bacteria > Pseudomonadota > Gammaproteobacteria > Methylococcales > Methylomonadaceae > Methylovulum > Methylovulum miyakonense. The sequence continues at coordinate 885,528 of NZ_KB913025.1, forward strand.
CTGCTCCGTTCGGCCCTAATAAACCAATCCTATCTCCAGGGGCGATCGATAAGTTCACGTTTTTTATTACTGTCTTGTCGCCATAGCCAACATCCACTTTGTCTAGTTTAAGCAATGGATTCGGCATTCTACCCAAGGCCGGGAAACTGAAATCGAAAGGCGAATCAACATGAGCCAACGCAATAAGTTCCATACGTTCCAAGGCTTTAATACGGCTTTGCGCTTGCCGCGCTTTAGTGGCTTGTGCTTTAAAGCGGTCTACAAAACTCTGGATATGAGCTATTTCACGCTGCTGTTTTAAATACGCGGATTGTTGTTGTGCCAGTTTTTCCGATCGCATTTTTTCAAATGCTGAATAATTACCCGTATAAATTTCTGCTTTATTTTGTTCAATGTGGACGATGTGGTCGGTGATAGTATCAAGAAAATCACGATCATGTGAAATCAGCAGCAGCGTCCCTGGATATTTGCATAGCCATTCTTGTAGCCAAATAACAGCATCTAAATCTAAATGGTTGGTCGGCTCATCCAATAGCAAAACATCTGAACGGCACATTAAAGCTTGCGCCAAATTCAGGCGCATCCGCCATCCACCCGAAAATGAACTGACTGCATTTTGTTCTTGATCGGGAGTAAAGCCCAGACCGTCCATTAACCGTGCTGCCCGAGCCTGGGCGGTATAGCCACCTATTACTTCCAGTATTGCATGTAATTCCGCTTGCTTTAGTCCGTCATTAGCAGTTTCAGCTGCTACCAACTCTATTTGTAATTGCCGTAATTCAGTATCGCCATCAATTACATATTCAATAGCAGGACGTCCAATCGCTGGTGTTTCTTGGGCTACATGTGCAATTTCCAAATTAGGTGGCATGGAAAACACACCCTCATCTGGATGTATTTCATTTCTGACCATTGCAAACAGACTTGATTTCCCGGCACCATTCGCTCCGGTAAACCCCACTTTTTGGCTTTTATGAATTGTAAACGAAGAGTTGGCAAACAAAACCTTTACACCACGGCGTAAGGTAATATTTTTAAAATTTAGCATTTGAATAAAACTTAAAACGAAGGCGTGTCATAGCCAGATTATCATCTTCCAACAAATGAGATTATTAGAAAAAACTAAAAGCCACACAACGCTGGCCAGTTATTGATGCTTGACCGGTATTAATGACAATAGATGGACCAGCTTTACGTTATCCTGCGGCACAAAAAAATAACATACATCATAACGAGGATTTTTGTTGCTGATTTATAAACTACTAGCTATGGATGCCTAATAATCAACCAGGTCACACAAAATAAAAAACCCCTGCCAGTAAACTGGCAGGGGTTCTAATTCTTAACTTTTAAACTAAATTATTGCTAATATTAGATGAAAGTTGGAATTAATGGAGCATCTATAGTGATCAACTGACGTTTGCCAGCTTCATCATAGAAGAACAACAAGCCAGCAAAACGGCTATCTGGATCGTAAATCAAGTCAGCTAAACGGTAAACTTCCCATGCAGCGTCAGAAGCAGTAACTTGGACAGTTCTTGATTGACCTGGAGCCAGAGGGCTGTTATCACTAACAGTCAGACCTTCTTCAGCCAACAAATCATCAGGATATCCAGTTTCGTCTTGAGCAACATTAGCGTCCATGAAACGTACGCCAGCAGTGTTGAATTCGCCTAAACGAATAGCGGAATCACCGTTATTTGTAATAGTCAAAGTCATTTGCATTGCACGACCAGGTACACGGTATGTAGCATCTTCTACTTTAACAGCTACAGAAGTAGCTGGCATTTCGATAGATTTAATACCACGCAACAAACCAGCTTGTAATGGAGTTGTTACTGGATACTGTTCGTTAGTTGAGCTCATTGACATAGCAACGATCGCAATAGTACCAGCTGCAAAACCCATTGCCACTTTTCTGTCTGTACCACTGATTAATGAATCAGCTTTGCCAGATTCAACAGCGATTGAACGTGGAACGAACATTGGCTTTTTCATCCAATAGCCCATCCAAGCCAAACCTAAAGCATACCAGAATGCATGCCAAAAGTATGTGTTGTCCAGATTGTAAGTTTCTAGGTCGATTGTTTCACCAGTCAACGTAGTAATTGGGTTTGTAAAGTCTTTCATAGAACCAGTAACAGTTACCCATTTACCTGGACCGATGATTGGACCACCACCTTTTACGTTTAACATGGTGTGAACATGCCAGTCACCTGGACGACGAGCTTTCAACAGAACTTTGAAGTCATAAGTTTCGCCCAGTTCCAAAGAAACTGAACGTGGAACCAATTGACCACCGATCCAAGATCCGGCACGGATAAATACTGGACCAGGAATACCAATGTTCAAAAATGAAATTTCTGGTTTATCAACAGTTTCTGGCCATCCGCTGAAAACGAAGAATTTTCCGGAGATAGTCATTGTGTCGTTTACAGCAACCTCTTCTTTTGACCAGTTCAAATCGAACCAGTGAATAGTACGCATACGCATAAACGCAGCTTGAGATTTTTCACCGTGTGCAGCAGCAGTTGGTGTGTAAAACATCGATGCTGTTACAGTAGCCAGCAATGCGACAAAGGATAATTTAGCAACCTTGTCTTTTAATAATTTCATATATCCTCCTCTATAATAGAGAATCTATAGTTTTTAAGTATCTAGCGCTATACAAATTTTTCAATTTAAGCCACTAGGTCATTATATTTTAGCTCTTAAGAAGACTTAACGAAGTCAGTCTTATTGAACCATTGACCGAAGAAATGCCACAAGAAGTATATTAAGATACTTACGAAACCAGAGAAGAACGCTGATACTGGAGCAACGTCTTTACCGAAAGTTCTCAGTGTACCTTTTTCTACCATTCTGATGTACTCAGGAGTACCAGTTCTAACGTAGTGGTAACCTTGCAAGTCAGCCAAAGTCATCATCATGCCGTTGTATTCAACAGGAACATGTAATGGAGCAATGATTGGCCAGTTACCAGGGTAGAACAATAAGCCATAAGCCAATCCGCCCAATACTGCTGTCAAAGTCATGCTGCCTGAAAGCATCAAGATAACATCAAGAACGATAGCACCTGGCATCAAGTTTGATGGGAAAACGAAGTTTACTGGGAAATATGTCCAACCCCAGAAGTTCAGGTATCTGTTAATCCATTCACCTAACAACAAACCCAAGATGCAAAGAACTGCACCGAAAGGCAAACGGTAACGCCACCACAACATAGCTTGTACGGCAGCAGGGAAAGTGATAGAAACGATTGGTGCTACAGTTACCCATAGACGTCTATCTTTCCAGTCAGTCCAGAAATCCCAGTCACCACCAGTTAACATATAGTGAATGTGATAACCACCAAGAACAACGAAGAACAATGTAAAACAGATTAGCCAATCGAACGTACGAGAAGCTTTAACAGCTTCAGCGCGTGAACGTACAGCTGATTGAGATGCGCTCATTAGCTTACCTCCTAAAAGGATTTAAATTATTTTTATAAATACTATCTTTTCATTCTCACCGCTCCGCAAACTAGGCCAAAGCGGTGATCATTTAGGAGATAGTTGGTTTACTTTTTACGACCAGACTATAGATTAAGCCAAGTCTTTTTTCAGAAGTTTAGATATTGAAGCAACTTCTGTATTTACAACACCCATTACACCCAAAGCAGCCCATCCGAAGAATACGAAACCGTAGTGTAAAGGAGCAACGAACAATTCTTCCATGAACCAGAAAGTGTGACCCCATTCGTTCAAACCTACGTTAGGCAGAATCATGAAAGGACCAACTACTGATACCAAGTATTGCAGAGACAAACCTTGTTGGTAAGCTGGCAATCTAGTTTTTGCGTACAAGAAAGATGCGCCACCAGTGATGATGTAGATTGGGTAGCTCAAATAGAATTCGATGATGTGACTTGGAGTGAAGTCAGTATCACGAACGATAGTTTGATGCCAAGTACCATCTTGCTCTGTAAAGTAGCTAGCACCGTAATAGATAGCGATACCGTACATTACCAACCAAACCCAATGTGTAAAGTGTCTTCTCAATTCTTCTCTTGGAGTAATTGACATAACTTTACGGTCACGAGTTTTCCAGATATAGCCCCACAGGATACCTGCAGTAGACACTTCTAAAACGAACTCAATATAAAGGAAGTTCATCCAGTATGTTTCGAATTCAGGTGCAAATGAATCCAGACCAGCTGACCAGCCGTAGACACCTTCATACCAACGAACCCAACCATAGAAAATTATGTAAACTAGGGCACCTAGATACATATTTTTTTTATTTAACAGCGGTGCTTCCGCAGCATCAGCTTTCACTGATTCAGTTGTAGCTGCCATTTCTATCTCCTAAAAATGATTAAAATCTTGGTTATTATCCAAGAATAGACAGTAACAATTCCATTTTCCCCAATCCCATTAGTGCTACTAATAAGAAAGACACCAACTCTATTTAGTGAGTAATCAGTCTACCAGTTCAAATAACCTTGTCAAGCCCAATCATTCCAGAAAATAGTTTATCGCTGTAGCAATTATTATTTGCCAAAAATTTACTTACTCTTAAGATGTTGATGTCTGTTAAAATTCTTAGATGAACTCAAACACCATATCGACTCAATCCAACCAGAATTTATGAAAAATTTTTTCAAAAAATATCCTTTTATAGCATTAGTTTTTGGCCTAGGGGCGCTCCTGCTTACCCAACAAAAAGTCATTATGCCATTCGTCTATAAAGTAATTCAGTCAGACTTATTTCTAGTCGACAGCAACGACAAAGCAAGCCAACTCCCTATATCCACCCACCTAACCGAAATAGCGTTTAGTCATTGCAATAGATACATTAAAAACAAACTGGATCCCAACATATCCATCACCTTCCCTGACAAGCCCATAAATGCCTGGAGCCTTGGCAATTACCAATTTGTTATAAATGCCGAAATCACAACCTCTACCGACCCATCAAAATTGGCTAACCATAAATATGCATGCCGCATAACTTACAACAATGGTGACGACCAAGAAGGGGTCTCTGACTTCAATAACTGGACAATTGATGGGCTATCAGGGTTGGATAATGTTTGATTATATTTTTGACATAGCGCCATCGTATTAGATGTTAGACCGGTATAAATCCTATGCCCCAACTTTTCTACGCGACCCACTTTTAAAAGGCACTACATTTAGTTATATATTGTGGGATAAACACATATCCTTAGCTTATTGATACCGATGCGCGCGTATATACATTGGCATCCTAAATCATCGCTTCGCCAGAGGATATGGCCAGTTAAACTCGCCAGGCCATATCCACACCGAGCTAATTAGTGCTTGTGATGCGGTGTCCCCATAACCTGTTCAAGGTGCTTTACCATCAGGTCATCTTCCATATCACCGAGGTCGGTATAGTCCAAATGGCGGAAGCTGTCTAGCTCGCCCTTGTTAATCGGTTTTATTGGCCATTTTGGCTCCTTTGCACATTCCAATAGAGTTAAGCTAGTTTGGCCCTCGGAAGCTTTTTTCACCATCCGCAAAGGCAATTGTAAACTGGGCAGCCAATCAACTTCCATGGGGACACCCCTAATCGAACCACTATAATGCTCAACGACAATATCGCCCAAGCTGTCCTTGCCCTGCAAGGACAGCTCCCTTCCCAAGGTACTAGGCTCGATAAGCGATGACAGTTGTTGCCAAGAAGCCACATTTCCTATCGCGGCCAAATCGCCAGGCACAAATTCCAGAGCAACCCGCTCTTTATAAAACAACCGCGTGTAGAACAATTGCCCGGCCTTATTTTTCTCCCATATTTCCCCTTGGCCAGAAAGGTCATCTAGCGTTTCCGTACGCTGTGGTTGCCGCCAAAAATACCAACTTGAGCTTTGCAGGTTGTTTTCAAGAGCCAGCTGCTTTTCAAACTTGCAGGATATTGGGTTTTTTACGGAAAGTTCGCCCAAGCCATTAGGGATGGCGTACATTTTTGTCGGCCCGGCACATGCGGCCAAAACCAGAATCAATGAGGTTGAAATTATTGTTTTCATTAAAACAGTCCTAAATAATACTTATAGTCGCCTGATGCCACAAACAAACGAGGGTGCATTGCGCACCCTCGTTGAGCATCCAGCCAATAGTGTCCGTATGAAAGGCGGGGATATCCAGCCAATAAAGGGATGACCCTTTATTTTTTGGTCATTTTTCTGTTCATAACATGGAAGATTACATTTTGCTCAAGCGAACCCCGGAAAAGGTGCGCGCCCGGGCCTCTTGCGTAAATGGCCACATCTTCACCCGCATGAGTTTCGCCGCCCGCCAAAGGCACAACAGCTTCTTGGTGGAAACCAGAATCGGTAGTGTCCACTGCAGTCATATCGGCAACGCGACCCACTTGAACGCCAGCACTATAAACGTTATCACCTGCCACGCCGACGTGGTAACCCAAACCGTTAGCGTAAGTCAAAGTAGTGTAAGGGGCACCATCAGAAGCTTTTGTGTAACTTGCCGCACCTGGATCGATAACCTTACCCAGAATGTTGTTGCCCCGTTGTGGGTAACCGCCAATAGTAAATACATGGCTATGATCGGCAGACACAATAATCAGTGTATTTTCCAGCTCGCCATTCGCAGTCAGGGTATCAACCGCCTTCTTTACTGCATCAGACAAAGCAATCGCATCAGTCAAAGCGCGGTATGCGTTACCGGCATGGTGACCGTGGTCAACACGACCCGCCTCAACTTGCAGGTAATAACCTTTTGGGTTATTGCTCAGAATTTGGATAGACTTTTCGGTCATTTCCGCAAGACTTGGTTCGCCAGCCGTATCGGCTAAGCGATCCGCCTCATATTCCATGTGCGAACGCTCAAACAAACCCAACAAATGACCGGTTGTATTTGTGTCGATAGCATCGAATTCGCTTTTCTTATAAATGAAAGCACTATTGGCACCATTTCTGGTTGTCCATTCAGCAGTCAAATCGCGGCCGTCCTTACGTTTACCGAATTTACCATCGTCTTCAGGGTCAGCTTGGGCTGTGTTACGGAAATATTCACGGCCGCCACCTAAAACAACATCAATACCATCGCCGTATGGGAATTCAATCAATTGGCGGGCGATATCAGGAACAGCACAGCCTGCTGGCTGGTTAAAATCACCTTCCCAGTTGCGTTCTGGCGTATGGGCATAGTTAGCCGCAGGTGTGGCATGGGTAACGCGGGCGGTTGAGACAATACCAGTAGATTTGCCGGCTATTTCGGCAATTTCCAAAATTGTTTTCAATTTGCGGGCTTTAATATTTGTAGCACAGTCAGCACGGGTAACGCCTTGATCAACAGACAAAACACCATCAAGCGTTTTTACGCCAGTGACCATTGCAGTCATAGTTGGTGCAGAATCAGAAGTTTGCTGGTTGGCGCTGTAAGTTTTTGATAAAGCCAAATTGGGGAATAATTCGAAGCTCAGGGAATTTTCTTCGCCGCTGCTGCCAGGGGTAAGGTTGCTCGCGTCGATAATGTTGGGTTGTTGACCAGCCAAGATACGTGCGGCAGTTACCGTAGAAACGCCCATGCCATCGCCGATAAACAAAATGACATTTTTAGCCCCGCTAATATTGTTTTTCAACGCCGCGTTCTTTGCAACGGCGGCTTGACCTGCTGCAAACCAAGTATTACGGTCTGAATGCGGCGCAGGAAACGCATCAGGGGTAGCGGCTTGGCTAACAATGGCCGTGCCGGCTGACAGGACAGCTGCCACAGCGATTGTCGTAATTTTCAATTTCATAAAAAGCTTCTCCAGTTATTTATTATGATACTTTTGACGTTGACGAAACCATTTTCCAATGGCCGCATCGGCTAAAGACAAGGAAGCACTAACCTTCCAATCGCTATTCTAAGCACCAAAAAAGTAGACTGGATTAAGAAATGGTTAAAATTACGTTACAATTTAGTGAAAAATTACCTGCCTACAATTGCAATCTTAATAAATAGAGCGGGGCAAAGAACCGAATACACTTGATACTTACCCTAACCCTTTGACCGCATCTTCGGTTCTGAAAAATACTTGCCCCGGCTTAATCTGTTCAAGGAAATCAGTTTTTTGTAACTTATCCAGCACCGGGCCTTTGGCTTCCGCAAGATTCAAAGTTTTCCCGGACATCTGCAAGGACTGGTTGATCGCTTCCAACGACTCCAAAGCCGTGGTATCAATGTCATTGACCGAATTCAAAATCAGGACAACGTGCTTGGTGTTGGGCTGCCGCCTTAATTCCCCGTTAAGATAGTCTTCGATATAACTAATATTCGCATAAGTGATGCTTTCGTCTATCCTCACCAACAAGAGATGATGCCAAGTTTCGACGCCATGACGCTTAACATTGCGGAAGTGCTCGGTATCCGGCACACGCCCCACCACGGCTATATGTGGCTGGCTCGTTTTGCGCAAATGGCTGGCAATGGTCAGCACAATCCCTAGGGCAATCCCTTGCTCTATACCTAAGATAAGCACGCCCAGCAAAGTCGCCAACTCAGCCATGCCATCGCCACTGTCATATTGCCAAGTATGGAATATGTGCTTGATACGCACTAGCCGGAATATAGCGACCAAAATAATCGCAGCCAAAGCCGCTTTAGGGATGTCCGCAAACCAGTCGCTTAAAAAAATAACGGACAGCGCCAAAATGGCAGCCGCAACCAGCATCGCCATTTGTGTCCGCGCGCCCGCCGAGAAATTCACCATCGTCCGGCTAAAGCCGCCCGCCACAGGCATCCCCCCAAACAACGCCGAAACTAAATTGGCTCCACCCAAGGCGATCAACTCCTGATTGGGGACGATTTTTTCACCCCTGAGATTGGCGGTTACCTTAGCGATCGCAACACTTTCGACATAAGCGATCAAACCGATGAAACTGGCATAAGGCAATAATAGCCGCCATTTCTCAACATCAACAAAATTCAGGCTTGGAGACGGGAAGCCAGAGGGTATCGTGCCGACGACGATGACGGCATAATCGGTCAATTGCCAATAACTGACGGCTGAAGTCGCCAAAATAACGGCCAACAAAGGCCCGCATTTGCTAACGGCGGTAACGACGGAGAGATTGACGCGCAGTTTTTTCAGCAACCCGGTTAATGGCGGGCCAAAAAAGACCAACAGCGCCAACGCACTTAGGCTGAGCACCAATGTCGCCGGAGAGAACCCGTGCAATACTTGCGGATAACACGCCCAATCCAACCCGCAGGAAGGCAATTTAACGCCAAAAACTTGGGGCAATTGGCTGCCAATAATCAACAAGGCCGCGCCACTGGTAAAACCCGCCAAGACCGGATGGCTAATGAAATTGACCAAGCCCCCCATGCGCAACAGAGCCATCGCCAACATAATCGCGCCACTTTCTGCCGATAAAATCAACCCGCTTTGCACCGGATTGCCTAGCGCCTGGATTTCTGGCGCCGTCAAAGCGCTGGCGACCATTATTGCGGCAATCGACACAGGCCCTACGGACAAAGTACGGCTAGTCCCCAAAAACGCATAAATGACAGGCGGCACAATACTGGCGTATAAACCCAATTGGGGTGGCAATCCCGCAAGGACCGCATAAGCAATACCTTGAGGGACCAATAAGATGGCCGTAATGACACCTGCAAACAAATCGTCGCTGACATCTTGGCGGCGGTAGGTTTTCAGCCAACCAACAATAGGCAAAAAACTGACCAGCGACAATTTGCTAGAGGCCATATCCTTGCTCCTATCATTAAGCCTTATAAAAAGAAAAGATAAATAAGGTGGCACCATCATCCCCTTACAGTCCGCACTGAAAATTTATAATCAAGACCCGAACACCAAGGAGCAGGGCTTGCCCACCCTTGGCTTCCGCATTCTTCCTGCACGCTATGGCAGGCCTTTTCCGCTTCATATTTGCATTTTGCCAACAATCATTTTTTCTGATAAGCCGGGCCAACACAATGACGCCGGAAAACCCGTTAGAAACCCGCCAGGACAGGCGCCATTCCCCGCCCCAAGCAAATTGATTTTTGAAACGGTTAAGATTATTGGCCCAAATTTTTCTGCCAAGCTTCAAAACCACCCGCCATAGACAATACATTTTTGTAGCCCATTAGCTGCATGCTCTGCGCGGCCATTGCCGAACGGCCTCCAGTCCGGCAGTAAACCAGCACCGCCTTGGCTTTGTCGGACAACTCAGGAACAGCGCCGATCTTAAATTCCAGCACCCCCCTAGGCAGCAAAACCGCCGCATCCAAATGTCCCGCCGCATATTCGCTTTCTTCACGGGTATCAACCACCACCAAATTGCCTTCATCAATCAATTTCTTAGCCGTTGCCACGGTGACTTCGGTGATGTGCTGCTTAGCTTGCGCAACCAAATCCTGTGCTGTCAGCTCTTGCCTGACCGGAGCCCGGCCTTCCCGCTGTGCGACCGCATCTTGGCGTTCATTTTCATCCAACCCGCAATACCGATTGGCGGGGACCGCCTCGTCAATCAGGCGCGGCTTAGGTAAGTTCAGGTTCGCCATAATATTGATAAATTCCTCCCGGGATTTTCCGGCCAAACGCGCATTGGTGGTGCGCTCTTGCATGATGCTGCTGACCCAACGGCCTTGATAATCATGCCCCGGATAAACCAGGGTTTCATCCGGCAAAGTAAATAGCCGTTGGGTAATGCAGTCATACAAAGCCCCGGCGTCACCACCCTGAAAATCTGTGCGCCCGCAACCGCCGATAAATAACGAATCCCCCGTAAACACACGATCCCGCCACAAAAATGACAAGCTGCCTTTGGTATGGCCTGGGGTGGCAATCACTTTAATTTGTTCGCCATCGCCAAAAGGGAAAATATCCCCATCTTGGATTTGAATATCCGCCGTTGTCGCACCGCATAATTCGCTGACCGCCGTTTGCGCCCCCAAACGTTGCCGTAACAAACCACCAGCCGTAATGTGGTCGGCATGGACGTGGGTTTCCAGCGTATATTTCAGCTGTAAACCGTGCCCGTCCAGCAAAGCGATGTAATCGTCAATATGGGTGTTGACCGGATCAATAAACACGGCATCCTTGCTGACAGGATCAGCAATCAAATAAGTGTAAGTCCACGTTTCAGGGTCAAATAATTGATTGAATAGCATGGTGTCGCCTCTTGAGATTTTGTGGTTAGCGTTCTAAATCATCGGTTTTAATGCTTGGGGCTAATGTAATCCCCAGCGCACTTTATTGGTTTTATTTATCACAAAGCAAGGCTTATGCCACAAAAATAATAAGCCACCACCATAATAACTATCTGTAAAACAAGCACAACTAGAAACCCATGGCGTTTCACAACATAAATAATGAAACATTATTATGGTTCACAAATAAAGATATGAAACAAATCAAGAAACATCGCTTAGCCTAGCCCACGACCAAGAACCGGAAACACCTGAAAAAAAATTTGTCCGCCAAGTTGAAATTCTTACAGACCGCCATATATCCACGGTGGGTACCCAATAAACTTGTTATTTTTAAGTAATTTAACCGCATTTATCGGAGGTTATTATGACTATTGTCCGTTATCAGCCCTGGGGCTTATTAAACCAATTACAAAAAGAACTGGAACGCGGCTATCAAGGCGGGGCAAGCGATGGTTCGGCCGCTACGGCGGAGTGGGCTCCGGCCGTCGATATTAAAGAAGAAACCGACAAATTCGTGCTTCACGCCGATATTCCAGGCGTCAAACCTGAAGAAATCGACATCAGCATGGAAAACGGGGTGCTAACCATCAAAGGCGAAAAGAAAACCGAAGCGACCACAGAGCAGGAAGGTTATAAACGGGTTGAACGTTCGTATGGCAGCTTTTACAGGCGCTTCAGTTTGCCCGATTCCGCCAATGCGGACGCCATCAGCGCCAAATCAAGGCACGGCGTGCTGGAAATCGTCATCCCTAAGCGGGAAGCCGTGCAGCCCAAAAAAATCAACGTCTCTTCTGAAGAATGACCGCCTGACGGAGCCTTCGGGCTCCGTTTCCAGCCCAGTTGCCCGCCGCCTCCCCTCTAGCAAAAAAACATTCTGAAACCCCTTTATTTTGGCCACACACCAACGCCCCTATCAACTGGACGGATAGAAAGGCCGATTGTGCAACACATATCATAGCCGCCATAAATCATGCTAAAATCAACAGTTTGATTATGCTCCGGTTACCATTTTCCATGCCCAATACCCAAAAACTGCCCGTCACCGCCTTGAAGCTCCATCTTGATCATCTGGGCAGTTTTGACTTTTCCGGCCCCACACAGCCACCGCCCGGCATCCTCGGCCAGGCCAGGGCGCGGGCGGCGTTGGCGTTTGGTATCGCCATGCCACAGTCCGGCTACCATGTTTTTGTTATGGGCGAACCGGGCATGGGGCGGCTGACGTTGATCAACCAACAACTTGATGCTGTCGCCGCGACATTGCCACCCCCCGCTTCTTACGCCTATGTCGATAATTTTGACAATCCCCGTGAGCCCATCGCCCTAGCCTTACCTTCCGAATTCGGCCAGCCGTTCAACAAGGACATTGAAGCCTTGCTGGACAAACTGCTGCACATTTTCCCCGCCGCGTTTGAAAGCCCTGCGTACCAGCAAAAAAAGACCGCCATCGAACGCCAGTTTAACCAGTCTTACCACCGCGCCATTGACCGCGTTGACAAAAAAGCCCGCACCATGGACGTCGCCTTGTTCCGCGAAGACGAAAACATCACCTTCGCACCCATCCGTGACAAAAAAACGCTCAACGAAAAACAGTTCAGCCAATTGCCGGAAGCCGAGCGCGAAACCTTCCATAGCCAAGTCGAAGAACTGGAAGATTTCCTCAGCGAAGCGCTACTGGAACTGCCTTTGTGGCGGCGCGAAGTCTTGGAAAAGCTTAAGGAATTGGATAACGCCACGATCGGCCAGGAAATCCAGCCCTTGCTGGCCGACCTGCACGACAAATATATCGCCGTTGATGATGCCATCAGCTATTTGTCGGCTTTGGAACAAGAGCTATACACCACCATCAGCGATTACCTGATGCCGGCACGGGGCTTGGAATCCATCAGCCACGCCGCCAAGCGCGCGCGCCTGCTGGAGCAATTCGCCCCGAACATCCTCATCGACCATTCGCAAGACAACGGCGCGCCCGTAGTCTACGAAGCGCACCCGACTTACCAGAATTTGTTCGGACGCATCGAATACACCAGCGACCAAGGCCTATGGGTCACCCATTACCAGCGCATTTGCAAAGGGTCATTGCACAAAGCCAATGGCGGCTACCTGATCCTCGACGCGGAAAAGCTGGTGGACTACCCCTTCGTTTGGGATGCGCTGAAACGGGCGTTGAAATCCGGCACCATCGAAATTGAATCGCCCTATTCGGACATGGGCATCAGCACCATGGCATTGAAACCGGAAGTGATCCCGCTCCATGTCAAAATCGTCTTGGTCGGCTCAGCTGACATTTATTACCTATTGGAAGAACTGGATAACGAATTCAACGAGATGTTTAAAGTGCTGGCGGATTTTGATTATGAAATCCCCATCACCCCCGAATCCCTACGCCATTTTGCGGGGTTGATGCATAAACAGGCCGCCGATTCGGGCGCAAAACCCTTGGCCACATCAGCCATAGCCAGCCTGGTTGAACACAGCTGCCGGCTTGCCGAAAACCAGCACCGTTTTTCTGCGCATATCAATGACACGTTAGACCTTATTGGTGAAGCCAACCTCTTCGCCAAACAATCCGCCGTCACCGAATTGGGACGTGAACATATCGAACAAGCCTTAGTTGCCCGCGACTACCGCAACGGCGGGTTGTCCCAACGCATCCTCGACGACATGCTGGACGGCACCATCTTGATCGACACCGACGGCGAAGCCATAGGCAAAATCAACGGGCTGACCGTGTTGAGCATCGGCGGCAGCAGTTTCGGCGCACCGGCCCGTATCACCACCTCCGTCTATCCCGGCTCACGCGGCATCGTCGACATTGAGCGCGAAGCCGAATTGGGGGAGTCCATCCATTCCAAAGGCGTGATGATCTTGACGGGCTATTTGGGGCATTTTTACGCCCAGCAATTCCCTTTGGCCATTTCCGCCAGCATCGCCATTGAGCAATCCTATAGCGCGATAGACGGCGACAGCGCGTCGTTGGCGGAACTGTGCTGCCTGATTTCGGCGCTGACCCGCACCCCGATCAACCAAGCTTTTGCAGTGACCGGCTCGATCAACCAATACGGCGAAGTGCAAGCCATCGGCGGCGTGAATGAAAAAATTGAAGGTTTTTTTAGGCTGTGCCAAGCACGGGGGTTGACCGGCGAGCAAGCCGCGATTATTCCGGCGGCGAACAAACGCAACCTGATGTTGAAACAGGAGGTGATAGATGCGGTGGAGCAGGGCCTGTTTGCGGTTTACGCCGTCTCCACGGTCGATGAAACCTTGGAACTATTGACCGGGCATCTGGCAGGAGAAGCGGACGAAGAAGGCAATTACCCCGAAAACAGCATCAACTTCAAAGCCATTTCACGCTTGAAAGAGATTTCAGAAATGGCGGGGGATGATGAGCATAAAGAAGAAGGGGGTTGATGCGGTTGAGACTGTGAAAGTATTGCAAAATGCTCTAAAAATTAATGATTGCCCACAAAAAACATGAACCAATTAAATAATAACTTTCAATAACTTATACTTAATCTGGCTTTACACTTTCGTGTTTTTTCGTGATTTTCGTGGACATAAAATAATTCTTTCACAGTCTCGGTTGCGAAACTGCCGGGCATAAATGGCCCGCTGAATTTGCACGAAATTTACGATAAAGTGCTGGATGACATGGAAGAGTTGTAGGGCGTTTATCAAGGCATAGCCAAACTCGCCAGCTCATCCCCTTCCATTCCAGGCTGGTCCAACAAGCGCGTCAGCCAAACTTCGGCGGCTTTTTGGTTGATGCCCAACAAACTGTTGGGGAACAAACCGCCTAGCAGCACCAATAGCAAAGCGGTGGCCAACAATGCCAGTTCATGCGGGCGCAAATCTTGGGTTTGTCCGGCAACCGTCTTGGTGGCCTCGCCTAGAAACGCCCGCCGCGAAAATGCCAACAAACACGCGGCGCTCAAGACCGCGCCCGCCAATGCGGTGATGCCCAAACTGGGATGGGCTTGCAGCGCACCCAAGACCAACAATAAGTCGGCGGGGAAGACGCTGGCCCCGGGCATCCCTAAACCCGCCAACACGAAAAGGAAATAAAATCCGGCCAATTTAGGCATGGCTTTGGCGAGCCCGCCTAAATGGTGCAAGTCGGTGCTGCCCAAGCGCTGTTGGACAAAACCCGCCAGCAGCATCAACACGCCCGCCACCAACGTAAAATTAAGCAGCTGCAATAGTGCGCCTTGAATGCCCTGCATATTCAACGAAGCGATGCCGATGATCACCAGCCCGACGTGGCTGATGCTGGCAAACGCCAACAACCGCCGCAGGTTGCTTTGTTGCAGGGTCAGCAAGGCGCCGTAAATCAGCGTGATTGCGCCAATGATGCCCAGCACCCAATCGTATTCAACCGCCGCCGCAGGGGCTAAGGCCATGGCGTAACGCAATATCCCATAAGTGCCAAGCTTGAGGCTTATCAGTAAGGCCATGACGGGGGCCGGGCCCGCCATGGCGGCTTGTGGCAACCAAGTATGGAAGGGCACGAGCGGGGCTTTGGCGGCGAAACCGACCAATAACAATATAAAAACAATGCCTTGTAGATTATCCGGCAACTGTGTTTCCAGCAGCACCGGAAAGCTGAACGACAAATCCACCGGTAAATTGGCATTGATTTGCGTGGCATGGTTCACCGCCAAAATGATAAACGCCAACAGCAAAGGCAAGCCACCGCAGATGCTGACGAGCAGGTATTTGCTGGCGGCATTGTGGCGTAACGGGTCTAAACCCCATAAGCCGATCAAGAAAAACAACGGCGGCAAAGTGAGTTGCCAGAACACGAAGAACAGCACCAGATCCAAAGCCGAAAAAACACCCAAGGAAGCCGCTTCAAGCACCAGCAGCAAAGCGAAATACAAGCGGCTGTGTGCAGAATGCCATGACGCGGCGATGGACATCAACGTCAGCAACGCCGTAAGCGGCAGGAACAGCACCGAAATCCCGTCGACGCCCAGCAAGTATTCAACATGCAGGCCGGGTATCCAGACATGCCGCTCAAGCAATTGCAAGCCGCCGTCGTCAGGGTTAAATACGTAAACCAGCCAAACACTGGCAAGCATCACGAGGCTGGCGGTTGTTAAGGCGATGGCTTTCGCCAGCCTGATATTTGCGCAAAAACCGATGATCAATGCACCCGCCAACGGCACTAAAACCATCAGGCTGAGGATGGGGAAATGGGCGTTACTCATGGGGGGCTTCCAAAACAGGGGCGGCTTCGAGCTGTTGTGACTGGTGCACCGGAAACGCCTGCACCAGCTCCGAGAGCCCCAGCCTGACATAATTGAGCCACGGGGTCGTGTAAAAACCGCTGGTGACCAAGAGCAATGCCAGCACTATCGTAATCAGGCGTTCTTTCGGCGCGGGTTGCGGCACTCGGCTGTAAGGCTGGGGATGGCGTTTGCTGGTGACGATGAACATTTGCTGGAAAGCCCGTAGCAAAACCGCCGCCGCCAAGACATTGCCCAACAACACCACGATGGCTATCGCCCAACCGTATTCTTCGATAATGCCTTCAACCAGCAAATGCGCGGAGTCAAAGCTAGGTGTCCCGGGCATCACCATGGTGCTGAAAGCAGCCAATAAAAACAACAGGCCGATAGCGGCGTGCTTATCAATCAAGCCACCCAGACGCGGCATAAACGCGGTGCGGGTGCGCTGGTAAACCAAGCCGACGCTGAAAAACATCCCCGCCGTCGCCAAGCCATAAGCAATGGCCAAAAGCAAACCGCCTTGCAAACCAAATTCGTTAAAGCAGAACGCACCGATGATCAGCAGGCCGCTATGGCTGACGGCGACAAACGCCAGCAAGCGGCGGACATTGATTTGCATCATCGCCAGTAAGGCGCCATAAACGACACTGGTTAAGCCTAGCGTCAGCACGAAAACCGCCCATTGCTCGGCAACCCCGGGCAAAATCGGCAAAATGAAACGGATCAGCGCATACAGCCCTAATTTTAAGCCAACCACAAACACGCCGGCAGTGGCGACCGTGCCTTGTTCGGCAAGCAAAGGCAGCCAGCCATGAAAAGGGAACAAGGGCATACGGATGGCGTAACCAAAAAACAGCAGGATAAAAACCAGGATTTCATCGTGCAAATACGCGTTGTTTTCTTTTAAGGTCAGCCAATCGAAAGTCAAATCGTGGTCGGAACCCACCAAGCCAAACGCCAGGAACAAAAAACCCGCCAAGGTCATTAGCAAGCTGCTGCCCCAGTATTGCAGCAACAGCGTCACCACCCAGCGGCGTTTTTGCCCGGTTCCGGCATGCACGGTCAAAATGATCAGCGGCAGGGATTCCAACGCACACCATAACCAAAACTGCATCAAGTTCATGGCGGCAAACGCGCCGGTCAAAATGGCTTGGTATGCCAGCAAACACGCCACAAAGGTTTTGTTGTTGACGTGGCGGGTGATGACGGTATACACCAAGGTCAAAAACGCCAACACGGCGGTCAGCGGGATAAAGAGGATGTTCATGCCGTCCACGCCGACGCTGTAACTGAGCCAGCCCAAGCGGACATTTTCCATGAGCTGGACACCAGCTGCGCTTGGGTCAAAAACCGACAGCAGATAAATGCTCAGCGCGACATTGGATAAGGTTCCGGCAAAACCAAAGCGTAGCGACGCTTTTGGGGAGCGTGACAGCAAAATGGCGACCACCGCCAATAACGGGATCAGCGTCAGCGTAGTTAGCACAGGAAAAGCGGCGGTTTGTGACCACAGAGTCATTGAGGCTGTCATGGTAGGTGCGTTTAGTGTGGTGAAGAAGGCCTTAAGTCATGCGCATTTTGCCAATGCCGCCCGTTTTAAGCATAAAACCTTTAAGGACACGGAAAACACGACGTTTTTCGCTCATATACTTCAAACGGTCAGGTTTTCGGTTTTTGGATTAACCGTTCGTCCTGAGCCTGTCGAAGGGTGGACGGTTAATCCGCTCATGGTTCGCCAAGCTCACCACGAACGGCTTAACCTAAAAAAACCGAAAACGTGACCATTCACAGTATATCTAAATTAACACCATCCGATTCCGGTTACCGTTTAGAAAGCCACCAAAAAAGTGATGCAAACAAACAGCACCAGATAACGTGGCCTTAAGATGACCTGTTCAAACCGATTGACCGCGTGCCCTATTTGCCGCCCATACGTGGACGTCTGCTTGCCCGGGCTACGCAAGACCAAACGCTCTTCAAACCAATGCAATAAGGCCGAAAGCCATTCGGTGAGCTTGCCCGCCAAGCCACTGCTTTTGGCAAAGGGCGTGGCCTGCGGCGGTTCGCTGCCGGACTCCGGCCCGTCATACCCCGCAGGCAGCGGCAACACCCCCACAGACGGCAAGCCGACCAGACGGTCGATGATGCGGTCATCGACATAACTCAAATCCTGCGCCAACCCCCGCACGGGTTTGACCAACGCCCAATCGGCAATTTGATCCAACCAGAATTGCTGTAAGGACAACAGGTACAGCCTGACAGAAACCAAAGCCGGAGCCTGGGCGGCGGGCTTGAAGGCATCCGCTACGGTCAAGCGCTGCAAACAGCACACGGTCAAGTTTGCGCACAAATGCCAGCTAGCCAATTCCCATAGCCCAAAGGCGCATTCCACGAACATCAAAGCAACTTGCGCCAAGGCCGAAAAAAGCAACGAACCCTGCATTGTGGTTTGGGTTTTGCCGATGATATAGCAATACGCCACCGTGGCAAACCCCACCAAGCCCAATACCGCGCGGGCGAAGGGCGACTGCATGAACACCGCCTCCAGCGCCACGACCACAAACACGCCCAGGTGGATCATGATTAAACTGACGGGCGCGGGTTCGTCCAACGTCCTGGCCAACCACGGCGTAAACGGCACCAGCGCGGCTTTGGCAAATGCCGCCAGTGCGAAACAAAGGCCGATCCCCGTCGCCTGCCCAATCGACAACTCACTCGCCGAGGCTTGCAATTGCGCCCAATTGACACTGTCCGTCCACGCATAGCAAAGGCTGATGCCCAGCACAAAACCCGCATCGCCGAGGCGTTGGGTGATAAAAACCCGGGTGGCGTTTTCGGTCGCTTGTGGTTGCTGATACCGATGGGCCACCATTAAATATCCGCACACTTCGGCGAGTATCCAGCCGGCCAAGCAGCCAACCAAGTTGGCGGACAGCACCACCATCAAAACAGCGGCGGCAAACAGGCTAAGGGCCGCAAAAAAACGGTGGAAACCCGCTTGTCGGTGTAAGGCAGAAGTGGCGAAACGGCTGGTAAGCGCCAATAATAAAGACAACAAGGCCGCCAGCCCGACATTGAAACCCGTGGTGGTAAAATTGACGCGGACATTCAGGCTATCGCTGCCCAGCCATTGCCCGACGCTGAAATAACCGTGGTTTTTGCCCAGCAAATCCCCGCCCAGCAAGGCCATCGCCATCAGGCATGACAGGGTCAGCATCCATGTCGCCATATCAGCCGTGAAACCTTCCCGTTTTCCGCCTTGCAAGAGGCCAAACAACAGCCCCGTACCGATAACCGCCATCGCCAGTAACGGCAACAGGGGGATCAAAATGACCAGTGCGTCCATAGGTTTAATAGTTTTTGAGAAAAATGCGGGATAAAAAGGCATATCAGTGCCACAAAAGTCCGGACACCGTCACACGGGCTTAGTATCCATAAGCTGTCATTTTAACGGCTTCCCACTACATAATTGCTATAATATCTGCAAATTTTTTCTGGTTCCTTAAAAATGTCCTTACCACAGCAAATAGAACACGCTATCGAACGCTTGATGTATGCGAGCCGCTGGATTTTGGCTCCGATCTACGCGGGGATGGGCTTGGTTTTGTTGGCCTTGTCCGTCAAATTCTTTGAAGAACTGTACCACTTCTTGCCGCATATTTTTGAAATTAGCGAAACCGATTTTATCCTGACCTTGTTGACCTTGATTGACCTGACGCTGGTGGGCAGCCTGATCGTGCTGATTATGTTCAGCGGCTATGAAAATTTCGTCTCACGCCTGAACATTAGTGACGACACCGAAAAGCTGGATTGGCTGGGCACACACGATTACGCGGCCATGAAAATGAAGGTGGCGACATCCATAGTGGCGATTTCGTCTATCCATTTGTTGAAGATTTTCATGAACATCAACGCCACCGCCAATGACAAATTGCTGTGGTATGTGGTCATCCACTTGACCCTGGTCATTTCCGCCCTGTTCATGGGCTATCTGGACAAACTCACCAAACATTGATGATACAGTTACTATTGCTAGGGACTGCTGGCTGCCATTTGTGCGAAGAGGCGGAGGCCATTGTCGGCAACTTGCCCCCGGATGCCATTAGCCTTGAAACCATCGACATCGCCGACGCGGAACACTGGCAAGCCCGTTACGCCACCCGCATCCCCGTTTTATTCCATCCCCAAACCACATCCGAATTGTGCTGGCCTTTTGGCCAGAGCGACGTTAACCATTTTATCGAGGCACTAATGACTGGATACCGATTAGAAAAAGATAGCATGGGCGAGCTGCAAGTCCCTGCCAGTGCATTGTATGCGGCGCAGACCCAACGCGCCGTTGAAAACTTTCCCGTCAGCGGCTTGACCATGCCACCTGCATTCATCAAGGCCGTTGCGCTGGTCAAAAAAACCGCCGCCCAGGTTTTGTGTGATTTGGGCGAGTTGGACGCCGAATTGGCTGATGCCATTATCGCCGCCGCCCAGCAGATTATTGACGGCCAGCATAAAGACCAATTTCCGGTCGATGTTTTCCAAACGGGTTCCGGCACCAGCACCAATATGAACGTCAACGAGGTGCTGGCGTATTTGGCGTCAAAAATAGCCGGCAAACCCGTCAGCGCCAACGACCATGTCAACATGGGGCAAAGCAGCAATGACGTGATCCCCACCGCCATCCACATCAGCGCCGCGCTGGAATGCAAACGGTCGCTGTTGCCTGCTTTGGCGCACTTGGCCGACACCATAGAGCTTAAGGCCGCCTCATTAGACCACGTCACCAAAACCGGACGCACCCATTTGATGGACGCCATGCCCGTGCGCATGAGCCAAGAACTGGGCGGCTGGGCCTTGCAAATCAGCAACGCCAGGGCGCGTTTGCACGCGACGTTGCCACGCGTTTATAAACTCGCGCAAGGCGGCACGGCGGTTGGTACGGGCATCAACGCCGACGCGCGTTTTGCCATACAATTTGCGCAGGCCTTGAGTGCGGAAACTGGCTTGCCGTTTGTGCCTAACGATTCGTTTTTTGAAAGCCTCAGCAGCCAAGACGCCATCGTCGAATTGTCCGGCCAATTGAAAACCATCGCCGTCAGCCTGATGAAAATCGCCAATGATTTGCGCTGGATGAACTCCGGCCCCTTGGCAGGCTTGGGCGAGATCGAACTGCCCGCCTTGCAGCCCGGCAGCAGCATCATGCCCGGCAAAGTCAACCCGGTCATCCCCGAAGCCACCGCGATGGTCGCCGCGCAAGTCATCGGCAACGATGCCACCATCACCATCGCCGGACAATCCGGCAGTTTCCAACTCAACGTCATGCTCCCCGTGATTGCCTTCAACATCCTGCAAAGCATCGAATTGTTAAGTAACGTCAGCCGCTTATTGGCCGACAAAGCCATCGCAGGCTTCACCGTACGCCAAGACAACCTGCAACACGCCCTAGCCAGAAACCCGATTTTAGTCACCGCCCTAAACCCCATCATCGGCTACGCCAAAGCCGCCGAAGTCGCCAAAGCCGCCTACAAACAAGGCCGCCCGATTATTGAAGTGGCTGCGGAAATGACGGAATTAAGTGTTGAAGAGTTGACTAAATTGCTTGATCCGGCACATTTGACTGAGGGTGGGATTAGCCAATAATCAATTATGTCTTTTGACCATTGGTGGTTCAGCTGTCACTTGACCCCTGCGGATGAAGAACACTTTCAGCCCGTGTTTGTTAATGCCGAAAAACAAGCGGCTCTCGCCCCTAACACAGAAGAAATATTCCAATACTGGCAAGCGCATCCCGAACGATTTTCATCAGAATGGGAATATTCCGTTCCTGTTGAAGAGAGGACAAGGCACGTTGAATGGTATAACCGTTTTGTTTGGGCTTTTAATTTGCCTGGGTATACAGAATTAGGGGAAGAAGTTGCCAGTTTTCTGGATGAGGAAACCTGTTTCCGTTTTATTATCATCAGACGCTGCTCCCCAGGTGCTGTGCTATGGCATTGCTTAGGTTACGAGCGGGCTTCGCTGCTGCCGGGTAATAAAGGAAATATTTTTCTCACCGCTTCTCAAGTTGAAGGTGCTCTGATTAAGGCAGAAAACGCCATGAAGGGCTTAGTGCTTGATGAGGCCATACAAAAAGGGCTTGCATTGGCTGGTCACAGCAACCAAGAACAAGATATTTTTAGTGTCATTACCCATTTATCAGATGGATTACTTTACGCCTATGAAAACGGAAAAGGATTTATGGCTGTCGCTAGGCCGCAGTTATAAGATCAAACCAACTTAAAACTGGCTGAATTTCTTTTGAAATCTTGCGCTCGTTCCCAAGCTCCAGCTTGGGAACGAAGGATGGGAAGCTCTAGCTTCCCGTCAGACTCAAAGCTGGAGCTTCAAGGACTTAGGTTACCAAGCCAGAGCTTGGTAACCAGCGAAATTCGCTTTGTTGTCCGCTCCCCGCCGGATTGCGAATAATAAAACGATTATTTCGAACACACTGCCCAAGACCTAACTTGCCGGCTATCGGGGCTGTTGTTGTAAAGATAGCATGACCATCCTGTTGTATTATTTAAGCTAAAGGGCATGGGGAAACTAGCGTTGATGGTTATATCTTTTGCAGCGTCATTATAGTCCCGATGCCCGCAGCCACCACTTATCACAGTAGGATGAGTGGTTGGGCAGAGTGCCAGAGTGCCTAATTTTGAATTACCGGGGACTGTGTTATCTTGAGAGACTATAGTTGTAAGTCCATTTAAGGTCTGTGGGCCAGCAGGGCCTACGGGGCCAATATCGCCTTTTGGCCCCGGGGAGCCTTTAGGCCCGATGTCGCCCTTAGGCCCTATGTGTCCCGTGTCGCCTTTAAGCCCTCTGTCACCCTTCGGCCCTGGCGACCCAGGTTGCCGCACCAGGGAGATATCCAGATGGGCGGCATGGCTGGTATCCGTGTTTTCTTTGCTGTCGATAACCACTTCACCTATAGTCGTTTCAAGTGATAGTCCCTGACCACCAGGATCAGTCGGGTTGTCCATCCAGAATTTGACAAGGTACGTGATGTCCAGCGCATACCAAAAAGGCACGCCGGAGACGATTATAGGGTCTATGCGCGGGGCAGGATCAGTGGCAATGCTTGGGGACGAGGCAACGGTGACCGATTCATTCCAAGCTTGTGCGATGCGGCTAACCTTGAACTGGGCGGTATCATTGGTAACGCTTTTAACCCAAATATGGAGTATTGCCCTCTCTATATCGGTTGATGCGCTTGCGTTGGTCGGCAAATAATTTGACAATGGCTTAAATTTTAACAACGCTTTTTTCGTATCGCTGTTCGCGACTAGCGATGTGGTTTTGCCGAAACTTGTGTGGACATCTTCTGGAAGCGTCGAAATATAAGTGTCAGCGCGGATGGGAATTTCCACTGCCAACAAGGGCGATGAAAGGAATATGCACAGACTTGTTAGGTAGATTGGATTTATGCGTATGTTCATGGATCCCCCCTTTATGGATAGTACGAATTCTGGTAAAGCCAATTTGGCTGTTGTCAACTCGGTAAGGCGCACTCAGTAGAACACAATATGGATTTTTATTGCAGCATTTTTGTTGCGCCCATTCCCAATCCAGAGCTTTGGAATCAACGTCCTATTTTTTTTATGCCCTGTAGATACAACCCATTTTACAATTACTAATAACCTGCAATTGACAACATGACCACACAACCCAGCAAAGACTTAGAAACCTTCCCTAACCCACAACCCGAACGTGATTTCACGATCCGTATCGACATCCCCGAATTCACTTGCCTGTGCCCCAAAACCGGACAGCCGGATTTTGCGAAAATCCAAATCGAATATGTACCAGCCGATGCTTGCGTGGAGCTGAAATCGCTCAAGCTGTATATGTGGACATTCCGCGAGCGGGGCGCATTCCATGAGGCGGTGACTAACGAAATTTTGAATGACATCGTAGCCGTCACCCAACCCAATTTCATGCGCATTCGTGCCGAGTTCAACGTGCGCGGCGGTATTTACACCACTGTGGTAGTCGAACACCGCAATCCGGCGTGGCAAGCTCCCGCTTTGGTCAACTTGCCGTAAGCACAGGACAGACATGACGCTAAAAGAAGCCCTGTGCGTGTTGCCGCAATATGCTTTGCCACAACATAGCTTGTCGATATTGATGGGCAAGCTCACCCATTGTGAAAACCCCGCCGTTAAAAACTTGTTTATCCAGCAAATTATCAAGCATTACGGCGTGAATATGGCTGAAGCCCTACAACAAGACATCCAGCAATTCAAAAGCTTTAACGATTTTTTCACCCGCGAATTGAAACCGGGCGTAAGGCCGTTGACGACCGGGCGCAACGCGATTGCTTGCCCCGCCGACGGCGCAGTCAGCCAAGCAGGCGCGATCACCGATGGCACGATTTTTCAGGCCAAAGGCAAAAGCTTCACCGCCCAAGAATTGCTAGGCGGGTGCGCCGAACGCGCCGCGCCGTTCCAAAACGGCATGTTCACGACCATTTATTTATCGCCCAAAGATTACCACCGCCTGCACATGCCCTTGACCGGAACCCTCAAGGAAATGGTGCATGTCCCAGGCCGTCTGTTCAGCGTCAACACCATCACCACCAACAACGTGCCTGGGCTCTTTGCCAGAAACGAGCGCGTCTGCTGTTTGTTTGACACCGAAATTGGCCCAATGGCTTTGGTTCTAGTGGGCGCAATTTTTGTTTCCAGCATCGAAACCGTTTGGCATGGCGTGGTCACGCCACCGACAATTGAGAAAGTCCGTACTTGGGATTATGCAGACAATGCGCCGACCTTGAACATCGGCGAGGAAATGGGCCGTTTCAATATGGGCTCCACCATTATCGTGCTGTTTGGGAAAGACAAAATGCAATGGGACAGTGGTTTTGTTGCCGATAAGGCCGTTAAGCTGGGTGAAAAAATTGGGGAGCTGACGTGAAAGCCCATAACATAAGCAATGTGCTTCGTATCTTTTGTTTCCCAAAAAAGATACAAAGTTGCTTCATTTTTATACGCAGTTTCAATTTCCGCCCTTTTTAATTTTTTGTGAATAATTTTACGGGTCTAGCAGACCCCACCCTCAAAAAACAAGTCGCCATCATCGGTGGCGGCCCGGCCGGATTAATGGCGGCGGAAGTTTTGTGCCAAGCGAATATCCAAGTCGATGTTTACGATGCCATGCCTAGCGTCGGGCGGAAGTTTTTGATGGCGGGCAAAGGCGGGATGAACATCACCCATTCCGAACCGTTCCCGCAATTTTTGTCCCGCTATGGCGGCCACGCTTCTGACCTTGAGGCCATGCTTGAGGCGTTTTCACCGGCAGCTTTGCGCCAGTGGCTGCAAACCCTGGGCATTGATACGTTCGTAGGTTCGTCAGGCCGGGTGTTCCCCACCGATATGAAAGCCGCCCCCTTATTGCGGGCATGGATACGGCGGTTACGAGAAGCGGGCGTGGTTTTCCATACCCGGCATTGTTGGACGGGATGGGCGGGCGACAACACGGACGGCTTGATTTTCCAATCCCCGGAAGGTGCACAAGAAATCAAGGCCGACGCGGTGGTGTTTGCGTTGGGCGGGGCCAGTTGGCCCCAGTTAGGCTCGACTGGCAATTGGGTGCCGATATTTCAGGGGCGGGGAATTCCGGTACGCGCTTTGCTGCCGTCAAATTGCGGGTTTGAAACCGCTTGGACTAATTATTTTAAAAGCCGCTATGCCGGGCAGCCCGTCAAAACCGTGGTAATTTCGTTTACTGATGCCCAAGGCCAAGCATTCGGCCACAAAGGCGAATTTATCATCACCGAAACGGGTGTGGAAGGCGGATTAGTTTATAGCTTGTCCTCGTATTTGCGTGCATCCATTGCCAGCACAGGCAAGGCTTTGGTTTACGTGGACTTGCTCCCTGACAAGGGGGCGGCTTGGCTAAACCAACGGTTAAGCCGGATCCGCGGCAAAGAGTCCATGTCCAATTATCTCCGTAAAAGTGTTGGCATAGACGGCGTGAAAGCCGCTTTATTGCGGGAGCTGTTGCCAACGGCTGATTTTGATAACCCTGAAAAATTGGCGCTTGCCATTAAGTCATTGCCAATCACGTTGTTGGCGGCACGACCCATCGAAGAAGCGATCAGCAGCGCAGGAGGCGTGCCTTTTAGCACACTCGACGAAGGCTTGATGCTAAGGTCAGCCCCAGGGCTGTTCTGTGCAGGGGAGATGCTGGATTGGGAAGCCCCGACAGGCGGGTATTTGTTGACCGCCTGTTTTGCCAGTGGGCGCAGGGCGGGTGAAGGGGTTATTGACTGGTTTGAAAGCCAAACGGCGGAACAAATCCGCTCAGTCAAGGATAGTATCTAATAAGCCCTTAAATTCTTCACCCTTAGGCAAGTGCAACACCTTGATCCCCAAAGTCCGCGCCGCCTCCACATGCATAAGGGTGTCATCAATAAACACGGTCTCCTCCGGCTTCAGGCCATTTCCCCGCAAGACAAATTCAAAAATTTCCGGGTCGGGCTTACGTAGGCCGATTGCACAAGAATAGTAAACCTTATGGAAAAACGGCTCCAGATTTGCGACCGAATGCGTGTCTGACAAGTCTTTTTCAAACACGCGGATATGCGCAGTGTTGGTGTTGCTTAACAAAAACGTATTGTAACGTTGCTTATAAGCCCTCAACTGCTCCAAACGATGTCCCGGAAAATCCAGCAACATGGCATTCCAAGCACGTTCCAATTCTGCTATAGGCTGCTTCAAATTGAATTGGGTTTTGATGCTGTTAAAAAACTCATCCTCGGAAATCAGCCCCCTGTCAAAATTGTCGAACAATGGCGTTTGCGCCAGTTGGCTAAACACGTTGCCAAATCCGGCGATGCCCAGCTTTTCAAATTCGCTGATGGTGCGTGGAATATCAAGGTTAATGACCACGCCGCCCAAGTCAAAGATGATGTTTTTGATAGTTGCCATAAATTACGCGTGGTTTCAGGGGTTGCCGCAAGGGAAAATAAGTCCGGTAATACTTAAGTGAGACCAGAGAAATCAAACCAGACAGTAGGTTACAGGGAGTGACTCTCCTGACGGCGGGCTATTCGGGATGTGTTCCCTTCCGCTTGTAAATGCCTGTAGATGTCGCCGCATACTCCCAACAGCCATATTCCAAGACACTGGCCTTATGTGGGGAGAAACTGAAAATAATACCGCAGTCCTCATCTTCGTTATAGCTGGCGGTATTTCCGACAAGCAATGCCTCGCCCTCAACTTGGTTGCTTTTTGGGGAAGAAAGTTTGTTTTTGTCATAAGGGCCGGTTACGAAGAGGTCAAACTTTATCTTATTGCCAGAAAGCTGCTGGACTAAAATCTCGCCATGGCTGCTTTCATAGCTACCGGAAAAATCAGCGTGGCGTTTCAAGCTAGACAGTATGGCTGTCTTGAGGATGGCAAGACGCCCAAAGTATGCGTTTTTTAAACAGGCGATGTCTAGGCATTGGTTTCTAGTGTCTGCAAGCCACTTTTTTTGGCTGTCTTTTATAGGTTGGGGATTAGTACCAGTGGCCTGTTGGTAATACTGTGACAATAAATAGTCTAGGGCGGAAAGGTGGCTATCCGAGCAGATGGACTTTTCGACGCTGGTCGCCGCTTTTTTGCAATCAAAGCCTGCCGGGCGGGCATTGGCAATTAGCGATAGCAACGCACAGGCAACAACAATCCGCAGCATGCAAGGTGCTGGCTGGTCACTTAGTGGTTATACAACGCCAAAACCTGACGGACATAGTTTTGGGTTTCTGGGTAAGGCGGGATGGAGTTGTTGTATTTGATCACGGCATTCTCACCGGCATTATAGGCGGCGACGGCGAGGTCGAGGTTAGGTTCAAATAGGGCGATGAGGTGCTTTAAATAGCGGGTTCCGCCATCGACGTTTTGGTTGGGGTCAGTGCTGTCCATGACGCCAAAACGCTGTGCGGTGGCGGGCATAAGCTGCATCAGGCCGACCGCGCCTTTCGGTGAAATGGCACCGGAATTGTAAGCCGATTCGGTTTGGATCACGGCATGGACGAGTTTGGCATCGACTTGGTGTTTGGCGGCGGTCTGTGCGATCAGCTCGGCAAAGCGCATTTTGTTGGCTGAAGAATACCGCCCTATCCGTGGGCTGGTGTTGCTGAAATAATTGACGTGCCGTATGGCTTTGGATTTGATAATGCGTTTATAGAGGCCGCTTTTGGGCTCGTCGGTGTAATAAGTGCGTCCGTCGCTATCGACATATTTATAAATATCAGCGACCGCCTCGTGGGTGAGGCATAAGGTGAATACAATAAACAGTGTTCTCAGCATAGTGGTTACCTGTTATTCGGTTTTAATGACTATCAAATTAGCGGCTTGCACCGCTTTGAGTCGGGCGGCATCAACACTTTCCGCAGTTGCCAAGGCAACACCCATGCGCCGATGGGTGTAAGCGACAGGCTTGCCAAATAAACGGATGTCACTGTCGGGCACGGCAAGCGCTTCTGCAAGCCCGGCATAGACTACACCCTCGGCATCCAGTCCGCCAAGAATTACCGCGCTCGCACCGCAATTTTGCAATGCGGCATTGACCGGTAAGCCTAAAATGGCGCGGGCGTGCAGGTCAAATTCATTTTGCCGTTGGGTGACCATTGTCACCATACCCGTATCGTGTGGCCTAGGGCTGACTTCGCTGAACCAAACATCATCGCCTTTGATGAACAACTCGACACCAAACAATCCCTGCCCCCCCAAAGCGGCGCATATTTTAAACGCAATATCCTGCGCACTGGCAAGGGCTTTTTCCGTCATCGCTTGCGGTTGCCAACTTTCGCGGTAATCGCCGTGTTCTTGGCGGTGCCCGATTGGGGCGCAAAAATGCGTGTCAATAGAACCTTGTACGTTCATGGCGCGGACGGTCAGCAGCGTGATTTCAAAATCAAAGTCAATTTTTGCCTCGACGATCACCTTGCCGGTATCGACGCGCCCGCTGGCTTTTGCCGTATCCCAAGCCGCTTGCAAAGCCTCTTCAGATTTGACCATGGACTGGCCTTTGCCGGATGACGACATGGTGGGCTTGATGAAGCACGGATAGCCTATGCCCGCATCCACCGCCGCCTTTAATTCTGTAAACGACCCGGCAAAAGCGTAAGCGGAAGTGGGGATTTTTAGTTCTTCGGCAGCGAGGGAGCGGATGCCTTCGCGGTTCATCGTCAATTGGATGGCTCGGGCGTTGGGGACAACGGTGCAGAGGCCTTCCGCTTCAATTTCCGCCAACGCCGCCGTGGCAATGGCTTCAATTTCGGGGATGATGAAATGGGGTTTTTCCAAGGCGATTAGCCGCTTGACTGCAACTGCATCGGTCATATCAATGACATGGCTGCGGTGCGCAACGTGTTGCGCAGGGGCGTTGGCGTAGCGGTCAACGGCAATGACTTCAACCCCGTAACGTTGCAGGGCGATAGCCAATTCTTTGCCTAGTTCGCCGCTACCTAACAACAAGGCGCGGGTGGCGTTGGGCGATAATGCAGTGCCTAGGTTCATTTCGTCTCCGCTAAGTAGTTGTCGATGTCTTCTTTGGAAAAACCAATTTTTTTGGCGACGCGGTCGGCGTGGCTGACGCGGGAAATGCCGGGGACTAGCTTATAAGTCGGGGCGTCATTGGCGAACTCGACTTGTTTGGGCATACCGATTTTTTTCTTCACAAAATAATCGACCAATTGATGGTTATGGGTGATCAGCACGGTGCTGTTGCCTTTGCGGTAAAAACCGTTGAGGACATTGGTGGACGATTCCATTTTTTCCTCAAAGGTCGTGCCTTCGGACAATTCATCCAACACCACCAAGCTCTTTTCGGTGGTTGCCAAAAATATGTCTTTGGTACGTTTAAGTTCCGTGCCGAAGCGGCCCTCGCCGTCGTTCAAATGGCTGATTTCCGGCACTTGGTAAAAAATGCGGTCGGCGACGGTCAAAGTCGCGGCCTTGGCGGGGACAAAACAGCCGATTTGCGCCAGCAATTGGATTTGCGTGATGGTCTTGCAAAACGCCGTTTTGCCGCCGCTGTTGGGGCCGGTGACCAGCATCAGTTTTTCATCGTCCAGCACCAAATCGTTACCGACATAATCATTGTAGGCTTTGCTCAATACCGGGTTCCTGGCTTCGGTCAAATTCATCCGGTGGTGCGGGCTATCAATCAGCGTCGGCAGCACCATGCTATGCCCAAAATGTTCGGCAAATTTTAAGAATGACAACAGTTCATCCAATTGCCCCAACGCGTCCAAAGTTTCGCCGACGGCATCGGAATTTTTATAAATATTGCGCAACGGCACAATACATTTGTCACGGTCGAAACCACCGACGATAGGGAAATACAGCAGCAATAGTGGGGCGAGGAACACGGTCTGGTCCGGCAAATCCAGCCTCATATCCGCCGGGGTGAAGGTGCTGAGCAACCAGTACACACCAAAGACAGCCGCCAGCAATAAGGGTTTGATGATGCGCGGCATAAAAATGACCGCCGGCAACAAGGAGCCGCGCCGCTCTTCCTTGCAATAGATGCCTTTTTCAGTCAGATACGCCGGCCCTTTCATCAGCGAATAGGAACGGGTGTCGGCGAATGCGGTGATTTTGTCAAACAGGCTTTTCAAGTAAGCGCTTTTAGGGGCTTCCAACGCTTGGATTTCCTCCACCAGCTCCAACAAAAAACGCACGCCTTTTTTATACTGGGCATAACCATAGCCGTCTATTTCGTGGCTTTCGCGGGCGGAGGTGAATGAACCGACAAATTGGCCGAACAATAAGCGATAAAAATCATTTTCCTGCCCTGCGGCAAGCCCGATGATGTTAGCCAGTGCGGCGGCCAAATGCGGGTTGTCGCTCAACTCCCGCACCGCTTCCTGCTTGGCGTGCAGCTCCTCAAGATTGTCCGAAGGCTGTGTCAAGGAGCGGTACAGCACCGCTTGCCCCACCGTGGTGGTGGCGTAATTCACCGCATCGAACACCTTATCCACTTCCAAGGTGTTAAACGCGCTTTCGTCAATGACACCTTCGCCCGTCGGCAACGGTTGGGTGGCTTTTATGCCAGGCCAGGCATCTTGCCATATTTTTAACAGAGTCTCTTTCATGGTTGCCTCTCTTTATTGTTATTTTTGGGGATGGATGGGTTGGGCGAAGTTCATGATAACACAGGGAATAAAAGCACAGATGAAGGATGCCCGATAACACTAGTATTGGCCGGGAATCAGCCTAAAGGCGGCACAGGCCCTGGCTAACCTAGATCCCCAGCACCCCGGCCAAAGCCTCGACATGGGCATCGCTATCATTCAGGCAAGCAATATACCGATACGCCTCCCCGCCTGCTGCCATGAAAACATGCTTGTTTTCCATGGCAATTTCCTCCAAGGTTTCCAGACAGTCCACGGCAAACCCAGGACAGACCATGTCCACAGTTTTAATCCCTTGTCCAGGCAGTGCCTCCAGCGTATCCACGCAATACGGTTTCAGCCATTGTGCTTTGCCAAAACGCGATTGGAAAACGATCTTCCATTCCTGGTCGCTTAAGCCCAATTGTCCGGCAATCAGGGCGGCGGTTTTATGGCAATGGTGGAAATACGGGTCGCCCCATTTCGTCAGCTGCTCAGGCAAGCCGTGGAAAGACATGAGCAGCAGTTCATTTTTTGCTTGTTCTTGCCATGCTAAGCGGATACTCTCGGCGACGGCGGCGATGTACGCGGGGTGTTGGTGGTAATCGCTGATGAACCGGAAACTGGGCAGATGCCGCCATTGGCCCAGTTCTTTGAACATATCGTCATAAACCGACGCGGTGGTGGTCGAGGAATATTGCGGATATAGCGGCAAGACGACAAGTTGCTCCACGCCCTGTTCCTTAAATTGGCGCAGCTGCGTGGCGATGGAGGGCTCGCCATAGCGCATGGCGTAAGTGACTTGTAAGCCCTGCCCCGCTAGTCTGGCGGCAAGTTTTTCAGTCACTTGCCGGGTCAAAAACGTCAACGGCGAACCTTTTTCCGCATCCCAGATTTTTTGGTAAGCTTGGGTGGATTTGCCCGGACGGAAGGGCAACACCGCCCCGTGCAGGATCAGCCACCAGACCGGCCTAGGGATATTGACCACCCGAGGGTCCCAGAGGAATTCTTTAAGGAACCGCCGCACGGCAGGCACTGTGGGCGCACTGGGCGAACCTAAATTCGCCAGCAGGATACCTGTTTTCGGGGTGGCCATAAATATCCTATCGGTTGATCAAGTTCAAAAACTCGGTGCGGGTGCTGATGTGTTTACGGAAAATACCGGTCATGACCGAGGTGGTCATGACCGAATTTTGTTTTTCCACGCCACGCATCATCATGCACAAATGTTTGGCTTCAATGACCACCGCCACGCCGCGTGCGCCTGTGGCCAATTCAATGGCGTCGGCAATTTGTTTGGTGAGTTTTTCTTGGATCTGCAAACGGCGGGCGTACATATCAACGATACGCGCCACTTTTGACAAGCCCAACACTTTGCCTTGCGGCAAGTAGCCGACGTGGCATTTGCCGATGAAGGGCAACAAATGATGTTCGCATAGGGAATACAGCTCGATATCCTTCACTATCACCATGTCTTCGGTGTCGGCGGTAAAAATGGCCCCGTTCAACACCTCTTCCAGGGTTTTTTCGTAACCGTTGTTTAAAAATTTAAACGCCTTGGCTGCCCGTTTAGGGGTGTCAATTAAACCTTCACGGCTTAAATCTTCCCCGACAGCTTCGATAATTTTGGCGAAATGTTCTTCCACGTTATTGTTCTCGTAATAAAAAAAGCGGGTCAGTATACATCAGGAACGGTGAATTTTAACGCCTGTAACACCACGGCTTCATCTGCACCGGCTTTATTGCCATACTCGCTAAGATAACGCCGCCAGCCCCGCGCCCCGTATTCACCGTGGAACAATCCTAGCGTATGCCGCATGATGCTATGCAAGCGCGTGCCCAAGGCAAGTTGTCCGCTGATATAAGGCAGCAGCGCGTGGATAGCTTCGGCGCGGGTCAAGACGGGGTGCGTATCGCCATATAAGCGTTGGTCGACTTCGGCGAGCAGGTAGGGGTTTTGATAAGCCTCACGCCCGACCATCACGCCGTCAACGTGTTGCAGGATAGCTTCGGCTTGCCCGATGGTGGTCACACCCCCATTCAATATAATTTCCAAGTGCGGAAAGTCAATTTTAAGCTGGTAGACCGTGTCATATTGTAAAGGTGGAACCTCGCGGTTTTCTTTAGGCGACAAACCGCTCAGCCAGGCTTTGCGGGCATGGACGATAAAAGTCTGGCAACCGGCATCGGCAACCGTGCGGATAAAATGCACCAGCTCTTCATAAGAGTCCTTATCATCAATCCCGATACGCGACTTCACCGTCACCGGAATCGCCACCACTTGATTCATCCTGGCCACGCACTCCGCGACCAGTTCCGGTTCCGCCATCAAACACGCGCCAAACCGCCCGTTCTGGACCCGGTCACTAGGGCAGCCGACATTCAGGTTGACTTCATCATAACCATAATCCTCAGCCATCTTCGCACAAACCGCCAACTCACGCGGATTACTACCGCCCAATTGCAAGGCCACCGGATGTTCGGACGGGTTGTATTGCAGGAAACGGTGATGGTCGCCATGGATCAACGCGCCTGTCGTGACCATTTCAGTGTAGAGGAACGCGTGTTTTGACAGCAGGCGGTGGAAATGGCGGCAATGGCGGTCAGTCCAATCCAGCATCGGGGCTACGCAGAAGGTTCGGCGCGGGGTGTTATTGGTATTGCTCATAAATTGTAATTTATTTAGTGTTATTTTAAATCATTTTAGGTTATTTTTACTGCACATCTGCACTGAATCTGCACCGCGTAAGAATCGCGGTGCATTTTGCCGTATAAAATATGTCTAAACCCACGAAAATAAAGAACAAAGACGGCAAAACCGTCTACCGAATATTTGTCAACCGCACCGTCGATGGAGTCCCTGTACGGGAGAGCAGACGGTTCTCGACCCGGCAGCTTGCCATAGATTGGGCGGATAAACGAAAACGCGAGATCGAACGCTCCGAAATCTACGGTGACGAGTCGGTTGAAACCATCGCCGCCATTATAGAACGTTACCAGGCCCAGTTTGCGCATGGATTTGGGCGCACCAAAAATTATGATATTGCCCGGCTTCTTAAATATGACATTGCCAAATTACAAGTCAAAAAGCTCACAGCCAAAGCCATCATCGCCCATTGTATCGAACGCAACAAAAAAGCCAAACCTCAGACAGTGGCGAATGATGTAATTTGGCTACGGACGATCATCAGAACCATGAGCCATGTCGAAGGGTTTGACTTCGACATGGGCATATTCGATAAGGCCTCGACGGTGCTCCAATCTGAAAAGTTGGTGGGTAAGTCGAAGCGCCGGAACCGGAGACCTACGAAAAAAGAGCTTTGGCAGTTATCCCGGTATTTTGGCAAGAATAAACGAAGCCGTGTACCGATGCTGCACTTGATGTGGTTTGCGGTCTATTCGTGCCGGCGGGTTTCTGAAATTACCCGGTTGGAGTGGGCGGATAATGACGACGACAAACAGACCGGCATGGTGAGGGACGCCAAAGACCCGCGCAAGAAGGAAGGAAACCATCGGCGGTTCAAATATACGGCCAGTGCGTGGAAAATAGTGTTACGGCAACCAAAAGAAGGGAATCTTATCTTCCCTTACAACAGTAAAACCATCAGCACCCTGTTTGCTAGGGCTTGCCACATATTGGAGATCAATGGGTTGGACTTTCATGACTTAAGGCATGAAGGGGCCAGCCGGTTATTCGAAGCAGGGTACCGTATTGAACAGGTGCAGATGTTCACTCTGCATGAGAGTTGGGAAACATTAAGGCGTTACACGCATTTAAGACCTGAGGATTTATAAAGGGTGGTTTAGATAGTATAACCCCTCTCCTCGACCACGTTTGGGGCCCCCCAATCAGTCTCGTTAGTAATAGATTTTATAGTGGTGGCCGTTGCCAAATTATTGACACTATTACCTTTTAAAATAAAATCTTTCGGGGCAAACCCTTGGGATGCAGCGATCCAGAATGCGGTGGGGGAGATCGCCGCCCCTATATCAATAGCTAACCACTCCCCGGAGTTTCCGGTAGCCCTCCATCTATTAGATAGGGATAAACTACGGTCAAACGCATGGAAGGCTTCTGACCCTGAGAAATTACTACTGGCTGAAGACGTGTACCCTCCTGGACCTGAATCGCTAGTCATTGCATTGGTCGGGTATTGGGTCGCCCCAACCCATATCTTCAATTCCACTACCATAGTAGTGGACGCCCCATTGTTAGTGGTTACCACTAACCAAAAATACCGGTAACCGGAGGTGGACGTAGTCAAATCCCCGGTAATTGTGGAATCTCCAGAAACACCTCCTGCCAGATTTATTGAAGTGGTCAAGTCTCCTGTTACTGTGCTGTCTCCAGAAACACCTCCTGCCAGATTCATTGAAGTGGTCAAGTCTCCTGTTATTGTGCTGTCTCCAGATATCACGCCTGCCAAATTTACTGAAGTGGTCAAATCCCCGGTAATTGTGGAATCCCCTGATACATCGCCAGATATGTAACTAGGAATAGTTAAATCCCCGGCTATTGTCGAATCCCCTAAAGCATCCCCAGCCAAATCAATGGATGTGGTCACATCCCCAGTTGCCGTAGAATCTCCTGAGATACTACCGGCTAAGTCCACGGAGGTAGTCAAATCTCCAGTGATTATGGAATCCCCTGAAATACCTCCTGCCAAATTTACTGCAGTGGTCATATTCCCAATGACCGTACTACCCCCTAAAGCATCTCCAGCCAAATCAATGGATGTGGTCAAATCTCCAACGATAATTGAATCTCCTGAAACATCCCCGGCCAGGTTTATTGATGTGGTCAAACCTCCGGTGACTGTGGAATCCCCCAATACACTTCCCCGGATACGTGCATTTATAATTGGGGTTCGAGACACGTCAGGAACGTCGAACATTTCGAATACCGGACTCGTCAATATCCTGGCAGCCAGGTGGTTAAGCGGGCTGCCTGATCGCGTATAGTCTTTCGGATAAGGTCGTAAGGATTTCACACGCAGCTCTATAGTAGCCCACGAACTTGGGCTAATAGCTAACGATAAAGACGGTACAATAAAAGTCTTCCAGAAGTTATACCCGACCGGAAATCCCGTGACCCGGTTTAGCTGGACCAGCTGCATGGAGTAATAAACAGATGCGGGGGTATCTTGGCTGCCTGAAACCGGGGCTGTTTTAAACCATTTAATATCAGATCCAATAGGAAAGGCGAGGCTATCTGAATTTAACCCTACAAGAGGGGAAGCTGCATAAATATCGACAACCGCATAAGTGGCAGGGGACACTGGGGCGGTAAAGCTGCTTACCACACAGGCGCTTACCCGGCCAGGGTTATTAGCTGCGTATATAGTGATAATGTCCCCGGCACTTAAGCTAAACCCTGTCGGGCCTGATAGCCACAATCCTAAATTCTTCCCGATATCCAAACCCTCACCAGGATTAACGACATTTCCGCAAACGTCTGCAGCGGTCGTAGGCTCCAATAGGTTTCCCAATAAGAAGTTAAGGTTACGGCGGCTTGCTTCTTGGAGTTTACACGTAAACCCTGTTAATGTGTGGGTGGTTGCCGAATCTACAAGCTTTGGCATATATCCGGTCTTGAAATCATAAGATTCCGCTGTGAAATCCAGTTTCACGTCATGGACAACCCCGACTGATTGGTCAGAGGTCAGTCGTCCGGCATTGGCGAGAGTGCCAATCCGCAATTCGCACGCCCCTATCGCCGCCTTTGATGTTTTTGGTGCCCCTATCGTACCCATGCCTGAATCCTTGGTGGGGTGTGTTTAAGGTATGGGGTAGGCTCTCTCTTCGAACAGCCCCCATTGTATGCTTTCGGTGACGGATAAATACGTGACCTCCTCCCCTGTAAACGACCCTGTGTTAGACCCTAATAACTGCCAAACCCTTGGGCCATTGTTGCCATTACCCGTTAAGTACAGATAATCAGGGGTGATGGCCGTC
Source organism: Methylovulum miyakonense HT12 (assembly GCF_000384075.1). Taxonomy (GTDB): domain Bacteria; phylum Pseudomonadota; class Gammaproteobacteria; order Methylococcales; family Methylomonadaceae; genus Methylovulum; species Methylovulum miyakonense. The sequence goes on from NZ_KB913025.1 coordinate 923,012, forward strand.
CCTAGGTCTATTTGTACCCATCCTGCTGTATAGCTTGCCGTCCAATGTGTCGTCGTATCGGAGTCGAATGCGAACCATGCGGAGTGGCCAAGGTATATATCACTAGCTGACGCCTCCAGAGGCGGCTGGCTATCACTGCTCATATCGCTAGGGTAGCGGGTTCCAGACTTAGCAACCCTAAACTGCGCCTCTACGACAGACCCTGAGAAAGGTTCATTAATATTTAACCTAAAATATCTGGAACCGCCTGCTCCCGTAGTCAGGTCCCCTGTTACCGTAGAATCCCCTGATACATCACCGGCTAACCCAGCAGAGATAGACGCATTCCCTGTGATTATGGAGTCACCTGACACATCCCCTGCCATCCCTGCCCCGATAGACACGGTTCCGGTGATTATGGAATCCCCTGAAACAGCTCCAGAAAACCCGGCCTCGACGGTTATATCCCCGGTAACAGAACTATCCCCGTAAACAGATCCCGATATTCCGGCCAAATCTAAGAGAGGGTTTTCAACCGTGGTGTTGTCAGACAAATCGAGGACTTCGAATATAGGGCGGTAACTGATGCGGGACACAAGGTGGTGTAGGGGGCTGCCTATCTCCAAATAATCAGAAAGATACGGACGGAGGCATTTGACTTGCAGGCCAAATTTGCTCCAATCGCTGGCTTTAAATTCCACGGATAGAGACGGCACAATGAAATTCTTCCAAAACAACCATGTCATCGGTTTCCCGATAGGGCGGTTCAGTTGTATTAACTGGACGGAATAATACTGTGGCCGGTAGATGGAAACCCCTATTTCAACAGGCAAAGATTTAAACCATTTGACGGATGCTCCTGATGAAAACGCCAAAGTGTCTGTACCTGGCCCGACCAAAGGATACCTGTCATCCATATCAACTACCGCATATTCCTCAGGGGATACCGGGGCGGTGAACGCATCGACAACACAGACACTTAGTTTTCCGGGGTCCGAAGGTTGGTATATGACCACAGTGTCCCCGGGCACCAATGTAAATCCGGTAGGCCCTGTCAAATGGAACCCTGTGTGTTTACCAATAGGCAAATCCGAAGATACATTGGCAATATCTCCGCCCACCTCGGTGGACAGCGCGTCATAATTGGCGATGCGGTTAGACACTAAAAAGTTTAAGTTGCGGCGGCTAAATTCTTGAAGTGTTCCGGTGAATCCGGTGACGGTGTTGGTGGTTGCAGAATCAAACAGCGAGAGAGGGTGGCCTGCACGTAAGTCGGCCATATTGGATTGGATGTCCAACTTCACATTGTCGATATACCCAACGGAGTGGTCTGCAGTCAGCAACCCGGCCTCGGTCAGTTCCCCAATACGAAGCTCACAGGTTCCGATAAATGCTTTCGCTGTTTTTGGTACTCCTATACCCATAATCCCCTCCTTGGGTTAACTCAACAGGTAATAAGTGAATGTATGCCGTTGCCAGCTGTCCTTGCCGCCCCTAGTCGCCCACAGCTCAACTGTGTTCGAGCTGCCCACGTAGTGGGAGATGTCCGTATCGGCGCTGGCGGCGACAGCGTCGGCAAAATCAGCCGCTGAATAAGTGTATGTGGCGGCAGTCAGACCTGTCTGGTTTACCAGGCTCCCTAACAAGGAGTTAACCACCGTCAGGTTATAAGTCACACTTGTTTCGGTTGTGATGGAACCTTCGGACTGCAACACAAGATAGGCTGTTTGCTGTGTCCGGTTACGGTGTGCCCACGTAATCACAAGGTCAATAGCCAAGGACAACACAGGCGGATATTCGGAACCGTTCAGTCGAAACTTTCCAGGGGGGTAAGGCCTGTTAGGCCGACCAGCCAACGTTGAAGTCACCACCGTGGCATCCGATCTGGCCAATGTGCCTAGCGGAAATTGTGGCCGGATATAACTATAGACCGTCTCCCCATCCCCGTACTCCCAAGTGCTGACGGCTTTTAAGGAGCTGGTGACATAAAGGCGGCTGGCACTATGTGCCATAGGTGTGGTGTCCAATATGCCCCGATCCAATGTGATCGAGTGAGTGCTTGTATCAATGGCGGATATCAGAACAACTTCATCGTCGATATACCCAAAATCCCCGACAGCCACGATGGACATATCGGTGTCGTCGGAATAAGTGAAAGTGGACACCAGTTCTTGGATTAAGCTTGGGGTCACACAGGATGGGCAAAAATACCCGGTGAATATGCCATCGAACGGGCCTGATGGACCCACTCCGCTGGATTCAAACTGGAAAGAAGCAGCCAAACTGCCTGGTTTGACCGCCACCCCGGTCAGGAACGCGGCGGTGTCCGATTGTGCCAAAGCGTTTGGGGTGCCTACCCGTTTCATCACATCCCAGAACGTTGCCTCAATCGTACGTTGATTCGTAGCAGGTATAGGGGATGGCGTGCTGGTGGGGATGCTTGGTTGGACAGAAGAGAAATAGGAAACCGCAGGCAGGGCGAAAACGTCCTCCGCCGCTTCGATGGTGATTGTGCGGTTTGCCAACGTGCCGTACCGGATAGCCCCGATACGCACCACCATGGAGGATATGTCAAGTTTGGCCCATTTGAACACCACTACATCACCGACCTTTAAGTTCCAGGCGGTACGGTTAGCAGTGAACTTCACTTTGCTTAACGGGGCGGACAATATCTGCAGGTCACGCTGGGCGACCCTGGCGGCGAGATCCCCGTTAGTGATACCGGGGTAATCGGATGCGGTATTGACCACGGATTGTTGTACCTGGATATTGGCGATGTCCTGTACCGTCACACCGTGGGTATTGCCGGTAAACCGGTCTGTGTACCGGACAGTCACTTCATTGACGGTTTCACTCCAGGACGCACGTTGGTAACTATCGACACTGATGATATTTGCTTCGTCGAATATTGGCAGATCCCCGACCGTGTAGTCCGCCCTTAATAATGTAAGCTCAAATTTTCCGGTAGTCCGTGAAACAACCAAGACCCCGTTGATATGGTTCAGGATTTTTTGGATAAACTCCTCAATAGAAGATTGCCGGTCCCAAAGGAAGGATAACCCGAATCCTTCGTTGAACAGCGTGATTGCCGCATACTCGAAAGAAGTTGCGTCCACCTTGGTAGTGGAGTACCCCATGTTCTTGGAATCAGTTATCAGCCACCGCAATGTATGTGCAGGGTTTGCGTCTATGTGGTGGTCAGGAGCAACGATGGAAGCATAATCTGGCATCCAGTCGCTTTGGGGGATACGGCGAACCAGGAATGCCCAATTCTTTAAATATGGGTTTACCCCAATATAAACCCGCTTGAGAATCAGGGACACGACGCCACGGAATGCCGGGGTGAAATCCCCGAATTGGGTCTGCAGGTACGGGTCTTTGACTTGGGTGGCTTCCCCTAAGCGAAGGCCAACCGTGCCTCTAACCCCTCCTTCGCGCATGTCCCCGCCGAAAAGCTCCATCTTATCGACTTCAAAATCGACCGATGACTGTAATCCAACTGTGGTGAATCCGGCATACCCAGAGGTTGGGGTTTCAGCGGCGAAAGAAGCCCCGAAGTTAACAGGCAACTGGTCCACCGGAACCCCTGTTGATGTGTTGTCCCAGCCGTACAAAATCCGGTCACCGACCGTGATGCCTAGTAGCGCGTCGATCTTTCGGGCAATAACCAGGTGCATACCTAAGTAGTACCTGTACCCGATAATATTACCCCCCGCTTTCGATGGCATTCCGTTGCTCCGCTTGTTGTATCAACCTTTCGACCATGGCATCCTCGCCTCCGGCCCTTAATTCTTCATAAGTCAGCCCCTCCCGGAGCAGCTTATCCCACGACAACCCTTTCTTTTCGCAAAATTCCCTAGCCCCTCTGGAGCAGTAATTTAGTGCCCTTACATCTTGAATAGTTACGGTCACGACCCACCTCCTGACGACCCTCCACCCGGTGCGGGAATCGGGTCCGTATACGGGTTGCCGTACCAGACGACGTTAGGCCCTTTGATACGGACAGTGCCGATCACCTCTGGGATAGCCCTGCCTTCCCCTGCGGTCGGCACTTGGAAATCGGAAAGGCTGGCAGCGGCAGGCGGTATGGGGCGGGGTCTGAATACTGTTGAGATGACCGTTGCCACGATCATCAATATTAAGGCGATGATCTCACTGATGCCGAAATCTGCGGCCAAGGTGGTGGTTGGGTGCCCTAAATAGACCCCGTACCAAAAAACACAGCTAAAAACGAAATTAAGTAATATTTTCATATCAGTACAACGTCGCCCCATTGAATGGATTGTCTAACGGCATGAAGGGTTGCCCGCCGTAATTGTCCAAGTTATTGAATTTTTCAATGCAGTCGGTCAGCGTATGATTACAGCCGGGATAGAGATTAATTGAGGTGCCGACTTCCAAATCTCTTCCGTAAGTGTCTCCGGGCGGCATGAAAGGAAAATTAACCGAAAGGGTGGTGGCGTCGTTGGACGTGATGAACCGATACTGGAGGCCTATCGAGGATGTCCATGACATCATCCCGCCATTGAAGCTGTTGGCTGTCAACATGCCGGAGACCGCGATGACTAAACCACTGACGCTGGAGACGGTGGCTATGACCTTAAACGCTTCAGGGTCTACAAGACACCCGCCTTCGTCCTGGCCGTAGAGGATGTGCGGGCATTGGCGCTGGAATATGCGGCGCAAGCCCAGCCGCCTCATGGACGTCGAAATGGGTTCGCACTGTATTTCCACATGCGCCCCCATATACTCGGTAGTCCGTACCCGTCCAATCCAGACAACCACAACTTCGCTGTCGCCGTGGTGGCATTCCCAGATTGTCAGGAGAACCACCCCTGTGGGCGGGTAAAACTGAAACATCTGGGCAATGTCATTGCTACGGGGTACAGTGACTTTTAACACCTGTTTATTCAGTTCCGTGGTGCCACCGATCTCGGTATGGGAAATTTGTTCGGGGACAAACACCTCGGAGAATTGGTTGACCAAATATTCAGAGCTTGTATACCGCCACGTCATAAACCCGTTGCTGAACTCATATAAATGGTAAGGTTCGCTATCGTAACTGCTGACTTCTAACGCATTAAATGTCATGGTTTAGTGTCCTTACAGGAGTAACGGCCTTAGCTAATGACGCGTGCATATATGCCACTTCAATTCGGTCGGCATCGAACCTGACTAACCACAGGAACGAAAAACCGGTAACTTCAGAAGCCGTTATTGGCAGCGATGTATCAAGTGTCAAAGTTTCCAGATCTCCACCACTTGCCGAACTTACGATTTTTCGATAATAAGTGCTGAACGCGGAGGTGATGCGGAGGTGTTGGCGATGGGGCTTATTAGGCACCAAACGGGCATACGCCGAATCCGTGATGACAATGGATGTGCCTGTTATCGACACTATTTCGGCGTCCCACGTCCCTGACGGCACCCAAAAAGGTTTTAACCTTCCGGCACAGAAGTGAGAGAAACGGAGAAAGTTGGTAATGGCGTCATGGCCATTCAGGAACCATTGCTTAGGTTGCGCTATACCGGGGCTGTAGCTTTCAATATCGACCCAGGGCGATCCGACCCCATTGTCCAATGTGTCCGTTTTGTAAACGTAGTCTAAGGTTGTGCTTTGGCCTTGCTCGAAGGGCTGCTCAAGCACATAGAACCCAGCGTAGACCGGATAAGGTGTGTCAGACGCGTCGAACGGGGATAGGGATGGCAGACAGTTGAACGAGATAATAGGTTCGGCTAATAGGCCAGTTGTGTGCACAACTGCTTGCTCTTTGTTCAATAGGGCAGGGATAACTGGATGGACTAATGTGCCAGGAGGCCAATCAACTGCGCCGTCTAGTTGAACCCCTGCCCCGTCGATTGCAACGACCTTCCTTAATTCATAAAGGGTAGGGTCTATGAACCCAACTATATAACCATCGGCAATAAAGCCAGTAGTGGAAATAGGCAGATAATAGGAGAGGTCTTGGGTTGTGGTAGGTTGGAGCATCTCACCCCAGTTCCAATCAGGAACTCCATATAGTGTGGAGGCTCCAGCCTGAAGGAAGTGGTTTAGGGCGGCTTTGTCAGAGCCTTGGGCAAATACTTGGTATTCGAAGGAGCGGCGGGGATATTGGCGTATGGCGGCACGCTGTTCATCACCATTGAATGAGGTAAGGACGGATGTTTTCCATTCCCATCGTTCGATGAAATCGCGCTTGTAGTTTGGCCAGAACGGGAAAACCTCGATGGTCTTTCCGTTTATTGTATATTCCGGCCCACTGCTTTTATACATGTAAAATCCTTTTTACTGACGACCCATCCTGGGTTTGGGTAGTTTACCAAACTACCTGGATAAACACACTAGCGTAATGTTTCCCTGATACTTGAAGAGTTGTTGTGGATGGTGTTAAGGATCACTTTCTCCCCTTGTGAGCTGGACATATAGTCGTGGACAACTGACGGATCCACGGCATTAATGACCCGGACATTAACTTGTGGGGCTGCAGGTTCGGATCCGTTGTAATTATTGACGGAGTTATTGTTTTGCACGGACATGCCGGACAAGCTTTGCTTTGTGCTGATGGGTGAGCTATTGACGAACTGGGCCGCCCCGGCTGTATTTTGAACCAATGAGCCGGCGGCCAGGATAGTGGCTGCTTGATCTAGGATGGGTTTATATTTGTCGGCGGACAAATACCCGGCCAAAGCCCCATACTTAGTATCGGTGCCGGATGGCGACAACAGCGTGGGGTCGCTTGTCGGCAGCACCGGGGCGTCGTTGTTATGGGCTGTGGCTGCTTTCAGGACGGCGTCATAATTGTCTACGCTGTCAAAATATGAAGACAGCGTGGTACCAATAGACAACAGGCTGGTGCCTATTGACAAAGCAGACCCTGCCATGGATGCTGCTGACTTCGTGAACCCCAGATAACCTAAAAAGCCGTCGGCGTTGCTGGAGGTGTTTGTTGATACCCCTCCTGTGACACCCCCCATACCTTGAGGGACGGAGACGGAGGTGCCGGAAGGGGTTGCCCGACCTGAAAACCAGGAAGAAATGGCATTGCGTATCCCGCCGGTATCGGCTGACTGGGTACCGGAGGCGACGGCTGTAACAGATGGGAGGCCGTCGGCAATAGTGACCTTCAGGTTTCCGGCGATGTCGTATTGGTTTTTCTGTTCGCTGAATCCCAGGAGGTTCTTGATGCCCTGCCCCAAGAAATCCCGTACCAACGTGGAGATGATACTTTTGGTAGAGTCGGAGAAAAACTTCGACAACTGCCCGCCGAGTGAATTCTCCCGTAAGACTTGAGCCTGCTGGGCTTTGGCAATGGCCACCTGTTGCGCGGCGGCAGCTTCCGCCGCTTTCTGTGCGGTGGTCGCTTGTTGGATAATCAATGTCTGGACGGCTTGGCTTTCTTTGGCAAAAGAAGGCGAGGCCTCAATTGGGTAGAGTAAATTAGCCCGGTTTGATACCGTTGACTGGTAATTGCCTTGGGCCTGGGCCACATTCTGCAGAGCGGATGACAAAGCTTGTAGGTCTTTTACGGCGGTGAAACCGTTGGCGATGAAATCCCCCACAACACTGGTGATCCCGTCTAACGTACCTGCCAAATGAGATTCCAGCTGTTGCCTAACTTCGGTGAAACCAGGGTTGAGTTTTTCAAACTCAGCAAGCACCCCAGAATCGCTGATTGCTCTAACCCCATCCATAAATGTGGCAGTCAACGTGGCGATACGGCCTTTATATTCCCCGATAGTCAGGTTAACTTGGTCTAATTGCTTGTGGGACTCTTCCAGGCGTTGAGTGAATAACGCCACCCCTTCTTCCGTAGTCGCCAAAGCCTTGGCCTCTTCCTGGGCTTTGATGACTTGTTCTATTGCTTGTTTGTGGGTTTCGGCGACGGATAACTGCCCTTGCGATTCAGCCAAGACTTGCCGGCTGGTCATATCCCTGCCGGTGGCTTGGCGGAAACCTTTTTGTTCATCAGTAAAAAGAGTGAACCGCTTACTGGACTGAAACTCCTTGTTTAGGTTATCCAGATATTTTGCTGAAGTGTCGGCCTGTTCTTTGTAGTGCTGGTTACGTATATTGCTGACACCATCATCCTTCCTAGCGGTTATGTCATCGGGCAGAGACCTCTGGGCAATCATCGTAGCCAGCTCATTTTCGAGCCGTCTAAATGCCAACGCATCCCTATCCTTTTGTAAAGCTCCCAAACCTTTGAGGTTACCTGACGCAACAGCAAATTCGACGGCCTTATTGGCGGCCCTAAACTCTTTCCCTAAGGACGCTTTCTCCTTCTCAAGACGAAGCCGGTTAGCATCCTCCAGTAATATTTTGCGTTCATCCTCCGCCGTTTTCCGCTTAGCGGCTAACTGGGCTTCTACGACTTTGGAATCCTCAAAGTGCAGTGATGCCAAGGCCCGGTCAACATTGATAGATTCCAGTTTCAACCCGTACTGCTCATTAGCCAGCTGCACGGCTTGCTGGTCTAATGTATTTTCCAGTTTCGCCAATTGCACTTGGCGATTAACGTCATCCAGTTTGGCCTGAATAAGCGCCTGTTGTAGATTCAGGTCTTTTTCCTGTTGCTGCCGGTCAATACCAGCCAACGACGCGGAAGTGTCCCCAGGCAGGGTGATAGTTGAAGAGGTATATGCCTTAACCACATCAGCCAGTGCTGCCTTCAACTCTGCCGATGATATTGATACTTGGTTGTAAACCTGTTCCTTGGGGTCTGTGTACAGTTTTGCCCGTTCATCGACAGGCAGGTTCTTTAACCCGTCCAACTGGACAGCAGTTTGGCCGCTTTTATCAAAAAGCTCTTCAAAGTGCGCCACTTTTGTGGCCAAATCCCTCTCTGACTCCTGTTGCTTAATAGCCAGCAATTCCGCCTGTATGGCTTTTTCGCGGGCCAGGTTGCGGGTTTCCTTAGCCTTCTTTAGCTCCTCCTCCAGCATAGCTTCTTTGCTATTGTTAGCTAGGTCACCGATATACTGAGCCTGTCCCGCTTTGCTAGTGGCGGAGCTAAACTCGGACTCCCTCGCCATTTTTTCTTTGGCGAGTTTGTCAGCTATTTCTTTGTCCTTACGTTCCTTCTCTGTTTGAGTCTTTTTAGTTTCTAAATCAGTACGGGCTTCGTTGATCTGTTCGTCCAGAAATGTCAACAGCACATGGCGTTTTTCTTGTGCCGCTTTTTCTTCTTTGCTGACAGGGGTGACAAAGCCAGAGGAGTTGCTGGCAGGGCTGTGCGACATATCCCCTTCAAGCTTCCGTTTGGCGGCTTCCAAAGCAGAAATGTTGTTTTCAATAACTTGTTCGGTAGCCGTGGCGGCTGCAGCCGATGTGGCACGGATAGATAGTATTAGACGGTCAAACCCGGCGGAGTCCACACCTTCCAGGTTGGTCCAGGCAGCCGCCATCGCATCAACTTTGTTGTTTAGCATGTCCGCCATTTGATTGGGGGCATCTTCAAAAACCAGTTGGTAAGCTTTAGCTAAAGCACTGGATACCTTTTCAAAATTTTCAGGGGTTACAGCTTTGGTGGTCGTGATTAGCTGTTTTTCTTCCTCAGACAATTTGTTATAGGTGGCTAATATGGATTTTTGGACAGCACTCGGATCAGCAGAATTAATAGCCTCATTAATCTCCCGTAATTGTTGCTCCGTCTTGCTGGCAATAATGGCCTGGCTGGCGGCCACACTTTGTCCGGCTTCCGAAAGGGATTTCACTTTCTCATCGGAAACGTCGATCAGCTTACGCAACCTCTCCAGGACTTCCTTCTGGGCAGGGGATCCAGACTCTACCCCTTCTGTACCCAGTTTGGTGACCTCTTTTATGATCTCGTCAGAAAGAGTAGCGACGCCCAATTGTTTTGCAATTTTCTCCTTTGCTTCAGTAAAATCTTTGCGAGCCTCATCAACAATGGCGGCCTGTCCATCCTTGGTAGAGGAAGAGAACGACGCATACGCTGTCGTATGCTCGTCAATCTGTTTTTGTTGGTCAGCCATTTGCTTAGTGGCTGCCTGAAGCCTGGCCTGTGGGTCTCCTTGGCCTTTGAATAACTGGTATGTGCCATAAAGCGTTGCGGCTGCGGCAGCAGCCACAGCTATTGCCCTGATTATCGGGATTTGCTTTAGAAACAATAAAGGGGCTTCGGCGAACAACTGAATACCTGCATAAAGGTCTCTCCAGACTACCACCCCTTTCTTGGCCACATCCCCTGTTTTCCCGGCCAAGGAAGATAAGGCAGCAGCATACAAGGCAGCCTCTCCGGCCATGGCCAAATTATCCCCGGTGTCACCTTGGGTGTGGGATAATGTATCCGCACCGGAAGCAGCAGACCCTACGCCTAACGCCGCCGCACCTCTTTTGATAAATCCACCGGAGGTTTTAGCATAAGCCAACCCCCCGGCCACAGCGCCGAATATTAATGACCTCTGGGTAGACCCTGACGACTCGCCATTGGCTTGTATGACATTTTGCCGGGCAGCCTCCAGTAAAGACTTTAGCGTTTTAGTGATATCAACTATGGTAGGGAAAAAACCACTTATTAACTCGTGGTTAAGTGACACAGCGGAAGATTCAAGGCCGCTGAGGGCGTTACTGACCGCCTCCATGTTAGTGGCAGCCCCACGGTCAATCGCGCCTGATTGGGAAATTTGGGCGATATTTTCGATGCGCTTGTCGAGTGAATCTAATAATGGCAGCAAGACGTTTTGTGCGCGTGTTTCAGTGACCCGGTTAAAGTCATTACGGGCCACCCCAGCAACACCAAGGCGTTTCAATTCCAGCAATACGGACTGGATAGGGTCATCGGATTTCGTAAAGCTTTGGTATTTTGCACGAATCTGGGCTTCCGATATAAGCCCTTCACCAATTTTGGCATACCGGTCTTTCAAGAAAGACATCAACTTGGCATCCGGGGAGAACAACTCGACCATCATCTCCCGTAAACCGGTGGCGATGGTGGAGTCCTTTACACCTCTATTAGACAGCACAGCCGCAGAAGCCAGCAATTGGGTATCGGATACCCCGGTCAGCTTGGCGGTAGACGCACTCAAAGAGATGATGGTGCGCAGCCCTTCCGTAGTCAGTTTGGACACGTTGACGGCTTGCGCCAGTCGATCCGCCAAGGCGGCCATTTGCATCGGTTCAGTTTTGTCAAACGCCTCGCTGAGGGATGTCAACACTTCCGAAGAGGTCTTAAGGTCTGCTGACGTGGTTGACGCCAATTTCGAGACCGTAGAAAGGATGCTGGGCAGGTTATTGATCTGAATACCCGCTTGTGCCAACACTTGTGCCGCCTGGGCAATCTCGGACGTAGAGAATTGGCTGGCCTCGGATACGCCTTTAATCGCCTCTTCGACTATAGCCATCTCGTTCTTGCTGGCTTGCGAGATGGCCTGGATGGCGTGCAGGGCTTTATCTAATCCGGTGGTGTCTGAAAACAAGGATCCAACGCCGGACAATAGTTTATATCCCGCCCCATAGAGGACAGCATAACGTAGGAATTGCTGTGTGGCGATGGCTGCCTGATGGGTGAACCCGGCAAGCCCACGCATCTCACTATTAACAAATTTCAAGCCTTGCTGAAGCTCTGGTAGCCTGCCGCCAAGTTTTTTGTATTCGTCATTGAGCAGCTTGAAATCAGCGGAGGCGGGGTTTTTGCCTGCCATCTCTTGCAGCAAATCCTTACGGGCTGCTTTAATATTCTTAATCTGTGCGGTCAGGCTATCAGAAACAGCCGCTTGTTCATGTGGTTGCAGGGATAGTAGTTGGGAAGGTGAAAACCCACCTACCCGATGTACGGCTTGGTCGGATATACTACCTAAAAGGGCGGTTGCGGCCACCTCCCGCTGTTTCTGTTCATCCTTACGCTGTTCGGCGGCCATCCGCTTCCGGGCGGCATAGTTCAGCTGGCGAAGCCGGTCCGCTTCCTTTTCTGCAGCCGTCGATACTTTAGCCTCGTCGGCGGCCATCCGCTTCCGGGCGGCATAGTTCAGCTGGCGAAGCCGGTCCGCTTCTTTCTCGGAATCAATAGCAGATTTTTGAGTGGATGCTTTCTCCCGCTTATCAATCTCAGATGGCTGCATGGCTTTAGTAGCTGCTGCCATTTGATTACTGAGTATTTGGGATACGCTACCAAACCCCGGTAGGGATAGCTTTTCAGGTTTGATGATCTGAAAAGTCCCGCCAGCACCTGTGACGACTTTTACACCTTCCGAAGCCCTACGGTGTATATCTGAGATTTCTTTTTTATAATCATTGATATATTGAGTGTATGCCCTTAAGTTTTCCGCCCGCTTTGACCCATTGCGTTCTTTAAGGATTTTATCTATTTCAAAAGGATCGGACAAAACCCTCTGCATATCCTGCTTGGTTTTTGGCGTAACTTTTATTGTCGGTATCTTCTCCAAGGCATCATTGAAATCTTCAAACAGAGACTTCACAGCGGCTTGCCGTTTACGTAACGATTTGCTGGTTTGGTCTGATTTGCCAATATTATCGGCAAGTTGTTCGTCGATTTTCGCAATCTCAGACGTCAGCCGTTTCTTCAGTTTGTTGATGTCGGTCTTGTTGAGTTTTATATCCTTCAGTTCAACTGGCAAATCAAAGGCAGCGGTTGGCGCGTCCATTTTGTGAATCAAGGCACTGATGACTTGGTTCATAGATTTATGGAAGTCGGCCTCATTTTCGACTTTGCCGGCCTTCAAGACATAATCGACAATTGTTTCTAGTTTGATGTCTGCCACGGTAAACTCCTTTTACCTAAATAACGCACTAATATCAGCCGCCGAGGCTCCGGTAAGGTCTAAATCTTCTGATCCGCCTTCATCCCCGTCATATTTGCCTCCAAAACCATACAACACCGCTTCATACAGAAAAGTATTTGACTCTTGCTGTAGCGATAAATAATCTTCAATAACCTGCACCGCTATAGACGCATCGACAGTGGAATAAAGGTGGTCCGCTTTGGCTATATCCCACCCACATGCCATCACCAGCACCCGGTCGGCTGGAAGTTTAGAAAGGAATTTGTTAAAGGAGGTACCTAACGACTTACCTTGGGGGTTTTTGTTGGTGGACTTTTCCTTGGGCTTATCCAACTCCTTAACCCGCTCCAAAAAGTAATCCATATCCTCTTCGGTCGGCGGTTTACGGTCGCAACAATGTATCAGCGTGGCAACGATGGCCTCAGGTAGGGGCACTGCTTTGCTTAAGGTTTCGAGGTGTTCTAGTGCCAATAAAGGCACCGGAAACCTATGGGTGAAGTGTATCTGGTGGAAAATAGACATGCCGTGTCCTAGTGAATATCCTTTGTGTAAGTATATCACCAGACAATAAAAAAGGCCTCCGAAGAGGCCTTTTCTTATGTGGGTGGGTGGGGTTATACGGATACGGCGTCAGGGATGTCCAACACTTCGAAGATTGGCCGCGAGGCGATACGGTCACGAACGTGATACAACGCGCTGGCTGCGTCAGTATAATCCAAATCATACGGACGCAAAGATTTAACCTGCATATCAAACTTGGACCAGTCACTAGCGCCCAAAGTAAGTGACAGAGAAGGCACAATGAAGTTTTTCCAGAAATTGAACACCACTGGACGGCCTGTGGGGCGGTTAAGTTGGATCAACTGCATGGAGTAGTAAGAGGGCACATAGACATCATGGCCGCCGGAAGTGACTTTCGCCTTGTACCATTTTACGGTGGAACCAGCCGCGAAGGCGACACTGCCGCTGGCCGGGCCGACGAACGGGGTGTCTGCAGAGACATCAATCACAGCATACACAGCAGGTGACACCGGCGCGGTGAATGTGTCAACTGAGCAGATACACATGCGGCTAGGGTCGTCCACTTGGTACATGACAATCATATCCCCGGCAGCCAAAGTGAAACCGGAAGGGCCGACGAGGTGGAGGCCTGTGTTATCCCCAATAGTTAGGGAAGTGTTGGCCACTGTGCCACCCACATCCGTGGATAGGGCGTCATAATCGGCGACGCCGTTTGACATCAATAAATTTAAGTTGCGGCGGCTGGACTCTTGAAGGGTCCCGGTAAAGCCGGTGACGGTGCTGGTTACGGCGGAGTCGAATAGGACAGGGGCGAAACCCGCCTTAAGGTCGGCAGTGTCTGATTGGATATCCAATTTGACGTTATCGACATAGCCGACTGAGTGGTCTGAAGTTAAGAGACCGGCCTGCGCCAAGGTACCAACCCTGACTTCACAAGTGCCGATGAACGCTTTCGCGGTTTTAGGTGAGCCTATGGCCATATTCCCCTCCATGGGTATTGGTTGTTAATAAATCCTTTTAACATTGATAGCTTAAGGCTATTAGTCTAGCTTTTCAAGTGCTCTTTTAAATTGCCGACCCACTTCCACCGCATACGGGCGGACTAACGGGCGGAAATGTTCGGCGTAAACGATGCCATTGGCGCCAGTGTTGTCCGGCCTTCCGTTTGGGAAGGTTGATGTACGCTTCAGACCATGTAAAAACGCCACCCGGATGAAGTCAAATTGCCCTAGTGACGGGTAGTTTATCGTAAAGGTGGTGACCAGGTCATACCCGTCATGTTTCCAGGTCATCTTGCCTTTTTGGTAGGATGCTGTGGACCTCAGACGGCGTTGCCAGGAAGCAGCCACGGAATTAAAGGCAAGACGGGCAGATTTGTTTTCGGTACGCTTTTTAAAAAATCTTGCTGACCTAGGTAACCTCATAAAATAACGCTTTGTCAGCTTTTTCCATGTCACCGGAAAACTAATCAATACGTTGCTGGAGCCTTTAGTCGATTTACTTAAAACGGATATCTTATGCACCACGGAAACTGAGACTGTGCCCCTGTTATAAGCCCCCCGTGCTTGGACTTTATGTTTCCTGGCAAACGCCTTACGGCCAGGTACCAAAGGGGGTTCTTGGTATTGGGCTGGAACCGTACTGTTATTCACCAATTCCACTGCGCCATTGACAGCTGCCGAAAAGAAACCTATCGCCGTATTCACCACCTCGGTTCGCTTCTCTTTGGCTAGTTTATCCAACCTAGATTCATCAATGCCATACGCTTTAATAGACTGCTTTACCTTTTGCGACAGGGATTGTTTAGCACTAGCAGATAGCAGGTTGTTCTGTTGGAACTGGCGCCGGCCTTGTGTGAACGTGACCTTTGCCATATCAGACAAACCTCTGGCACAAGGCCACCAGCTGATACATGTTGAGGCCAGATATTTGGTCAAAACGGGACGGAGTGGGAATACGGGAAATTGGAATCAACTCCCCTAATTTTACATCCCCAGCCACGGCGCCGCTGTAATCATAAACGGGAATCCCTTTATGGATGTCCAACACTTCTGAAATTGTGCCTAGAATAGTTTTAGCAATATACTGGGCAGGGTCATCGGACGTACGGGCACCCGCCTCAAACACCACAGCGTAATAAGGATCCCGTGGGTTTGGGGTTATCCCTGGGAAACTGACCACAATGGCCGGGGCTTTGGATTCCCCAATATCGGGGGTCAGGTATGCCCCGTCGAGGTCAAAGAATATCCAACCGCTGGCCATTGCCAAATCTGATAGCACCTTGTCAATCGTCGATTTAACCGCGACATCGAATGTAGTTGTCATAGTGGGTTTATCGCTGTCCGTCTACAAATACCCCGGCAATAGGTCATACCGAAATATTGCCAGACTTCTTGAATGTCATAAATCAAATCACTGGTGTTATCTTGGATATGCAACTCATAGGATGTGTCGATAGACACGCCTTTGGGCATGATAATGATTTCATCTACGAACTCGGTAGCCGGGACTTCTCCTGAACTATCCACGGCGGCAGGCTCTTTATCACAATAGGTGGTGGCTTTCACTTCGCGGGTGGGGTTTATTTTCACCCCGGAAGCAGCGAACCCAAAAGACAAGCCAATAATGGAGCAAGTGAAGTATGCCCGGCGAACCAGTGTCGATATGCTGTAAGGATTTTCGGAGCGGTCTGTATTTGAAGATCCGACCAGATATATGTCATCATCGAATTTGATCACAGATACGGAGTCAGGGATTGGTTTGGCTGGGTCAGTCAATAGTGTGCGTAATTTCCCAGACACATCGGAACCGGAGAGGGTGCGGTCATTGGCAAGCAGTGCACCTTTGGTTATTTCTACCCAGCTGGTGCCAGTTATTGAACTTTCCCCAGATACGTGTCCAAATAGATCACTGGAACTGGTGAGGTCACCTACAACGGTGCTGTCACCAAGCATATCTCCCGCCGTTAGGTTAGAAACAAGTAAGCTACTGGCCAATGCGTTGACTGGAGTCCTCAGGAAACGGTTGGCGGCGTGTTTGATACCCATATTACCCGGTCACCGGGTCGTATGAAGGCGCAACAGCAGACAATACCGCCATCGGGGTGGGAGCCGATTCTGTATCCAAAGCCGTCAACAACGCCTGCCGGTATACTCCGGCCTGTTTACGTGCGGCGTCCGCCAATTTCATCAGGTCCGTGGAGCTAAAACGCTCGAAAGCATTTTTACCGTCCGTCTCTCTGGATTTTACGATCAGGGCGGCATCCAGCACCCTAGCTGCCCCGTAATAACTACACCACAGCACCAAGCAATCAGAATTGTTACGAAGTTGGGCGGTTGTCGATTCTGTATCCTGCAGATAAATGTCTGCGTGGTTGGGTAACCATGTAAACAGTTCGACGGACAACACCCGGTTCAATTCAAGGTCGGCCAAGAAAGTATCGGAGACGTCTTCCGATGACAGACCTGCCACCCCTAGAATACGGGCTGCTGTGGTGTAAATGATATCCATGTTATTGAAGATGCACTGTCAGGGCATTGATGGCAAACACAGGGGCGGAGTCCCCGGAGTTTATTGTCTTATTTGCCGTCAAGGCAGCAAAGGCAAGGACATTACCAGCACCTACCGTACATGAATCCAGAATGGCGAAGCTGGTGACTGTAGTGGGGCCGGAACTGGGGGCGGAGCCTATTGTAATGGCCACGTTGTTTTTCACGGTGCCTGTGGTTCCCGTACTTGCACCGGAGGTTTCACCACCAGTACCTGACCAGTTACTGGCTGACGGGTTTAGCTGCCCTCGTGCGTATCCGGTATAAGACGCTTCGGAAATGGTTGCCCCAGTGCTTGCGGCGGTTGGGGTGGATGTGGTGAGTGCCACACATGCGACCGTAGGGGCTGTGAAGGTCTGCCCTCGGTATACATAATCCAACACCTTATTGTTAAAGTAATTGGACAAGCCAGCTGCCGGCGAGCTAATGGGGATGACAGCACAGGCAAGTAAGGCAACCGAGAATAATACTCGGCAGATGAGTTTGATTTGAGTTTTCATAACTATCCTTGTTTTAAGGTTCTAGGTGGGTTATCACACCTGCGTCGATATTGCATTGGATCCATTCAGTGATCTCCGACACTTCGGTGATTTGGCCGGGGTTAAAGCGTTGCCCTGTACGTGGCTCAGACAGCGCATACGGGCCGTCCACACGGATGAATGTGGAACTCTTCAAGGCTTTTGGAGGTAAGTCAACCTGATCTTGGAGTGAGGGATCCAGGATATCTACAGATTGTTGTGTGTCTGTAGTGGGTGGCGCATCCGTATCTCTCTTCGCTAATGCCATAATAATGTCCTCAATCTAAAAAGAGGTGCCAATTAAGGCACCTTAAAGTGGATTCTTCCAGGAGATGGTTACTAGGAAGTGGTTAAAGTCAGTTTTTTCCAGCCGTCGTCGTTTTGCATCAGGCGGGTGGACATTTCGGCAAAGTCGAAACGCATCGCCGTAGTACGGCGCATGACATATTGCTCGACCGCCGAATAGGCTCCACCGACATAGATCATCTTGTGGATGGCCTTACGGCTGTCGATACCAATCAAGGTGTTGGCCCCGACCAACGCCGTGTCAACGATGAAGAAGTTGACGGCATTAGGGATACCAGGGTTAGCAGCTGTTGGGATTGAGGTCAAACGGATGTCATTGCCTGCGTCGCCGACAATCACCGGACGGCCAGTGCGGTTTTCGATGGCCAGATAGGTATCAATGTCGCAAATGACCCAGTCAATGGTCAGTTTTGTCCAATCTTTACGGAGCCACTTGACCCAGGCTTTATTGGTCATAGTGCCTGCGGCAGCAATCGAGCTGTCATAAACAGTCACGGCCTCCCCAGTCAACGTGCCAATACCCATGTCGGTGTCGCCATTGATCATAGCGGACAGGTATTGGTTAATCAGGCCTATACGTTGGCCAATGATTTGTTGTTGCAAAGTCATTCCCACCATATCAATGGTGGTGACTTTGGACGCTTCATCACTGATCTCGAAACCAATAGATTTCGTAGGGATACGGTATGACTTGTCGGAGATGGAGATGGACACCATCGCCGTGGGTGGTGCACCTTGGGCAATAGGTTGTGCCAAGGAATCACGGGGCGCAGTCAAGTTGATGATCGGCTGATCTACACGCGGGCTGTCCGCAGATGAGGTCAATGCAACCATACGGTTGTAGACCCCTTCGTAGGTTGCCCAATCTGACATCAGTTCGGACTCGATCCACTGCAGGATGACGGCAGGGAACAACAGGCGTCCTGCCACAGTCAGAGCCTGGCTGCCGTCAGGACGGACGATGCCCATCATAGGGGCGCCTTCCAATACATCCACCATACGTGAGGCAGGCAAACCACGGGCATCGTCACGGTGTAGTGCCAGGCCGGCAGAGGTCATGACTTGTTGGAAGGCTTGGCCGTATTTCTCGGCATCGGTGTCATATTGTTGGTTGATAAATTGCGGAAGGGTAAGGCCTTTATCAAAAGCTTCCTTGTACATTTCCACACTCAGGGTGACGTCATGGGCTTGCCCGTTTCTGTCCCTAACAAATACTTTTTGTGTCATGGTTCGATTTCCTTATCGAGAGTGTTTAAATTAGTCGCGTTCCAAGATGACTAAACTGCCTGCGGCACCTGTGCCGCTAATGATGGCAATACACCGCCAAAACTTTTTGGCCGGGCTGCCAGTCTTCACCTGGGCATTTGGCCCGGTGGGGTTGGACGGGGCGGTTCCGGGAGGGCTTGCCCATTGCTGTGCGCTGCTGGCCGTGCCAAGCGCCAACTGGGTATCGGCGACGACATAATCACCGACAGCCATAGCTGTGGCCCCTTGGTTGGCGCCGACAAGGGCCTCCACGCGGCCTTCCGTGAGGATTCCTCCAAAGGCGTAGCCATTGTTTACGGTGTATGGTTCAATTGAATTAACAAACCCGTCAATATCGGCACCGGCAGTCGCCAATACATGTGATGCGGCACCCAATTTCACGGCTTTGCCGACATCCTTCGCTGACAACCAAGTATCCGAACCGGAACCTAGTGCATCGGAGATAATGTTGGGATTGGGTACGGTGACCTTTCGTGTGAAAGCTGTCATGTTAAGACCTCCATGTCTTATGTTGTTTGTGTTTAGTTACGTCGTTTATTGAAGCTGTTTTGTTGCAGACGGGCTTGGTCGAGAACTGGGGGGCCAGACGATTCGTCAGTTTCCTCGGACTCTACCGCCGCCACTCCGCCCACTTTGAATTTGCTCATAAAAGTGGTGGTAGTTTTAGCGTGTTGGGCTAACAGGGTTTCGGCGGGCAGTTCGGACATGTCGATAGGTGTGCCGCCCATTGCGACTTGCATTTTTTGTAAGCTGAGGTGGATTATGTCTTTCATCGGCTGGTGGGTCGCCTCAAATTTGGCGACGGCATTAGAGGCTTCAGCCAGCTGCGAAGTCAGTTCCAGAATCTTGCTGTCTTTAGCGGCCAATTCAGCTTTTAAGAAGGTGACGACCTCTGATTCCCCAATAGTGCCGACAACCAAGGCAGACTCCGTATTTTCTGTTTGGGAGTCTTCCAGAGAAGATTCGGCGGCGGTTTCGGCAGCCAATGCGGCTGCCGCTTCAGTGCCTAGGACAACAGCAGGGTCCGCCCCTGCCAAAAGGGCGGCTTGCTGTTGTTCCGTCATAGCGGGTCTGGGTATTTTGCTCATATATGTGGTTTCCTTACCATTTGATTTTTTGTCTAATTGTGATTGCAGCGTAGCGATCAACCCATCCAGGGTTGTCACGTCGTCCACCAACCCAGCGTCCTTAGCTTGTTGCCCTACCCACGTTTGCCCGTTAGCCCAATTTGTCCAGACAAAATCTGAAGAT
The DNA here is from genome assembly GCF_000384075.1 of Methylovulum miyakonense HT12. GTDB lineage: Bacteria > Pseudomonadota > Gammaproteobacteria > Methylococcales > Methylomonadaceae > Methylovulum > Methylovulum miyakonense. The sequence continues at coordinate 943,161 of NZ_KB913025.1, forward strand.
ATACCGCGATACTGGGCAACCCGGTCTGAGAACACCCGGTGCAGCACATCAGAGTGCTCTTGGATTTGCGCCTTGGCTTCGTCGCTAAGCTTCTCATAAGGGGTTCCTAGGGCTTTCTTATCCCCTGAACGGATAACCGTTGGTTTGACGCCATTTTGGCGGAGGTTTTCCGAGTAGTCTTTGTGTATCGTAATGACGCCGATGCTTCCGACAGTGGCCACTTCCCCTGCATATAAGTTACGGCAGGAAGACATGGCCCAATAGCCTGCGGACGTGGCGTGGCCTCCGGTGTACCCATCAATAGGGAATCCCATTGAAGTCAGTTGCCGGATAAGGTTGCCAAGGTCGGAGAGGCCGTTAGGCGTGCCGCCTCCTGTGTCAAAGTTTATGACACAGGAGGCGGCATCAGTGTGGGCATACGCTTCGAAAAGTGCGCGGCGGATTTGATTATACGACGTGTCGCCAAAATACCAAGTGCGCCAGGAGTCATCATTGGTCAATACACCAGTGACGTCGATGACGGCAACATTGCCGAACAAGGTGAAATACTCAGGGGGGTCGGAGGAGAGGCTATCTGACGTGATGCTGCCTGACAATAAGGCGGCATTTAAGCCCTCTTGCCTGGCGACGTAGTCGTTGTACTGCTGTAGGCTTCCTAGCCAGTGCGTAGCTTCCATGTTTTTCTCTTCGGCATCCTGCCAATAAGGTTAATTAATTATAACCATCTGCGGTGACAATACAAATTATTTTGGTAGTTTGTCTATCAGCAGGTTAAACAGGCCGTCTAACCTTTGTCCTACGTGGGAAAAGCCATTATCTATTTTTGTGTAGATTTCGGAGATGTCGCGGTTATGTTGTTCCTTATGTACCGTATCCCGCTCTAACACGGCAATACGGGTGTCATGGGATTCAAGCTTATTTAGTGCCATCTTAATTCCCGCCAGCACAATAGTCCCCAGCACTACCAACACGGTTCCCGCCCACCCCCATAGCGTATCGTCGTCCAATGTCATAGGGTTACCTCCGTGAGTTTTCATAGTCCGCCGCGTATTTTTTTACATTGGCAACATAGTGTTCGTTGGCGTCGGTAGGGGTGCCGGCATTGTAGGCAGATATAACCCCGTCAATGCCGTGCGAAGCAGAAAATTGCCTATGGAGGTTAACAAAATGCCTAACACCATAGATGATTCCAGGAACCCCACATAAATCTTGGAATTCTCCCCGAAAACCATATTCGCGGGCAACCGCTCCCATAACCTGCATAGGTCCCCAGGAAGTCTTCTGTCCTTCAAACTCCTCCGAATCTGTTGTAACTCCTGGAACTCCAGTAAAACCCCTCGGCAATTTAGCGGTTACAGGTTCCAGTGCCTCCTCAAACTCCGCAGAAGGTGGTATGTGTTCCAGGGGTTCGAAAGATTCTGCCATGGCAACTGCCGTGGTTTTCTTGGTTTTGGTTGGCTTAGGCTCGGCCTCTTTGAAAGGTTGGTTTTTAGCCACATCCCATAACCACTGGTAATCCTTTTCAAACCGGGTGGCATCCATTCTGCCTGAACTTTCCTGCATAGCGATGCCAACCAGGTACCTGGTCCTAAACCCGGCCAACCTGGCCTGGTTTATAATGGCCGTCTCAATATTTTTTGCGATCATAAGTCACTCCATTGACTTGGTGGGTGTTATTGCGAAGCCCCGCCGGATTTTTGGGGGGCGTCTCCGGTTAGTGCGCGTCTGGTGGGGTCGCCGCCATTGGCGACCGCTTTTGGATCCATAGCCTGTTTTCCCTTTTCATAGAACATGGTGCCAGACAAAGGCGGGGCACCAGGGGCACGAAGGCCTGTGTTTAGGTCTTGGGCCGCTTCCTGATCGGTCTTAAACCCTAACGACAACAGTTCAAGGATCCGTGCTTGTTTCATCTGTTTGAAAGCTTCCAGCTCATCCTCAGGACGTAGGTTGACCGGATCGTATTTCGCCTCTACATATCCTTCGAACCCATATAACCTCAAAGCCAGTGTCAATGCCCTAGCCCATACGGCCTCAACAGGTTTGCGTATCCCTTCCACATGTTTCAAGAACAGTAGCGACTCGGAACTGGAGATGCTTTGTGATCCGCCGGTAGTGCGCTTTCCTAGGATAGATAATGGGGTATGTAAGGCTGTGGAAGATTGGCCATCCACTATGTCCATCAAGGGGCCGTAATCTCCAGACGCACCTATCTGCGAATTTAGGTAGTCCACTTCTGCCGTGTCCCAGAGCACCAAACCAGATTCAGGGTTAAGCCCTGCTATCTGGGTTTCCAAGGCACTACGCACAGAGTCCATCCACTCCTTCTGCTTATTGAAATCCCCCCGCGCCTCCGTCGGCATGGCCTTCATCACCATTTCGGTGTTAAGGGTCACCACCAGGCGGCTATGCCCGGAGCGGCGCACCGCCCGGCGGATGTCCTCAAGCACTTCGGCGTTAAAAACTGCCGCATTCAGGGCGGATTCCAGTGGGGGTTTAGGATATGTGACCGTGACGTCGTGGTCAAGACGAGCAGAGAAGAATGTGGGGATGTCCAGTATCACCGTGGCGCCTTGCAGTTGCTGCCACGGGATGATTTTGTGGTTGGTGCCGTTGCCGGTATCAACCGGGCTAATCCGCCAGCGCAATTTGGACGGGGACACAGGCTGCAGACGGAAAGGCAGCCGCACTTTATCCAATACCAATTCCATCGCACACGCCCCGGTCAGCAGGATCTCATTCAGCATGGTCTCAGAGACACTGGATAACGGCTGCCGGTCGTCATAGCCGTAGCTGTAGTCGTTTAGATGGGTAAGGTTGGTGAGGATGCTAAGCAGGAGTTTTGACCCGTCGTCCGAGAGCTGCTGCCCCATATCGAACACTTTGAACCGCAGTTCCGTATTGGCCAGCCGGACGTAGGACACGACAGCCATGGATACATCAGGGGAAATTTTGACCAGGGCGCGTATGGCCTCATACGCGTTGGCCGACGCACGGATGGATTGGATGCTGGTGTTGAAGTAGAACGGGGCGGCGTCCGGCAACGGGATATCCACACCCCTGTTGGTGGACAAATCCACTGTCTGGATACCGGCAACCAACTTCCGGGGCAACACAAGCGGCGCCGTGGCTGGGGATGCCTGGGCAGACCCTTGGGGTTTAGTTTTGGGACTTCTCTTGTTGTTGGCAGCCATTTGACATCCGTGTCATAGGGTTTGGTGAGTTGATTATATCAACATTTTCCTGGCGTTAAAGCCTTATATGTAACTCAAGGCCGACTTGCCCTTAACGATCACCTTCGCCGTCCGCTTGTCGCCGTGGGAAAGGTTCCATGATTCCAACTCCTCGACTGTGGCTTTCAACGTTTTCCGGTAGAGGTTCAGCATCGCCACAACCTCCTCAACCGCCATCGGCTCCCCGTTGTTCAGGATAACCGCCCCGTCCTCCATCACCCCTTCTGTAAATTTCATAGCTTACCGGAAGTCTTTTCCGGCTCCCCGATTAAAACCTTGCCTCCAATTAGCACACTGGTGGTGATACCTGTCCCCGGTATCTGGGACAAACCTAACATGACCAGAATCCAAACCAAAAGCGCGTTAGCCAACACATTGAACAAAGCAAGCACGGCACCCGCCAAAACCTTAAACACCTTGCCAGCCCCCACATATTCCACCACTGTTTCAGTTGTTGCCGGCATTTTAATTGCCTCTTATTGAGAAACTGTGCCGACCCGTATCTGATGTATCGTCGGCACCGGCACCCATCCGACATACTCCTCCCCTAAAATATCATCCGCCATCGACAGGTAATTACCTGCGTGGAAATAATGGTCTTCCCCTGATTTTACCCAATTGGATTCTTCCTCTTTCTTACTACCCACTTCCAATAACCTATCAATCCGTTTCATCCCTTGGAAATGCTTCCTGACCGCCTCCATCTCGTCCATCGCCGGCCACTGTATGTCCCCATGGTTCACCTTTTTGGCAAACAGGTTAAGGGTTTTGGTGCGGTTCGATTTAACCACCCACTCCTTCTCGTCCACGATATAAAGAGGCAGCCTGTTATCGGTCAGCGTATAGAAATTGGGCAGCACCCAACCTTCCGGCCTGGCGCTTTGTATCGCCATGATGGAGGGGGTGTAAGGCATCCCGTCCGACACCAGCTTGATCACCCCATATTGGCGCAGGCGTAAAGTGACCTTCACTTTCAGGTCATCGTCCTCGTTCCCTTCCAACCGTATCTGTTCAGCCCACAACACGTCCAGCTTACCGGTGCTGTAGTTCCGTTTGCCGATCAGCAGCCAGCTAACCTTGCCCACGTCCAACCCCGCCACGCAGCCGGTAATTCCTAAAGCCTGGGCCAAGTCCGGCGGCACCGGCCTTACCGAAATGTTTTCCTTAACTTTCTCGTCAAGGATGGAGTTAGACGAGTCGGAATGCGCCAGCCCCAGCACAAAGTTTTTGAAGTGGTTAAGGTTGTTTTTGTAGGAGATCAGCTTATGGATGATACTCAGCGGCGTGTGGTACTCAGGGAAATCCAACGGGCTTAAGTGGAACCCTTCCTGCATGGTGACGGAAGGGAACTCCGCCACCCATTCCCGGTAGTCGGGGCCGAGGTTTTCTTTTGTGATCGGTTTGTAACAATATTCACACAGCAACTGCGCCCCTGCCAAAAGCCCTTTTGACTCCAGCAACGTCGCATCCAGATATGACATCTCATCCATCGGCCTGTCCCATCCGGGCACGACAACGTGTTTGTAGAACTGCGGCCAAAAATGGGACGCGCAGTGTTTGCACTTCACCAGGCGCTTGAACTGGTTAGATTGGGAATACAGGTAATCTACCCCAATACCCACCGCCGTCGGCGTGCTCAGTTTCCGTTTGATCCCCCGTGTCCCGGTCTCTTCATCGACAAACCGGCTATGGGTCAGCCGCGACTCCGCCGTCGCCACGTTTTCGCTGTTACAAAAATCCAGTTCGTCTATGACCAGCAAGTCAGTCGGGACCGAGATGATAGCCCTGCCGTGCGTGCCTCCGGTGACCAGCTGGGAACTGCCAATCTGCTTGAACGAAGACGAATCCGACCCCGCCACCAGAATGGATTTCAGGTAGGGGGACGTTCGGATGACCGGGTCAACACGGGATTTGGTGAAACGTTGCGACTCCCCGACCGTAGGCAGAAGGTACATGGCCACCACGTCCTGCTCCACTGACAGAAACCCTAGCACCAGCCTCGCCGTCAGCTCGGTCAGGCCGATCTGTGACGGCTTGATCGTGACCGAATTGTTGTGCCTGCTGTCCAGGATGGCCCGGTGCGCCTCGTGGCCTTTAAGGGAGTATGGGCGGCCTGATAGCCTGGTGTTCTTCTCCAGCCAAAAAGACAAACGCCCAAGGGAAGACTGGCGGTCTAGCGCGTCCTCCACTTGGGCGATAAATTCCTCATATAACTGGTGCATTATTTGAACCGCTCCTTCAGGAGCGACAGAAACCGGGCTTGTATTGCCGGGTCAACCTCTTTGAGGGTCTCGACCAGGACTTGTTGGAGGGTTCTTACCCTGTCCTGGTTGTAAATTTTCTCAAGGGTCGTCTGGAGGGTCTTGATCAGAGACGTAGAGGCCGTCAAGGCTTCTTTCGCCTCGCGGATGTCGGGTATTTGGGCGCCGTTGTCAGGTATGGCCTGGCTTCTCAAAGCTTTGGCGGCCTTGATCTGGCTCATGATCTCCTCGTGGAGGTCAAAATCGGAGCCGTTGCCTATTTGGCTGTCGCTTGGTGCTGAGAAATTGTCCTGCAGGTATTGCCTGACTTCTTTTGGCAGGTAAGAGCGGCGTTTTATCAGAAATTCCGCCAATTCCATTGGCGGGACCCCTACCGCGGTGTCTTCGAAGGCCATATCCGTGCCTATTGGGTGATTGTTACGTCCATGTGCCCCGCGATCCGTGCAGGTTGTTGGCCATCTGGGCCGGTCCGTTAGCGGCTAATGTAGCGGGAGAAGGGGTGTGGGGATAGGTGTTAGGCGGGTAAACGACAAAATGTCAGTTATTTGCGGGAAATGGCTTGCCTGATGTCTTCCACGGCCTCGTTCATAATGTCCTGCATAAGGTATGTGTATCCACGGGCGTCATAACCGTCTTTGTAATAAAGTCCTTGCGTGATGTCGGTGTCCTTTTTGTATTCCTTATGCCAGACAACGGCGTTAGTGTGCAGGTTTGTGAGTTTCAAACCAATATCCAATACGTTTTTCGACGTGCCTACTGGCAGCCCCACCAACCATAACAGCGGCCCTTGCACGGACAGTCCATAAGTCCATAGCTTTCCCTCGTAGTCGGTGGATAAAACCTCACCTTCCAGCAGATAGTCCGCCTTGTCCTTATCGCCTCCGAACGTGAAGAACACATCCTGGAACACGCCGGCCTCTTTCAGGCTGTAAACGGAGGCCTTGGCGAGGTCTTCGCTGACATTGAACTCGAATTCGGAGATGGTGTTGAACATCCTGGCGGCCTCAGGGCGCTGGTATGTGCCATAGCCATAAGGCATCAACGGTATCAGATAAAGCCAATATGTGCCGGATTGGTTCTCATCCCCGCGTTTCTCTTTGAAGGGGGTCACCGCCACCTTGCTTTGCGGGAGGAACGTGTCGCCGATATGCCTTACGTCCTTAACGTCTGCGGGGTAGACAAATTTTGCCGTGGTTCCGCAGCCTTGTAGGGCAACCAGGAGGGTTATGGCAAGCAGTGGTTTTATTAGCATGTGGTGGTTCCTCTATGGTGTGTGTTTAATCATCCATGCGCCAGTCCGGCGTAGATATGTGATCTTCCCAATGTCCAGGCTCTAAATCGTCCCGCTCCCATTGGTAATCCCGTCCCCTCTGGTAATACCCAACATTGGCGACATTCCGTCTAACGTCAAATTCTTCATCTTCCATCTGTAAACTTGCCATATGGCTTTTGGTTGGGTTTGCTTCTTCTTCAATCCGGGTGGTCAGATAATCCAAAACCTCAACTACGTGACCATCTGTAAATTTGGTATTTGGAGCCACTACAGCAAACCAAGAATACACAACTTCCTGTACACATGGGTGAGGTATGCCGTCAGCTGTTGTGAGTCCACGAAGATTGTTAGCCTTAACTACTTTGTATAGGGTCTATGCTAACGCTTTAAGCTCCTTGCGTATCTTACTGAAACTCATAGTAGCCTCTGGGTTATTTGGCTTTTACTTCAGAATAGCGAAGATGTTTAGGGTTGAGCAGATGAGAAGGGAACAGTTGTGGTTGTTCTTTGAACCGGCGTTGGAGTTCCTGGAGCGAGGTCAGGTTACGTTTACGGGCTGTTTTGTATATGGCTTGGTGTGATACACCTAAATAATGGCACCACTCGTCCAAGGTAAGGTCAATGCCGTTTATTGGGAAGTTTAATGTCAATTTAGGGGAAAACGCCAATGCCGACTCCACCGACCCGGTGCGCTGCACTCTCGTCCTAAACGTGGATGGGTTAACCCCGGTGGCTATTGCCAAAGATTTTTGCGTTTCCATTTCGGTTCCGAACCAGTTATTGAAGTTTCTCAAATACTGTCAAAATTTGTCTCAGATGTCAACCCCTGGCTGGAAAATCGTAAAAAATTGTCCGAGGGACCTACTGCACCTCCCCAAACCCCCGGTGTAATCGGGATGGCCGGGGTTGGCGGCATGGCAACCCTCCTCACACCCCATGTGACAATTTTTGTCACAATGTGACAATTTTGTATAACACTTTTGTCACATCAGGGTAAGCCGCTGAGGGTGGCGTTAGAGCTAAGTCATTGATTTATAAGGTAAATCACAATGTGGCACGGCATGTGCTTTATTATTTGCCGTAAGGGTTGCATGTTGCGACACATCGCCCTACCCGCTCTTATCAGATAGGCTTAGGCACTGTGACCTAAGCAGGTGATTGCCTCATTATAGTACCGCCATAAGTTACGGTTTAACCGTGCCTATGCCATGCCATAACGAAGTAAATCAGCTACACACTAGCAAAGTGTAGCCATACCAGCAATGTAGGACACTTGCCCATAGAGTCTTATAAACCGTTGCGTGATTATCTTACACAATAGGGTAATGACGCAACAGGTACAAAACCCAAAACAGGCAAATATTTGCCTTAACCATACCGCCCACAATGGGCAAAGGTGCAACCATGAAAACTACTGACATACAAAACACTGCTAAAGCCGTTGATACTAGAATCAAAGGATACCGTACCCAACTAGGTACAATCACAAAAAAGAAAGCCGCTATTATTGCCGAAATGCCCGCATTGTTGGCCGACATTATTGCACTGGCAAACAGCAACGATGAAAAGTATCAAGGAAAATTTGACCGTGCCGCTGCTATGGCCGACGCGTTAAAATCTGAAAAAGGCCTTTTAAAAGAATGGGTGTCTGTTTGTGAGGGTAGAATTCCCCATAAGTTTACATCAAATAAACTAGGACAGATTGTCCTAGGCAAGCGTGACGCGGCACTACTATTAACAGCTCAGGAACTTAAGGCGCGTGATAGCAAAAAAGAACAGGACAAGGCAAGCAATGCGGCTTCCAGCGAGAAAAAACGCGAAACCTTGCAAGATAAGGCAAACCAAGCCGACCAATACAAGGCACTGGCGGAAACAGAACGCCAAAACAAAGAAAAGGCGTTAAAAGATAAACGCCTTGCTGAAAGCAAGCTTGCCAAAGCTGGTGACACCTTAGCCAAAGCTGAACAATTGGAAGCTGAATTGAAACAGCTTGACACCTTGAAGGTGCAAGCCGATAAACAATCATTCAAGATTGAAGAGCAAGAAAAGGAGCTTGCACGCCTGCACGCTATGGAAGCTGAGTTTATAGCCACCAAGCAAGAAAACGCCACACTGACCACTAAAAACCGTGAATTATTAGGTTTGGTAACAGAGCTGCAAAACGAGAATGCAGAACTAAAAACCTTGCTGGCATTAGAAAGCGACATAAAAAGAGCGGCAAACAGCTAAACCGCCACATAACATGCCGCGCCATTGGATATGGCGCGGGCAACCTCAGCCCACCCCGTGCCATCTTCGGATAGCACGGGTTTTTGTGCTTCCCTAAAAGCCGCCGTGCGCACACCCTGCCTAGGCGGCTTTTTTGTGCCCGCACATAACGCCAACGCCAACGCCCTCCCGTGCTGCGGCTGGCGTTTGTATGGCCTGCCGCACAGACAAAACAGATCCCCTCACGTTAGCGCGTGAGGAAATTTTCCAACCAAGGAATTATTTATGTCAGAAGCGATTATTGAATATCTGGAAACACTGGCCGATGAAATGCCTGACCCGGCCTTGTCCGACGTGCCCGCCATGCAGGATTTGCTGGAAGAGCTTTACGGTTAGGCGCGTGAAAGAATCTTCCAACCTGGCGTTTTTACGCCCGAAATTTAGCAGGTGATTTTATGGAACTGTATGAAATTGTCCACCTTGCGGTGGCGGTGCTGTTTTGGCTGGCGTTTTTGACGGTCAGGGGGTGGGGAAAATAACTGGAAAGAACCCCGCCTTCCCTTACGTCATAGGTAGCAACATGTCCCAGCACGGGCAGAGGTCGCGTCCGTAAGGGCGGAGGCCCTGCACTTTCAACCGGAGACACCGATTTTTAGATGCGGGCAAATAGTAACGGAGGTTTTTATGTAAGTCAACAAAATGTTGTAAACGACCAAATGTAACATTCAAAAACCCCGCCATGTATGGCGGGGGCGCCGTGTCAATACCGCAAGGAAGGTGTTTCAAAAGCACCTGCCAGCACGCCGCCTGCCTCAGTGGGGGTTTGCGGGAATAGATTGGGGACGGCATACCCTGGGCGCACCTGCGCCCTTTTTTATGAGACAAAGGAAAAAACTATGTTAACTATCAGAAATGTAGGCATCACGGAGGCGGACGGCCTTTATTGCCTGAACGATTTGCACAAGGCCGGCGGGGGCGAGGAACGCCACAAACCTGCCAACTGGCTGCGCACCCAACAGGCCATCGAACTGGTGGCCGTTTTGGAGGCGGAGGCCGGAAACGCTAAGTCATTGATTTCAGCCGTTTCTCATATTCGAGCAACGGAACAAAATCAAATACTTACAGTTATTCAAGGTGGGGTCAGTTCCCAACAAGGCACCTTCGTCTGCAGGGAGCTGGTCTATGCTTACGCGACGTGGGTGTCGCCGGTGTTTTTCCTCCACGTATTAAGGGCTTACGACGCTTTGATACAGGCGGGGACGGTAGTCCCTGATGAATGTGGCGATAACGTGGCCGCGCTGCAGCGGGCGCTGGTGTCAATGACGGAGCGGACCGACAGGCATGATATGGAATACCGGCGGATATTGGCGCTGTCACAGGGAAATTATAACTTTGCCCACAGCAAACTCATTGTCGTCGAAGAATTACGCAAACAAATCAACCTGTTGCATGAAACCATACGGCAGATGGGCAGAAAGTAGCCTGTCACTGTGCCTTAGCCCCGGCGCCAATAGGCCACGGGGCTTTTTATGCCTGCCATATAGGCAGTAGCGGAGGTAACCTTATGAAAAGAATGGCGATCCCTAACGATGAGCTGAAAGTGCTGAGGGCTGAAAACCGCCTGAAGGCAGCCCTGTATTTCTTCAGCATCGTTTTCATCGCGTCGGTGATGGCGCTGGCGTTTGTCGGGGGCTGACATGGGGGCTTATGAAGAGATAGAGGCGCTGGTGGAGGCGTGCGACGACGTGGCCGCAGGGCAGGCGGGGCCAAGGGCGCTGGGGTTCCAGTACGGGTGGCTTAGGGGTGAGTTCAAGCACGTCCTGCGTGACCTGGGGCTGACAGAAGGGCAAGTGGCTAAAGTGGCTGAAATGGCCGAAAAACGGCGTTTAAAGGCGGTTATGCTGGCGACTGGTGAGGAGCGGGCGTTCGGGTGGGACAACAGGGCCAAGCGGTAGTGTTTGTTTCCGCAGGTTGGTAGCAGCGTACACCCAGCACGGGTAGGGGCTGCCTCTGCGGAAACTCCCAGCTTTGCAGTGTTCGGGCACCAGAGACGGGACCCCGACACTGTTGTCAAGCAGTGAAAAGTATAAACTACTTTCTGTAGAAATCAACAAAATGTAACTTACAGAAGATAAAGATCAACTATAAATACTAATATAACTATTATTTAGTATATTTTTATTGTTTATTAGTGTTTTTTGTCATTTTGCTTTGTTAGTGGCCCTATGTATTTTTTTCATAGGGGTCGGGGTTGCGATTTTGTTGTTACCTCAACTATATAACCCTCACCCTGAAAAACTGAGATATAGGGACTCTAACAAAGGAAATCGACAAAAACACTAATAATGCCAGCGGATTATCAACCGACAGCGCCATAAAAAACCAAAACCCACCCAAAACCCCACCTTTAACATTTATTGTAAACCAAACAAACAACAATAAATCTGCCAAAAACGCCCACGAAAACACCACCCGCAAGGCATAAAAAAGCCCCGTAAAGTACCCTTTCCGAGGCCAAATTCAGTAAACTGCATGCGCAGTTTACCAATTTTTGGGTATTATGTCAAGAAAAAGATGCAATTTTACACCTTGAAAAACACACTTTTTCTGCTTATTATTAGTGTTAAAATAGTAAAACACTAATGAAAACCCCAAAAAACAGGTGTTTCATTAGTGCTAAAGTAGTAGTCACTATTATGAAAACCCCGGAAAGCGACATCTCTTCGTTTTATACACTTGCAAAACGCAAGCTACAAAATGTCAAAAACGAAGAGATGTAGCTTTCTGTATAGGTTTCTAGTAGTGACCACTATTTTAGCACTAATGACGGACATATTATTAGTGCTATATTATTGTTCATTTATAAGTGTTTCACTGTTATAGCTCTAATAATGTATAATCACAGTTTTATAGAGTCTTAAAAAGGTATTGAAATATGTCAAAAACTTTTAAAGGAAGAGCACCTTCCATCCTGCTGACGGCAAACGGACATACCCGTAACATTATGGAGTGGGCCGCCATTGTCTCCCCGGAAGACCCCCAACGGGCTGAATTTGTGATCCGTGACCGGTACCAAAAAAGACGACGCCGGAACAGCCCGGTCACGGATGCCCAGGTCATTTATGGCCTGAGCTACCAAAGCACGGAAGAGATGCCGATGGAGATGGGTCTGCCGCGCTTGTGCAGGATGTGGGTGCTGGAGGCGATGGACTTGGTGATGCCGCAGGTCGAGGAACACCTGTCCATGCGGATGGCGGCATACCTGTCACAAAAGCACGGGACCCCGCCGCCTGGGGAATTCATCACGACCGATAAGTCTCTGCCTGCCAAGCGCCCAAAACCCAAACTAAACCCAGTCCCAGGCGTAAACCCGTCCACGCCCGCCCTGAAGGTTGTCATGGATTGGCTAAAGGCGAACAACCTCGACGACCCTTTAATCGGGGACAACTACCGGTCCGCCCAGCTGCTGATGATGTGCCAGGCCGACGAGCCGACGCCGGAGCTGTTGGCGTGGCATTTCGCCCTGCTGGATGAGACAGGCCTGTCCGCCCCCGTACCGGAAATCAAAAAGGAATTGCCTTACAAAACTGCAACCAAACACCAGGAGGAGTGGTGGGAACCTTACATCAAAACCCGCTACATCATTGACGCGTTCAAGGACGGCAGGGAGCCAGACCCGTTCACGCCAACGGACAACGCCGACACCCTCACCGAAGAGGAGGAAATGGAACTTGAAGCCCCTGCCTACACCCAAGAGTTCTGCCGGTCGTCGAAGGCACATGTCAATGAGGTGGTAGACCGCCGCTTCCTGAAGTCCCAGAACGAATACCTGTGCCTGATGCATAACAAACAGGCCATAGACCGTCTTGACGGGCCGTCAGGCACCCAGGACGGGTTTGTCAAGTTCCTGAACTTTGCGTTTTTCGACATAGGGTTCCGGTGCGTGTTGCAGATCAGCGATTTCAGGACGTTGAACCGGGCGCAGCACGTCTATTTTCTGTCCGCCCTGTGCCGTAAGTTCAAGGCGTCGTTTGTGGGCAGGAACACCGACCTCTGCGACAGCCTGTTGGAAAAGCTGTCCGAGTGGGGGCTTAACCCCCTGCCGCTGTCGCAGCTGCATAGGCACCCGTTGCTGTGCCACTTGCATTCACGGGGCAACGAACAAGTGGCCGCTTCGCTTAAGCCATTGCTGGATTATGCGGACAGGCAGGGGCTGGATTACAACACCTACCAATATTGGGCGACTTTGGATCACTACGAACACGAAACCCTGATCGACTTGGACCCTCTGTTCATCCCTGCAGAAATCAGGGAATCCGACAAGTACCAGGGGATATTGGACTCCTTGGTTGCCGCCACGAACTATGGCCGGAACATGGCCATGTGGCCGGAAGGGGTGGTGGCACCGAGGCCGGACATGGTGCCGTGCGACCTGTACGACGACCCCATAAAAGGCTACGATTACACCGTTTTCGACGGGGCGCCGTTGCTGGTTGACGGGTCCCATACGTTTGTTGTCTTGGAGGGGGTGGGGTGAAGCGCTATATTTAGAAATGGCCGCGTCGTCTAGTGGTTAGGGCATGGGTACTTGGAAACGTCGGTTCGAATCCGACTTAATCGTCTAGCGGCCTAGGACACCAGACCGCCGAAACGCAGGTTCGAACCCTGTCGCGGCCATTTTTAAATATAACCGGAGATGTAGGCCTGTTGCGGATGGATTCTGGGTGCATTCGATTTTTTACCAAGATCCAACCTCAATGCCTTTTAAGCAGGCCCTTGCCCCCCTCCAACACCACCAGCAAATTTCTCCTCCCTTCTGCAATTTCCGAGGATTTATCCAAATCCTCGAAATATTTTTTATCCCCGGACACCCACGCCTCCACCGCTTTCGCTAGCGCGGCCTCCACGTTAGTGGGCACAACAGTTGGTTTTTTGATGTGTACCATAATAAATACTACATTTTGTAATAAATAACAAAAAGTATATAACGACGATGGTGTATTTTCAATATAAGTCAAATGGGTAATATTTACCCCGCCACGGTTTTCGTAGTTGTTGCGTGGTGGTTCACATATTTTGGTTTGGGCTTGTGGTTGTTGGGTTCCAATTGCCGCAGGCCCGAACAAACCCAGAACCTTCCCGTTGCGAGAGGTTTCTGGCTTTGTTCCCAGCAAAGCAGGCCAAGGCAGCACACTTGGAAATTTTAAAATAAGGATAGTGGCCATGGATAGGATCAGTGCGGCGGCAGAATTGGTGCGTAAGATCACCGAAGCGCAGCAGGCGGAGAAACAGCTTGAGGACCCGAACATCTGGGCGGACCGGGCAAGCCTTACCTGTGCATTGGTGGTCATCCTCAACCTGTTCGTCCTGGCCGCCAAACTAATCTGCTCATGGTTCGATATCCAGCTGGACGTGCCGCCCGACTTGGTAAGCAACACCACCGAAATCGTCACCTTTTTCGGTGTCCTCGTCGGCAACCGCATCCACATCGCTTCAAACAGGGACGCAGGCAAGTAGTCCCTTATTCCCCGCCACGGATGGCTCCCTTTGTTTAAAGACCGGAGACACCCATGCGACAAATCCCCATCAACGAGGGAAACCTCGTCAAGACAATCATCTGCGCTTGCGTACAGATGTTGGACTTTGGCCCGATAACGACAGACCGTAAAGACCTTGAAGCGGCCTTATATTCCTGCGAGGAACTGAAGGCGTTCACGGAACCGTTTATCCGAAAAAACCTGGACCAGGCTATTGGGATCAATCGCCAGCAACCTTCCGCACTTATAAACCGCTCCCTGCTGTTGGCCGCCACGGTCTCAAGGTCCCTTTATGCCGAAGTCGCATATAAGGTCCTGGTCGGCATATTGGCCAAGTTGGGGGTGGATTTTGACAAGCATGGCAGTTTTATCCGGGAAGTGGGAAAGGCGTTGGGCGGGTGGGATTCGGCGGTGGCGGCGATTATCGCAATAGCCGTCTTAGATGTTGCTGTAACAAAGGACTGGGACCGGCGGAAAGTCAAGGTGCTAACTGAAGAAGCAGAAACCCAATATCTGAAATTCAATAAAAACGGACGCGGATGCAGCTGCCACTTGAACCCACCCTGTTCGTCCTGCACCCATGTAGGTAATCCCACCAATCTCTTAGAAACCGAAAAAGATTGGGAGCTAGTGACGGTTGACGAAGCGGATGGCCGCACGACTTACGCCGAGTTGGAGGCAGCCGCCAGCTAATCAGCCTACAAACCCTTCCGGCACGAGGGGTTTGTGGGGTGGATTAGCCACCATTTCAATTTAACAAACCGGAGACAAACTTATGAAACGAACCCACAACATCCTCTGTATTTTAATCACCGCCGTAACCCTGTTTCTCGCGGCCTGCGGCAACCCCAGCCCCAGCGTCGATTTCGCCACGCTTGAGTCCGCCCGTATGCAGGCCAACGACAACTCCACCTACAATGCCGCCTCTTTCCGCGCCACGCATCCCGAATACGCCGAATACTCGGTTTCCGCCCGTGGTGATTCCGCGCAGAAAGACAACTGCCCGCAAGGTGACGGCTGGGCCAGTATTGACCTGACATTGGTTGCAGGGAATACAAAATCGGTGACAGCCTTGAAATGCTCCACTGTTTCGGAAGCCATCGGTTGCATGGCGGACGTGGACTTCAAGCAGCGAAGCTATGCGTCCCAGGATGGGAAGTGCGACACATCACTGCCGTTCCCGTTGCCAAAAATCAAAAAGTAAGGCCTTGCCGGTCTCCTGACCAGCCTATAACCCATTCATTTGTTCGAGTGGGTTATGGGGTGGGAAACACCGATAACTTAACATAGGAGATATTTATGTAATTAACCGAATCAGAACAACAAGCCATCAACTCTTTTCTAGGGGGAAACTGGGCAGATTTTAAAAGATGTGCTGCCGCGTTCCTAGACGAGGACGAGATTGAAGAACTGGGACAAAAACTGGCTGATGGCCTGTAGCGTTACTTTTAATCGCTAACCGGAGACAGAAAACTAATGTTCAAAAACTTACTCAAAAATGGCAAGAAATTACAAAACCGACAGCTCTTTGAGGCCGTCGTTGCAGGGGTGTTGCTGGTTGCCGCCGCAGGCGGTGACATCGGCAAGGCCGAGCGCGAAAAGATCGGCAAATTGTTGAAAAACAACCCGTCCCTCGACGTGTTCAAAAGCGAAATCACATCGGTGCAGACTGCTTATGAAAAGCAGTTGGATGCAGACTTTGACTTAGGTAAGTCCCGTTTGGTCAAAGAAATCCGCCAGGTTTCCGATACTCCAGACCACTGCACTGAAGTGTTCCTGAATGTGTTGTCCGTAGCAAAGGCCGATGGCGAGGTTGATGCCAAAGAGCTGGCCGTGATCAAAGAACTGGCCGACATCCTTGGCCAATCCTTAGAAGAATACGGTTTGGCCTGATATGTGGGTCATTGCATCGGCTGAGTTCCTGCTGGCGTGTGTAGGGATTTATTTCATCGCGACACGCCTTAACCGGATACGGGACTTTATTGCCTTGAAATTCAAATGACTTTAACGTCCAGGGATGGACACAACCTAGGGGATAAGTATGACCATCGTTAAAATCGCCTTACTGGCTGTGGCCGTCTATGTGACATGGCTAGCAGCCACGCACGGCTACCCAGCTTCTGGGAATATCAAAACCACCCAAGAGACTTGCCAAGGGGGTGTCACCTATTTGGAAACACGACGGGGCGGCATCACTGCCGCCTATAACACAGACGGCAGCATAAGAACCTGCCAATAACCAGACAGCCATCGCAGCAGCACCTGCTTTGGACTGTTAACCGGAGACAGTTATGGGGAAATTATCGGAACTCGTAAAGCTGTACAGTTCTTGGAAGGCCACCGGCTCTACCGATTCCAAGAAGCAAATAATAGAGCTGTTGCTCCCAGCGACGACAGGCACGGATTTAAAAAATATCCGCCTTCTGTCTGCCAACCAGCTGCATGTGGTGTTGTCAGTCCAGTACCACAACCGTAACTGGCCAGTTAAACTCCGCGCCACGTTTCACGGCGTGGAAGTTTTGGTGGCCGGTCAAGACCACAAAGGGGCGAAGAAGTACATCGCCGAAACATTCGCACGACAGTATATTGGTGGTAGCCATGCAGGAATTTGATGAAGATAGACGGGCACCTAATCCAACTTTTGGTATGAGCGGAGTGGTGGAACAGGATTATAAGAACCCTATGCAGATTCGTCTGTCTTTAAAAGACCTGGCAGAGATAAGTGTAATTAACGCAGAGATGTTGCAACTGCGACGGTGCTTGGAAGAAGTTTCAAGTCCTGGTGTTAAAAAGGCCACCATATCATTAATTGTTTACTACGAAAACTCACCATCCAGTAAAGCGTTAGGGGTCCCTGTTTCTGGACACAACATTGTTGCGCTCTTGCACCAACAAATTAACATCCGCAAAGCTGCGCTGGCCAAGTACGGTATAGATGTGGGAGACCTAACATGACAAAAATTGTAGTAGTTGTGGAAGGGGGTGTAGTCCAGGGGGGTGTTGTCAGATAGCGACAACGTCACCGTATTTGTACAGGACTATGACACCGAAGATTGTAATGACAGGGATGGGTTTCTTATAGACCACCCTGGCGGCAGTTTCATATTCGGAACTCGAAAAGTAGAGGTAAACCCTGACCGAGTGAATTATCTTCACCACGCTTTATTAAGCGAATTAATGTAATCAAAACCCCTCAGCACAGGGGTAGCACACAACCAAAACCGGAGACAAAACCATGAAAAGATACGCACGCTCAATGAAGGTGACCAGCTCACTCCAATCAATACACCCCATCACCGACGACCCGATCATGAAATACGCCCCCAGTATCTTGGCGGCTGATAAGCATGAGTCCCGTTCTAAGGGGTACACCTATGTGCCTACCATCCAGGTCATAGACAGGTTACGTAAAGAAGGCTTCCAGCCGTTCTATGTGGCGCAGTCCGGGACACGGGATGAAACCCGTACCGATTTTACCCGCCACATCGTCCGCTTACGCCATGCCGACCATATCGGCAAGACAGACGTCAATGAGGTTGTCCTCTTAAACTCCCATGACGGTACAAGCTCCTACCAAATGATGGCCGGCGTCCTGAATTTCGTCTGCGCCAACGGCCTGTTTATCGGGGATCTTGTGTCCAATATCCGGGTGCCACACCGTGGCAATATTGTGGAAGGCGTCATTGAAGGTTCCTACACCATTTTGCAGGAGTTCGAGAAGGTTGACCAAAGCAAGGATGAGATGAAGTCAATAACCTTGTCGGATTACGAGCGCCGGGCATTTGCCAACAGCGCCATGGCCCTCCGCTATGACCAAGGGGACGAACCGTTCGAACCCAGTCTCCTGCTATCAACCCGCCGGATGGCGCAACGCGAACCATCCCTGTGGAACACCTTTAACGTGGTGCAGGAAAGCCTGATCCGTGGCGGGGTGCCAGCCAAAACCAAGGCCGGTAAGCGCACGACCACCCGTGCCATGAACAACATCCCGGAAGCCACAAAGCTGAACCAGGCCTTGTGGATGTTGGCGGAAAGCATGACTGGCCTGAAACACAAGCAACTGGAGGCGGCATGACCGTGGAAGTCCTCTACTACCCTTGCATAGAAGATAGGGTAACAGGCAGGATCATCAAGAAAGTTTCCAGTCGTCCTATGACAAAGGACGAGGCCGAAAACATCTTGAAGACCCAACATTGGGACAAGTGGGTGCGGTGTGAGGCCATACCGCAGCCGGTGACTATGATCGACAAGATTAGGAGCATGTGATGGATATTTTACTGTTTTTGATGGGCGTGACCGCCACCGTGTTTACCGCCGCCAAAGTGGGTTTCATTGGCTGGGCTTGTTACAAATTTTTTACTAAAGGGGGCAGCAATGGCTGATGAGATCCATGCATTAAAAGAATTATTAGGAGACATACATCCCGGAGAGTGGGAAGTTCGATCAGGCCGCCAAAGTGGGGAGCCGATAATCTGCGTTGTTTCGTCAGGGGTTGTAGTAGTGCCATCTACTGTTGCAAGAAAATTACGATGACGAATACATAGCCGAAGCCCAGGGCATCATCAACAAGCTACGGGATGTGGAATCGCAATTTGAATTCACGGTGACGATTTCAGGTACCGGTACCACACCTGAGGAAGCGTATTTGGCGGCTGTGGAGGCATTATCGGAAGACCCCGGAGAGCCGCAACTGGCTGTGGCCATCTGGGATTAATAAACAGCAGAACGACTTTTACATGTTGTTCACACATATATATAAGGTGGAGGTAAAAATGCCAAAAATTGAAAAGCTAACCCCCAGAACAAATGGAGGCCATGCCTAAATGGGCTGACAAATGGGTACAAATCGGACTTTCAACAGAAAAATCAGACCTAGACGAAGCTATTTTATACGCCCATAAGGCATATGAGTTGGCAGGGCAACCAAAACCAAAATTATCAATAAAAGTCGATAGCCCTTTGGCTGCACACTACGCGGGGGTTATTGGATATTTAATTATAAGTAACTTCCCTGACTCTGTCCAGGACTCTGTCCTGGACTCTGTCCGGGCCTCTGTCCGGGCCTCTGTCCTGGACTCTGTCCCGGCCTCTGTCGGGAGTGATAGCTTACAAAAGTTATTACAGGACAGTTTTAATAATTACTACCTGTCTAATATCTATTCAGGATTTCCGGCGTTTGCAACGTTTTTCAGGGATATTTGCGGGATTGAGATAGACAGATTGGATATCCTGGAAAAACTTAGCACTATTCCAGGGTGGACATGGTGGCATTCGGATGTATTCGTTGTGTCACAAAAACCATGCTTATTAAAACTTGATAATGAAGGAAGATTGCACTCAGAAAACACTCCAGCGATACAATACCGTGACGGATGGTCATTGTATTATTGGCATGGAGTGACCGTTCCTGAAAATTGGATTATGGACAAAGGGAGTATTGATCCAGTGACTGCCTTGACATGGGAGAATGTGGAACAACGCCGGTGCGCCGCTGAAATAATAGGTTGGGATAAAGTGTTATCACAATTGAACCCAACAGTTATTGATACGGATAGTGATCCCATGATTGGGCAATTGTTGGAGGTGGATTTGCCTGACTCAGGGGCCGAAAAATTCTTGAAGGTGCTTTGCGGCACAGGGAGACATTTTTGTTTACCTGTTCCGCCAGAGATGAAAACCGCCATGCAAGCGTCCGCCTGGACATACGGTCTGGATGACCAAATCAACAACTATATAGTAGAGGTTAGAACATGAAAACATTTACACAAATGGCAGCCCAAGGCGATTTATTAATTCGTCGAATTTAAAAATTACCGGAAGGTTTAACGAAAATTGAACCAAAAGATGGGAAACTGGCCACAATCATGTTATTGCAGATAATCCAAACGTCACCTTATTCACCACAGGCGACCTAATGATTAGTTACTTAAAAGTGGTTGAATCGTGCGATTAAGTTGAAACCATACTCGAACACCTACGGACATTTGACACCCACGAAGCCATCCAGATCCCTGCTGGAGTCTACGAGATCCGCCGCCAACGCGAATACACGCCACAAGGTTGGCGGCGCGTCGAAGATTAATACCTCTTAACAACCCCAACTTCAACAGCACTTGAGGTTGGGGCACTCACCGGAGACCTACAATGATTACCATAGATGAAACCTGTGCACGCCGCCGGGCGTGGCACGCCGCCGCTAGTATCCCTGTCATTGATATGAGTCCACTACACTCGGAAGAGCTGAAGGACTGTTTCATTAACGACATCTGCAACTGTGTCGAAACCGACACCTTTTTTTCCGATTGGTTAGAAGAGAACTACCCGGACATCGAGTCATTTAACGGTTTCGATGACCTGACAGTTTTACAGGTGTCTGAACTGGTTAGAAGTTCAGCGGAAGAAATCATAACCACAGTGTTGGAGCTTCCATTATGAGCACTCCAACCCCTGCCCAAGCTATCCAAATAGCCAAAACCCGCCGGACGTGTACACCACAGACCCAACTGACATTCAAGAATAACAGCCGCCACAGCACTGGCGGCTTATTTTAAAACCGGAGAAAACAATGACCTACCTACAGCTGGTTAACTATGTCAACAAATTAAGTCGCCAATACCATATCGACGACAACCCCACCGTCCCTGACCACGAATATGACACGGCATATGCCCAACTCAAACAAATGGAAACCGAACAGCCTGAATTGGTCGTTCCATACTCACCTACACAGCGGGTCGGCGAAACTCCTATTGGCGAGTTCAAGAAAGTTAAACACACTGTGCCGATGCTGTCCTTGGACAATACATTTTCTGTGGAAGATACCGTCAAATTCTTTGAGCGGGCGGCGGAAAAGTTAGGGGTGCTCCCAGAAGATTTGGTGATTATCAGTGAACCTAAATTGGATGGGTTGGCCATAGAGTTGCGGTATGAGAACGGCATATTAGTGACCGCCTCAACTAGAGGGGATGGAGAGGCTGGAGAAGATGTAACTCATAATATTCGTACACTGCCCTCAGTGCCTTTGAAATTGGATACTGACAACCCTCCAGAAGTGCTGGAAGTGCGTGGGGAAGTGTTTATGCCTAAGGCGGAATTTGTAAGGGTCAATGCTGAACTCGAAGCAGAGGGCAAGAAAACTTTCGTCAACCCTCGCAATGCTGCAGCAGGTACGATTCGCCAAATGGACTCCAAAGTTGCGGCTGGTCGTGGGCTGGAGTTTATCCCCTATGGTTTAGGCGATATGCCAGGATTTTTTGGGTATTTTCCGTTTGTGAATTCATATCAGGACATTCAGGCATGCTTGGTTGACTTGGGGTTTGCTGCAATCCCAAATCAAGATACTTCCATATGCTTATTTGAAAGCATGGAAATTAACTACAACTGCCATGAAGAGTTCAGGGACTTGCTTCCTGTGGAGACAGATGGGATTGTTTATAAATTGGCAAACTTAGAACACCAACGCCAACTCGGTTTCACAGGCCGATCACCAAACTGGGCGGTTGCCCGTAAATTCCCCGCCGAAAAAGCCACCACTAAACTGCTTGGCGTGGATTGGCAAGTAGGACGTACGGGGGTCATCACCCCTGTGGCTCGATTGGATCCTGTCTTTGTCGGCGGCGTGACGGTCAGCAATGCCACACTTCATAACTGGGACGAGATAGTTCGTTTGGGTGTGCACATCGGAGACCATGTGTATGTTCAAAGGGCTGGGGATGTGATTCCACAGATTACTGGCGTGTCCAGACCAGCGGATACATCCATAACACCTACCGAAGTGAACGGAAAACGGTTGGCATTATGTGCAGATCGCCCACCAATAAACAAACCAACCGAATGCCCTTGTTGTAAATCTGCTGTAAAACAAATTACCGGACAAGTTGCCATCCGCTGCACCAATAGTTTTAGCTGCTCCGCCCAGGCTGTGGCCAAAATGCAGTATTACGTTTCCCGTGACCGGATGAATATTGTTGGTCTTGGGGATTCGTTAATCGAAAAGCTGTACGGATTAGGCCGAATTAAAACCATATCAGACATCTACCTCTTAAATAGCATCGACATCGCTGATGTGGAAGGTTGCTCTTGGAAAGTGGCTGACAAAATCATCAAGGCCATCGAAGCTTCCAAACAAACCAAGCTCCACACTTTCATCGCCGCCTTGGGTATCTCGGACGTAGGAGAAAGCACCGCCAAAGCCTTGGTCAAGCACTTTGGTACGTTGGATAACATCCGACAAGCTGAATGGGCGGATTTTCTCACAGTGGAAGATGTCGGCACGGCGACAGCTACCAGCTTAGTCGAGTTCTTCGGTAACACAGCCAACCGTCTCGAAATTGGCGCAATCATCCGTGCGGGTGTAATTTGGACAGAAGCGTCTGCTGACCGCCCACAACCTCTGAAAGGCCAAACCTGGGTAATCACCGGCACACTTTCCAAACCCCGCGACCACTTCAAAGACCTGCTAGAAGGGTTAGGAGCCAAGGTAGCCGGATCTGTGTCCAAAAAAACCAACTACGTTTTGGCAGGGGAAGCGGCAGGTAGCAAACTGGATACCGCTAAAAGCTTGGGGGTGTCTGTTTTAACTGAAAGTGAGTTTGAGGGGATGGGACTCACTTAATATAGAAATAATTTAACCAACAGCAACCACCTTTCAGCACAAAAGGTGGTTGCCAACATACCGGAGACAACCAATGACCGACGTACAAAGAAACAGCTATGGAAGTATTCTTAACCCCCCTCAATTTGTCCAGACTTTGTTAATGGACGCTGAGAGAAAGGGCTGCTGGGAGACAGGTATAGCAGCAGACAAAAAGAATCGCGGATCCTCTATTAACATAGCAGTGTATGGGTTCAACGAACTTGAACAACTAGCTGTTGTACAGGTCCGAGAATGTCAGTTCCACCCTCGGCGGTTTAATAGAGTACGGAAAGATTATTACCTTTTGGGTAGGATAGAAAGTGGGGAGGTGTTTGCACACGCTGTAGATAGCCCATGCCGTTCAAAATTAGCTATGTCCAACCCACAATACTGTGTCGATTATGTACTATCAAAAATATGGCAGTGTCATATCGACGACATCAAAGACATTATCCGACAAGGAGATGTTGCACTAATCCCTATCATCAGCATACCCGCCACGGCAACACCTGTAGAAGATGCAGTGGTGATACGAGAAACGCACAAAGTTACAGGGGATGTTTTTAAAGACACTTCTGGTGTGTTGTATTGTAGACGCGGAGCTAAGATAACACATACCAAAGGAGAACATGCTACGATAAAGGCACGGTCTGGATTTTATCGCATACAACCAGGATACCGAGCTAGTGTTTGGGGTTTCTCTACACCTACCCCAGATTGATAGAGGTATGGCCATGTTTACCACATTAACCACAAACAAAGTGTTTGTGTATTGGAACTTACACAAACAGCTCTGGTCCGTCCGTGACCAGACTACCCGCAAAGTCACCGCCCACTTGACCTTTTTCTGTTTAGCCAACTGCCAGTTCGTCGTCAACGAAAAAGGCCGCCAGCGCGTCATACGTACCGGACATAAGAATGTCCATGCCGGTGTTACTGGGTATTTTGTAGACTGCACCCCTGTAACAAACCGCCCCTGGGGGTGTGACCGTGTCACTTACAACCCACAAACCCACACTTCCTTTAAACGAGGAGGGGTGCCAATCCAAGAATCCAACTACACCCTATTCCTGCCTAACAAGCAGGTATTGGCTGTTGACTGCCTTTAGAAGGAGATTTTATGGGCGCACCACACCCTCAATGCCTTTGACGTGTACCCAAACCTGAACCATCCCAATCGGCACAAGTATGCGCAAGAACCTGTCACTTTACCGTCTAAGTCCGAAGTTTTAATCGAAGAACAGTAACCCCATGGTCACCATTTTTCAGCACAAAAATGGTGGCCAATCTAACCGGAGACATACCTATGACAATATCCCAACTGATTACCGACGAAGTCGAGCAATTTTTCGCCCCTGTATCAACTGACGCAATCAATGCGCTAATTAGCAAGTACCAACGAGACCGAGTTCAACTTGAATCGGTTTCTAATATAGTTCTGGATGGTCTCAGCTCAGTATTCCACTACTTCACGAGTGGCAACCTCAAAGGAGAACGATATATCAGCGTAGCTCCATCCACATTGTTTAATCCTGTTGGCGCAGTGGCATCCCTTAATTCGGCTTATTGGTCACAAGCATTAGCTTTGACTGATGTGTTGGATTTCATGCCACAAAAACGTAGGGAGGAGTGGAATACACAAATCCACGAAATGACCACGCCGGATTTTGTTGAAGATACGGTGCGTGCCACCCTCATGGATTTAATTTTAATGCGGTCCCAGTTCTTTTCCGAGCGGGTTGACGGGGTGTTCCGGGCATTGTCGAAAAGTCACGTAACCAACACCCCGGAAGGGTTCAACAAACGGATGATTATTGAAAACGTCATCAGCTCTTACGGCACGGTCGAGTATAACAAAGCCGGATACATTCACGATCTCCGTTGTATTGTGGCGAAGTTTATGGGTCTGGAAGACCCGTCCGGCCATATCACCGGTAGGCTGATTGACCGGATAAAGAACACCCCTGGCGAATGGGTAGAGCTTGATGGAGGTGCTTTGAGAATCAAAGTATTCAAGAAAGGCACAGCACATTTGGAAGTCCACCCTGACATGGCGTGGCGATTGAATGCGGTTCTGGCCAGCCTCTACCCCGCTGCTATCCCATCTAAATTCCGCACCAAGCCGGAATCCAGACCTAAAGAGTATCGCCTTATCCAGCAGCCAATATCGACTGACGTACGGGAGATGTTATATGAAGGGACTTATTTCGATGAATCCAACTACCAACGTGTCGGCTCGGATCATCAGAAATACCTTAAAAGAATTCACTCATTTTGTTTTAAATACACATCCAAAGAACACCCAACCACACTGTCTGCAGCAAAAGCTGCTTTAGAAGCTATTGGTGGTGTTGTGCAAAGCAACGGCGAAATTTGGTTCGACTACAACGCCAGAGACATTATCCAAGAAATTATCATCCGTGGTTGTTTACCGGACGACAAGTCACATCAATTCTACCCTACCCCTAAGTGGTTGGCAGAACGTTTGGTGGATATGGCGGAGCTGGAACCGGATATGAAGTGTCTGGAGCCTGAAGCTGGCCTGGGGGCGATTGCTGACGTGATCGCCGAGCGTATCCCCAACGACAAAGTAGACTGTGTGGAAATATCGGAGCTGCGTTGCGAAGTGCTGAAGGCCAAAGGGTATATGACGTTGTGCAAAGACTTTTTGACCATGAAATATGACCATAGATTGTTTAAACCTTGGCCGCGAATCATCATGAACCCTCCGTTCAGTGAAGGACGTGCTTTAGCACATGTTAAGCACGCCTCGACTTGGCTGACTGAGGATGGCATCCTGGTTGCCATTATGCCTGCAAGTTACATTGGCAAAGATATTCTGCCGGGATTCCATATCACATGGTCTGAACGCATCGACAACGCCTTTGACGGAGCTGGCGTGTCAGTAGCCTTAATGAAAGCAGTAAAGAAGTAAACCCACACCAACCCTCAGCACAGGGTTGGTAACCACCCCACCGGAGACCCACAACAATGTCGTATCTATTGTACGAAGGCCCATCCATGCTTGATGGAAAGCCCATCTTCATGGTTCTCACCGGGACGGAGCAACCGTCCCGCAACTCCAAAACTGGCCCCATGTTACAGACGTGGATATTGAGGTCAGATGTTAACCCTTTAGATGCAATGCGCTTCAACGAAGACGTTTCTATCTGTGGCAATTGCCCGTTACGAGGGAGTGAAGGCAAAGGGCGGTCATGTTACGTCACCGTCGCCCGCGCACCGTATCAAATATACAAATCCAAACCCAACCTGAAGAAAATCAAAAAGCACATATTCAAAAACCGGGCGGTTCGCCTTGGAGCGTATGGTGACCCGGCGGCGATTCCTACTGAGGTGATTGCCGATATTCGCAAACGCGCCATCATGACCACTGGCTACACTCACCAGTGGCGGACTTGTGACCAAGACCTTAAGCAGTTTATGATGGCCTCCTGTGACAGTGAGCAGGATCGGGAAGAAGCTAAGGCTTTAGGGTGGGCGACTTTACGTGTTAAAAAAGCTGACGACTCAAAACTGCCCGGAGAAGTTACCTGCCCGGCTTCTGAGGAAGCCGGTAAGAAAATGACCTGCTATAACTGTGGCCTGTGCCGTGGCGGCGATACTTCGGATGTCGTTATCAATGTGCATGGGGTGGGATTTAGAAATTTCGGGAGGGTGTATGGGTGAAGATTCTGGAGAACAAGATGTGTTACTTTTGTTAACACAAACGTATGACCAAGAACGTATACGTGACTTGAACATATTGCCTAAACTTATGCCGGGCTTGGTGAGAGCTTCGGCAATTATAGGGGAACTACCGATAGGGTACATCCGCCGATACTTGAAGCTAATCGATGCACCTGTCGGTAACAAAAAAGTGATTATGGTAGAAGCCTGGGGCTGGTTATACAACAACCAGCACGAGTTGCCTTATACGGTGGCTCCAGTGGATATGGGTTTGGTTGCGGAATGGTTTCCACAAACGTCCTTTGCAACGTGTAATGAATTATCTAAACTTGATGTGTCACAAGTGTTATTAAAACCTAGACCCACCAAACCTTGGTGGCGTAGAAACCAAAGGTGGTAAATATATGAAAGCAACCTTAACCGTCATCACAACAACAATGATAGAAGTAACCGTTGACGACAACATCTTTACTCCGGCAGAGTTGAATGAGTTTGAGCAGAATATGTTTGCCTTAGATTCCCACGCCACCCGCGAACATAGCCTACTGTCTTACATAGGAATTCAAATAGCTATTTCTGAAGGTACTATAGAAGATATTGAATGTGTGGGAAAAGCTACCCGTAAAGCTTTGGTGCGGGAATTTAACCCGGTAGTCCGTTTTGACATAATAGACACCGATCATGAAGTTGAAATTAGCGAGGAGACTTGATGGCCAAAATCATACCCCTTTTTCCAAACCGACCGCCTGACGATAAAACCCAGCCGTCAGGGAATCCCAGAACCTACACCCTGGAGCAACTTTCAAAAGGCATCGGCATCGCGCTCCTGGTCACCAAAGACACCCTGGCCGCCCGGTTTTTGTTGGGTAAATTCAACCATGCTGTAAACTCCAGCCATTATGACATTGAGTTTACATATCAGGAGGTTATACAGTACGCGGATTATCTGGACCCGGACAAGTCTCGACGGTACAACGAGTTGGCCATACAATTACTTCATGCGTACTATTCCACTCCCTGAGTTTTTAAAGTAATCTATTGATCCCCGGTGCAGCACACACTGGGGATCACATACCGGAGACGAACATGACACACCCATCAGCCCAGCTATGGGCAATAAGTCCTTATTGCCTTTCAAATCTCCAAACATGGACACCTAGAATTTTTAAGGGGTAGGCTGTGGCTGCCTACCGATATTATCGAACCGTCGCCGAAGGGCCGGCGAAATGGCACGTTTGCCTGGAATCCGAAGCAGAAGAAATCGCCAGGACATCCGCCATGCACATGGTGCCGTGGTGTGTGGACTCCCCCATTGAAGATGGTGTCACCGAAATCTCCAAGCTCCGCTACTTCGGGGATCTGGTCATTGATATTGACCATGGAAAATCGTCAGACACGGAAGCAGAATTGGTGCCGGCCATTGAAGCCTCCATAAAATCAGCTAATCAAATTATCGAGTGGTTTGCCGAACGCTGTGATCCGGCCCAGTTGACTATCTGGGCATCAGGGAAAAAAGGATTCCATATCGTCATCCCGGCCAAGCTAATCCACTCCGGCAAGGCTATGATCCGTGGCCTGCCTTTAATTTATAAGGAAATGGTCAACCGGATCGAGATCGACACCGGGGCGACCGGCATAGACAAAAGCCTTTATGCCCAAGGCCGTGGACACACGGTCAGGATTCCCAATAAGAGGCGTCCTGAGGGCACCTACAAAGTCGAGGTGTCAGTCAGGGACATGGCATTGATGACCTATGACAGATACCAGCAGCTTGTTGCTGCCCCTCGACCTCTGCTGAAACACCCTGCCCTGGCAACTTCCATACCTTTGATGTCGATGTTCAACTTGGCAAAAGCCCAGGTTGAAAACTATAAAGAAGACACGACCGTCACCGGATTAGCGGATGAAGACCTTGCTGAGTTCGGTACCGACCAACACCCTGAATGTATATCCCGCCTTGTCAACTGGGAAAAGGTCAATCCAGAGGTTAACTACAACCGACTGGCCATGCAACTGGCCATCTATCTACGGGCTGCTTCCGTACCTGCGGATACACAGGGCCTAATGGTGAAAGACTTTGCCAGAAACGGGCATTCTTCCTCTTATGACACCCCGGAAAAGAGGGAGCGTCACTTAACGATCCAAGTAGCCCCATCGACAAAGAACACGCCGTTTTCTTGCGGCGCCATGCGCTCCTCCGTGGATATGAAGGGTGCTTGCGGATCCTGCCCTATTTATCAGAAACGAGAAGCCGACTCGGCGACCTTGTCCAGGGTATTGGCTACGGATGCTGGCTACAGCATCACAAACCGGGACGGGGAACCCCGAAAACTGACCAACTTCATTCTGGATATCCAAAACTTCAATGTCCCGAAAGGGTTGCGGGGGCGTAGTTCAGAAGCTTGGACAAGTGGCGTCGCCTCCATCCACATGAACGGCAGGTGGAGCCAGGACGTGGAGTTTAGGCGTGACGCTTTCGAGAGCGCGAAGGAGTTTAAGTCCACATTCGGGGTTTTAAAACCGATGTGGATGGTGGTTAACGACAACGATGTGATGCAGATAAAAACTTACATCTGCAACTTGACTGAAGGTATGAACGGTATGAAACCAACAAATTCGGTCGGCTTGCGCCGACATTCTTTTATCCCTGATGGTTCGGACACCCCTGAAACAGAGACAGTCTGGGTAGAGCCGGGCTGGTCAATATCTTCCTCAGGGCTTACTAGCACTCTCCGCCTAATCGGGGATGTGGAATGGATGGCAAAACATGAGCACCGGCAAAGCCCTCGCCGGTTCACCCCTGAGTATAATAAAACCATGCTGCACTTGTTAGGGTGCTCCGAACCGAAAGTAGTGGGGATGTTGTTGGGGTGGGTCATAGCCGCCCAAGTGCGTGAGTATATTTTTCAGAATGTAAAAGAGTTCCCGCTCCTCAACGTAGAAGGGGTGTCAGGGGCTGGTAAGACCAAAACCGTAGCATTGTTTGCTGCCCTCAGTTCAGCGGATTACCTCACCAACACCCCTCCGGTAGTTTCAGGGATGACGCCTGTACCAATGCGGATGGCAGGGACCAGTTCGACATCCGTAGTTAGGGTGTTAGATGAATGCACTAAACCTAAGTTACCTTTCCAGAAATGGATAGCAATCCGGGAGATCCTCAAAGCCAGCTCCCAACAGTCCACTGTCCAGACTGGTACGATCAAAGGTAAAACAGTGGCCGGGGAACATGGCGCCGGCATAATTCACGAAAAGGTCACGTCGCCAATGGCGTTCTTGTCCACTTGTGAAGTGGACGAGCCGGAAATTTGGAACCGGTCAATCATCGTCAAACTGAACAAGAATCTACACCGCGTACGCGAATATGGCCGTAATTTCACCGCGTTGAACAACAACCCCAACGAATGGCAAAACTTGTTTGCCATCGCCCGCATCATTATGCTGGATGCCCTCTATCTGGCTGAAGAACCCGTGATGGGGATGTTCACTGATGTACATGAAAAAATGTCGGACATGCTTGATAGCCGTATCCGCAATATGTATACCTGGGTTTTTACAGGCTTGACGTATATGTCCGAGGTGGTGGACAGGTGTGGCGGCTCAGAAGAAGTGGCTAAGAAACTTGACTCAATCCATACGGAGACATGGGGTTGGTTCACCTCCAATATGGAAGGTATCCATACCCAGAAGAACCGCAATGAAATCGACATATTTTTCGAACGCCTGGGCCAGGCGGCGGCGAAATTGGATAGCCAAGATAGGCCATGCCTACGTAAAGGTCTCCACTATATACGCGACCAGGACGTTTTATACCTACAGATGGGCGCGTGTTTCACGGTGTATTTAGTCACATGCCGATGGCTTGGCCAGAACCCTGAATTCAACTCCGCTGAGGCGTTGGAGCAAGCCATGCAGCACGAGGAATATTTCCTTGGGAAGGAGCGGCGCGGGTCAGTGATGGGAGGACCTGTGCTGTCGTGGGTGAAGGTCAATGTGCCGAAGCTGGAAGGCCGGGACCATGATTGTGGGAGGTTTGAGGAATGATCCAACACTCCTTGGCCGCTTTCTTCGAAGCCGCTTTGATCACGGACTACCCTGACTGGGCACACGCAGTTGCGGTGGCACCGTCCGGCAACCCCAACTACGCCCCACGCCGATACCAAGTCACAGGCTTAAACCACCTGGCCACCAATCTGCCAAGGGCGGCGAACTATGACGACTGCGGGACCGGTAAGACCTTACAGCTGCAGGCGTATATGCTGTGGCTGGTGGGTGCCGGTAACAAAGGCGTTGCCATTATGCCACCTGCTTTGGTCGTGCAGTTTTTTAACTCGTTTGCCAGGGATTTTCCAGGGGTGCAGGACTTCGTCCGTTTCGGGATGGTAAATGGGGAGCGGCATACACGCCAGAAACAGATCTCTGCGTTCAACGCCGCAGGTTGGCCGGACGTTGTGGTCATGTCGTACGAGACCTTCTTAGGAAACGAATATGACCGGCAGGATGTGAGCCGCTTTAAAAAAGCGTACAAAGATGCGGGTTTGAAAATAAAACCTTCGGACTGGCGGCGATTCCAACAAGACCAAGCCGTAGCGGGAAACCCTTACCAATATTTTCAAGGGGGGGAAGTCACCGCGCTCAATTTAAAAGGCGCCGCACTAAAAGGCTTAGGCTATAGCTTCCTAGTATGTGATGAGGCTCATAAACTCAAGAACCCTGCTTCTAAGATCCACCAAGCGGTGTGTGACTATGTCCAACCGGACCTGGGGGACGGCAGTAACGGCCTTACCTTAGCCACTGGCAGCCCCATCGAAACCAACGTCGAGGACGCATACGGGCTGATTAAGCTGATAGACCCTACCCGGTACGGCAGTGTCAGGGCATTTGAGTCTATGCACTGCGTGTTGCTGCCAAACACCCAGTTTAGAAAAGTTATCGGATACCAAAACCTGGATCACTTATACCGGGTACTGTATTCGAAAGGACGGCGTGTCACTAAGCAGCAAGCGTTCCCCGATATGCCGACGCGGCTGGTAACCGAGGTGGCGGTGACATTAAGCCCACCCCACCGTGCCTTGTACAAGAAATTGGTAAGCGAAAGGGTGTTGGAGTTAGGGGACGGCTTGATAGACGCCACTCAACAACAAAGCCTATATAACTTTTCTCAGCGTATCTTGATCTGCCCAAACCAATTTACAGATAAACCAATCAAAGACAACACCATGTTGACAGCCATCGACGACTTATTAGATTCAATAGGGGAGCAGAAAATCATCGTGTTCGCCTGGTATCAGGAGTCCGTGGCGGCAATAGCCGGACACCTCAAACACCGTAACCCCGTCATTATCAACGGCACAGTGACCAACAACCAACGGGAGGCGGCCAAAATTGCGTTCATTAAGGATCCAAAATGTAAGGCGCTAGTCGCCAACCCCAAAAGTGGAGGTGTTGGGTTGGACGGGTTCCAGCACGTCTGTTCCTACGCAATTTTTGCCGATATATGTCCGCATCCAGGGGCTTTTGACCAAGCAGTCTCCCGTCTCGACCGATCTGGGCAAACCGAAACCACTAACATTTATTTGCTAGTTCCGACAGGCACAGTGGCAGTTAAGCTGCGCAATGATTTATGCCGTAAAGAAAGCAATGCCAACGAAGTTGTGCAAGACAAAAAAGCCTTGATCTCCGAGCTGTTGGGGGAACAAGGGCTACAGGGTTCACTAGCGTAGGAGTTAATATGGGGATCATAACAGTTGCGAGAGTCAGAGGGGTTGTCCGTCAAACACTACCTGACGGCACAACGTGCGAAATTGAAGACAAAACCGATTGGGCTAGGTTAGAAGCCATGACCGATGAAGAAATTGAAGCTGTAGTTTTTGATGAATAACATTTCTGAAAAAGACAACCCTCTAGGTATTGAAGTTGGAGATATTGTTAAGTGCTTTGAGCATTTAAAAACAGGTGTTCGGTATTCAGATGGGGTATGTAAAGCAGCCACTGCCCGATTGACAATTGGCAGAGTGGAGAAAGGCAGAGTTTACTGTGTAGATCATGTCAACGGCCCAACGTTGGTGATCTATGTGAGTATCTTGTCCGGGTATTTATTCGAACACCCTTACTACCTTACATATAAACATTTCTGGCACATAGTGTCTCTGCGTGACCAATACACCACGGAGATATTTTATAAGCACAACGATCCACTGATAAAGGAGTTATATGGAACAGATAGGTAAAAAGATTACCGGCTACCAAGTAAAAACCACAGCAGCTGAACCTCTGCCAACTGTGCAGCAGATGCACGAGGATCTGAAACGGCCTGATGTGTTGCTGGGCAGCACCTACAAAGTGAAAACGCCGCAATCGGATCATGCGTTGTACATCACCATCAACGACATGGTTTTGAACCAAGGCACCGCCCAAGAGGAGCTCCACCCTTACGAGATATTCCTGAACTCTAAGAATATGGAAAATTTTCAATGGGTTTTGGCCTTGACGCGGGGTATTTCGGCGGTGTTTCGTAAAGGAGGTGATGTGTGCTTCCTTGTGGAGGAGTTGCGTGCCATCTTTGACCCAAAAGGAGGGTACTTTAAAAAAGGCGGGGTATTTATGCCGTCACTGGTGGCGGAGATTGGGTTAGTGATTGAAACCCACTTAAAGTCTATTGGCAGACTTAAGCCGGAGCCAATGGATACGGCACGGATGCAGTTTATTGGGACGAAATTAAATCAAACTGGGTTTCTACCGGCGGCGATACTGTGTAACAAATGTATGGCGAAAGCTGTAACAGTCATGGACGGGTGCCAAACCTGCTTAAATTGCGGGGATAGCAAGTGTGGGTAGATTCCCAAAACAATAACCGGAGACAACAAATCCAGGCTAGTAACAATTGAACCCAGCACACCACACCCGCAAAGGACGGGTTATTTAATCCTTTACCGTAATTTTTTAACAACTGGAGACACAAAATGGCTTTATTAAAACCTGTAGTACCTGTTACAACCTTACCTGAAACTGAAACCGTGCCTGTCGCATCAGTTCAGGAAACTACAACACACACCCCTACCGTGGACCCTGTGGTGCTCGAAACATTTGCGCCGTTGGAATCATCAGCCCCAGCCCAACAGTTGGCCGAAGTCCCTGCAACTAACACAGCCGTGGCCACAACTTCCCCACCGGCAGAACCTGTGTCGGGAGGGCATCTTACGATGAGGGATTTCTCTGAGGCCGGTTTCAACGGCCTTATCGTTGACTCCCGTACATTTCCGATCATCAACCTGAAGAATGACGGCCACTTCAAGGACATGGATGATTTTGATTATGGTACGGAAATGCGCGGGCGGCTTCTCTCCTCCGCAGAGAAGATCGTGATGACTGCGAAATACCCAGACCCGTATAAACCAGGAACAAACCTGGAAGACGTGGTGTTTTGCATTGACGAAACTCGCCTTGCGTCTGGCCGGCTGGTTTCCGATTGGAAAGAAGAAATGGTTAAACGCGGTGGTTCTTCCCAATTTGGAACAACGTTCGAAGAGCGCCGTTACACAGACGTGTTAGTGGTGGTTGACCAGCCGGGAGTCGAGTACGACGGTGAAATGCGTATCTGGTCTATTGCGCCGACATCCCGTGGCCGCCTGACAGGGGTTCTAAACATCATGGCAGCAAAAGCCGGATGGAAAACAGCCCAGGAACTGAAGGAACATATGTCGGAAAAAGTGGTGGTGGCAAGCGTTGGGGCAGCGGTGCCACATGATAAAGGGTCGTTCTATCCTTGGAACTTCAAGGCGCTATAACCCACTGATACCCCTACCCCCTACACCCAGCACGGTGTAGGGGAGTTTTACATTAACCGGAGATAATTAATGAACATCAAGACCCTGTTCGATTTACGGGGTATGGTTATCCATGCCTTAAATGCCAGCACCGACCGTGAACCCATCACACTCCCCAGCGGTGAAAAGGCCAACAGCGTTGGCCACTGCCTCAATAATTTTATTGAGATGTACCTGCTGCCAACCATACAAGAAACCCGCCTGAACGATATTATTGCTGTCAGAGACGGCGGCAATGAATACCGTAAAGCACTGTATCCTGAATACAAAGCCAACCGGGCAGGTAAAGACCCGGAGCTGTCAATCCACCATAGCAATTGCGTCAATGCCGTTATTGACCTTTTAAAAGGCCTGGGCATACCGGTTGCCGAAATCCCTGGAGTTGAGGCGGATGACATCCTGGCCTATCTGGTAGAGAAATTACCAGGTCCTAAGATGATTTACACAGTAGACCAGGACCTACTGCAACTGTCCTCCCCCGACTGCCTGGTTTTTTTGAAAACCCAAATCAACACCGACGGGTACGCCCTTTATAACTGCAGCGGATCCAGCAAGCAACTGTTGATGACGGTTCATCCACGGCATGTGGCCTTGCTGAAATCCATTGTTGGGGATTCGTCGGATAATTATGGCGGCGTAAAAGGCGTGGGGCCTGTGGCCTTTGCCAAACTAGCAGAAGTCTACGGATTGGATGGGTTAGATGAATTGTGTTCAATTATTAGTAAGGATGGTTATGCCACCTTACAAGAAGTCATCAACCAAACAGGGGACAAAACCTTGGTGGCCTTGTTTGAGCGCCGTGACGAGTGGAAACTAGGCTGGAATCTGGCCAACCTGGCCCCGCAGCTGGTCGGCGAGCGTAAAACCACCAAGTTCAATAACATCATTTGGACGAAGCGCCTGCCCAGTCCAGAGCGTGTCAACCGCATCTTGGCTGAACATGGTTGCGGGTATCTCTACCCAAAACTAAAACCGGTACTCCCAACGAAAACACTGATTACAGCGGACAACATGCCGCCATTGTCTCGTTTTGAAAGTGCGTTCAAACAATCCGAAGTCATCGCCGTTGACTGGGAGACCACGGATTACCTACAGCACCAACCTTTTCGTGATGCAACCAAAGGCCGTGAATTTGTTGACATGCTATCTGCCAAATTGACAGGGTCGGGTTTTACCTTCGGGCGAAATTACGAACACACAATATATGTGTCGTATGACCATGCAGACACTAATAATTTGCCACGGGAAACGCTGCTGGATTTACTGGGGGTGATACCGGACGAATCAGTTATAGCTATTCAAAACTGCCTACCTGGGGATGTGGAGGTTCTAACTAGAGATGGTTGGGCGTGTATAAAGGACACGAATTGCAGCCAAGAAATTATGCAATGGGATAGTACAACAGGAGAGTTGTCTTTTGCCCATCCGACACAGAAAGTAGAGGCGGACGCTGACACTCTTTTGAAGTGGGACACGTTGTACCACTCTTGTACCTACACACCAGAGCATCGAATGTACTTCCAATCAAATCACTGCTTCCCTAAGTGGAAGGCGGAACCTTGTAAGCAAGTATCTGAGTATCATCCGAATACTGTATACATCCCTCTAGCAGGCATATACAACCACCCTTCTGTTCAATTGACGGAGGCCGAGGCTCGGCTATTGGAAGCGATACGGGCCGATGGGCATTTCCCTGTGAACAGATCTAAGCAGATTAAGTTTCACTTCATAAAACAACGAAAGATAGACCGGCTCCTAGAATTGTGTAGGGAGGCAGGGATCGAGACTGTTGTAGTTAAAGAAACAGATGGGTCGGTGCGTGTAACACTACAATCAAGCTCTTTGGTAGGTAAGTTTAGAAGCTTACTGGGGGTAGAACGACGTTACACAAAAACTCTGGTACTGTCTTTGGATATAAAGGCCAGAGAATATATCCTTGATGAGGTTAAGTTTTGGGACGGAGGCTCTGTATATAAGAAAGGTGCTCACTTTTATTCAATAGATGTGGAGACTGTGGACGCGATCCAATTAATGGCTCATATATCTGGGTGGCGGTGTTCTGGTTCATGGGGGGGGAATAAAAAGGGGTATGGGCTACTAAACGGTAAAAACATCTTTAGAGGGACACTGTACCCAAGATCACGAGCCAAATTAATGCAGAC
This sequence comes from Methylovulum miyakonense HT12, assembly GCF_000384075.1. Lineage (GTDB taxonomy): Bacteria > Pseudomonadota > Gammaproteobacteria > Methylococcales > Methylomonadaceae > Methylovulum > Methylovulum miyakonense. The sequence continues at coordinate 979,977 of NZ_KB913025.1, forward strand.
CCCTGTTGAGGTGCCACATAACGGAAAAGTATTTTGTTTTTCTGTACCTTCTGGGGCGTTTATGGTGCGTTCGAAAGGCAAGATACATATTACCGGAAACTGTATGTTCGAAAATACAGTGCTCCGCTGCAATTTTAATGGTGCCTTTCTGACGAATTGCCACGACACCAAGGTGATGGCTAGCTACGTCGATGAAAACCAACCGGCAGGCTTAAAAGACCGGGCATTACTACACCTCAACTACAGACAAACCCATTACGGTGATGTGATCGCCAAAGGCAAAACGATGTCCGACTACTCCGCCGAGCATGTGTTCCAATACGGCGCAGACGACCCGCTAGTCACTGCCCACTTATATGATTTCTACAAAATGATCATGCAGATCGAAGGCACGTTTGACTTCTGTGTGGCCAATGAAATGGAACCTATTGAGATGATCTCGGAAGGGTTCATCGCCGGGGTGTCGGTGGATTGGGATGAATTGGAACGGCAAGGCATTGAAGACCGCAAAACTTTGGATGAGTCCATCGTTAAGATCAGGGAGCTGATCGTAGCAAACCAAACTGAAGAGACCATCGAATCCGGTGTTGACCGTATCTACTCGGAAGATGTTGAAGAAGTGGTGGCGCGGGTCAATACCGACTTCAAGGCGGGCAAATTTAACGGCCTGGCCGACCCGGCAGAGCTGGTTCGTGACCGTGAGATTTCCGCCAAATCTATTGCCCTGCGGAAGAAGTTGGAAGGGTTGGTAACCTATCAGCCGTATGTCGAAACGTCCGTTGATGCCGCCATTGATATGACCCCGTCCGACATCAACCCCCTGCTGGAAGGTCTGGGAATACCAAAACTGGAAGCTGGGACCGACGCGTTGCAAGGTTATAAGCTAGCCGATTTTTTGAAAAAACAGCAACTGGTTTCTGACTGGGCAAAGCCTTACATGTCCAACTCTCCCGAAGCGGCCACATTCTTACGGTTGTTGGTGCCTGCTGTAGCTTACAACGACACCGCCAAAACCAAACTCGCTAAAGGTGAAGGGCGTGCCCACCAGGTCTATAAAGAATGGCAGGAATATGCAAAAACCTTGAGGGGAGAGAAGGTGAAAGTGTCCTCAACCGGGTTCGAAATGAACCTTAACTCCCCCCTGCAAATGAAAGCGCTGCTGTACGGCATGTTTGACTTGCCTGCCCGTTTACGTGGTTTCGAAATCAGCGACACCCGCAAGGCGTTGGGTCTGGTAACCCCCACCATCCAAGCCAATGAAGATGCCATAGTCACGGCATTGGCGGAAGACTGTGCAGACCATTCCTGGAAAAAAGAAGCCTTGGAAGCGTTAATGGCGGCGAAAAAATGCCAAACCCGTATCAGCATGTTTTACGACGTTTATCCAAAATGGCAACATCCCGTTGACGGGCTAATCCACCCTCAGGTTAACAGTTGTGGGACAGAAACCAGACGCCCTACGGGTTCGTCCCCCAACCCACTACAATGGCCTAAGCGAGGGGACGGGGTTAAGTTTCGTAACTGCATCCTACCTAACGAAAAGTTGGGTCACGACCTGATTGTGTCAATAGACTGGAGCCAGCAGGAGCTTCGTATTGCGGCGGCCTTGTCGATGGATGAAGCCATGCTGGATTGTTATATTGGGAAGGATGTCGAACATGTAATATCTGGCGACGTGGAGGCGTTGCTGGGCGAAGCCCTATTGTCTAGGTTCCTTAAAACAAGCACGAAAGACATCCACACCCAAACCGCATCAGGTCTGTTGAAGTGGGCATACGATGATGTGGTGGCCGCGTTATCTGGAGATGATAAAACCCTAGCTAAGACTGCTAAGGATGCGCGTGTTACGTCGAAACCCATCAATTTCGGGGGCACCTATGGTATTGGTAGCGGCAAGCTTGCCAGGCAGTTAATTTGCCCTATCACAGAGGCCAAACAATATTTGGCAGATAAAAAAGCGCTGTATCATGGGTTTGAGCGTTGGCGTGAAAACGTCATCAACCTCGTCTGCCAGCAAGGGTTTGTCACCACTGCCTTCGGCAACCGCCGCCATGTGTTCGACCAGATTACCACCCAAGACGAAGGGCTATGGGCATCTGTCTGCCGCCAAGTGGTGAACTACCTTATCCAAGGAGTTTGTGCCGATAACTTGAAGCGCACGATGACCGCTATCCGGCAGCAAGGCATAACACAACGCACTGGTGCGGTGCTTATAGCTCCGATCTACGATGAGTTGGTGTTCTCAGTACACAGCAGCAATGCGGTTGACTTAATCATGAATGTCCACAGCATCATGACCAGGGATATACCAGGAATGGCGGTGCCGATGTTGGCTGAGCCTTCCTTGGGGATCAACTTTGGGGTGCAGGTAGAAATCGGGGCGTTCCCGACACCTGAAAAAATCGAATCGGCAATGTCTAAGGCTTTTGCTGTGCCACGGCAGTTGTGGGTTCATTATGGGTCGGATTCCTATATCGAAACCCATGACTTACGGGATCTCAAACACTTAGCGGAAGTGCCTGAAGACTTGTATGACGTGACGGATATACCGGAGCATGAAGAACGGTTTAAACAGCAAATATTACAAGTAGCCGCTTAAGGGGGTATTTATATCAGCACAACGTAAACCATTGGACACATCCAAAAAGGACCGGCGTACCGAAGCAAAAGCCCTTAACACCCAAATCCTGGTGTCGCGGGGCGTTACGTTCGAATCCCTTAAAGACGGGTATCATTTAATTATCCGTATGGGCAGTAGGCGCATCCATTACTGGCCGTCAACCGATAAATGGATGGAAAACCGCAAGCCCGTGAGGTATGGGATAAAATCGTTGTTGTCGTGCCTAAACGCATAAATGACATAAATTCCTTATCGACAATCCGCGCAACTTACCTTATATTGTAGCCTCACTTATCCGGCATGGTTGACAGCACCTTCCATGCCGGACACCAAACCGGAGACATTATGGATACCTCGATCCCCTACACTCTAGTAGTGTTTGATACGGAGACGACTGGCGTTGACCCAACGGTTGACGAAGTTTGCCAGTTCGCCTGTATCGCCATCAAAAGCACCCACCCCGAAAATATCGTCGAATTTGAAAGCCTTTGCGACCCTGGCCGGCACATCCCTGAGGAGGCCATAGCGAAGCATGGCATACCTAACGAAGCCGTAGTTGGAAAGCCTAAAACCCGAAATCTATTAAATGAAGTTATGGCGGAACTTTTCGAGTTTGCTGCCGGAACCCAGCTGATCCTTGGCGGCCATAATACAAAATTCGACTGGAATTTCTTGCAGAAGCATGTGTTCATCCCTGATGACACGCTATCTCTTTGCACACTCCGTATGGCTAGGGTGTTGGCACCTAATTCCGATAACCACCAACTCGAACACCTCTACAGAAACCACTACTCCCTGCAATCCCCACGAACAAAAACCGCGCACGATGCGCTATGTGACGTGTGGATGAGTTATGAGCTGCTGAATCACTGGCTGTCCCAGCGCCCTGACCTGTCAATACTTGAAATCGCTGACGAACTCAAGCTCCCTATGAAGCTTGAGACGATGCCGTTCGGCAAAAATAAAGGCCGCCCGTTCTCTGAGATCCCGTATAAAGCCCTGCGTTGGTATGTGGATCAAGGCAGTGCTATGGATCAGGATGTTAGATTTACGGCAGGAGTTTGGTGTAAGCTATGGGAAACCCCAGCAGAAATGATGGCAAGAGGTTAGAGCAAACCATACAGGCAGCCCTACAGCAACACCACCTGCATAATAGGTCTAATTTCGTCCGCCTATATGACCAGACATCGACAGGAGGTAGAGGGTTCGCGTTGCCTGGGGACTTCTATTGGTTTGTGCCTGGTAATGCAATTTTGATTGAATGCAAATCAACTGCAATCTGTAAGCCGCTACTATCGCTGGTACGGTCGTCTAAACACAGTAAAGACCAGATACCACGGCACAGATTGCACCATTTGTCAGGACATCCCAGCGTCTATCTTTATGGGGACTTACTAAACGATGAAATAACCGCATACGACGGGGAGTCCGTGGTGGCTGCGGTTAATGAAAAGAAAAAGGACTTGGTAATAATTTCAAAAGCAGATATGTCGTCTACAGGTGGGCTGTTAGACAACATTATCCAACATATCAGGAGCTGTAAATGAGTGATTTAACTAAGAAGCTTAGCCAATACATGAAACCGGGGACTTACAAAAAAGGGGAAAACATAACCATAAACCTGGCCCAATTCGACGGGCTAATTATTGTCGATAAAGGCATCTGCCTTGTGGAGACTAGCCGGGAATCTGCAAAGGCACGCGGCAAATATGACGTGTCCGTAGGGGTGTTGAAACCAGAAGGGTCGATGATCGGACTGGAATTCTTCTTTGTTCCGCAGACCCTAAGATATCCCGCCTCAGTGAGGTCTGTCACCGATTCCGACGTACGGACAATGACCAGGAAAAAATTCGCCAGCCTGCTGGATACAGAACTTGCAAGTATCAAGACTTTCATCTTCGAGGAGATTGCCAGGCAACTGGCGGATTATTTTAACTCCCTGCAATTGCAGTTGGAGCGGCAGGCCAAGGCGGCGCCAGAGGATAGGGTATTGGATGTGTTTGAGCACGTCAGGCCTATCGTAGGAACCCCCCACCCAGCAGGTACCGAAATAAAGATACCAACGTATGTCCTGCAGCGGCTGGCGGGGGATTCCCCCCGGTCGTTTCAGGAAGGGGCCAAACGCCTCATGCAGGAAGGGAAGTTGTTAAAGTCAGGGAGGGCTTCATGGGTGTTACCAACCCATAACTAACCACAGGCTGCCGCAGCACCGGCAGCCTTTTAACAAAAACCGGAGACAACCATGTCCTTATTATTTTGGACAGACCCGCACTTGGGTCTGAACCGCACTTCCCACACCACCCCTGTCTCCCGTGTAAAATTACGGGACGCTTTATATACCCAAGCAAATAATATCCTGAACCGATCCCATATAGAGGGCCACTCGGCTATCTGCTTGGGAGACCTGTTTGACACCACCGACAATGAAGAAGCCGTCATCGCCCAAGGGGCTTCGATAGCTGGCCGCTGTGCTTTGGTTTTATCAGGCAATCATGATCTCGCTAACCGCGACGGCAAAATGTCCTCGCTGGAATTGATAGGGCATTTGTCGCCGGATAGCTCGGTTGCATTGGCGGACAGCACATCTGACTATTTTGTTGTTGAATTTCCTGAGGCGAATGTCATTGTCGTGCCACATAAACGCACCCAAACCTTGTTTGACTTGACTTTGCAAGAAATAGGCCTGCACGTACGCCGGATACCAACTAAGGTTAACATTCTAGTGTTGCACTGCAACTACGAATCCCCTTTCGCCACTGACGACTCATCTCTGAATTTGACGCGGGATATAGCAGGGCTGTTGCTAGGGGATGACCATGACACCAAACAAACCGTAGATTACATCTTGATTGGCCATGAACACATCCCTAGGGCTGATTTCGGCGGCAAGTTGCAGATTCTAGGAAATACCCATCCGACATCCTTTTCGGATATTTCCGATAAATTTATATGGGAATTCGATGGCACAAAGCTATCACCTGTAAAGATTTGGAGCAAAGACTCTCACTTGGTTAAAGATTGGGAATGGTTGTTAAACGAAACTTCAACCGCCCCTACTACCCTAGACATGGAGTTGGTTTTTGCAGGTATGCAATTCATCGAGATCAACGGCACCGCCCCCGCCCGCAAACTGCCAGAGATAGCCAAAGCCGTGCAGAAATTGTGGAGCCAAGCTCCTGATGCCTTGATGATCCGCAACAACGTCAAGTCCGAAGCCGTGCAAGTCGAAGCCAAAGAAATGAACCGGGCATTGGATATCCCCTCCCGTATTACTGAGGAATTACAAGGATCTCCTTTCGCCAACACCTGGGCCAACTACCTAAGCCGTATTTAAGGACACTACCATTATGTTAAAACAACTCACATTAAACAACTTCAAAAAACATAAAGCACTGGCCTTATCGTTCCCCGGTGGTCTAACCTCTATCACTGGCAACAATGCGGCAGGCAAGTCCACAGTTTTAAAAGGCATTTTATTCGCCTTATTCGGATCTGCTGCCATCGGGGCAAAGGATCACATTTGGTCTTGGGGTTCCAAGGACAAGCGCAGCGTAGCGCTTCAAATGACCCTGCCTGTTTACGGCGACGTGATTATCAGCCGCACCCCTTCAGGGGCCACTGTCACTGCCGTTGACGATGGCCGTAACCTGGCCAGCGGCAACGCTGCCGGAACCCAGTTTATTGAGGCGTCTTTGGGGATGTTGGCGAAAGATTTGAAAACTATTACATATTCTCCCCAAGGAGAAACACAAAATATCCTGACGATGGGGCCAACAGCATTACAGCAGAAAGTGGAAGGTTTGAGCCGTGTCGATATATTGGACAGGGTGTTAAGCCACCTCAGTACGGATCTGACGAAAATTGAAGGCCGGTTGGAAGGTATTCCAGCTGATTTTGACATTACCGGGTTGGAGACGCGACTCCAGATATTGTCTGATAAAAAAAGAAAAACTGAACAGGACATCGCGGTTTCTGTAGGCATTAAAGACAACCTTACCGACCAGCGAACCCTTGTCGAGAGAGATACTAAAACCTTACAAGAGCACCAGCACCAGCACCAGCTGCTAAGCGCCGAACTTTTTCGTGAAGAACAAAACGTGGCTAATCTATGGCAACAGGTGACCGTAGCTATGGGTAACCTTAACTCACTCGAAGGTGCAGGCAACCCGGTGGATATCGAAGAGCTGAAGTTTGAATATTCAGCCAGTAAAGCCTCGTATGACGAGGCGGCCCGATATATGCATAAGCTAAATGCGGAGGCGTCCGAGCGGCAACAATGCCGTAATGACATTGAGAGGTATACCAAACTTCTTGAAGAACACACAGCGGCTGAGGAGGAATTGAATACACTACAACCAGTAATTGCGGAAAAAGGCTCAAAACATGCCACATTAGCCAGTGAAAAATCCACAGTGGAATCGGATTTACGTCGCGTCGAGGAGATGCTGCATAACGCCAAATGCCCGGTCTGTAAGAGAAACTTTGACGGGGTTAATTTTGACGAAATATCTCTGGAAGCCCAAAAGTTGTCCGTAAGGTGGCAAACCCTAAATACAGAAGCATCTGCCCTATGGGTGGAGTATACGGCGTTGGGCAACCAGGAAAAAAACTTAAAAAAGAGCCTCAACCCCGGCGCCGCCGCTTACCTTGATGCCCGCCGCACCCGGCTTGCTGAGATACCGGAAGTTTCGGAATCAGCAATGGCTGAGGCTTTGACCCACGTTGAAAAATTGGCAATGGCTACTAACGCCTTAGTAGCCGACATAAACTCAACCACGGCCACCCTTGCCAGAATCTCAGAAATTGAAAAGCAGGTGAAGGGGCTGGAAGCCCAGCTACACGCAGCCACCTTGAAAGTGGCCACGGTGTCGGATAAGTTAAATGCCGTCCCAGACACGTCAGCCATCCCCTCATTACAAGAGTACATCACAGAGCTGGATATGAGGCTGTCCAAATGTGAACAGCAAATCCAGGACTACCGTTTGGAAATCTCCCGCTGTGATTCAGAAATCGGACATACGAAGACCGAACTGTTCAAGCTGAAACAATTGGAAGCCGAAAGACAAGAACTGGACAAAGAGCAGTCCCATCTGCAGTCTTTCCAAAAATACCTAAAAGGCAACCGCAGCAAGTGGGCAGGGGATATCTGGGAGGGGTTGCTGCAATATGCGTCAGCCCTAGTATCCAACACGACTAGCGGCGAGCTGGGCAACCTGGCCCGGTCTTCTAAAGGCGAATTCACGGTTGAGGAGTTGGGCAGGGTTGTGCCGGTGGAGGAGTCGTCAGGGTTTCAGAAATCGCTGATCGGTACCGCCCTTCGAGTGGCCTTGTCGAAAGTGTTTTACGGAGACAACTTATTTTTGCTGTTAGATGAAGCGACGGCAGATGCCAACGACGAGAACGCCGCCGCCGTGGCAGGTATGTTGGCTTCCTTGAATATGCAAGTCGTAATGGTCAGCCACCGCAGTGGGGATTCTGTGAATGCTGGGAACTTGGTGGAGTTGAAATAATGGCAACACTTTATGAAACATTAGGCGTTAATAAAGATGCCACCCCTGTCCAAATCAAAGCAGCTTACCGCAGCAAAGCCAAACAACACCACCCAGACAAAGGCGGTGATGAAGCCCTATTCAAACAAGTCAAAGCCGCTTACGAAGTGCTGAGTAACCAAGCCCGCCGCAAGCAGTATGACGAAACCGGGCAAGTCGATGACACGGAACTTCAAGATGAAGCCCGCCTCAGGCAAGAGCTGATCCAACTTATCCTGGGAATCCTTGACCAAGTGCTTGATGTTGACGGTACCGATGTCGTTAAGATGGCGAGACGAGATCTTAACACGGTTATCCGGCGTAACCGAGAAGCAATACGGACCGCGAACAATAAGGTAAGCAAGTATCAGCGGGCATTGTGCCGGATGCGTTGCGACTCCGGCGAAAACCTTCTGGCTATTGGAATACAAAACCATATTGATATCGGGTTGGTGTATATCAAAGGTATTGAAAAAACCATCGAAGGTATAGAAAAACAACTCATGATGCTGGATTCATATATATATGACACGGAATCACATGGGTATGGGCATTATGTAACACTAACTCTGACACTGGGGGTATAAGCGATGGCTTCTGCAGAAGATAAGAAACTGGAAGAGTTGTTGGATGACGCCGAAAGGCAAGCATCCAGCAATTGGGAAATGGAGTTCGTGGCGGGGATTAAAGTCCGCTACAAGCAGTACGGTGACAGGACGGTCCTGTCGGAAAAGCAATTGAGTCGCCTGCGCAGCATCGCTGGTGATGATTGAAATAAATTAACCGGAGACAAAATATGGATTTAACTACATTAACCACTTGCGACCAGCCTGTGGAGTTACGCGAAATACCAAACTCAGACCTATCCTACATGTTGGAACGCTGGGCAGTTGAGCATCACGACGTTCGGCTTGTTCAGGTTCCTATTGTCAGTGAGGCTATTAACCGTCTTCGCCAGTCGGCTGGCATGTCCAATGCCGACTACCTCACCCTGGCCGCCGTCACCGCCAAACCAACCCCTGACGGCATCCGTATCCCGCACAACCTGGTCAACAAGATTGAAAACTTGCTGATGGACTTCCGGGACACGGCTCTGCAACTGGAAGCATTGAAGAAAACCATTTTCTATGGTGATGAGCCAGCCGACAGCGCGATGTGCAGACACCTGTCCGACGAGCAAGCCCAAACCTTGCACGCTGTTTTAGGTATGGTCGGAGAAACCGCCGAAATGGTGGACTGCTTTAGTAACAACATGGACGGCGCGAACCGCGAATCCCTTGTGAAAGAATTAGGCGACCACCGCTGGTACGAGGCCATCCTGTTACGGCTGGTCGGCATTACCCAGGAAGAAATCCACGAAAAGAACATCGCCAAGCTGAAGGCGCGGTACGGGGATAAGTTCAATGCGGTGGCGGCCCTGGCCCGTGTGGATGTCAACCCTCACATTGGGTCTGACTTCGACACCATGTCGGCTGAGGATGACATCCTTGGAGAAGTGACGGAAGGTGCGTTGGCGAAGGTGGCTGGACACTGCACCAAGGAAGGTTGCTTTGTCCATGATGGCGAATCTTGTGCGGATGGGGAGATGCAGCCGGAAGATTGTGCGAACTTTGTCACCGAAGACCCGTTAGGGAGATGAACATGGAAATTGAAAATATTTTGTTCCTGATCTTATTTTCGGGAGTCGCCTTTGCTGCCGCCATTATCGCGTTCGTGGTGATTCGGGACCGGAAGACTGAGAAGGTATATGAAGAAGTGCGGGCTAAACGGATGCGGGAGTACGGACTGCGGTCGCTACAAAGTAGCTCCCCCAACCAACACAACAGCGTCACCACGTCTGCCCCATCGTGGGTGGGCTCCTCCGACAGCTCCTACACTTCTGACTACTCTAGCTGCGACTCAAGTTCCAGTTCAAGCAGCTGTGATTCGAGCCCCTCCTGCTCATGTGATTAACTAACCTAAACCGGAAGCCCAGCACGGCTTCCGGCCTTTATTACCGGAGACAATATGAAAACTGAATTTAAGCTCCCAGCTGATAACCGTATTACTGTAACCATTGAAAGGACAGATAAGGATTTGGTAGGTAAATTTGTCCGATTCGAACATGCAGGCTTTTGCCGGGTTTGTGGATCCCACGAAAATCCCCACGCCGTTGTCAGGGAAATTATCCCAGACCGCAGCGACTCTATCGAAGCGGCCAGTGGGCACAGCAAAGCTATTGTTAGCTGGTTATCTGCTGAGCCATATCCTTCAGTTATGGAAGCACTCCACCAATCTGTGATGCTTGGGACAGCTGAAGCCATGAGAGCTGCCAATAACCACACCCTGCCATCATATGAAGAAGGTATAGCGGCTAGTGTATATTCCCCAAAATTTACGGGAAAATCCCTACCGAAAGCGAAAGGTTCGGTGATTGATGCGGTATTGATATCTATAGCAGCACTCCCGAAAAATCTCAATGGCCGAATGGTGTCTAAGACAAAGTCGAAAGGCTTATTTATTAATGGCCTTGATGAGTACAGCCTCTGTTCCAACCCAAACTTGGCGGACGCGTATATAGTCGGAACTCATGCAAGTAAGGTCAGCCGTGCCGGAGTACATGGGCGGAGAGTGACGCTGAGGTTGGTTAAAGGCTCAACAACCGCCGAATTTACGGGGCCGGTTGTTTACGGGAACCTAACCTCAGAACCTCCTAACACAGATGAGTTGTTGGGGCAGTATGTAGAAGCTTGTTCAGATAGGGGTTTGTTTTCTCTAACTCTTAATGAAAACATTGCAGTGGGGAGAGTTGTAAAAGTAGTACCAAGTCCTCAGCCTTCTAACACCATTGTGGGAGTGGTGTTCAGAGATCAGGGAACTTACGAACATATCACCAGCTGTTGGGCTAAGTGGAGTGAACTAAACCAGATCATTCAAGAAACAGAAACAGAAACACCTACCCAAGCTCTGCGCCACAACGCAGGGAAAGCCCCTCTCAGCTTTATATTCTCTGCACCTCACGCCCTGGAAGGGGTATCCCGTGTCCTGGAGTTCGGCGCCAACAAATATGCGCGTGACAACTGGAAAAAAGGGTTCCCTTACACGGAATTGGTGGACAGCTTGTGCCGCCACTTGAAGGACTTCATGAATGGCGATGACAACGACGCGGACAGCGGTCTGCCCCACGTGGACCACATCCTTTGTAATGCGCTGTTCCTGTCCGAACTGACTCGGACACGGTCTGAATTCGACGACCGTGGCATCCCTAAACCCACACTACCGGAAATAGATTTACGGGATAACGTCCTTAACTATGGTAAAGGAGGCGCAGAATGAAGCAACTAACTGGTGTAAGGTTAGCGGAATTCGTAAGCAAATTTGTCAGTGATCCGCTCACTCCTGGATACTCAGAGTTGGATATCCGAGTCGGCCTGACAATATATATATATAGGGAGCAGGAGCCCCACCGTACCCAGCGCATACACCGCTTAGGGGAAGAACCGTGGGAAAACCTATACGATAAAGCTACCATTGGCCCACAAGGATTCTTTCTTAAAGCCGGAGAGTTTATAGTAGTAAATTCTCTTGAAGATTTCTGCATCCCTCAAAACATCAAAGGTGTCCTTAACTTGCGGTCATTCGCCGCAAAATCGGGCTTAGGGCAGACCGCTTCCTTAATTATGAAGCCGGGGTGGAATTACGGTACTGATAATGATGTGCAACCATTCCGTCTGGAAATCAACAACTCGCTCTCCCACCACGACCTCCATATCTGTACAGGAGATGTGATCGGGCAAGTGGAGTTTTACGACATTTCGGAGGTGTGTGATGACGGAAAATAAAGGAAGCTACTGGAACTGCCGGGTTATTGAACACAAAGGGGAGTATCCTTGGTTTGGTATCCATGAAGTTTACTACGATGCTGGTGGGGGTGTTACCGGAATTACTGAAAATCCCGTACAGCTAGTACAGGGTTCGGTGGACGACCTACAAGATGAGATACATAAACTTAAAATGGCGTTTGAAAAGCCAGTGTTGGATTATGCAGCTTGTGCAGATGTAAGTAAAACCTGTGACAACCTGTCCAGGGACGAACGGCAAAAAGTCGTACTGGGTTGGGCTATAGACACTTTTGGGGAATTAACGGCCACCTCTCTTACAGAGAGGGCAGCGAGGTTCACTGAAGAGGCGTTGGAGTTGGCGCAGGCAGTGGGGCTGAGCCAGAACCATGTGATAAACATCCTCAACTACGTTTATGGCCGGCCTATTGGCGACACCGCCCAAGAGATTGGCGGGGTGGCGGTGTCTTTAATGGCATTGGGGGAGCGGCTTCGTTTGTCGATAGATGAGTGTGAGCGTCATGAATTAAACCGTATCCTGGCAAAAGACCCTAAGTTTTTCCGGGAAAAACAAAACTCGAAAGCAGGTGCCGGGGTGGCTTTGGAGGTGTCCAATGGCAAATAAACGCGTCCTTTCCGAAAAAGCCGCCGCCAACCTGGAATACAGCAAAGACAAACGCAAGCGCCGCCGCGAGCACCGGTGCCGGGCCAGGTCCATCCTGAGAGGTGAAGTTCCTTTCCGGTTGTGGGATGGCCAGACCCTGTACGACAAAGCCCGCTGGCATATGATGCAAGCCAAATACCTTTAATTGGAGAATTGAGATGGAAGAATTAAGACAAACAATCGAGATTAGCTTACTGCGACGTATCGAGCAGGCCACAACAGGGGCGGAGTGCGCCACAGCTGTGATGAATTACAAACACTTCAGAGAAGCTTTAGCGATAGTACCGACTCCGTCGGTGATACCTTCCATATTTCAAAACACTTTAAACACCTTGCAAGACCCTTAAGAGTGTAACCACCCTCCAACCCAGCACGGTTGGAGGGTTTATTTTGATAAAGACCGGAGACATTAATGAATGAACGTATAGAACTAAACGAAGAAGCTGTAACCACCATCACTGTAGCTTCCGCTATCTGCTCAGTAATCCTAGGTATAGCAGGAATGTTCTGCTACAGCAGTGTAAATTCCACAAATGGCCAACAGGCTTTGATTGCTAAAGCCATCCAAGCCGGAAAATCTCCGCTGGAAGCCAAGTGCGCCTCGATGTCCTCACCAGGGGAAGATAAAGCGTGCTTGCTGGTAGCAGCAGCTGGGGTAGGGGCACAGCAATGAAACGGATCATTATAACCACTTTGTTATTATTGCCTGTAGTATCTGACGCGAGTTGCCGCAGTGCCACGCAAAAGCACCACTTCGATGTCCAGCAAGGTTACCCCTATGGCCGCAAAGGCTACGTGGTTGACCATATCTGCCCTTTGGAGCAAGGCGGGGTCGATGCGCCAATCAACATGCAATACCAAACTATTGCCGAAGGGAAGGCGAAAGACCATGGTCGTGGGGCAGTTGGGGAGTTGACCCCTGAAGGCAGGAAACTGTACTGCAATGCCACGAACTCCACCCCAACCCGTCAGGTATTCAATTGTAAAGGCCACAACGGAGGCGACCAATGAAACAATATTTAGATCTATTGCAAGAGTTGCTAGATAGCGGCAACCAAAAAGGCGACCGTACTGGCACTGGAACGCTTTCTAAGTTCGGTCATCAGATGCGGTTTGATTTGTCGAAGGGTTTTCCCTTAGTGACGACGAAGCGGATCCACATGAAGTCGGTGATTCACGAGTTGCTGTGGTTCCTTAAAGGCGACACCAATATCAAGTACTTGAATGACAACGGTGTCCGAATTTGGGATGAGTGGGCTGACGAAAATGGGGATTTGGGACCAATCTACAGTGAACAGTGGCGTAACTGGGACGGATGTATTGACCAAATTGCCGACACGATTGCCGAAATCAAACGCAACAAAGACTCCCGTCGCCTTGTTGTCACTGCATGGAATCCATCGGATGCCCATAAGGTAAAGCTACATTGGTGTCATTGCCTATTCCAATTTTACGTCCACAACGGCAAGTTATCCTGCCAACTCTACCAACGTTCGGCGGACACGTTTTTAGGGGTTCCGTTTAATATTGCCAGCTACGCTCTCCTTACCCACATGATTGCCCAACAATGTGACCTAGACGTTGGGGAGTTTATTTGGACTGGAGGAGATACCCATCTGTATTTGAACCACATCGAACAGGCTAAACTGCAGCTAACCCGTGACCCTCAGCCATTACCAAAACTGGTCTTGAACAAGGCCGACTCAATAGACGACTACAAGCCTGAGGACTTCGTCATTTCCGGGTACATCCCTTATGACGCCATTAAGGCGGAGGTGGCGGTATGATGGTTTATCAAGGTGAAAATTCAAAGCACTGCGTGGCGGCGTGTATTGCCACAATCCTTTGCTGTACCCTTGAAGAAATATTATCCACAGCGGCAGGTTTGGGAATCAACCCGGATATAGGGATGTCAGGGGTGGATGAATTAAGGGTGTTGGCGCAGTTAGGTTGGGAAAATAATATCGTTCAGGTTTCCAGCCTTACCAACCAACTCATCCTTGGCCGAACATATCTGTTAACTGTGCCGTCTCTAAACACCAGAGGTGGCATACACCGTATCGTTGCCAAAGCCAAAGCGGATCAAACATTTGAAATACATGACCCGTGCCCATCTGGATTACGGTATGGTATAGACCATCCCCTAACAGGCTGGACAGAGGTCACCGAATTTGTTGGGGCAAATGTGTGGCCTGATGAGGCAACTGATCATAAGATGGGGGATGGTAATTTATGAGAGTGCCCATAAACCCAAACAAATTCGCCCGCATTGGTCAGGCACTGTGCCCACAGCTACCTATCCCCAAACCGGTAGCGGTGTCAATGATCGTGGCCATCGGCCAAAACCATGTCATCGGTGTAGACGGGAAACTGCCTTGGCACATCCCGGAAGACCTGAGACGATTCCGGTATATTACGGACGGGGCTGTCGTTGTGATGGGGAGAGCCACTTGGGAATCTCTCCCATCAAAGCCATTAAAAAATCGGCTAAACATTGTGCTGTCCAAAGAGTGTCTTGAACCGTTCACGGCAAAGATATTGCAGCCGTTGTCTATACAGTGTATGGACATTCATAGTGTGTTTATGTATGCCGAAACTTTCGCTCCAGGTAAAGAAATATTTATTATCGGGGGAGCACAAATATATGACGCTTGGTGGCCGTATGTGACCAAGGTGTACTTAACTGAAGTAAGTAAGGAGATACCTAGAGGGGGTGCCACTACAAAATACAGGATGCCTAGGGATTTCAAGACATGTTTTATGGTGGTAGCGCGGGACTGGTGGGGTGATTGCGCCTTTTCCGTTTGGGAAAGGGCTAACAGATAATTCACATATCCCCGCCGGCAGCACCTGGCGGGTATTTACCGGAGACAGAGATGGACGATATTGAAGACGTAGCGGCGCAGTTCTTTGACCAGCCGCTGATTGACGAAGAAATTTGGTTGGGGATGTTCAACTCCGTATCCACACACCCTGGATGCCAGTGCGTAGGCGTGGCGACGGCGTGGGCGGATCAAGGGTTGCTGGCGTTTAAGGACAGGTTCCGTAAGCCGTCAGATAACCTTGGCCTGCATTGAGGGGGCGACCGTGGCTAACACATTCTTCGCATTGATGGCAGAGTATGAAACCGCCGTAGTGCCTGTAGCGGTGGTTGCAAAGAAATATTTCAACCATGACGAGAGGAAAGCCAAACAAGAGTGCCTGCGCCAGGGTTACCCTTTCCCGGTCTTCAGGTTGGGCAGCAATAAGTCGGAATGGATGGTTTCCATTACGGACCTAGCCCAATATATTGACCAGGCCAGGGACAAAGCAACCAAGGAGTTTAAAGCCGTAACTTCATAAATTGACACCCTCCGCACCGTATCTGCACCTTCCAAAACTCATCGGCATCTAATATATTGATTTGTTTGTACATGTCCTTTTAGTCAGTCCAATCCAGCATTGGCGCAATGCAGAAGGTCCGGGGGGATTTTGTTTGGCTGGGCAGGGGATTTGTTGGGTCGTTTTGGGGCATTGGGTTTTGTAGGCTTCAGTTCAATCAGCGCATATCCTAAGCTATCTAGGCTTTACTTGCACAACCGGCGAGTGAAATGTAGTGAACAAGAAAATTGCAGGATTATTTTATTGTCACTACATTAAGCCATGAATTGGCTGTGACCCAGCCAAAAACACAAAAACATCCAGAGGCTGCACTTCAATCCAGGCCCATGGTTAGTTAGGCAATGGTTTGCCGAAAGCCAGCATGGATTGCCGGAATCCAGCGGTACCGAATGACATGTTTTTACAACCCCGACACTCTCTTGATATAGAATTTTTACAATGCCTTACAATATCCTCATCAGCACCAAAATAAACATTGCGGTCTCCCTTCCTATTAACGGCATACATGCACCAGCCGCCAATAAGGGCATTCGGTTGACCCGCATGCCGCATAAAACATCGGCATTGATGGCCGAAAATGACTTGATGCAAGCAGCCCGTGGGGGGCGGCGTGATAAATTTTTGGCGGGTTTGGATACCGCACCCGAGGCCGCCCCCATTGGAGAAGATACGTTAACTTAGCGTGTGCCTGCTATTGTTAGCCCACTTACCCTACCCTAAATCATGACAAAAATGACCCTATGCGACTTTTGCTAGTAGAAGACGATGAAATCCTCGGTGACGGCCTGGTCGCCGGTTTGACAATGGAAGGCTATGCGGTGGATTGGCTGACCAATGGCAAACTGGCTGATGAAGCCCTGAAGCTGAACAGTTATGAACTGATCGTGCTGGACTTGAATTTGCCGGACATGGACGGCTTAACCATTTTGCGCAATTTGCGTAGCCGTAAGGACGAAACCCCGGTGATGGTGCTGACCGCCAAGGACACCGTGCCTGACCGTGTGCTGGGGCTGGACAGCGGCGCGGATGATTTTGTCATCAAGCCGTTTGATTTGGATGAGGTGTGTGCACGCCTTAGGGCTTTGGCCCGGCGCAATGAAGGGCGCAGTGTGCCGACGATTGAATATAAAGGTGTGGTGTTGGATCCGGCGGCACATCAGGTGACGTACAACGGCGAGAAAGTCGAGCTGTCGCAAAAGGAATTTGAAATCCTGAATTTTTTGATGGGCAATATCGGCAAGGTGATTTCCCGCGCCCGCTTGGAGGAAAGCCTGTATTCCTGGAACTCCGACATCGAAAGCAATACGGTGGAGGTGCACATCCACCATTTGCGCAAAAAGCTGGATTCCGGTTTGATCCGCACGGTGCGCGGGGTGGGTTACATTATTGATAGCGACGACGGGCAATGAACTACTCCTTACGCCAATTGTTGCTGGTCAGTTTGCTGTCGGCGGCGATGCTGATTTGGGGCATTGCCGCTTACGTCAGTTACAAACAAACCCGCGATGAAGTCGCCAATTTGTTCGATGCGGAATTGTCGCAATCAGCCAAAGTCCTGCACGCGTTTGTCGAAAGTTTGCTGCGCGAAGGATCGTTATCGGCTTTTGGGAGCCAGGAGCATCTCGACAAAAACCTGCATGATTATGCCTTGAAACATAAGTTCAAACGCAAGAACAGCTTCCAATTGTGGTCGGGCGACAATGATTTTTTCGCCAAACCTGACGACACACCGAATGTCGCCGTGCATGGTTTCGATAAAAACCATATCGACAGCCAGTTATGGTATGTCTTTGACGATGTGCTGCAAGCCAATGCCTTGGGGCGTGATTACGAGCGGAAAATTGCCTTCCAGTTATGGTCGAAAAAAGATGGCTTGCTGTTGCGTTCAGAAAGCGCACCGAAATTTGTCTTTTCGAAAGCGGATGAAGGCTTCAGTAATGCCAATATTGACGGGCATTTGTGGCATGTGTTCAGCATTTCTGATTCGACAGGCCAGTACGTGGTGCATGTCGGGCAAAAAGAAGAGATACGCGCCGAACTGACCGATGAAATTTCATCCCATACCGCACTGCAATTGTTATTGGGCTTGCCGTTTTTGGGTTTGGTGATCTGGATTATTGTCGGGCATTGCCTAAAGCCGCTGGACAGGTTGGAGCGGTCATTATCCAAACGTGAGGCGAGCTATCTAAAACCCTTGTCAACACGCAAGTTACCGAATGAAATCGTGCCCGTGGTTAACGAAATCAATAACCTGTTCGCCCAACTTGAGCAGGCGTTCGAACATGAGCGCCGGTTCACCTCGGATGCCGCGCATGAATTGCGGACACCGCTGGCGGGGCTGTTGACCCAGGCGCAAGTGGCGTTGCGCACCAATGACGACGAGGTGCGCAAGCAGGCATTAAAGCGCATCGAGCAGGCGGTCAACCGCATGACCTACATGGTGCAGCAATTGCTGACCTTCTCGCGGATTGAATCCAGCTCGGAGTTTTTGACCCAGGAAGCGATCCAGCTAGGGCGCGAAGTGGTGCAAATCGTCGCAGAACTGGAACCCGAAGCTTATAAAAAACGCATCTCCATGGAGTTTGTCGAAACCAATCCGGTGCCGGTATTGGTTAACCCGCAATTGATGGCGATCCTGATCCGCAATATCCTGGACAACGCCATCAAATACACGCCCGCTAAAGGTTCGGTGCTGATTAGCCTGGTTGGCAAAGACAACAAACTGCAATTGTCGGTGGAAGACTCCGGCCCCGGCATTTCACCTGACCAATACGAAAAATCCCTACAACGCTTCCATCGCTGCACCGAGACAGCGCATACCGCACCAGGCACAGGCTTAGGTTTCTCCATCGTGGAACGGATTGCCGCCATCCATAACGCCGATTTGATTTTGGGCGTTTCCCAACTTGGCGGATTGAAGGTGACCATAAGCTTCCCATTGCCCACCAATGGACAGGAGCAGCCTTGGCAGAAAAAACTTAGTTTTTTTAATAACTTAAGCGACAAGCTAAAAGCACAAGATTAAAAAACCGCTTCAGGTTCGGCAATCACAGGATTCGACAGGATACCAATACCTTCAATTTCAATGCGCACGGTTTGCCCTGGCCTTAAGTAACCACGCGGCTTCATTTTAACCCCGACACCGGCGGGTGTGCCGGTGGAAATCACGTCACCGGGCTCTAAAGTCATCGCTTGTGACAAATAAGCAACCATCTCGTAGCAGTTAAATAGCATTTGTGAGGTGTTGGCATTTTGGCGTAACTCATCGTCCACCCACGTTTTGATGGCCAAGTTATGCGGGTCAGGCAACTCATCGGCGGTCACCAGCCACGGGCCTAATGGGCCGCAAGTGTCGAAGGACTTGCCGACCATCATGGTCGGCGCATGCATTTGCCAGTCGCGCACCGACACGTCGTTGGCAATGGTGAATCCGGCAATGACCTCGCGGGCTTTGTCCATCGGCACATGGCGGCAACGCCGCCCAATAACAAAAGCCAACTCCCCTTCATAATCGAGCTTATCCGATACTTTCGGGCGCTGGATGGCGGTGCCATGCCCAATCACGCAAGTGCTTTGTTTAGTAAAAAAGCTGGGATACTCAGGGCGTTCCCGGCCGGTTTCGGCGATGTGGTCGGCATAATTGAGGCTGATTGCCAAATACTTGCCTGGCCTTGGCACGGGGGCTGCTATTGAAACATCAGATAAGGGGATGCGCACCCCAGATCCGCTGGCCATCAGTTCCCGCATAGCCGCCAACGCACCATTACCCGCCGCCAGAAAATCAATCATTTGTGCAGGAATACTTTTACAGCCAGAACTATCAACGATATAGCCATCAACAACTGCGCCGATACGGGTTTTATTTTGGTGCGAAAAAGTGATCAATTTCATCAAAAATCCTGATTGGTTTTAAGCCTGGCGGGACAAGGGAATTATTAACATTGACGGTATTGTGCGAGCAATGCTATCGTTCGTAAAACTCTTTGTTAGCGGAGAGTGCCGCTCCCTTCGCGGCTTGCAGGCAATAATCTGCGGGTCAAATGCGGATGGATGCGGGTCAAAAACTACCATAGACTATAACCAAGAATAGCCCGCAAAACAATTGATAAGCTGGCTTTTAATGACGAGGAATAAACAATGAACCCAAACTGGATTGCCCCTTCCATCCTATCCGCTAACTTCGCCAAACTGGGTGAAGAAGTCGATAACGTATTGGCAGCCGGTGCCGATGTTGTGCATTTCGATGTTATGGACAATCACTTTGTCCCCAATTTGACAATTGGGCCATTAGTATGTGAAGCCTTAAGAAAACACGGGGTGACCGCGCCGATAGACGTGCATTTGATGATTGAACCCGTAGACCGCATCATCCCTGATTTCGCCAAAGCAGGCGCCAGCATCATCACCTTCCATCCTGAGGCTTCGGTACATATTGACCGCACCCTGCAATTGATCCGCGACAACGGCTGCAAATCCGGCTTGGTATTTAACCCTGGCACGCCGTTGCATTATCTTGAATATGTCATGGACAAATTGGATATGATCCTGCTGATGTCGGTTAACCCAGGCTTTGGCGGGCAATCTTTCATCCCTTCCGCGTTGGACAAATTACGCCAGGTCAGAAAAATTATTGACGACAGCGGCTTGAATATCCGTTTGGAAATTGACGGCGGTGTTAAAACCGACAATATACGCGCCATTAAAGCGGCCGGAGCGGACACTTTTGTGGCCGGTTCAGCGATATTTGGCCAGCCAGATTATAAGAAAGTCATCGCTGACATGAGAGCGGAACTCGCGTTGGCAGGATAAAGCGACAAGAGTTAGAACAATCCGTTTTATACCCCCCCTTCTTTCCCCCTCTCCCTGCTTCTGCTTGTGGACGAGGGGGAAATAAATCACATCCCCCATTTTCATTTTGACAATTGTCCTTTAAAAATTAACGTTGGATAAGCGATGAATAGCAATAGTACAGACCAAAGCGTTACTTCAATTAACGAAGCCCCTATGCAAAACCAAGTAGAAGACAAAGTAATTATTGAGCAAGATGAAGTTAAACCGACCGACTTAGATGCCCTAAAAGAATTGATCAAAACCAACAAAGAAATAGAAGCACAAAAACTATTAGAATCGTTTTTATCTTCACCGGACGTTACAGTCGTCAGCCTTTTTCAGACGGGCGAGCTTTTTATGGAACACCAGGTGCAAGATTTAGCTGAGACAACGTATCGGGCAATCCTTGAAATTGAAAAAAACAACACTGCCGCTTTAGGCCGCTTGGGTGATCTGGCACAAGAAAAGGGGGACTATCAGGCCGCCATTGGCTTATTCCAACAAATTATCGAAAACGAGGCCACACCGGAAAAGTGGGTTTACATTGGGCTCGAAAAGGCTGTAGAAAGCATAGGTGAACAACAAGTAGAAAATATAAAGGAATTGCTCAATAAGACCCAATTGGTTGAAGCAGAATCATTACTGCGGACATATTTGCTTTCCCAAGAAGTCAGTAGCGTTTCCCTGTTTCGGGCGGCCGATTTGTTTAACGAACAGCAAATGTCGGATATAGCCGAAATGACATATCGGGCAATCCTTGACATTGATAAGTCCAATTGCGCCGCATTAGGCCGCCTAGGTGACCTCGCGCAAAGAAAGGGAAACCATCAAGCGGCAATTAGCTTATTCCATAAAATTATTGAAAATGAGGCCACACCGGACAGCTGGGTTTACATTGGGTTAGGCAACGCGCTAGAAAGTATTGGGGATTTACAAGAGGCGATAACTTATTTCAGAAAAGCCGTCGACATTATTGACAATAAAGAAGAATTGTTATCACGGATTGATAGCTTAAGCAAAAAACTCGATGGGCTACAAAGAGGTATCCCCATCCACGTTAAAACCCCCGAAATTGAACTTAGAAAAAACGATAACTTCCAATCTGCGATTCCTAGCGGACTAAATGACAATACCCTGAGTTGGAAAATTGGTAAGCCAACAATAAAAGATCTGCAGTTAACTAGGGAGCTAGCACAGCAAACACCGGAAAACCCTTTTATTTGGCAGTCTCTAGGAGATATTGCGCACAATCTCAGCCGCTGGAAAGAAGCCAGTGATGCCTACTATGAGCTTGCAAAATTACAGAAACTCGATTGTGAAAGCCACTACCGCCTAGGGGAAGCCCTTGAACATCTTTATGAATACGAAAAAGCATATACTGCTTATTTGCAAGGGTTTACCGCCGATCCCGATGAGAAAATATTAAGCCATTTACTAAAAATCGGTAACGAACAGAATTTATTTGAAACATATTCCGAACTTGTATTATCGCTATTTGATGTCCTGCTAAAAGAACAGCCAGAACAACTATACCGACTGATTGACTTGATTGACCAGGATATGCTTGTTGAACTGTTTAAAAATACAACACAAAAAAGCTCACTAATTTCAATACTGCCCCATTGGCTTGAAAACGCTGAGGCAGCTAAAGATTGGACAATCCCATTAGAGCTGCTTGGGACATTAGACAGATTAAAATTGCTGGATCCCTTACCTGATTGGATTGCTGTAGAATCTTTGTGGATAGCCGCACAGTTAAAGAAAATATTAGAAATCAGCTTGTTAGAGGATATAAAACTAAAAGTCAAGACTTTTAAAGATCAATTGAGCAAACTTAGAAAGTTAACTTTCTGGAGAAAGGCGGTTGATTTTGACAGGCAATTTCCCCTACTGAACGTCGCACGTCTAAAATATAAGCAAAATTGGGGGAAAATTTCAGAGCCTTATACCCTGAGTGAGTTTTTTGCACATCCTGAAAGCCCTTACGTTTCCCCCCATGTTTTATTTGATACGATTGGATATATCAACGCGCAGAAATTAAGCCCAAAAGAAAAGCATCCTTTAGTGCATTTTTTCAGACACTCAAATGGTTATTCAAAAAAAGCCCCTGATCCATCGGCTTATTTTGATTGCCAGTGGTATCGAGAAGAGTACTTGGAAGACAACCAAATAGACAACCCCCTATTACATTATCTGTCCCACTTCCATGAGCCAGGTATCCGGCCAAACAGATTTTTTGATAACCATTATGTCCGTGAAACCCAAGGCCTGCTTTGGGATGAAGACCCTTTAACCTATTACTTGACGCAAATTGAAAACATAGGCGCAGATTTTTGTTTGAAAGGGTTTTCTCCCAATCCATTTTTTGATCGCAACTTCTACTTGAATCATAATCAAGACATTTTGCGTGCCGTACAAAATAAATTGGACCCTTTCCTGCATTACATCAGACATGGTGTCAATGAAAAACGTCAAATCCATGCATGGCAACGTTACAATGAATTTGTAAGGCATCAACAATTGCATTTAGAACCATTTAACTGGCATTCACGTTTGGGGATAAACGGTAGTTTGGCCCATATGAAAGGGGAAAAAGCAGAGGTAGCTTATTTTTTAGGACAACAAGTTTTGGCAAAACAATTGGCCTATCGCCCCCTAGTGAGTATATTAGTGCCCGTTTATCAAGTAAAACCTCTGTTTTTTGAAAAGATGATTGAGTCCGTCATTGCCCAGACATACGATAATTGGCAGTTATGTTTAGTGGATGATGCGTCAAAACGATATAAGCAAGAAATCCATCAGATGTTGAAACAATATGCCGCAAAAGATGAGCGTATTGCTTATAGTGTCCGCGAGAAAAATGGCCATATTTGCAACACAACTAACGATTGTCTAGCACTGGCGCAAGGTGAATATATTGCATTGCTTGATCACGATGACTTGCTAACGCCAGACGCCCTTTATGAAATGGTAGTGGCCATAAATCATAATTCTGATTTGGATATCATTTATAGCGATGAAGATAAGGTTGATGAATGGGGCGTGTTTTCCATACCCTATTACAAGCCTGATTGGTCGCCGCATTCCTTATGGTCACGTATGTACACATGTCATTTGACGGTTTACCGCAAATCGTTGATGGATAGTGTCGGGGGATTCAGGGTCGGTTTTGAAGGCTCCCAAGATTATGATTTAATGTTGCGGTGCAGTGAAAAAACTAAGCATATCCATCATATTCCCAAAGTGCTTTATCATTGGCGCAACCATGCGGAATCAACTGCAAGTGGGGAAGGCGCTAAAGATTATTGCTCTGACGCCGGTTATATGGCCGTAACAGACACTTTGGCACGCCGAGGCCTAGAAGCGACTGTCGACTTTGTGGGCAAACAGAGAACTGCTTTTTGGGTTAAACCTTCGGTCATCGATTCACCTTTAGTCGATATAATTATCCCTAGCCGTAACGGTTCTGATTTCTTGCAAACGTGTTTGCAATCAATTTTTGAAAAATCAACGTATCAAAATTTTAAGGTCACCGTTATTGACAACAACTCTGACGAAAATAGCTTTTTCGTGTTAGTTGATCATTGGAAAAAACAAGAGCCATTACGTTTTCAAGTTTCACGTGATGAAAGCCCATTTAACTTTGCAGCCATCAATAACTTGGCTGTCCAAAAAACAGAGGGTGATTATTTGGTTTTTTTAAATAATGATACTGAAATCATCACCGAAGATTGGTTAGAGGGCCTGCTAGGTTACGCACAATTGCCAGAAGTGGGTGCCGTTGGAACAAAGCTTTATTATTCAGATGATACGATACAACATGCGGGGGTTGTAACTGGAATTTCTGGAATTGCCGGACATGCAATGAAACATGCTAAACGCGACGCTCCTGGCTATTTTAGTAATTTGGAATTCGTCACCAATTATTCGGTAGTCACTGCGGCTTGTTTGATGATTAGCCGCGAAAAATTTAATGCTGCCGGAGGATTTGAAGAACATTTGCAAGTTGCTTTTAACGATGTCGATTTCTGCCTTAAAGTTCGGCGGCAAGGTCTGTACAATGTCTTTTTACCCTTTGTTGAACTGTATCACTACGAATCAAAATCAAGGGGTTATGAAGACACACCCAAGAAGCAAGAGCGTTTTGAAAAGGAAATTTTATTTATGAGGCAGCGGTGGGGCAAAAGCTTGGATAATGATCCATTTTATTCGCCATGGTTGACTATAGAAGACGAAACAATGGGCTATAGGTTTCATTAAACTCAAGATCAGTGGTTATAAATTTTTATGGGGAATCGATTAAGATTAGTTTCTAGGAACACAACCCCTTCGGGCATTGGGGAGCTGTTTGAAGGGGTACTTGATGCGCCTGCGCCAGGATTGGTTTTAGGGTCATCAATATTATGTTTTTCTGGTTGGATTAATCCAAAAAATGAAAATAGGAGATATACGTTAAAAATAGTATCTGCTACTGGTATTGAGGTGATAGTAACGCCAAATGTGCCTAGACCAGACGTTGTTAACAGAAGAAAAGATGTTGCTCCATTAACAGGGGATTCCGATTTTTTTGGATTTAAAGCCGATTTTCCGTTATCCGATACAATATCGGTCTATGTTCAAATTGATAATAAGGAAGTGCTTTGGCAAACTATTTCAACTGCTGAAATTGACTTTGATGTTTTTTCTGTGTTACGCCAATTTTTGAGTAAAGGTCAAGTTTCAAATAGTAAATTAAATAAATTAGAGTTGCTTGGCCCTGAGGTTATGAAAAAAGTAGTTGATATCGAGGCTACAAATACTAACGTAATTAACCCCTCCAGAATACCCGCATCATTAGGGGCGACCGAAAAAGATTGGTTTAACAAATTTATAAAATATATTGACTCTGCGGATTTTTTATCGCGACTGTTATTAAGCCATTCAGCTGAATCAGGCATTGGAATCCCTTCGCCATTTTCATCGGATTTTGCAGTTTTAGTAAGTACGGTATTTATAGTCGACGCGAACTTTTTGATATTTAGATACGGTAATACACATTTTTATATCGGCCAATACCTTCATACATTGGATTTTGTGTATTTCCCTGAAAAATCGTTACTTTTGCGTTTTAATAATTCACATTATGAACAAAGGCACTTAATCGCGCTCATTAGCCACGGCTTAAGAAATCCCAAAGCACTGCTAAAGAAATTGAAAAAATCTGCTAATACAATCTTGGGTGGACTGATATTGAATGGCATGAGCCCATATCATTTTTTCTATGATTGTATCCCGTCACTTTATGCCGCCAATAAATGTGATGCCCTAAAAGGAGTAAACGCTTTCTTCTCCATTAAAGGGGAGTGTTATTATCCCGTAGAAAAATTATTTAATCTTGAAGCAACAAATAAAAAATATACCCATATTGAGTTTATCAATTTACAAGCTGAAACAGACCAATTCTTTATTGTTGCCGGGGCATCATATAAACAGCAGGGCGCCCTCCAGGTAACCGAAATGGACAGGCAAATTACCTGCCACGCCATAGCAAGCAGTCCTGATGAAATGACCTCTGTCACGAATAGCCTTGAAGGTTGCTATCCGATTTTATGGATTGGAATTAGTGCCCAAAAACGTTCTTGGATAAACCAAAATGAAGCTCTCATCAAGGCATTGCAATCTATATATGCCATGCACCCTAACATGGCAATCATATTTGATGGCATGACGAGTAATATTTTTAAAGCCAGTGCGGACGCACAAGATTTTTCCAAAGACCATGAGTTAGTGGAAGCAATTAAAGCAATGCTACCGCCCAAAATAACGGCTGTAAGCACTGTAGGCCTAAATAGCCAAGAAAAATTAATATTAGCCAATGCAGCAGATTTTTATATCGCCAATTATTCAACTGGCTCAATGTATCCAGCCCGATTTACCCATTTGCCGGGAGTGGCGCATTTAAGTAAAGCGATGATGGCCATTGTTCGCGATATTCATATACATTACAAAACATTTACCGTTCCTGACGAATTGATTACCGATATTCCTGACCCAGATAATAACAGGCTCGATTTCATTAGTTATTCTATTGATGAAGACGCTTTTTCAAAATATGTTTGTAGTGTGTTTGAGTCAACTATTGAAGACAAAACCAAGCCAATCGCCACCGAAGGAAATCTGTAACATGACTAACCCATATGAGAATTTACCAAGTTCAGCTTTCTGGAAACTGGCCGTTGCCCAGAAAAGCATGTTTGACATAGAGGGGATATGGAACCCTAAATTTAGGATAGAGCCAGACCAGAAAGTAGTGACATTTGGCTCTTGCTTCGCGCAACACATTGGCAGGGCCTTAAATGACCGCGGGTTCTCTTGGATAAGTACAGAGAATGCACCTGCTGCACTTTCCAAGGCTAATGCCACACGGTTTAATTATGATGTTTTTTCATCCAGAACCGGCAATATCTACACTACATCTTTGCTACATCAGTGGACCCAATGGGCCTTGGGTAAGACAGGTTGCCCTGAAGAAGTATGGGAGCAAGACGGTAGGTTTTATGACCCTTTTAGGCCTGTTATTGAGCCCAACGGTTTCTCGTCAGCAGAGGAAATGAAGTTATCACGGGATGTTGCAATCGGGGCATTTAAGAAATGTATAGAAACGGCCGATTATTTTGTGTTCACATTGGGTTTAACCGAAAGCTGGAAAAACAAAGCCGGATATGAATATCCTATGTGTCCAGGAACGGCAGCCGGGGCTTTTAATGCGGCGGAGCATATCTACGAAAATCAAGATTATATTTCTATAATCAATGGCCTGCATGCTTCAATTAAGCTTATGCTTGAGCTTAATAATAATATAAAGTTTATATTGACGGTATCGCCTGTACCTTTGACCGCGACCTGTTCGGGAAACCATGTCGTAGTGGCGACAATGGAATCTAAATCCATTTTACGT
Organism: Methylovulum miyakonense HT12; assembly: GCF_000384075.1. Lineage (GTDB taxonomy): Bacteria > Pseudomonadota > Gammaproteobacteria > Methylococcales > Methylomonadaceae > Methylovulum > Methylovulum miyakonense. The sequence goes on from NZ_KB913025.1 coordinate 1,007,755, forward strand.
GCTGTCGCTGGTCAGGCTGCAAAATCTTTGGATAATGTGGATTATTTTCCATCCTATGAATTGATAAACAGCCCTACATCTAAAGGTATATTTTTTGAGCCTAATCAAAGAAGTGTAAACCACTATGGGGTAGACTTCGTCATGGATCAGTTTTTTACTTGTTTGGCCCAAAAATATGGTGGACTTCCGACAAAAAGTCTAAGCCCCAATATAGCAGAGATAAACGAAAAGAAATCAGACGCTGATGTTGTATGTGAAGAAGAGCTTCTCAATGCATTTGGTGGAGGCAAATAAATGCAAGAAATAACAACCAACCCCGCCAAATCGGTTTGCATTATAGGAAATAGCTATGTCGGCGCGGTATACAAGGCTTATGAAAATCATAAAAGCGAATATCCTGATTTTAAAATTCATTTTTATACAGCAGCCGGGCGAGATTTTCCTCTCCTTGATATTGTCGACAACGCAGTTGTTAATGTGAAATTTTCTAATAGAAAAGAATACGACAATATAAACTCATACGATGCTTATTTTATTTATGGGGACATGCTATCCCCACATGGCGTCATCCAATTGGAACGTGAATTGACACGATCGGCATACTCTAAGCAAGTAATAGGCTGTACTGTTACTGACGACATAAGCTCGTCATGCACCCTTAAAATCTATAACAAATTAATAAAAATCACGCAGGCTCCTGTATACCTTATGTCGCATAATATATTGCAGCAGACTAAATTGTACTTGAATAATGAGCAGTATTTTAAAGCCTTAAACACGCTTGAGAAAATATTGGGTGATAATATCTATCACGCCTTCCCTGAAGAGTTATTTGATAACACCTTTGTACCAAAGGATATTTATTATAGTGGTTCGGTTGGGATAGATGGCCGATCCGCTAGCCAAGTTGCAGGACATGATAGATATCACATGAATGAACAGGGCGGGAGATTGATATTGGACAGCATTTTAAGAAAAGTAATGGCAAATTAGTCCCTATCAAAAATTGCCCAACAAAGCTTCCGTGCTTGGGTTCTGTTGGTAAATAACATATGGGAGTTGACACGATGCATCCGTTTTCACTAAGCCTTCCGTAGGCAAATCAACATAAATACACATATGAAACTGGATTTTAAATTAATAAACATTGATTGCACCTTACGTGATGGCGGTTATTACAATCAGTGGGATTTTTCGCAAGAGTTAATCCATGCTTATCTTGATGCCATGGAAGCGGCAGGCGTAGATTTTGTTGAATTAGGTTTCCGTTCGTTTGATAAAAATGGTTTTCGTGGTGCATGCGCATACACCACAGACGATTTTATTAACAGCTTAACTATCCCGCCTAACATAAAAATTGGCGTGATGATGAACGCATCCGAATTGATTAACCATCCTGATGGCCCTTTAGCGGCCATCAAATTACAGTTTGTTCCAGCAAAAGAATCCCCTGTCACGTTGATCCGGTTTGCGTGCCATGTCCACGAATTCGAAGCCACATTGCCGATGTGCGCTTGGTTGAAGCAACAAGGCTACCTAGTGGGAATCAATTTAATGCAAGTGGCTGACCGCAGTGAAACGGAGATAGAACATATTGGTAAAGTTGCAAGCCATTATGACCTTGACGCGCTCTATTTCGCCGACAGCATGGGCAGCTTGGAACCCCATCAGGCTGCGGCAATTGTTAAAATACTCAAGCGGCATTGGCAGGGAGCCATGGGGATACACACCCATGACAATATGGGGCGGGCGATGGCCAACACCTTGAGCGCCATTAACGAAGGCGTGACGTGGGTTGATTCCACAGTCACAGGCATGGGGCGAGGGCCGGGTAATGTGCAAACGGAATATGTCCTGATTGAATTGGCCAACCTACGAGCAAAACATATTAATTTGTCGCCCTTACTTGAATTGATCCGCAAGCATTTCAAGCCTATGCAAGACCACTATGGATGGGGGGCAAACCCATACTATTACTTGGCTGGCAAATACGGCATCCATCCCACTTATATCCAGAAAATGCTCAGCGATTCGCGTTTTGGCGAAGCTGAAATCTTATCGGTGATTGACCATCTCAAGGCCGTCGGCGGAAAAAAGTTTAGCACTGAAATCATGGAAGCGGGCCGCCAAGTTTATGGCGGTGAACAAACAGGCTCTTGGGCCCCAGAAAAGATTATCAATGGCCGGGAAGTATTGATTGTCGCGGCAGGGCCTAGTGTTGGCAATCATCGTCGCGCCATAGAGCAATACATCGTTAAAGCCAGTCCCTTTGTCATCGGTCTGAACACCCAAAAAACGATTGATGAAAATCTAATTGATGTGCGTGCAGCCTGCCATCCATTCAGGCTACTGGCCGACTGTGACCAGTACCCCAATTTAAAACAACCCTTAGTGGTGCCTAGCTCCAGATTGCCAGAGGTGATCAAAGCTTCAATGGAAGGGGTCAACCAATTTGATTTTGGCCTTTCCGTAGAACCCGCAAGATTTGAATTTCATGATACTTACGCCATTGCCCCAACCTCGTTGGTGGTTGCCTATGCCTTGGCCATAGCAACTAGCGGCAAAGCCGCGCGAGTCCTGATGGCTGGCTTTGACGGTTTTAGTGCGGATGACCCCAGAACAACCGAAATGGAAGAACTGCTTGCCAACTATCAAAGCGCTAAGGGTGCCTCGCCTATTTTGGCAGTCACCCCCACCCGCTATAAAATCCCATCAACCTCCATTTATGCTTTATAGGGCATCACATGAAATATGCCATCATCATCCCAGCCCGGCACCAGTCCAATAGATTGCCTGGCAAGCCGCTCGTAAATTTATGCGGCATACCCATGATCGTACGGACCTACAGACAGTGTTTGAAAGCGGTGCCTGCCGAGGCTGTTTTTGTCGCAACCGACGATGACACCATCAAATCAGTTTGCGAACAATATGGCATTAATGTCTTGATGACATCCTCGACTTGCTTAACCGGAACAGACAGGGTCGCTGAAACCGTAAAATTAGTGGAAGCGGACACTTATATCAATGTCCAAGGCGATGAACCTGTATTTAACCCGGACGATATAAAATCACTCATAGCTGAAGCCGGCAAAAATCCGGACTCAGTGATTAATGGTTATTGCCGGATTAAAGATGAAGCACAATTTAGGAGCCCCAACACACCCAAAGTCGTACTAAGGCCGGATGGGCGCTTGCTTTACATGTCACGAGCCCCCATCCCCACGAATAAAGCCCATGGTTTTGATATCGCCCATAGGCAAGTGTGTGCCTATGCTTTCCCCAAGGCGGCCTTGCTTGCTTTTACCGCGCAGCATAAAAAAACCCCATTGGAACAGATCGAAGACATTGAGATCTTACGATTTCTCGAACTCGGTTGGGATGTGAAAATGATATTGATGTCAGAAAACTCTGTTTCGGTTGATCATCCTGAAGATGTCATTAAAGCTGAAGCAGTGATTAAAAGCTTAGGTTTGTGATGGCGATCAAAAATATCAAAGCATATAAGACTATTGTTTTTGATTGCGATGGCGTCATCCTTGATTCCAACCGCATCAAAACCGACGCTTTTTACGAAACAACCCTCCCGTATGGAAAAGATGCCGCTGATGTTTTTGTAGAATATCATCGCCAGCATGGTGGAATTTCCAGATACCGGAAATTTGAATATTTTTTTAGTGACATCCTGCGACGAGACCCTAGCGAAGGGGAAACGGATAATCTGCTTGCGGAATATGCAAGGCTTGTCAGAGACGGTTTATTGTCCTGTCCGGTGACCGAAGGCTTAACAGAACTACGTGCGGCAACACCTGATGCCCGCTGGCTGGTCGTCTCAGGCGGCGACCAGGGTGAATTGCGGCAGGTGTTTATGGAAAGGAATCTTAGCCAGCTTTTTGACGGCGGAATCTATGGCGCACCAGATAATAAGGATGAAATACTCGCCCGTGAACTTAGCGGTGGAAACATCCAGAGCCCAGCGGTTTTTGTTGGCGATAGCCGCTATGATTATGAGTCATCAACAAGGGCGGGGCTGGATTTTCTTTTTATTAGCCAATGGACTGAAGTCCAAGATTGGAAAGGATATTTTTATAACTTGGATGTCACAATTCTAAAAAATATTCTCTACCTGTCATAAATGGCATTCATAAAAAACCCAAACTTAACAACCACCTACTGAAAGTAGGTGGGTTAGCGCGGGACACAGAGGACTAAAGTCCACCCACATTGTGTCCCGCGCTGTCGAGTTGTTTTTTTGAACCTTGATGCTAAAGCTAACCGGCTAAAGCCGGTGGTTTTAACCTTAAATATTGAAATAAATGATAACCCCCAAGCTAAAAAGCCACTAGAAACCAGTCGTTTTTCATATTACGGACTAACAAGCAAAATGTCTCGATTAGGGGCCTGCCTAAAAAGATCCCGCCGAGGTTCCAGAGCGCCTGCTGCAAGCCTCGCATTGATAACCAGGACAAGTGGTTGTGGCTGCCATGCCACTCCGGATCCTGTCGCCATGTGCACAAATGAATTCGTCGGCACAATGTAACTGCCGGATACAGGCGAACGGGACTCTTCGCTTACTTATTGCTTGACAGTTATGATTGATGTTTCCATTTGTCCATTTTATCAAAAGACCTCAAAACACATATAGAGAACAAAAATATGTTAGATGCCGTCCAACCCGATTTATTCATAAAATCCGGTCTATATCCTACTTACCCATTACAGGACACTGGTTCCGGTTATTTTTTTATAAAACACGATACAGGTTTGCCTTGTTATTTACAAAACAAGGGGAATAATGTCGCGCCCAATAATGGATGGGAAGCAAAATCAGTTCTAAAGCTAGGTGATGGCACATTGTATATTGTCTTATGGACGCATATAAATGGCAGTGATGATCTTTGGTTTTTAAATGATCAATTGACATTTTTCGCTAACGGAAATTTACTTAATGATAGCAAATACAACGATACACCATACGCTAAGTTATGGTCACTATATCTTAGCGATGTGTTATATAGGGTCTGGTATTCTTTAATTACGCCAAATTTGCTTCAAAACAATCCTGATTTTTCGCCATCTGAACTATTCATTTCTAATAATGTTATTCAAAATATAAATCTAATCGTCAATCCGTTTACCTTTCCCTGTCAGTTTATAGATCTTTCAGCGGCAAACGACCAAACCGATTTATTTAATGACGTTTATCCATCAATTACAAAAAATTATTTGATGGATGCGCTATCATCTTTTTCTTCCTATACTGAAAATTGGCAAGACGAAGCCATAATAAACGGCCATGTTGAAATAAAATGCCCGTTTACGGGTAAATTAATTCAAAGTAATGACTCACTTCTTCTATCAACCTCCACTGTTATGTACAGATTTCAGGCTGAAAATGAAATCTTTTTTTTAATATGCCATTCTCATTTTAATGTTAAGTATGCTATTTTTTTTCCAAAACAGCATGTAATTTTTTTTCGGGGGGTAAAACAGGGAATTTATATAAACCAAAAAATTATAGACGCAGGTTTGTTAAAAGTTTTAAAGGATTGGCATTTAATAAAACCTTATCTCATAAGCGAGTCGGAAAAAACGCCAGTAAGCTTTTGTGAATACAGCCATGTAGGCCACAATCTATGGAACGAATTATCTGCCATAGAAAGGATGGACAAGCGTCATGCTTTAGATAAACTGGATAAATTTTACATATTTCAAAATAGTGAAATTTATGCTCCTATCGATATTTTATTCCCCGCATTAAAAGGAAAAAATTATAAAATAGGCTCCAATATGTTAGCCCATCACATTTATAAAGACCTCCATTTATTGGTTAAACCAGGCGATCAATATATAAGTAAAAGCCTTACTAAAAAAATTATTGATTATTCAAAACTTGGATATGAAGAATATTCCGATGAATTTAGTTGTTTTTCAAAAAAGCATTTTAGTATTGTCATATTGTTCACATTGAGATTCGATAATAGAAGTTGGATAGACCAAGAAAGTGGCATTTGTAAAGTTATCACCAAATTATCCGAAAACCATCATGGCAACATTGCGCTAGTAATTGACGGACATAATGTTAATAGCTCAGGTAGCAAAATGAAAAGCCATTCAGAATCTTTGATTAAATCAAGCAAAGGTGTTGACTTATTTGATACTGAATATGAAACCGCAGAACGCATTAAAGAAGCACTCACTTCAAATGCCATAACCGTATTCAATACGATAGGTTGTAGTGTCAGAGAAAGTATTAGCTGGTGTTTGCAAAGTGATTTTTTCGTAGCCCCATGGGGAGCTGGGCTGGCAAAATGCAAATGGGTAGCTAACATGCCAGGGATAGTGTTTTCTAATAGAAAAATGTTAGCGCATACGGCTGGAGACTTACATATTTATGATGACCCCAAATACCTTGAAGGCGCGATGCCTTGCGAATATATTGACCTAACAGAAATAGAGGATATAGACGAGGTTAGCATTATACATGGGCCGCGAGCGAACTTTAACGTATCAATTGATGCGTTATATAAAAAAACCAGTGAAATGACCGAACGGTATGGGCGATTAAATGGGTTGTAAGATTATTCTTCAGATAACAGGGAAAGCATAATGTCATATTCTATAGCTATTATCGGTGCAGGTTGGTACGGCTGTCATCTCGCGTCATCACTTGATGCGTTGGGTATGGAGACCAAAGTATTTGAAATGAATGCCAGACCATTACATGAGGCGTCTGGTAATAATCAGTTTCGATTACACTTAGGGTTTCACTATGCCCGCCATTACAACACCCGAATGCAATCGCGTGACGGTTATATGCGCTTTATGGAACGTTATCCATCACTGAGCGGACAAGTCGTTAATAACATTTATGCCGTCCCTGAGCAGGATTCATTGATGGATTTTCTGACCTATCGGTTAATCATGACGGCTTCGGGGATTGATTTTTCCGAAGCGATTGACATTGATTTTAAGATAAACAATATCGAAGGTTATCTTGTCACTGAAGAACGGGTGTTACATACGGAAAGTGCGCGGGTTTATTTTAAGCAACGATTAGGCGATCGGTTAATCTTCAACCAAAAGATAGAGTCCATTGAAGAAAAGGCGGATAAGGTTTACGTCAATGGTGAATGCTTTGATTACGTCATTGACGCGACCTGGGGGCATTTCAGAAAGCCGCCCATGGAAGTGTTTTATGAGCCAACTATTTTGTTGTATTACGAATCAAAAGACACTAGGGAAATTTTCCCCGCGCTGACTTTTGTTGACGGCCCTTTGTGTTCAATCTATCCGACTGAAGAAGCTTCCCTTTACACCCTTTCCAGTGTGCCGCACACGCCAATAGGTCGATTTTCTTCTTCCTCAGAAGCAAGGGCGGTAAGAAATCAACTGAACCAAGAATTCGTAACTTCGAAAGTCAAACAAATGGAGGCACAAATTGCCCATTATGTGCCTGATTTTAATGAACGCTTTAGGTTTGTTGCGCCACAATTTTCCATTAAGACCAAACCTATCGCCAGTTACGATGACCGCTCATGCCATGTGTTTAAGCAAGGCCGGGTTTTTTCGGTAATGTCTGGAAAAATTGATACCGTATTTTTTGCAACGGAACGTATCTTATCGATGCTTGAATCTTTAGAAAATTTACAATTTGCTAAAGTACCTAGTATGTTAAGACAAGAAATTGGTTCTGCTGAATATTTTCAAGGGTAATATAATGACTAATGATTATAAAAGTGCACTTATCGGACACACCGGATTTGTCGGCTCTAATCTTGCGCAGGCCATGCCGTTCAATGAGCACTACAATTCCAAAAATATTGAAAATATTGCTGGAAAAACTTTTGATAAAGTTGTTTGCGCCGGGGTGAGTGCCGTCAAATGGTGGGCTAACCAGAACCCGGAACAAGATAAAGCGCAAATAGACCGCTTGCTAGGCTACCTTGAAAGGGTCAAAACTGATGTGTTTGTACTAATTTCCACGATAGATGTTTATCGTGAAATCAATGGCGTCAACGAAGACACCGATCCCAATCCTGATGGTTTGCATGTTTATGGACGCCATCGCTTATATGTAGAAGAATTTGTTAAACAACATTTTCCAAAATATCACATTATCCGGTTACCTGCGCTATTTGGCTCGGGACTTAAGAAAAATGTCATTTATGATTTCATGAATGCCAATGGGCTTGACGTTATTAATCCAAAATCGTCTTTTCAGTGGTATCCATTGCGACGTTTGCCTGATGACATGGCTATTATTGAAAAAGCCGATGTCCCTTTGATAAACCTGGCCGCCGAACCGATAGCAACAGGAACGATTAAAGATAATTATTTCCCCTCGATTGAAATCGGCGGCAACCCGGCTCCGGAAATGCATTACGATATGCATACAAAATACGGGCATTTATTTGGCCGCAACTCACCTTATGTGGTTGGGCATGATGAAATCCTATTTGAGTTATTTCGTTTTATTGAAAGCGCAAGGAGTCATGGCGAATGAAACTGGCAATATCTAATCTTGCCTGGGGGCAAGCAGAACAGGATGAAATATTTTCAATGTTGCCTGCCTTAGGTGTTTCGGGTGTGGAGGTTGCTCCGACCAAAATTGGTAGCTGGGATTCAATAACCCAACCCATGCTTGCCGATTTCCGAAAAAAACTTAATGGCATCGGTTTGTCTGTTAGCTCATTGCAAGCCATTTTCTTTGGCAACCCAGCTGCGCAATTATTAGGTAATGCCAGCGGCTTTGACATCATGTGCGCACATGTTGACAAACTTGCTGATATCGCCGCCGAGTTGGGTGCCGAAGTGGCGGTGTTTGGAGCCCCCAAAAATCGTCAGCGGGGTGAAATAGAAATGGAGGTTGCCTTGCAAATGGCCGCTGAGCGGTTCGCAAAATTAGGGGACATTTGCCAGGGGCGGATGAAAATAGGCATTGAGCCAGTCCCTCCCTTTTATGGTTCGGATTTCATTCTAACCGCCCGTGAGGATTTGGAACTCGTCAAGGCCATTAACCATCCCGCTATCGGTTTGCATTTAGATACCGGTTGTGTATTTCTTGGTGGAGACGCCATTGATGATGCAATCCGTGAGGGTGCCGTACATTTGATACATTTTCATATTGCAGAGCCTGAATTGGCAGATTTTTCATCACCCAAAGCAGCCCATACTTCTGCGGCAAGCGCTTTAAATAATGTTGGTTATGATCGTTGGTTATCCATAGAAATGAAGGAAAGCTCTGATCCCATTAAATCCGTAACTGAAGCAATCCGGTTTGTTCGCAATACATACAACGACCAGTAGAAATATGTCTGTATATGGAACGAGATAACAGTAAAGAACGGTTAATAATGGTAGAGTTGACGGCAATTTTTGATACTGCGGAAATGATTGAAAATTGGTCTGAGCCATTAGAAAAATTAGAATTAATGGCAATATCAGGGGATATTAATCCTCTGCCGGATTGGCTGGCAGTAGAAATTATCTGGATGAAAGTTCAGTTTGAACAACAGTTGTGCCATTCCGAACTGCCCGCACAACAAAAGGATGCCATTGAAGAATCCTTTGCCGCCTTGAAAAAACTGGCCTGTTGGCAGTTGGTTGTTGATTTCGACCAGCACTTTCCTTTATTGGACTGTCAGTATTTGCACGAACAGGGCATTAAAATTGAGATAAGTAGCTTAAGTCAATTTTTGGCGCATCCTAATAGCAAAAAAATATCCCCACACCGTCTATTTAATGCTACCCGTTATAAAAATATCGAAAAGCTTGATCTGCATCCGCACCATCCCTTAGTGCATTTTTTCAGGCATTCCAACGGTTACCGTGACAAATCACCGACCCCAAACTATTTATTTGATTGTGATTGGTATCGGAAAAATTATCTCCAAGACCAGCCCTTCAAAAATCCGCTACTACATTATCTGGCACATTTTCATGAGGAAAATATCCAGCCTATTGAACATTTTAGCAATGAGCATGTGCGTCAATCCCAAAGCCTACCCGCAGATATAGATCCGTTAGCTTATTATCTTACACAATTACAACGCCAAGGCGTTGAGTTCCGGCGCCATGGTTTTTCACCGTGCCCCTATTTCGATAGGGCATTTTATTTGGCAAATTACCAGGATATAAAAATTGCCAACGAGACGGACGGCCTCGACCCATTTCATCATTTTTCCGTTACAGGAAATAAAGAGGGCAGAAAAGGCCATCCTTGGTTGTGCCAAAATATGGCATCCCCGTCCATGGTCGAACAATTTTCGGCTAACAGAAAGCTGGCGGTATTAATTTTAGGTATGCACCGTAGCGGGACTTCGGCGGTAACCCGGATGACAAATCTATTGGGTTTAGACGTGACAACTGACTTGATGCCCCCTACACCCGCTAATCCGACAGGTTATTGGGAATCTGTCGAGTTAAGGGAATTACATGATGAAATACTTTCTGCATTGGGTTCTAGCTGGGATGATATATTGCCAATCAATGCCGATATTTTTCAAACGCCTGAAATTGACCGTTATAAATTCCTTTTAACCGATTATATTGTTAGAACTTTTAGCGGCTCACAGCGGTTTGTCATCAAAGACCCGCGAATGTGCAATCTAATGCCTTTATGGCTTGGAGTATTGGAAGGCTTAAATGTGGAGCTAAGGGTCATCATGCCTTATAGGCACCCTCTTGAAGTTGCAAAATCCTTACAAAATAGGGAAGGGTTTACGCTAGAAAAATCATTTTTATTATGGTTACGGCACATCTTAAATGCCGAGCGGCATACCCGCGGGATCAAACGGTGCTTTGTCAGTTATTCCCAAGCATTAACAAACCCTGAAAAAGTGATCCAAACCATCACCGGGCAATGCGAAATAGACGCACCTAATATTCAAGAAAGTGAAAAACAAGTTAAAGGGTTTCTTGACGGGCAACATTATCATCAGCGGATAACTGACACGGACTTAAGCGAAGCGGATTTCCCAGGTTGGGTATCGCAGGTTTTTGAGATTCTGGATAAATGGTCCGCGCATAAAGATGACGGGCAACAACTCCAAGGGCAATTTAATCGTATTTCGGATGAAATGGCACGGGCAGACAGCCTGTACGGCAGCATAATTAGGGACAAAAATAACGACTTAAAGCAAGTGTCATTTATGCAACAGCAGACTGAAAAGCAGGGAAGGCAACTGACCGCACAGATCAATAAATTGTTTGAGCAAGAAGAGATTCAGCAAATTATCAGAAAAACGGCTTAACCCCATATTAATGGCGCCTTATTGATAATAATATTTCCCCCATTAATTCCGGCAATACCCCCCCAAAATTTTAGTTTGATGGTTTCATACATTTGCACAGGCTAAATGGAATGGCTTTCGGTTATAATCCAACGCTTAACCACACCTTGCTATGCTTGGGTTCCAGCAATAACAGCCTGTGCCAACAACCATGACCCCAGAACAATTCGCTATTTACGCCCGACAAGGCTATAACCGCATCCCGGTTAGCCGTGAAGTCCTCGCCGATTTGGATACGCCATTAAGCGCTTACCTTAAATTGGCGGATGGTGCTTATTCCTACCTCTTTGAATCCGTCCATGGTGGTGAGCAATGGGGGCGTTATTCAATTATCGGCTTGCCTTGCCAAACCGTCGTCAAGATCACTGGCAAAGACATCCGTGTGGAACAAAACGGCATGTTGTCAGAAAGCGTAAGCCATGATAATCCGCTGGTGTGGATCGAACAGTTTAAATCGAATTATAAAGTCCCCGATGTTGAAGGGCTGCCCCGTTTCTATGGCGGCCTAGTCGGTTATTTCGGTTATGAGACCATTGCTTACATTGAACCCAGGGTTTGTAAAGCCACCAAGCCAGACCCGATCAATTGCCCTGATATTGTCCTGATGGTGTCGGAGGATATGCTGGTGTTTGATAATTTGTCCGGCAAAATGCTGCTCCTGACCCATGCCAACCCAGAAGCAAGCGACGCTTATGGGCAAGCGGCCACGAGGCTGGATGACCTGGCCGTAAGGCTCCGCACTTTGCAAATCAAAACCGCTCCGTCCCATCAGCCAAAAACGGTTGATGAGGCCGATTTTGTCTCGGGTTTTACCCAGCAAGGTTATGAGGATGCCGTACGCAAAGCCAAAGAATACATCACCGATGGCGACATCATGCAAGTGGTCTTATCACAGCGCATGTCCATACCGTATACCGCAACCCCGCTGAACCTCTACCGTGCCTTACGCTGCCTGAACCCTTCGCCGTATATGTTCTATTTGAACCTGGACGATTTCCATATCGTGGGTTCGTCGCCGGAAATTTTGGTGAGGCTGGAAGACAACACCGTGACCGTGCGCCCGATTGCCGGAACCCGCCGCCGTGGGACAACGCCTGAACAAGATTTGGCTTTGGAAAAAGATTTGTTGGCCGACCCGAAAGAAATTGCCGAGCATTTGATGCTGATTGATTTGGGCCGCAACGACACCGGACGGGTGGCGGAAATCGGCAGCGTGCAATTGACCGAAAAAATGATCGTCGAACGTTATTCGCATGTCATGCACATCGTCTCCAATGTGACCGGAACCCTCAAGGCCGGGCAATCCGCTTTTGATGTCTTGGCGGCGACCTTCCCGGCAGGCACGGTAAGCGGCGCCCCCAAAATTAGGGCAATGGAAATCATTGATGAATTGGAGCCCGTCAAGCGTGGCGTCTATTCCGGTGCGGTCGGATACATTTCCTGGTCGGGCAACTTGGACACGGCGATTGCCATCAGGACGGCGGTGATTAAGGGCAATACCCTGTATATACAAGCCGGTGCGGGCATCGTCTACGATTCGGTGCCGGCTAGCGAATGGGAAGAAACCATGAATAAGGGACGCGCTATTTTCCGTGCGGCCACGATGGCGGAAGCCGGATTATAAGGAGACGTTATGCAAGCAATAAAAGTCGTCATGATCGATAATTACGATTCCTTCACCTACAATTTGGTGCAGTATTTTGGCGAACTAGGGGCCGATGTCACCGTCGTGCGTAACGACCAAGTGACCGTTGATGAAATCCAACGGTTATGCCCTGACAAAATCGTCATTTCGCCCGGCCCCTGTTCACCTAAAGAAGCGGGCGTATCGGTTGAGGCCATCCTTAAGTTCGCGGGGCGTATCCCTGTGCTGGGCGTTTGCTTAGGGCATCAAAGCATTGGCTATGCGTTTGGAGGCCAGATCATCCATGCCAAACGCATCATGCATGGCAAAACCTCCCTGGTCTATCATCATGATGTGGGCGTATTCAAAGGCCTGAGCAACCCATTCACCGCCACACGCTACCACTCCTTGGTGATCGGACAAGATAGCCTACCTGAATGTCTGGAAATTACGGCATGGACTCAAGACGAAGGGGGCAATATTGATGAGATTATGGGCGTGCGCCATAAGACCTTGGATGTAGAAGGGGTGCAGTTCCATCCTGAGTCGATCTTGACCGAGCATGGCCATGACTTGTTGGATAACTTCCTGAAACGCTAGATACCCTTAAATCATCAGCCTGTAGTTGGTTTCAAGCTTGCCAATCCATTTGCCAGTCACATGTCATGGACACAACCACCTCATCTAACGGCACCATCATGATTGTCGACGACACGCCAGGCAATCTGGCGTTGTTGTCTGACACGCTGTCGGAAGCCGGATACCGGGTGTTGGTTGCAACCGATGGCCTGGCGGCCATAGAACAAATCGGCTATTTAAAACCCGACATTATCCTCATGGATGTGGTCATGCCCGGTATAGATGGTTTTGAAACCTGCCGCCGCCTTAAATCCGACCTCACCACAACAAGCATCCCGGTATTGTTCATGACCGGCCTGAGCGAACTGGATAATTTATTGCGCGGTTTTGATGAGGGTGGTTTGGATTATATTGTCAAACCCATACGCCCGCCTGAAGTGTTGGCCCGCATAGAAGTGCACTTGGCGCTGGCGAGGGATAGGCAGCGGGCGGAAAACGCCTTGAACCAAAGCCCCTTTTGCGCACTTGCAGTGGACCATGACGGTTCAATTACTTGGCTGACACCGGCGGCGCGGGCCATGCTTGCAGATTTTATACAGAACGCCCCCATAAACGTAGGTGGCCATTTGCCGAAACCCTTGCTCGAATGGTTTAAAAATGGCCGCCAAAATGCCGACGGGCTAGCCGATGAGTACCGCACCCATACCGGTTTTAGCATCAGAATGGCCGCTTGCCAGAATGTAGGCGAATATTTGCTGTTGCTAAAAAAATGCTCTGGCGAATGGAATCTGGAATCGTTAAAAGATGCGTTGGGGCTGACGTTCCGTGAAGCAGAAATATTAATGTGGATCTCACGCGGAAAAACCAACAAAGAAGTCGGCTTGATCCTGGAAAGCAGTCACCGGACTGTCAATAAACATTTAGAACATATTTATGAAAAGCTCGGTGTCACCACCCGTGCCGCCGCCGTCGCCATGGTGCTACAACGTACCGGTGCATATTGACGCCAATGGTCACTGGCCAGGCGGGGTTTTCTTGTCCTCGGCCTGTTTCTTAAATTCGGCGGCTTGCCCGTTGAGGTATTCAACCATGTCGTCATGCTCCTTCTTCTGGGCATTGACCGAATCGGTTATTTTTTTCATATCCGCATTGGCGTCTTTTGTCAGGCATTCAAAGTAGGTTGCCGCCTCTTCCCGCTGCCAAGCGTTAAACGCGGCAATGCTATCGTTAAATTCGGCAATGGAATCGAAATTCAAGTCAGGTGTTTCTGGCTTATCCCCACAACTGCTGGAAGTCCAGCCATCTTTTTTAAGCGTACCGGCGTTGGCGCTTAAAGTTGCCACACACAAGCCAGCAAGAATAGCCAAACGGTTTTTTGTCAGCATCTGATTGGTTCCTGATTAATAAGTTGTTGGATAAAATTTTGTGCGGGTGACGGATTATACGTCATGGCACTTTTAACAGGGCGCCATAGACCCCCTCTTCCGGCCTGCGGTTTTCTGGAAATATCCGGGCGTTTTTTGAGCCAGCCATTCCCCATCGGGCTAACCCATTAGCATTGATTTAGGCTAATAACCAAAATCACGCATCCGACAAAAGCCCCATTTCCCCACGGGATTTTAGATTTTCAGAAATCGAGCCCCGTACCTTTATTTGCTTTTATAAGCCACATCCATCGTCCCTATGGGTCTGAGCGATGAAGTATAGTCGTTTTTTTTGTAACAATGGGCATTTTCATGCCAAACCACCAGCAAGCCATAATCTGGCCATAGCTGTTAACGATAAAACAGTAGCGGTGCAAGCTGTTTCTTGCCGTACACAGGAGCTTGGCTTCCAAATTAGCGAACCCATAAATTTCCAATGCAATAACGCTTGTCCCCGCTGCTTACGGCAGGTATAGTCAAGAAGATAAGTAAATTTCCTAACATAGATTAAGCGCCGCTTTATTAAAGCCCCTATCTCCGATTGGTATAAACCGCGTAGATTAAAAACGCCGGCCTGATCACTTATCAACTCATGATTGTTTCTTCAAACTAATGCGAGAGGACAAGTTCTATGGATAAAAACAATAGCGTTGATTTCATTACCACTTTATTGGGTAATGTTTACCGCACCCTAAAAAATTGGCTAAACGTGCTGTTTGGGCCATCTTCCAAACCCGTAGCTAACCCATCAACCAGCAATCCACCTTCCAACCCATGGCGGATACCTGCTTTCGTATTGCTGTTTTTCGTCATCCTGTCGATATTCAACACCTTCAACGCAATGGATGGCGATGAAATCTCCTACAGCCAGTTCCTAAATGATGTTAAATCAGCAAAAATCGACAAGGCAGTTGTCACCGAGCATTACATTTCCGGCACCATCAAACCCGACAAAGCCGATCAAAATCCGCGGCCATTTTTAACCATACCACTGTGGCAAAACGACCTGGCAAAATTGCTGCAAGAAAATAACGTGGAATATGTCGTCAGGAGCGGCGAAAACTGGCTGGGCAACTTCTTTTTGAATTGGGTTATGCCGATTTTGCTCCTGATCGCGCTCTGGTCTTGGATGATGCGCCGCACCACCGGTATGCAAAAAGGCTTTTTAAATTTAGGCAATAAAGCCAGTATCCAAGCGGATAACTTGCCCAAAGTGACGTTTGAGGACGTGGCGGGCGCCGATAGCGCCAAGCAAGAGCTTAAAGAATCCATCAAATTTTTAAAATCGCCCGAAAAAATCCAAAAACTAGGCGGGCACATGACCAAAGGCGTGTTGCTGGTCGGCCCGCCAGGAACGGGGAAAACCTTGTTGGCCCGCGCCATGGCGGGCGAAGCGGGCGTGCCCTTTTTCAACATCAGCGGTTCCGAATTTATCGAGCTGTTTGTCGGCGTCGGCGCGGCGCGGGTGCGCGAGCTGTTTGAACAAGCCCGCAGTAAAGCCCCGTGCATTATTTTCATAGACGAACTCGACGCGATAGGCCGTTCGCGTAGCGGGCCAACGGCAATAGGCAGCCATGACGAACGCGAACAAACCCTTAACCAGTTATTGACTGAAATGGACGGTTTTGACACCTCTTCAGGCGTGATCGTCATGGCGGCGACCAACCGCCCGGAAATCCTCGACAAAGCCCTATTGCGCGCCGGACGCTTTGACCGCCAAATCATCGTCGACAAACCGGATTTGCAAGACCGCATCGAAATCCTCAAACTGCATATCAAAGGCATGACCTTGGCAAAAGACATTGACGTGACGGTCATCGCCAAACGCACACCGGGCTTGGTCGGCGCAGATTTGGCCAATATCGCCAATGAAGCAGCGATTATCGCCACCCGTTTGGATCATCAACAAATCGAAATGGCGGATTTTGAAGCGGCGATAGACCGCATTTTGGCCGGGCCCGAAAAGAAAAACCGCGCCTTGAACACCGAAGAAAAACGCCGCGTCGCCTATCACGAAGCCGGACACGCGCTAGTCGCCGAACGTGTCCCCACGGGCCAACCCGTCCACAAAATCTCCATCATCCCGCGTGGCGTTTCAGCCTTAGGTTTTACTTTGCAATTGCCGATCGAGGAAAAGTTTTTGCTGACGGAAAACGAGCTGAAAGACCAACTCGCCATCCTCCTGGCCGGACGTATCGCCGAGCGGATTGCCCTAGGCAACGTGTCAACGGGCGCGCAAAATGACCTGGAAAAAGCCAGTGACATCGCCCGCAGCATGGTGTGCAGCCTAGGCATGAGCAAACGCATGGGCGCGGTGACCTACGGCAAACGCCAACAAATGCAATTTTTGGACAACGAAGTTTCCGAATACCGCAATTACAGCGACGAAACCGCCCGTATGCTGGACAATGAAACCCTGGAGTTCATAACAGAAGGCGAACAACGCGCCACTGAAATCATCAACAACAACCGTAGCGTGTTGGATGCCTTGGCGAACTTGTTGCAGGAAAAGGAAGTGGTGCAGCGGGAAGAGTTTATGTCTTTGTTAGGTTAGCAATGATCATCGGCCACGCCCCTTCAGGATACATCATGGCGTCGCTGCTGGGTGGCAAGTTTTCAGCGCGGGGCATTTCGGCCAAGTTATCCATTGTGGGCGTGGCCGGCGCGTTAGCCCCCGACTTGGATATGCTTTATTTCCATCTCGCAGACCATCGCCAACACCACCATCACACCTACCCAAGCCATTTCCCTATCGTTTGGTTAAGCCTGTTAATCGCATCAAGCGCTTATTTACGCCTTAACAAAACTAGCAAAGCCGCCGCACTGGCTTTCATGTTTTGTCTTGGCGGATCCTTGCATATCGTCCTGGATAGCATCGTCGGCGACATCTGGTGGTTCGCCCCCTTCCTTGACCGCCCGTTCACGCTCTTCACCGTACCTGCGCTATACCAGCCGTGGTGGCTAAATTTCATCCTGCATTGGTCATTTGCGCTGGAGTTGGCGTTGTGGGTTTGGGCTTTATTGATTTATCGAAAACAATCTTACCAATTGCTCAGAACTTAGACGTTTCACTCACAGGATTGAAAACAGCGATATTTTCAATTTCACAGATTGCTATCATCGCCTCATCAGACGTGACTAATGTCACAGGCTGTCGGTTTTTATCAGATAACTCGCACACTAACGCCAAATGAACCGCATCAAGGGAATCAATTTTTTGTTTTTGAATGCCGTATTTATAAGTAAGCTTTTGGGCGACGACTAATACATGGGCGGTTAGTGGCGTTGTTTCCAAGTGCAACCCAGAATCTTTTAGAGCTCTTCTGAGTTTCTTCAAAATCAACTCGATATTGCGTTGCTGGTCTGCCAATGTCTCCCCAAAAATTTTACATTTTTGGTTATCGCGGTATTTTTTCAACAGCGTGTGCCAGCAAAGCAAAATTGGAACAATAAAAAATCCCCTCCCCGCTTTGTATCAATGACCTTACCATTTCCACACCATCTTCTTGCTGGGAATGCCTTGCCAGATATTCCTGATAAAACGAATACTTGATGATGGCGTTGGCATCCAGATAATACAGTTTCGGCATGGTTATGCCGCCGTTTCAAACATCGAGAAAAAATCGTCCAATTTGTCGTCTGGAATCACTTGCGCCAACCTTTTAACACGTTGGTAAAGCTCATCCATACCATATTTACCTTTGGCAAACCACGCATGGACGATGCCGCCCATATTCAGCGCGGCAATGGCTTCCTTCTCGCCACCGTGACCCGTCAAAATGGCAATGTTGACAGGAATTAGCTCGGCATTGATGGTTTCAATCACTTCAAGCCCGCTCATCGTTGGCATACATAAATCAATCAACGCAACATCAAAGGCTTGATGGCGCAATTTCTCCAAACCTTCCTCACCACTTAAAGCCGTTGTGACCGTGAAATCGCGTTTTTCAAAATAACTTTTGATTTCATCCATAATCGGCTGTTCATCGTCAATCACTAGCAAATTATATTTCTGGGCCATCGTCATTCCTGCTGTGCGGGTAAAGTAATTTTGAAACCTGCACCGCCTAACGGTGAAGGGTAATAGTCAATACTGCCACCTAAATCATGGGTGATTTGCCGGCAAAAATACAGCCCCAAACCCATGCCTTCTTCTTTGGAACTTAAAAATGGTGTGAATAGTTTTGGCAAATTTTCTGCGGCAATACCATCGCCACTGTCTTCAATACAAAAGCCGACTTGCTGGTCTTGTTGCCAAGTTTTTATTGCGACTTGTTTCTGGGCTTTATCCTTGACCACCGCCCTGGCGTTGCTTAATAAGCTAATCAACATTTCCTGCAAAGCCCATTCATTGGCATAGGCAATCGGCGATGCGCTGAATTCTTTTTGCAAGTCGATTTGTTCCAATTGGTATTGGGCGACAAACAGCAATTGATAAATAGCTTCGATGACATCGTTCAAATTGACCGCTGATAAAACCGTCCGGTCACCACGGGCAAAATGCCTAAAATTGCCCATCATGTCACTTAAACGTTCAGTCTGGGCGAGCAATTTTTCCAGCAGGGGTTTGAGTTCAGTTTCAGAATTGAATAAGTTTTCGTTAACATCGCTCAACGCGCCAGACGCCGCCATACGCAGTACGGCTATCGGTTGGTTGATATTATGCGCCATTAGGGTTGCCATTTGGCCTAGGTATTCGAGTTTTTTACTTTGGTAGAGGGCTGCTTGGATTTCTCGGTTTTCTAAATCTAGGCGTTCTATTTTTTTTTGTAGAACTTGATTATTATGAGTAACTATTTCAACAATATCCTTCTTAATTTCAAAAGGGGATATTTCGACAGAATTATTTGCTAGGTTCTGTTGACGTTTCATCGTAGCCATAAGAGCACGGAGGCAAATGACAACATCCCCCTGTAATTAATGGCTTTTTTCTCATATCTGGTGGCAATCCTGCGGTAGTGCTTGAGCTTGCCGAACATACATTCGATGACGTGCCGCTCCTTATAATGGCAATAATCGCAGTCAATTTCTTCTTTCCTGTTCGATTTGGGCGGGATGACG
The DNA here is from genome assembly GCF_000384075.1 of Methylovulum miyakonense HT12. Taxonomy (GTDB): domain Bacteria; phylum Pseudomonadota; class Gammaproteobacteria; order Methylococcales; family Methylomonadaceae; genus Methylovulum; species Methylovulum miyakonense. The sequence continues at coordinate 1,027,734 of NZ_KB913025.1, forward strand.
GCTTTTATCCCCCGTATTTCCAACCACTCCCGTAAGGCATTGGTGTCGTAGGCCTTGTCCGCCAAAACGGCGCGGGCACTGAGGTTTTCCAACAAGGGGATAGCCTGCCTGCACTCCGCCCCTTGGCTGCCCGTCAGGATGAATCTGACCGGTAGCCCCAAGGCATCACAGACCGCATGGATCTTGCAGCCAAAGCCACCTTTGGAACGCCCCCAACGCCTCTTCCTTGGCGGAGCTGTTTGCCGCCCCCGCCGCACAGGCATGTGCCCTGATTACCGACCCATCCATGGAAACATCCTGTAAATCAGCGGCTTCGGAAAAATATCCGAGGAGTTTCTCCCAAGCCCCATTCGCGCACCAGCGCGAGAAACGTTTGAAGATGGTGTTCCATTTGCCGTACGTTGGCGGCAAAACCCGCCACTGCGCCCCCGAACGTAATATCCACAGGCAAGCCCCAACGAACCGCTTGCATTGCTCGGGACAGCCGACATGGATGCACGGCAATTGTTTTAAGAACGCCAATAAGCGGCCCCACTCGTCATCACTCAGCTCTATTCGGTTCATGCCATCCAAATCGGATAATCTTAACCTATTCGACAAACGTCAACAGAACCTAGTTCATAATATTTTTTTGCCTTATCAAATTCTCCTTTTTCACCATAAAGACTTCCCAAATTGTTATAAGCTCCAACTATATCAGGATGGTTTTCTTCTAGTGCATTTAATCTAATTTCTAAAACCCGCTGGTAATATTCCTCTGCTATATCGAATTCTCTTTTTTCAGAAAAAACAACACCCAGACTACTTAAAGTTTTAGCAGTATCTAAGTTATCTTTCCCTAGTTTTTTTTCTCTAATTGCTAAGGCTCGTTTTAAACACTTCTCTGCCTGTATATATTTTTTGGCTTCGGTATACACAAGCCCTGCATCATTGAAACAAACGGCAACTAATTCTGGATGCTCTTTTTCTGAAAATAACTTAGCAGCTTCCAAATAGGCCAATGCGGCACCTTCAAAAAAACCCTTATCATTGCGCTCTTCTGCTTTTTTGACAGCCTTATTAAAAAGCCGCTCTTTTTTATGTAAATTGTCAGGCTTCATAAGACTTCATACGTTTTTTTAATCCATGTCCAACTAATTCAGATTTTTTGAGGTAATACTTGAATACCATATTGCTGCCGTAATTTTTGCACTCTCTCAACAACCTCTGCGCTGGCAGGTTTGTAACCTTCTATCGCTTGGGTAGTTTGGATGATTTTTTATTCATGTTGGATTTCCTGATTTAAACGGATTGACCACGGTAAGAGTGCCTTCAAATATCTGCCCATGTTGCATGTCTTCGGAATAAAGCGTTGCACAATCGGCAAGTAAAGCAGCGGCGACAATCAAACTATCCCAATGCGATAATGAATATTGTTTTGCCAAAGTAATGGCTTTACGGATAGTTTGTGCATCAACGGCAACCACTTCGCACAAATCCAATAAACTTTCAGCAATTTCATGGGCTTCGGATAAGGAAAACGCGTATTTCTTAGTCAGTACACTTACCGTTTCATTGATGACTTGCGTGCTAATAACGGGTGAATTTTCAATTATTGCCAACGCCTTCATTGCTTTGACAGGGTCTTGCGCTTCCGCGTAAACAAACAAATTGGTATCAGCAAACACTTTAACGATCATAACAATCTTCACGTTTAAACGGCTCGGCCTTAAAACGGCCTTGGTATTTCGCCAATGTAGCCAAAGCGGCCTTTCTGCGGGCAACCTGATCTTCCATCTGTTTGGCTTGTAGGCTTTCGGCGAAGCTCAACACTTCACAAGCAGTATCTTCTGGCAATGTTTTTACTGTTTCGTAAATGCGTTCAGCAATATTCATGGGATCATCCTCTTTGAGCAAATTCATTTTTGTGAATGGCTTAATCTGTTTCCAGATTTTAGTGCCTTGTGAGCTAATACGGAAAATATTTTAAGATTTTAAAAAGATTCGCAATTTAGCTGCTACAAAAAAAGCCGGAAAGGTTGCCCTATCCGGCTTTTTATTATTCAGCTAGTGACAGCCTTATTGCTTAGTCAACAAATAATCCAACCAAAGGTTAGACAATTTCTCCTGCACGGTATTTTGCCGCAACCGTGCATTCAAATGCGGGAAGTCCACTTTGTCCAAATCTTGGTCTTGGTTGTAGCAGGAATAAACAAAATATTCTTTGCCGCTGTCCGCATCAACGTGTTTGCATAAGCATTGGGCGCAGATGCCTTTCATCATGCACTGCATCGGCGAGTTGATGGAGCCGATGGCGTGGTGGGCTTTGGTCAGGTAGGGTTTCAGCACGTCGAAACGGGCGGATTTGACGGCTGCCATCATACGGTCGGAACCGATGACGATCAGGTGATCCACGTCCGCCAATGAGATGGGTTGTTCGCCCAATTCGCCTTTCGCGTAAGCGATCATACATTCCAAGATATTGCCGACGAAGGATTTGTCTTGTGGGCGGTTGGTGCTGAATGGCTGAACGCCTTCGGCTTTATCCACTGACCAGACCACAACATCAGCGGCGGCTTCCACGTCTTCGACTTTAAAACGGTCTTGCGGGAATTTGTAACCAGCGAAATAAATCACGCGGTTGCCTGCGGCGCGTAAGGCTTTACCAATCGAGAACAACACCGCGTTGCCCAAGCCACCCCCTAACAATAGCACCGTTTGTCCGCTTGGAATTTCGGTGGGAGTTCCGGTTACGCCCATCAACACCACAGGGTCGCCGACATTCCAGTTGGCGCATAATCTTGATGATGAACCCATTTCCAAGGCAATCAACGACACTGTGCCGTTTTCCTTATCAACTTCCGCACCCGTCAACGCCAATCCTTCCGCCGCCAACACCGTGCCTTCAACCACAGGCGCGAAGGCTTCGTAGTTTTGGACGCGGTAGAACTGGCCGGGTTCGAACTTTTCTGCCGCCAATGGCGCTTTAACGACCACTTCGATAATCGTTGGGGTCAGGCGGTTGATGGCGACAATCGTAGCTTTAAAAGACTCATCCAAACGGGCGAACAAATCTTTCAAGGCAGCATCACGCGCAGGTTGCTGTGCGGGGTCTAGGGTTGCCAGTTCTTTCTCGAACAATTTGGCAACATACGGGTAGCCATTTTTTGCGCTCGCCATCGCCTTAACGACGTTGCCCGCAAACACCGGATGGTTGTCACCGTAGAAGCTGATGTATTTGCCGTCTTTTTGGTACGACGTCAGCGGTGCCGGTTTGCCCAGTTTAGGTTTGGCTTCGTCGTGCATTTCCACCAATTCGACTGCGCCGTCTTCCATCCATTGCGGCTCATAACGTTGGAAGAACCATTTGTCCATAACAAACGTGTCGGGAAATTCACTTTGGTAAATCGTGTTCGGCGATGTGCCAGCCGCGATGTACAAATTGCGTAAGGGTACGGTGATTTTTGCGCTGGATTTCCAGCGGCCTTCTTCCAACACCAGTTTGTCGAATTCAACAGCGTTCAAATGCCCGAATTCATCCGCTTGCGCCGCGATAGGGCTCATGCCTTCGGCTAAGGCAATGCCTTCTTCCAAGGCTTCGGAAATTTCTTCGTGGTTTTGGCGATAGGCAGGCGCGTCTTTGATACCTTTGCGGTAGAACAAAGTCACGCCGCCCCAGCTTTCGACTAACGGTTGGAAATTAGGCAACTCACCTTCAGCTTCGGCGCGGGCGCGTTCGGCTTTGATGGCTTTACCGTGTGCCAAAAACTCATCCAAAATGATGGTTTCTTCGGTATCGTAACGGCGGCGTACTGTTTCTTCACCATAGGTTTGCACCAAGGTTTCGTAGCGGTGCAAGATTTTTTCCACTTGCACAGGGTAATACGCCGTCAATTCCGTGGTGGTGTCTATCGCCGTCAAACCGCCACCGATCACGCCTGCTGGCAAACGCACTTGCAGGTTAGCCAAGGATGAGGATTTTGCCGCGCCCGTCAATTGCAAGGCCATTAGAAAATCTGAAGCCTTGCGAATACCTCGCATCAAGTTGTTTTTCAAATCAATAATGGTCGGCTGACCTGCGCCGGATGCCAAACAGATATGATCAAAGCCCAACTGCCAAGCATCTTCAATGGTCAAGGTGCCACCGAAACGCACGCCGCCGTAGCTGCGGAATGCGGCGCGGCGTTGCAATGTCAAGTAAATGACTTTTAAGAAGTTTTTATCCCAACGCACAGTGATGCCGTACTCGGCAACGCCACCGAAACCTGCCAGGATACGTTTGTCCAAATCTTCGTAAAGCTCTTTGAAATCGACAATCGGCGTAGGTAAGGTGTTGGCATCGCCTGTCAATGCTACGGGCAATGGCTCCAGTTTCAAACCATCAATCCCTGCGACCGCAAAACCTTCGTTGAGCAAATAATGGCTCATGGTGTAACCCGCCGGCCCCAAACCCACAACCAGCGCATTTTTACCGTTATAAGGCAACATGTGCGGGCGTTTGATGTTTAACGGGTTCCAACGTGTCAAAAAACTATAAATTTCAAAGCCATAAGGCATGAACAACACATCCGTCAGCACGTTGGTTTCGATTTGCGGGATGTTGACCGGATCGGTTTTTTGGTAGATACAGCCTTTCATACACTCGTTGCAAATCCGGTGGCCGGTACCTGGACACATCGGATTGTCGACGATGATGATCGCCAACGCGCCGATGTTGTCGCCGCCGCGTTTGACTAAATGCATTTCGGAGATTTTTTCATCCAACGGGCAACCCGTGGTGACTTCGCCCAACGGGTCGGTTTTGAAGGTGTTGTTTTTCTTGTTACGCATCCCTTTTGAGCAAGAATCGGTATCGCGCTCGTGGCAGTAGATGCAGTGGTTGACTTCGGACAAGACTTGGCGCTCGTTATAGCGCGGATCGGTCAATTTGAAACCATCACGACGGCGGCGATGTTCCAACTCGCCCATCCAAACGCTGAATTCACCTTTATCAATGGTGTCGTGTTCGACCAAATGCTCAAAATCACGTTTGCCAGGGAATTTAAAGCTCAACCAATCCGCCACGACATCATTGTCTTGTTGGGCAATCCAGCTCCAGCGTTGCACGATGTCCATCAGGCCAGCGACAAATTCCGTGGTGTCGGCAATCGCCAATAAGTCTTTGAAGGTTTCAGACGCTTCTTCATGCGCGGCGAGTTTGCTACGGATAGAGGCAACTTGCTCGTCCGCATTGGCGTAATCGCTGGGCTTGCCTTTAGCGAGGTTTTTGTAATGGCTGGACAACAATCCAATCACCGCACCCGCCCGCGCTACACGGCGTTCGGCATCTTCGTCCTGATGCGCATCGGGGAAAGCGGCGGCAATCAACAAATCGAAGTTGTTCAACACCTCAGGGATATTCCAGTCATCGGTGTTCTGTCCTTTGAAATACACGCCCAGCTTGTCCACCACTTCATTTTTATAGGTGAAAATGGTGTCGATTTCCTGCTTGATGTAATTCGCTTGCGCGTCGCGTTGGGCACTGACATTGAACAACTTTGCGACAAATTGCCCGACATACGGGGCCATATCGACCAGCAATTGGGAAATGGCTTCCGGCGTGAAACCTTCGCCTTGGTTTTGGCGGTAAGCGGCAAACTGCCCGAACAATTCAGGGTCGTGGCGCCCTACCGATTCGTCAAACACCACCGCCAAATCTTGCAAGCGGTTGGCATCGTACAAGTCTGCGTAAGTAAATCCAGGAATTCCAGGGGTAAATGTGTTGTGTTCCATAAGCCTTGAGTTTGAATCGCCCATGCGGGGACACGGATGTCCTTCGGGCAAGAGCTGAAAGGGAGGGGAAAAGGGGGCTATTGTAAGGAAAAACAGTGACTTTTGCCACCGCTAATGGCTTGTGGGATTGGAAGATGGCTGAAAACGGCATGCAGAAAAACATTCATCGCCCGCCTTATAGCTAATGGATTTTGATTTGGACGGCTTGATTTTTGAATCTAAAAACACGTTTTGGGATTTCGTTAGCTTTTTAACCCCACAAATCCGCCAAAGAAAACGCGACCGCATCAAACGGCGGCACGGCAACCTGGTCATCATCTTTGAGCGTGGCGATCAACATCCAGCGGCCTTCTTGCAATTCAAACGCTTCCAAGGTTTGCGCCAAAGGATCGACTATCCACACATGCTGCACACCATAACGGGCATAAATCGGCAATTTCACTACGCGGCCTTTCTTCGCGGTGGAAGGCGATAGAATTTCACACACCCAATCGGGAACCACTTCAAACCGATGGTCATCAGGTATGTTAGGCATACGCTCGCGTCGCCAGCCCGCCAAATCAGGTACTGCCACTTCCACATCACGGATGAAATGCACTTCGGGTTCGGCAACAATACGCCAACCACCTGGGCCTCCATCTCGCCCATAAGAAAATGGCGCCCCTAAATCAATGTTCAAAGCACTGGCAGCCCAACCATGTTTTCCAGATGGGCGTGGCATAGCATACAGCTCCCCATTCAAAATCTCTCCGGTGACATGCTCCGGCAAGCCTATCAATTGCTCGTAAAGCGTTGGTTTCAAAATGGCGTTCATGAGGCTTTCCTATTGTCCAAGACAGCAATAATTAATGTCGGTAGTTTGGAGTCCGAAAATAGGTTTTTAGACTCCGTCGACTCATCCAAGCAATTGTTTTTAATGTAGCAGTGAAGGACGGGCACTTAAAGATTTGCCTTTGCCTTAACCTAAGCCCACAAATCCGCCAAAGAAAACGCCACGGCATCAAACGGCGGCACGGCAACCTGGTCATCATCTTTGAGCGTGGCGATCAACATCCAGCGGCCTTCTTGCAATTCAAACGCTTCTAAAGTTTGCGCCAAGGGATCGACTATCCACACATGCTGCACACCGTAACGGGCATAAATCGGCAATTTCACTACGCGGTCTTTCTTCGCGGTGGACGGCGATAGAATTTCACACACCCAATCGGGAACCACTTCAAAACGATGGTCATCAGGTACGTTAGGCATACGCTCGCGTCGCCATCCTGCCAAATCCGGTACGGCGACTTCCATGTCCCGGATGAAATGCACTTCGGGTTCGGTAATTATCCACCAGCCACCGGGGCCGCCGCGTCCGAAATCAAATGGCCCGGACAAATTGAACCCCAATCCGCGTCCTACCAAACCATGCCGTCCAGATGGGCGCGGCATAGCCTGTAGCTCACCATTCAAAATCTCTCCGGTGACATGCTCCGGCAAATCCATCAATTGCTCGTAAAGTGTTGGTTTCAAAATGGCATTCATGAGATTTTCCTTGTGGACTAATGGCTAAGCAACGCGATTACCGTAAGCGCAACCACCATCCTACATGGTGATTATTTATTCTTACGGTAAAAATAATAGGCAATCCCCGTAACTGCAAGCACTAAACCTACCATTAACAAAGGTTGTTCATAAAACGTTTCGAAAAATACGCCAGTTGTGTGTGATGTGCCTCTGGAATAGGGCCCCATAGTTTTATCTCCTCGTAGTTAATTGTTTTTATTGGCGTTCGATAAAGCGTACAACGATAAATTTTACTGCAGATACCCAAAAACCTACTGGTTTTAAATCCCTAATAAAAGCATAAAAATGCCACATATTTTAACTGGTTATCGGTGTAACTGGGGCAACTGGCTTAACAAAGCCACTAATTCTGGCTGTATGGAAGTCCCGGTTTTTCTGAAGCCTATTGCCCTACGGAACGCGTCTTACGCGTACCACCGCCATACCCTAATGGCGGGTCGTAAACCATCCTTTTATATTTTTTTAGTTTCTATAATTATGGGGTCACCTTGTAATTAATTCACGAATATTCCGGTTAATAACGCATAACGTTTTATGTCAAAAACAACCTATATTGCATCCCGCTTCAAAACGGAAAGTTTATGAATGGAATGAAAAAGAGATGGACGGATAATCGTTACACGTCGGTGCGTAACTTTTACCTCTATTCCGTTTTGGCAATCTATATTCTAAACGGTCAAGTTTTCGGTTTTTTGGGCGCGCTCCGATTGGCCGGCGGCTTGGCGAATTTGCCCTCCCTTTAATAAAAGCCGAAAACTTGACCGTTTAAAGTCTATGCGTAATTGCTGGAGCTTTCCTTTACGCGAAACCTCATGAAAATATTAAACTTAAGGAATCAATACGATGGCTAATTTTACCCAAACTACTGGAGATGTTGTTGGAACTGCAGACTTTGACAGATTATTCGCTGATTACAGCCAGCTCACCGCCTTATACCCCAAGGGAATTCATTTGGGTTATCAAGGTTCACAGGATATTAGGAGCCGGTTGACTGGCGAGCCAATCCTGACTTTTTCAAGCATTGAGGCCTTCTCCATTGGAGGGACACAAAGCAATGATGTCATGGAAGGCGGCTCTTCCGATGATCATTTTGCCGGAAATGACGGTGATGATACGTTATTCGGCAACGGAGGCAATGATGAGTTGCAGGGTGGCAATGGCGATGATTATTTAGAAGGCGGGGCTGGCGCAGATTATTTAGCGGGTGGAATGGGTAGCGATACGATAGTGGGAGGTGTTGGCGACACTATTATTGATCAAAACAATTCGGGTATTGGCGTGGGTGCTGATACGTTTATCGTCACGGAAGCGGCGTTAGTGACAGGAGATTCTTCTGATCTGCTAATGGCAGACTATAGCCAAGGCAACTATAGCAGTGGCATCCATTTTGGCGTGAAAACACCGGACACTAAATTAAGCGTCACCGGTGCAAACAACGCCATGCTGATGAAGTTTAATGCCTCCATTGGCCACTATGACATTACCGGCACTCAGTTTGACGATGAGTTTACTGTTTATTATGACCATAAAGCGCGGTTCAATGGTGGGGCGGGAAATGATAAATTGAATGGTGGCAGTGATGACGATGTTCTTATTGGCGGCGAGGGCAACGACAATATAACTGATGGCAAGGGCAACGATGTGCTATCGGGAGGGACCGGCGATGACCAACTGCAAGTCACTACCGGCTCTGACACGGTCTATGCCGGCGATGGCAATGATGTCATCAATGCCATCGCCGACATTAACGGTGCCGCCAAACAGCTTTATGGCGGAGCGGGTGACGACCATTTTATCCTGGATGTCTCAGGCGATATCACGTTTGGTTTTAGTTTTGACACCAAAACCTTAGGTGACTTTGTCAACGCCGTCACCATAAACCCCAATACCAGCATTGATTTTCAAAGGCTAGGGGCTGATATTGCCTTTGAAGCCGTCGGCACTTATGTCGGTACCGCGCCCGGCGTCGGGCCATGGTTAAAGTTCTTGACCACCGTCGGTAAACTAGGCTACCAGGCCGCCGATAACCAACACAAGCTTGAAGCCAACATTGCCGCCCAGAAAGATCGGGCCGTGCTTGCCGCCGACAAATACAACAATAGCCATTGGGGCGATATTTCCTTACAAGGGGAGCGGGATAAACTCTACATCAACGATTTTTTAATTGGCAAAGACACCATCTTGCTGCCCAAATTATCCGACCCCAACTATACCTTCACCACCCGATTTGAAAACAATCCCACGACCCACCAATATGGTGTGACGATCTCAATCCATCAGGCAGGGCCAGAAGCCTTCAAAGACGTTGCCTTTATTGCCAACACTTACGGTGATCTGGCTGGCCTAACCGATGCAAAATTTAAAGAAACCATTGAAGAACTTATGAATGGTAACCAGATTGGCAAATTCACCCGGACTGACATCTTGGGCACCACTGCCGGCGACATAATGGGGCTTGGTAATTACCATATATCGTTTGCCAACGATAGGATTTATGCTGACGGCGGGATTTTTAACAATCAGGGGGATTTCGTTGGCGATAACCCAAAAGGCGGTAACGACACCGTCTTTGGTTACTATGGCGATGACATCATTATGGGCGATGGCGGGAACGACAAGCTGTATGGCGGCTCCAACGGGCTATTTGTCAGTAAATTTGAGCAGATGTATGTCAATGATGGTAATGACATTTTGGTCGGCGGCAATGGCGATGACAAGCTGTATGGCGAATCCGGCAACGACACCCTGATTGGTGATTTTGAAAAAACCGACGGCACCTTTAAATACGCCGGCAATGACACACTGTATGGTGGTACGGGGGATGATATTCTAAAAGGCGGTTATGGTAAGGATAAGCTTTATGGTCAAGATGGCAATGATATTTTAGATGGCGGGGCCGGCGATGATGACTTATCTGGAGGCTTAGGTAACGATAACCTCAGTGGAGGCGATGGCAATGACAAGCTTTATGGAGATTCCGGCGATGATTTTCTGAGTGGTGGTGCTGGCAATGATGTTCTTTTCGGTGGTTCAGGGTACGACGGGTTAAATGGCGGTTTAGGGAACGACCTGTTGATTGATACCGAAGGCAAGGTTTCCGGTGACGCGGGCATCGATACCCTCCAAGCCGACTACAACAGCCTATTGGATTATAAAGGAAGTGGTGTTCATCTGGGTAGCTTGAATGGGATAACGGCTATTTTTGAACGCTCCCAGGGTACTGCCATTTTAAATTTCGATGGCATTGAAAAATTTATTGTGACAGGCACTCAGTTTGATGACCATCTTGAGGGCGGCGCAGATGTTGATAAACTTAGCGGTGGAGCAGGCAGCGACGAGCTATACGGTAATGCGGGCAATGATGTATTGACGGGCGGTGCTGGCTACGACATTTTGTATGGTGGCGATGGCAATGACGTTTTGAATGGCGGTGCCGTAGGTGACAATGTAGGGGATGACCTTTACGGTGGTGCCGGTAATGATGTCATAAATGGTGGTATTGGAGACGACTTGTTGTTCGGCGGTGACGGCAACGACGTATTAAATAGCGGAGCCGGTTTAGATTGGATGAACGGCGGCTTGGGTAACGACACCTATACTACCGATAACTTCATCGAAGGCATCATCGAAGCAGACGGCGGCGGTATCGACACCGTCAATGCGTCAATCAGCTACACCTTGGGAGACTTTGTTGAAAACGTGACGTTGACTGGCGCGAAGGCAATAGATGGCGTCGGCAACAACCTCAACAACACCCTGAACGGCAACGACAAAACCAATGCCCTATCCGGTTTGACAGGTAATGACACCCTCAATGGTCATGGCGGCAACGATATACTGGATGGCGGCTTGGGTAACGATAAGTTAATTGGCGGTGGCGGCCTTGACAAATTTTTGTTTGACACACTGCTGGGAGCGGGCAACAAAGACAGCATTCTGGATTTCAACATTGCTGATGACACTATCGTCCTGGAAAATGCCATTTTCACAAAGTTTGCCACACCCGGCGCGATTGCCGCTGATAATTTTGTGATTGGCGCTGCTGCCGATGCCAACGATTTTCTGATCTACAACAGCACATCGGGCGCATTATCTTATGATGCCGACGGAAGCGGAGCTGGGGCTGCAATCCAATTTGCCACCATCGTCGGTGTCCCAACCTTGACAGCCGCGGATTTTTTAATCGCCTAACGACCATATAAAAAACAGCGCGTTGGGGTGACGTGAGGGCCCCAACACATCAGCGTTGTAAATGTTGGGGTTCACACACTAACCCCAACCTGCGCTACGCCCACAAAAACGTTAAGGTTACCAATTTACCAATGGGTATTCGGCAGCAAGCCCATTTTATCGGGGGAAGGTCAAAACCTGAACGGGACGGGGTGTTTCGCAATTCCGTCCTTAACGTTTCAATTTATCCATGAGTATCCAAAACGTTACGGAACGGGTCGCTTAAGGCGCCTACTGTTGGAATAAACCCGTTCCGGCAATGGGCCAAAAACCTGTTTTTTGGCTCCTAAAGCCCTTTCCAACACGCATAAAAAAGGCCGGAGTGCGCCCCGGCCTTTTCATCCTGCCCATTACGGACAACGTCAGTCAGCTTGCCGTCTCAAAAACGCCGGGATGTCCAGGTAATCCAGGTCGGTTTCTTTTTTGGCGGGTTGGGCGCCGAAGCGGGTTTCGCGGCCTTCGGATTTGCCGTCACCTTTGTTGCGCATGACGGTGGGTTTGTCCAGCTCATCGTAAGGGTTGGCACTTTTATGCAGTGGCTTGACATTGGATTTGCCTGCCGCCATGGCGGCGGTTTGGCCCATGCCAGTGGCGACCACGGTCACTTTCAGTTCGTCGCCCAATGACGGGTCAACCGCCATACCGATTTTGATGATGGCATCTTCGGAAGCAAATTCGTGGACAATGTTGCCGACTTCGTCGAATTCGGCGATGCCCATGTCGGATGCGGAGATGTTGACCAAAATGCCACGCGCACCTTGCAAATTGATGTCTTCCAGCAACGGGCAAGCGATGGCTTTTTCCGCCGCTTCCCGCGCACGGTGTTCGCCGGAGGCGCTGCCGCTACCCATGATCGCCGCGCCCATGCCGGACATGACGGTACGCACGTCGGCAAAGTCGACGTTGATCATGCCAGGGTGGACGATCAGTTCAGTGATGCCTTGCACGGCATCCAGCAACACATCATTCGCGGCTTTGAACGCGGTCATCAAGGACACGTTGTTGCCTAAGACAGGCAGCAGTTTTTGGTTAGGGATCGTGATTAAGGAATCGACGTATTTTTCCAGTTCCAAAATGCCTTGTTCGGCAACGGCTTGTTTCTTTTTGCCTTCAAACAAAAACGGTTTGGTGACCACGGCGATGGTCAAAATCCCCATGTCGCGGGCGATTTCGGCGATGACCGGAATCGCGCCGGTGCCTGTGCCGCCGCCCATGCCGGCAGTCAAGAACACCATGTCCGCACCTTGCAGCACTTCTTTGATGCGGTCTTTGTTTTCTTGCGCGGCATTTTTACCAATTTCTGGATTAGTGCCTGCGCCTAAACCTTTGGTCAGTTCGACACCCAATTGGATAATCGTATTGACGTTTAATTTTCTCAGTGCTTGTGCATCGGTGTTCGCACAAATAAATTCCACGCCTTCAATGTGGCAACCCACCATGTGATTGACCGCATTGCCGCCCCCACCGCCTACACCAATAACTTTGATGACGGCAGTCTCATTATACATATCGACTAATTCATATTTCACAACACTACCCCTTAAACAATAAATCTACAAAGTTATTAAAAATTACCCTGAAACCAATTCTTCATTTTAGCAAACCAACCATCCTGTTCAGAGTCATTGCTTCTGACAATGTTTTGATGTTCTTTACCATACATAAGCAAGCCCACGCCAGTCGAATAAACCGGATTCTTAACGACTTCCGATAAGCCCGTCACATTTTCCGGCCCCCCCATACGCACGGGCATGTGAAAAATTTCTTCTGCCAATTCTATCAGGCCCCGGACTTTCGAACTGCCGCCCGTTAGGACAATGCCGGCCGCAATGGACTCTTCATTGCCGCTACGGCGGATTTCCGCCTGCACCAGCAACATCAGTTCCTCATAACGCGGTTCAATGATTTCCGCCAAGTTTTGCGTGGAAATCTTGCGTGGCGCCCGGTCACCAATGCTGGGCACTTCAATCACCCCGTCTATGCTTGCCAGCTGTGTTAAGGCACACGCATATTTGCGCTTGATGTCTTCGGCGTTGACCGTGGGCGTGCGCAAAGCAACGGCAATATCATTGGTGACTTGGTCGCCCGCAATGGGGATGACCGCCGTATGCTTGATGGCGCCTTCAACAAAAATGGCGATGTCGGTCGTACCGCCGCCCATATCGATCAGGCAAACCCCCAGTTCCTTCTCGTCTTCGGTCAGCACCGAATTGCACGATGCCAGTTGCTCCAACACAATGTCTTCAACTTCCAAGCCGCATTTGCGGATACATTTGACGATGTTCTGCGAAGCGCTGACGCTACCGGTGACCATGTGGACTTTCGCTTCCAATCTTATGCCGGACATGCCGATAGGTTCTTTTATTCCATCCTGTAAGTCTATAACAAATTCTTGCGGCAAAATATGCAATATTTTTTGATCCGCCGGGATGGCTACGGCACGGGCGGAATCTATCACCCTGTCGATGTCGTATTGGGTGACTTCCTTATCTTTAATGGCAACAATGCCATGGGAGTTTAGGCTTTTAATATGACTACCGGCAATACCGGCAAATACTGACTTGATCTGGCATCCCGCCATCAGTTCCGCTTCCTCAATGGCCCGTTGTATGGATTGCACGGTGGACTCCAGATTGACCACCACGCCTTTTTTAAGCCCGCGTGAAGGTGTGGTGCCAATACCGATGATCTCGAGACTACCATCACTACTGAGCTCACCTACGATAGCGGCGACTTTGGACGTGCCAATATCCAACCCGACTATTAAATTACGTTCTGATTTTCTTGCCATTGTTTACTCTATTGCTTTTTAATGTGCCCGTTCATTACATTTTCTTGGCCAATGCCGCTTCCATCCTCCAGGAAATTAACCGCCCCCCAATCAATCGCCGGGGCTTCGGCTTTCCAAGAAACAGCATAACCATTAGGATAACGTAAATCCACTACCGCCATTGAATCAACCTGTTGCTGTCCTAACAGGGGCAATGTTTTTAAGAACCGTTGTAATTTTTTTAATTGTTCATCACGCCCTAATAAAATCTTTAATCCGCTGGTCACCTTAATGTCCCACGACCAGCGGTTATTGATGGTAAATTCTGCCAATTGTAACGATTCATCGGCCAAAGCCGTTTTAATGCCTTTCATAATTTCCAGAACGTCCAGCCTCCGTTGTTCCGGTGCGCTAAGGATGATTAAATGCTGATGTGCGGCAATTGTTTTTGGTGTAAAAATAACGCCCTGTTCGGTAATGAGGCTATCTTTACCCCAACGGGCATAAGGCTTTTTTTCCGTGACTTTAATGTCGATGGTATCCGGCCAGATCCTTTTGACAGCAACAGTGCCGACCCAAGGCAACGCCGCAACAGCAAGATGTATCGCCTGCATATCCGCTTCTAAAAAACCAACGGTTACCAAGGGCTCCAAAACCGCCTTGATGTCCTCTTTGGCCAAATTTTGGAATACGCCCTCAGTCCTTACATATTTGACCGGTAATGAAGCTATTTTAACAGGCCATTTCAATCCTGCGCCTTTATTGCCCAATAACCAGATGCCGATTGCAAGCAATATCAACGCCAACAGTGATAGTTTTACGCCAACTTTGCCCATTACGCCAGACTGGTTTCCAACACCTGCCAAACCAACTCATCAAACGTTAAGCCCGCCTGCTTAGCCGCCATCGGCACTAGGCTATGGTCGGTCATTCCCGGCACGGTGTTGATTTCTATCAACTGGTATTGCCCCTGGCTGTCAATGAACACATCGACCCTGGCCCATCCTGTAACGCCGACCACCTTGCTTGCCGTCACCGCAATGTCTTGTAGGGCTGTCTCCTGCGCGTCATCCAAACCACAAGGGCAATGGTATTGCGTGGTGTTGGCGTAGTATTTGGCTTCGTAATCATAAAAACTGTGCGGTGTTTCCAGGCGGATGACGGGCAGTGCCGCACCATTTAGGATCGCCACCGTATATTCTTTGCCGGCCACCCATTGTTCGGCATAAACGTCGCAATTAAATTCTGACGCAATTTGCAATGCCTTCACCAATTCGTCACGGTTATGGGCTTTGCTCATGCCTAGGCTGGAGCCTTCTTGCGCCGGTTTGACGATGACCGGAAAACCTAATTTTTCAATGCAGCCATCAATGTCGGCTTCGCTGTCCAATAGCTGCCAGCGGGGGGTCACCAACCCATAACCTTGCCAACACAATTTGGTGCGCAATTTGTCCATGGATAATGCCGAAGCCATCACGCCACTGCCCGTGTACGGGATTTTCATGACGCCCAAAACACCTTGCAAAACGCCATCTTCGCCGCCACGGCCATGGATGATGTTAAAAACCCGCTCAACCTGGACACCCGCCAAGGCGTCTATCGGGCTATCCGTGACATCTATGGCGATGGCGTCCACCCCGGCGCGTTTGAGGGCTTCATAAACCGCCGCGCCGCTTCTTAACGAGACCGCGCGTTCAGCTGCCGAGCCGCCCATCAAAACTGCAACCCGCCCGAATTTTTCAGGATTATCATAACGATGCGCCGGGATGACCGTTGCTGTTTTTTCTTCGCCTACCATGCAAACCTCTGTCTTTAAAAGCACACCGTGTATTTCGTTAACTTTGCGTTGGACTATCGCAATCAATTTTTCTATATCCGCCGCCGAGGCATTATCGGTGTTGACGATAAAATTGGCGTGTTTTTCAGACACCCGCGCCCCGCCTAGCGTAAAGCCTTTTAAACCCGCCTGCTCGATCAAACGGGCGGCATAATCGCCGACCGGATTGACAAACACCGAACCGCAACTGGGCTGGTTGGTCGGCTGGGTTTTCGCCCGTTGCTCCAGCAAGGCCTTGATTTTTTGCTGGCTGGCGGCAGTGTCGCCTTCTTCCAGTTTCAACAGGGCCGATAAAAACCATTCCCCATCAAGGCCTTTGACGCTACGGTAAGCAATCTTAAATTCCGGTGGTTCCCGAAAACTGACTTGTCCTTGGCGGTTGAGCATTTCCACCTGATGCACTATCGGCCAGGTTTCCCCGCCAAACGCACCAGCATTCATCTTTAACGCGCCCCCCATCGTCCCTGGGATACCCGCCAGAAATTCCGCACCAAGAAAGCCGCTTTCCGCACAAAAACGGGCAACCAATGCACACGGGACTCCTGCCTCGACATACAACAAGCCTTCCGCAGTGAAGCCCATCTCTTTCAAACGGTTTTTAGTATTGATCACCGTCCCGCGGATGCCGCCATCGCGGATCAGCAAATTACTGCCCAAGCCCATCCAAAACAGCGGTTCCGTTGCCGGCAGGCTTTTAACGAATGCGACCAAATCCGCTTTGTCATACGGGATGTACAAGCGGTCAGCGATCCCGCCAACCCGCCAACTGGTGTATTTGGCCAGCGGCTCATCAATTAACAAACGTCCCTGCATGGCTTAACCTGCCAAAGCCGCCGCCAATAATTGCGGAAGCTGTGCCGCAATCGCCCCGACATTCCCTGCGCCCATCGTTAAGACAACATCATCAGCCTTAACGATGCCCGCCAAAATGGATGGCAATTCTTCCCAATTTTCGACAAACACCGGGTCAACTTGGCCACGCACCCTGATCGCACGGCTTAATGCCCGGCCATCCGCGCCTGGAATTGCCGTTTCCCCTGCGGCATAAACTTCCATCAAAATCAGCACATCCACCGTTGACAGGACTTGCACAAAATCTTCAAACAAATCACGGGTACGGGTATAACGGTGGGGCTGGAAGACGACAATCGAACGGCGCGAAGGCCAGGCTTGCCGTAAGGCTTCCAAGGTTGCCGCAATTTCACGCGGATGGTGGCCATAATCATCGACCAAGGTCAGTTTGCCATTACCCAAGGTGATGTCGCCGTTGATCTGGAAACGTCTGCCCACCCCTTTAAAAGCCCCAAGGCTCCTGATGATCGCCTGGTCATCAATGTTCAACTTGGTGGCGACCGCAATTGCCGCCAGGGCATTCAACATATTATGCCAACCCGGCATGTTCAAGGTCACGGCCAATTCGGGATGGCCGCCGCGCCGTAAGACATTGAAGCGGGTGTGCATCCCTTCCTGTTGGATGTCGATGGCGCGCACATCCGCTTCTTCATCGACCCCATAGGTGACCACAGGCTTAGATATGTCCGGCAGGATTTCCTTAATGCCATCATCGTCCAAACACAACACCGCCAACCCGTAAAAAGGCAGATGGTGCAAAAATTCGATAAATGTCTCTTTCAGCCGTTGGTAACTGTTTTGGTAAGTCGCCATGTGGTCTTGGTCAATATTGGTGACTATCGAGATCATCGGCTGCAAATACAAAAAGGACGCGTCACTTTCATCG
The DNA here is from genome assembly GCF_000384075.1 of Methylovulum miyakonense HT12. GTDB lineage: Bacteria > Pseudomonadota > Gammaproteobacteria > Methylococcales > Methylomonadaceae > Methylovulum > Methylovulum miyakonense. The sequence goes on from NZ_KB913025.1 coordinate 1,045,626, forward strand.
GCTTCGGCGACCAGATAATGCCCCAACCCCAGTTTGGCATTGCTGCCCGCGCTATTCAAACGGCCACCAATGACAAACGTCGGATCCAAACCGCCTTCCGCCAAAATGCTCGCGGTCAGGCTGGTCGTTGTGGTTTTGCCATGGGTTCCGGCAACGGCAATGCCAAAGCGGAAACGCATCAGCTCGGCCAACATTTCGGCGCGCGGGATGACCGGGATCCGGTTCAGATAGGCTTCATCGACTTCGGGGTTGCTGCGGTCTATCGCGCTGGACACCACCACCACATCGGTATTGAGGATATTCTCACGGCTATGGCCAATCAGGATGTTGGCCCCTAAGCCTGCCAAGCGTTGGGTCACGGCACTTTCTTTAATGTCCGAACCGGACACTTGATAGCCTAGGTTGAACAAAACCTCGGCGATGCCGCTCATGCCCGTGCCGCCGATGCCAACAAAATGGATACGCTCGATGTTACCGAGCGATTGCACCATGGCGCGGATATGTGGGAAGCTCATACGCCCGCCTCCGCCATACACGCTTTCGCCACCACTTCAGTGGCGTCCAAGCGGGCGCATTGTTGCGCGGCATAACCCATCGCCTGTAGCTGTTGGCTGGCTTGGGTGATTTTTTCCGCCAAATGCCGGGCGGTCAGTTCTTTCTGCATTAACAATAATCCTGCTTGGGCTTCGGTCAAATAACGGGCATTGGCGGTCTGATGGTCGTCAATCGCACTGGGCAAGGGCACAAAAATGGCCGGAACCCCCATTGCCGACACTTCGCTCACGGTCATGGCCCCCGCGCGGCAAATCACCATGTCCGCCCATTGGTAAGCGGCGACCATATCGTCAATAAAGGGGCTGACCTCCGCTTCAATCCCTAAGGCCCGATAATGTTCCGTCACTTGCCCGCACATCACCGCGCCAGTCTGATGCTTAATTTTTATCCCTGGCAACAAGGCAATCGCTTCCGGGACAATTTCATTTAAAATTTGCGCCCCCAAACTGCCACCGACCACTAAAATATTGATATGGTCGGCGCTTGGATGTTTTTCTGCCGGGACTTGCATAAACTGCTTCCTTAACGGGTTGCCCGTGCATTGCGCCCGGACTTTTTTATGGAAACTGCCAGGAAACGCTTCCAGCACCCGGCTTGCCAATTTCGCCAACAAGCGGTTGGTTGTGCCCGGAACCCGGTTTTGTTCATGGATGACCAAGGGGATGCCTAATAACCTCGCCATCAACCCGCCCGGCCCCGCAACAAACCCGCCCATCCCTAAAACCACATCAGGGCTGCGTTCACGGAGGATGTGTGCGGCTTGCCAACAGGCCTTTAATAACTTGGCCAGGGCTGTGGCCTTTGACAACAAGCCTTTGCCCCTCACGCCCGCCACCGACAACCAGTCTATGGCGATGCCATGTTCCGGAACCACACGGCTTTCCAGCCCCTTTTGCGTACCCAACCAGCTGACTTGCCAGCCCTTTTCAATTAATGACTCGGCGACCGCCAAGGCCGGGAACACATGGCCTCCTGTCCCGCCCGCCATGATCACAATCCGCTTCATGCGACTTTGGCCTTCGCTTTGAAACGGGGTTCAGGCAAGGTGCTGGCGTTGATTTCGGTCACCTCGGTGTGCACCCTAAATAGCAAGGCCACAGCGCAACACATGATCATCATACTGCCGCCACCGTAACTCATGAGCGGCAAGGTCAAACCTTTGGTGGGGAGCAAGCCCATATTGACCCCCATATTGACGAAGGCCTGAAAACCAAACCAAATGCCTAGGCCATACGCGACAAAAGCCGAAAATTGCTCCCCCGCCTTTTCCGCCGCCACGGCAATCGTAAACGCCCTACAAACCAACAACGCGAACAGGCTAATCACCGCCAAAACGCCCAACAACCCCAATTCTTCGGCGATCACCGAAAACAGGAAGTCGGTGTGGGCTTCCGGCAGATAAAACAGTTTCTGGAGGCCGCCACCTAAACCCACGCCCCACAATTCGCCGCGCCCAAAAGCAACCAAGGCCTGGATCAGTTGGAATCCGGTATCACGCGGGTCAGCCCAAGGATTCATGAAACTGGTCACCCGCTTCATGCGGTAAGGCTCAAGGTATACCAACAACCCTGCCAACACGGCGACCACAGCAAGCAGCAATGCGAATTGCCGCATTCTGGCACCGGCCAAAAACATCATGCCCATGGCAATGATTAAAATGACGACAGCCGAGCCAAAATCCGGCTCCAACAACAATAAGACGCTAGCCACAGAAAACAGCAATAACGGCTTGAGCAAACCAAAAGCCGATTCGCGTATGGATTGCTGATGCAGATTGACATACCGCGCCATGTAAACAACGGCGGCAAATTTGACCAACTCGGACACCTGGATCCTGATACCGCCCAACGACAGCCAACGGGTACTTCCGTTGACATTGACACCGAAAAACAACACCACGACCAGCAACAACAGCCCGGCTATAAACAGCCATGGGGCAATTTTTTGCCAGTTCCGCATCGGTATCATGGCAATATACCTTGCCATGACGAGACCCAGGGCAATATGGACAAGCTGCTTGATGGGGTAGCCCCACACATTTAAAGCGCTTGCCGCCACCGAGGCTTTGCTGTCCAAATGCAACGAGGAAGAGGTCACCATGACATAACCGATCAGCAGCAAACACACGCACACAGTGACGAGCATGGAATCAAAATGAAAGGCTCCGGCCGCTAAGGCCCTGTTTCTTCTGTTCATGTGGATAACCCCAAGACGGCTTTAGTAAATTTATTGCCCCTGTCTTGATAATTTTTAAATTGATCAAGACTAGCGCATGCCGGCGACAATAAGACACTGTCGCCACTGGTAGCCAAACCGGCAGCAATTTGCACGGCTTGCGTCATGTTTTCTGCCGAATACACGGGCACCGACGTGCCTTGTAAGGCTTTTTCTATCAACGGCGCGTCCTTGCCCATCAACACCACGCTTTTGGCTTTTTCCATGATCGCCGGGACCAGTTCGTTCATATCCGCACCTTTGGCTTGCCCGCCAGCAATGAGGATGACTTTGCGGACATAACCTTGCAAGGCGGCGACACAGGCCCCGATATTGGTGGCCTTGGAATCATTAATCCAGGTCACGCCGCGTATTTCGGCAACCCGCTGCATCCGATGTTCCAAGCCCTTAAATTTCCGTAATGCCGCGCACATCGCGGCTTTATCCAATCCCACCGATACGCCCAACGCTAAGGCGGCCAACGCATTGGCGGCATTGTGGCGGCCTTCAAGCGGCAAATCGGCAAGCGGCATCAAGCGCTCATCCTTGTGCATCAGGTACTCAACGCCATCGGCCTCGGCCAGATAAAAATCAGCTTTGGCATTGATGGAAAAAGTGTAGCTAACCCGGCCTTTATCCTGCATGGCCTTGACCATCGGGTCATCAATATTGATCACCATCGCGCCATTGCCCCTAAAGATGCGCTGCTTTTCCTGGGCGTATTCGGCGATGTCGGCATGGCGGTCAAGATGGTCGGCACTGATGTTCAGCACCGTTCCCGCCGCCGCATTCAATTGGGATGTCCTTTCCAATTGGAAGCTCGATAATTCCAAGACATACAGATCCGCAGGGCCGGCCAATAAATCCAATGCCGGAACCCCCAAATTGCCACCCATGGCAACCTGTTTACCGGCTGCTTTTGCCATCTCGCCAACCATCGTGGTCACGGTGCTTTTACCATTGGAGCCGGTAATGGCGACTATCGGCGCGGTCACCGAACAGGCGAACAAATCAATGTCACTGACGATTTTTGAGCCATTGGCGATCGCTTTCATGATCGCCTTTTCGTTCAACGACAAACCGGGGCTAACCACCAGATGGGTGGCCACCTTAAAGGCGGCATCGTCAAAGCCACCCGTAAAGACCGGGGTATCAGGCATCTGCTCAATAAATTCATCTATCAATGGCGGCTTGTCGCGGCTATCAATAATGGCGAACTGGTAATTCAATTTCTGTAAATAACGCGCCACCGACATGCCGGTGTGGCCAAGCCCTACCACTAAGACTTTGGAGCTTTGCGGATCCAGCGCAAAATGCTTGGTTAATAAGCCGGTAATTGTTTGAGTCTGCATTGTCATCTCAATTTTAATGTCGCCAAACCGATCAGGACCAGGATTACGGTGATGATCCAGAACCGCACGATAACCCGTGGTTCCGGCCAGCCTTTCAGTTCAAAATGATGGTGTATCGGCGCCATCCTGAACACCCGTTTTCCGGTCATTTTGAAAGACGCGACCTGGATGATGACCGACAGCGTTTCCATAACAAAAACACCGCCCATAATGACCAACACGATTTCTTGCCTGACCAGCACCGCCAGCACCCCCAATGCACCACCTAACGCCAAGGCACCGACATCCCCCATGAACACCATGGCGGGATAGGTGTTAAACCATAAAAAGCCTAAACCTGCACCGACAATGGCGGCGCAGAAAACGATCAGCTCGCCGGAATTGGGCAAGTACGGGATCGCCAGATATTGCGCAAACGTCGCATGGCCTGACAAATAGGCAAACGCGCCCAATCCCGTCGCCACCATCACTGTCGGCATAATCGCCAAGCCATCCAAGCCATCGGTCAAGTTGACCGCGTTGCTGGTCCCCACAATCACAAAATAGGTGAGGATGACGTACATGGGCCCCATGTCCAACATCACGTCTTTAAAAAACGGGATGATAAATTGCGTTTCGGCGGGGACTACGGCGGTTTTATATAAAAAAACGGCGGCGGTCAGGCCTATGACGGATTGCGCCAAATATTTGGCTTTTGCCGACAAGCCATCGCTGTTACGTTTGACCACCTTGCGGTAATCATCAATAAAGCCAATCACGCCGTAACCCAACGTCACCAGCAAGATGACCCAGATATAACGGTTGCTCAAATCCGCCCATAATAGGGTGCTGATGGCGATGGCGACCAAAATCAAGGTGCCGCCCATCGTTGGTGTACCCGCTTTTTCGTAATGCGATTGCGGCCCCAATTCACGGATGCTTTGGCCAATTTTATTGCCACGCAAACGCTCGATCATCCAAGGGCCAATCATGAGAGAGATCATCAATGAGGTCAGCACGCCCAAAATGGCGCGGAAAGTCAGGTAATGGAACACCCGAAACCCGCCGTCAACGCTCATCAAATAATCCGCCAGATAAAGTAACATAGCTGTTTCCTAGCCTAATTTCCGAACTGCCCGACTAAAGCGGCAACGACATATTCCATGTGCTGCGCCCGCGAGCCCTTAATCAAAATGGTTTCACCGCCTTGCAGTTCCTGCCGCAAGGCGGTGATCAAATCGGCTTGGGAGGGGAAAAAATCCGCCCCCGCGCCAAATTGCTCAACGGCAAAACGGGCGTGGTCGCCAGTCGCCAATAAACGCACCACACCACTGGCTTTAATCATATTGCCGACATCGGCATGTATGGCCACGCTTTCCGGGCCTAGCTCACCGAACGCGCCTAACACTAGCCAGGGTTCGCCGCCACACTCCCGCAACACGTCTAAGCCGGCTTTCAGCGATGCGGCATTGGCGTTGTAAGTGTCATTAATGATCCGGCTGCCCACCGAGCCGACCAATGGTTGCAAACGGCCTTTTACAGGCTGGACAATCGCCAAGCCCTGGACAATTTGCGCCAGGCTTAAGCCTAACGCCAAACCCGCCGCCGTCGCCGCCAAGGCGTTCATGACATTATGCCGGCCCGCCAAGTTGATGGCGGCTTCAATTTGCCCTTGTGGCGTGGCCAATTGGAAAACGGTGCGGAAGGCTTGGGCTGAGAATTCGGACTTAATGCCTTTGGCGGTCACATCGGCATTTTCATGGAAACCGAAGGACAATACCTTCTTGTTGCCGGCGAGGCCTAGCCAATAATCGAAATAACGGTCATCACGGTTGAGGACGGCGATCCCTTCCGGTTTTAGGGTTTCGATAATCTCGCCTTTACTCCGTGCCACCCCGTCCAAGCTGCCAAAACCTTCGATATGCGCAGCCCCGGCGTTATTCAAGATAACGGCGTCAGACTGGGCATAGCGGCTGGTATAAGCAATTTCTTGCGGATGGTTAGCCCCCATTTCAATCACTGCATAACGGTGCGTTTCATTAATCTGCAACAAGGTCAGCGGGACGCCGATATCATTGTTCAAATTGCCTTGGGTAAACAGCGTTTCGCCCGCGACACCCAAGATGGCGGCGGTCATTTCCTTAACCGTGGTCTTACCGTTGCTGCCGGTAATGCCAACCACTTGGACAGGAGACTTACGCCGCCAAGCCCCCGCCAGTTCCGCCAACGCCAAACGGCTATCGCTGACAACGATATGCGGCAAACTAGTCTGGGTTCCGGCATGGACGATTGCGGCCACCGCCCCGGCTTGCTCGGCGGCCAGCATAAACTCATTGCCATCAAAACGGTCGCCTTTGATCGCGACATAAAGCTGCCCGGTTTTTAGTGTGCGGGTGTCTATGCCCACCGAGGTGATGGCCACATCATCCCCGATGTGCCGGCCCTTCACGGCCATGGCGATTTCACTGAGCATCATGGGCATGGTTCAGGCCCTCCTTGCCAGTGCTTCAAGCACCACTTGCCGGTCACTAAACGGATATTTCACGCCTTTTACCTCTTGATAGTCCTCATGGCCTTTACCGGCCACGACGATGCAATCCTTATGGCCGGCCCTGGCTACCGCCGTGTGTATGGCTTGTTCACGGTCAGGCACCACCTCGGTTTTGCTGCTGTCACAGCCGCTTAAAATGTCCTTGATAATCGCGGCGCTATCTTCATTGCGCGGGTTGTCATCAGTGACGATCACGCGGTCCGCCCATTGCCCCGCAGCCGCCCCCATGAGCGGGCGCTTGCCGCTATCCCGGTTGCCACCGCAGCCAAACACCGTCCACAAGGATTGGCGGCAATGGTTACGGGCGCTACTCAGGACTTTGTCCAAGGCATCTGGGGTATGGGCATAATCAACAAAAACCAATGGCTGCGCATCGCCGCCAAAACATTCCATGCGTCCCGCAACGGGCTTTAATTGCCGCAGTTTTTCTGCCGCCGGCAAAAATTCCATGCCCATTGCCAGCATGACCGCCAACACCAGCATGACATTTTCGATATTGAAATCACCATACAAAGGGACGCTAATATGCTGTGCAACTAAACGGTATTGGACATCAAATTCCAATCCGCCCGCATGGGAACGGCTATTTTTGACTTGTAGCGTCTCACCTTTTGCCACCACCTTGCCTTGCCTGCTCACGCCCCAAATGCTGGCCGATCCGGGGATTGAGGCAATAACCGCGTCGCTACCTTCGGCATCAAGGTTCACCGCCACAAAAGCGGGCGATGATTTCTTTAATAACAGGAGTTTGGCTTCCAGATAAGCGTCCATCGTGCCGTGATAGTCCAGATGATCGCGGGTGATGTTGGTATAAACGGCACCGGTAAACTTGACGCCATTGACCCTGCCCAGATCTAAGCCATGCGAAGAGACTTCCATGGCCACCGCTTGTTTGCCATCTTGCCGCAAGCTAGCCAGCATTTGCTGTACAGACAACGCATCAGGCGTGGTATTGGCGGTCGTTTTTAATTTGCCCCATTCACCCCAACCCAGCGTGCCGATAATCCCGCACGCGTCAAGCATTTGCGCCAAAAACTGGCTGCATGAGGTTTTGCCATTCGTGCCTGTGATGCCTATCACGGCCATAGCTTGGGACGGGTCACCATAAAATCGTGCGGCCATTTCCCCAAGGGCATCGCTTAAGCCGTCGATGGCTATCACTGGTACACCCAGAACCTGTTTTGCCAACTCCGCGCCATTACCGGCAGGGTCATAAATGATCACGCCGGCACCCTTGCTGATGGCTTGCGCCGCATGGGCCAAACCATGTTGTTGGCTGCCGTTCAAGGCAATGAACGCATCGTTATGCCGGACCAAACGGCTATCCAACGCCAAACCCTCGACCGTCAGGCTTTCAAGCCCCTGCTGCGGGTTAGGTGCCAATCCATTTAATAAAGCTTGCAGGTTCATCTGAAAATTTATTGGAATTGCTGGGTTAATAAAATCGGCATGGTGTCTATCTGGTCAGGCGCCACATCCAGTATCCTCAAAGCGCCCGACATGACCTTAGAGAAGACCGGCGCGGAAACCAAGCCACCGTAATATTGTCCCGCCGAAGGTTCATCAATCATAACCACCATCACTAGGCGCGGGTCTTTCGCAGGGGCGATACCGGCAAATACCGAGAAATATTTTTTAGCGATGTACCCGCCCCTTCCGCCGGATTTTTTGACCGTGCCGGTTTTGCCCGCCACCGTGTAACCATCGACCCTGGCCTCGTAAGCCGTGCCGTCTTTGGTGACAACTTGTTCCATCATGGCCCTGACACTTTTTGCGGTTTTGGCAGAGAACACGCGTTTAGCGTCAATGTCTTCGTCACGCTTTAATAAACTGACTGAATGGAGGATGCCGTCATCGGCCAAAGCGGTGTAAGCCCTAGCCAATTGCAATGCGGAGGAGCTGACGCCATAGCCGAACGAGAGGGTTGCACGGGCAAAATCATTTAAGCGGCGGTGGTCAATTAAGCTGCCCTCGGCTTCGCCCGGAAATCCGGAGGCCGCCGATTCGCCAAAACCAAGGTTGTGATAAACGCCACGGAAATATTTGGGCGGCATCCTTAACGCCATTTGGCTAACGGCGATATTGCTGGATTTTTTTATCACCTTGGTCAAATCCATCGTGCCGTAATTATGCACATCCTTAACGGTACGGCGGCCTATCGAGTAAGCGCCATTGGTGACAAACATATCATTGGGTTTGACATATCCGCTATCCAAACCCGCGGCGACCACAAACGGCTTGACGGTTGAACCGGGTTCAAACACATCGTTGATGGCCCGGTTGCGGTAATTGCTTTTTGCTTTGGTGTTGGGGTTGAAGGAAGGCTGGTTAGTGGCGGCCAGCAATTCACCCGTTTTGGCATCCAAGATGACCAGCACGCCCGATTTGGCTTTGTGTTCGTTGACCGCCCGTTCCAGTTCACGATAGGCCAAATATTGAATGCGCCCGTCAATGCTCAGTTCAATATCCTTACCCTTCACCGCTTCTTTGGTGTCGGTTACGGCAACGACATGCCCTTGTCCGTCCCGGATAACCCGTTTACTGCCGGAAATGCCTTGCAAGACTTTTTCATATCCGGCCTCGACACCTTCTTGGCCGACATCTTTAGCATCGGTAAACCCAAGCAAATGCGCGGCAACTTCTTTAGCCGGATAAAAACGTTTGTATTCGGGTTCAATAAAAATACCCGCCAGTTTCAACCCTCTAATCTGCTCCCCAATCGCGGGGTCTATCCGGCGCGCCAGATAGGCAAATTGCCTTGGTTTTTCCACATCCAACAAAGCCGACACTTTCCCTATTGGCAAATCCAAAAGCCTTTCGATTTGTTGGACTTTATAAGCCTTCTCTTTTTGATATTCCGCATAGATCTGAAGTTTTTCCGCTTCGGTCAACTTCATCGCTTTATCAAGGTGCAGCTCTTCCTTTTTATGCTTGCGGTAATCCTTTTCCATTTGTTTGATGCGGGCATCGTCATCTTTTTTGACTTCCCTGGCATTGATGATGATGGAATGGACAGGGGTGCTGACCGCTAGTGGCGCACCGTTCCTATCTTTTATCATGCCCCGTGACGCCATAATCGGCACCACATCAATATGCTGGTAAGCGTTTTCAAACTTGGGGTCACATTCGTGTATGGCCTGCAAATAGACTGCGCGGGCCACCAAAGCCACCATACAAAACATCATAAAAGCAACCAGAACCCGCCTTCGGCCAGTAAAGTCAGTCGTGGGTTCGCGTCCTGCTTTTTTTAATCTAAAATCAATCATGGGCAGATTAAGGCTTGAGATAAATTATGTCTTCGTGTTTTGGCATGACCAGCTTTAATTGATTGAGCGCCGCGGATTCAATATGGTTTTGTTCCAGGAGCATAGTGATCTCCAACTGCGTCTTCCCCCAATCTATCTCGTATTGGTCCAAGGCATTTTGCTGCTGCTGGATTTCAATAAAAATTAACCGCGCACGGTATTGGAAATAGACCACCGCAATGGCCGACACCAGTAATGCCATAAACAGCGCACCAATTGCCCAAATACGCAAAGCGGCCATTTAAACTTTCTCGCTAACGCGCATCATGGCGCTACGCGACCGGGCATTTCGGGCGACTTCTTCCGGCCCCGCTTTCAACGCCTTGCCCATTTTTTTTAAAACGCCTTTGGTGATATCCGCTTCTTTGATCGGGAATTTGCCCGGATTGTATTTGGCACCGGATTCGTCACGGAAAAACCGCTTAACTATCCTGTCTTCAAGTGAATGAAAAGAAATCACGACTAGCCGCCCTCCCGGCTTCAATAATTCCAAAGCTTGCGCCAAAACGCTTTTGAGCTCGTCCAGTTCGCTGTTGATAGCTATGCGTATGGCTTGGAAAGACCGGGTTGCCGGGTGTTTATGCTTTTCCCTGACCGGAACCGCGTCTTCGATTAATTTTGCCAGCTGCCGGGTTGTCGTGATCGCCGTTTGCTGGCGATGCCCGACAATAGCGCGGGCGATCCGTCGTGCGAACTTCTCTTCGCCGTAATCAAACAAGACATCCACTAGCTCTTGCTCATCCACTTTCGCTAGCCATTGTGCCGCAGAGATGCCAACTGAACAGTCCATACGCATATCTAACGGGCCGTCATGCAAAAAACTAAATCCCCGTTCGGGATTATCCAGTTGTGGTGATGAAACGCCTAAGTCAATTAAGATGCCATCAACTTGGCCTAAGATTTGTTCGGAGGTGGCAATGTCTTTCAAGCCTGAGAAACAACTATGTATTAACCTAAACCGTTTGTCGCTTTGTAACTGCCGGGCATATACTGAAGCAATGGCATCCGGATCCCTATCTAATGCCAATAACCGGCCCGATTCCCCTAATCGCCCCAGAATACCCTGGCTGTGCCCACCTCTCCCGAATGTACAATCCAGATAAAGGCCATTTTCTTTAATTGCCAGTTGCTCCAATGCTTCTGCCAACATCACGGGCAAATGCTCCACTACATTCCCCCAGTATTAAATTGCCTTAAAAAGATAAATTCCCTAATTCTTCGACACCTTCGGTGTCATCACTGTCCATCCAATCCTGTTCTTTTGAATTCCAGGCGGCCTCGTTCCATAGCTCAAACTTGTTGAGCTGCCCCACCAGCATGATTTTCTTATCCATGGCGGCGGACGTCCGAAGTTTTTCGGGTAACAGTAAACGGCCTTGGCTGTCAATTTCACACTCGGACGCATTGCCGATAAGAAACCGTTTCAACTTGCCTGCGGCTTTATTTAAGGTAGGTAATTTGATAATGGTTTGTTCAAGCTTTTCCCATTCTGGCAGAGGATATAACCACAAACAGCCGCCCTCACCCGTACAGCGCTCATTGACAGCGACAGTGACGACCATTTGGCGTTGACAACATTGTTGCAGTGTTTCCCGGTAACGCGTAGGGATAGCAATACGGCCTTTGTCATCAAGATTGATTGTACTTATGCCACGAAACAAGAGCCACCTAATATCCCAAAAAATCCATTTCTTTACACTTTTAACCCACTTTTTTCCACAGTTAGGCGCACTATAGAATTCAATCAGCCGTTAGTCAAGCAGGTTTTTAGATAAAATGTTGCTTTCTCGACAATAACTTACAAAATACCTAAGGATGCCTCAGAGCATGCGGGAGCCGCATTGATAAATATTATGATTTATCAATAAAGTGGATGGATTTGTTACAGGGGGTCATTAGGGATGAGGCCAGATGGCACGCGGCGCAGGGCTAGCCACTGTATTTTGCTGGGGAAATGAAGTGCGTAATAACACTCAAATTTGGCAATAAATCACAAGCCGGGGTATGAAAAAACCAGGATTTTCTAGTAAGAAGAAAGAGTCGACCTGTAAGCCGGGTTCTGTCGAGAACAGCCATTCATCTAGGCTGCAAGTCACCTTGCAGCTCAAGCAATCTACCCAGGGACCGCGCGGGCCACGCGTCTGTCCCCCTATTTGATCTTGCTCCGGGTGGGGTTTACCATGCCACTCCTGTTACCAGTCGCGCGGTGCGCTCTTACCGCACCTTTTCACCCTTACCGGTCTACTGACAGGCGGTTTATTTTCTGCGGCACTTTCCGTAGGTTCACACCTCCCAGGCGTTACCTGGCACCCTGCCCAGTGGAGCCCGGACTTTCCTCCATTTCATCACAAGGATAAAACAGCGACTGCTCAGTCGACTCTTCCATCCGCCAGTGTAACACATTCAAGCGCTTGGCGTTGGACGACTTTCATAAATTTGCAAGACCTGAAAGGTTTTGTAAACCTTTCAGGTCTAATATGGCGATTTTATTGCGTTTCCTGCATCGCCAAAGCGGCCTGATATAGCAATTTTTTCCGTCCCCCGGTAATTTCCACCGCCAAGGCCACCGCCGTTTTCAGCGGGCATCCCTTCAGCAAAATGCCCAAAACCCTTAATTGTTCCGGTGAAACTTCCTGCTCGGTTTTTTCAAGCACCGCCCCATCGACAATCACCACAAACTCGCCTTTACGCATGTTTTCTTCACGCGCCACCAAGGCCAGCGCGTCCGCCAAATTGGTTTTGACGATGGTTTCGTGCAATTTGGTCAACTCGCGGGCGATGACAATTTCCCTATCTAATGGCAACACCGCCGCCATATCTTCCAAACACGCCAGAATGCGGTGGCTGGATTCATAGATCACCCAGGTCACCGGGCTTAAAACCCGTTCGCTGAAAAATGCCTTACGCGCCGAAGACGTACGCGGCGCGAACCCCTCAAAGGTGAATTGGCTGACAGGCAAACCCGCCGCCGACAAGGCCGCAATCAAGGCGCAAGCGCCAGGGATTGGCACCACATCCAGCCCCGCGTCTTTCACCAACTTGACCAAGGGCATTCCCGGATCGCTTAACAACGGCGTTCCCGCATCCGACACCAGCGCGATAGACAAGCCTTCGCGTAATTTTTCCAATAGCATCAGCGAGGCTTTATCTTCATTATGCTGATGCAAAGACACTTTTTTATTGCTGATGCCGTAATGGCTTAGCAATAGGCCGACATGGCGCGTGTCTTCCGCCGCAATCAAATCCACCTGCTTTAAGGTCTCAATCGCCCGAAAACTAATATCGCCCAAGTTACCTATCGGCGTGGCAACCACGTATAATTTACCGCATTGATTTGCCATGTATTTTTCTCCACTCACTGTAGGCACGACCATGAGCCGTACTAATCACCTGCCCAAACACCGCAGACCGTCAGGCGATTATAACAGCATCAACCCCACAGGCTTGGCCCCGTTCCTCAGCCCACGGCTTGCCACAACCGGAAAGCAACATGCTCTTCGCCAATAACAAAACCAAAGCCGCGCATCTCGCCACGGGCGAACAAGCCGAACAACACGCAGAAAAACACCTGCTCAAACACGGTTTGAAATTAGTCTGCCGCAATTTCCGTTGCAAACACGGCGAACTGGATTTAATCATGACCGACCAGCAAGCTTTGGTCATTATCGAAGTCCGCTACCGCAAAACCGACCGCTTCGGCTCCGCCACCGAAAGCATCACCCCCACCAAACAAGCCCGCATCATCGCCGCCACCCAAACTTATTTGATGGCAAACAAAATCAATCCGCCACTACGGTTTGACGTGGTTGCGCTATCGGGGGATGGACGGTTGGAATGGGTGAAGAATGCGTTCTGATGCGTATGGCTTAGGCAGGATGGGCTGAACGAAGGGAGGCCAATCATAGTTTAGCGATAGCGTAACCCGACGAATCAGCACCCAAATGTCGGGTTACGCTTACGCTAACCCGACCTACGAATCTATTTCGTCGCCCAACATCGCAACGGACCATTCTGTGTTATGCTTTTTATCACGTTAGCATTTTCAAGCTTCAAGCCAACATAATTAAGCCGGGGCACGCCTATTTGCCAAGCTCCATGGCGATTTCCATAAGGCGGCCAAGCCTTGTATTTCCAGGCCACCACCCTAAATTACAGCTTTAGCGCATTCCCCATTTATAATCGCTTACTTACCGCTAGATTTCCATCATTTCACCTAACCGCCCCATGAGCTTACAAGACCGCATCATCAACCATTTCACCGATAGCATCCAAACCCAACAGGAAACGTTGGGGTTGTTGTGCGAGCTGATCGAATACGCTTCGCAACGGCTGGTTTCCACGCTATTAAATGATAAAAAAATCTTCACCTGCGGGAATGGGCGTTCCGCCGCCAGTGCGCAACTGCTGGCTTCGGCCTTGTTGAACCAATACGAACGCGACCGCCCGTCCTTGCCTGTGATTGGCTTGAGCACCGATGTGGTGACGATGACGGGCATTGCCAATGACCACCATTTTGATGAGATTTTTGCCAAGCAACTTCGCGCCCTAGGCCAAAGCGGCGATATTTTGGTGGTTTATTGCGACAGCAGCAACGCCGCCAACCTCGCCAAAGCCATTGCCGTGGCGCACGATAAGGACATGTCCGTAGTGGCGTTGACGGGCAATGGCGGGATGCTTTCGCAATTATTAAATGAAGTGGACATAGATATCCGTGTGCCTAGCGATTCCCGCGCCCATATCCAGGAGATCCATATCCTGATCACCCATTGCCTGTGTGACCTGATCGACCATCAATTGTTTGGTTAACTTCCCCCACAAGACCTGCTTAAGGTGAGCCATGAAAAAATATTTACTCCTGCCCATAGCCCTATTTAGCCTCAACGGCTGCACAACCACGCCCGTGAATGAGGCGGAACTGGCTGCCGAACTGGCGCAAGGCCGCCGCAGCCGCGAGGCGCTTATCATAGACCAAGCCATTGAAGCCGATAGCTATGATGAGCTCAGTGGCGACAAAGAACTCTTTGGACAAACCCATATCAATGTCCATGCTTTTAATGGCGCGGCCTTGGTGACGGGCGAGGCGCCCACCGAAGCCCTGCGCAGCAAAATCATCGGCATTATCCGTCTAGTTGACGATGTCAAACTGGTGCACAACAAAGTCGCCGTCGCCGAGCCTAGCGACCTGCAGTCCCGCGCCAGGGATGCGGAGCTGGCGGACAACATCCGCTCCGCACTAGATAAAATCCGCACCCTTCAAGGCTTCAACCCTGCAATGGTCAAGGCCTACGTTGAAAACGGCGTGGTTTACCTGATGGGTAAAGTCCACCGCAATGAAGGGACTGTCGTTATTAACTTGGTCAGATACCAACCTAATGTCAAACAAATCATCACCGTCTTTGAATACCTCGATTGACCTGCCGCCCTTGCCCGCTGGCTTCATCGCGGCCTTGGCGCAGGTTTTTGCCGCCAACGGGTTGCTGACCAAGCCGGAAGATTGCTGGGCGTATGGTTACGACAACAGCCGCCGCCACGTATTGCCGCAAGCCGTGGTGTTCCCGGCCACGCACGAACAAGTCGCCGCCACTGTCACCGTCTGTAATGACTACCTAGTGCCGCTGACCACGCGCGGGCGCGGTACGGGCACGACGGGCGCAACCGTGCCGCTGAAAGGCGGTTTGGTCATGTCGCTGGAGCGGATGGACCAAGTTTTGGAATTTTCGCCCGACAACCGCTACATCCGCGTGCAGCCCGGCATCACCAACCAGCAAGTGCAGGATATTGTGAAGGAAAAAGGCTTTTTCTGGCCTCCTGACCCGACCAGCGCGGCGTTTTGCAGCATCGGCGGCAACCTCGCCTACAACTCCGCAGGCCCCCGCGCCGTAAAATATGGCACGCCGCGCGAAAACACGCTGGGCTTACGCGCCGTCACCGGGGCAGGCAAGGAAATCAAAGTCGGCGTGTTCACCAGCAAAGGCGTGGTGGGCTACGATTTGACACGGCTGATTATCGGCTCGGAAGGCACATTGGCGGTCATCACCGAAGCCACCTTAAAGCTCACGCCGCTACCGGAAGCCACCAAAACCTTACGCGCCGTTTATCAAAACGTGTTCGCCGCCGCCAAAGCCGTCGCGGCGATTATGGCCCAGCCTGTGGTGCCGTGCGCCTTGGAATTCATCGACGGCAACGCCATCAACATGATCCGGCAATATTCCACTTGCGACTTGCCCGAAAACGCAGGCGCGATTTTGATGATGGAAGTGGACGGGCAACTTGAAGGCTTGGACAACGCCGCGCAAAAAGTCGCCGACAGTGCCAAAAATGACGGTTTGCTGGACATCCGCGTCGCCCAAACCAAGGAAGAAGTCGCCGCCCTGTGGCAAACCCGCAAAGCCTTGTCCCCCGCATTGCGCAAAGTCGCGCCTAAGAAAATCAATGAAGATGTCGTCGTCCCGGTCACGGAAATCCCGACGCTGATCGCTGGATTGGATGAACTGTCCAAACAATACCAATTGCCGATCATCAATTTCGGCCATGCGGGTAACGGCAATATCCACGTCAACCTATTGCTTAACCCAGACGACCCCGAACAAAGCGCACGGGCGCACCAATGTTTGGATGAAGTGTTCTCGCTAGTGCTCAAATTGAACGGCACGCTGTCGGGCGAGCATGGTGTGGGCTTAGAAAAACGTGATTTTGTCGATAGGGAACTGGATGCCAATTCGCTGGAGCTCATGCGTAACATCAAGCATCAGTTCGACCCGAAAGGCATTTTGAACCCTGACAAGATGTTGCCATTAATTTAACGGGATTTATTTTCACCCATCGCCCGTGCCTTAAACAGGCATTTACAAAGCCCTGTCCAGCCGACATGCACCCCATTAACCTAAACACATGCTAAGAATCACTGAATTAAAACTTCCCTTAGACCACACTGAAGACATGCTGTCCACCGCCATCCTGCAAAGGTTGGCGGTCAAACCTGAGCAATTGTCTGGCTTTACGATATTCCGCCAAGGTAACGATGCACGTAAGCGGGATGCCATATTGCTGGTTTACACACTGGATGTGTCACTCACTAACGAAGCCGAAGTGCTGGTACGTTTTCACGATGACCCGCAGATTTCGCTGACCCCAGACACCACTTACCGTTTCGTCGCCCAAGCCCCGGAAAATCTGGCCGAACGGCCTATCGTCATCGGCACTGGCCCTTGCGGGTTGTTTGTCGGCCTGATCCTCGCCCAAATGGGCTTCCGGCCGCTGATCCTGGAGCGCGGCAAGGAAGTCCGCGAACGCACGAAAGACACATTTGGATTGTGGCGCAAACGGGTGTTCAACCCTGAATCAAATGTGCAATTTGGCGAAGGCGGGGCGGGGACGTTTTCTGACGGCAAACTTTATACCCAAATCAAAGACCCCAACCACTACGGGCGCAAGGTGTTGACCGAGTTTGTCAAAGCAGGCGCCCCACCGGAAATATTGCGCGTTAGCAAGCCGCATATCGGCACTTATCGGCTGGTGTCCATGGTCGAACATATACGCGCCAGCATTGAAACCTTGGGCGGGGAAATCCGTTTCCAAAGCCGGGTTGATGACCTGGAAATTGTTGACAATGAAGTGCGGGGCGTGACGCTGGCCAGCGGTGAAACCCTAGCCAGCCGCCATATCGTGTTTGCGGTTGGCCACAGCGCCCGGGACACCTTCAAAATGCTCTATGGGCGTGGCGTCTATATTGAGGCCAAGCCCTTTTCTGTGGGTTTCCGTATCGAACATCCACAGTCCTTGATAGATGCCTGCCGTTATGGCAAACACGCCGGGCATCCCTTGCTGGGCGCCGCCGATTACAAACTGGTCCATCATTGCCAAAATGGGCGTTCGGTGTACAGCTTCTGTATGTGCCCTGGCGGTACGGTTGTCGCCGCCACATCCGAAGCAGGGCATGTGGTGACTAACGGCATGAGCCAGTATTCACGCAATGAACGCAACGCCAACAGCGGTATCGTCGTTGGCGTCACGCCTGACGATTATCCAGGCCATCCCTTGGCTGGCATAGATTTCCAACGCCAATTGGAAGCCCAGGCTTTTGTGTTGGGGGGCGGGACTTATGATGCACCCGGGCAATTGGTCGGTGATTTTCTCGCCCATCGCCCGTCCACCCGGTTCGGCAGCGTTTTGCCCTCTTACACGCCAGGTGTGCATTTGGGCGATTTGTCCACCGCCCTACCCGAATATGCAGTTACCGCCATCCGCGAAGCTTTACCGGCTTTCGGTAAAAAAATCAAAGGCTTTGCAATGGACGACGCGCTTTTGACGGGGGTGGAAACGCGCACGTCTTCGCCTATCCGCATAAAACGCAACGGGCAGTACCAAAGCATCAACACCAAGGGTTTGTACCCTGCCGGAGAAGGCGCGGGTTATGCGGGCGGCATTTTATCGGCGGCGGTGGACGGCATTAAAGTTGCCGAAGCGGTGGCGTTGGCAATGGTTGGTAGTTAACATCGGCATCAACGCCACGCCGCAGGCTGGGCAAAACATGGGCTAGGTGACGGACAGGAGCCTAGCCTGCGGCTTTAGCTGCAAGCAAATTTGAAGGGAAATGGAAAACCTATTTGGCACGTTTTGTGGAGTTATAATTGTAAGAGCTCACAACCCCCCGCTTGTCGAACTTGATCACTAAATCTTCGGCTTGGTTTTCGCCAAATGCCGTTAGGTAATAATTTCCGTAGGTCCATGTTTTCAGGCCGTTATCAATGCCCGTACGCCATGGGGTACCGAAGGTGGTAAAGACATCGTTTTGCGTCGTTTCGCCAATGCGGATCGACTGCACTTGGCCCGCAGGGAATTCATGCCCGACCGTAGCGCACCCGGCCACCATTAAAAGACATGACATGGCCAGGCAACGGCGGACCCAATGCAACGGCCCCGAAGAAAACATATTACAGTTCATAGCAGATTTCATGAATATCATCCCCAAAAAGAATTATCGTGATTGTAAAAGTCTTATCTGTCAACTACCTACCACCAAGAACCCCGTTTAATTTCCGGTAAAACCTCCCCAACGGCTATAGCCCTGCAAAAACCAGCCAAAGCCGTCGTTTTTACTTCATACGTAGCTCTGGACAACACCTAAATGCTTTGCGGTTTAGGCTGGTGCCCTTTAAGGCATAAGGCTTCAAAATCTTTCGCCGCCATCGGATGGTGCCAAAAAAAACCCTGGCCATTCTCACAGCCCAATTGGGTCAATTGCTCGGCCTGCTCATGGGTTTCTATGCCTTCTGCCAAGGTCTGCAATTCGAGCGTCTTGCCCAATTGTATGATGGCCTGGACTATAGCGCTATCTTCGCTTTTGCCGGAACTAAGCCCCCGGGTAAAAGATTGGTCGATTTTTAATTTGTTGATTGGAAATTGTTTGAGATAACTTAGCGAAGAATAGCCGGTACCAAAATCATCTATGGCAAAACTGATGCCCAGCGCCTTCAGTTCATGGATCACTTTAATCACCGAATGGCTGTCAACCATCAGCACGGATTCAGTCAGCTCCAGCTCAAGATACTTAGGCTCCAAGCCGGAAAGGGCCAACGCCGCTTTCACCGACTCCACCAAATCACCACGCCTGAACTGCACTGACGATATATTGACAGTGACCAATAGCTTTAAGCCCACATCATGCCAGTGGCGGTTCTGTAAACACGCCTGTTGCAAGACCCAATTGCCGATCGGCAGCATCATGCCATTGTCTTCTGCGATAGGGATAAATTTTTTAGGCGGTATGCTGGTGAGCTTATCAGGTTGCCACCGTAACAGGGCTTCCACACCGATAATATGGTTGTCATGTAAAGCAAACATGGGTTGGAAATATAATTGGAATTGCTTTTTTTCCAATGCCACCAGCAGTTTGCTTTCGATGGTGACGCGTTCGATTGACGCTTGGTCCATATCTTCGGCAAAAAATTTGAAGGTGTTCCGGCCTTTATTTTTCGCCGCGTACATCGCGGTGTCAGCTTTGGTCAGCAGCTTTTGGAAAGATATGCCGTCTATAGGGAACAGGCTGATGCCAATGCTGAACGAGGTGGAAACGGTAACCCCTTCGATGGCGAACGGTTTATGCAATTGTTCGAGGATTTTCATGGCAATGCGTGTCGCTATTTTGGCGTCAGGCAGATCGGTAAGGATAATGATAAATTCGTCACCGCCTTGGCGGCATACCGAATCCACCTGCCGGACGCAATGCGACAGACGGCCCGCGATCCCTTGCAGCAAAAGGTCTCCGACATTATGCCCCAGGGTATCGTTGATCTGCTTGAAGCGGTCCAAATCAAGGAACAATACCGCCACCAAGGTATTGTTCCGTAATGCCTGGGCCTTGGCCTGGTCGAAACGGTCGTTCAGTAAAGTGCGGTTAGGCAACTTAGTCAATGCATCGTGATGAGCCAGATATTCGATTTTGGCTTCTGCGGCTTTCCGGCCTGTGATGTCGGAAAAAATGCAGATATAGTTGGTGATGAAACCTTGGGAGTTGCGGATGACAGAAATCCCCAGCAACACGGGATAGGTTTCACCATTTTTACGGACATCCCAGATTTCACCTTGCCAATAACCATTTTCCTTAACGGCTTTGCACATGCCTTGGTAATAAGCCTGGTCATGTTGCTGGGTGGACAAGATATAAGGCGTCTTGTTTCTCGCCTCACTTTCCAGATAACCGGTGATCCTGCTATAGGCCTCGTTGCTGGATAAAATCCTGGTGTTGGCGTCACAAAGGATGATGCCTTCACCGCTGTATTCAAATACTTTCGCCAACAGCTGCAACCTGTCGGCGGCTATTTTGCTGTCGTTGATGTCGGTATAAGTGCCTAACATCCTCAAGGGTCGGCCATCATGATCCCGTTCCACAATACTGCCCAAACATAAGACCCACTTCCAAGAACCGTCAGCACAACGCTGCCTAAATTCAACCCGGTACTCAGGAAGTTCACCCGCCAAATAAGCTTGGCAAGTGGCATTGATCAGGTCAAAATCGCCAGGGTGGATGTTCGAGGACCAATTATCAAGCGTGATCGCCGTATATTCTTGAGGGTCATAGCCCAACATGTTGGCGAACTCGCCATTCACGACACCCTGGTCGGTTTGGATATTAAAATCCCACATCCCTTGCTTTGCGGCGGACAACGACAAACGCAAGCGTTCTTCACTTTGCCGCAATTGCCGCTGTTTCTCGGACAATAATTGGTTCATCAAACGGTTCCGCAAGACGAAACGGACACGATAAGGCAGCAGCATCCATTGCATTGGCTTGCCGATAAAATCGGTCGCCCCTAACTGATAAGCCAGTTCCACACACTGGATATCCTCAACGGCGGTCATCATGACTATCGGCACCTCGCTGTGCAGCTCGCCACAGAGCAGGCGCAAACACTCAAAACCATCCATTTCGGGCATGATGACATCAAGCAGCACCAAGTCAGGTGGCTTAGCCATAAACAAGGCTATGCCTTGCCGGCCATTTTCGGCCTCCATGATTTCAAAACCATTCCTACCCAAAGCCTCAGATGCCAACATCCGGCTCATCGCATCATCATCAATAATCAGGACCCGTGGCTTATCAGTCATGCCTGTTCTTCTTGGCAGGTTACCGGCCAAAACCTAGCACAAACTTTGCGAACTCTGCGGCAGGCAATGGTTTGCTATACAAAAAGCCTTGGGCGAATTCACAACCTTGTTGCAGCAAAAAGGCGACTTGCTCCTGATGGTCGACCCCTTCCGCCACCACATCCAAAGACAATGACTTGGCGAGCCCCAATATGGCTTGGGTGATCGCCTTGTCATCGTCATTAAGGTGGACGTCGCGGATGAAGGAACGGTCAATTTTTAGCTCCGTGATGGGCAATTTTTTTAAGTATGACAGGGAAGAATACCCCGTACCAAAATCATCAATGCTAATTTGTACGCCTAATGCCCTGAGTTGTTTTACGGTGCCCAACACATCTTTGATGCCATCAAGCAAAATGCTTTCCGTCAGCTCCAATTTCAGATGCCCGGGGGCTAAATTCAAACGCGCCAATATTTGGCTGACCTCATCGGCAAACGTGTCTTTACGGAACTGGGTGGAGGAAACGTTAATTGAAATGACCTGCAACGGCAGCCCTTGCTGTTGCCACTGGCGCATTTGCGTACAGGCCGATTCCAACACCCAATGGCTAATGTAGTTTATTAACCCGGATTCTTCAGCAATCGGTATAAATTGTGACGGGGGCACTAGGCCCAATTCAGGATGCTGCCAACGGATCAGGGCTTCGCAACCGATCACTGTCTTGGTGCGCATATTGACAATGGCGTGATAGAAAAGCAGCAATTCGTCACGTTCAATCGCACGTTGGAGGTTATTTTCCATTGATAGCTTATGGAATGCGGCGACATTCAGCGACTTCCTAAAAAACTGGTAGTCATTTTGCCCCTGCTCACGGGCATGGCTCATGGCAACCTTGCCGTTTTTGATGAAGCCATCCTCATCAACGCCATCCCCCGGATAGACAGCGATGCCGATGCTCATGCTGAGAAAAATTTCGTGCTCTTCAATACTGAACGGCTGTTCGATAACTTGGAAAACGCTTTTGGCTATTTTTATGCTATCGCTAGTGTCTTTTATGTTGCTGACCAAGATGACAAATTCGTCCCCGCCCACCCTGGACACCAGCATTTGGTTGATGTCGTAATCGTGGTTTGCATCATAGCCGACATTGACCGGGACATAAGCACATTCCTGAACCTTAGCGACGAGCCGGTCAGCAAACAATTTAACGATCTGGTCCCCCACGCTCGGCCCCAAGGTTTCGATAACGCGCTTTACCCGGTCGACGCTGATAAACAATGCCGACATCTCGGCATTGTTGAGGTTGCTGTAAGCCATCGCCTGGCCGAGGATCATTTTGAAGAGCTTACGGTTTGGCAAATGTGTCAAAGGGTCGTAATAGGACAGGAAGCGTATCTGCTCTTCAATCCTCCGGCGTTCCGTAATATCTTGGATGGTGCCATGGATACGCGTCACGTCATTACCCACAACAATAGGCTCGCCGTGAACCAGCAAGACATTGTCAGAACCGTTGGCGTGGCGTATTTGGCATTCCAAGTGGAAATTTTGCTTGTTTTTGGCGCAGCGTCCGATTGCCTGAAGGAGCTTTTCCGCATCGGCATTGACCAGCCTTTTATAAATGTCCCGGCACTGCCCGTCAAATTCATCGGGCGCCACATCCAGCACATTAAAAACCTCGTCAGACCACTCCATCTTGTCTTCTTCCACCACCCAATCCCAACTGCCAAGACGGGCGATTTTTTGGGCGGTGCGTAAATCCGCCTCGCTTTTTGCCAATTCGCTTAAAGCCGAACTGGCACGCAGGAAATAACGTAAGCGGTGCGGCAACGTCGGCCAGTGAATCGGTTTGACAATAAAGTCGGTGGCGCCCAATTCAAAAGACCGGTTAATCGAATCCGTATCGTCCGCGCCCGTCAGCATCACAATCGGCAACAATTCCATTCCGGGGATTTTGCGTATCAGTTGCAAACATTCAAAACCGTCCATTTCCGGCATCATGACATCCAGCAACACCAGCTCCGGCCGCCGGGCGTTGATCATGCCAATGCCATCACGCCCATTGGCGACGCTTAGGACCTCAAACCCCTCCCTGTCCAAAACATCATGCAACATCAAGCCTATCATGTGATCGTCGTCAATCGTCAAAATAAGGCTGCGTGAGGGTTGCTGCTCTCTCATGATAAATCCTGTTGTAATAATATGGGTAACACCTGCTGGAATTCGTTATTCATGTTCTCAACAAGCCCTTTATCGAATTCCAACGAGCCATCGCGCGCGCCATGTTCCAAATTACGGGCCATTTCAGCAAGACAGAGGACGCCGACATTGGCGGCAGCCGATTTTAAACTGTGGGCGGCTTGGCGCACCGCTTCCCCATCCTGTTCAATCATGGCTACCCGCAATTTTTCGATTAACTGCGCCGAGCTGCTCTGGAACATTTGCAATAGGTTAGCCACCAACGTGTCCCCCCCCATCTTACGCAACGTGTTCAAGGGTGTCGGGTCGAACCGGCCGGTATCAGTATAAGCCTGTTGGGAAAATAGTTTATCTGATTCTCGCTTAATCGCGGTTTTTTTGGCTTTCAATAAACTGATCACCTTGTCGCGCAAAACTTCAATGGAAATCGGTTTTGCCAAATAATCGGTCATACCGGCATCCAAACACTTCTCCCGGTCACCTTCCATGGCATTCGCTGTCAATGCCACTATGGGCACCGGCCCCTCCCCTGATTTTTGTTCCAGGACGCGAATTTCATGGGTTGCCGTGTAACCATCCATTTCCGGCATCATACAATCCATGAGGATCAAATCAATGTTCCCCCTTTTGAAGATGTCCAGGGCTTCATAGCCGTTAACGGCCACTTCAACATGGCAACCGATCACCTTCAGTATGGCCTTAACAATTTCCTGGTTGATCGGGTTGTCTTCAGCCAGCAAGATATGCGCATCTTGCAAACCGGTTTCCAGGCTCGTGTCCGTTTGGTTTTCGGCAATCAGCTTCAGCAACGCCTCCTGTAAGATACGTTTACGCAGCGGCTTGTGCAAATACAAGTCGCAGCCGCTGATGCGGAAGCTGTCCAGCTCGTCATCATAGGCACTGGACGTGATGATGACAATACGCATCTTGGCAAAGCGGCTGTCATTGCGGATTTGTTGGCAAAGTTCGGCACCGTTCATGCCCAACATTTTCATATCCACCAAAGCAAAATCGTAGCTTTGGCCCAGACGGACGGACTGGTCAAGGATCTCCAAAGCCCGCATCCCGGTTTCGGCAAGCCGGGAATTCATGCCCAGATTCAACAGGTAATTGGTAAGGATTTTGGCATTGGTCGGGTTATCTTCAACAATCAGGGCGCGTTTGCCAAGCAAATCGGTTTTTTGCAACGTTTGGCTGGGAACGGCGGCCAACGCCTTACGCAACGGCAAATGCAAAATGAACGCCGTGTACGCCCCGACCTTGGATTCCACATTGATCGTCCCCCCCATCAGCTCCGTAAGCTCCTTGCTAATCGCCAGCCCCAACCCGGAGCCCCCGTATTTACGCGTGGTCGAACCATCGGCTTGGCTAAAGGATTTGAACAGTTTCGCCATCGCATCAGGCTTGATGCCTATGCCCGTGTCACTGATGCGGAAATTCAGGTAGAAGCTGTCACCTAAGCCATAATGTTCGTTTTCCAATTTGCTGACATGCAGCCTGACCGAGCCGACATCCGTGAATTTGACGGCATTGGAAAGCAAATTGGTCAGGATTTGGCGTAACCGGTAAGGGTCGCCCCTGACGGAATGGGGGACGTTGGTTTCCAAAGTGCAACTTAGCTCAATATTTTTGCTGTGCGCCCTATCGAAAAACAGTCCGGTCAAATGGTCGATCAACTCCGGCAAGTTAAAGTCGATTTCCTCCAATTCCAGCTTACCGGCCTCAATTTTAGAAAAGTCCAAAATGTCATTGATCAATGTCAGCAGCGCATCCGCCGAGCTGAACACCGTTTCGGTGTATTGCCTTTGGGTCTCCGTCAATTCCGTGCTTAACAACAATTCCGTCATGCCCAGCACCCCGTTCATCGGGGTACGGATTTCATGGCTCATAGTGGCCAAAAACTGGGATTTGGCGAGATTGGCGGCATGGGCTTCTTCCACCGAATGGCGTAAGTCCGCTGTCCTGATTTCCACCTCATGTTCAAGCTGGCCGCGTTGCCGCTCCAGTTGCTCGTCACGTTCGTGTATCTGCCCTATCATTTGGTTGAAGCTTTTCACCAATTGGCCTATTTCGTCCTGGCCTTCCCCTTCCGCCCTGACCGTGTAATTTTTTTCCCGTGACACTTGTTGGGCCAACTGGGATAAGCGTATCACGGGTGCCGAAATCAAAGTGGCCAAGCGCCGCCCATAAAAAGAGCTCAGCAGAAAAGCCGCCAGCGTGACGAGGGAAATTTGCCCCCAATTATAAAACAGCCCCCACCACATAGGGCGCAGGTCCACCACCATATACAAATAACCTGCCGCCTCACCATTTTGGTAGACGGGCTGGACTTCCGTATGCGTCAATAACTCGAATCGGTTCTCTTGGAGTTGGCTCTGGGCCTCGACAAGTGTCCCCGGAACCGTAGAGAAATGGTTTTTGGTGATGAAATCGGCAAACCGTTCGCCGACATAGTCGGCAAACTGGACACCTTCGCTGGTATATAGCTCGGCGGCGATGATATTCGGTTTGCTGCGCAACGCCGCAAGAATGTCCGTTGCCGACCGGCTATCGTTAAACAGCAAAGCGGCGGCAGCATTAAAACCAATCATATTTCCTGTGGTTTTAATGTCGGCCACTATTTGCCCGCGCTCCTTCCAAAATTCTGTGAAGCTACTGACCAACAGGGTAAACACCAAGGCCATACCGACGGTCAACGCTTGTAAGCGGCGCAGCTTGCTAGTGATCGGTAAATCGGCAAAGTGTTGTCGTCTCATAAATTATTGGCCATCATCACATTATTTTGCAGTGTTAACATTCTTCGCCAGTTTAAGCAATTTGGCACTAATATGCACATTTTCAGCGTTCGCCAGCTCAAGATTAATTTCAAAAGTAAGGCGGCTGCCATCCTGGACCAAGCCAATCATGCCACCGTAGGCGATGAAGCCAGGCTGGTCGCTCACGGTCACTATGGGCAACCCCTTCAAAACCCCGATAATGGCCCGGGCATTTTCAGAAGCGCCAATAAAGACAATGTGGCAATTTTTCAGCTCGTCATTGCCCACTTCGCGGCGGACCAGCATCGGCTTCCCATAAATGGTCTTGTTTTCCAATACCAATAAACTATCGCCTAAATGGTCGTTTTCCGTCGTACACAAGTTATAAGCCACTTGGCTGGCGGCTTGCGGCCATTCAATAAATTTAAAAAAATTGTATAAAAAAGCCGTTTTAACCGCCGCTTCGCCGCTGGCCCCCGCCTGGCCATTAATGGCCAATACCAGCATCACGGCCAACAATGTTCGGACAATAAAGGAGGTTTTTTTTGACATAGCCTTAAAAATTCCAACGTACGGTTGCGTACACTTCGCGTTGCACGGTGGTCGGTACCGAATAGATAAAATTACCGAATTCGGCGTGTTGCTTGTCCAGCAGGTTGCGCCCGACTAAGGCCAACTCCAGCCCATGGCCCACATCCCAGGCCAAACGGGCGTCCAGCTCCTGATAAGCGGCGACCGATTGTGGCTCAACGGTTATGCCATCAACAAAACGCCAGTTCAAATCCAGGTTGAGCTGTGGCGTGATCTTGTGCATGGACCAGAGCATGGCCTGATGGGTGGGGAAACTGTCCTTAAACAATATAAAGGCGCCCGCAGGGGCATCGCCCGCAAGCCTGAATTGCTGCCCGGCATAGGCATAGCTGGCACGGAGTTTCCAGGTATCGGCGACCTGCCAGTCTACCGTGGCTTCACCGCCATATACCGTAGCCGAACCATAATTGGCAAAATTGGCAATTTGTACGGCATAGCCTGAAGCAAGATGGGAAAGGTCTAGCGATTTGGGGGCAAAACTGCACAAATCATCATAATCGTAATAGTAAAGCGATATGTCCGAAGCCAATTTTTCAGTTAATTCGCCACGCCAACCCAATTCATATCCCAACAGGGTTTCCGAACGCATCTGCTTATTGCCAACAAGCGATAGTAACGTGACCGGATTGCCGGGCGATGCCGCCCCCCCACCGACGGGCGGAAGCACGGCGGTGTTGTAGCCAAAATCTTGTTCTATCCAATTCGGTGTCCGTACGGAACGCGAAACCGAAGCCCAAAAGGCATGCTTTTTGACAGGGGTCCACGACAACCGTGCGCTAGGCTGCCATTCAAACTCGGTGACCGGGTTGTGCTCAAGTTTGCCACCTAAGGTAAGTTTCCATTGTCCGGGGATCAAGGTGATCTCGTCTTGGGCAAATAAGCTGTAAATTTGGTCTAGCCGCTGACTGGGTGTCCAGCTTAGGTCAAGGCTATTTTCGGTCTGGTTGTGGTTCAATCTGGCGCCACTGCCCCAAACCAAGCTATGCTGGCCGTTTAGCCGTATATTGTGTTGGAAGTCAACATCGACGCTGTCTATCTGATAGCCGCTATGCAGGGCATTGGCTTTACGTTCATTACGGTTCCAAAATAGCCTTAACAGGGTGCTGGACGCATTGCCGGGCCGATGCTCCCAACGCCCCAGCAAATAATGCCCTGAAAGGTCCGCGTCAGTCGCTATGGCGCGCGAATACGGTGGCGCTACGACCGGTGTCCGGATAGCGCTGGCCTTCGGTTGGTCCTGTTCCGCGCCGCCGCTAAACCCCGAAAAGGCATCGCCTTGCAAGGTCAATTTGTCGGTGATGCCAATATCTTTATCGAAACGGAAACCAATTTTGCCTAAACGGCTTTCATCACCCGCGTTGCCAGCCGCCACAGCCCCAATCTTGCCGGATCCGTCATATTCGCTATAGCGGCCATAGACTTTAAGGTAAGCTTGTTTGCCAAGATCCGCACCATACCGCAAGCCGCCTCCCTGGCGCATGCTGCCACCCTGCCCGGACACCAAGCCGCCTTGGGAATTTTTGGCTTTTTTGGTGATGATATTCACCACGCCATTGACGGCATTCGCGCCCCATAAACTGCCGCCGGAGCCACGGATAACTTCAATACGCTCAATATCCTCCATCAGCACGTCTTCCTGATCCCACCAAACGACCGAAAACATCGGCGTATAAAGGGTGCGCCCGTCCATCAGGACCAGTAATTTGGTGCCAAATTGGCTGTTGAACCCGCGCGTCGACACCGCCCATTTATTGCCGTCGATACGGGCGACATGCATACCCGGAACCATACGCAAGGCCTCGGGGATGCTGGTCGCACCGGAACGGCGGATTGCATCGCTGTTTAAGACGTAAATCGCCGAAGGGACATTTTTCAAATCCGTCGACGTCCTGGTGATGGATGTCACATCCAAGTCCAACAATTCCTCCATGCTTAATCCGGTCAGATCCGGCACATCTTGCTCCTCGGGAACTTGATTGGCGGCAAAAGCAATGGGCGCAAAGGCGGTTAGCGCCATTATCGCCAGGATTAATTGGGGGACGCTTAGCGCACGGCCGGTCGGCATCATCGCTCCCAC
Source organism: Methylovulum miyakonense HT12 (assembly GCF_000384075.1). Classification (GTDB taxonomy): domain Bacteria; phylum Pseudomonadota; class Gammaproteobacteria; order Methylococcales; family Methylomonadaceae; genus Methylovulum; species Methylovulum miyakonense. The sequence continues at coordinate 1,074,789 of NZ_KB913025.1, forward strand.
ACTAATAAGTAAGCACAAACTTAAAGCGGAACTCCCTCCCGTTCATTAACAAAATATTGTTAACGCCATCACCCACCACTTGATAGTGATCATCCAGCAAATTATAAATACTGGCCGAGAGGTCCAAACCCTGGACAAGCCGGTCTGAGGTCAAATTGACATTAACCAGATCATAAGCATCCGCCAGCCCCCCCTGCTGGGTTTTACGGTCGCCGATAAAAATGCTTTCCACCCCAAGCCTTGCAAAATTGTTAAACAGCGGCTCGGCATAATGCAGTTTGATGAGATGTTCAGGGGCGCCATAAGCCCTTGTCCCCTGGTTAGTTTGATCGCTGACAAAATTGTAGGTATAGGAAATTTTTAACAGCCTGCCGCTTCCCCAACGTTTTTCGGCCTCCAACTCGGTGCCATAAATGTGGAATTGACCTGTGTTTTCAAGCAAGCCGGTGTCCGGGGACACCTGTAAAAACCGTGAAATGTCATTAAAAAACAGTGACCCGAACAACTTAAGCCCATCTGGAGAATTCCACTCCATGATGCTTTCATAGCTTTGTATCTGTTCTTCGGCTATCGGCGGGCTTATGTCGAAATAATAAGGGTTATAAGCCAGTTCCGCCGCATTGGGGGCGCGGAAAGTGGAGCTGTAAAGCAGTTTCAGCGTGGTGCTGGCTAACGGGTTCCATATCAACCCCAGGCGCGGGTTGAGCGGCAAAGCCTTGATCATATGATGGTAATCGAAACGCAAACCCGCACTTAAAAGCAAACTGTCCGACAGTTGGATATCATCCTGGGCATAAACCTCCACACGATGCCCGTTAAGGTTATTATCGGCATACAGGGTGTAGGGCGCCACATCGTAAGAGAACTGATGTTGGCGAATATCATATTGATATTCCAAGCCTAGCATGAGCCGTTGCCGGTCAAATGCACGGGTGGTCAGTTGCGCATCCCCCCCAAGCCAACGGCCTACAGTGGCATCGTGGAAGACACGCCGTTGGCCAGTTTGGCCAAAAAGATAAGGTTCTTCGGCCTGGTAATCGTAGCCTTGAAAAAAGCCCTGGAAAAGGGCCGTGGTTTTTTCATTTATGGCTTTGTTATATTTGACGTTGCCGAAAAATTGGCGGTCATCCGTATAGTTGCCAGGGTCATTGAATATATCGCCCGACACCGCCGCCGGTACCCGTTTAAAGCGGTCAACCACACCGCCGCTTACGGTCAGCCCTTGAAATTGGATTTTCCCGAACAACCGGTCGGCACGCTCGGCGTCCATGTTATGGGCAACCCCGTTGTTGGTGGCCGGGTTATCGTAAGCCGGAAAAAACAAATTGCCCGCCCCGGCACTCTCAAAATGTGAAGCGGAAAAGAGCATATCGGCCCCATTCTCCAGTTTTTTGCCATAACTGGCCCGGCCTTTATAGGTGTCAAAACTACCTACCTCACCCGCAACTTGTGCGCCTTTAATTGCCTTGCCGCTCTTAGTGACCACGTTGATCAGGCCCAAAAAGGCATTGGCGCCGTAAATTGTCGAGCCGGAACCGGGGATAAATTCAATCCGTTCGATCAGGTCGGTGTCCAGCATGAATTCTTGGGCGATATTGCCCGTGTCATAGATATTTTCATTCATGCGCATGCCATCAATCATGACCAGCACCCGCGAATTGTAATCGTTAGGTTGGATAAAGCCGCGGACCCCCAAAAAACTATAATTGCGGTTATTGGCGGTAAACAACCCGCGCATACCGTTCAGCGCGTCCGCTAACGTCCTCCACCCGAAGGTGCGGATATCGCTGGCGTTCAACACGGATACGGAGGAAGGTGATTTATTGGTTTTTTGCCCCAATCTGGGTGCGCTAATAACTTCAACGTTCAACAGCTCTTCGATGGATAGGTTTGTCAAATCCTCATCAACACTAGAATGCTTGGCATTTACTTGGCCGCTCAGAACGGCCAGAATGGCAACGATGGTCTGTTTACGCATTACGCTGATAAATCTTGCATTCAAGAGGTGCCGGCAGAAGCAGAAAACACAGGGCGTGCTTCCTGATAAAACTGGCTATTTTAACGACCAAAGCAAGTGCTAATCCAGCTTTTTTATCCTTAACCCGCTAAAAGTAAGCAATTGAAATTTTTAGGCAAATTAAAACCACCAGAACCATTCAATGGCAAAATATCCCGGCAATTTTATTACGGCGGCCAGCACCGCCAAAAGCCCCGGATAGGCACCTTCATCCTACGGTGGCCGCAGAGCGCCGCCGCCCACCGGTAAGATCACGCGCACTTAACGTGCGGCCCTTTTTAAATACCGCTTAAGATATCTTGCGGTACAATCCCATTGAACAATGGCAGCCCAAAAAGGTCTCCCAATCCATTGGGCTTACAGCCGGATTTTTACAATTTACCGTGAGGAATTATGAAGCATCGGATACTACACACCCTGTTACTGTGTTTGCCTGCGTTTGCCAGCCATGCCGAACCCAAGGTTGCCGAAAAGGTTTTGGGTAACGGCCTAAAAGTGCTGGTGAAGGAAGACCACCGCTCGCCCGTGGTGGTGTCGCAAGTTTGGTATAAAGTCGGTTCCAGTTACGAACCTAACGGCATCACGGGCATTTCGCACATGCTGGAACACATGATGTTCAAAGGCACGGACAAGCATCCCGCCGGGGAATTCTCGCGTATCATTGCCGAAAACGGCGGTGATGAAAACGCCTTTACCGGACGCGATTACACCGCCTATTTCCAAACCATGGCGGCCTCCAAATTGGCGGTGAGCTTTGAGCTGGAAGCCGACCGGATGCGCCATTTGCATTTGCTGGCGGATGAGCTGAAAAAGGAATTGGAAGTGGTCACGGAAGAACGGCGGATGCGCACCGAGGACAACCCGCAAGCGAAAATGTCCGAGCAATTTTCCGCAATGGCCTTCACCAGCAGCCCCTATAAAAACCCGATCATCGGCTGGCCTGTCGATATTGCCAATTACCAAGTCGAGGATTTGCAAGCCTGGTACCAACGCTGGTACGCACCCAACAACGCGACGCTGGTCGTCGTCGGCGATGTCGAAACCCTCAAGGTTTTTGCCTTGGCGGAACAGTATTTCGGCGGCTTGCAACCTAGCGAGCTCAAGGCATTAAAACCACAAACCGAATCCCCGCAACTGGGCGTGCGCAAAATGACCGTGAAAGTCCCCGCCAAATTGCCGTCGGTGGTGTTGGGCTACAAAGTGCCATCGCTAAAAACCGCCGGACAGGAATGGGAAGCCTATGCGCTGGAAGTGCTGGCGGGGGTGTTGGACGGCGGCTCCAGCGCACGCTTGAGCAAGGAATTGGTACGCGGCAAACAGCTTGCCGTGTCGGCGGGTGCGGGTTACAACTTTAGCTCGCGTTTATCAGACTTGTTTGAATTGGAAGCGACCCCGGCGGAAGGCAAAACCGTCTGGGAACTGGAATTGGAGCTGAAAAAACAAATCACGCGCCTACAGCAGGAATTGATCAAAAAAGACGAATTGCAGCGCATCAAAGCCCAAGTGTTGGCAAGCGCCGTGTATGAGCGCGATTCCAACTTTTATCAGGCCATGCAATTGGGGACACTGGAAACCATTGGCCTAGGTTGGCAAAAAGCCGACGAATATGTCGGCAAGATCAACCAAGTGACCGCGGAACAAGTGCGTGACGTGGCACGCAAATACTTGCTTGATGATCATTTGAATATCGCTTATCTTGAGCCGCAACCGATAAACCCAGCAACCGCCCAGAAGAAGGCGGTAAAATAAGATGCTGACATCTTGCCTTGAGAGAGAAGGCAAGATGAACCCCATCTAAAAATTATAAAAACGCTATGGCAAAACTACGCACCCATTACGACAATTTAAAGGTCGCCCGCAATGCCCCCGACATCGTCATTAAGGCGGCACACAAAGCCCTGTTACAACTACACCATCCCGATAAAGCCCAAGATAAAGCCGCCGCAGAGCGCATCACCCGTATCTTGAACGATGCACGGGAAGTGTTGCTCGATCCGGCCAAACGCAAACAGCATGACCTTTGGATTAAGGAGCAGGAACGCAAGCACAAACACCATGGTTTCGAAAGCTCCCATGCCGACCAAACCGCCCCCAAAAAACACGGCCCCAAAGAACCGCCCGTCAGCGAAGAGCTAGTCGGGCATTACCGTCTCTTGAGCAACGGCCTTGCCCAAGACACCCAATCCCGCCTGCTGTGGTGCCGGTTCGCCCTAGGCCAGCGTTGGCAAGCGGGGCAGGTTGAAGGCGAAGCCGCCTTGTATGCCTGGCAAGCCGCGCAAGAAGCCGTGGCCTTGTTCAACAAACAAGGCGGCTATGCGGGCCACACCGATTGGCGCCTGCCTTCGGTCAATGAACTAAAAACCTTGATTAATCCACAAGAAGGCCATAAAAGCTATATCAACGCTTACGCCTTCCCCAACAACCCGCGCTGGTTGTGGACATCCTCGCCTTACGCGGGATACGGCGGCGGTGCCTGGCTAGTGAACTTTATTGAAGGCCTGGCGATCAATGACAACCCAAACCTGCCGTGTGCGGTGCGTTTGGTACGGGATTGAAACTTCAGGACGGGTGGATGGGATAACCATAGAATGGTAGCGCCGCCACCAAACGCCCTTAAGCGATGGGCTTCCCTTCATCCAGCCCATCCTACAAAAATTTACCCAGAAAATATAATGTCATTTAACCGCATTACCCTTAAGGAAACCTAAACTTATGCGCGTTTTATTCTTCAGCATCATCATCTTGATGGTTAGCCAGACTGCCAGCGCGGCCGCGAAAATCGAGCATTGGCAAACGCCACAAGGCAGCCGCGTCTATTATGTGCGCACCGAAGGCTTGCCGATGGTGGATGTGCAAGTGCTGTTCGATGCCGGCAGCGCCCGGGATGGCGAAAAATTCGGCCTCTCGGCCCTGACCGCCGGTTTGCTCGACACCGGTGCGGACGGGTGGGATGCCGACACCATTGCCGACCGTTTTGAAAGTGTCGGGGCCAATTTCGGCGCGGGCAGCTCGATAGACAATGCCAGCGTGTCATTGCGGACTTTGACCGACAAACCCTTGTTTGACAAAGCCTTGGCGACCATGCAAGTGATCTTGGCCAAACCGCGCTTTGCCGCCGCCGATTTTGAGCGCGAAAAAAACCGCACCCTGGCAGGGCTAAAGCAAGAAGAAGAATCCCCTGGCGATTTGGCTAAAATCGCCTTTTACCAAGCCTTGTACGGCAACCATCCTTATGCGCACCCCGATTCCGGCACCTTGAAAACCGTGGCGGCATTGACCCGCGACGATGTGCAACAGTTTTACCAACAGTACTATGTCGCCGCCAACGCGGTCATCGTCATCGTCGGTGATTTGTCCAAGGCCCAAGCCGAGCAAACCGCCGAATCGTTGGTGAAAAACCTGCCTATCGGCACAAAACCGCCCGCTTTGCCGGATGTGGCCCTGCCTACCAAAGGCACGGAACAGCATATCGAATTCCCGTCCACGCAAACCCACGTTTTAGTCGGTTTGCCAGGCACTTACCGCAAAGACCCTGATTATTTTAGCCTGTATGTTGGCAACCATATTTTGGGCGGCGGGGGTTTGGTGTCCAAACTGTTTGACGAGGTGCGCGAAAAACGCGGCTTGGCATATAGCGCCTCCAGCGCGTTTGTGCCTTTGTTAAGGCCGGGGCCGTTTCTGGTCAGCCTGCAAACCCGCAACGACCAAACCCCGGAAGCCCTCAAAGTCCTGCATAAAACCCTCGCCGATTTTATCGCCCAAGGCCCTAGCGAAACCGAACTGAAAGCCGCCAAACAAAATATCACCGGCGGTTTTGCGATGCGTTTTGACAATAATAAAAAACTCTCCACTTACGTCGGCATGATTGGTTTTTATGAATTGCCCTTGGATTATCTGGACACTTTCCAAGCCAACATTGACAAAGTCACCATCGCCTCCATCACCGACGCCCTGAAACGCCGCGTCCCCCTGCCGCTATTGCAAACCGTGACGGTAGGGAAGCGTGCAAAATAAACTCCGCATCATCGGCGGCGAGTGGCGCAGCCGCCAAATTTTGTTTGACGACGCCGATGGCTTAAGGCCGACCCCCGCACGGGTGCGCGAGACGCTGTTCAATTGGCTGCATTACGACATCATCGGTAGCCGCTGCCTGGATTTATATGCCGGCAGCGGTGCGCTGGGTTTTGAAGCGGCCTCCAGAGGCGCGAAAGCGGTGGTGGAAGTCGAACAAAATCCCGCCGTCTGCCGATGCCTCAAGGCCAATGCCGACAAACTCGCCGCCGCCCAAATCAAGATCGTGCAATCCGATGCCTTCCGTTACCTTTCAGGCAATGCAGAGCAATTTGACCTCGTTTTTATAGACCCGCCGTTCGCGCTGGACTTGGCGGCGCAAAGCTGCCAATGGCTGGAAGACAAAGGCTGGCTAAGCCCCCAGGCGAAAATCTATGTGGAATCGGCAAGCCATGCGCCGCTGGCGGGCTTGCCGGAGAATTGGCGCTTATTGAAGGATAAAGTGGCGGGGGACGTGGCTTACCGCTTGTTTGGGCGGAATAGCTAGCCTTTGGGGATTACGGCGGGTCAACCGTTATCCGGGCGTGCCGACAACCCGACAATTTCATTATTTTCAACGCTGACGGAAATTTCTATCGGCTTGCAACAGACTTGGCAATCTTCGATATAGTCCTGCCTTGCGCACGACATATCAACCATGATGCCGATTTCTTCGCCGCAATAAGGGCATTGTATGGGGACGGGTTCGAGGAAACTCATAGGGGAAGCTGTAGAGACGTACGGGCTACGCCTCTACGGAAGGCTTAGTGGGCGGTGAAGCCGTGTTTTTGCATGCGGTATAGCAAAGTGTCGCGGCTGAGTCCGAGCAATTTGGCCGACTGGCTACGGTTGCCTTTGGTGCGGTCTAGGGCTTGGTTGATCAAGTCAGCTTCCAAGCTATCCAGTTGCAAACCCGCTTCCGGCAGGACAAAACCAGTGATTTTACTGGCATGGGCCGTAGCATTAATGCGGAACTCGCTAGGCAGGTTTTCCACCTCAATGACCCTACCTGACAACAGGATGCTCAAGCGCTCGCAAAGGTTGCGCAGTTCGCGGATATTGCCGGGCCATTTATAAGCTTTTAACACTTTCAACGCAGGCTTGCTGAATTGCGGCGGCTTAATCGAATGCAGGTCGGCAAACTGCCTGAGGAAATGTTTGACCAAGTGCTCAATATCTTCGCTACGTTTTGCCAGCGGCGGCAACTCTATCGGCACGACATTCAACCGGTAATATAAATCTTGGCGGAATTGCCCCGACTTGATTTGCTCGTTCAGATCAGAGTTGGTGGCGGCAATCACACGCACATTCACTTTATAAGACATGGTTTCCCCGACGGGCAGGCATTCGCCGGAATCCAAGAAGCGTAATAATTTGCCTTGGACAATCAGCGGCAGGGAATTGATTTCATCAAGGAACAACGTACCGCCGTCAGCGGCTTGGAACAAACCTTGGGAACTGGCATTCGCCCCGGTAAACGCGCCTTTCTTATGCCCGAACAATTCGGATTCGATCAGCCCTTCCGGCAACGCGGCACAGTTGATGGTGACGAATTTTTTGTTGGCGCGGGGGCTGGCCTTTTGGATGGCGGTCGCCAAGACTTCTTTGCCGGTGCCCGTTTCGCCTTTGATCAAAATGGTGACGTCCGTGGACGCGGCGATTTTGGCACTACGGATTAAGGAATCCAGCTCAGGGGACCGACCAATAATGGTGCTGAAATGATCCATAACGACCTCTTAATGTAAGCTTGAATGGTTGATGATTGCCATGGGGTTTAACCAAGGCAATGCCGCTAACAAGGCTAAAATGATCATAAACAAACCCACCGCCTGTTTAAACCGTTGCATCCGGGATAGCCGTGTCAATATCCCTGTCATTATACCCACTCCCATCACTGCGGGTAAAGTGCCAAGCCCAAAAGCCAGCATGGTCAACGCGCTTTTGCTGACATCCCCAGCCGTTGCCGCCAGCGCCAAGGCGGCATAAACCAAACCGCACGGCAGCCAACCCCAGACCATTCCAAATAAAAACGCATGGCTGCGGGTCTTGACCGGAATCAGCTTACGCCCGAACGGTTCGATGGTTTTCCAAAAATGCATCCCCGCCTTTTCGATATAGGCAAAACGCGGGAACCAGCCAGCGATATACAAACCTGCGCCCGCCATAATCATGGCCGATAAAATTTGTAACAGCCGATGGCCATGGATTTCGCCCAACTGTAGGGTGGCGAGGGACTGGACTAGCCCTGCCAACGCGCCAGCAATGGTGTAACTGGTGATGCGCCCGAAGTTGTAATTGAACACAAACGGCAACAGCAGGGCTTTTTTATGGCGGATTTCCGGGCTGAGGCTTAAAGTCAGTGTACCGATGATCGAACCGCACATGCCTATGCAGTGCAAGCTACTGACCAGCCCCATGACAAACGCCACCAGATAAGACGTAGTGAACGCGGGGTCAAAAGGCATATAGGCCCCGTATCACTACAACGTCAATATTCAACATATTTTTATTATTATTTAATTACTTGCAACCGAACGGGTGAATACGCCCAGAATCTGCCCTTGGATTTTTTCCGCCATGGCTTTGCGGTTTTCAGCGTCACGGATGGGGCGTCCAACGACAATATAATCCGCCCCGCTTTCAAACGCCATTTCGACAGTCACCACCCGTTTTTGGTCTTCCTCTTCGCGGTTATCGACCGGGCGGATACCTGGGGTGATAACCAGCAAATGGTGGTCAAGATGTTCCCTAAGCAGGGACGCTTCCATGCCAGAAGACACCACGCCATCGCAACCGATCTGCAAGGCGCGTTTGGCACGCGACAACACCAAGTCGCGGATATCGCACTGGAAGCCCAAATCGTCCAAGTCACCACGGTCTAGGCTGGTCAAGGCCGTCACCGCCAACACTTTCAGGTTGCCCTTTTCTTTGGCGGCGGCTTCCATAATGGCATCGTTGCCGTGTATCGTCGCCAGATCGACACCCTTGCCGCTCAAAGCCTTAATGGCACGGCCTACCGTAGCGGGAATGTCAAAAAATTTCAAATCGACAAAGACTTTTTTATCGTGCCGTTTCAGCCATTCAATAAATCCGAAATAATCACCGGACATGAACAGCTCCATGCCAACCTTATAAAAAATGACAGAGTCGCCCAACTCTTCAACAAGCGCCTGTGCTTCGGGGATACTGGAAACATCCAAAGCCATAATGAGGCGTTCACGGACGGGAATGGGTTTACTGGACAAAAATAATCGCGACATAGGGAAAAATAAAAGCCAAAATAAGAAAAAGTTATTCGATGGACAATCCTTGTTGTTGCCAAGCCAGAAGGCCGCCTTCCATATTATAAACATCAGTAAAACCCGCCGCCTTCAAAGCGGCTTGGGCTTTAGCAGAACGCTTGCCACTTCGGCATTGCATAATAATCGCGCTATGCTTATAGCCGTTAAGTTCGCCCATACGGCTGTCCAACTGGCTGAGCGGGATATGCAAAGCACCCGGGATATGCTGTTCCTGCCACTCGCTATCTTCACGCACATCAACAATAATGGCATTTTTGGCCGACTGCATGGAGGCGGCCTCTTTCGGCGACACACTGGCATCCGCCAGCACAACAGCATTGCTAAAACCCCATAACAACAGGGCGAAAACGCCTGAGCAACAATACCTTACCAAATTACGCATGGACACCCCCAAAGCAACGGTTAAATGTGCCTATATTACCGGAACTTGATGTATCGGTGAATGTTAAAATGCCTTAAGCTAACAATAATCTTCAGATAATGAACGCAACCCTGATACAAATGGCCTTGCTCATGGCGTGCGGAGTCGCTTGGGGCATATTCCGGCCAGCCGGGCTTTCCGCTAGGCATACCCGTGTGGTGCTGACCAACATAGTCTACTACCTGCTCATGCCGGCCATGATTTTGGAGGTTTTGTGGAAAACCGACCTCGGCATCCAGTCCTTACAATACACGGTGCTAGGCTGGGGCAGCCTCACCGTCGCCGTCCTTTGCGCCTGGCTAATCGGCAGACTTTTCAAACTAGAAAAAAAACGCCTTGGCACACTCATACTCGGCAGCACCTTCCCCAATATCACCTATTTGGGCCTGCCGATACTGGAACAAACTTTCGGCAGCTGGGCGCGGCCTGTTGTCATCCAGATGGATGTCTTCTCCGCCACCCCTTACCTATTTACCGTCGGGTTGCTCATCGCCCGCCATTACGGCGAAGAGGACCAGCACAAATCGCCGTGGTTGGCGCTCAACGCCCCACCGTTCTGGACGGCCGCCATTGCCGTGGCACTGAACATGAATGGTGTCATAGCGCCCGACTGGCTAATGGCGGCCTTGCAAAAACTGTCCGTTGCCGCCGCCCCTTTGATGATCGTTTCGCTGGGCATGGCGCTCGATTGGCAGGCGATAAGCTGGCGCAATATGCCTTACATGCCACCCGTATTATTGATTAAAATGTTCGCCATGCCTCTATGCGCCTGGTCAATCGCCAGCCAGCTTACCCTGGACGCACAGCACCGGGCCGCCACCGTGCTGGATTTGGCGATGCCCAGCATGTTGTTCGGCATCGTGTTCTGTGACCGCTTCCGGCTTGATAGCCCGTTGTATGCGATGATTGTAACCATAACGACCCTATCCAGCCTGATCACGTTACCCATTTGGTATCTGTTTTTAAGCAAATAAAAAAAGGGGCAGGTGTGCCCGAACAATTTTTAAGGCAAAACCCACCCAAATTACCGGGTTAAAAACCGTAGCAAAGATTACTATCCCAAAAATTGAAAGGTTTCGTAACCTATTGCCATACCCATAATTTTACATTTCCTAGCCAACACTTTCATGAAAAGAACATCGAATAGAAAATTGCCCAAAAAACCGCTGCACGGAAGCACCCGTTTAAACGACGCCACCGAAGAGATTGAGCTGGCTGATTTACGGGCGATCCGTGATGATGCGGCCTTTATGGTCACGCAAACCCAAATGCAGGACAACGAAGAAGATGCCATTGACCGTTTATTGGCCAATACGGGCTTTGATAATCCTGTCAATGACCCTGCTCTGCAGCAACCTTTAATAGATGAAGGCCAAGGTGACGGGCTAATGAGCACGGCGGATGATTTTGAACCGGACATGGAAAGGGTTTTTATGGTCGGGCCGATTGAAAAAGACCCGCATTTACTGGTGCAACCGCTGGCTGCCAAGGATACGGACAGATTCAGCGCTACTGAAAATGGGCTTGAGGTTATCCCTACCGGGATTGAACCTCTGGTCAATGAAAATTCAGATCAGGAAGCTCCCATTGCCGAACCAGAATTTAACCGTATACAAAATGAGCCTGTGCATAATGCGGGCATTGAACAGACAATACCTCCCGTAACCGAACCCGAAGCGGTTTTGTTTGCCGCTGAAGGTCTTGCAGATGAGGGCAGGGCAACAGAAATCCCCGGACAATTTGAGGCACGCAGGGAGCCTATCATTGAACCCATATTTGTCGACACGCCTGTGCACACTGTGGAAGATGCACCAGTGGATATTGCCATTGAACCTGAATCTCTATTGGATTCGAAAGACGATGACGATGTAGCGCCCGTCACCAACGACATGGATGAGCGTTGGCAAGGGCAGGATCAAGATGCCCCACCCATACCGCAAACAAATACCGGAAACAGCCGGCAAATGCCGGAACCAAGCCCGTATAACCATGGCTTGGCACGGATTAACCTGATCACCTTGATTTTGAGCATCGCCGCGTCATTATCCACCATCGTGCTTTACTTCATATTGATGGACATGCGCCACGACTTGGTCAAACTCAATGAAATGATTGAAATTATGAAAGAAGACATCCAAATGGACCGCGAAGAACCGCCAATCCAAGAATGACCTTACCAAACGTGAATAAACCTGCACAAAAGCTAGTGGTCGCCATTTCATCCCGGGCATTGTTCAACCTTGATGATTCCCATGCGATATTTGAGGCCGAAGGCAAAGAGGCTTTCTGCCGCTATCAGATCGAGCATGAAGAAGTGGCCCTGGAGCCAGGCTATGGCTTCGCCTTGGTGAAAAAACTGCTGGCGATCAATGGGAAAAGCCCCGACGGGCCGTTGGTTGAAGTCATCCTGATCTCGCAAAACAGCGCCGACACGGGTTTGCGGATTTTTAACTCCATTGACCATTACGGGCTGAAGATCACCCGCGCCGCATTTACCAGCGGCGTGTCGCCGTTTTCTTATATCGCCCCCTTCGGGGCGCATTTGTTCCTGTCCGCCAATGCCGAAGACGTCAGCAAAACCCTGGCGGCGGGCTTTGCCGCAGCGACCATCTTAAGCGGTTCCCCATCGGCCCATCCCAACGACCAATTGCGCATTGCCTTCGATGGCGACTCGGTGCTGTTTTCCGATGAATCAGAGCATATATACCAACAGCAAGGCCTAAAAGCCTTTGCCGATAATGAACGCGCCCAGGCCAAAAACCCGTTGCCCGGCGGCCCTTTCAAAGACTTTTTAAGCGCGTTGCAGCATATCCAGAATCAATTTGCCGCCGATAACTCCCCCATCAGGACGGCACTGGTCACTGCCCGCTCCGCACCCGCGCATGAACGTGTAGTCAGGACGCTACGCACCTGGAGCATCCGCATCGACGAGGCATTGTTTCTGGGTGGACTGCCTAAGGGGCCGTTTTTGCAGGCTTTTGATGCCGATATTTTCTTTGATGACCAAAAAGCCCACTGCGAATCCGCGGCGGAACATGTCACGACTGCCCATGTGCCACATGGGATTACAAATTCCCCATAAAACCTACCCTAGGGCATTTTCCCGCCGCCCCCGCGGATACCTTTTATTGAAGGGCCAAAAGAAAGTGGCCTGACAGGAACAATATGGCCACTCACCCCAAATCGGCATGCCTTTGGCCGCTGCTGATGCGTCCCCCTTCCAGGGCATCAAGGACATAGACTTTCCCGTCGCCATGTTGCCCACTATGCGCCACCCGCATGATGGCTTCAAAAATGACTTCCACCAAATGGTCGGGCGCGAAAATCTCCAGGCGTTTCTTAGGCATGAACGGGCGGTAATCTTGGACGTGTTGGGTGCGTTCCCGCCCAAACCCCTCGCAGTCCATGACTGTCATCCCGGGAAATCCCGGAATTTCCATCAATGCCATCGTCACATGGCTGAGCTTGTTGGGTTGGATATAGGCGCGTATTTCTTTCATGGGATTATTTAGGCTTCATCGGGTTCGGCAAAATAGCGGTACAGTGCGGGCAATAAGGTCAAGGTCAAAATACTGGCCGTCAGTAAGCCGCCGATAATCACCACGGCAAAGGGTTTTGCCGTTTCTGAACCCACGCTGGTGGACAACGCCGCCGGAAACAAACCCAACATCGCCATCATTGCCGTCATCACCACGGGGCGCAGGCGGCTAACCGAGCCATTGACAATCGCATCATGCAAGGATTGGCCTTCTTTGCGGAGTTTATTCAATTGCGACACCAAAATCACGCCATTTTGTACGGCAATGCCGAACAGGGCGATAAAACCGACGGCGGCGGACACGCTAAGGTTTATGCCTGTCGCCAACAGGATCAAAATGCCGCCGATCATCGCAAACGGCACGTTCATGACAATCAACAGCGCATTTTTGACGGACATGAACGCCCAGAACAGCAATATAAAAATCAGCCCCAGACTAATCGGCACGATAATCGACAAGCGTTTCATCGCCCGTTGCTGGTTTTCAAACTGCCCGCTCCAGACGATATGGTAGCCGGGCGGCAAATCAACTTGGGCGGCGACTTTTTGCTGCGCTTCGGCGACGAAGCTGCCTTGGTCGCGGTTGATCAGGTTACATTTGATCGCAATCCTGCGCATATTGTCTTCACGGCTAATCCGTGACGCGCCTTGGTTGACCTTGATCGTTGCCAGTTCGGATAAGGGGATAAGTTGCCCTGTCGGGGTTTTCACGGTCAACGCTTCCAGGCCCGCCACGGAATTACGGGCGTTTTCTTCATAGCGCAAGGTGATGTCGAAACGCCGCTCCCCTTCCAGAAACTGCGAAGCCGCCTTGCCGCCCATACCAATTTCCATCACCTTTTCAACATCGGCGACATTGATGCCGTAGCGTGAGACTTTGGCGCGGTCAATGTCGACAATGACCTGCGCCAAGCCCGCTTGCTGTTCCGCCGCGACATCCGTCGCACCTTGGATGCCCGCCAGAATATGCGTGACTTGGTCGGCACGATCCTGCAAGGTGTTTAAATCACTGCCAAAAATTTTAATGGCAATCTCACCTTTCACCCCAGAAATGGCTTCTTCGACGTTATCTTGGATCACTTGCGAAAAGTTGGTCAGGATGCCAGGGAAAATCGCCAGTTCCTTGTCCATCGCCTGCACCAGCGCGTCTTTGGACTTGTACCGCCAAGTGTCTTTGGGGTTAAGGTCAACCAACACTTCCAAGTTATTGAAGCCTTTGGGGTCAGTGCCGTCTTCCGGCCTGCCAAGCTGGGTCAGGATAGTCCTGGCTTCAGAAAAGGTTTCCAGTTTTGCACGGATTTTTTGCTCAAAGGCTTTCGAAGTTTTCAATGACACAGGCGTTGGCAAGGTAATGGTCAGCCAAATATTGCCTTCGTCCAGTTTGGGCATGAATTCCGTGCCAATGAAGCGCACCGACAGGAAACTCAACACCAAGGCCGCCACCGCCGTGGCAAAAACCAGCTTTGAATGCCTCAGCACCGCTTCGAGGATGCGCCGGTAATGGTGCTCCATCGCTGCCACCAACGGGTTATGGCTTTCGGCAAGCCTTGGCCCCAATAAATACGTCAGCATCGCCGGGACGAAAGTCAGGCTGAACAGCATCGACGCGACCAACGCGAAACTGAGCGTGTACGCCATCGGCGAGAAAATTTTCGCCTCGACTTGCTGGAAGGTAAAAATAGGCAAAAAGGCGATGATGATAATGGCCTTGGAAAACAAAATCGGCCGGCCCATTTCCGTCGCCGTGTTCAACAAAGATTGCCGCAGATGGCGGATGTCGGCATTGTGGCGTAAATCCAAGGTGACCTGCACCATGACCGCCTCGACCAAGACCACGGCGCTGTCGACGATGATGCCGAAGTCGATGGCGCCCAACGAAATCAGGTTGGCGGAAATGCCGCCTATATCCACTAGGATAAACGCGAACAGCAGCGAGATGGGGATAATCAGCGTCACCAAAAACGCCGCCAGAAAACGCCGCAGGAACACCAGCAAGATGGTCATAATCAGCACCGCGCCTTCGAGCATATTGTGCATGACGGTATGCACGGTATGGCCGACCAGCTCGGTGCGGTCATAAATCGGGGTGATTTTAACCCCAGGCGGCAGGCCAAAATCGTTTAATTCTTTAATTTTTTGTTTAACCCCACCGATGACATCCACGGCATCCCGGCCTTTGATCAGCAACACCGTGCCTTCGACGACATCGTCGCGCTGGCCCATGCCGACGATGCCCGTGCGGGGTTGCGGGCCGACGCTAATGTCGGCGACATCTTTGATGCGGACTGGCACGCCGTCATTGCTGGCGACGACGATTTCGCCAATTTCCTCGGCGGTTTTCAACAAGCCACTGCCGCGCACGACCAAGGCCTCGTCGCCGTGTTCGATATAACCGCCGCCAGTGTTGGCATTGTTGGCGGCAATGGCGGCAAAGACTTGGGTCAATTCAAGCCGGTAGTTTTTCAGGCGGTCAGGCTTGGCGGAGACTTTGTATTCCTTGACCCCGCCGCCATTGGAAGTGACGTCGGCAACCCCTTGGACGGTGCGGATATGCGGTTCTATCACCCAGTCCTGGAGCGCGCGCTGTTCGATCAGCGGCAAATGCTTGGCGTCAATCACATAACGGTAAATTTCGCCAACCCCTGTCGATAAGGGCCCCAGCTTAGGGCTGGTGTCGGCGGGGATGTCGGCGTTTTGCAGATGCTCCAAGACCTGTTGCCGGGAAAAATAATCTTCGGCTTTGTCGTCAAAAGTCAGCGTCACCACCGATAAGCCGAAAATCGACACCGAACGCATGTTCATCAGATGCGGCAAGCCATTCATGACCCGCTCTATCGGCAAGGACACCTGCTTTTCCACCTCTTCAGGTGCTTGCCCAGGATATTGGGTCACCACTTGGACAAAAACATTCTGCACGTCGGGAAAAGCCTGCACGGGCAAGTTCTCAAAAGCGATGATGCCGGAAACAATGATCGCCACCGTCGTGCCAATGACCATCAGGCGTTGTTGCAAGCAAAACGCGATGAGCTGTTCAATCATGTCAATAATCCCTTTGTGCTGTTATGGGTTGCCGCCGTCGGTTTCGAGCTCTTCTTCCGCCCTTAGCATCAATGCGCCCTCTGTCACCAAAAGCTCGCCAGGCTGCAAGCCTTGGGCGATGACGGCGGTGTCTTTCAACCGTAAGCCAATTTTCACCGGACGTTGTTGGTAGTGGTTTTCGTCTAAAGCAACAAACACATAATCGGCATTGCCTTCAGTGAATACGGCGGTCAAAGGGATCATCACCGCCTTGTTATCTGGCCCGCTTTCCACCGTGATATTGGCATACATTCCCGACAACAAGCGTCCGTCAGGGTTTGGCAGATCACAACGTACTTGTACCGTGCGGGTGTTCTCATCCAGCACTTGGCTAATGTACTGTACCGTCGCTGGGAAGCGTTCATCGGGATAGGCGGGCACGGTGATCGAGAGCCTTTGCCCTAATTTGATTTTGCCGATATTGATTTCAAAAACCTCCATCAGCACGGTCAGGCTTTTGATGTCGGAAACCACGAACAAGGGCGCGTCCAGATCGGGGCGCACTTCGGTGCCGGGCGTGACATTGCGTTCGACCACAATGCCCGGAACGGTCGCACGCAAGGCGAAATGCCCGTCGCTTTGCCCCGCTGCTATATGCAAATTTTTCAGCCTATCTTGGGCGCGGCGCACTTCGCTGCTGGCGCGGCTTAAATCATCTTGCGCCTGTTCCAGTTCCTTGCGCGACACGGCTTTTCCGGCATAAAGCTCTTGTTGGCGGTTAAAAGCATGGTTCGCGAACATCAAATCCGCCTGCGCCTTGGCAAAATCGGCTTCGGCATTGGCGACATCAGGGCTGTCCAATTCCAACAATACCGAGCCCGCTTGCACTGGTGTGCCCAGCGCGACGGGCTTGCCTGTCACACGCCCTGAAACGGAGGAACTGATCCGTGAGGTCAGGCTTTCGTTATAAGTGATCTTACCCGCCAATGGTTCTAGCAAAGGATGTTGGGACAGGCTTAAACGGGCGGTTTTGATGTAGGCTTTTTTCGGTGAATCCGCCGCCAAATACACTTGCCCCGCCACTTTTGGCGGTTGCGGCAAGGGCCGGGGGGCTTCGGCTGGACCGGAACAGGCTGTCAACAGCGCAGCCATCAACAGCCCCGCTAAGAAACTGGATTTGCTTTGAATTTTATGGGTCATTTTTTTAATATTTATACAAACTCAATTTAGGGTTATTAAGAGCCTATAAAAGGCAACCCAATTTATCTCCCGTTCCCACGCGGCGCATCACTGCCCACAGTTAAGAACTTTATATTTATTATCAATAATATAACTCAGATGTAGGGCGGGTTAGCGATAGCGTAACCCGACGCGACCAGCATCCAAAATGTCGGGTTACGCTGACGCTAAGCCGACCTACGAATTCGTAATACATTGTTAAATTACATTAAACTCTTAACTTAATGGCAGTGACGCGGCGCGTGGGAACTAGGACGAAAAGTAACCCCATTGTCTTATTTGCCCAATGCGGGGCGGGGCATTCAAAATACCCATAACGGTAATAAACGTTTCCGGCTTTAAGCCTTTCGTGTTTTTCGTGGACAACCGCATCAGTCAGGTAAGTTATTGTGTGAAAAATATGTTTTATCGTTAGCAGGTTCCACGCCCACCGCTTTGGCCAAATCATAATAGGCATTAGTACGGGCAATCAGTGCCGAATAATAATCCCGCATGACATTCTTATAACTGCGCTGGGCTTCAATAAAATCCAGGACACTGGTCGCGCCCCGGCTATAGGCCAGTTCGGCACTATTGCGCACCACCACGGCATCATTGAGCAAACCGTCTTCGAAACGGCGGACGATTCTGTCGGTGCTGTGCCAAGTCGCCAAGGCACTGGCCACATCAGTGCGGATACCGAGTTCGGTTTGTTCCGCCGCTAAACGGCTTTGGCTGAAATTGACCGCCGCTTTGTCAGCTTCGCCTTTATATTGATAAAACAAGGGCAGCGGCACACTGACACCGACAAAGCCGGAATTCAGCGCGTTGTTGCTGGGGTCACGCGCATAACCCGCCGTGACGGTGACATCGGGATATTTAAGCCGATGCGCCAATTCCAGTTCCTTATCAGCCTGGGCGGCACGGAGTTGGTCAGCCTGCAAATCAGGGCGTTGTT
The DNA here is from genome assembly GCF_000384075.1 of Methylovulum miyakonense HT12. Taxonomy (GTDB): domain Bacteria; phylum Pseudomonadota; class Gammaproteobacteria; order Methylococcales; family Methylomonadaceae; genus Methylovulum; species Methylovulum miyakonense. The sequence continues at coordinate 1,093,311 of NZ_KB913025.1, forward strand.
GCAAGGCTTTGGCGATCAACTGCCCGTTGCCAAGGTTCTGCCCGATGTCTTTGACTTCAGGCCACTGTTCTTTAGCCTCAAAGGTTAAGCTTTGTTCAGGCCAACGCAGGATCATCGCCAAATGGGCCTTCGCCTGCTCCACCGCCGCTTGCGCATTATCCAAATCCGATTCGGCGCGCACGGCTTCCATTTTGACCCGCAGGAAATCCGATTCGGCTATATCCCCGCTGTCCAGGCGCAAGCGGTTGGCTTTGGCTATGGTTTGGTAATGGCCGGTGATTTCTTGCGCCAGCCAACGATTTTTTTGGGCTTGCAACAGGCCATAATAGGCATGCCTGACCATATTGGAAAATATCCGCAGCGCATCGCGGAAATCGCTTTCAGCGGCTTGGGTGGCGAAACCGCTGCTTTGGACACGCAAACCGCGTTTGCCCGCAACTTCAAGCAATTGGCTGAAAGAGAAATACTCGGCAGGCCCGCAGGAAACACCAGGGCTCTGGCTGCAACCGGTCGCGCTGGCGCCATTATTGAGGTTCCCGCTGAGCTCGGAAAGCTGGAAACTGAAAGTGGGGTTAGGTATCGCCGAGGCGATCACGGCATCGGCCTGGGATTGGCCGATATTGTATTGCGCGGCGATCAGGTCAAGATTGCGTTGGTAGAAAATGGCCATCACTTCGTCTATGGACAATTCCTTGTTGGCGCCATGGGCGTCAATAACGACAAGTGAACTGGACAACAGCAGGAAAGCCGTTAGCTTCAAATAAATTTTTTTCATTCGTTTCAGCGATGCCAAAAATGCCAGGCCCATAGGCTTTGTTAAATCAGCCACGGTTGTAGCATCAATGCAAATCCGCTTCAATGTCCGTGTTAAACCAAGCCCAAAAATCCGCCGCTTTTTTGGCCAGATACGCAGGCCTAGGAAACATCGCTTTAGTGCCGGTTTTTCCACTTTCACGCAATACCCTAGGGGCGTCTGGACGCGCATTTCCGGCATTTGGGCAAAGGTGCGGGCTGGATTCCGAAGGCCCCTTGCGTTTGCTTGTCGTTGTGCTTTTATCATCCCCCCAAAAGGCGATATCTTGGGTGGATTCTTTTTCGGCAGCCAGTACGTCTATGGAAACAGGTTGGGTAGAAATGAAAATAACTACGGTGTAAGCCGCTATTTTATGGAAAATAACTTTCATGGACTTCTTCTCTTCGTTTGTTAAGCATTTGGGCATCTTAAAAACTCGTTAAACACTAGTTTCTAATAGACACCTGTTTCTTGATATAGCCATTTTCATGCCATCGCACCCTTAAAATAACAATTGTTTTTATATTCATTTAGTTGCATTATCAATAATGGATAAATTTAAATTTTCACCCCAATAACAATTAAAAAATAAATCGGAAAAGGTTTATTTCAACCGTTTATATACCCATGCGGCCTATGCCGTTGGGCACGCCCACGGGGTTTCTTTGACGATGTCTTCGAATGAATTGGCGGCCCTGTTGGGCAATACTAAAGCTTGAATTGGTTTCAGGGGCAGGCCATGCAGCCCCTGTCACCCATGCCCGGCAAATCAACGCATTAATTGCAGCCTTTTTGGGCATCAAACCGACCGGGTAAAATCCCATTGACGTATTTTAAAGTGGACCAGCCTATGAAAACCAACAAAACCACGGTTGCCTTCCTTTTGTTCGGCTTCACGGCCTTGGCCATAGCTCTAGCCGTTTATGTCAAGCCGCCGGTTGTGCAGGAACTTTCCCGCACCGAAAGCTTTGGCGAGCTAACGGTTACACGGCCGCTATGGGGATCGCAAGGCCTGGCGATAGTTTTTGCTGATACTAAAAAGTTTCCGGCAAGCGTTTTGGGGCGGCGTGTGGCGGCCCTTGGGATGGCCACGGCCATTATCAATCCATGGCCATTTTTCAAGCGCTTTAACGCCGCAACCGGGCAGTGCCTTGATGCCAACGCCGCCGCGACATCAATAGCCAGCCTGTTAAAAGGATTGCCGCCAACCTCAACAAAACCGCTGGTAATTGCCGGCATCTCCGAGGGGGCATTGCTGCCATTTCTCAATGCCCAGTCAAGCCAGGCCGATACGGCAACTAACCTCGCCATTGATTTTTCGGTCAACTTACCTGACGGTTTGGCTGTGTGCCCGCCCCTAGCCAGCCAAGACCCAAAAAATACCTTGCTTGCGTCCACTGCGCTGAAAGGCCATTGGCGACCGGTCTGGACAGATCATCCTGCCGGGCAAACTGCGGTATTTATTAAGGCCATAGGCAACACCAATACGCGGATTGCGGCTTATGACACGCCGCTAGACGCCGTATTGCTTGAAGAACTAAAGGCAAGCCTAGGCCAAACCGACCCGTCTTCGCAGCCGTTGCCCTTAGTCGATGTGCCTGCCGCCAAGCCCAACGGCACCATTACGGTTTTTTATTCCGGCGACGGTGGCTGGCGTGATTTGGACAGAACCGTGGCCGGGGAAATGGCGGCCCAGAACTATCCGGTGGTGGGCGTCGACGCGTTGCGTTATTTTTGGGAACGAAAAACACCGGGGCAGGTGGCCGCCGATCTGTCCGCAACAATGGCTTATTACCGGAACAACCGGGGGATAAAATTTTTCGTATTGGCAGGCTATTCTTTCGGCGCCGACATCTTGCCTGCCGTTTACAACCGTTTGCCGCAGCAAGACCAAGACAGTGTCAGGTTATTGGTATTGCTGGCATTGGCGAATAACGCCGATTTTGAAATCCATGTCTCGGGCTGGCTAGGGCAAAACGCGGGTGAACTTCCCCAAGCGCCTGAATTGGCGAAAATACCGAAAACGAAGATTTTATGCATCTATGGCAAGGAAGAAAAATCTGAAACGGCCTGTACCGGTTTGCAAAATAGCGACGCTAACATTTTGGAACTGCCCGGCGGCCACCATTTTGATCAGGATTATCCCAAACTAACCCGGCAAATTCTGGATGTCTACCGCCAACATGGCATCAATTGACTTGAGCCTTTCACCACACTTCATCTAGCCTATGACCCGCGAAACATTAAGCAGGATTACCCAAAAAACCGTTCACTTATTGCCCGTCGTTTTATTCGCTTGCGCGCTTTACATCGTCCATACCCAGCTGAAAGCGCATAACTTGGGCGACATCCTGTCATCGTTGCAAACCATGCCTGCGCGGATTATTTGCGCAGCTTTGGCGCTGACAGTGATTAATTACCTGGTGCTGGCGGGTTATGACTGGCTGGCCTTACGTTTCACAGGCTACAGCCAAGTCCCGGTGCCCAAAATGATTGCGGCGGCCATGTTAAGTTATGCGATCAGTAACAACACCGGGCATGCCTGGGCGGCAGGCGGCTCGATCCGTTACCGGTTTTATTCAAAATGGGGGGTGGCGGGCTGGGATATTTTAAAAATATCATTATTCCAAACAGCCACCTATCTTTTAGGTGCATTGAGTTTGGGGTTGGCCGGCAGTTTGCTCTTGCCGCACTATTTATCAACCAAAATTCAAGAGCCGCAAGCCATCCATTGGGTCAGTTTGGTTTGCGCCGCGGCATTACTGGCCTATTGGGCGGCTGTCCTGCTGTGGCGCAAACCGCTCGCCATTAAGGGCTTCGAATTAGTTTTACCGTCGCCAGCGATGACACTATCCCAAACAGTGGTGTCCAGCCTCGATATTATCCTGTCGGCGCTGGTGCTTTGGGCATTGTTGCTCGGTAAGGTCAATATTGGTTTTGGCGCCTTCCTGGTGGTGTTTGTGGTGGCGCAGGCCGTGGGCGTGATTAGCCAGGTGCCTGGCGGTATCGGCGTGTTTGAAAGCACTTTTCTATGGCTCATGTCGGATATCGAAGCGATTGATCAACATTTAATTTTAATCGGCGCATTGCTGCTGTTCCGGGTTATTTACTACTTCGTGCCGTTGCTGCTGGCCGGCGTTGGCCTGCTGGGTTACGAGATTTACAGCCGGCGGGAGAGGATAGCCGAAGGCAGTACGGCGCTGCGGCAGGCAATAACGGCCATCGTGCCACAACTCTATTCGCTATTGCTGTTGCTGGCCGGCGGTATTTTGCTGGCTTCCGGTTCGATGCCTGCAAACTCGGCGGCAATGGGCTGGCTATGCAAACTGGTGCCCTTGCCCGTCATCGAGCTGTCGCATCTTACAGGCAGCCTGATTGGCGTGCTGCTGTTATTCTTAGCACGGGGCATCCGGCTCAAGATTGATGCGGCTTGGTACGGCAGTATGTTGCTGCTGGGTTTGGGCACCGTTGCTTCGCTGCTCAAGGGGTTTGATTGGCGGGAAGCCTCGGTGTTATTGTTGATACTGCTGTTGATGTCGCCAACGCGCAGTTATTTTCAACGCCAGTCATCGTTGTTGCACATGTCTTTTTCAAAATCCTGGTCGGCAGCCATTGTGATGGTGCTGGCGGGCTCAATTTGGTTAGGTTTTTTTGCTTACCGGGATGCCAGCTACGCGCACGAATTATGGTGGCAGTTTTCCTATGAAGACAACGCGCCAAGGTTTTTACGGGCATTGCTGCTGATAGCGGTAGTGACGGTGTCCTTGGGTTTGGCGCGGTTGCTCAGTGTCGCCCCGCCCCACTTGCCGACAAAGCCATCGGCAACCGAGCTGGCTGAAGCACAGCGCTTGGTCTGGCAAGGCCAGCAAACCCAAGGGTTCCTGGCCTTGCTAGGCGATAAGCAGCTGTTTTGGAATCCTGGGCGTAACGCTTTCATCATGTATGCAATAACGCCGCAATTCTGGATAGCCATGGGTGACCCGGTCGGTGAACCCTTGGCTTGTGCAAACCTACTTTGGCAATTTGAGGAGCAGGCCGACCGTTTTGGCGCAAAAGCCGTGTTTTATCAGGTCAGCCAGGAATGGTTGCCGCATTACCTTGATTTAGGCCTGTCGTTGTTCAAACTGGGGGAAGAGGCGCGCGTAAATTTGGCAACCTTTAGCCTGCAAGGTAAGCGGCATGACGCCCAGCGCAGCGCCCGCAATAAATTCGGCAAAACCGGTTATGTCTTTGAAATATTGTCCGGGGCGGCCGTGGATGCCGCGCTACCAACCTTGCGGCAGATTTCCGATGCGTGGCTGGCGAACAAAAACACCCGCGAAAAAGGGTTCTCGCTGGGTTTTTTCGACGAAGATTATTTACGCCGGACCGATGTTGCCGTGATAAAAAACGGGTCGGGGCACATCAAGGCGTTTGCCAATCTCTGGCAAACCGCAAGCCATCAGGAATTATCCATCGACTTGATGCGTTATGACCCGGACAGTCCAAAAGGCATCATGGATTTTTTGTTTGCCGAGCTGTTGCTATGGGGTAAGGCCGAAAATTACCATTGGTTTTCGTTAGGCATGGCACCGTTGGCCGGGCTGGAACGCCGGCCTTTGGCGCCGTTGTGGCATAAGATTGGCGCCACTATTTTCGACATGGGCGACCAATTCTACAATTTTGAAGGGCTGTACGAATACAAGGCGAAATTTTTACCGCAATGGCAACCGCGCTATCTGGCTGCCCCGGCAGGTTTAGCCATGCCCCGCACATTAATGGCGATCACCCGGCAAATTTCAGGGGGCTGGCAAGGGATTTTTAGCAAATAGGGACATGACAATCCCCGGACACATCTTGGGCTTTCCCTTAACCCCCCAATAGTGGCTAAAAATATCCCGCTTATTGGTCTTGTTCAGTTTTAGGTTTGTGGTTTGCAGAAGGTTTGCTGACTACCGTTTCGGCAGCGACTTGTTGTTCGGTCGTTTCCGCGTAAGCATCGTCAAACGGTATAGGCGCCGCCGAAATTAAAATTAACGCCGTATACCGGGCCAACCTGTGGATATGTTTCATCATAAAATTTCCTCTAAGAATTTAGCTTGGGCCTGCCGATGCCCGTAACAAGCATCAACAGGTTATCAGCCAATTCCATGCCATTTATTAAAACAGCAACAAATTCAAAGGGAAGGGGGTTTTATAGACCGTATCCCCTAAAAATAGCGGAGGGCGATTGGTTGAAACAAACCGTAATGGCCGGGGTTTATCAACTACTACCGGCAACCCATACGGCATGCCTTGTGGCATAGTTTTGCTAGCCTATGGCAAGCGTTTTACTGTTGCAATCATGGGCTGGAAACCGCGTAACTTCAACTAAACAGCATTGCCCTAACCATTACCGGGCATCAACTTAAGCAGCCAAGAGGCAAAGCTTTCACGGCTCCGTGAGCAAATAATGACCTTGCCTTGCCCCGAAAACTTCAGCACCATGCCTTCACCGCTGGTGACGCTGTTGACGATTTGTCCAAAAAAACCGCCGCTGTTGCTGGTGGCGACCGTGATTTCATGATGCAAACGGCTATCCCAGGCCACCACATGGGCGTTGTCGATAACCACATCCTTGCCCGGCTCGACATCAATCGCAAAACTGGAGCCAAAGCCTGACACCGCCAACTTGCCCATGCCCGTGGCTTCCATGATAAAAAACCCGCCAGTGCCGCCAAATAAGGCCGAACCGACATTTTGGGTACGGACGTTCAGGCTGACCCCGCTTTCCGCCGCGACAAACGCGCCATCGGTGAGCTTATAGCTGGCATGGCCGACTTCCAGCACTTCAATCGCCCCCGGCAACGTCGGTGACAACAGGCAATCGCCATCACCGCGTGTTGCTTCGATATGGGTTTGGAAGAACGATTCGCCATTGGCAAAGCGGCGCATCAACGCACTGCCAATGCCGCCCGTGATTTTGCCTTTCAAGTCCAAGGCGCTTTCCATCATGACCATCGCATTAGATTCGCAATAGATTTTTTCACCGCGTTGCATGCTGACATGCAAAAATGGGTCGACATCACCAGTAACGGTAAACTGTGCCATAAGCTGATATCCTCTAGGGTAGGTTTTATTAAAATTGAAGGGTTCAAGCGAAAGCAATCAGGCTTAAAAAAAGCCAGCCACAAAGATACCAGATTGGGATATTAAAGAAAGCGTGGACAGATCAGAAACAGCATTAAGGAACACCTAAGAATGGATGCGCATACTCGGCTTAAGCCAACGTTAGACAATAGTCGTTAAGGAATCCATGAATAACTATAACTTGACTTCAATCCAAGAAAAAAATGGAAATTGTTATCTTCAAACTTCCTTTTATCAACTTCCAGTATGTGTCTCAAAAGAGTTGATTGAACGAGTACTTGAAAATGATTTACTTGAAAATATCCATGACATTTTAAAATCAGGAAAAGTTGAGTTATTCTGGGTGGATGAAAAACAGAATATGATTTTTATAGATAGACTATTATCCAAAAATCCTGATGCATCATTTTTGCCCAATGGATTAAAAGACCAAATACTCAATGCATCTTTGAGAAAGCAACCTTACAGTTTTTTTATTGAGAGAGGTATTTCACAAAACTCAAGAGGCTTATTTGAAATGAAACTTAGGTTGTCTTGTGAGGCAAAGCCACATAAAAAAGGTTTCAAGCATGGCTATAAGCTTTCTATTGTTGCAGGCACTTCTCTTTTTCTACTATTGGTAGATAGTGATTTGAAAATAGTCTCAGTTACCGAAAAAGAGGAATACATATTGCCAAACAAGGCATTTATTAAACCCGAAATAACTGGCAGAGAAAATTAAATGTCTAACCCAACGCTCCAGCGGAGCTTTGCGTTAGGCGCTAAAGGAGGTCAACGATGAATAAAGGTGTGGTTTCATATCAATGTTCATGTGTAGGTATTAATTTCAATGATTATAAAATTGAAATTGACGCACTTCCTTTATTGGGCTTTGCAATTAAAGCAGACGGCTCTCTTTTGGAAATAGATGTGGAATTAGTTGATATATTTGATGAATCAACAGCAAATAAGTTGGCTTATGATTCGGTCTGTAAATTACTAGACCATATTTGCCTGATGTTTTTAGTAAAAACTGGTGAACCACGTCAAATTCGTATTTCACTTCCTCAAGAATTTGAGTCAGAAGTTCGTTTGACTGTACATAACATGTATCAAGCACAATTTATAGAAAATATCCAGCTTCAAGTTTTCCCTAATCCAAAAAGCTTGGATTCATTAAAAATGCAAGTTGAAAATTATTGGGGTTCTCACAATGTACATATGAGGCTTTTTCGAAATTCAATATCACAAGAAGATCCGGTAACTAGATATTTGCTCTTATACAATCTGTTGCTTTTTATACATTCTGATCAGCAAAAAGAACTTGATAAATTCATTGCTAAGATTGATACGAATGTAGAACGTAAACCAAGCCCCAAAGATAATAAACCTGAAACTATTTATACCCGCCTAAGAAACGAAATTGGGCATAATAGACAAGGTGTCAAATCTCAAACTACTATAAAAGAAATAACAGAGCAGCTATCAAAGTTTACTGATATTGTTAAGCAAGTAGTTCTTAACCCATAATCCGTGTAGCGGTGTTCCGTCCAGCCTAACAAACCGTTCAAAGGGATGCGCCGCCCGTTGGCGGTTTTGGGGGTTTGTTTTTATCAAGGTTCTGCGACTTCGCTTAAGCACGCAGAGGCGACGTGCCCCCTTAACGTAACGTTATGCACCGTTTGGGCTCCGCAGCCACTTTCCATAACCCCCGCTTCCCTGTATTCTATAAAAAATCATCACCTTGTTGACGCTTAAATCATGTCTAACCAAACCCTTGATATTTCCTGGAAAAACTACCTCACACTCTGTAAACCCAATGTGGTTTTGGAAATGCTGTTCACAGCCGTGGTCGGCATGTTGCTTGCCGTACCCGGGATGCCAGCGATTGCAACCGTTTTTTATGCCACGTTAGGCATCGCGCTTGCCGCTTCGTCAGCCGCCGCGATCAACCATTTCATCGACCGCAAGGCCGATGCGCAAATGGCCCGCACCGAAAACCGCCCTTTACCTAAAGGCAATTTAACGGCAACCAATGTCATGGCGTTCGCCATTGTGCTGGGGGCCGCCTCGATGCTGATCCTGGTGCTGATGGTCAATGTCCTGACCGCGATCCTGACCTTTTTGTCGCTGTTCGGCTATGCGGTTGTTTATACGCTGTATCTGAAACGCGCCACCCCGCAAAACATCGTCATCGGCGGTGCGTTTGGCGCGACCCCGCCATTATTGGGATGGTGCGCGATGACCAACAGCATCCACCCTTATGCCCTGCTGTTGGTGCTGATTATTTTCGTTTGGACACCGCCGCATTTCTGGGCATTGGCCATTGCCCGGCGCGAGGAATACGCCAAGGTCAATATCCCCATGTTGCCGGTCACGCATGGCGTGGAATTCACCCGCTTACAAATTTTGCTGTACACCGTATTGCTGCTCATCGTCACGATATTGCCTTATTTGACGGGCATGAGCGGGCTGATCTATTTAGGCGTGACGTTGCCTTTAGGGATTTTCTTCATTTATCTGGCGGTCTTGATGATGCGCACCAAAGATAACAAGACCGCGATGAAAACCTTTGGCTTTTCCATCGTCTATATCACCGTATTGTTTGCGGCCCTACTCATCGACCATTATGTTTTCCTGACGCTATGACTTTCACCCATCACGAAGAAACCCCGTATCCTGAACATCCTTTCGCGGAAATCGTCCGCATCCTCGGCAAAGGCAAAAAAGGCTCCAGGCCATTGACGCAAGAGGAAGCCCACCGTGCCATGAAAATGATTCTGGCGGATGAGGTCTTGCCCGTGCAGCTAGGCGCATTTCTGATGCTGATGCGGGTGAAGGAAGAAACGCCGGACGAATTGGCGGGCTTTGTCCAAGCCGCGTGGGAATCGTTCCAAATTGACAATGGCGGCCTAGTGGATTTGGATTGGTCGTCGTATGCGGGCAAACGCCGCCATTTGCCGTGGTTTTTGCTGTCCGCCTTGCTACTCGCCGAGAACGGCGTCACCGTGTTCATGCACGGCGCCAGCGGCCATTCGGCAGGCCGTCTATACACCGAAAACATGTTGGAATACTTGGGCTTAAGCTGCGCCAATTCGGTGGCGGAGGCCAGGCAACAACTGGAACAGCGGCGGTTCAGTTATTTGTCATTGGAACATTTCTGCCCAAAGCTGCATGAAATCATTGAATTGCGGCCGATACTCGGTTTGCGCTCGCCGGTACACACGCTGGTCAGGTTGTTAAACCCGTTCAACGCCCCCTACAGCATCCAAGGCATCTTCCACCCCAGTTACCGGCCCGTCCACCAACTAGCCGCCGCGTTATTGCAACAACCGCACATGGCGGTTTTGAAGGGCGAAGGCGGCGAGACCGAACGCAACCCGGATATGGAATGCTTGGTGCAAAGCGTCCATCATGGCGAGCTATCCGATGAAAACTGGCCCGCCCTGTTTCCGCGCCGCCATGTCAAACCCGAAGGGCTCGACCCCGAACAACTGGGCCAACTTTGGCAAGGCAGTTTCATTGATGAATTCGCCACCGCATCGGTGATAGGCACAGCGGCAATTGCCCTGAAACTATTGGGCAAGGCGGATACCCAACAACAGGCACATGAATTGGCCATGGAATACTGGAAAGCACGGGACCGTTTGAAATTTAACCGTCCGTAAACCCTTCGCCAGTTTACCAAAACCAAGGACAATTGGGCGGTTTCATGGCGGGCATTATTGGCCAACTTAATAAGCCCTATTTGGGACGGGCCTTTAAAACCCGTCCCGCCTTCTTAAACGGCCCGCTTACTTTTCCCCAGCCGCTGTTTCTGCGGCAGCTGCTTCAGCAACTTCCTCACCGACAGGGGCGGCCTCTTCTTCCGCTGCTGCGGCTTCAACTGGTGCAGGCTCTGGCTTCACCATAGGCTCAATAAAAGCGATGAACCAATCTTGCCCCTTAACATTGTCAAGGTCAGGGTCATTTAAAATATCGCCGGCTTCGGGCAAGCTACCGCGGCTCCTGGAATTTTCCAGGGCTTGTAGGCAGGCGTCAAAATCACTGCGCAAAGCATAAATACATGCCAAATTATACGAAGCCGTACCCGCTTGGATCCTATTGGCCGTTTCAAATTGTTGTTGGGCCAACGTATATAACACATCATCCGCCCCAACGTTTTTTAGCCTTGCCAAATCCATATAAGCCACGCCGCCGTTAATCGCCGCGCCCAAATAGTCCGGGTTAATCAGCAAACAAAAAGCAAACTTGTTGATCGCATCCTGATAGATGCCTGCCGCCACCTCACCTTCTTTCGTTTTGGCTTGGTTCAACAAGGCGAAACCCCAGTTATATAAAGCATCGGCACGGATAGGATCATCCAACAACACCTCGGCATAGCCCGCATAAGCGCTTTTAAACAGCTGGTCGGCAGTGTTGCCTTCGCTATTACGCGCTTGCTGGGTTTGCTTGATGGTGGCGGACAGCTTGGATTTTTTAGTGAACGATGATAATAATGACATGACGGCTCCGGCTGAATGGTTTATGGGCTAAAGGGTTTATGGTCAAAACCGTTATAGAATAACAGCTCATCCTTATAACGACAGGCGCTATTGTAAACCAAGCATGAACGAAATTATCGACACGACGCTAAAAGAAAAAATCAACCTGGAAACTTCGCAAATTGCCTGGCGCGGATTGCAACGCTTTTTCGCCCAAGGCCTCGCGGTTAATGTCGCGCCAGAATTGGATCTGGTCGAAGTTGCCTATCAATTTTCTAATGACAACAAATCCCAAGTTGCACAATGGCTGGCAAACCAGCAGATAGGTTTAGTGACTGACCAACAGGCGTTGGCTTGGTGGGAGGATGACACGGCGGTGTGGGCGGTCGTGGTTAAACCTTGGCTTTTGGTGCAAGGATAAGATTAGCCCGGCCATCCCAATAAATTTTCCGCCTAATCATTACGGATCGAAAACTGCCGGAAATAACCTGATCCTGTCCTCAAGCCCCGTATCAGATAAGATGGCGTAACGCACTTATGCTCTACGGGGCTATCAAAGACACTAATTTTGCATGGGCCTTAGCTTAAGGACAGCAAAACCAATGGGTCAGTATTGTTCACTTACCGCACTACCGTGCATTGCCGGGTCGCTAAATGAATGCTTGCCGGTTTCGATATGGCCAGCAAAGCGGCGGAGGAACGTGGCTTGGCCTTTCACTTTGACAGAAAAGTCATACCAATAAGCACTTTTCCTCATCGGCAAGTATAGTTTGAATTCACTAAACGCCCCAACCTGATGGGCTGAATTAAACTCAGACTTATAATATTTATTGGCGGTCAGCTTAAACACGCAAGGGGCATCACCTTGGTTAGTCAACTTGATGACTAATTCGCCATATAATTTATTATATGAAACCGAAACGTCAGGGTTGGCATGGCCAGCCACTAGGGCTTGTTTGGCGTTGCCCATAAAATGGCGATGGAAACCATTGGGGCCCAGCACCCATAAATCGTATGCGCCGGTGCTGCTTAGCTTCCAAGAACCCGCCAATTTTTTGCCAGGCTCAACGGTATAACGGCGTGGAATGGCGTCTAAATTCAGCCTGTCATAAACATGGAACACCGCCGCCGCTTTTCCGGTATTGGAGAATTGCAAACTTACTTTAGGCTCGCCCGTTACAGGGCTGAGCTTAATGGTACTGCCCACTTTCAATTCATAAGGCAAGCTACGGGCTGGACGCACACCTGCTTTTTGGACTGGCAATGAAATCGTATCGGGTGTGGCAGGCAGGGTTTGCCCAGGTAACGCACGCGCTAAATTGGCAAGATCCGCCGTGTTTGGCAATGAGCTGAAAAACTCGTTGTCATTGGGGTCTTTGAAGTTGAATATCGAAGTCATATCGCCACAAACAGCACGTCTCCATGGGCTGATATTGGGTTCCGCCACGCCAAACCGTTCTTCTATAAAGCGGATAATTGAAGTATGGTCAAATACTTGCGAGTTGACCCAGCCACCTTTAGTCCAAGGTGAAATGACATACATGGGCACACGCGGCCCAAGGCCGTAAGTCCGGTGCAATAATTGTTCTTCTTCGGCGTTGTTATGGTAGCTGACAAGGTGCTCATGATACTCGCCGGTTGTGTCGACAGTCGATGCGCCTGCCAATTTTGCCTTACTGGGGTCGGCATCCCATTTTGTATAAGATGGCGCGGCGGCAGGCGGGACATGGTCGAAGAAACCGTCGTTCTCATCGAAATTAACGATGAATACGGTCTTGCTCCAAACTTCAGGATTAGAAGTCAGTGCGTCTAAAACCATAGCCGTGTAATCAGCGCCTTGCGCAGGGCTAGACGGGCCAGGATGCTCCGATCCTTCAGCGGTAGCAACGATCCACGAAACTTGCGGCAGTTTGTTGGCCAACACGTCTTCCTTAAGTTTGTCCAAATCACGCGTGCTGACACCACGGTCACGCAAGTTTTGTGAATATCCTGGATTTTGGAACCAAGCATCACGGAAACTATGGAAGCCGGCCAATGAGTTATCAGTGAAATTATCATCCATGTTTTCATAAACTTGCCAAGTGATTCCGGCAGCTTCCAGCCTTTCCGGGTAAGTGGTCCAAGTGTAGCCGCCATCGTTGCCAGGGTTGGAATCGAACCAGTCGTAATCGTTATATGTCGCCGGGCCGTTACCTAACGCCAAGGGATCGTTGCTGCCCGTTTGCAAAAATAGGCGGTTGGTATTGGTGCCGCCTTGGAACGAACAATGGTAAGCATCACAAATAGTGAACGCGTCGGCAAGCGCGTATTGGAAAGGCATGTCCTCTTCAGTGAAATAGCCCATTGAGTGGTTATATTTGGCTTTTGGCCAAGCATTCATCCTGCCGTTATCCCAAGCATATTGGGCATTTGTCCATGAATGGGGGGTTCCTGTCACGCGCATGTACTCAAAATGCTGGACGGTATTCAAACGGAACGGTGCAACCACTTTAACAGGGTCGGTTGATGAATAATTGGGCTGGTACCAAACGTTTTTCCCTTCAATACCGTCTTTGTTTGCCACTGGAATCGGGAAAGGGTCGGCAAAGCCGCGCACACCATTTAGGGTGCCGAAATAATGGTCAAAAGAACGGTTTTCTTGAGTCAGGATAACGATGTGCTCGACATCTTTAATGGTGCCGGTGCGGTTGTTGGCTTCGATAGCCAGGGCCCGTTGAATGGCAGGAGGGAATACAGAAAGGGCTAGGCTTGCACTGGTAGCGGATGCAAGGGTGGAAAGGAATTCTCTCCGGGTTTGTTTAATCATTGGGAAGCTCCTGTACATTTTAGGTTAATGAAATAACTAGCTATCTAGTTAAGCGGCTTTGCCACTAAGCAAAGTCTATCAACCCAAAATGACACACATGTGAACCCCACTATAACGCCCGGCCCCTTTGGCAGGCCGGCCCCTGCGTTAGCGCGGCAGGCCCAACTGGCCAAGGCAAGCTATTGTTAGGCCTTAGAAGGGCCCAACCCATAATGGCGGCAAGACGCCTTATGGCTAATGGCCTTGGTTAGGCAAGGCTTCCAACGTGAATTGCGGATTACCGTCCAACATCTGTTCCGCCAGTTGCCTGCCGGCTTCGATTAAAGGGTTAACCACAAAACTTGCCCCTAAACCGTACAATTTGGCTTCTTCATCCTCCTGAAAACATATCGAACCGATGTGCCCCTGAAACCGCCTAGTCTTCAACTGCATAATTGACGAAGCCCGCACATCGAATTCTGGCATGGCGAGGATCACGCCCTTGACTTTTGACAAGGGCAGTTTTTCCCACAACGCGTTGTCTTCGGCATCGCCATAAACCACGCGCCGCCCGTCCGCGAGCAGGGCTTCCAAAACCGTCGGATCCGCATCCAAACCCAACACCCGCTTGTCTTGTTGGCAGAAAGCCTGATAAGCCGACAAGCCCGTACGCCCCATGCCGATGACCAACCATTCGGCAATGCCTATGCTGCTAGGCAACCTGTCAGGATGGTTCACCTTACGTTCAAAACGGGTTAAAAATGGCTCCAAAAACGAAAAAATACGGTGGGAAAATCGGTTCAAAGGCGCGGCAACCGCCAACGACAGCGCGACCGCCAGACCAATGATCGCTTCCCAAACAGGCGGCAGCAAATGCGCATCAATCACTGAACTAGATGTGATCAAGGCAAATTCGCTATAGGTCATCAACGCCAATGAGGAAATGAACGCGGTGCGGGCGCGTAAACCCACTACTAAAAACAACGCGAAAAACAGCCCGCCTTGTAAAGGCAACAACGCCAATAACAGGAATGCCTGCAACACTTCGTCATAACCCGGCAAATCGGTGAGCCCTATTTGCAGGAAAAACGCCACCAAAAAAGTTTCTTTCAAGCCCCATAATTTATCTGACAGTTCGTCGGTTTTAACGTGCCCGGCCAAGGTCACGCCCATCAATAACGCGCCTATATCATTGGAAATACCCACTTGTTCCGCTAGCATCCCGCCCGCCAACGCCAGGGAAACGCCTAACAGCAATTTTAATTCATCCGCATGGCTGGCATTCAGCAAACGGTACATGAGAGGCCGGAGCAATGGTAACAATAACAAACCCAATGCCCACGGGGTCGGTTGCTTGCCGCTGGTAAACGCCAATAGGCCAATAGCCACAATGTCTTGTAAGATTAAAATGCTCAGGACATCCCGTCCATACATCGTCGACAGTTCACCGCTATCATCCAACACCTTAATGGCCAACACGGTGCTGGAAAAAGCCAAGCTGATACCCAACACTAAGCCGCCAGAAATATAACCGCCTAAGGCAAAGAATATGACCACCGAAACGGCGGTGACTATCAGCAAATGCATTCCGCCGACACTCAACACCTCACGCCTTAACAAGGAACGCAGCTTGAGCTTCAGGCCGACCGTAAACAACAAGAGCTGGATACCAATATCGGCAAGATGCGCGAGCGTGTTGTCAGGATGGACACCCAAGGCATGTAAGGCATATCCGGCGATCAGGTAGCCGACCAAAGGCGGAAAATATAAGCTGCTGGTGACCAACCCCGCCATATAGGCGGTACCTATCAAAACTAATTCCATGGTGGATTCTTGGATCTAGGGAAACGGAGGTTGATTATATTGCACGGGGCATAAGTATCGGGCATCAATTAAACGCTGCACTCCAATATACATACCCGTTTGACCCAGCAAACCGGAACGGGTTTGTACCCGCTCCGTAAAGTTTCCTGCACTGATGGCTATTGTGGGCGTTGGACGATTATGACATAGCCTTTCTTCTGAAAGATTGGGAAACCCAACACCAAAATCCTAAACCCTGCCCGTCCGGCGTCCTGTCTTCTCTGAACTGCGTGGTGTTTTGGGGCGCGTGTCACGGCCTATCGGGGCTTTGGGTTTATGGCGGAAATCTTTTTTGCCCGTGGTTTTGCTAGGTGCGGCTTTTTTGGGCGCGTCATTCACGTTTAATGAAACGGGTTCATAGCCGGTATCGGCGACACGGGTGATTTGCCGTTTCAGCAATTTCTCAATGTCCGCGAGCAGTTGCGATTCTTCAGGGCTGACCAACGACAAGGCTTCGCCGGAAGCGCCCGCACGGCCGGTGCGGCCTATGCGATGCACATAATCTTCCGGGACTTGCGGCAAGTCGTAATTGACGACGTGCGGCAGGGTGTCAATATCCAAGCCCCGCGCAGCGATGTCAGTGGCGACCAGGACGGCGACCTTGCCTTCCTTAAACGAATCCAAGGCTTTGGTGCGCGCACCTTGGGATTTGTCGCCATGCAGGGCGGCGGAACGGATGCCGTCTTGGACCAGCTGTTTTTCCAGACGGTCGGCACCATGTTTGGTGCGCACGAACACCAGGACTTGTTTCCAATTGTTGCTACCGATCAAATACGACAGCAATTCACGTTTGTGTTCGCGGGCGATGCCGTAGACACGCTCGGTGACGGTGTCGGCGGTGGCGTTTTGCCGGGCGACTTCGATCTCGACAGGCTTGTTCAACAGTTGCGCGGCAAGGGCTTTAATGCTGTTGGAAACGGTGGCCGAAAACAGCAGGTTTTGGCGTTGTTTGGGCAGATACGCCATGATTTGGCGTATGCTGGGCAAGAAACCCATGTCGAGCATACGGTCAGCTTCGTCCAACACCAAAATGTCGACATGCGCAAGGCTGACATTTTTTTGTTGGACGTGGTCGATCAAACGGCCAGGGGTGGCGACGACGATGTCACAACCGTGCTTTAAGTTGCGCATCTGCATCTTGATGCTTGCACCACCCACCACGACTTCGGTATGCAAGGGCAGATATTTACCATAAATGGCGACGTTTTCTTGCACCTGCACCGCCAGTTCGCGGGTCGGGGTCAAAATCAAGGCACGCACACGGCGTGGTTTGTGGTGGATCACATCTTTATCAGACAAAAGCTGCAACAAGGGCAAGGTGAAACTGGCGGTTTTGCCAGTTCCGGTTTGTGCGCCCGCCAAGACATCTTTGCCTTGCAAAATGATCGGGATGGCTTGTTTCTGGATGGGTGTAGGTAGGGTGTAACCTTGTTCGGCTACGGCTTTAAGTAGGGCTTCGGATAAACCGAGTTGGTCGAAAGACATTAAAAACCTCAGGTAAAAATAATGGGTAAAAATCAGATAAAAATTCAGCGGATAAACCGGACGGTGGCGGGCAATCAGCCAGCGGGTAAAACCGTTGGTTTGCTTAGTGGTTTGTAGAACGCCGGATTCGGGAACGTAACCACGCGCCGAAAACCGGGGCCAATAGAAGGATGATCATACCGATAAGCATGAAACCGCCTTTGGCAGGGTTGTATCCAGAAACCATGCGTTCCCACCCAAAGCCACGCGCCAGGCCTAAGCCAACTTCAAATAGGGACATCAGCGCCATCCATAGTGCGCCAACCTTCAATTGGCACTGGCGGGCTAGTGATGATGAGTATCAAAAAATGCCGGAAAAAAAGCTCAGTTGACGCGCCAGGGAGTCGCCGATAAGTGGCGTAATGATAAATTCGCGGAGACTGCCGTGTATGGATTCCACCAAAACCATCAGCAGCCATACAATGAAGGCCTTAAGCCAAATCACAAAACAGCGTAATTGTACGCTATGTTAGCCGCCCGTCATATTCATATAACGCAATATGACCGGTTGTTCGTGGATATTGAACTCATGTTTCTCAGGTTTGACCAACATGGCTTCAATAATCGCCTGCTTTAAGGCCTGCATATCGCCAGGGTGGCTACGCAACACCTGTTTCAAATCCACTGAATGCTCATTGCCTAGGCATAGCAGCAAACGGCCTTCCACGGTCAGGCGCACACGGTTGCAGGCGCTGCAAAAATTTGCGCTATGCGGCGAGATAAAACCAACGCGGCTTTGGGTGCCGACGACATTAAAATATTTGGACGGGCCGCCCGTGTTGGCGGTGCTGGGCATCAGCGTAAACTCCCGCGCCAAATCGGCCTTAATCCTGTCGCTGGAATAATAAGCGTCCGATCGGTCATGTTGTGCAACCACGCCCAAGGGCATTTCTTCGATAAAACTGATGTCCACGCCATTTTCAACGGCGAAAGCGACCAAATCGCCCACTTCCTGATGGTTGCGGCCTTTGAGGATTACGGCGTTGATTTTGATGCGCTCAAAACCGACAGCGGCAGCGGTTTTGATGCCATTCACGACTTGCTGCAAATCGCCCGTGCGGGTAATCGCCTTAAATTTATCCGCATCCAAAGTGTCAAGGCTGACATTGATGCGCTTGACCCCGGCAGCTTTTAAAGCTTCCGCCATGTTCACCAGTTGGGAACCGTTGGTGGTCAAAACCAACTCATTAAGCCCGTCCAAACGGCCTAGGTTTTGCAGCAATTCCAACGCACCTTTGCGCACTAAAGGTTCACCGCCGGTAATACGGATTTTGCCAACACCCAATTCCGTAAACGCCTGCGCCAAAGTATGAATCTCTTCCAACGTCAGAATCTGCGCACGCGGCAAAAACACCATGTCTTCCGCCATGCAATAGACACAACGAAAATCACAGCGGTCAGTAATGGAAATACGCAGGTAATTCACCGTCCGGCCAAAACGGTCTACCAATTGTGGTGTAGCGGCAGAGGTCATAACAAAATCTTAAAAAAATAGCCGTCAATATTAACATAATATGACTAGCCTGAGGCAGCCGTGTTCATTAAGTTGCCCTTAAAAACTCCTTCCTGCTGAAAAGCGCATTTTCCGGTATAATTTGTGGCATTTTTAACACAAGGCCAGAAAATTTTATGTCGGATATTAAAAAAGTAGTTTTAGCTTATTCCGGAGGTTTGGACACTTCCGTGATCCTGAAATGGTTACAAGACGTATATGACTGTGAAGTGGTCACCTTCACCGCCGATTTGGGCCAAGGCGAAGAAGTTGAACCCGCCCGCGCCAAAGCCCAAAGTATGGGCATCAAAGAAATTTACATTGACGATTTACGCGAAGAGTTTGCCCGTGATTTCGTGTTCCCGATGTTCCGCGCCAACACCATTTATGAAGGCGAATACCTGTTAGGCACCTCCATTGCGCGTCCGTTGATCGCAAAGCGTTTAATTGAGATTGCCAACGAAACAGGGGCGGATGCCATTTCCCACGGCGCGACCGGAAAGGGCAACGACCAAGTGCGTTTTGAACTGGGTGCTTACGCGTTACGCCCTGACATCCATGTCATCGCCCCTTGGCGGGAATGGAACCTGACTTCCCGGCAAACATTGTTGGATTATGCCGAAAAACACGGCATCCCTGTCGAAATGAAAAAAGGCAAATCTTCACCGTATTCCATGGATGCCAACTTGCTGCACATTTCTTACGAAGGCCGAGTCCTGGAGGATCCTTGGGCGGAGCCGGAAGAAGACATGTGGCGCTGGACCGTGTCACCAGAAGCCGCGCCTGACCAAGCAACGTACATTGAACTGGCTTACCAACAGGGCGATATTGTGGCGATTGACGATGTGCCGCACTCGCCCGCTGAAGTCTTGGCAAAATTGAACAAAATTGCAGGCGCAAACGGTATTGGCCGTTTGGATATTGTCGAAAATCGTTATGTCGGCATGAAATCACGCGGTTGCTACGAAACCCCGGCCGGCACCGTGATGCTGAAAGCCCACCGGGCAATAGAATCATTGACATTAGACCGCGAAGTGGCCCATTTGAAAGACGAATTGATGCCGCGTTACGCCTCGTTGATTTATAACGGCTACTGGTGGAGCCCCGAGCGTGAAATGCTGCAAACCATGATCAATGCCTCACAAGCCTCGGTTAACGGCAAAGTCAGGCTGAAACTTTACAAAGGCAATGTGGTTGTCGTCGGCCGTGCGTCCGCCACTGACAGTTTGTTTGATGAAAGCATCGCCACGTTTGAGGAGGACGGCGGGGCTTATAACCAAAAAGATGCGGAAGGCTTTATTAAATTGAACGCCTTGCGGATGCGTATCGCCGCCGCCAAACGGCTGAAATAAAACCCGGAACAATTCCCATTAAACTTGTATAATTGCCCGCCAGCCAAGTTATATCCTTAAATAAGAGCCATAATAATAAAATATTTGTCCGGAGCGGATTTTGTCCGCTCCGAGAGGAAATTAAAAATGAGCCAGAAACAGAAAATACCGTCAGAACTTGTTGTCTTGCAAAATATCCCGTCACACCAACAGTTGATGAAAGCCAACCGATGGTTATTGAAAGGCGTATTTTTCCTCATGACGGTTATTTTTATCGCTGGCTTTTTATTGCTTCCTGGTAATGATTTTTTAGCCAATTATGAAAAGGTGACCGCTACGGAAACGGACGCCACTACCGCCAACCCGCAATTGTCGGCCGAGGTTAATGCCCTTAAGGGCCAAATGGTGGGATTGGTCAGTGGTTCGATAGAAAGCAAACTCAGGATGTTGGAAGAAAGCCTACGGTCAGGTACGCTGAACGCATCCTTAGGGACTATTGAGGATCTCAAAAGCGAGATAAAAATCCTCCGTACCTATTCAGAACCCGTCAAGCCAGCCCCCGCCACCGTTTCAAATTTGCAGCTCATGCAAGAAATGTCCCAATTGAAACGCCTGATCTACTGGACATTGGCTTCTTGCAGCTTAATGATAGCCGCCGTGGTAGGCATCTGGATCAGGAACATAAAAAAACTGCCTCTAAAAGAAAGCATCATCCGTTATCTGGGCAAACATTAACATTAGTTTTTTCGCATAAAAAAGCCGCCCCAGGATGACTGGGGCGGCTTTTTTTTTACGCCAACAACCAGCGTGGCTTATTTTGATTCCAGATATTTGTACAACGCGTCAACCGCTTGGTCTTCGCCATAACCCGCTTTAGCAACCGCAGGTTGTTTCATGATTTCTGCGATGGCTTTTGGCATGCCGCCTTTGCCTTCTTTCAATACTGATTCAAACTTTGCCCGATCCAATTGGCCAGCTTTGATCAAAGCGGTCAATTGTGGGTTTGAAGCGATGTCGTGGCAAGTGCCGCAACCACGGCCAAACGCGCGTTCATAGATTTTTTTACCGATTTCCAATTGCTCATCGGCCATAGCTTGTCCGCTCAACGCGATTAAAGCAATACCAGCTGCTGTTATTAGTGTTTTTTTCATGGTGACCTCTCTTATGTTAAAAAAGAACTGTATTGCTTTAAAAGTGATTACAGTCCGGCGGAAAGTTAAACCCGTAAAGAATATGGAATTTGGCCGAAAAATTCAATGCTTTTATTGATATTTTTAATTATTGGCGTGTACGGCAAAAGCCGGCAGCAAAGCCACTTGAAATAACCGATAGCAATAGTTTCCTTTAACCACAAAAACAGTGCCATAACCTAACCACGGGATACAGGTTGCCATGAGCCATTACCTGCCGTCCATGCCATTGCCAAGATAAGCCCCCGCCGCCGCACCGATCCCTGCCGCCAACGGGTCACCGCCACCGAACTGGTAACCCATGGCCCCACCAATCACCCCGGCCGCCAAACCTGAAACCGAACGCGGATCATTGGGTTGGTAATGTTGTTGGTAATAAGGGTAGGGTTGTGGACGGGGCTCCTGGTAGTAACGGATTTCTTCGCGGTAATAAGGCCGGGGACGCGGCGGGTAATATTGGATGACCTCGCGGTAATAAGGGCGGGGCGGGGGATAATATTGGATGACCTCCCGATATTGGGGACGCCAATGAGGGTTCCCGTGATGATGCCCATGGTGCTCCCCCCATTCGCCACCGTACCCATACCCACCCGAGGCGTATGCCGCGCTAAACCATAACGCAGTGACTGCTAACGCCAACAATAATAGTTTTTTCATAACAACCTTCCTTAAAATAAAGTGACTGATTTGTCCAAATGCCCGTAAACGCCTTGCGTAAACAGACAATGCGGGCAAATCATAGGCTGCCGATTCTTAATGACGGCTTAATGCTTTTGGCTTGCACAGTATTGCCACAATGGCTATGCCTCCGGCTCTTTTTCAAAGCCATCCGGCCATTGCCAGTTTTGGATTTCCGGCATATCTTCGCCATGCTTGTAAATATAATGCTTATGGTCGATCAGCTTGTCACGGATGTATTGTTTGAGATAAACCGATTGGGGGGCAAGGCGTGGCACACGGTCAATCACGTCGGCCACCAGATGGAAGCGGTCCATGTCGTTCATGACCACCATGTCAAAAGGCGTGGACGTGGTGCCTTCTTCTTTATAGCCCCGGACATGTAAATTCTGGTGATTGGTGCGCCGGTAAGCCAGGCGATGTATCAGCCAAGGATAGCCGTGATAAGCGAACACAATCGGCTTGTTTTTGGTGAAGATTTCATCAAAATCTTTGTCGGACAAGCCATTAGGATGTTCGCTGGTGGGTTGCAGGCGCATCAGATTGACGACATTGACCACGCGGATTTTCAAATCGGGCACTTTCGTACGCAAAATATCCACCGCCGCCAGTGTTTCCAAGGTCGGCACATCGCCGGCGCAGGCCATGACCACATCGGGCTCGACGCCACAATCATTGCTGGCCCATTCCCAAACGCTGATCCCGGCTTCGCAATGCTTGACCGCCGCATCCATCGTCAACCATTGCGGCGAGGGCTGCTTGCCGGCCACAATGACATTGACATAATTGCGGCTGCGCAAAACATGGTCGGTCACAACCAGCAAGGTGTTGGCATCAGGCGGCAGATACACGCGGATGACTTCAGCTTTTTTATTGATGACATGGTCTATAAAACCAGGGTCTTGATGGGAAAAACCATTGTGGTCTTGCCGCCAAACGTGTGACGTCAGCAAATAGTTCAAGGATGCGACGGGCCGCCGCCACGGGATACGGTTGCAGGTCTTCAGCCATTTCGCATGTTGGTTGAACATGGAATCGACAATGTGGATGAACGCCTCATAGCAAGAAAAAAAGCCGTGCCGCCCGGTCAGCAAATACCCCTCAAGCCAGCCTTGGCAGGTGTGTTCACTAAGGATTTCCATGACCCGCCCGTCTTGGCTAAGGTTTGTGTCTTCCGGCAAGATTTTTTCCATCCAGACCCGTGAAGTCACATCAAAAATATCATCCCAACGGTTTGATGCCGTTTCATCGGGGCCAAAAACCCGAAAATTGCCTTGTTCCAAATTATTGCGCATGACATCACGCAATAGCCGACCCATCACCCGCGTGGCTTCGGCGTTGACGGCACCTGGCGAAGGCACGTCAACCGCGTAATTACGGAAATCCGGCAGGCGCAAATCGCGTAACAACAAACCGCCGTTGGCATGGGGATTATCGCCGATACGCCGTTGCCCGATAGGCGCAAGTTCCAGCAATTCCGGCATGGGCCGGCCTTGGTCGTCAAACAATTCTTCAGGACGGTAACTTTTCAGCCAACGTTCGAGCAGTTCAATGTGCTCTGGGTTTTCTGCCAAATTGGCCAACGGCACTTGGTGCGACCGCCAAAAACCTTCGGTTTTTTTACCATCGACACCGCTGGGCCCCGTCCAGCCTTTGGGCGTGCGTAAAATGACCATCGGCCAAATAGGCCGGGTAATCGGCAAATCGCCCGTACGGGCTTGGTGTTGGATGGCGGCAATTTCCGCCATGCATTGGTCGAGGACGCTGGCCATGCGGGTATGGACTATTTCAGGGTCATGGCCTTCGACCAGATAAGCCCGGTAACCGTAACCGGCAAACAGCTGGATCAGCTCGTCTTCTTCAATTCGCGCCAGAATGGTCGGATTGGCGATTTTATAGCCGTTCAAATGCAGGATCGGCAACACCACGCCGTCACGCTTAGGATTGAGGAATTTATTGGAATGCCAGGCCGCCGCCATCGGGCCTGTTTCAGCCTCGCCATCACCGACCACGCAACAGGCGACCAAATCAGGGTTGTCGAACACCGCGCCGTAAGCATGGCTTAAAGCGTAGCCTAACTCGCCGCCTTCGTGGATGGAGCCTGGGGTTTCCGGCGCGACATGGCTAGGGATACCACCCGGAAAAGAGAACTGCTTAAACAACGCTTTCATGCCGTCTTTATCTTGCGATATGCTCGGATAATAATCGCTGTACGTGCCTTCCAGCCAACTGTTCGCCACCATCGCAGGGCCGCCATGGCCGGGCCCGCAGATAAAAACCATATTCAGGTCACGCGTTTTGATCAGCCTATTGATATGCACATAAATAAAGTTCAACCCGGGGGTCGTCCCCCAATGCCCCAGCAAACGCGTTTTGATATGTTCCAGCCTCAATGGCTCTTTCAGCAGCGGGTTATCCAATAGGTAAATCTGCCCGACTGACAAATAATTGGCGGCCCGCCAATATGCATTCATGCGTTCCAGCATTTCAGCCGACAAACTCAGGTCGTGATTGTTAGATTCCATTATGCTTCCTCGTTTTTATCGTCGGACACTTGGCCCAGAAATGTTAACATCTGTCTGGCGCAAACACGCTCTTCTTCGGCATGGATCACCAAAATGCGCGAGCGGCTGGCCGCATCGCTTATGTCGCCGTTGTGCTTGATATTTTTATTGGCAACGTCATTCAAGGCAAACCCCAGCGGCTCCAAACCGCCGACTACCCGCTGGCGGATCTCTGCGGCATGTTCGCCGATTCCGCCCGTAAAAACCAGCGCGGACACTTCCCCCAAGATCGCGCAATAGGCGCCAATATATTTTTTGATACGGTAACAAAACATCTCGATGGCCAATGCCGCTTGGTGGTCGCCCTGCCCTGACCTTTGCAATATGCTGCGCATGTCCCCATCCCCGCAAATGCCTTGCAATCCGCTTTGATGGTTCAGCACATCATCCAATTTATCCAAAGGCATGCCTTGCCTCAGCAATGTCAAAAGGATCATCGGGTCTATGTCCCCGCAACGGCCTGCCATCATCAGACCTTCAGTGGGGGAAAACCCCATGGAAGTGTCCACGCTGCGCCCCTCACGAATGGCGGTGACACTATTCCCCCCGCCTAAATGCAAGACAATCAAATTAAGCTTAGAGGGTTCGGTAGCCAATAATTGCGCGGCGGCCATTAAGCTGTGGTGGCAAGAAAGCCCATGGAACCCGTAGCGATAAAAAGCCACTGCCGATGACAACCATTCAGGGATGGCATAACGCTTTGCAACATCGGGGAGATTACGATGAAACGCAGTATCAAATAAGGCGAACTGGGCAACATCCGGAAACCGGTCAAGCGATTGCTCCACACCCATGCGGTTAAACGGATTATGCAGGGGTGCATAAGGGTCAAGCCCGGCAAGCCGCTGCAATACGTCCGGACTGATGGGCGTTAAGGCATCAAACCAATCGGCGCCATGGACGATACGATGCCCAACCGCAATTAACACCGAACCGCTTGCCTGCAACCATTGCTGCCAACGGCCTAGCACCAACGCCAATACTGCGGCAACATCCATGCCCTGCCCAAACCGCTCGGCAATTGGCCTGCCATGCAGATCATGGCCATCCATAACAACAGACCCGGCATGCCCATAATCCGCCGCCAGTAAGGCTTTAGCCTGTAACCCGACATCGAACGCCTGCGTTTTTACCGATGTGCTGCCTACATTAACCACCAGTAACAACAGGCTCATAAACACAAACCGCTTGCCATCATCATGCCGCCCATCAATTTTTATGCCGTTTCGGATGACCCTATAATAAACAGGATCAGCACATAGGGACAAAGCTTATTTGTAAACAATATGTATTGAGGCTTGTTTTGTATCGGGCAGGACAGAATAATCTCCCGCCCCCAAAAACACTGGATTCAACGCATCCGCAATGCTACAGCAGAATATCCACACGGCAACGCCACAATATGGATGGAGCCTTCCTGACCTGCCTACTTTGCCATCCACATCCAGCACATCCCACCTAAACCTTTAATGGTGCAAATGCGCCGCCAGCCACCGCGCCGCAACTTCTTCGGCAATGCCTTTACGCCGCGCGTAATCTTGCAATTGGTCTTTATCAATTTTCCCGACGTTGAAATACTGCGATTCAGGATGCGAAAAATACCAACCGCTGACGGCTGAGGCAGGATACATGGCGTAACTTTCGGTCAATTCAATCGTGGTGTGTTCGGTGACCTTGAGCAATTCAAACAACTTCGCCTTTTCGGTATGGTCGGGGCAGGCCGGGTAGCCAGGGGCGGGACGGATGCCTTGGTAAGCTTCGTTGATGAGTTGGCTGTTGTCGTGGTTTTCGTCTTCCACATAACCCCAGAACTCTTTACGGACGCGCAAATGCAGGTATTCGGCGAAAGCTTCCGCTAATCTGTCTGCCAGGGCTTTGAGCATGATGCTGCTGTAGTCGTCGTTGTCAGCGGCAAACTCTGCCAGTTTGGTTTCGATGCCGATGCCGGTGGTGACGGCAAAGCCGCCGAGGTAGTCCGCCACGCCGCTGGATTTGGGCGCGATAAAGTCGGACAAACAGTAATTTGGGCGGCCTGGGGCTTTGACGTTTTGTTGGCGCAGGTGGTGCAGGGTTTCCAAAACTTCGCTGCGGTTTTCGTCGGTGTACAAAATGACGTCGTCTTCATCGCTGTAGGCGGGGAAGAAGCCGACCACGGCGCGTGCGCCTAGCCAGTTTTCGGCGACGATTTGTTTGAGCATGGCTTGCGCGTCGGCGAACAGTTTGCGGGCTTCGCTGCCGATGACTTCGTCTTGCAGGATTTTCGGGTAGCTGCCCGCCATTTCCCAGGTTTGGAAGAACGGCGACCAGTCGATGAATTCCGCCAGCGTTGCCAAACTCACGTCATCAATCACTTTCACGCCCAAAAATTTAGGCTTTACTGGCTGATGATAGCCCCTAAATTTATTGGCGCGGGCGGCTTCGATGCTGTGTTGTTTGGTTTTCGATTCTTTGCCTTTGTGGCGTTCGCGCACTTCGGCGTATTCGCCGCGCAGGCCTTCGACAAACTCGGCTTTTAAATCCGTGCTTAACAAGTTGCTGGCGACACCCACCGCGCGGGAAGCATCGGTGACGTAGACCGTTGTGCCTGTGTAGTTGGGTTCGATTTTCACTGCAGTGTGGGCGCGGGACGTCGTTGCGCCGCCAATCATCAAGGGAATGGTAAAACCTTGGCGCTGCATTTCTTTGGCGACATGCACCATCTCATCGAGCGACGGCGTAATCAGGCCGCTAAGGCCGATAATATCGACATTTTCCAGCCGTGCGCTTTGCAGGATTTTTTCAGTCGGCACCATCACGCCCAAGTCGATCACGTCGTAGTTATTGCATTGCAAGACCACGCCGACGATATTTTTGCCAATGTCATGCACGTCGCCTTTGACGGTCGCCATGAGGATTTTGCCGTTGGTTTGCCTATCGCCCGCGACTTTGTCGGCTTCCATGTACGGCATTAGATAGGCCACGGCTTTTTTCATGACGCGGGCGGATTTGACCACTTGCGGTAGGAACATTTTACCTGCACCGAACAAATCGCCGACTACGTTCATGCCATCCATCAACGGGCCTTCAATGACGTGCAAGGGGCGTTCAGCTTCTTGGCGGGCGGCTTCGGTGTCTTCGTCGATGAAATCAGTAATGCCTTTGACCAGCGCGTGTTCGAGGCGTTTGGAGACAGGCCAACTGCGCCATTCCTGTTCTTCCGGCTTGGCTTCGTTGGTGCTGCCGTCACCCCGGTATTTTTCCGCGAGTTCCAGCAGTTTTTCCGTGCCGCTGCCGTCATGCCTGTTGAGAATGACGTCCTCAACCGCATCGCGCAAATCCAGCGGGATGTCTTCATAAATCGCCAATTGTCCGGCGTTGACTATGCCCATCGACATGCCCGCTTGGATGGCGTGGTACAAAAACACTGCGTGGATGGCCTCGCGCACCGGATTGTTGCCCCGGAACGAAAACGACACGTTGGACACGCCGCCGGACACCAGCGCGTGCGGCAGGGTTTGTTTGATGGTGCGGGTGGCTTCGATAAAATCCACGCCGTAGTTATTGTGTTCTTCGATACCGGTGGCGACCGCGAAAATGTTGGGGTCGAAAATGATGTCTTCGGGCGGGAAGCCGATTTGCCCAACCAAAATCTTATACGCACGGGTACAAATTTCGACTTTGCGGGCCTGGGTGTCGGCTTGGCCGGCTTCATCAAAGGCCATGACGATGACCGCCGCGCCGTAGCGTTTCACCAATTTGGCATGTTTGATAAAGGCTTCTTCGCCTTCTTTCATGGAAATGGAGTTGACGATGCCTTTGCCTTGGATGCACTTGAGACCCGCTTCCAGGATGTCCCATTTCGACGAGTCGAGCATGATAGGCACTTTGGCGATGTCGGGTTCGGAGGCGATCAGCATCAAGAAGCGCACCATCGCTTCTTTGGATTCGAGCATCCCTTCATCCATATTGATGTCGATGATTTGTGCGCCGTTTTCGACTTGCTGCCGCGCCACGTCCAAGGCCGCTTCAAAGTTGCCTTCGATAATCAGGCGTTTGAAAACGGCGGAACCCGTGACGTTGGTGCGTTCGCCGACGTTGACGAACAGGCTGTCCGGGCCGATGGACATGGCTTCCAAACCGGACAGCAAGCATTTTTTCGGTAAGTCAGGAATGGTACGCGGCGGGTGTTTTTGCACGGCTTCGACAATCGCCTTGATATGCGCGGGCGACGTGCCACAACAGCCGCCGATGATATTCAAATAGCCACTCACCGCCCAATCTTCGATTTCCGCCGCCATTGCTTCGGGAGATTCGTCGTACTCGCCAAAGGCGTTGGGCAAGCCGGCGTTCGGGTGCGCGGACACATGGGTGTTGGCGATAGTGGACAATTCTTCGATGTGCTGGCGCAGTTCTTTTGCACCCAAAGCGCAGTTGAAGCCAAAGGAAATCGGGTTGATATGTTTCAGCGAATGCCAGAATGCGGCGACGGTTTGGCCTGAGAGTGTGCGGCCTGAGGCGTCGGTGATGGTTCCGGAAATCATCACGGGCAGTTTGTAACCGAAAGTATCGAAAACGTTTTCGACAGCAAAGGCCGCAGCTTTGGCGTTGAGCGTGTCGAAAATGGTTTCGATCAGGATAATGTCTGCGCCGCCGTCAATGAGGCCGCGGGTGGCTTCGGTGTAGGTTACCACCAATTCGTCAAAGGAAATGTTGCGGAAACCAGGGTCATTGACATCGGGCGACATGGAGGCGGTGCGGCTGGTCGGGCCTAACACGCCCGCGACAAAACGGGGCTTGCCGGGTGTTTTTTGCGTGTATTCGTCCGCCGCCTGTTTGGCCAGTTTCGCGCCCTCCACGTTCAGTTCGTAAACCAAGGCCTCCATGCCGTAATCGCCCATGCCGATGCTGTTGGAGTTGAAGGTGTTGGTCTCGACAATGTCGGTGCCCGCTTCAAAATACGCGCTGTGGATGGCTTTGATGATGTCGGGCTGGGTCAGGGTCAGCAAGTCATTGTTACCCTTCAGATCCACGTCCCAGTTGGCAAACCGCGAGCCTCGATAATCTTTTTCTTCTAATTTGTAGCTTTGGATCATCGTGCCCATTGCGCCGTCTAGGAACAGGATGCGTTGGGAAAGCAACTGCTTAAGTAATTTTGTTTTGTTCATTCTGGGTAAATTAAGGTGATTGGCAGACTGAATAAAATCATTGCGTAAACGGGAGGCAAACACTATTATTTTCGATTCAATTACCGGAGATAAACATGACCAAACCCACCATGATCCAAGTTATTAAAAGTGTTTTGGCGGCTTTTATAGGGGTACAAAGCGAGGCGAACCGGAAAACGGACTTTACCCAAGGCTCGCTAAAAAGTTATATCATCGCCGGAGTAGCTTTTACTATACTTTTTATCGGCTTAATCATTTTTGTCGTTTCAACAGTGCTGGCATAGTTGTTTGCATGGCTAACAGGGCGGCTGATACTTATAAAAAAAGCCCAAGCAGAAAGCTTGAGCTTTTAATTTACGTCAAGTTTTGGAAAAATTATTTTTTTACGCCTTGTTTGACAGTATCCATCACGCTTTTAAATGTGCTTACGAACATTTCACTGACGCCGCTGAACAAATTGCCTACGGAAAAACTTTCTTTAGTGACGAATTTAAGACGGATAACCGCCACGATCAAAAAACCAACAAGAGGTGGCATCAGCTCCATGAACAAAGACAATAAAACGCCGCCGCCACTTTGGAACCCGCCTTCATTTTTACGGTCGCCGACACTGGTGATATCGCGTTCATAATTGGCATCGCCTTCGCTGCCTCTAAAAAGCTCTAAAAAATAGATGTTAGCATCAATCAGCAGGACTTGCGACACCAAGAAAACCGCCGCGCAACCACCTACCCATAAAAAAATATTACCTGTTTTCGCTTTTATCCCCGACTGATAAACCCATATAGCCGCAAGAATCATTACTAAAGCACCAATCATAGTTACACCCTTCTCTTAAATAAAGTTATATTTTTGTTAAAAAATAGAACAGAAACGGGCACTTAAGAATCATCTCCGAACCTTCTTTTTTAATTACTTTGCATGATTCGTATTTTTCTTGCCCAAGTTTTGTCTGTTTTTTAATTTCACCATTTTCAACCGCATATTTAATGGCTATTTTCATTTCTTTGGTCCGTCCAACAGAATCAGTTGCCGTGGTGTGCAACATCCCGTCAGCCTTGAAATCCCATTCAATTTTTACCGCTTTTTTTTCACCATCCAATTTCGATGCTTCAGCGTATAAATTCCATTTCCCCAGTATCTCCGAATTATCTTTTAAGGCAACCTCGGCATGCACTGAAAAAGCCCATAACATCGCTACAAATGGAAGTATTTTAATGTATTTTTTTATCATTATTCTTGTCCTCATAACATGATCTGCGTGAAACAAGAAGTTTAAACTATACCACACTTGCTATCGAGCTTTAAATTCCCAATCTGGGCGAATATCCACCAAGCCGGGTGATCACCGACGACAACCTTTATCCAGGCAAGGTTATTCCACAACCACCCCCAACCCAAACGCGCAAGCCACATGTAACCCTATAGGTTTTATGAGCTAATTAGGCTAAATAAGTGGCAATTAGCTCTTGACATTAATTGCTCCTAAAGTATTATGTAGCTTCCATTTGCTATGAATCTAGCAATTTCTAAAAACGAAAAATTACAGGTAGGACATCCATGGGGTTCATCTTAGATCTCACTTCAATGTTAAAAGAGCCAGCTGGCATGGTGGGCGCGGTTGTAGTTATCGCTGCTGTTTATTTCTTAGTAAAATGGGTATTTGCTGAACACCCAGACGACGAAAAATAAGCCGTTACAAGCCCGCCCAATAACTTAAGGCCGCTAACAATCATTGAGATGTTAGCGGCCTTAGTTTTTTAAAGATTTTCCACATTTTCCCCTAAATTACCTTACAATTCGTACATTTTTTCAAAATGCCGAAATGTATAATCTGATCTACTCAAAGACCCTTGTTTTGCTTGGCAAACAAGTCCCCGTTACTGGCATTGGCCTGTTCCGTGCGGCCTATGGCTTAGTGACCTTACAAGAAATAATTTTCCTCTATTATTTCAACCACCTGATTTTCGACCCTATACCCTTCATAGATGTCGAATTTCCGACCATTACCCTGTTTTTATGCCTTTGGGGCATCATAGCCAGCTTTATAGTTTTAGGTTACCGTTATCAATCCGCGCTGATCTGTAATTATATTTTCTGGTTAGTTTTTATCAATTTCACCCCCATGCAACGGGATTTTGACGGCGGCTTCGATTTGTTCATGATCGGCACAAACTTTTTTTTGCTGTTTATGCCTGGAGACCGTGCTTTTTCCCTGGACAACCTCAGATATAAACTCAGCACCCCATTCACGCATTACAGCCGTTACCCGCAAACCACCGTATCGGTTTTGGCTTACTACCTGCCTGTTTTGATTTGCTTGGGATTTTTGTATTTTGATTCCGCGATACATAAAATGTTTGCCGAACACTGGCGCAATGGCCTAGGCTCTTGGCTACCATCGACCCAGCCTTATTATGTATCGGCTTTGGACATGTCTTGGTTATTGAATAACGAACTGCTGGAAAAAATCATAGGCTACACAATCTTGGTTTTCCAGTTTACATTCATGTTCTTTTTTACCCATCGCCGCCTACGTGTTGTTTATTTGCTCATCGGCATGGGTTTGCATCTGGGCATCACCTTATCGTTGAACATTTATCCGTTTGGCATGGGGATGCTGGTATTTTATATCCTGCTTGTCCCATTTAGTTTTTGGCGGGCAATCGGGCGGCTGTTGGCAACCAAACAACCGGCGCTCACGGTGTTTTATGACAAACAGTGCCCGCTATGCAACCGCACCGTGCTTATTTTGAACCACTTTGATATTTTCAAGTGCATTGACTTTAAAAATGCCCAGGACTATGCCGAACAATACCCGGCAATGGCGGCAATCAGCCCGCAAACCTTGCTGACCGATTTGTACGCGTTGGATACGCAGCAGCGCATTTATTCCGGTGTTGACACTTACATTCAAATTTGCCTGAAAATGCGGTGGCTGGCGATTGTCGGTGCAATTTTACGGCTACCTGGCATTTACACGCTGGCAAAGAACAAGTACCGCGCCATTGCCGACGCCCGTAGCCGCGTTGGGTGCGATACAGAATGCCTGGTGGTTGCGCCACTACCTAACGGCACTTGGTATCAACGCTATTTTGTCGAAATGGCGGCTCAAAAACCGAAAGCCGTTGCCCGGCGGCTAAGCAAAATCCTTATTGCCATCCTAGTGCTGCAATTGAACAGCACCATCCACTATGGCATTGTCTATCGCCTCGATATAGACACCAAACAAAACCAGTTCACAGATGCGCTGGCGAAAGGCAGCAACGCGCTTCTAGCCCTATCCCAGACCTTCTTGGGGATCGCCCCCCACGCGCTGTATTTGCATGACCATTTTGCCGGTTATGACCGGATCTTGGCCATCACCTACACCGACCCGCAAGGTAACGAACAATGGCTGCCATTCGTTAACGGGCAAGGACGGTTATTGGCCCCCAATTGGGGACGGGTACATTCGATGTGGGCGAACATCGCCGTCACCCCAACCATCAACAATGTGCGGTTACAGAAATTCATCATGAAAGTGACCGCTTTTTGGGGGCATAAAATTGGCTTGAACCTGAACAACACCGTGTTCCATATCCAGCTTAAGAAGATTGACGCCCCGACCCTTTGGGTGCATGACCAGTTGCACCTTAACTTCGCATCCCCATGGGTCACCATTGGAACGGCCAAGTGGACCAACAATGTAATCACTTACGATTTGCCCAATAATATCAATTCGCTATGATTGCAGCTAAACGCCGGATGACTTTAATTATTGCATCCATGTCTGAGCCATGATATAAATTGCCCGTGCTTTCATTCATTGACGCACAATAAATAAAATAAGTTAAACCCCTTTGGAGGATAATATTATGAAAAAAATTCTAGCACTTTTGGCTATGGCATTAATGGTTGTTGGCTTATCTGGCTGTATGGATGATCCAGATGGTTCAAAACAAAAAGTTTCTAGTTCAATCGAACTGTAAATCAATGCTTTGAAGCAAAAAACCCAGTCTTATGGCTGGGTTTTTTGTTGCCTATCGAAAATGCGGCTTACCGCTATTTAAACCAACCGCCCCCACATATCGTAATCGTCCGCCTCTTCCAGTTCGACCTGCACAAACTCACCGGCCTTCAAGTGGGTTGCCCCATCAATAAACACCTGCCCGTCAATCTCTGGCGCATCCGCACGGCTTCTGGCCACCGCACCTTCCTCGACCACCTCATCGACCAACACGGTTTCTATCCTGCCGATACGCTGTTGCAAGCGTTCCGCGCTGATGTCCGCCTGATGCGCCATAAAACGCGCCAGACGCTCTTGTTTGACTTCTTCTGGTACGGCATCCGGCAATCCGTTAGCCGCCGCCCCTTTAACGGGCGAATAGGCAAAACAACCCACCCTATCCAACCGTGCCTCACTCAAAAACGCCAATAACTCTTCGAATTCCGCCTCCGTTTCACCCGGGAAACCGACGATAAACGTGCTGCGCAAAGTGATGTCAGGGCACACCGCCCGCCACGCCTTAATGCGCTCCAAGTTGTTCTGGCTTGCCGCCGGACGTTTCATCAGCTTCAAAATGCGGCTATTGGCATGTTGGAACGGAATATCCAGATACGGCAATATCTTGCCGGCCGCCATCAACGGGATCACCTCATCGACATGAGGGTAGGGATAGACATAGTGCATCCGCACCCAAATGCCCAAATCGCCCAGGGCTTCCGCCAAATCATAAAAACGCGTCTGCACCTGACGGCCACGCCAATCACGCGGCTGATATTTCAAATCCAAACCATACGCACTGGTGTCTTGCGAGACCACCAGCAATTCCTTGACGCCAGCTTGCGCCAAGCGTTCGGCCTCCAACAACACGTCATCGACCGGACGGCTGACCAAATCGCCACGCATGGACGGGATAATGCAGAATGTGCAACGGTGGTTGCAGCCTTCGGATATTTTTAAGTACGCGTAATGGCTGGGGGTCAGCTTAACGCCTTGCGGCGGCAACAAACTGGTGAACGGGTCATGGCGTGGCGGCAAATGTTCATGCACTGACGCGACCACGTCATCAATTGCATGGGCTCCGGTGACTTTCAAAACCTGAGGATGACGGGCACGGATTTCATCCTCACGCGCACCCAAGCAGCCCGTGACGATGACCCTGCCGTTTTCCGCCAAAGCCTCACCGATGCTGTCCAACGACTCTTCCACGGCGGCATCAATAAAACCGCAAGTGTTGACGACAACCAAATCGGCATCTTGGTAAGTCGGTGAAATGGTGTAACCGTCGATGCGCAATTGCGTCAAAATCCGCTCGCTGTCGACCAAGGCTTTCGGACAACCCAAACTGATAAAGCCTACTGTAGGTGTATGTGTCATAAATAGTAAAAGTTAAACATGAAGTGTAGGATGGTTTTCGAAAAATTTTAGGCCAACAAAGAAGCCAATAATGCCCGATGCTCAACGACTTGCCTTCCGCGTAGCAAACGGTGGCAAACGACGATGCTCTTCAGCTCCGCCAAAGCGGTGGCAAAATCATCGTTCACCACCAGATAATCAAATTCCCAGTAATGGCCCATCTCCGCCACCGCATCCTGCATACGGCGGGCAATGACTGGCTCATCATCCTGACCGCGCGAGCGCAGCCGTTGTTCCAGCACCGCAATCGACGGGGGCAAAATGAAAATGGCGATGCTGTCCGGTAACAACTGTTTGATTTGCTTAGCGCCCTGCCAGTCTATTTCCAAAATCACATCCGATCCTTGGTTTAGGTTATCTTGCACCGTCTGTTGCGCCGTGCCGTAAAAATTATCAAACACCTGCGCATGTTCCAAAAAGGCCTGCTGTGCGAGCATGGCTTGAAACTCGGCGACGGACACGAAATAATAATCCCGCCCATGTTCTTCGCCCGGACGCATCTGGCGGGTGGTGTGGGAGATGGACACCGTCAGGTTTGCCGTATCTTTCACCAATTGTTTGACTAGACTGGTTTTGCCGGCACCCGATGGTGCCGAAATAATGTAAAGTGTGCCGATTTTCATGAAGACCCAATAAGCGATGGACAATATTAATTTCCCATCAGCCCTTACACGCTCCCCTAGCAAAGCGAAGGACTCATGGGAAACGCGCTATTTTATACGTAAAGCCCACTAACCACAGCATAAAGAAGGCTGTATCCCATCAAACCCAACCAGAAAACCCCATCATGTCAACACGTGGCCCTTGGAAAATCCTTAACGAAAAAATGCTTCATGAAACCCCGTGGATACGTATAGACCACCACGATGTCATCACCCCGGCAGGCACACCTGGCATTTACACCACCGTGGATTTTAAAAATTGGGCGATAGGCATCATCCCCGTAGATGACGAAGGCTACACTTATATCGTCGGGCAATACCGTTTCCCGCTCCAGGAATACAGTTGGGAAATCCCTGAAGGCGGCGGCAACAAGGGCTCCACATTATTGGAATCCGCCCAGCGCGAATTATTGGAAGAAACTGGCATCAGCGCTGATAATTGGGAAATGATTTACGAATTTAACACCAGCAACTCCGTCACCAATGAATGCGCGTTTGTTTTCTTGGCGACCGGCCTGACATTTGGCGAGGCGCATCCGGAAGAAACTGAAGAACTGGAAACGAAGAAAATCCTGTTTAGCGATTTGCTGGAAATGGTCTACAGGAATGAAGTCAAGGACAGCTTGACGGTGATTGGGGTTTTGATGGCGGCAAAAATACTGGCTAGCGCCAAATGACAGGCCAGGCGGACACAATGTACCGGCCAGAACCTTGTGCCCGCCTGCCATTCAGGGTCTGGGCCGGCAAAACCACACCCGATTCGTTTTAACCCGACAGTTCCCTTAATATTTTAAGATGCCGCACATTGAGGCTGCCTTAACCATAACTTTTAACAGCATCCCAAGCAATGTAGATAAAGTTTCACCCATTTAGTGATAAACTTCCAAAAAATTATTCAGAAACTCACATGCAACTCGCCATCACCGCCTTAGGCAACAACAAGATCAATTTCATTGCCGAAATATTGCCCGCCATCCGCGATTGCAAATGCAATATTATGGAAATCCGCGCTTCGCGGCTGGCGCAAGCGACCGCCACTTATTTGTTGGTGCAAGGCAACTGGAACCAGATCGCCAAGCTGGAAAGCACATTGGAAGTCATCCAGCGCCGCATTGAAATAAAAATCCAGACCTTACGCCCAGAAGGCAAGGAAAAAGGCAAAGACTGCATGCCTTATATGCTGGAAACACTATCGCTGAACCATGAAAGCATAGTCGAATCGGTCAGTTCCTTCCTCATAGACCGTGACATTGAAATCGAAGACATCAGCGGCAGTTGTTACCCAGCCCCCTATATCCAAAACCCCGTATTTGCCAGTAAATTTATCATCCTGATTCCCCCGCAACTGCATTTGTTATCGCTGCGAGAAGAGTTTATGGAATTCTGCGACCAGCTTAACATTGATGCGATCCTTGAACCCATTAAACGTTAGGTAGCTTATGACATCACCCAGTATTGGCACAGCCGTGCCGGATTTGGAACTTGCGGCCACGGGCGCGAAAACGGTCAAATTCAGTGATTACCGAGGCCAGTTCGTCCTGCTGTATTTTTACCCGAAAGACAACACGCCAGGCTGTACGACGGAAGGCCAGGCGTTCCGTGATGCGATCGGCCAATTCACCGCGCTCAATACCGTCATTTTGGGCGTATCGCGGGATTCGGTGAAAATGCACGAAGGCTTCAAATGCAAGCAGGCCTTTCCGTTTGATTTGTTGTCCGACCCCGAAGAACAGCTCTGCAACCTGTTTGATGTCATCAAACAAAAAAATATGTACGGCAAACAAGTGCGCGGCATTGAGCGCAGCACTTTTTTGCTCGATCCCAATGGCGTGCTCGTCCACGAATGGCGCAAGGTCAAAGTCAAGACGCACTGTGAGGAGGTTTTGACGGTTTTGCGGACGTTGGTGCCAGCCAATTAAATTATTGTCCACGAAAGACACGGAAAGCACGAAAAACTTTCGTGGTCAGCATAATCACGTCATAAGTCAGCTCGTTGAAAAAGCAATAATAAATTCATTTTTTAAGTAATAACCCGATTTTTTCGTGCTTTCCGTGTCTTTCGTGGACAAACCTCACATCATTCCTCTCTCTTTCCCCAACCTCAAAAGACCAACATGAATATTCAGACCACACCGGATAAAAAACTGTTTGTTTTAGATACCAATGTGCTGATGCACGATCCTGCGGCGATTTTCCGTTTTCAGGAGCATGATATTTTTATCCCAATGGTCGTTTTGGAAGAGCTGGACCACGGCAAAAAGGGACTGACCGACGTGGCCCGCAACGTCCGCCAAGTCAGCCGCTTCTTGGATGAACTGATCCGTGATGCCAACCAGCAAACCCTCAATGATGGCTTGCTGTTATCCCGCATCGAACACGGGCCCAATAGCGAAAGCCTGACCAGCTCAGGGCGTTTGTATTTCCAAACCAGCGCGATGACCGCGATGTTGCCGGAGAGCATGCCGGGCAATCTTGCCGACAACTCCATCCTCAGCGTGGTGCTGGCGTTGACGAAGAAATTCCCGCACATCAAAGTCATTTTGGTTTCGAAAGACATCAACATGCGCATCAAAGCGGCGACGTTGGAATTGACCGCCGAGGATTACCACAATGACCAGACGCTGGATGATATTGACCTGCTGTACAGCGGGGCGACTGCCTTGGACGAGGATTTTTGGGACAACCACGGCTCAAAAATGGAAGTGTGGCAAGAAAAAGACCGCACCTTTTATCGGCTTGAAGACCCGCTGGTTGCCGAATGGTATCCCAACCAATACCTGTACATCGACAATGACAGCAATTTTGAGGCGATAGTCCGCGATTGCGAGGGCGAAGTCGCCATTTTGGAACTGGCCCGTGATTACCGCTCGAAACACAACAATGTCTGGGGCATTTCCGCGAAAAACCGCGAACAAAACTTTGCCTTGAACGCCTTGCTTGACCCTGAAATTGATTTTGTCACCTTGCTAGGCACGGCAGGCACGGGCAAAACCTTGATCGCCTTGGCGGCGGGCCTGACCATGACGCTGGAAAAGAAAATGTTCAATGAAATCGTCATGACCCGCGAGACCGTGCCGATAGGCGAAGACATTGGTTTTTTACCCGGCACCGAAGAGGAAAAAATGGCCCCGTGGATGGGGGCATTGATGGATAACTTAGAATTGCTCGGTAGCCGTTCGGGACAAAACGAATGGGAACAGGGTGCGACCAAAAATATCCTGATGAACCGCGTCAAAATCCGCTCGCTGAATTTCATGCGCGGACGCACCTTTTTGAACCGTTTTTTGATTATCGACGAAGCACAAAACCTCACGTCCAAACAAATGAAAACCCTCATCACCCGCGCCGGCCCAGGGACAAAAATCATCTGCATCGGCAACTTGTCGCAAATCGACACACCCTACCTGACCGCGACAACCTCAGGTTTGACCTATGTTGTCGACCGCTTCAAGCACTGGCCTTACGGTGCGCACATCACTTTGCGGCGCGGCGAACGGTCGCGTTTGGCGGATTATGCGTCGGAGATTTTGTAATTGGCATTTCAATTGCTTAAGTCTATTAGATAATTCGCAGTCGCTACATAAACTTTACAGAACGGATATAAACCTGTTCAGTAAAGTTTTGATTTGCTCGGTCTTAAGTATGGCCTTGTAAATCCCGTCTTGACGTAAAAGTACTGGAGGAATGGTGAAGCAAATTGCAATTCGGAAGCACTTTAGCTATTTCAAAACGAATAGCGAAGAAATCCAAAGCAACTCTTTTGACGAAAAACTTGATCAACTTGATGAAGAGCTAAGGGCTGTTTTCAAAAAATATGGTCTTGAGATGGTAGAAAGACAAACACAATTTTTACCTATTCAAAAACTATCAATCTTTCATTGCGAGCAGTGTAACCAGCTTATGGTCAACAGAGATATGAACCCCACGAAATTTGATTCAAATGGGTTGTATGATGACCTCTCATATGTAGTGCTGGATGGTGGTACACATGATGGTAAAAATCTATGTGAAGAATGCCTACCATTCGCTCATCGTTGGGGGCACTATTCATGAAGAATTTAACAATATGTACAAGAGCAGGACGGGGTTTGAAACCCCGTCCTTAACGTTTCAAAATACCTGTAGGCACTGTTAGCGTTTGGAGACAAAAAACATGTTTTTTTGACTCCAATTCTCGTGGATGCCGAACGGGGCTTCCACTCCCAGTACTATAAACATTTCAATTTACCCGCAGATACCCCAAAACATTACGAAACGGATAACTCCTCCCTAAAATATCGGCTTTATTAACGAGACAATTTTCGTGTTTTTCGTGGACAAAAACCCTATATTACCAAGCGCGTATCGCCCCCATCTGAGACCACGCTATGAACAGCAGTAAAATCCCAAAGCCTTCGACTTATCTTACCGAAGTCAAAACCCTGTCCGACCGCATCGTCAAGGCACAACAACCTATCCGCATCTTGGATGCCATCAAATGGGATGACAGTATCAAACAAGCGTTTATGCAAAGCGGTTGCAAGGAATTGCCCGCCGTTGATGCCGACTATTACCGCCAACGCCCTTTAGGTTTTGACCCTGGCGACAAAAAAGACGAATTCCACCAAATCGAACGTGATCTGGTGCGCAAGCTGGGGCAGTTGAACCCGCTCAGCGTCATCATGCGCCGCATCTGCCGCGAATATCAGGATGTCGTGACCATGCTGGAAGGACGCGGCACGTCGGTGTTTTCCAATATTTCCCAAGAGCTGTACGGCTCGTCGCAAGACGTGTTCCATGTCGGCGACCCGACCATCGCCGATTTGGGCAGCATGATGGAATCGACCTTGCAGCAATTGCTAGATCTGGATTTCTTGGGCGAGGAACCCAAAACCATCAATGCCAAGGACGCGGTTGACATCCTTAACGCTAAAATCCAAGACGTTTTCCCTGGCGAAGGCTTACGCGCCATGCTCAGTGACGGCATAGTCTCCGATGCCGCAGCTGGCACGGATTACATCAAAATCCGCGCCGACGCGATGTTCAATATGCGGGATTTGCGCATTCTCGAAGTGCATGAGGTTTGGGTACATTTGGGGACGACCTTGAACGGGATGGAACAGCCGTATTGCACATTCCTGGGCAAAGGGCCGCCATCCGCGACCATCACCCAAGAAGGACTGGCGGTGTTGATGGAGATTTTGACCTTCAGCTCGACACCGGAGCGGCTGATGCGTTTGATTAACCGCGTCCGCGCCACCACGCTGGTGGAAGAAGGCGCTAATTTTTTGGATATTTTCGAATTTTTCCGCGCCAAAGGTTTGGATGAAGATGACAGCTACACCTTTAGCAGCCGCGTGTTCCGAGGCAGCAGCTCCACGGGGATGCCGTTCACCAAGGATTTGACGTACATCAAAGGCTTTGTGCTGACCTACAACTTCATGCGTCTGGCCGTCCACAAAGGCAAGCCCGATCGTATCCCGCTGTTGTTTTGCGGTAAGACCATGATTGAAGACATGAAAGTGATGGCGGATTTGGTCGAAGAAGGCACCGTGTCACCACCGCGCTTTCTGCCGCCACAATTTAAGGATTTGAACGGCTTGTCGGCCTGGATGAGCTTCAGCCGTTTTATGACCTCGCTGAATTTCCGGCAACTGGAGCAAGATTACGCGAATATTTTGTAAACGGATTTGGGAAGAAATCGGCCGGGATATGCCCGCCAACACGTTGCGTGGCCAGCCTTTGCTTAGGAGCAAATACCGGAGCCCAAACCTAGGTTTGGGCTCCAAGTAAAATGCCTTTCAACACTTAAACATGCCATGCCGAAACGCATGGGCGATAAAACAAAGCCTAGTTTATGGTAATCTTGGTTGCAGTGATGCTGCCGTTAGCCTTAAAGCCTTTGAACTCGGCAATTTGGCCAATAGCAAAAGAGCTTGCGCCTCCATTCATTTCACGTACCGTACAGTCTGCAAAATAGACCACGGTTTTGCCAACGGTGATGCTGTTTGTGCCCACCGCCGTTATCTTAGCGTGACCTTCCACTTTTTTGGCACCGCTTGGGACAACACAAGAAGCAACAGGTGGAGGCGTTGGTGTGGCTGTCGTAACGCAAGTGTTAGTTATTGGATCCAATACTGTAGAACCGGTGCAAGTTGGAACTACTGGCGTTGGTGTCACACACACATTACCTTGCAATACTTGAGGGCTGACACACGAGGGTGGCGGTGGCGTGACCACCACTGGCGGGTCAACGGTCAATGAACTAGGCACACAAATGGTGGAGGCATCCAAGGCACCGACATAAGTGACAACATTACCTATTGCAAAACTGCCATACGGAACCCCGTTAAAGGTAAATTGTGTGGTTCCTGGCGAACCATATACATTGCTGTACGCCACTTTTTGCCCATTGGCCAGCGTCATGAATAATTTGCTGCTGTTAAGGCCGGCGACAATCGCAGAAGTGCCTTGACACGCTGTGGGGATCACTGGCGGGTTATTGTCAATGACTTGGAACGCCACATCACCGATATTGCTGTCAGGATTTTGCTGGACGCCTTGGATATAAGCCCAACCTCCATAATAAGCGCCGTGATTATAATTCGGGTCAATCTGGCCCGTTACCGGGTTAATGGTCGGGGTACGGTCAATGGTGGCGAAAAACTGCCAATAAGTGCCCGTTCCGGTGGCTTCGTTATAGATCACCGTGTACTGCCGGCCCACTGTTAAAAATACACCCGCCGCGCCCAAATCAACACTTGCAACGCCATTGAAAGGTTTGGCGAGCGTTATCGGGGCAGGCGATGTATAGATGACCCGACCGCCCAAACCTTCGCCTTCATAAACGGTCACATCTAAAGAAACGGTAGGGCTTACCACCAAAGTAGGATCCCAAGCGCTCACGCCGCAAGCAGGGGCGCAGGTGTTGGCCCAAGCCTGTAATACTTGGTTATAAGTCTCTTGGTCGGCGACATAAACACCAATTGTCACATCGCCCGCAACGGCATTAAAAGATTGGCCAATGTTATTGTGCGCCAAACCCCAGCCACCAGCAGGCAGCGGCGGCGGGTTTAAAATATCTGTAGGCCCGGCATGTGCGGAACCCAACAGCACGAATAGCGCTAAAAATGCAATTATGTTTTTTCTCATATTATTGTTTCCCAATAAAGTTGTTGGACAACACGGACATACCGGGCAAGAAATCCCCAGTAATTTTTGGCTTGCAAATAAGTGATAAACGCTTATTCGCATGGGAAGTGCCAAAACTATGCCAACGCTAAAATAC
The DNA here is from genome assembly GCF_000384075.1 of Methylovulum miyakonense HT12. GTDB lineage: Bacteria > Pseudomonadota > Gammaproteobacteria > Methylococcales > Methylomonadaceae > Methylovulum > Methylovulum miyakonense. Next base: position 1,136,576 of record NZ_KB913025.1, read on the forward strand.
CAGGTTATTAAGCAATAAAATCAGTTATATAGCATAAAAAAATAAAGGCACTCTTTGCATGATGGATAGCGCAAAAAGTCGTGGCATCTACAAAACTTGCGGTATAAACCCTACGATTCTTGCAGTATTTTAAATGCCCCGCTGTGGCGGCCACCCCATCACGCCCGCGCACAAACCCAGACATCCACCTTAGCCACCCCCGCCTTTTTCAACACCTTCGCCAGCTCATGCACGGTTGAGCCCGTCGTCATCACATCGTCCACTATCGCCACATGCCCAACCTTGATGGGCTTGACCACGGCAAAGGCGCCCTTCAGATTTTTCCTGCGCTGCTTGGCGGTCAAACGGGTTTGGTGCGGCGTGTCGTGCCGCCGCTGGCAAGAGTGCAAATCCAGTGGCAGCCGCATGTCCTCGGCAACCGTCCTGGCAATTTCTATCGCCTGGTTAAATCCACGTTGCCGATAACGGCTATTGTGCAACGGCACGGGCAAGACCAATTCCGGTTTTTCGGCGGTTTCTTGCAGATGTTCCGCCAACAAATGCCCCAGCAACCGGGCGTTTTTATACTGTGCGCCGAATTTTAGGCCTGTGACCAAGTAACGCAAAGCATCCCCATAAACAAACGGCGCGTAAGTGTCATCAAATGCCGGGCGGCGGCTTAGGCAACGGCCACACAGCATGGGCGCGTCGGACTGCACTTCCAACCGCGCGGCGCATTGGTAGCAACATTGGCGATTACGCGGTAATTGCCGATGGCACGGCTGGCACAAGTCACGATGTGGCGTCCCTTTATTTCCGCATAACAGACAGGTAGGCGGCAACAGGTAATCCTGTATAATATCCATCCAGTTGTTTACTATTTTCATAATAACAAGTTGATAAGTGTGGTTTTACGCTTAGCAATAACTATAGCCGGAGTCTTCAAAAATGTCTGTATTACGCCATGACTGGCAGCTTGCCGAAGTGCTAGCCCTGTTCGCCCTACCCTTCAACGACCTGATCTTCAAGGCCCAAAGCACCCACCGCGAACATTTCGACCCGAACGAAGTGCAAATCAGCAGTTTGCTGAGCATCAAAACGGGTTCCTGCTCTGAAGACTGCGGTTATTGCCCGCAAAGTGCGCGTTACGATTCCGGCCTGCCCCCCGAAGCCCTGATGCCGATAGATAAAGTCCTGCAAGCCGCACAACAGGCCAAAGACCAAGGCGCATCACGGTTTTGTATGGGCGCGGCCTGGCGGCAACCGAAAGACCGTGACATCGAGCGCGTCGTTGAGATGGTGCAAGGCGTCAAAGCCTTAGGCATGGAAACTTGTGTGACTTTAGGCATGTTGACCGACACGCAAACCGCGCGGCTAAAAGAAGGCGGCCTGGATTACTACAACCACAATCTGGACACCTCGGAAGATTACTACTCAGAAGTCATCACCACCCGCACTTATAAAGATAGATTGGACACCTTGGCACGGGTACGCGATGCAGGCATTAACGTCTGCTGTGGCGGCATCGTCGGCATGGGCGAAGGCGAACAAGACCGCGCCAAGTTATTGATCGAACTGGCAAACATGCCTAAACATCCCGAAAGCGTACCCATCAACATGCTGGTGCAAGTCGAAGGCACACCGCTGATGGGCACAGAAAAACTCGACCCGCTAGTCTTCGTCCGCACCATCGCCGTCGCCCGCATCCTGATGCCAACTTCGCGTGTGCGCTTATCCGCAGGCCGCAAGGAAATGAGCGATGAAATGCAGGCTTTATGCTTCCTGGCGGGGGCTAATTCGATTTTCTATGGCGATAAATTGCTGACAACCGATAACCCGATGACTAATCATGATGTGGCTTTGTTTGGCCGTTTAGGGCTGCATTCGGGTGGGTCTAGTTATGCGAATTGAGATTTTTTCTAGGTTGGGCTGACTTTAGGAAGCCAAGCTTTGGGAAATGCGATAATGTAACGTTGCGTTATCTACGAACGAAAAATGCAAAAAGATCAAGAAATAGCTAAATTCATTGATGAAATCAGGGATAAATTTCCTGATGTTTCAATACAAATTGATAAATGGATGCTCCGTCAGGGATTGGAGCCAGAAGATAAATGGTATTGGGATATGATGGAAGCTTTTTCGCAAGCAACAACCGATGCTATTAAAAATTCTGATGAGCAGTTAGCGCTATCCCATTTGAGCTTCGTTTCTGAAAAACTAAAAATAGCATCAAAAATCGAGGAAGAGTTTATTGATGTTTATTACGTTGAATCTTTAATGTGGGACATAAAAGACAAGGAAAAATTAAAATGGGGCTGGAGTTTGATACCAGAGAACTTGAAAGAGCTTTATAAAGAAACATGGGGAGAGCCTGATTTTTAATAAGCAAGCGAATAGATAAGTAGGGTGGGCAACGCTTTTCTGCCCACCGATTATTCGGCAAATGGTGGGCAAAAAAGCATTGCCCACCCTACGGCTACACGGCTGCCCTTTATTATCAATGCCGGGCCACTCTAGCGTTACCACAAACCCAATCCAACCATGCCTTTTTCACATCTGACCGATAACCTCGATAAGCTGGCACAGCAAGGCTTATACCGCTCCCGCCGCACCATAACTTCCCCGCAAGGCATCCACCTGCAACTGGGTGGCAAATCTGCCGTCAATTTTTGCAGCAACGATTACCTAGGACTGGCGAACCATCCGGCGGTGGCGCAGGCGTTTAAGGATGCCGCCGACAGCTATGGTGTGGGCAGCGGTTCGGCGCATTTGATTTGCGGGCACAGCACCGCACACCACGCGTTGGAAGACGAGTTGGCGGCGTTTACCGGACGCGAACGGGCGCTGTTGTTTTCCACGGGCTACATGGCGAACATCGGCGTTATCAACGCCTTGGTCGGTCGCGGTGATGCGGTGTTTGAAGACCGCCTGAACCATGCGTCTTTATTGGATGGCGGTTTGTCATCGGGGGCGAAATTCAAACGCTATGCCCATGCCGATACCGCGCATCTGGAACCATTGCTGGCCCTAGCCACGGGCAATAAATTGGTCGTGACCGATGGCGTGTTCAGTATGGACGGTGATTTTGCCCCACTGCCAGAATTGGCGGCGGCGGCAAAAAACCAGGGGGCTTGGCTGATGGTCGATGATGCGCATGGCTTGGGCGTGATTGGCAAACACGGCGGCGGTTTGCTGGAACATTACGGCCTGAGCCAAGAGGATGTGCCTGTGCTGATGGGCACATTGGGCAAAGGCTTCGGCACCTTCGGCGCGTTTGTCGCAGGGTCTGAGGTGTTGGTCGAAACCTTGATCCAATCCGCCCGGACTTATATTTACACCACCGCTTTGCCACCCGCCATTGCTGAAGCCACCCGCGCCAGTTTGCAAATTATTAAGACCGAAAATTGGCGTAGGGAAAAGCTCAATACTTTAGTGGCGAGGTTCCGCTCCGGCGCGGAGCAACTGGGTTTGCAACTGATGCCTTCATCGTCACCTATTCAGCCGATACTAGTTGGCGACAGCCAACGCACCGTGGCAATCAGCAACGCCTTATTAGAAGCAGGATTTTTGGTCAGCGCGATACGTCCGCCTACCGTGGCGCAGGGTACGGCACGGTTGCGGGTGACTTTATCGGCGTCACATGAAGAGGCGATGGTTGATGGCTTGTTAGACGCGCTTGATGCTATTAACGGTAAGTTGGGACAAGCTGCCCTATAGATAGCCATTAGAAATGGCTTTTTATTCGGAGCACAAACATAGCACTCCCGCACCCGTTGCTTGCCGTTGATTTTCCCGCCACCGAGTATTACCATTAAAGTATTACCCACAAACAGGATTGCCACCATGCGCGTAACCACAAAAGGCCAAGTGACCATTCCGCTCAACGTTCGGGAAAGCATGGGCATATTGCCCGCCGAAACCGAAATAGATTTCCGGCAAGACGAGCAGGGCCGCTGGTATATCGAAAAAAGCCAAGCCGCCGATAAACAAGCTAGCCGTTTCCGTACCGCCCATAAAACCGCAAAATTAACCCTGTCCACGGAGGAAATCATGGCACTGACACGGGGCGGACCGTGGCCGTCATCCTAATTGACAGTTGCATCATCACCGACCTTGCCGATCCTTCCAGCGATTGGCATGAATGGAGTGCGGGAACCTTGGAAAAATTGGACGGCAATAACAAAATGGTCATCAATCCCATTATTTACGCCGAATGCTCAATCGGTTTCCAACGTATTGAAGACGTTGAAGCATTGTTTGTGCATTTGCGCTTACCCATAAAGCCGCTTCCGAAAGAAGCCTTGTTCCTTGCAGGGAAAGCCTATTTGGATTACAAAAAGCGTAAGGGGGAAAAAGGCAACGTGCTACCTGATTTTTTCATCGGCGCCCATGCCGCCGTGTCTGGCTATGGTTTGGTGACGCGCGATAAAGGCAGGTTTAGCACTTATTTTCCCAGTGTCCGCTTAATCATGCCCCGTGAATAACTTGAACATTTTTTGGAATTATTATGCACACTAAATTGACCTTAGATATAGAGGACGACTTAATCCATCAAGTTGAAGCCTACGCAAAAACCAAAAACAAATCAGTTTCAGACATTGTCATTGACTATTTTCAAGAGCTTACCCAGCAGAAACAAGCCAATCCCTTACTGCCAATCACCCAATCACTACTGGGCATATTACAACATTGCGAAGTGGACGAAACCGATTATAAACAGTATTTAAAGGACAAATATCTTTGAAAATCCTGTTTGACACCAATGTGGTGCTTGATTTGCTGCTTAATCGTGAGCCTTTTGCCAAGGATGCGGCGATTCTGTTTAATGCTGTGGAAAGCTGTAAAATTCAAGGGGTTCTGTGTGCAACAACCATCACCACCATTGATTATTTGTGCGCCAAAAGTATCGGCGGCACACTTGCCAAGCAGGCTATCAAATCATTGCTTGAGTTGTTTCTTATTGCCGAGGTCAACCAAAAAATTCTGGTGGCGGCACTTGACTCATCGTTTGCCGATTTTGAAGACGCTGTTTTATATCAGGCTGGCATTTATGTAGGTGTTGACGGTTTGGTGACCCGTAACGTCAAAGACTTTAGTTCAGCCGAATCCCCTGTTTATACACCGCCTGATTTGTGCCAAATAATCCAAACTGTCCAGCATTAGGCATTACCTAAACCCATAGAATATCCCGCTTGCAAAACCACGAAAGGATTCTAATCCCTTGCAAAAACTCCACCACCAAACCCTAGGGGCCGGCAAACCCATCGTCCTCATCCACGGCTGGGCGATGCACAGCGGCATCTGGCAGGATTTTGCCGAACGACTCGCCGGGCATTACCAAGTCACGCTAGTCGATTTGCCAGGACATGGGCATAGCGGCCCGCTCACGCCGTTCACTTTAGAGAACATCACCGATAGGCTGGCGCAAACCTTGCCCGATAAACCCTGTTGTTGGCTAGGCTGGTCGTTGGGTGCTGCGGTGGTTCTGGAGATGGCGCGGCGGTTTCCTGAACGCGTCGACCGCTTGGTGTTGGTGGCGGGCAACCCGTGTTTCCTGCAACAAAATGGCTGGCCTGGCATGAAGCCGGACGTGCTGGACAAATTCGCCGCCAACCTGCAACAAGACACGCAAGCCACATTGACACGGTTCTTGGCAATCCAGGTCATGGCCTTAGCCAATGCCAAAGCCCTGGCGAAATCCTTAAAAACCGCCGTGCTGTCGCGCCCCATGCCAGACAACACGGCTTTACAAGGCGGCTTGGACATCCTCAAAACCACCGATTTGCGGCCCGCGTTGGCGGCGGCCACCGTCCCCGTGCTGGTGGTGTTGGGCAAAAAAGATAGCCTCGTCCCCGCCGCGCTCAGCCACGCCTTACCGCACTGCCAACCCGCCGCACAAGTATGTTTGCTGGAACAGGCCGCACACACCCCTTTCTTGTCACATCCTGAGGAGATGCTCGCCTTGCTCAAAGATTTTATGGAAAACCAACGTTGATGGACAAACGCAAAATCAAACAAGCCTTTTCCGCCGCTGCCGCCAGCTATGACGGCGCGGCGCAGTTGCAACGCAGTGTCGGCACGGCCTTGTTGCAGTCGGCAGATTTGGCAAACCAACATGGCACCTTGTTGGACATCGGCTGCGGCACGGGGTTTTTGACGGGCGAATTGCTGGCCTTATCACCTTGCCAAGAGCTAATCGCTTTGGACATGGCCTTGCCTATGCTGCACGCCACGCGGCAAAAGCTCAGCGGCCACACCAACGTGCATTACCTATGCGCCGATGCCGAAGCCTTGCCGCTGGCCGACCAAAGCGTCGACGGCGTGTTTTCCAATCTGGCTCTGCAATGGTGCGGCGACCTTCGAGCCGTGTTTGCTGACATCCGGCGGGTGCTCAAGCCGGACGGGCAATTGGTGTTTGCCACCTTCGGCACGGAAACTTTGCAGGAATTAAAAAATGCTTGGGCTACGGAAGACAACTACCAACATGTCAATGATTTTCATGATGAAACCTATCTTATTGATGGCCTGCAACAGGCGGGGTTCAGGGCCATCCACAGCCAACGGCAACATCACCAGCCGCGTTATGCCTCGGTGCTGGAACTGATGCGGGAACTGAAACACCTCGGGGCGCATAATGTGCTGCCCAGACGCAATAAGGGCGTGACCGGCAAAACCGCACTACAGCGCATGATGGCGGCCTATCCCCGCAACCCGCAGGAGCCTACCATCAGCGCGACTTTCGATGTCATCATGGTCAGCGCGAAACGATGAACACGGGCTACTTCATCACCGGAACCGATACTAACGTCGGCAAAACCTGGGCAACCGTCGCGCTGATGCATTATTTCAAACAGCAAGGGCAAAGCGTCGCCGCCATGAAACCCGTGGCGGCAGGCTGCATCATGCAAGACGGCCATTGGCAAAACGAAGACGCCCTGCTGCTGCAACAACACGCTTCCCGGCCATTGCCTTATGGATGGGTCAACCCTTACGCTTACGAAATGCCCGTGTCACCCCATTTGGCGGGCAAAGAAAATCCGGCCGATTTGGCGAAAATCCTCGCTTGCTGCCATCAGCTTAAAACCCAAGCCGATGTGCTGTTGGTCGAAGGTGCGGGCGGCTGGTACGCGCCCATCAACACCCATCAGGACATCAGCGACTTGGCAAAAGCCTTGCAATTGCCCGTGATTTTGGTGGTCGCCATCCGTTTAGGCTGTATCAACCACGCCAAACTCACGCATCAGGCGATTGCCGCCTCCGGTTTGGCCTGTGCGGGCTGGATAGCGGTTTGTAATGATGCACACATGCTGATGCCGGAGGAAAATATCGCCACCTTGGCTGCCGCATTAACTGCGCCGTTAATGGGGGTGTTCCCCTATCAAAATGTTGCCGATTTTGCTTCCCTTGCCCGGCGCTTGCAGGGTGTAGGAATACCCCCAAAAAGTATCGGCCCAATAGCTTGAATATAAAAATTTGCTAATATAGAATCCCTACTAACATTAAGTATTTATGCTTGATGCTTAAATAAGACATTGTCGCCTGAGGAGGTTTTATGTTTAACAAAAATAATAACAACTATTCCCGCCGCCGTTTTTTGGCCCAATCTGGCTTAGGCTTATTGGCGTTTGCGGGCATGCCAAACCTGCTAAATGCGATGGAAGGGATGGGGGCCATGCCAAAATTGCCGCCACATACCGCCAACCCCAATTTTAAAGCGGATGTGGAAATTGAATTGTTTTGCAAACCCACCTCAGTGGCGATCCTGGTCGGGCAGCAAACACAAGTGCTGCAATATTCCGCCCGCTTGCTACACGGCCCGAAAGAGGCGGTGACAGAAATCCCCGGCTCGTATCTGGGTCCCATCATCCGCCTGCAAAAAGGCCAAAAAGTCCGCATCCATTTGCATAATGGCCTGTCCGAACCGACCGTGACGCACTGGCATGGCCTGCATGTCCCCGCCGAGCAGGACGGCCATCCTTTGTACGCGATTGATCCCGGCGAAAAATTGGTTTATGAATTTGAGGTGCTGAACCGCGCCAGCATGAACATTTACCATCCGCATCCGCATGAAACCACCGCCAAACAGGTGTATCACGGTTTGGCGGGCGCTTTATTCGTTAATGACGAAGAAGAAGCCGCACTGGGCTTGCCATCGGGGGATTATGAAATACCCATCGTCATCCAAGACCGTTTATTTGATGCCCAAAACCAGCTGGTCTACGTGCGGCACATGCATGACCGCATGACAGGGTTTTACGGCGACCGTATTTTGGTCAATGGTCGGGCGGATTTCCAGATGGATGTCGATAGCCGCGCTTACCGTCTGCGGTTTTTGAACGGCTCCACGGCACGGATTTATAAATTAGGATGGGATGACGGCACACCGATCACCGTCATCGGCGTGGACGGGGGGTTGCTGGAAAAACCCGAAACCAAGCCTTATATGATGCTAGCCCCAGGCGAGCGTTTGGATGTCTGGGCGGATTTCTCAGGCCGCGCCGAAGGCTCGCAATTGGTCATGCGCAGCTTGGCTTTCAGCGGCGTGCTGCCCAAAATGGGCATGATGATGAACCATGGCGGCTTGCCGGTCGGTAGCGATTACCCCATCTTTACCGCCAAAGTGACCCGCAAAGTCAGCGACAGCCCCAAACTGCCCAACACCTTATCCAGCTTCCGCCGCTACGCCATCACTGACACCGCCAACCCCAACAAACCCGTGCCCATCGCCATTTCCGAAGCGCACATGGCGATGTTGTTGAATGGGCGGCCTTATGCTTACAACGACGTCCAGGATATTGAACGCATTCCGGTCAACACCGTGCAACTGATGGAGATTTTCCATGCGCATGGCGGCGGGCATGGCCAAACCACGGCAAACGAGGGGCAAGAAGCCGGGCATCAGGGGGGCATGGGCATGGGAGGTATGCGCCACGGCGGCATGGGCGGCGGCATGGGAATGGGCGGTATGCGCCATGGTGGTATGGGTGGCGGTATGAGAGGCATGGGCATGATGATGGCCATGGCCCATCCTATCCATTTGCACGGCCAATCATTCCAAATCGCCAGCCGCAGCATTGCCAACGGAAACGAAGCCGATTACGCCACTGTGCATGAAGGCTTCATCGACAGCGGCCTAAAAGACACCGTGCTGGTCATGCCCGGCGAAAGCGTCCGCATCATCAAACCGTTCCAGGATTTCAAAGGCCTGTTCATGTACCATTGCCATAACCTTGAACATGAGGATATGGGCATGATGCGGGATTTTTTGGTGGTGTAGGCCACCTTTCTTAAGTAGACATGGGCGCATACGGTAGGCCAATATGATTTAAATTGTCAAACCTGATACAAAAAGTGAACGGGTTAACATCTTTATCTTAATTGCTTTAGTACAATCAGAAGGCCATTTAACCGAATGACTGGAATAAGTCGGTTAAATGGCCTTCCTGTTTCTCAAAAACCAATTTATTTAAAGGCATCTCATCATGGCGATTTATAAAGGCGATAACACGAACAACACCATTACTGGCTCCATTAATGCTGACTTTATCTATGGTTACGCAGGGAACGATAAGCTCATTGGCTTGGGCGGGGCAGATTATATTGATGGCGGTGATGGCAATGATGGTCTTGAAGGCGGAGAAGGGAACGACACGCTGATTGGAGGTAACGGTGCAGATTATGCCGATTATTCTTCTGCCACCAATGGAATCACTGCAAACCTAACAATGGGTAAGGCCTTTGGCCAAGGTTTAGACACGCTCAAAACTATTGAAGACATCGAGGGCAGTCAATTTGACGATACACTGACTGGTGATGGGGGTGCAAATGCATTGTACGGCAATGACGGAACCGACAAATTATTTGGTTTAGATGGAAACGATACCCTTTACGGCGGTGATGCAGAAGATAACAGCCATGACATCCTACATGGTGGCAACGGAAATGACATCTTGTACGGAGGCGAGGGGAGCGACACGTTATATGGCGACGATGGCAATGATATTATGTACGGAGGCTTTCTTTTTGATCTTGCTGGCAACAACGTGCTTTATGGAGGAAAAGGTAACGATACCCTTTATGGCGGGGATGGTTTCGGAGTAGGTAAAAATGACAGGCTATATGGGGGTGAAGGGGATGATATTCTCAACGATATTTTCAGTAATAGTTTTAGCAGATGCACTTTGATTGGTGGTGATGGTAAAGATATCTTTAGTGGGGGATTTAATAAAGACAATATCATCTTAACCGAAACTATAGCAGCAACCGATACTGTCATTATTAACCTACAGGATAGCCTGCTTAAGGTATTCAACCCTTTTGTGGGCAAATACGTCAATAGCGTTGATACCATTACTGGCTTCACCCTCAGCAATGGAGTAATTACTAAAGGGGCAGACCAACTTGACATACAATCCATAAATATTGCAGCTAACACCACAGGTGTTGATGGTGTAAATGCTGGCATCATACGCAGCCACGCCATCAAAAACGGCATCATCAGTTTTGATGATGCCAACACATACAGCAGCGCATTGGACTTAACGGCAGAGAACCTAGGAGGGGTATTTAAGTATCTACAGAATAATTTTGGCAAAGGGGAAACCTTTGCCTTTACTGCCGCAGGCAACACTTATTTATACCAAGATGACGGAAGTTTTCATGAAGCAAGCATTATTCCTGACAATGATATGGTAGTGCAGCTAAATGGCGTGACAGCAACCAATCTCAACACCAACGGATTGGCTGCGGGTGGAATTTGGTTAGTCTAAGCACATCCATCCGGCCATGATTTGTGGGCACGATTAGATTCGCGCCCATATTACGTTGAGGCCACAGTGTGCTTTGTTCTAATAAAACACCATCAAACCGTCTTTAATCCCGTTCCGACAAGCCGTCCCAAACGCTTCGATAGCAAATTTGCCCGGGATTACTAACCCGCTCCATCAATACGCTAAGACCTTCAGTTTTCGGGAAGTCAATTACAGCCAACGCCGCTGCACCCAAAACACCAAGCCAATCCATCCCCTTACACTGGCATTTGCACCCCGCCCCTTTTTAAACGTATCATGCCCTTCTTTATACGGCAGGATTTTTTGATGGATACGATCAGCATACGCGGTGCGCGGACCCATAACCTAAAAAACATAGACCTGGATTTGCCCAGGGACAAGCTTATCGTCATCACCGGCTTGTCAGGTTCCGGCAAATCGTCATTGGCCTTTGACACCATTTATGCAGAAGGCCAGCGACGCTATGTCGAATCGCTATCGGCTTATGCCCGGCAATTTTTGTCGATGATGGAAAAGCCCGACGTCGACCATATCGAAGGCCTGTCCCCTGCCATTTCCATCGAACAAAAATCCACCTCGCACAACCCCCGTTCCACCGTCGGCACGATCACCGAAATCTACGATTACCTCCGTTTATTATTTGCCCGTGCCGGGACACCGCGCTGCCCTGAGCATCAGGTGTCGCTGGAAGCACAAACCGTTAGCCAAATGGTTGACCAAGTCCTCGCCCAGCCACAAGACCAACGCTGGATGTTGCTCGCGCCCGTGGTCAACCAACGCAAAGGCGAATATGTGCAATTGCTGGACGATTGCCGCGCCCAAGGTTTTATCCGCGCCCGGATTGACGGCGTGGTGTATGACCTGGACGACGCGCCGACGCTGGATTTAAAAAAGAAACACACGATAGAGGTGATCGTTGACCGTTTCAAAATCCGCGACGACATCGCCCTGCGCCTGTCCGAATCGTTTGAAACCGCCTTGCGCATTGCCGACGGCATCGCCATCGCCGCCAGCCTGGAAGACGACGGCACGGAATTGCTGTTTTCCGAACGTTACGCCTGCCCGCATTGCGGCTATAGCCTGACCGAGCTGGAGCCACGTTTGTTTTCCTTCAACAACCCCAAAGGCGCGTGCGGCAGTTGCGACGGTTTGGGTGTGCGCCAACATTTTGACCCCACACTGATTATCCATAACCCCGACATTAGCCTGGCGGGTGGCGCGATACGCGGCTGGGACAGGCGTAACGGCTATTATTACCAACTCATCTTGTCCTTGGCGGCACACTACAGTTTCGACCCTGAAATGCCGTATTCCGAACTGCCGCAAAAAATTCAGGACATTATCCTGTATGGCAGCGGTAATGAAACCATAGAATTCAAATACGCCATCGGCACAGGCCCGATGAAGACCAAGCGCCATGCGTTTGAAGGCATCATTGCCAATATGGATCGCCGCTACCACGAAACCGATTCCAGCTTGGTGCGCGAAGAACTGGCGAAGTACTTGTCGCAAAAAGTCTGTAATGCCTGTGACGGGGCGCGGCTGAATATCGCCGCGCGCAATGTGTTTATTGATGATTTGCCGATCAACCAGCTCACCCGTTTGCCGATACGCAAAAGCTTGGCGTTTTTCTCCGGACTGCATCTGGCGGGCAAACGCGGCGAAATTGCCGTGAAGATTGTCAAGGAAATCCAAGAACGTTTGGAGTTTTTAGTGAATGTCGGTTTGGATTATCTGACCTTAGACCGCAGCGCCGACACGCTGTCTGGCGGTGAAGCGCAACGCATACGCCTTGCCAGCCAAATCGGCGCAGGCCTGGTCGGCGTGATGTATGTGCTGGACGAGCCGTCCATTGGCCTGCACCAGCGCGACAATGAACGCCTGCTCAGCACCCTGTTCCGCTTGCGGGATTTGGGCAACACCGTCATCGTTGTCGAACATGACGAAGACGCGATCCGCGCCGCCGACCACATCGTCGACATCGGCCCGGGCGCGGGCATACACGGCGGCAATATCATCGCCCAAGGCACCTTGGCGGACATTTTGGGCAACGCCGATTCCTTGACGGGACAGTATTTATCCGGTCAAACCGAAATCACCGTGCCAAAAACCGTCACGCCCGTCAACCCCGACAAACAAATCATCGTCCGCAACGCCCACGGCAATAACCTGAAAAATGTCGATATTGCCTTTCCGGTGGGTTTGTTCACCTGCGTCACGGGCGTGTCCGGTTCCGGCAAATCCACGCTGGTCAACGACACGCTGTATGCCCACGCCGCCCGCCTGATCAACCGCGCAGGCATCATCCCCGCGCCCTGCGATGCGATTGAAGGCTTGGAGCATTTCGACAAAGTCGTGGACATCGACCAAAGCCCGATAGGCCGCACCCCGCGCTCGAATCCGGCGACTTACACAGGCTTGTTCACGCCGATACGCGAGCTGTTTTCCGCCACGCCGGAAGCCCGTTCACGCGGCTACACGCCAGGGCGTTTTAGTTTCAACGTCAAAGGCGGACGCTGCGAAGCCTGCACGGGCGACGGCGTGATTAAGGTGGAAATGCACTTTTTGCCGGACATTTTCGTGCATTGCGAACAGTGCAACGGCAAGCGTTACAACCGCGAAACCTTAGAAATCCGCTACAAAGGCAAAACCATCAACGATGTGCTGAACATGACCGTCGAAGACGCGGCGGATTTTTTTAAGGCCGTGCCGAGCTTGGCGAAGAAATTACAAACCCTGGTGGAAGTCGGCCTCAGCTACATCACCCTAGGCCAAAACGCCACCACGCTATCCGGCGGCGAAGCGCAACGGGTCAAGCTGGCGAAAGAATTATCCAAACGCGACACCGGAAAAACCCTATACATTCTCGACGAACCCACCACTGGCCTGCATTTCCACGACATCAAACAACTGCTCACCGTGCTGCACACCCTACGCGACCACGGCAACACCGTCATCGTCATCGAACATAATCTGGATGTGATAAAAACCGCCGATTGGCTGATAGACATGGGGCCGGAAGGCGGCGATGGCGGCGGTACGTTGGTTGCCGAAGGTACGCCACAAACCGTCGCCGACGATCCAGCTTCGCATACGGGGACTTATTTACGGCGGTTTTTTTAATGTGATAACGGTTAAGCTATGTAGGGTGGGCAACGCTTTTTTGCCCACCATTTTTATCGGTTAATGGTGGGCAAACGATAAGGCTGTTTGCCCACAGGGCTGGGAGTATTGAATGACTACCATACTAATTAAGGCTTTTTTCACACATATCCTAGTGCTTGTATGCTTTGCATGTATTCCAGTGTTTTTTGCAATACAGAGCGGAGTTGGTTTGTCTTCTGACAACTCTCTGATGATGTGGAGATTGTTTTTGTTAGTGTTATTTGAGGCTGCACTTGTATTGGGAATAGTAGAGACACTTCGACCTAGTGTATCGGTAAGTTTGCATCTCCTAAGAAAAAGGGATCTGAATGATCAGATAATCCGTGAAAAATTATGCCTACTTATTTTTTCAATCGGTGAGATATGTATTGCTCTTGCTGGCTTATATTTTGGTGGTTTTATCACGTTTAACCCGTAACGTGCGCTAATGTAACTCGTAAGCCGCATGTTGGCTTTAAACATCCGGCGCATTACTCTATCGAGACTGTGAAAGTATTCGGTTTTGGAGTAAAAAAACATGTTTTTTTACTCCGCTTACTAATAAAAATCAATGCGTTACAATATGGTATTCGGGAAATTTTTGAATACTTTCACAGTCTCTATCGCTAATGCGCCCTACATGGTCTATGTATGCTTCACTTTGTTTTCCTTCAATTTATTGACCAGCCTAACCCGATTCTTACCCGCAACCCGAAGCAGCCGAAGAAATTTAGGGCATTCAAAATGATTGGGTGCGTTACAAGCGGCGGCGTGACGTAGCCCATCACGCATGGCGGTCAGTTCTTTAATTTTGCTGTCCAGCTCGTTTGCCTTGGCTAACAGCAGCGTTCTGTTAATATCCAGCCCTTCAGACCTAAACATGTCGCCAATTTCATCCAGCGAGAAACCCGCATTACGCCCTAGCGATATTAACGCCAGCCGTTCTATCACATTGGCGTTGAATAATCGGCGCAAACCGTTGCGGCCTATGGACTGGATCAGGCCTTTTTCTTCATAAAATCGCAAGGTTGACGCAGGTAATCCCGATGCTTTTGCGACTTCAGCTATATCCATGATTTCACCTGCCGTAATTAATGCTTGACTTCAAGTTGGCTTGAGCTTGTATCCTAGCTGGGTACGCCATTTTATACAACACCAAAGCCATTCAATCGAATGGCTGTTATTCATTTTTAAAACGGTAAGGAGTAAATATGGACGCTAATTTTTGGCATCAAAAATGGGAACGCGGTGAGATTGGTTTTCATCAAAGTGAGGCGAACCCGTTTCTAGCCGCCCATTTTGGACAATTAAAACTGCCGCAAGGCAGCCGTGTCTTTTTGCCCTTGTGTGGCAAGACGCGGGATTTTGCCTGGTTGCTTGCTAAGGGTTATCGGGTGGTTGGCGCAGAATTGAGCGAACTCGCCATTCAGGATTTGTTTAATGACCTTGGCTTAGAGCCAGAAATATCCCCAGTTGGAGAATTGGCCCGCTACCGTGCCAACTCTATCGACATTTTCGTGGGTGATATTTTTGCCGTGTCTGCTGAATATTTGGGGCCCGTCAACGCGATATATGACCGCGCGGCGTTAGTTGCCTTGCCTGCTGGCATACGAGGGCCATATACGTCACACCTGATGGACATAACTGGCAGCGCACCGCAATTGCTGGTTACTTACCAATACGACCAAGGGTTGATGGATGGCCCGCCGTTTTCCGTTAGCGGGGATGAAGTGAAGCAACATTATGGTGATATTTATCAATTGAAAGCTGTTGAAAGCCAGAACCTCACGGGCGGATTCAAGGGGGGCGTTGCAGCCACGGAAACCGCTTGGTTGCTCCAAAAAGCCAATAAATAGCTTGGGCATTGACGGGACTACCTGAAACTTATAAGGGGGGTTCGCTGATGGGTGCATATACAAAAAGAAGACCGCGCCGCCAATAATGAAGCGGACAAACAATCCGGATTCCTAAAATGGCATTTGGGAACCCGTAACCCCAACACATCCCATCCATACCTTCTCCAGCCCAGATTTATAACTTGGACGATGAAGCCCTTTTATCGACCCATCACGGCGCGTAGAATACACGGACGGCAGTTTCCAAGCTCTGGCGGCCTCAAACAGCCGCCAAACACTAAAATAATGGCCGGATTGCCGTGACCCGAATAAACCGATGACTAGCACCCACTTAAATGGATATAAAAACCAATGGCTTGACTGGCACTTAGAACATATCAAGCCTTCATTAAACTGAACCTGTTCCGGAGAAACTTATGAAATCAACTTGGATACTCGTTGCTGATAACAGCCGTGCACGCATCTTTACTGCCGACACGCCCTCCTCTGCTTTAGAAGAAATCGAAGGCTTGGCCCATCTGGAAGGCCGTTTACATGACCGGGAAATGACTTCTGACCTGCCAGGAAAGATTAAAAGTTCTGACGGTGGCGGACATGCTTTTGAACAACCCACCGATCCCAAACAACATGAATCCGACAATTTTGCCCACCAAATAGCCCGACATCTGGAAGCCGCATACAACGACAAGCAATTTGCCCAATTGCTGATTATTGCGGAGCCGTCTTTTCTGGGCTTACTGCGCCATTGCTTACCGGAACAAGTGAAAAAGCAAGTCAGTTTCGAACTCGATAAAAATATCACAATGGAAAGTGCGGCGGATATCCGCAAACATCTCCCCGACTATTTGCCGGGCCATTGATTGCCGTTTTATCCGGCCCCAAAGACGGGTGGAGCATAAAGCAAAACCCGTCAACCAAACTCACCAGATGGGTTTTAATGTGGCAATATCCACACTTAATCGGGCCCAAAAACGTCCGGCCCGTCGCCTCCGAAACATCATCAATGTTTCAATTGCCCCATATCCGATAGCCTCACCCATACCGGCCTTCTTTTGGTTGGCCGCCTGACCCATTATCGGCACCACCATCACCTTAAACGGATAGGAGCAGCCTCTAATGAAAGCCATGGTATTGAACAAGCCCTGCAACCTCAAGGAGAACCCAACCCCGCTGGAACTTATGGAAATCCCCGTCCCGGTTCCCGATGCAGACGGCATCCTGCTTAAAGTGTCAAGCTGTGGGGTTTGCCACACCGAACTGGATGAAATTGAAGGCCGGACACCACCGCCACGCTTGCCTATCATTCTGGGGCATCAAGTCATCGGCAGGGTAGAAGCCATAGGCAAGCAGGTCAGCGACGTTGGCATCGGCGACAGGATGGGTGTCGCCTGGATATTTTCCGCTTGCGGGCGCTGTAAATTCTGCCTGGCAGGAATGCAAAACCTCTGCCCTGAATTCCAGGCAACCGGGCGGGATGCCAATGGCGGCTATGCCCAGTACATGACGGTTGCCAGAGGTTTCGCGTACACCATCCCGGATATATTTTCCGATGTGGAAGCCGCACCTTTGCTATGCGCCGGGGCTATCGGTTACCGCTCATTACGGCTGACCGGGCTCAAGGACGGGCAACGCCTTGGCTTGACGGGGTTTGGCGCATCCGCGCATTTGGTGCTGAAAATGGTGAAACACCGTTATCCGGACACTGACGTTTATGTGTTTGCCCGCAGCGCCGTGGAAAGGCAATTTGCCCTTGAACTGGGCGCGGTATGGGCGGGCGGCACTGCGGAGCGGGCGCCGCATAAGCTGGACAGCATCATCGACACCACGCCCGCCTGGCAACCCATCGTCGAGGCCCTGGCGAACCTGGAATCCGGTGGCAGGTTGGTGATCAACGCGATCCGCAAGGAGGGCGGCAAGCAAAGTTTGCTGGATTTGGATTATCCGCAACATCTGTGGCAGGAAAAGGAAATAAAAAGTGTCGCCAACATCACCCAGGCCGATGTCACCGAATTTTTAAGCTTGGCGGCGGACATGGGGCTTAAGCCAGAAATCCAGGAATTTAGCTTGGAACAAGCCAACGAAGCGTTGATGGCATTAAAGGACGGCCCGATCCGGGGCGCCAAGGTTTTGAAAATAGGGTAGTTGGCGTGGGCAATGCCTTGCCACTGGGCAACCCACCAGGGACACGCCTAAAATGGCGGGCGGCGTCCTATCCTTAAACGCCTTCTTCCCATAACCAACCCGCCCTTTTCCAGAGACAACCCCAGGCCTACCAACGTCAATAAAAGGGAAAACGCACTACCCAATAGTTTTTTATTTAAGCTAGCTGTACTGCGCCAACAAACCCTGCAACTGCGTTTTATCCAGCTGTTGGTTATCAACTTTAAGATACGCCACCGCATCCGCGAAATTTAATGTCACTTCCGCCACACCGTTGATCGCCAGCATTTTTTCAGCCATTTCATTGGCTTTTTCTTCATCCATAGCCATCAAGGAAACCAGCATATTGGCGAGATAGCGTGGCGGGTTCATGCGCATGGCGACCAGGAACCAGCTCAAGGCGGCGGCGGCGCAAAACAGGAACACGGCGGTTTCGCCATACTCCCCCTTAAACCAACCACCCACCAGCCCGCCGATAAACAAGCCCATAAATTGGCAACTGGAATACGCGCCCATTGCCGTGCCTTTTAAATCGGCGGGGGCTGTTTTTGACACCAGCGACGGCAATGTCGCTTCCAGCAAGTTAAAGCCACAAAAGAACACGCCCAGGCCACCGATGATCGTGTACAGGTTCGGCCCTGCCTGCGATAAACCCAATTCCGCCAAGGCAATCACGGCGATTGCACCCAAGAACACTGGCTTCATCTTGCGTTTTTTCTCCGCCAGGATGATGAACGGCACGGCAAGCCCCATGGACAGCACAAAGACCGGCAAATACACCATCCATTCATTGCCTTTGGGTAAACCGGCGGCACGCATGTCGGTAGGCACTACCACGAAAATCGCCATTAAGATCATGTGCAGGATAAATATCCCATAATCCAGCCTTAACAAATCCGGGTTTTTCAAGGCGTCCAACATTTGCCCAGGAACGAATTCCGCATCACGGTGCAACCTGGGGCGGCCAGGATTAGGGACGACCCACACGAGTGTCGCCATCGCCAGCACGGTGAGGCCTGCCGTAGCCCAAAAGACCGTTTGTACGCCCCCAAAACCGGATAGGATGGGGCCGGCGACGATGCCGACCCCAAACGACAAACCAATGCTGATGCCGATGGTCGCCATGGCTTTGGTACGGTGGACTTCTTGGGTCAAATCGGCGACCAAGGCCATCACCGCTGACGAAATCGCGCCCGCCCCTTGGAATGCGCGGCCTACCAAAACGCCGTAAATGCTGGTCGACAGCGCAGCAATGACGCTACCGACAAAAAACAGCAGCAAGCCCAAAATAATCACTTTTTTGCGGCCAAAACGGTCGGACAGCAAGCCAAAGGGGATTTGTAACAGCACTTGCGGCAAGCCGTATATGCTCATCGCCAAACCTAGCAAGGCAGGCGTGGAGCCTTCCAGTTGCTGGGCAAACAATGACAGCACCGGCAGAATCATAAACAAACCCAGCATCCGCAGGGCATAAATACCCGCCAGCGACAGCGTTGCATAGCGTTCTGAAGGCGTCATGGGGCTAGTGATGTCTTGCACGGTATTCAAAACGGGTTTCTCCTTAGCAGGGATGTTGAGTTGTTTAGGGTCGGGCTAGCGGCACATGATAGGGGTTGCCGCCGTCTTGGGCAATAGCAAGCGTGGGACGGGGCTTTTTATTTGGTTTTAATAGAAAATGTTAACCCCTGTTTATGGCGTTTGGGCCAACGCTTCTTTTAACAAATCAAAAACGCGGGTGGTCGCCCCCTGGTTAGCTTGGACAAAGGCTTGGCCTTTGGCAATCAACGCCGTCCTGAAAGCAGGGTCTGCATACAACGTTAGGATGGTTTGGCGTACGGAGCCTAGCGTCAGACATTGGATCGCGGCATCTTGTTTTAAGATACCTGCAGCTATGGCCTTAAAATTCGCCATGTACGGGCCGAACAATACGGGCACACCCACCGCAGCCGCCTCCAAGACATTGTGGCCGCCAGTTGGCACCATGCTGCCACCGACAAAAGCCACATCGGCGGCGGCATAAAACAATTTCAATTCACCCAGGGTATCCAGCAAATAGACATCAGCGCCCTTCTTGCAAGCCATGCCGGAAGTGCGGGTGACGCAATCCAGTTGCTGCTGCCTGCTTAATTGTTTGACCTCCTCGAAGCGCTCAGGATGGCGGGGGGCTATCAGCAACAATAATTCAGGGATCTGCTCCTTTAACTGCCGGTAAAGCGGCAAAAATAAAGCCTCTTCACCTTTATGGGTGCTAGCCAGCAGCCAAACAAAGCGTCCGGAAAATAAGCCGGCTTTTAGCTGCAAGCCATTTTCGGAGGTATCTTTGGCAATTTCCACATCAAATTTGATATTGCCCATTGTGGTGACCGGGTTACGGGCACCGATGGCGGCAAAACGTTGGGCGTCTTCAGGGGTTTGTGTGCCTATGTGTTTGACCTGCGCCAAGGCGGGATGGACTAAGCACGGTATGCGCCGGTAAGAACGCGCCGAACGTTCAGACAACCGGGCGTTTATGAGGTACAGGGGGATTTGTTGTTTGCCACAATGGGCGTAGAGATTCGGCCAGATTTCCGTTTCCATAATGACCGCCAGCTTAGGTTTAAAACAGCGCGTGAAGCGGTGCAGGGCATCCGGTAAATCATAAGGTAGGTAAACATGGCTGACCGTGTTTTGCAGCACGGCTTTCACCCGCGCCGATCCGGTCGGGGTGGTGGTGGTGATCAGCAGGTGTTCTTGGGGGTAAGCGTGTTGTAGGCGTTTAATCAGCGGGAACAAGGATTCGGCTTCGCCAACCGAAACGGCATGGAACCAGATCACCGGATTGGGATAACGTTGCGAATAAAAGGCGAACCGCTCATGCCAACGGCGGCGGTACTCAGGGGCTTTAATGCCCCGCCACCATAAGCGCAACAAAATAAAGGGCACCAGCAGGTAAAACAGGACGGTGTAAAGGATACGCATAAAAACAGTAGCCCAATGAACTAGGTTGACCATCGTACAAGACTGGTTTTATGGCGTTAACCCAATTTAGCTAGCAACCTGTCGCGGAATAACATGGCAGATCCGCAGGTTGAGGCGCATTATGCTACTGAGACTGTGAAAGTATTGCAAAATGCTCTAAGAATTAATGATTATCCACAAAAAACACGAAAAACACAAAACAATTAAATAATAACTTTCAATAAGTTATATTTAATCTGGTTTTACACTTTCGTGTTTTTTCGTGATTTTCGTGGACATAAAATAATTCTTTCACAGTCTCTACTGCAAATGCACCTCAGTGGGGCCTAGGCTTCAGCGACAACTTTAATGGCGACGGTCACAACGACATCGGAATGCACCATGATGTCGATGTCAAATTCACCGATATGGCGGATTGCGCCGTGTGGCAAGCGGATTTCGTGTTTGCCGACAACAATGCCCGCCGCACAAATCGCTTCGGCAATATTATGTGTGCCGATAGAACCGAACAACCTGCCTTCGTCACCCGCTTTGTGGGCGATAATGATTTCCAGTTTGCTGAGGGCGTCCGCACGCGCTTGTGCGGCAACCAGCCTTTCCGCAGCGGCTTTTTCAAGTTCGGCGCGGCGTGCTTCAAATTCAGCGATCTTGCTGTTGGTGGCAGGGACGGCTTTACCTTGTGGGATCAGGTAATTTCTGCCGTAGCCAGACCTAATGTTGACTTTATCGCCCAGGTTACCTAGGTTCGCTACTTTTTCAAGAAGAATGACTTCCATCTTTTAATCCTCGTCAGTGGGGGTTAACCCATTATTTACGCTTTCGGCGTATTATGTGTAGATTGATATTTTCGTAAGTTAAACCACGCATCGACCCAGCCCACCACCGCCACCAATAAAATGGCGTGGGGTATCAAAAACAAGGTGATGTATAGCATTGGCACAGTAAAACGGGCCAGTTTCATGCCAGCAAATAGGGTATGCATGACCGCAGTCCCGATCACGCTGTACAGGGCGATTAGCAGGATAGTGATATTCCAAGCCGCTTCCGACACCACGCCAGTGACCGCCATTGCGGTCGCCATGACAGCCAGTGTGCCTATGGCCAAGCGCGGCGGCATGCCCAATGACAGATATTCGGTTTTAAAGCCACCAGGGTTATAGAGATTAGCCTGCCACCAGCGCCCCAAAAAAAGGCCAAACAGCAAACCAAACACAGAACCGGCGGCGACCACACCTGTCATATAATGCGCCCAGACATTCGCCGCCTTCTTAAAATCATCAAGGGACGCATCAGCAGGCAAATTGGCAGGCATCATTTGCACAAACAAGGCATTCCACATTGCCGCCAGGTCAGGGTTGTACAGATAAGCCCCCACAACAGCCAGCACACCGAGGAATATGGCGATTTCCACCGCCAATGACA
This sequence comes from Methylovulum miyakonense HT12, assembly GCF_000384075.1. Classification (GTDB taxonomy): domain Bacteria; phylum Pseudomonadota; class Gammaproteobacteria; order Methylococcales; family Methylomonadaceae; genus Methylovulum; species Methylovulum miyakonense. The sequence goes on from NZ_KB913025.1 coordinate 1,158,885, forward strand.
AATGCCGGCCTTCGCGCAGGACGATTGCAATCAGCCAAACGGGCAGCCAAAGCACCATCACATACATCAAGGCAAACTGGAAATGCCCCAACAACAGCCAGCCCAGCAAACCCGCCGCCAAACTGGAGCAACCCAAAACATACAAGCCTTCAATTGCCCCTAGCCTTAATGTGACCAAAGCCACCGAGGCTGAACTTACGATACTAACGGGCGGGAACATCAGCGACAACAAGGCCAAGGAAGAGGCCACCATCATGGCCTGCAACCTTCCTTTCATGATGTATGCCGCCAAAAAATTCATCGCCCGACCTTACCGGTTATTTGTGTGCGTCGCAGAAAGGCAGCAAAGCAATAAAACGCGCACGCTTGATCGCCACACACAATTCGCGTTGATATTTGGCAGTGGTTCCGGTGATGCGGCTAGGGACGATTTTGCCGGTTTCAGTAATGTAATCGCTTAACAAATCCAGATCTTTATAATCGACCTGGACACCGTTTTCTGAGGAACGGGTGACTTTTTTGCGTCTGATGTTACGAGCCATGGTAATTCTCTTAAATATAAATGGTTAATGTTTATTCAGGAATGCTTTCGTTAGCATCGAACTCTTCGTCAATGTCATCCATATCCAGCTCATCCGTCACCGCCGCTTCCTTGGCGGCCAAGTCTTTGGCCTTAGTTTCAGCTTGCTTGTTCCCTTCAGCTGTTGCGATAGCGATCGGCGAAGGCTCGGTCTCCGCATGCTTTTGCAACAGGGTCATGCTCCGTAAAATGGCATCGTTAAAACGAAAACCGCTTTCCAGCTCTTCCAATGTTGGCTGGTCGCACTCAACATTCATCAGCACATAATGGGCTTTGTGGATTTTTTTGATAGGGTAAGCCAAATGCCTGCGTCCCCAATCTTCGAGCCTGTGGATTTTTCCGGCCGCCGCTTCAATGGTTGACTTATAACGCTCAATCATCGCGGGGACCTGGGCGCTTTGGTCAGGGTGAACTAAAAAGATAATTTCATAATGTCGCATTATTTTTCCTTTCGGTTAAAGCCTTCCCTTTTGGTAAGGGTAAAGCAAGGAGGAGCTTATTGCTCCGTGGAACCGCGCATTATAAAGTTTTTTCCACTTTCATCAAAGCATTATCTATACCATTGATACTAAACGACTCTGAAAATGGAGGGGCAATGATTAACCATGATGACATTGAGGCTTGACAAAAAATCTGCATAGTAGAAACTAAAACGGTTTTAACAACTAAAGAGTACCATCTTTGAACGAAATGCCCCTGAGTATGCTATTTGGCATACTTGCACTTATGCTCATCCTTTCCGCCTTCTTCGCCGGATCGGAAACCTCTTTAATGTCCCTTAACCGTTATCGCTTAAGGCACCAGGTCAAGCTAAAAAATCCCGGCGCGATTAAGACCCATAAATTACTGCAACGGCCCGACCGCCTTATCGGCCTGATCCTACTCTGCAACAATTTCGTCAATACTTTTGCCGCCTCCATCACCACAGTCCTCGCCATCCGCCTGTTCCCCCAAGACGAATCCAGCATAGCCATCGGGGCGGGCATCCTAACGATTGTCATGCTGGTTTTTTCAGAAGTGTCACCGAAAACACTGGCGGCCATCAAACCTGAACTGCTAGCCTTCCCTGCCGCCTGGATTTATGAGCCGTTGCTAAAAATATTTTACCCCGTCGTCTGGTTCGTCAACCTGTTCGTCAACCTGTTGCTGCGTATCGTAGGCGTTGATGTGAACAAGAACAGTCCTGACTCGCTTAATAGCGATGAATTAAAAAGCATTATCACGGAAGCCGAAAGCCTCATGCCACCGCGTTATCAAAAAATGTTGCTGGGCATACTTGACTTGGAATCGGCAACCGTTGAAGACATCATGACGCCTAGGAATGAAATTGTCGGCATAGACCTGGAAGACCCGCTCGAAGAAATCATCGGGCAAATTAAAGCTAGCCCCCATACCCAATTGGCTGTTTACAAAAAAAGCATCGACCGGATAATTGGTTTTTTACATCTACGGAAAGTGTTAGTCGAGGTCAACCATGCCCATTTTGACAAACAATCCATCATCAACTTGGTAAGCAAACCGGTGTTCATTCCTGAAAGCACTCCCGTGCATACACAAATGCTCAGTTTTAAAAACGAAAAAACGCGCATAGGCTTGGTCGTTGATGAATACGGGGATGTGCAGGGGCTGGTCACCTTAGACGACTTGTTACAGGAAATCGTCGGCGAGCTGATCACGGATGAAGCCACCCCCGCACAACTGCAAAGCGATGGCAGCTATTTAGTCGACGCGGGCATCACCATTAGGGAGCTAAACCGGCTCACCCAATGGTCTTTGCCCACCGAAGGGCCAAAAACGCTTAATGGCCTTATTATTGAAATCGTGGAAACCATCCCGGAACCCGGCACCAGCATCGACTTACACGGTTACTATCTGGAAGTCATAAAACGCAATAAAAATGCGGTGAAGCTCGTCAAATTTTTGCCCAAACCCTAATATTTATCAAAACAGTGACGTTTTAGCCATTTAAGATTGAGTTTTTTTTAGTATCTAAAAAAATAACGTCTATAATTAAAACCTGTTTAAAAGCTAAAAAAACCAATCTATGGCTAAGCTCACTGTTTTTTTTAAATATAAAGCAATCGACTCCTATTTGTTTGAAAAAGGTGTTGTCCATATTGGTCGTGATGAAACCAACGACTTGACTATTGACAGCCTCGCAGTCGCTCCTGCCCATGCGGCGATCATTAACCGTGGAAATGTCAGCTCCATTAAACAATTAAATGAAAATTTCCCATTGATTGTCAATGGCCAAAAAGTCAAAGAATGCGAGCTGAACCATAATGACACCATAACCATAGGCAAGCACGACATTGTCTACAGTGTCACCGAATCTGCCGATCCTGAAGCGGCGCACCCCAAAGACGAGAATTTCGATTACAACAAAACGCCCGCAACCTTTGATATGGAAGAGGAAGCGACCTTGCCCCCCGCTAACCTGCAAGTTTTAAACGGGATTAATATCGGCAAAGTTTTGCCTATAAAAAAATCCATGACCCGCCTTGGTAATGCGGGTAGCGGCGTAGTGGTCATTTCAAAAAGGAAAGACGCTTATTACATCTCCGCCCTGGAAAACAAAGGCACCTTAAAAGTGAATGACCTGCCTTTTGCAGACAGCAACATCAAGCTAAACAACAATGACGTCATTGTCATCAACGGCACCTCCTTGCAGTTTTTTCTGAGCTAACCCAAATCCGCCAGAATATCCAGCGCCTCAGCCAACGTGGCCACCGGATAAACGCGCAAATCGGCAAGCTTATGTTTGGGCGCATTCGCTTTAGGAACCACCGCCTTTTTAAAACCATGTTTGGCGGCATCATTAAGCCGCGCATGGCCATTGGCCACAGGCCGGATTTCCCCGCTCAAACCAATCTCACCAAAAAACAGCACATCCTGCGGAATCACCTTGTTTTTTAAGCTGGACACCACGCTCATCACTATCGCCAAATCTGACCCCGTTTCAGTCACCTTGATGCCGCCCACGACATTGGCATAAATTTCATCTTGGGCCGTCATAATATTGCCATGCCGCGCCAACACCGCCAATAACATCGCCAGCCGGTTCTGATCGAAACCTACCGCCAAACGGCGCGGGTTCCCGTATTGGCAGTCAGTCACCAAGGCCTGGATTTCCACCAACAACGGGCGGGTGCCTTCCCATAACACCGTGACCACGCTACCGGATGCAGGTATTTCCGCACGGTTAAGAAACATCGCCGAAGGGTTTTTGACTTCCTTTAGCCCGGAACTGTCCATCGCAAAAAAGCCCAGCTCACCAACACTGCCAAAACGGTTCTTATCCGCCCGCAACACCCGGTAACGGGCATCATCGGTGGATCCCAACATCACTTGGGTATCGACAATATGGCTTAAGGTCATCGGCCCCGCCAAAGATTGGTCTTTGGTGACATGCCCGACCATGAAAATGCTGACTTGATTTTTTTTGGCATATTGGGTCAGGTAACTTGCCGATTCGCGCACTTGCGACACCGAACCCGGTGCAGAATCGGCATCTTGGGTGTGCATGACCTGGATCGAATCAATCACCAAAATCTGCGGCTTGATGCTGTCCATGACATCGCAAATCCGTTGCACGGAGGTTTCGGCCACCATCATGATATTGCTGGCGGGCAGCCTCAACCGCTGCGCCCGCTCGGCGATTTGCTGCAAGGATTCCTCACCGGACACATACAGCACGCTGATATTGCGGTCGGCAATATTGGCAATGGCCTGTAACAACAAGGTGCTCTTACCGGCTCCAGGTGCGCCGCCAATCAGCACCACGCTACCCAAGACGATACCGCCGCCAAGCACCCGGTCAAATTCCGATATGCCGGTCAAAATTCTCTCGGCCTGCAATAAATTGACCTCGGACAAGAGCTTCACTTCCGACAAGCTGCCAGCATAACCGGCCACACGGCTGCTGCGGTCATTCGCCGCCGTACCTAAGCGCACTTCCTTAATGGTGTTCCATTCGCCGCAACTCGTGCATTGCCCTCCCCAGCGCGGAAAATCGGCACCGCATTCACTGCACACAAAAGCCGTTTTGATTTTTTTGCTCATAGGATTAATTCGCCATACCCATCTTTATAGCTAGCATAATGGAACTGGTAACCCAAGTCTTTCAAGCGTTGGTTGCGGCAACGCTTATTGCTAATGGCGTCCTGCCCGACTATTTTTATAACCGGAGGGGCGCAACCCTGTTTTTCCGCCAACCAGGAAATGACATCCCACATCGGCGCAGGATCGTCGTCGCTGGCCAAATAGCAGGGTTGCAAGCAAGAACCATCCAAGCGTTTTTGTAATAAAAAAGCCAGGACACCAATACAGTCCAGTTGATGGATACGGTTAGTGAAATACGGCGGGGTTTTCTGGATGCTAGGCGCTTGGCCTGCCATACGCAATAAATGCCCACGGCCTGGCCCGTAAATGCCCGAAAACCGGATAACGACATTATCAGGATTTAACGCCAGCACACGCCGCTCGGCTTGGCGGATGAGTTGGCCAGTGACCGCTTCAGGCTCCGCAAGCGAGCCTTCGTCAACCCATTCGCCTTGTGTTTGTCCGTAAACACTGGTCGATGACACGAAAAACCACGGCTGCCTGGGAAATTTTGCCTGCATATTCTGTAAGCCGTACCCGTAAATGTCCCGGTAACTTTGTTCCGTACGCCCGTCAGCGGAAACGATGAAAAAAACCACGTCAACGGCTAAATTGAGGGTTTTTATGGATTCTGGCGAGGTTATGTCAGCGGCCAGATAATTAATGCCAGATCCGCCCTTTGGAGGATTTCGTTTTAACCCTGTCACAATATGGCCTTGTGCGCCTAAAGCCATTGCCAAGCCAGTACCCATAGCGCCACAGCCGATGATTAGAACAGATGCCATAATTAGTTCGGCCACATCAAATAAAGGTTTATACCGGAATAGCAAAATGATAGACGAAAAACTGCCCATCACGCTGCCACCCAATCGCTTGATACAGAGATTGGGCTATTTCATTGCCTATTGCCGTCGCTAGCGAGAGACGGGCTGCGCCTAATGTGCGGGCAAAGTCAACGGCGGCGGAGATTAGCTGGGAGGCAACACCTTTTCTTCGCGCATGACCAACAACGAAAAGATCATTGAGGATGAAAGTCCGGGCGAGCGAAACGGAAGAAAAACTGGGATAAAGTTGCGTAAAACCGACAGGGACGCCTTCTTCAAAGGCAATAAACAAGACAGATTCACCATGGTCAAAACGTGCCGCCAAAAATTCTTTTGCGGCATCGACATCGCTTGGACGGCCATAAAACTGGCGATAACCATCAAATAAAACCGCCAATGCCGCAAGGTCTGACAGTACCGCTTGGCGTACGATAATGCTTGTCACAACTATTGGCTAGGCTTAGGATCGCGTTGACGGGGTTGCTTGATAGGCTGTACGACAACCGGCTTGGGCGCCGCAATTTCGGTGACAATCACATTCGCGCCCATAGACTTTAAGCGTAACCGTATGTCGTTAACGCTTTTCATCTGCGTAAAAGGCCCCAACTTGACGCGATGTAAAGGGACGCCATCAATTTTTGCCTTATCCACTTTTGACGCGATTCCCATCAACGCCAGTTTCGCCCGTAATTGGTCGGCTTCCTTAAAGGTTTTAAAAGAACCGACCTGCATGATGTATTTGGCTTCTTTGGCTTTACCAATACGTTCTTCGCGTTCACGGGTTTTGATTTCATAATCAGGGACGATTTTTTCTTTGTCCGGTAAAACGGTATAAAACTCAAAGTGGGGGGCTTTGGGTTTGGCCGGCTCGGCTTTTTTGTCAGCACTGGCAGACTCAGCTTTTTTGGCGTTAGCCTGAGTGCCTGATTTATCCGGTTTAGTGGCGGCTTCCTTAGGATCAGGACTGACATTTTCATCAGGCGCGGTAATCCGCAAGTAAATCAAAAACAGGATAAAAGCCAAAACCAAAGCGGCAACTGACATCCACTGCCAGGTGCCGACAACCTGCCTAGGTTTAGTTTTCTTTTTACTGGTGACCCGGTGTTTGTAATCTCTGGCCATACATCACATGACTTCGGGGGAGGTGATATTTAAAAGGCGCAAGCCGTTTGCCAGCACTTGCTTGACGGCACAAACCAGATTCAGCCGCGCGTTGCGCAGCACGGCATCTTCAACCAGAAACGGATGGGCATTGTAATAAGTGTGGAAATCCATCGCCAGTTCGCGGACATACATCACTATCTGATGTGGCTCATACTGTAACGCCGCTTTCGCCAACATTTCGGGGTAGCGTGCCAATGTGGCAAGCAAGGCAAGTTCATGGCTTTCCACCAATTGTGGCAAGTTGTCCATGCCTAAATCAATGTCGCGCTGCCAACCTTTTTCATCCAGTTGCCGCAACACGCTGCACACCCGCGCATAAGCGTATTGGACATAAAACACCGGATTTTCATTGCTTCTGGAGGTTGCCAGTTGCAAATCAAAATCCATGTGCTGTTCGGAGCGGCGCATCACATAAAAAAACCGTGCCGCATCTTTACCGACTTCGTTGCGCAATTGCCGCAAGGTGACAAACTCGCCGGAGCGTGTGGACATTTGCACTTTCTCTTCACCACGGTACAGCGTCGCAAACTGCACCAATAACACCTTCAGTTTTTCGGCATCCGCACCCAAAGCCAAAATGGCCGCCCTGACCCGTGGGATATAACCGTGATGGTCTGCGCCCCAAATATCAATAACCTGGTCAAAACCGCGTTCCAGCTTATTGTGATGATAAGCAATGTCAGAGGCAAAATACGTGTATTGGCCATTTTCACGCACCACCACCCGGTCTTTTTCGTCGCCTAACTGGCTGGAGGCGAACCAAAGCGCACCGTCTTTTTCATACAAATGATTGCCGGCCCGCAGCCGGTCCAACGCTTTTTCAACTGACCCGTCATCCATCAATTGCCGTTCGGAAAACCATTGCTGGTAGTCAACGCCAAACTCATGCAAATCGTCTTTGATGTCGCCCAGGATATTGTTCAGGCCGATTTGGAAAAAATCGCGGTACAAATTGCCGCCAAGCAAAGTTTTTGCCCGGGCGATCAAGGCATCAATATGCGCTTCCTTATCGCCGCCTTGCGGTTCGTCGGCGGGGATTTCCTCTTGCACCAACGCGGCGGGACGCCGGTAATCATTGCCCGCGTTTTGATGGATGTCCCGGGCGATGTCGCGGACATAATCGCCACGATAGGCATTGCTCGGAAACGGCAACACTTCACCGCATTCCTCCAAATAGCGCAGCCAAATACTGGTCGCCAAAATGTCCATTTGCCGGCCCGCATCATTGACATAATATTCCCGATGCACCTCAAAACCCACCGCCGCCAGCAAATCCGCCAGCACCGAACCATAAGCCGCACCACGTCCGTGACCCACATGCAATGGGCCGGTAGGATTGGCGGAAACGAATTCGACTTGGACTTTTTTACCTACGCCGATTTGGCTTAAGCCAAAGCCAGGGCCTTGCTCATGGATTTGCTTGATGATTTGGTATTGGGCATTGGGATTGACGAAAAAATTGATGAAGCCAGGGCCCGCCAACTCGACTTTAGTGATGGCGGCATCTTCAGGTAAGGCGGCGATGATTTTTTCGGCGAGTTGCCGGGGATTGGCTTTGGCGGGCTTGGCCAGCATCAGGGCAAGATTAGAAGCAAAATCACCGTGTTGTGCATCACGGGTACGTTCAATGACGATTTGGGGCGCGATGTCCTGCGCTAAATCACCTTGGTTTTTCAGGGTATTGACGGCTTGCCGGATCAGTTCCTCTATCTTTTGTTTCATTGCCACGCTGCACGGTTAAATCAAATAATGCGCCCATTATCCACGAAAATCAGCTGATTATCCATCAACACTGCTCGGGCATTAACCCTATGCCTGCTAAACACTGGATAAACTGCTTGCCAACCGCAACAAGGGAGCGCTTGCCACAACAGCTGTTTTCAGGAAAAATCCCATTTAAAAAAAACTCAGACAAGGAGATGACCATGACCGAATCCCACCTTAACCCCACCAAACCGCTTGCCATCACCGCCATTTGCATCATCGGCCTGATTAACGCGATCCAAATGCTCAATGTCTTGCTCTCGCCGATGGTCAAGCAATTGGGTCTGGCATATGCGGTGTATTTTGGTGCCGCCGCCTTAATAAGCTTAGTGTGTATTGGCGGCTTATGGTTTTTGCGCCGTTGGGCGGCGTGGGTGTATGCGCTGGTGTTGCTGGTCAACCAGCTGGTTTTAGTGACGATGGGTTTGTGGGAACCGACCGCCTTGGTGGTTCCGGTAGTGATTATTGGCGTGATACTGCGGCATTTCAATAAGTTGAAATAGTGATTTCTTCATCAGTTAGGTAACAACCCGGATCTTCCGCCCAAACATTGCCGGAAGTCTGCATCGCCCTAACCCGCGTGTTGCCATTACAAATGGCTTGGTAATGGCAATCGCCACAACGCCCTTCCAAAGGCCGTGGGATTTGCTTAAGCCCCGCCATCACCGGGTCGGACACATCCATCCAAATCTCTGAAAACGGGCGTTTTTTGACATTGCCTAAGTGATAGTGCCACCAAAAAGTATCGGGATGGACATTGCCAAGATTGTCGATATTAGCGACATTCACGCCCGACGAATTGCCGCCCCATTGCGCCAATTTGGCTTGGATATGATCGGCTTGTTCAGGGAAGCGGCGGCGTACCCAATGCAAAAAATACACGGCATCGGCATCGTTATTGCCCGTGACAAATTCCCTGTCCTTGCCTTCGCTGAGCCACTGGTGACAGGTTTCAAACATCAAGTCCATCGCCGTGCGGGTGCGGTCAAAATGCGCGTCATCTTTGCGGTTGCGGTTGCCGCGTCCGCCGTAATTCAAATGTGACAGGTAAAATTTGTCGATGTCATGCTCGTCCATCAACGCTAACAACACCGGAAAGTCCTGGTAATTGTCTTCTGTGAGCGTAAAGCGGATGCCGACTTTGATGCCTTTATCCAAACACAAATGGATACCGCGCATCGCTTCGTCAAACGAGCCTTTGACCCGCCTAAATTCATCATGCGTGCCTTTTATGCCATCCAAACTGACACCGATGTATTGGTAATTAAGCTCGGCAATTTGCTGGATATTGTCTTGGGATATTTTCGTGCCGTTGCTCGACAAGGCCACATAAAAGCCCATGTCTTTGGCGCGTCGGGAAATGTTAAAAATATCAGGATGCAGCAACGGTTCGCCGCCGGACAAAATCAGTACGGGGACTTTGAAGGCTTTCAGGTCGTCCATGACCGTGTAAATTTCCGGTGTGGTCAATTCACCCGGAAAATCCACATCGGCGGAGGTGGTGTAGCAGTGTTTGCAAGTAAGGTTGCAGCGGCGGATCAGGTTCCAAATCACCACAGGCGCGGCAGGTTTGCGCGTGGGTTTTAAGGGCGTGGGCGCGATGAGTTCACGCATGTATTGGCTGAGTCGGAACATGATGATTTGTTATGGTTTTTATAAACTGGCGGAACAACAAAGTAGTAGCTAAAATATAACTACTTTAAAATAACTATTTTTATAGCCATGCAATTGACAACGTCGCAATTACAATCCAAACATAAAGCACTGGTGGACGCCCTTAAACGCGGCGAGAAGGTCGAAATCACTTATCACGGGCGCATTTTAGGTGTTGTGCATCCGGCATTGCCTACAGCGGTTGATATTAAGGCTCAAGAAGTTGCTATGGCAGATTTTTTTGGGATGCACCGTGATGCTTCCATTGATACGGTTGAAGATGAATTGCGGGCCATCCGTTCCAATCGCCGGGGTTTGCGTGATCTTTGACACCAATATCTTCATTTATGCAGACCAGGGCGTAGCGTCCGCCAGAGATTTGCTTATGAATACGCCACAACGCGCCATTTCAGCCGTAACCTATTTGGAATAGGTGCCTTTTTGCCGCAACAAACAGGAACTGGTTATTTTTGAAAAAATGCTCAAAGCCTTATCTGTTACCATCCACGAAATCGACGCGGACATTTCCTACCAAGCCCGCCAACTGGTCAAACAATATGCCCTCAGCCATAGCATGGAAATGGCCGATGCTTTGATTGCGGCTACAGCATTGGCGAAAGATGAAGTGCTGTGTACGGGCAATATCAAACATTTTAGTGTTGTGCCTGGCTTAATTTTGGATCAATACAGTCCAGCGAATTAAGCTAAAGCAAAATACTAAAGCGCCAACCGCTCAAAATACTTAAATTTCGCCGCCTTTTTATCAAAAGTATAAACCCCATCACAATTCGCAGAGGTTGCCGAATAAGCGATTAACAAATCAGCCAGATCAAAGTTGCTATCCCGTCCTGAAGCAATAAGGCCTTGGATGACCGAAGGCTTTTCAAACCTTAGGACGGGCATTAGCAACAATTCTCCCAACGTGGCTAAGATGGCGGCATCGGCTATGCCATAGGCCGATTGCAACACCCAAATCGTTTCCAGAACAACCAACAAAGGCACAAACAAAACGGCTTGTTTTGCTTCGGTTTGCTTAAAGAGCTGGTAAACCTGTTGGGCTTGTGGTTCATCGTCTTTAAGCAGAAAGCGTATTAACACGTTGGTGTCCAACGCCATCATTTGAAGCCGTCCTGCATTTTTTGCCGGATCGCCGCGTCCATTTCTTCGACCGACACGGGTTTTCTGTTGGCCTGAAAGAGCAAGCCAAACACGTCATCCACTTTTTTAGTGATCGGGCGTAGCAACACTTCATTTTTGTCGGTCATGACAAATTCAATTTTGTCGCCAAAATGTAAACCTAAGGCATCCCTGACTTTTTTCGGAATGGTGACTTGGCCTTTGCTGGTGAGCGTCGTTTGTTGCATGACAATTCCTTACTTTTTTATTTGAGTAAGGCGTAATGGTAAGGATTAATCTTTGGTAGGTCAATGTCGGTGAAGCGTTATATTACGCGCTACGAAACCCCGTCTTCTTCAATATTTTCGTGCTATACAACACATCCCTGCCGCGACAATATTCACCCAACACCTCCGCGATCTGCATGATTTGCCCATCCGCCTCTTCTTGCGTTTTGCCATGCACCATCGCAAACAAGTTGTAAGGCCAAGCGGGCAGATGCCGTGGACGGTGGTAGCAATGGCTGACGAACGGCAGTTGCCCGACTTGTTGGCCTAGTCCGTCAATTTTATCGTCCGGTACATCCCACACCGTCATGCCGTTAAAGCGGTAGCCGAGTTGGTAATGGTTAGGCACGGCGCCGATGCGGCGGATAATGCCGCTGGTTTGCATCGCCGCCATGCGCTGCATAATTTCTTCTTTAGTTAAACCCAATTGTTCGGCTAGGGTTTGATAAGGCTCGGGCGTGAGCGGCAAACCCGCTTGGGTGGCGTGCATGATACGGCGGTCGGTGTCGTCCATGTCAGGCTTCCAATCTTAGGTTGACAAAATATTCTTTCAATTTAGGCATGTTGTAAACGGTCAAGCCTGTTTGCTGTTCAATCGCGTTGATGGTGTGCTGTTGTTGTTCCGGCGTTTCCGTCGCCAACACAAACCACATGTTCAATTCATGGCTACGCGCATAATTGTGCGCGACTTCGGGGAAGGCGTTTATGATCTCAGTCACTTCATCAAAACGTTCGGCAGGAATTTTTACCGCTGCTAACGTTAATGCGCCGCCCATTTGCTCGGCGTTGTACAGCGGCCCAAAACGGGTCAGCGTGCCGTTCGCCAATAAGGCTTGCAGACGCGCCAATAAGTCGCTTTCGCTGAGACTTAAGGATTCCGCTACTTTGTTATACGGCGCATCACAAATCGGGAAGCCCGTTTGTAAGGTATTGATAATCAGGCGGTCGGTATCGTCCATTTTGTTACACGGATGTTGTAGGGGCGAGCGGCTGCTCGCCTTTTTTAGCAGTTGGAATCCTTAAAGCTTGTCAGCGAGCAGCCGCTCGCCGCTACGGTATTTATACGAACAGCAAGGTAGGATGGGCTGAACGAAGGGATGCCCATCGTTTTTTATACATTTTGATGGGCTTCCTTACGTCAGCCCATCCTACCCATTGGCAACAACCGCCATTGGCATCGCTTGATAAACCGCCCCGCGCTGCTTAAAACAGCGGCGGCTAAACAAAATCTGCCGCCCGTAACGCGCCAAACTGCACGCTTCGTTAAGCTGCTCCAATTGCGCCAGCACCGTGGCGCGGTCTTTGCCGTGGATCATACAGTACAGGTTATAAGGCCATTCCGGCTGTCTGGGGCGTTGGTAACACAGGTTCACAAAACTGAAATGGCTGATGTACATACCCAATTCCTTAATCAATTCATCAGGCACATCCCAAACTACCATCGCATTGGCGCGATAGCCTAGCGGGCGGTGTTTGACGATGACACCTAAGCGTTTAATCAAGCCTTGGGCTTTCAATGCCGTGACACGGCTGATGACTTCCGCCTCGTCCATGCCTAGTTCCATACCGATTTGCGCGTAAGGACGCGGACACAAAGGCAAGCCCGCCGATACTTGCGCCAATACCGCCAAATCCCGTGCTTCAAGCATGTTGTAAATCCAATTTAAAACCTAAATCAATGAAAAAATCGTCCACCAACGGTAGCCGCAAAGCGGCATAACCTGTTTGTTGTTCGATGCGTTCAATAACGGCCTGCAATTGTTGGACGGTAGCGGCGACAGCGACAAACCACACATTAAAGCGATGCTCACGTTCATAATTATGGTTGACCTCAGGAAATGCGCTGATTTGGTCCGCGACCCTCTGTAATTCGTTTTCTGGTACAGCCATTGCCACCAACATGCTCGCGCCGATTTGGTTGGGCGGGATCACCGCGCCAATCCGGCTGATGAATTGTTGCTCATTCAATTCTGCCAACGCGGCCAGCACGTCGGTTTCCGTCACGCCCAGCGTGTCGGCAATGTCGCGGTAAGGCGTGGGCGACAACGGGAAATCACGTTGGAAATCATTTAACAAGTGTTTATGCAAATCCGTCAGCATGATCAAAAACCAATTTTATGCGCCCGTGAGCTGAAAAAAATCCCGTTCGGATGTTGGGCGGCTAAACGCGGCGCGGCTTCTTGCAAGGTCGCCGTGTCATACACTACCACTTGATTGTCATCGCGCAACGCCACCCAAACCTGTTCGCCGCGTGGGGTAAATTCCATGTGCAACACGGCTTTGCCGGGCGTGAGCATGTTCGTGACCGCCAAGTCTTTCACATCAATGATTTGCAAGTGGTTGTTGTCCGGCATGGCGAAATTGACCCACACTTGCCGGGCATCAGGCCGCGCCATGACAAACACAGGCTGACCAAGCACGGGAATGGCTTTCAATAACGTCCAATCGCGCTTGTTGATGACCAACACCTCATGCTTGCCTATCGCGGGTGCAAACAGCAAATCGCCCGCCATTGCCCAGCCTTCCAGATGCGGCATTTTGTACACGGGCAATTTGTCGTCATCTTTGCCATACGTCGGCAAGATGCGCTTCACGCCAGCGGCAGTGTCCCACAAATCCAGCAAAGCCAAGCCGCTTTCGCCAAACAATCCGGCGATGTAAAAACGCCCTTCCGGCGACATCAGCGCGTCATACGGTTCTTTACCGATGTTCTTGAATTTTGCGATGGCGGGCTTTTGCGGGTTTTTCATGTCCAGCGTCCAAATTTCTCCGGCATCAAACAGGCTAAAGACAAATTTTTGCCCTGGTGCATCGACCAAACCAACCACTTTAGAACGTTTGCCGGGCGCATATTCGGCGGGAATATCGGCGACTAATTCTAAAGTGTCAGCAGCGAACACTTTCACACCGCCCGGTTCGTAATTGGACACGGCGATCAATTTGCCGTCTTGTGAAATCGCCCCGCCGATGCTGTTGCCCGCTTGCACGATACGTTTGGCGAGTTGGTCTTGCAGCAAATCGATTTTGCTCAAACCGCCATCGCGCCCGAACACATAGGCATAGCGTTGGTCACGCGAAAACACGACCGTAGCGTGTGACAAATCGCCTAAGCCAGTGATTTTTGCCAGTTGCTTGTGTTCGGTGGTGTTGATAATCAAGGCCGTGCTGTCTTCGCGTTCGATGATTAAGCCTAAGTCGCCCGTGGCGCGGGGTTCGGCTAGCACATTGAAAGATAGCATTAACGCAAGAATCGTAGGTTGGGCTGACGATAGGAAGCCTTTATGCCCTAGAGGGTACAACATTTTCAACATTAGTTTGTTGGGCTTCCTATCGTCAGCCCAACCTACATTATTTGAAGCCAGTAATAATTTGTTCATGATTCTGAATTATTCAAGTTAGTTTTTATTCGGCTTTACAATTCACCAATGCGCGTTAAAAAAGCACGGTAAACGGATGTGGAATACCAGCGGCCTTTTGCAATCATGTCATCCAGTAAAGGTTTTATGGCAACAATCTCGCCTTGCTCTTTTGCTTTAAGCAGTATTGACAAGGTACGGATGGTCGTCAAACCAACGCTGTTGGCGAATTGATAACCCAGATTTTCATCAATGATGACAAAATCAGCGTTAATTTCTTTCGCTAAAATAATCGTTTCAGCCTCGCCCAGATCAAGTTGGCTTAGTAACAAATCCTTGTATAAATGGCCTTGAATGGTCTGCACGAGAATAAAATGGCTGTCAATTTCTTGATAAGCATGGTTTTTTTTGGCTTTTATCTCTTGGTAAACAGCTTCGGCAATGATGATTTGTCCAAATAGTTTCTCCAAAATATCCAACCGGCCAATAGCTGCCAAGGAAATAATTGGGGTGGTATTGGCGACCACTTTCATGGCAATTTTTGGACATCGGCAAAAATTTCGTCCATTTCCATCTCGTTGTAATCAAAAATTGCTTCCTGCTCAATTTTTAGTTTTTCAATAAAATCAAGCTTGGAAAAGCCCGCCAATTCGGCAGCTTTACCTAGAGATAAACGCCGCTTTCTATACAGCATCAATGCGGATAAAAAACGCAAGTTTTGGGTGAATTGTTCCTGGCTCTCTTTTAATGAAAACAAAATGTTTTCGTTGATAGGGAAGGAAATATCAATGGTTTTTTCCAGCATGGCTTTTTCCGTGTGTGAGGATGTTTAATGGCTTTGCCCAGGTGGCGGTGGGGCATAGCGTTTATCCAAATCGGCATCAATTTTCACCGTCAGGCTTTCAACGGCTTTGCGTGTCAATTTCTTATCGCCGCCTTTGGATTCGGAAATGTAATTGCCAACCAAACGTCCGTCTTTCACCCTAACTAAATGCCCCATCAGGTACGCAAACAAAAAACTGGGTTTATGCAAGCGACCAACCAACACATAATCCGCCCCGGCGCTTTTACCCAATTCCGCCACCACCTCGTCATGGTCAAACAAATAACCAAAACCGCTGGCCGCTCGTTGTTGCTTTTCTGCCGCCACCGGAATGATGTGGTAGCCCGCGCTTTGCAATTCCCTTTCCAGCAACGGTTTGATGCCGGCTGTCCGCGCCATTTCTTCTGGGATGCGCGGCTTCATGGTCAAGTCGTTCAGCTCAAAATCCAACACCGCAATGCGGGTTTCGGCTTGGCTTGGGGCGATTGACAAGGCCATTAATAGCAGGAAATAGGCGGTTTTCATTATTATGGTGGTGTAGTTTGTATTCACTTGCTCACTTGCCGGAACGGGTTTGTAACCCGTTTCGTAACAATTTTAGAACATGTGCGCATGTTGAAACTTTAAGGACGAGGCTTCAAACCCCGTCCTGCTAAGGAAAACCAATATAAATTCAATTTTAATTTTCACCCTAATACGCTATCATCAAAAATCAGCTTCGTTTTAATTATTAACAATTTGACTCTAATTTATTAAAGGTTTGGGGGGATTATTCTAAATGAATACAAAAAAACGCATATTAACTAGCCTAGGATTTTTACTGTTAGTAACATCAGCTTCGGTAAGTGCCACCTTAATCACTAATGGCGATTTCTCAACAGGCGACCTAAGCGGGTGGACAACGTTCACTACTACTGCAAATGGCACAATTGGCTCTCCCACAGTTACTTCCTTTGATGTTACAGGAAGCGGCGCATCCAATGCAGCCCGCTTTCAAGTTGGTCAAAATTCTTTTGTTTCAGGAGCGGAAGAAGGTGGCGGTATTTTCCAAAACTTCTCCAGTACAACCGGAACATTTAGCGGTGCTTTCGATATCTCGGTGCAAGACTTTTTTACAGGAGGCAATAACCACGCAGGGACTTTTAGCGTATTGTTGGACAACGTACTTTTAAATAGCATTAATCTTGGTTCTATCAGTTCAAGTGCAATACTTCGTAATTCATTGGCATTCAGTACAGCGATAACCGCAGGCACACATGAATTTAAAATTCTCATGACCCGCCATTTTACTATCGGCGCGGGAACCACACCTTACCAATACCTCGATAACATTGTTGCGGACGTGTCAGGATCAAGCTCGGTTCCTGAACCAAGCGAATTGGCCCTGTTTGCCATTGGCATGGGCGCATTTCGGTTAGCTTCCCGTCGGACGAGAAATTAATAAGTTCTTTTCATCATTTCCACGCCCCAGCATGGAAATGACAGTAAACATTTTCAACGCCTCAGCTCGTAGGCTGAGGTTCGTACCTCACCCCAGCCTACCGATTCCGCAAAACCCCAACCAACCAAACCACCTCATCCCGATTCATAAACGGTTTCCAGGGCGGCATTGCCGTGCCTTTCCGCCCTTCCAAAATCGTCGTCACCAATAATTCGTCCGGTTTTCCGGCGAGTTTTTCTGGCAATAACGCTGGCCCCATGCCGCCTTGCAAGGTTAGGCCATGACAAGCTCCGCAATCATTTTTAAGCAGGTTATGCAGTTCCGTTTGCCGTGCAGAGGTTGGTTCTGCCTGGCTGGCATGGATAAAGCTTGTAGCAATTAAGCAGCCTGTTAACAGCAATTTTTTTATCATGATTTTTTTGGTGATAGTCGAAACCTGACGGTTGTATGACGATTGCCCGCCCTTTACCCACAGGGGCTATTCAGTCAATGATTTTTTGTTGGGTCAATAAACCGTGTAGGGGCGGACGGTTGTCCGCCTTTTTTAGGGTCCGTACCGAAACCCGACGCCATCAGGCGAGCAACCGCTCGCCCCTACGCAAATAATACCAACCATTCATATTGACTGAGGACTCGTTAGGACGCGCAGTCTTTGCGGTGTTACGGTTTCAACTTGGCATAATACGCCGCGACATTGGCTATATCGTCATCGGTCAATGAACCTGCAATGGAGTTCATGATGTCAGATTTTCGGGTTTTGTCGCGGTATTGCTCTAGCGCAGTTTTCAGGTAATCGGCATCGCGTCCGGCTAGGGTAGGGAATACCGAATCGTTGGATGGGGTGCGGATGCCGTGGCATTGTGAACACACTGCCGCCGCCCGTGCTTGTCCGGCGTAGATGCTGGTGGCGTGGGCGGTGTGTGCCACTAAGCTTAGCACTGCTAAAAGTAGCCAGCGGTTCATTTTTTTGCTCCTGGCAAGCCACCGTCACGCGCCGCCAAATCATCAGGCGACAGGCCACGGGTCATGTAGCGGACGCGACCGTGCGAGAAAATTCCCGCTGGGCTTTCCATGCCGACCGAAGCGACTTTTTCCAAGCTGGTGGAATCGTAAACCACGACTTCATCGCCGTTGTAGCCCGCGCTGACGTACAGGAACTTACCATCCGCACTGTATTCAGGGAAGTACGCGTGGCCGCCAACATCGAGGGTTTTGACGACTTCCAAGGTTTTCTTGTCAATCAATTGGATAGTGCGGGCGCGGCGGTCTTTGCTGATGATGTCCACGGCGACATACGGCGCGTTGGCGTGGGCGGCGGGCGATTCGGTGCCGCCAGCGACGGGCACTTGTTTAACGACTTCCATTTTGTCCAAATCCCAAACACTGACGACGGTTTTGTCGCAATCGCCAAAGTTGGTGCCAAAACCTAAAGTACGCCCATCAACAACAACCGCTGAACCACCGCCAACGTGTGGCACACAGCCCGCTTCGAGTTTTTTGATGATTTTGCGTTCTTTCAAATCAATGGCGGCGACGATGCTGTCATCGTAAGACGCGATCATCAGTTTTTGTCCGCCATGTGTCAAAAACGCGTCGTGCAAATGGCGACCCACGTCGGTGATACGGGTGACAGGGAAGCCCTCAGTCAAATCCACCACCCAGACTTGTCCGGCGTTTTCCAGCGCAATGGCGAAAATGTCGGCGAACGGCGTGCCGATAATCATGCCGGAATCAGACGAGACTTGTTTGCCGTCAGGGTCTATGCCTTCGAGTTCAAAAGTTTTTAATGGCTCTAAGGTGTCGGCGTTCAGGATGACGGCGTTGTGCGGCACGAAGGAGCCCGCCATGATGTATTTGCCGTCGCGTGATACGCCCATGCCAGGGCCATTCCAGCCCGTTTTGATGCTGCGGACGGCTTGCATGGAGTATAAATCGACTTTAAAAATTTCCGCCGTGTCGGTTTTGACGTAAGCCCAACGTGGGTTAGCGGGGTTGTAGTCGATGATGTGCGCGGCAGTTCCGGTTGGCACTTCGCCAATTTTTTGGTGGGTTTTGCTGTTGATAAAAATCGCCCGTGAGCCTTCACCGCGCCCGTATTTGCCGCGGGCTGCCACGCCGATCACGTCATCCATGTTGTCGATGGCGTAAGCGGGCTTTTCCGGCAGTTTGCTTTCGTCGCTCACGTAGACTTTTAACGATGCTTTCATATCGTCAATGGTGAACGGCGGATTAGGCAATTTGGGTGTGCTTTGCAAGTGCTTGATGACCCCGCGAATCTCGTCGTCGGTGAGTTTGCCGTAGAACGGAGGCATTAAGGTGTCGAAACTGCCCGCCATGACGATGGTACGCAATGCGGTGGGGCTGCGGCCTTTCAAGGTATCGGCGTTCAGCGCGGGGGCCAGGTAACCGCCGTGGTCGGAGCCGTGGCAACTGGCGCAATTGTCTTCGTATAGTTGGTGCGGATTGAATGCCGCTTCATTGGCGGCAGCGCTTAAAGGCAATAAGACCGCAGTAATTGCGGCTAACAAGGTCAAACGTGTATAGGCGGTCGGTGTTTTCATCATCAAGAACTCCAGTTGGTATCGGGTCAATACTAAATAACTTTCACCCAAAGCTCAAGCGTTATCATGAGTTATTTGGCAGTTTAGGGAAAATCAATCTTGGTTGTGCAGATAGCTTAAAAACGACGAAGGGCACAAAGTTTACGGGTTTATCGGCCCATAAACTTTGCGCCCTTCATCATTGGCTTTGCTAAGCCATTGAAAAATAGACTGACACTATTTATTCAAGGTTTGCATGCCGGTAACGCATTTCTTCTTCGGCGATACCTTTTTCGTGGATCAGTTGCGAAATATAGGATTCCAAGAAGAACAAAGTGGACAGTTCAAACACCGTACCCATCGGCATCCCTTGGACTTTAGCGTATTGCTCAGGGACACCGATTTGGAACACGTCATCCGCCATATCGCCAATGGTTGAACTGGCTTTGGTGGTGATCAACAAAATATCGGCGCGAAGTTCAACGGCGCGTTTGGTGAAGGCGATCAATTGCTCGGTTTCGCCGGAACCGGAGATGATGATCAGCAAGTCGCCACGCTTGATGCTGGGCGTGACGATTTCGCCGACCACGCTGACGGTGTAGCCGCTATGCATCAGGCGCATCGCGAAGAATTTGGCGATTAAGCCAGAGCGACCCGCGCCAGATAAGAAAATGCGCTTGGCTTTGTCCAAAATGCGGGTCAATCTTACGGCGTTGGCCTGGTCAGTCGCGCTAAGCACTGAACCAATTTTATTGATGACCATTTGTTGATGGGTGGATTTGCCATCGGCGATGTCGCGGATTTGCTTCGCCGCTTCGGCGGGTGAGGCCGCACCGTAAATTGCCGCACCAACGACGATAATGTCCGCGCCCGCTTCCACCACTTGTTTGACGGTGGATTGTTTGATGCCACCGGCGACGGAAACCCTCACTTTCAGGCCTAAGCTGGCAATGGCTTGCAGGTCTTCAAACGGCGTTTGTCCGGCCGCTTGCGCATCCAATCCGGTATGGACACCGATGATGTTTGCGCCCAATTCTGCGGCGGCTTTGGCACAGGCGAGTTTGTCCGGGACGTTGATCAGGTCGATTTGTGCTTCGGCACGGTGGGCTTTGGCCGCGTTGATGACCCCGGCGATGGTCGCCATGCCGGATACGCCCAAAACGGTACAAATGTCGGCTCCGGCGGCATAAAACGGCGTGGCTTCATATTCGCCCGCGTCCATGGTTTTTAAGTCCACCAAAATCAGTTTGTCAGGAAATTTGGCACGTAGGGCTTTCAGCAATTCCACGCCGTTATGCTTGATGCAGGGGGTGCCAATTTCGAAAATGTCGATATACGGCGCCGTCTGCTCGGCAAGGCTGAGGGTTTGGTCAAAATCCAGCGAATCCAATGCCAGTTGTATTAAGGGTCTAGCCATGAGTGTTACTCCTCTTTTAATTATAATTATATAGCCACGTCAATATAGAACCACTAAGGGCGCGAAGTTCAGGACGGTCAAAAAATAAAACGCCATGTCTGACGGTTTTATAAACCAACCACGGCCAAAGCATCGGCTTTCATGGGTATGGCGTTTAAACAGCATGCGTTTTAAAGTGGGCGAACTGTAAAACAGGACTGTGTAGATGTCAATTTTCCTGAGTTTGTGCCGTATCCAGCGTTTTTCCACGCGCTGGCAAACTTCCCCAAATTTAAATTCGTGCACCCGCTATACCGAAATTGCCGCCTTAATGGGCTCGTGGGATTGGTAACCGCGTATTTCAAAATCGTCATAGCCATAGGCAAACAGGGATTCGGGCCGGCGTTTCAGCATTAATTCCGGCATCCTGAAGGGTGTGCGGGCCAGCTGTAATTTAGCCTGTTCCAAATGGTTCAGGTACAAATGCACGTCACCGCCAGTCCAGACCAATTCGCCAACCTGCAAATCAGCCTGTTGCGCCACCATGTGCGTCAATAGTGCGTAACTGGCGATATTAAATGGCAACCCTAAAAACGTGTCGCAGCTCCGTTGGTAAAGCTGGCACGACAACTTGCCATCCGCGACATAAAACTGGAAAAAAGCATGGCAAGGGGCTAGGGCCATTTTGCCCTGCGCGACGTTTTCTTGTGGGCTGACGCGTTCATCCGGCAACTCCGCCACATTCCAGGCGGAAACAATCATACGGCGGCTGTTGGGCGTGGCTTTAAGCTGCGCCATCACCTGGCTGATCTGGTCGATGGACTCGCCCGAAGGCGTAGGCCAGGAACGCCATTGCTTGCCATACACCGGCCCCAAATCCCCCCGCCTATCAGCCCATTCATCCCAAATCGAGACCTTATGCCCCTGCAAATAGGCGATATTGGTATCGCCTTTTAGGAACCACAATAATTCATGGATAACTGATTTTAAATGGATTTTTTTGGTCGTCACCAAAGGGAAGCCCTCCCCCAAATTAAAACGCAGCTGATGACCAAAGATGGACAAGGTCCCGGTCCCGGTCCTGTCGCCTTTTTGATGGCCTTCGGCCAGGATTTTGTCGAGCAATTCGAGGTACTGTTGCATGTGATTTTTCTATCCCGTATCAAGCTTACTGTCTGTTGGCAAAACTGCGCACAGCATACGTTGATTCAACGCAGAAGCGCAATTCCCCGCCACACAGGGAGCAAGGAAACCGTGCGTCAACGGGCAACGCCATTTGCCATGCGGAACTCGCTGACCACACAATGCCACAATCACAAATACTGGCCCAAAAACGCCGGGATACGCTGTTCCAACCAGTAACGCGGCTTAAACAACCCCTGCTGGGCGACAAACCCGACATGCCCTCCCCCACGGGTGATTTCCAGCCGGACGTGGCCGGACAATTCGTCTACAGCGGGCAGCACCGCCGGGGTCATGAACGGGTCATCGTCGGCCTGGATCACCAAAGTCGGGACTTTGATGTGTTGCAGGAATTGCCGCGAGCTGGAACGTTGGTAATAATCGTGGACATCCTTAAAACCATGCAGCCCGGCAACGACAACGTCATCGTATTGCCAGAACGAGCTAATTTTTGAGCAATCGCCTAACTGCCTGATTTTTTCAGCTTCGGCGTGATGCCCGTTACGCTCCAGATGCGCTAGTTTCAGGCGCATATAGGTTTTTAGCCCATCCAGTAAATTGGCGCGGTAAAGCTTGGAAAAGCCCTTGTCCAATTTGCTGGCGCACAGGTTTAACAGCAAGGGCACCGACACCGCGACCGCCGCCGACAAGGCTAAACGCCCGCCTTGTTCGCCCAGCCATTTCAACAGGACATTGCCACCCAAGGAAAAACCGATGGCCGCAAACGGTGTATTAGGTTCGCGTTGCCGTAAAGTTTCATACACAAACTGAATGTCTTCAGTTTCGCCCGAATGGTAACAACGCGCCTTGTTGTTCGGTTCTCCGCTACAACCGCGAAAATTCAGCGCCACGCTACGCCACCCTTGACGCAAAAAAACCATTTGTAGGCCTTTGATGTAACCTGAATCAGAGCTGCCCGTTAAGCCATGCAATAAAATCACCAACGGCCCGGTGCCCGTACCGCAATGGTCAATATCCAAAAAGTCACCATCGGGTGTCGCCAAACGTTCACGCCATAATTGCGGCACAGCCGTTTTTCGGCGTAATAGGGCGGGGTATAAGGTTTGCAAATGGCCGTTACGCAACCACCAAGCGGGTTTGAAAGAAGTTTTAATCAGCATGGTCAAATAGTAGGCTAAAAAGGGCCGTGTTTACAAAACAGCTGTCCACCCGCGACCCCTATTTTCCGGCAAGGGTTGCCGAGGCCGTTAGGCCACGAAGCGGATCCGGTCCACATTGAGGTAAGTTTTCAGAAACAGTTCCTATCCAAGTACTACCCAAAACCGATGACAGGTAGCGGGAAGGGAGGAACCCCATCCAATTAACAGGTTATGCCCGAAACTGCCCAATAAAGGCAACGGGGTCGATTCAATACCGCGGGCGACCACGGTGTTTGTGGCCAAATTCAGTACCGAGACTGAGCGCCCGACCAAGTTATTGGTATAAGCCCGGCCGCCGCCACGGGCTTAGTTTCGCAGAACAGGCACTGTTTCACCCAAATCCGCCATCCTAACAGCCCTAATTAACAACCTGCGACAATATGTCACATTTTTATTTGCACTATCTGTTGATATTATTAACCTAACTTTTAAAGCTCTTAGAGCTTAATTGGCTGAAAGTTGCGTTATATCCTTCCTAATACTCTTAAGGCGGTTTTTGCGGACCGCCTTTTTTTTTGCCCGCCGTTTTTGCATTTACTCACACAAAACCCCTAATCCGCCCAAGCCACAATAGCCTTGCGGGTCTTTGGCAAGATATTGTTGGTGGTAATCTTCGGCATAATAAAATTCGCTGGCGAGCATGATTTCGGTGGTGACCAATCCCAAACCTGCACGGCTCAACTGCGCCTGATAACGGTCTTTGGAGGCTAACGCCAAGTCCAATTGTTCTTCCGTATAAGCATAAATGCCTGAACGGTATTGGGTGCCGATGTCATTGCCTTGGCGCATCCCTTGGGTGGGGTTGTGGGACTCCCAGAACAGCTTCAACAAATCCAGATAAAGCGTTTTTGCAGGGTCGTAAATGACTTTGACCACTTCATTATGTCCCGTAAGCCCGGTACATAGCTCATTATACGTCGGGTTCGGCGTGTAACCGCCCATATAACCGACCGCCGTACTGAAAATATTAGGGTGTTGCCAGAATTTCCGTTCCGCCCCCCAAAAACAGCCCATGCCGAAAACGGCCTGTTGCAAATGCGCGGGAAAGGGCGGGGCAATCGGATTGCCAGTGACAAAATGCCGGTTATAAATGGGCATGGGGGTATCCCGGCCCGGCAAGGCTTCGCCAGAATCTGGCAAGCTCTGTTTTTTGTTGGAGAAAATCATAAGAACCCCATAGGGTGGCTGTGGTTTATCCCAAGATTATCAGGAATTTGCATTATAATAAAGGTTGAACCTTTTATGAGACCGACATGATCAAGCAAGATATTTTACACCGTTTTTTATTTGAAGAACTGGGCGTACGCGGGGAATGGATTAAATTGGGCGCCAGCTGGCAAGCCGCCCGCCAGCACCAGCAGGGCACGCACTTTGTCCAGGAACTTTTGGGGCAAGCGTTGGCGGCAGTGACAATGTTGTCCGCCACCGTCAAGTTTAGCGGGTCAATGATTTTGCAGGCACAAGGTGATGGCAATATCAAAACCTTGGTGGCCCAAGCGACCCATGACCGGAAAATCCGTGGCTTGGTGCGCAGCCATAAGGATGTTGATGGAGGCTCCCTGACCACGCTGTTTGGCCAAGGCCGTCTAGTGCTGACAATAGAAATGGGGGATAGCGACCCTTACCAAGGCATTGTGCCCTTGGAAGGCGAAAATCTGGCAAACGCACTGGAAACCTATTTTCTGCAATCGGAACAGCTCAAAACCCGTTTGTGGTTATTTGCCGACCAACACCATGCCGCCGGATTATTGTTGCAGGAATTGCCCGCACAAAAACATTTCCAGGCTGACTGGGAACGTATCGAAATGTTGGCAAACACCATCACCCGTAAGGAACTATTGGAGCTGGATTGCGAACAAGTCTTGCACCGTTTGTTCAATGAAGAAAAAGTCCGCTTATTCGATCCCGAACCGATCGCCTTCCAATGCGCCTGTTCGCGCCCACGCATAGGGCGTACATTACGCGCCATGGGCAGGCCAGAGCTGGAAGATATTCTCCGGGAGCAACATCAGATTGAAGTGATCTGCGAGTTTTGCGGGGCGCATTATTTGTTTGACAAAGTCGATGTGGAAAGCATCCTGAGCCAGGATGGCTGGGGCACCACTTCAGAAACCCGCCATTAACTTCCCTTTATGAGCCACCGTTATGATGCCTGCCAACAAAATTAAACGACCGTTCCGTGTCATCGGATTATTAATTCTGGCGGCTTCCCTAACGGGGTGCATGTATTGGGTGCATGCTTACCAGACCTATTTGCAAATGGGTGAATTCGACCATTATTTTAAAGTGGTGGCCGCCGATGAATTCACCCTACAATTTAAAGAACCTAAAATGTACAGCGAAGATTTTATTTCGCTGGCCAAGCTTTATCCCAGCGAAGATGACCGCGTTGAAAACGGCAGGCGTTGGCGGTATTGGTTCCGCAAAGTTGATAAGGACAACATGCTGATCCAACCGGAAATCAAGTTTTATTCAGATATGGCGTTTAATGCGGAAAAGAAACTCACCGCATGGTCGTTTTCATCGTTATTTTTGCAAATCGCCCCGCCGGAATTTTTGGAAGTTTCTTTACGCTCAATCGCAGGCGCCGACATTGACAAAGAGAAACAGACGCTTAAAGCCAATGCGGATTTGGTTGGCAAGATCAATGCGGAGTTGCCGAAAAAATCAGCCGTGTTGGCGAAACTCGGCGAACCGCTGTCAATCCAGGACGAACCCGAACAGGAAGTGTATATCTACCGATTCCTGCTCGACACGCACCATATTGAAAAAGGTTACGAAGACCATGCCTTAAATGAAGTGAAATTGAGTTTCGACAAAAAGAACCAGGACTTGATTATCATGGCGGGCAATTTCGCCGGGCTTAAAATTTCTATTGATTACCGCAAATTCCTTAGCGCATCAAAATGAACAACTTAATTCACTGGAGCGGCTATTGACGTGAGCGGCGGCTCACTGGCATAAGCAGGTGCAGGCCGTTTCATGGTGCGTAATTTATTGGGCTTTTTTTCACCCGGGCAATCAATGCTGAAACGCTCAACCGGAGAACCGAGCTTGATCGCGGTCAGTTGCCCTCCCCAGAGGCAACCGGTGTCGATGGCATAACAGTTGTCGCCTTCATAATATCCCAGGGTCGACCAGTGCCCGCAGATAATCCGTAAACCCGCGCTTTTCCGGTTCGGGACTTGGAACCAAGGCATCAAGCCTTTAGGTTGCGAGCCCATCGGGCCGCTGTTGGTAAAATCCAAGCGGCCGTCCTCATCGCAATAGCGCATCCGCGTAAAGCAATTGATGATAAAGCGCAAGCGTGACATGCCTTTTAAGTTGGCTGACCAAATATTCGGTTTATTGCCATACATTTGTTTCAAAAATTGGGCGTAATCAGGGCTTTTTAAGGTCTGTTCAGCCAGCAACGCCATCTTTTGGGTTTTTTTAAAATCCCATTGCGGTGGCAACCCGGCATGCACCATGCAGAAATCTTTGTTGTAATGGAACAGCGGCCGATGCCTTAACCAGTCTATCAATTCCCCGCAATCAGGCGCTTCCAATATCGGCGTCAGCGCGTCTTTTTTGTTGGCTATTTTTTGGGTGCAAGAAGCCGCCAGCAAATGCATGTCGTGGTTGCCCAGAACAGTGACCGCCGCATCACCCAAGCCTTTGACAAAACGCAAGGTTTCTAAAGACTTGGGGCCGCGGTTGACCAAATCCCCGGCAAACCATAATTGATCCTTTGTTTTATCGAATGCGATCAAATCCAAGAGTTTTAATAGATCATCAAAACAGCCTTGGACATCGCCAATAGCATAAATGGCCATTTGTCAGTGCAGTGTCCTGGGGATAGATAAAGTAAATTTGGGGATAGGCGCATCGAACTCGCCGCCATCATCGGAGCGCATCGTATATTCGCCATGCATCGTGCCGACCGGGGTATCCAACATCGCACCGCTGGTGTACTGGAAGGTTTCCCCTGGCTTCAGATAAGGTTGCTCGCCAATCACACCTTCCCCCCTGACCTCTTGGACTTTGCCATTGGCATCGGTGATCAGCCAATGCCGGCTTATCAACTTGGCGGATTCCGTGCCTTGGTTGGAAATAGTGATGGTATAGGCAAAAACATAGCGATGCTGCTGCGGCGCGGATTGGGCCGCTATGTAGTGCGGTGTTGCTTCAACAACTATTTTATGTTTTTCGTTCATTGCAGGATTAACAAAATCAGGGACAAGGAATATCCTGGCTATTTCATCTTAACTTGGCAGGAAACGCAAGTGCTGTTAAACCGCAATGGAATTTACAGTTTGGCGGGAATGTGGGGCGGTACAATGCCGGGGCCAACGACAATGTGGCCCGACAAAACGTCACTTCCTGTGGGTGGCCATCAGATCACGCTATCGGTGGAACGCCTTTTGACCCAAGGGCTGGTGCCATAGTGGTTTTGGTAATCCTGCATGGACCGCCTGATCACTTCGTGCGCTTCTTCACGCCCGTAGACGTTGGTGATTTCACAGGTGCTGTGTTCACCTGGCAAATTTTTATACGTCAAAAAATAATGTTTCAGGCGGTTGATGTATGACTCCGGGCAATCCGAAACATCATTCCATTGCCGGTAAAATTCATCGCCTTTCATAACGGCGATGATCTTGTCGTCCGCTTCGCCTTTATCCAATAAACGGAACCCACCGATGGGGATCGCCTGCAAAATGATATTGCCGTGTGTGACCGTGCGTTCGCTGAGGACACAAATATCCAGAGGATCGCCGTCCCCTTTAGCCACTGCCTTACCTGATTTTAATTCTGCAAATTCGGCAACTTGTTCCGCGCAATAGGTTTGCGGAATAAAGCCGTAAAGCGTCGGCACCGTATTGGAAAATTTTTGCGGGCGGTCAATTTTCAGGTAACCGCTGATTTTGTCAATTTCATACTTGACGGTATCAGAGGGGACAATCTCGATAAACGCGGTCACAATGATCGGCGGGTTGTCGCCCGAACTGATGCCATGCCAAGGATGGGCTTTGTTTTGTATGTTCATAATATTGAAAGGTTTTTTGCTAAAAGGAGGGTAATAATGGGAGGGAATGTATCCTGCCGAAGGGCCATGGGCCGACGTAGAAGAATATCCAGTGAATATTTTGTGATATGTCTCACAATAATCATTTGGTTTTAAATAAACGTCACAACTGGTTAACCAGGCTCAATTCCTGCGGATAAGGTGACATATAGTAAGAGTTTTCAATATAAGTGTCAGGTGATTTACGGAAATGGTGCTTGAGCAAGGTCAATGGCACTATCAACGGGACTTCACCGTCGCGGTAGCGTTCAATAATTTCACATAATTCGGCTTTGTCATCGGCGGACAACTCCTTCTTCAAATACCCTTGGATGTGCTGCAAGACATTGACGTGATTGCCGCGATTGACGACGATTTTCAGTATCGCCATCAATTGCCGGATATAACTTCCGGCCATTTCGGCAACATTGTCTTTGGTCATACCCGCCAACAACTGCCCCAATTCGCGGTAATCCGCGTGGCTCATGATGATCAGTTTATGGCGGGCATGAAACGTCATCAGGCCATTGGCGGTCAGGCCTTCCGCCAGCAATTGTTTCCAGCGGTAAAAAACATACACGCGCTGGATGAAATTCTCGCGTAAACCTGCATCACCCAAACGGCCTTCTTCTTCCACGGGCAGCAGGGGATTGTTGCGCATCATCTCTGCCGCATAAATCCCTGCCCCTTCGCGGTTCGGTTGTCCGGTGGCGTACACTTTCACGCGCTCCATGCCGCAGCTGGGTGAATCCTTTTTTAAGATATAACCGCATAACTCCGCAAATGCGGGTTGCTCCCGCGTGGCGTAAGCCCGCAAATCGCCAGTGACATCATGGCCCGCATCCTTAACACCGACACAGCGGATCTCGCCATTGGCCTTGACCAAATGGAGTGTCGGGCGCGGCACGCCCAAGCCAATCGCCACTTCAGGGCAAAACGGATAAAACTCGAAAAATTCACCTAACGTACCGACGATATAAGAGTCGCGTTTATGGCCGCTATCAAAACGGACAGGATGGCCTAACAGACAACTGCTGATACCGATAGGGATTTTTTTCATTGCTTTCACGGTTTAATAATGCGGCGGGATTTCATGGGCATTGCTGGTGTTTTCACCCTCTTGCCGCTGATTGGAAACACTTTTGATGCGCTCATTAAGCAATGTACAAGTCATTTCCAAACGGTCAATCTGTTGCTGTTGCTGGCTGACGATATTATTCAAAGCCTGTAGCAAATCTTCCTGATACGCGGCTTTGATTTCCAACTCGATAATACGTTCTTCCATCGTCATTTGACCTGGGAATTGATGACAATGGTATGGCTACTTTTGCCGGATGTCGCCACCGGTTCCACCGCGCCGATCAAATCCCCGACTTGGGACATGGCATTGCCGGATTTGGACACCCGCGCCAATAATTTCACCTTAGGGAAAGCCGATAATGTCATCTTCGGCATCATGGCCTGGGCATCGGTCAAGGTCACGGCCAACGGCAAATCCGAAGCTTGCTTACGGACTATCGCCAACGGCATTTTTGACCCGGATAACGCTTGCGCGTAAATGAACACGGTATCGGCCGGAGCAACCGAAGCTTTAAGCTCAGGGGCAAGGCTGACCTGCACTTCCAATGCGACGGCAGGCGTTTGGGCGGCAGACCCTGTTTCGGTCGCCGCGCCGCCCGCAACGCCATTAGGCAGTGACGCTTCCAATTGGCTTAATAAACGCTTCACTTCCTGTTGTGCCTGTGATTCAGGCGGCAATAAGGCCAACAACTTGCGCCATAATTTGACGCCTTCTGCGGCTTCACCAGCCTGCGCTTTCGCCATGCCGGCGTACCATAAGGCGGTAATGTTGTCCGGTTCACGTTCCAATACCCTATACACCAGTTCCGCTGGCTTGCCCGCCATTTGCTCGTCATTGGCAAACGCCAACGCATCGGCATATTGCAACATAATCTCCGGCTGATCCCCCAATAAGGCATAAGCCTTCGCCAGCGCATCGGCAGCCTTGGGGAATTGTTTCAGGTATTTATAAGACTTGCCCAACATCATCCAACCTTCGGCATCGGTAGGGTTCGTTTTCATGCGCTCGGCGAGTTTGGCGACCATTTTTTTAATATCTTCGATGTTCGGTTGGGCAGGTTGGGCCGTACCCAACATTTCAGAGGTCGGTTCAATCGCCTGATAAGTGCCCAGCCCCGCATACAAACCCGCTGCCAACAGCGGCAGGGCGACTACTAACACATAGGCCATCCAGCGGCCTTGCGCCGATACGGCGTCCGTTCCGGCAATATCCAAATCATCGCCCAAGGCCAATTCCAGCTCGGTGCGTTGTTCTTGGTATTGGGCTTGGGTCAAGGCGCCGGATTGCAATTGTTCCTGCAGTTCCGCCAGCCGCATTTTGGCAATGGCGATATTGCGTTTGTCCATGTCAGCGGCGGCTACCGGACGTTGCCGCCATAATGGCGGCAACACAAAAGCCAAAGCGATTAAAATCAATAGGCCAACCAGCAGCCAAAATAGCGTAGTCAAGAAACATCCCCTTCATCTAACAAACGGCGGATTTTCGCCAATTTTTCGGCTTGCCCGTTTTCCGTTACGGCCGCCACTTCTTTATCGCCAGGGAGGGTGGGTATGCCAAAGCCCTGTTGGGAACGGGGCTGGCGCTGGCGGATGACAAAAAATACCGCCACCAAACCCAGCAACAAAAACACTATCGGCCCCAACCAGAGCAAGCCCGTTTTTAATTTAAACGGCGGTTTGTACAACACAAAATCCCCGTAACGGTCGGTCATAAATTGCACGATCTCCTCGCGCGACTTGCCTTGCTCCAGCATTTCTTGGACTTGCCTGCGCAAATCCGCCGCCAGTTCTGCGTTGGAATCGGCGATGGTTTGGTTTTGGCAGACCAAGCAACGCAATTCCGAAGTCAAGGTCTCATAAGCTTCCTGCTGTTCAGGATTGGCAAACTGCCGCGAATCTATGGCTTGGGCGGCAAATGGCGATAATAGCAGTAATAACATCAGGATGCCGGGTTTCATGGAGCCTCCGCTTGTAGTTGGGCGATCAAGGGCAGGAAAATGGTTTGGACATCATCCGGCATCACCGGCCCCGTGTGTTTGTAACGCACAATACCTTTTTTATCCATCACAAAGGTTTCCGGCACACCATAAACACCCCAATCCAAACCGATACGCCCGTCCTGATCCATAATGCTGACATTGTAGGGGTTGCCCAAAGTATCCAGCCAATTTTTCGCGGCGGCAGGGTCGTCTTTGTAATTCAAGCCGATAATCACCACCGCTTGTTGCCGCGCCAATTGGTTCAGCACCGGATGCTCCTCACGGCAGGACACGCACCACGAAGCCCAGACATTGAACAGCCAGACCTGGCCTTTCAGGTCGGCGGCCGCCAGCTTTTCGTTTGGGGCTTGCAACTTGGGCGCGGCAAAAGCGGGCGCGGGTTTGTTCAGCAAGGGCGAGGGGATTTCGTTGGGTTTTAGGCCCAGGCCGATGGCAAGGAAGATTGCCATGACGATGAAAAGGATTAGGGGGAGGAGGTATTTAAGCATTGCGGTTATTTTTTGATGTCGTACAAATAATGGTCATAATCGTCGGCTAAATCAGTTGGAGTTTTGCCATCTCAAATATTTTCACCCATTGGTATCTTTATAGCGGATATAAATATTCGACCCGCTTTCAATGTTTTTTTGTTGCACCTCGATGTAATCAAGCGACCGGATCAATTTGCCCAATTTGTCAAAGCCGTAATTTCTAGGGTCAAATGAACTGTCCACACGCGGGATATAGGAGCCTACCCCACCTAGATTCGCCCAGCCGTCTTCTTCAGAGGCGGACTCTATCGCTTCTTTAAGCAATTTCTTTAAGATGGCGTCTTTGGATGGGTTCGCAATCTTGGTGGATTGGATGTTCTTATCAGTTTGGCTAGTGGAAACAACCGCGTTATCTGCTTTTTTTGATACGGTGGCGTTGGTTGCAATGGGCTTGGCTGGTTTCTTGGCATCATCAGCGGGGTTCTCATCCATGATGGTTTCGGTAAAAATAAATTTATTACACGCCGCCCGAAAAGCCTCGGGCGTTAAGCGCCTGCCAATGCCAATCACTTCAAGCCCGGCTTCCCGGATACGGGTCGCTAATTTAGTAAAATCGCTGTCGCTGGAAACCAGGAAAAATCCGTCAAATTTACTGGTATACAGCAAATCCATCGCATCAATGATTAAGGCCGAATCGGTGGCGTTTTTACCTGAGGTGTAGGCAAATTGCTGCATGGGCTGGATGGCATGTTTATTCAGCACGGTTTTCCAACTGCCCAGCCGTGTGTTTGTCCAATCGCCATAACAACGCCGGGAAGTGACATCCCCGTATCTGGCGGCTTCGGTCAATATCGCATCTATCGCTTTTGCCTGGGCGTTGTCGGCGTCAATCAATAAGGCAAACCTTTTGTTTTCATTGATGTTCATCATCCACCTGTAGGTATTTTGGCAAGCCGATACCGCCGGTCACAAGCCGCGCACAGTCCGCCCACCGCCATAAACACCGCGCCCAGCCAAATCCAGCGGATGAAGGATTTGTAATAAATCCTGAGGCTCCACGCGCCTTCATCGCCTAGCGGTTCACCGATGGCCACGAATAAATCCCGGAACAATCCGGCATCAATCGCCGCTTCGGTCATCGGCATGGTTTGCACTTGGTAGACGCGCTTTTGCGGTTCCAATTGCGCGACTTGTTTGCCGTCGTGGCTGACGGTCAGGAAGGCTTGTTGGGCGACGTAATTGACGCCTTGGGTTTCTTTCACGCCGTGGAATTCAAAAATATAACCGGACATGTCCAGTTTTTCGTTAGGGGCCATGCGCACGTCTTTTTCGACACTGTACACGGAGGTTAAGGTAATGCCCGTGACAAAAACGGCAATACCTAGATGGGCGATAGTCATGCCATAAAAACCAGATGGAATGCTTGCCAAACGTTGCATGGAAAAACCCTGGCTGCCCACGCGGTCAATAAATGCCAGTACAGCGATGGCTACAGTCCATAAAGCTAGCGTCAAACCTAACACCGCGCCCCAAGAATAAAACGGCATCAGCACAGGGATGGCTAGACCACCTGCGGCACAGCCGCTGATAATCCAACGCAAACGAAGACCCAAGGCCGCCAAGCTGTCTTTTTTCCAGCGCATCAACACGCCCAAACCCACCACAACCGACAAGGGAGCCATCAACGGGATGAACACGGCATTGAAATACGGCGGGCCTACGGAGATTTTACCCAAGCCCAGCGCGTCGATAACCAGCGGGTACAGTGTGCCTAACAAAATGCTGGACGCAGTGACAACCAGCAGGACGTTGTTCAGCAAAATCGCCGATTCTTTGGATACCAGTTCAAACGTCGCGCTGCTTTTGACATAAGGAGCGCGGATGGCGTACAACAACAGCGAGCCGCCAACGACGATGGCTAAAAACACCAACACGAACAAGCCGCGCGTCGGGTCACTGGCGAAAGCGTGGACGGAAGTCAACACACCGGAACGGACGAGGAAGGTGCCGAGCAAACTCAGTGAGAAGGCAAAAATCGCCAATAACACTGTCCAGGTTTTAAACACGCCGCGTTTTTCGGTCGCCGCCAGCGAGTGCATCAACGCCGTACCGACCAGCCAAGGCATGAACGAGGCATTTTCGACCGGATCCCAAAACCACCAGCCGCCCCAACCCAGTTCGTAATACGCCCACCAACTGCCCAGCGCGATGCCCAACGTCAAAAACATCCACGCCATATTCGTCCACGGGCGCGACCAGCGTGCCCATGCCGCATCCAAACGGCCTTCCAGCAAGGCGGCGATGGCAAAGGCAAAAGCTACGGAAAAACCGACATAGCCCATGTACAACATCGGCGGATGGATGGCGAGGCCGGGGTCTTGCAGCAAGGGGTTCAAATCGCGGCCTTCAGGCGGGGCGGGGAATAGCCGTTCGAACGGATTGGAGGTGAGCAATAAAAACAGCAAGAAGCCGATGGAGACCAAACCCATCACGCCCAATACCCGCGCCACTGTCGTTTCGGGGATGGTTTTGCTAAACTGCGCCACCAAGCCCGTCCAACACGCCAACACTAAAGCCCACAACAGCAACGAGCCTTCATGCGCCCCCCAGACACCGGAAACCAGGTATAGCGTCGGCAAGGCGGTGTTGGAATTATGGGCGATATAGGCAACGGAAAAATCGTGGACTAGGCTACTGTAAGTGAGGCAGCCGTAGGCGATGGCGATGAACAACAATTGCCCGAAGGCGGCGGGTTTTGCTATGGCTATCCAGCCGGAAATATTGCGGAACGCGCCGATAATCGGCATTGTCCCCAGCACGAAAGCCATGCACAGGGCGAGGATGAGGGAAAAGTGGCCTAATTCGGGGATCATGGTAGGGTTCCGTTGAGTTTTTCTGGTCCTGCGTCTTTGTCTTTATAAATCATTTGGCGTTAAGCCCGTATGCTTGGCAATACGAACCAACATACGCGGCCCAATTTCTTCACCATCATGAAAGGCGAACACAAAATTAGGCCAGCCATCACGAGATAAGGTACGGTGCGAACCCGATTGACGCTTGATTTCCCAACCAATAGCCAATAATGCCGCAAGAACCCGTTTGGCTTTTACCGAAGGCCATTGGCTCATGCGGCAACAAGTTCAATATTAATAGCCATAGGCTGGCTTTCGCCTGATTCAATCCGCTCGGCAAGGGCGCGAAGCGCCAAAACCTCTGCTTTAGCCATCGCTTCGGTTGCGGTCATGCCGTAAGTTAGCACACCAGGAATTTCAGGCACTTCCGCTAACCAGCGCCCATCTGTTTCGAGTTCGTATTCAATATGAAAATTCATCACGCCTCCAGTGAGTTTGGTGTTTAGTCCGCTTGCTTACCTTCAACCTGCTTTTTCAAACTCGCCTTAACCTCCGGCGGCATGTAATTTTCATCATGTTTCGCCAGCACTTCCTCGGCGACAAACACGCCGCGACCATCCAATTTACCGTTAGCGACAATGCCTTGGCCTTCGCGGAACAAGTCCGGCAGGATGCCGGTGTATTCCACCGCCACTTCCTTGCTGAAATCGGTGAGCGTAAAGTGGACAGTCAAGCCATCACCAGGACGATCGACCGAACCTTTGACGACCATGCCGCCCAAGCGGAACAGCGTGTCTTTGGGGGCTTTGCCTGCCAGCACGTCGGTGGTGGAGAAAAAATACATCAGATTTTCGTTAAACGATTTCAGCGCGAAACCGACGGCAGTGCCTATGCCCAGCACCATCAAAATAATCAGGATTAAGCGTTGTCTTCTTATCGGCTTCATAAGTTTTGGCGTTTCTGTTTTAAGGCGAGTTGGCGTAAAAATTGTCTGCGCTGGATGATGGGCAAGACGATATTTGCCAGCAGGACAACAAAGCACAGCCCGTAACTAGTCCAGACATAAAAGGCGTAACCGCCCATGGCAAAAAATTCTTGTGCGCTCATTGGCTTTGCTCCGTAACCATCTTTTTCACCCAATTCGCGGTGCGTTCGCGTTGCAGCAATTCCAACCGCGCCCGTTGCAGCATGGCGATGACATAATAGAACTTAAACGCGGCCGCCATCAGCAATAACGGCACCAACATGCTGACGTGGATGGACGGTTTGTCCATTTTGGTGACGGTCGGGCCTTGGTGCAGGGTGTTCCACCATTCGACCGAGTAATGGATGATCGGGATATTGACCACGCCGACCAAAGCCAAAATCGCCACGGCTTTGGAGGCGGTGCGTTTGTCGTCGATGGCGTTGTACAGGCCGATCACGCCCAGATACAAAAACAGCAGGATCAATTCCGAAGTCAGGCGCGCATCCCAAACCCACCAGGTCCCCCACATCGGCTTGCCCCACAGCGAGCCTGTCACCAAAGCGATAAAAGTGAAACTCGCGCCAACTGACGCGCTGCTGATGGCGACGATTTCGGCGAGTTTGATACGCCAGACCAAGCCGATTGCCCCGGCGGCCGCCATCACCATATAAATGAACAAGGACATCCATGCGCTAGGCACATGGATATAGATGATGCGGTAACTATCGCCTTGCTGGTAGTCGGTGGGGGCAAGGTAAAGGCCGCCATACAAGCCGCCAGCCAGCAAGATTAAAAAAATACCGGTCAACCAAGGCATGAGCTTTTCGGTGAAAGCGTAAAAATACGGCGGCGATGCCATACGATGAAAGAACCGGCCTACCGGATCAGGAATTAGGGACATAAAAATAGTGTGTTTTTAAATAAGTCGTGAAATCTACTGGAAAGGCTATGTCACCGTTATTTGAAAAGTTTTTATTTTCGGCGCAAAGCCTTATTTAATTAAGGATTGTGGCTTTCGCTCAAAGCCGCATCATTTAAGCTTTGTACAATTAACGGAGACATAGCCACTGGAAACGTATTACCCGCTAAACTGCGAAAGGTTCAAAGCAAACCCACAGTTTACGTTGAACCTTTCGTGGATGCCATCGGTTTGCTTAGGCTTTGCAATAAGACGGGATCCAGCTTTTTTCAACCATATACTCAGGCACTTCATTAAAATCAAACGCTTCCCCATCTTTGACCATTTGCTCGACATCAAACAGCACCCCGACTTCAGGGATGTCGGCGAAGAACATTTTATACAAAGGCCGCACCATCATTTTTGAGGCTTTCATACCGATGGGGCCGATGAAATTGCGGCGTTGGCCGACATGGGCGATTTCGTCAATGGTGATTTCGTCCAGCAGTTCATGCAAACGTTGGCGGACTTCCGGCTCGTCCGCCAAAATGTCGTCAAACAAACCATGTA
Organism: Methylovulum miyakonense HT12; assembly: GCF_000384075.1. Lineage (GTDB taxonomy): Bacteria > Pseudomonadota > Gammaproteobacteria > Methylococcales > Methylomonadaceae > Methylovulum > Methylovulum miyakonense. The sequence goes on from NZ_KB913025.1 coordinate 1,196,153, forward strand.
GATGGAAATAATACGTCACCCCCATCAGTTCGGTGACAAAGGCGGGCGGATCCATGAACGCGCCTGGCACTTTAGGGAATTGTTCGTAAATCCATTCCTTAAGCGGGCTTAACGGAACCCATTCAACCTTGTCCAAACCGCAAGTGCGGAGCATTTCGTCGAACAGCCGCCAATGGCAGAATTCTTCCGCCAGATGCACACGGCTAATTTTATCTTCGATGCTGTGCGAGTGGGCCATATCCGGCACCACATCCCACGCGCCCTTGATGCCGACCCATTCGTGGCGGGCAAACTTATACATGCTGGTTAGCATCAACGTCAAGCGATCCAATGACTTAGGGTCATCCTTCATATCAATGTAATTGCGGTAAAACGCATCGGGGTTTGCCAGCGGTGTCCTCAACCTAACAGGATTGTCTTTAAAGGCTTGTAACTTAGCGCGTTTTTTTGCCAAATCCTTTTCCGCTTCGAAAAGCTCGCCACCATGGTTTTGGGTAAATTCCCAGTAATTGGCAAAATTTTCCTGCCGCTGCTGTTTGTTTGCGGGTGTAAAAATGGACAGATACTTCGGTGATGCCATAAAACTATGCTCCAGATCAATGTTATCAAGGTAGATAAAGCTGCACACGGGTTAAGTGGTAATAGTTCATAGCATTGTCAATCCCTTTTTATTACCCTAGACGGCGAACCCTGCCGGGTTCTTAGCGTAGTCCCTTCCACTTAATCCAGAGATTAACTTATGAAAAAGCCATTATTGCTATCCGTCCTGATTGGTTTGCTAGTGACACACACGGCGGTGGCGACCCCTCCGCCCAAATATAATTTGGCAAACCAAGATGCAGGGATTGCCTCGCCCGACGAACTGGTCAGCACCCTTGATGCGGTCTCGCCCAACAACCGTACGCTAGTCTGGAATGCCGACAAAACAATGTTAAAAGTCGTCACTTGGAAATCACAAAGCGCCTATCAAAACTTCCTGCTGCCCTATACCCAAACCTCTTCCAATGAAGATTTTGTGATTTGGGTGACTTTAGCCCCCAAAGTACATAATTTTTGTCACAATTTTTTGACTTTGCATCCAGACGCTGACCAAGCCGCCCTTGATTACCGCCTTAAACAACGCTTAGGGCTGAATCCAGATTGGCAATACGATGTCTTTGTCGAATTATGGGTCAGCCCGTCCGACCTGTTCCGTCCTTGCGTTGATCCGGAACCAACCGACACCAGTTGTAACCTTGATTTTGGCGGCACCCCGCCCGTAGTGAAAAATATCAAGGACTACCCGGCTTTTTACAAAAACACCTATTACAAAAGTTTCCGCACTTCATCCCAAGTGCCTTGGACAGGTTTGGGCTATACCTACGACTGGAAAAACGCCACTAAAACCGCCGGGGCTTTAGAAAAAGGGGCTAGCGAGTTTATCCTATCGCCATCAACGCCTTACATCGTAGATAGGGCGGTACCGACTTGGCAATATTGCGCCCAGTAATTGTTTCCAAGCCCTTTACGCACCACCAGCCCCGTTGGTGGTGCCTTCCGCTCAACTGATGCTCATTTTCAACGCCGCCGCCGTAGGCCACGGGGCCAGCACCAGCGCCATCAACAACATGGCGATCAAAATATTGATTTGCGGGGCGATAGGCAATCCGCCCGCCGCCATTTCCACGGCATTGCTGGCAAAAATCAGCACTGGCACATACAGCGGCAACACCAGCAGCGACAAGATCATGCCGCCGCGCCGCAAGCCAACGGTCAGCGCGACACCAATCGCGCCGATCAGGCTCAAAACCGGCGTACCCAACAACAGCGTCAGCAGCAAGACCCCTAAAGACTGGCCGGGCATCCCCAAAAAAATCGCCAATAACGGCGCAACCAACAATAACGGCAAGCCCGTCACTAACCAGTGTGCGGACACTTTGCCCAGGATTAGGATGGAGATGGGATGGGGGCTTAGCAGCATTTGCTCCAACGAACCGTCGTCAAAATCCGAACGGAATAAACTGTCCAACGACAACATCGCCGCCAGCAAAGCCGACACCCAGATAATGCCAGGGGCAATCGCTTGCAATAAATGTGGCTTTGCCCCGACACCCAGCGGGAACAGGGTGATGACCAACACAAAAAAGAACAGCGGATTGGCAATTTCGGAACGGCGGCGCAAGGCCAGAATTAAATCACGGCGGATAATGGCAAAAAATGCGGCAGTTAAAGACATCAGGATAAACGGATACGTTGCACGTCTACGGTAGGGATATTCAATTCATGGTGCGAGGTTAGCACAATCATGCCGCCTTGGTCACAATGTTCCGACATCAAGTGTTCGGTCAAAGCAATGCCTTGCCTGTCCAGCGCGGTGAAAGGCTCATCCAGTATCCACAGCGCGTTTTGTGTCATCAGCAAACGCGCCAAGGACAAACGGCGTTTTTGCCCGGCCGACAAGGCTTGCGCCAGCACATCATCAAAACCCGCCAATTGCACCCGCGCCAAGGCTTCGCCGATGCTGCACGCGCCCGCTTGCGCCACGGCCAAAGAAAATTTCAGGTTTTCCAATACGGTCAGTTCTTTTTTGATGCCGTCCAAATGCCCGATATAAGCCATATCGGCGCGATATGTCCCGGCGGCTATCGGTTCACCGCACCAGCGCACTTCCCCCGCATCCGGCTCACGGAAACCACATAAAATCCGCAATAATGATGTTTTGCCACTGCCATTACGGCCTTCCAACAGCAAGGCTTGTTGGTTTTGCAGGCTAAAATCCAAACCGCTGAACAAGACGCGGTCATCCCGGATGCAGCCCAACCCCTGGCCTTCCAGCACTAAAGGACGTGCCGCACCCATCACGTCATTCTCTGCCGGACAACTTCATACAGCAACACGCCAGTCGCCACCGACAAATTCAGGCTATCCACCTGCCCCAGCATCGGCAGCTTCACCAACACGTCACACTGTTCGCGGGTCAGGCGGCGCATGCCTTTTTCTTCGGCACCGACGACCAACGCCAGCGGCCAGGTCAAATCGGCCTGATAAACCCTTTGTTCCGCTTCGCCCGCCGCCCCGAACACCCAAATGCCCTGGTCTTTCAGCCAGCGTAACGTCCGCGCCAAGTTCGTGACCTGATAAACTGGCACGGTTTCCGCCGCGCCGCTCGCCACTTTACATACCGTCGGGGTGATGCCCGTGGCATTGTCTTTGGTGATGATCACGCCATGGACGCCCGTGGCGTCGGCGGTACGCAAACACGCGCCCAGATTATGCGGGTCTTGGACATTGTCCAGCACCAAAAACAGCGCGGTTTCCCCCAAGCTTTGCACCGCCGTTTTCAAATCGCTCTCTGATAACTCGGCGGGCATGTCCACTTCAATGACAATGCCTTGATGGTTGTTGCCTTCGGCTAGTTTGTCGAGTTTTTTGCGTTCGGTTTTTTCGGGTTCTATACCTAAATCGAGCAAGGCCCCGATCGCTTGCACCAGCCGTTTGTCTTGGCGTTGCGCGTCTATCCACGCTTTATTGATAGATTTAGGGGAATAATCGAGTGCGGCCTGCACCGAATGTAGGCCGTAGAGTTTAGAGGATTTCATCAGCTTGGCTATGTGTTCCGGTCAGATTTTGGCTTAGCTTTTTTGCGCCGTTTTTTCTTAGGTTTGTCGGTGGTGGCGACCGCATTTTTAACCGAGCTTTCTTTCTGCACCAATTCAAAATCTATTTTTTTCTCATCCAAATCGACGCGGACAACCCTGACCTTCACCGTGTCACCCAAGCGGAAATTGGTGTTGGTGCGTTCGCCTTTTAACTGGTGGCTGGTGGGGTCGAAGTGGAAATAATCTTGGCCTAGGTTGCTGATATGCACCAAGCCTTCGACGTAAATTTCCGCCAATTCGACGAAGAAACCGAACGACGTGACGGCGGAGATGATGCCGCTGAATTCTTCGCCGATTTTGTCCATCATGTATTCACATTTCAGCCAACTGACGACGTCGCGGGTGGCATCGTCGGCGCGGCGTTCGTTGGCGGAGCAATGCTCGCCGAGCATGACCATATCGGGCACGCCATAGACAAAACTGGCGACGTTTTTGCCTTGCAGGCAATGGCGGATGGCGCGGTGCACCAGCAAGTCGGGATAACGGCGGATCGGTGAGGTGAAATGGGCGTAAGCTTCAAGGGCCAAACCGAAGTGGCCTTTCAATTCAGGGCTGTAGACCGCTTGCGACATCGAGCGCAACAACACGGTCTGGATCAGATGCGCATCGGGGCGGTCGCGGATGGATTCGACCAAGTGCATGTAATCCAACGGTGTCGGTTGTGCGCCACCACCAAACCTCAAGCCCAATTCACCCAGAAAAGTTTTTAGATTGAGCAGTTTATCGGCACTGGGGCCTTCGTGGACACGCAACAGTTTGGGGATTTTTTTGCCATTGAGATACTTCGCCGCCGTGCTGTTGGCGGTGATCATAAATTCTTCAATCAATTTATGGGCATCGTTGCGGGTGACGGGGACGATTTTTTCGATTTTCCGGTCTTTGCCAAAAATAATGCGGGTTTCTTGGGTGTCAAAATCCATCGCCCCGCGCAGCTCGCGCTGTTTGCGCATGACTTTGTACAACGCGTACAACTCGCGCAAATGTGGCATTAATTTTTGGTGTTTTTCCGCCAGTTCGGTATCGCCTTCAACCAGCATTTTTGCCACTTCGGTATAAGTCAACCGGGCATGGGAGCGCATTACGGCTTCAAAAAAGCGGCTGCGGGTGACTTCGCCGTCGGCGTCTATCAGCATTTCGCAGACCATGCACAAACGGTCAACATGGGGGTTCAGCGAACACAAGCCATTGGAGAGGATCTCCGGTAACATGGGGATGACTTGGGCTGGGAAATATACCGACGTGCTGCGGTTTTTGGCTTCATTATCCAGGGCGGTGTTGACTTGCACATAATGCGAGACATCGGCAATGGCGACCAACAGCTTCCAGCCTTTCGGGGTTTTCTTGGCATACACGGCATCATCAAAATCGCGGGCGTCCTCACCGTCAATCGTGACTAATGGCGTGTCCCGCAAATCGACACGGCCGGCTTTTGCCGCTTCCGGCACTTCGGGGCTTAATCGCTTGATTTCCTCCGTCAGCTCATCAGGCCAGATGTGCGGCAGCTCGTGCGAGCGGATCGCCATCTCGATTTCCATACCGGGGGCGAGATGGTCGCCCAGCACCTCGATGATGCGGCCTATGGGTTGGCGTAGTTTGCTCGGTTGTTCGACAATTTCGGCAATGACAATTTGCCCTTGCTTGGCTTTGCCGACCCCGTCTTTTTGCAACAGGACGGTTTGGGAGATGTTCTTGTTGTCAGGGATGACATAAGTGAAGCCGTCTTCTTTGTACAGCCGCCCGACAATTTGGTGGGTGTTGCGTTCGAGGATTTCCACCACCGCACCTTCACGGCGGCCTTTTTTGTCGATGCCGACAATGCGCACCATGGCGCGGTCATTGTGCAGCAAGGGGTTCATTTCGCGGGGGGATAAAAACAAATCGTCCGAACCGTCATCAGGCCGGATAAAGCCGAAACCGTCGGCATGGCCGATGATGCGCCCGACGATCAAGTCTTTGTTGTTGACTAGGCAATAGCGTTGTTCGCGGTTGAACAGCAATTGCCCGTCACGTTCCATCGCCCGCAAACGGCGGCGCAAGGCTTCCAGCTGGTCTTCGCTCTCCATCGTGAACGCTTCGGCAATTTCTTTGCGTAACAAAGGCTTGCCGGCATGTTCGATTAACTGGAGGATGAGTTCGCGGCTGGGTATGGGGTTTTCATACTTCTCAGCTTCGCGCTGGGCGTATGGGTCTTTTGTTGAACTGAAATCAACGTCTTTTTTAGACTTCGAGGGCATTTAATAATGAAATAATGGTAAGGGCTATAATAAAGCTGATGCCTATATGATACATGCTTAGGCTATTGATTAGAATTTAAAATCACGCCTTGAAGCCTAGCGGGGCAAATATAAATGGCTAACAAATAGGTAAGCGGCCAGGAAACGATTTTTCCTGCTAGGCGGGCTAATTTAATTGCCAGATACGGGGTTGTTATCTGCCAGGCTTTCGGCCCCCATATTTTGTCGACATAGCCTTATTTAAAAAAACCTGTACCGTCACTCAAATGCCCAAGCCGCGCCTTGGCCGCCAAGCCGAAGGGCGAATCAGGTTCTTTTTGGATAAGCTGGTTCAGCACCGTCAGGCTTTTTTTGTCCAACAACTCAATGGCGTGCAGGCGCACGGAAGGGTAATGCGCCCTTAAGGCCGCCAATTCCCTTAGATAAGCATTGGCTTCATGGAGCAATCTGAGCAGGACTTTTTCAGGGTCATCGGTAAAGAGGTCGCGTACCAATTCGCCGTAATGCTGTTGTTCGCGGACTAATTGCCGTGGGTCTATTTTATTGGATTCGGTGGGATCGTCGCAGCAGCCCATGATGATTCTCCTGTGAGTTAAAGGGGTTGCCCCCTCTAAAACCACCCGACAACGTCGGCAATAAAAGAGGGCGGCAGCCATTATGCACGCCTTACTTACGGAGTTCCATCACCTCATCCTTCAACACATCATAAGCATTAAAGGCGTTCCGCAAACTGAGCTTCAAGTTGATGACGCAAGCCAGCGTGGTGCTGGTGAAAATACAGATCATGATGGCGATTTGGTACTTCACCGCCACCCAAGGTTCGCTCCCGCCAAGGATTTGGCCGGTCATCATTCCAGGCAGGGACACCAAGCCCATGGTCGACATACTGGCGATACTGGGGCTGACGGCGGCCTTGACCGCAACCCGGTAATAAGGACGCACCGCCTCCCAACGGGTCGCCCCTAGCAGCAAAAAAGTCATGTATTCTTGCTCGTTTTTACGCAATGTCGAATAGAAACGCTCCAAGGCGATGACATTGCCCTGCAGGCAGTTACCAAGGATCATGCCCGCCAAGGGCACAATGTAACGGGCATCGTAGAAGTGCGGCGGCTGGATGACCAGCACCACCAGATAAAAAGTCGCAAACAAAGTGCTCAAGGCTATTGCGATAAAGGTGGGCAACACAAAAAACCTTAGCTTCAGCCCCGCCCTTTGCAAAATGCTTAAATCGGCAACAGCCAGCATGACCAATATCCATAAGGCATTGAGCCAAGGCTCATTAAGGCTGAATAGGGTTTTCAGATAGAACCCGACCAACGCCAACTGGACGCCCATGCGCAGGATACTGATGACAATATCGCGGCTAAGGCGTAGGCCGATTAGCCAAAGCAACAGCCAAGGCGCCAGGCAAAGGCCGTAGAGCACCGCCATTTGCGGCAAGGCAATATCAAGCGTGTCCATGACAAGCCTCCTGGGTTAAGCGGCCTTCTTCAAGCGCTAAAACCCTATCGCAACGTTCCAGCCACTCCGGATCATGGGCCACCGAGAGCACGGTCAGCTTGGGATCCGCAAAAACGGCAAACACCGCCTGTTTGCTTTCGGAATCCAAGGCACTGGTGACTTCATCAAGCAAATACAGATTTTTCCCTAAGAGCAGCCCGCGCGCCAACGCAACCCGCTGTTTTTCGCCACCAGAAATCCGGCCGCTTTCTTGATCCAAAATAGCGGCGGGAAGATGCAATTGCGCCAATACGGCCTTAAGTTGCCCGTCCGTTGGTTTATGCCCGCGATGAGCCTTGAATTGGAAGGGCAATAACAGCGCGTCACGTACCGTGTCCGCACCCAGGACGGGTTCTTGGCCAATGTAAGCGGTTTGGCGCCGGACAGCTTGGATGGTGACGGCATCCAGCGGTTTTTCCTGAAAAAAAATACTGCCGCCAGTTAAGCCTTGCAAGCCCAGCAAGGTCTTCAACACGGTGCTTTTACCAGAACCGGACTTGCCACATAACACCGCTTTTTCACCAAGGCGGAGCGTAAAGCTGATGCCCGACAAAATGGTTTTATCGCGGACGGTAACGGTTACCTGATCGAATCGGATGATGGCTGGCATGGTCGGGTAAGTCATAATGGTGCCTGAGTTCGCCATCATACCAAAACATGTCGGCATTGGCTTATGGCGCTTTAAGATGCTTTTGTAGCAACCTATGCACAATAGGGTTCCATCAAAAAGCCCTAATGGCCTGGCGCCTCAGGCCGTATGTAGATTGGTTGGAATGCCAAAAAATGGGTGGGCAAAATTTTTGCCCACCCTACCTGGCTGAAGGCAGAAGACATTGACACCTTGCGGTGGTTTGGGGATAAGTCGCTTTAATGTTTTTTGCCGCTTAGCCAAACAAAGGCAAGCCCGACATCAAAGCGATGTAATTGACGGGACAAGCAGGATTTTGATTTTTAGGACAGCCGCTTAAGGCGTGTAGCAGGATAATCCGCATACGGAAGCCATTAAAATAGGTTTTCAGCCACCCAAGCTTTATGAGTGTCCCAGGGGCAATAGGGACGCAGCGCTTCAATGCTAGCGGCTATCCCCTGTTGGCTACTGGCAAAACAGCGGCCCAATAGAACAAGATAAAAAATTTTGTTTAGCATAAAAAAACCCTCCGATAAGCTTGTCATCGGAGGGCCGTTTTTATTTGCCGGCTTTTTGGTCTTCAGTAACGCTGTTGCTGGTTTTTCTTTTTTCTAAGTTAGAAAAAGTTTCTGCTTGTAATTGGGCAACGGCACCACTTTTTAAGTGTTCAGATTTTTCGCCTCTTAGGAAAATAACAACAGCGATAATGGCAACAATACAGCCGCCAACGATATACCACAGTGAATTGTCTTCTTTAATAACTTCGTTCATTTTTAAATCCTCTCTCGGTTATTGAAATTAATTTTGTTATTTCCCTTTCCTCTAAGGGGCAACCCAAAACAGAAGTTGTGGGCTGGTTGTTTTATAAAACATAAACAACGGTATAATTTTTATCATGAGAAAATATGTTAGGTCAATAAAAATATACTTATTTTTTATGTTAGACATTATTTTTAACGCCTAACATAATCTGCAAATGCCAAAATAAAATCATTTTGAGCGTTATTTTTAAATATTAATATCCCTGTGTTTATGGCAATCGCCTAGCAAGCATTTAAACGCCAATACTTGGCCACCCAGCCAATTTGCATCCAAAGTATCCTTTTGCCCGTATCGTTGACAAACAGGCTGACGCATATATGGATTAAAATCCCTGTGCGATATTTGTATCCCACATCTACCCCAAGGTACGCACATGCAAAAAATAACTCAGGATTTGGCGATCACACCCGGCTCACTGGCATTTGGCATTGGGGTTTATCTCAGCTTGCATTGCATTATCGTGCAGGCCCACCCGCAACCTGATCCAGAGCGCAAAGAGGAACCGGTACAACTGGAAACGGTTGAAATTGAAGGCCGCGCCACCGATTTGATCGGCATCGCTTCGTCGGCATCGCAAGGCGTGGTCGGGCAGCCGGAATTCAAATACCGGCCTTTGTCGCGGGTCGGGGAATTGGTGGAAGTCGTGCCGGGCGCATTGGCGACCCAGCACAGCGGTTCCGGCAAGGCGAACCAGTATTTCTTACGCGGCTTTAACCTCGACCACGGCACGGATTTTTCCGTCAACGTCGATGGTATCCCGATGAACATGCCCAGCCACGCCCACGGGCAAGGCTATCTGGATTTGAACAGCGTCATCCCTGAATTGGTGGATAAGGTTGAATACGGCAAGGGCCCGTATTACGCCGAAGCGGGGGATTTTTCGGCGGCGGGTTATGCCAAAATGCACACCCTACATAAGCTATCCGAAGGTTTGCTCAAGTTTACGGGCGGTGAATTTGGCTATTACCGTGGCGTGTTGGCAAACTCGCTCAAACTGGGCGATGGCGATTTGTTGTTTGGTTCGGAAGTGAATTTCTATGATGGCGTTTGGCAGCAACCGGAAGCCACCAACAAATACAACGGCATGTTGCGCTACACCATAGATAAAGATGACTGGGGCATGTCGATCAACGGGAAGGCCTACCATAACACCTGGACGGCGACCAACCAGATACCGGAGCGGGCGATTGATGCGGGCATCATTGGTTTATACGGCACAGGCGATCCCAGTGACGGTGGCGTGACCAGCCGTTACAGCCTGTCCGGCAATTTTTGGAACCGCAACGCCCACGCCAAAAATGACCTGAGCATTTACGCGCTGTACAGTGATTTGGACTTGTACTCCAATTTCACAGGCTATATCGACACCGTCCACGGCGACCAAATCCAGCAAAAAGAACGCCGCGTCCAAGTCGGCGGTACGGGCGAACACACCCGTTACGACCAGTTATTCGGCTTGGAAATGGACAACACCCTCGGCATCCAGATTCGCCATGATGACATTAATGGTGTCGCCTTAAACCACACCCAAAAACGCCAGTTATTAAACACTGTGCGCCAAGATGACATCACCGAAACCAGTGTCGGCATCTACATCAAAAACGAAACCCATTGGCTGGAAAAATTCCGCTCCATTGCTGGCTTGCGCGGTGATTTTTTTAGCTTTGATGTGCATAGCCAAACGCTGGCGGCAAATTCCGGTAGCCAAGCTGCGTCTTTAGCCAGCCCCAAACTCAGCCTGGTTGCCGGACCCTGGTTGGACACCGATTTTTTCATCAATCTGGGTTACGGCTACCATTCCAACGATGCGCGTGGCACGACGATAAAGATTGATCCGGCGACGGGCGAATCGGCAAATTCGGTCACGCCCTTGGTGCGTTCACGCGGTGCGGAAGTTGGTGTGCGCAGCCAAGCGGTGCAAGGCTTGAATTCGACGCTGGCGGTGTGGTGGCTGGAAAGCCAATCGGAATTGGTGTTTGTCGGCGATGGTGGCACGACCGAACCGTCCGGCAAATCCGAGCGTTACGGCGTTGAGTGGACCAATTATTATAAGCCGACCGATTGGCTGACCTTAGATGCTGATTTTGCCTTCACCGCCTCGCATTTTGTTGGCGTACCCGCATCGGAAAACCACATCCCCAATTCAGTAGGCCGCGTGATCAGCGTAGGTGCGGTGGTGGACATGCCATCAGGATTGTTCGGTTCGCTCAGATTGCGGCATTTTGGCGACGTGCCGCTAAACGAGTCGGGCAGTGCTTGGGGTGGCGACACCAGCATCGTCAATTTCGGCACGGGCTATCAGCACAAAGCCTACAAGATTGAAGTGGATGTGTTCAATTTATTTGGATCGACCAATAACGATATCGCCTACTTTTACGGCTACCATTTACAAGGTGAAGCGGCGGGGCCGAATGCCGACGGCAGCACCGATGGTATTATCAAACATCCGGTCGAACCACGCATGGTCAGGGTGACGGCTTCGATGAGTTTTTGATAGTAATGCTTATAAAATGAAACTTTAATGTTTTGGAATAAATTCTTCGAGTAAGCGTTCCCGCATTCCAATGCAATAATTGGCACTTTTACCTGATCGAGGACATGATTTATCGAATTCAAAATCACCTGCATTCAGTTCTTCTTCAGCTTTATATAAATACTTAGCAGCCCGATAATATCTAGCATTTTCATAATGCACGACAGCATCTGTAAACTCCCAAAGACATTCAACAAAAACTTCGCATTTTTTAGGTTTGCTTAAGGATAATATACGAACATCCAAGGCTTCTTGGAATCTTCCAAGCTTATAAAGTGCCTCAGCTTTGCGTTGAAGTGAAGATTTATCTAGCAATCCTTTTTGATCCAGTCTATTGGCAATTTTGATTAATGACAGCGCATTGCCTTTTAGACTAAATATTTCTAATTCTACATGATCTTTTACACAGCCATGTTGACTTAACTCTTCTGGAGTCATCTCCAGCCAAGCATCCAAAGCTAGCTTTTTGCAACCATGAGCTAGCGATACACTTAGTAATAATATTGGAACAATAATGATTAAGTTACGATAACTCATATTCGTCATGGCTAGGCTTCTCGTAAATACATAGATAAATCAACGCACCTCAAACAAAGGCTTACTAGCCGCCTTATATTCCGGCTTAAGCAGTTTTTCCCTGACCAACCTATCCAATACACTTTTGCATTCTGATTGATGCAAGGGCTGCCAAGCTTTGGTCAATGCATCAATCAAATCGGACATCAGCGCATACAGCTTAGGGCGGGTTTGGCTGTTTAAATCCGGCACATCGGCGAATGTCCCGGCATGATTTTTTTGCCAATCGCCGAACAATTGCCGTTGCACACTTTTCGACGCTTCAATTTGCGCCCGGAAAAATTGCTCTGACCAATCGGCAGGCAAGTCCTTAGCTGTGGCATCAGTTACTAATTTTTTAATAATCAATTGCTCACGCGCACTATCTTCAATATCGGCTTTCTGGTTCCATTTGTAGCGTGCCACATCTGCCGCCAAATCCAAACGCTTTGATAGCAATGACAACACTGTTTCAAAAGAGTCCACGCCATTGCAATACGCCTGTGCAGAAAATGCGGGACGGGCGGATAGTAGTGCAAGGACAAATAGGGGAAAAATGAATAAACGCATGTTGGATACCTTAAAAAATAATGATTAATTTTGCACTCGTTCCCAAGCTGCTGCTTGGGAATGCGGTATGGGAAGCTCTTGCTTCCTGTCACTCTCGAAGCTAGAGCTTCTGAAACTTGGGTTACCAAGCAGGAGCTTGGTAACCAGCGTTCAATCCCGTCCTAGTTCGAAGTTCTGCTTTTTATCCTCTCATCCTTTCGTGCTTTTAGTGTTTTTCGTGGATAAATGTGTCAAAACCGATCTTTCAATGCCCGTATCGCGGTAAATATCTCCAGCGAACTTTTCCCCAGCAAGCCTAGCGATTTTTGCAATTCCACGCTGTCGGTACGTAAAAACGGATTGGTCGCCAGTTCTTCGGCGATTGTCGATGGCACGGTCGGCTGTCCGTTTGCCCTGAGCTGGTTAACCCACGCCATTTTTTCCTGCAAGGCCGGATTTTCAGGTTCTAAAGTCAAGGCAAAACGTCCGTTGCTTTGCGTGTATTCATGGGCGCAATAAATCTGTGTCGTGGCTGGCAAGGTTTGCAATTTTTGTAAAGATTGCCAAAGGTCTGCTATCGTCCCGTCAAACAAACGTCCACAACCCATGACAAATAAAGTGTCACCACAAAACAGCGCGTTTTCACTGGCAAAATAATAAACAATATGGCCGCTGGTATGCCCGTGGGTCTCCAGCACTTGTGCGCTATGGTTGCCTATCCTCACAATATCCTGGTCATTGACGCAACGGTCTATGCCGGGAATGCGGTGCTTGTCAGCCGCCGGGCCAATGATTTGGCAAGCGGTTTTGGCTTGTAATTCCAGATTGCCGCCGACATGGTCGCCGTGGTGATGGGTGTTGAAGATAGTGTTTAACCGCCAGCCGCGTTTCGCCAGTTCATCTAGCACAGGCTGGGCCACGGCAGGATCCACCACCGCGGTTTCCGTCGAAACGGGGTCATGGATGAGGTAAATATAGTTGTCGGTTAAGACCGGAATTTGGACGATGTTCAACATAACAGTATTCAGTTTGAATTATAAAATCAGCGGCTTATAAGGCTGGGATGAAGCGATGGCGTAATCCCTGTCGTGCTAAAGCCCCCGTTGCCCGCATCACCCGCCACGGCTACCCGCCCATCAGGGTGCGCCGCCGTCATTTATAACAGCGGTTCGGCCTCGCCGCTCAAAAACGCCGCCACATCTTGGTTTTGTACGCGCCGATAAATGTCTGCGACTGGCAGGGTCAAATCGATTGATTCAAAGGTGATGCCGTCGCCTAAAAAATAATGGTTGGGCAACCAGCCCTCACGTCTTCTCAACACCGTGACATCGGCAATGTCTTGTTCGATCAGGACATATTCCTGCACACTGGGAAGGTTGATGTAGGTCATGAATTTTAATGTCTCATCCTTTTTCCGGGTTGACCGGGACAAGACTTCGACAATCAGCACGGGCGTTTCGGTGTAATAAGGTTCGGACTCGTCAAACTGGCAATCGACCATCACATCCGGGTAAAAGAAATTGTCTTTGACACGCAGTTTCATGTCCGAACCGAACGGTTCGCACGGGGAGTTTTCCAAATGGTCGCCAAATTTTCTATACACATTCCCCGCAATCCGTTCATGGTTGGCACTGACACCTGCCATGGCGTAGACATGGCCGTCGATCAGCTCATGTTTGGTTTGCCTGGCTAACTCTTCCCTTAAATAGTCTTCCACGCTGATGAATTCGCTAGGTTTTATTACGGCTGACATGGCCTTGCTCCAAATAAGTTGAGGTGTTTTTGTGGCAACAAAACGCGGCTTGGGATAATCCGGGGCATTTTATCATGGCAACTCGTAGCTGGGATTACGCTATCGCTTCATCCCAGCCTACTAATGTTATACTTCAACGGTAAAATCCCTACATAAGCCGCTAGGCGATGGCTTTGAGCATACACTCTTTTAACCTTGGGTTAAGGCCATCACCCGGCAAAACTTCGGAACCTATCATCATTTATGGAATTTGACTTACTCAACACCGACGGCTACGCCCGGCGCGGCAGGCTGACCTTTGCCCGTGGCGTAGTGGAAACGCCGATTTTCATGCCCGTCGGCACTTACGGAGCGGTAAAATCGTTAACGCCGGAAGACCTGACCAGTATCGGCGCACAAATCATCCTCGGCAACACCTTTCATCTGATGTTGCGCCCGACCACGGCGGTGATCCAAGCGCACGGCGATTTGCACGATTTTATGCGCTGGCAAAAACCCATCCTCACCGACTCCGGCGGTTTCCAAGTGTTCAGCCTTGGCGCATTACGGAAAATCACCGAACAAGGCGTGACCTTCCAATCGCCCATCAACGGCAGCAAAATTTTCATGGGGCCGGAAGAGTCCATGCAAGTGCAGCGCGAGTTAGGCTCGGACATCGTCATGATTTTTGACGAATGCACGCCGTACCCCGCCACCGTTGACCAAGCCGCCGATTCCATGCGCCTATCTTTGCGCTGGGCGCAACGCAGCAAAGCCGCGCACGGTGACAATCCCAACGCCTTGTTCGGCATCGTCCAAGGCGGCATGTACGAACACCTGCGCCAGGAATCCATCGCAGGTTTGGTCGATATTGGCTTTGACGGCTACGCGATTGGCGGCCTCTCAGTTGGCGAACCCAAAGACGAAATGATGGCGACCTTGGATGTGGTGCATACCAAAATGCCCGTCGACAAACCGCGTTATTTGATGGGTGTGGGTACACCGGAAGATTTGGTCGAAGCCGTATGCCGTGGCATCGACATGTTCGATTGCGTCATGCCCACCCGCAATGCCCGCAACGGGCATTTGTTCACCCGTTTTGGCGTGGTGAAAATCCGCAACGCCCAATACGAATTCGACAATCGCCCGTTAGATGAAGAATGCGGCTGTTACACCTGCCAAAATTATTCCCGCGCCTATTTGCGGCATTTGGACAAATGCCAGGAAATGCTCGGCTCGCGGTTGAATACTATCCACAATTTGTATTATTACTTGAGTTTGATGCAGGGTTTACGGGATGCGATTGAGCGGCAGGCGTTGGGGACGTTTGTTAAGGAATTTTACCGTCAACGGGAAGCGGAAAACCGGCCTGAATAGGGTTTATTGGAATGCTTGTGGTTTCCATTCTTTGCGCTTAACCGCTTCCCCTATATCCCACAACAACCTAAGTTGCCATCAATTCACCGTAAGCGCCTTAGTGACCGCATTATTGGTATATACCGTGTCTTTCTCGACCGATCCGGCCGTGGCGGAAACGCTGATGCCACCTTTAACGGACGGTGTCACATTGACTTGGATTGCCGCATTCAAACCGACACCGATCCCGCCCAACCGACACACCGTCACCATCCCTTTGACGCAACTGCCTTGTGACGGCACCACAGAATTAATGGTTAAGCTGGTTGGCAAGTTGATGATGGCATTGGGTTGGCTTGCGATTGCCGTGCCTTTGTTTGAAACCGTAAACTTATAAGCATAGGCTTGGCCTTGTAAAGCGTTTGTTGGCGCACTAACCGCTAAGGCGACATCGGCGGTTTTTTGTTTGTTTAACAAGGTGTCCCGTAAAAACACGTCGGTGGCGGCAGAGTCGGTGTCATCCGTGGCCAGGTCTTTGGCGGCGCTTTCAAAACCGACAAAACGCCCGTCCGCAGAAAGCGATGGCCTTGCCTGTAGCAATTGCTTGTCACCTAGGCTTTGCTGTCCTTGGGGAGTGAGGTTAATCCGGGAAGTTTTGGCGGTCTTGCGGTCATGGATAAAGGTGTCCCAAGCTCCGTTGTTATCATTCAGCACCAAATTGTCAGCTTGGGACATAAAACTGACAAACCGCCCGTCAGCGGAAATGACCGGATAGACCGAACTGCCTGTGGCGTTATTGGTGATTTTGCTCATTTTTTTGCCGACGCGGTCATAGACAAAAATATCGGCATTGAAATCATCGGTATCATTGGCGAGCAATTGGCTAGAGCCTGACAAAAACGCGATATAACGCCCGTCGGCGGAAATACTGGGGGTTTTGCTGCCACCACTAAATCCGGTGCTGCGGACGGCTTGGCTGATTTTGGCCGTCGTTTTGTTTTTGGTGTCGTGCAAGAACACATCTTCGGTGGTGTCGTCGCCCGCCACCAGATTATTCGAGCCAGAACTGAACACCACATACCGCCCATCGCCGGAAATGTCGACAAGGCCGCTGCTACCGACACCCGTCACCGCTTCTGTGCCTGCCGAAGACACGCTGGCGCGGGTGGTTTTGCCCGTTTTACGGTTGCGGACAAACACGTCGGCGTAATGGTTGCCGTCATTGGCGACCAGATTGCTGGCCGCTGAAGTAAAGGCGACAAATTGCCCGTCAGCGGAAATGGCGGAAAAATAACTCATGTCATTGGCAGAAGTGCCGTCAAAAGCCTTGCTAACCAGTTCGTTTTTTCCAGTTTGGATGTCTTGGACGAAAATATCCGCAGTAAAGCCATTGCCATCGTTGGCAACCAAATTAGTCGCCGCTGAACGAAAGGCCATAAAGCGCCCATTAGCAGAAATGTCTGCCGTAAAAGACGCGCTGTTGCCCGCCGCAGTCAAGTTTTTCGTGGTTTTGGTAAAGCGATCATAAAGGAATATGTGTTGGATAAAATTGGCCGCCGCCGTTAGTGTCGTATAGCGGCCATCGGCGGAAAGCGATGACCAGCCTGTGCTGGCGTAAGCATTCTGGTCCCCGGCCTTACTGCCAAGAGAAACGGTTTCGCCTACGGCATGGGCCATGCCCGAAAATGCCCAGGCGTTGGCAATGACCAAAGCACTGCCGAGGGAGGTTTTTAGCGGTTTGGATAGTGGTTTTTTCATGGATGCCCTCAATTATGAAGCTTTTTCTGGGATGGGTGTAAATAGGCCGATAACGGTTTGCTGGCGTCAAACAAGGTGGCTATTCTGCTTGGCTTCCATTGTCCAGCCAAACTAGCGCCATCCTGTTTAGAAAACGCCATATGCGCTATTAGGACTGATTTGATTGATGCAAATCAGCGTACTTAAGCAATGCCACCGCCAATTCGTTGACCGCTAAGTTTTCCTGTACGGGCGGCGCTTTGTTTGCCCCCGGAGTCCGCCAGACGAAATATTCTGTCAACCCGTCGGGTTCGCCAAACTTTTGGTAGACTTTTTCCATGATCGGCACATGGTCGCCGTACCAGCATAACACCCCCTCGCGTCGGCTTGCCACTAGGCTATCTTTCAGCTTCCTTATCTTCAGGTCGGCATTTTGCAAATGCTGCAGGTAGACTGTCAAATCCTCACAGCCTTGTTCTGGTGGCTTGTGGTAACACTGTTCGTGCGCGTTGGGGCCGGGTTGTTCCAAATGCAGCGGCCCATGGTTTTCCATAGTGATAACAAATATAAACAAAGGTTGCCCGGCGGTTTCCAGCAACGCTTGGATCTTATCGGCAATGGCCAGGTCGCCGATGAATTGCCCGCTTTTTTGGCTATCGTCAAAACCGCTAAGGTCGATGAATTCATCAAACCCCATGCGCGGGAAAACTTTGTCACGCTGGTAAAAACTGGCGTGGTAGGGGTGTATGCACAATGTCCGGTAGCCTGCTACCTTAAGGTAGCCGACCAGATTGGGGATGCTGTGGTTTGCCAATAATCGGTAAGGGTTGAATTGATGTATGCCCATTTGCCCTGCCGTCAATCCGGCCAGAAAACCGCATTCGGTGCGGACCGTGTTGGCTCCCCAAGCGGGGACTTGCAGGCGCCCGTATTGGCAGGATTCGCTTAGGGCGGTATCGAATTGCTCCAAAACCGAGCGCCTGATATTGTCTGACAATCCGCGCGGATCAAAAAATGACTCGCTTTGTACGGCAACCATGTGCGGCAGGGATTCGGGAGCCCTGACGGGCGGGTTGAGGAAAGCGGTGTCTTGGGAATCCAATTGGCGGGTCAACCTCTCCATACGCCAATAGCCATAAAAAAATGCCAATTGCCCTAATGCCATTAAATCCTCAGCGGGACGGCAAGAGATGGCGGGGCAGCGCCGTAAACCCCATCTGACCATTTGTTGGCCGGACAACACCAGCACAACCGGAACCAAAATAAAAACCGGGGGCGTCAGCGTGGCAACCAACGAAGGCTCCAAAGCAATGCCTATGACAAATGCACCGATGAAACCTAGCGTCGCGGCAATGGTGCGGGCGACCCCGAAAAACGGCAGGTATAGCCTGGGGTGCTTGAGCGCATCAGTGAAGTATTCAAAATCTTGAAAGATGAACGGTTCGCGCAGGCTGTCAAATTTGGCTTGGTTGACCAGCACCAACAGCAATTGGAAGGCCAAGAGGTTGATGACCGCAAACCAAGGGCGTTGCAACAACACTAACAATAAGGCGAAACAGATGCCCCAAAGGCCGATGTGGATCAGCGCGGTTGACAGGGGACGTTTCCAGACGGGGATCGGTTTAGGTGAAAGCCAGTATTCCAACAGGAAAGACATTGCCACTCCCGCAATCAGCGGGGGCAAAATAGAAGTGATTATCATAGTTTGCTTACTAGGGTGGCCAAAAACCGGTGAGCGGCGGACTTACCGGTTTAGCCTTTGTAACCGATAAGCGCGAGAATCCGCTGGGAGAATTGTGCAGGCAAAACCGCGAGAAACCAAGTGCCAAAATTCAATGGGAACGGAAAGCTGATGCGGGCTTGGTTTTTTGCCAAGCCTTGGGCAATCACCCGGGCGGCACGATCGGGTGCCCATAAAAACGGTTTGGGGCCGGGCATGGCGTTTGCCATATCGGACTGGATATAGCCGGGCATGACCACATTGATCTGGACGTTATCACGTTCCAGCCAACCACGCATCCCCTCGCCATAGGCTTTGATAGCGGCTTTACTGGCGCTGTAACTGGGCGTCACCGGCAAACCATAATAGGCCGCCAAGGAACTGACCAAGGCAATCTGGCCGCTACGGCGTTGGCGCATAGCCGGCACTAAGGCATTGGCCAACGCCAGTGTGGATTTGACATTAAGGTCAAGCAAAGCCTCCATCTCCGGCCACTGCTCGCCCCGACGGCCACTGCCATGGTTAATGTTGATGCCCGCATTGGCTATCACCAAATCGGGCAGTTGCTTGATCGAAAGCTCCGCCAGCCATTGTTGCAAGCCAGCGATGTCGCGCAAATCCATGACTTGGGTGGAAACGCTTGCGCCAGCTTCGGTGCAAGCCCGCGCAATGCCGTCTAAAGCGGCGGCATTGCGCCCTTGCAGGATCAGGCAAATCCCAGGCTTGGCATAATGCCGTGCCAACGCGCCGCCAATCGCGCCGGTCGCGCCAGTGACCAGGATGGTTGTTGGCGCGGCCAGCATCATAGCAAAGCTTCGAGCGGCGATTTGTCGCCATCCAAAAAACGGTAGGCATTTTTAACCGCCAGATCAATGCCTTGTTTACAATACAAACTGCCGTTCACTTGCGTCGTGTAAATGACGGTGTTACGGAAGCAACGGAACAGCTCCTGGTCAGGCTTTTCATTGTTTGTCCAAAAAGCGTCCAAACCACCTTGAAACGTCAGCCCTGGCAAGTTGTAAATCGGATTGTTCAGGGTGACGGTCGGGCAATCCAGCTCCAAGGCAAGGCCGCCAGCCGTGCTATTGACCGTCACCAACCCACGGGCATGGGCCACTAAGGTATTCAGGTGCCCCGATTGTAAAAACAGAATGCGCCCGGTTATGCCTAATTTTTCCGCTTGTTTCTCAATAATTTTACCGTAATTCAGCAACCCGGCATCCAGCGGGTGGGTTTTGATCACCAACCAGGAATGGGTAGGGGCATGCTTGGCAAATGAACGCGTGACCAGGTCAATGACTTCAACCATATTGGTAAAGGTCGAATGCACTTGAATTTGCGAGTCGCTATTTAATTGCAGGGGGAACAGGTAGTAGGGGATTTTTTTTCGGAACAGGTGTTGGATGTTTTCATTGTCTTGCTTTTTGGTCAAATGATGCCGGACAAAGCGGTTGATATAACCCGCATATTCCAGCGGCACCGGATCCGGGGCATGGCCTTTATAATGCCTAAACAAAAACGGGTTGCTAAGGCCGGAAATATGGTAAACCACATCATGGGTGGCCCGAACCCTGAAAGGCGCATGAAACGTTTGGGTGTCATGCGGTGCCGGGACGTGCCGTGCGACATGCCTAAACCAATCCGGATCCTTGGGCAGCATCGAATATCCGTTGACACCTTCACGCTCAAGCGTCATCCAGTACGGGCGGAAATAGCCTTCTTCAAAGACATGGGTGCGGATGCCGTGCTTTTTGGCATATTGCTTGGCAGCAAGGTGTATTGGCCGGCAATCGCCGAACAAGATTTGATCGGTAATGGAATATTTTAAGCGGACAGATTCCAGCACGTCCGGCAGATGGTCAAGTTCATTCCGAAATAACGTTGCCTTGCGCGGTGTCCAGTAAGCCAAGTCCCCGCCAGTAAAATTGATTTTATGGACCGAATGGCCTTGTGACCGAAGATAATCGCCCAGTTTTGCAAACAATGGCGAACAGGGGCCTTGCAGAAAAAGGAATGAACGCTTGCCAGTATTGACGACGGTATTTCGATATACCTGGGCTTTAATGAAGATCATCTTGATATCTCCTCACAGTAAGCTTGAATGGTTTGGCCTATTTGCCCTTCAGTATGTTCGCAGGAAATAAAAAACCGCAACCGCGCACTTTTCTCAGGAACAGCAGGATATAAAATCGGTTGGACGTTAATACCTTTGTGGAATAAAGCTTCGGACATCCTTGCCGCGCTCAGTGAGCTACCCGTAATGGCGGCTATAATCGCCACGCCTTGGCTGTGCCCGGTATCAATGCCGGCAGCTTTGGCCTTGCTTAAAAAATAGGCCGAACGCGCTTGCAGGCGGCGCACCCGGTCCGGCTCCTGTTTAAGGATATTCAATGCGGCAAGCGCAGGGGCGGCGACTTGCGGCGGCATCCCGACACTGTATAAAAATCCGGGCGCCAAAAATTTAAGGTGTTCGACCAGTGCCGATTCGCCGGCGATAAAACCGCCGCATCCGGCCAAGGATTTACTGAGTGTCCCCATCCAAATATCAACATCTTTACCGTCAATATTGAAAAGCTCACGGATACCTAAACCGTTGTCGCCGAGGACGCCCAATGAATGCGCCTCATCAACCATCAGAAAAGCCCGGTACTTTTGCTTGATGGCGATGAACTCAGGCAAGTCCGGATAATCGCCATCCATGCTGTACAGCCCTTCCAGCACAATCAGCACGCGTTCATAATGCCGCCGTTGTTCGGCCAGCAGTTTGTCCAGCGCCGCAAAATCATTATGCGGAAACGACAAGCGCTTGGCCCCCGATAATTGCGCCCCCACTAAACTGCTGTTATGGATCAGCTCATCATGCAAGATCAAATCATTGGCACCGAACAGATAGCCGATGGTGGTCACGTTCGTGGCGTGGCCGCTGACCATCACAACGGCATCGTCAACACCATAAGTTTCCGCGATGGCCGCTTCCAATTGCCTATGTACCGGCCTTTCCCCTGACACCAACCGGCTGGCGGAAACGGACGTGCCGTATTGGTCTATGGCGTCTTTGGCGGCTTGGGAGACCCGCGCATCACCGGACAAACCCAGGTAATTATAACTGGCGTAGTTGATGTACTCTTGGCCGCCAATCCGGGTGGTCGCCCCGGCGATGCCTTCGTGCAGACGGAAGAACGGATTGCCCACGCCTAGCTGCGCACCACCTTTGTAAATAATCTGGATCTGTTTGTAACCGGCTTGCTGGTCGAAACGGCACCAAGCATCAGGAATATCGGCCCGTCTGGACAGCGGATTGAATCCAGATGCGGTTTGCCCCATATTTTTCAGCTTATGCTCGAGCGCTTGCTGAATGAGCTTGTCTTTAAGGTGTCCCGAAAGACTTTTACCGGTCATGGTTAAGTTATGATCCTGCTAGTATTTTGGTTTTCGAGCTCTTTAGTTAAGGCCATCATTTGTTCATCCGTGACCGCCGAGGCATGCCGCTTTGATAACTCCTGGATATTGGCCTGGGTGTCATTGCCATCACTGGCGTTATCCTGATCACCCCGCAAGTGGGCAATTAAGCGGTCAGCCAGCTTGCATAAAGTGGACGCTTCACTTAAAGCCATGACCGGAATCTGCACCCTAAACCGGGTTTCGATAGCAATCATCAGTTCCACGCCCATCAAGGAATCCAGCCCCATGTCATACATGGAATGGTTGGCGTCAATCTTGTCCTGGTTAACAAGCAATATCTGGCTTAGTTCTTCTTTTAACATTTCGACGAATGTCGCTTTCAGCTCGTCATCAGACAAGGCCTCCAGCAAGCGTTTGATTTCGGCGTCATTGTCATCGCCATGGTCATTACCGGGTGCGTGAATCGCCAATTCCCTAAATTTCGGTGACCGTGCACTGGGCAAAAATCCGCTTAGATTACGCCAGTCAAACGCCATAACCGCCACTGTCGGGCTATCGGCCTGCAAAATGGTATCGAGATGCGCCAACGCAACCTTGGAAGACAAGGCCGCCCCTCCCAACCGGTTTTGCAAAGCCTCCTTGATTTTTTCATTGCGGGCCAGATATCCGACATCGTCTATCGCCCCCCAGCCTATGCAATTTGCCGGCAGCCCCTGTTGCCTGCGGTACGCCGCCAACGCTTCCAACCATAAATTGGCCGCCACATAATTGCCTTGCCCAGGGTTGCCGAACAGCGTCGTCACCGACGAATACAGCACAAAAAAATCCAGTTCCTTATCAACGGTCAATTCATGCAAATTCATCGCACCTTGCATTTTCGGCTCCAGCACCCGCCGCAATTGCGGCTCCCTCAGGTTCCGTGCAAGGCTGTCATCAATCACCGCCGCAGCATGGATAATGCCTTTTAATGGCGGCATTTTACTCGCGCAAGCCGCCAGTAAGGCTGACAGCGCAGTTTTATCTGTCACGTCAACCGCAGCGGCATGGACATTAACGCCTTGGGCAGCAAACTCGGCCAGCGCCGCTTTGGCATCAGGCGACACGGCACCGGAACGGCTGATTAGAATAAGGTGCTTCGCGCCCCTTTTCACCAACCATTGGGCAGATCTTAAACCGAAACCACTTAAACCACCTGTGACAAAATAACATTTGTCACTAGAAAAATTTACAGCCGGAAATTCCTGGGGTTTTGCTTCCGCTGGTTTGGCTTGGATGCCATGATCATAAGTCACGACTATCTTGCCAATCTGTTTGGCTTGCTGCATATAGCGGAAGGCATCAACCGCCTGGTTCGCATCGAACGTGGTATAAGGCAATGGATGCAATACGCCGCTATGGAACAACTGCATCATTTCGGTAAAGAGCTTTTGCGTCAGTCCAGGACGCTCTTGCATGAGTTGGTCGGCGTCAATGCCAAAATAACTGATATTGTTGCGGAAAGGGCGCAACCCGATATGGGTGTTTTCATAAAAATCACGTTTGCCCAGTTCCAAAAAACGCCCGAATGGCTTTAGCACTTGGAAATTTCGGTTGATGGCTTCGCCAGCCAACGAATTCAGCACCACATCAACGCCACGCCCATCGGTTTTGGCGAGAATTTCTTCAGCGAAGCGCAAGGACCTTGAATCATGGATATGCCCGACACCGAGCAAACGCAAAAAATCACGCTTCTCTTCGGAACCAACGGTGGCATAAATTTCCGCCCCTAACCATTGCGCAATTTGGATGGCGGCAATGCCGACACCGCCCGCCGCGCCATGGATCAGCACTTTTTCACCTGCCTGCAAACGCGCCTGATGATGCAGGGCGTAATACACCGTGAAAAAAGTGCTGGGGATGGTCGCAGCGGCCGCATACCCCATAGTTTCCGGGATTTTCGTGAGCGCATTGGTTTTGGTCAGGACGCGGTTGCTAAAACTCGCGGGGCCTAAGCCAACCACCTTGTCCCCTGCTTTGAATTTAGTGACTTGCGCCCCCGTGCGGGTCACCAAACCGGCAAATTCCAAGCCCAAGGTCGGCCCGACAAAACCGCTCTCAACCGCTTCATCCGATAACAAACCCAGGGTGTACATGACATCACGGAAGTTAAGCCCCGTGGCTTTGACTTCGACTTCAATCTCGTCAGCCGCCGGAGCCAGCGCCGGCACAGCCTGCCATTGCAAATTGCGCAACTGTCCTGGCAATTTAAAGGACAGCCGCAAGGTGGGGTCAGCCGCCCCCTCGCTTGGCGCCAACGCAGCCGCCGCCTTGCCGACCGCCAAGGTGTCCCAACTGCGCAATCTGGCGGCGAACCGCTTGCCGTCTTGGTTCAAGGCCACCTCCTGCTCGGCATCGCCATGCAAAAACTCGGCGATGACGGCATCCAACAAGGCCGGCGTGTCGCCGTTGATGTCCAACAACTGCACGCGCTGGCTGCTTTCATTCATCAAACAGCGGCCAAAACCCCACAAGGCGGCATCATGGGCGATGGCATCCGGTTTTAATGAACCCGAAAAAGCGGCGGGTTGGTCACAAGCGAACAGGGAAGCCACTTGGGAAGTCACCAGCCAAACCGTCGCAGCCGTGCCGCCACTTTCACAATCCCGGATGATATTAGTCGCCAACCAACAACGGCTTGCCTGGACTTGCGCATCATCTTGACCAAAACCCGACAAATGGACAACGTGGTGATAGCCGTGGACAGGCAAAGGGCCCTCGGGCCCGGCGATGTCAACTTTTTGACCGTGCCCGCGCAATTGTCCGGCAAGTTTCCCTGCAAGATCCTGCTCCGCCCCGGAAGCACTGGCGAGCAATAGCCAATGCTGGCTATCGCCGGAATGCTTAAGCCCCGTTTCCGCGCTTAGCGCGGTCAGACAATACGTGCCCGAATAGCAACCCGGCATAAATTCGAAGGTATTGACCCCGTTAAAGCCCAAGGTTTGCAATTGGCTGACGACCATAGGGGCGGACAATTGCGGTGACAATTGCCCCGCTTCGGCGTTTAACCACCAATCCGGCGAAATGCCCAGGACCGCGTCTATCCAAGGTGCCGGCTGCTGGCCAATAACCCACACCGGGCTTCCAGGCAACAGCAGGCCGGACAATTGGCTTAGCAAATGTTGCACTTCTTGGGTATTGCCGGAGTTCAAATGAACGATGGCGAAATTAGCCGGGGCTTCCAGGGCTTGCCGGTTCGCTTCAGCGTCATCACCCAAGCGGATACTGCGCAACAACGGGAAATGCTCGCGCAGGCCATTGGCGACCGTAAACGCATGGCCGCACAAACTGGCAAAACAATAATCCGCCTGGTTGAAATCCAATCGCGGGCACAACAACGGCGCGAATTGGGGGGCATAAGCACCGATTTCCAAAATCCGCAGCCGCTGGCCCGATGGCAAACCGCCCATGGTTTCGGTGTATTGTTTCAACAAGGCGTCCGCCAGTATTTTTTTACTGGTGTGCTCAAAAATATGGCTACTGATGGCCGCATAGAGTGACGGGCCGACGCCAAGCCCATCAGCTTGGGCTTCACCACATAGCAGGCTGTTGAGTTGCATGCCGACACGGCCCGCCAGTTGCGCCAGATAAAAGTAGTCAGGGTATTCCTGCACTAACGTATTCCAAATGGCCGTAGCGGGGATGTCCAGCTGCAAGGCGTCGTGCCCAAATTGCCAGCCGACGCCTTCGTTAAAAGTCAGTATTTGGTTATCCGTGGCAATGGCCAATAGCGTACGTAACAGCCCAAGCGACTGGGGATGCTCACGGCAATGGCCGGCAAACCATGCCTCGCTTAACAGGCCTTGGGCATCGGCATATTTCCCCAACGCTTCGGCGATAAATTGTTGGCAGAGGCTATCAAGCAAAGGCTCCACTTCGGTGCTGTAACGGCTGGCCGCCATCGCCGCGACGGCGGCGGCAATACCGCCACTGAAATTATCCGAAGGCGTCGATAGCGGCGCATCCGTAACCAAAAGCGGCGCCGCGGTCAGATGATAATCCAGATAATGCAGAGGCTGCGCCTGGGCTTTATGCAACCGGATGGCGCGGAACCGCACATCCTTAACAACAGCTATTGCCGACCCTTGGGCATCAAAGAGGACGAATTCGGCTTTTAACGAATGCGGCCCGCGATGCAGCAAAACCGCCCGTGCCGACACGGGGACGGCTTTGTTGCCACGCACAAACAACCTGCCGATTTTGACAGGCACAAAGGCAATGCCTTCATGTTGGTGCAGTTCGTCTTTAAGGATTTGGAAAACCAATTGGAACGCACAATCCAACAGGGACGGATGTAGGTAATAACGGTCAAATTCCACCTGTACGGATTCAGGCACCACAAAAACACCCAACGCGCTATCGCCTTCTACCCAACCGTATTGGATGGCCTGGAACGCGGCCCCGTATTCCAAACCGACACTACCAGTCAATTGCGCATGGCCGCTTTGGTCAAAATCGGGAAGGCGTGCAGGCAATTCCGGCGCGGCAACCGCAAGCTGGCAACCTGTCGCTTCGCCTAAAACCCGCCCCAAACTGTGTTGCAACCATTCCGATGACTTACCCAATTCGCGGCTTTGTAAATAAAAACGCCCGTCGGCGGCATCCAGCGTAAAGCGGATAACTTTGCTATGGTCGTGGCTAAGGATCAGTGGCGAGCGGATTTCCAGGTCTTCAATTTCAATGAACTCACTGGCGTGCGTTTGGTGTGCCGCCGCTAGCGCCAATTCGGCAAAACCTGCACCAGGGAACACCACGGCCCCGCCAACATTGTGGTCGGCTAAAAAAGGCTGCAACTGGGTATCCAATTGGTTTTCCCAAGTTAAGGCGTGCTGCTTTAAGGCATAGCCCAACAAGGGATGATGCTTAGTGCGGTATAGCAAACCTTGTGATTCGGACGTGACCGGATGCCAAAGCTTTTCCCGTTGCCAAGGATAATTCGGCAAGCGGCTAAACTGCCCGGTTACCGGAAACCATCGTTTGACAGCAAAATCCGCACCCGAGATAAGCAATTGCGCCGCGCTATTTAAGAGTTGTGCGGCGGTGCCGTTATTACGGGTGAGGGTCGGTATGACGATACCCTGGTGATTGCCTGCTTTTAAAGCATCATTCAGATAGGTTTGCAGGACAGTGTGCGCCCCGACTTCAACCAACACATTAGTCCCGCTGCCCAACAAGGCATTGGCCGCACTGGAAAATTGCACGGGCTCACGGATATTATGCCACCAGTATTCCGCATCCAACTTAACCTTAGCCAACAGTTGCCCGGTAACCGTTGAATAAAAGGGGATAGACGGTTTTTTGACCTCAAGCCGCGCCAAATCTTCCCGCACCCCGGCTTCGATAACGTCCATCGCCGGGCTGTGGAAGGCATAATCCAAATCCAAGCGTTTGAAAAAAGTGTTGTTGGCGGCTAACTGGCCTTCTATCCGTGACAGCTGGCCAACATCCCCTGCGATGGTCACGCCACGGTGGCTATTGCTGCCCGCCAAATACACTTTAGCCAGGCCACTGTCAGCAAGAAGCTTGCCCATATCACCGGCATTAAGCCCGACAGCGGTCATACCGCCTGAACCTTGGGTTGTGCCTTGATGATGGCTACGGTAGTAAATGACCTTGACGGCGGCGGCTAGCGACAATGCGCCACAAGCCCAAGCGGCGGCGACTTCGCCGACACTATGGCCGATGACAGCGGTCGCTTGGAAGCCAAGTTCGCGCAACACTTCGGTGACGCCCACTTGCAAGGCAAACAAGGCGGGCTGGGCAATTTCCGTGCGCCGATAACGCCCGTCGCCATTACGCCCCGCCAGTTCGTCAAGCAAAGAAAAATCCGCATAGCCCTGAAACAATGCGTCAACTTCGGTGACCGCGCGACGGAAAATTGGCGATTCCTCAAGCAGTTGCTTACCCATGCCTTGCCACTGGCAACCGTTGCCTGAATAAACAAAGGCCAAACCTTGGGCTTTCGGCAAATGCAAACCGGTATAGGCCTGTGGCGTTAATGGCTGGGTTTTATCGGGCGGCGTTTGCTGTTTGGCGAATTGCCCCAACTGCCCGGCGGCATGGGCAAGCCCGTCACCAAAAACCACAAGGCCATGGGCATGACGCTCCCGCTTAAAAAACGCGCTGTAGGCCAAGTCATAAAAAGGCAGGCCCGGATTTGCGGCCATAAAATCCGCCAATTCTTGCGCCGCCTGTTGTAATGCGGGCTGGTCTTTGGCCGATAAAACCAACGGCACGCTTCCACAAGGGGCGGGCTGCTTAGGCGGTTTTTGCAGTTTCCTAGCCGGGGGCGTTTGCAGGATGACATGGGCATTGGCGCCGCCAAAACCGAAGGAGTTGATACCGATGACCAACTCCCCTTGGGCTTTTAAGGGGCGCGTCTCAGTGACTACCTGGATGTTCCAATCGGCAAACTTAATATTGGGGTTCGGATTTTTGACACCAATTGTTGCCGGAATTGCGCGGTGCTTTAGGCAATTTAACGCTTTTGCCAAACCTGCGACACCTGAAGCCGATTCCAAATGCCCCAAGTTACTTTTCACCGAACCGATCAACAAAGGCCGGTCGCGTTTTTGCCCCAACGCCAAGCCGATAGCGTGGGTTTCAATCGGGTCACCGACGGAGGTTCCCGTACCATGCGCTTCAAAATAATCAATATTGTTAGGCCCTATCCCCGCCTGTTCATACACCGCCGACATCAAAGCCGCTTGTGCTTGGGGGTTGGGGATGGTCAAACCCGATTTATGGCCATCGGTATTGACCGCACTACCCGCAATCACGGCAAGGATCGGGTCACCGTCAGCCACCGCCTGCTCATAGTTTTTCAATAAAAACAGGCCGCCTCCTTCTGAACGGACATAGCCATCACCCGACTCGTCAAAGACATGGCAACACCCTGTTTTTGACAACATGGTCGCCTTTGAAAACGAGATAAAACCGTAAGGATGCAGATGCAAATTGATGCCGCCCGCCAATGCCTGGCTTATTTCACCGGAACGTATGGCTTGGCACGCCTGATGGAACGCCACCAACGACGAGGAGCAGGCCGTATCCATGGAAATGCTCGGCCCATGCAAATCAAAAACATAAGAAATTCTATTGGAGGCAATACTGGAAATGATGCCCGTCGCCGCCGCCGCTTCGATGGCTCCCAGATCATCCGCCAAACGGTAGGCATAATCGACATTGGAAATGCCGACATACACGCCACAATCACTGCCCCGCAGAGAACTGGGTGCAATACCGGCGTTTTCGATGGTCTCCCAAGCCAATTCCAACAGCACCCGTTGCTGGGGATCAATCAAGGTTGCTTCACGCGGAGAGATGCCAAAAAAAGCGGCGTCAAAACCGGACACGTCGCCAATGCTGCCGGCGGCGAAACTGTAGCTGGTGCCCGGATGGCGTTTGTCAGGATGGAGAAAGGTATCTTGAGACCAGCGTGTTGGATCGACACAGGTGACTAAATCTTTTTTGGCTAGCAGATCGCCCCAAAATCGTTGGGTATCTGTGCCAGGAAACCGCACAGAATAAGCTATCAATGCAACACGGTTATTCATCCTAAAGAATCTGTCCTTTCGCTAAAGTGGGTAAATGAATATAGCGGAGCTGATGGCTAAAAAAATCAGCCAGGCTATCGGTGTTGTAGGTTGGCGCTATCGAAAATGGCCGCAGGGCTTTTGCGGGGACTCCCGATGCAAGTGAATTCAAAAACTTAAACACACTATATAGGGGTTTTTTTTTCATAACAAGGTAACTATGCACCATAAAAAACCTAAAAAAAACCTTGACAAATAATTTTCAGATTTACGGAGTTGATTTTAAATTGGCACAGATACGGCGATGCCCGTTGAAGCTTTATGGGTTAAAAGAATTGGCGTGGTTTGTTGTGTAATGTAATTTGGCGTGCAATAACGATACCAAATCTTTTATTTTAGTAAGCGGCGATGCGCAGTTTACTGTGTTACCCGCTATCGGCCGATAGCGTGAACTAAAAGTGGCAGCGGAAAAGCAGGTTTCCTTAAACGCAGAGCGAGGTATTGCGCATGATATTAATCGCAGCTAGAGCTTTGATTTTGAAAATACTTATTTAGGTGTTATTAAAAACGGCGGATCTGTTCTGAAATTTGTCATGCCTGACTCATCCAAGAGCGTATTTATAAGCTATTTTTGTGGCTTAAGCAACGGGTCAATCTGGGACATTAGTTCGTCCCTAGTCACTTCGCCGGGTTTTCGGAAGACAATTTGCCCTTCCCGGTTAACAATCACGGTGAACGGCACGGCATCCATGCTATCGCCGAATTCACGCGCCAATTCAACGCCCGTGGCATTGTCGACCAGCACCGGGTAATTGATCGCCATATCTTCCTGATAGTTTTTCACGGCTTTTTCTTCATCAATCGCTATGCCGATAAACACCACGCCTTGGTTTGCCAATTCTGCCTGCAAGGCCACAAATTCGGGGATTTCCTTGCGGCAGGGCGGGCACCAAGTGGCCCAGAAATTGATGATGCGGATTTTGCCCTGCCATTCTGAACTGTGATGCCATTTGCCTTCCGGATCCGGCAATTTAAACGCGGGCATCTGGACAAGATCGGACATTTTTGACGATACCCGGTAATTATTGGCCAGTATGCCGCAGGCCAGGGCGAATAAGGCGGTGAGTAAATAAAGCCCGATTTTGTTCATAGCTTGATACGTTCCAGTGTTTTGATAAAAGTTTCCGCGTCTTGATAACCGACGACCCGTTGTTGGGCCTGTTCCTGACGGTCGGCGCCGAAAAACAAAATGGCGGGCGGCCCGATAAGCTTATATTTGGCCAGCAACGCTTGGTCATCGGTGTTGTTGGCGGTGACATCCGCCTGCAGCAAGACAAAACGCGCCAAAGACTGTTTAACCCGCGCGTCGGTAAAGGTGTAAGCCTCCATCTCTTTACAGGAAATGCACCAATCGGCATAAAAATCCAGCATCACGGGCTGATGGTTGGCGGCCGCCGCTGCAACTTTCGCGTCCAGCTCAGCGAGCGAGGCCACTCTTATAAACTTAAGTGCCCCTTCCGCCACCGGGGCGCTGCCAACGGCAAAGCCTTGCAAAGGCTTTAAAGGGTTGCTATTGCCCATGCCCACGCCAACTAGCAATAGCACGCCATAAGCCAGCATCATTAAGCCTAGGCCTTTCCATAATTTACGCCAGCCCGAACAATGCGGCGGCAACGGCTCCAGGGCATTGAGATACACCGAAGGCAAAACCAACAACATCGCCCACAAGGCCATACTGATTTCTGCGGGTAAGATGCGACCCAGCATCCACACCGCCACCGCCAACATAATCACGCCGAACACCACTTTGGTGGTGTTCAGCCAATCCCCTGCCCTCGGCAACAAATGCCGTGCCGACGCGCCTAGCGCCAACAAAGGCACGCCCATACCCAGCCCCATAAAAAACAAGGCCGCGCCGCCTAGCAAAGCGTCACCGGTCTGGCTGATAAAGATTAACGCCCCCGCCAACGGTGCGGCGACACAGGGGCCGACAATCAAAGACGACAGCGCCCCCATAATCGCCGCGCCCCAGAGCGAACCGTCACGGTGGCGTTCGCTGGAATTGTGCAGCTGCACTTGAAATGACTTAGGCAATTCCAAATGATAAAAGCCGAACATCGACAAGGACAACACGACAAAAATCGCGCTGAACAAGACAATGATCCAAGGTTGCTGGAAAGTGGCTTGCAGGTTATGCCCAAAGAGCGCGGCGAGCACACCAAACACCATGTACATCGCCGCCGAGGCCAGCACGTAACTGAGTGACAGCAGAAACGCCCGCAGGGTACTGATGCGGTGGCCATGACCAACGATGATCCCCGATAAAATCGGGATCATCGGAAAAATGCACGGCGTGAAAGCCAACAATAGACCAAAACCGAAAAAGCTCAGCAAGGTCATAAACGCACTGTCTTTGTGCAAGGATTGCACTATGGCGTCCTGCTCCGACAAAGCGGGTGCCGCTTGGGCATTGGCCGATGAGGCGCTTAACGGGGAAGCGGCCGGCAAATCTAAGGTGACCAATTTGTTCATTGGCGGATAACAAACGCCGCGGTCTGCACAGCCCTGGTATTTGGCTTCCAAGGTGACCGTTTGCGCGGCGGTGTTAGTGCGCACCAAGGGCAAGTCAAAAGCCAATTCATTATGGAAAATTTCGACTTGGCCAAACGCCTCATCGTGCTTGGGGGTGCCGTTGGGGATGGTGTACGCGCCTAACTGGATGCCGTCCGCTTGGGTTAACGCAAGCTGGAATTTTTCCCGGTAGAGGTAATATCCATCAGAGATTTTCCAGTTAACCCGCAACGTGTTGGCGTCTTTGACCGAGGCGAAAAAACCAAACGCCCGGTTGGGCGGCAACAACTCGTCGGGGGACTGAATAAACCCCGAAAAACGTTTGGCCAATTGCGCCAAAGGGTTGGCCTTGGCTTCGGCGGCGGCATTGACCAACTTGATGTCCAAGGTCTGCTTTTGTGGTGGATAGCAGACCCCCCGGTCGGCACAAGCCTGATACTGCACGAACAGCTTCATCGTCTCGGCATGGGCGGGATTTTTTATCGGCACCAGCACCTGCAACTTATTGTGGTAATGCACCACATCCCCCAAAAATTCATCATGCTTGATGATGCCGTCCGGGGCGCTAATATCGCCTAACTGGATATTGTCGGTTTTGGCTTGCACACGCATATTGTTGCGGTAAACGGAATAACCCTCAGCAATTTCCCAACTTACTTGCAATTGCCCGGCGCTCAAGGCTTGCGCACTAAGTTTGAAAGCTTGTGCCGGAGGTAACAGCCCGTCGTCAATGGCAAAAGTGGCTTGGCCGAATAGCCCCAGCCAGCAAAAAATTATTATTTTTAAGAAAGACATGTGGTGATCCAATCCAAATATTCAGGCAAACCGCGTTCAATCGGTAGCGCAATGATTTCAGGGAGTTCGTAAGGGTGATGTTTGAAGAGCGTGGTTTCAATCGCCGCGTAATTGTCCTGGCTGGTCTTGATCATCAGCAGACACTCCGTCACCGACTCGATTTCATCCTCCCAGCTGTACACAGAGCTGATCCCTGCAATAATGTTCACACAGGCCGCCAATTTTTTACTGACCAATAAATGCGCAAGTTTTTTGGCCGTGGCCTTATCAGGGCAGGTGCATAGAATCAATTGGAAGCTTGAAGGCATGGCGGTGGCTCACTAAAAACTTGAGGACAGATATTATCCTAGAAATTAACGGTAATTACCCTTATATTGTCGGGATAAATTAATAAGGCCAACAGCATGACAAAGGGCGCTCAAATGAAAATAATCCAAATACTGTTCCTGGTGGTGCTGATTGTACCGTTTATTGAAATTTACTTGTTGATACAAGTCGGCGGCATCATCGGCGCGTTCCCGACAATTATCTTGGTCGTGCTAACGGCCTTGCTTGGCGCGGGATTGTTAAGGCAACAGGGGCTGGCAACGTTCCAACGTTTTCAGGCGAGCTTGGCGCAGGGCGAAGTGCCCGCGTATGAAATGATCGAGGGGCCGATTATCCTGCTCGGTGGCGTGCTGCTGTTAACGCCTGGTTTTTTGACCGACATGCTTG
Source organism: Methylovulum miyakonense HT12 (assembly GCF_000384075.1). Lineage (GTDB taxonomy): Bacteria > Pseudomonadota > Gammaproteobacteria > Methylococcales > Methylomonadaceae > Methylovulum > Methylovulum miyakonense. The sequence continues at coordinate 1,230,210 of NZ_KB913025.1, forward strand.
GGATCGCCTGTTTGATCCCGTCCTTGCGTAGACGGATTGCCCAATATGTGCTCGAAAACCATCTGATCCAGGCTGTAGGTGGGTTCAGCCAAAGCAAGCCTGACGGGCGTGATGTGCTGGAAGGTGAGTTCCATAAAGAAGAGTGATGGCTGTAAAATAACTACTTCCCTGTAGTCAATTTACCAGGGGATTAGCTGCTTGCTGAACTATCGTCGGGAGCTGCTGTGGTCGTTTCGCTAGCTGCGGTGCAGGTATTTTTGTTCATGCCCGCATAAGCCGGACAAAAACCCGTAAAACCCGTGGCAACCAAAATCAGGCCAACCAGCAATAAAGCGATTTCAGCCGTAAACACAGACACAACGATTAATGCTGCGCCACCATACAAACGGTATTTTTTCTCTTTTTCACCGACATTGTGTTCGAATTTGAGCGCACGTTTAAAATCAAAACTCATCTTAAAATCCTCTCTCTATGTAGTTGTTATTATCTATTGACAGCAATAGGTTATGGCCCGCAAGGGCGGCAACAAATATACACAGCTCCCAAAATTCTGCAAGCGATATAATTTTCTATGGATGTAACTGCAATAATAGACCCTTTGAATGACGCGCAACGGTTGGCCGTCACCGCCGATTCAGGGGCCATGCTGGTGTTGGCCGGTGCCGGCAGCGGCAAAACCCGGGTGCTGGTGCACCGTATGGCCTGGCAAATCGTCGCCGGACGGCACGCGCCGCACAGCCTGCTCGCCGTGACGTTCACCAACAAAGCCGCCCGCGAAATGCGCAGCCGTATCGAAACTTTGCTGGACATGTCGGCACACAGCTTGTGGATAGGCACCTTCCACGGTTTGGCGCACCGCCTATTACGCCGCCACACGACCGAGGCACGCTTGCCGGACAGCTTCCAAGTCATGGATTCGGCTGACCAGTTGCGCGTCATCAAACGGATATTGGTGTCACTGGGTTACGATGAGGCCAAATGGCCCGCCAAACAAATACAGTGGCATATCAACGCGCAAAAAGACGAAGGCATCCGTGCCCGCCATACCGCCGATGTCGGCGATGTCTACCAGCGCACGATGCTACAAATTTACCTCGCTTACGAACAACTGTGCGACCGCTCCGGCCTAGTTGATTTTGCCGAATTGCTGCTCCGCGCCCATGAATTGCTGCGCGACAACCCCGGCGTGTTGGCGCATTACCGCCAACGTTTCCAGCATGTCCATGTCGACGAGTTCCAAGACACCAACAGCATCCAATACGCGTGGTTGCGGCTGTTGACGCAGGATGCCAACAACCTGTTCGTGGTCGGCGACGATGACCAATCCATTTACGGTTGGCGCGGCGCGAAAATCGAAAACATCTACCGCTTCCAGAAAGACAATCCAGGCCACCAAGTCATTAAGCTCGAACAAAACTACCGCTCGACGGGCAACATCCTCGCCGCCGCCAACAAAATCATCGCCAACAACAGCGGGCGCATGGGCAAGGAATTGTGGACCGAATCCGGCACGGGCGAGCCGATTTTGCTGTACGTCGCCTTCAACGAACAGGACGAAGCCTATTTTGTCGTCGAACGCATCCGTGCCTGGGTCAACGACGGCGGGATGCGCAGTGACGTGGCAATTTTGTACCGCTCCAACGCGCAATCACGGCAATTTGAAGAACGCCTGATGCAAGCCGGGATGCCTTACCGAGTCTACGGCGGCTTGCGCTTTTTTGACCGCGCCGAAATCAAGACCGCCCTCGCCTATTTGCGGCTGATGGCCAACCGCCACGACGACGCCTCGTTCGAACGTGTCATCAACACACCCACGCGCGGCATAGGCGCAAAATCCTTGGACGACATCCGCAACCTTGCCCGCGGGCAAACCACATCGCTCTGGTCGGCCGCGATTTTATTGCTGCAAAGCGGGCAACTGTCGGCCCGCGCCGCCAACGCCTTGAACGGCTTCCTGTTGCTGATCAAAAAACTGGGCGACGACACGGCGGATTCCACCCTGCATGAAAAAGTCAAAACCGTCATTGAAAGCAGCGGCCTGAAAGATTTTTACAAAAAAGATAAAGATAAAGCCGAAGAAAAAGTCGAAAACTTGGAAGAATTGGTCAACGCCGCCCGCCATTTTGAAACCGCCAACCTGCCGGACGACGAGGACAACTTCACCGAATTGGACCGCTTCCTGTCCCACGCCGCGCTGGAATCCGGCGACATGCAAGCGGAAGAATTTGAAGACTGTGTGCAACTGATGACCCTGCATTCCGCTAAGGGCCTGGAATTTAAGCTGGTGTTTTTGGTCGGCCTGGAAGAAGGGCTATTCCCGTCGCAACAGTCCGTTGATGACATCGCCCGTTTGGAAGAAGAACGCCGCCTCTGCTACGTCGGCATCACCCGCGCCATGCGCCAGCTTTACATCACTTACAGCGAATCTCGGCAATTGTACGGGCGCGAAAGCTACCCCAGGCCGTCGCGCTTCTTGCGTGAAATCCCTGCCGACACCATCCAGGAAGTGCGGCAACGGGCGCAAGTGCAACGTCCGGTCGCCCACATCAACGTCGCCGCCAAACCCGCGGTGTTGACCGAAGGCCATAGTTTCAAGGCCGGAGAAAAAGTCAAACACGAAAAATTTGGCATCGGCACGATCTTGCAAACCGAAGGCGAAGGCGCGAAGGAGCGGGTGCAGATCAAATTCCCCGAAGGCCCTAAATGGCTGATGCTGGCATTTGCCAAATTGGAAAAGGTTTGATTTTAGTGTCCACGAAAGATACGAAAAGCACGAAAAAAGCGAGTAGCCCGTATACAGCGATAGCGGAATACGGGGTTCGGAACCGCATAATACCCAATTCCGAAAACCCCGTGCCGGAACAGCACGGTTAAATACGGCATATCGTTGCCGAAAAAACCCGTATTCCGTTTTACTCCATACGGGCTACTCGCTACTTGCTGACACCTTGCGGGTTTTATTGAACGGTATCTGGATTTGTGCCCTGATTTATATTAACAAATCGCCTAATCCACGCATCATTCTCTGATGCCCTCTCTGCTTCCCACCCATCCTGCAAATCAAATAATTCATCAAGAGAGGCATCCCTTTGTATTAAGTGTCCTATGCCCACAAGATGACCTTTACCATCATGATCATATTGTCCACAAAGACACTGCCAGTCTCCTTCATCGTGAATGACTAACAGAATTGGTCTTGTGTTTTCGAAAATGTGTGGACATATAAACACACCAAGATTAGATATAAATTTCATTTAAAGCCCCGCTTTATTTTTGATTCTAGCCTGGTAGGGTGGGCAACGCTTTTTTGCCCACCGTTACATTGCGAATTTGTTTTGCGTGGGCACGAACAGCATGTGCCCACCCTACTTGGCTGAAGGTAGCTCCATCCACCAGCAAGGTAGCCCGTATGCAGCGATAGCGAAATACGGGGTCTCGAAACCGCACAATTCCCAATTTCAAACACCCGTACCGAATCAACTTGATTAAATACGGCATTTCAGGCTGGGCGCAAGCGGTTAAGCGCCCGAAACCGTTGAGGGCGCAATCCCTAGGGATAGGTGGCAGGCAACGTTGGCCCACCTAAAACAAAGCCTGGTAGGGTGGGCAACGCTTTTTTGCCCACCGTTACATTGCGAATTTGTTTTGCGTGGGCACGAACAGCATGTGCCCACCCTACTTGGCTAAGCAATATATAATTGCTTGGAGAGATACGAGCCCGTATGCAGCGATAGCGAAATACGGGGTCTCGAAACCGCACAATTCCCCATTTCAAACACCCGTACCGAATCAACTTGATTAAATACGGCATGGGCGGAGTTGGAAAATCCCGTAATCCGCTTCGCTCCTTACGGGCTTGCTGGCCGGAGGAGACAAATCGGCACCCGCCGCAAAATTTACGGTTGCATCCAAAGATAGCCGTAAAATTGAAACGTTAAGGGCTGGCATCTCCAAAATATGGAAGCGATTTCTGCCATCCCGCAAGCCGTTGAATTGAATATCGGACATCCGACCATCGCCAAAGCGGCGTTCCAGGCTTGACGCAATCGGTTAAGCGCCCGAAGCCGTTGAGGGCACAAACCCTAGCGGATAGGTGGCAGGCAATGTTGACCCACAAACAAAGCGCCAATAGCCTGCATCTTGGGGCATCAACAACCCAGTAAGCCAGGCAAATCCCTGATGGAATCTATAACCAAATCCGGCCTGACCGCGGACGACCCGGCATAGGCCTGCCGATACTTGCCGGTTTTCACCAAAACCCCTTTTAGGCCCGCCCGCTGCCCTCCGCCCACGTCCACATCAATATCATCGCCTATGATGGCGGCTTCATGGGCTTGCAGCCCCATATCATCCAAAGCGATTTGGAAAAAATCAGCGGAAGGTTTGCCGATAATCATGGCGGTGGAGCCGCTGGCATATTCCAGGCCAGCAATGAACCCGCCAATATCCATTTGCAGGCCATGCTCCGTTTGCCAGAACCGATTTTTATGGATGGCGATCAGTTTTGCGCCCTGCATCAGGCAATTGAAAACTTCGTTCAACAAGGGATAAGACCACGCATCGCCAATGTCGCCGACGACGATGTAGTTTGCTTCGGTGTCCGACTGGCGGAAACGCTTAAAGTCTTGCTTCACATCCTCAGCCAACAGCAAACGGCACACTGGATTTTGCTGGCGTTTCAAATAAAGCAACGTGGCTTGGGGTGCGCTGATAATTTCATCGCGGGCTATAGGAAACCCCAAAGCGAGCATTTTTTGTTGCAAGGATGCCAACGATAAGGTGCTGGTGTTGGTGACAAAACGGCACGGCAAGCCACTGGCATGAATTCTCCGTACGGCCTCAACGGCACCATCGACGGCGGTGGGGCCAACGTAGAGCACGCCATCCAAATCGAACAGCATGCCTTTGATAGTGGATGATAGGATGTTCATTTGCCTCACCTCCAAAACTAAACTGGGCTACACAGCTACTTCAAACGGCCGGGTTTTTGCTTTTTACATTCTGCCGTAGGGTGCGTCACGCATGCTGCCACATTGATTTTATGATAATTTTTTCCGGCCGGATAGGGCATGTCACCCCCGCCGCCAAGTTTGTTGTATTCAAAGACCGCGGAGGCATCGTCAGGGATGGGGGTACGAAATCAATGCCATTAAGTTAAGCCGTTCGTGCTGAGACTTGTCGAAGCATGAACGGCTTAACTTAGGCGTGTCGGATTTTTCCATTCTTCCTTCGACAAGGCTCTCCTGAGGTATCGAAGGGCTCAGGATGAACGGAAAAACCCTTAACTTAACGGCATTGGGTACGAAATCCCGTCCCGCTCAAGGCTTTCTTGCCAGAAATCCGGTGAGTCCCTGTGGCAAGGCTAGCGGGCCATAGCAAGCTAATGTCTGCACGCAAAAGCCGATTCCCTGCAATGACGCCACGACCTCTACCGGGTCGACCAGCTGGAGCTGATGCGTTTCAAAATCGCGGCGATAAAGCTCCCCGAGCTTCCGGAAGGTCGTTATGCGCCGCGTCAGTAAGCGGTGGGGACGATCGGTTTCTGCTTCCATCAGCACGGCCCAATCGGAGCCTTCGGTAAATGTCCGCTGTGGACTGTCAGAAGGGGCGCGGGCAGGCCCGGCCATATCGAAGACCAGCAATCCGCCTGGGGCAAGCGCCGCATAAATCCGGCGAAATGCCCTGGCCCGGACGGCAGTGCAATTTGCCTCATCGAAAGCGTAGTTGAGAACCTCCCCGATAGCCGTTACGGCAACGCAAGGGGGGATGTCTTCTGTCACAAAGGAACCGATGCGGAATACCGCTTCGGGAACCCGGTTGCGGGCCATCTCGACGAGTGGCGTGGAAAGGTCGATTCCGACAACTTCATAGCCGGCGTCATGAAGCAAGCGTGCCATAATCCCACTGCCACACCCCAGGTCGACCACAATTCCGCCCTGAATTCCGGCACGTTGCAATTCCTCGATAAGCATGGGGGCAGCGCGCTCCGCCAAGTGGCCAAAGCCTGCATCGTGGATATAGGCCAAGTCGTCCCGGTAACTGTATTGCATATATTTCTCCCGACTATGGTGCCATCAAGGCAGGGCAGCCAGTTGCCTGGCGACCCCCTCACAAATCCCGGCGTGCAGAATTACCGCAGCGGGCTTTTCAACGTTGTCCGCTTCGCACACAGCATATCGGTACTTAGAAATCATGATATATACGGGGGGGGTAGATAAATTAAAGCCGTTGATCAGGGCAATAAACCCTGTCCAATTGTAGCGGCGTCTCTGGCTACGCCAGTTATGTCCTGTAGGTAGCCTTCAGCTTCTGGTTCAATTTGGCAAATAACACCGGCTTACACAAGCCCCGATTTTCTCGGCACCATGCCTTGAAATTGGCTAGGGCCGCCCGATATTTCTTGACGCCAACCCGCCGTTTCAGCACGGTCTTGCAAAATTGGGTAAATAGCAAAAGGACGGAAATATGACCGCCCAGGGTTATAGTTTTGCCTGCCAAGAACCCGAACCAAGATATAAGGTATACTTAAGCGGTCTTAGCTGCGCTCCTTTAGATGAGCCGGATCTTTAAAAAATATCATAAAATCAATGGAAAAGCGACGGGCATTGCCCTAGAAAGCAGGGTGTGCCCTACCAAACTTTTTCATGTTTTTCGTGGATAAAACTGACCCAACATTTTTTAGCAGAATAAAAATGAACAAACAACCCATCCTGTTAGGCGTAAACATCGACCATGTCGCCACGCTGCGGCAAGCCCGCGGCACCCGTTACCCCGATCCCGTACAAGCGGCTCTGGTTGCCGAACAAGCGGGCGCTGACGGCATCACCGCGCATCTGCGCGAAGACCGCCGCCATATCCAAGACCGCGACATTTATTTGCTTAAAGACATACTGCACACGCGCCTGAACTTGGAAATGGCGGTGACCGATGAAATGCTCGCCATCGCCACCCAAGTCAAACCATATGCCTGCTGCCTAGTGCCGGAAAAACGCACCGAACTGACCACCGAAGGCGGTTTGGATGTCGCGGGCAACCTGCCCCGCCTGCAACAAGCTTGCGCCAAACTGGCCGGGGCCGGGATTGAAGTGTCGCTGTTCATCGACCCGGATTTTGCGCAAATTGACGCCGCCGTGGCCGCCGCGGCTCCCGTCATCGAATTGCACACAGGCGGCTATGCCGATGCGCCCACAGCTGCATCACAAGCCGAAGAGTGGGCACGCATCAAAGCCGCCGCGCACTATGCGCACAGCGCCGGATTGCAAGTGAACGCCGGGCATGGCTTAAATTTCCATAATGTCGAGGCCATTTGCGCAATACCGCAAATTGTCGAGCTGAACATAGGGCATTCGATTATCGCCCAAGCGGTGTTTTCAGGCTTGGCGCAAACGGTCAGGGATTTGAAGCAAGTGATGAGGCAAGCTAGGGAGGGGATTTAGCAGACGGGGTGCTTGTACATGGAGCCCAAAAACAGGTTTTGAGCCCCGCGTATCTAGTGGCGCAACCAGCAAAGCATTAAGGCCATGTTGATTAGCTTAATTGATAGCCCTACCTTTCAAATGGACGAGCGTTTCAGGCTCGCTTTCGTCATTGCTTTTAACAACCAAGCTGGTTTCAATAATTCCAACATTTTTGGGTTCAAAATTAACCTCAACCACTTTAGATTGGTTAGGCGCAATCACAAATGGGCTTGGAGATGAGACGACAAATGCTGAATTATTAGATGCAATTGAGTTGACCGCCAATTCCTTGTCACCCACATTCATAATTGATATTTTCTTCGTGGCCATTGCATTAATGGCTGTCCGTGGAAAAGATACTTCGGACGGAGTGAAAATGTCGGGCAAACCCAGTTTGAAAGCGGTGAGCTTGCCATCCCCGCTGGCGACATACAGCCCGCTTTCACCTAAAGCCAGCTGCCCGGACGCGGTGTAAGACCAAACGTTTTGGTGGGTCTTAATGTCTATGGCATAAACCTTGTTTGCAGTGGCGAAGAACACATGCGATTTGGTGGCCACTAGATTGTTGATAACACTGTCTTTGACCGTGTTTTTCCACGCCCATAAGGTTTTACCCGTCACTTGGTCGAGGGCGACTAATGAACCTTGTGTCGTGCCTGCGTAAACCACATTATTCGCTAAAGCAGGTTGTCCTGTGTAATCTTCATTAAAATTATAGGTTTTTTGCCAAGCAATTTTTTTAGTGTCTGTTTTAAATTTGCTTAACAAGCCGCCGTCAACAACGAACACATCGTTCAAACCACCTAGCATTGGCACTTCAGCCTGCTCGCCAGAATTAATTATGCTGAACCCTAATTTGCCAGTTAATCGGTCTACTGCATAAAGCGATCCTATATACGAATAAGCCCATTTTTCGTCAACAGCAGGAGTCCAACGATCCACTTGTGGCAAACCAGCATAAAACCAATTTTCATGGTCTTTAGTACCATCAAACGAATACATTCCGCCATAAGCGCCGCCGTTTACATACACGTTGTTTTTGTAAATCGTTGGGGATAAATAGGTTTCCCATTGCGCCCCATGTAGGGATTGAAAAAGGATATTGCCACTTTTTGCATCATAAGCACGTAGATAAGTATCGCCATCATTATTGACTGTTTGCAAATAAACCTTACCGCTGTCATAACTGGGTGGATTCACAGAAAAAATACCGGAAAAACTTTTACCCCATGCCAAATTGCCATTTTTTTTAATGGCATAAAGATGTTGGTTACCAAAATAACCAGGGACGGAAACATAGATTTGGTTTTGTGCTACGGTAACGGGGCTTAATGCGCTCGAACCCACACTTTTTTTCCAACGGAAAGCAATATCACTGGGATTTATCGTCACGGGCACATAGCCCGTATGCGATGGGTTCGCTTGGTTCATCGCCCATCGGTCACTTGCAATAACCGAACCGCCCCAGAAAGCACAACCCAGCACCATCATCTTACTAACCGCAATAGCTAATTTTCTTTTCATTATCCTCTATCCTGTTGATTCAATAAGTTAATAACGCCATTCAGTAAACCAGTTGTCCCAGTAACCTCACTTGCAACCTTCAATGAAACTGCCAGCTATAATGAAACCCCACTTACCGGCCTCGATTATATCGGCAGCAAAATCTGTTATCCATTAATAATATGTGGCTTTTTTCACTAAAAGGCAGCCAAATAACGCAAAACCAACAGCAAAGCTAAATGGTAAACAGTTGGTGCATGGGCAAGAAAGCGCCCTGCTTAACATCAGGCCTGGCTGTTCAAATAATCCTCATAATTGCCGTTAAAATCGACAATGCCGTTCGGAGTCAATTCGATAATGCGCGTTGCTAACGAAGACACAAACTCACGGTCATGGCTGACAAAAATTAAAGTACCTGGATAGTTTTCCAACGCCGTGTTCAAGGATTCAATCGACTCCATATCCAAATGGTTGGTCGGTTCGTCCATCACCATGATGTTGTTTTTTTGCAGGATCAGTTTGCCGAACAGCATCCGGCCTTGTTCGCCACCTGACAGCACTTTGACGGATTTGTTAATGTCATCGCTGGAAAATAACAGCCGCCCCAAGGTGCCGCGTATCGTTTGGTCATCATCCGATTCCTTGCGCCACTGCCCCATCCATTCGATCAGGCTCAAATCTTCGGCAAAATCATCGGCGTGGTCTTGCGCGAAATAACCGACTTCGGAATTTTCCGACCATTTGACAATACCTTTATCTGGTGTCAAGTCGCCAACTAAGGTTTTCAGTAACGTGGATTTACCAATACCGTTAGGGCCGATCACCGCCACCCGCTCACCGACGGCAATCATCAGGTTAAGGTTTTGGAACAGTGGTTCAGCGCCGTAGCCTTTACTCAATCCTTCGACTTCCAATGCCAATCGGTGCAGCTTTTTGGTTTGGTCAAAACGGATGAAGGGGTTGACGCGGCTGGATGGCTTCACTTCATCCAGTTTGATTTTGTCCAATTGTTTGGCACGGGAGGTGGCCTGCTTAGCTTTGGAAGCGTTCGCGGAGAAGCGGCTGACGAAAGTTTGCAACTCGGCGATCTGGGCTTTTTTCTTGGCGTTGCCCGCCAATAAACGTTCGCGCACTTCGGTGACAGCGACCATGTAATCATCATAATTGCCTGGATACACGCGCAATTCGCCGTAATCCATATCCGCCATGTGCGTACAAACGCTGTTCAAGAAGTGGCGGTCATGCGAAATGATGACCATGGTGCAATTGCGCTCGTTGAGGATGTTTTCCAGCCAGCGGATGGTGTTGATGTCCAAGTTGTTGGTCGGCTCGTCCAAGAGCATGATGTCGGGATTGGCGAACAAGGCTTGCGCCAGCAATACCCGCAGTTTCCAGCCCGGCGCGACTGCGCCCATCGGGCCTTGATGTTGTTCTACCGGGATGTCTAGGCCTAGCAAAATTTCCCCGGCACGGGCTTCGGCGGTGTAGCCGCCAAATTCGGCAAACACCGATTCCAGTTCGGCAGCGTGCATGTAGTCGTCTTCGGTGGCTTCCAAGTTGGCGTAAATGGCGTCGCGTTCGGACATCGCCGACCACATTTCGGCATGGCCCATCAGCACCACATCCAACACGCGGAAGTTTTCATAGGCAAATTGATCCTGACGCAAATTGCCCAGCCGCTCATTCGGCGTGATGCTGACATTGCCAGCCGACGGCTCCAAATCGCCGCTGAGGATTTTCATAAACGTGGATTTGCCGCAGCCGTTCGCGCCAATCAGGCCGTAACGGTTACCGTCGCCGAATTTGACCGAGACGTTTTCAAACAAGGGCTTAGCCCCGAATTGCATGGTGATGTTAGCTGTAGAGATCAAAAGAATGTTCCGAAAGGTAAGTTAAGGGTTTAAAGATAGGTAGTTTAGCGTAATGTTACGTGTTAGATAGTGAATATCAATCAAGACTGACTTCAATATGTTCCAACGCTTTGAGAAAAAGTTTTAAGCTCGTGTCTTTTGAGGCAGTGGCGATAAGATTTTGCCGTTTTAAAAACGGTTGGCTGAGTTGGTCATAATTTCGGCGTTTTTTCGCAACTCGGATATGTTTGGGAAAGGTGACTGTTTTTAACACCTCAAAACAATCATGGATGGTGTTTTGTTCGCCATGATGGGCAACTAGCCAACATTCCAAGGAATGCACACAAATGGCGAAAATAATTTTCTCGGCGTGAGTTTCGTAAAAGCCATTGGCACCACTGTTGATGCTGGCGATCAGTTGGGATTGGATGTTGGTAATCAACAACTCAGCAGCCAGTTCATTGCCATTGTTATCACGATGCGGCACGGGGATTTTCTCGGCAATATCGCTATCAATCTGCAAAATTACATAATCCGTGTTGAACACGTCGTCACGAAACCGGGTGGATGCTAAATATTTGAATAATAGAGGCCAGCCACCATCACCGTGTTTTTGGTCGGATTCGTCAAACGGTGGTTGTAATTCGGTGATGTGTTCGCCAAGGTCTGGATTGTCAAAATAACCGCATAAAATATTTTCAATCGTGATTTGATCGGTAGGGCCTTCACACGCCAAGCCAAACAACATAAGCCTAAAACCCTTTCGGCAAGCCGCCTAAATAGCCGCGTAAAAAAGCTTCTGATAAGCGCAATTCTTCATCCGTTGATGAACGTGGTTTGTCTTTTAATTCAATGCGTTTAACCCGCGTATGGCCTTCTTTATTGCGTTTCAACACCAATAAACGCTGTTCATCGTCACCTAAATCAATACCGTCCAAAATGGCGGGATTGTGGGTGGTGACAAAGACTTGTTTGTCGTATTTTTTTGCCAAGCGCACCAATTCTTTAATCAGTTTGGTACACAGTTTAGGGTTGAGCGCGACATCAATATTATCAATCGCGAAGATTTTCGGGGTGTCGTCAGAAACCATTAAAGCAATGTAAAACAGCACAAACAAAAAGCCTTCATTGGCACTGCGTTGGTCGAAAGCGGTGCTTAAAAATCGGTCAGTGATGGTGACTTTGTCTTCGTATGACGAAAAATTTTCTGGAATATGCAAGTTATCGAACCAATCGAACAATTCCAAACAAGTGACAATTTCTTCCAATTGTTCGGGCGATTTGCTTTGGATCACTTTTAACAGTTTCAGTAAGCCTTCGCCATTGATGCCTAATGGTTCGATTTGGCCTTCTTTGCTGAAATTTCTCAGGGCGGTGTTTTCTGGAGAGTAGATTAAGAAGTTTTTTAGCCGGGCTTCTTCATTTGTAATAATTTCAGAATCTATAACAAAACTTTCGAATTCTTCTTTGTTAGGAAATATCCAAGAAAAAGAGTTAAATGCTAGTTTTTTCCTTGAATTAAATGCCTCTTCAGCAGTAATTTTTACTATTTCTTCATCAATATCAGCAATTTTTGCTTTATTTAATATATCCTCAATCTCCTTTTTTTGTTCCTGATTAAATTTGTATATCCATTCTTTAATTTCTTCTATTAATCTGTTAGTAGATCTGGTCCATTTCGTATAAGGCTCATTATTGTGACTAATGACATATTCATGTGCTCCGCTCGCATTTTGATAATCGACTCGAAGCAATATGTGCTTTCGCAAATTCTCCTCACTAAAAGCAGCCCGCATTAACTGGGGTTCAGTTACACGAATTCCCCTAGAAACCAAAAACCCATTATCCAATTTATCCGCCGCCGTCGCCGCCGCCAACGCAATCGCCTCCAACACGTTACTTTTCCCGCAACCGTTTTCGCCGATCAAGACGTTAAAACGGCCTACGTCCAGCTTTAGCTCGTGCAGGGATTTGTAATTATTGATTTGGAGAGCGCGGATCATGATTTAAGTTTTTGTATGCCAAATATTTTGAACGCATCGGCACTTGAAATGGGTGTTATTTCACCTGATTTGAGTTGCTGCAAGCGCGATTGTGCAAGCTCTGCCCATTTAGCATCAATTTCTGAGTCAGGGGTATTTAAGCTTCGGAGCAATGAATCAAGCACTATCGCCCGTTCTTCAACGGGTAAGGAAACCGCTTCTGCTATCAGGTCTTTGGTTTTCATGATTGCTCCATCATCAGCAAATAAGCATCGCCAATATTTTCTTCCAGCTCTGCTAGGGTTTCGCCTTGGCTAAATACGCCAGGCACTTTCTTCAATTTGCCGACGTACCAACCGTCATCTTGCCAATATTCCAAAGTAAATGTGTGTTTCATTGGATTGCCTGATTATCGTTAGTCGCCTTAAAACTTAAGCTTTCAACTTCGCCATCAACATCTTATTCACTTCCGCTGGATTCGCTTTACCCTGCATCGCCTTCATCACTTGCCCGACAAAAAAGCCAAAGACTTTGTCATTACCACCTCGGTATTGCTCGACTTGCTTGCCGTTGGCGGCGATAATTTGGTCGATGACGGCTTCAATCGCTCCGGTGTCGGTGATTTGTTTCAAGCCTTTAGCTTCGATGATGCTGTCGGCGGTTGAATCTGGCGTTTGCCAGAGTTCTTCGAAAACTTGCTTGGCGATTTTGCCTGAAATGGTGTCGTCGCTGATCCGCGCTAACAAACCTGCCAATTGACTGGCTGTAACGGGGGAATCGGTGATTTCCAAATCAGCTTTGTTGAGCGCAGCGGACAATTCGCCTGTCACCCAGTTGGCGCACAATTTGGCTTCACATTTAGACTCGACGACCACGCTTTCAAAATAATCCGCCAGCGGGCGAGATGAGGTCAAAATGGTCGCGCTTTCGTTATCCAACTGGTATTGGTCTTTGAAACGTTGTTTTTTGGCTTCGGGCAATTCCGGCAAGGTGGTTTTGACTTGTGCCTTAAAGTCTTCGGTAATCACCACAGGCAACAAATCGGGGTCGGGGAAGTAGCGGTAATCGTTGGCTTCTTCCTTGCTGCGCATAGAGCGGGTTTCGTCTTTGTTGGCATCGTACAAGCGGGTTTCTTGGACGATTTTGCCGCCGTTTTCAATCAGCTCGATATGCCGTTCCACTTCATGGTTAATGGCTTTTTCGACGAATTTGAAGGAATTGATGTTCTTGATTTCCACGCGGGTGCCAAATTCTTTTTGGCCCACCGGACGTACGGAAACGTTAGCATCACAGCGGAACGAACCTTCCTGCATGTTGCCGTCGCAAATCCCCAAATAACGCACCAATTCGTGCAGTTTACGCATATAGGCCACGGCTTCTTTCGCCGAACGCATGTCCGGTTCGGACACGATTTCCAGCAACGGCGTACCGGCGCGGTTCAAGTCTATGCCGCTCATGCCGTGGAAACTTTCGTGCAAGGATTTGCCCGCGTCCTCTTCCAAGTGCGCACGGGTAATGCCGATACGTTTGGTTTCGCCATCGACTTCAATATCCATGTGCCCGTTACCGACGATAGGCAAATCCATCTGGCTGATTTGGTAGCCTTTAGGCAAGTCGGGGTAAAAGTAATTTTTCCGAGCGAACACCGAACGTGGGGCGATGTGTGCATCTATCGCCAAACCAAACATCACGGCTTTTTCCACGGCAGCTTCGTTCAACACAGGCAACACGCCGGGCAGGCCCAAATCGACCGCACAGGCTTGGGTGTTGGGTTCGGCGCCATACGCGGTGGATGCGCCGGAAAAGATTTTAGATTGGGTGGACAATTGGGTGTGGATTTCCAAACCAATGACGGTTTCCCAAGTGGTGCTCATAAGTTTTCCTTCATGTTTAAGTGGGTGCTAATCGGCAAACACATCCGCCAAATCAATGGACAATTCGGGGAATAGGTACGGTGTCGCCATGTCATCTCCAGCATACATGGCATGTAATTGATAATGTTCGGTTTCTGTATTTAAGACAAATTGGTAGACGGCTTGTTCGTAAGGGTAAACCAGCCAATATTCAAGCACGCCATTTTCTTGGTACAAATCGTATTTCAGGCGCATTTCCTTTTTGCTGTTGCCTGGCGAGAGGATTTCGATAATCCAGTCCGGTGCGCCGCTACAGCCTTGCGTGGTCAGCTTTTCCGGGTCACAAATCACGCATAAATCCGGCTGCACAACGCTGAAAATTTCGCGGTCAGCCAGTTTGGATTTGCGGTTGTCATACAGACTGACATCGAACGGGGCATCAAAAATTTGGCAAGGTTTTTTGCGAAAGTAATTGCCAAGTTCTATGAGCAGGTTTCGGGAAATTCGTTGATGCTTCACATTGGGCGCGGGCGCCATCAGCATGATTTTGCCGCGTATCAGTTCCACGGTTTCTTCCAGCCGCCACGTCAGATAATCGGCGTAGCTGTAAGTGGCGTTCAAATCCAATTGGGACAAGTCGGTGATGGTTGTCATAACATGTCAATCCTTAAGTATTCGGAGATTGTTTTGGCGCAGCAAGATTTTTTGCATTATAAGCCAAATCAATAGCTAATAGGCCTAATAGCGCATTTCGATTGAATTTGGGTGTGGCGCATCACAATGACAACCCGACCCGCCGTCTGGCATCCAAACAATTGCCGCTGCCTAAGGTGAAATCGTGGCAGGTGCTAGGGCGGTCTGGGTAAATCAAGCAAGCATACGTTTCGTGGGCTGTGTGGCCGCCGGACAGGGCGGCGCAGCGTGAACCTGTACGCTTAAGTTTGCGGCGGTTCCCGTCGATGACCACTAGGTCGGAGTGGGATTGATGGATGGCTTCATCATCGCCGACTTCAACGGCATCGTAAGCTTCGCGGCAACACGCGCCACAGGTGAGGCAATCGAGTTCGGCGGCGGGTTCCCAGCGTTGGCAAGCCGGGGCATGGGCAGGTAAAGGCATGTCCGGCGCGTGCTGGCAATAGTGGTGGGGGACTTCTGTAAAACGCCAAGCGCAATCATTACAACCGTGGCCTGGAAAATAACCGGCAACGGGCGCATGGCCAGCCGGATGCAACGGGGGCAGTGGTACGGTATCAGCCCATAGGGATGGTAATAGCGCAGGGTCTAGGTCGTCGGCGATTTGGCGCGGAATAACGGCGGCAATGGCTGCGCTTGCCGCCAGGGCGTGGTGCAGCGGTTGCCAGCGTGGCAAGGAAGCCCGCCATGCGCCGATACGGGCGGCGATGCAACTGCGCTCGCGCCATCCGCCCGCTTCTTGAGGCGCGGCGAACGGGTTTTCCAGTAGGCCCTGCCAAAAGCTGACGCGAAAATCGGTGGTCGGGGCAAAAAAATCCCGTAAGCCCACGCCACCCGCCAGATAAGCTTGCAAGCGCAAACAGGCATGTTCGCGCCACGGGTTGTTGCCGATGGCATAACTTAAACCCCAGTCTTCGCGGGTTTCGCCCACGTCGCCTTCGATCAGCGCGTGGCAAAGCTCGTGGAAAACCATTTGCGCGAGCGAGTCGTCCGGGTCGAACAGGCTATCGTCAGCTATCAACAGCGTGCCGCGCCCGTCGCTGGATGCGTACGCTTCGGTGGTGCGCCGGACACGGAAACCCATTTGTCCGGCACACGCCAACCACACCCGTGCTAAGGGGTCTTGGTAGCGGCGTGTGGGGATGCGGAGGCTGTCGGTCATGATACGGTCATCCTGATCTTGCCGCGTACTTGGTGGGATTTGCTGCAATAACGCGGGTCACTCCGCAAACACGTCCGCCAAATCAATCTGCAAATCGGGAAACAAATAAGGCACAGCCAACCCGTCTTGTGCGTACATGCCATGCAATTGGTATTTTTGGCCCTGCTCATTTAAGACAAATTGGTAGACTGACTGCTCGTAGGGGTAAACCAGCCAATATTCGGTCACGCCGTTTTCTTCGTACAAATCGAATTTGATACGGGCATCGCGTTTGGAGTTGTTGGGCGACAGGATTTCAATCACCCAGTCCGGTGCGCCGCTACAACCTTGCTCGGTGAGCTTGTCAGGATCGCAGATCACGCATAAGTCCGGTTGGATGACCGTGAAAATTTCGCGGTCGGCAAGTTTGGACTTATGGCCGTCGAAAAGGCTGACATCAAACGGGGCATAAAATAACCGGCAGGGCTTTTTGTGAAAATAATTAAACAACGCCCCACCCAAATTGGTGATGATGCTTTGATGCTTAACATTCGGTGCTGGCGCCATCAACATGATCTTACCGCGTATCAGCTCGACGGTTTCTTCCAGTTGCCATGTCAAATAATCGGCGTAACTGTAAGTGCCATCCATGTCTAACTGCGAAAGCTCGGTGATCTGCGCCATGACGGTTACCTCAGAGTGTGGGTGTTTGTTGATGCCAATCCGTGACTTGTTGGTATTGGTGGGCGATGTTCAGCAAACGGTCTTCGGTGAAATGGTTGCCGATGATTTGCAAGCCCACGGGCATACCGCCACTAAATCCGGCTGGGACGGACATGGCGGGTACACCCGCCAGATTGATGGCGATGGTGTAAATGTCCGCCAAGTACATGGCGATAGGGTCGTCCATTTTCGCACCGATGCCAAATGCCGTGGTGGGTGTGACCGGGCTCATGATGACATCCACTTGCGCCAAGGCTTGTTGGAAATCTTGGCTAATCAGGCGACGGACTTTTTGCGCTTTCAGATAATACGCGTCGTAATACCCGGCCGATAAGGCGTAAGTGCCCATCAGGATACGGCGCTTGACTTCTTTGCCAAAGCCTTCGCCGCGCGAGCGGGTGTACAAATCAGTCAAATCCACTGGACTTTCACAACGGTAGCCAAAACGCACGCCGTCATAGCGTGACAAATTCGCTGAGCTTTCGGCGCAGGCGATGACGTAATACGCCGGAATCGCCATATTTAAGTTGGGCATGGAAATGTCGGCAACCTCCGCGCCCAGCTTGCGGTATTCGCTGATTGCGGTTTCCAACACGGCGGCGACACCGCTATCCAAACCTTCGCCAAAAAATTCTTTAGGCAAGCCGATTTTCAGGCCAGCCAAGGGTTGATTTAAGGCGGCGGGATAATCCGGTACGGGCAAATCGGCGCTGGTGGAATCTTTTGCATCAAAACCCGCCATGGTCTGCAACAGTATCGCTGCATCTTCGGCAGTGCGTGTCATCGGGCCGCCTTGGTCTAGGCTGGAGGCGTAGGCGATCATGCCGTAACGGGAGACGCGCCCGTACGTCGGTTTCAAGCCGGTGATGCCACAGAATGCCGCGGGCTGGCGGATGGAACCGCCCGTGTCCGTGCCTGTCGCCGCCACGGCCAAACCTGCCGCGACTGCCGCCGCCGAACCGCCGGACGAGCCGCCCGGTACGGTTTGCGTGTCCCACGGATTGCGTGCAGGGCCGTAAAAACTGGTCTCGTTGGATGAACCCATCGCAAACTCGTCCATATTGAGCTTGCCAAGCATGACCGCCCCCGCGTGGTTGAATTTCTCCACCACCGTGGCGTTGTAAGGCGCGATGAAATTATCGAGCATTTTCGACCCGCAACTGGTTTTGACGCCTAGGGTGCAGAAAATGTCTTTTTGGGCTATCGGGATGCCTGCCAATAAACTGGCGTCACCAGAAGCTATCCGTTGGTCAGCGGCTTGGGCGGCTTGTAAGGCCAGCCCTTCGGTAACGGTGATGAAGGCGTTTAAGGATTCGTGTTGCCTGATCCGTTGCAAAAAATGTTGCGTCAGCTCAACGCTGGAAAACTCGCCGGAGCGCAGGCCTTGCGCCAATTGGTTTATGGTTTTGGTGTGCATGATCCTTCCCTTATTCGATAACTTTCGGCACCAGATACAGGCCATCTTCCACCTGCGGCGCAATCGCCTGGAAATGCCCGCGCTGGTCGGCCTCGGTCACCACATCCTTACGAAGGCGTTGCACTTGGTCTAAAGGGTGCGCCATCGGCTCCACACCCGCCGTGTCAAGGCCGCCCATCCGGGTCATCAAATCCAGCATCCCGGATAAATCTTTGGCATAAGAATCAATATCCTGTTTGTCAATTCCCAACCGCGCCAAGTGCGCGATTTTGTTTACATCATCCGCCGTCAACGACATTATTTGCTCCGTAAAAACTAACTATTTAAATATGATACTTTATATCTTGCTCAAATACCTGCTTGATTGATACAGTAGTAACAATTTATTCCCTTAAAGAACAGGTACAAATGCTCAAACGAATTCGCGGCCTTTTTTCTAACGATTTGTCTATTGATTTAGGAACCGCCAATACCTTGATATACATTCCGGGGCAAGGGATTGTCCTGAACGAACCCTCAGTGGTCGCCATTAAAGAAGACAAAATCCGTGGTTCTAAAACCATCGCGGCGGTTGGTATGGACGCCAAGCGCATGTTGGGACGTACTCCGGGTAACATTACCGCCATCCGGCCCTTAAAAGACGGGGTGATCGCCGACTTTGCCGTCACCGAACGCATGTTGCGTTTTTTCATAGAAAAAGTCCATAAAAGCAAATTGCTGCGCCCCAGCCCGCGTATCCTGATTTGTGTGCCTTGCGGCTCAACGCAAGTCGAACGCCGTGCCATTAAAGAATCCGCCGCCATGGCGGGGGCGCGGGAAGTGTACCTGATCGAAGAGCCCATGTCGGCGGCGATAGGCGCGGGCCTGCCTGTGGATGAAGCCTGTGGCTCGATGGTGCTGGACATCGGCGGCGGCACCTCGGAAGTCGCGGTGATTTCCATCAACGGCATCGTCTATTCAAACTCTGTGCGCATCGGTGGCGACCGTTTTGATGACGCCATCATCAATTATGTGCGCCGCAATTACGGCACCTTGATAGGCGAAGCCACCGCCGAGCGTATCAAGATGGAAATCGGCACGGCTTATCCTGGCAGTGAAGTCAGGGAAATCGAAGTCAAAGGCCGCAATCTGGCGGAAGGCGTACCGCGGAGCTTTGCACTGAACAGCAATGAAATTTTGGAAGCGCTGCAAGAACCGTTATCGGGCATTGTTGGCGCGGTTAAAGTGGCGCTGGAACAAACCCCGCCGGAATTGGGCGCGGATGTCGCCAATCGCGGCATTTATTTGACTGGCGGCGGGGCGCTGCTGAAAGACATAGACCGTTTGATCGCCGAAGAGACGGGGCTGCCTGTATTTATTGCTGACGACCCTTTGACCTGTGTCGCCAGGGGTGGCGGGATGGTGTTGGAGATGCTTGATAAAAAAGGCGTATCAACTTTTTCACTTGAGTAAGCGGTTCAGCACCCAGCCTGCAACTGATCGCCAGATTTCTAAACCGCAACGGTGTTGGCAATCCAAATCTGGCCTCAGGATTATTGCCTTAACCGAGGAATATCCCTATAAAACTCCTATTTGCAACCGGCCCATCCATCAATACCCGTCTGCTCGTGGCCGTCATTACGTCTGTGGCACTGCTAATCACCGAACAACGAGGCCAGCAACTGGATTTTTTGCGTGCCACTTTATCTTTTTTTATCGAACCGTTACGGCATCTGGTGGACCTGCCGACGGTGCTTATCGAACAGACCACCGAATCAATCAATTCCTATGTGGAACTCAAAAATGAAAATGGGCGTTTGCGTGACGAACAGCTTATCCACCAAACCCGCCTGCTGAAACTTGAGGCCTTAGAAAAAGAAAACATCCGTTTGCGGGCTTTGCTGGAAAACTCCTTTAAACTCGGCGAACAGGTGCTGATTGCCGAATTGCTGGCCATTAACATGGCCCCGTATGAACACATCTTGGTGGTCAACAAAGGCACACGCTTTGGCGTGCATCCACAACAACCGGTGCTTGACGCCAATGGTGTCGTTGGCCAGGTTTTCCGGGCCTTGCCATTAAGTTCGGAAATCATGCTGATTACCGACCCGAACCATGCGATACCGGTGCAGGTCAACCGCAACGGTTTGTTGACCATTGCGGTTGGCAGCGGACAGCCTAACCGTTTGATATTACCGTTCCTGCCCAGCAACGCCGATATTCACCCGGGCGATTTGCTGATAACCTCCGGGTTGGGCGGTACCTT
Organism: Methylovulum miyakonense HT12; assembly: GCF_000384075.1. Taxonomy (GTDB): domain Bacteria; phylum Pseudomonadota; class Gammaproteobacteria; order Methylococcales; family Methylomonadaceae; genus Methylovulum; species Methylovulum miyakonense. The sequence continues at coordinate 1,251,074 of NZ_KB913025.1, forward strand.
CCCACAAGGCTATCCAGTCGCCATTGTCGATGAGTTCACATCCCAACCCAACAAGGCTTTTGCCAGCATTACGGCGACCCCTACGGCAAAGCTTGACCGTAACCGCGAACTGATGATCGTCTGGAGCAATTCGGCACCCGTACCCCTCATAGCCAAACCGCAAGCCCCAGAAACTGCCGTTACAGAAGAAAATGCCCATCAATAATTATTATGGCTTTGGCCGTATCATTTTTAGCTTGGCCTGCGCCATGTGCCTGCGTATTGCCCCATGGCCTTACGACCTGGCCAGTTTCAATCCCGACTGGGTATTGATGGTGCTGATTTACTGGTCAATCACCTTTCCTGAAAGGGTCGGCATTTTCCATGCGTGGACATTTGGCCTGCTTACCGATGTCCTGACCGGACGCCTATTGGGGCAATATGCGCTCGCTTATTCGCTGGTCATTTACATTTGCCTGAAATTACATAAACGTTTACGCCGTTTCCCGCTCTTGCAACAGGAATTGTTTATTTTTTGCTGCCTGTTGTTATCACAGTTACTATTGTTTCTAATCAAAAACTTACAGCACCCGGCACAGTTGCACGGCACTTTCTGGTGGCCAGTCATCACGGGGACTTTGTGCTGGCCTGTGGTTTATACCCTCCTGCGCTTTGTACGTTTGTCGAAGCCCGTTAAATAACAGGGCTCCCCATGCCAGGTACCTATCCGTTCAATGATAATGCAGTAGGGAACCGCTTGTTTCTGCAGCGCATTGTCGCTGCATTTTTCGTCATTACCCTGCTCAGCGCCGCGCTGATCGTGCGCCTGATTTATCTGCAAGTTGTCGGCCATGAACATTATGCGTCGCTGGCGAAAGAAAACAGCGTCAAAATTATGCCGTTAGTGCCGACACGGGGCATCATTTATGACCGCAACGGCAAAGTCCTTGCCGACAACACCCCTTCCTATAGCCTAGACCTGATCCCTGAGCAAATCAGCGACATGGATGACACCCTCCAGCGTTTACAAAAGCTGCTGGACATCCCGCCAGATAAAATTGACCTTTTTGAAAAGCAACGCAAACGCCAAAAACGTTTCACCAGTTCCTCATTGCTGCTGAACATGAGCGATGATGAATTGGCAAAATTTGCCGTTGTCCGGCCTTATTTCCCGGGTGTCGACATCCGCACCCATCTGGTCAGGCATTACCCTTACGGCGACTTGGCGGCACATGTCATCGGCTATGTCGGGCGCATCAACGAAGCGGAGATGAAAGACTTGCCGCTGGCCGAGTACCGTGGCTCCACACATATCGGCAAGCTGGGCATAGAAAGCAGTTATGAACAAATACTGCATGGCAAAACCGGTTACGCGGAAATCGAAACCAATGTCCAGGCCCGGTCTTTGAACACGTTGAGCGAAAATAATCCCGAACCCGGTGCAAACCTGCACTTGACGCTGGATATTGATTTGCAAAAAACCGCATTTGACGCATTGGAAGGCTATAACGGCGCGGTGGTGGCAATAGACATAAAAACAGGCGGGGTCTTGGTGTTCGCCAGCCGCCCGGGCTTTGACCCGAACCCCTTCGTGGTGGGCATCAGCAATGACGCGTACAAGGCCTTGAGCCAATCCGACGACCAGCCGCTATACAACCGCGCCTTACGCGGGCTATACCCCCCGGGCTCGACCATCAAACCTTTTATCGCGCTTGCGGGGCTGGAATACGAAGCCATTAGTGCGCCGCAAAAACTGTTTTGCCCAGGTTCCTACCAAATCCCCGGCACCACCCATAAATACCGTGACTGGCGCAAAGGCGGGCATGGCTCGGTGAATATGAACCAGGCCATCACCCAATCCTGTGACGTCTATTTTTACCGGCTTGCCGGACTTTTGGGCATAGACAGGATGCACGCTTTCCTGCAACAGTTCGGGTTCGGTGAAAAGACCGGGATTGACCTAAGCGGTGAAAAATCCGGGCTAGTGCCCTCGCGGCAATGGAAGCAAGAGCATAAAAACCGTGATTGGGCCTTAGGCGAGACCCTGATAACCGGCATAGGGCAAGGCTTCCTCCAAGTCACGCCGCTACAGCTTGCCAGGGCAACCGCAACCCTTGCCAACCGGGGCAACACGGTCATGCCTTTCCTGGTCGATAAAATTGTTTCCCCCAACGGCACCCAAGCGCCCCCGCGCCCGGCCCGGCAAACCATCCCGCTCCACTCGGCGAATATTGACAGCGTCATTGAAGGCATGGTCAATGTCGTGCATAGCGACCGCGGCACGGCGAAAAGCATAGGCTGGGGCATCCCCTATCAGATCGCCGGCAAAACCGGCACGGCGCAAGTGTTCAACATCAAACAGAACGCCAAATATAATGAAAACGCCATCGACTTTAAATTGCGCGACCACGCTTTATTTATTGCCTTCGCACCGGTGGACGACCCGCAAATTGCCGTTGCCGTGGTGGCCGAGAATGGCGGCCATGGTGGCTCCATCGCCGCCCCTATGGCCGCAAAAGTCATCAAGCAATATTTACATCATCTGAAGGCCGCGCATGAAAACTGAAACCCGCGCCGAACATTTTGAAGCGCCATCCATTCTCGGCACCTTGCTCAGAAGGCTGCACATCGACATCCCGCTGTTCATCGCCTTGTTTTTTACCGCCCTGTTGAGCTTCATTATCCTGTACAGCGCTGGCGGCCAGGACATGAACATCCTGTACCGCCAGGCGGCGCGCATCTGTTTGGCCTTTATCCTGATGACCGCATTGGCGCACGTCAACCCCTACCAATTCAAACGTTATTCGGCATTATTGTTTGGCATGGGGGTATTTTTGTTGCTGGCGGTCCTGATCATGGGGCAAATCGGCAAAGGGGCGCAACGTTGGTTGGATTTGGGCTTTTTCCGCTTCCAACCCTCTGAAATGATCAAAATCACCACGCCGATGATGATTGCGTGGTATTTATCCGAACATGCCTTGCCCCCGAAAATCAAACAGCTGGCCATCGCCACCGTTATGATTTTGATCCCTACCCTACTGATCGCCAAGCAGCCGGATTTAGGCACGGCCTTACTGGTGGCCAGTTCCGGTGCCGGGGTGCTGTTTTTTGCGGGGTTGTCGTGGCGGTTCATTATCGGCATCATTACCGCCCTAGGCGCACTCACGCCGATTATTTGGCATTTTATGCACGGCTACCAACGCGACCGCGTCCTGACCTTTCTAAACCCGGAAGCCGACCCCTTGGGGCGGGGTTACCATATTATCCAATCAAAAATCGCGATTGGTTCCGGCGGCATTTATGGCAAAGGCTGGCTAGGCAGCACCCAATCCGAATTGGATTTTTTACCGGAAAGCTCCACGGACTTCATCTTTGCGGTATTCGCCGAAGAATTTGGCCTATTCGGCTGCGTCAGCCTGTTGGTTTTATACCTGCTGATTATCGCCCGTTGCCTGTACATCGCATCACAAGCCCATGACACCTACTGCCGCTTGTTGGCGAGCAGTTTGGCGTTTACGTTTTTTGTCTATGTCTTCGTCAATATTGGCATGGTCATCGGCATTTTGCCTGTGGTGGGCGTGCCGTTGCCACTAATCAGTTACGGCGGCACATCCATTGTCACGTTACTGGCGGGCTTCGGGATTTTGATGTCCATCCATACCCACAAAAAACGCTTGTCCCGCACATGAAAAACCACCTCACCAGACTCCCCCGGCAACTTTTCGCCCCGCTGATCATTTCGGCTTGCCTGAGCTCCTGCATGAACCCGGTCAAGCCAGCCAGCCCAATGGACCGCTTTTTCGCCAAGATGGTGGCGGCCCGCCAATTCAATGAAACGGAACTTAAGGCTTTGTTTGCCAACGTGGCAATCAAGGACGACATCCTCAAAAAAATGGCCAAACCCGCCGAAGGCTTGCCCTGGCACCGATACCGGAAAATCTTCATCACCGATAAGCGGATTGCCGATGGCGTAAAATTTTGGGATGAAAACGCACAAACGCTGGCCGATGTGGAACGCCGCTACGGGGTTCCGGCGGGTATTATTGTCGCCATTTTGGGTGTCGAAACTGCGTATGGCCAGCATCCGGGCAAATACCGTGTGCTTGACGCCTTATCCACGCTGGCCTTTGCTTATCCGCCGCGTAGCGAATTTTTCTTAAGCGAATTGGAACAGTTTTTATTGCTCTGCCGCGAAGAGCGTATCAACCCTTTGGAGCCGGTAGGTTCTTATGCGGGGGCGATGGGCACACCGCAATTTATGCCCAGCAGTTTCCGTCGCTATGCCACTGATTTTAATAAAGATGGCCGCCGGGACATTTGGCATGGCAACGCCGACGTGATCGCCAGTGTCGCCAATTATTTTGCCCAGTTCCATTGGCAAACCGGCCAAGCCATTGCCGCGCCTGTCATAGCAAAAGGGGAGGAATATAAAGCAATCATGACTGGCAACCTTAAGCCGGATTTAAGACTTGCTGAGTTAGAATCACTCAACTTGAAAATATCACAGCCTTTGGCTTTAGCCGATAAAGTCAAAATTCTTGAATTAAAACAAGAACAAGGCGAAGAACTTTGGGCGGTCACAGACAATTTCTATTGCCTGACCCGCTATAACCACAGTCCTTTATATGCCATGGCCGTGTACCAATTAAGTGAATCTATCTTAAATAACCGGGGACATTCCCATGAACAAACTCATAACAGCAACGCTCTTTCTGATGGTATGCAGTTTTTTTAGTAACCCTATCTCCACTGCCGTGGCCGCCAAACATGGCCATAGCAAACACCACAGCCATCACGCAAGCAAACACCGGCATCATGCCCACCATACGCGCAGGGGCGGTAACGAAGGCATAGCCTCCTGGTACGGCCACCAGTTCCAAGGCCACCGCACGGCAAATGGCGAACGCTATGATATGTACTCCATGACCGCCGCCCATAATTCGCTGCCTTTGTCATCTTATGTGGAAGTGACCAACATCAGGAACAACCGCACGGTGGTTGTCCGTATCAATGACCGGGGCCCGTATAGCGGCAACCGTGTCATGGACCTATCCTATGCCGCCGCCAAAGAATTGGGCATCCATAAATCCGGCACTGCCGCGATTAAAATCACGCCGTTAGCGATGAACTAAAAACCCTGCCTTCCAAAGCCCCCCCGATTTCCCTGAAACAGCACCTGGCCTTGCCGTACGGCTTAAGCTGATGGGTTCTGCTTACTAAAACAAGCTGTCCGGCCCGTTCTGGCGCCGCATGGTGGTTGCCTCCTTGTGCAAAGTTTGTTACGAAACCAAACAAACAAATTGCGCCATGATACAATAACGCCCTGTTTTACTGAGCCTACCCACCCCCAAAAGAGCAATGACATCCATTAAAAAACTTACTTTGTTTCTGTTTATGGGTTTGCAAATCGCCGCCTTCGCCGCTTACGCAGCCGAGGCCGAACTTGCCATACCTCCGGCACCTTCCATCGCCGCCACCGCTTATATTTTAAAAGACCACAACACAGGCAAAATCCTCGCCGAAAACAACGCGGACGCCAAGCTAGCGCCCGCCAGTTTGACCAAGATCATGACCGTTTATGTGGTTTTCAACGAAATCAAAAAAGGCACTTTGCACTTGGATGATCTCGTCACCATTAGCGAAAAGGCTCGTGCCGCCTCCGGTTCCCGGATGTTTGTCGAAGTCAATGAACGTGTCAAAATCGAAGATTTGCTCAAAGGCGTGATCATCCAATCCGGCAATGACGCCAGCGTCGCCCTGGCCGAACATGTGGCGGGCAGCGAAGAAACTTTCGCGGAAATGATGAACCAACAGGCCGCGCGTTTGGGCATGGGCAACACCCATTTCAAAAATAGCGATGGCTTGCCGATTGACGACCATTACACTTCGGCACGCGATTTGGCAACGCTAACTTCAGCGTTAATTAGGGAGTTCCCTGAGTATTACCCTTGGTTCTCGCAAAAGGAATTCACTTACAACAAAATTACCCAGCAAAACCGCAACCAGCTTTTGTCGCGGGATGAATCGGTCGATGGCGTCAAAACCGGTTTCACCGACGATGCCGGCTATTGCCTAGTCGCTTCCGCGCTTAGGGAAAATATGCGCTTGATTTCTATAGTCATGGGCACTAAAAGCGCCAAGGCGCGGGCTAACGAAAACCAAAGCCTATTGAATTACGGGTTCCGTTTTTATGAGTCGCATCGCTTATACCAAGGCAAAACGGCCTTAAGCGAAGCGAAGGTTTGGAAAGGTGAAATACAAAAACTGCCCCTAGGCTTGCCTGAGGACCTTTATGTCACAATCCCCCGCCGCCATTACAACGACCTGAAAGCGGTCATCACCGTCAATAAAAAAATCACTGCGCCCGTCAAAGAAGGCGACAAGCTCGGCACCGTCAACGTCACCCTAAAAGGGGCTCCCCTGATTAGCAAAGACTTAATCGCACTTGAACCGGTGGAGCAAGGCAATATTTTCCGCAGGCTTTATGACGGCGCATTAATGACCATGGAGAAATCTGACGATGGCAAGTAAAACGGTTTACTTGAATGGCCACTATTTACCGCTGGAAGAAGCCAAGGTTTCGGTATTGGACCGTGGCTTCTTGTTTGGCGATGGCATTTATGAAGTGATCCCGGCTTACCACGGCAAACTGTTCCGTCTTGACGACCATTTGCAACGCTTGGAAAATAGTTTGGCCATCGTCCGCATCACCAACCCGCACAGCCGTAGCGAATGGCAAGCCATTTTTGCGCCGCTGTTGGATGCTGACAAAAACCAATACATTTACCTGCAAATCACCCGTGGCCCGGCGGAAAAACGCGACCATGCCTTTCCCGAAGGCGTCGCCCCCACCGTCTTCGTGATGTGTTCGGACATTGCGCCGTTTGCAGGCGCACAGACCGGCATAAAAGCCGTGACCCTGGATGATAGCCGTTGGAAACTTTGCCACGCAAAAACCATCACACTGCTGGCCAATATCCTGCACCGCCAAGAAGCCATAGACCAAGGCGGCGCCGAAGCGATCTTGATTAAGGACGGTTATGTTACGGAAGGCGCGGCAAGCAATGTTTTTGCCGTGATTAATGGCGTACTGGTCACGCCACCCAAAAGCAACGGGATTTTACCTGGCATCACCCGCGACGTGATCCTGGAGCTTGCCGGCAAAAACAACATCGCGTGGCGTGAAGGCCTTATCGCCCTAGATGAATTAAAATCCGCCAGTGAAATTTGGGTCACCAGCTCAACCCGTGAAATCGTCGCCGTCATCGAATTGGACGGGGCGGTAGTGGGTAACGGCACACTAGGGCCGGTTTGGCATACCATGAACGACATTTTACAAGCTTACAAAGAATCCCTTACATGACTGAAGAGACCCTGTTTGAATTTCCCTGCCAATTTCCAATTAAGGCAATGGGCAAAAATGATATTGAAATAGATGTGTTGGTGATAGAGATTATCCGACGCCATGCGCCGGAAATAAATGAAACCCATATCAAAACCCGCCCCAGCAAAGACGGCAGATTTTTAGCCGTCACCGCCACGATCACCGCCAACAGCAAGCAACAACTGGACGCGATTTATCAGGACTTGACGGACCATCCGTTGATCTTATTTGCGTTATAGTTGATGCCGGAACGGGTTAAGTGCCCGTTCCATAACGTTCTAAAACCTACAGACCAACCCCATCCCCCCCTTAAACTCACCGCAAGCGCAAGCTGCCCCTCATCCCTGGGTTAGCCTAGTTTCCGCCTCACGGTACTTTGCCGCACAAAATTCGGCGACTTCGGCCGGTAAGGCAGGGGCGGGAAAAGTTTTGTCCCACGCTAAGGTTTCCAGATAATCGCGGACATATTGCTTGTCAAAACTGGGCGGGCTGATGCCGACTTGATATTGGTCAACAGGCCAGAAGCGTGAGGAATCGGGGGTCAATGCCTCATCAATCCAATACAGCGTCCCTTGCCCATCAACACCAAACTCAAATTTGGTATCGGCGATGATAATGCCACGTTCCTTGGCATAAGCCGCCGCGGTCTTGTACAACAACAAACTGGCGTCCCGGACTTGTCCGGCCAAATCTTGGCCTATTAACTCGACGGTGGCGGCAAACGACACATTTTCGTCGTGTTGGTCAACCCCCGCTTTGGTAGACGGCGTATAAATCGCTTCGGGCAATTGTTGGGCCTGTTGCAGGCCTTCCGGCAAAACGATGCCGCAAACCGCACCGGTTTTTTGGTAATCCTTCCATCCTGAGCCGATCAAATAACCACGTACAATGGCTTCCACAGGCAGGGGATGCAATTTCTTTACGACAACAGCACGGCCTTCTATCTGTTCGCGTTCAGCCGCATCAGGGAGCACTTGCTCTAAAGGTATGCCAGTCAGATGGTTAGGGATAATCGTGCGCATTTTGTTAAACCAGAAATTTGACACCTGGGTCAACACACGGCCTTTTCCAGGAATGGGATCAGGAAGAATGACATCAAAAGCCGACAACCGGTCAGTGGCCACAATCAACATGGTGTTGTCGTCAATATCATAAATATCGCGGACTTTGCCTCGTGCCAGCAATTTTAAGGAAGTCAATGTCGATTGGTGCAGTGCATGTGGGGCGGTCATAGTGTCTCTTGTTGGGTTACGGTTCTAGTTTTTGTCAATCGGCGGCGTTTAATAATCAAAAAGTTTTGAATACGCCATTGTCTTCATCAGCATCGGTCAGCATCATACCGGCGTTGACAAAATTGCCGCCATTTTCTGCGCCCAGCTTGATCATCAGGCGCACTTCGTTTCTGGAATCGGCATGGTTCAACGCATCTTCATAACTGATTTTGCCATCGGCATATAAATCATACAAAGCCTGGTCGAAGGTCTGCATGCCCTGCTCCCTAGAATCTTTCATCAATTCCTTGAGCTTATGGATTTCGCCTTTGCGGATATAATCCCTGGCCAAGGGGGTGTTGATCAGCACCTCAACGGCAGGATAACGCCCCTTATCGTCAGAGCGCCTGATTAACTGCTGCGCAACAATGCCGCGTAAATTCAACGACAAATCCATCAGCACTTGGTCGTGCATATCTTCGGGGAAAAAATGCAAGATCCGGTCCAATGCCTGGTTGGCGTTATTGGCATGTAGCGTGGTCAGGCATAAATGGCCGGTTTCGGCAAAAGTAATGGCATTTTGCATCGTTTCGCGGGTCCTGACCTCACCGATCAGAATCACATCAGGGGCTTGCCGCAGGGTGTTTTTTAACGCCACTTCATACGATTCGGTGTCGATACCAACCTCGCGCTGGGTGACGATACAGCCTATATGGTGATGCTGGTATTCTATGGGGTCTTCAATAGTGATGATATGGCCGCTACTGTTTTCATTGCGGTACTTAATCAACGAAGCCAAGGACGTTGACTTACCGGTACCGGTGGCGCCAACAAACAGCAACAGCCCCCGCTTTTCCATAATCAGATCTTTTAAAACCGCCGGCAAATGCAAGGCATCGGAATCAGGGATATTATGCTCAATACGCCGCAACACCATACCCGCCGAAGTGCGCTGGGTAAATGCGCTGACCCTGAACCGGCCAAGGCCCGATATGCTGATTGCAAACTGGCATTCCATGGTCTGCAAAAACTCGTCCTTGTGACGCTGGTCCATAATACTCAAAACAACAGCCATCGATTGCTCAGGGGTCAATTTCGTCTTTGATACCTCAACCAATTGGCCATCGATTTTTAGCGTCGGGGCAACACCTGCGGTGATGAACAAATCCGAAGCGTGCTTTTGCACCATCAATGTCAGTAGCGCGTTAAAGTCCATAATTTACCTCACAGGAACATATCTTTGTTCACAGCTTTTACCATCGCCGTTTTGGCGTTCACCAAACCTTTGTCAACCAGCTCGCGCAAATTTTGATCCAGTGTTTGCATACCGTCTTTGCGCCCTGTCTGTATCGCCGAATACATCTGGGCAACTTTAGCTTCCCGGATCAAGTTCCTGATCGCCGACGTCCCCACCATGATTTCATGGGCGGCAATCCGGCCACCGCCAATTTTCTTCATCAAGGTCTGGGAGATGACCGCTTGCAAAGACTCTGACAACATCGCGCGGATCATATCTTTTTCTGCGGCGGGAAACACGTCAATAATACGGTCTATGGTTTTTGCGGCGGATGTCGTATGCAAAGTCCCGAACACCAGATGGCCTGTTTCGGCGGCGGTCAGGGCTAAGCGGATAGTTTCCAAGTCCCGCATCTCACCGACCAGGATGATGTCCGGGTCTTCCCGTAACGCTGACCGGAGCGCCTCATTAAAACCATGGGTATCACGGTGGACTTCACGTTGGTTAACCAAGCATTTCTGGCTTTCGTGGACAAACTCGATAGGGTCTTCAACGGTCAGGATATGCGCATAATCGTTTTGGTTAATATAATTGACCATCGCCGCCAATGTCGTCGATTTGCCCGAACCGGTAGGGCCGGTGACCAGGATTAGCCCGCGTGGCTTTTTACACAGTTCTTCAAAAAATTTCGGGGCGTTCAAATCTTCTAGGCTCAAGACCTTAGACGGGATAGTCCGGAACACGCCGCCAGCACCCCGGTTTTGGTTGAATGCGTTCACCCGGAACCGGGCCACGCCAGGCAATTCGAACGAAAAATCAGTTTCCAAAAACTCCTCGTAATCGCGCCGTTGCTTGTCATTCATGATGTCATAAATCAAGGCATGGACTTCTTTATGGTCTAACGCCGGAATATTGATACGGCGAATATCGCCATCCACCCGAATCATTGGCGGCAAGCCCGCCGACAAATGCAAGTCCGACGCTTTATTTTTAACCGAGAACGCAAGTAATTCGCTAATATCCATAAGTTCCTCTTACCAAGTGAAGTAAAAATACCGATACTTTATACCATAGTTTAGGGCTTTGCTTTTTTCAAGCTGCATAGTTTAATACCATAACCTTCTATACCTACTGAAAACGATGATAGAGAAAAGACTTAATGATCTCCGCGCCCAAATCCACCGCGCAGAACGGCTATATGGCCGGCATGAAAACGCTGTATCCCTGTTAGCTGTCAGCAAAACCAAGCCAGCCGAAGCAATAGCGGCGGCTTATCAGGCCGGGCAACGGCATTTTGGCGAAAATTATGTGCAGGAAGCCATCAGCAAGCAGCAATTGCTGGGGGCTTTTGATATGACCTGGCATTTTATCGGCCCTATCCAATCCAACAAAACCAAACTTATCGCCCGCCATTTTGCTTGGGTGCACAGCGTCGACAGTGTCAAAATTGCCCATCGCCTAAGCGGCCAACGGCCGCAGAACCTGCCGCCGCTAAATATTTGCCTACAAGTCAATATCAGCGATGAAAGCAGCAAATCAGGGATTGCCTTGGATGAATTGCCGGATATTTACCGGCAGATAACTGCCTTGCCTAATATAAGGGTACGCGGAGTGATGGCGATTCCGGCACCTGCCGATGATTTTGCCGAACAGCGTTTGCCTTATAAGGCTTTGATGCAAGCCGTCGCCGCATTGGGGCAACCCCGTTTGGACACGTTTTCGTTTGGCATGAGCGGGGATTTGGAGGCGGCGATTGCCGAAGGGGCGACGATTGTCAGGATTGGTACGGCGTTGTTTGGTACACGGGGGCAATCAATTGCCTGATTGGCGGGAACTTCGGCCCGACCCAAAACCTACCGTTTGAATACCCACAGGCAAAGCGGATTACCAAACGGCCCGCTAAAGAGGCTTTACTGGTTATGGGCCCTTAAGGGATATGATGTCATGTACCGGGCCAAGGTTTCTCCATACAATTTATGATAACGCCCCTGACTGGATTTTCCCTGCGTATCCAGCCGCATAAGTGGATAAGCAAGCTGCCGTTTGCTAACAAGATGGCTTTTTAAACGGTTAAGAGCTGATTCAATCCCTAAAGCTGTTGACTGCACCTTATCAATCATGACAGTCAAGCCGCTTTCCTTCTCACATCCCTACGCGCATCAAGTACAGAAATTATTTCTTCACAAGCAATAACCTGCTGGCCATTCGCCAGTATGTAATTTGCCAAACCGAGGATCGCACGCCAATTGTCCCGGTCATTGATAAACTCAAACGCCGCGGCAAAAATTTCCGCCATTTTCTGCCCGCATGTTTCTTGGTCTACGGACAGGCAACCGAGGTATTCTTCGACTAACTTAAGGTCAGCGCTGCCGCCGTAGTGATGCAGGGCATTCATATTGACCAGACGCGAATTAAATATTTCGTCGTCACGTAAGGCGATATAGTTAGCTTCAGCCAATGGCCCGACCAACAAGTTCATCATGTCGGCTTCAAATGCCTTGATATACGCGTGTTTTTGCACACTTGAAAAACCACGGGTCGCTTCAGCGACCGAAGAAGGCAGCGTATGGATCAATCGCCCGCCCTCTATCTTGGCAAACCATAATCCTGACTGGATAGGGGTTTGGAGGCGCTGGCCAAAATTGCTGACAATTATTTGAAAACAAACGGGGGGCAACGCTTTTTGTTTATTGGCAAAATAGATCGCCGCGGCATGGCCCGCTTCATGAATGGCGGTTTTTCTGCTGAGTTCTTTCATATCCGTTGATTGGACAGCCAGTTTGGCCAGATAGCTACGATTCATAGAAATACCTCGGTTTAGAAAAAAAATGCGGGCTAGACCTCTGCCCGCATTATCGAGAGGAAGGATACTAACTGCCGAGAGTCATCAACAGTCACGGCGAAGTTTAAAGTGTCTATAAGCGATTGAAAATGCGACACGTTGTCACGCGGCAAAATGCCGCTGTTTTTGGCATTTAATTTGCTTAATTGATTTATTTGTTTGCAGGAAAGCCATATAAACCGGGCTTTTTAGAGGATTTTGGAATGGTCAGTGTGTGATTTTCCGCAGTGGCTGCGGCATATCACACAGTGTGCTGCTGGAGATACAGGAAGATGGGGTACCTTCCGGAGCCTCACGCCATCGGCCCGGCAATCCATAACCTTCAGCCATGCCCCCGCCGATGGACATCCGTACCATTTTATCGGGCCGTGGCCAAACGGCAAGGAGACTGTGAAAGAATTATTTTATGTCCACGAAAATCACGAAAGTGTAAAACCAGATTAAATATAACTTATTGAAATCTATATTTAATTGTTTCTTATTTTTTGTGGACAATCATTAATTCTTAGAGCCTTTTGCAATACTTTCACAGTCTCCAAGGCGTATGGCCTTTTTGGCAGCCGGAACGGCCCCCTCTGATACCTTAGCGGTTCAGCCAATCCAAATAACAGCTGACCCCTTCCCCGACCGTCAAAAACGCTTTGCTGTAACCCGCCGCCCTCAAGCCGGAAATGTCCGCTTGGGTATAGCTTTGGTACACGCCTTTGAGATGCTCGGGAAACGGGATATAGTCGATATGGCCTTGCCCATGCCAAGCGATCACGGCCTCGGCAACGGTGTTAAACGGTTCGGCCTTACCAGTCCCGACATTGAAAATGCCCGATTGCCCAGGGTGGTCCAGGAACCATAAATTGACATCGACAACATCGCCGACATAAACAAAATCACGTTGCTGCTGCCCGTCGGCATAACCGTCACAACCGGCAAATAGGCGGGCGGTCTGGTCTTTGATGATTTGTTGGTTGAAATGGAAGGCGGTGCTGCTCATGGCGCCTTTGTGCTGTTCGCGTGGCCCGTAGACGTTAAAATACCGGAAACCGGCAATTTGGCTGGTGGCGGCCGGCAAGACCCGGCGCACATATTGGTCGAATTGGAATTTTGAGTAGGCATACATGTTGATCGGCTGCTCGCAGGCGCGGTCAACACTAAAACCATGCTGCCCATTGCCGTAAACCGATGCGGACGACGCGTAGATAAACGGGATTTTGGCGGCTTGGCAAGCATGCAGGAGCTGTTTGGAATACTCGTAATTGTTCTTCATGACATATTGCCCGTCCCATTCGGTGGTCGCCGAGCACGCGCCCTGATGAAAAACGGCGCGGACTTTTTGCATGAATTCCGGCACGGACAGTTTGGCCAATAAGTCCTGTTTGTCGCAGTAATCGGCAATGTCCAAATCGGCGATATTGAGCATCTTGCGCCCGTTGGCCAGGTTATCAACCAACAAGATGTCTCGTTCGCCGCGCCCGTTTAAGGCGTGGATCAAATTGCTGCCAATAAACCCAGCCCCACCTGTGACAATTATCATTCCCCACCCCGTGCTTTGTTAATCATTGATGTTGTGGAATGCCCCTCAACAAATTGTAAAATTTTCACTACACCACCCGCTTTAATGACGCAATCGCCACCCGCCACTTGATCGGGCGAATAATCGCCACCTTTGACGATGACATCCGGCAAGAGCTTACAATACAGGCGTTCCGGCGTTTCTTCCTCAAACGCCACCACCCAATCGACACAGGCCAAGGCCGCCAATACGGTCATCCGTTGCGGCAGGCCGTTGATCGGACGGGTTTCGCCTTTGAGCATTTTCACTGACGCATCGGAATTGACCGCGACGATGAGACGGTCACCCAAAGCCCGCGCCTGTTGCAGATACGTGACATGGCCTGCATGCAGCAGGTCAAAACAGCCATTGGTCATGATAATGCGCTCGCCACTGGCCTTGGCGCCGTTGATCAGGCAAGCCAGCTCGTCTTCGGACACAATGCCAAACTGTGCCGCATCACGGTCGCCATGCATGGCACGGGCCAATTCTTCATTGGAGACGCTGGACGTGCCGAGCTTGCCCACGACAATGCCGCCTGCAAGATTTGCCAGATACATGGCCTCTACCAACGGCATACCGACCGCCATGCATAAGGACATCACGGCGATGACGGTATCGCCTGCGCCTGTGACGTCAAACACGTCTTTGGCTTGGGCAGGTAAGGAGTGGCTGGAGTCCCGCTGGACCAGCGTCATGCCCGCTTCGCCACGGGTCAGCAACAAAGTGGCAATGTGGTGGTCGGCGATCAGCTTGCGGCCCCGCGCCTGCAAGGCTTGCTCATCGGCGCAGACACCCACCACCGCCTGCAATTCCCCCAGGTTCGGCGTAATGACGTCGGCGTTGGCGTAACGGCTGAAGTCCGTGCCTTTAGGGTCAACCAACACTTTCAATCCGGCCGTTTTAGCAATGTCGATCAGGACGCTGATTTCCGCCAATGTGCCTTTGCCGTAATCAGAAAACACCAGGACATCATGTTCTGGCAATTGTTGTTTTAGTTTGGCTTGTAAGCCAGCACGGTCGAATTGCAGCGGCAAATCTTCAAAGTCAACACGGATAAGCTGTTGATGCTGCGCCATGATACGCAATTTACAAATCGTGCGGGCGGATGGCGCAACCACAAACTCACAATTCACGCCTTCGGTTTCCAGCAATTGTTTCAACTCCAGCCCTTCCGGATCATCGCCGACCACGCCTAGCAACGTGACTTGCCCGCCCAAACGGGCGATATTCAGCGCGACATTCGCCGCCCCGCCAACGCGGTCTTCGCTGTCATTGACGCGCACCACTGGAACGGGGGCTTCCGGGGAGATACGCGCCGCTTGCCCGGACCAGTAACGGTCTAACATGACATCGCCGATAACGATAATTTTGCCCCGAGTGAAATCAGGTAGGGTGGCTAACATGGGAGGTTCCTTTATATTTGGATAAACCCTGCGGGTTTTCAGTCGCTAGGGTTTCGAACAATGGCCTTCAATCCAACCGCACCACCAATGCCCGATCAGGATATGCGCTTCTTGGATTCTTGCGGTCACGCTTGAGGGCACAATGATGGCGATGCTGGCGTGTTGCAGCAACTGCCCGCCATCACCACCCGTCATGGCGATGACGGACAAGCCTTTTTGCCGGGCCACCTGCGCGGCTTTGACAATATTCGGGCTTTTGCCGGACGTGGAAATGGCGACCAAGCAATCGCCCGCTTGGCCAAAGGCGTCGACCTGACGGGAAAACACACTTTCGAAGCCGACATCGTTGCTGTGCGCGGTCAAAATGGACGAATCGGTGGTCAAGGCCAGCGCGGGCATGGCGGCACGGTCTTTTTCATAGCGCACCACCAGCTCGGCGGCGATATGCTGGCAATCGGCGGCGCTGCCGCCGTTGCCGCACAAAAGGATTTTACCGCCATGGTTTAAGGTATCGGCCAACAAATTGCCCGCCGCTTCGATCACCCCATTGCAGCTTGCCAAGTTGGCAATCATTTCCCTATGGTCTTCCAGCACTGATATGAATGTTTTCAAAAAAACTCCTGATTACGGGATGATAGTTTCTACGTGGGCTAAAAACGTCTGCATGTCTTCATTTTCGACACGCTCGTAAATGTCCGTCACGGCCATCGCCAAGCCAATGGCTTCAAAGTGAACGGTATCGCCCAAAAAATAATGGCTGGACACCCAGCCCTGGTTGCGCCGACACACTTCGACATCGACAAAATCTTGCTCGATGAGGACATATTCTTGCAAGGCCGGGATATTTTGGTAAGCCAATTTTTTAACGGTTTCATCCATGCGCCTAGTCGATTTGGACAGCACTTCCACGATGATAACGGGCGTTTCGGTGTAGTAATCTTGCTTATTGTCTTCGCAAACCACCATGATATCGGGATAAAAGAACTTGCTGCCGACTTTGACCTTAACCTCACTGGTAAAGGACTCGCAAGGTTTTCCACTTAAATGCGACCCGAACACCCTATCAATATTCACCGTAATACGCTGATGGTTTTTGCTCGCCCCAGACATCGCATAAATATATCCATCAATATATTCATGCTTTGTCTCGCGCTCCAATTCCGTCCGCAAGTAGTCTTCTTCGCTCATCCATGCCAATTCTTCTATCAGGTTCGCCACCATATCGGATAATCCCCATTATTTTCGGCAAAATGTGCGGATGCTTGCCATTGTTACAACGACCTTAATGCATTCACTCCCCATCCTTGTGTTCCTTAAACTGCATCGCATGTAACCTCGCATACGCGCCATTTTTCGCCAGCAATTCGTTATGCGTGCCCCGTTCGACAATGCGCCCCTGCTCCATGACCAAGATGACATCGGCATTTTCTATGGTCGATAAGCGGTGCGCGATGACCAGCGTGGTGCGGTTGCCCATGACTTTTTGTAAAGCCGCTTGGATATACCGCTCGGATTCGGTGTCCAGCGCGGAGGTGGCTTCATCCAGTATCAAGATCGGCGCATCTTTTAATAAGGCGCGCGCCAAGGCCAAGCGTTGCCGCTGCCCACCGGACAATTTTACGCCGTTTTCGCCGATTTCCGTATCTAATCCGTGCTCCAGTTTACCGATAAATTCCATCGCGTAGGCGTCGGTCGCCGCCTGTTCGATGGCTTCGCGGCTTGCGCCCGCCAATGCCCCGTAAGCGATGTTATTGGCGATGGTGTCATTGAACAAAATCACTTGCTGGTTCACCAAGGCGATGTGCTGGCGCAAATTGCCCAATTTATAGTCATTAACTTCCACCCCGTCCAACAAAATCTGCCCGTGTTCATGTGGATAAAACCGCGACACCAGATTGGCCAAGGTACTCTTGCCGCCGCCCGAGGCCCCCACCAAAGCAATGGTCTGGCCGGATTCGGCCTTAAAGTTAATGTCAACCAATGCTGGCTCGTGGGCCCTAGCATACTGGAAGGTCAGATCCTTGAATTCTAACGTGCCTTGGCAGCGAGCAATTTCATATGTTCCAATGTCCGGCTCGCCTTCGGTATCGAGCACCTCAAACAAGGATTCGGCCGCGACGATGCCTCGCTGAATATCACTGTTGGCGTCACTCAATTGCCGGAACGGCCTAGGCAATAAAAACGCCGCCGTCAAATACCCGACAAATGAACCTACGCTGGATTGCTCCATGAAAAACAAGGCCATATACATTAAAAACGCCAGCGCGATGGCGATCACCAATTGCATGGCCTGGTTATGTATCGCCCCGGTCGTGGTGGCTTTTAAGGATTGGCGGCGATTATAAAGGCTGCTCTCCAAAAAGCGGCGTTTCTCGTAGTCTTCGCCGCCATAACTGCGGACAATGCGGTGCCCGTTGACCAATTCCGAGGTGATGTGGGTCATATCACCGATGGATTCTTGGATGCGCTTGCTTAACATCCGCAAGCGTTTGCTGACGTAATTTACCAACAAGGCAATCACCGGGGCGACGACCAAAAAGACCAGGGATAACAGCCAGTTGATATAAAACAAATAAATCAGCAAACCTAAGGCGGTCAAACCCTCTTGCACCACTTTGCGCACCGCATCGGTGGTCGCCTGCGCCACCTGCCCGACATTATGCGTGATCCGCGCAATCATGTAGCCACTGTTATTGTCATCAAAATGCGCGGTGGGCAGCTGCGTATATTTATCAAAAATCTCGCAGCGCAGGGTATGGATGACATTTAACGAGACCTTGGCCAAAAAATAGTTGCCCAGATAATTGCCGACACCGCGCAGCACGACCAAACCGCTAAAAAATAACGGCAGGTAATACATCTTGTCACGTGACCTGGCCTGCAAGGTGTCAATAATTTGCTGGATCAGGCTGGCAAACAAAGGCTGGGTGCTGGAATAAATGAGGAAGCCAAAAATGCTGATAATAAAAAGCCGCCGATGCGGTTTGACATAAGTGAGCAGGCGTTTATAAATCTCGCTATTGGTTTTGGTTGTTTTATGCATATTTATTAATGTCAAGGACTGACCCGTCCAGCATCGAAACGGGGGTTTACCGAAACCAAAGCGGAATATAGGTGCGAGGGAAGTTCGGTGTAGGGGTATTGCGGATGGTGTTGGCCACTGCTTTAATATTCTTGGGTGGCGCATTTTAAAGTAACGGCAAGGTTAATCCACACCTTATTGAGATTGGGCATCGGGTTTTTCAAGCAGTTGTGGGATTTTTAGCGGGCTAACAATATCAGTAAAACATTAATCGCAAGTTAATAAAGGCACTGATTTTAGCCCCCCTCCCCTATTATCAGCACCATCTATGACGACGGGTATGACAATGGGCGGGATTAAATCCCTTTCCCGCCCACTAAAAATACGCCTACTGTAACACAACGAAAAAGCCTTCTTGCCCACGTTGGATATTAATCAACAACGCGCCGCCCGGATTAACCACTTGTTTTAGCTCATCCAGATTGCGGATCCGGTAACGGTTTGCCGAGACAATCACATCACCCGGGCGCAGGCCAATACGCCAAACTTCCGCAGACTGGTCGATCTTTTCAATCAACACGCCTTCAATCTGGTTCCTATCGGTGGAGCTTAACACGGTACCGCGCAATTTCCGGTGCAGTTTTTCACCGGCCAACTGCGGGCGCTCCGGTTTGCCTATCGTCGCTGAGGTACGTTTTTTATCGTTACCGTGGTAATAATCTATCTCGACATTATCGCCAATTTGCATCAAACCGATAATATTACGGATATCATGGCTATCTTTAACGGCACGGCCATTGGCGGCGACAATGATATCACCGGGTTCCAAGCCTGCTTTTTCGGCGGGGGAGCCGCTTTCGATACGGCTAATGACTGCGCCATGCTTGTTTTCCAGATTAAACGCATTGATCAGTTCCGGTGTTAAGTCCTGTGTCGTCACTCCCAATAAACCGCGCCGCACTTCCCCGTTCTTGACCAGTGATTCTTTGATCGACATGACCATATTGGCAGGAATGGCGAAACCGATACCGACATTGCCACCCGTAGGGGCAAGTATGGCCGTGTTCATACCGACGAACTCGCCACGCAAGTTAACCAACGCCCCCCCGGAATTCCCCGGGTTAATAGACGCATCGGTCTGGATAAAATCTTCATAACCTTCGATGCCCAAGCCAGAACGGCCTAAGGCGCTGATGATGCCGGATGTGACGGTTTGCCCCAGGCCAAACGGATTGCCGATGGCGACGACAAAATCACCGACTTTGAGCTGGCTGGAATCGGCGAATGCTAGCTGCGTCAGATGGTCGGCAGGAATGCGGATAATCGCCACATCCGCTTCAGGGTCAGTGCCGACCAGTTCCGCATTAAGCTGGCGGCCATCGTTTAAAGTCACCGTAATTTTATCGGCTTTATCAATAACGTGGTTATTGGTCAACACCAAACCTTGGCTGCTGTCGATAATCACCCCGGAACCCAAACTGTTTTTTTGCTGTTGTTGGCGGTGCGGCTGGTTCGGCAAATTATAAAAATGCCGGAAGAACGGGTCTTGCAATAGGGGGTTTTGGCTAATTTCAATGTTGGTGGCCGTGGAGATGTTCACCACGGCTGGCATACTGCGTTCAAGCATGGGGGCGAGCGAAGGCAAAGCCTGGCCTTCGGCATACAGCGGTAAAGCAGAATAACTTGCTGAGGACAAGCCCAAGTACAGCGGCAGCATGGCTAATAATAACAATCGTGATTTCATGGAGTTAAATTCCCAGTGTGTCAATGGATTAAACAGGCCCGATAGACAATATAGGTTTAAAAATGTTTAATACAAGGCCTTTACAAGCTAAATGGCCGATAAATACGGCTCCTATTGCTGATATTTTTGGTATAAAACCGTTTGGCAGGAACACCGCCGATTTCGAAAATGTTTTGGCAATTTCTTTAGCCATACCCATAATATTGCTATTGCGGTTTCCTATCGGGGACAGCAGCAACATAAATTTACTTTGAGGCAACACACATGACCACCGTAGCAGATCCCATTATTGGCAGTTGGTACAAAGACCTGGAAAACAACCTTAAATTTAAGGTCGTCAATATCGAAGATACTGACGACTCCATTGAAGTGCAATACCTTAACGGCGATATAGGCGAATATGACCATGATAGCTGGTATAACTCCACCTTTGATTACATTGAAGACCCGGAAGATTGGAGCGCACCGTTTGATGACATTGAAACCGACGACCTGGGCTATTCGGACACCGATGAACACAAACCCAACCCCGAAGACATGGACATTGACGACTATCTGGATTAATGGGGAAACACTCAGATGAAAATGCTTCCACAGGAATTCCTGGACTGGCAATCGAAAAGCATCACCTTGTTGGCGATGTCCGGTGCAGGTAAAACCACATTAGCCAACAAGTTGCCCAAAACCAAATGGTTCCATTACTCCGGTGATTACCGGATCGGCACAAAATATTTGGAAGAGCCTATCCTTGACAACATCAAACGGCATGCCATGAGCGTGCCGTTTTTGCGGGATTTGCTGCGTTCGGATTCGATTTATATGAACAGCAAAATCACCGTGGACAATCTGGCCGCGGTGTCCAGTTTTTTAGGCAAACTAGGCAGCCCTGAATTGGGCGGTTTGTCGTTGGCGGAATTCAAACGCCGCCAAAAATTGCACCATCAGGCGGAAATCGCCGCCATGAACGATGTGCCGGAGTTTATCCATAAAGCCGAAGACATCTACGGCTACAAGCATTTCATCAATGATGCGGGCGGTAGCGTCTGTGAATTGGACAGCCCGGAAGTGTTGGAAACCTTGGCGAAACATACCTTGATCATCTACATCAAAATTCCGCCTAGCCTTGAACAAACAATCATAGAGCGTGCCAAATTTGACCCGAAACCCTTGTACTATCGCGAAGCGTTTTTGGACGAGAAATTGGCGGAATTTTTGGCTCTGCGCAATTACCCCAGCACCAATGTCATGCCGCCGGACGAATTTGTTTCTTGGGTGTTCCCTGAACTGTTCAAATCCCGCTTGCCGCGCTACGAAGCCATTGCGGCACAGTACGGTTACACCGTGGATGCCAACGATGTCGCCACGGTCAAAACTGAAGACGACTTCATCCGGTTGATCGCCGATGCTATTGCCAGACAACAATAAGAAAAAACGAGTACCGCTTACATGCCCCTAGTTGCACACACTGATTTACCCACTTTCCAACGGCTGCGCGAAGAAGGCGAAGAAATCGTTGATGCCGAACGCGCCAAACATCAGGACATCCGCGAAATGCACATCGGTTTGCTGAATATGATGCCGGATTCCGCACTGGAAGCGACGGAGCGGCAATTTTTCCGTTTGGTGGGTGCATGCAACCAGATTGTGCAATTCCATATCCATCCGTTCACTATCGAAGGCCTAAAGCGTAGCCCGGAAACCCAGGCGCATATTGATAAGTACTATGAATCGTTTGACAAAATCCGCAACGATGGCCTGGACGCACTGATTATCAGCGGCGCGAACGTCACCCGCCCGAGTTTGCCGGAAGAGGAATTTTGGCAACCGCTGACGGAAGTGTTCTCGTGGGCGCGGGAAAATGTCGCTTCCGTGTTATGTTCCTGCTTGGCCACCCATGCCGTCATCCAATACCGCTATGGCATCGCACGGACACGCCTGCCCGCCAAACGCTGGGGGGTGTTCCCGCATAAAGTCCTTGACCGCACCCATCCTTTGGTTGCTGAAATCAATACCCGCTTCGACGTGCCGCATTCGCGGTTTAATGAGATTTTTCAATCGGATATGGAAGCTAAAGGCCTTAAAGTCTTGGCCGCGAGTGAGACGGCGGGCGTGCACTTGGCAGTCAGTGAAGACGGTTTCCGCACAGTGTTTTTTCAAGGCCACCCTGAATATGACGACATTAGTTTGCTGAAAGAGTACAAACGCGAAGTCATGCGCTTTTACCGGGCTGAAATTGACGAGTACCCGCCGTTTCCGGAGAATTATTTTAACGCGGAGGCACAAGCCATTTTTAGGGATTACGAACTGCATGTCCGTGCGGTCCGGAACACTGCGGAGACGCTAGAAAAATTTCCTGAACATTTGGTGCTGGGACATCTGGACAATACTTGGCGCGACACCGCAAAAGCGGTATTTAATAACTGGTTAGGGAAAATTTACCAGCTGACCGACCAAGATAGGCGTTTGCCGTTTATGAAGGGGATAGACCCTGATAATCCCCTGGGTCTATAAAGGGTAGGGGCGCTTAGTTTGCGTCCCTACCCCCAAAGCTAAATTAATGCTCGCAACCTGCACCATGGATATGCCCATGGGCCAATTCTTCGCGGGTTCCTGGGCGCAATTCCAAAACCTCGACATCAAATGTCAACGCCATTCCCGCCAGCGGATGGTTGCCGTCTATAGTCACTTCATCCCCATCAACGTTCACGACAGTCACAATGCCCGGGCCGTCGCTGACATCGGCATGAAACTGCATGCCGACTTCAATTTCATCAATGCCCTCAAACATCGCCCGTGAAATGACCTGGACGCGGTCATCCATAAACTCGCCGTAAGCATTTTCAGCATCAATCCGGACATTGAACTTGTCGCCCACCGCTTTGCCATGCAAAGCTTGCTCAAGGCCGGAAATGATATTGCCACCGCCGTGTAAATAAACTAACGGCTCCCCACCCGCCGAACTGTCAATGACTTCGCCTTCGTCATTGGTCAGCGTGTAGTGGATAGAAACAGCCATATTGTCAGCAACTTGCATGATAAAACCTATTTGGGTCATTAAAAAGCGGCATATCATATAGATTTATAACGCTTTTGTCTGGAAAAACTGCGCTCAACGCTGACAATTCCGGCAAAACACCGTAGTACGGTTCGCCAACCGCACTTCCGTGAGCGCCTGCCCGCACGCCACGCAGGGTAAACCGGCACGTCCATACACCCTAAGTTGTTGTTTAAAATAGCCGGGCTTGCCTGTTTCATTGACAAAGTTGCGCAACGTCGTACCCCCCTGCCCTATCGCGTCTTGCAATACCTCGCGGATACATTCCGCCAATTTTTCATAGCGTGCCCAAGCAATATTGCCCGCCCGTCGCGTCGGCAAAATGCCCGCCATATACAAGGATTCATTGGCATAAATGTTACCGACCCCGACAACGATATGGCTGTCCATGATAAAAGATTTAACCGGGATTTTGCGCTGCCTGGAAAGTGTATAAAGCAAATCCCCGTTAAAATCCGCCAGCAGGGGTTCCGGCCCCAAATCTTTCAATAACACATGCCCATTGATAGGCTGATCTGTCCATACCATCGCCCCGAAGCGGCGCGGGTCGTTAAACCGTAAGACAGTATCTTCACCAAACACCAGATCAACATGATCATGCTTACCGGGCTGCTGCACCCTAGTCACAATGCGCAAACTGCCCGACATGCCCAAATGCACCAGCAGTGTCCCTGATGGGGTATTCAACAATATATATTTGCCGCGCCGCGTCACCGAGCTGACCGCCAAGCCAGTTAGTATGGCGGCCAGATTATCCGCCACAGGCCAACGCAACCTTGCATCACGCACTTGCACTTGGGTGATGGTTTGGCCTTGGATATAGGGCGCAATGCCACGGCAGGTGGTTTCAACTTCGGGTAATTCAGGCATGTTAAGAAATTTGAAGCTTTAATTTAGCTTATCTAAAATTTTGACTGAAAAATGGCCAACCGTGTCTCGAAGGTGATATCGATCTTAACCAACCGGATAACCTTGATTTCCAACCCGGCACTGGAAACATGATGTCATCGAAGACCATCCTTTCGGTGATGTGTGGGCTTGTTTACGTGACGGAAAAGACCGCAACACCAAAGTTGACGGTTGTGCAATCCTGTCTGTCCGTGACAGCAGCGCCGAACCCAGTGGCTTTGCCTTCACTGGTAATGGCAGGACTGCTTACGTCCATATCCAACATAGCGCTGATAGCGCGTGTGTTGATGGCAGTGACTGCGGTAAAAACGATGATTATTTCACTGACGATCTAATCAAAATCACTGGTTTTAAAATCAACGGCAGATAATACCATTTGCTTTTGAAGCTAAGTATCAAGAAAGGCCGCGCAATGCGGCCTTTTTTATGTGTATCGGCCAGTAAAATTCAAAGCGGCTATTTGCCAATACAAAAACTGGAAAAAATCCTCCCCAACAAATCATCGGATGTGAATTGTCCGGTTATCTCGGCAAGGCTTTGTTGCGCCATCCTTAAATCTTCAGCAACCAGTTCGCCAGCTTGGTTGATTTGCAATTGACCCAAGGCCGTTCCGACAGATTGGTAAGCACGCTCTAGGGCTTCCAAGTGCCTGCGGCGGGCGATGAAGACATTATCGGTCGCTTCATTAAAACCAACGCTTTGTTTCAGGTGGCGGGCCAATAAATCCATGCCCATGCCTGATTTTACCGATAAGTAAATTTCCGTATCCTTTCCGGCCTGCTTTACAGCGGGGGATTGATTAAGCAAATCTATTTTGTTGTAGATACGGGTAATGTCCACATTTTGAGGTAGGGTTTCCAACAAAGTTTCGCAATCTGGATCGCACACATCTATCAACAGCAAGATTTTGTCGGCCTTTTGCATTTCTTCACGCGCCCTGCGTATGCCTTCTTGCTCGACGATATTATCGCTGTCGCGTAAACCAGCAGTGTCGATAATATGCAAGGGCATCCCGTCAAGCTGGATGCGCTCCCTCAATACATCGCGGGTGGTTCCGGCTATGGGGGTGACTATCGCGGCTTCATGTCCGGCCAAGGCATTGAGCAGGCTAGATTTTCCGGCATTGGGTTTGCCAGCAAGGACAATGGTCATCCCTTCGCGGAGCAAACGGCCTTGTTGGGCGGTTTTTTGGATCTGGGCAATACGTCCCAACAAGTTGATTAAGCGCTTTTCGACGACACCATCACTTAAAAAGTCGATTTCTTCATCAACAAAGTCGATGGCGGCCTCGACATATATCCGCAATTCTGTAAGTTCCTCCACCAATTGGTTGATTTGCTGGGAAAACACGCCTTGCATGGATTTTTGAGCCGAACGTACGGATTGTTCAGTGCTACTGGCGATCAAATCGGCAACCGCTTCGGCTTGCGCCAAATCTAGCTTATTGTTTAGGAAGGCGCGTTCGGTGAATTCGCCAGGCTTCGCCAAACGTGCACCTAGCGATAACACACGCCGCAACAACATATCCAAGACAACGGCACCACCATGCCCTTGTAGTTCAAGGACATCTTCGCCTGTATAGGAAGCGGGAGCCGGAAAGTAAAGGCTAATGCCGGAGTCGATTATGGAATTGTCTGCATCCCTAAATACGCAATAACTGGCGTAGCGGGGAATAAGGGGCTTGCTGGTAAGGTGTCGGGCTATCTCAAGAACAGCGGTTCCTGAAATGCGGATGATACCGACACCGCCATTACCTGGCGGTGTCGCAATGGCGGCGATGGTGCCGGGCACTATTAATGCCCAGTAGAACCGTTGCCTTCGGCATCAATTTGTTTGGTGATATACCATTGTTGGATGATCGACAAGGTGTTGTTGACAACCCAATAAAGCACCAAACCGGCAGGGAAAAATAAGAAAAAGACGGTGAAGACCAGTGGGAACATCTTCATGACCTTAGCTTGGATAGGATCAATTGGCGCAGGATTCAGGCTTTGCTGGATTTTCATAGTGATGCCCATGATGATCGGCAAGACATAAAATGGATCCTGTACGGACAAATCTTGTATCCACAGTGCGAAAGGGGTCTGCCGGAATTCAACAGTTTCGCTCAACACCCAATACAAACACATAAAAACAGGGATTTGTATCAGCATTGGGAAACAGCCACCCAACGGGTTGGCTTTTTCTTTTTTGTACAAAGCCATCATTTCGGTGTTGAAACGTTGGCGGTCATCTTTGAAACGTTCTTGCAGCTCCTTCAAACGTGGCTGGATTTTGCGCATCTTCGCCATGGATTTAAAGCTATATTGGGACAAAGGGAAAAACAGCAATTTGATACACAGCGTTACGCCAATGATTGCCAATCCCCAGTTGCCAGTCCAATTATGGACTTGGTTCAATAGCCAATAAATGGGTTTGCCAATAAATGTCAATACGCTGTAATCAACGGTCAGCTCAAGGCCTGTGGCTATTTTTTCCATGACAGGCTGGACTTTAGGCCCGGCAAAAAGCCGCGACGTAAATTCAGCTGAGGTGTTGTTATCAACGGTGATTAAAGGCGAGTAAGAGCCAATCACATAACGTTCATCATGAAGGTTCTTAGTATAAAAATGGTTTTCCTGATTAACAGGTGGTATCCAAGCAGAGGCAAAATAATGCTGGATCATTGCTGTCCAACCGCCTTTGGTGGCGACATCCAGATTACTGTCAACCATGTCATCAAAACTAATTTTTTGGTACTTGTCTTTTTCTGTATAAATCACACCGCCGTCGTAAGCCCTCATACCCCCAGTAAGCATATTGCCCTGATTGCTATGGTCAGGCACCCGCAACAATTGGCTGTATTGGCGGATAGGCAGCGCTTTGCCTGAAGCATTGTCGATATGTTGGTTTAAGGTGATTTCATAACTGCCACGCTTGAACGTGTAAGATTTGGTGACGGTCAGGCCTGCGTTATCTGTCCAAGTCATCGGTACGGTCAAGCTCTCTTGTCCGGAAGATAAGGTATAGCTGTCTTGGCTGCTGCTAAAAAAAGTGTAATGGTTAGCGATAGCGCCAGCACCATTATCAGCAATTAACCCGCTTTGGGCGACAAACAGTTTTTCAGGAAGAGGATTGAATAACCTGACAGGGGAGTGGTTTTTTTCCGCGACAGCCATCCCTACCAAACTGCGTGCCTTGTTAACAACAGTATTGTCCTGTTCGACCGGATATTGGAGCAAATCCAAACTACGGATAGTACCGCCTTGCAAGTCAATTTCAAGATCAATGACATCCGTTTTTACTTTAATTATTTTGCCGGATGTTTGGGTATTGATGGCAATTGGGCTTGCGGTTGCGCTAGTTGCCTGTACGCCTGAAGTTGAGGGTAAATCTTCTTTGCTATTTTCCAGGTTAGGTGTCGTGACTGTGGCAGAAACTTCCGGCTTAGGGCCATAATCAATCTGCCAAGCTTGCATCATCAATATCACTAGCATCGCAAAAGTGACCACTAGTATAAATCTTAAATTATCCATTCTTATTTTCTCAATTTATCTGGAACAGGATCAATGCCCCCTTCATGGAAGGGGTGGCATTTTAATAATCTTTTCAGGGTGAGATAGCAGCCAATGACAGCACCATAGCGCTGTAGTGCCTCTAAGGAATATTGGGAGCAGCTTGGATAAAAGCGACAATGCGACCCGAGTAAGGGGCTAATGAAATATCGGTAAAACTTTATCAATGCTATGAGTATGAAGCGCATCGGGTTACCAACTTAATCCAGTGTCTTTCCAATGACTTTCTTAATAGTTCCAGCGGGGCATCGACGGCTTCCCTGCGGGCCAAAACAACAATGTCAATGTTTCCTAACTGTTGTTGTAACCTAAAATTTTCCCGAACAGTGCGTTTAATGATATTTCTGTGTACGGCTTTTTTGACATTTTTTTTAGCTATCGCCAAACCCAACCGCGGATGATCCAAATCATTTCTTATCGCTAATAGGGTAAAATACTGATCACTGGATTTTACGGGTTTAGCAAAAACTTTTTTATACTCAGCGGGTTTTTTTAACCGGCACTGTGGGGGGAAACCGAATTCGTTGTTAGTCACACAACCAAAATCTAAACGCTTAACTTGTGACGTCCTTTCGCTCTGCGTGCGTTTAACACGTTACGCCCACCGACAGTCGCCATTCTGGAACGGAAACCGTGGGTTCTAGCGCGTTTAATTTTGCTGGGTTGGTATGTTCTTTTCATTGTTGCTCAAGCCTACTAGGATGGTGTTATCAAAAACGGATAAAAAAGACGTTGGATGATAGAATAAACAGCTTGACCTGTCAATTCTGTAGTGACATGTTTTATTAATGTATAGTGGCAAAAGCCCTGTTTTTCTTACTTCACAAATCAATACCTTATCTACTTCAATGAGTTCAATTTGGGACAACTGCCTTGCTAAACTTGAAAATGAAATCGCTAATGCTGATTTCAGTACTTGGATTCGGCCACTACAAGCTGTCGAAAGCGATGGGCACATCACTTTGCTTGCCCCTAACCGTTTCGTATTAGATTGGGTCAAACAACATCATTTTGCCAAAATTGAAGAATCCATTCATGAATTCTCTAATGGAAATTTAGTGCTAACCTTAGAAATTGGTTCAAAAAAATCCTCAGCACCTCCTATCACAAAAGTCGCCAAACCTGTCGAAACTAAAAAGGCCAACCTTACTTTCCTAAACAAAGCATTTACTTTTGAAAATTTTGTTGAAGGTAAATCTAACCAATTAGCACGGGCGGCATCCATCCAAGTTTCAGAAAATAGCGGTAAGGCTTATAACCCTTTGCTAATTTACGGTAGTTCTGGCTTAGGTAAAACACATTTGATGCACGCTATCGGCAACGCGGTATTACAAAAGAACCCTTCTGCCAATATTGTATACCTGCATTCAGAAAAATTTGTCCAGGATATGGTCAAGGCATTACAACAAAATTCAATTGATGCATTTAAACAATTTTATCGCGCCATTGATGTACTGTTGATTGATGATATCCAATTTTTTGCCGGAAAAGAACGCTCACAAGAAGAATTTTTCCATACATTCAATACCTTATTAGAAAAAAAGCATCAAGTGGTTTTAACTTGTGACAAATACCCAAAGGAAATTGTTGGACTTGAAGACCGTTTAAAATCACGTTTTGGATGGGGCTTACCTGTTTCAATAGAGCCACCCGATATGGAAACGCGGGCGGCTATCTTAATGAAAAAAGCACAATTAGTAGGTGTTGACCTAGCCCAAGAAGTGGCGTTTTTTATTGCTAAACGGATTCCATCTAACGTCCGGGATTTGGAAGGCGCTTTACGGAGAGTCATTGCCAACGCCCAATTTACAGGTAAAGAAATTACTACCGAATTTACTAAAGAAGCTTTGCACGACTTGATTTCTTTACAAGACAAATTAGTCAATATTGATAACATCCAAAAAACCGTCGCTGAATATTACAAAATTAGAATTTCTGATTTAGTGTCTAAAAACCGTAAGCAAACAATCACAAGACCACGGCAACTTGCCATGACATTGGCGCGAGAATTGACCTCCCATAGCTTCCCGGAAATTGGCAATGCTTTTGGTGGACGTGATCATACAACGGTTATCAATGCATGTAAGCGGATCAGTGAGCTAAGAGAATCAGACCATAAGATGGCTGAAGATTATTCTAATTTGTTACGGTCATTGTCCCATTAGCCTGTGGATAACTTTGTGCATAAACCATGCTCTTTTTGTTCATATTCTTGGGGACAATTTTAATGAAAAAGTTATATTTTAGTTATCCACAATTCCCACACAATTAAATAACAGCTTTAATTTAATAATAACATACTGTTTTTAAAATACTTATTAAACTTATACATGATTTTTACTAGACTAATAATAAGAGGCTTTAAATACCTTTTTTAGTTGTTATTACTGAATTAACTAAGAATGCCCCATTGAATATAGATGTTTTTAGAGTTTACGAATTGTGGATAACGTTGTGGCTAACCACCTTTATATTAGGGATAACCTTGTGCATAAAATTTCAATCTTTATTAAGCTCCAAGTTATCCACAATAAACAAACATCCATATCAGCTAGTTTATAAATAAATAACTTATTGAAAATAAATTAAAATAACTAGTTATCCACAGTTTTTTGTCCCCTTAATACTAATAAGATAAAGAAATATGAAATTTGTTATTAATAGAGAAATTTTACTCATACCTTTACAACAAATTGTAAGCGTTATAGAAAAACGTCAAACACTACCCATCTTAGCTAACGTCCTGATAGTAGTTAATGACAATCAGTTAATTTTGACCGGTACAGATCTTGAGATTCAAATTATTGCTAAAATTGCGATCGAACCAATAGAATCCGGATCGATTACAGTTCCAGCAAGAAAGCTTTTGGATATTTGCCGGTTATTGCCAAAAGGTGCGGAAATCAAATGCGAACAGCAAGGTGATAAAGTCAAAATATCTTCACATCGTAGCCGTTTTTCTTTAAGTGCCTTACCAGCAGACAATTATCCTGAATTTGCCGAATCTGCTTTAGAAAACCACTTCCTAATCAATGCGGGACAATTTAAAAAAGCTTTAGACAAGACTTTGTTTTGTATGGCTAACCAGGATGTGCGTTATTACTTAAATGGGCTATTGCTAAATATTTCTAATAGTAAATTAAAATTAGTGGCCTCTGATGGTCACCGTTTAGCAGTTTATGAAGACCATCTTGAACAGGCAACTGGATTTGAGGCACGGATTATTTTACCGAGAAAAGGAGTTTTGGAATTGAATCGCCTGTTAGATGATTCTGAAACTGAGCTTAAGGTAGAGTTTTCTAGCAATAACATTAGGATTTATATTAAGGATCTTATTTTTTCAGCGAAACTTGTTGATGCAAAATATCCAGATTTCAGCAAAGTATTTCAGCAAGATTTTTTCAATCCATTGTGTATAGATAAGCAATTGTTTCGTGAAGCTTTGACCCGGGTTGCAATTTTATCGAATGAAAAATTTAAAGGCATTACGCTTGATATTAGTGCTGAACGGTTAACTATCAGCACTCATAATCCGGAACAGGATGAAGCGGAGGAAGAATTGGCAATTGATTATGATGGGGATTCCTTATCAATTTCATTCAATGCCCAATATTTATTGGAAGCAGTTGCCAATTTAGATTCTGAAAGTGCGGCATTAATTATTGCCAGCAACGCTAGCAGTTGTTTCATCAATGAACAGAACGACCGTACTTACCAATTCATCGTAATGCCGATGCGCTTATAAATTTATGAGCTTAATTAAATTGGATATTTACCATGTCAGAAATATCCAAAGCGCATCTATGCAGCCTTGTCCTGCCATTAATCTGATAGTGGGTGACAATGCTAGTGGTAAAAGTTCTCTTCTTGAAGCTATTTATATTTTAGGCAGGGCAAGATCGTTCCGTTCTGGCAATATAAGGTCTGTGATCAATTTTAATCACGAACATATCATTGTGTCTGCTCAAACCCAACGGGTTGATACTGGCATTAACCAGTTAGGTATCCAGCTTGATGGCAAATCAATAGCGATACGCATCAATCAAGAATCTAAACAACTACGTTCCGAATTGGCTTACGCTTTACCATTACAGCTGATCCACCCTAAAAGTTATGAATTGCTAGATGCGGGGGCGCAGTTTCGACGCGAATTTTTAGATTGGGGAATTTTTAACGATGAAAAAAATTTTCTCCCGGCATGGAGGTGTTTTAAAAAGGCTCTGGCTCAACGTAATGCTTTATTAAAAACTAAACAGCTTGAACAACTTCCGGTTTGGAACCAAGAATTAGCGTATTACGGTACAATAGTCCATAGTTATCGGATCCGTTATTTGGAAAAATTACAATCTGTGTTTATTGCAATTAGCCAAAATTTTTTGGTTATTGAAGATATAACAATCAATTTATTATCAGGTTGGGATTTCTCCAAAACGCTAATAGATGCTTTGGATCATGACATTGAAAAGGACTTGCGCTATGGTTTTACTCATAGCGGCCCACATAGGGGAGACTTTCAAGTGTTGGTTAACCAATATCTTGCAAAAGACTATGTCTCCCGCGGACAGTTAAAATTACTGGTGTTGAGCCTAAAACTTGCACAAGTACAACTGTTAACTGATGAGCAATATTATTTAGGTTGCTTGTTAATTGATGATTTCGCTGCAGAATTAGATATTAATAACCGAGGTAAATTACTAAATTTCTTAGCTACCCTAAACTGTCAAGTTTTTATCACCGCTAATACATCCACTGATTTTGGGGATTTGAGTCATATACCAACTTATAAAATGTTCCACGTGGAACATGGCACTATAAAATCAATGTAATGTTCCACGTGGAACATCTAGGCAAACTACAGGAAAAATAAAAACCATATGAGTAATAATAACGATCAATACGATAGTACCAATATTCAGGTTTTGAAAGGATTGGATGCGGTAAGAAAACGACCAGGTATGTATATCGGCGATACAGATGACGGTTCCGGTTTGCATCATATGGTTTTTGAAGTGGTTGATAATTCGATAGATGAAGCATTGGCAGGCTATTGTAAGGAAGTTCGGGTAATAATCCATGCAAATGGATCCGTGACTGTTGCTGATGATGGTCGCGGTATTCCAGTTGATATTCATGAGGAGGAGGGCAGATCTGCCGCCGAAGTCATTATGACCGTATTACATGCAGGCGGAAAATTTGATGATAATGCTTACAAAGTTTCCGGAGGTCTGCACGGTGTAGGTGTATCTGTAGTGAATGCATTGTCAGAAGAACTCAATCTTGAAATTCGTAAAAATGGGCAGTTATATAAACAGCAATATTTGATGGGTGAACCTGTTGCACCTTTAGCGGCTGCTGGTTCAGCAACTGGTTCTGGTACCTTGATTAATTTTAAACCCAGCAATAAAACGTTTACTGATGTTGAGTTCCACTACGATATTTTAGCGAAACGTTTGCGTGAATTATCCTTCCTGAACTCTGGTGTCCGTATCAGCTTAGAAGATGAACGCACTGATAAACAAGATGTGTTCGAATTTGAAGGCGGTATTAGTGCATTTGTGGAACACCTCAACAAAAATAAAATCCCTTTATTTCCTGAAGTTTTTTACTTTAAGGCTGAAAAAGAAGGGGTGACTGTAGAAGTTGCAATGCAATGGAATGACTCGTATCAAGAAAATGTTTTTTGCTATACCAATAATATTCCTCAACGCGACGGTGGTAGCCATTTGGCTGGATTTAGGGGGGCGTTAACACGTACCGTCAATCAATATATTGAAACCAGTGGGTTAGCTAAGAAAGAGAAAGTAACTACTACGGGTGATGACGCCCGTGAAGGTTTAACGGCAGTTTTATCTGTGAAGGTTCCAGATCCGAAATTTTCCTCGCAAACTAAAGACAAATTGGTTTCATCTGAAGTAAAGCCATTGGTGGAATCGACCATGAATGAAAAGCTTCAGGAATTTTTGCTGGAAAAACCGCAAATTGCCAAAGCCATTGTCGGTAAAATTATTGATGCCGCACGTGCGAGGGAAGCGGCTCGCAAAGCCCGTGAAATGACGCGTCGTAAAACTACGCTAGATATTGCAGGTTTGCCAGGAAAACTTGCTGATTGCCAGGAAAAAGATCCTGCCTTATCAGAACTATTCCTCGTCGAAGGGGACTCAGCAGGGGGGTCAGCAAAGCAGGGCAGGGATAGGCGCACCCAAGCGATTTTACCGTTAAAGGGTAAAATCCTAAATGTTGAAAAAGCCCGTTTCGATAAAATGATTTCTTCTGAAGAGGTTGGCACTTTAATCACTGCTCTAGGCTGTGGTATTGGGAAAGATGAATATAATCTTGCTAAACTACGTTATCACCGCATCATTATCATGACTGATGCCGATGTTGATGGCTCACATATCCGCACTTTGTTGCTGACTTTCTTTTACCGTCAATTGCCTGAGATTATAGAAAAAGGCTATATCTACATTGCCCAGCCTCCGTTGTATAAAGTTAAAAAAGGTAAGCAGGAACACTACGTTAAAGATGATGTAGCCCTAAATGAATATCTGATCCAATTAGCACTCGACAAAGCGCAATTGTTCACTGATGAAACGGCTCCGCCAATACAAGGCCAAGGCTTAGAGAAATTGGCAAAAGATTACGTAGGAATTGTCAGTAATATTAACCGCTTGTTTAGACGTTATGACGAAGCTTTTTTAGAACAACTCATTACTATGGATGTGGTTGATGAAGATCTTAAGCAAGATCATCAAAAATTGATTGTGTGGTTCGATAAAATTATCCAGCAATTAAATGATTGTTTGGGTACCGCGGTTTTTTCTGTGGAATTGGATTATAAGAGTGCCAATGAATTTTCGGCAGTCATCAGTAAACGTTTGCATGGCATCAGCAAATTATTTGTTTTGCCTTCAACTTTCTTTAACAGCAAAGACTACAAACAAATGGCGCAATATGCGCAAGATACTGCGGATATGTTTAATGATAGCTCCTACATCAAAATGGGCGAACGTCAGCAGGTTGTCAGCAGTTTTAAGCAAGCCTTTGACTGGATGATGAGGGAAGTCAAAAAAGGCCAGCATATCCAAAGGTATAAAGGTCTAGGAGAGATGAACCCCGAACAGCTTTGGGAAACCACATTAGATGCTAATAACCGACGTTTGCTACAAGTCAGGATAGAAGATGCGATAGCCGCAGATGAAATTTTCACTACCTTGATGGGTGATGTCGTGGAACCACGCCGCGATTTTATCGTTAAGAATGCCTTGGATGTCACTAATTTGGATGTGTAATTATGCTTATCTACCCGGAAATTAACCCAATCGCGATTGAGCTTGGCCCATTGAAAGTCCATTGGTATGGACTGATGTACTTGGTTGGCTTTGTTGCCGTATATTTTTTAGGCCAAAGAAGTGCAAAACTCCCATGGTCGCCAATTAAACCGGAAGCTATTGAAGACTTGGTCACTTACGGTGCACTAGGGGTTATCTTGGGTGGCAGGATAGGCTATGTGCTGTTCTACAAGTTCGGCGACTTTATCCAAAATCCAATTATGCTATTTAAAATTTGGGAAGGCGGCATGGCCTTCCATGGTGGTATGTTGGGTGTGTTTGTGGCAATGTGGTTTTATGCTAAAAAACAAAATTGCACGATGATGCAGCTTATCGATCTAATCGCACCTTTGGCTCCTATCGGTTTAGGGGCAGGGCGCCTAGGTAATTTTATTAATTCAGAACTTTGGGGAAGGACGACTGATGTGCCATGGGGGATGGTTTTCCCTAATGGCGGCCCTTTGGCAAGGCATCCATCGCAATTATATGAAGCATTCTTGGAGGGTTTTTTGTTGTTTGTGATTTTACAAGTCTATACTAGCAAACCGCGCCCAATTATGGCGCCAACGGGTGTCGCGGTATTTTTTTATGGCTGTTTCCGCTTTTTTGTTGAGTTTTACCGGATGCCAGATGCACATCTTGGCTATTTGGCATTTGATTGGCTAACAATGGGACAGATTCTGTCTACACCGATGATAGTGGTTGGTGCGCTGTTATTTTATTTTGCGCATAGAAGGCTAGCGTAAACGAAACGGTTCCAGATAAAAAAACGGCTGGCATACTTAAAGTATGCCAGCCGTTTTTTTTGATATTGCTAAGGGGTGATACCTGAAATCACTTCAAATTTTGTTCTGAGTTGGGTGGCAAGTCGGCCAATAATTTCTTTCTGACCAAATATGCTGCAGCCATAGCGCAAAGGGCTGGAATTTGGGTGACAATAAAAACCATGGTAAAGTTTTTGCCAAATAGCCCTACGATAGGAGCGAGTATGGTCAATTTGATTGCCCACCAGGCAATCCAATAACCCATCAGGCCGATGATCACCCATTTGATGGGGGATTGACCATGTTTTTTGGCGGTCATATAAAACCAGACGATAACGGCAATTCCCGCCGCTTTAGCTAAAAACAACATTTTTCACCTCGTTTATAATAAGTTATGTACCCGCCCATGATATTCCATAACCAATGATAAATGTACTCTATTTTAGCAACCATCTTCCTCTAATTTTTCAATGACTCCCGCTAAATTTCAACATTGTTTGCTGACTTGGTTTGACCAATATGGGCGTAAAAATTTGCCATGGCAGCAAGACATCAGCCCTTACCGCGTCTGGTTATCGGAGACGATGTTGCAACAAACTCAGGTCACCACTGTGATACCGTATTTTTTAGCGTTCACCACAAAATTCCCGACGTTAGAGCATTTGGCAATAGCCGATATTGATGAGGTGCTCAAACATTGGGCTGGGTTAGGCTATTACGCCCGTGCCCGCAACTTGCATAAAGCCGCACAACGGATAGTTGAATTGGGATACTTTCCCAATACGTTAGAAGGTTTGATGGCATTACCAGGCATAGGGCAATCTACTGCCGGGGCAGTCTTGAGCATTGCGTTCCACAATAGCCACCCTATCCTCGATGGCAATGTAAAACGGGTTTTAGCACGCTTCTACGCCGTTTCTGGATGGCCGGGCGACTCACGGGTTAACAAGGCCTTATGGGCTGCTA
Source organism: Methylovulum miyakonense HT12 (assembly GCF_000384075.1). Taxonomy (GTDB): domain Bacteria; phylum Pseudomonadota; class Gammaproteobacteria; order Methylococcales; family Methylomonadaceae; genus Methylovulum; species Methylovulum miyakonense. The sequence goes on from NZ_KB913025.1 coordinate 1,288,021, forward strand.
GTGCGGAATTAACGCCCATTTATCGCGTTGCTGATTATACCCAAGCTATCATGGATCTGGGGGCTACCTTATGTACCCGTAGCAAGCCATTATGTCAGTCATGTCCGGTGGCAGATGCTTGCCAAGCAAATAAAAATGGCACAGTCTCCGTTTATCCAATGCCTAAACCATCGAAAACCTTACCGAGCAGACAAAGCATTTGGTTGGTGCTATACGATGCAAACCAGCAAATTTGGCTGGAAAAAAGACCGCCGACTGGGATATGGGGTGGGTTATGGAGTTTTCCGGAATTTGCTACCCTTGCGGAAGCTGAAGACTGGTGCATTAGCCGAAACCTGCATATCAAACGCCAATACACTTTGGCTAGCAAGCGCCATACTTTTTCGCATTACCATTTGGATTACACGCCGTTGATTGTCCATGTCGAAAACCTTACAAATAATGTGATGGAAGCCAATCAATCGCTCTGGTATAACAACGCACAAATTTCAGGACTAGGGTTGGCGGCACCTGTAAAAACCCTCCTGCAACAACTTAATATAAAAAATCATCAAGGATTCTTATCATGACAAGATTAGTGAAGTGCGTAAAACTCGGAATAGAAACCGAAGGCTTGGATTCACCACCTTTCCCAGGTGAAAAAGGCCAGGAGATTTATGAAAAAATCTCCAAAGCGGCTTGGCAAGCTTGGTTAAGCAAACAGACTATGATCATCAACGAAAACAAACTGGCGAGTTTTGATCCTAAAGCCCGTGCTTATTTGGCTGAAGAACGCAATAAGTTTTTGTTTGAAGGCAATGATGAGATGCCAGCAGGCTACGTGCCTCCGAAAGCCTAAAAATAAATAGCACATGATAAAAATCATTTTGGCTGATTTGTCCCTGCCAAAACACGCCCAAGCCATTATCTCCCTGTTGGATGAGTACGCCCAAGACCCAATGGGGGGTGGTGCGCAATTGCCTGCTTTTGTGCGGGCCAATTTGATTGCGGAACTGAAAAAACGCCAAGGGGTATATGTCATTATGGCTATGCTTGGCGATAATGCGGCAGGCATGGCAATTTGTTTTGAAGGGTTCTCGACGTTTGCCTGTAAACCGCTGTTAAATATCCACGATGTGATCGTTTCGGCAAATCACCGGGGACGCGGCATAGCCAAACAATTGCTGGCAAAAGCGGAAGAAATCGCCATCAATTCAGGTTGTTGCAAACTGACGTTAGAAGTGTTGGAGGGCAATATTACCGCACAAGCGGCTTATAAGGCTTGTGGGTTCGCAGGTTATGAGCTTGACCCGATAATGGGTAAAGCGATGTTTTGGCAAAAGAACTTGATCCAATAAGGTAAACATCCAGGCTAGCGCGTCAAGCTTATTGACCATAATAGGCTGAGTATCCCTAAAAGCAATAATAACCAAGCTTTTAATGGCAGGGTCTGTAAAGAATCGCCCCGAGCTATCATGACCAATACACTGAACAGCGGAATCAACATGCCGCATTCAATAAAAAGATTGCGCCAAAAATAATAATTGCTAAAGCTCAGGCGGCCGGCGCTGGGCAATATGCCAATCGGTGAGATAATTTCGTGATGGCTGAAAGGCCATAATATAGGTAAAGGATGTACCCCAACCAGTAAGTCTAAAATAAGATGCGAACATGAGGCTAATGCAAAAAATATAAATGGAATTCGAAAACGCCAAGTTGCTAACCATGCAATGATGCTGGTGCTTAGGCAAAACCATAAGGAATGGCTAAAGCGCGGCTGGAAGTTAATGTGGAAAAACCAAATAATCTAGGTCAGGAAAGATGGCAAGCAAAACCAGCACGGGCAACAACCAGCGTGTTGTAGGATTGTAGTGTTTTTGCGCGAGATAAATGGCTGTACCGCTGATAGCGTGACCAATGAGTGATGACATAACGGCCTAAACTATGGCAAGTGATTGTTGGTTTCTTAATGCCGCAGGGTTCCAATGGCTAATCCCCCAAGCCAATAATTCACCAACCGAAGCGGCTTTTAATTCCAAGGGTGGCTGTTGTTTTAACAGAACCAACAAACCAAATATAACCGCAGACGGAATGCTGGTGTCCACCGCGGTCGCCAATGTCTGTTTGCTAAGCTTATAGCCATCGTGGTCGATAATCACCGGAACATGCAGATAGCGTGGTGTGGGATAACCTAGCAATTGTTGCAGGTAAATTTGCTTGGGTGTTGATGTGAGCAAATCACAACCGCGCACGATTTCGTTGACCTGCTGCAGGTAATCGTCAATAACCACGGCGAATTGGTAAGCAATAATGCCGTCTTTGCGTTTGACAATAAAATCGCTATGCGGGCCATTCAGCTGTTCGTTGATTGGCCCTTGCAGATAATCGTCGAAAGCTATTTCCCGTATGCCAGTTTTAATGCGCAAGGCATGCGGGGTGTCTGGAGATATGTCCCGATTTCGGCAACGCCCCGAATAACTGTCAGAAGCGAGCAGCTTTCGGCTACAGTCGCAACGGTATAGGTATTGGTTTTGTATGAGCTGATTGAGGATGTCTCGATAAACAGACAATTGTTGGCTTTGGTAGGCAACTTCACCATCCCAATGCAAACTTAGGCTGTCCAAAGTATTGAGGATGGAAGTGACCGAACCAGGTCGGTTGCGCGGGGTGTCGAGATCGTCTAAACGCAACAGCCAGCGGCCTTGTTGGGAACGGGCTTGCAAGAAACTGGCAAGCGCGGTGTAGAGGGAACCTAAGTGTAAAGGGCCGGTTGGCGAAGGTGCAAACCGACCAATGATAGTTTGCTTATCTGGCACGGCAAGCGATTTTGCAAACGGGCTTAGCCCATTTGTTTTTCGCGGATTTCGTCCAGAGTTTTACAATCAATACACAGTGTTGCAGTCGGGCGTGCTTCGAGGCGGCGGATGCCGATTTCGATACCGCAAGACTCGCAATAACCATAATCGCCGGATTCAATTTCTTTCAGGGCATCATCAATTTTCTTGCTTAAGCGGCGTTCACGGTCACGGGTCCGTAATTCAAGGCTGAATTCAGACTCCTGCGTGGCACGGTCGTTAGGGTCAGGAAAATTGGCGGCATCATCCTGCATGTGGTTTACAGTACGGTCCACACCCTGCATCAGTTCGGCTTTCCAGTTTTTTAAGATACTCTCAAAATGTTTCAATTGAGCTTCGTTCATGTACTCTTCGCCTTCTGCTGGTACATAAGGCTTAAAGGTAAAAGGCGACGCAACCACGTTAGAACCAGTAGCCATCCATTAACTCCTACAAGATTAAATAAAACCGCGCATTTTTAGCAGAATAGCAGGCTGTTAGCAAGAATTATTGGTATCATCGGCATTTTTTCACAACCTTATCCAAATAAGCCCAAGCGATGGACAAAAAAACCGCAGACCGGATGCTGGCCATTTCTCCATTTTATGTGATGGCTTTGCTGCAACGCGCGAAACAACTGGAGTCTGAGGGCAGGGATGTGATCCACATGGAAATCGGCGAACCGGATTTCCCTACGCCGAAAGCCATAGTCGAAGCGGGTGTCAGATTGCTGCAAACAGGGGAAGTAAAATACACCCCTGCAGCTGGTTTGTTGGAATTGCGGCGGAAAATCGCCCGGTTTTATCAAAGCCAATACGGTGTGTCCGTTGCGCCCGAACGGATCTTTATCACCCCCGGCGCATCCGGGGCGTTTTTGCTGGCTTTAGGCATCAGTTTGAACCCCGGTGAAGAATTGCTGATGGCCGACCCGTGTTACCCGTGTAACAGCAATTTTGCCAGCTTGTTCGGTGCCACGCCACGCGCCTTACCTGTTGATGCCGGTACCTCGTATCAATTGACGGCTGACCAGGTCAAACAACATTGGCATTCCCATAGCAAAGGCGTGTTGGTGGCCTCGCCGTCCAACCCGACCGGAACCTTGATTTCCCCAGAGGCCTTGCAAGCCGTAGTCCAAACAACCAACGCTTTAGGTGGCTGTTTTTATTCCGATGAGATTTACCATGGCTTGGTTTATGGGCAAAATGCCACAACCGCATTGCAATACAGCGACGAGGTGTTTGTCATCAACAGTTTTTCCAAATATTTCGGTATGACGGGTTGGCGTATCGGATGGCTGGTCGTGCCCGACGGCTTTATCAGCGCGGCGGAAAAGCTTGCACAAAACATTTTTATCGCCACGTCCACCCATTCGCAATACGCGGCTTTGGCTGCGTTTGATCGGGAAACCCTAGTAGAACTGGAACGCCGCCGTGCCGAACTGGCGGCAAGACGCGATTTTCTTTATGCGCATTTGTTGGATTTGGGCTTTGGCATCCCGGCCAAACCTGAAGGGGCGTTTTACATTTATGCGGATTGCTCACGCTTTACTGATGATAGCTTCCAATTCGCGCTGGATTTTCTGGAGCAAGAAGCTGTTGCGATAACGCCTGGCAAAGATTTCGGGACATACAATGCCCAACACAATTTACGTTTTGCCTATACCACTACAGCCGATAAAATGGCGGCTGCCATGCAACGCTTGGAACGATTCATAAACAAAGGATAAAGACCATGACCGTTAAGACCCTCACCGCGATTGAATTAAAAACTAAACTTGAACAAGGCGAGCCGTTGTTGCTGCTCGATGTCCGGGAAGATTACGAATACAAGTACGCCCATATCCCTAACAGCGTTTTGATCCCATTGAACAAAATTCCTGCGCGGATCAATGAACTGGATGCCAACCAAGCGATTGTCGTGCTTTGCCATCATGGGATGCGCAGCAAACGGGCCGCCAATTTTTTAGTGGAAGCCGGTTTTACCGACATCACTAATCTGGAAGGTGGCATTGACGCATGGTCTTTGTATTGCGACAGTTCCGTGCCGCGCTATTCGTAAAGGGAGCCAGTTTGCAAAGCGGTGATGAAATTACGAAGTTGATCAAGGGATAAACCCCGTCCTGCCATAATAACCAGTTAGGAATAAATCATGCTAGACCCACATCTTTATCACGTCAAACCTGAGATTGCGGCACGGGCGCACATCACTGCCGAAACTTACCAAACCCTTTACCAGCAATCCATAGACCAGCCGGAAGCCTTTTGGGACGGGCAAGCGGAGCGTTTTTTGACTTGGGATAAGCGCTGGGACAAGGTCATGGATTATGATTATCCGACGGCTTATATCCGCTGGTTTGAAGGCGGTAGGCTCAATGTCAGCGCCAATTGCCTGGATCGGCATCTGGCAGCACGCGGCGACCAGACCGCCATTATTTGGGAGGGTGACAATCCGTCCCAGGACAAAAAAATCAGCTATAAGGAATTGCACCGGCTAGTTTGTAAATTCGCCAATGTCCTCAAAGCCCAAGGCGTACAAAAAGGCGACCATGTTTGCATTTACCTGCCAATGATCGTTGAGGCGGCAGTTGTCATGCTCGCTTGTACGCGCATCGGTGCGGTGCATTCGGTGGTGTTTGGCGGTTTTTCCGCTGAAGCGTTGAAAGACCGCATCCTTGACGGGCAATGCCACTATTTGGTTTGTGCCGATGAAGGTTATCGCGGCGGCAAGGTCATCCCGATTAAGGCCACTGTCGATAAAGCCGCCGCCCATTGCCCAAGCCTGGAAAAAATCATCGTCATCCAAAATACCGGGCAAACCGTGGCTTGGCAGGCAGGGCGCGATGTTTGGTATCACGAAGCGATGGCGCAAGCGTCTGAAAATTGTGAGCCAGAAAGCATGGATGCCGAAGACCCGCTGTTCATCCTCTACACATCCGGATCGACGGGCAAACCCAAAGGTGTGCAGCACAGCACAGGAGGCTATTTGCTGTATGCGGCGATGACGCACAAATATATTTTTGATTACCACGATGGCGATGTGTACTGGTGCACCGCCGATGTCGGTTGGATCACCGGGCATTCGTATGTGCTTTACGGGCCGTTGTGTAATGGCGCGACCACACTGATGTTTGAAGGGGTGCCGACTTATCCTGAAGCCGACCGTTTTTGGCAAGTCATCGACAAACATCGGGTCAATATTTTCTACACCGCACCGACCGCGATACGCGCCCTGATGGCGCAAGGCAATGCTTATGTCGAGCGCACTGACCGCAGCAGCCTAAGGATTTTGGGCAGTGTCGGTGAGCCGATCAACTCGGAAGCATGGGAGTGGTACTACCATACGGTAGGTGAAAGGCGTTGCCCTATCGTTGACACATGGTGGCAAACTGAAACAGGCGGGATCCTGATCACCCCGCTGCCGGGCGTCACCGCCTTAAAACCGGGCTCAGCAACTTTACCGTTTTTCGGAGTGCAGCCCGCCATCATCGACAGTAGAGGGAAATTGCTGGAGGGGGTTGCCGAAGGCGTGTTGGTGTTAAGCCGGTCATGGCCCGGACAGGCCCGAACCATTTATGGCGACCATCAACGCTTTATCGACACCTATTTTAAGGCCTATCCGGGTTATTACTTCACAGGGGACGGGGCACGGCGTGATGCCGACGGATATTATTGGATCACCGGACGGGTGGATGATGTCCTGAATGTTTCCGGCCATAGGTTGGGTACGGCGGAGATTGAAAGCGCGTTGGATTTGCATGAATTCGTCGCCGAATCCGCCGTGGTCGGTTTTCCGCATGACATCAAAGGCCAAGGCATTTATGCCTTTGTGACGCTGGATGTGGGCGTCAACCCAACCGAGCAAATTAAAAAGGAGTTAGTTAATCTGGTCAGGAATGAAATCGGTGCAATTGCCACGCCAGATGCAGTCCAATGGGCACCTAGTTTGCCAAAGACACGCTCCGGCAAAATTATGCGCCGCATTTTGCGCAAAATCGCTAGCAACGAGCTGGATAATCTTGGCGATATATCAACCCTTGCAGATTCTTCAGTGGTTGAGGAAATTATTGCCAATAGGGTTAATAAAGGCTAGTTTGCAATTGCCGGGGAATTTTTAAAAAGGTAACTGATATTTAGCCATCCTGCACAAACTTTGCTTAAGCCCACGCCGGTGGTATAACAACCAAAACCCTTAGGAAAACCACTATGAATTTTAAGCTGGAACAAATTAACGGTTGCCAAGTGTTATCCATACTAGATGAACGCATTGATGCACACAATTCGGCGGACTTGAAGGCCGAGTTGTTGCAACTGATCGAACAACACGGGGGGGCTATCGTCGTGCAATTGGAACAAGTGCGTTTCATCGACAGTTCCGGCTTGGGGGCGTTGTTGTCGGGACATAAGCAGGCGGTTGCCAAATCCGGCAAATTGGTTTTGGTCAAGATCCAGCAGCCTGTATTGGCGATGTTTGAAATCACACGTTTGAATCGGGTGTTTGAGATTTATGCCGATTTGGATGAAGCTTCCGCAGCACAAACCTAAACCCTATAAAGTGGAGCCGTGCCATGAGCCCAGCCATCCTGCAAGTCGATGTCATCATCCCCACGCAAACCCGCTATTTGGATCTCATCGGCAGCATCGGTGAACGTATCGCCAAGGAACTGGACAGCTATTCCGGTGACCGGGAAGCCTTGGCCTATCACCTTAACCTGGTGCTGACGGAAGCGACCGCCAACGCCATCAAACATGCCCAAGACAATGAAGCCAAGAACACGGTCAGGATTTGCATACATATTGAAGACCGGCAACTGACCATTAAAGTCTATGACCACGGCCAGGGTTTTAATTTGGAAGCCGTGGCAAAACCCGATTTTGACCACCCCAAAGAAAATGGCATGGGCTTGTTTTTTATCAGGACGTTAATGGATTCGGTCACCTACACGCAGCAGGCGGACGGTAATGTGCTGGAGATCATCAAATACTTATGAACACTTCATGGAATGGACAATTGCTGCAATTGGCGGCCCGGACGTTGGGCAAAGCAAGCGCCGAATCGCTCATCCTACATTACCAGACGCTGTTTAGCGGTGAATACCAGGCTTTGGTGTCCCCGCGTTATGCGCTGCAAGACATGTTGTATTTGGAAAAGCTAAGTACGGAAGAAGCGCAAAGCGTCAGTTTATTAAGGCCATGCCAACAGATTGGCCATTTCCGCCTGCATTTTTACAGCCGACAAAAACGGTTTCTGGATGAATACATCCCGCTCTTGGAAAACCTCAGTTTGCGGGTGCTGGATCAAGTGCAGTTCCGTGTGTTGACGGCAGATGGCGGCTTATTTTTTATTAAAAGCTTCACCATCAGCGCCGCCAAAGACTTGCACGAAAGCTTCCCGAAATTACGCGGCCGGATGTTGGCGGTTTTGCAAGCGGTGATGGACGGCAAAATTGAAAATGACACGCTCAACAAACTGTGTGTGCTGGCAGGCTTGCCTTGGCAAGAAATTGATTTGCTCCGCACTTACCGTAACTATTTTTTGCAGCTGGACCACCATACTAGCCGGATCAGCTTCCATCACGCCTTAATCAACTATCCTGAGGTGGCAAAAGGGCTGTGCCAGTATTTCGAGGCGCGGTTCCGGCCCAATCCTGAGTGGCAAGACGCCATGATACGGGAAGAACAGGCTTTGTTCCCTTTGCGCCTACGTTTGTTGGACAGCTTAAAAATGGTTGCCGACATGAACGCCGACCGTATTTTACGGACGCTGTTCAACCTGATTGATGCGACCATGCGCAGCAATTTTTATGTCCGGCATGACTTGGACGAGTATTTCATTGCCATAAAAATTAATAGCTTGGGTGTCATTGATATGCCCCTGCCCAAGCCGCAGGTCGAGATTTATGTGCACGCTGTCGATATGGAAGGCATCCATTTGCGCGGTGGGAAAATTTCGCGCGGCGGTATCCGCTGGTCTGACCGTCCTGATGATTTCCGGACGGAGATTTTGGGCCTGATGCAAACCCAGATCAGCAAAAATGCCTTGATTATCCCGACGGGTGCAAAAGGTGGATTTGTCGTGAAAAAGAATGGCGGCAAATTGGATTTTCGGGCCGCCGGTAAACAGGCGTACCTGAAACTGATGCACGGTTTGTTGGATTTGACTGACAATCTTGTCGATGGCCACATCGTCGCGCCGCCAAATTTGGTCACGTATGACGACCCCGACCCGTACCTGGTGGTGGCGGCGGACAAAGGCACGGCGGCGTTTTCCGATATTGCCAATGGGGTTGCCGCCGAGTACCAGTTCTGGCTGGGCGATGCCTTTGCCAGCGGCGGCTCGCACGGTTATGACCACAAGGCCTTGGGGATAACGGCGCGGGGCGCATGGGAATGCGTCAAACGGCATTTCCGGGAAATGGGCAAAGACATCCAACACGAAGCCTTTAGCGTCGTCGGTATCGGCAGCATGGACGGCGATGTGTTTGGTAACGGCATGCTATTGTCGCCGTGCACCCGTTTGCTGGCGGCATTCAGTGGCCAGCATATCTTTATCGACCCGACCCCCCCTAGCGACGGCCGTGCTTATGACGAGCGCAAACGCCTGTTCAACTTGCCTGGCTCCAGTTGGGACGATTACGGGCGTGGCCTCATTTCCGAAGGCGGCGGCGTCTATCTTCGGGCTGATAAGGACATCCCTATCTCGCCTGAAGTAAAAGAATGGTTAGGCCTACGTTATAAAGCCCTGGATGGTGAAACCTTGATCCGTGCGTTACTGACGGCACGGGTCGATTTGTTATGGCTAGGCGGTATCGGCACTTATGTTAAGGCCAGTGGCGAAAAGCACGAAGAAGCTGGTGACCGTAGCAATGATAATGTCCGTGTCAACGCCGTAGAGTTACAGGCAACCATCGTCGGTGAAGGTGCAAACCTGGGGTTTACGCAAAAAGCACGGATTGAATTTGCCTTGTGTGGCGGGCGCATCAACACCGACGCCGTGGACAATTCGGCAGGGGTGGACACCTCCGACCATGAAGTCAATTTAAAAATCTTGCTTACCGGCTTACAGAAAAAAGCCGTCATAGCCGATTACCAAACGTTGTTCGCTGACATGACCGACGCTGTTTGCCATTTGGTGCTGGCGAACAATATTGCCCAAAGTTTGTGCTTGTCGTTGGAGCAACGGCGCGGGGTGGGGAATATCGGGCCGTACCTCCATCTTGCCGAACGCTTGGAAGCGGCGGGGTTTCTTGATAAACGCGTTGAGTCGTTCCCGCCTAACAAGGAGCTGTTGCAGCGCCCGGCGCAAACCATCACCCGGCCCGAATGGGCGGTGCTGCTGGCGGCAAGCAAACGCTATCTGACCACGCAAATCCAACACCAAGCCGAATTGCTGCACGATGATTGTTGCGGCTGTTATTTGCAGGCATATTTCCCTGGGCAACTGGCCCAACAATATCCTACGCATTTGGGTGGGCATCCTTTGGCCAAGGAAATTAAAGCGACGATGATCAGCAACAAAGTCATCAACCAAGCGGGCTGTGGCTTTTTAAACCTTGCCGCCGAAGCCGATAATGTGTTGGATGCCGTCAGTTGCTATCTGACATTTGACCGGGTTTTTGAAGGTGACGCCTTACGCGCCGCCATTGCCGCGCTGGACAATCGCATCCCTGCCGACACGCAATACCAGTGTTTTCTGCAACTGGAAAAAAGCCTGTTGATGGCCTGTTTATGGGTGTTGGGCGAAGCCCGGACGCTACGCCCGGACACCGCGACTTTGTTGGCTTACCGGCACAACTTGGTGGATTACCATGACTATTTCAAACAACACCAAAGTCCGCTGTTCGTCCAGCAACGCCAAGATTATCAACAAAAAGGGGTACCTGCCGGATTGGCGGAAGAACTGGCGATGTTGGCTTGTTTGGATGATTTCGCGTTTATGGTTGGATTGGCCGGCAACACCCAGAAAATGGCTACAATTTTGGAATTGTACGATGAGGTTTGCGGGTTTTTAGGCTTGGGCCATTTGCTTGATAAGCTAGCGCAAGTGCCTTTGCACGATGTTTGGGAGCGCATCGTCGCGGCGGACACTAAAGCCGGCCTTAAGCAAACCGTAGGCAAAATCATCAGACAAATGCTGGCCAGTCGGATTTACCAATGCGGGGACTATTTTGAGATGACTTCCGGCAAACAGGAATTGGCAAATTATCGGCGGGTTTACCAAGACGTAAGCAACGCAACGTCTGCGGATTTGTTGCCGTTTGTGGTCTTGGGCAAGGCGTTGCTCAAGTTGGTTGGTGGTTGTGGGTAAACGGCTTGGGCTTTTTTGCCTGCCACATCATTTCATGCAACAACGCTTAAACTTCTTGCCGCTACCACAAGGGCATAACCCGTTTCTGCCCGGGGCCAGGGCGTTTTCAGCGCTATCCTTAACCGTCCCGTCCAGATAAAACCAACGCCCTGCGAGCTTACGGAAACGGCTGGTTTCGCCCATCACACCTTTTTCACCCTCCTGCTCAAAATAAGCGTTAAAACTTACGGTGCCTTTACTGTCTGTCGCCCTGCCTTTTTGGATGCCGACAATTTCCAGCCGCGTCCATCGGGTCGGGTCGTTGGCAAAGCTGATACTGGCGGGCCGCGTCGTGGCATCCCAAGTCGCCAGCAAATACGCGTTATCCTGTAAATAAAATGCGGTAAAACGCGAGCGCATCAACGCTTCGGCTGTGGGCGGGAGTTTTTCGCCGGTATGGCAGGGCGCACAACACTGTCCGTAAGTTAGGCTTGAACCGCAGGGGCACTTTGAATGTTGGTCCATGGCTTGTCCGCAAGGCTAAATCAGACAAACTCTTGGGGCGAGTTGTTTAAGCTTTGCTGATGGCCTTCAAACCGGACATCAATCTGGTCGCCTGTTTCCAACAGCACGCCATCGGGAAGCCGGAACTCAAAACCACATAGTTCATGGAAGCGTTTATTGCGCTTAGGCACATCGGGGCGTGACAAATAGGTCGTGATGGTTTGCACCAAAACGCCATTGACCAGCAATTCCAACGACACCGGGTCACGGTGCAAAGTTGACAATGCCCAGCCGGAAACACGGTTGCTTGCAAGCGCATCGATATAGCCGACATAGTCTTTGTTTTTTTTGATGGCTTTGAAATTGACCAGCGTGTTGGTGTAAGTCGGCGGGGACGGCTTGATGAACTCCACGGCTTCGGCGATCTGCGTAGGGTCATCAAGGCCTAAGAATTCTGCAAGCCCCGCCACAAAATCTTCGGGGAACAGCAACGCTTTTTCATACGAGGCGATGAAAACCGGGCGTTTGGTGAAGCGTAAGAACAACAGCAATTTAAAGTTTAGGCCCAGCACCTTAAACATTTCCGATAACAGCGAAATGTTGAAAATGCTCATGCGGCGGTTTGCGGTGGCGAAGATGTCGCGGAGTATGACGACATAAACGGGTTGTCGGAACAAACGGTTCCACCGCCATAAGCGCAGTTTTTTTATACCCCAAACCGGATACTTGCCATCCCGCTCTTTGATGATTTTTTTGGCTTGCTTTTTGTCATTGCGTTTCAGGCAATCAAGCAAGGCAGTGTCCTGATAGCGGGAAGATAAGCCATCGCCCATGTAAATGCCAAGTTTTGACAATACGCCAGCGACCATCGACGTGCCGCCGCGGCCTATGCCCAAGACCAAAACAGTTTTTTGGGCCAAGCCAGAGGCATCACCGTTTAGTGTCGAATATCCGGTATTGTTTTTTTTCATAAAGACAGGCGTGATGCTGTGTTTGATAAGCGGCTTTGGGGCTTGGCGCCTTAGGCACGCGGCGATGATGGGTTTTGGCTATTTTGTGTCAGGATGGGCATCCAAAGGTTTAAGCCTTTGGATGCTTTGCCGCCAATTGCAAAACCTAATTATTTTCCGCTGACTTTTTGCACTAAACCTTGGGCAAAATCAATAATCAACTGGCGTTTGACAATTGCCGCATAGCTTAACAAACCTAATAACAGGCCTTGCAATAATTTGCTAAAAGCCGAGCTTTGTCCGACAGTTGTCCCGTCAGCACTGGTTTTGACAGGCGCAGCTTGCACGGCGATTTTGCCAGGTTTGTAATCGGCTTTCAGATCCGGCAAACCTAAGCTGCGCCATGCGTCATAATCTTGCCAGATCGGGTAATTGCCTTGCCAAAACGCTTTGGTAAAATACGGGGCCAAGCTCATGCCGTGGGCTTTAGGAATGCCCCGGTCATCCAGAAAATCTTTGTAAACCACCAAGCTGATGTCGCCGCCTTCGCCAGTGCCGTTAGTCGTAAAGGATTTTTCGACATGGTCATGGAACATCCAAATGCCTTGCCCAAAACTGTGCAAGCCATCGTCAACGCCGCTCAATTCCAAGTCTATCCGTTGGGCGGGCTCCATGCCATGCACGTCGCGCTGGATGTACGAGCTAGGGCCGTTGTCGACACCATCATAATGGGTGATGGTGGGTTTGTGTCCGTGGATGTGCAGGGCAAAGGATTCGGTGTGGCCGTTCAGCACGCGCAACTTGACCTTTTTGTCCTGCTCCATTTCAATCAGGGATTCGCGCAAGGTGTAGGGGAAGGAGCGGCCATTGAGCATGAAATAATCGTCAGTCGCATCCGTGGTGTCGTATTCCATATTCATGTGCTTGGCGATCAGGCGCGGGTCGTTGGCAGACCGGGCCACGACTTCATGCAGTTCCTTGTCCGCCGATTGGTAATGCAAATCATATTCGCGGCTGTATTTTTCCATGACCGCAACCGAAGGATGGCGCACTTGTCCGGCCCCGACGTTCAAGGTTTGCACCCAGTTGTTGGGACGGTTTTCTTCCACGATAAAAATGCCCTGCAAGCCCATCGGGATATGCGTGTGTGGCTGGACATGGCAATGGTAGTACATCGTGCCAGGTTGGCGCGGCTTGATCACATAAGTTTTAATATCGCCCGGCATCGTGTCCATATTACTGGTTTGTCCGACTCCGTCATTACCGCCACCGGAATGGTCCATAAACGGATGGTCGATACCGTGCAAATGGATGGAGTGCGGCAGGTAATGGGTGTTTTCCAAGACAATCCAAACCGTGTCATCTTGCTCTACTCGGATCACTGGCGAAGGGACGCGCAACAATGGGTTGGCTTCCGGTTCGTACAGGCTTAGCGTCGACATATCGCGGGTTTTTGGCGCGTACACCCAAAAAGTGGGCTGGATGCCAGGCGCTATGTCAAAAGTTGTAATAGGGTTTTTGACATCGGGCGAATGCCCGTTCAGCTCGACCACTTCCAGTTTGATAATGATTTTGTCAGGGTCGCCGTCGCCGTCCATATCATCCGACAGCGTGATGGCATCCGCCGCCAGTTGGGTCTGCATCAGCGTGTCCATGGAAATGCCATTCGTGCCTTTGACAAACGCGGCAATGTCGGCGGGATTGTCAGGGTTGCATAAATTGGACGCTTGGATCGTCACGCCGTCAATCACTTGTTCTTTGCGCCACTCGGGTGCCGTAAAGTTAGAACAGACTTCTTCCGGTTGCCCCATCTCAACTTTAGCCGTCGGCGGCAAGTCAGTGATCGCCTGGCTCAAGGAAGCGTTAAGGAGCAACGCCGCGCCCCCGGTAAAGGTAAGAAGTTTTTTACGCATAAGATGTCCTCAAAAAACACACGATTGACGAAAATAAACGCCGCTAAGGTAAACGGAAAGATTGACTAACTTGCTATTTTAACGCAATAAAGCCCCTAAGTCTTTCCCATATCATTAGAGCGGTAATTCCCGTTTTGCTACATTAAGTTAGTCATGGCGGCTTGGGGCTAAAAGCCACGCAATATCAGGCAATGAGAATGATCTATGATGGTTTGTGCGGAAAAGTCCAATATCAGCGCTGTCTGCGTTGGCATAGCAAAATAGTTATCCGCCTAACGTAACGGTATTATGCCAAGAGTCAATTCACAGTGCTTTGTGAATGACGTAGTATAAGCAGCCTGTTGACGTTGGGGATAATGCTGATAACCTTTGGTGAGGCAATTTTATGCACCTGCCCAACAACTCGTCCGACTCATCAAATGAGGCACTTAATATGCAAGCACAAAAAAAACAATTAAAACAAAACCTGGCATTGATATTTTTTAGCACCCTGCTGACGGCTTCTGGCTTTGCAATGGCGGAAACAGATTTCGCATCCCAAGAACGGCTGCTTAAGGCGCGGGTAAAGAACTACGAGCAAAAAATGGATCACTCGGCGCATTTAAAGCCTGTGGATAAGGCTTTGGAGTTTCATGGTGTTTTTTACGGTTATCTTCCTTGCAAAGATTGCGATGGGATTAAAGCCACCTTGTCGTTAAAACAAAACAACAATTATCTGTTAGTGACCCAGCCCGCAAAAGAATCGGCACGGGAGTTTTATGAAAAAGGCAAATATATTTGGGATGAAGCAAAGCGCACCGTTGTTTTAACGGCCAAAAAAGACTTAAGCATCCGGCAATACCATATTGAAGATGAAGGCACACTCGTCCAGCTTAACAGTGACGGGACGAAAATGCCGGATGCCGATGACTATACTCTGCGCAGAAGCGATACGGTGAAGTCGCGTGAGGTGCATATTCATTAAGACGACATTTCCAAGCCTAAATGCTTATAGGCTTAAAACACAAACCATCGTTGATGTGGCTAACAATAAGGGCTATCAAGCCTTTATAATATCTGCCCACTTCTTTAGGGACAGGTATTTTCATGAATTTTATACTTTTGGGTCTAGCCGCACTCTGTTTGCCGGTTATGGCAATTGCCGACAGTGGCACGTCCGCCGCCGCCACTATGGACTTGACCCATCATGTTATCGGATATCTATCTGTTTTCGTTACGGTAGCGGCTTATATCGCCGCCATGTCAGAAGAAGTGACAGAGCTGCGCAAATCCAAACCTATGGTGTTAGGTTCGGCTTTAGTCTGGTTTGTCATTTGTATTTACTATGCCTTGCATGGCGAAGCAAAAACAGCGGCCTTGGCTTTTGAAAGTAATTTGCTTGCATATATCGAGCTGCTGTTGTTTATTTTAGTGTCGATGACCTACCTCAATACTATGGAAGAGCGCGGCATTTTCAAGGCCTTGCAAGTGTATTTGTTAAGCAGGCGGTTTAGTTACCGAAAGTTGTTTTGGATAACTGGCGGTTTGGCTTTTGTTTTATCCACGGTGGTTAATGGCCTGACGATTGGCTTATTAATGGGGTCAATTGCGCTGGCGGTGGGTAAGAAAAGACCTGAGTTTGTTGCTTTAGCGTGCGTCCATATTGTTTCCGCCACCAACGCAGGTGGTACTTTCAGCCCTTTGGGCGGTATTTCGACCTTATTTGTTTGGCAACACAAAATCCTGCATTTCACTGAATTTTTCTCGTTGGCCATTCCCTGTCTGGTCAACTTCCTGGTTCCAGCTTGCATCATGCACTTTTGGGTGCCCAAAGAAATCCCCGAAGCCCTTCAAGAAAAAGTGCTGCTACGACGCGGCAGTAAGCGCATTATTTTCCTGTTCATACTGACTTTAACGATCACCGTCAGTGCAAACGTGTTGCTCGAATTGCCTCCTGCGGCGGGCATGATGGCGGGCTTGGGGCTGCTGCAATTTTTTAATTTTTATCTGAATAAAACAGCGAATGAGAAAGAAAGTGACTTTGCCCATGTGTACCGCTTTTACAATTTGGAAGTGCCAAAAGCCAATAGCAACCGGACATTTGATGTGTTTAAAAATGTCGGCAATGTCGATTGGGATACGCTGTTGTTTTTTTACGGCGCGATGATGATTATCGGGGCCATTGGTTTTATTGGCTATCTGGATGCGATTGCCCAGTTTTTATTCGGGCAAATCAACCCGACCTTAGCCAACATCATGATCGGCCTATCCTCGGCGTTTGTTGATAACGGCACCTTGATGTTCGCCGTGCTGAACATGCACCCGGATCTTCCCGCAGGCCAATGGTTGTTGCTGACCTTAACTTTAGGTGTCGGCGGCAGTTTGTTGGCAATCGGTTCCGCGCCCGGTGTCGGGATGCTCGGCCATATTAAAGGTTATTACACGTTTACCGCCCACATGCGCTGGATGCCTGTGATTTTATTAGGCTATTTCGCTAGTGTCGCCGCTCATTTCTGGATTAATGCCCGCTATTTTTAGCAAGGCCCATACACAAGCAAGACGGTAAAGCCGTATGTATGGGGCGTTAGAAAAATACAGGCCGCGTTGCGGCTTTGTCGTCGATCCCAATTTGCAAAATTGCGGTAGCTGTGTAATAAACCTAAAAGCATCTTTCACTATTAGAATAATTACAAACCGTGCAAAATCCAGCTTCAAAATTTTTAGTCGGTATCGACTTAGGGACCACCCATACCGTTGTTGCTTATGCACCAATCCACGGCGACCATAAAACCGCCGACATCCAAATTTTCCCTATCGAACAATTGGTTGCCCCAGGACAGGTGGCGGCAAGGCCGTTGTTGCCATCAGTGCGCTACCATCCCGCTGAGGGCGAACTGTCCGCCGCTGATGTGAGTTTTTCTCCCGCTGGCGAAGCCGCCGTGATTGGCGAAGCGGCACGGGTGTTAGGGGCGAAAACCAAGGGCCGCTTTGTCACCAGCGCGAAAAGCTGGTTGTCGCATCCTTCCGTTGACCATAGCGCGGAAATTTTGCCCTGGGGCAGCGGTGAGGAGATCAACAAAGTCTCGCCGATTGATGCCAGCGCCAGTTATTTGCAGCATATCCGCACCGTGTGGCGGCATCAATTCCCTGATGCGCCCTTGGAGCAGCAAGATATTGTCATTACCGTGCCTGCGTCATTTGATGAAGCGGCGCGTTCCTTGACTTTGGAAGCGGCGAAAATCGCAGGGTTACATCAAGTGCGCTTGCTGGAAGAGCCGCAAGCCGTGTGTTACGACTGGTTACGCCGCCATACGGGCAAGCTCCAACAAGCGTTGGCAGATGTGCATTTATTGCTGGTCTGCGATGTCGGCGGCGGCACGACCGATTTGACCTTGATTAAAGTCGAGCAAGGCGACCATGAACCTAAATTGACCCGTATCGGCGTGGGCGACCATTTGATGTTAGGCGGCGACAATATCGACTTGGCTTTGGCGCATCTGGCGGAAAGCCGTTTGGGTGCGGCGGACAAACGCCTGTCTGCGGCGGACTTTTCGCAATTGATCGAACAATGCCGGATCGCCAAAGAACGCTTGCTGGCGGAAGATGCGCCGGAGCAAGTCAATGTGACCTTACTCGGTGGCGGTTCCAAGTTGATTGGTAGTTCGCGTTCGGCAATTTTGGCCCGCGAGGAAGTCAGGACGATCGCCTTGGATGGCTTTTTCCCGCTCTCCGGTTTGGCAGATTTGCCCGAACGCAAACGCAGCGGCGTGGTGGAATTTGGTTTGCCTTATGCCGCCGAACCTGCCGTCAGCAAACACATTGCAGCGTTTTTAAAGCAACACAAACTTGCCGCCCAAGAAGCCTTGGGTGGCGAGGCGTGTGTGCCGGACGCATTGCTGTTAAACGGTGGCGTGTTCCGTAGCCAACCGATTACCCAACGTTTATTGGCTTTGCTGGCTTCGTGGCGCGAACAAGCTCCTGTATTGCTGGAAAACCAGCATCCTGAATTGGCGGTGGCGTTTGGCGCGGTCAGTTATGCCGTGGCCCGACGCGAGAAAAAACTCAAGATCGGCGGTGGCGCGGCGCGGAGCTATTTCTTGTTGGTCGATACCGATGACCAGCAACAAGGCGTGTGCATCTTGCCGAAAGGCAGTGAAGAAGGCGACGAGGTCATTTTAAAAGACCGCCAGTTTGCCTTGCGCTTGGGGCTTCCGGTGCGTTTCCATTTGGCTTCGACTACAGGCGACAACGGGTTCAAGCCGGGCGATGTCACTGCCATCAGCGATGATTTCCATTCCCTGCCGCCGCTTGCCGTGGCCTTGCAAAGCGATGGTGGTTCGGCGGCCAGCGAAGTGGTGGTGCAATTGGCGGTCACGCAAACCGAGGTTGGCACGTTGAAAATCCAATGTGTCGCCGTGGATAACCCGCAGCAACGTTGGGACGTGGAATTCCAAATCCGCAAAAAAAGCCGTGCTTCCACGCCAGCGGATGTGGCTTTACCAGCGGAAAAAATGCAGCGTTTGGAAGATAAAATCCAGACCATTTACGGCACAAAATCCAAGCAAGTTGATCCAAAATCGGTAAAAAACCTGCGGGCCGATTTGGAAAAAATCGTCGGTAGCCCGCGTCCAGAATGGGCGACCCCTTTGCTCAGAAGTTTGTTTACGATGTTGCTGGAAGGCAGTAAATATCACCGCCGTTCTGATAACCACGAACGGATATGGTTGAGCTTGATCGGTTTTTGTTTGCGGCCCGGATTTGGTTATCCGCTGGATGATTGGCGGGTTGAGCAATTATGGAAACACTATCCGAACGGTATCCAGTTTGTGAATGAAATCCAAAATTGGACCGAATGGTGGACGCTGTGGCGGCGGATTGCCGGGGGCCTAAATGCCGCCGCGCAAGAGCAATTGTTCAACGACATCAGCAAATACCTCAATCCCGCTTCGGCTCGCCAGCCAGGCGTTGCCAAGCAATTGAAAACCCGTGGTTATGAAGAGATTGTCCGCTTAGCCGCAGTACTCGAACGATTGCCGGTGGCGCAAAAAATCCAATTGGGCGAATGGCTATTGCAACGTCTGGAAAAAGTCAGCGAACCCGATCAAACGTGGTGGGCGGTCGGGCGTATCGGGGCACGGATTCCTTTTCATGGTAGCAGCCACAATGTCATCCCCGCCGAAACCGTTGCTAATTGGTTACAAAGCATGTTGCAAGAAGATTGGAAAAAATCCCCCCATATCGGTTTTGCGGCGACTTTGATTGCGCGGATGAGCGGTGACCGTAGCCGAGATATTGATGATGCGTTGCGGATGCAAATCATCGAAAAACTTAAACTCAGCAAAGCTCCTGTGTCTTGGGTATCGTTGGTTGAGGAAGTGAAAGAACTGGATGAGAAGGACGAAAAGCAAATTTTTGGCGAAGCTTTGCCGCCTGGGTTGAAGCTCATTAGCCAGTAGCAAAACGTCTTATTTTCAAGCCAATAAAAAAGGCGCGTTGCCAAAAGCAACGCGCCTTTTTCGTTTCAGCTAGATTTAGCTAAAAACGCTTACAGTTTGTCAGCGTTTTTGTCCAAATATTCAGCAACACCAGCAGGGCTGGCGTTCATGCCTGCATCGCCTTTGTTCCAACCCGCTGGGCAAACTTCGCCATGTTCTTCGTGGAATTGCAATGCGTCGATCATACGCAACATTTCATCAATGTTACGGCCTAATGGCAGGTCGTTGACGACTTGATGACGTACCATGCCACTTTTGTCAATCAGGAAAGAACCACGGTAAGCCACGCCTGCACCCGCTTCAACGTCATAAGCTTGGCAAATTTCGTGTTTCAGGTCAGCCGCTAATGTGTAACGGACTGGGCCGATGCCGCCTTGGTTGATTGGGGTGTTGCGCCAGGCGTTGTGGGTGAAGTGTGAGTCGATAGAAACACCGACCACTTCTACGCCACGGCTTTTGAATTCGTCAATGCGGTGGTCAAATGCGATCAGCTCGCTTGGGCAAACGAACGTGAAATCTAATGGGTAGAAAAATAACACGGCATATTTGCCGCTAGTGCTTTCAGAAAAGCTGAATGAATCGACTATTTGACCGTCACCTAAAACGGCAGGAACAGTAAAATCAGGGGCTTGCTTACCAACTAATACGCTCATTGATTGTCTCCAAGGGATTGAAAAATAAAGTTATATTTATGTTCATCAGCCACTGTCGCAGTGGGTCGGGGCTTATTCTACACTAGATCGCTCAGGAATTGTCTAGTGCGGAAAATTTTTGCTTGCATTTGGGGAGCCTTTAGCGATAATTTGTTACAGTAACGTTACAGATTGGTTAACAATTTTTTAAAAGCATAAGAAAAAGGCGGCATAACCTTGCCGCTAATAAACTATAATTATTGGGGAAGGGTATTTCCATGGACAAAAACAAACACATCACTGAGCCCGATGTTTTCGGGTATCAAGTCCGCATTGTCAGGCGAGGCAAAGAAAGTAGCCGTTATTTTTCGCATAAGCTGTGGGGCAACCGGAACAAATCACTCCAAGCCGCCATCACGTGGCGCGACCAGATGTTGGTCGTGCTGAAGGGCAGTAAAACCCGGTTCTTAAAGCCGCCTAAAAATAAAACAACAACAGGCTTGACCGGTGTTTCCAGAACCATCAAATTCGACCACCGCAAAGACAAAAGCTATTTATGCTACACGGTTTTCTGGGTTTGCAATGGCAAAGCCCGGAATAAAACCTTCCAAGTGGGCAATGTCGAGAAAGTCACAGCCGATGATGAGTTGCACGCCTTCCGCACCGCCCGTCTGTTTAGAAGCTGTTATGAGTATGCGATAGACAATGATTTGGAATTCCACGATGAAAAATTCTTAGGGTGGAAGAAAGCGCGGCTTTATGAAGATGAAAATTTGGATGTGGTGTAAAGGCTAGTCCCAACAACGTTGGTCAAGTGGAAAACAGCTAACACCCTTTAATGGGATGTTAGCTGTGAAAATAGGGATAAACTTTCAAACGCTTACCGTCACCTCAAAGCCCAATTCCCGGATTTCCCCCGCAAACGCTTCCAAAATATCTGCAGGCAGCTTTGCCAACTGTTCCGCTTCCGGTTGTGCCGAGGGTCTGGCAATCGTGTACAACATAATCCTGCGTACATTGCTATGTTCCCAAACCTGCTTTAACACTTCCAGGTAGGCCTGTTTTTCCGTATCAGGTAAGCCGCGTCCGGCAAAATCAAACAAACAGGTCTGTAATTTGGTCGGGCATAACTGGCTGGCGATCAGCAGGTTCTCCACCGCCGCTTGGCAGCTCTGGGTGGAGTTATTGACCAGCCTGCGGCCTTCCTCGGTGGCGCTATCAAATTTAAACCAAATTTGCCCATGATATTCATTTAGCACCCGCAGGCCTTCCTGCACTCTAGGCAAATGGATTAGGCTGCCATTGGAAATCAACACGTAATCGCTGCTAGGGAAAACCCCCGCTTCCGTGGCGATTTGCCCGATCAAACCGACCGCCCGTGCAAATTCTTTGAGGGTGGTCGGCTCACCATTGCCGGCGATGGCAATATCTTTGATAACCCGTTTGTCTGCGTCCACTTCAAAACGGTCATAAAAATCGCCGTGCAGCACGTCGTCAAGAAAGAGCCTTAGTTCTTTCGCCAGCAACTCAAAATCAATGTCAGGGGCGGCGCCGATGCTCAGGTTGGGGACTTGGCAATAGACGCAACGCCAGTTGCAGGTATTGTTGGTATTGAAGTTGATGCCGATGGACAAGCCGCCCGCCCGTCTGGACAGCACCGGATAGATGTAAGTTAGGCCGATAATGTCGGCACGGTGGTTATTGACTGATAATTTCGAACCCATGAACTCTGCTTAGTAATGACTTTTTAACCATGTTATTCTACGGGTTTATGACCGATTGATTTGATTTTTTTGGACACCTTAAATTAACTACCATGCCCAATTCCGTAAGCACAGCTGATATTCAACATTTTCTTAACGAAGATGTCGGTTCCGGCGACCTCACCGCCGCCATCATCCCAGAAAATCTCCGCGCCCAAGCCCAGGTCATCACCCGCGAAACTATGGTGGTGTGTGGCCAGGAATGGTTCAACGCCGTGTTTGCCGCGCTTGACCCTGCTGTCAACATCGTTTGGCAGGTTACCGAAGGCGATACGGCTATCGCCGGTACGCGGTTATGTTCTTTGGATGGCAACGCCAGGGCTTTATTGACAGGCGAGCGCACCGCCTTGAACCTGCTGCAAACGTTGTCCGCCACCGCCACGGTTTCCAGGCGCTACGCCGATGCGGTGGCGGGCACAGGCTGCAAGGTGCTGGATACCCGTAAGACCTTACCAGGGCTGAGAAAGGCGCAAAAATACGCCGTGGCCTGTGGCGGTTGCCATAACCATCGGATCGGTTTGCATGATGGCGTGCTAATCAAAGAAAACCATATCATCGCCGCCGGATCCATCGCCAACGCCGTAAAGGCCGCGCGTCAGCATCCGGGCATTCCCGTTGAAGTCGAAGTGGAATCGCTAGCGGAATTGACTGAAGCGCTGGCGGCGAAACCGGAGCGCATCATGCTCGATAATTTCACGTTGGACGACTTGCGCAGCGCCGTCGCCCTAACGGCCGGTGCAGTCGGGCTGGAAGCTTCCGGTAACATCAGCCTGGCGAACATCCGGGCCATTGCCGAAACTGGCGTGGATTACATTTCCATCGGCGCGTTGACCAAAAACCTGCAAGCGGTTGATTTGTCGATGCGCATCCAATTGGCACAAGCCTATGAATGAAACCCTACCCGAGCTGTTAAAGCATATCAACACAGGCGTCTACGTCATTGGCGTCAGCGACGGCGAACAGCGCCATGCCTTTACCGCCGCTTGGGTGATGCAAGTCTCTTTCAACCCCCCACTGTTGGCGATCAGCATCAATCCGCACAACTATTCTTACCAATTGCTGCAAAGTGGCGGCGTGTGCAGCGTCAATGTCTTAAGCCAGCAACAGATGGCTATCGCCGAACATTTTGGGCGCAATGATTTGGCTGACAAAATGGCAGGCTTTGTCTGGCAACAAGACCGGACTGGCGCACCGGTCTTATCCGCTGGCTTGGCCTATTTCGATTGCCGCGTCAGCCATTACGCCGATGCTGGCGACCATAAAATCGCCTTTTGCCAAGTGCTGGCGGCAAAAAAACTGCGTGACGGCAAACCTATGTTGTACGTGCAAACAGGTGAAATGGATGGCGGCAGCCAACTTTATAAGAAAGATTTGAACGGGCATAAACCTTAGCAGGGCGTATTTACAAGCAAGCACATTGACAAAAACCAACGGTATCAGTATAGTTCGCCCTCACTTAGCTTTACTGCATCCTCTGCCGAGGTGGTGAAATTGGTAGACACGCCAGCTTCAGGTGCTGGTGGGCGCAAGCCCGTGAAGGTTCAAGTCCTTTCCTCGGTACCAAGCGTTGCTTAAGGGCTTTAATAAGATTCAAGAACCCGCAAGCTTTAAGGCTTAGCGGGTTTTTTATTGCCTTAAAAATTGTGGCGTTATTTTACTAAAATTGAGATATATATGATTGAAATCATTGCGTTGTGCTTGTTGACACTGGCTGTTACAGCTTGTTTCTTTTCGTTTTTCCCGGAAGCCAATGTCGCCAAGTTACAGGTGCCAAAAGATTCGATGTTAAGGCGGCATTTCTTGACACATTTACGGCACGAAAATCCGGCGCTAGCCGCCAAACTGGAAAAACAGCTGGCAAAAGCTAAGTAAATCGGTCATCTACCTTATAGGCTGTGTGACCACGCTTTGCTGCCCCGAAAAAAAACCGCCCGAAGGCGGTTTTTTTTCGGCGTTAATGTTGTATCGCTAGCTTATTTAGGTATGACGGGGACATAACCATTCGTCAAACGGACGCTGTAAGCTACCGGGGTTGTTACGGTGGTGTCGGCACGGATCAGGTTGATTTCAACGTAATAGTCGTAATTTTGGAAATCAAAGGTATGGTTGAATTGTTTCACTTCTTCATGCGCCACGACACTGGCTGACAGGTTGCTGTTGAAGGTCGCGACAGTCGATTCGCCCAGTGTTGCCCGGCTGACTTTCCTCAAGGCTGCGCTCACTTGGGCTTTGGTGCTGATGCCGTCAGTGTCCTTGTAGCCGACAATCAGGGAATTCCAGCTTGGGCTTATCCAAGAAGCGGTTGAGCCAAATACGTTGGGGTTGGCCGGCACGTAATCATAGATAGGCGTGACATTGCAACGCACGGTGATGGGTTGTGGCAGGAAGAAAGGGCTGCTACCGGCACCGCTGACGTTGCTGCCAAGGTAGCGGAATTGCGATAGCCAGAATTCGTATTTTCCGGCGGATGATTCATCGACGGAGCAGGAGGATGCCGTTGCGGTCCAAGCGGGCAAGGAATCCAGCCAACCTGCTGGCAAAGCTGATGCGCAGGTGGCGGTGGCGATTGCGCTGGTGGCTAACAGGGCTTTTAATGTGTTGCGTAATGTTTTCATGGTCGTTCTCTCTAGTTAATGTGTAAGGTGTGTGGTGTTAAGATGCATCTATTAAAATTTTAAAGGTTTGTCTGGATGCTTCGGACAGTTCATAGCTTACGCTTGTCACACCTTCATTGCTGTGATGCAGTTACCTGAAAAGATTGGATTATTTACCAGCATAGGCTGATAAATTGCCTTTATCCCCAAATCCCGCCAGTATCCCCAAAAGTACAAAAACGCTAGGGCAAGCATTTAAGCCCTTTCCTCAAACACGATGGCAATTTAGTTGCCTGATCGGATTATTGGCAATCAGCAGCCAAGCTGGTTTGGTAAACAGGTAACTTTTTACGGTGCCCTATCGCCAATCGGTTAAAATCGCCGTGAAGGTTTTGCAAAATGCAACCATCAGCCAAAACTTTTGCGGTTAAACGTAAGCGGGGTGTTATGCGGGTGTCTTTAAATACACAGATGTTGCTCGGCGTGTCCGCCGGCATACTGGTTGGCTTGCTATTTGCCGAACTCGGCCCTGATGCCGCACTGGCGCAATCAGGGCTTTATGTCAGCGGCCTGATTGGCAATTTGTTTATTGATTTGTTGAAAATGGTTCTGGTGCCCCTGGTGTTTACGTCCATTGCCGTGGGGATTGCCAATTTGCGCCTGCACCAGCAAATGCACCAGGTTTGGCTTTCTACCTTAGGTTTTTTTGGGTTGTCGACGACGGCGGCGATTATCTTAGGCCTTACCGCGTGCAACCTGTTTGAGCCTGGCAGAGGCTTAAGCCTGGATGTGTTCCATAGCGCCATGCACAATTTTGATGCCAAGCAAATGACCTTGACGGATTTTATCGCCAAATTTTTCCACGGGCTGTTTGTCAATCCCTTCGCCGCGCTGGCGGACGGCAATGTCTTGGCGATAGTGGTTTTTGCGTTATTCCTGGGTATCGCGCTGGTCAAGGGCGGTGACCGTTACCGCAATATCCTGGTTTTATTGCAGGAAGGTTTGGAAATTACTTTACGCATGGTCGGCTGGATTATGCATTTGGCCCCGTTCGGCATTATGGCGTTGCTGACGCGATTGGTCGCCACGCAAGATATGGGATTGTTGGCGGGCCTTGCCAAGTTTGTCGCGGTGGTGATAGGGACGACACTGGTGCACTCGTTAGTGGTGCTGCCGCTGATGCTGTACGCGGTCACCCGTATCAAGCCGATGGCTTTTTTCCGGGGGGCGCGTGAGGCTTTGGTCACCGCTTTCGCCACCAGTTCCAGCTCCGCCACCTTGCCCGTCACGTTACGTTGTGCCGAACAGCATTTGCATGTCAAGCCGGAAATTGCCGGGTTTGTCGTCCCGTTAGGCGCGACGGTCAACATGGACGGGACGGCCTTGTACGAAGCCGCCGCCGCATTGTTCGTCGCCAATCTGGCGGGGGTGGAGCTCAATTTTGTCCAGCAACTGATCGTGTTTTTTACTGCGATGATCGCTGCCATCGGTGCGCCCGGCATCCCTAGCGCAGGTATGGTGACCATGGTCATGGTGCTGCAATCGGTGGGCTTGCCTGCCGAAGCCATCGCCATTTTGTTGCCGATAGACCGCTTGCTGGACACTTTCCGTACGATGGTCAATGTGCAAGGGGATATGGTTGGCAGTTTGATTGTGCAGAGGTTGGTTAGGGCCACAACGCCTGCATAAGATTTGCTGGTCCACTGCCATTAAGAGGGGTAATTTTGATGGGGGGGATATTTCTGTCCATTACCCGATGAAGCCCTTTGCTGTGGCGTTTTTTTACCAAGAAGCGTTAGCAAATTTGGCGGGGTTTATTGTTTGTAGTGGACAGAATTGACGGTTTGGTGAGGGTGCAAATACGGGTTCGAATGGCCAGTTATTTTTGCATGGCGAATATTTGGTAACGATGCAAGCCTAAGCGGGCGACCAAATGCTGGAAACGGTAAAGTTTAATCATCTCTTTGGCATCTTGGCTATTCGGCTCGGTAATTTTTTCTAAAAATTTATAAGTTGGCAATGTCCCGGCGGTAATGTTGCGGATTTCTAATAATGAAAAGCCCTCGGTAGCAGCCAATTGCTTATAGCCAGACTCGCTTATTGGTTCGGCAATCTCGCCAAAATGTTTTTTCAGCAGGCTAATGTAGGGCAGGCACATCAGGGCGAAAAGTATAAACGTAGGGCGGTAGGCAATAAAATCTGAAAAAACTAACCGTCCGCCGGGTTTAAGGACACGGTAGGCTTCTTTGAAATAATCAAGCCGCGACGGGAAGTTAAAAATACATTCCATGGCGATCACCACATCAAAACTGGCATCAGGATAGTCAAGCTTGCAAGCGTCGCCAACTTTGAAATCGACAGTATTGCCCGAGCCTATCCTAGGGATTACATTTTGCCGGGCCCGTTCTATCTGGCGGGGATCTATATTGACACCGTACAACTCAAGGTTTTGGTATTGTTGGTTGAGTAAATCTAATGAACCACCAAAGCCACAACCCGTGTCGAGTATTTTTAGGTTGTCAGTGATGGCGGCGAGGGCGAAGTGTTGTTCTGAAAGTTCGTTGGCGGCGGCTAAAAAACCGGTCAATGAAATATCGGCCGTTTGCGGTTCATGCCAATAACCCCAATGCACATGGTTCCCAAAAGCTTTTCCCATAACCGAATCTTCGTTTTTTAGTTCCTCGAAGATCATGTCAAAATAATGCGGTGTCGTATCGTTTGTTGTTTTCATGGCAATTTCTTAAATGGATTGGGTGGCTTTAAGTATAGACGGCATCTTGTTAAAATCAAAAAATGCAAGGAATTCAGCAGGGTGATGGTATTTGGCCCATTTGCAAGAGCTTAGTGACCATCCTTCCGGGCTGGATTTTTTGAAGCCAATGCGGGTAAGCGTACGCAATGATAAAGCTATCCCCGTTTCTAAAGGGTGGCAACACGGAACCGTGTTGCCACCCATTTGCCATGACTAGGTCAAAAAGACTGGTTTTTAAACCTAAATTTTGTGGGTTTTGACTAAATTTTTCAGATAAGCCAAAAAGTCATCTTTCAAGTCCTTATGCAGTAAACCGTGTTCGACGGTGGCGATCAAAAAGCCCAGTTTAGACCCGCAATCGTAACGATGGCCTTCAAATTCATAAGCCAACACTTGTTCATCGTTCATGAGCGCAGCAATCGCATCGGTCAATTGGATTTCGCCACCGGCACCACGGCCAGTGGTCTTGATTTTATCGAAAATGGCGGGGGTTAAGATGTAGCGGCCTACGACCGCCAAGTTTGATGGGGCATCTTCGGGCTTTGGTTTTTCGACAATGGTTTCAACAATGCCATGGGCGCCGATAAAATCACCCGTTTTGACTATCCCGTAGCTGCCCGTGTCGGCGGGATTAATGCGTTCAACACCCAGAACCGAACAATGGGTTTCTTGGTAGACTTTAACCATTTGCGCCATACAGCCGCGGTCTGCGTCTTCAATCAGATCGTCCGCCAATATGATTGCGAAAGGCTCGTCACCGACGACAGGGCGTGCGCAATAAACGGCATGGCCTAGGCCCAGCGCTTCGGCCTGGCGGATGAAAATGCACGAAACATGGGGTGGTACGGTGTTGCGGAGCAAAGCCAGCAATTCGGTTTTGCCTTTGGCTTCCAGTTCCTTTTCTAATTCGTAGGCCTTATCAAAATGGTCGGTGATGGCGTTTTTGCTACGGCCCGTGATAAAAATCATGGTGTCGATGCCTGCCGCGACGGCTTCTTCCACCGCGTATTGGATTAGCGGTTTATCGACTATCGGCAGCATTTCTTTAGGGCTGGCTTTAGTTGCAGGCAGAAAGCGCGTTCCTAAACCGGCGACAGGGAAAACGGCTTTGGTAATTATTTTACTCATTTATTTTTTCCTTAAGATATTACGGGGGGTAAGGGGTTAAATGCGTCCGTAAACGTCATCAAAACGGACAATATCATCTTCGCCTAGATAGCTTCCAGATTGCACTTCAACAATTTCTAGCGGGATGACACCGGGGTTTTCCAAGCAATGGACGATGCCCAAAGGGATGAAGGTGGACTCGTTTTCAGTGAGCAAAAGCTTTTCATCACCGCGTGTGACCAAAGCCGTGCCCCTGACCACCACCCAATGTTCGGCGCGATGGTGGTGTTTTTGCACTGACAGTTTGCCCCCCGGTTTGACTACCATGCGTTTGGTCTGATGGCGGGCGCCTTCGTCAACTGATTGGTAATGCCCCCAGGGACGGTAGACTTTGCGATGGACATCGGCTTCGCTGCGTTGCATGGTTTTCAATTGCGCAACAATATCTTTAACTTCTTGGACGCGGTCTTTCGGGGCGACCATGACCGCATCATCGGTTTCGATGATCACCAGGTTGTCCACGCCAATAGCGGCCACCAGTTTGTTTTCGGCATAGATAAAAGAATTGCGGCTGTCAACGGTCAGCACATCGCCGCTGATGGCGTTGCCAAACCCGTCTTTGTCGGTCACATCCCATAAGGCCGACCACGAGCCGACATCATTCCAGCCTGCATCCAGCGGGATCACCACCGCTTTGTCGGTTTTTTCCATGATGGCGTAGTCGATGGAATCGGATGGGCAGGTGCTAAAAATACCTTTGTCTATCCGGGTGAAGTCGAGGTCGGTTTTGGCCGCATTCAGGGCTTTCCAGCATATCTCCAGCATGGCCGGATTATACTTTTCCAGTTCACTGAGGAAGCTGCCCGCAGTAAAGGCAAACATGCCGCTATTCCAGAAATAATCGCCGCTTTGCACATAAGCGGTGGCGGTTTCCAAATCGGGTTTTTCAACAAAGGATTCAACTTCAAAGGCGGCGCCTTGCTGGGCTTTTGCCCGTTTGATATAACCGTAACCTGTTTCCGGTTCGCTGGCGACAATGCCAAAGGTGACCATAAAGCCTTGTTGTGCCAGCTGTTGCGCCTGGATGACGGCTTGGTGGAAGAGGGGGATATTGCTGATCACATGGTCGGCGGGCAATATCAAGAGGACATCATCTGGGGAACTTGCAGACAAAGCCGCCATTGCGACAGCGGGGGCGGTATTTTTACCGACGGGTTCCAGAATGATCGCGGCGGGTTTTATGCCGATTTCCCAAAGTTGCTCCGCCATCATGAAGCGGTGGTTTTCATTGCAAACCGCAATCGGTGCTTTTAACCCAGGCAGTCCGGCCAGTCTGAGCAGGGTTTCCTGCACCATCGTTTGCTTGGATACCAG
The DNA here is from genome assembly GCF_000384075.1 of Methylovulum miyakonense HT12. Lineage (GTDB taxonomy): Bacteria > Pseudomonadota > Gammaproteobacteria > Methylococcales > Methylomonadaceae > Methylovulum > Methylovulum miyakonense. Next base: position 1,318,180 of record NZ_KB913025.1, read on the forward strand.
GGGTAGGAATTGCTTAGGATATTGTCCACGGGATAAGGGCCAAAGCCGCGTACCCGAACCGCCTGACAAAATGACAGGGATCATAATATTTTCCTTAGTTGTTGTAGAAGTCGGTGTACTGGAAACCAGGGATAGCATAACCTGATGGGGGTTATTTGCTGGCATTATACTGACGCGATAGCCAATAATGAAAGTGCATATATCACAGCCAGCCTTTATGGCGGGCCGGCTTAGTTTATGCTGGTTTTTCTATCCGCCGTTAACCATACCAATCCGGTTATGCTATTTGTAAAACGGGTAGTTAAAAACTGATGTTACGCAGTCATTTTTGTCTTGTTGAAAAATGAGGTATAGAGTCGCTATCGCGACAGTTTATTTAAAGTCGGTTTCCGCACCGACAAGCGGGATACTTTCTTTTGCGCCGCCTCGGCAACTGCTCCTGCGTTGCCCTACCTCCTGCATCCTTGCAGTTGAAAAGAAAGTATCCAAAGAAAAGGCGTCCCGGTTGCCGCTTTTGCCTTGTGCTCCTCGATTTTGTCGGGGATCGGCAGAAAAGGGGCTTCCTGCCCCTCTGCCGATGCGCGGCTTCCTTGCCGCGCCCCTGCGGGCTGATCCCGACAAAATCTGCGGTGCTCGGCGCGGCAAACGGGAATAAAAAGACGTTACTGCGTAACGTCAGTTAAAAATTTGGTTATAATCGAACACAAAAATCCCCGCATAAAGCGCCTACTTATCCAGTATGGCCCCACTTACCTGAGCTTATTATGATCAGAATCGAAAACGCTAAGGCCATGCTGCTTGCCATGGCATTAATACCCATCACCGTGTCGGCCCAGAATGTCCGGCATTTCGGTTTGGGAATGTCCGGGTCTTTGCAATTGCATGATTTGCCGGCGAGCCGTTTACGCAGCAAGCTTGAGCGGCTGCCAGCAAGAAAACGTAAAAAATCCATTGATGCCTTACGGAAGTTCTCATTTACCGATAAAGACCTTGCTTATTTGGATGCCGACAATAATGGCCGTGTGTTGTTTGTGGACAGGTTTCTGTTGCCTGCGGAACCTTCTACAGCAATCGCCAAGGGAGACATGCAAGTGCCTTTGATCAGCGCTAGGGATGCGTTTTCATTACATAGCCGTCCCGGCGCCAAGAGAATCATTTACCTGGACTTCAATGGCATGGATGTGAGCAATACCGCCTGGAATGAAGGGGCGGCAACAACTTTTCAGGCACAAGCTTATGATACGGATGGCTCGCCGGAAACGTTTAGTGCCAGCGAACTTAACAGTATTGCGGAGATATGGCATCGTATCGCCGAAGACTATATGCCGTTTAATGTTGATGTGACCACTAAAGAACCCAAAATTTTTGGGCCGACTGTCGGGCGCATTTTAATTACCCGGAATGTCGATAAAAACGGTGTGGACATGCCTTATTCCAGTGCCGGTGGTGTCGCGTACGTCGGGTATTGGGGGACGCCAATTTATACTTATGCTTCACCCGCCTTGGTTTATTACAACAACTTAAGTGGCGGGTCCGCCCCTGTCGTTGCCGAAGCGTCATCCCATGAAATGGGCCATAACCTTGGGTTGGCCCATGATGGCACCCCGTCCGATAGTTACTATGATGGGCAGGGTACTGGTTTTGTGTCTTGGGCACCCATTATGGGCAACAGCTATTCAAAAAATGTCACCCAATGGAGCAAGGGGGAGTATCTGGATGCCAACAATACACAGGATGATATTTCGATTATAAAAACTAACTTGGGGTACCGCCCTGATGACCATGGCAATACCTTGGACACCGCCACGCCGCTGGTCATTGGTGCAAATGGCTTAATTGCCGCGACGAACCCTGAAACCGACCCGTATAATGCCGATAAATCCAACAAAGGGGTCATCGGCAGATTGAATGATGCGGACTATTTTTCCTTTTATGCCAATGCCGGGACCATTAACATTACGGTAACCCCGGCCTGGGGGGCTTTTTACAATAGCGGCCATCGTGGGGCTAATCTGGATGTTTTGGCAACTTTGCATAGGTGGGATGGTAAGCTGATCCAAAAAAGCGACCCTATTAATGAAACCAAAGCCGTTATTGCTAAGGCCGTCCCCGCCGGGCAATACTTTTTAGCTATCCGGGGAACTGGTAATACGGTAACCCCATATTCCAAATATGATAGCCTGGGCCAGTATTTTATTAACGGGACGGTGGCGCCTTAGTTTGTTAGATTTTGGTTGTCCCGTTTTTGGGGCGCGGCTTGCCGTGCCCAAAGCGCTTTTATTGGGAAAATATTAAAATCACGCCTAAGCCATAAAGCCAAGGTTGGCTGTATCAAAGCGGCTAAGGTGGGGGAAAATGGTTTCCAGTTGTGTCTCGCTAGCCCCAAACCAGCGGGCTAAGGTAGCCCCATATTGTTCGATCGAGGTGGTGGGGATCAAGCGGCCATAACCGGAATCGTCAGGGCCATCCAAGGTTTGATCGGGGAAGGTGCCGTAGACATCCCCCCCCACCACCGAACCGCCTGCGACCCATTGCACATTACCCCACGCATGGTCAGTCCCGTCACCGTTTGACGTCAGGGTGCGCCCGAAATCAGACAAGGTGAAGCTGGTCACATCATTGCCAACGCCCAACTCATCCATCGCCCCATGGAAAGCCGCCATCGCTTGTGACAACTCGGAAATCAAATTGCCGTGGCGTTGGATTTGGTCATCATGGGTATCGTAACCGCCTTGGACAACATAAAAAACCTGGCGTTTTATGCCAAAGGTTTGCCGGACGCTGATGACCCTGGCCACCATTTGCAATTGCTGCGCTATGGAACTGCCTGGCCAAATGCCAGTGCCGCTTGAGCTGTTTGCCAAAGCCGTGATCAAGGTCTGGCTTAAATCTATAGAGCTTTTGACTGATTTGGCGAATTCCCTTTCCAGTAAACGCCCGTTTGTCAGTGTTAAGCCCAGCATTTTATTGAAAGCTTTGGTCCGGGGGTCTTGGAGACCGCCGGAAGTGACATAAAAATTGTTGACACCACCCGGGCTCATATAGTAAGGCACTGTGCTGTTCCCCACTTGAAACAAGTTGTTACCCGCGATGGACACGCCTAAGGGTAAGCGGCTCGTACCGTTAAGGTTAGTGAGAAGGTCCGCCATGCGCCCACCCCAGCCAATTTTTTCTAGCGCATCAAGTTCACAGGACATGCCTTGGTCGGATTGGTCGTTGTGTGAAAAAAGTTGCGGTGGCAAATGGACATTCGCCTGGTAATCAGTTTTGCTTGTAGGTTGCACCAAGGTGCCGACATTGGTCAAAAAGGCCAGACGGCCATTGTTGTATAGGTTTTGCAAGCCCGGTGCACGGCTAGAAACCGCATAGTTTTGACCGGACGGGGTAGGGTTTAAACTGAGCAAATTATCGCTGGCAAAAGCCAAGTTACCGCGTGAGGCTTTGTAGGTTTGATAGGGGCCGGTATCGGTTGGGACCAGCACATTAAAGCCGTCATTGCCACCAGCAAGAAAAATACAGACTAACGCCCGATAATCAGGGGTTGCGGCTTCAGTGGCTGCGGCTTGCATGCCGGCTAAAAAACCTAACGCGGACTTACGGTTACATGCGCCTGCTGCCGTAGCCGCCGCACATTGCAGAAAATCGCGGCGGGACCAATGTTTAGATGCAGTCATGGTGGCTTCCTAATATTAGCGTTGGATGAGGTAATGTGGGGAGCTCATAACTAAGTAGAGCGCTTCTAGGGCACGGTTCACGCCTTTTTCAGGATACGAAATATAAGCAATGGAACGGACATAATTAATCAATACAGTTTTCACATCAGCAGGCAGCTTATTGCCAGTCAGTATCAGGTTTAGATAAGCGACCAAGTCTGTAGGGGATCTTGCACGGGTTTTCAAGTTATTGATGTTGATCAGTATGTCGAAGGGGTTTGTATAGGGATTACCCTTGTACCGCCAATTGATCAGGCCAAATAGCTCATTATAAAAACGGGTGTTGTTGGCATCATTGACCAGTTGGAATTCAGGGGCAAAAAATCCCCTGTTTTTAATAGTCCCGCTGGGGGCAAAATCAGGCCGGAAAAAATTAAAAACACTGGGTGCCGATAAGGGAGCCTGTCCAATAGATGAATCGGGGTAATAGTAACGGATAGTGCCATCCGCAGAATGACCATCAAAAGCCCGCCAAAGATGTGTCAGCACCAGTAGCGGTTCACGCAATTTGCCAAAATTAACGTTGGCCTGGGTTCCTTCCAATGCTTCAGGGTCAAGCAAGACCGCTTTAATCACGGCTTTCATATCACCCCGGACCCCTTTGCCGTTATCATCAAATTTGCGGGCGACACGCCGGATGTAGTCGGGTGAGGGGTTGCTGGTCACCAGCCGTTGGATAAGGCGGCGGCCAATAAAGGGGCCTACATTTGGATGGTTAAACAAGGTGTCCAAGAGGATTTTCAAATCAGCCGCCGCCAAACCTTTTTCGGGGATAACGATATTATCCAGGATCGTTTTCAGGGTTCGGTCATGATAGCCTTCAAACGGTTTCATGCCGATACGCCAATCATCACCATCAAAAAATGACCAGGAATTCCCGAATGACCAGCCTGTTAGGGTCTTGGCTGAATTTTCAACGTCAGTTTGCGAGTAGGTTGGGATTGTGTTTCCACCCTGCAATAACGGGACGCCTGAAGGGCTTAGTTGCACCAGGCCGATGGTAAATAGCTGCATCACTTCCCGTGCATAGTTTTCGTCGGCCCGGATACCTAGCTTACGGTTGGCTTTTTGATTGTGGAGCATGGACAAATAGCGTCCCATCGCCGGTGACAGGGTCACCCGCTCAAGAATATCGCGGAAATTGCCAAAGGCATTACGGACAAGAATGTCGTAGTAAACGGCCATCGCGTTGGTCGGTATGCCTGAACCGACATCGGAGACTACAAAAATTTCTGACAAGGCGAAAGCTACGCGCTGGCGTAATTGGTCCGGTGCGGTCACCGCATGACGGAACCAGATTTCCATACGGTTTTCGCGTTGGTTATTGTTCTGAGTTTGGTTCAGTGTGGCAAGATGGCAAGAGGCATCCATCCTGTACTGCTCATTGATCCATTCCGGTAATGTCATTTTGCTGAGATGGTTGACATCCCTTGGCATCGCCCCGAAGGTCGCCATATTCAAAAACCGGACTGCCGTTGGTTGCGGGGTGACCGAAGGGATCTCCGCCGTGCTTGGATAAACAGGTGTTGCCATAGGGTCGTAGCAGTCTGCGGGAAGGTCCGCCAGGGCTATGCCAGGGAGCAAAATACCAAGCAAAGTGCCTAGCCTTAAGGTTTTTGCCGCAACTTGGTGACAGGTTAAGCTTTTCATTGGTATCTTCCTTCGGGTGGCTTGGTATCGCAGTTTATCTATCTGCGTTACAGAAGTAAGGGGCACGTTCCGCTAGTGAGTTTAGATAACTCTTTGATGCTGTCAAGTATGGGGGCCAAAAAGTAGCCCCGTCCCCCTGTTGGGATTGCCTGACAGGATCAGCAAATCGGTGAGCAGGGAATGCTTGTGCTTAAGGTTTACGGCCTGCGACCAGCATTATATTGACACTGGCGAAAAACACCCCTTCAGTGTCCGCCTGTTCTTGGTAGCCGCGCCATCGCCGCACTTCTTCAATGGAAAGTGTACCGGCCGTGATGGCTTCTTGTTCAGTCCTGTCCGCCTGGGTCGCTTGGCGGATCAACAGGCTTCGGTTGGCGGTGATCGGAAACGCTTGAAAAGAAATATCAGTCAAGCCTTGGCGTTTGAAGTGGCGGAATAATGTGCGGCCCGAATAACCGTTATGCAGTGCGGAACTGGCGACAAATCGGGCATAGCGCCGCTCAATGTCAATTTCATCAGCATCTATTGATAAGCTGCCCCAATCCGTGTCTATGGCAACAATCCAGCCGCCGGATTTGGTCACCCTGGCCATTTCCGACAAAGTTTGCGCCGGGTCTGGTAAATGTTGGAAGAGACGGTCGCTACGGCAGGCGTCGAAATAACCGTTGTCAAAAGGCAGTGATGCTGCGTCCGCCTGTTGATGTGATACCCATGCGCTGACTTCCGCTTGACCGGCCCGTCCATTGGCTTCGGCCAACATGGCCAAATCGTAATCTGCGCCGATGACTTGGCCCTGGTTGCCAACCAATAAGCCTAGCGGGATTGTGTCAGTACCCGGCCCACAGCCCAGATCCAATAGCTTATGGCCGGGTTGGATATGCATGGCGTCATAGCTGCGCTGCTTAATGGAATTCAGTAACTTGGAGAATATATCGAGGGAATCGGCATCTAAGTAGCCTTTAGGGAGAGACATTGATTATCCTTAGTTTTTTAGGGAATAGGGGGTTGGTTGGTTAGTGTGCGGCGGGCTATTTTTTCAAAAAATTTGCCAAGCGGTTAAATTGTGCGTTACTCTCAAAGCGTTTGTAATAGATTAAGCAATATTTCCATACTATCCATCCAGTTTATGGCGCGTCTGCGGGGAAATTGGTTTTAAAAACTTGGAGCCCGCCCTTGTTTTGGCACATCAGCGCAAATTCCCCAAATAGCCTCTTCATAAAATTCTCTGCCTTGCCTAAAAACGCCTGCTATAAATAGTAAATAAAATTTCAACATCAAATACATAGGGTCATCTATGCAAAATATTACAGTGCCACATGATGTATATGCTATTCAGGAGCTTGAAACACTTGCTGAAAAAGCGGCTAAAACGTTCAAACCTTTTTTAGAAGCTAACGGTTTCGATTTGGGCCAATACAAGCAATTTTTAAACATTATGTACCATTACACGGCGAGAAGCGGCGAGATGATCAGCCACGCCGGCAATATAGCCCATGATGGATACTTAAAAGATTATTTTAAGCACATGTTCAAGGAAGAAAAAGCGCATTATATTTTAGCTAGGGAAGATTTGCGGGAATTAGGCGGGGATGTGTCAGAAGACATACCGCAATCAGTAAAAAATTTCCATGCCAACTGGTTAAGTTTAGGGGACAGCATTTATCCCTATTTAGGGGCGGTTTATGTATTCGAAAATATAGCCAAATATTTACAGGTTGAAGGCAAGCTTTTTTATGAACGCCTAGATTTAAGCAAAAAACAAAGGCGTTGGGTGGATATTCACATGGAAGCGGATTTAGTGCATGGCCAAGAAATTATCGAAGTATGCTCACGTTATTTTGATGATGACCCGCTTGCCTGCATTGAAGGCGCTAAGATGATGTGTGACTCCTGGATTGGGGTTTTTACCGATGTGGATAGCCATTAGGTAAACTATGATTGATGCTTTTAATCAGTATTTTGAAATGGTTCCCGCACTATCCAATGAGCTTAAGCAAGAAGTATTTAAGTTACGTTATCAAGTTTATTGTCTTGAAATAGCTGGTTATAAGCCCGAAGACTATCCTGACAAAATGGAATATGATGAATATGACCAACATGCCATCCATTATTTAATCCGCCATCGAAAATCCGGGGATTATGCTGCAACAACCCGGCTCATATTGCCTGATCTTGTTTTCCCGGAAAAACCGTTCCCCATTGAGGTGAATTGTAAGATCGACAATATCGAATTGATGCGGCAAATTAACCGGAGTAATTTGGCGGAAGCCTCCCGGTTTTGCATATCAAAAGCGTTCAAAAGAAGAAAGAATGAACCCAATACCTTGGTGGCAATAAACGAAGATTATTGTGAAAGCCAGGGGTATTTTTCTTTGCTAGAACGGCGGGCGCTTCCCCATATGAGTTTTGCGCTGATAACCTGCTTAATAAGAAGTTGTTATGAAAATAATATTGAATACCTTTTTGGGACTTTGGAACCTGCTTGGTTCCGTTTTTTGTCATCGGCGGGGGTTCATTTTATAAAAATAGGCCCGTTGCTGGATTATCACGGGGAGAGATGGCCGTGCATCATTAAAATCAAGGATTTAGTTGAGAGCATAGCAAATGAAAACAATCAATTATGGGAAATGTTAAGCGAAAAAGGGGATTATAAATTTTTTAAGTAAAAGGAGGGTTAAAAATCAATGGAGGCTTCAAAATAAAAGCTTCTGCCGGCCAGAGGCAAATTTTGTGGCAGTTGCAAGGTTGCGGGTTCAAGAGGGTATTCATTAAAAGCATTTCGTAAGGAAGCGGCAAGATTTAAGTGCTTAAATAATTTTTTACCGCGTAGGGTGAGGTCAACGGTCTCATAATCATCCAGTGGGCGTTGGTCATTTAGGCTACGGGTTCTCCCTGATATCCAGTTAAGTTGCGGCTGTAGCTGCCATTGAGGTGAAAAATGCCAGCCTAAGGCCACATAGATATGATGTTCTGGCACGCCTGTAATGCGTTGCTTGGTATCGGCATTGGTCGCGTGTTGCCACGCATAATTGCCTTTTATCTGCCACTGCTGGTTCCATTGCCATTCCCATTCAAATTCAGAGCCATAACCATTTTGATTGCCGTTGTTTTGATATTGGTTTAAGCCATTGGCCACTGGCACGGCGGATATAAGGTTGTTAATCTCATAATAATACACGTTAAGCGTTGTGTGCAGTGACAACAGGGGACGATAATCAAAAGCCAGTTCAGTGGTGTTGATGGTTTCCGGTTTCAGGTGTTTATTGCCCAGTACGACGGGGTTGTTTTGCGTGCCTTGTTCAGAAAAATTAGGTGCCCTAAAGGCTCTGCCATAAAGCAGTTTTCCGGTTAACTGTTCATTAATGTCCCAAACTAGGGCTAAACGCGGGTTTAAGGTGCCGCCAAAATCAGAATAATTGTCATAACGCACACCTGAGGTCAGTTGCCAGTTTTTGGCGATTTGCCATTCGTCCTGGGCGACCAATGACCAAATTGAGCGGTTGGTATCAGCCAGGTAGACGAAAGGCGTGCCGGTCAGGTTCGTTAGCTGTCCGTTTACTACCGTTTGGGTATTGTCCGTTATCACGCCTGTACCAATGTTTTTACTCTCCGTCGTCGAAATCTCCTCATAGCGAAAGCCCGTGTTCAGGCGGAAGACATGCCGGTCCAAGCCATGGTAAATGGACGTCAATTCCATGGACGGGATGTTTTCTGAGCGCCCAACATTGGCGTTGACCCCATCGGGGAAACTTATCAGTGAAAAATTGGAGAGGTTGATGTTGCCATTGGGGCCTATAGGCAATTTGGCGTTATTGGGGAATGCCTGGAATTGCGCGAGAAAATCGGTGTGCAGGTAACTGGCATGGGCGGTCAGTTCCCAATCCTCGAGCCAGTCCTCTGTGGAAAACCGCACATCGCTTAAATATTGTTCGCCGTTAGCGACGCCCTTGGGGTCTAAGGCGTTAGCAACACCGGCACGTGTGCCGGCATCCATGGAATTAAATCCCCAAAAGCCGATGTCCCAGTGCTTGCGCTGTAAGTTGAGATGCCCATTCAAGGTTTCATAGCGTGAATTTAAAGCCCCTGGGGCATGTGAGGCATTGGTGCCAAGTGCGTTGTCGAATGCCGTTTGGGCGTCGGCATTCATAATACGCCCGCCATCGCCTTGGGTATGTTGGTATTGCAGGCTAGTGGCCACGTTCCAGCCTGCCAATTCAGCACTATGTTGCCCCCAAGTGCTTTGGGTATCCCAGTTGCCAGCACGCACACCTGCCCGGGTACCATTAATGTCCCCCGCTTTTTTAGTGATAATATTGATGACGCCAGCAAAAGCATCGGCACCGTATAATGCGGAGCCGGGGCCGCGGATGACTTCGACGCGCTGGATGGCTTCAATTGGCATTTCTGTGCCGGTCATCAGCGTGCCAATAAAGGGCGTGGTGATGCGCGTACCGTTTAACAGGATCAACACTTGCGAATTGGCGGTGTTTTTTATGCCCCGTATCGTGTAGTTATAGTCATTACCGCCTTCCGTCAGGCTGGCATGGACACCCGGGACTGTTTCCAGCACTTCATGCAGCTCGGTGGCTCCCATGGATTTGATCTGGTCAGCGGTAATCACACTGGTGATGGCGGCGGATTGGAACATGGGCCGGGGGGTGCCGGTGGCGATGGTGACGGGGATATTGGCAAGTTCTGCGGGTGACATCGCAAAATAATCTTCCACTTCAGCATCAGCCAGGGCTGCCTTGGTATAGGCGCAGCAGAAGAGCATTAAAAAGGTAGCGGGGTTAATGGCCTTGATGTTCATTGAGGGTCACGGGTAAAAGGTATTATCAGCTTGAGATCATGCAAGGGGACGGGTTTGCCGATACCGTAGCCTTGAGCATAATCCACTCCCAACTCTTTAAGCAAGTTAAATATACGTTCATTTTCGACAAACTCGGCAATGGTTTTTTTGCCCATCATTTGCCCGACTTCGTTGATGGCCTTCACCATGGCAAAATCGATCTTATCATCCAGAATATCCTTCACGAACAAACCATCTATCTTCAAAAAATCGACCGGCAAGTTTTTCAAATAGGCAAAAGATGACAGCCCGCTACCAAAATCATCTAATGAGAAAGAGCAGCCCTTGTCCCTGAGCTGGTGGATAAAGCGGGTGGCGCTGGTCAAGTTGCTGATCGCGGCGGTTTCGGTAATCTCGAAACAGATTTTATGGGTGGGAATGTCCCAGGTTTTAAATTGTTCGATGATAAAGTTAAACAAGCTCTCATCTGAGAGGGATAGGCCAGACAGGTTGACCGCGCAAAGTTCGAGTTGGTCAAGAAAATTGGGGGTATTGGCAATCCAAGCAAAGAGGTTCTTGATGACCCATCTGTCCATGGCCGGGGCTAAATTGTAGCGCTCGGCAGCGGGTAAAAACGCCCCTGGCGGAATGATGCTGCCTTTGGCGTCCTTATAGCGGACTAGGGTTTCAAAATGGAGTTTCGTATCCGGTTTGTTAATGCCCGCTATCGGTTGCCCGTAGAGGCAAAACAGGTCTTGTTCCAGAGCCTGATGGATTTTTTGTACCCATTGCATTTCGCCATGCCGCAGCGCCAATTCTTCATCATCAGGCCGAAATACGTGGACGCGGTTGCGGCCTTTATCTTTGGCCGCATAACAGGCGGCATCGGCCTCTTTAAGCAGGTTGACCGCATTGGCGCTGGTGTCCTTGATTAAGGCGATGCCGATACTGACGCCGACCGAAAACCGCCTGCCTTCCCAGGCAAAATGGAAGTCCGTGACGGCATTACGTATTTTTTCACTGGTGTTAATGGCTTCCTCCAGCGAACAGTAATACATGAGTATGCCAAATTCGTCGCCACCTAAGCGCGCGATGAAGTCATTGCGGCGCAACTGTTTTTTGAGCAAGTCACCCAATTGCCGGAGCAGCTCATCGCCGGCCAAGTGCCCGGAAGTGTCATTGACGATTTTAAATTGGTCCAAATCCAAATAACACAGGGCGTGTTCCGAGTTATTGGAACTGGCTAAGGTAATCGCCTGTTTTATGGCTTTATCGAATTCAATGCGGTTGGCCAGCCCGGTTAAGGAGTCATGGCTAGCTTGATAGGCAATTTGCAGGCTGAGGTTATGGGTCTCGGTGACATCTTCGCAAACCAATAGCAAATTGTTTTGTTGGCCATCGAAAGCGACCATACGGGCGGTGGCCCTGACCCAAATAATACGGCCATTATCACAAACTTGCCGCAGTTCCTGTTTGTGGACTGACAAGGGCATGGTCAGGCACTGTGAGATGAGTTCGCGCATTAAGGAGATGTCGGCCGGATGCACAAAATCCAAAACGGAGCTTTCTTCCAAGGCATTGACGCTCAGGCCCAAATGATTGGCCCCCGTCAGATTGACGGACATGATCATGCCGTTTTCAGTCAGGTTGAAAATCATGGTCGGGTTGTCATCGTACAAAGCCAAATAGCGGTCTTTGGCCCGCGTGATGGCCTGGTTTTGGTTTTCTACGCGGATGATCAGGTCATTGAAGGCGTCGACTAAGACCCCCAGCTCATCGTTATAAAGTTTCTCCGCCCTTAACGAATAATCTTTGGAATTGCTGATCGCGATAACCGTGGTCACCAGTTTTTTTACCGGTAAGGCAATGAGTTTTATGAATGGCGCCGTCAAAAAGAAAGCAAGGACCGAACCGATGGCCAGTACGGAAAAGACCACGAGGGTAAACTTAATCTTCCGCGAGTAGGCTTCGGCAAAGTTGGCGTATACGAGGATGCTGCCCTCAACATCCCCTTTGGTGATGATCGGCACCCTCACCCATAATAGGCTGTTGTCGAAATGGCTGGACTCCCCCTCAATTAATGGCGGGCAAACCCAGTTGGCGTTCAGGGCACTTTTTAAAAATTGGGCAAAAATTTGGCCTTGCTTGTTATAGATGCAGGCCGTTTCCACGGCGGGTTGGATATGCAGCGCGGCCAAGTTTTCCTTGGCCAATTCAGGGTCGCTGAAGGCTAGTGCGGCGGCGCTCCGGTTGCCTATCACGGTTGCCAGAGTAGTCAGGTCATTTTCGACGACTTTTTTAAATTCCGCCGTTTCCAGCACGATCAACACCACGCCAGCAAACAACAAGGAAATCAGGCTGGGAAACAGGACGGTTAGGAGCAGTTTGCTATGTATGGAGAGGTCGCGGATTTTGTTAATCATGGTTGCCACCTTCGATGATTTCAGCGACTTCCAATAATTTGGCACTGACTTTTAACTCGCTGAGCTGAAAAGCTTGCCGGTTGATTTGTAATTTTATCCGGCTGTCCTCGGTGACAAAGCCGATCATGCCGCCGTTACTGGCAAAATGTTCGCTTTCGCCTACGGTCAAGACATTTTTTGCATCCTTGACCGTAGGCGGCGTCTCAATGGATGAACTGATGAACAGGATATGGCATAAGGTCGATTTGCTGATCTTGGCCAGGGTGCTGTTATTTTCAAGCCTGAGAAGCTTGATCGGCTTGCCAAAGGCCGTACGCTGTTCGATGGGGTCAATTAAATCGCCAAAAGGGTCATTGCCCAAAATGCATATGTTAAAGGTGGCTGAGGTGTCTTCGGGCCAGGTAACGAACTTGGTGAAGTTATAGAGATAACCGGCTTTTATTTTATATTCAATGTCGCCCGCATAGAGCGTCCCCGAAAACAACAGGCCGCCTAAAGACAGGACAACCCATAGCCATTTTATGATGTTTATTATCGTACCCCAGCGGCGGGACAGGTAATCGAAGGATAGATAATGCAATGGCCAACCTTGATGAGATAATTTGTTAGGAAGGTGTGTTAAAAGCTGCTACGCGACCCGATTGCCAGGTTGCGGGTTGCCCGGACCCTCATGCGCGACGGGGGTTTCCGGCCCCGCACATCTGGTGTCCAAGCCAACTGCGGCACTTTTAAAGCAGGTTCTTAAGTATAGCCACATTATGGGTCACAAAAAAACCTTTTGAGCACCGAAATCATGTAATTGTGGTCTAGTACCCCCGCACTTTCACGAATGCTGTGCATGGCCCACATAGGATTGCCGACATCCACGCAACGTATGCCCAACTTGGCTGATACTATCGGGCCTATGGTGCTTCCGCAAGGGAGGTCGCAACGGTGCGAATAATATTGGTAAGGGACGCCGGATTCTTGGCACCAATTGGCAAATAAGGCCTCTGAACCGCTTTCGCTGCTGTAACGGCGGTTGGCGTTCACTTTTATGACCGGGCCGTTATTGACGATGACCTTGTGTTCAGGTTCATAAGCCAACGGGAAATTGGGGTGGTAGGCATGTGCCATGTCGGCACTGACCATGATGCTCCGGGCAAGTGCTTGGAGGTAGGCTTGTTGTCCGGTTTGGGTGGCAAGGGCGATCCGGCTCAGGATATCGGAAAGGAAGCTGCCAGCCGCGCCTTTATGGCTTTCGCTGCCGATTTCTTCGTGGTCAAAAAACGCACAAACTTGCGTGTTTTCATGATCAAGCACTGCTCCGTCAAGTAAGGCGGCCAATGCCGCATGGCAGGATGCCAGATTGTCCAATTGGCTGTCCGTGTAAAACTCCTGGTTTATTCCCCAAAAGGCACCTGGCTGGGTGTCATAAACAGCCAAGTCCCAAGCCAGGATTTGTTGGCCAGTAATGCCCGCTTGTTCCTGCAGCAGTTTAAAAAAATAATCCGGCGGCAGCTGCTCCTCTGTCCAACGCGTTAAGAGCAGGGGCAGCTCATTTTGTTTGTGCAGTTTTAGGCCATCATCATTGACACCCCGGTTCAAGTGGATAGCCAGATTGGGCAATCTGAGCAAGGCTTGGTCAAAACGCACCAGGGTATTGGCAATTTGCCCTTGCGGTGTCTTATGGCTGATACGCCCCGCCAAGCTTAAGTCACGGTCGGCAAACGTCGCCAAAATCGGCCCGCCATAGATTTCCACGCCCAGGCGCACAAAACTATCCAACCAATTGACAGGGTTGGGTTTGATGCGCAGCCCCGGCGAATCAGTATGTGCGCCGACGATCTTAAAGCCGGAAGCTGATAACGGTTGTTGGCCTAACACAAAGGCAATGATGGACGAGCCATCGCGTACAACATAATGACGCCCGCCAGCTTGCAATGCCCAGGGCGCGGTTTCATCCAAGGCTTCAAAACCAAAGGCGTGGAGTTGCCCGACAATATTTTCTACGGCATGCCAAGGGCTAGGGCTGGCATCAATAAAATCCAGCAATTTTTGGGTTTGTAGGTCAGTGTTCATGGGGCTTCGTGTAAATCAAGCGATGCTGAATTGATGCAATAGCGTAAGCCTGTAGGAGCCGGGCCGTCGGTGAAGACATGGCCTAAATGGGCCGCACAGCTTTGGCAGGTGACTTCGACCCGGCGCATCCCATAACTGGTGTCAACATGCTCTAAGATGCTGGTGCCGGACAGCACGTCCCAAAAACTCGGCCAGCCCGATCCGGAATCGTATTTGGTCTCTGATGTGAATAATGGGTTGCCGCAGCACACACAATGGTAAATGCCGGCCTTTTTGCAATCGACATATTTGCCGGTAAATGGCGGTTCCGTGCCCTTTAAACGGCAGATGCTGTATTGTTCTGGCGTTAGGTTGCCGTTGTCTTCGGGGCTATTATGGGGTGGTTTATCGGTCATAGGGCATTCCTGAAGGTATGGGCAATTGGCTTTATTCTAGGTCTTATGAAAAACAGTTGGTCTGCCGGATGGTTTGGTAAGTAAGAGAGCGAGTTTGAACCCGGCGTGGCTATGCTACCAGAAAAAATCCAATTTATGTCCTGATGGACAGGCTATATCAACGATGCCCTAATCCTGTCAGGAAAATGGGGGCATGGATTCATAAGTTTCTGTTAAAAACTACTTTTATACAGAAAATGTTTGTGATGGGAGGCGGCTCTGGTCATTTGTCTGGGCGCGGAGCCATTTCATCAAGGCCATGCCAGCCTAAGGTGGCGTCCGCACGGTCGTAATAGGCGGCGATAAACCGGGTTCCTGCCGGGATGACAATACCTTGTAAACTCAGCAATATCCGTGTCTCGGGCTGATTGGCGAATGCTGCAATTTGTTGGAAATTAAGCTTTGGGTCCAGGCCATTTGGGTCAGTATGCGCCGGATCGGATCCCACTAAAACCACGAAATCAGCGAATTGCCCGGTTAAGCCAGCTGCCCGTAGAAAATTAGCGACGGCCTTTACGGGGACGTCACTCCCATCCGCAGTGTGCGGGAGGGGATCGTTGGGGGCGATGGTTGCTTTGGGGATCGCTGGGAGTTCTTGTCTTGGCGGTCCGGGGAATAAAATTCTGGTTAAGGTATAGGCTAAGGCCAGCGGCGCATGGATGAACGTCCATAGATAAGCCAGTAAAGGGTGCTGATGGAAAGCATAGGTCGACGGGCGTACCCGCGGGAAGGCATTTGCCTTGTGGGGGGGCTGTGGAGGGTTAATGGCCGTAAAACCGTTGGTGGCCACGGTGTTTTTTAGGCCGGGATCATGGCCCCAAACAACGTGTACCTTGGGCCATCCGGAGGTGCTGGCCGTTGGATCCTGACCCAGGGCCGCAAGCAATGCCTGCCTAACATGGTTTTCGTAGGCATAAAGCCAAACCGCCTGATGTTCAGCCGTCTTAAAACCGTCCAGCACTGACAGCATGGCGTGTAAGTCGGTTTTGTCCAAGGCCTGGACATGGGTGGCGTTAAGCCCTAGGTGTTGGCATAGGCGGTACAGCCGCCAGATGTTGTTTTCTTGGCATTGGGCTTCCGTTAAGTTACGTTGCCTAGTCAGGATCAGGTCGGCGAGCTGTTGCCAGTCGGTGCGGCATTGGCGTTCAGAGCCGGAGCGGATGATTAGGGCTTCGGCCTGCTGGGTCAGGTATTCGGGTAACAAACCTTGGTAAAGTTGTAAGCGTACCCAGAACTCCGAGAGGTTCTTACGGAAATAGCCTTGCAAGGAGCTGGTTTTGGCCTCAATTTTCCAGATGTCATGGCAAACTTGATTGAGCCAAAGCCTGTCTAGGGTCAGCCGTATCGCTAAAAAGTCCGTTAATGCAGGTGTCAAGGCATTGTTACAGGGAAGGGGCCTTGCCCATTCAGGAAGCTCCGATGTTAGGCGTTGCAGGTAGGCTTCCCATTGCCCGATGGGGATGTCGAACCTTTGCAGTTGCAGGGCAACCGTTGTGGCCGCATCGTCGGGCAGTTCGGCAATAATGTTCTGCCAATCCGGCAGCTGATGTAAAAAAAGGCTTGCATCCTGGCGCGCCAATTTCCGCCATAGCCCATATAATCCTAGCCCTTGATGCGCGTCTATCGACCACTCCCCCTGTTCCATATCAAGCAATGAAGCACAGATATGCTGCAATTGAGGATTGACCTGTTCGAGAATATCAACGCCGCCCAAGGCCTGCACCAAGCCCCGCAGGGTGTACAGGCTACCCAAATTGGCTTGCATCCTGTTTAGCCCGTCACTGGCGAGCTGCCGTAGGGTATTGTGGATATTGCCGTTTTCAGCCAGTAAGCCTTTCGTCAATTCAGCTTCTGTCGGCAGCAAGGCCGTTGGCAATTCCAGTTTTTGGCTTAGGCCCGCCCATAATGAATGGGCGCCTACAGATCCGCAAACCTCATTCCGTAGCTGATGGTAAAAACTTTCCGGTGGCGTTGCCCCGGACGTCGGCCCTCCATCATGGCAGCGGATAACTTGGCTGTCACCGCTGGCGGGTAAAGCATATAAGAGCGCGATGCGGTAGATGTCTTGGTAGGTGACAACCTGCTGCTCGAGGCCACAGACCTGTTGTCCTGCCTGCGCAGCCAAGTGGCGGCGGATGGCGGCGGACACGTCGCTGTCGGTGATGCGCCATTGTTGATAATTTTGGCGGTAACGCGCTTCCGTCCCGTCCCAAGTCCGCCCCGCTTGAAAAGGGTGCTGGTCTAAGGCGTGGGCTTTTGAAAGGCCATAAACAATATCAATGACATGGTGTCTATATTCGGCAGATTTTTCGCTAAGGTCTGGCATGGTTGGGCCTACAATGCCTGAAAGTTAAGCAAACGGTGCATCTGGGCAACGGTGCCGGCAGACAAGTCGAGCAACGTGGCTGGGAATAAGCCCAGTAACACGATAGCGGCGACCAACGCACCTGCCGCCAGGCCTTCTGGCAGGCGTATATCGTTGAGTGGCAGGCGGGGCGCATGCGTTGCGCTAATAAACAACACGCCGAGGGTCCGGATGGAATAAGCGGCGGTGATCAGAAGGCTTAGGGCTAAAAAGACCCATAACCATCCCCACTGTTGGTAAAAAGCCGTCAGGGTTTGAAGCTCGGCAATAAAACCAACGGTTCCAGGCAAGCCCATGGCGGCAAATAAGCTGACAACCATTAGGCCGGACCAGCGCGGCATGGGTTTTATTAGGCCGCCATAATCCTGGATTTGACGGCTGAGGGTGCGTTTGAATAATTGCTCGGACAACAACACCAACGCCCCGGCGGTGAGGCTGTGGGCAAGCATTTGCAATATCGCGCTGTTGATGCCCGCTTGGTTCAGGTTGCTGATACCTAAAAAAACGATGCCCATTTGGCTGATGGAGGCATAAGCGACCATGGCTTTTAGGTTGCTTTGCCGCCAAGCCAGCAAACTGCCATAAAGCATGCCTGCCAGTGCCAGCAACACCAGTACGGGCTGTAAGATATGGGCCGCTTCCGGTAGGATAATCAGCACCCTAAGCAGCCCGTAAGCGGCCATTTTCAACAGCACGCCAGAGAGCAAAATGCTCACCCCCGCTGGCGCCTCGACGAACGCCAGGGGTAGCCATCCGTGCGCGGGGAAAATCGGTAATTTGATGCCAAAGCCAATCAAGAAGCCCAGCAACACCCACACCTGCTGTTGGACGGGCATGGTACTGGCCGAATTCTGGATCGCGGTGATCAACGATCCGCTGTGTTCAAGATGGTATTGGCTGATCGCCAGCAGGCTGATCAACATGAACACGGAGCCAACCAGGGTATAGAAGACGAAATTCAGGCTGGCGGCATGGCGGCGGTTGCCGCCCCAACGGCCAATCAGGAAGAATAAGGGGATTAAGGTGAGCTCCCAGAAAATATAAAACAGCACCCAATCTTGGGCGAGGAATACGCCCAGCATACCGAATTCCAACAACAGCATGCACAGATGGTAGGCCTTGATATGGGTGGACACGTTGAGCGAGGCCAACATGGCGACCCAAGACAACAGGGTGCAAAGCACCAACAAGGGCATGGACAGGCCGTCAACGCCCAACGAATAAGCGCTGCCAAATGCGGGGTTGATGGCGAAATATTCGGCCAGCTGCAGGGTGGGGTCATGGGCATCGTACTGGGCCAGCATCCAGCCGCTGAGCGCTACGCTAACCATCGTCACCAAGTTGGCGATTAAGCGTATCTGATAACTGTTCTGTCCGGGAACCCATATCAGCAATAAGCAGCCAATAGCGGGAGTCCAGAGCAATAGGCTGAGAATCCCCATGTCGCGTACCCTAAAGTCTGATTTGATCAGGTGGTTGGTAAAATAAGCCGGGCGTAAATGCCGGGATGGGGGGCTCAAGTCCGTCCCGTCCAGGTTACGCTAAGCGCAGGGTGCATTATATTCATACGGTACGGCTTAAAACAAATACGGTTTGTGCGCCGCGGGATAGTGTATGGCCTGTGTCATAAGCAGGGCTGGCGGCGAACTTAAGGATAAGCTTTTAGGTTATTATCCGGAGGGGGTTATGGCTTGGTTTGGAAGGCTGGCTGCTGGGTTAAACAGGCGTTGCGCAGCTTCGGGCGGATAGTAACGCAGTTTGGGCCTTGTTGCTATTCTGGGGCATACTTGCAAGGTGATTGAGGGCACCTTGCAAGTTGAAGGCAAGGTCATTCTACCCGGTAATTCGGTGCTTCTTTAGTGATGGTCACATCATGGACATGGCTTTCGCGCATGCCGGCACTGGTCACGCGGACAAACTGGGCTTTTTCATGCATCATTTGGATGCTTTGGCTGCCAGTATAGCCCATGCTGGCACGGATGCCGCCCAATAACTGATGGATGACCGCCAGTAAGCTCCCTTTATAGGGCACACGGCCCTCAATGCCTTCCGGCACCAGCTTTTCGACCGCATTGGATTCCTGGAAATAACGGTCACTGGAGCCTTGCTGTTGTGACATTGCCCCTAAGGAGCCCATTCCCCGGTAGGATTTGTACGAACGGCCTTGGTACAGTTCCACCTCGCCCGGTGCTTCTTCCGTACCGGCAAACAGGCTGCCCAACATCACCGCATACGCCCCTGCCGCCAAAGCTTTGGCAACGTCTCCCGAATAACGGATGCCCCCATCGGCAATCAAAGGCACGCCCGTGCCTTTCAGCGCGTCGGCGACATCGCTGACGGCGGTGATTTGCGGCACACCAACGCCAGCGATAATGCGCGTGGTGCAGATGGAGCCCGGCCCGATACCAACTTTAACGCCATCCGCGCCCGCTTCGACCAATGCCAAAGCGGCGGCGGCGGTGGCGATATTGCCGCCGATCACTTGCACTTCAGGGAAATTTTGTTTGACCCAGCGGACTTTATCCAAAACGCCTTGCGAATGCCCGTGGGCAGTATCGACAATGATGACATCAACGCCAGCGGCAACCAAGGCGGCAACCCTTTCGTCAGTATCCGGGCCCGTGCCGACCGCCGCGCCGACCCGCAAGCGTTCCTGGCTGTCTTTGCAAGCTTGCGGGTAATCTTTGGCCTTTTGGATGTCTTTGACGGTGATCATGCCCCGTAAGTGGAAGGCGTTATCCACGACCAGCACTTTTTCGATACGGTATTGATGGAGCAAAGCCACCGCTTCTTTAGGGTCTGCGTGCTCGTTGACGGTAATCAGCCGGTCTTTTGGGGTCATGACTTTGGAGACCGCCTCATCAAAGCGCGTTTCAAAACGCAGGTCGCGGCTGGTGACAATGCCGACCAATTCATCGCCGACCACAACCGGAACGCCGGAAATGTTTTTTGCGCGGGTCAGTTTTATGACGTCGCGTATGCTGGTGTCAGGGGATACCGTAATCGGGTCTTTGATGACCCCGCTTTCGTATTTTTTTACATGCCGCACTTCACGCGCTTGCTGTTCGACGGTCATATTTTTGTGGATGATGCCGATCCCCCCTTCCTGGGCCATCGCAATGGCCAACCGGGCTTCGGTGACCGTGTCCATGGCCGCAGAAACCAGCGGAATATTGAGCGTGATGGCACGGGTCAGTTGGGTTTTCAGTTCTACGTCACGAGGCAGCACAGTTGAGTGCGCAGGGACCAATAAAACATCATCAAACGTGAGCGCTTCCTGAATAATTTGCATAAACCACACCTAACAAACAATTGAATAACTCTCTATTATACGGTTAGCCAGTGTATTTAGTAACCTTAAAAAACGTATCTGTAAATACCGCCCGCAGGGGGACGCGCAAGAAAGTAGAATGTAGCTGAATAAAATGATAAAGTTTCGGGCTTTCCTGTTTAAGCCACAGGCATAGGCTGTAAGTAAGCAGTGCGTCCTTTAACTTTATTCGATGCGTTAATACCTTATGAAAACTATAAAATTGACCCCAAAAACGATTATTGCGGCGATAGTCTGCGGTGTGTTGGCCATATCGGCTCCGGGTTGTTCCGATGACAAAGAAAAAACTGAGGCGGCGCGGCCTAAAGCGACCCATAACCCCAACCCTTTCGACCATTCGGGTGAGGCAAAAGTCACCAACACCGAAAAACAAAAGTTTGAGGAAGAATTTGCCAAGCAGTGTGTGGCGAGGGAAATGCATAATTCGGGCAACAATGACGCCGACGGTAAGCGTTTTGAGCGGCCATGCACCTGCATAGCGACGTTTTTAATGAAGGATTTGACGGCGCAAGAGGCGGAAAAATTTCTCACCGAGCATGAAAATCCCCAGTCGTTAAGGATCAAATACGAAAACGCCGCTTACCATTGCTTACAAGAAAACGTGCCGCCTAAAGAGCCTAATTTTTCACGCCCAAAACCGCTGGTTGCGCCTTAAACGATAGGTAAGATGGACATTAGGGAAGCCCTGCAAACGGTATTGGACCGTCAAGACCTTAGCCTCGTGCAAATGCGCGGGGTGATGGGCGAGATCATGCGCGGCAATGTCACCGACGCGCAACTGGGCGGTTTTTTGGTCGCCCTGCGTTGCAAGGGCGAAACCGTTGATGAAATCGCCGCCGCCGCCGAAGTGATGCGCGAGTTGGCGGATAAGGTCACCGTCAACGGGGCAAATGTCATCGACACCTGCGGTACGGGTGGTGATGGCGCAAATACATTCAACATTTCCACCACTTGTGCCTTTGTGGCCGCCGCCGCTGGCGCGCAAGTCGCCAAGCACGGCAACCGTTCGGTATCCAGCCGTTGTGGCAGCGCCGATGTGCTGGAAGCGGCGGGGGTCAACCTGCACCTGACCGCCGACCAGGTGGCGCAATGCGTCAACACCTTAGGCGTAGGGTTTTTGTTCGCGCCCAATTATCACGGCGCGATGAAGCATACCCGTCAAGTGCGCAAAGAAATGGGGGTCAGGACGCTGTTTAATGTCTTGGGGCCGCTAGTCAATCCGGCCGCCGCGCCGAACCAATTGGTCGGGGTGTTTGGCAAGGAATGGCTGGTGCCTTTGGCGCAAGTGCTGCAAAAGCTCGGTAGCCAGCATGTGTTGGTTGTCCATGCCGATGACGGCTTGGATGAGCTGAGCATAGCCTCCGCATCAAGCGTTGCTGAACTGAAAGACGGGCAAGTGTCCACCTATACCGTCACACCGGAACAATTTGGCTTGGAACGCGCTAGCCTGGATGGTTTGGCGGTCACTGATGCGGAAACCAGTTTGGCCATGGTTAAAGGCGTGCTGGACAATCGACCAAGCGCCGCAAGGGACATTGTCTTGTTAAATGCCGGAGCCGCGCTTTATGCCGCCAACCTTGCCACTTCCATTTCTATGGGCATAGATCAAGCCCGGCAAGCCATTGCCAGTGGTGCGGCGCGTGAGAAAATGGCGGCCCTGGTTGAATTTAGCCAGCGGTTTTGACCGAATCCTTACCTCGGCCTAAAATTTGGGCCGTAGTTTTTTATGAATTTGGTGTCCCCGTGATTGATACGGAGTGGACATATTTTTACCTACACTTCTTAACAGATCATGCCTTTTGGCACGATCTTGACCTCCCCAGGATAACTGCAAGATGAGCGCCCCCCCCGATATTTTACAAAAAATCCTTGACCAAAAAGCCATTGAAATCGCCAAACGCAAGCAGTCCATGACCGTTGCCAATCTGGAAGATATGGCGGCGACTGTCGCTGGCCCGCGGGGGTTTGCAGATGCCCTGGGCCGTCAGGTGCTTGCAAAAAAGCCGGCGATAATCGCTGAAATCAAGAAAGCTTCGCCCAGCAAAGGTGTTATCCGTGAGCATTTTGAGCCTGTCAGCATCGCCCAAGATTATGCGATGAATGGCGCGGCCTGTTTGTCGGTGCTGACCGATAAGGAGTTTTTTCAAGGCTCTGAAGTGTATCTGCAAATGGTCAGGGAGCGGTGCCCCTTGCCCGTGTTAAGGAAAGATTTTATGGTCGACCCTTACCAAATCTACGAGGCCCGCGCTTTGGGTGCCGATTGCATCTTGCTGATTGTCGCGGCCCTTGAAGACGGCCTGATGCACGAACTGGAAGATACGGCAACAAAGCTAGGCATGGATGTGCTGGTGGAAGTCCATAATGCAGAGGAGTTGGAGCGGGCGCTGACATTGGATACCCGTTTGCTGGGCATCAATAACCGTAATCTGCGCACTTTTGAAACCTCTTTGCAAACTACCTTGGATTTGCAAGGACGGATTCCGGCTGACCGCATCATCATTACAGAAAGTGGTATACACACTCCGGAGGATGTGCGGCTTATGTTGGACAACAATATTTACGGCTTTTTAGTTGGCGAGGCGTTTATGCGGGCGGATAGTCCCGGCCAAAAAATGCGCGAATTGTTTGCACTATAGTTTCCTGTAAAAAACGGTGTGCGGTATTGGAATATTTAATTGACAACTGACGGTGGGTGATTTTATGGCTGAGAAAAAAAATCTGGTGATTAAAGTCAGATATCCGACTGCTTCGAAAGCAAATGAGGATTCATCGCCAAACGCCCAAGTGATCACGGTATGGAATGTCCCGCGCATTGGTTTGGCCGCTGGCGCCTGTATTGGTTTGATTGTGTTGCTGGTTTATGTGTTCGGTGGTGACGGCCGGCAGCCTGTTGTGGCAGAGGTTGCTGTGGAAAAAGAAGGGGAAAGTGCCGTCCCCCAAGTTTCACCTGGAGCCCCGGCCCAGATTGAAATGCCCGTAGCAAGCGTCAAAAATATGCCGTCTCCTGAAACCAGTGTCGGGCAGCCTGCGCTAAGCGATGCCCTGCCCTCTGGGCCATTGGCAAAAGATGCGCCACGAGTCCGTCGGGCAGTGGTCACTACGGGCATCACGGATAAAGAACCCGTCAATAAAATAGCCGGATCCTTGGTTATTAGGCCTTCAAAGCCAGTCACGGTATATTATTTTACGGAATTGAGATACATGGCCGGCAAAACAATCTATCATGAATGGCTGCATGACGGCGTTTCGGTTGCTAAAGAGCCCTTGCTGATTGCTGCCGAGCGCTGGCGGGTTAGCACGCACAAAACCCTGGATGAAAAGGCCGTCGGCAGTTGGACGGTCAAGTTGACCGATGAAAACGCCAATTTATTGGATGAGAAAAAATTTGTGGCCAATATTGGGCAATAGTAGACAAATTTGAAACTAAATGAACTGTGTCCGATAAAATATCTCCCAAGTTCAGCTTATGATGGCAGGGATAACCTGATAAAATTCAGGTTTTATTCACGATGACTAAAATAAACTGGAACCGCTATTTAATTAACGATAAAGGAAATTATATGAAAAAATTATCAATCAATATTGCTTTTGCTGGAGTCCTGTTACTTTCAGGTTGTGCGAGCCAAACTGGCTGGACACCCACTGTTGACTCCTACAATGACCCCAATGCCTTCCGGATCAATCAAGATATGGCAGAGTGTAAGCAGCTGGCTTCCCAATCATCTGGTGGTACTGCAAAAGAGACGATGATAGGGGCGGGTGTAGGTGGTCTAGTCGGCGGTGCAGGTGGTGCAGTGGTTGGTGCCTTTACCGGAAACCCTGGCATGGGTGCGGCCATAGGCGCAGCGGCGGGTGGTTTGGGCGGCGCCGCCAAACAAGGATTTAGTGCGGAAGAGCGTTATAAAAATGCCTATAATAATTGCATGGGCGGTCGTGGGCATCACGTCATCCGCTAAGTCGCGTGGCGCAAGTTAGCGTAAAAACAAGATACAGGTTGTCCGGTTTTTGATGCTAGCGTGGTAACCATCACGAATTAATTGAGGGGGTTCTTGTGAACCCCTTTTTATTTACAGAACATTTACAAACAGCCCCCTCCCTAATCCAACCGAAACGAGTGCCACCGTGACGAGACCATCAACCGACATCCATGCCCACAAAATCCTGATCCTGGATTTTGGTTCCCAATATACCCAGCTGATTGCCCGCCGCATCCGTGAAATTGGCGTTTATTGCGAAATTTATTCTTGCGAATGTAGCGCTGCGGAAGTGCAAAATTTCGCCCCCAACGGCATTATCTTATCTGGTGGCCCGGAAACCGTCACTAGCGACGATACCCCCCGTGCCCCGGCTTGCGTTTTTGAACTGGGAGTGCCCGTGCTGGGCATCTGCTATGGTATGCAAACCATGGCGGAACAGTTGGGCGGGAAAGTTGAAAGTTCCAGCCACCGGGAATTTGGTTATGCGCAAATCCGTGCCCGTGGGCATTCCAAATTGCTCAATGGCATTGAAGACCATTTATCGCCTGAAGGCTATGGTTTGCTGGATGTCTGGATGAGCCACGGTGACCGCGTCACCGTACTGCCTGACGGGTTTATCATGATCGCCAGTTCCGAAGGGGCGCCCATAGCCGGCATCGCCCATGAAGACAAAGGTTTTTACGCGTTGCAGTTCCATCCGGAAGTTACCCACACCAGACAAGGCGGGCGTATCCTGTCGCGCTTTGTCTTGGACATTTGCGGCTGTGAAGCCTTATGGACAGCTGGCCATATCATTGATGACAGCATCCAGGCCGTCCGTGCCAAAGTTGGCAGCGATGCGGTGATTTTGGGTTTGTCGGGCGGGGTCGATTCCTCGGTCGTCGCGGCCCTGCTGCATAACGCCATCGGTACGCAACTCACATGCGTGTTTGTCGATACGGGCCTGTTGCGCTTGCACGAAGGCGACCAGGTCATGGCCATTTTTGCCGAACATTTGGGCGTGAAAGTCATCCGCGTCAATGCCGAAGCGCGTTATTTGGCGGCGTTGGCGGGCGTGGCCGACCCTGAGCAAAAACGTAAAATCATCGGTAACTTGTTTATTGAAATTTTCGACGAGGAGGCGGCCAAATTGACCGATGCCCGGTGGTTGGCCCAAGGCACGATTTACCCCGATGTCATTGAATCGGCCGGGGCGAAAAGCGGCAAGGCGCATTTGATCAAATCCCACCACAATGTCGGCGGTTTGCCGGACAACATGGCCTTAAAACTGGTCGAGCCATTGCGCGAACTTTTTAAGGACGAAGTCAGAAAAATTGGTTTGGAATTGGGCTTGCCCGCTGAAATGGTCTTCCGCCATCCCTTCCCGGGCCCTGGTTTGGGTGTGCGGATTTTAGGCGAAGTCAAAAAAGAATATGCGGATCTGCTGCGTCAGGCCGATGCGATATTTATTGAAGAGCTGTACCGCCATGATCTGTACGACAAAGTCAGCCAGGCATTTGCGGTGTTCCTGCCCGTCAAGTCGGTTGGGGTCATGGGGGATGGCCGGCGTTATGATTATGTGGTCGCCATCCGTGCTGTGGAGACGATTGATTTTATGACGGCGCGTTGGGCGCACTTGCCTTATGACTTTTTGGATTTGATTTCCCGCCGTATCATTAACGAAGTCGCGGGCATCTCCCGCGTGACTTACGATATCTCCGGCAAGCCACCTGCGACCATTGAATGGGAATAAGCCTATCCCGCCCTCCATTTGCAAAGGAGGACGATGAGGCTTGGATGCGCCATGCCATCCGTTTGGCCCAACGTGCGCAAGACCAAGGCGAAGTGCCCGTCGGTGCGGTGGTGGTCAAGGAAGGCCACTGTGTCGCAGAAGGTTGGAATACCCCGATAGCCCGCCATGACCCCACCGCCCACGCGGAAATCATAGCCTTACGCGAAGCGGGCTTAACCTTGCAAAACTACCGCCTGATGGGCGCAACCCTTTACGTTACCTTGGAGCCCTGCGTCATGTGCATGGGCGCGATCAGCCATGCGCGGATCGGGCGGCTGGTGTTCGGCGCGTTTGACCCTAAGCGCGGCGCCGTCTGCCATGCTTTGTCTTTGGCTGACGCCGCATTTTTGAACCACCGCGTCGACTGGCAAGGTGGGGTGCTGGAGGAGGCTTGCGGGGAATTATTGCGGGATTTTTTTCGGGCTAGACGCTGACGCATGGCGTTTCGGCAATGCGCCAGTTTCCGGGTCAATTACGAAGATTTCAAACGTTTATATGCGTTAATCAAAGCATTGGTAGAGCTATCATGGCTGCTGATGACTTCGTCATTTTGCAGTTCCGGCAAAATGGCTTTGGCCAAAACTTTGCCTAATTCCACGCCCATTTGGTCAAAGGAATTGATGTTCCAGATGATACCCTGGACAAAAATTTTATGTTCGTAAAACGCCAGTAACGAGCCCAATGTTTTGGGGGTCATTTTTTTGCATAAAAATGAATTGGAGGGTTTGTTGCCTGCAAAGACTTTTGATGCAACCAAGACGTGGTCTTCGCATTCGGCAGGCGTCAACTCCCGTTTGACTTCTTCGATAGTCCTTCCTTTCATCAAGGCTTCCGGTTGGGCGAGGAAATTGGACACCAGAATGTCGTGGTGCTCCGGCAAGTTATAATGGCTGTTGGCGGCGACCAAAAAATCACAAGGGATCAATTTGGTGCCTTGGTGGATAAGTTGGAAAAACGCATGTTGGCCGTTTGTGCCTGGCTGTCCCCAGATAATCGGGCCGGTGCTGTAATCCACTTTTTCGCCATCCATGGTGATGCTTTTGCCGTTGCTTTCCATGTCGCCTTGTTGGAAATAATCGGCGAAATAACGCATGGACTGGTCATAGGGCAGTAAGGCGTGGGAATCGGCATCGAAAAAATTGTTATACCAAACTCCCAGCAAGGCCATGATAACCGGAATGTTTTGTTCAAAAGGTGTGGTGCGGAAGTGTTGGTCAACCTCATGCGCGCCTACGAGCAAAGCCTCAAAATTATCCATGCCGATATATAAGGCAATGGATAATCCCACGGCTGACCACAGCGAGAAACGTCCGCCCACCCAGTCCCAAAACTCGAACATATTTTCGGTATCTATGCCAAATGCGGCAACGTTTTCGGCGTGGGTGGAAATGGCCACGAAATGTTTGGCGACGGCGTTAGGGTCTTGTGCTTTTGCCAGAAACCAGTTTTTTGCGGATTTGGCGTTCATCATCGTTTCTTGGGTGTTAAATATTTTTGAAGCGATAATGAACAAAGTGGTTTCAGGGTCGAGCGGCTTCAGTTTTTCGACAATATCGGTCTGGTCTATATTAGAAACATAATGGACTTTTAAGGCGCTTGAGCTGTACGGGGTCAAGGTCATCGAGACCATTTTTGGGCCAAGGCCGGAGCCGCCTATGCCAATATTGACCACGTCGGTGATGGTTTTGCCAGTGTAGCCTTTCCAGCCGCCAGAGCGCACGGCATCACAAAATACGCGCATTTTTGCCAACACCCGGTTGACATCCGGCATCACGTCTTTGCCGTCAACATAAACAGGTTTATTGCTACGGTTGCGTAAAGCCGTATGCAAGACGGCGCGGCGTTCAGTGGTGTTGATGGCTTCGCCTGAGAACATGGCGTTGATTTTGGCTTCCAGCCCGACATGTTTTGCCAAATCAATCAGCAGCGGCAGGGTCTCATCATTAATGCGGTTTTTTGAGTAATCAAAAAGGATGTCGTTGAAAGTCAGTGAGAATTTGTTATGGCGTTGGGGATCCTGTTCAAAAGCATCGCGTAGGGCAAAATTGTGAATCCGTTGATAATGGTCTTGCAATGCAGACCAAGCTTTTGAAGTAGTCAATGATGACATGTGCTGGAGGCTCCGTTTAAATGAGAATGGCTTAAGTCTACGAAAAGGCAGAAAGTATAGCAACACAACTGTGGCGGCATAGCGATTTGCTTATAGGATATTTAATGGTAAGCTTGCTGTTATCGAAGCCTTTATTTGCGGGGCTTGATATGCTAGAGTTCATAGTTGATCAGGTAATAATACAACAAATGTAAGGTTATTTCTGGTTGGCTCATGCGTTAAAGAGCAATAAATGTTTATATAATAATTACTATTTATCAAGACGGGAAGGCATTATGAAAACTGCACATATTTTTAAAAAAGGTTGTTTGGTACTGTTAGGGTTGTTTTTTTCAGCTACATTATGGGCGCATGGCGGGGCTGCGGGTACGGATACTGACCAATGTAAATTTGAATTGGAGCCTTCGCATTGGATCCATTACACCGCTTACCAACCGGTGGCCTATTCAGCCGAAGAGTTTTGCGGCAGCCTTCCTGGAACTAACACCCGCACCCAATTAGTGTTCGACTATCAGGACATGCGTTATAGGAACATGACGGTCGAATTTGAAGTGACCAAAGAGCCAGAAGGCACCCGCGTGTTCTTCCTGCCAGCGGCAAAACATAAAGCCGGCACAGTCAATCTTGATTTGCCTAACGGTGTGCCCGAAGCCGGTAAATATTTGATCCATATTACACTGGTTCCTGATCAAGGTGAAAGGCTTGATGCGCACATGAGCTTTAAAGCCGGTGGTGGCGTCGCTGTGAGCAAAAATAACATCCTGTTGTATGTGTTTTTCGCCCTTGCTGGCTTATATGTGTTGTACCTATCACATGCGGGCTTCAAAAGTAAAATCGACGAAATTATTGTTAAAGTTAAAAAATAGCAGCGGCTTGCCCAAGTTTAAGCGGCGTATGGGCTATCAGCCCGATAAATATCAGCTGAAGCGATTTTTATCGGGTTGGTTTTCAATATAAGAAGGAGACAATGAATGGTGAAATTCTTTTCGGCGGGCCTGCTTATGGTTCTTTTTTCTGCATCCGTGGCGGCTGTAGATTATCAGGAGCATGACGGCATGCTTATGAACCATGGTGATGGTCATTTGATGGATATGGCTGGTGGCATGGTCATGGGACAAAATGCGGATGTGTTGCCTGGTGGTTGCGATGGCATCTCCGAAACTAAGGAAATCACTGTTCATGCCGGTCATAAGTATGCTGAAAAATTTCCTGGACGGATGTTCGCTTTTGACACCCAGGAATTTAACTTTAAGCCTTGCACAAAATTGACCGTGCATTTTGTTAATGAAGATAAGATACGCCATCAATGGATGATGCATGGCCTGCCTAAGTATCTTTATCCTAAAGGTATGTTCCATCTGGAAATTTCTGGCCCCGCCAAGATCTCCGGCACGCTGATTTTGCCCCCTGGCGACAAAACGTATCTGGTGCATTGCGATATTGCCCAGCACATGGAAAAAGGCATGAAAGCCCAGCTTAAAGTGGGTAAAGGGGACGGGGACTTGCCGAGCATCCCAGGCATCACAGCAAATGTAGTCGCCGATGACTACAATGTCGGCTTGCCGGAGTTGCTCGCCACCGCCGCTGCAGAAGAGAAAGCCGAGGCCAAAAAAGCGTTTGAGGCGCCTGTAGTTGCAGAAGCGGTTAAGCCAGCCAGCAAGCCCGCCCCCCAAGAACCAGAAGGCTTTATTACCGGTACGACCGTTATTGGATTGGCCTTAGGTTTGTTGCTTGCGCCCTACTTGGCGCGTAAGTTCAAGGGCATGACAGCATCGGAAATTATCGCCACAATTTTTGAAGGCATAAGCATGGTGGTTGACCGTGTTGTTAAGTTGGTTTCATCTTTATTAAAATTGGCGCTAAACAATAAAAACAAAATCTTGCCTAAAAGTTAAATAAAATCGTCGAAGAATCCCCGTGCATAAAAAACACGGGGTTTTTTTTGGGTAAATGGCGGCATAGCCTGTGGGGGAATAAATGCTGGGGAGCCTAACGGGATTGTCAGGGCTGTTTGTCAGCGCTTTTGTTTCATCTACCGTTGCCCCTGGTGGTTCGGAAGTGGTTCTGGCCTATTTGGCCAATCAAGGCCAGTATCCGATAGGGCAATTGCTTGTCGTCGCAACAATCGGTAACACCTTGGGGGCGATGACAACTTGGGGTTTGGGCGCGTTGGCGGCCAAAAAATTTCCCGCCGCCACGCTTTTGCCAACAAACAAACAAAAAGCGTTGGCTATCGTCAAAAAAACAGGTGTATGGATGCTATTGTTTTCCTGGCTTCCCGTGATTGGCGACGCGCTGTGCTTTGCTGGCGGCTGGTTAAGGCTGGCGTTTTGGCCCGCGTGCCTGCTGATCATGCTCGGAAAACTGGGCAGATATGCGGCCATTGCATGGGCATTCAATTAACAGAACAGAGGTGATTGTGGTACGGCATTTTCCTGAAGTGAATAAAGTTTATCTACATAAAAAAAGGGATTATTTCATTGCGGCCTTTACTTTTTTTTGCGTCGCCGTTTGCCTGGTCAGTGATGCGAATGCCGATATGGCAAAACAAAATGCCTTGGGTGTTTGTGGTTGGGTATTTTTGATTGGGCTGTTGTTAGGCGAAACTAAAGATGTCCGTGTACAAGTCCTTATCGCTGTCATGTTCGCCACCATCGGGGAGCACTTTGCGTCGCCTTTCATGGGGGGGTACACCTACCGTTTTGGCAACGTGCCGGCCTATGTGCCGCCAGGCCACGGCATGGTTTATCTGACCGCCGTCGCTTTGGCGCGTTCCGGTTTGTTCCTTAACCATGCCAGGCAAATCGCCGCTTTTGTGGTCGTCGCCTGTGGGCTTTGGTCATTATGGGGCATCAGCGGCATACCGGCGCAAGGTGACTATGTTGGCGCGTTGCTGTTTGTGGTATTTTTGGCTTACCTTTTCAAAGGCCGTTCGCCGATGGTCTATCTGGCGGCATTTTTTATCACCACTTGGCTGGAATTGATCGGCACGGCGGTTGGGACTTGGAAATGGGCCGCAATTGACCCTGTCTTACATTTGCCACAAGGCAACCCGCCTAGCGGGGTTGCGGCTTGGTACTGTTTAGTTGATGCCGTTGCCATGGGTGGTGCGCCGCAGGCCATGAGGCTAGTAGGCACGGTGCGTGATTATCTGAAATCCCAAAAAATCCGGAAAAATGTTTATCAGGGTGCGGGCAGCGATTGACTTGCATCGAAAATTAACAATCCCATCATCAAAAATAAGGAAAAGGTATGAAACGTCGTGATTTTATCCAATTAAGCGCAGCAGGTTTGGCCACCAGTCTAGTTGTGCCTGCAATTGCGCAAGCCGAAAGTGAAAAACACCCCGCCGCCACTGCGGACATCTACTACACTAAGGATTCTTTAGGGCGGTGGAGCGGTAAGGCCGCAACACATTTGCCTCATATCGAAGCCAGTAAGGCCGATGGCAAGATTACCGTCAAGGTCGTCACCCCGCATGAGATGAAAGGCTACGAGCATTACATCGTCAAGCATGTGCTGTTGGACAAAAACCATCAGTTCATCGCCGAAAAAATGTTTAACCCTCTGGAAGATAAAACTCCTGTGTCTACATTCACCTTGGATGCCTATAGCGGCACCTTGTACGCCTTGAGCATGTGCAACAAGCATGATTTGTGGTTGAGTTCGGCCGAGGTGTGAGGTATCAATAAACTGCTAATTACGCGGTTTCCAGCAGCATCCCCAGAAAAACCCTGTGATTGGCAGTGTGCGTTGGCTAGATTGTAAAGTGCGTAGCGCTAGCCATCCCTGTTGTAAGCCGGAAAGGTTCATAAATCCCCGCCTTCGGCGCTTTCGTCGAACCAACTGATAATCTGTGCCTTGACATGTTGGGGGCTGATGGCCAGGATGCAGGGGCATGGAGTAAGGCTTTTGTCCCCACGGCAATCAGTCGAGCTGTATAGCGTGGTTGCAGAACGCCCAATAGGCGCCCATCTTTTATTAACCGTTGGTTTAGATTGGTACAACCCTAGCGTATGCAAGCCCAATGCCGCCGCCAAGTGTAGCGGGCCAGTGCTGCCCGCAACCAAGCCATCGCATGCGGGCATAAAGGTTATCAATTCATCCAGCGTCAACTGTCCAACCGCATCAAGGACATCCCCCGTTGAATCAACAAGGTTTAGTAGGGGTTGGAGATAGGCTTTTTCAGCTAAGGTGCCAGTAACGATCCACTGGAACCGGTCGCGGTCAAATGAACTGACGAGTTCGGCATAAGCGGCCAAAGGCCATTGGTGGGCTTGGGACGTTATCAAAGAAGGGTGCAGGATAATGCGGTGCCTTGAAAAATCGAGCCCTATTTTTTCTGCGAGCCCGGTCGGGTCTTTTTGGGAAAAGCGGACGATATTTACTAAAGCCTGTCCGTTGCAAACGCCGATGCCCAGTGGTTTTAAATATTCCAGATCGAGCAGGCGTTTGTTTAAGCCTTTATCCGCCCGCGAAATGGCGACATTGTGGGTGCAAAGCCACCAGTTATAGTGACGGTATATCGACCCGATGCGGATGGGGATTCCTGCTGATTTCGCAGCCAAACCGAGCTGTTTTGAGGTGTTTGCCTGGATGAAAACGTCAATATTTAGGCTTTTTAAAAGCGCGGCTAATTGCCCGGAGTTCTCCGGCATCGAATAAACTTCATCGACATCCAGGCAGCGTTTGGCAGCATCGGCCGCTTTGGGATGGGTTAAAAATAAAACCTTACTATCAGGGTAGCGCTGCTTGATCATACCCGCCATAGGCAGGCTGATTATCAAATCACCAAGATGCGAAGTTTTTGCAATTAAGATTCGTTGAAAAGAAATGGCTGTTTTCACTGAAAATTGCACTGGGTCAGAGAGCTTTGCCGGTAGCTGTTTTTAATGGACGAAAATATCATCATATAGCGTGTCCAAGTAAGCTTTTATTTCAATAGGCTGGATCGCCTGTGTGCAAGGGCAGGAGGTTTTGTCCACCCGGCAATCATTGCAGGTTTTGTTGAGCACAAAAACTTTCACATGTTCCCCTATCGGTTGCCAGCGTCCGGGATGGATGGGCCGCATAGGCTGGTAAATGCCCAAGGCGTGTTTCTGTAGTGCGGCGGCGATATGTAAAGGCCCGGTGCTGCAGGCGACCAGCCCGTCACAGGCGGCAATAAAAGGGATGAACTCAGGGAGCGTCATTAAGCCGCTGATGTCGGTGACCCGTTCACCCACGGCCTCCAGCAAAGGTTGTAAACCGGCTTTTTCATTAGCCGTGCCCGATATAAAAATTTGAAACTTTTCGGTGTCCAGCAGCTTAATCAAGCTTACATAATGGTTCAGATCCCACTCCCTGGCACTGCCACGCGATTTAGGGTGCAGGATGATTTTGAACTTGTCGGCCTGCAATAAGGTGGCGAATTGTGGCGGCAAAACAGACAGGTTGCTCATATCTGTCAATTCTGCGATTTCCGGCAATGAAAAATCGTGGTCTATTCCAAATGGCTTCAGCAGCTTTAGGTTTAATTGCGCCTCATGCAAATGCGAGCGGTTCCGGCTTAGTTTGACCAGCTTGTTGCAGGTCAGCCAATGGAACCAGCGGTTAGTCGTGCCAATGCGTAAAGGGATCTGTAATTCTTTGGCCCGTTTGGCGATTTCGGCCCTAGGCAGGATGTGTAACAGGCACTGTGGCGGTTCTCCAGCCAAAGTGACTGGCTGGTTCAAGAATTCTTCTTTATCAACAAAAACGTCAATATACGGGCAAGATTCGATAATGGCTTTGGTGTAAGCGGTGCCAATAAAGCCGACCGTCATCTCGGGAAAATGTTGCTTTATGACGGCGGCTACAGGGAGTGTCAGGACGACGTCACCTAAGCTGTCAGTACGGCTGATGAGGATATTAGTGGGTGCTTTCATAAAGTATCAGATCATTTTAAAAAAAACTTTAACGCAGTGGAGCCGCCGTTTTAATTCAGTATGACGATACTTTTTATGCAGCAAAATTTTATTACGGTGTTGGAAAAATAGGCGCATTCTTAAAAAGTTATTGCTTAATGAGTAATTTTCATGGCTTTTGTATAGTTGGTCAATGACTTGTTTTTCAGGCAAATGGCCGGGGCATTTATCATACAGGGTTTTCAAGCGTTGTCGGGCATTCGCTATGTGTTCTTGTTTCGTCCTTTTCTTTCCGGCCAGTTTTTTTCTAGTTTTCTTATCGAGTGCGTTGGTTAAATTAGCGTCATGAA
Organism: Methylovulum miyakonense HT12; assembly: GCF_000384075.1. Lineage (GTDB taxonomy): Bacteria > Pseudomonadota > Gammaproteobacteria > Methylococcales > Methylomonadaceae > Methylovulum > Methylovulum miyakonense. The sequence goes on from NZ_KB913025.1 coordinate 1,353,039, forward strand.
GGCGATACTGCACCAGCACTTCATCAACAAATTTTACCGAACTATCAAGTGTGGCAACAAACCCTAGCCAATTGTCATGTGAAAAAATGACGGGGAAGGGCACCGCTGCCAGAGCCAGTTTTTTTGTCATGAGGATGGCATGCCCTAGTGCTGATATGCCCACTTCGATATACATAAGGGGGCTATCAAAGTCTGTCAGGGTTTTAATGTCGCTCATTTTTTTTCCGAGCAATCGCCCCCCGCCATCTATAAGCTCAGAATCACAATACGCGATGGCGTGGTCGCCTATATGCTTGACCAAAACTTCGATTTTAGTCGGCAGCCAGATATCATCTTGGTCACAGGGTGCAATATAGTCACCGTTGGCCAATAAAAAACCTTTTTCAAAGTTTTTGACATGGCCTAAGTTTTGCCCATTTATGACCACCGTGAAATTGCTATGTTTGGCGGCATACTGGTTGAGTAAGGCTACCGTATTGTCAGCGGATCCGTCATCAAGGGCAATGATTTCAATATTTTTGTAAGTTTGCCGTAATATGCTGTCCAGTTGGTCTTGTAAAAAACGTCCTCCGTTATAGGTTGTCAAAACGACTGATACTAAAGGGTTATTTGTAGTGGTGTCCATAATTGCCGTTCAATGCGGCTGAAAATATTGGCGGATAGGGTGCTTAAATTATTTTAAAAAAAACTTTTAAGCAGTATAGCCAGCGCCTTAGCTCGTTACGCTTTTTATGCATCAGGATTTCTTTGCGGTATTTAAAAAAAAGGCGGGTGCGGGCCAGGTTATTTGCAAGCGAATAATTGAGATAACTTTTACATAGGTCTTTAAAAAACTGCTTTTCCTCAATCAGATGGTCTGGGCATTTGTCATGGAACAATTGTATCCGTTGCCTTGCCTTTTGTAGCTGTTGTTGGGATGTCGCTTTTAACCTGTTTTTTTTGGCGTCTTTTTTAAGGAACGCCCCATAGACATTGTTTTCATGCCGCCGGTACAGCACCAATACTTCATTGACAAATTTGAGCGAACTATTGAAAGTGGCGACAAAACCCAACCAATTGTCGTGGGACATGAGTGTAGGGAAAGGCATCGCCTCGAGCGCAACTTGTTTTTTTATGAGCATGGCATGGCTCGGTGCTGACGCGCCCACCGTATACATGATCGGCGTGTTGAAATCGGCAAGCGTCTTGGTGTCGCTCATACTTTTGCCGATAATCCCCCCCGAGCTGTTTATAAAAGCAGAATTGCAATAAGCTATCGCATGGTCACCGATGCTTGCCATTAAGGTTTCGATTTTGCTAGGCAACCAAATATCGTCCTGGTCGCAAGGGGCAATATAATCACCTGCCGCCAGCAAGAAACCTTTTTCAAAGTTCTTCTGGTAGCCTAGGTTTTGCCCGTTCCTAACAACGGTAAAATTGGCATGCCGGGCGGCATAATCGTTAAGTATTGACAGTGTGTTGTCTGTAGAGCAATCATCAACAGCGATGATTTCAATATTTTTGTAGGTTTGTTGGATGACACTGTCAAGTTGCTCGTTTAAGAAACGTTCGCCATTATAAGTTGCGATAACTATCGACACTAAAGGGGTATTTAAAATCGCGTTCATAGTGCAATGCTATTAGTGGATAGCCAGAATGGCTTTTCAGCTTTTAGTCCCCAAAGGAGATAGCCCAAACGGTGGGGATTAATCATCCGTCCTTCTAAATTACAGGGGGATTTGGCGGTTGATTTTTCTGCGGTGGGCGTGGTTTTAAGGGCAACAGCTCCAACGTGTGGCTTTTCAAATGTTCCTTTAAACCCGTACCTGGCGGCAAAGGGGGCGTCGCCACAAAAATATCCATGTGTCCCTTGGGTGATGGGATTGGCATGTGCCGGGACTTGAAATGCCGACGTAGCAGGATAATTTGTCCTTACCGCATAAAAAGTCCCATTAGGCTTAACCCCCCGCCAAATTTCATCATCCGTTAACTCTACAGAAGGTAATCTAGTTTTGCCCGTATCCAGTAGCAGCAATTGCCGGGGCGTCTGTCCGATAAAATCGGATGCGCGGGCACTATCAAAATAATTGCCTTCAAACGGAAGGGCGTTTATGAGCGGGTTAGCTTGGACATAAGTGACGCCCCCGGTAACATGATAGCCTCGGTCGGCACCATATGGCCCTTCATGATGATATGGGTTTCGGGGGCCGCCATTGCAACCTAAACCTGGCGGCCTTCTGTTTCTTGTTTCAGCCATGGGCAATATGCGATTTAAATAAGTGGGTTAACTTGCCGTTGAAAAAAGCCAATTGTCATTGAATTGAATTATTATATAGCGCCAACTTGGCCGGGAAGCAGTTTTCCAATAAAGGCTTAGGTTTTTATAGAGAGCCTTACGGCTATAAAATTTACCGTTTTTCCACAATCAACCACAATTGTTGCCATCACTTGGGTATCTGAAGGTTAAAGCTGAATGCAGACAGGTATAGTAATTAAAAGCGAGTATTTTCTGTTTGCCTTGTTTGTTATTTCAATTTATTTTTCCACAAGCCTTTCGACAATTCTATCAGTTTTCATTGGCTTACAGTGGCTATTTTCTGGCCGGTTCATGGCATTGCCCCGTGTGTTGAGGTGCTGCCCCGTGGCTTTATGGGCATTGTTGCTGTTTGGTTCTTTTATTGTGGGTTTGACGTATAACAGCGCGACCCTTCAAGAGGGGCTGGCCATGGTCAATAAATACAGGGAGTTGTTTTTTATCCCCGTGTTAATGGGCTTTGTAAGCACGGAACGTTTCCGTTATTGGTTATGGAATGCCTTTATTATTGCATCCATTGCCACTTTGTTGGGTTCGTCCTTGATGGATGCGGGGGTTCTTGAACTGAATAAACTTGGTGACCCGTGCTTTAAAAGCCGCATTACCCATAGTATTTTTATCGCTTTTTTTGCTTTTTTCTGCGCCCATAAGGCTTTCCAGGAGCAGCGTTACCGTCCGTTGTATCTAATTGCCATGGCGTTTTGCCTTTATAATTTGTTTTTTGTCGTCCAAGGGCGTACAGGGCAATTGGTTATCATTGGACTGGCGCTATTGTTTGCCTGGCAAAGGTTTAGTGGCAAAGGCCGTCTATTGGCAATTGTGGTGATCGCCTCGCTATTGGCGTTGTTCGTTAACTTCTCTGATAAAACCAGTCGCCTGAAAGAAGGCATTGAAAATACCCAAGCCTATTTAAAACCGGTTCCTGAACAGGTCGATTCTTCTATGGGCTTGCGCTATGGTTTTTGGAAAAACTCCCTCATCCTGATGTCCGGAAAACCGTTGTTGGGTTATGGTACCGGCAGCTTTACGAAAGAATACCAGCATCTTGTTGGTGACAAGGAGTTTGCGACGACCAACCCCCACAATGAATTTTTGATGATAGGCGTCCAATTGGGCGTGTTGGGGGTGCTGGTTTACGTGGGGTTTCTTTGGAGCCAGTTCCAATGTGCCAGACAATTGGCCAAACCTGAGAAATGGCTGGCGCAAGGGTTATTGCTCTGTTTGTTGATCACCAGCGTTTTTAATAGCCCCTTCCTAGACCATGCCGAAGGGCATTGGTTTGCCGTTTTGATCGCGTTGTGTTTTGCGCCCATTTATAAGCCTGGCGTCCCGCCAGGTAAAGATAGCCCGCCAATTTCAAGGCCAGGCCTGTGATCGGCACTAAAAATATGCATAAGCTACCTAAGCCTTGGGTGGATAATGGCGGCCAATAGGGCTTCCCCTTAAATTTAGTTATTGCCTGATTTGAGAAACAAATGAGCATGGATTCCGAAAAACATTTTATCCCGTTAAACATCGCAATCCTGGTGGTGTCGGACACGCGCACCGAGCAGGATGACGTCTCTGGTAAGGCCTTGGTGGAGCTGGCGATACTGGCTGGCCACAGGGTCATCGAAAAGGCCATCGTCCCGGACAACATCTATCAAATCCGTGCCGCCGTTTCCAATTGGGTGGTTGATGACGGCGTCAATGTCATTATCAGCACAGGCGGTACGGGCGTGACCGGGCGCGATGGCACACCTGAAGCGGTTTTGCCTTTGTTAGATAAGGTCTTGGACGGTTTCGGCGAAACCTTCAGGATGCTTTCATATCAGGACATTAAAACCTCAACTATCCAATCACGGGCGATTGCAGGGGTGGCTAACGGCACCTATATCTTTTGCTTGCCCGGTTCTTCAGGTGCTTGCCGCACGGCTTGGGACGGCTTGATAAAAGACCAGCTCGACCACCGCACCCGTCCCTGCAATCTGGTGCAACTGATGCCACGTTTAAAGGAAAGATAATGCCTTCTGTTTTTTTATTCCTCGGTGCATTTAGCGCGTTCTTGGGCGTCGCTTGTGGCGCCTTCGGGGCGCACGGTTTAAAAGCCGTCATCAGCCCCGAACTCCTTGCCGTCTATCAGACGGGCGTGAATTACCAAATGTGGCACGCACTGGGTTTGGTCGCCATCGGTTTGCTCCGCCAACAATGCCCCGGTTCCAAATTATTAATTTGGTCCGGATGGCTAATGTTTGTTGGCATTTTGATATTTTCGGGTAGCTTATATCTATTGGCGGTGCTGGATGAAAAAGCGCTTGGCATAGTGACGCCCTTTGGTGGGATTTGTTTTCTCGTCGCTTGGCTATTGCTGGCATTATCCGCCCTAAAAAAACCACAACCAGGCACTTCCGCTACTTCAAAGAAACACAGCAGGTATCACTAATGCGCGACGCGAGCCCCCAAACCACTTATTTAAAAGATTACACCGTCCCTGAATATCTTATCCACAGCGTTGCATTGAATTTTGTTTTGGACGAAGAAAACACGCTGGTGACTTCGCGCCTTACCCTGAGCCGTAATCCGGCGAGCAGGTCGATGGAAACGGATTTGGTGCTGACGGGTGAAAATTTGCTTTTGCGACGGATAGTCCTGAATGACGATACGGAACTGACGGATAAGGATTATCAAAAGACCTTGGATTCCTTGACGGTTTACAACGTGCCGCAACAGCAACCGTTTGTCTTGACGATAGAAAACACCATCAACCCCAAAATCAACACGGCGCTGGAAGGGCTATACCTGTCCAACGGCATGTTATGCACGCAATGCGAAGCCGAAGGGTTCCGCAAAATCACCTATTTCCTTGACCGTCCCGACGTGATGGCAAAATTCACCACCACGCTGGTGGCGGATAAAGGCCGCTATCCGGTGCTGCTCTCCAATGGCAATAAAATTGCCCAAGGCGAATTGCCCGGCAACCAACATTGGGTGAGCTGGGAAGACCCGTTCAGCAAGCCATGTTATTTGTTTGCGCTGGTTGCCGGACAATTGGAGTGCCTCGAAGATAAATTCACCACCCAATCGGGCCGTGACATCAGCTTGCAGATTTTTGTCGAGCCGCATGATCTGGACAAATGCGCCCACGCCATGCAGTCGCTGCAAAACGCCATGCGCTGGGACGAAGAAGTTTACGGCTGCGAATACGATTTGGATTTGTACATGATCGTTGCGGTCAGCCATTTCAATATGGGCGCTATGGAAAACAAAGGCCTGAACGTGTTCAACACCAAGTTTGTACTGGCCCGACCCGACACCGCCACCGATTCCGATTATGAGCATATCGAAGGCGTGATCGCCCACGAATATTTCCACAACTGGACCGGCAACCGCATCACCTGCCGTGACTGGTTCCAGCTTAGCCTGAAAGAAGGCTTCACGGTGTTCCGCGACCAAGAGTTCACCGGTGACCGCACCTCCAAAGCCGTCAAACGCATTGAAGATGTCAACATGCTGCGCACCCGCCAGTTCGCCGAAGACGCCGGCCCCTTGGCGCATCCGATCCGCCCCGATGCGTATATTGAAATCAATAACTTTTACACGCTGACGGTCTACGAAAAAGGTGCGGAAGTGGTGCGCATGATCCACACCTTGCTGGGTGCGGAAGGCTTCCGCAAAGGCAGTGACTTGTATTTTGCCCGCCATGACGGCCAAGCGGTGACTTGCGAGGATTTCGTCAAGGCTATGGAAGCGGCGAACAATGTCGATTTAAGCCAATTCCGCCGTTGGTACAGCCAAGCCGGAACCCCGGTGTTGACGATCAGCCATACTTATAATGCCGCCGGGCAAACCTTGACGTTGACCATCAAGCAACATTGCCCGCCCACGCCGGGCCAAGCCGTGAAAGAACCGCTGCATATTCCGGTTAAGGTGGGGCTGATTTACCCTGCCGGCTCAGTCGCGCCCTGCCAATTAGAAGGCGGTGCGGCTGCGGATGAAGTGATTTTGGAACTCACCCAAGCCGAACAAGACTTTGTCTTTACAGGCTTAACAGCCGCCCCTGCCATTTCGGTGTTGCGCGGTTTCTCCGCACCCGTCAAACTGGTCATGGAACGCAGTCTTGAAGAGCTGGCGTTTTTGTTAAGCCATGACAGCGACACCTTCAACCGCTGGGAAGCAGGGCAGCAATTGGTCGGGCAGGTCATCACCGGGCTGGTTGCCGATGTCCAAAACAACCGCGAGTTGCGTTTAGACCCGATCATCATCGACGCTTTTAGGCAAGTGCTTGCCCAGCCGTGGGAGGATTTGTCGTATTTCTCGCTGTTGCTAAGCTTGCCGTCCGAGACTTATCTGGCGGAACAAATGGAAGTCATTGATGTGGTCGCCATCCACAAAGCGCGTGAATTCGTCAAACTCACATTGGCCGAAAACCTGCAAAACGCCTTGCAAACCCTGTATCTGAACAACCACCGCGATGAGTCGGGCCAGTTTGATGCGGGCGCGATAGGCCGCAGACGCATCAAAAATACCTGCCTAAGTTATCTGTGTGCTTTGGATGATCTGGCGATCAAAAACTGGGCGCACCAACAATTTAAGACCGCCAAAAACATGACCGACCAAATGGCGGCCTTAAGCGTGATGGTCAACAATCCGCACTACGCCAGAAAGCAATGCCTTACGGATTTTTACCAACAATGGCAACACGAAGCCTTGGTCATCGACAAATGGTTCGCCTTGCAAGCGTCCAGTCCGGCTCCTGACACGTTCGCCACTGTACAAGCGCTCATGGCACATCCGGCCTTTGATTTAGGCACCCCCAACCGTGTACGGGCCTTGGTCGGCGCGTTCAGCCAGGCCAATCCCTTGCATTTCCATGCCGCCAATGGCCAAGGCTATCAATTCCTTGCTGACCAGATCATTGCCTTGAACACGCTCAACCCACAAGTCGCCTCACGCATGATCAGCGCGTTGACCTCTTGGCGACGTTACGATGCAGGCCGCCAAGCCTTGATGACCGCGCAATTGGAGCGCATTATGTCCACCGAAGCGGTTTCTAAAGATGTTTATGAGATTGCCAGTAAGAGTTTGGCTTAGGCTAAGGTAGGCCCGAAGACCAAAAGTATGGATAAGGACGCCCGCGCATCGTGCAGGGCGGACGGTTTCCGATAAATGGCGTCATGTGCCGTGACGCCTATCCCCGCTGCCCATTCCGTAATGTTTTTAGTGCCTCTTAGGTGGCCCAAAACGTTACGGATGGGGTTTCAAACCCCATCCCGCCTTCATCTATACAACGTTAAAATTTAAGCCATTGATATTTTATTGATTTTATATGTGCTTGCCCTGGTGCTTTTGCAAACTGACGTCTCCAAGTCCCCTAGGCATTTCAATTTGAGGGCCGCCTCGCTATCTAATGCAGGCAGCGGGAGCGGATTTTTATCTTGACCACAATGCCCAATACCGGATATAAATCGCTTTAACATAAGGTATTGATATAACAAGCACAAATAATATCTTAACCCGATAAAAACAATAAGTAAGGGGAATATTGGTCTCATGAACGATCTGCAAAAGCATGGCTTGGCTTGTCCCGTAACCCTTCCCATGCCTTGGGGCTAGGGGGGCAAATGGCTAACGGACGTCTCCATAAAAACCATACCGGTAGCTTGGGTGGTTTGATCAATCGTATCCAAACGCTGTTTGTCAGCCTCTTGCGGATTTGGTCCATCCCTATCGTATTGATGCTTAGCGTCGCTTCGGGGTTTACGACTTACTATGGCATGTCGCATTTTATTACGCCGTGGATAGCCCTGATCATCACCACCGCCATCCAATCCATCATCGTCATCTGCTCCTTGGAAATTGCCAACATCCATTGGAAAGCGAACCGCACCCGCTATTTAAGCGTCTGGATTTCACTGTTTATCGCTATTGCCGCCTCCATTTCCTTTTCGTATTTTCAGTTTTATGAGATTTCCGAACATGAAACCATACAAATTAGCCGCTTAAACCAGCTTCGTGGGGAGATTAACGGTTATCTCGACAAGCTTCTGGTCGTCAAGACCAAAGTGCTGTCGCAACAACGTGAACAGTTGGAACAAGCGTCCAAAGATGTCAGCGCCGCCTATTTTGGTACGCACCCCCAGATAACCTTCAGTAAAAATCTGGTGGGCGAGGGGCCTTTTTGGAAGCATTACAACGACCTTTATCAGACCAAAAAACAACAGGTGTCCGAGCTGGAAAAAGCTTTTGCCGAGATTGACGGGCAAATCCGGCAGGTGGAAGAAGGCATAAGCCATCTTGGTGGAGAGGGTGATGAAAGCACAACCTATCAAGCCGTCATCAACGGGCTGAATGAAGTGCAACTGCGCTTTAACCATTTGGCGGCGGGGATGGGGCAGACCGGGCCGCAAATGCCTATTTTTATGACTTATGCACAGTTTAAGGAAAACATAAAACCTTCTTTTTTGATGTGGGAAGGCTTTTCTTTATTTGCTTTTGCGTGTGCGGCGATGGTCGATTTTTTCACCGTCCTGTTGTCTTACCGTTTGGAATTTACCGCCCCCGGGCCCTTGACCGAACGCGAAGAAGATCTGGTGTTTGAATGCCTGAAACAATTCACCGAGTTCCGGATCAACGGCAATGATGAACTTGAAATGGTCATCGAAAAGACCGAGCTGGAGCGCGCCCGCCGTTATTCCGATTGGTCGCGGATGTTTGTCGTGGGCTTCTTGCTCAGCCGGGGGTTTTTAAGGAAAGTCGACGCCCGGACTGTTGAATTCGCCCCCAATCTCTACCCTTTGATTGCCGAGCGTATGGGGGACAAAATCCAAGCCCTAAAAGCGGCGAATGACAATCCGTCGGGGTCTGGCTTATGAATGGCGAAAACACAGAGTTAAGCCAATGGCTTGCCGGGTTTGGCCAGGAACAGGTTAGCGATGGCGATGGGGCATGGGATCCGGGTTTTGATGCGGAACGGCGTATCGTGCATTTCCGCTTGGGATTTTTCGACAGGCTATATCTTAGGCCCGAGAATTTTAAGCAACGCTTTTACCACAAGCTTTATCCTTTGGAGATCGCCACTTGGAATATTGTCGCCCACTCGCAGTTATATGATGGTTTTTGCCGCATAGAAACGACTTTGGATATTCGGTTCCAAGCCACCGCACAATACGCGATGGCCAACCGGGATGTCCTTGGCGACATCAACGGGCATATCAAAACCGCCTATGAAGGCTTGGTCAGGGATGCCATTGACAGGGGCTTACAGGCTTTGTCGGACGGGGCTTGGATTGACTCCGGCCTGAATGGCGCCGAAAACCAAATCGCGAAAGCCGTTAACGAGTTGCTCATCCTTAAAAATGTGCAATGCCGGACTTTTTGCTCCTTGAAACCCACTTTTGAAGAGTTTTCCGAAGATAAGCGGCTAGACTCCCGTTTTGCCCAAGAATCTTTATACCTTAACGTCTTAAAAAAGAATTTCGAATTTAGGGAAAAGCAGCAGCAAGAAAGGCTACGCCAAGAACAGGCCTTGGAAAACCAAAAATTATTGTTCAAGCAAACGCAATTGCAACATTTGCGTCAGGAAGATGAAATTGAACGGGCAAAGGCTTCACAAAGCGCCCAAAGTTTCCATCTGATATTAAGAGATAAGGAAAAATTGCAATTGGAGCAATTTGAAATCGAAAAACGCTTGCATGAAGAAAAAATCAAATACGAGCAGTCTTTAAAAGAACAGGAATGGCTGGCCGTGCAGCAATTGGAAAAAAGCTTGCTTGCCAAAAAACGCCTGGCCGAAAAAGACGGCCTACAAGAAAAACTGACCCATGACAATTATTTAAAGGAGCAGGCGCTGGCGGACGAGCTTAAGGCTTACGAACGGGAACAGGCCAGCTGGGACGGGGTTAAGGAGCGTGTCCACATTGAAAACATCAAACGGGAACAACGCCTAAAAGAACTGGAGTGGCAGTTGGAATTGAACCATCAAGAGCAGCAGCAACAAATGAAGCTAAAAATGCAGGAAAAGCTTTTGCTGGATAAGCTCAACACCGAGGCCAACCTGAAAGGGATTGAACTGATGGCGCAGGTTGAAGAACGGCAAAAGCGTTTTGAAGCGACCCATAATGATGAGGAATACTTGCGTAAGGAAATTGAGTTGCTGATTTTGGAAAAGCAACGTGCCGAATTAAGCAACCAAGTGAAACAAGCTGAAAATAAAGGCCAATAAACCGGGGGGCAAAGGCGTTTTGGGCATCTTGTGTGCTGGGCCGGGTGGCGTCCGTGCCGGACAAAACCAGGCTTTAAAAAATATTAAAAATCAAATTGTTAAGCGGCTGTTCCTGATGTCCATGATGGCCATGGATTTAACTTGACATGAAAAAATTATCCTGTAATGCTCTCGGTGCGATTGTCAAACGGCAGGCGCATTTTATTAAAATTATAAAAATTATGAGGTGGAGTTATGGGTATAGTAACAACAAGCATCGGCATAGAAATGTTATTGAGGTGGGGACATTTTTTGGCGGGCGTGACGTGGATCGGGTTGCTTTATTATTTCAACTTTGTGCAAATGGAATACTTTAAGGAAGCCGAAGCAGGGGCAAAATCCGATGCCATACAAAAACTGGTGCCACGCGCTTTATGGTGGTTCCGTTGGGGTGCCGTGCTGACCTTGCTGACAGGTTTGGGCATTTTTGGCATCCGTGGCGGTGGCATGTCCATGGACATTTACGTGGGGGCGTTGATCGCCATTTTTATGTTTACCAATGTTTGGTTAATTATCTGGCCAAACCAAAAAATCTTGATCGCCTCGACCGAAGAAGTCGCCAAAGGCGGCGAAGCTTTTCCAGAAGCCGCAGGCGCGGCGGCAACGGCGGGTTTGGCATCAAGGACCAACACGTTGTTCTCCATCCCTATGTTGTTTTTCATGGGGGCTTCGGCGCATTATCCGCATAGTTTCAGTGCCTTGGCGTTTATTGCCGCCGTGCTGGTCATTTTGGTGCTGGAATATAACGGCGCGTATCCCATGATCAAACATCTGGGCGCACTGCAAAAATTACCTGCTGGCGGCAAAATGAAGTTCTATGCGAGCGTTAATGGTGTGATCCATTGCGGTTTGGGCTTAACCGTTGTTTTATTCCTGATACTCGATTATTTGTAAACCGGACTACCATTATCTGCGGTAAGGAAAATAGCCACCCAATGGGTGGCTATTTTTTTGCCTACGGAAAAGAGGCTGCCATTGCTGCGGTTACCGGCCAAAAACATTGTCCTGTTCATTACAAAACTTAAAAAGTTGGCTGTTATGTTTATAACAATGCCCTTGCTTAAAAAATAATAAAAGCAGATAAATCAACAATATAATCAAATAAATTGCCATTGGCACGGGCTGTGCATTGACCTATCTCAAACAGACAACCGAGGCCATCACCATGCAATTACCCGTATTAAATGAAGCCCCTGCGGCAAAAGGCGGCTGCTCTGCCAGCTCTTGCGGTACCACCGACAACCAAATGGACACACTGCCCGATTCGATCCGGGAAAAAGTCCAGAACCATCCGTGTTATTCGGAAGACGCACATCATTATTTTGCGCGTATGCACGTTGCGGTGGCTCCGGCTTGTAATATCCAGTGCCATTACTGCAACCGCAAATACGATTGCGCCAACGAATCACGTCCTGGCGTGGTGTCCGAATTGTTGACCCCTGACCAAGCCGTGAAAAAAACCATGGCGGTCGCGGCGACGATTCCGCAAATGACCGTGTTGGGTATCGCGGGCCCTGGCGACCCGCTCGCCAACCCTGAGCGCACTTTCGAGACCTTCCGCCGTTTAAGCGAAGAGGCTCCGGACATCAAGCTCTGCGTCTCGACCAACGGCTTGGCTTTGCCCGATGCTGTGGAAGAATTGTCCAAACACAATATCGACCATGTCACCATCACCATCAACTGTGTTGACCCTGAAATCGGCGCGAAGATTTATCCGTGGATATTCTGGAACAACAAACGCATCAAGGGCAAAAAAGCCGCGAAAATCCTGATTGACCAGCAACAAAAAGGCCTGGAAATGTTGATTGCCAAAGGCATATTGGTCAAGGTCAATTCGGTGATGATCCCTGGGGTCAACGACCAGCATTTGGCGGAAGTCAGCCGCGTGGTCAAATCCAAAGGCGCATTTTTGCATAATGTCATGCCGCTGATTGCCGAAGCCGAACACGGCACCTTCTACGGCGTGATGGGCCAGCGCGGCCCGACTCCAGATGAACTGCAAGACCTGCAAGACAGTTGTTCCGGCGACATGAACATGATGCGCCATTGCCGCCAATGCCGTGCCGATGCGGTGGGCTTGTTGGGCGAAGACCGGGGCGATGAGTTCACGCTGGATAAGATTGAAGAGATGGAGATTGACTATTCGGCGGCGATGGAAAAACGTAAAGTCATCCATCAGGCCATCCAAGAGGAAATGGACAGCAAGCGTTTGGAAAAATCACAGAAAGCCGAGCAGTTCAAGGCCGAACCTAAATTGGCAACCCGCCCTGTGCTCATGGCAGTGGCGACCAGTGGACAAGGGCTCATCAATGTCCACTTCGGTCATGCCAAAGAGTTCTTGATTTATGAAGCTTCCCCCGACGGCGTGCGTTTCATCAGCCACCGCAAGGCCGACCAATACTGTGGCGGCGACAGCACTTGCGGCGATGGCGAAAGCGTCCTGCAACAAACCGTCCGCGCCTTGGCCGGTTGCGAAGCGGTGTTGTGTTCCAAAGTCGGTTACGAGCCTTGGGATTTGCTGGAAAAGGCCGGCATCATGCCCAATGGGGAACACGCGATGGAACCCATTGAAGACGCGGTGTTGGCGGTGTACAAGGAAATGGCGGCGGCGGGCAAGTTGGACGCCAAGCCCGAAGCATTGCGGGCGAGCGCATAAAACCTAGGATGAGCTGACGCAAGGAAGCCCATCCATCAATCAGGCATTGTGATGGGCTTCCTTAGTTCAGCCCATCCTACATTGGAGTCCGACATGGCAGTAACAATCATCGAATCCTGCGTCAACTGCTTTGCTTGCGAACCCGTTTGCCCTAGCAAGGCGATTTTCGAAAGCAAGCCGCATTTTAAGGTCAATCCCAACAAATGCACGGAATGCGAAGGCGATTATCCGGTGTTCCAGTGCGCGAGCATCTGCCCGATTGAGGGCGCAATTTTGAATTCATTAGGCGAAGCCATCAACCCGCCTGGCTCATTGACAGGCATCCCGCCGGAAAAAATGGCGGAAGCGATGGCCGAGCTGCAATCGCATTAAGGACAAACAATGGCTACCGTGGTGTTTTACGAGAAACCGGGCTGCATCAATAATCGGCGGCAAAAAGAGCTGCTGGTGGCGGCGGGGCACCAGGTGATCGCTAAAAATTTATTATCCGAAGCTTGGCACGCAGACCGTTTGCGTGCTTTTTTTGGTTCGCTGCCCGTGCGCAACTGGTTTAACTACAGCGCACCGGCGATAAAAATTGGCCAAATCAGGCCGGAAAAATTGGATGAGCAACGCGCCTTGGCGTTGATGGTGGATAACCCGTTGCTGATCCGCCGCCCGTTGTTGCAAGTGGGCGAGGATTTGCGCGTGGGTTTCGACCCGCAGTTAGTGGATGAATGGATAGGCTTGACGGAGCGTACCGGCGCGGATTTGGAAAGCTGTCCTAAGACGCTTGCCCAAGCAAGCTGCGGTCATGGTTAAGCCGCCGCTACTGGTTCACGATGGCGTCGCGCAAGCCGTGGCCTTGTCTGGGCGGGTGCATTGGATAGGCGCGCTGGATCCGCATCTGCGCACTTTCGACATCATTTTAAAAACCGCCAACGGCACCAGCTACAACGCCTATCTGGTGCGTGGCAGCACTGGCGTGGCGATCATCGACACGGTGAAGGAAAGCTTCGCCGCCGATTTTTTCGCGCGTTTGGAAACCGTGGCGCGCTATGACGAGATCAGCGTCATCGTCTTGAACCATCTGGAGCCTGACCACACTGGCGCGCTGCCAGAGCTGATGCGCCGCGCCCCACAAGCGCGTCTATACATCTCGCAAAAAGCGCAGACCATGGTCAAAGCCTTGCTGAAGCAAGACGATTTGGCATTCACGCCCGTATTGACGGGCGACAGCGTATCGCTAGGCGATAGGACGCTGCAATTTTTGCACACGCCCTATCTGCATTGGCCCGATACCCAATGCACCTACTTGCCGGAAGAACACACGCTGTTTTCCGGCGATGTGTTCGGTTGCCATTTTTGCGACAGCCGCTTGTTCAACGACCAGGTCGGCGATTTCCGTTTCTCGTTTGAATATTACTACGCACACATCATGCGCCCGTTCAAGGACTATGTGAACCGTGCCTTGGATCTGATCGAGCCGCTGTTGCCGCTGGAAAAAATTGCCCCCGCGCACGGGCCGTTGTTGCGTGACCGCCCACAGCGTTACGTGAAGCGTTACCGTGAACTGTCACAAGCGGCTTTGCAAAACGAAAACCATGACGGTGAGAAAACCCTGCTGATTTTTTACATCAGCTCCTATGGCAACACCCAGCGCATGGCTGAAGCGATTTACGAAGGCGCGATGGTCATCGAGCAAGTGCGGGTGTCGCTGTATGACTTGGAAGGCAGCGAGCTGGAACCGTTTGTGGATTTGATCGAAGGTGCGGATGGCATTGTTTTCGGAACCCCCACCATTAACGGCGATGCCGTCAAGCCCGTTTGGGATTTGCTGTCGTCGCTGGCGGTCATCAACTTAAAGTCCAAGCTCGGCGGCGTGTTCGGATCTTACGGCTGGAGCGGCGAAGCCGTGCGGATGGTGGAAGACCGTTTGCGCGGCCTGAAATTGCGCGTACCCGTGCCAGGCCTGCGGATCAAGCTGATCCCGACCGAGGAAGAGATCGCCTTATGCCATGATTTCGGGCGTGAACTGGCCCAGGAATTGGTGGGGCAACGGCAAAGCAAAGTCATTGATATGGCGGATCTGGCGTAGAGCCGAGTGAATATTTGTCCACGAAATAGACGAAAAAATTTGTAGGATGGGCTGGCGTAATGAAAGCCCATCGTGCGCTGTTTATTGATGGGCTTCCCTTTTATAGTTTCCATGCCGGAAACTGGGAACGATGAATGTAATTTCGTGCCTTTCGTGTATTTCGTGGACAACAAACATAATTTTAACAACCCTCCAACAGGAGCAACATCATGGCGAAAGCTACCATCACCTTTGAAGACATCAACGTCACTGTCTCCGCACCCGCCGGCACACGGATCATCGAAATTTCCGAAAAAGTCGGCTCCGGCATCACTTACGGTTGCCGCGAAGGCGATTGTGGAACCTGCATTATGAAAGTCACCGAAGGCTGGAACAACCTGACCGAACCGTCCGTGCTGGAAGATAAAGTCCTGCGCGAAAACATGGCGGGCAAACACAACCGCTTGGCTTGCCAAGCGCAAGTGCTGGGCGGTGTCATTAAAGTCCGGCCCGTCTAAACCAAACTTCACAGGAGCAAAACCCATGGCCTTGATCACTTTTTCAAACCCCCAATATAAAGACAAAACCGTCTATGCGGTCGCTGGTAGCCACACCCAAACGCTGTTAAAACTTGCCCGCGAAAACAAAATCCCCATTAATTTTGAGTGTGAAGATGGCGAATGCGGCACTTGCCTGGTTAAGGTCAGCAGCGTCGATAAAAAACTTGAACGCATGGGCGGGACCTTAACGGAAAAAGAAAAAGCCGTGTTACGGCAATGCGGCAAAATCTCTAAAGAAGAGATGGAGCAAGTGATCGTCGATGACTTGCCACCGCCTTGGCGCTTGGCCTGCCAGATGATTGTCCGTGACGAAGACATTTTGGTCGAATATTAAGCCATGTCCGCCGCGCTCCAACTCCAGGATAGCCGGGAACGCTTCTATGACCGGCTCATGCCAGAATCCATCATTACGCCTAACCATGATTGGCTGGCCTGCATGTTGGCCAGTTGGTGCGATGGGGCGGGGGTATTGCCTGACTATCTGGGGTTGGAGCCCCAACACTTTAAGGTTTTGACTAACCATTATTTCCCTAGCGTAAACTTTCCGGAACAAGCCCCGTCGGGCAGTAAGCTGGACTATAGCCGTATGCTGGAGAAAGACGACCTGGTGAACCTGCTCAAGCTTTATAGCAAGGAAACGCCGGAAACTGATTGGATGATAGCCATCATCGTCGCCGGCTCTTTAGGTAGCGACCATCTTTGGCAGGATTTAGGGTTGTGGTCGCGCCCGCAACTCAGCGCGATGCTGCACTACAACTTCCCCGAACTTGCCGCCAAAAACAACAAGGATATGAAGTGGAAAAAATTCCTCTACAAACAGTTATGCGAGGCGGAAGGCATTTATGTTTGCCGCGCGCCCTCGTGTGAGGTTTGTATTGATTACCCTAAGTGTTTTGGGGCTGAGGATTAGCGTTCAAATTTTGATAAACCATTAACCTTAAGGCGCTGGTTCCGTTTTGCTTTAGTGGTGGCCATGCCTTCGCT
The DNA here is from genome assembly GCF_000384075.1 of Methylovulum miyakonense HT12. Lineage (GTDB taxonomy): Bacteria > Pseudomonadota > Gammaproteobacteria > Methylococcales > Methylomonadaceae > Methylovulum > Methylovulum miyakonense. Next base: position 1,369,827 of record NZ_KB913025.1, read on the forward strand.
AAGATTATCGAGAAAAGGCTAAACCGTCATCAGCCACGGAATTTCGTATTCCCTATCACTAGGAAAGCGGGTAAGCATCCGCCGTGATTATTGCTAGTGATGGTTTCTTGTTAAAAGCCTCATCCGTTTTTGCCTGAAAAGCCTATCCTTAACGCTGTGGCGGTCTGCCGCTATCATCCATGCCCAAGAATTCTGGTGAAATTACGGGGTATTGCCTAAAAATATGCAGATAAAAGCCGGAAATAGCCAGCCTTAGCAATCAGGGAGGCTATTTCCGGAGCTAGTATATGGAGGCAGCTTTCAACACCCCGCATCATGCGTAAACCTAACGCTTTCTTCCGCCGAACGCCCCAACGCCTTGGCAAACCATGGCGGCGGCGCATCAAACACTTTCTGGAATTCCTTCAATTGCTCCACCGCCTCTATGACATCCGGCACTTTGATCGGGTAAATGTCGGCACGGATGACTTTAGCCGCCGCCGGGCCGCCGATGGATTGCACGAACATGACATGGCAGTCTTTGATTAAATTGGCACGGAACAGGTTGCGGTCTTCCGCGCTGTCCGCTTCGATAGTGGAGCGGATGTCTATCAAGCGATAATCCTGTGCGGACAATTGGTAAACCAAAAAACGGATGCAGGAACCAAAATGCCCGTTGATCAACGCGCCGCTGTTGGAGCCGATGGCGACGCGGATGGATTCGGGCAGGTCGCCATCCTTATAAAGCTGGATTTCCGGCAAGTCTTCGTCTTCGGCTTCATCTCCCCAGAGATAGCGTACCGCCAGTTTGATGTTGGCAAGGCCGATGCCGATGTCTTCGCCATCCTCTTCACCGTCCAAGCTGCCCAGTCCTGTTTTCAGGTTGGTGACGGTGACGGATTTGAGCTTTTCATCACTCAGAGGCGAGCCGACGCGTTCATGTAAGATCCCCAACATTTTGGGCAGGTCTACACCGGGTAGGACGCGGGAGGCGAGGGCGATGCGTAAGGCGAGGTCACGGGGTAATGCGTCCATTTTAAGCTCCTGATTTAACAAGCGGGGATAATATTTTGAGTATGGTCCGGGTGGAAGCTAAGTCCAATGCGCTGAAGTCATCGTGTGTCGCCAGGCTTGGGTCTGCGCCAGCCGCCAATAGTTGTCTGACCACGTTTTCCCTGCCGCTTGAGGCGGCATAAATTAATGCGGTCGCACCGGATGCAGGGTTTTGGTAATTAAGGCTAATGCCCGCGCCTAGCAATGCGGTGATGCAATCACTGTTTTCGGCATAACAAGCCGCCCATAAGGCGTTGTTGCCGTATTCGTCAACAACATCCACGGCGGCATTTTGGCCGAGCAAAAAATTGACGACATCGCCACGGCCTTGCTGGCTGGCGAGGATTAACGGCCAAATGCCCGCATTGTTTTTGAGTGTTGGTTGGGTCACCGAAAAATAGTTATTTTGTAACCAATCCCAAATTTCTGGCTTCATCATGCCGCCTGATGCTTTTCTTTCCAGCTGGAATAGCCGCCTTCCAAGCTGTAAACCTGTTTGAAACCAAAATCACTGAAAAATTCGGCAAGGTGTTCGCTGGCGTGGCCGTAATAACAATAAATCAATAGGCTGCGTTGCTTGTCACCGCGTTTGATTAAGGATTCTTTCAGGCCTTCGTGGACATGTAGGGCGTCGTCCAAATGTCCGGCTTTGTAATCTTTCAGATCCCGGCAATCCAAGATCAAGGGCTTGGCTTCTTTAATCAATGTTTCTGAATCGCTAATGGAGAGGGTTTTAAATTTCATAGTCGTGTTAATGACATTGGTGGGTCATTCCTCAGAATGTGATTGTAGTAAACCTAACAATAAAATGGAGTTTGTTGCCATTTTTGTTGTGATAGGCCGTTTAGTGACCTATTTTCAAGGGCTTAAAATAGGCCGGGTTACCTTTGGATTATTGAGCAATTTATTTGCCAACCTACCGGATCCCATTAGTTTTCATGGGCCAGCAGGGCTATCGGACAAAAAAAAGCATCCTATCCGAGAAAATAGGATGCCAAAGGCACTACTTATGGAAAATGATATAAAAAGATGCCTATAAAAAGCCGAGTTGCCCACCCACCATTAAATTCACATTCAACCCGCCAATTCCATCCCCCGAAACACCGAACACCGCTTAAACACCTCCAAAGTCGGCAAGGCGTTTTTATGTTGGCAATATTTGGCGACCAGTTTTGATAAGCCTTTAATATCGCGTCCGGTGGCTTCGGGGAAAATATCGACTAATTGCGCGATTAAATCCACATCAATCGCCAAGCCGAATTGCGCCACCATCACTTGCCAGATTTTGCCCCGCGCTTCACTGTCTGGCGGGTAGTATTTGATTAAGGCGATACAGCGGGACACAATCGCTTCGTCAATGTCATCAACGCGGTTGGTGGTCAAAAACAGCAGGCCGTTGAAATATTCCAACACCCGCAAGAACACGCCGACTACGGCGTTCATGGTGATGTTGTTGTCGCGGCGTTTGATGTAGACATCGGCCTCGTCGATCAGCATCACCGCCCCCCAGCGCTGGGCGCGGGTCAGCACGTCTTTCAGGGCTTTTTCCATTTCGCTGACATTTAGGCCCAATTGCCCGGAATGCACGCGGTACAAAGGCCGCCGGATGATTTCCGAATACACTTCGGCGGTCAGCGTTTTCCCGACCCCCGCAGGCCCGGCACACAGCACTGTCGTGCCGCCCGATTTTCCGGCCACGATGTCATCCATCAGCACATCCATTTCCGCCGTCAAAATGTCGATCAAATCAATCTGTTCTTCGCGCAAAATCAGCTTTTGTTTGAGTTCCGGCTGGTATTGGTAGGGTTGGATGTCATTCACATGCACCCATAAATGGTGGTGCAGCTCCAAGTGGAACATCAGCAAATAGCCGTGTACTGGCAGGTCGGTGAACAAGCCTTTGGGGATTTCCGCCTGCGAGGCTTCGGCTTCTAGCTCGATTTTGCTGTCGTAGCGGGTGCTTTTGGCGGCTTTGCGCAGGTATTTGGCGAGGATGTCGCCTTTGGCATCGGCGGTTAACGCCCGCTCGCTCAAGATGCTTTCATCGCAGACCAGACGGGCGTTGCCGCCTTCGGTGGACAAAACCACCACATCTTTTTTCGCCCAATCGGTGTTGCGGTGCGTGGCGGTCGGGTCTTCGGCGAAAAAGCCGGTGCCTTTCCCCAGGAACTGGGCGCCGGATTGTCCGCACCAATCAAAATAGCGGCTGGCGGCTTCGTCGTAAGCGGCGATCAGTTCAGGCGTTTCTTTCAGATAGCCCTTGTCCATGAAGATTTCCGTGACGGTTTTATTCACGATATCACGGGCGCGGATGGTCACGGTGTTGATGGCGATCTTGCCTTTGGCGTTAGCTTTCAGCTCCAGCGTGACGCGTCCGGTTTCTTCCTCGCCCGAAGGCGTGTAATCCAGGCGTGTGACCAGATAGGCCATGGGTTTGCCTTGGACATTGGCATGGAACAGCCAGCCACGCAACGCGTTATTGACCAGATAACGGGCGATGGCGGGCAAGAGCATTTCCAGATCATCTTCCTCAAAACGCACAGTGTCATCGTTCATTGCCTGTTGCAATGTCGACAATTGTGCGGCCTGGCCTTGCAAGCTACTGTCTTTTTGGTAAAGCAGTTGCAGATAATTGATTTCGCTAGTGGACAGGTTGCGGAACGGCACTTCGGCCTTGTTGCCAAAACGTAGTTGGTCTTGCAGGTTTACCAAGCGTGGGAATTCACTGACCAAAGCTTCCACATGCTGGCGTTCTATTTGTAGCTTCATGGTAGCCCCTTAATGTCCACGAAAAACACGAAATTCACGAAAATAGCCATATGAGCTGGGTTGCCCGTTCCCAAGCTCCGGCTTAGGAATGCAGGACGTGAAGCTCTAGCTTCCCATGATTATCGAAGCTAGAATTTTTGAGACGTGAGTTCCCAAGCGGGAGCTTTACTGCCATTAAGTTAAGGTTTTAATCAAAATAAAACAATTAGTTACGAACGAATTTGTAGGTCGGGTTTACCTAAAGGGCATAAAAGCGATAGCGTAACCCGACGCATCAGCACCCAAATGTGGGGTTACGCTGACGTTAACCCGACCTACGATTGATATGCACCGCAAAAATACAACCGTAACCGCATGAATATTAATATTTATTCCTTAACTTAATGGCAGTGAGGCGGGGGCTTGGAAACTCGCGTTCATGCTTAAATCGCCCCAACCGCCGCTTCTTTCACTACAACAATCGTATTGGCTGCGGCTTCTTCATAAGACACCAACGCGCCTTTGGCTTTGTAGGATTTGGCGGCGGCATAAGCGATGGCCACTTTGTCTTCGGCGGATTGGTTTTTCAGTTCGTGTTTTTCGATGTACAGCTCTTCCAAGAATTCATTCCATACCAGACCTTCCTTGAAGGGTAGCAATTTGTAGGTCACGCCTGACAATTCGACTTGCATGGCTTTGGCTATGTTTTCGATGTAAAGGATGGCAATGCAATCCACCGCCAAATCTGCGCCATATTTTTCGACAAACATCGGCAACAATTCCAGTTTAGGCAACAAGCCGTTCAGGAAAACGATTTTATCGTTTTCAACGATGAATGCGGAATGCACCAGCAAGGCTTCTGGCGGTTTGCGGTCATTCGGATTAGATGAGCTTTCGCACTTCTCGCCTTCTTTCAGCACCAAATCGCCGCGATACGCGTACACGCCTTTGGTGCTGGTTTCGCCGTTGACGAGGGTGACAGTGAGTAAGCCTTTGGCTTGGTAATCTGCTAGTAACATGGGATTCTCCATTTAAGTAGGTTGGGGTGAGGAACGATCCCCAACGGGATAGGGGTTAGTTTGTTGGGGTTCGTTCCTTACCCCAACCATTACAATTGTGGTAACAATTTGGCTTCGGCTTTCATGGCATCGGGCTTGCCCCATGCGCTGACACCTTCAACAAACCATTGCTTTTTGCTCGGATGGGGTTTAACCACGTCGTATTCGGCATAAAAACTGCCGTCGCTGTTAAACTGCAAACGGCCTAAGCGTTGGTTGTTGCTGGCGTTAAACCAATAAGCAGCTAGGTTTTCCGCCCCGGTGTAGGGGTCTTTGACTAATTCAAAATGCGCTTGGCCATAGTGCGGATAAGGTATGATGGCATCCGCCGCAAAACCCAATTTGTCGATTTCCGCCCGCAAACGTTGGCAAACGGCTTCGCCTACCTCACGCTTTGCGTCGATTTGTCCGGCTAAACCGTTCATGCCGCCACTCCCGCCGCCAGATCCATAATCACCGATGCACCGGACAAGTCTTTCGGGTCTAGCTGTTTAAGGTTTGCCAAAACCCTTTGTGCATCTAGGTCATAACCTTGGCGCAGCCTAATAAACGCCAAGGCTTTCAAGGTATACAGATAAAACAGCGTGGTTTCACTGGCATACAAATCCCACATGTCGGGCGATTCCGCCAATTGGCGATAGTCGCACGGAAAACCGCCTTGTTGTGCCGCTTCCGCCAAACCTGCCAACACCACGCTTTCGGCCTCTGCCAAACGCTTTTGGTAAAAATAGAATTTGTACAAGGCAAAATAAGCTTGCAGACAATGTTTATCCAAAGCTTGTGCTTGTAGAAACAGTTTTTCCGCCCGCACCGGATCGGCATGGCTGGCGGCAACCGCCGCTTGCAGCAGTTGGTTGACGGCATCAGGGACAGTGGGGCTGAATAGCACCCGTTCTTCGAGAAAATTGACTGTCGCCACTACCAAACCTCGGCGGGCATCTGCAAAGCGGCGACTGGTGTGCCGCCGATCAAATGCTGCTCAATGATGGTCTTGACATCGTCTTTTTTCAGGTTGCCGTACATCACGCCTTCGGGATACACCAACACAGTCGGCCCCATATTGCACGGCCCCATGCAACCCGTGTTGGTCAGGCCGATTTTCTCAAACAGATTACGGGCTTGGATCTCGTTCATGAATTCATTCATGACTTCAGCACAACCCGAACTGGCGCAAGAGCCACGGGGGTGGCCTTGCGGACGGTTTTGGGTGCAGACAAAAACGTGTTTATCAGGTCTAGGCATGGCGGGTTCCTCTAATTAATGTAGGTTGGGGTGACGATAGGAACCCCAACATTTAAGGCAATATTGTTGGGGTTCGTTCCTCACCCCAACCTACAATTACGCAGCGACTTTATGCTCGTGGGTGAAGCAATCTTTTGGACACACTTTCGAACAAGCTTCACAACCAATGCAATCCAAAGCGTTTTTGATGGTCATGACCATATTCTCGTCATCGTCCTCAAAATCGCCATAATCGTCATCAAAACCTTCGGCTTCCATAATGGAAGATTTTTCCACCAAATCAAACACATCGCGTGGGCAAACTTTAAAGCAGCGGCCGCAGCCTATGCAGGTTTTGGCGTTGATGTCGGTGACGTAGGACGGAGTCCATACCGAGCCGCCGTAGGTGACGCCCGTGACAAATTCAGCCATGGCAGCTCCCCTTAGGCCAGTTCCGCTTGCGCGGCGAGCAGTTTTTTGTTGGCGTTGTCCCAATTTTTGCAAGCCACATAAGTGGCGTTGGCAATGCCAAGCAGCTCGCCGTACGCTTCCGGCAGGCGGTCTTCAATCAAATCATGCAATTCCATCGCCTGTTCACTGGCCAAGCGTTTGGTTTTTTTGACTTCCTTTTCCAATTGTCTGATGTCTTCTTCACTCATATCGGCAGTCCTCAGTCAGTTGCAGCGGCGTTGTATTTTTCGATCAAGCCCATCGCTTTTTCGATGACTTTGTCGGTTTTCTCGACCAAATCCGCTAAGCTGGAAAAACCGAAGCGGTGGGTATCGCGTAGGATTTTATCGACCACGATCAGCTTGCCGACCATGATGAGGGCGCGCCCAAAACCTTCGTGGCTTAAATGCACTATCGGGGCTGCCATGAGCCCGGTTTTTTTCTCCAACAAGGTGGCGACGGAGTTGTAATAGGCTTTCAGGCGGGCGATGGTGATTTCATCCGGATCGCCAACCACGGGGATTTTCTGTTTGCGCTCTTTGGTCAGCACCACAGGGTCGATGATTTTCGCTTCCGACCAGCCTGCATAGGTGTCGTAAGTGTCGATGGCGCGTAATTGTTTGATGTAATCTTTGACGATTTCAGATGCCAAATTGGCATCGTCTTCAGGTACGACTAGGGTGGCTGTGGTCATGGTGGTCTCCGTTTAGATTTTTTCAATGTAGGTTGTACCCAGAGGGCACAACATCTGCTGCATAGGGTTGTTGGGGTTCCTAACCTCACCCCAACCTACAATTATTACGATTATTCATCCCAACCCTCATCCGCCATTTTGTTAAAGCGCTCAGGATCCGGGCCTTTGTGTTGGTTGATCGCTTTCGCCAGCCAACTGGATGGCCCGGCTTTGATCTCGTTTTGCAAATCCGTGATCAAATCCTTGATCTTGCTGCCTTCATGCACTTTCACGGGCTGGATGTTGCGGGCAATGAGCTGGTTGATCGCCGATCCGCCCACGGCCTGGCAATACACCGCCGCGCAACCGTCCAGCAAATCCAGCTTCACTGACAATTTGTCCTCGTTGCCGTCTTGGTTCAACGCACCAAATTCGGCAGCTTCCAGCATGTGCGAGTTATCCATGTCCACGGCATAGACGGCAAAGGATTTCGCCGAACCAAAATGTTGGTTGACAGTTTCCATATCGGTGGTCGCGAAAGCGATTTTTAAGGCGGTTTGCATAAATTTTTCCTCATCGGAGTCTGGCACGATGTTCAGGCGGCGGGTCAGTGACATGACTGGGCCTGCTCGCTGGCGGGTTTTTGCCCGTAAATCGAATGGTAAACGGGGATTTCTTCATGCGAATAATTGATGACCAAGTTCGCCAAATCGAACAGGGTCTGGCGGGTGCCGCGATAGCCTATCCAGGTTTTTTGGTAGCCACCGATGATGTCGTAAAGCGGGAATCCCGCCCGCAAAATCGGGGCGCCCAAACGCCCGGCGGTATCCACGGCGTGGGAGTTGCCGATCACCAATTGGGCTTTGTTGGCGCGCCCGATGATTTCCATGTCTTCCAAATCGCCGATCTTGATGCTGGTGACCGGGATCTTGGCCAGTGACGGCGTATTGCACGAAGTCACCGCCACCACCACCTCGGCGCCCATTTCCTGCAACAAGGCGACAAACGCGGCGAGCAAATCGGCATCGGCGGCGATGGCGACGCGCAGTTGCCCCAGCATGAAATGGGTGTCGAGCATGGCATCCTGCAATTGCTGGCGTTGCCGTTCGATGCGCTCCGGCACGGAATGGCCGCTGATTTCCGTTAGGGCGCAGACCAACGCGTCATTGGCTTTCAGGCCATACAGGTGTTCGAGCAGGTAAGTTTTTACGCCCGTTTTTTGCTCCAACAATTCCGCCGGTTTTTGTAAGGATGTGCCGATGACTACGGTGGCCAAAGCATCGCCTAAGGTCGCCATTTCCGAGATGGGCGTACCGCCGATGGTCACGGGGCTAAAATCGTCATCGGTTAGGCAACCATCCAAGGAGTCTGATAAATCCGGCACGAACACGGGGCGCAGTTGGAATTGCTCAAACAGGTCGCGCAAGGCTTCCAAATCGCCGGGCGTGAGCATGTAGCTGACCAATACATTGACTTGCCTTTTTCTTTTGCCGGGAAACGTCCCCGCCTCTTTGGCGTCCGGCACCAAGGCGCGGATGATTTCGGTCAAGGTCACGGCATAACCTGTTTCGACACTGCCGGTAAAATCTGGCGTGTTGACCGCCACCACCGCCACATCGGCGTATTCGGGATTGGCTTCGCGGAATTCACGCACGTTGCGGTGCACGTCCGCGCCTTGCGTTTCAGCCAGACCCGTTGTCAAAATGGTTATCAACGCAGGGCGGGACTTTTCGGCGATGACGCGGATGCCTTCACGGACGTTTTCATCCGCCCCCAACACCGAACTGGCCTGATCCATCGCCGTGCTTTGCAGGGGGATAGGTTCGCGGAAATGGCGCACGAAGAAGACCTTGGCAAACGCCGTACAGCCTTGCGAGCCGTGCAGCATGGGCATGGCCCGGTTGAAGCCTAAAGTCGCCAAGGTGCCGCCAGTCGGTTGGCTGGCTTTGAGCGGATTGACAGACAGGGCTTTATTGCGTTTGAGGATTTCGGTCATGTTGCCACCTAGCGGTGCGGCGTTTAGTCAACAATTCCTGCGTGACAGGGCTTGTTATGGCTAAAGCAAACATGATGCCAAAATTTATATGTTGAATTTACAAGGGCTTGTGCGCTTGGTTTTTGTCGTAAACCCGACAAAAACTTAATGCTTATGTGGAATTGTCGGTAGTGGCGGTGATTTAGCCGTTGCGGGGTGCAAACCTAAGGCTCTGGCCACTATTGGATGGCCTACGTTGTTTTCGTAGGGGCGGGCGGCGGCCCGCCTGATCGTTTCGGGTTTCGGTACAGGCCAAAGAGGGTCGTTTCCCGCCCAAAACCTTTAAGCTGGTTACGCTTCGCATGAAAGTCCAGAGGGAAAAGGCCGTTTTTCCCTGCTGGCCCTATAAGATAAGAAGGCCGGGTTATCCGGCAAGGCTTGCCAGCATTTTTTCGCGTTTCGATAGCGTCATGGAATGTTGGAATTTGGCGATGTACTGTTTGCGCAAGGCAATCGATTTGAGCACGGCCATTTGGATGCGCTCTTCGGTCAGGGTGTTTTCCGAACCAATGTAAACTTGGGTGTTCTTGGATTTGCCGCCGAATACAGGCAGTGTCACCTGTAAATAATAACTGGGCGTGTTCCGGCCTTTGCGCAGGCGCTGGATGGGCCCGGAGATGCCTGACGGCAAGTCAGACGATTTTCGGTTGGTGGCCTGCTGCCTCAACCGGGTTGGGGCGGACAAAGTGGCAATACGCCGGTTAAGCTCATCAATCGCGTTGGCCAGAGCCTGTTTTGCGCCCGTGCCATTCACCGAATGGTCGGAAAAAAACTTCCACGGCTTGCCATAACGGACTTGCCAGCCATGCGTGGTTTTTGGGCCCATAATGTCTATCCTGACGACGTGCCTGGGCACATCGAATTCCATCCCATTAAAAATTTTTATCTTCCGGCTTTCCATAAAAGCTCCCCCACCCTCAATCATCAATAAAAATGTGAAAAATTACACAAATTAGTGTGAAAAATATCACAAATATTGATGAGTTAATACCCTGTTTTTGGGGAATGGCAAGAAATGGGCGTTGCTGGCGCTAGAGGTTAAGGATATGCAGGAAATCAGCTCATGTTTTAAGCGGCTTTTCTGGCTTTTAAACCCTGAAAAGGTCTGGGCTAGGCGTCTTTATAAGCGCCTTTAAATGCTGGAGGGAAGGGGTTTGCGTGATGCCAGACGCAGTTGACCGCATTTGCGCGGGGGCATGATAAGGATGGAAGCGCGTGGTATGGCAAATTGTGCGGGTGTGCGCCCGCTTACGGATGGTGGGGTTTGTTGGCTAGGGGGGTGTAGGGGCAAGGCAAGTATAAAACTTTGAAAATAGCTAAAAAGTTAAGGTGGACATGCACCTGGATTTTCAGGTGCATGTCCCTATATGGAAAGCCCATGCGCTGCGGCGCCTTAAAACTTAAGCGGCCTTGACTTTCCAAGGTGCGGGCGCCCGCACGGCTTCCCAAACCGGGCTTTCAATCGTCAAGGCCAATTGCCTGACCAGCTCCAGCATACCCTGGTAGCCTTCATAGCCAAATTCCCGTTCTTGGTTAATGTCCAAAAACGGGATTTTCGCTTTCAAGGCCGTGTACATATTGCGGCCTCCGGCGATCAGGATGTCGGCTTTGTAATCGTGGACGACTTTCAAGAGGGCTTTCGGGCTGCCGTCGTTGATCATCAGGGTTTCTTCGCCCATCAGTTCACGGATGCGGGCTTTGTCCTCTTCGGTGGATTTGTTGGTGCCAGTGGCGACCACGACCATGCCCAAATCTTGCAACGCGGAAATCACCGACCAACTTTTTACCCCGCCCGTGAACAATAGCACGCGTTTGCCCTTCAGCCGTGCTTTCCACGGTTCCAATGCGGCACGGATGCGGGCTTCTTCGCGGGCAACGAGGGCTTCGGTGCGGGCGGTCAAATCGTCATCATTTAAAGCTTTGGCGAAATCACGCAACGCCAAGCTGGTGTCGGTGATGCCGTAAAAACTGCCTTCAAACCATGGGGTTTGGTATTTTTGCTGCAATTTACGGGCGACATTCACCATCGCTTTGGAGCACACCATCATATTCACTTCGGCTTTGTGCATGGTCTGCACTTCGCGGAAACGGGCGTCGCCGGACAAGGTGCACAACACGCGCAAGCCCAGTTCATCCAACAACGGTAAGACGTGCCAGAATTCGCCCGCGATGTTGTATTCGCCCACCAAATTCACGTCGTGGATTTTGATCGGGCTGTTTTCGGGTAACGGGTCTGGGTCGCGCGTGCCGATGACATGGTTGACCATCGCATCGCCGGCAATCCGGTTGCCCAGGTTTTTCGTGCCATAAAACCCGGCGCAATCAATCGGCACCACCGGAACGCCCCATAGGTCTTGCGCGGATTTGCACACGGCGTTGATGTCATCGCCAATCAAAGCCGGGACGCAAGTGTTATAAACAAACACGGCGGGCGGTGCGTAAGTGTCCACGGCTTGTTTGATGGCATGGAACAGCCGCTTTTCGGCGCGGCCCATGACGATGTCCTGTTCGGTCAAGTCGGTGGTCATGCCGATGCGGTACAACTCCGCGCCGGATGAGCGGGTTCCCCGGTTGTCCCACGAACTGCCCGCACAGGCGATGGGGCCGTGGACGATGTGGGCAACATCGGCTATCGGCAACAAGGCAATTTGCGCCCCGTCAAACGCGCAACCGCCTGCCGCCGAACCGGGTTTAGGCTTGGCACAACCGGATTTTTCCTTTTTGTTATGCTCGCAAGCGGGTTCGTCCAACAACGCCGCAATGTCTTTTGTCGATTTCATGGCTTTGACCCAATGGCTTTAATTATAGAGTTAAAAGCAAACCTTGTGCCAGTGCCTATGTGATTGAACCTATTTGATTTTTTTAGGGTAAGTATGTAAGGAAGCTTACAATTTGGAATAGATTATGGCATGGGGTTGTGGATAAGCCGTTTCTGGCGGGCCGGATGATTTGGTTTTTGTGCAATGTAGCTGGAAGCCATCACCTCATTTTGGTTACGCCCGCGCGGTAATTAATCACACGCAAATTAGAGTTTAAATAGTATGCTATGGACAGTTTTTTCAATCAGGGCGTGGTGTTTATAGTTCAAAAGGAATGTGCCAATGGCCGGTACGGCCTTTAATTTGGGTAATCAAAATAAGCGCTATAACTACAGGATACTAACTTAAGGTTTTACAGGAAAAATTTAGCTTACCGAGCGGGCTATTGATCACGTTGCTTGCAGCATGATAGACTCACAACCGAAACAGATAAGCTATCTCTTCCAACACAATAACAAATACCATCTTGTTGTATATTGATTTAAAGCCTTCTGCGGTTATCTCACTTGAATCCATTGAAAAACACATCTTGAGCCAGTCACCTGCAATATCTGGCAACCCATTTTTTCAATATACCCATAAGTAATTCAAATAAAATATCAAGCACTTATAGCATCCGTGATGACAAATTCCTCAAATGTGCGCACAAGAACTCCCCTGGCTGTTACGTTGTCCGTATGGAAGGCTTTATTTCTGCGCGAAACGATTACCCGCTTGTCTGCAACACGTGGAGCTGCGGTTTGGTTGCTGCTAGAACCCATTTTGCATACCACCGTGATGCTTGTCATTTTCACGGTCATCCGTGTCAAGGTCCTCAGTGGGATAGATGTGTTGGCATGGCTGATCATAGGCTTAACCTTCATTTCCGTATACAAACGGACGGCTTCCCAAGTACAAGGGGCGATTGGTGCAAATAAGACGCTGTTTGCATATCGGCAGGTTAAGCCGATTGATTCCCTTTTGGTACGTGCTTTCCTAGAAGGTTTTTTGGCGTTGATCATCATTCTAATTACCTGTGCCGGTGCGGTCTTTTTATTTGATGTTGACCTGATACCCGATGATGCAGGTATGGTTTTGTCTGGATTTTTGGGGCTCTGGCTAATGGGGCTTGGTTTTGGCTTGGTGTGTTCAGTCGCCGTTGAGTTAATCCCTGAGATGGGCAAAATTATCGCTATGCTCAATATGCCTATTATGATGACTTCAGGCGCGATGTTGCCAATCAATAGTATTTCCGAGCCTTATCGGACATGGATACTCTATAACCCTTTAGTCCATGGCTTGGAAGTTGCCCGTTTAGGTGTCTCCTCTTATTACCATGTGGTAACGGGAACGAATTTGCTCTATCTCTATCAATGTGCCTTCGTTGCCATATTTTTGGGGTTAGCTTTACAAGTCCGCTTTGCATCAAAAATATTAACCAAATGATTATTGTCGAAAATATCTACAAACGTTACCAAACCACCCACGGCCCTAGCAGATGGATATTAGAAGATGTTTCCTTTGTTATCCCGAAAAATGTCAGCGTTGGGATTGTTGGTGGGAATGGCGCAGGAAAATCAACTTTGCTTCGGCTCATCGGCGGGGTTGACAAGCCGAACCGTGGTCGTATTGAGCACCGCAGCCGAGTGTCATGGCCTATGGGCTTTGGTGGGCTCCAGCCATCATTGACTGGGCGGCAGAATGCCAAGTTTATCTGCCGTATTCACGGGCACGAGGATGATATTCCTGAAAGGCTCGCATATATCCAAGACTTTGCTGAATTAGGCAAATACTTTGATGAGCCCGTAAGGACTTATTCCTCCGGAATGAAATCGCGACTCCAATTTGGGATGTCCCTGGCGTTTAAGTTCGATATCTATATTTCCGATGAAGCGACTTCTACAGGTGATGCCAGTTTTAGGCAAAAAGCCGTCGATGCCTTTAATAACCTTATGGGGCAGTCCAGTTTAATCATGGCTGCGCACGGGGCAGGCGCCTTAAAGCAATTTTGCACGGCCGGGATCTGGCTAGACAAGGGTCGGGTCCATTGGTTTGACGATCTGGATGATGCCCTAAACGCTTACAAAGACAGTATTGGCCAATGAAAAAAACACACACGACAACCCTCTGGGACGCCTTCAAAGGGCATTGGATACTCGGCACGGCCATCGTGGCCGGCTGCCTGTCGGTGGGGTATTGGGGGCTGTACGCGTCCGACCGCTACATCTCCGAGGCGCATGTGATCATCCAGAGCACCGAGATGAACAGCGGGCAGAGCTTCGACCTGGGGACGCTGCTGGGCAACGTCAGCGCCGGCAACCAGCCTGACCAGCTGCTGATGCGCGACTACCTGCTGTCCCTGGACATGCTCAAGAAGCTCGACGCCGAACTGCACCTGCGCGACCATTACAGCGACCCCCGGCACGACCTGCTGTCGCGGCTGTGGTCCAAGAACAACGACATCCTGGAAGTCGAAGAATTCTACGACTACTACCTCGAACGGGTCAGCGTCGAATACGACGACTACGCCGGGGTGCTCGTCATCAAGGCCCAGGGCTACGACCCCCAGACCGCCCAGGCCATCACCGCCGCCCTGGTCAGGGACGGCGAACGGTTCATGAACGCCCTCGCCCATAGCCTGGCCAAAGACCAGGTCGACTTCCTGAGCCAGCAGATCGGCGACATCAACCGCGCCACCATGGCCGCCCGCCAGGCCCTGCTCAACTACCAGAACAAACACGGCCTGGTGTCCCCGCAGGGCACCACCGAAAACCTCGCCGGCATCGTCAACGCCATGGAAGGCCAACTGAGCACCCTGCAGACCAGCCGCGCCGCCATGCTCGGCTACCTCATGCCGGACAGCGCCAACGTCGTCGAGCTCAACCTGCAGATCGGCGCCCTGGAAAAACAGATCGCCAGCGAAAAGGCCAAACTGGCCGCCCCCCAAGGCAAGGCCCTCAACAGCACCGTCGAAGAATACCAGCGCCTGGAAATGGAGGCCGGCTTTACCCAAGACCTCTACAAGACCGCCCTGACCGCCCTCGAAAAAGGCCGCTTCGAAGCCTCCCGGACCCTCAAGAAAATGTCCGTCCTGCAAGCGCCGACCCTGCCCGAATACCCGCTGGAGCCGCGCCGCCTTTACAACAGCGCCGTCTCCCTCCTGATGATCCTGCTCGCCGCCGGCATCCTCCACCTGCTCGCCGCCATCATCCGTGACCACAAGGACTGACACCGCCATGACCGCCATCACCCTGAACCGCCCCGCCGCCCCTTGCGCCGCCTCCTGGCCGCCTGCGCCCTGCTGCTCGCCGGCCTGCCGGCCCCGGCCTGGCCGCCGGCAACGGCCTCGACATCTTCCAGACCCTCGGCCTGCCCCGCGCCGCCCGTCCCGCCGCGCCAGGCCGCGCCAGCGGCGGGCCGCACCCGTGACCGGCACCGTCCCGCCCGGCAGCCCCGCCGCGCCCAGGGTCACCACCCAGCCGCGCCGCAACAGTACGACTACAGCGCCCAACCTCGCCAGCGACGTGTTCGGCGCCAACCTCTTCACCGGCTCGGTTGCGCGGTGGCGAGAGGGCGCCACCTCAACCCCGACTACGCCGTCGCCGTCGGCGACAACATCCAAGTCCGGTTCTGGGGCGCCTTCGAATACGACGCGCCGCTCACCGTCGACCCCCAAGGCAACATCTTCGTCCCCCACGTCGGCCCCCTGCAAGTCTTGGGCGTGCGCAACCAGGACCTCCAGCGCGTCGTCGACTCCGCCGTACGCCGCGTCTCCCGCCCCAACGTCTACAGCTACGCCAGCCTCGCCGCCGCCCAGCCCGTGCGCGGCGTCTCGTCGTCGGCGGCTTCGTCAACCGCCCCGGGCTCTACAGCGGCACCAGCATGGACAGCCTGCTGCACTACCTCGACCCGGCCAGGCCGGGCATCGACGTCGAACGCGGCTGCTTCCCGTCTCCAGGCGCAGCCGGTCAACCGGTCAACCGCGCCGACGCAGCACCCGCCCGCTACGCCTCCATCCTCGACGCGGTCAGTCCACTGCAGCATCACGGCGGCCCTCATCGTGCGCAGCGGCCTCATCCTCGGTGCCTCGAGCGAGCGACGAGGACGCATGGTCGTCAACGCGCCAGGGCGCGTCGAGCGCCACCGCGCCAACGCCTACGAATTCAACAAGCGAAGGCGCCACCGTCGCCGACCTCGCCCGGCTCGCCAAACCCATGGCCACCGCCACCCATGTGCGCGTCACCCGCAACACCGGCAACCCTCCAACGTCGAATACTACCCGCTCGCCGACGCCGCCCGCGTCCCCCTGCGCAGCGGCGACACCATCGAATTCACCGCCGACAAAAAGCAGGGCACCATCACCGTGCGCGTCGAAGGCGAACACCTCAGCGCCCAGGAATACGTCGTCCCCTACGGCACCCGCCTGGGCACGCTCATGGCCAAGGTCCGTTACAACGACCGCGCCGACAAAAACAGCCTGCAACTGTTCCGGCAAAGCATCATCGCCCGGCAAAAGGACATGCTCGACAGCACCCTCAAGCACCTCGAGACCAGCGTCCTCACCGCCCGCTCCGGCACCCAGGAAGAGGCCCAGCTGCGCACCGAAGAGGCCGCCATGATGCTGCAATGGATAGACCGCGCCAAAAGCATCCAGCCCAGCGGGCAAGTGCTGCTCGCCCAGGCCGACCACATCGACCGGCTGCTGCTGGAGAACGGCGACGTCATCCGCATCCCCGCCGTCGACAACCTCGTCCTGGTCAGCGGCGAAGTCATGTTCCCCAACACCGTCGCCCTCGCCGCCGACAAGGACATCGAGGACTACATCGCCACCGCCGGCGGCTACTCGCAGCGCGCCGACACCTCGCGCATCGTCATCGCCCACCGCGACGGCAGCTTCGAGGACACCGAGGCCAGCTCCGGCTGGTTCAGCGAACCGGACATCCGCCCCGGCGACGAGATCATGGTGCTGCCCGCCGTCGACCCCAAATACCGCCAGGTCTTCAAGGAGTTCGCCACCATGATCTACCAGATGGGCCTCGGCGCCCGCGTGTTCTTGAAGTAGGCGGAGCTTAAAAATGAGGGGATGACTTACTATGGGCTTGATGACATAGATGAACGGCCGCCAAAAATTATTGGATTTTCAATAATTAAATACCTTTCTTAGGCTATCGGTTCTGCCAATGAAGACACCGGATGAAACCCAGGTAACCACATGACAATTCTGGAAACAATAAGGGCATGGCGCGGTGAATACATCATGTCCTTGCTTTGGATGTTGAAAATAAGCTGTAAGGTGTTGAGGTTACGGACTATCTATCACGCCTTGCTAATTCGTCTCATCAAAGGTGCCGATCTATTCGACAATGCCTATTATCTTGAAAAAAATAGTGATATTGCCGCCAGCAATATTAAAGGCTTGCAGCATTATGTCAGGTATGGGGATAAGGAAGGCCGTTTGCCGATGGCGCTTTTTGATCCGGTCTATTACCGGACAAAGGCGTCAGGCCCTACAAGGCGCTTATATGTGAACACCTTGCTCCATTACCGTTACGTGGGACGGTATCGGAGAACGTCCCCCAGTGCCTGGTTTGACCTTGATTTTTATCTATCCAACAACAAGGATGTCCTGCGTAGCGGGAATGATCCGTTGATCCATTACCTGAAGTGGGGCGGCGCTGAAGGCCGGTCCCCCTGCCCGCAATTCGATGGCTCCTTTTATTTGCGTACTTCCCCTGATGTGGTCGCGGCGCGGATGAACCCCCTCTTGCACTATTTGTTTTATGGCCGTTTGGAAGGGCGCAGCACCTTGCCGGAACAGGAAACCGTTGAGCTGCCAGAAATGGAAATAGGGGAGTTGCCGCTGCTCACCTTGCCGGATGACGAGACCTGGGCTGCGTTTATGCCGCGTGCCCGTATCGCAGGCGCGGGCATTGATGTGATCGTACCCGTCTATAAAGGGCGGATTGAAACCTTACGTTGCCTGCATAGCACGTTGGAATCGTCTAACGACCTGCCTTTCGAACTGGTTGTTATTAATGACGCCAGCCCTGATGAAGACCTAAGCCAAGATTTGCAGAAATTGGCGGGCATGGGGTTATTCACATTAATCATCAACCAACAAAACCTTGGTTTTGTGCAAACTGTTAATCTAGGGATGCGTTTGCATAAAGACCGCCATATCGTGTTATTGAATGCCGACACCGAAGTCTATGATGGTTGGCTAGACCGGTTGCATAGGGCGGCGCACCGTAATCCCAAGACTGCTACGGTCACCCCGCTATCCAATAATGCCACCATATGCAGTTATCCGAACTCCCTGCATGATAACCCCTATCCTTTGGAGTTAAGCTACGCGGAAATTGACGCGCTGGCAGCGGCAGTCAATGCCGGCAAGGAAATAGAAGCGCCAACAGGGGTAGGGTTTTGCATGTATATCAGACGGGACTGTTTAAAAAACGTCGGCCTATTTGATGAGAAAGCTTTTGGTAAAGGTTATGGCGAAGAAAACGATTTTTGCCAGCGTGCCATCCGTAAAGGTTGGCACAATATTATTGCTAGCGACATTTATGTCCGGCATGTGGGGTCTGCGTCTTTTCAGGGCGAAAAAGCCATGCGCGTCCAAGCGGCCCTTAAGACATTGGACAAAAAATATCCGCGCTATAGGAAAGACATTGATATTTTCCTGAAACAGGATCCCCTAAAAGAAGGCCGTTGCCGGCTCGATACGGTTAGGTTGCAGCGCATGTGCCGGGAACAAAATGTCCTGCTGGTTTGCCATAGCCGTGGTGGTGGTTCTGAGCGGCGGATGCAGGAAGACATTATCAATTTGAACCAGCAAGGCCATGGCGTTTTTACCTTACGTCCCGTGGCAAAACGTCCAACCCAGGTCAATATTGGCCATCCAGCTATCCGCTCGCTGCCTAATATCAATCCGTTTGAATTGTCAGAAATATCAACGCTTGCCGCCCTCCTGAAGGAACTAAGGATTACCGAAATCCATACCCATAGCCTGGTCGATTTTATGCCCGATGCATCGTTACATCTGCATAAGCTTGTCCAAGAATTAGGCGCGTCGTGGAAAATCAATTTGCATGATTATAAAGTGATTTGCCCACGGGTTAATTTGATTGATGAAGATGGCCGCTATTGTGGTGAACCCGATGAAGCGGGATGCAACCGGTGCTTGCTTGAACGCGGTTCAGATTTCGGCACTAAGAATATCCGTGAATGGCGCTCTTTGCATGGAAAAGCCTTGGCGTTGGCTGACCGCATCGTTGTCCCTGACCAAGATGTTGCGGATCGTCTTGCGGGTTACCTTCCAAGCATCAATTTTGAAGTTTTGCCCCACGAAGACATTGATTTAAAAGCCATCAAAGTAAAAAAACCACAGTTGGAACCTAACCAGAAACTACGGGTGGTCATTATTGGCGCCATCGGCAAGATTAAAGGTTTTAATGTCATTTTGGCGAGTGCCAAGCGGGTGCAGCAACAAGGCCTGCCTATAGAATTTATCGTGATGGGCTATACCATGCACGATGCCTTGATTAAGGAGGCCGGGGTTGTGGTCACCGGTAAATATTTGGAACATGAAGCCCTGGATAAGCTTAATGGCTTAAACCCCCATGTGGTTTGGTTGCCGTCAATATGGCCTGAAACGTATAGCTACACACTGTCGTTGGCATTACAGGCCAGCCTGCCCATCTACGCTTTTGATATTGGCGCCATTGCCCGGCGTGTCAGGGAATCTGGCATGGATGAAGGGTTAATGCCCTTATCATGGGTTGACATGCCTGAAAAAATCACCCAACAATTTGAAAAACTCCGGGAAAATTGCTTACCGACCTTGTCACCACAATGATTTGCACCTACGGAAAAATAATACGGAACAAGCTATGAAAAAAGTCACGTCAAGTTCACCTGAGCCATCTGAAAACATCATTGAAGAAGCGATTGCCTTGGATAGTGCAGTAAAGCAGATCCTTGATTTCGAACCTCAGGCTTTGCCAGAAATCAAAACCGAAACCGTAACGGAATGGGCAACAGAAAAAGAACTCCCCCCCATAACTTTTGCCACTGCCCCGGTAGAGCAAGCCGTTGAGATTAAAATCACCGATTCTCCTGAAATTAGCATCTTAGGCTATGTAGAGTTTGTAGAAAATTTGCAAATCCATGGTTGGGTGCTTGATTTTGATAATACCCCCTTAAATCTTTCACTACGCATCAATAATGAAGCGTTTCAGATTACTTACGATTGGTTGGAACGTAGTGATATTGCCGATCATTATGGAGAAGAATTTCTTCGCTCCGGCTTTAGAATTTATATACCACAAGGGCTAGCGGACGATTTTGAAGCCGCTTATAAAAATGGTGGCCTCATTGAAGTCGCCGCCAATGGCATTACCCTGCATAGCAAGCTTGAACCTGTCCGTAAATCATTGGCTAGCCAAGCCGCCGATGGGGATTCTTCACAATTTAGCGAAACCGCGATCACCAGTATTGTTACGGAACTTCTTGAAATAGCCGAATTGGAATTGCCCGGCAGTGCAGTAATTGTTAAAACACCTGCTGATTTAGCAACATTAACAACGGACAAGGCAAAGGCAGCAAGCCCTTCAGTGCCTGATAAAAAACCTGAGGATATAGAAAAAGCTCCAGTCACCGGCAATCAAGTGGTTTCGGGAAATTTTTCAATTGCGACCGAAGCGTTGTCCGAATCCAAAGAAGATAGCCCAATTATTGGTTACGTCGAGCGTATCGAAAACAACCAAATTTTTGGCTGGGTTCTTGACAAAGAGGGCAACGGGCTCAATTTGGTTTTACTGATTGCCGATGTCAAATACCCGATAACGCCTGCTTGGCTTATGCGTGTTGATATTGCTCAAGCTTTCGGTGACGATTTTATCAATTCAGGTTTTAAAATTGATTTACCCGCCGAGTTGGTCGAAACCTTTATCTTCGCACGGCAAAACGGCTTGAGGATTGACATCATCGCCAATGGCACTATCTTGCATAATCAAGTCCCACCATTAAAAATGGAGGCAAAAACGACCAGAACCCAAGCCACAAACAAAAAAACCGAAAAAAAATTACAAGGCGTTAGCGGTTATGTAGAAAACATAGAAAACCTCTGCATCTTTGGTTGGGCGATTAATCATGAACAAACACCTTTAAAGCTTACTTTATCTATTGATGGCGTTTCTTCCCCTGTCACCCCGGAGTGGCAGGAGCGCTTAGATATAGCCGGAAAATTTGGTGATAATTATGCCCAATCCGGTTTTAAAATCCTCATCCCCAAAGGCTTAATCGACATTTTTCTGCAATCCACTGAAAATGACCGGAAAATTAATGTCCTAGCCAATAACTACGTGTTAACCAACAACGCCAAAAACCAGGAAATTGATCCCGCCGTATTTGGCCCAGAAATTGCCGCTGAAACCGATAAATTTAAAACCCTTTGTCAAATCAATGCCGAAGCAGGTATAGAAATCACTGGCGAGGATCTCAATAAATTACTCTCCGGCAACCTTAGCTTCCCTTTACGGATTAGCCGTAATCCTGTCATCAATGCCCGTTACTACCTTGAGCAAGCCAAACAACAATTAGTAAAAGCAGCGGCTGACATTACCCTTATCCGCACCCTGCTAAAAATCAGCCTGACCTTTGAACGGCAGACTGAAACCCTAGAATTACTGGGCAACACCTATTTTGAACAACGGGATTACGAAACAGCTGCAGCGCATTACGAGGCGGCCGCCGCAAGCGAGGGCAAACCCAGCAAGACTATGGTGCCTAACCTGATGCACTGCAAAAAGCATGTTGCCCACCCTAAGGATGTCCTATTCACACTTATGGCGGGTCTTGAAAAAAACCCTGAATCTAGCGACATCCGTGATCGTTTGGACGGACTGATCCACGAGTATTGGTTGACACGCCAAGGCCTGATCGAGGCGCAGGCGGTGACGGGCGACCGTGACGGCCTGGTGGCGACGGTCATGGAGGCCGCCGAGCTCATCTACAACGCCTACCTGCGCTACTACGGTGCGGAGGCCAATGCGGCGCAGGTGGGCCCGTGCAACCTGGAGCGGGTGCTGATCGTCGGCGACTTCCATATCCCGCAGTGCGTGCGCTACCGCATCGAGCAGAAGACCGAGCAGCTGGAGGCCGCCGGCAAGGCCGTCACCACCATTTCCTGGACGGAGCTCGCCAACGGGCAGAACGACCTGGCCTTCCATGACACCATCATTTTCTACCGCGTCCCCGCCGAGCCGGCGGTGCTGAAGGCGATGGCGCAGGCCAACGCGACCGGCAAGCTGTCGCTGTACGAGATCGACGACCTGCTGTTCGACGCGGCCTACCCGCCGCCGTTGGAGACGTACGGCGGTTATCTCGACCTGAACATTTATTTGCAGCTGATCAAGGGCATGGCTTCGTTCCGCGCCGCCGCGCAGTATTGCCGTTTCGGCCTGGCCTCGACGCGCGCCCTGGCGGACAAGCTGGCCCCGCTGGTGTTCGGCGGCCAGTGCTTCCTGCACCGCAACGGCCTGGACGCGCTGAACGTGTTCAGGCACAAGCCATTCGACCCCGACCAGGAGACGGTGGACATTTTCTACGGCAGCGGCACGATGGCGCACAACAGCGACTTCACGGACCTGGCCTTGCCGGCGGTCAGGCGCCTGTTGGACGAATATCCGCAGGTCGGCCTGAAAATCGCGGGCTACCTGAAGCTGCCGGAGGCGTTCTTGGAAACTCACGGCGACCGTGTCAAGCAGATGCCGCCCGTGAAGAGCGTCAAGGCCTATTGGTCGATGCTGGAGCGGGCGGACATCAATTTGGCGGTGTTGCATGATGACGAAATCAACGGCTGCAAGAGCGAGCTGAAATGGTTCGAGGCGGCGTGCCTGGGCATCCCGTCGGTGGTCAGCGCGACCGCCAACTACCGCGACGTGATCCACGACGGCGAGGACGGCTTCATCGCCGCCACCGCCGAGGATTGGTATGAACATTTGAAGGCCCTGGTCGACGACCCGCTGTTGCGCAAGACGGTGGCGGAAAAGGCCCAGGTGCGGGTGCGTGCCGAGTACAGCGTCGGGGCGTTGGCGGACAACATCGCCGGGGTGCTGGACGACGCGTTGGCGGCGGCACAGGCGGAAATGGCGCCACGCAAGAAAGTCGCGCTGGTCAATGTGTTCTTCCCGCCGCAGTCCATCGGCGGCGCGACCCGCGTCATCGCCGACAATTTCGAGCTGTTGCGGCGCGATTACCACAACCAGTTCGACCTCAGCGTGTTCACGTCCGACGCCGACGTGAAGCCGCCGTACCAGATGACGGTGTACAACTATGAGGGCGCCCGTGTCTACCGCTCGAGCATTTTATGGCGCGAGCACATGGACTGGCATCCCAGCGACGACAAGATGGGCGAGCTGTTTGCGGAGTTCCTGGCCGCGGAGCGGCCCGAGCTGGTGCATTTCCATTGCATCCAACGCCTGACCGCGTCGGTGGTGGAGGCGACCCGCAAGGCGGAAATCCCATACATCGTCACCGTCCATGACGCCTGGTGGATTTCGGATTACCAGTTCCTGGTCGACGCCAACCATGTGGTCTACCCCGAAGGCCACCCCGACCCGTACCAGCCCTGCACGCCGCCGGGCAACATCAGCCAGCTGGAGTCGGTGGAGCGCATCCTGTTCCTGAAGGACTTGCTGCGCGGCGCGGACGCGGTGCTGACGGTGTCCCAGTGTTTTGCGGAGATTTACCGCAAGAACGAAATCCCGACGGTCCGCGTCAACAAGAACGGCATCTCCGAGACCCTGCCTTGGCAGGCCAAGGACACCCGCCACACCGACAAGGTGGTGTGCGGCCATGTCGGCGGCATGGCGGAGCACAAGGGCTACTTCCTGCTGAAGGCGGCCATCGAGGCGGTGCAGCCGGAACACTTGGAAATGCTCATCGTCGACCATTCCCAGGACGAAGGCTACCGCCTCCAGACCCATTGGGGGCGGGTGCCGGTGACCTTCATCGGGCGCATGGCGCAGCCCCGCGTGCCCGAGCTGTACCGCCAGATCGACGTGCTGTTCGCGCCCTCCACCTGGCCGGAAAGCTACGGCCTGGTCACCCGCGAGGCCGCCGCCTGCGGCTGCTGGGTCGTCGCCAGCAACATGGGCGGCATCGGCGAGGATGTCATCGAGGGCAAGTCAGGATTCGTCATCGAACCCACCGAGGAGACCCTGTCCGGCCTCCTCGTGCAGATCGACCGCTCCCCCGCCGTCTTCAAGGGCAAGGCCCATCCGCCCGCCCTCAGGCGCGTGTCAGAACAGGTTAGGGAATTGGCCGATGTTTATTTGAAGGTAAAGAAAAAAACACCCAAACCTGTTCCACCCTCAGTTGCCCGATAATATATGCCGTCCATTATCTAAATAGAGGGTTTATAAAAGCATTTAATTTCAATTTGTTAAGAAGTGTTTTTATGGCCTTCTTAGCCATTTATGAAAAATAAAGGCGATAGTAACATTGCTATAATCGGGGCAGTTTCGTTACAATCCGGCGAAATGCGCCAGCGTAGCAATCTAAAATTAGTGACAAATTGTCAGTTTACAACATCAACGATGGCAATTTGAATGCCTATGTTGAGTCTATAGGGCATTGCTTAATTAACTAACCATAAGGAATAATCTTGAAACCTTCTTTTGTAATTTGTGGAATCGAGCATAGCGGCACGACACTTCTTTCAGATATTTTTAGACAAGTACCTACTATTGATTCCGGCTTTGAAACGGGCGTTTTGCTGGTCAATTCCCCCCGTGAATTCCGTACACTAGAGCCTTTCGCCACTAATCTGATTTCTGGTTGGCGTATTAAAGAATCTGATTTGGACACGATTTGTGATTGCGACACCTTCGATGAGTTTTATGACAGGTTATGGCAACTCTCTACAGTAGTCGATCATAATAAGACCATTATGTTTGATAAAACGCCCAGATACTTTTCTGCACTGAACAGCTGTACAAAAAAAATTGATTGCCCTTTCATTGCGACCTATAAAGACCCCCGCGCCATAGTGGCTTCCGACTTTCGTCGTGATAAGGCTGATAACTTCTCCACCTGGTTCGAATCATACGTCCCTAAGAAAAAAAGGTACTTACGGATCATTTATGCACAGTTGGAGCAGACCGTCCAAGGCCATATCCCAAATGCCATAGCGACGTCTCTTGAATCGCTTTGCCTTGATACCCGCCAAACATTAGAAAAATTATTTGCCCATGTCGGCGCAGAGTTCGACCTTTCCTACCTGTTGTTAAAAAATCTCCGTTATCAGCACACCAAATTACCTTATATTTCATCGAATATCCCTTTTCAGTATTTGGAAGTTTTTAATAAAGCGCAAATAAGGCAGATAGAAAAGCGGTTTGAGGAATTTGAATTATTTTTCTACCGGTGATTTGGAAAAATAGATTTATAAATCAACCGTTGCATTAACATTAACAGTAATGCCTCAACTAATTTCGGGGAAAAAATGGAACAAAGATATGTTATTGGTATTGGCGCCCAAAAGGCGGGCACAACATGGTTAGGTGATTATTTTTCACGCCATCCGGAAGTATTGATGTCGCCAATTAAAGAGCTGCATTTTTTTGACGTAAAATATCGTCCAGATCTATGCCGAGGGTTTGACGGGCGATTTTTAAACGCGTTTAAAACTTTAGAAATTGAACATCCGGCTCCTAATACCGCTAAGGGAATTAGGCTGGGTGCTTTAAAAGATAGGGTCAATATGAATGGGGATATCCTGGAGTATCAAGATTATTTTATAAAGCGGGCTAATTCCGAAAAGATATTTTGTGAGATAACCCCCGAATATTCATTACTGGATACAATGGGTTATGAAGCTATTAAATCCCTTTCAGGGGATGTTAAAATTATATTTTTAATGCGTAATCCTGTAGATAGATTCTGGTCTGCTTTAAGGATGTGGAACAAAAAGAAGCCAAACTTAGATGTGGTTAAAGAAATTGATGATTTTTTAATTAACCCCCAGTTTGTTGAACGCACAGATTACCAAAAAACCATCGAAAAAATTTATCAAGTGTTTGAACCTTCAAATATTTTGGTCGAGTTCTACGAAAACCTGTTTTTACCGGAATCATTAAAAAGAATATGTGATTTTTCCGGTATTTCATACGTCGATCCTGATTTTGGCAAAAAGGTGCATGAGGGTGTCCAAAAGGAAATTGACCCTGAAATAAAAATTAAAATTTTGACCAAGTTTGGGCCACTTTATGAATGGGTGCAACAAAAGTATGGCGATGCGTTGCCTGAGTCATGGGGCAGCGATTTAAATTTTTATAAGACATTATCCAAGTAGCAAAAATTTTAAGGCAATAACTGCACCTAACAGTAACAACCTATTTTACCAAGGCAAGGGTTTGGAATTTTCGTTTGGCAACCACGACAGCGCATCTTTTTGATAAAGTCTTCTGAAATAAACTCCTCCAACATTGGGTCATAAAATAGCCAAAAATTTCCAACGTTACTTTATATATGGCTTGGAAATTGATGGTCACCTTAGATTTCATAATTGACATCCTACAATTGAAATACACTAAACAGGCATGAATACGATGAGTAATATCAGATACGTTATAGGTATTGGGGCACAGAAATCCGGAACGAGTTGGCTTGCGGATTATCTTTCTGGACATCCTGATGTATTTGTGTCCCCCATTAAAGAACTGCATTTTTTTGACAGCCTCTACAGGCCTGAGCTTTGTGCAGGGCTCGAACGCCGACTGATCAAAGCTTTCGTAGATGTGTCGCATAAGATAGAAATGGTGGATGTCCTTAAAGACACCCGTCGCTTTAAACGCTTTAGAGTCTTATCTAGCCGCGCCAAAATGGGCGGGGATATTGAGCGTTATCGCAATTATTTTAAGGATCTTGCAAATAACGAATCAGTGTTTTGCGAAGTTACTCCAGAATATGCGTTACTTGATCAGGCAGGTTATCAGGCCATAAAAAGTTTGGCAGATGATGTGCGGCTGATTTTTTTAATACGAAATCCGATAGACAGATTTTGGTCGGCTGTGCGTATGCGGGCAAAAGGAAATCCTCAAATCAATATCGTTAATGACTTTGAAAGTTTTCTTGAGAAACCGCATTTTTATGAGTGTACCGATTACGAAAAAACGTTATCGACAGTCTATAAAGTTTTTCCAAAAGAACGTGTATTTGTCCAGTTTTATGAACAGTTGTTCGACCCGAACGTTATTTCACAATTATGCCGTTTCTGTGGCATTGACTTCATTGACCCAGATACAGAAAAGCGTGTCTTAGAAGGCGTTCCTAGTGCTTTGACTGAAGCAATGCGTGAACGTATTTATGACAAGTTTCACCATGTTTTTGATTGGGCCGAGAATACATTTGGTGAAAACTTGCCGGTATCGTGGCGAACAGACATTTCTGCATTTCGCAGGCCTTTGGCAACAAGCACCATAAAAACAAAACCGCCCAGCATGGGTGCGCCAGAAAAATTAGCAGCTCCAACGTTTGCATCTTGCTTTGTAAGCCCTTTAAGACGTATCCGTAAAAATGAAAAGTCACTTTATCCAAACGGCGTGTCAACAATTGGCGGCATTTATGATAGCTCGGATAAACCGCATATCGATTCCTTACTCAGAAGAGGAAAATCTGCGGTGTTTTTTCAAGCGCACGAACACGATCTGAAAATTGATCATAATACGGCAAAGGGAGTTGCAAATAAGGCAATTTACGGTGGCATGCTTACCAACCATTTCGGGCATTTTTTATTAGAAAGCCTTGCCCGTACATGGTATCTCTATGACAGCACTGGGGATATTTATTTTTACCGGATGCAAGGCTTAAAAGAAGCGGGCACTTATGATAGCTTGCCTAACTGGCAACGGACGGTTTTAAGCCATTTAGCTGGCGATCTTAGCCGTATAAAATTTATTGATGGGCCATTGCTGTTTGATGAGTTGACTGTTCCCGAAGCCGGCCTTATAAATCGGCATTTTTGTGCAGCAGAACAAAGGAAGGGGATGTTGGTTCTTGGCGAACGCATAACGGCAAAATGCACCACAAACGTAAGATCAGCCAAAGTATGGCTAAGCCGTTCCCTATTAAAAAAGGGTGCAATTGCTGGTGAAAAAAGATTTGAAGATGCATTAAGCAATGAAGGTTTTTTTGTAGTGCATCCTGAAACTTTTTCATTGGCTGAACAAATCAAATTATTTGAACAAGCCTCTGTTGTTGCGGGCTTCACTGGTTCAGCCTTCCACACCGTATTGTTCGCAAAAAATAACGGCACGAAATTATTGCATTTTTCGCGGCTTTCCGAGTTGAACGGAAACTATATCATCTGTTCCGAGGCGGCTGGATTTGATTCAGAGTTTCATAATTGTTTTATTCGGTATGGAAAAGTAAAAGGATTGAATGGTAACGTGCTACAAAACTTAAGCGGTATTTGGGGCATACTTTATCAACAAGGGCTAGTGGAAACTGAAAAGTATTGTGATTTAGAAATGGAAAGCGATTTAGACTTCTTAGATATGCAATTACAGAAAATTGCCCCCCAATTATTTAAGTGATGCTAAACCCTAAAAACGTGTCCTTTCTGGTAGAAAATGCGGAGTTATACTCAGGCTCTAGCTGATCTGCAATAAAGAGGCGTATGTTTTTTGTCTTGATTCTTTATGTAGAAAGTCAAAGCAGATTACCCTAAAAATGAATGTATGTTTTGATGGATATTTAAAGATCTAACATATCTTTCATAACAAATGGGGGAAAATTAAAAGTGATATTTTTCACCCTTGTGAACTGGACTCCGTATTAACAGCTCAAACATCAACGTTTTTTTAGACCGCAAGCAATAACTAAATCAACCGATATAACTTTAAATGACAAATCAACTAAAAGATAAGCAAGTTCGAACCCCCCCATTTTTTATTATTGGATGTGTCCGGTCTGGGACAACTTTGTTAAGAAATGTACTGCGTAACCACCCGAATTTGGTTTCCCCTGAGGAATCGCATTTTTTTAGATGGAGCGAACCTTTTGGCACTCCCCAATCGACAAGGCTGCTTTCTAGCACGACCAACGCCATATTAAGAAAACATCGGGAGATGGATGGTATCAGCGAAAATGAATTTAATGATATTTTTAATAAAAGCGTTTCCCGAGCTGACTTACAAAAAAGATACATGCAAAAATATCTTATAAATAATAAGCTTGAAGGAAAACGTTGGTTCGATAAAACGCCTCAAAATGTTTATTGTGCGTCCATGATAGCAACTGATTTTCCAGGTTCAAAGCTAGTGCATATTGTACGGAATCCCGTAGATGTGGTGTCTAGCTTACGGATTGGTAAAGTGGTTAAGATTGATAATCTTATAGGGGCTTGTAATTATTGGAACGAAGCCGCAGCTATTATTCATGTGTTAAAAAGGGCATATAGGGATCGGGTTTATGAAGTCAAATACGAAGATTTTACAAGCAACTTTTTACCTGAATTGGAAAAGATGCTGGCTTATCTTAACGAAGATTTCGATGCGGAATGGTTTAGTGAGTTTGCCACCACTCCTAAAGAGCATGACCACAGTGAATTATTTACACCAGAAGAGTTGAATAAGATTGAAAAACTTTGTGGGCGTTGGGGTAGGCACTATGGTTATTTTGATAAAAATATTAAATAGATTTCTTATAAGTGGCAATTTTTGATATGGTTAGCACCTAACGGGTCTTGGTTAAATTATAAAACTAGCGGGGTGATGCAGTGGGCTCGTCTTTTTGAGGAAAGCCATAAATCTGGCTAGCTTTGCCCAGGCGTCTTCTATTGGCTGTCCGCTCGCTAGCGGCCTGTTATCATGTATCCAATTTCACATGAAATAGTTAGGTTTCAACTGGTGCCTATATTTCGGATGGGACATTAATATTGTCAATATCGGATTGTCTCTCAGTAGCGATGTTTGTTGCACATAATTTATTCTCTACCAGATAGCTCCATTGTCATTTTTATTGGCTATGTCACATTAATTGTTGAAAAATTTTTATTTTCATATTTAGGTTAATGCCATTGGCTTTTAGCCAGTTAGTGTTAGCATCAAAGGGTTAAAGCAATAATTCGACTGCGAGTGATACAAATCGGGTGGACTTTGGTCTTTTGTCCCGTGCTAAAGCACCTGATTTAGTAGATGGTTGTTACGTTTCTTCGAGAAGTCTTATTTAAACGGATTATAGTTTTAGTTCAATGCCCGTTGTTTAAGGCTCCACAATTAACGGTGACATAGTCTTTTTATTTAAGAGGTAAGGGGAGAAAGGCATTGAACCCATATGAAAGTTTACCGAAAGAAGCGTTCTGGCGAACAGCCATAGCTGACGTTGAACCAACTCAGATTCAGAATATTTGGAAGCCTAAATTTCCCTTGGATAAAAAGCAAAAAATAATAACTTCAGGTTCATGTTTTGCTCAACACATTAGTAAAGCACTTATTGCTCGAGGCTATTCATGGTTAGATGGTGAACGGGCTCCAAAAGGACTATCGTTAACATCTCAAAAATTATTTAATTACGGGGTGTTTTCATTCCGAACTGGCAACATATATACCCCGGCTCTTTTAAAACAATGGCTTAATTGGGCTATTATGAATGAGCCTATACCTGAAGAAGTCTGGGAAAGTAGTGGCCGTTTCTATGACCCTTTCAGGCCAAATATTGAACCTAATGGGTTTTTTAGCCTTGAAGAAATGCTAGCCTCTAGAAACGATACACTTTCCGCAATTCGAAATGTGTTTTGTCAATCTTCATTATTTATTTTCACCTTAGGATTGACTGAAGCGTGGATAAATGGGGAGCATGGTTATGTATACCCGATGTGTCCAGGAACTGTTGTGGGGGAATTTGACGAAAAAAAACATTCGTTTATCAATTATAGATATCCTCAAATTTTCCGTGATTTGCATGATTCCTTCAATCTTATAAAGAAAGTTAATCCTTCAATCAAATTACTTTTGACTGTGTCGCCAGTCCCATTAACTGCTACAGCGGCTAATCAACACGTATTGGTTGCAACTACCTATTCAAAGTCAACGTTAAGGGCGGTTGCGGATGATATGGTGTCTTCTAGTACAGATATTGATTACTTCCCATCTTATGAGCTGATTACCAGCTTTCCATTCCGCGGAATGTTCTATCAGGAAAATTTAAGAAATGTCACAGATGAAGGTGTGGATTTTGTAATGAAAACTTTTTTTTCATGTTTGGGTGACCAGAACATTATAAATGCCATTCCTAATAAACCCGCTTCTGAAGGCACATATCCGGTTATAAAAAATGAGGATATTGTATGTGAAGAAGAAATGCTCTCAGCATTCAGTTCTAAGGGGTGATGCAAATGAAAGTTTGTGTAATGGGTAACTCCCACCTTGCTGCGCTTAAGTTGGCGTGGGACGAATTAGTTGTGGACAATAATCGGAATGAGCTGGTTTTTTTTGGTGCTAGAGCCAATGCGATGGTGCATATGGAAATAAGAAATGGATGTTTATTTCCGACAGATGAGCTTACAAAGCAGGATATTATCTTTACGTCTGGTGGTCTGGAATCAATTGATTTTAATGGTTTTGATGCCGTCCTATTATATGGGCTGGCCTGTGATGTCCGTATTTTTTCTTTGGCGCTTGCGACCCATAAATTAGAAAATATCGAAGATCCATCTCGTCAAGTGATGACTCAGGCCTGTTTCACTAGGGTTTGCCAGGATGTTGTAAGCCATAACCTGCTGTATAAATTAGCCGCCATGGTTCGTAGTGTCGTTGATTTGCCTATTTTTATTTCGCCATCGCCTTTCCCAAGCCGGGAATGTGTAAATGACCCATCAAAATGGGATTTTTTGGCTGGCAATTATTGCCAGTCAATTCAAAAAGGATATTATGACGGTATAAAGAATGCCTTTCAGGCTCTTCAAGGCATTATGATTTTTCAACCAGAAGATACGATTACAGACTTCCTGTTTACAAAACCGCACTTTTCTAGTGGTTCAATTCGGCTGACGGAAGGTTTGTCGACTGCCCACCCTGCAGATGACTATGTCCACATGAATAAAAGCTATGGCATCGAATTTTTAAAGGACGCACTTAACGTGATTTCATCAGGTTCCATCATCAAGCAAGACATCCCCCTGCTTTCTGTTAAAGATTCAATTGTTGCAGTTGAGCGTTTTCAAGAAGTCAGCAGTAGCTCAATAAATGACACAAGCATTCCCTTAAGGATTTTTCAATATTGGGATAACGATAATCCCCCAGATCAGGTTCAAACCCTAATTGATAGAAATCGTTTTTTATGTAAATCAGCCAATATTGATTATGTTTTGCTGAACGATTTTGAAGCAAGAAGATGCCTTAAAAAATATTTTTCAGAAGATGTTTATAAGGCATATGATTTGTCTCCCCATCCGGCAATGAAGTGTGATCTGTTTAGGCTATGTTACTTGTATCAATATGGCGGTTTTTATTTGGATGCTGATATGGTTTTAACCGAGAAATTTAGTGAGTTATTTTCTATAAAAGGCGATCTTGCCGTTTTTAAATGGGATATTCATAATATAGTCGGTATTTGTAATTGGCTTATTGGCTCAATACCCTTTTGTCCAATTATCGGTTTTGCAATTCAGAAAGTATCGGAAAGTATCATTCAAGCCTGTGAGAACAATATTGGGAATGTTTTACAACATACGCTGGCAATTTCTGGGCCGGCCTTATTTACAAGGGTTATAGGGTCTTATATTGCTAATAAAGAACCCATTCCTAATGAGTTTTCTGCTTTACCAGTAAGTATTGAAGCAATTTCTTATGGGCTTTCACTCGTACAAAACGGGCCAAACTTCTTAAAAAAACCACTTGATTATAGGAAAACCAATTTGCATTGGTCGGTTGCAGCGAAAAACCAAGCCCAAGCCCAAGATTCAAGTAATGATAATAAGTAGTCTGCCCCAACCTCAACCGTTTTTTCAATTAATCCACGGGTCTCCGTCTCAATAGCCCTGTTAGACGGTCATGAATTAGGCTTGGAGCACCCAAGCTGTTTGCGTTATCTATATTCATGGCGTACCTCTTTTTGGCTGTCATTTGATCTTGTAAGTCTAATTTCAGCAGAGGTCGCCACCTCTAAAGCCCGCTCCGAACACCAGATTTATGTATACCTCCGGATGCGCTGTTGCTCAGCGATACCAACTTTACCTACACGGCACATCCTGCAGTAGGTGTGCAAAACATCAATGCTTACCACTGCCATTTTAACCTGATGTTTGATCCATAATATCTTGCTCTAACGCCTTAATAAAACTATCGGCAATTTCTTTATCCAAATTGCTTAGGTCATTGCGAACAGCATTAAGAACATCTTTGGGCTTAAGATTGACATTTATTAATTTACCTTTTTTCAATGGCATTTTTTTAATAGCGTATCCACCGAGCCATAAACCATGGGCCAATATTAAATGCCCATAGTCTTTAGAAAAATAGGCCAAGCCTTGGTCAATAAATGTATCTTTTAATTTTAAGGCTCTAGCATAAAAATCCATGCTCTCCTGGGAACCAATTCCAACGGTATCTCCAATCGAGTAAATTCCATTACTATACTCGACAAAATCACCTAACCCATCAGACCAATCGACGAATATCTCTTTTCTAGTATTACAATTTTCTGCAAACAACCGCCAATCAATAGGCGTTACCGCATGCAATTCAAGGTCAGGGCGCAAACGAATGACTAAATCATAGTGTTTACCTGTTTTCTTTATCAATTGATTGCAGGCATCAATTTTATAACGCATTTTTTGTTGGTTTGTTAACTTTTCAAAACGCCCTTCTTTATCATCTTCAACAACAACGAATTCTGTTTGGTAAAATTCTTTGAGTTGCTTCTGGGTGACAGAGGTATTCTCGTCCAATAATCTGAACAGTGTCGGCAATAATTTTTTTATATCGTTATAAGAATAATTTTTTCTAAACAATAAATCCTGATATGCGTGAAGAAACTGGCCATGAAAAACTCTATTTGCATGTATGCTAGGAAATGGTGCTTTAAAACCAACATCAGCCCACGTATGAATAAAAATATCTGGCTGTAAAGGCCCGATAATTGATTTATTAATGGCAATAAACGCATCTTTATAGCCGCGTAATTGTCCGGAAATACACAATGCAACATTAAGCTTTTCGGTTTTTTTAACAGGTTGATAACTATTTTGAAACACTGGCTTCAGCGTTTCATTAATTATTTTGAGTGATTCAACAAACTCTGTATCAGGATAAAGTGCCTTAATTTCAGCTAGCGAGAATATTTTTCTCTGCAATAAATGTGTAAAAATATTCTTAAGAAGGGCTTCGTTTTTTGATAAACAAAAAAATGGCAATATTTCCAACAAAATATCTTTATCATCAAATATAGCTAAACAAGCTTCTTCAGGATAGTAGCCTCGCATGATTAAACTGGCTAATAAACAATCAATCGAATGGTGGCTTATTGATACTTTTGAAAACAAAGATAAAGCAAATTGACGGCTTGTTAATCGTACGAGCGATTCGCTTACTTTGCATAACTCGCTAAAAGAAAAGAGGGCTATATACTGTTCTAGTTGCGCCATTACATAACTCATTACAACGCTATTTTTTTTATATGCAGAAAAAATAATGAGTAATAAAAATAATTTATTGTTGATTAATGGCTGGCTTTTGTCAGTTAGGAGCAAGATCATTGGCTCAAAATAAGACAACAAAGCAATAAAAGACTCATAATTGCGGTTTTTGAGTACGATAAGATGTACAGTAAAATTTTCTTGGCTTAGGAAAGCAATAACTTGATTGTTTTGAAATGCGTCTAAATGCCCAACATCATGTGGGAGAGAAAGTATGTAACTACAGAAGTTTTGGATCAAAACAGTTGAAATAGAATGGTCACCGACATTCGCAAATAATTCGCGCGCAGCTAACGGTGGGTCTTCTTCAAACAGAGCTAACAAATACTTTTCCAAAAAAACTGGGTTCTTTGACTGTAAAAAAGCAAGCCGCAATTTTTCTGCGGCTTCACGTTGTCTACCTAATGCTTGTAGCTCTGTCGCCGCTTCAACGTATGCGCCAATATGTAAAGGGTTATATTGATTAATGGATTCAAATTGCTCTAATGCAAGTGGCCTATTGCCCAACAGTCTAGCAAACAACGCAAATTGCCATAAAATGTATAAGTTATTCGGCTCCATGGCCAAAGCTTGCTGGAATCTATGCCCTGCTTCTTCTAACCGCCCTAGTTCTTTCAAAGAAATCGCCAACTCATTACATATCCAGGCATTTATAATATTTTTGTTAATAACCTCCATTATTTGTTGCAAGCAAAGCTCATGTTTTCCTTGCATACGGTTGCATACAGCTTGGTGAATCTTCGTTGCAAAATCATTCGGTTGATATATAAGCGCTTGATTAAAAAATCCTTCAGCATCATTAAACAAGCCTAAACCCCTACATTCCACTCCTGCCTCACGATATGCCCGAAATTGATTAGGCACCAATTCAATCGCCTCTTTAAACAGTCTCAAAGCTTCTTGCCTATGGTTGCTTTGTCGGGCTTTGATACCTTTTTGAATTATCTCATCGTAAGGAACTGTCATATTTAGATATGCCCAAAAGTAGTTGGATGCCTTTCTGAATTATCTTATCGTAAGGAATTGTCATTCTAGGTTCTGTTGACGTTTCATCGTAGCCATAAGAGCACGGAGGCAAATGACAACATCCCCCTGTAATTAATGGCTTTTTTCTCATATCTGGTGGCAATCCTGCGGTAGTGCTTGAGCTTGCCGAACATACATTCGATGACGTGCCGCTCCTTATAATGGCAATAATCGCAGTCAATTTCTTCTTTCCTGTTCGATTTGGGCGGGATGACGGCTTTTATCCCCCGTGTTTCCAACCACTCCCGTAAGGCATTGGTGTCGTAGGCCTTGTCCGCCAAAACGGCGCGGGCACTGAGGTTTTCCAACAAGGGGATAGCCTGCCTGCACTCCGCCCCTTGGCTGCCCGTCAGGATGAATCTGACCGGTAGCCCCAAGGCATCACAGACCGCATGGATCTTGCAGCCAAAGCCACCTTTGGAACGCCCCCAACGCCTCTTCCTTGGCGGAGCTGTTTGCCGCCCCCGCCGCACAGGCATGTGCCCTGATTACCGACCCATCCATGGAAACATCCTGTAAATCAGCGGCTTCGGAAAAATATCCGAGGAGTTTCTCCCAAGCCCCATTCGCGCACCAGCGCGAGAAACGTTTGAAGATGGTGTTCCATTTGCCGTACGTTGGCGGCAAAACCCGCCACTGCGCCCCCGAACGTAATATCCACAGGCAAGCCCCAACGAACCGCTTGCATTGCTCGGGACAGCCGACATGGATGCACGGCAATTGTTTTAAGAACGCCAATAAGCGGCCCCACTCATCATCACTCAGCTCTATTCGGTTCATGCCATCCAAATCGGATAATCTTAACCTATTCGACAAACGTCAACAGAACCTAGTACTCAGTCAATCTTAATTTGTCGGGTTTTAACAGTTGTTAGTAATTGATTATATTAAGCTAATATGAATCTTTACCCGACAAAACAAACTTGACTGAGTACTAGGTATGTCCAAGAATAGATTGAAAACACTATTTATCAACCCACATTCTCGGTTATTCTAGCCTTGAACATTTATAAATAAAAGGGAGTGTGCACATTATCCGCTTATAATCACTTTTCCTGAAGGCACACGATTACCCACAACTCATATCAATTGGCATAAACCGCTTTGCCGACTTCAATCCCGACAGCATAATGCCGGACTTTCTCCATGCCTTCCCAAATGGCCTTAGGCCCCGGGTTGCCATCGGATTTGCGGCCTAAAAAACCGCCCAGGCGGGCGACCAGCCGCACCATTTCGCCCAACGGCGGCGGTTCCGGCGGCGGCTTTTTCCGATGCGCCACCATCCAGGCGGCCTGCCATTCTTCGGGGTCGAACCCCACGTCACACGGCAGCCCCGGGCATTCCTGGCCAAGCGTCACCAGATGGAGGATGCGCCAGGCAAGGATAAGGTAGACCGCCAGCAACCGCTCCAGCCGTTCCATGCTGGCCAGTTGCCTGGCTTCAACGCGGCAACCACTTTTTAGGATGCGGAAAAAGATTTCAACCAGCCACTGGCAGCGGTACCACCCCACCAGTTCCGCCGCCTGCTCGAGGGTGGCGGCCCCGCGGTTGGTCAGCAACCGCCATTCGACGGCCTTCTCGCCCGGCGGCGGGTTGTCCTCGCGTGCCAGGATGGCCGTCACTTCCAATGCGGGCGCGCCTTTGTGCTTGGGCAAGGTGGCCCGCAGGGCATACAGGCTCTGGCAAACCTTGCGGGCTTTGCGGTCGCCGTTGGCCTCCAGCATAAATTCAATTTGCCCCAGTGGCGGTTGTCGGGCGGCTTTGTCCCACAGCTTTTCGGCGGCCCCGTCCCCCTTTTTGGCCAAGTTGCGGTTATGCCGGGCGCGCAACAAAAAGTCGGCCGCATAGCCGCGCCGCCTGGCCTCGTCCATCAGTTCGCGGATGTCGGACTCGCGGTCGCCGACCTGGACAAAGCGGCTGTCCGGCACGCGCACGGCGGTGTCGGCAACAATGCCGTAGCCTTCTTTCCAGCGGGTGCTTTCCTTGGGGACGGGGCTTGCGTCTTTGGGTGGCCGCGCCCACAGCCAGGCGTCCATCACCCCCAAGGCCAGGCGTTGCGGCGTGGCCATCAGCGTCAGGTGGGCATACATCCCGTGTTGCGCCTCATAACTAAGGCGGCCCAGCCCGGCGATGCCGGGCTGGCTGGTGAAATCCAGTTCCGTGGTGTCCTGGATGCACAGGACCACCGGATGCCCTTGCGCCCTATGTTCGCTTTTCCCGGCATGGCAGGCCAGCACTTCCATCGCGTCCACGGCGCCGTTTGACAGCAGGCGGTAAGCCGCCTTCGTTTCCGCCCAGCCTTCACAAGCCGTCGGGATGCTCGCCCTGGGTGAATTTGATAAGCTTTCCATCAGTGACACCAACCGTTTCGTCCGCCGTTTGTCGCCTAATTCTAGGCCCCCAATTCCTGTTGTACCCAGCTCATATGATTAGTGAAAAGGTTATATCATCGCTGATTTTGGGAGTTGTGGGTAATCGTGTGCCCTGAAGGAGTACAGGAAGCGTAACGCTAGTGTAGCAGTATACGACGGCTCCAGCGTAGCCGTAGGAGAGGAGTTTTGACGGAGTTGGAGCGAGGGCGGAAGCGTAGTCAAAATGTAAGGCCATCTCGGCACGGCGTCATATAGAGACTACCTTGTTGGACGGGTTCAAGGCGTTGGTGCATACTCTCACCTTTGATAACGGCAAGGAATTTGCCGCACACAGGCAGACGGCATTGCGCTACTATTTCGCCAAGCCTTGCCACTCGTGGGCACGGGGGCAGAACGAAAATGTCAACGGGTTGTTGCGCCAATATTTCCCCCAGGACAATGGGGTGTCGGACGTGACCACGCAACAGGCGTTGGGGGCTGTGCATAACTCCAGAAAGCGCCACTGGGCTTCAAAAGTCCTTACGGGGTGTTCCGGGAGTTATCCGGCAGCGATGCTGGATAACTGGTGGGGTATGAACTTATTACTTGAATTCACGGTTTTCAACATCCACCGCCTCTGAAAAAAGATTTCCATGCCGCTATTAGAAACGATTTGGGGAAAGTGCCCGCCCTGTCAAGACCGCAAAAAACATTTTCGGAGTAGCGTCGCCGTGGATTATCTGATGCCCTAGCATGGCCGACATGGCCATAACAAGGCGTGGGTCGTATCGGGTTCTCCGATTTGCTGCTGCCGGTATGGGGTTCCAAGGTCGTGTTGCTTTATAATGGCACATCGGGCACATCCTTCCCCAACCCCGCGAATTCAAACAACAACTGAAGCTCTTTGTCATTGATCTCGTAAACAGCCCCCGTGCGTAATGAATCCGGTAGTACCACCGGCCCATAACGGACGCGCATGAGGCGGCTGACGATGACGTTTTGCGATTCCCATAAGCGTCTGACCAAGCGGTTACGGCCTTCGGTGACGATGACGTTGTACCATTTGTTGGCGCCTTCACCGCCAGCGGGATGGATTTCGTCAAACTTTGCCAAACCGTCTTCGAGATGCACACCTTCTTGCAGGGTTGCCAAGGTCGCTTCGGAGACATGGCCTAAGATGCGCACGGCATATTCACGCTCGACTTCGGTGGAGGGGTGCATCAGGCGGTTTGCCAGTTCGCCGTTGTTGGTCAACAGCAATAAGCCGGAGGTGTTGATGTCCAGGCGTCCGACGGCTATCCAGCGGCCTGTGGCCAGTTCCGGCAAACGCCGGAAGACGATGGGGCGGCCTTCCGGATCCCGGCGGGTGACGACTTCACCTGTGGGTTTATGGTAAAGCAGCACCCGGGTGGGTTGTTCGGCAAATTTTTCCCAGTTGACAATCCGGTCATTGATTTCCAGGCGGTCACCGGTGTGCAAGCGTGTGCCTAGGGTGGCGGTGATGCCGTTGATTTTGAGGCGGCCTTCGGTGATCCAGCGTTCAATTTCGCGGCGCGAAGCTACCCCGCCCCGGGCAAGGATTTTCTGGATGCGTTCACCCGATTCTGGATGTGGCGGCGGGGCTTTGCTGCTGGTTTTGGTATGCGCTTTAGGTATGGGGTTGGTGGCGGCGGTGTCAGGGCGCGAGCGGCGCGGGCCACGGTTTGCTGGTTGGTTTTTCACGGTTTACCTACGTTGGTTTAACTGAGGGACAAGCTAAATAAGAGTTGTCCACGAAAATCACAAAAAAAACACGAAAAAATAGATCTGCATCAAACGGTCAAGTTTTAGGCTTTTATAATGGCTATGTCACCGTTAATTATGGAAGGCTTAAACAACGTGGCTTTGAGCGAAAACCACAAGCCGCATTAAATATGGCTTTTGTCAGAAAGTAAAAAATTTTCAACAATTAACGGTGACATAGCTTTTATAATTCACTATAGGTTACGCTATGCGTACCTTTTACATTGATTTTATAAATATTTTTTAAAAGTACGCATTTATTCCCCAGAGGCTATAGAGGGTGCGCTACCTAAAAAAACCAAAAACTTGACCGTTCAGCGTATAACTTTCGTGTATTTAGTGTCGTTCGTGGAAAAATTTCTTAGCTTGATGCGTTTGAGTCAAACAGACGGATTGTCCAATCTTGGCGTATCCGCCAAAGTGGTTTCCGCTGCTGACAGCTCAAGACCCTGCAATTCTTGCAAGGTCGGTAATTCATTTAAAGTGGATAGATTAAAATAATCTAAAAATTGTTTG
The DNA here is from genome assembly GCF_000384075.1 of Methylovulum miyakonense HT12. Classification (GTDB taxonomy): domain Bacteria; phylum Pseudomonadota; class Gammaproteobacteria; order Methylococcales; family Methylomonadaceae; genus Methylovulum; species Methylovulum miyakonense. Next base: position 1,410,219 of record NZ_KB913025.1, read on the forward strand.
GTCGTGCCGTATAAGGCGGGGCGCCCCGGCACTTCTTTATGGCCTAATATCCGTACCCATTCCCTCTCCAGCAAGGTTTGGATCATGTTAGTGCTGACGCTAACCCCGCGGATGTCTTCAATGTCGCCACGGGTGACAGGCTGGCGGTAGGCGATAATCGCCAAGGTCTCCATCAACGCCTTGGAATATTTCGGCGGTTTTTCTTCAAACAAACGCGACACCCAACGCGACACATCCGAACGCACCTGAAAACGGTAACCGCTGGCGATTTTCGCCAATTCAATGCCGCGCGGCTGGTAATCGGCGATGATGGCATCAATCGCGGCTTGGATTTCCGCCAAATCCGGCTGTTCCAATTCAGGGAACACCTCGCGCACTTGCTTGCAAGTCATCGGCCGTTTGGCGGCAAACAGAATAGCTTCAACGATACGCTGGATTTCCACGTTGGCCTTGGGTGCTTCAATGATCGGCGCGGGTGGTTTGGCTGGCTCTAACGCGTAGCTCGGCGAAGGGTTCGGGCTGGGTGATTTCGATGAGCCCTTCTTTGCCGAGTTCCAGTATAGCAAGAAAGGAGACCACCACGCCGTGCCGGCCTTCGCGGCGGGTAAATAATTCTGTAAATAATCGGCTATCTGAGCCTTTAAGGCTTTCCAATATCGTAGACATGCGTTCACGGACTGATAATGCTTCTTTGGTTATGGCGTGGTGGCTAAGTTGTTCGGCGCGTTTTAACACGGCTTTAAAGGCGAGCAGCAACTCGCCCAATTGTACATCGGGAAAAGTTTGTTCCACGTCTAACGTGGTCGTGTCCACGTCAACGCTAAAAAAATCGCGCTCCATGCGCGGGAGTTGTTCCAGGCCGTCAGCGGCGAGTTTGATCACTTCATATTCTTGCAAGCGACGGATTAGCGTCGCACGCGGGTCATCTTCCTCCTCTTCGGATTCCGGCGGGCGCGGCAACAGCATCCGTGATTTGATCTCCGCCAACCATGCCGCCATCACCAGATAATCCGCCGCCAGCTCAATTTTCATATCACCCATCAGTTGGATGTAGACCATGTATTGCTGGGTGATCTGGGCTATCGGGATGTTGACGATATCCATATTTTGTTTTCTGATGAGATACAGCAATAAATCCAATGGCCCGGCAAACAGTTCCAGAAACACTTCCAGTGCGTCGGGTGGGATATACAGGTCATCCGGCAGTTGGTTAAGCGGCGTGCCGTTGACGATGGCGAACGAAGGGGATTCGGGTTCTGTTCCGGTGCTTACTTGGGTCATGTTTATGGGTTGGTTTACGCCAGTTTGATAAACCGACGTAACTTAGGCGGTCCAGTGATGTCGGTTGGCGGTAAGGCAACTGGGCAGTCTAAGCAATGTCGGGTTACGCTTCAATTCCGGCCTATAATTACCCAAGCCCTGGTTACAATCCCGCTAACGAGAAAAACAAGTTATGGGCGATATACAAAGGATATTGCAATATGGCGCCCAGCACTTCGGTGTACAGCAACACCAGCAAAATGATAAAGCCGTAACGCTCAAGTTGGTTGTACTGTATGGCCAATCGGTAGGGTAACAACGCGGTCATGATGCGGCTACCATCCAGGGGCGGGATGGGTAGTAAATTAATCAACATCAATGAAATATTGATGGAAATGCCGGCGATGCCCATGTAAATCAGCGGCATGGAAACCGCTTCCACAGCGATGGTCACGCCCAGCCGCGCCAACAAGGCCCAGGCTAGCGCCATCAGCAAATTCGCGCCTGGCCCGGCGGCGGCGACAAACGCCATATCGCGTATGGGTTTTTTAAAATACCGCCCGTTGACCGGCACGGGTTTGGCCCAGCCAAAAATAAAGCCCGTGCCTGTCAGCAACAAAAGCCCCGGCAGAATCAATGTGCCTAGCGGGTCTATGTGTTTGAGCGGGTTCAAGGTCAAACGCCCAAGCATATCCGCGGTGTTGTCACCGCATTTTTTTGCCACCCAGCCGTGCGCGGCTTCATGTCCGGTGATGGCAAAGATCACAGGCAAAGCCCAGACGATGATGCGTTGGGCTAAGGTCAGTTCATCCATCATATTTAGTGTTTCCTCTATTGGGCCAGCATGGTGGCGATACCTTTGCCCTGCCTGACGATGACGGGGCCGGTGCGGGTGAATTCAATCATAGTGGTCGGTTCAAAGTTGACTATACCTGCATCAATAATCAAATCCAGCTCGTGGTCTAACTTTTCCCTAATCTCATAAGGGTCGCTCAGGGCTTCGCTATCACCAGGCAGGGTCAACGTCGTGCTGAAAAGGGCTTCGTCCAGTTCCTTCACCAGCATTTGCGCGATAGGATGGTCAGGGATGCGGATGCCTATGGTTTTTTTCTTAGGATGCTGCAGGCGTCGTGGGACATCTTTGGTGGCATCGAGAATGAAGGTGAACGGCCCTGGGGTGAGGGCTTTGATCAAGCGGAAGGCATCATTGCCGATTTTGGTGAACATTGAAACTTGCGTCAAATCCTTGCACACCAACGTGAAATCATGTTTGTCATCCAATTGCCGGATGCGGCGGATACTGTCCATCGCCTGCTTGTCACCGATATGGCAGGCCAATGCGTAAGAAGAATCGGTGGGGTAGGCGATGACGCCACCTTGTTGGATGACCGCTACGGCACGTTGGATCAAACGCAGTTGCGGATTTTCATGATGAACTTCGAGAAATTGGGCCATTGCTTATCTATTGCCTGTGTGAATTCCCGACATTATAGCCCACATCAGATTAAGCTTGCAGGGCGAATCACCGCCAAACCTACACCTTGGCTACGGTTCTGCCGCGAATACTTAAAAAGAGTGTCCCGCCAGGCGGGGTTGCCGCGTCCTAGTTATTTTAGGCGGGTGTTGGGCATGGTTGACCCCATCGTTGTTTTTCGGTAATTTTTTTGCCAACGGCTCTATCGGCTTTTTTCAAAAGCCGATAGGGCCGTTTATGCAGTTATTGCTTGGATGGGTTTGGCGTCCGGGCTCACATACACGCCATGCGCTTGATAAAATCCTGCAAGCTTTGGCCTTCACTGTCTGTGAATGTCTGATTTTCCGGCTGGATGCTTTGGATCCGGTCAAGACGGAAATTGCGGAAATCGTCGCGCAACTCGCACCAACCGACCAGAGTCCAAACGTTTCCCCAAAAATACAAGCCCAGTGGCCGGATACGGCGTAGGCTTTGTTCGCCGTCAGCACGGCAATAAGCCATTTGCAACAGGTGTTTGTTGTCGATGGCTTTACGGCAAATGTCCAGATGAATATCAATGTCCGGGCGTTGGCTGAAGCGTAAGGAAAACAGTTTGCTGTCTTCTATCTTATGCCGGAACCCGGCCGGAATCACGGCAGTGATCTTGTCCAGTGCCGATTGCGCTGATTGGCCTAGCTCGCTGCCTGCCCAGGTTTTGCTCATCCGCGCACCGACCACCAAGGCCTCGATTTCGTCCGGGGTGAACATGATCGGGGGGATGTCGAGGGTATGGCGCAACCGGTAACCGACCCCGGCTTCCCCTTCAACGGGAACGCCGGATAGGCTAAGGTCCTGAATATCGCGGTAAATGGTGCGCTCGGACACTTCCAGCCGCTCGGCAAGCGTTTTGGCGGTGACCAAGCGTTTGTTACGCAAGATTTGGACAATTTGAAAGAGACGGTCGGCGCGGCGCATGGTAGTGTTTTGGAAAGGCGGCCGAGGGATCGGCCGCCTACAACTCAAGAAGGGTTAGGACGGTGAATATAAACCAACGCGGTTGCCTTCGCTATCCAAAATCAGCGCGAAGTAACCGCAGTCGCCATCATGGATAGGCGTTTTGGGGAGAAGGATACCGCCGCCGTTGGGGACAACCCTGTCCAGCGGCACGTTGAGGTCTTCGCCGGCGTTAAAGTACACTACGGCACCCGTCTGGCTGGGCTGGTACTGTTCGCCCAGTACCAGCATGCCGCTGACCGCCCCTTCATCCGCCGCGAAAATCGCCAATTGATAGGCCTCCATGGTTTCGTCTTTAAACGTGGTTGCCAACAGGTTTTGGTAAAAGTTTTTGGCCCGTTGCATATCGGTCACCGGAATTTCAAACCAGCTTGCTACATTCGTGTTCATGTTTCCTCTCCGTACAATAAGTGTTGACGAGCGGCTATGGTATGGCAGCCCTACTGACAGCGTGGTGTCAGTAGTATTTATCCTCGTTAGGAATTTTTGTGCACGATAACAAATGCAGCCATAACGGTTTATCACCCATCGTAGGCTTGGTTTCGCTACAATAAGGTTTTTCAACCGCCGCCCCCGACTATTTTGATTATCCGTATCGCCTTAGGGCTGGTTGCCAGTGCTTTCCTTGCCTTATTCATCGGCAAGCTTTTGCTCTGGCGGCACATCCCGTTATTGCCGGAACTCGCCACGCGGCTGGGTATCACCCTGCTTTTGCTGGGGTTTGGGGTTTTGCTTTGCGGTGGCTTGGTGATGCTGGGCAGATTGGTGTGCCGCGCGATAACCGGCTATTTTTCCGCACCGCAACGGCAGTTACGGCGTTTGCTGTTTACCGCCAATTATCAGGAAAACCTTAAACAACGGTTCTATTGGCGAAAAATGAAAGTCGCCATCACTAATGACGCTAAACGCGAACGCCTTTTAGTCGCCGATAACCGCCGGCACATCAAATCATTAAGCAAAGCTGTCCGCCGCGATTTATCGGCATTGAAGCGGCAACTGCCGAAAACCGCTTATCGGCAATTGCAACAAGAGCTTGACAGTTATCGCCAGGAATTAAACGCCGATGCTTTGTTGGCATTGCAACTCAAAATAGCCAATCTAGGTACACGATGACTTTACTGAAAAACTGGGCTTTGCAACTTACCTACATTTGGCATTCGGTCAAAGAGGCGCATCTGCATTGGCAAACCGCCACCCATCCACAGCAAACCCAACTCCGCCACGCGCAACTGCTCGCCGAACAGGATTTACAGGCCGAACTGAAAAAGAAAACCGTGCAGTTGGAGCAGGACATTGCTTTGTTAAAAACCCGGCATGAATCTGAATTGGGCATTTACAAAGCCCGTTGCCAGCAAGACATCAAAGATTATCAGCAGTATCTCAAAGCACTGGCGCAACTCAAGACCAGCATTAAGGCCAGCTACCCGGCATTGCCGGAGGCGGTGGTGTTTGGCATCCATCATCATGCCAAACAATTGTTGAACAGGATGTGGGAATGTGAGGATTTTGCCCAGAAAATGCACTATGAAATGCAGTTGTTGACGTTTATGACCACCGTGCATGAAGATGCACAGTTGCATTTGGAAGGGAAAGACGGGGGAATGTTGCCGGAGAAAACGTTGGGCTTGCTCAGGCAAGAATGATTAGGTAAATAGAAGCTACACTTTTTAAGGTGCGTTCCTTTTTGCGCGGCCAGTCAGAAACACTACCGCAAGTCCTGTTAATGCTGCGGTAGCAATAACGCCACCTGCTTCTGGTTGCCCGCTAATGGCAACATAAGAGCCACCTACCACACCCGCAATACCGATTAAGAAAGCGCATAATTGCCCTACTATACGTTCTATGAACGTGTATCGGTTAATTTTTATGGTTTCAGATCGTCGGTGTTCAGCTTCTATCTGCGTTTGCTTTATAACCCAATCAACCGCTTCAGGTTTAAATTTTTGAAGCTGCTCCAATTGCGGCACTGGCAATATTGGACAATCAGTTTCTTGCTGCTGGATAGATAGCTGATGCCCATCTTTGCCACTATTTACTTTCGCCGATGTATGCTTGTTTGCCATACTTTTGGGTAGCTTTATTTAAACCAGAGGCAATGCGTCTGGCATCGGCTTGTAACAAAGCCATGTCATTAGAAAAGCCTTTACGGGACGGGCGAATATATTGTGAACCGGTATCTAAAACTAAAACTTCCCCTGCTCCTTTAAGAAAATTTTTAATATATTCCATAAGATTACCTCAAATGTTTTTATAAAACGTATGTATTCTAATGCGTGTATAAAAAAAATAAACCGATAATAATTAGTTAACGTAATTACTGCATATTGGGCTTTTTAAATATATAACCCAGTATGGCTAGCTATTTAATCAAACTCAACAAAACCCCGGCCGCAACCGCTGAACCAATCACGCCCGCCACATTTGGCCCCATCGCGTGCATCAGCAGGAAGTTGTGCGGATTGCTTTCCAGCCCCAGTTTGTTCGCCACCCGCGCCGCCATCGGTACGGCGGAAACACCTGCCGCGCCGATCAAGGGATTAATCGGCGTATCGCTGAATTTGTTCATGATTTTAGCCATAATCACTCCGGATGCCGTGCCGATAGCAAAGGCAACCGCACCTAAAGCTAAAATGCCTAGGGTTTCTATTTGCAAAAAGGCATGGGCGCTGAGCTTGGAGCCGACAGACAAGCCTAAGAAAATGGTCACGATGTTAATCAGCTCATTTTGCGCGGTTTGGCTTAAGCGTTCGACAACCCCACAGGTGTTCATCAAATTGCCTAGCGCGAACATACCGATCAATGGCGTGGCGGACGGCAGCAGCAAAATGGACAAAAACAACAACATCAACGGAAAAACAATTTTTTCGGTTTTGCTGACGTTACGCATTTGCTTCATTTCTATCCGGCGTTCCGCTTCGGTAGTCAACGCCCGCATAATTGGCGGCTGGATCAACGGGACCAAAGCCATATACGAATAAGCGGCAACGGCAATCGCACCGAGCAAATCGGGGGCTAGTTTTGAGGCGACATAAATGGCGGTCGGGCCATCTGCGCCGCCGATAATGCCTATCGCCGCCGCATCTTTTAGGGAAAATTCCAATCCTGGTATGGCATTTAAAGCCAGCGCCCCCAGCAATGAGGCGAAAATCCCAAATTGCGCCGCCGCACCCAATAACAGGGTCTTAGGGTTGGCAAGCATGGGGCCAAAATCGGTCATCGCCCCTACACCCATAAAAATCAGTAACGGAAATATCCCCGCTTTAATGCCGAAATACAGGTAGTACAGAAGCCCGCCCTCTTCGGCAATGCCTGCGACCGGGATATTGCTGAGAATCGCACCAAAGCCTATCGGCAATAACAGCAAGGGCTCAAAGCCTTTTTTTATGGCCAGATACAGGAGCAAAAAACCGACCAGCATCATGAAGGCCTGGCCACCCGTAAAGTTGTACAGTCCCGTACTGTGCCAAAGTGAAATGAGATTTTCCATAAATATCCGTCAGCTATACATTGTTATAAGGAAATCAGGGCATTGCCGCCGGCTACTGCGCCGCCTTCTTTGACATGGACTGCACTGACTATACCCGCAAATTTAGAGCGCACTTCCGTTTCCATTTTCATGGCTTCCATAATCACAACAATTTCCCCTTCCGCAACAATACTGCCTTCACTGACCAGGATCTTCAGGATATTGCCTGCCATAGGGGCATAAACCACCGCCCCGTTATGGGCGGCCAATTCCAGGTGGGGGGCTTCTTCAACTGCAGATTGGATGGCCAGCGCGGAGCCGCCAGGGCCGACGGCAACATTAAAGTTCCTGCCATCGACATTGACCGTGTACGTTTCAATGCCTTTGGTTTGCTCAGGTTCGGCTTTCGGTGCATTGGCGGCCACGAACGCCTCAGGGTTTGGGGCGGGCTCAAAAGCTGCCGGATTGCCGCGGTTAGCCAAGAACTTCCAACCCACTTGTGCAAACATGCCGTTTATCAAAGCGTCTTCTTCAATATTTTCAGCCAGCTTGACGCCTTCGGCTTGGGCTTTTTCCTGCACTTCGGCGATCAGTTTATCCATTTCCGCATCTATTAGGTCAGCGGGCCTGCACGTAATAGGCTGCGCACCGTTGAGGACACGGTCTTGCAGTTCTTTATTGACGGGGGCGGGGGTCACGCCGTATTCGCCTTTCAAAACGCCTGCGGTTTCTTTGGTGATGGTTTTATAGCGTTCGCCATTGATGACGTTGATGACGGCTTGGGTGCCGACGATTTGCGAAGTGGGTGTGACTAATGGGATGAATCCTAGGTCTTCGCGGACACGGGGGATTTCTTGGATCACTTCGTCAAATTTATCCGATGCACCCTGCTCCTTCAGCTGGCTTTCCATATTGGTCAACATCCCGCCAGGGACTTGGGCAATTAAGATCCGGCTGTCCACGCCTTTTAGGCTGCCTTCATACTGTGCGTATTTTTTGCGGATGTCGCGGAAATAGGCCGCAATCTCTTCCAGCTTAATCAAGTCCAAACCGGTGTCGCGGCCTGTGCCTTCCAAACTGGCGACTATGGTTTCCGTCGCACTGTGGCCATAAGTCATACTGAGCGAGGAAATGGCGGTGTCGACATTGTCAATGCCTGCTTCCGCGGCTTTCAATATGCTGGCGACACTCAAGCCAGTCGTTGCATGGGAGTGGAGGTGGATAGGGATTTTTGTGCTTTTTTTCAGGCGTGTCACCAGCTCGAAAGCCTCATAGGGTTTGAGCAGGCCCGCCATGTCCTTGATGCAGATGGAATGCGCGCCCATATCTTCGATCTGTTTGCCGAGGTTGACCCACATGTCCATGGTATGGACGGGGCTGGTGGTATAGGAGATCGTCCCTTGGGCATGGGCGTCGGTGGTCAGGACGGCTTTGACCGCATGTTCAATGTTGCGCATGTCATTCATGGCGTCGAAGATGCGGAACACGTCAATGCCATTGATGGCGCAACGTTCGACAAACTTGTCGACCACGTCATCGGCATAATGGCGATAACCCAAAATATTTTGGCCGCGGAGCAGCATTTGTTGCGGGGTTTTTGGCATCGCCGCTTTCAATAAACGCAAGCGTTCCCAAGGGTCTTCGCCCAAATAACGGATGCAGGCATCAAATGTGGCGCCACCCCATGATTCAATGGACCAGTAACCGATGTCATCCAGTCTTGCACAAATTGGCAACATATCTTCGATACGCAACCGGGTGGCTAGGATCGACTGATGCGCATCCCGCAAGACAACCTCAGTAATCTTTAAGGGCGTTGTTTTATGTTTGACCATGCTGTGTTTCTCCTAGAATACCTTTTTATGAGTCTTTTATCATTTGACCGCCAGGGCCGATTGAATGGTGAACGTAGTTCGTGCCCCTTTGGGTTACGGATGAACTACAACTGTCTGCAATATTGGGCGTTTATGTTATGGCTTCCGATACTGATGTATTGCGGCGGTAATAGCGGCTACGGTTGCTTTCTCTATGCCGCTGTTTGAGGTAGGAGGGGCTATCACAGGTGTGGGGGGTGCCTCAGGAAAAAACCGCTGCACCAGCGATGACATCATATTGATCGCGACCACAAGCATCGTCAGAAACAAAAATACGATACCCATGCCCGCGAACATCAATTCAATGCCACTACTCATTAATTCTGCCATATCGCTTAATCCTTTTACAAAACTTAATCTATTTGAAATACATTATCCATAAAACGGGTGGCTAAACAAACTAAAGTGACAGTTTCATGCTATGAAATGCTAAGGATAATGCTTAATTGGAGGCCGATGCCCAGCCAATTACTGTTAACCCCTCCGCATAGGGATGCGGTCACATAACTTCGGAAAATTGCGGGATTCTGGTTATTGGCGGGATGGGTGGGGCGGCGCCACAAATGGCAAGAACAGCTTGGCGCCCAGAGGCCGGAATTGGCCTAGCTTCATTTGAGCCGGTCGGGTTGGCGGGATACCGTAAAGTTGCACCGTTAACCAGCCATTGCCAAGGCACGTAGGGCGCCCTCATAATCCGGCTCGTTCGCCAGTTCGCTAGCCAGTTCGGTATAGATGATTTTATCGTATTCATCAATCACGACCACCGCCCTCGCAGTCAGGCCTGACAATATGCTGTCGGTCAGCCTGACACCATAATCATCGGCAAAATTTGAGCGGAATGTCGACAATGGCATCACGTTTTGCAGGCCTTCCGTCGTACAAAAGCGGCATTGCGCAAAGGGCAGGTCGGCGGACACGAGCAGCACGACGGTATTCGCAAGGCTGGCGGCTTTCTGGTTGAACATCCTGGCCGAGGCCGCGCAAGTCGGGGTGTCCAGGCTGGGCACGATGTTCAGCAATTTTCTTTTGCCTGCAAAAGCCGCTAAGGAGACTTCCTTTAATTTACCGTTGACGAGTTTGAAATCGGGGGCCTTGTTGCCCGTCAAGGGTAACTCGCCTAGGGTGTTTATGGGTTTGCCTTGAAAAGATATGCGTGCCATGAATCAGTATGGTTGTTGCCAATGGGTTAATGATTGTTCGCCACGCCATGGTTGGATAGGCTCATTTTTTACTTTTAACCCGTTTTATTAAGCGTTCACGCCTTTCCACTTGCCAATCGGTGAGTTTCTTTTTCTGTCCGCTAAACGGGTTCGCCGCCGATTTGAATTCCAAGCGTATCGGTGTGCCGGACAATTTCAGCTTTTCGCGGTAATAATTGGTCAGATAGCGTTTGTACGAAACGGGCAGGGCATCGGTTTGGACACCGTGGATAATCACGATAGGCGGGTTGCGTCCGCCTTGGTGGGCGTATTTCAATTTGATGCGGCGGTTGTTGATCATCGGTGGCTGGTGCGCGTCGGTCGCTTCCTTGAGGATGCGTGTCAACACGGGCGTGGACATATTGATCATCGCCGAATCGTAGAGGCTGTTGACGACATCAAACAGCTTGCCGACGCCGCTGCCATGCAGCGCGGAAATCGGGTGTTTTTCGGCAAACTCCATAAAACCCAATTTCACTTCCAATTGCCGTTTGATGGTCTCCTTTTGGTGGGCGTCCAAGCCGTCCCATTTGTTCAGGCCGATAATCATCGCCCGTCCGGCTTCAATGACCAAACCCAGCAAATGCGCGTCTTGGTCGGTCACCCCTTCGCTGGCATCAATCAGGTAAATCACCACATGCGCTTTTTCAATCGCTTGTAGGGATTTGATGACGCTGAATTTTTCGATGGTTTCGGCAATTTTTGAACGGCGGCGCATCCCCGCGGTGTCAATCAGGGTAAATTGTTTGCCATTGCGCTCGAAAGGGATGTAAATGCTATCGCGGGTGGTGCCAGGCTGGTCATAAACGATGACCCGTTCTTCACCCAACAGGCGGTTGACCAGGGTTGATTTGCCGACATTCGGGCGGCCGACTACAGCGATGCCCACGCCTTTGCGCTCGCCTTCATCATCCACCAAATCGGCGGCAGGGGGCAATAACTTATTGACGCGCTCCAGCAATTCAGGGACGCCGCGCCCATGCGAGGCGGCAATTTGCGATGGTTCGCCCAAGGCCAACGAGTAAAATTCACTGGTGGCGAGGTTGGCGTCCAAACCGTCAATCTTATTGGTCACTAAGATGATGGGTTTGGACATTTTTCTCAGCGTTTCGGCGATGGCTTTATCTGAGGCACTAAGGCCTTCACGCGCATCGACCATAAACAGCACAATATCGGCTTCTTCCAGGGCGATTTGCACCTGTTTTCTGGAAAAGCTCTCGATACCTTCGGCATCATCGGCGATACCGCCGGTGTCCACGACCAGGCACGGGCGGATGCCGTGCTTGATGCGCCCGTATTGGCGGTCACGCGTCAACCCCGGAAAATCCGCCACTAAAGCTTCACGGCTACGGGTCAGGTAATTGAAAAGGGTGGATTTGCCGACATTAGGCCGTCCGACCAAGGCGATGACAGGTAACATAATTATTGGACTGTTAAGGCGGCAAGCGTGCCGTCTTTTGCATAAACGTAAACGGTATTGTCCACGACCACAGGTTTGGCTTCGATAGGGCCGCCAGAGACTTGCACACGGCCCAATTGATGGCCGTCAGTGGTGCTTAACCAGTGCACATAACCTTCAAAATCACCGACGACGACATAATGGCCATAAACCGCAGGGGCGGTGGTGCGCCGTTGGTGCAAGTCTTTTTGTCTCCACAACGACGAGCCGCTGCGCAAATCCAATTGCCAAACATCGCTTTCAATATCGGACAAATACAGGTACCGCCAATCATTGCTCAAGCCTGTATAGGAAGAAACGCTTTCATTACGCCAGACCACTTCACCGTCAATTTCAGAAATGGCGCTGACGCCACCATGGAAGCCAGCGACATATACAGTGCCAGCGGCTTCCAGCGGATCCGTGTCCAAATCAACCAACCTTTCCACTTCGGAACGGCCTTTAGGGATGGCGACACTGCTTTCCCAAATATATTTGCCATCCTTTAACTGCAGGGCCATCAGTTTGCCGTTGTCGTAACCGCTGATGACTTTGTCTTCAATGATCACCGGGGTTGCCGAACCCCGTATGCTCAACGCGGGGACATTGACTTCATAGCTCCACAGTTTTGCCCCGTTTGTTTCATTGATGGCGATGACTTTGCCATCCGCCGTATGCACGATGACAATACCATTAGATACTACAGGCACCGCCAGCACTTCGCTGGAGACTTTGATTTTCCATAGTTGCGTGCCGCTATCGGCGTTTAAGGCAACCACTTCGGCGTCGCTAGTCCCTAATATGGCGGTGTTTTTCCCCACCCCGGGGCCTGCCGAGAAGGGCAATTCGGTTTTGGCTTCCCAGAGTTTGTCCCCGGAGCTCAAATCCCTGGCCTGGACCAGCCCTTCGCGGTCAGCGGCGATGACCCTCGCGCTTCCGATGGCGGGAACCAGTTTTAGCATTTGTTCATCAGCGCCGACCCCTACCGATTCTTTCCACCGTACTTCGATTTTGATTTCAGGGGTGTATTCGACCAAAATGTTGGGCGGATCGGTATTATCTTCACCACCGCCAAAATAATCGGCTATCCCGGAAAAGGATTCGCCAACAGTGTCCCATGCGGCACAGCCCGCCAGGCCCAAACATAGCAATAGCAGCGTAATTAAGCGCATTATTTGTTACTTTCTACCTTTTCAGGGGGGGTCAAATCATCAATTTTTAACTGTAGCAATGGCGATTGATGGCCATTTCTCAGCGCGTTTTGGTACGATGTGCGTGCCTGGTCAACACGGTCTAAAGCCACATACAAATCACCCACCAATTCGTCGTATTGGCCGGAAAAGCTGGCGGACTTGGCCGGATCAATGTCATTGATCAATTTTAAACCTTGTTCATATTCTTTGTTGGCCATCAGTAAGCGCACTAACCTGACTTTGGCAATGTTGGCCAACTCTTTGTTCGATGTGGCGGACACTTTTTCAAGAATTTGCCTGGCTGAAGCCAGGTCACCTTGTTCGACCTTGATTTTTGCCAGCGCCAACTGGCTGAATAAGGTGTAGTCGCTGCTGCCAAAACGGGTTTCCATTTGTTCCGATAGTTTGGCCACCGATTCGGTTTGGTTTGCGGCTTGGGCCTTCAGCAGTTGGGCATATAATCCGGCGGCCTGCTCGGCTTGCTCACGCCGGTAATCTTGCCAGTAATTCCAGCCTAAAATAACGGCAATGCCTAGCCCCAAGCCTATCAAGGTCGCCTGCCCGTTTTCTTTCCACCAGCCCTTAAGGGCCGCAACTTGTTCTTCTTCTGTTTCGTAAATTTCCACGGTGAATCTCTTATGCGCTTAGTTTAAAGGGTTAACAACGGCTTTCTGCCGGGCCGCCAGGTAATCCCGTAAAAATCCGATGGCTTGCTGTTGTGATAAGGATTGCTGGCCTTGGCCGTCCCGTAAAGGTTTTAGGCTAATTTCGCCCCGCACGGCTTCGTCGTCGCCGATGATGACGGCATAATCCGCACCGCTTTTGTCAGCTTTTTTGAACTGGCTTTTAAAGCTGCCACCATCAATATTAATCTGTAATTTCAACGCAGGGATGGCGGCCCTCAGCGCTTCTGCAAAACGCAAGCCCGCACGTTCCGCTTGGGTGCCGACCCTCACCATATAAACATCCACAGGTTTGGCGGGTTGGATGCTTGCCAACGTTTCCATCAACGCCAACAAACGTTCCATGCCCATCGCAAACCCCACTGCGAAATTCGGTTTGCCGCCCAATTGTTCGATCAGGCTGTCATAACGTCCGCCAGCACAAACCGTGCCTTGGGAGCCTAATTCATCGGTGACCCATTCGAAAACGGTTTTGCTGTAATAATCCAGCCCCCGTACCAAGCGCGTGTTGATTTCGTAAGGGATGGCCAGGTCATCCAATGTGGCGGTAATGGCCTTAAAATGTTGGAGGCTGTCCTCGCCCAAATAAGCCATTAGTTCCGGTGCCTTGGAAACCACTTCCTGCATCGCCGGGTTTTTGGTGTCGAGTATGCGCAAAGGGTTGGTATGTAAACGGCGCTGGCTATCTTCATCCAGCGTGTCCAGATGTTGCTGGAAATAAGCCACCAATTCTTCACGGTAAGCTTTGCGCTCTTCTATTGTCCCCAGCGAATTTAGTTGTAAACGGACTTTGTCGCGGATGCCCAGCCTTTTCCATAAACGGTCCATCAATAAAATCAATTCCGCGTCAATGTCAGGGGCCGCCATGCCGTAGGTTTCTACGCCGAGTTGGATGAACTGGCGGTAGCGGCCTTTTTGCGGGCGTTCGTGGCGGTACATCGGCCCGTAGTACCACAACCTATGCGTTTGGCCATTCAACAGGCTATGCTCAAGGCAAGCCCTAAGGCATCCTGCCGTACCTTCTGGACGCAGCGTCAAGGAGTCGCCATTACGGTCATCGAAGGTATACATTTCCTTTTCGACAATATCGGTGACTTCACCAATAGAGCGTTTGAACAGTTCGGTTTTTTCGACAATGGGTAAGCGGATTTCACTATAACCGTATGAAGCCATGACTTCCCGGATAATTGTTTCTGCGTGTTGCCAAAGAGGGGTTTGTTCCGGAAGCACATCGTGCATCCCGCGTATTGCTTGTATCGTGTTTGCCATGCTTGAATTAAGGTTGCCTGTTACTGCTGCCTATTGTTGGGTAGACTCGACTTTTTTTGCTTCATCGGAAAGGGGGAACCTTTCCAGCAGCAGATTTTTATATTCCTGTGCCAGGCCATTATTGCCTAAGGCACGCTCCGTTTGCATCCCGTACCACAATGATTGGGAAGTATGTTGGGCGGTGCCCAAATAACGCTGCAAATAGGCTTTGGCAGGCCAGTATTCGCGGTTTTGATAACTGATGATCTGCATTTCCAGCAAGGCCGGGGCATATTCCGGATTGCTCAGCAACGCTTGCTTAAAAAAAGCTTTGGCACGCGATTTTTGGCCCTGTTTTAGCTCGCAAATACCGGCATTGGTCAATGCCAGCCACTGCCGGTCATTCAGCAGGTTGGCAATCGCCTTAGCCAATAAACCCATGCCTTGGACAGGGTCGCCATGTTCACAAAGAAAACGGCCATAGTTATTCAGCACCCCCAAGTCTTCGGGGGCCAGTTTCAAGGCGGTCTCGTAATGCTCTTTGGCAATAGGGTATTTTTCAATTTTCTCGTATAAAAACGCCAGGGCGTTATGCACCTTAACGTTGCCGGAATCGTTGTTTAAGGCTTTTTCCAAGTTTTCTTTGGCAATTTCCAAGCGGTTCATATTCATATAACGCACACCCAATTGCAAATAGGTGTCCGTTTTTTCGTTTTTTTCGGCCGTGGTCGCACAGGCGCCCAAGGTTAGGGCGCATGCCAAGATAAGCGCATATCTGCCTGTCCGGCACCTATCAGGCCACATTTTCAGCACCTGCCAGTTTAAGTTTAAGGTGGCGGCGGCTTTTGTCTTTCACTTGGCCAACCAATTGGCCGCAAGCGGCGTCTATATCTTCGCCACGGGTTTTGCGGACGGTTGTGACTATCCCCGCATCGTTCAACAAGGTTTTAAATTGGTGGATACGGTTTTTGCTGGAGCAGCGGTAAGACGAATTTGGGAAAGGGTTGAACGGGATCAAATTGATTTTTGCCGGTACGGTTTTTAATAGTTCAACTAAACCATGGGCGTCTTCCAGCGAGTCATTCACGCCATCAAGCATCACATATTCAAAAGTCACGGTGCGGCGTGGCGCCAATTTGGCGTTTTCGCGGCAGGCTTCCATTAACTCTTTAAGCGGGTATTTTTTATTGATCGGCACCAGTTCATCACGCAGTTCATCCCTGACCGCATGTAAGGACACCGCCAGGCTGACGTCACAAACTTCAGTCAACCGGTACATGGCGGGGACTACGCCTGAAGTGCTGATGGTCACCCGGCGTTTGGACAGGCCGTAGGCAAAATCATCCATCATCAAGTTCATCGCGGCGACCACATTGTCAAAATTCAACAGCGGCTCGCCCATGCCCATCATGACCACATTAGTGACTTTGGCGTCCTTTCCTAAGCGGTTTTGTGCAACATAGACCTGGCCAATGATTTCGGAGGTGTCCAAATTGCGGTTAAAGCCTTGCTGTGCGGTTGAACAAAAAGTGCATGCCAAGGCGCACCCGATTTGGGAGGAGACACATAAAGTCCCGCGCCCTTCTTCGGGGATGAACACCGTTTCCACGCGATTGCCGCAATGGGTTTGCAACACCCACTTGTACACGCCATCACTGGCGAGTTGTTCAACGACAATTTCGGGGGTCTCAAGACAGCAGTTTTCCGCCAAATAGCTACGCAAAGGTTTGCTTAAGTTGGTCATCAAGTCAAAGTCAGTGACCCCTTCCTGATAAATCCATTTAAGTAATTGCGTTGCCCGGAATGGCTTTTCACCTAAACCGACAAAAAAGGCCGCGAGGCCTTTTCTGTCGAAATCGAGCAAATTGATTTTTTTAACCTTAGCGGGTTCTGGCACAGAGTTCATCATCTGAGAAGAAATAAGCAATTTCTCTAGCCGCCGTTGCCAATGCGTCTGACCCATGCACGGCATTTTCGTCTATGCTGTTCGCAAAGTCGGCGCGGATAGTGCCTGCGGCAGCGTCTTTAGGGTTGGTTGCGCCCATGATTTCACGGTGTTTTAGAACGGCATTTTCACCTTCCAACACTTGCATGATGACCGGGCCTGAAATCATGAAAGCGACGAGGTCATTGAAAAAACCGCGTTCGCTGTGTTCTGCGTAAAAACCTTCCGCTTGTCCTTTAGTCAAATGCAGCATTTTTGCAGCAACGATTTTCAGGCCGTTTTTTTCAAAACGGCTATAAATTTCGCCGATCACGTTTTTTGCCACTGCATCTGGTTTAATGATTGAGAAGGTACGTTCGATTGCCATTGTTTCTAAAGCTCCAAGGGATTGATTAAAAATGATTGCCAATTATAGCCGATTAAGATGACGGATGTGATTAATCGTGAACTTACGGCAAATTATCCAGATGGGATTCCTTGACATCGGGGATCAGGTCTTGCGGGCTGACCCCCAAAATCAACGCCATCGGGCTGGCGATAAAAATGGATGAGTAGGTGCCGAAAAATACCCCGAACAACAGCACCACAGCAAAACCATGTATCACTTCGCCGCCTAAGAAGAACAGTGAAACTAAAACCAAGATAACCGTCAGCGAAGTCATAATGGTACGGCTCAAAGTCACGTTTACAGAAATGTTCATCATTTCTTCAGTGGTTTTATTCCTTATCAAGATAAAATTTTCCCTGATACGGTCATAGACCACAATGGTGTCGTTCAGCGAATAACCAATCAATGCCAACACTGCCGCCAATACCGTCAAATCAAATTCCATCTTTAACAATGAAAAGACACCCAGCGTGACAATAACATCATGCAGGGTGGCGATGACGGCACCCAAGGAGAATTTCCATTCAAACCTCCACGCGACATAAATCAAAATGCCGATGGTTGAATAGAGCAAAGCCAAAAAGCCGTCTTGAGCCAAATCGTCACCGACTTGCGGGCCGACAAACTCCACGCGCCGTAAACTTGCAGGTTCAGCGGTGTGCTTGTTGATCGCTTCCAGCACCTTAGTGCTTAAGTCGGCACTGCTCACACCTTCTTGTAACTTCAAACGGATCAGCACATCTTTGGCCGTGCCAAAATTCTGCACCGTCGCATCGGCAAAACCGGATTCATCAAGTGTCGTGCGTAACACAGTCAAATCCGCAGGCTTTTGGTAACCGACTTCAATGAGCGTGCCGCCAGTAAAGTCAATGCCCATCTGCAAACCCTGCACGGAGAGCGTGATAATCGAGATGATTGACAACAACCCCGAAAAAATCAGGGCTATGTTGCGGTTGCCTATAAAGTTTATATTGGTTGTTTTCATAATTTAATGTTTTAAATTTTTCCAAATGGGACACGTCGGATTGCAACCCCCTCCCTACGAAGGGGCCCGGGGCATTTCATCCGCCCCGGGTATTTGCAAAAAACCTAAATGGACAACTTTTCAACCCTACGGTCGCCGTAAATCCAGTTGATGACCATCCGGGTGCCGGTGATTGCGGTGAACATGGAAGAAAGGATACCGATGATCAAGGTCACAGCGAAACCCTTGACCGAGCCGGTGCCAAAGGCAAACAACACCACGGCAACGACCAAGTTTGTGACATGGGAGTCCAAAATGGTCGCAAACGCTTTTTCGTAACCGATGAAGATGCTTGCGGCGGGTGAGTTGCCGTTCCTGATCTCTTCTTTAACCCGCTCAAAAATCAATACGTTGGCATCAACCGACATACCAACCGTGAGGATGATCCCGGCAATGCCAGGCAAAGTCAGGGTCGCCTGGAGCATGGATAAAATGGCGACGACAATGACCACGTTAAACGCCAGCGCGAAATTGGCGATCAGTCCGAACAAGCGGTAATAAACCGCCATGAATAGCACTACCAGGACAAAGCCGACGACAAACGACAAAAAGCCCTTGTCGATATTGTCCTGGCCCAGGCTAGGGCCTACGGTGCGTTCTTCGACGATGTCCACCGGAGCCGCCAACGCGCCCGCCCTTAACAGCAGGGACAAGTTACGTGCTTCCTGTGGGCTGTCCAAACCGGTCGTTTGGAAGCGTTTGCTGAACACGCCTTGGATGGTCGCGACACTAATGACTTTTTCGACTTTTTCCTTATGGCGGATTTTCTCGCCGTTGACCACTTTGGTTTCAACTTTGTATTCGATGAACACGACCGCCATCGGTTTGCCGACATTGGCTTGGGTCAGCTTGCCCATTTTCGCCGCGCCCACACCATTTAAGGAGATGAACACCGCAGGCCGGCCGTCTTGGTCAATACCGGAAGAGGCGTCGACGATTTGGTCGCCAGTGACAATAATTTGGCGGTTCAATAAGATGGGCTGGCCATTTTTCTCGTAATACAAACGGCTGCCGACGGGCGGATGGCCTTCGACGGCCTTTTGCACATCATGCTCGACATCGACCAGGCGGTATTCCAGTGTGGCGGTGGTTCCCAGGATTTCTTTGGCGCGGGTCGTGTCTTGCACGCCAGGCAATTGCACCATGATGCGGTTTTCACCTTGTTGCTGGATCACCGGTTCGGCGACGCCCAATTCATTGACGCGGTTGCGCAAGGTGGTCATGTTTTGCGCCACGGCGTTTTTGCTGGTTTCTTTCAGTTCGCGTTCGGAAATTTTTAGCCACACTTCATCGGCGGCTTCCGGCTCGGTCACCTCCAGTGAATGGAAGTCTTTGTTCAGCAGGGCCAGCAATTGTGGTTTTTCATCCGCCGTTTTCAGCTTTATTTTGATGAAACCGTTATCTTTGGCAACGGATTGGTAGCGCAAATTCGCACCCCTTAAGGCCAAGCGCAAATCATCGTTATAGCGTTCTTCCGCTTGTTTTGCCGCGGCGTCCATATCCACTTCCAGCAAGAAGTGCACGCCACCGCGTAAATCCAAGCCTAGGTACATGGCGTCGGCACCCAATGCACGTAACCAGCCAGGTGTGGTTGGCGCCAAATTTAACGCCACCGTGTAATCACTGCCCATTTTGTCCCTGAGCAAATCGGCGGTTTTTAGTTGGTCATCGGTATTGGTAAAACGCACCAAGACATGGCCGTCTTTGAATTCAAAGTCTTTTACCGGTGCATTGAGGCTTTTAACCAAATTTTGGATTTCGTCAGCTTTAGGCTGCGCTAAAGGCGTTGCGCGGTTTGATGACACTTGCACCGAAGGGTCTTCACCGTATAGATTAGGTAATGCGTAAATAATGGCGACCAGAAAAGCCAGCAGAATTAAGGCATTTTTCCAAAGTGGGTAACTGTTTTGCATTTTGTCCTTCCAATCATTAAACCGCGCCGGAAGTCGTCGCCGGCGGTGTTGCCGTCAAGCAGGCGGTTTATTCTTTTATTATGGATGTTTTTTTGGCAACCGCTTTATAAGTCCCTTTGGGCATCATGTTTTCGACGCTTTGGCGCTGGACTTGAATGAAGGTGTTGTCGCAAATTTCAATTTTCAGGAAGTTTTCATCAAAATCGACGACTTTCCCTAAAATGCCACCGGAAGTGACCACTTCTGTGCCCTTTTTCAAGGTAGCCAGCATTTCCTTTTTTTCTTTTGCGCGCTTTGATTGCGGACGTAAAAATAAAAAGTAAAAAAACACCAAAATACCTAAAGGGAAAAGCATCCCTTCAATACCAGGTTGGCCAGCGGCAGGGGCGGCTTCTGCCAATGCGTCAGAAATAAAGAAACTCATGGTTGTCCTCAATAGTTAAGCGTTAAATAAAAAATCTTGCCATTATGCCATAGTCGGCACGGGTTTTCCTTTTAGTTGGAAAATTTATAAGGTAAAGCCATTAATCCCTGGAATAGCCCAACTTTAGCCCGGCAGTTTTTATTAAAGCTAGCCTACCGCCCTGATCCATAAATGTTTTAAACCCCAGCACCAGACAAGATACGCCCGACACGCAGCAAATCTTCGGGGGTGTCCACACTGGCTGGCGGTGTCTGGGCCACCACCTGCACCCGTACCTTTTCGCCTTGCCACAATATCCTAAGTTGTTCCAGCGACTCAACGGTCTCCAAAACGGAAGCCGGCCATAAACAATAGCGTTGCAAGAAGGCAACGGTGTAGGCGTACATGCCGATATGGCGCAGGTAAGGCATTTTTCCGGACGGTATGCCGCCAGTAGAAGCAAAGCTGCCGCGTTCCCAGGGGATAGGGGCGCGGCTGAAATACAAGGCATAACCGTGTTGGTCCAGCACGACTTTGACGGCGTTGGGGTTGAAGATTTCTTCGGGGCCGATGACTGCGGCGGCGAGCGTGGCGATTCCGGCTTGGTGTTGGCTGGCGAGCGCGGTGGCGACATCGCGGATGTAGCCGGGCGGGATCAGCGGCTCGTCACCCTGCAAGTTGACGATGACCGTGCCGTCCGCCCAGCCGCATTGCCGGGCGACTTCGGCGATACGTTCCGTGCCGCTTTGGTGGTCGGCTCGGGTCATGACCGCCGTAAAACCTAGATCCTGCACGGTTTGCAGGATCCTTCCGTCGTCGGTGGCGACGATGATCTCTTCAGCCCCCGCCTCGCTGGCACGGGCGCAAACATGGGCGATCATCGGTAGGCCGGCGATGTCCAGCAGGGGTTTGCCTGGCAAGCGGGTGGACGCGTAGCGGGCGGGGATGACGACTTTAAACGGCTGGCTCATTGGTATAAGGCTTCGGTTTCTTCGTGGCTTAAGGTGCGGGCTTCATCTTCAAGCATGACCGGAATATCGTCCCGGATTGGGAACGCTAAACGGTCGGCGCGGCAGATCAATTCCTGTTGTTCTTTTTTGTAGCGCAATGGGCTTTTGCAAATCGGGCAGGCGAGGATATCGAGTAATTTTTTATCTATCATGGGTTTTGCTCTTGAGTAGGTTTAAAAGTTGCACGGCAAAATCAGCGTCAGGCAAGGCCTGGACAGGAACAAACCAATGCTGTGGGGTGGCGAAAGCGGTGCATTTTACCGCGTCTTTTTCAGTCATTAATACTGGATGATGGTCGGCAAACATAATGTCGCTGTTTTGGTACTGGTAATGGTCGGGAAAACGGTGGGTTTTACAGGCCAGACCGGCGGCGGACAGTTGTTTGAAAAAGCGTTCGGGGTTGCCGATGCCGGCAATGGCATGGCATGTTTGGCCGGAAAATTCGGACAAGGGTTTGCTTTCGCCTGTGTCCAGATTGATTGCCAAATCGCCACGAAGGGACATGGAAAGTTCATGTTCTTCCGCTTTTTCGCCGTTGACGACGACAAAATCCACGCTTTGCAAGCGATGGATAGGCTCCCGCAAAGGCCCGGCGGGCAGGCAATAGCCATTGCCAAAACGCCGCTCACCATCAATCACGGCGATTTCGATAGTCCGCCCCAAGGCATAATGTTGCAGGCCATCGTCCGACAAAATGATGTTGCAATCGTTGTGCGCCAACAAATGCCGGGCGGCGGCAACCCGGTTGGGCGCGACCACCAACGGGCAGCCGGATTGCCTGGCGATCAGCACCGCTTCATCACCGACTTGCGCGACCGGGCTATCTGGTTGCACGGTTTGCGGCTCCTGCGCTTGCCCGCCATAACCACGGCTGATGATGCCCGGACGGAAGCCAGCCGTTTTTAGCATGTGCGCCAGCCAGATAATCAACGGGGTTTTGCCGGTGCCGCCAACCGTGATGTTGCCCACGACAATCACTGGGACGGGTAGTTCATGGGTTTTTAATAAGCCCATACGGTACAGCCAAGCCCGGAACCGGGCGATGTCACTGAACAGAAAACCCAAGGGCATCAGCCAAGTGCCGATGATTGGGTCTTTGTACCAGATGTTTTCGATGCAACGCGTCAGGGCTTTTTTCATGGTGCGGTGGGTTTGGATTCTGTGGCGAAGCTAATATGGCTGAATCCGGCGGCGCTCGCCGCCTCTAAGGCGGTGATCACGGATTGGTGGGGGGCCTTGCCATCGGCGCCAATGATAAAAGGCGTTGCGGCGGCTTTGGTATTACGTTTTAGGAGGGCTTGGAACAAGGTTTCCCGCTTTTGGTTGAGCAGCTCATGCATCACGCCATCGGCATCTTCCAGAAAATAAACGCCATTCGCATCAATGGTCAGCCTGATGGTGTCGGCCTCCGTTTCGGCTTCCGGGCCGTTGGCGCTGGGCAATTTGATTTTAACCTGGGTTTGTTTGTTGAACGTGGTGCTGACCATAAAGAAGAACAGCAACAGCAAAACCACATCGACCATCGAGGTCATGGAAATTTCTGGGACATGCCTTTTTTTGCGCTGGAATTTCATACATTTGCCTCACGGTCACCGTGTAGGATGTCGATGAGTTTTAACGCTTCCGCTTCCATGTTGACGACATATTCATCAACCAGCCGTTCAAAATAACGGTGGAAAATCAGGCTGGGGATAGCCACGATCAAACCGGCGGCGGTCGTGATCAAAGCCACAGAAATGCCGGCGGCCAAGACAGTAGGGTCACCAATGCCCTGGTTGACGATGGCCGTGAAAGCCTGGATCATCCCGACCACCGTGCCCAGCAAACCTAACAGCGGGGCGATGGAGGCGATAGTGCCTAACGCGTTTAGGAAACGTTCCAAATCGTGCACGACTTGCCGCCCGGCTTCTTCGATGCATTCTTTCATGACATCACGCCCATGGTGGCTGTTGGCAAGCCCGGCCGCGAGAATAAAACCCAATGAGGAGCTTTGCTTCAAACGGTACAAAATGGAATCATCGAGCTTTTTTTCACGCGCCACACGCCAAACTTGCGGCACCAATTCAGGGGGCAGCACTTTCTTTCTCTGTAATGACCAGAAACGTTCGGCAATGATCGCCGTGGCGATGATGGAGCACAAAATGAGAGGCAGCATCAACCAGCCACCGCTTTTTATAATTTCAAACACGGGATGTCCTGATAGGTGAAGGTTAACATTCTTGAAAACCGGTTTTTTTGGGGTCAATACGGGAAGCATAGGCATTATTAGGGTTTTTGCCACAAAACCAGCGTTTTATCCTCGATTTAGGGCGATATTTTACCATCATCCCTGCCTATCCAAATATAAGCAATCAGCAAGGCCAATGCGCAACAAAACGCGGCGGCGGTGTAAATCCCGGTGGCTCCGATAGCGTCAAAATAATAGCCGCTGGCATAGCTGCCAACCATGCCGCCGACGCCTGCGCTGAAGCTGTTGTACAAGGCCTGGCCTTTGCCTTGGTGTTGGCTGCCGAAATAGCGGTGCACCAAATGGATGGACGCGACATGCGTCCCGCCGAAGGTCATTGCGTGCAGCAATTGTGCGAGCAGCAGCCACAGGGTGGAATCGGCGAGATAGGCGATCAGCAGCCAACGTACGATGGCCAGGATGATGCTGGCCAGCAGCAATGCCCGTAACGGGAACCGTGCCAACAAGCGGCGCATAAAAATGAACAGCACAATTTCGGACATCACGCCTAAGGCCCACAGGCCGCCGATCATCGTCGAAGGGTAGTGGTGTTGTTTCAGGACGATGGAATAAAACACATAATAAGGCGAATGGGCAGTTTGCAATAACATGCAGACGGTAAAAAACGCGATGACTTCGGGTTTTTTCAGGATGCGCCAAAGCTTTAACGGTTCCGCGCCATGGCTAATGGCCCGCGCTTCGGGGACGCTTAATGCCGCCACACTAATGCCCAGCAAGAGCAGGATCATGATGGCGGGCAATATCGCCATCGGTTGCCTGTCGATCAGCCAACCTACGGACAATACGGCGACGATAAACCCCACCGAACCCCAGAGCCGGATTTGGCTATAACGGTGCGCGTCGGTTTTCAAATGCGCCAATGTCACCGCTTCAAACTGGGGTAAGGCGGTGCTCCAGAAAAAACTGAACATCAGCGTTGCGGAAACGTATTCCCAATAACTGCGGGCGTATAAAAAACCGCAAAAGCCCAGCACGGCCAGGAACGAGGCGAGGCGGACAATCGGCAAGCTCTTGCCCGTGTGGTCGGCAATCCAGCCTAAGCTATTCGGCGCGACAATTTTGCAAGCCACCAGCACCGCCGAAAGCTCGCCAATTTGCACGGTGTCAAACCCTGCGTTTTTAAGATATAGCCCCCAATAGGGGATAAAAGCGCCGATTGCGGCGAAATAAAACCAGTAAAAGCTTGAAAGCCGCCAGTAGGGGATAGGCATGGGGAATTTAGGTGGCGTGGTACGGCAAGGGTTGTCTTTTTGTAAGGGCCGGCTTTAAAAAAGCCCGGCAAGGCTTTGGGTTTTTAGGGCAGGGCAAGCAGGGATAGGCCGGGATTTCTTGTGGCATCCCGGCCTAAGGGCTGGATCAAGGAAGCCCGGACGCTTATCTTCATCTAGCCCGACTTGCTTTGTTTGGCTTTGGATCACAGGCGGCAGGATTTTACCCACCAAACCGCTCAATCATCTTCTCAGCCTGTTCGGCAAATTCCTCAAGATTGCCTTTGCTCACCGTTTCCACCGGAATCACCAATGCGGTGGTCAGGTTAAGGTAAAGGTAGACATAGCGTTTGCCATATTCGACCCGGAGCAATTCGTTCCAGGCCATTTTGTTTTTGCCACTAGGTGATTTTTCCAGCAGGTATTTGGGGTTGGCAGGGTCTATTGTCAAGGTGTACTTGCCGAACATGTCGTTTTTTTCTTTTGGCGTGTAGCTTTTCAAGATTTGCCGGTGCAAGTCCAGCATCATGATCTTAGGCGACAGCAAAGCCCACAACAGTGCGATCACCAGTACATAAGCGGTGGTTTGCACGTCGTTATAGTAAAAATAGTAAAAAAAACCGATCAAAAAAATCACCCCTGGCACAACAATCCGGTTCTTTTTGATATTGTGTTGGATCTCGTCATTTTTAGCGAACTGCAATTCGTTAAAATGGATCAGGTCTTGTTCGCGGAACTCATATTCAATTTCAAACATATTGTTATTTTTGTCGTTGTTATTAAAAGGGTTTAGTGCATTTTTATTTTGATGTAGACGCTGCGTCTAAAGGCGTTGGACAGCGTCAACATGGCGGTGCGGAAGTAGCCGTGGATGGCGATTTGGTGCATTTTATACAGGGACAAATAGACGATTTTGGCGATGAAGCCACCAATGCTGACCGTCCCCATCAGGTTGCCCATCAAATTGCCGACCGTGGTGTATTTGCCCAATGACACCAAGGAGCCATAATCGTAATAGACAAATTCCACAGGTTTGCCGCCTTGCAAGCGGTTGATGATGGATTTGCCCACGGCGGTGGCCTGTTGGTGCGCGGCTTGGGCTCGGGGCGGCACGTTGCCAGTGTGGCCTGCCCACGCACAGGCGGCACAGTCGCCCATCGCAAAAATGTCATCATCGCTGGTCTTTAAGGTGCTGTCGACCACCAGCTGGTTGATGTGGTTGGTCTCTAAGCCATCCAAGCCCTTTATCCAATCCGGGGCTTTAATGCCCGCCGCCCATACTTTGATATTGGCTTCGATGAATTCGCCATCGTGCGTGGTGATGCCTTCCGGCGTGACTTCGGTGACGCGCCTGCCCAATTTCAGGTCTACACCGAGCTTGACCAATTGTTGTTGGGTCGCCAACGCCAGCTTGTCAGGCAAAGCTGGCAGCAGGCGTGTGGCGGCCTCGATGATGGTCAGTTTGACGTTGCTGGTTTCGTTCAGCCCGTAAATCGCCAGGACATTGGTCACTTCGTGCAATTGCGCCGCCAGTTCCACTCCAGTTGCGCCAGCACCGACGATGGCGATGGACAAGGGCTTGACCATCGCCGGGTCTTTGCCGATGTAATTTTTGATGTAGGTCTCGAACAGTTGCTTTTGGAACTTAAATGCTTGCGAGGTGGTGTCCAGAAACAGGCAGTGTTCTGCCACGCCTTTGATGTTGAAGGTATTGCTGACACTGCCGACGGACATGACCAACGTATCGTAAGCAAAAGTGCGGCGCGGGATCAGCTCTTCGCCTTTGTCATTGACAGTCGGGCTCACGTAAATTTCCCGGTTGGCGCGGTCAAGGCCTTCCATTTTGCCCAGCCGGAAGCGGAAATGGTTACGGTGCGCTTGCGCCATATACTCCACCTGTTCCGATTCGTCTAAAGTCCCGGCCGCCACTTCATGCAGCAAAGGCTTCCAGATATGCGTGGTCGTGGCATCAATCAAGGTGATTTCCGCCAGCCCTTTTTTGCCTAATTTGCAACCTAATGTGGTCGCCAGTTCAAGACCTGCTGCACCGCCACCGACAATGACGACTTTATGTTTGGCAATGATTTCATCCGCCATAACCCTATCCCCCAATAAATGTGATTATCTACGGCTAGCATTATAGCGAATCCATCCTCTGCTGACTGAATTTACGGGTAGTTTATTTGCTTATGGCTACGAATTTTCAGCAAAACAACGCCCTTGCACGATAATCGGCCATGAGCCAGGCATTGGCTATCCCCAATAATGTGCAGGCGGCATTTGGCAAACTCTTGGCGTATCTTTAAAAAAACGATAGCCATTGTGTTCTGGCCTGGGCATGGTATAACTCGCCCGCTGCCACTGGTGGTTTAAACCAATCCAATATGAATGTCATAGGTGCCATGAACACACAGCTTGCCCCCTTTTCCGCATTAACCCCCGACATTATCCTCAACGCATTGGATGCCCTCGGTTTGTCTTGCGACGGGCGGATGTTGGCGCTCAATAGTTATGAAAACCGTGTTTATCAGGTGGGGATTACCGGCTCACCGGCGTTGGTGGTCAAGTTTTACCGCCCCGGACGCTGGACGGACGCGGCCATTTTGGAAGAGCACGCCTTTGTTCAGGAATTGTCCCAAGCGGAATTGCCCGTTGTGCCAGCGTTGGCATTTGCGGGGGACAATAGCCTGCATCATATTGAGGGTTTCCGTTTTACCGTGTTTCCAAAACAAGGCGGACGGGTGCCTGAGTTGGAAGGCAGGATAAAATTGGAATGGATGGGGAGGTTGCTGGGCAGGATACATGCGACTGGCGCCTTGCAGCCATTTAAAAACCGTCCCGCACTTGACATCAATAGCTTTGGCGAGGAGCCACGAACCTATCTGTTGGCCAATAATTGCCTGCCCGGTGAGTTCGTCAATGCGTATCAGGAAATCAGCGGGCAGGCGTTGGACAGTGTCCGGGAATGTTTTGTCCGTGCCGGCCAAGTCAGGCAGATACGGTTGCACGGGGATTGTTATCCAGGAAACATCCTGTGGACGGATGACGGGCCGCATTTTGTGGATTTTGACGATAGCCGGAGCGGGCCGGCGGTACAGGATTTGTGGATGTTGCTGTCCGGTGGGCGGGAAGAGATGACGGTGCAGTTGCGCCATTTGCTGGCGGGTTACCAAACTTTTTTTGATTTCGACCATCGTGAATTGCACTTGATTGAAGCGCTCCGCACCTTGCGGCTAATCCATTATTCCGCATGGATTGCCAAACGCTGGGACGATCCGGCGTTTCCGGCGGCATTCCCGTGGTTTACGATGCCGCGTTATTGGCAAGACCGTATTGTCGAATTGCGTGAACAAATCGCCTTAATGGCGGAACCGCCATTAGGCGTTAGCCTGTAGCAGCCATGTTTTTAGGGGGTTGAAGGTTTTCCGGTGGATGTCGAGGAAACCGGACTGTTGTATTTCAGCCAGATGTTGCGCAGTGCCGTAGCCTTTATGTTGATGGAAGGCATAATCGGGATAAAGCTGGTGGTAGCTGTCCATAAGCTTGTCCCGCTCGACTTTGGCGAGTATGGAGGCGGCGCTGATAGCCTGTATTTTGCTGTCGCCTTTGACTATGGCTTGGGCGGGCATCGTCAGTTTGGGCAACCGGTTACCATCCACAAGGACTTCATTTGGTTGCAGGGATAGGCCATCCACGGCGCGTTGCATGGCTAGCAATGTGGCTTGCAAAATGTTCAGCGCGTCTATTTCTTCGACGCTGGCGGAGGCGATAAACCAACTGAGGGCGTTTTGCTTGACCAGTGCGGCAAGGCTTTCGCGTTTGCTGGCGCTTAGCGTTTTCGAATCGGCCAGCCCAAGTATCGGTTTTTGGGGGTCGAGGATGACGGCGGCGGCGAACACGGGGCCGGCTAAAGGGCCGCGGCCTGCTTCGTCCACTCCGGCTATCAGCCGGCCGCTATCGTTTGGTTGCAAACGGGCTAGCGCAGGATGCCGCGCGATACGTTGCGCAAAAAGCTTACCATATCAGAGACTTGCTTGCTGTCGCCTGCCATGTCTTCCATCTGTTCTATGGCGTCTTCCAGGCGCAAGTTCATTTTGTAGATGAGTTTATAGGCTTTCCTGATTAGGCGGATGTCTTCTGCCGAGATGCCGTTACGTTCCATGCCTACCGAGTTGATGCCATGCGGTTGGGTAGGTTTGCCGCCAACCATGATAAAAGGCGGGATGTCTTGGGTGATGGCGCTGCCCATTGCGGCAAAACTGTATTGCCCTATCTGGGTGAATTGGTGCACCAGTGTGAAACCACCCAAAATGGCATGGCTGTTCAAGCGGACATGTCCGGCCAATGAGGCGCCGTTCGCCATGATGACATGGTCACCGATCACACAATCATGGGCGACGTGGGTATAGGCCATAAACAGGTTGTCGCTGCCAATAAGGGTAAGGCTGTGATCCTGTTTGGTCCCCCTGTGCATGGACGTGAATTCACGGATGGTGTTCCTATCACCAATTTCCAGGCGGGTGACTTCTGCGGCATATTTCTTGTCTTGCGGGTCTTCGCCAATGGATGAAAACTGATAGATACGGTTATCTTCCCCTATCGAAGTGTAGCCTTTGATCACGACATGGGAGCTTATAACCGTGCCGGCGCCAATTTTCACGCCGGCGCCAATTACCGAATAGGCGCCCACTGAAACGCCTTCAGCCAATTCTGCGTCGCTATCGATGATTGCAGTAGGATGTATCAAAATTAATCCACCACAGCCGCACAGCGGATTTCCGCGCTGGCGACAAATTCACCGTCAACTTCGGCGACGCATTCAAAAGCCCAAATGTTACGCTTGCTTTTAACAAAATTAACTTTCAGCATCAATTGGTCTCCGGGGACTACCGGGCGTTTGAATTTGGCCTTATCAATACCGACCAGATAATAAATCATGCCGCCCAGTTCGTCGCCAGCCGTTTCTGAAGCCAATAATCCGGTCGCTTGTGCCAGGGCTTCGAGGATCAGAACCCCCGGCATAATCGGTTTTTGTGGAAAATGCCCCTGAAAAAAAGGTTCGTTATAAGTGACGTTTTTTATGCCGGTCAAGCTAACCCCAGGTTTACACTCGACCACCTTATCAACCAGCAAAAAAGGGTAGCGGTGTGGTAAAAATTCTTGTATTTGTAAAATATCTAATTTGATAGACATAGTAAGGTGCTTTATCTAGGGTTAGTGAGCAAATGCGGACGATAGCTGAATTATTCAGGCATAGCGGCGAGTTTTTGTTGGACTTGGGCGGTCACATCAATTTTTTCACTCGCGTAGATAACCCCGTCGGTGAGCAACAGATCAAAGTTTTGGTCTTTGGCGATGGCGCGGATGGCTTCCACAATCCGGCGTTGTAATTTGCCGAGTTCTTCATTCCTGCGGGCGTTGAAGTCTTCGCTGAATTCTTGCTGCGAGCGTTTCGCATCGCGTTTTTTATTGATGATGTCCTTTTCCAGATTGGAACGTTCGGCATCACCCATGACGCTGCCATCTCTGGTCATACGCTCTTCTTTAGATTGGATCTCTTTTTGCTGGGAAACCAATTGCCTGTCGCGTGGTGAAAACTCTTGTTCCAGGCGCTTTTTGGCTTTTTCTGCCTGCGGGGCTTTCTCAAGTACGGCGGGTATGTTGACGAAACCGATTTTCAAATCGGCAAAGCTTGCAGTGGCGTTCGCAGCCAGCAACATGCCTAAAAATAATCCAATTTTGTTTTTCATTGTTAAATCAATCTCCAAATTAAATAAATAGTAAATTCTGTTACTGGAAGGTGCTTAGATTATAGGGGATAAGGGAGGCAAACCAAAAGGTGTCCGGCTAGAAATTCTGGCCGAAGTTGAATTGGAACAATTGGCTTTGGTCTTTTATCACAACAGGATTGCCATCATTGTTGATGTACGTTGTGTCACCTACATTTAAAGGTTGGGCCACGCTTATGGATAAGGCGCCAAATGGGGATAACCATTCGCCCGACAAACCGGCGGCATATTTTAGGTTGTCCACATTAAACCCGTTGGAAATAGTCCCGGCATCCATAAAAGTGCCCAAACGTACTGATTTGACTTCGGACAAGAACGGCACCGGGAAAAACAGTTCGGCATTCCCGATCAGTTTGGTCGAGCCCCCCAAGGGGAAGCCGTTGGAATCCCGTGGCCCTAGGGTATTGTTTCTGAAACCACGTACCGAACCCGTACCGCCACCATAGTAGTTTTCAAAAAATGGCAGGTCCTTGGATTTGCCATAGCCGCTTCCGTACGCGGCTTCCGCTTGCACCCGCAAAGTGAAATCTTTGGCGAGCGGGAAATAAAGCTGGTGTTTGTAACTGACCTTGTAATATTCCAGGTCGCTACCAGGTACGGTGATCAGTCCTGATAAGCGTTGTTGGCCGCCGCTGCTGGGGAAAATGGCGCGGTTGAGGGTGTCATGCGTCCAGTTTAAGGTTGGGGATATGGTCAGAAAGCTGCTGCCTTCTTTTTTTATAAAATCCCCAATTTGCTTGGACGACAAGGTCGTTTCGCTTAATTGCGTATGCTTGCCTTCCAAACCAAAACGGACCTGGTCAAATTCATTTAATGGGATGCCGAAATCCATGCCGGCATTCAAGACTTCGGTTGAATACCGGGCGATGTTGATTTGCCCGGCATTACGCTTGGTGTAGCCTGCGTTGTAACCGACACTGACCCCGTCAGTGGTGAAGTAAGGGTTGAAAAAACCCAGTTGGTAACTGGTCAGGTAATTGCTGTTGTTAAATGCCAAATTGATGCGCTTGCCAGAACCGAACACGTTATCCTGGGATATATTGGCATTCAAAACAATGCCTTGCACTTGTGAAAAGCCAATGCCTGCGGAAAGGTTGCCGGAGGCTTTTTCAACGACGGAGTATTTGACGTCGATCTGGTCATTGGTGCCGACCACTGGTGGCGTTTCCACATTAACCGATTCAAAATACCCTAACCGTTCAAGCCGTGTTTTGGAGCGCTCAATTTTGGCGCTGGAGGCCCAGCTTGACTCCATTTGCCGCATTTCACGGCGTAACACCTCGTCACGGGTTTTGGTGTTGCCGCTCATATTGATCTGGTGGACATAGGCGCGTTTGCCAGGATCGACGAAAAAGGTCATTTCAACGGTTTTTTTGGCTTCGTTGATTTCCGGCACCATATTGACGTTGGCAAACGCATAGCCATCGTTGCCTAGGCGGTCAGAAATGGCCTTGGAGGTTTCAGTGGCGCTTTTTCTGGAAAAAATCTCACCGGGGCCGATACTGACCAATTTGACCAGTTCATCGGGAGGGGCCACTAAATTCCCGGCCAGCTTGACTTTTTCCAGGCTGTAAACGTCGCCTTCCTTGACGTTGATAGTGATATAAATGCCTTTTTTATCAGGGGTAATGGCGACTTGTGTCGATTCAATCGCGAAATTGATGTAGCCGCGGTCGAGATAATAAGAACGGAGCGTTTCCAGGTCGGCGGCGAGTTTTTGTTTGGAATACTGGTCGTCCTTGGTGTAAAACGATAACAGGTTGGAGGTGCTTAGCTCAATGGTGTCCAACAGGGTTTTGTCATCAAAAGCCTGGTTGCCCACGATATTGATCTGCTGGATTTTGGCAACCTTGCCTTCGGAAATGTTGATGTGGACACCCACCCGGTTACGGGTCAAGGGGCTGACTTCCGTTTTGATCTTTAAGCCGTACTTGCCGTGGCTCAGATATTGGCGGTTTAACTCTTGTTCGACTTTATCCAGCACTTGCCGGTCAAAAATCTTACCTTCCGACAAGCCTATTTTATCTAGGGCTTTTTTCAGGTCATCTTTGGACAAATCCTTATTACCTTCAAAAACGATTTTCGCTATTGATGGCCGTTCAACAACGTTTACAACCAGCGTCGAGCCTACTTGTTCCAAAGAGATGTCTTTGAAAAAACCTGTTTTGAACAGGGCCCGGATGGCCGGGGCGACTTTTTCCTGGGAAAACCTTTCACCGACATTGACGGGCAAATAGTTATAAACCGTCCCGAGAGAGATGCGTTGCAAGCCGTTGACCTTAATGTCACTGACGATGAATTCACCATCACTTTTAACCGCCTGGGATACAAGCAAGCCTAGCAATAACCAGCGAGAAAAAGTATTTAATTTCATGTCAACAGCTAAAAGTAAAACATCATTATTTGAAGATAGATGGGGTCGGATTATAACACAGTAACAATTGAAACCGCCTTATGCCCTGTCTATCGCGAAACTAAGGGTTTCATTGATGGTGGCCGCCGGCCCCAACACCATGAGCAGCCGGTCCAAACCGATGGCGATACCGGCACAATCTGGCAAACCCGAAACTAAGGCGGCCAATAAACGTCGGTCTTTGATGACCGGAGCCAAGTTTTGTTCCTGGCGTATCTGGATTTCCTTATTGAAGCGCCGTTCCTGTTCGGCGGCATCGGCCAATTCGTAGTAGCCATTGCCCAACTCAATGCCGTTCATAAACAATTCCACGCGGTCAACCGTGTGCGGGTTGTTTGCGCTGGCCCTTGCCAATGAGGGCTGGCAAGCGGGATACCCGTAAACCATGCACAGGCCGTTGGCACCTAACTGGGGCTGGATTTTATGGCTGAAAATGACATCCAGCCATAACAGGTGGTTTTCGCCGCACAGCGCCACGGCTTCCGGTAGGCCGTTCGCCATCGCATAAGCACAATAATCCTGATGACAGAACTGTAAAGGGTTTAAGCCGGTATATTGGTGAAAAACGGCCTGATAACTGATCCGTTGTGCCGCTTGCAGTTGATGTCCGGCAACTAGCGTGGCAAATAATTCATCCACTTCATCCATCAGCTCTGGCAAGGTGAAGCCGACCCGATACCATTCTAGTAACGTAAATTCAGGGTTATGGAAGCGCCCTGATTCGCCATTCCTGAAGGCTTTACAAATTTGGTAAATGGAACCGCTACCTGCCGCCAGCAAGCGCTTCATGGCAAATTCAGGGGAAGTTTGCAAGAAAAGCCGCTGTTGCAGCGGTAAGCTGCAATACTCGGTTGTAAAAAATGCCAATTGCGGGTCGGTGCCAATGCCGTGGCCAAGCAAAGGCGTTTCCACTTCAAGCACTCCCCGCTCCAAGAAAAAACACCGGATGCCATGCACCAGCTGCGCCCTTAGGCGCAAAAATTCCAGGTTACAGCTGGGTTGCCAGTCTTCCTGCACTTATTCTTTGACGCGGGAAATATATTCGCCAGTACGGGTGTCAACTTTAATGGTTTCGCCCTGTTGGACAAATAAAGGCACCCTGACCACCGCGCCTGTAGTCAATTTTGCCGGTTTGCCGCCGCCGCCAGAGGTATCGCCACGGACACCCGGATCGGTTTCGATAATTTCCAGTTCGACAAAATTGGCGGGCGTGACCGCCAATGGCGCGTCATTCCACAAAGTGACAAAGCAAAAATCCTGGTCTTTCAGCCATAAGGCGGCGTCACCGACAATTTTAGGGTCGGCTTGGTACTGCTCAAAAGTGTCTTGGACCATAAAATGGCGGAATTCACCGTCATTGTAAAGGTACTGCATTTCCACATCGACAACGTCCGCCCCTTCTAGGGATTCGCCGGATTTGAACGTGCGCTCGATTACGCGGCCTGTTTTCAGGTTCCTGATTTTAACGCGGTTAAACGCTTGGCCTTTGCCGGGTTTGACAAACTCATTTTCAATGATCGCGCAAGGATCATTGTCGATCATGACTTTCAGCCCGGACCTAAACTCACTAGTGCTATAAACAGCCATTTTATCCTCAAGTATGTACAATAATTAGACACAATAAATAAAAGCCGACCATTATAATGGAGGCAACCTTCCAGAGAAACTTTTAATACCTTGGCTATGACCGAAGAATCCTATGAAACCGAGCATTTTTCCCTTAACTGGCAACAACAATTGGCCGGGGCATTCACCCGGCTTGATGACCTGTGCGGGTATCTGCACCTATCAATGGACGGGCTGCCCATTGCCGTTGCGGCAAGCCAAAAATTTGCCCTGAAAGTCCCGTTAAGTTTTGCCGCCAGCATCGAAAAAGGCAATCCCCACGACCCCTTATTGCGGCAAGTGCTGCCCATCGCCGATGAATTGCTCAATATCCCTGGCTTTGGCGATGACCCGGTCGGTGACTTGCCTGCCGTTGCCGAAATCGGCGTGCTGCATAAATACCACGGTAGGGTATTGTTAATCAACACCGGCACTTGCGCAATCAATTGCCGCTATTGCTTCCGGCGGAACTTCCCCTACGCGGACATGCAATTAAGCCGGCAAAAGCAACAGGCCGCGCTTAACTATATCAATGCCGACCCCAGCATCACTGAGGTCATTTTAAGCGGCGGTGACCCTTTGATGTTAAACGACAGCCAATTGGCCGGGCTGATCCAACAACTCAACCAAATTGGCCATGTTGAACGCATCCGCATCCATAGCCGCTTGCCCATTGTCTTGCCTGCACGCATCACCGATGAGTTATTGGCCATTTTGGCAAGCAGCGGCAAAACCATCGTCATGGTGGTGCATTGCAACCATGCCAATGAACTGAACCCGCGCGTGGCGGCTGCACTGGCCCGGTTGAAAAAAACCGGCATCGCCGTATTTAACCAAGCCGTTTTGCTTAAAGGTGTCAATGACGAAGCCGGGGTGCTGTGCGGGCTTAGCGAACGTCTCTTTAGGCATGGGGTGACCCCGTATTACCTGCATTTATTGGATAAGGCGCAAGGTGCCGGCCATTTTGAAGTGGGCTTGGCAGAAGCCTTGAGTATCATGCGTGAAGTCCAGGCCACCTTGCCGGGTTATCTCGTGCCAAAGTTGGTGAAGGAGCAGGCCGGGGCGGCTTATAAAATTTATGCCAGTGATTTGGTGTGACCAATGGCTTTTGGTGTTGCAAACAAGCAGGTTTTTAGTCGGCAACATGGAACTGGGGTCGCCTATATTAGCCGGGCTAGCGTAGGCCTCTATCGAATGCCCACGGTTTTGTCAATGTACATATTACCATTCCTTCGTGATTGTAATAAAAGGGACTGGGGCTAGACTTTAGGTCGGGTGGCAGATGAGGCCGCACGTTTGGGCCATCTTGGCTATTCCCACCCGTCCTAAGGCTTGTCCTTAAATTTATTCACAATTGGAGGAAATATGAAAAAGCTGATCATGCTGTCCTTGTTGGGTTTAATGTCTTTTACGTTGCAGGTGTTTGCCGCACCAGTCAATATCAACACGGCTGATGCCAAAACCATCGCAGATGCCCTAACGAACATAGGCTTGAAGAAGGCCGAGGCGATTGTCAAATACCGCACTGAAAAAGGCCCGTTCAAAACCATTGAAGAGCTTGCGGATGTGCCTGGTATCGGCGAGAAAACGATAGAAAAAAACAAAGCGGACCTTTTGTTAGGTGACGCGGCGGCAGTACCGCCAAAACCGGCATCAGAAAAGAAAACCAAGTAATGGGGAGAGGGAAGGGCTACGAGGTTGTTTTTTACAACCGCGAAGCCGATTAGGGCAGCTTGGGTGCCCGGCCTGTTTAAATTTGCGTGCCAGCAGCCAACACTGCTGGCATGCATTTTTTTGGATAGGTAATTTTGGTATCCATGCCTTCGGCCAATGAAGGCTAAAATGCAAGACAATAAATATCAACTCGCGCGCTGGTCAATTCAATTAGCCAAGCCCATCGCCTGTTTTGCCAAGGCCGCTTTGGCTGGCGGGATATGGTCAAGCACGGCCAAGCCCAGATTCCTTGCGGCGGCAATCGCCAGCCAGTCATTTGAGAATATCTTAACGACACTATCGGTAAAGCCGATGACACGGGCGTGGTCTTTTAGGCGTGCTTGGGTATAAGCGGACAGCACTTCGCGGCTGCCGATGTCTTGCTGGTTTTGTGCGACGGCCGTTAAGTTGGCGGCGAGTTGCATGACATCACGCAAACCTAGGTTGAAACCTTGCCCGGCAACCGGATGCAATTGGTGGGCGGCGTTACCGATGATGACGGCGCGGTCACGTTGCATGGTTTCGGCACGTATCAACGATAAGGGGAAGGCCCGTCTGGGGGCGGCCAAGGCCAGTCCGCCTAACCTAAATCCAAAACAGTCTTGCAATTCATTGAGGAAATCTTTTTCGCTGCCTAACATCAGGGCTTCGGCTTCGTCCGTAGTGCGCGTCCAAACCACGGAACTATGGTGCGTGCCCTGCGGCAATAACGCCAGCGGCCCGGAGGCGGTGAAACGCTCGTAGGCGGTGTTATGGTGCGGGAGCGAAGATTTGACCGTGGTGACGAGGGCGGTTTGCCGATAATCGGTGCTGTGTTGCGGTATATCCAACAAGGCGCGCACGGAGGACATGCCGCCGTCCGCGCCGACCAGCAATTTTGCGCTGAGGTTGATGGAATCGTTGCCTTGTTTGAGGCTAACGTTGATGGCTTCGCCGCCAGGCATCAGCCCGGCCAGCCGTGCCGGAGCGATCACGTCAATGGGGCCCTGTCCGGCCAAATCGGCAAGATGGCCTTCGATATCGCGGGCCGTGATGACGTAGCCTAAAGCGGGGACATGGTTTTTTTCTGCCGATAGCCGGGCTTTGCCAAAGTGCCCGCGGTCAGAAATATGGATGTGTTTGATGGCGGTGGCTTTGTCGGCGATGCCTTGCCAAATGCCCAAGGTTTCCAAGGCGTTGACCGTACCTGCCGCCAACGCCAAGGCACGGTCGCCAGCAGGCGCGGCCTGCTGTTGGGCGCGGGTGTTGGCTTCAATGATGGCGATGCGCAAGCCGCTGCCTTTTAA
Source organism: Methylovulum miyakonense HT12 (assembly GCF_000384075.1). GTDB lineage: Bacteria > Pseudomonadota > Gammaproteobacteria > Methylococcales > Methylomonadaceae > Methylovulum > Methylovulum miyakonense. The sequence goes on from NZ_KB913025.1 coordinate 1,447,992, forward strand.
GGCCAATGCCAGGCAGTTGCCCGCTAAGCCACCACCGGCGATAAGCAAATCATAATCGTATTGCATCAATGGGCCTGTTGCATGAGCGCTTCAATATCGGCGATGGTTTTAGGGACGCTATGGGTCAAGACTTCGCAGCCGTCTTCCGTAACCAACACGTCATCCTCGATGCGGATCCCTATGCCCCGCCATTTGGCATCGGCTTTTTTGTAATCGGCGGGGATGTACAGTCCCGGTTCGACGGTCAGCACCATGCCCGGCTCAAGCGTGCGCCATTCGCCGTTGATTTTATAATCGCCGACATCATGCACGTCCATGCCCAGCCAATGCCCGGTGCGGTGCATGTAAAAGGCCTTATATTTTTCATCTTTGATCAGTTTTTTCACGCTACCCTTTAGCAAACCTAACTTGACCAGCCCACGGGTCAGCACTTCCACGGCGGCATCGTGCGGCTGTATCCAGGTGGCGCCGGGCTTGACCTGTCCGATGGCGGCGTATTGGGCATCCAAAACCAATTGGTAAAGCTCGCGTTGTGCGTCGCTAAACTTGCCGGATACGGGGAAAGTGCGGGTGATGTCCGCCGCGTAATGGTCGCATTCCGCCCCCGCATCAATCAGCAGCAAGTCACCGTTTTTCAAAATGTCGGTGTTGCCGGTGTAATGCAAGGTGCAAGCGTTCTTGCCACCCGCGACAATGGACGGGTAGGCGACGGCGCGAAGCCCCGCTTGCATGAAGTGGTACACCAGTTCCGCTTCGATTTGGTATTCGTGGCGTCCGGCTTGGCAGGCCTGCATGGCTTTGATGTGGCCTTGCGCGGACACTTCGGCGGCATGGCGCATTAGTTTGAGTTCGGCGGCGGATTTGAACAAGCGCATTTCATGGAGGATTTGCTCCAGCGCACTCAACTCATGTGGTGCGGTGATCCCGGAGCGGGCTTTTTGGCGTAGCTGGTTGATCCAATCCAAGACACCGGCATCCAAATCGGCATTTTGGCCCATGGGATAAAACACCTTGCGTTTGCCGGCCAGTAAGTCCGGCAAACGTTCGTCCGCCTCGCCTATCGGAAAGGCTTCGTCGGCGGAATAGTGTTGGGTCGCGCCTTCGAGGCCGGCATGTGCGCCTTCCCAGAGGGCTTTGGTTTCGTCAAATTCGCGGCAGAACAGGATATATTCGCCTTCCTCACGGCCTGGGACAAACACCGCCAAAGCATCCGCCTCGTTAAATCCGGTCAGATAATAAAAATCGCTATCTTGCCGGAACGGGTAATCGACATCGCGGTTGCGGGTACGCACGGATGCGCTGGAAATGAGGGCGATATTGCCGATCCCCACCTGCTGCATCAGTTGCTTACGGCGTTTTTTAAATTCGTTCGCTTTCATGCCCACCTCCTAGTGAATGGTAGTGCTGCCGTCAGCATCTAGTTCTTCTTGTAACAACAACACTGCCGATCTTAGATATTCGGATATTTCCACAAAGGCGGCCTCATCTTCTTCGCCTTCCGCGTCCGTTTCCAGTTTGGTGAATTCGGCAATATCCTTGAGTATGCCTTGTGCGTCCGCGCTTAAGGTGTTGCGCAATTGCCCGCATCCTGTACCGAACAAGAAGCCCTGGCACCAAGCCTTCAAAGCGGTCACGCGTATGGACAACAATTCGTCATCGTCGGGCAATAATAAGGCGAAGTCGAATGCATCGCTGGCAAGCAAGCGGCGGGTTTCTTCAAACAATCGGGTTAACAACAGGCGGCCCTCTTTGTTAAGGGGCTGGTTATGGTCCAGCAGTTCGCCCAGCCAATATTCGGAAGAGGCTTGACCATTGACGCACAATATGCCGGAAGCGACACCATGGGCTTCAGCGGCACTAAGATCCGGGTTGTTTTGCTTTAATAAGGCATCTACAGTTGAGTAAGGCATAATTCCCGCATAAAAATCGCACTAACGCTAAAAGAAAAATACCGCTTATGCTACCATTGATTGTTAACTTGGATAATAGTTTGTTCTCTGCAATCCGCAACACTTGAGTCGCCGTCATGACATCATCACTAATTGATCAACCCTTAGCATTACAAGAACTTGAAGAAAAACTCGACCAGCTTATCGGGCATTATCAGGCCGTAAAAAATGACAACCATTTGTTGAGGCTTCGGCAGCAGGAGCTGTTGGAAGAAAAAGCCCAGCTGATGGGCCAAACTGCGTTGGCTAGAGCTAGGGTTGAGGCTATGATCAACCGTCTGAAAGCTATGGAGCAACCACATGATTAATAAACCCCATTCAATCGCCATTACCATTATGGGCAAAGAATACCGGATTGCCTGCGACCTTGAAGACCAGGACGACTTGCTGCAATCCGCACAAGACCTGGATGTGCAGATGCGTAGAATGCGCGACTCCGGCAAGGTGAACGGCGCCGACCGCATAGCCGTGATCGCCGCGCTAAATCTGGCCCATGAGCTGCAAGTCGCGAAAAATCAAAATGCTATGCTCAAGCAACGCTTGGAGGAAAGCCTTGCCAAAATCAGCAATAAAATAGAAAACGTTTTGGAAAGTCCCTAAACACGTTAAACTATAAACCTGTATCTCCTGCCGTGTTTGACAGTGTGCTGGGTGTTTCCTGAACCTGTATTAACCCCGGGGGCTGATGCCTGGCCATGGTGCGCATGCTTGTTTTAGACAAGAAGCCTGATTGGCCTGCCGTGTCCCCACTTGAACCATTGGTTCAAGGACGAAAGCGCGCATCGGCACAGGTGGGAGATGCATTTTTATCCTATTTCCCCAAGTGACCCTTCCCTGATTCCCCGTTTCCGGCTAGACTTGCGCCACAAGCGTGCCTGTCCCGGTTCCCCTCAAGCTGTATCCTACTTCCTCCAGCAGTGCGCTAAACCCTGATGCCTCAGGTAGCCCGTCATTGCCTTATTTTGCTGCATCTGCATCCGGTTGTTCATTCCAAGCGTATAAAGGTTAACTAAGATAACTATGAACGGAAAATCCGGCACTGAACGAGATGACCTGATGGCTAATGACCTTGCGGATGCCCCTAATGAGGTCGCGACTGCATTTTCCCCTGCGCCGCCCGCCCTTGACGAGCCGCACTTACTGGCGTTAATCGAGCGGATTATTGAACAGGACCAGCAGGCGTTTTCCGCCTTGTACGGACAATTGCTGGGGCGTGTGTATGGTTTGGCCCTCAGGATCACCCGGCATGCCCAACTCGCCGAGGAAGTGACTGAAGATGCCTTTTGGCAAGTTTGGCGGCAAGCCCCCCGTTTTGACGCCCAACGCGGTAGTGTTTTAGCTTGGGTGATGACGATTGCCCGTAGCCGCGCTTTAGACGCGTTGCGCCAATTGGATACGGTGGAATGTGGGGAAGAGGAGTCCGAGGCCGGTTTTATGGCAGATGGCAACCCTCAGGATTTGCTTTTGGCGGTGGAAGCGGGGAGCCGCGTCCACGAGGCGCTGGCGCAACTCGACCCGTTGCCTAGGCAATTGGTGGCGTTGGCGTTTTTCCGGGGCCTTAGCCATGATGAAATCGCCAGGCACATGGATTTGCCGCTGGGAACCGTAAAATCGCATATACGCCGTGCCTTATTGGGCCTTAAACAAACATTGGCAATTGCTGCCGACTATTGATTGTAACGTTATGACTAGCAAAACAGACCCCTCAGCCCCCTCAGAGCCTTCCGGCACATCCGTAGAACAAACCGAATTGGGCCGTTTGCTGGCCGAACATATTATGCCGGTCACGCCAGAATTGCGTGTACACCCATCGTTGGCAGGCCGCTTGCAAGAACGCATTGCGCGTAGCGTTGCGGCTCACAGCAGCCTATTGACGGTCAGGGCCAAAAACGGCGTCTGGCAAACCCTAAAAAAAGGCATCCAATTCAAAATGTTGTGGCAGGGCGACCAAGGCAATTCCGTATTGATAAACTTCGCCCCTGGCGCGGTGTTGCCTGAACATAAGCATAACTGGCTGGAAGAAGGCATAGTCCTGCGCGGCGGCTTGCAAGTGGGTGACCTGGATCTGGGGGTGTTTGATTACCATGCCGCGCCCTCCGGCAGCCATCATCAACGCATACAATCCCGGCAAGGTGGCTTGGCGTATTTGCGCGGGACTTCTGTTGGCAATGCGCCTGCCGTAGCCCGTGAATTATTAGGCGGCTTGCTGCCCTTCGGCAAGGCCGAATCACAAACGGTTTTTGCCGATGAGGTTGACGGCTGGCACACTATCGCCGCCGGCGTCTCCAGAAAACACCTGTATTCCGACGGCGTGCTCGCGTCTTGCCTGTTGCGCATGGAAGCCGGGGCAACTGTCGCCCTCCACGGGCATCCGCAAAATGAAGAATGCATGATGCTCAGTGGCGAGCTGTTTTTAGGGGATATTTTATTGCGTGCAGGCGACTATCAACTGGCCCCCGCAGGCAGCACGCACGGTGAAGCCTACAGCGATGTGGGCGCGTTATTGTTTTTACGGGGTTCGGCGGATTGATTTTGCCGGGCAAAACCACACGCCGCACCATCAATGGCGGCCCCAAAAATCATCCAGGCCGTTTGCAAATCAGCTTTTAATCAGGGACACTGTTGGTAACCGACCTTAAGAACCGGAGCAACAGCATGACCGATACCGCACACCTGCCCAGCAGGCTGATTAGCCACAAAGGCATTGGAATCCCACGCTTCCTTTACGGGACGGCTTGGAAAGAAACGCAAACTGAAGCGTTAACCTACAACGCCATCAAAGCGGGGTTTTTGGGCATAGACACCGCCAACCAACGCCGCCATTACTTCGAAGCCGGTGTCGGCAACGCGGTCAAGCAGGCCATAACCGAGAAATTGCTGCAACGCCCGCAGCTGTTTTTGCAAAGCAAATTCACCTTCGTTTCCAGCCAAGATGATCGCTTGCCTTACGATCCCCAAGCGGATTTCAGCACCCAAGTGCAGCAATCGTTTGCCAGTTCATTGGAACACCTGCACACCGATTATTTGGACTCTTACATCTTGCATGGGCCTTCTACAGGCCAAGGCCTGGGGGATGCCGATTGGGAAGTCTGGCGCGAGATGGAACGGCTACATAAAACCGGTGCCGTGAAGTTGCTGGGCATTTCCAATGTCAACATCGGTCAGCTGCACGCGCTCATCAGCCAAGCGGAGATCAAGCCCGCTTTTGTCCAAAACCGCTGTTATGCCCGCACCCAGTGGGATGCCAAGATCCGCAGCTTATGCCAAGAACACGATGTCATCTACCAGGGTTTCTCGCTGTTGACCGCCAATGCCGGCGAATTGCAAAAACCCGGCATCGTCAAAATTGCCCGGCGCTTGGGTTGCACCGTGCCGCAACTGGTGTTCCGCTTTGCGATGCAACTGGGCATGATCCCGCTCACCGGCACCAGCAACTGGCAAAATATGCATGACGACCTCGCCAGCCATGACTTGCCCGCACTTACGCAAGCAGAAATGGACGTGATCGGGCGTATTGCCCTATGACCCGGAACCCATGAAAATCTTCGGCATCAGCAAAGCCCTTTGCCTTTTGGCCTTAGTGTTGGCGGGATTGGGCGCCCATGCCCAAACTCCAGAGCATGCCGATGATTTATTCGGGCAAATCCAAGCGTTACAAGAGCAAATGCACATTGAAATCAGCGGCTTTGAGAACATCCAAAATGGCCAAAAAATCATCACCCACGGCAGCTTGGCGCAGCAACTCGACCAAATTCTGGCGGCCTACAACCACATCAGCAGCCGCAACAGCAAAGGCCAGATCGAGCGCGTCACCCTTCTCAATAAAAAACAACCGAGGGTGACCAACCGCATCGTCTTGCCTACCCGCCAAGAAGGTGGCCACCTGATCGTGTCCGTATCCTTGTCGGGTGACGGGCGGCTCTGGCAAACCCTAGACATGATGGTCGACACCGGGGCGGATTTGGTGGTGCTGCCCGATTCGATGATCGCCCAATTGGGCCTTAGCGACAGCAACCTGACGCGCCAAAACATGCAAACCGCCAATGGCACGGCCATGGCCAAAATCGGCGTGTTGCGGGAATTAAAAATCGCCGGGGAAACCCTCACCAACGTCGATGCCGCCTTTGTCGCCGACAAGCTGTTGGGGGCAAACCATTTATTGGGCATGAGCGTTCTAGGGCGTTATCAAGTGCATATTGATGACCAATCCCAGACCATTACGTTGTTTAAAAAATGACCTAGGACGGCTCCAAAGCTGGACGGGTTTTTTGTAACCCCGTCCTTAATTTCAACATGCCTTATAGGTGCTTAAAACGTTACGGAACGGGTAAAAACCCGTTCCGGCAATGGTTATCCACAAACCACTTTTTATCTTTAGCGGGCCATAATAATGATTGATTGGAATGTAACCCCCGCCGCAATATGGCGGCAACGCAAAGAATACCTCCGCCCCGTGCGCCATATCGATCCTATCCAACTGGATGATTTGTTGGGCATCGACGGGCAAAAGCAGCAGCTCCTGGCAAACACCCAACGCTTTTTGGCCAACCGGCCCGCCAACAACGCCCTGCTTTGGGGGGCGCGGGGCACGGGCAAATCCTCGCTGATCAAAGCCTTGCTCAATGCCTACAAAGTCCAAGGCTTGCGGCTGATAGAGGTGGACAAACAAGACTTGGTGTACTTGCCCGAAATTGTCGATGACATCCGCGAACTGCCGCAACGCTTTATCATTTATTGCGACGACCTATCTTTTGAATCCGGCGACAGCCACTACAAATCCTTAAAAAGCGTCCTGGAAGGCTCCATCGAACTACCGCCGGAAAACGTCCTGGTCTACGCCACCTCCAACCGCCGCCATTTGCTCCCGGAACTGATGAAGGACAACCTAGACTCCCACCTGGTCGATAGGGAAGTGCATTATTCCGACACCGTCGAAGAAAAAACCTCGCTCTCAGACCGTTTCGGCTTGTCTTTGGGTTTTTACCCGCAAACCGCACAAACCTATCTGGCCATTGTAGACAGCTTTTTCCCCGACGCCCCGGATGGGCGCGAAAGCCTGCATAAAGCGGCCTTGGACTTTGCCCACAGCCGCGCTTCAAAAAGCGGCAGGACGGCTAAGCAGTTTTACCTTGCATTTGCGGGTCTTAAATTTGATTAGCAAAGTTGGCGCAGGGTTGGGATAGGCCCGATAACCTGATGGGCGGCGGCCACGTAACGTCCTCCGAATTTTTAGCACGGGGATTTATTGATGTAGAACTTATTTGCACAGAAAGGTTGCTAACAAAAAGTGAATGGGATATATTCTTGAAAAACATATAGGCGCCTAAGAGTTATACACCTATATTTGAATTTTACAATACACCTAAAAAGGTGTCTACTTAACGTTATTCCCCACGATCAAGCTTCCCTATTGATATTAAACAAAAAATTGCAAAATTCCGCCAAAAATGCTATTAGTGAAGCGAAGCCGCCTGAGGTGCATAACTGGAAGCGTTGATGCGACCTCAGGCGGCTTCGCTTCACCCACCGGTGTTTTGCAAAATTTGGCGGCATTTTTGTTTATTGGGGTCTGCCCTGTCGCGTGGTATAACAACTCGCTAAAGCACACGATTCCGGTCAGCCCCACACCTTTCAACCAACGGGCAAGCCCCAAATCCCCCTTCCGTTCAGGTCGCCGAGGAATCGGTGCTTAGCTCGAAGTTAGGCAAAAAGAGCCCTATTGCTCCTTGAGTTTTGTTTCTTTTGCCCCATTATTTATAGCGAGTCTTGGCTACTCGCCATGCTCAAAACCAAATACACACTTTTTTTGGAGAAAAATATGGGCGTTTTAGGTAATCTGAAAGGTGGTTCACAAATCTTGGCTAAAACAGGGTTAGCAAACTACGTTGTTGAAGTTGAAAATATGGTTCCTGTTGATAGAGGGCAGCTGCTAAGAAAAATCCAAGACGAGTGCAAGCTTGTGGAGGAAGCGGATTTCGGGAAATTAGTCCATGACGTTAATGATCTTTGTGAAACAATCAAAAATCAACAACTGGATTATGTGGATCGTGCTGGCAACATGAAGCTCAAAGTATACAAACTCACCCACTCACCTGAAAAGGTTAAAAGCTGCATTAAAGCAGCAGGAGAACAACTAGCCAGAGATTTAGAATTGGCTGCATCGTTACAAGCATAGTGATATAGGTTAGGTTGCGCTAGCAGCCTAGAAAATCTAATTTTAAACACAGTAAGGCGTAATCCATACGGTGTAATAAGCAATTGCACCGTATACTTTGCAACTCACTGAGTGATTTTTTGTAAGGTGGTAGTTGAGCTTTGGTCGTATTGTCAGGCCTAATAAGTAAGTCAAAGGGACGCGCCGTCCGTTGGCGGTTTTAAAGTCCGGTTTTTATCAAGGTTCGGCGGCTTCGTTTAATTCCTGTGAGCGGCGCGCCCCTTACCGTAACGTTGGGCAGTCTGGGTCGGGTGTGTTGGCTTTTTGTTTGTCGGGTTTGTAGGCCGTTGGCGGTTTTCAGGTTGTCGGTTGCCGTTGCTTGGTTACACTGCGGGTTGGGTTAAGCGTCATCCCTAAATTCTGCGGGTTGTTGGCACTGCCGTTTCCGTCTCTGTTTTGCGTGTAGTTGGGGTTGTGGCTTGGGCTGGCTAGTGCCGTGGCGGGTGTGTTGTCCGGCATCGGTGGCTGTGCCGTTTCCCTAGGTTCTGGCAGTTTGTTTGGGTTAGGTTTTGGGCAAAGTTCAAGCTTGGCTTTTGCCTCGCGGTTGCCCTGTTTGGTTTTTCGCCTTCACTTTCGGCCTGTCGGTTTTGGGGGTCAGCTTCAAGCGGCCAAGGCTGGTTTTGGGGTTTTGTGCCTGCCGGCTTTGCGGGGTTGCCATCCGTTTTGCGTGGCTGGGTGGTGGTTTTCTGTCGGTGTTGGTGTTTTAGTCGTTGTGCGGCGCTGCGGTGTGGCGGGTTGTTCGGGTTCGGGGCAAAATGTCCTTTATCCTATGCCCAACAAGCCAGTCAAAGGGACTGCCCGCCATTCCGGCTGGCAAAGTCAGTTTTTTTCACAGGTAAGCGGCTTCGCTGTGGGCCATCAAGCGGGCAGCCCCTTACCGTAACGTTGGGCAGTTCTTGACACAGTGGCTTTTGTACATACAATGTAACCATGATTAAGTTCGAATGGGATACAACAAAGGCTACGGCAAATCAGAAAAAACATGGCGTTTCTTTCGAAGAAGCCAAGTCTGTTTTCTATGACGAATTTGCAGTACAGTTTTATGATGAAGGGCATTCGGAAAAAGAACACCGTTTCTTGATGCTTGGCTTTAGTTGTGAATCCAGAATGCTGCTTGTCTGCCACTGCGAGCGCGAATCAGGCAATACAATCAGGATAATATCAGCCCGCAAAGCAACCAAGCGCGAATGCAGCCACTACAAAGGTAATGTGCTATGAAAGCAGAATATGATCTTTCTCAAATGAAGTCTCGAAAAAACCCTTATGCTTCTAAACTGAAGAAGTCGGTTACTATTCGGTTAGGCGAGGATGTGGTTGGTTATTTCAAAGAAATGGCTGAAGGCACTGGCGTACCTTATCAAAGCCTTATCAATTTATATCTTCGGGACTGTGTGCGCCAACATCGGACAATTGACATTTCTTGGCAATCAGACTCAAAAGCCGTTTCGAGCCAGTAAATAACCTTTACTTTTTTCCGGCTTATTATTGTTGGCTTTGCGCTGTTTTTTTTGTCTATTGTGGAATCATCAAGTTTTCCGAGGCGGGGCAAATGTACTCACTGTCAAGCCCAACAAGTCAGTCAAAGGGACTGCCCGCCGGTCCGGCTGGCGAAGTTTTTAGTTTTCAAAGGTAAGCGGCTCCGCTGAAAGCCATCGGGCGGGCAGCCCCTTACCGTAACATTGGGCAAATCATTCCATAAGTAATTTGACATAAGTTTTATGGTATAAAATATAAGCTTTTTGAGCCACCGCCCCCATGCCACGTTTAAAATTTGTCCGGCCACTCAGCGACACAGACAAGCAAGAGTTGGATGCGCTTTACAAGACCCACCCAAACTTTAAGGTGCGAAGACGCGCCCACGCCTTGTTGCTGAGCGGCAGCGGGCATACGATAAACCAGCTACAAGCCATTTTCCAGGTTGACCGTGACCCTATCAGCCAGTGGATCAACCGCTTCAACGCGCAAGGTGTCGGCGGGCTTGGGGATTTACCGCGCTCCGGGCGTCCACCGATTTACACGCCCGAAGAAATCGCACTGTTCCGGGCCCAATTGGACGAAGAACCGCGCCAAATCAAGCAGGCCCAAGCCCTTCTGGAGGCCCGGACCCGGAAAAAGTCGGCGACCGGGACGTTAAGGCGCATTTTAAAAAAACCGGTTATTCATGGCGGCGGTGCAGGCGCTCCGTAAAAAGCAGGCGTTGTGCCGAGGGCTTTGCCAAGGCCAAGGACATCCAAACCGCCCTGAAAAAATGGGACGATGAAGACAAAATCAGCCTGTTCTATTTTGACGAATCCGGCTTCAGCACCGCGTCCTCCGTGCCTTACGCCTGGCAACCCAAAGGCCAGACGTTGGAAATCCCCTGTTTCCATAGCCAGCGCCTCAATGTCCTGGGGTTTGTTTCCCGGGACAGCCGGTCTTTTTTCCACACCGTTGAAGGGAGCGTCAAAACTGAACAGGTGGCCGGGGCCTTCGACCTGTTTGCCGCACACTATGGCGACGGCTACGCCGTCCATAAAAAACCGTGCGTCGTCATTATTGACAACGCTTCCATGCACACCAGCCGNGCCTTTTTGGCACGCCGCGACGACTGGATGGCGCAAGGTGTCGTGTTGCATTATCTGCCGCCCTATAGCCCTGAGCTTAACCTGATCGAAATCGTCTGGCGCAAGATCAAGTATGAATGGCTGCCCCTATCGTGCTATGCCAGTTACGGGACATTGAAACAGGCCGTATTGGACATCCTTTCAAAATTCGGCGATGAATACCGGGTTACTTTTGTGTAATTACTTACTCTTTGGAGAAACAAATTGAAAGCATCAATTTACTTAGCAGTAATCGTGTTTTTTTCTTGCACAATTCCTTTGTGTGCAGCATGTGAAGAGTACAGTGATTTTGCCGTTGAAAAACTTGTTATCTCCGATATAACAATTAATTATTCACTGGTCGATGGTCAAAGTATTGTTACAACTATTGGCTCTTTGAAAAATACATCCGATTTACCCGCGGAAAATATCGTGGTCGAAGTCAAATATTTCGATGGACAAAAAAAATTGATCGATGTGGCAACCGAGCCGCTTTATGGAATAAAGATACCAAAGGATCAAGAGGTTGCTTTCAGAGTTAGGGATGTAGCGGATAAAGAAAAAACCGCATATGTTTCCAACTCTGTTCGCGTGGTATCCGCTGATCAGGGCTATGTGCGTAAACCTAAAACAAATCAAAATTCATCTTTTTGGATTAATTTACTTAGCAGTTGGGGGCCAATGCTCCTATTAATTAGCGTATGGATATTCTTCATACGGAAAAATACCAAAAAAGGTTCTCCTCAGGTGAGAAGTGTAGAACTGGTAGAACAGCAAAATCAAATTCTCACTCGCCAACTTGAAGTTTTTGAACGTCTTGCGGCGGCGGCTGAAAATCTCAAATCCGATAAGTAAAAATATATTTCTGTTTTTGAGGCGGTTTTGGCAATACTGTCAGCCCAACAAGCCAGTCAAAGGGACTGCCCGCCGTTCCGGCTGGCAAAGTTAGTTTTTTATCACAGGCAGGCGGCTCCGCTGTAAGCAATCACGCGGGCAGCCCCTTACCGTAACGTTGGGCGCACTTAAAACATGTTGTCTTAAATTTCTGATTTCCATTTTTAAAGAGTAAATTTCATGACTGATCCCGTTACCATTACTACATCTGTTCTTGCATCGTTTACTCATGCTAATAATCTTATCAAGGCTATCCTTGATGCCAGAGATACGCTTGCTAGCTTGGAAAAGCTCAATGCCCTGCAAGCTGAAATTTCTTCCATAAATACTGGCTATTTCTCGCTCCTTCAACAAAATACGTCTATGTTGGCAGAAGTAGACAATCTGAAAAAAGAAATCGCTCGCTTTGAAACATGGGAAAGCGAAAAAACACGATATAAACTGACCCAAATAGGAATGGGAGTTGTCGCCTACGCTCTTAAAGAAGCGGAGGCAAACGGAGAACCCCCGCATTGGGTATGCACAAACTGTTTCGGTAAAAGCAAGAAGTTTATCCTCAACGGTACTTTTCATAATAATATTGTCACTCATATGTGTTCACGAGATTATAAATGCACTGAATGTGGCTTTGTTGCCAAACTGGAATCAAATTCAACACCATCGTTTGTGTAGTTTTATAATCGTTACCTGCATTCTTGCGTGGCTGGTCGTACTTATCAGCCCAACAAGTCAGTCAAGCCAGACCCGCGCCCAAAGGCGCGGCTTAATGTCTGGGTAGGTTAATTGTCAGTGTGCTTTTTTTTAGCCCGTACGGCGCGGGCTGCTTACCGTGGCGTTGGGCGTCTTTCAGATGAGGGTTCAATCCGCCATGCATCGAACAATTATTTTTTTGCTTCTACTATTTCCAGCCATCGCATCGGCTGGTTGGATAAACAAAGCAGGGGAGCCACTACCCGACTCGGACAGTCAAAAATCAGTTGGTGACTTCGGTGCACAGCTAATTTTTGTAGGCGACGAGAACGAACTCTTCAAAAGTTGGGCAACTCCGTCCGAAACTATAGACGTAAAGACCAGTGATAAAGTTGAGGTAAATGAAGCGATCAATGCCTTCATAATTTTCAGCGGATGTAGGCCAGATAAGCAAGGAAACTGTAACGTTTCCATGCGTTTTCGTGTGCTACAGCCCGACGGGAAGGTTTATGCTGACACGCCTCCGATGGAAGTTTGGCATGAAAAACCAGCGCCTCGCGGAAGATCTTTAGGGTTAAGTGTTCAGTATTTAAAGTTGCGCATAGAACCAAAAGATAAACTGGGCAAATATATCGTCCATGCGCAGGTTCGAGACAATCACACTGAAACAGTTCTCCAACTTCAAGCGCCTTTTATCGCAAAAAAGGTAAAGTAACGCGTAAGGCGGATTCGCCGCTAGGCAATCCGCCATAGTCTGGCGATGTTGGAGTTTCCGTATTGTGCGGTATTATGTAGCAGACGCACAAGGAAGGAATCATGATTTAGCTATGAAATTATTAATAATGTTTTCATAACTAAATCAATTACATTTTTTAGATGATTATTTTTTATTTTTTTTCGTTAGCAATTCTGGATCATTTTCCCTACTTCCGCCTTTTAAAAAATTCTCTTTACTAATAACAGTTTTTTTCAACTTTTTTTCAAGAGAACGTCTAGCATCCCCTGCTATTTTCCCGCCAGAAGCCGCAGCTTCTTTATTTTCCTCAAATCCTTTTGCATTAATTGATATGGCAATTTGAGTCGTTGATTTTGGCTATGTCACCGTTAGTTGTTGAAAAAATTTTATGTTCGGCGCAAAGCCTTATTTAATGCGGATTGCGGCTTTCGCTGAAAGCCGCGTCATTTAAGGCTTCCACAATTAACGGTGACATAGCCTTGATTTTTCGCCAAGCATAGTAAATATTAGCTCCAAGTCAGTCATGTGATCGCGTAGATTTTGGCTTTTCAATCCCTTAAGTTTTTTGTGGCCTTGAGCATCTATGCCAAATGTTTTTCTTGATATTACGTTTGTGAGACGACCATATTCTTGATCTTTAATGCCTCTTTTCTTCCATTCTCCCGTAAGTTCATTGCGGGTAACTATTGATCTAATTCTAGCATCAATCCAGTCATCGCTACGGCCTTGTACCTGCCATTGTAATATAGCCCGCTTTACTCCTATTTCTGGATTTTGTATTTCTTGAATCCTCTCATAACCAACTTTAGATAACCATCTTTTAAATGGCTCTGCTTTTGCAGAAGGAATAGACTGTACTATTCTAAAAAGGGTTTCTACATTCACGGCATCAGTTAATCTCATTTTTCCGTCTTGTGAAGGCATTTTCAACCTTCCGATTTTATCGGAAAGTTCATTAAATCCTTCTTTTTCAGTAAGTTGAGATTTTAGGTCAGACCAATATTTACTTGGGCGATCTGTTTCAGTAATGGCCTCTATGGCATCCACTATTGAAAAAAACCATTCATTCTCATGAAAGACCTGCCTAACTTTTTTTCCTTTAAATAAAGCTACTTGAGATTCTCCTTCCTGAATAATGTGGTCTTCCTCTAGTTCTTGATTTTTAACCTCTTCCTTTTTAACATCGGCTATCCGTTTGATAGCCTCATCAATAGGCATATCAAGACCCAATGATTTTTCATATTTTTTATCACTCATTAGATTAATCCTTATTCAATATTGGTGGTTAGCAATGTTTATATTCACTTAATTTAACCTCACATCCCTAACCCCAAGTGCTTTCATGCACTGGGCAAAAAAGGCAAAGCTGAATGATCCCCTGTTGATTTTAGCCGCCACTGCCTTGTAAGTTTCCTCTATCCCTATTACCGCGAGGCGTTCCGTCAATTCCTCATAGCCTATGCTGGCCCTTGCCAATTCGGCTTTAAGGGTACTGCTTGCCACTTTGTTCCAGTCTTGTTCCGCTTGCTCTGTCATTGGGTTTTCTCCGTATTTTTCTTTGGTGTAAAAAATTCTACACAAATGCAGTATAAATCTCCATATTTGTTTTCATCAATCTACATACATGTTAAAATATCCCCACATTTGGAGATTAACGAGGGTAAGCAACATGGCACAACACTTCCTACTATCAGCAAAAGCCCGTTCACTGTCCTTGGTGCAAATCTTCACCCTAACCGACGATTCCGCGTTTGAATTGTTTTCCGCGTTTGAATTGTTTAAGGAATCCCGTTGGGGCGATGGTGATCCGGTTTGCCCGGCTTGCGGCCTGATTGACAAGCACTACTTCATCAAGACCCGCAAGCAATGGCGTTGCAAGGGCTATAACCATACGTTCAGCATCACTTCCGGCACTTTGTTTGCACACCACAAGCTGCCCTTGAAAATCTACTTGGGCGCGGTTGCACTGTACACCAACACCGCAAAAGGCTTTTCCGCCCTGCAATTGTCGCGGGATTTGGACGTTCAATATAAGACGGCGTTTGTGATGATGCACAAGATACAGGAATCCCTGATGGATGCCGACACCGCCAAATTGGGCGGCGAGGTGGAGATTGACGGGGCTTATGTGAACGGTTATGTCCGCCCTGAGAACGAAAAGGCCGACCGTAAAGACTTGCGCTTGGTCGAGAACCAAAACCCTAACAAGCGTTGCATTATCACGATCCGCGAACGCGGGGAAAAAGGCGAAGGCGCGGTAAAGACCAAAACCTTCGTGGTGAAATCGGAAAACCAAGCCGACATTAAGAAATTGGCGGAAACCCATATTGACGGCGAGGCCACTATCCACGCCGATGATGCCAAATGCTATGACGCTTTACACGCCAAGTTTGACATGAAGCGCGTCAACCATCAGGAGCGTTACAAAGGTGACAGGGGCGAATGCACCAACCAAGCCGAATCTTACTTCTCACGCTTCCGCCGTATGCACAAAGGCCAAGTGCATAAGATGGGCAACCAAAACTTGGATGCCTACGCCAACGAGTGCGGCTACCGTGAAGATACCCGCCGCTGGTCAACCGGACAAATATTTGCGGACATTACCGGACGTTGTGCCACCAAGCCGACTTCACGGAACTGGTGTGGGTATTGGCAGGGGAATAAGGTTGTGGATAAATTGGCGGCTTGATAAAAAACGTTATTCAAATTCATTTTTACAAAAATTGTAATATATCATTTCAAGTGTATACTTGAAATCAAATGGGTAGTCTTGCAACTTTTTGCTACAAAATATTTTACACTTTAATTTACATATATAAATTAAAGTGTAAAATATCCGAGCCTTTGGCTCAGGCGTCCATTGTCTGCTTAAATATTGAAAATACTAATATATTTATAATAACTAAAGTATGGAGTAAATTCATAATGGCAGACATGCTAGACGCGGTTTTAGAGAAAACATCTAGTTTTTTTACTGAAAAACTGAAAAAAGGAGTAATGATAACAAGGATAGATGAAAAATCTCTTATAGCATGGAAAGAAACATGGGATGTTATAAATAAAAGACAGCCTCCAAATGGAGGATGGGATTGGGAATATAAAAATAGTAGTTTTAATAAAAACTACGGAAAATACCTAATTGGAATTGCTGTTTGGAGTGATGATTCATTATGTGGACTGGCACTTTGTACTAGAAGCAAGGGAAATGAAGTATTATCCATACACTATATAGAAGGGTCTCCGAATGAAAGTCATCATCTTAGAGGCAATGTATTTACGATAATAAATTCTGTATTACTGGAATACGCAACACTTATTAAAGCTAAGACCATTAGGATAATTGACCCTGTTGATAATCTTGTCGATTTTTATAAATCATTCGGATATAAATTAAGCAAAAAACTCCTGTCCAGAAGAAAATTTTGCGAAAGAGGAATATAAAATGAACGCGCTAACATGCTGCGATGATTTTAGTTTTGAAGAAAAAATCATAGCGTATCATCTTCAAGTTACTGTAACTTTGAACGACAAGCAGTCAAAATCTTCTCGTATTGTGTTTCAAAAAGACTTCCCAATACCATTAGCTATCCTTTTAGCTATTTTTTTAGCCATTATAATTATTCCAATTCTTGCTTTGTTATTTGTATTTGGGTTAATTTTTTGGGGTTTGTCATTTTCAAAAAATGACAGTTCCGAGCTAACTTATGAAGAAGCTAAAGAATATTTAAATAGTGGTAAAGGTTATCTTAATAATTTATCTGATAAAGATAATAATGACTTGATTTTAAAGAGAGATAACGCGCCTTTAGGTTTATGATCTAAAATAAAAAGCCCACATAAAGTGGGCTTTTTTATGCTTGATAGAAATATCCAAGCACCCTGTCTAAACCATATCCCAAACACATCCTCCTGCGTCATCCTTGCCTATATTCACCACTAGGCCGCTTTTTTTCTGCCTACCCAGTATCGTTAATATCGTGGCCTGAAAGTCCCGTTCGTTGACTTCCGTTAATCCTTTACGGGACTTTGCCTCTTGGGCGATTTCCTTGGTGCTTAATGGCTTGCTTGACTCCCTCAATATATCCAATACCATCCGGTGGGCTTCGCCGTGCTTAAAGTAGAGGTTTCTTTTTTGATGCCGTTTGGCCTTGATTAAATCGGTGCTGAATTCCGGCTCGAATAGCCTGATGGTTGCGTCCAGAAGCTTAACGTCCTGCAAGAGCCGGACAACTTCCTTCCTGTGGTGGTCGACCATTCCGGCAAGCTCGGAACGCTTCGCCACCAGTGCGCTTATGACGTGGGTTTCTGCCATTTACTTTCCTGTTTAGGTGTATAATGGCTTGTATTTTAATGGGTTATGTTATGGGTGGCTTTGTGCGTCTGCTACATAATACCGGTATTGTGCAGCGTTTGGGTGCAGCTGGCTTTTCCAGTTCGAACCTAAATATTCTCATGCCCAACAAGTCGGTCAAAGGGACTGCCCGCCATTCCGGCTGGCGAAGTTTTTAGTTTTCAAAGGTAAGCGGCTCCTGAAAGCCATCGGGCGGGCAGCCCCTTACCGTAACGTTGGGCGCAGATTGACTGTGAGGAACTGTGTGTCAGTTTTGATCGACAAAAGCAAGTGGTCAAACTCAAGCCGAAGGTCGTCGGAATACTCAGGCCAGTTCCTGAACGTGGAATCTTACAGCGAATTCATTGATTACCACTGTAAAAAATGCTCTCGTCATTGCGTCTTTACACCGGAAGAACAGAAGGTCGCTTTCGAAGTGGATAAGAAAATCATTCATTATGTGCCGTCGCTTTGTTCAGAATGCTCAAACAATTACGAGGTGCTAAAAGCTCTAATCAGTAAATATCAAAGTACTTGGAACCGTGACCGAGAGTTTTTGGCTTCGAACAGAAAATTTGTTAGCGACTGGCTACTTGCAGTTAAAGAAAAGAATTCTTATGGAAAACGAGTGGACTTGAGCAGGGAAAGAATGTTAACTAAATTGCTCCGAGATATGCCGTGAATAGGTCTTCGCTTAAGTTTACTCCCTTAGGTCGCTGGGGAAGCACCTTCTGCGTACGAACTCATTTGCTTTCTCTGTCGTTTTGCGGCAGTGCAGTGTGACTGGTTTTTCGGGTTTTGATCTAAATCTCCTTTATACATGCCCAACAAGTCGGTCAAAGGGACTGCCCGCCATTTTGGCTGGCAAAGTCAGTTTTTTTCACAGGTAAGCGGCTTCGCTGTAAGCAATCCCGCGGGCAGCCCCTTACCGTAACGTTGGGCTTGGTTAGGAGCGTTTAGAGGAGTATGAATACATATTATTTTGGACGCATAAATTAAAAACACAATTTAATTGCATTGTCAATGAGTGGCCTCTAGTTATTTAAGTAAGTAAGTTCTATGACATCAGCGCGGACTTGGTTTATTGCAGTATTGTTTTTCTTCTTAACCGGATGTGCAGTTAATGATTTGGGTGTGGTTAGTGTTCGTTATTTTGAAAACGATTCATGTTATTTGTTGGCCCGTGAATCCTGGGGCGGCTATTTGAGTACAAGCCCGACGGATGGAAGTTTAACTTTCGGTCATACTCAAAGGTTTATGGTTTATCCAAAACCAAAAAACTCAGCGAATTTAACGGTTAACAGCTTATTACAGCATCCGGCAAGCTATGGGTTTCATAAGGAAGTGGCTGCTAACCAAGTTGTGTTACAAGACATGCGGCCGTTTGCCTGGAGCGAAAAAAACCAAGGCCTCAGCTTGCACACCAATCCCTATAAAATGGGTTTTACCGCAGGGATAGAAGCACGTCATATAGTCCAATTGCCTAGGGATTTTGACGGTGTTTTTATCTTCCACTATTATCAAGATAGCAACACGGTAAAAGCAGCTGTCATACAATCTTCAACCGCCAAGTGATAAGACCAAGAGAAAGAGGAGGTTTCCAATCCTATCCGATAGAACGATTTAATTTTTTACCTTTACCCGATGACAAAAGGAAGGGCGTATGAAAATACTGATAACGTTAGGCTGGATAAGCCTATTGCTTTGTGGCTGCGGCGAAGCAACACACTTGGTTTATGTCCATGAAGTCTCCGTTGGAATAGATGTCGCAGCCAGCGCCGAAGGGACTGGGCGTTTTATGTTTGGCTACGATAGGGATACTTATACCATCGTACCACGCATAGCAAGTGGTCAAGATGCTGCTACATTAACCACATTCGGCTGCATTTATGCTAATGGACTAGACGAAGTCCAATTCAACCAGTTTGTCTCTAGCGGTGAAGCCGCAAAAAATATTGCCAAAAGCCCAGATACCCTAAAACAGATCAACCAGGCAATTCATGGAGGAGGCAGCACATGCAAACAATAAAGACACATTTAATGGCATTATGGTTGGCTACTTTTTTAACGGGCTGTAACAATGCCATGTACTTTTATGAAACAGAAAAAGTTGCCCTGAACGTAGAAGCGCGCCCCGATTCGTCACAACCCGTTCAAGGTAGCTTAGGTTTAAAACAGCGTGTGGTATTGGTTGCCCCGAAAAAAACTAAATACTCTGATATCGTTTCAGCTCTGAGCAGTTTCAGTTTTAACATTATTCCTAATGATGCCAATTATTTTTTCAATCCGGTGCTGATTCAAACGGCCTTTATCACCGGAGGGGCCGCTACTGATTTAAAGCCGCTTGAGGCAAAAGCGGCTGCCAAGGCAATAGTCCAAGATGGCGGCAACAGCACCGGAGCGGACGTAGCAATTATGGCGAATGTAGTGAATGTTCTGCAAAAACGTAACACAAAGGAAGCTCACAAGCATTTAAGCTTACTGGATGGTCTTGCTAAAGCTATCATTCCGGCTCAGTATCCGGTTTCGATATTTGATACACCGAATGCACCGGTGCCGCACACTCCAAATCTCATTGTCACAACAACGCTCGAAGGCAAGCCAATCCCTTTCTCTTCCGTTGATATAACTTGGGTATTGACATATTGGGATAGTCTTCAAGGCTCTGCCGATTTACTAAAAAGGGTATTTGCCGCCCCGCAAAACTATCAATTAGACGGTGGTATTCCAGTAACAAACGACATGGTTATTATTGGGTTGCAAAAGGAATATGAAAAAACCAGACAAGAACTAACGAGGCTCGCCCAAGAATTTGCAGGAGATCCGGTCTACACCAATGCACTTCATTACTATGTGGATAAATAAATTAAAAAACCGCTTATTTAGGAGATTAATGATGTACGAAACATTATTTGAGGCTGATGATGCAGTCACACCTGAAGAAATAAATCTTATTCTAAGCCAATATCTTGCAGGGAGATGGAGACACTTAGTGATTGTCAAAATTGACAGGATAAATAATCAACCGCCAACAGATTCGGGGTGGCTGGCTACTTATGTTCCATGATATCTAACCGTTCAAAGCCTAGCTCGGCTCGTTAATGCGTTTTACTCTGGTTACGTTGTTTAGCCCAACAAGTCGGTCAAAGGGACGCGCCGCCCGTTGGCGGTTTTGGAGTTTTGTTTTTTTATTAAGGTTCGGCGGCTTCGTTTCGCTTTCGTTGGCGGCGCGCCCCTTACCGTAACGTTGGGCAGTCTGGGTTCGGGTGTGTTGGCTTTTTGTTTGTCGGGTTTGTAGGCCGTGGGTGGTTGTCGGTTGCCGTTGCTTGGTTACACTGCGGGTTGGGTTAAGCGTCATCCCTGAATTCTGCGGGTTGTTGGCACTGCCGTTTCCGTCTCTGTTTTGCGTGTAGTTGGGGTTGTGGCTTGGGCTGGCTAGTGCCGTTGCGGGGGTGTTGTCCGGCATCGGTGGCTGTGCCGTTTCCCTGGGTTCTGGCAGTTTGTTTGGGTTAGGTTTTGGGCAAAGTTCAAGCTTGGCTTTTGCCTCGCGGTTGCCCTGTTTGGTTTTTCGCCTTCACTTTCGGCCTGTCGGTTTTGGGGGTCAGCTTCAAGCGGCCAAGGCTGGTTTTGGGGTTTTGTGCCTGGCGGGTTGCGGGGTTGCCATCCGTTTTGCGTGGCTGGGTGGTGGTTTTCTGCCGGGCGTTGCGGGCTGTCGGTGTTGGTGTTTTAGTCGTTGTGCGGCACTGCGGTGCAGCAGGCTTTTCCGGTGCGGGGCAAAGCGCGTCACCTTCATTGCCCAACAAGCCAGTCAAAGGGACTGCCCGCCGTTCCGGCTGGCAAAGTCAGTTTTTTTTCACAGGTAAGCGGCTCCGCTGCAAGCAATCACGCGGCAGCCCCTACCGTAACGTTGGGCACATGGCAATAAAGCTGCAAAAAATTATATATTGCTATGGTTATCTTCTCTCAATTTCCGCTTGTAGCTCATGCAACAACAGTCGATTCTAAGCTAGCTTGTGACAAGCTCGATGGCATTTGGAATCTGTAACTGGTAAAAGTTGGTATTACAATTGCCATGTCATTGGTCACAAGAGGTTTGCAAGAGCAAAAATTTGTGGTTCTGCCAAGATGCGGCGACTGGCAAAAGTTGGTATTCAAATTGCCATGTCACTTGGTCACAAGAGGTTTGCAAGAGCCAAAATAATTTGTGGTTTTCAAATACACAACGATGTCGGCTTTCAGCACCGGTCCACGTGCCTTAGCCGAACCAAAAAGACAGACGTGGATTCCCGTTCCAAGCCAGGGCCAGATGTCCGTGTTTGTGTCAATGGCAGCCGCTGGGCTCACTTGCACCCGTAGCAGAGTCGCGTACGCGTCGCGGCTGGCCGGCGCTTCAAGCTGTTTGCCGCACAGCACAGCTCGACGGCTACGCGTCGATATAACGTGCTGTCCATTATTGGTCAAGCTTCTATGACACTGCGCGCCTTTTTGGCACGGCCGCGTGGACTGGATGTGCGAGGTGTCGTGTTGCGTTCAGTCTGCCGGCCTATGCCGGTGGGTGCTTTCTATGCCGTGATCGGCTACGGCTGGCGCGAAGGCTAGTTGAGAGGCTGCACCCTGTCGTGCTAGGCCGGCTTACGGGTCACGTTGCAACAAGCCAGTCAAAGGGACTGCCCGCCGTTCCGGCTGGCAAAGTCAGTTTTTTTCACAGGTAAGCGGCTCCGCTGCAAGCAATCACGCGGGCAGCCCCTTACCGTAACGTTGGGCACATGGCAATAAAAGCATGGTTAAAAAATTAATATTTATATTGCTATGGTTATCTTCTCTCAATTTACCGCTTGTAGCTCATGCAACAACAGTCGATTCTAAGCTAGCTTGTGACAAGCTCGATGGCATTTGGGAATCTGTAACTGGTAAAAGTTGGTATTACAATTGCCATGTCACTTGGTCACAAGAGGTTTGCAAGAGCCAAAATAATTTGTGGTTTTCAAATACACAACGATGTCGATTGGTTCCTTCTAAAGAAGGCCAGAAGCTTCTTTGTAAAGCGGATGGTGGGACTTGGGGCAAAGACCAGTCAGGTTTGGAACACTGCTTTTTCGAGAAAGAAAGGATTCAATGTTTAGCTGAAGGCGGTAAATGGTTACCAATGGGGATGTTAAAATTTAGCGGATGTCTTCATACCAGTCGTGATGGCGGAAAACCATGCAAAAGCTCGTCTGAATGTGAATTTGGCTGTCTCGCTGCAAGGCATTCAACCTCAAAAACCGACAACGCTCTAGGCCAGTGCGCGAAAACTGATAGTAAATTTGGTTGTAAAGCATATGTTGAAGAAGGGTCGCCCACAATAGCAGTTTGTACAGATTGATGGACTGGTTCTTTCTCAGCTCAACAAGTCGGTCAAAGGGACGTGCCGCCCGTTGGCGGTTTTGTAGTTTTGGTTTTTATCAAGGTTTGGTGGCTTCGTTTCGCTTCCGTTAGCGGCGCGCCCCTTACCGTAACGTTGGGCAGTCTTATCATAAACAACATGTTATTATCAGCTTATCTAAATAATATTTGTTTTTACTTATGAAAAAAGAAGTTATCGTTACGCTTCACGCTGCTTTTGAGGAAATAGTTAGAACACACCCAGATTCAGGGCTAGAGTTTTGGCTTGCTCGTGAACTTCAGCCTATTCTAGGCTATACAAAATGGGAAAATTTCGCAAAAGTAATTGATAAAGCTAAAAAATCTTGCGAAACCTCTGGAAATAACATAACGGATCATTTTCTTGATGTCAGGAAGATGATAGAAATCGGCAAAGGCGGCACGAGAAATTGATGATGTTGCTCTAACCAGATACGCTTGCTATCTGATTGCCCAAAATGGCGACCCAACTAAAGACCCTATAGCATTTGCCCAAACTTATTTTGCAGTACAAACCAGAAAACAAGAGATTATTGAGAAACGTCTTGCAGAAACAGAGCGGCTTACAGCAAGAAAAAAATTAACAGCATCTGAAAAACAGCTTTCCGGGATCATTAACGAGCGGCTCGGAAGCGATAAAAGTTTTGCTGTTATTAGAAGTAAAGGAGACCAAGCTCTTTTTGGCGGTATCACAACACAGCAAATGAAGGAAAGATTGGGTGCTCCACAAGGAAGGCCACTAGCGGATTTCTTGCCTACTATAACTATCAAGGCAAAAGATTTTGCAACGGAAATAACGAACTTTAACATTAACAAAGACGACAATATTAGAAGCGAAAAAGATATTACAAGTGAGCATATAAAAAACAACAGCGATATTCGTGGTGTTCTCATTGGTCGTGGTATCGTTCCAGAAAAACTTCCTGCCGCAGAAGACCTTAAAAAAATCGAACGCAGACACGGCTCGGAAGAAAAGAAGCTCTCTAAGAAAACAGAATCATTAGAAAATTTGTTTCCACACCAAGATGATGAATAGGCCCAACAAGTCGGTTAAAGGGACGCGCCGCCCGTTGGCGGTTTTGGAGGTTGGTTTTTATCAAGGTTTGGTGGCTTCGTTTAGGCTTAGTTAGCGGCGCGCCCCTTACCGTAACGTTAGCCTATTTCTAATCAAAAATCTCTATGCAAGCTCGATTCTTCGCTGATCCCAAATCCATTCTTGGTACGTTGGCTCGAATTTTCGCCTCCGAAGGAGCAGCAAGGGAGGTTGCTGTACTCACATACTCGGCACCTGACCTCGTAGAAACCCACTACGACAATTGGAACGGAGGCACATCTTTATCTACATGTGCCGTTAAGCCTCTATCCACAACTTCAGGACGGAATGGGGTTTATAGAACAATCCATTTGCGATAAAGCGCAAGTCTTTCTCGATCAATTTCCTAACGATCAGCTTACTCAAGTAAAAATTATTCCTGCCGTTATCGAAGACCCGCAATGGCGTGAAAAGGCAGCGGCTTGGTTAACAGGGGCGAAACTTACTAATCAAGGGCGCGTTCGCTCCAACAACGTCGCGCCATTGAGTGTTGACGGTTTATTATTCAGATCACAAGCTGAAATTCATCTCTATCGCTCACTGAAAGCTTTCGGCGTTTCATTTGCTCCTCTACCTGTTTTTGTACGCGGCGGAGAAAATTATCGGCGTATCGAACCAGACTTTTTCCTAATACACGGAGGAATAGCTATGGTTGTCGAAGTGGATGGCGACACCGTACACCAAGAAACACCTGCCGAAGCCCATGCACGAACATCAATGCTCCAACTCGAAGGGGTTCATGTCGAACGAATTCAGTCAAGTGAATGTGATTCTGCTGAAAAGGCCAAAGCCGCTGCACAAAAGATTCTTGCAGTTATTGAAAAGTTGAGAGTTGCTCGATAAAGTGCTTTCATGTACTTAACAAGGCCGTTTTACCCGAGACCGGTTCAGTTACGATGCCGGACAAGACCGGCACACCTGTCCGCAAGGCAAGCCGTTGACCTTACGCGGCAAGCCTTTGCAAAAAAACGACAAATGGATCAGCCGCTACCAAAGCAAAACCTCTGATTGCAGCCAGTGCCCGCTACGCGAACAGTGCCTGGCCGAAAAAGCGGCCGCCCGGCAAATCACCCGCTGGGAACATGAGGCGGTGGCCGAACGCCACCAGCAACGCATGCACCAAAACCCCAACCGCATGAAACGGCGCGGGGTCATGGTTGAACATCCTTTTGGCACCCTCAAACACCGTGCCGGCATGCACCATTTCCTGATGCGCGGACTGGCAAAATGCCGCGGGGAATTTAGCCTGATGGCCATGGCTTATAACTTTACCCGGGTACTGAACATTCTCGGTGTGGGTGCGCTCAGGGGTCATTGCGCCCGGCGTTCAGAAAACGCCCTAAAAAATGCAAAATATGCGTAAAAAAAAGACGGGGCAAGCGTTTTTTCCACTAAAAACGGCTTGTCACAGACAAATAACCGGCGCGATTTAAAAAATGCGGCTAAGAATCGCTTTACAGATCCGCTGGATTTTGGATATTTTTACAGTCTCGTAACGTTGGGCAATTCTCATAGATTTGTTACTCACTTGTCTTTTACCCTTTGAAATGCGAATCTTCGCAACCCAATAATGCCTTTATATTGGTACTGATATTTAGTACCATGCATCCATGAAGCGCAAACACCAAAAAACTCTTGAAGCGATTTTTACACATCCAGTTAGCGGCAATATCCAATGGCGCGACGTCGAAGCACTGTTTATGGAACTGGGGGCTGATATTAGCGAACGCGAAGGTTCGCGGGTCGCTGTGGTACTGTTTAGCGAAGTGCGGGTATTCCATCGTCCACATCCTTCGCCCAATACCGATAAGGGAGCTGTGGTGTCAATTCGCAAGTGGCTAAATGACAATGAGGTAACTTAATGATTAACATAATGAAAATTCAAGGTTATAAGGCGGTCATTACCTATGATCCCGATATTGCCCTGTTTAGGGGTGAGTTTGTCGATCTGAATGGTAGTGCCGATTTTTATGCGGCTGATGTGGAAGGGCTTAAGCGCGAAGGAGAAGTATCCCTCAAGGTGTTTCTGGATGTATGCCGCGAAAAAGGCATGGAATCACGCAAAGCCTTTTCCGGTAAGTTCAATGTGCGTATTCCGGCTCATTTGCACGCTGATATTGTTAGTGCGGCTACGGCACAAGGCAAAAGCCTGAACCAGTGGATCACTGAGGCACTGAGCCGCGAGGTTGGCGTTTAAGCTCTATGCCATGCGCTCTTTTGGCCTAATAAGCCAGTCAAAGGGACATGCCGCCCGTTAGTGGTTTTGAAGTTTGGTTTTTTATCAAGGTTCGGCGGCTTTGTTTCGCTTTCGTGAGCGGCGCGTCCCGTAACGTTAGGCTAAAAGCCATTTTTCAAGCGTATACAAGCCGAATGATATAGCATTACAAATTCACTGAGGAGAACCAATGAAACGATCCACATTTTTGACTTTAGCAGCCACGGTAGCTTTGGCAGTTGGCGCCTTCGCGCTCTTCGCACCTGCAATGCTACTGGCAACCAAAGGCGTATCAAGTTCAGCGGCTGAGGTTTGGGTTCGAGAAGTTGGAGTTATTCTCCTAGCAGTCGGTGCGACCGCCCTCATGGTTAGAAATCACGAAGACTCCCCTACGCTTCGCGCTTTCTTGATGGGTAATGCAGCCATTCAGATCGGGTTATTCCCGATCGAAATACTCGCATACCGTGAAGGAACAATAACGGCACTTTCTGGCATTGTACCAAATTCAATCATCCATCTTTGTCTGGCAACGGGGTTCATTTACTACCTTGCTAAAATGTCTAGGCAAAATACTGGCTAACATTGCGCTCAAGGGGGCGCTTTTTCGTGGCGGTTTTGAAAGTTTGTTGTTTTTCCAGCAACAATTGCGCTTATGGGCAAACGAAGCTATGTACGTCGCTGGTAAAACCAAGCCCAACAAGGCGCTCAAGCGGGATGCGGCGAAGAGCCGCCGGCACCCTTTAGCTCTGCGTCGGGCGGTTCTTGACACTGCGGCTGTTGTACCTACAATGTAACCATGATTAAGTTCGAATGGGATACCATAAGACAGCGGCTAATCAGAAAAAGCATGGTGTTTCTTTCGAAGAAGCCAAGTCTGTTTTCTATGACAAATTTGCGGCGCAGTTTTATGATAAAGGCCATTCGGATGACGAACATCGTTTCTTGATGTTGGGCTTTAGTTGTGAATCCAGCAAACTTAAGAAGTCGGTTACTATCCGGTTGGGCGAAGATGTGGTCGGTCATTTCAAAGAAATGTCTGAAGGCACGGGTGTGCCCCATCAAATCCTCATCAATTTATATCTTCGGGACTGTGCGCGCCAGCATCGGACAATTGACATTTCTTGGCAATCAAATTCAAAAGCCATTTCGAGCTAGTAAGTTATTGTTGGCCTTACGCGGTTTCTCTCCGTTACCGTTTGCACCGTGCAGGACTATCAATTTTTCTAGGACGGGGCAAATGTTCTCACTTTCATGTCCAACAAGTCAGTCAAAGGGAGATGCCGCCTGTTGGTGGTTTTGGAGTTTAGTTTTTTATCAAGGTTCGGCGGCTTCGTTAGCGGTGCGCACCTTACCGTAATATTAGGCCTAGCAAAGGAAACTCATTGTGAACCCCATCGCGAAGTTGGCACCAATTGGCGTCTACGACTCGGGCGTCGGTGGGCTGTCGGTGCTCCAGGCACTGAGGGCGAAGCTGCCGGGCGAGTCATTCGCTTACGTTGCAGACAGCGCCAACGCGCCATACGGTGACCGGTCGCCACAGTTCATTGAAGCCCGCGCTAGGGAAGTTGCTGGTTTTTTGGTGGGGCACCACGCAAAGGCGCTGGTGATCGCCTGCAACACGGCCAGTGTCGTCGCGTCAGGACACCTGCGTGCCGCTTATGGGCTACCCATCATCGCGATGGAACCGGCTATCAAGCCCGCCACGCTGGTCACGAAGTCCAAAGTGGTGCTCGTATTGGCTACCAGCAACACGATCCGCAGCCAATCGGTTGCCCGTCTTTGCCACACATACGGCGTGGATACGCGCGTCATCCTGCAACCGTGTCCGGGGCTCGCCAATCAGGTTGAGCGCGGCCAATTCGATCATGAGGCGACGCGGCAACTCTTGGAGAAGTATTTGCACCCAGGCCTCGCGGCGGGCGCAGACACCATTGTCCTAGGCTGCACCCACTATGCGTTCATCATCGGCGAAATTGCGAGGGTTGCTGGGCCGTCCGTTACTGTCGTTGAACCATCCGATGCCATTGCCCGGCAACTCGCGCGCGTCCTCGCGTCCTCGTCACGCACACCTGAGAATGGCGCCTCCACAACGACGTTCTATACCTCTGGCTCCACGCGCGCGTTGTCAGACTTCCTCGCATCCATCGGGGAGCCCTCAACGGAGGTGCATGCGCTGCCCCCGCCCCGTTTACGTTGAAACTTAGGCAACTTTTAAGACGCATTCCGTAGGGTACAATAGGTGATAGCCGTATTGTGCAGGTGGGCATTCAAGTATCCGGCTCTTATAGGCAAATGGGCCGGGTTGCGGTTGAGTGGATGCAGAGGGGGAGGGCTAAGGACAGGGCAATTGCCGGGTGGCCTAACCCGGCGACATCGGAACCCCATTATTAGCTATGCCAGGGTATCGCCGTTACCCTTATCCAAGGCGGGGCTTATTTTCTACTGCGGGTTTGTTGGGAAGGTATGCTATCGGCCTGCTTATGTAGTTGTCGTGATCAACCCGGCGGTTGGTGAAAATCAGCGGGAAAGAAACACACTGGATGCTTTTTTAGGCCTATCTGGCCATCCCGTTACCTACGTATGAACCGGCAGCGGCACCAAGACCTGATGCGATTGGATTGCCTGCGCCCAGTTCGTAGCCTAAAACGCTACCTATGACACCTCCAGCCAAACCTTGGTGGGAACGCGGGTCGTAACTGTTGTAACGAGGTGGGGGGGCGTATTGTGGCGCCCTCTCGTAATAAACCCGTTCGACCGGTCTGTAGTAATGGTGGCCATGCCGGTGGCCATGATGTTCGTGCTCATCCCCATCGGCTGAGGTAAGTGGCGAAAACGCCAGGCAAAACAAGGTAAAAATTGTAATTCTAAACATGTTGGCACCCCTTGAAATTAGGAAATAATTCAGTTGCAGAAGATTCTATAGAATATTTCTGAATTCTTGATTAGGGGTGGATTAGGAATTGATTAAAATTTAAAGGGCCATGGGCAACCACCCGTTATCAAACCGAAATTTTAATGGGTAACATAAGCCTTAAATTGGGGGGCCGGTTCCGGCATGTGCTTGGTAATGCTATGGTGGTGATCACGGGCATTTTTAGGCGCCTGCTTGGCTTTAGGGGTTTTTTCAGGGCGTTGTTATTGAAGATTATTTCTAATCAGATTGTAAAATGGATCGCAGCTATTTTAGCAGTATCGACAACCTCAAAGAATTTACCTTACCATTGCGGGATGGGGTGTTGGTCGATTTTAGGCCTGTCCGGCCTGACGACAAAGAAACAATACAAAAAGGCATGTTGCACTTATCCATAAAATCGCGCAACTTCCGCTTTTTTTCCCCGATCTTAAAGCTATCCGATGCCCAATTGCGTGATTTTACAGAAATCGATCAACACAATCATGTTGCATGGATTGCGCTTGTCCACCATGGAAGCGAACATCGGGGGATTGGGATAGCCCGGTTTATCCGTATTCAGAATCAGCCCGCGATAGCCGAATTTGGGGTGGTAGTCATCGACAGTTATCAGCATCGGGGTCTGGGAACGCTTCTGCTTGCGGTGCTTGATCGGATGGCAAGCATAAAAGGCATTGAGGTGCTAAGAGGCTTCGTCCTTGCCGATAACGTGGTTATGAGAAATTGGCTGGGTAGGCTAGGTGCGGCTGAGGTATGTGAAATTGACCGCTACCGCATGGACTTAACTGTTAACGGTGACTTATTTTCTTTAATGGATTGGTGATGGCCAAAGAAACGCCCCATCACCGGGAGGGCGGCGGTTGGGTAACTGGCCGTCCTACCCAAAGGTTCTCCCATAAAGTCGAATAGCGCAAGTTATGCCATCCACAAATCAAATTAAACTAATATTGTTTTCGCAGCATGGGATGGCTGACAATAACAAGGCGATGGGAATACTAGCCAATAAAGTAGCCCCTCCCCAATCTTATGTCATCGCCCCAACTCTCGGATTCATCGAGACTTATTTTGAAATTGAACCCCTTATCCGCAAGGTGGAGCAAGCTGCCGGACAAGCGTTGCAACAAAATCCTGATACCCCTGCGCGGATCATCGCCACGTCACTGGGTGGTGTCATTTGGGTGGAAGTATTATCAAGGCATCCAGAGTGGTGGGGGCGGTTTGAATCTCTGGTCTTGTTGGGTTCGCCTATTGGTGGTGCTGACTTGGCAAGAATGGTTGACCCTTTTGGTTGGGGCATCGGTATGGCGAAGCATCTTGGCCAAAGTCGCCGAGCTCTAGCCGAGCGGCTTGCCGTTAAAATACCCACCTTGGTTGTTGCGGGGAACACCACCGATGGGGGTGATGGCACTGTCCCGATTGAGTCCACCAAACTTAAACATGCCCATTTTATATGCTTGGATGGCGTGGATCATCCTGGGCTTAGAACCCATCCTGCGGTCGTTAAAGTGATTCAAGAGTTTTGGTCGCAGCCTAGAGAACCGTTCCCTGTATCTGAAGAAAACGTGGCCTCAAAACTGATAGCGCATTTCAGGTCTGTGCCGGGCATCACCGATGCAAGTGAGAAAGGTTTTTCCCGTGCAAAAAATGTATTTTCTTTCGCTGACGGGGCTAGCATTCGAATTTGGACGAATCTATTAGGCGTTAACCATATTTTTATAGCCAATAACCATGGGAATTGTGAATACGCCGCTTTTGTTGGCTGGATCCATTCTGCCGGTCTTCAACGGGCAATAAGTACCGCAATCCAATCTTTCCAAGATTAAGCTTTATTGCGTTTGGTGACAACCCGGACACGGGGGTATTGGATTTAGGGCCGTCGGGTACGAAAAAGCTAATTGAGGCCCTTGGAAGCGCCTTTGTCATAATAGGCGCCTGGATATTAATCTATAGCCCAAAACGCATAGCCAATATTGATCCAAAATTGCGCCATATATCCATATTCGACATGTCACGTTCCGGGCAAAAACACAGGAAAATTCCCTTTGATTTGATTGCAGAAATTGCCATAGAGCACTTGGAAACTGACCCTGATAGCCGTTTTGACCGTTACGGGCTTGGGTATCCCTTCATTTATTGACAGGCGGGCCGGTGAGATACGCGACCGCTCATGGCATAGGGATAAGATTACAAAAATTAGAGCTGGCGTGACCGCAAACATGTAGTTGGGGCTTATTCAGTTTTGCCTGGGCCTTTGTGCTTCAGTTGCAATTTTGTAGTTTGGCTTTTATAGTTGTTTCGATTTTAATCAACCCTCTCTATTAGGAGAAAATTAATGCGTAATTTTTTTGCAATTTGTTCTTTACTTTTGTTCGGGCTGTCCTCGGTTGAGGCCGCCGTAATCGTGCAATATCCTTTCACTACAGACTTAAATCCTTCCGTATTGGGAACTGGGGTTCAAAGCAGTTCTTATGATGGTAGCAATTTAAGCAATTCATATATTGGAGATGATGGCTATGGCAACGTTCTCGAGGCTTATCCTTCATTAGGTTCTACAAGTTACGGTAGCGCCGAAACCAATAATAGCTTCTTTAGCATCGCCGTAACCGCCAGTGGTGGAAACTATTTGAATTTGGGGACTTTGCAGTTCGAAGTCGGCAAAGGTGGCAACAGCGACCCTCGTGGCTACTTTATCCGCTCTAGTGTTGATGGTTTTGCCAGCGACCTATTTTCCACCCTGCTTCCATCGGGTACACAACAGGCACCGGGTCTTCAAACTATTGACCTCTCCAGCCTGTCTATATTTCAGAACCTTTCTTCAATCGATTTTCGATTTTATGTTTTTACCCCTAGCCCATCTGGTAATTCCGTCGATTTTAGAAATCTGGAATTAAGCAGTTCTAATCTACCTGAACCTTCAGCACTATTGCTGATGATGATTGGAGGCTTGTACCTAGCCGGTAGGCGTGCTTCCCTTAAGCCCTTAAAATAAGCAGCATGGCAAGGTAACTGTGAAGGTTGGGTTTCGTCCTTTTGCGGCCCAATTTTTCAGGCGGCTATGTGGTTGGTGATGGTTAGGCTTTAATGATACTGGCTAGCCCAACAAGCCAGTCAAAGGGACGCGCCGCCCGTTGGGGGTTTTGAAGTTCCATTTTAAGTTCGGTGGATCCGTTTAAGTCCTGTAGGCGGCGCGCGCCTTACCGTAACGTTATTCAGCTAAAGAAGCCGTTAGAAGTCCAAAAAACCACAAGCCATTTTGATAGTCGAGGATTAAATATGAAGCAGGCTTTAATCGTCTACCCTGTGTTTGCAGTTGTATTGCTCACTTTTGTAATCGGTATCTGGATGCTCAGGCTCAGAATCAGGGCTGTTAAGGAGGAGGGCTTAAATCCGGGGTATTTTCTTCTAAATAGAGGGGCCAAGCTACCCGATGGGCTGGCAAAGGTAACCCAACATTACGATAACCTCTTTGAAATGCCCGTCCTGTTTTATGTGGCCTGCTTATCTGTTCTCGCCACCAATAGCGCCGACATTGTTTTCCTTTGTTTGGCTTGGTTTTTTGTTGGGGCTAGGTATGCCCACGCTTACATTCACACCACCTATAACGGCTTAAAGCACAGGAGGCTTGCTTTCTTGGCAGGCACGTCAATTGTCGCCGCCATGTGGATTAAGCTATTCATCCAATTGCTTGCGGCGTAGTTTCGCAACGATTGGATATACAGGGTTGGTGGTGGCAACTGGCAATAGATGATTGCCGGCTTGTAGCCCCAACGGCCGGGATGCACGGTAGCAAGCCATAGCCAGCCGTCATCCTGGATGCCTGTTAATGCGGTGGCCGATCCTGCCCCGTCCGGCGGTTTTGAAGTGTGGCTTTATCAAGGTTCGGCGGCTCCCCCTTGTCGCTTAGAGGGGTCTTTTGCTATTGTCGGGCGTTGAAATAGCGGCGCCCGTGCGCAACCATCCGCGAAGGATTCATCCCATGCCGAAAAAACGCTTTCCTCTGCCCAATGTGTATGCCCTGCTGGAGCCTGGGCCTGTTCTCTTATTGACAACCGCCCATGGGTCACAGGCCAACGTCATGACGATGTCTTGGCACTCCATGCTGGAGTTCGAGCCACCCTTGGTTGGCTGTGTCGTCAGTGACCGGAGCCATTCGCACACGCTCCTTTTGGCGTCCAAAGAGTGTGTCCTGAACATACCGACCGAGGAGATCGCGGAGAAGGTTGTGGGCTGCGGCAACACGACCGGAGCCAAGGTCGACAAATTCAGCAAATTCGGGCTCTCGCGCAGCGCGGCGGAATCTGTCTCCGCTCCCTTGCTCGACGACTGCTTCGCCAGTCTCGAATGCCGGATCGCCGACACAGGGATGGCCCGGAAGTATTCGTTCTTCGTCCTGGAAGTTATCCATGCTTGGGTTGACCCGAATATCGGGGAGCCCCGCACTCTCCACCATCGGGGGTACGGCAGCTTTATGATTGCCGGGGAGACCATCACGCTACCGTCGAAGATGAGATGAACAATTAATGGTGGCGCAGCATGCATAGGGTTGCTGGCGCCTTTTACGGTAAATATTAGCCCATCCACAGAGTGTTATGGAAAGTCGGATCAATTTAGGCAAAGTGGCGCCGGAGTTATACCAAGCGGTGGCCAGTCTTGATCGCCAAGCAAATGCACTCGCTACAACAGCAGGGATCGCTGAAGGTTTCTCGCATCTATTGCGTCTTCGTGCGTCCCAGATAAACCAATGCGCTTTCTGTATCAGGCTCCATACACGCGATGCATTGGCGAATGGCGAATCTATAGGCCGTATTAGTGTTTTGCCCGCTTGGCGAGAAACCCAATATTTTAATGAAAAAGAACGGGCCGCCCTCGCGCTTTGTGAAGCTGTGACGCTAATTTCGGTGGGGCAGGTACCGGACTCTGTCTACGCGGAAGCCGCTGCCGTGCTCTCACATGAGGAAATTGCCGCAGTCGAATGGCTTGGCATAGCGATCAACGCTTGGAATCGGATCGCCATATCCAGCCGGTATCCAGTAAACCCGTAAGATGGCGGCAAAGCGGTGTAGGCCCGTCCGGCAAGGTCAAGGGTAGGGCTGCCTGATGGATCAGCGGCGGTATTTAAGGGTCTTGCCGTGAGCGCGGACTAGACTTCGATTTAATGAACACATTACCGGGACAAATAATGGGTGTAAAAGAACATTACGAGCACCATCTTGGCGATTTTTATTCGTGGATGGTTGGTGATTTCGAGACCAAGCAACAAGAGCATCAACTGTTTTTAGAAGCTAACCAGCTCTTTCCGCGTTCCACAAAGATGGCCTTGGATCTCGGCGCCGGGCACGGTATCCAAAGCGTATCCCTAGCCCGGCTAGGCTATACGGTAATCGCCATTGATTTTAATCGGCAGCTCTTGGCAGAATTGGAACTTAACAAGCGGCAATTCGCGATCACCGGCATTAATGACGATATTCGCCGGGTAAGGGAATATGCCGACCCTCAGCCCGAAGCCATTATTTGCTGGGGTGACACGCTCACGCATCTTGAAAGTTCCGAAAGCGCCAGGCAATTCATCATCAACTGTTGTGGCATATTGGCCGATAACGGAAAACTGATATTGGCCTTCCGTGACTATTCAACAGAACTTGTTGGCGACAACCGGTTCATTCCGGTAAAAAGCGATGACACCAAAATACTGACTTGTTGCTTGGATTATGAAACTGACAAAGTGCGCGTCACCGACCTTTTACATGTCAAAACGGCAAATGGTTGGCAACAAAAAGTGGGCTCGTATTATAAAGTGCGCCTTGCACCCAAAGACATCGTGGCAACCATTGTAGAATGTGGTTTGGCTGTCACGTTTAACGAAGTGGTCAACCGCATGGTCACCATCATTGCAGTCAAGCAGTGAAAACATGGCTTATCCCAACAGGCACATCATTTAATAACTGACGTTACGCAGTAACGTAGTTTTTATCCCGTTTGCCGTGTCGAGCACCGCAGTATTGGTCGGGACTAGCCCGAAGGGGTGCGGCATGGATGCCGCACGGCGGCAAAGGGGCAGGAAGCCCCTTTTGCCGCCCCCCGACCAATGCGAGGAGCGCAAGACATCAGCGGCAACCGGGCCGCCTTTTCTTTGGATACTTTCTTTTGGCGGCGCAAAAGAAAGTATCTCGCTTTCGGGTGCGAGAACCCGATTAAAAAAACATCGCGATAGCGACTCTACTTTGTTTATTTTCAACTCGCAGAAAAAGTCTGCGTAACATCAGTTAATAACCCATCTTATGATCACTATCATCCAACGCGTCACCGCCGCTAAAGTGACCGTCAACCATCAGGACATCGGCGAAATCGGCACGGGCATTTTGGCTTTGGTTGGCGTGGAAAAGCCGGATACCCGCCAGGATGCGCACAGGCTGTTGGAGCGTATTTTAAGTTACCGGATTTTTGCCGATGACAATGACCGTATGAATTTGAGTTTGCGGGACATTAACGGTGGTTTGTTGTTAGTCCCCCAATTCACCCTGGTTGCCGATACCCAAAAGGGCAGCCGCCCCAGTTTTACGCCCGCCGCACCGCCGGAACAAGGCCGCGAATTATTCGCGTATTTGCAAGGCCTGGCGCAGGCGGCCTACGCCAATGTAGCCTTTGGCGAGTTTGGCGCGGATATGCAGGTTTCTTTGGTCAATAACGGGCCGGTCACCTTTACCTTGCGGACGCATCACCCCTGATTCGCCAAGGCGGGCCAGCCATAGGGTCCTGCCAGGCATCCTCAAATTCATCATCAAGGTGCCTGTATCCCGTATAATTCCATTTTTAATTTGAGAACCCCAGATCATGACCATTTCCCTCGTTGAACTTGAAACCATTGTGCGTGAAGCAGGGCAGATTGCCCTTGCGCATTTTAAAGATTTGAAGAATACGGAAATCCACAAAAAAAATCCGCGTGATTTTGTCACCGCCGCCGATCTTGCGGTGGAAGCCTATTTGCAGGCCACACTGACGAAAAAATACCCCCGGTATGGTTTTTGGGGTGAAGAGGGCGGGCAATCGGCGGATCAGTCCGCACGTTGGGTCGTTGATCCGATAGACGGTACCCATTCGTTTTCCAGAGGCCAGTATTTTTGGGCAATCAGCGTGGCTTTGGAAATTGATGGCGAGCTGATGGCGGGTGCGGTTTATGCCCCTGCTTTGGATGATTATTACACGGCGGCAAAAGGGCGGGGCGCGTTTAAAAACGGCGTGGCCATTAACGTGTCTGACGAAAGCGGTTTGGCGGATGCCATGGTGGCGACAGGATTCGCGTGCTTGCGTTCGTATTTGACCGACAATAATCTGGAGCGGTTTGGGCGCATTGCCCAACGGACGACGGGGCAGAGGCGGTTCGGTTCGGCGGCGATGGATTTATGCCTGGTTGCCGATGGCCAGGTCGATGCGTTTTGGGAGCAGGAATTGAATTTGTACGATGTCGCCGCGGGCGCGTTGGTCGTCCTGGAAGCGGGCGGTACGGTCACGGATTTCCAGGGTAATCCGGGCGTGTTCCCTAAGCAAATTTTGGCGACCAACGGCAAAGTCTTGGCGGAAATTTTGACGTTGATGTGAGGCTTGAAAACGCCAGCGCCTTTCAGGTTTAAGGCCTGAAAGGCGCGTCGCCAAGCGCCGGGTGTTTGGTGTTCACCTGTTCCTGATACGGCAAATGGGCCATCACCTAAATGACCATAAAGTCGGCATTGGTCAGCGCAAGGTTTATGCCCAATTGTGCAATTTGCACCTTGGCGCCCGCGCCATTTCCGTCCGCATCATAGGCCAATGCCCCGGTCGTGGGGGTGTAAATGATATAATCATCCGCCCCGATGGCCGCCGCCGCTTTCACAAATAGGGCGCTATCCAATGTCCCTGTGGTTGCCAATTTGGCGAAAATGGCGTTGTCCAGTTGGATGGTGTCGTCATTTACGGTAAAGTCAGTGATGATGTCAATATTTTCCGTTGGCGAAGCGTTAAAGCGGAAGCTGTCCATGCCGGGCCCCCCTGTCAATTTATCATTGCCTAGGCCACCTACCAGCAAATCAAAACCAATCCCCCCATCCAAGCTATTGGCCGCACTGTTGCCAATGAGGGCGTTGCCTTGCGTATTGCCTATGCCGTTAATGGCGGCATCGCCTGTGAGGAAAAGGTGTTCGACATTGATAGGCAGCGAATATGACGCGCCGGACTGGATTTGGTCGATGCCGGAATCGGCATTTTCTAGGACGCTATCTTGGCTGAGGTCAACGACATAGATGTCATTGCCCAAGCCGCCTTTTAGTGTGTCAATGCCCATTCCGCCATTCAAGATATTGTCGCCGCTAGTCCCGGATATCTCGTTTGATAGGGTGTTGCCCGTGCCATTGATGTCTTCGATACCTAGCAAGGCGAGGTTTTCCACGTTCGCGGACAAGGTAAAGCTTGCAGAAGATTTGACCATATCAATGCCTTCATTGGCCGCTTCGATGACCGTATCGCCAGTGACATCCACCACAAAGGTGTCGTCGCCTTCACCGCCGTTGAGCTTGTCCGTGCCCGTATTGCCGAACAAGGTGTCGTTGCCCGCCCCGCCGGACAGCGAATCATCGCCGCCCCAGCCGCTAAGGACATTGTCGCCCCGGTTACCGATGATGATATTGTTGGCGTTGTTGCCTGAGCCATTGATGTCCTCATCCCAGAGTTTCACGGGTTCTAAAGTATAAATCGAATAAGCTCCGGATACGTTGGCCGCTGCTTTGAATTGGCTGATAGGCACAAAACGGGTCATGTCATTGACTTTGTGCCGCCCCGAATCGGCGATATAAAAACCCATCAGTTGGCCTTTGTCCGTCGTATCGCTGTCGTTATAAACCACGCCAGTGATCGTGATGGCGTGGTTGACTGCGCCGTTGCCCGTGTAAGTAGGTTCACCCCACAGTTTGCCAGCATTGACGCCTAGGATCACGCCGCGCCCGCTCATGACTAAGTTGGCCAAGCCTTGCTCGTTGTAGCCCCACAACAAGTCGTTGCGCATCCCAAGTGCGGATAAGATAGCCTGTTGCTCGGCTGGAGTCGTGCCGCCACGATCGTAATTCGGCAAGTTGGGGTCTTTCAGAGTCCAATTGTTGTTGATGGCGAAATGGATCACATCACTTTCTGTAGTCGGTTTGCCCGCTTGGGTCATCAGGTTGGAGATGGCCGTCAAAGAACAAGTGCCTAAGAAACCGTCAACGGCATCGCCTTGGATGTAATCCAGTTCGTTCATTTTGGGGTAGCCGTACACCAGCACATCTGTATTATCGACCTTCCCCGATTCCGGTTTGGAAAAATCCAACAGCACCAAGTCTTCGGTATTGGCATCCAAGGCGTAGCTGATGGTGCTTTGCACCCGGTCCACCCCTTCGCCCGCCAATTCGACAACCTGGTCGCCGACATTATCGACATAATAGGTGTCGTTGCCTTCGGCACCAATCATCGTGTCCGCACCAGTGACACCATCCAAAATGTTTCCGGCATTATTGCCGATGATTTTGTTGTTCAGTTTATTGCCCGTGCCATGGATCCAAAGGCCATCCAACAGCCGCAATTCTTCAATGTTCTGGTTGAGCAGGTAATTGCTGCTGCTGATGACCGTGTCGTAACCGGCCCCAGCCTCTTCCGCGATGCTGTCGTTGACGCTGTTGACAATATAAATGTCATTGCCATTACCGCCTTGCATGTCATCAGCACCCGCGCCGCCGTCCAAATAATCGCTGCCTTCGCCGCCCAACAGAAAATCCTTACCCGCGCCGCCATAGAGCCAATCGCCATCGGTTTCATCCGCCATCAAGCTTTGTTTTTCTTCATTATAGGCTGTGAAACCGACCAGCACGTCATCGCCATTGCCGCCATACAGCACATCGTTGCCGACTTGGCCGAACAGATTGTCATTGCCATCTTCGCCATAGAGCTTGTCATTGCCAGCTCCGCCCTGCAACTCATCATCACCCGCTTCGCCAAACAACCAATCATTGCCCAGTCCGGCGATGGCAACGTCATTGCCGTTGCCGCCATACAGCCAATCGTCATCGGTTTCGCCCGCCGCCAACGTCTTTTTGGGTTCGTTGGAAGCCGTGAAACCCATCAGGAAATCATCGCCGTCCCCTCCCCATAACTTGTCATTGCCGGTTTGCCCGAACAGATTGTCTTCGCCCGCCTCGCCCACCAGTTGGTCATTGCCATAGCCGCCTGTCAACTGGTCGTTGCCGTCGCCGCCGAAGGCCTTGTCATCGCCGTGCCAACCATCGACAAAATCGTTGCCGCTGCCGCCGTCCAAGGTGTCGTTGCCCAAGTCGCCGAACAGGTTGTCATTGCCGTTACCGCCGTATAAGGTGTCATTGTCGGTTTCGGTGCCTGACAGGCTTTGTTTGCTTTCATTGCTGGCCGTGAAACCCACCAAAATGTCATCGCCATCGCCGCCCCATAAGGTGTCGTTGCCCGTCTGGCCGAACAGCTTGTCGTTTTGGGTCTCGCCGGATAAGCGGTCATTGCCATAGCCACCTTGCAGTTCATCAGCACCCCAGTCACCGAACAGGCTATCCGCCCCGGCATCGCCGAAAAAGGTGTCGTCGCCCACGCCGCCATCCAGTATGTCATCCCCAACATCCCCCACCAGCTGATCTGCTCCTGCACTGCCGTACAAGGTGTCATTACCAGCATCGCCCCAAAGGAAGTCGTCACCCTCTCCGCCATCCAATCGGTCATTGCCCAAACCACCCGACAAGGTATCCGCACCGGCTTCACCGTAGAGGAGGTCATCATCGATTTCGCCAGCATTGAGCGTTTGCTTGGCCTCGTTAGAAGCGGTAAAACCTTGTAAAAAGTCGTTGCCGCCACCGCCCCACAAAATATCATTGCCCGTTTGCCCAAACAAACGGTCATTATCCACGCCGCCCACCAGCCGGTCATTGCCATAGCCTCCTTGTAGCTGGTCTAAGCCTGCGCCACCGAACAACCTGTCATCGCCATCTTCGCCCAACAACGAATCGTCCTGGTTGCCACCATCGACATAATCATTACCCGACCCGCCATAAAGCGTATCCACCCCATTCCCCCCATAGAGATAATCGATGTCGTTTTCGGCATCCAAATAATCGTTGCCTTCGCTACCGTTGAGCACGTCCATGCCATTGCCGCCGAACAGCGTATCATTGCCGATGCCCCCGTCGAGAGTGTCGGCACCGTCCTGCCCGTTCAGTTGGTCATTGCCGTCTTCACCGTAAAGATTGTCATCGCCCGCATAGCCGAGCAATGTATCATTGCCGATGCCGCCCCAGATATTGTCGGCGCGGGTGCTGCCGCCCACTGTGTCATCGCCGTTGCCGCCCAGGAAATTGATGGCCTTGGTGGCGTCGAAAGGGGAGCCATCAAGGAAACTGATGTCAAAAGTGTCCTTGCCGTCGGTGCCGACAATATTTTTCTCGTCTTGGGTAATTTTGGTCAGCTTTATACTGTTGTCATTGGTATCAACCCAAATCCAAATCCTCCCATAAAGCGAGTAAGCATTGCCGTTGTCCCTTAAGGTGCGGTAATTGCTGGCCGGTACGCTTTCAACTTTATTCTCCACAGTTGGCAGACCCAGCACTCCTGGTTGGATAATAGATGTTGGCGGCGTATCATCGCCCGTGGTGGGTGGCAAAGGGGCGGCAGGAACTTTAAGGCTGCTGCCGCGTGTGTAAAAACCGTAGTCGGCGGCGGCGATGGCGGCGATGCCGCGCTCGGCCAGGGTCTTGACTTCCCAGGCCTCGGCCATGCCGTTCTCGTTGGTGTCAGACCAAGCCTTAAGCCCGGCCAGTTCGCCATCCGCCAGCTTGCCGTCGGCGTTATCGTCCATCGCCGTTAGCAAACCAATATTCAGGCCATAGTTGTTGCTGTCCAAAAGCACCGGGGTACGGGCGGCGATGGAGAGGCTGTTATCGGTGGCCGGGTTTTGGCTATCGTAAAAGGCGCCGATGGGGGTGTTGAAATTTAGACCGAAGTTGTAGTCTTCGAAGCCGGGCAATAATGTTGATGACTGGTCGGATACCATCCAATTAGATGCCAAATTCATCACTTGGTTGTACTCGAAATCATTGAACAAGCCATCATTGTGGAAATTGAATGCCTGTTTATCTAAATTTATAACATCATAGAAAACGTCGGCAAGAGATGCTCCATCAGATAATACCCTTCCGGTGGCTACTGCGGCACTTCCGATGACCGCACCTGCATAATAGGAAACAGCGACAGCACCAAGCCCCGCATGTATCTCAGATAACAGCCCCGCATGAATAAGTTCGCCAACGGTAACGGTTGTTCCGTATTTCTCTACAAGGGCTATTAAGGGGCCAGTAGTTGCAAGTGCTGCCACTAATGAGGTGTATAAAGAGGGGGGAACGGGAAGACCCAAAGCGGTCATGTTTTCGTTAAAGTAAGTTGAAAAATCGGACATGCTTACACTCCTAAAATTAAAGATTTATAAGTTATTATTTTCTAACTCAGATTTTATTGCTAACACGCTTTCTTTTGCCCCCTTTAGACTAATATTGTTGCCGTATATTTTTCTGTAGCATTTTATTGCCAAAGCAAACTCACCCTGCGTCAAGAGCTTTTTCACATACTCAAGGCTTTCCATTCCTTTCAGCGGATAAATTCCTTTCTTACGAAGCCAGGCAATTTTTATTAAAGAATAAATACGGCCTATTGTAAAAATACACGCTGTAAATAAATATATAATACTTAAGGCCTTGAAAGGATCAGGGGGCTGGATTATGTCTTGCAAAATCATACTCCTAAGCCGGATGGAGGATGTCCCCATCCGCAATGTTTCCGGTAAGGTTCAAATGGTGGCGGCATCAAAAAAATGTCCGGGCGGTTGCAAACCCAGTCCATCAGGTGCCGTACCGTATTCGCTAAAATTACAATTTGATGAAACTGTCATGTCATTTCTCTTCAGCCGGGTAGGGTGGGCACACGCTTTTCGTGCCCACGCGAAAAATCCGCAATGCAAACGGTGGGCAAAAAAGCCTGCCCACCCTACCCGGCTGCTTTTTCAGTGGTAATCCACTGAAATGTATTTTCGTTGTATTGCATAACTCATCCTCCAACATGATCTTTGCATAAAATTAAAAACCACTGCGGTTCAATGCGCCGCAGCAAACATTCGCCAGAAGCCCAATCTTCCGGCCAATCACCATCCAATTGTTCCAGCACACGCCATGGCCGACGCTGACCGTCGGCAAACTGCATAGCCCCCAACAGTTTCCCCTGTTCAATGCGCGGTTCGGGCAAGGGGAAATACAAGTAACCTTTCAGCCGGTTGACCCAAGGCCATTCTTTTCCGGCTCCTGCAATATACATCGTACTCTCCACATAAAACCGCCACGCCCATTCGTGGTTGCTGGCTGGTTCAACGGTGCGTGATGATGAATAAACACTTGGCGGCCAAGGAATCATGTTATAAAAATAATCGATCCCATGCCGTGCCTTCCAAGCTGGTTTATTGAGAAACCCCGCATAATTCGTCTGAGACATTGCCTGATCTTTGGCGTCATCAAAATCCTGCCGGTGCTGATTGAAGCTATCAATCATTTTTTGGTCGGCAGGCAACTTTTTGAAGTTAAGGGCCTGATGGTAGTTAGCCCACGCATCCCAGCACTTAGAAAAATATTCAAATCCTTTGCAAGATCCTTCTGGGTCAATATTCCTAACTTGCCAATAAATGAGCAAAATTCCAACCAAAAAAAAGCCATTTTAATGTTGTCGTAAGCACATGAATTATTTTCATTTTTCAAATATCCTGCTAGCAGGCGATGCCCAACTTTTCATTGCGCCAATTCTTGAGCGGCATTAATGGCGAGTCCGGTGGTGTTTTCATGATGTTTCCCCATTGGGCCATTTCACGGCACCTTCTGTTGCGAAGGTCTAATTTCATAGGGCTTTGGGTCGGCAGGCTATCCTAATTTCCAGAAATTGTCTAACATTTAAAATAAGATGACTAACAGCTAAAACACCTCATCCGCCACAGCCATTTCTTTCATTTTTGCGGTATCCATGAACGATAACTAAGTGCGACCCGGTATCAATGCGGAATATGGGCCATTTGCTGTAGTAGTTTGAAAACATTGCCCGACAGACAACAATGCCCCGGCTTGGCGGCGATGAGTTTATGCTTAGTTGCCAATGGTCAAGTCGATGCGTTTTGGGGGTAAGAATTGAATTTGTATGATGTCGCCTGGCGCGTTGGCCGTTCAGGAAGCGGGGGTCGGTGACGGGTTGCCAAGGCAATCCTGGTGTTTCCCCAAGCAGGTTTTGGCGGCTGACGGTGTGGTTTTGCTTGGGGTTTTGATCTTGATGCGGGTGTGGGGGCGGGCGGTAAAAGGCCTGCTTTGTGGCTTGGTTATCGGGGGCAAACCAAGGTTGCCCCGAAGAACCCTTGGTTGGATGTTTCCAATAATACCTATCCGGCCAAATTGGTTTTAAGCCCATCTGTCGCGAAGGGCATGACATTTTGCCGGCACAGCTTTTCGTGGTTCAACAGAAGCTAGGGTTTTAAGCGGCTTAGCGGTTATTGCCTAAGGTGCAGGGAAGCGTTAATAAGCCGGGTCACTAGGCTTGGGCTTTAAATTCTCAGGATCTTTTTGTTGGAGGCTGTCGCCTGTTATGAACCCAAATAAGCCTGTAAATTTTTCCCATAGAGTCCTGTCCAAATTCCGCTTAGGCACAATCACGGTGGTTTCGCGCGGTGGTTTGATAACCGGCACGGCGGCTGGCCTTAGATCGCCTTGGATACCGGCAAGCTCATCGCCACTAAAAACCAGCGAAATCCTTTTTTGCACGGTATCTTGTCCGCTGACTTTATCGGAATAGATATAATCCCACCGCGACTGGTGAAACACGTCTTTCAGCATCGGCGACCCCATGATGTACAGCACTTGGCGTTTATTCATGTGCGGTTTGAGCTGGTCTATCATGTCTTGCTCGACAATATTCCCCTGCTGGATTTCCAGCGTGTACACTCCCGGTAAATGGTTCAAAACGGTGGAGCAGGACGCGAGGGTTAAAGACAGCAGACAAACGGAAAAAAGCGGTTTACTCATTGGGCCGGCGACATGGAGTGAAAAGGCAAAATCATACAGGATGTTAAACAATTATCCTATAAAACTGTCATGCCTTGAACGCCTGAAAAAGGCTACAATGGGCGCAATTCCCACTTACCGCCGACAAAATTAGTTTAGGAGCTTAACAATGGAATCCCATGATTTAAGAAGTGCGGGCTTAAAGGTCACACTGCCCCGTGTCAAGATTCTGCAAATTTTAGAGAAACAAATTAATGAACGGCATTTGACCGCCGAGAAAGTGTATAAGATTTTGTTGAGCGAAAATGAAGAAATTGGTTTGGCGACCGTTTATCGTGTGCTGACCCAATTTGAGGCGGCAGGGCTAGTGACCCGCCATCATTTCGAAGGTGGCAACTCGGTGTTTGAATTGTCGACCGCCGACCACCATGACCACATCATGTGCATGAAATGCGGCAAAGTCGATGAATTTAGCGACGATGTCATTGAAGCCCGGCAAAAGGAAATTGCTGACAGACTTGGTTACGAACTGACCGACCACGGCCTTTACTTATACGGTTTCTGCCCCCAGTGCAGGAAACATTGATCCCTCCCCTTACCGACATCCTTCATGTTTAAACCCTTGATTTTTTATATTGGCCTGCGTTACACGCGGGCGGAACGGCGCACCCAATTCATTTCTTTCGTCACCTTGGCCTCGGTGTTGGGCATCGCCTTAAGCGTCGTGGCCCTGATCACCGTGTTGTCGGTGATGAACGGC
The DNA here is from genome assembly GCF_000384075.1 of Methylovulum miyakonense HT12. Lineage (GTDB taxonomy): Bacteria > Pseudomonadota > Gammaproteobacteria > Methylococcales > Methylomonadaceae > Methylovulum > Methylovulum miyakonense. The sequence continues at coordinate 1,492,861 of NZ_KB913025.1, forward strand.
TTTGTCGAACAAATCAGTGCGCGGATGCTCAGCATGACCGCCCATGCGACCATGACCGGACGCTACGGTCAGCTCGACAACTGGCAAGAGCTGGAGCAAAAGCTCGCGGGTACGGCGCATGTGCAAGGCGTGGCTCCGTTTATCAATGGCCAAGTGATGATTAACGCCGACAGGCGCGTCAGCGGCACGGTGTTGACGGGCGTGTTGCCGGAGTCGGAAGCGAAAGTGTCGGAAGTCGCCGAAAAAATGACTTCCGGCAAATTGTCCGATCTGGTTGCCGGACAATATGGCATTGTTTTGGGCCAAGAGCTCGCCAATTATTTGGGCGTGATGACGGGCGACAAAATCACCGTCATCAGCCCGCAAGTCAATTCCACGCCTGCCGGGGTCGTGCCACGGATGCGCCGCTTCACCGTCGTCGGCACCTTCAATGTCGGCATGTACGAATATGACCGCAACATGGCCTTTGTGCACATTGACGATGCGTCGAAACTGTTCCGTATGGACGGGGCGGTGTCGGCGGTGCGCATCAAACTTGATAACCTGCTGGACGCCCCGCAGATCACCCAGGAACTGGCGGAAAAGTTTTACGGTGATTACCAAGTCAGCGACTGGACGAAAGCGCACGACAATTTCTTCCAAGCCATCAAAATGGAAAAGCGGGTGATGTCGATTATCTTATTGATGATGGTCGCCGTGGCGGCGTTTAACATCGTCTCCACGCTGATTATGGTCGTTACTGATAAACGCGGCGACATCGCCATCTTAAAAACCCAAGGTCTGACTGCCGGTTCGGTCATGGGCATTTTTATGGTGCTGGGTACGGTGATTGGTTTGGTCGGTACGGTATTGGGCGTCATTGGCGGCGTGTTGCTGGCGTGGAATATCGCCGACATCATCAAAACTGTTGAAAACACTTTTGGCATTAAATTCCTGTCCGCACAAGTCTATTACATCAGCGATCTGCCTTCGAAACTGATCTGGACGGATGTTTACGTCATCGCCAGCATGGCGTTTTTGCTGTCCTTACTCGCCACCATTTACCCCGCTTGGCAAGCGTCGAAAGTCAATCCGGCGGAGGTGCTGCGTTATGAATAAACCGATTTTATCCTGCCAAAACCTCACCAAACGCTATACCCAAGGCGAGTTGGACGTTGAGGTCTTAAAAGGCGTGAACCTGCACATCGGCATCGGCGAACAGGTCGCCATCATGGGCGCCTCCGGTTCCGGCAAAAGCACCTTGTTGCATTTGCTAGGCGGATTGGACAAACCCACAGGCGGCAATGTGGTTTTGGATGGCATGGATTTGAATAAAATCGGCAGCCGCCAACAAGCCAAACTGCGCAACAAATCGCTAGGTTTCATCTACCAATCCCACCATTTGCTAGGTGAGTTCACCGTCTTGGAAAATGTCGCCATGCCTTTGTTGATTGCAGGCGAAGCGGTATCTGAGGCCAAACACCGCGCCACCGCCTTGTTGCAACGCGTCGGCCTAGGCCACCGCATCGCCCACAAACCCGGCGAACTCTCCGGTGGCGAACGCCAACGTGCCGCCGTGGCAAGGGCGTTAATCAACAAACCCGCCGTGATTCTGGCGGACGAGCCCACCGGCAACCTCGACAGCAAAACCGCCGAACAGGTCTACCAACTGATGCTGGAGCTAAACCAAGAACTGCAAGTGAGCTTTTTGGTCGTCACCCATGACCATGAACTGGCGGCGAAAATGGGTAAGGTGTTGCATATGGAGGATGGGGTGATTGTGGGGGGGTAGTTAAAGCGTTTCATCAACCTATTTAAAGCAACATGAGCGAAACAAAACCTTTAGCAGAAGTTGTTGTTATTTTAAACAATGATGAGGAAATAGAAGGTGCTTGTAGAACGCTTAATGAATTGGCAGAGGATGTTTCCGCTGAAATATTAACCGCTTATATTCAGTGTTCAGAAAATGATCTTCGACATAAGATTTATATGGAAGCGACTCAAGAAGCTCTTTTGAGAGTTTTTGGTTGGAAATTGCAAAGGGTGAAATTTTACGATAGCAGTGAAGATGCTGGTAAATATCCTGATGCTTATTTCTGGCAGGAATTAAATGAACCAGTCTTACCTAAGCCACTACAAGGGATGATTCGGACAATGGGGCTTGTCCAGCCAGGCCGCAGTGATAATGGTAGTGCAGATAATATTTCGTACGAGATTTCATGTTGCTGAGCTTTAATTTACAAAGTTGGTTAAAAATTGTTTCTAGGCGGTGTCTATATTGAACCTGTCACCTAACATTTTTGGAGGTGTTTACTATGATTGCTGTATCTGAAGAGTTAGAACAATCTTTTTTGCAATTGGCAGAAATTGAGCATAAACCCGTTAACAAGCTCGTTGAAATGGCTTTGACCGCATTTTTAGAAGATTATCATGATGCCCGTATTGCCGAAGCTGCAATAGAAAGGCTTGAGCGTGGTGAATCTAAGCTTATTTCTTTGGAGGATGCCGAAAGGATGCTAAATGAAATGGACGGTTAGCTTTGATAAATACGCCCTTAAGGAATTATCAAACCTGGATAAGCAAGATAGAAATAGGATTTTGAAGTTTCTTAAAGTCGATGTCTTGGCCCTTGAAAACCCGCGTCAGCTTGGCAAAGCCTTAACGGGTAAATTCAAGGGAATGTGGCGTTATCGGGTTGGTGATTACCGGGTTATCTGCCAGATTGTTGATAGTGAATTAGTGGTTTTGGTGGTTGGGATAGGGCATCGTTCAACTGTGTATAAATGAGGAATTGCGCTGGTTCCCAAGCTCTGGCTTGGGAATACAACTCTAAAAAGTTCTAGCTTCGGGAATACTGGAAGCCGAAGCTTCCAGAACCGCATTCCCAAGCTGGAGCTTGGGAACGAGTGAATGGTGCTAGAAAAAACATTTTGCAATGTCGAGCCAAAGATGATTATTAAAATATCTAGTTATGATTGGAATCCCAAGGGTTTAGTTAGATCAGCAGTTGAAGACTATATACGGTTTATTCACCATGTTACCGCTCAATCAGCCTCTGCCAGTCCTGATTGTCAAGCCGTTGTCGACAAGATTCACAACCTCGGAAAATTATTGGACACCTTCGACAAGCGCGATGAATATGAGGAAGCTTTCGGGAAGGAGTGGGGACGAACCTTCGAATACAGGAGCTGCTGCTCTCAAGAAATTATCGAAACAGAGCGACTTTTATCATTCTCTGAAATGAATGTTGACGTAAGAAAGTGTTTTGTTCTTGCGTTAGAGAGACATCCCATAGACATGCGCCAAAGTGAAGAAGATGAAGCTAAGTATGGGCATCCTTTAGTTGATAAAGCAAAACAGCGTCTATCCTTAATAAATGAATTTCCGCTTAATCAACCTATTCGGATGTATGACATGATTATGCCAGTTGAAGTTGAAGAAGATGAACTGGACTTAATTATAGAAAGTGTCAGCTTTATATTTGCACCTTACGATATGTTTCAATGGAAAAGTGACATTCCACAATTGCATGAGTGCGCTAAAGAATGGTTTTCTTCCAATGCATCGAAGGATGGTAATGATTTGGCGTTGCTAGATATAACATTGGAGGAATATATTTCGATTAAGGCATCCAAAAGTTAAACGGTAGTGCCATATGTTTATATCGCCTACAGTGTTCGATATGGAATCATTTGATTGGAGACTGAAGTTATGCGTTTGAAAGCAATTCAGGAGATTGAAATTTTACATATTGTCAATTTAACTAAGCCGCTATCAGCTCGAAATATCAAATTTTAATAATCTAGAAGTTACGCATTGACGACAGCCTGAAAATCTGGGCTCAAGTGGCTCATGGTAGGCATTAGTCGACCAATGAACCCTGCAATGACCCCGTTGAACAGGTTACGCTGGACGCTATAACAGTTATCTATCAAGGACATGGCACTGAGTTTCTGGAGTTGGACATAGCCGCATAGGGCGGCGAACAGGTGGTTTCGGATGGCGTTCTTGCTGCGCACCTGGAAATGTTCGATGTTGCAGACCTGCTTTATGGCGCGGTGGTACTGCTCAATATGCCAGTGCTTGTCGTGCTGTTCGGTGAAGGTTTTCCGGCCGACGGCGGCGAGCTGGTCGTCATCGGGCAAGAAAACCGCATAATGGCGTGGCTGGTCTTTCAGCCAGGTCCGGAACAGTTTCACGTTGCCGAAGTCCTTGAGCCAGACCAGCAGGCCGTCATCGGGGATGTCGAGCTTTTGCACCTGCGTCCACTGGCCTTTGTCCACGGACACGGTGCGGTTGCTTTCGATGGCGAACAGCCCACCCCGCTGGTGGTTTTTCACCCGCTTCAGGTTGTCCGCACCGCTGTACCAGCTGTCGCCGGTCACGAAAGCGGGCTCCAGCCCCCAGGCCAGGACTTCTTCCAGCATGTCGCGGAAGTAGTCGTTTTTGGTCTTGCCTTCCGATTTGTACCCTCTGGGGCATAAATCATAGACGCGGAAGTTGACGGGCAGGTGCTGCCCGTTGGTGTCGGTGTAATACAGCGTGACCAGGCTGATGCCCTTCACGGAACGCTTGTGCTTGCCGGACTAGAAGTAGCCGACGAAAGCCAGGTATTGGCTATACGGCTTGTCCAGCACGCTGTCGTCGACGCTCAACGTGCCGCCTTTCAGGATCAGGAGCGGCGCGGATTCGTTGTACAAATCCTTGCCCTCGTAGCGTTCCCGTTGCAGGAAGCGGGTTGCGCTATCGTGGGAAATCTCCATCACCTCACCCAGACGGCGGCAACTGCCGTATTTGGGTTCGCCCAGCAGGAAGCTGATGTACATCGGCAAGGTGCAACGGGCGGTGCTGGGGCGGGTGATTGTCCTGATCATGGTTTGGCCTTCCGGTGGCGGCTGCTTGGGGAATTTTAAAATTCATATTATAACTTGGCTGTCAATGCGTAACTTCTATAATCTTAGTGAGGGTCGGTCATTGCCCTGAAAACCTAAATCCTTGGTCTTAATAGGGCTTAGTGATTTTAACGCGTGGCAAGATCCGAATCTCTGGCGCGCTTGTTGTAGGGGCGGGCGGTTGTCCGCCCTTTTTGGGTTGTAGGTAAATTACAAGTATTCCGGCGAGCCGCCGCTCGCCGCTACGGAAGCCATTTCTAAATCACATCAATACTTCAGAAATCCCGCCATCCCATGACCCTCATCGCCCCAGCCTTTCTTGCCGGAATTTTGCTGGTGCAACAATTCGCTGTTTTGCCATCCCCTAACTGGCTAATTCTCTGCTCAATAGCCGCTAGTGTCGCCACTTACCACCGCTACCATCCCGCCACTTTTTTCTGTTTAGGCATCCTCTGGGCAACGCTGTTTGCCAATCTGCACTTAAACGACCGTTTGCCCGCATCGTTAGCGGGAATTGATACCGTCATCACTGGAACCATCGCCGATTTGCCGGAAATTAGCGATAACCTCGTCCGTTTTGATCTTACCGTCAACTCTGCTCCAGCGCAGATCCCAGCGAAGATCCGTTTAAGTTGGCAAGATTTCGACCACACGCTTAAGGCCGGACAACAATGGGTATTCACCGTCAAACTCAAGCAACCGCATGGAACGCTGAACCCTGGCGGTTTTGATTATGAGCGTTGGCTGTTTACCGAGGGCATAGGCGCGACGGGTTTTGTCCGGCCTTATCCTAAGCCTGTGTTGTTGGCGCAAGCCCCGCGCTTTTCTATTAGCCATAGTCGCCAGGCTATTAATGACCGCTTGTCGGCCTTGCCCATCAACCCCGGACACATCGCCTTGCTGAAAGCCCTCACCATCGGCTTTGGCAATGATTTGACCCCGGCGCAATGGGATATTTTCCGGAAAACGGGGACGACGCATTTAGTGGTGATTTCCGGTTCGCATATCGCCTTGGTTGCAGGTTTGGTGTATTGGCTGGTGCTGAAACTGTGGGCGAGGACGGGTGTGTTGGTATGGTCTCCGCCACGGGTTGCGGCTGTGGTGGCGTTGGCGGCGGGGGGATTTTATGCGGCCTTGGCGGGTTTTTCGGTGCCTACGCAACGCGCCGTGGTGATGCTGGCGGTGCTCATGCTGGGGATTATTTGGCAACGGCCTGTGCGGCCTTTCCATGCGTTAATGTTAGCCTTATTCGCCGTGTTGGTGTATGACCCGTTGGCGGTGTTGTCGCCGGGGTTCTGGTTGTCGTATGGCGCGGTGGCGGTGATTGTCTATGCGGTCAGCGGGCGTTTGGGACGCTTGGGTTTTTGGCGGGAAATGCTGTATATCAATGGCTACACCTCCTTAGGATTGGCGCCGCTATTGTTGTTTTTCTTCCAGCAAGTGTCGGTGTGCGCGCCGTTGGCCAATGCGTTTGCCGTGCCTGTGATCAGTTTTTTGCTGGTGCCGATGGCGTTAATTGCGACGTTGTTGCTGTTGGTTTATGAGCCGCTGGCAAATGGTCTGATGCTGGTGTTGGATTACGGTTTGCAAGGCCTGATGCTGGCCTTGGCGTGGTTCGCCGATTTGCCGGTCGCCATTATCAATCGTCCGCAACCGTCTGGTTGGGCGTTATTGTTGGCGTTGCCGGGTTTGCTGTGGTTGTTGGCCCCGCGTGGCATTCCGGCGCGGTATCTGGGTCTGGTGATGCTGTTGCCTTTGCTGTTTCCTGACGGCAAAAAACTACAAGATGGCGAGCTGAAAATGACTTTGCTGGATGTCGGGCAAGGCTTGGCGGTGGTGGTGCAAACGGCGGGGCATACTCTGGTTTACGATACAGGCGCGAAATATTCCCCGCAAAGCGACAGCGGCCAACAAATCGTCTTGCCGTTTTTGCGCCAGCAAGGCGTGGCGCATTTGGACGGCCTGACTATCAGCCACGGCGACAATGACCATATCGGCGGCGCGGCTTCGGTGTTACGTGAAATGTCGGCGGACACAGTCTTGACCAGCGTGCCGGAACAGCTTGCCAGTTACGCCCCCGTGCGTTGTGTCGCCGGGCAAACGTGGCAATGGGACGGGGTCGGTTTCAGCGTGTTGTCGCCGCCAGCCACTGCGTTCGTATCCGACAACAACAATTCTTGTGTCGTGAAAATCACGTCCGCTTACGGTTCGGTGTTGTTGACGGGCGACATTGAAGCCGAGGCGGAAATCTGGCTGCTGAAAACCTACCGTGAACAACTGCGTGCCGATGTGCTGGTTGCCGCGCATCATGGCAGCAAAACGTCTTCGACTTATTCTTTCCTGCAAACCGTTTTGCCAAATGCCGTTTTGATCCCCGCCGGTTTCCACAATCAATTCGGCCATCCCCACCCCAAAATCCTGCAACGTTATCGGGAAATGGGCCTGCCATGGCTGAATACGGCGGAAAGCGGCGCCATCACGTTGGCTTATCAAAAAGCGGGCAGGGTGCTGGAAAGTTTTAGGCAGATCGGGGCGCGGTATTGGCATTTTCGGTGAAAATAATATTTGTCCACGAAAGACACGAAAACCACGAAAAGCTTCAATACATAAATGACAAAACGTTATGGAACGGGTATCAACCCCGTTCCAGTGTTTGTGATCTTTTCCGCTTTTTTTTCGTGCTTTTCGTGTCTTTCGTGGAGAATCTCTATTCAAAGACAATAAAAACCATAAGCACCCAAAAAATGTTATAAAATAACGGGTTTTGAAAATTACCGCCGGAGCTTTCCGGTCAATAATAATAAGGATCACGGCTAAAAATTATGCGATGTCCTTTCTGTGGCGCACAAGATACCCGCGTACTGGATTCTAGGTTGGCGAATGAAGGCGACCAAGTCCGCCGGCGCCGTGAATGCAATGTTTGCAAAGAGCGTTTCACCACCTTTGAAGTGGCGGAATTGACGATGCCGCGCGTCATTAAGCGTGATGGCAACCGCGAACCGTTTGACGAAAAGAAGCTCCGTTCAGGGATGCTCAAGGCTTTGGAAAAACGCCCCGTGGATGGCGATGCGATTGAAGCCGCCGTCAACCGGATCAAAAAAGACTTGATGGTGATCGGCGAACGGGAGATTTCCGCGCAGGAGCTGGGCGAAAAAGTCATGAGGGAATTGAGCGGCCTCGACCATGTCGCCTTCGTGCGTTTCGCCTCGGTTTACCGCAGTTTCCAAGATGTCAGCGAATTCACGCAAATGATCGCCGACCTGCAACAGAAAAACCCATGAGCAACACCGCCCGCGATGATGCGCGGTTCATGGCAAAGGCCTTGCAATTGGCACGCAACGGACGCTACACCACCGACCCGAACCCTCGCGTCGGCTGTGTCTTGGTCAGGGATGGCGACATCATCGGCGAAGGCTGGCACCAACAGGCGGGCTATGGCCATGCCGAAGTCGAAGCCCTAAAAACCGTAGCCGACGCGCATGGTGCGACCGCCTATGTCACGCTGGAGCCCTGTAGCCACCACGGCAAAACTCCGCCGTGTTGTGACGCGCTGGTTAACGCCGGAGTCCGCCGCGTCGTTGCCGCTATGCAAGACCCGAATCCCTTGGTTTCTGGGCGAGGTTTGGCAAACTTGCAAGCCGCCGGGATCGAGGTTGCCGTTGGTGTGCTCGAAGCCGATGCCCGCGCCTTAAACCGTGGTTTCATCAAGCGCATGACTGAAAACCGCCCGTTCGTCCGCAGCAAATTGGCGATGAGCTTGGACGGACGCACGGCGATGGCTTCCGGTGAAAGCCAATGGATCACCTCGCCGCAAGCACGGGCCGATGTCCATCGGTTACGCGCCGAAAGCTCGGCGATATTGACGGGCGTCAACACTGTATTAGCGGACGATCCGGCTTTGACAGCGCGGGTCGATTTTACTGTCTTGCAGCCGATACGGGTCATTTTAGACAGCCGCTTGCAAACGCCGCCAGCTGCACAAATGGCGAAACTGCCAGGGCGTTCGTTAATCCTGACCTGCTCGGACGATGCCGAAAAACGGCGGGATTTGCAGGATGCAGGTTTTGAAGTGCATCGTTTGCCGGATAATAAAGGCTGCTTGGATTTGCCCGAAGTCATGCGCTTTTTGGCTGCCCAGCAGATAAATGAAGTCCTAGTCGAAGCAGGCGCGGTGTTGAATGGCGCATTATTGGCGGCAAATTTGCTGGATGAAATTATTATCTACATGGCCCCTTCGATTATGGGCGATCAAGGACGCGGCTTGTTCCATTTGCCGGAGGTTCTGAAAATGGCGGATAAGAAAGAATTGAAGCTGTTGGATGTCCGGCAGGTGGGTGGGGATTTGAAGTTAACGCTGCAACCGAATTGGTAAATGGGGTTCATCATGCCATTAAAAAAACACTTTCCAATTGTTATTGAACAAGATGCCGATGGCTTCTACATTGTCAGTTGCCCGTTGTTCCAAGCGTGCCGAAGTTATGGCAAAACTATTGATGATGCCTGGAGCAATATTCGAGAGGCGATCGGGCTTTGTTTGGAAGAACAGGATGATCAGCAAAATGGACCCGCGAATATTTTTATCGGTGTCCGGGATATTGAGCTGGCAGTTTAACAACGTTATAAATATTGGCTAGACATAAACGGCAAAATACCGGAACGCATTCAAATCATAAAAAAGCATGATGGCGATAACCTATTGATTCTTGAATTATTAACTGCATTATTCTATTTAGGTAAGCATGATGAACACAGCAGAACAAATTTATCAAAACGTACAAGAATTCCCCGAATCTTTGGCATTGGAAGTTTTGCATTTTGTCGAATTTCTGAAAAGCAAAAATTCATCTATCAACGAGTTGGTATTAGAGCGCAAGATTCAACAAGGCATAGAGCAAGCCGAGAATGGCCTAGGAGTTACGCTTGATGATGCGTATGTTGATAATTTGAACCAACGGGTTCAGCAACGCCTTGCCGCAAACCAGAAAAACTAATGCAAGCGTATGAAGTGAAAATCATGCCTCAAGCGGATGAAGAGCTTGAAGATATTGCGTATTTCATCGCCTTGGATAGTCCACAAACAAGCCAACGGTTTGTTAATGAATTAATTACTGCGTTCACCAAAATACTCGGATATTTTCCAGAAAGTGGTTCTGTTTATAAGGCGGATATCCGGAAGTTCTCCTACAAAGGTTACACCGCCTTTTATCGGATCAACGTGTTGAAAAAACAGGTTGAAATTTTGCATATTATCAATTTAACAAAGCCCTTATCCGCGAGAAATATTGATTTTTAACCCTTTTTAATTTAAAGAATCCATGTTCACAGGCATCATATTAGCCATAGGCAAAATCTCTGCCATCGAGCGCAAATCCGGCGATTTCCGTTTGAAGATCGATACGGGCAAATTGCCGCTCACTGGCACGCAACTGGGTGACAGCATTGCCGTCAACGGAGTGTGCCTGACCGCCATCGAATTGGGGGCGCGGCATTTTTGCGCCGATGTTTCCAACGAGACCTGGGAGCGGACGACCTTGAGCCGGGTTACGGTTGGCACGCCTGTCAATCTGGAACTGGCGTTGACGCCTTCCACACGCATGGGCGGGCATATCGTCAGCGGGCATGTTGACGGTATCGGCAAGATTATTGGCAGGAAACCTGATGCGCGTTCGGTGCGCTTTACCGTGCAAGTTCCTGTCGAACTGGCGAAATATATCGCCGAAAAAGGCTCGATTTGCATCAACGGCATCAGTTTGACGGTCAACGAAGTGGATGGCGCAACTTTTGGTGTCAACATTGTCCCGCATACCTTGCAGGAAACGACCTTGGATGACGCGGTGGTGGGCAGTTTGGTGAATCTGGAAGTGGATATTTTGGCGCGGTATATGGAGCGGTTGATGAAGGGCGAAGCGGCTGCGCAGCCTTGCGGTGGGGTCACCGAGGATTTATTGAAAAGAAGCGGGTTTTTAGGTTGAACTGGGCCGGAATGGTTTTTTACCTGTTCCGTAACGTTTTATTCATTATCAGTATGTGAAAAGGTAAGGGACTGGGGTTCAAACCCCGTCCGGCTGTGATTGGGATACAGCGGTTTTTTGGGTTATGCCCTGCAGGCACATCCTGCAACTATTTGGACAATTATGAACACTATTGAAGAAATCATCGAAGATTTACGGCAAGGCAAAATGGTCATCATCATGGATGACGAAGACCGCGAGAATGAAGGCGACTTGGTGATGGCGGCTTCCTTCACCCGCCCTGAAGACGTCAATTTCATGGCGCGGTACGGTCGTGGCCTGATTTGCCTGACCTTAACGCCAGAGCGTTGCCAGCAATTGCGTTTGCCGTTGATGGTCAATGAAAACAAAACGCCGCATTCCACCAACTTCACTGTGTCCATCGAAGCGGCGACGGGCGTGACCACCGGCATTTCCGCCGCCGACCGCGCCCGCACCATCCAATGCGCTGTCGCCGCCGCTGCCAAGCCGGATGATCTGGTGCAGCCCGGGCATATTTTCCCGCTGATGGCGAAATCCGGTGGGGTGTTAAACCGTGCCGGACACACCGAAGCGGGCTGCGATTTGGCGCGTCTGGCAGGTACCGAGCCTGCGGCGGTCATCGTCGAAATCCTTAATGAAGACGGCTCAATGGCGCGTCGGCCTGATTTGGAAGCGTTTGCCCGGCAGCACGGCCTGAAGATCGGTACCATTGCCGATTTGATCCATTACCGCATCCAGCATGAAAATACGCTGGAACGTATCAGCGAATGCGCTTATCCTACCGAGTTCGGTGAATTCCGGCTATATGCTTACCAAGACCGCAATGACGACAATCTGCATCTGGCTTTGGTGATGGGGCCGGTGTCCGGTGATGAACCTGTGCTGGTGCGGGTCCATGCACGGAACCTCCTGGACGATGTGTTTTCATCCCAGCGTAGCGATTGCAATATGCCGATCCGCTTGGCGATGCAAAAAATCGCCGAAGAAGGGCGCGGCGTGTTGGTGGTGATCCGCCAAAGCGAAAACAACAAAGCGTTGGCCGAGCTGATCCACAGTTATCAATTGGAAGATAACGGCATTGCCCATTCAGGGCAAGCCAGCGATCCTGATTGGCGCACTACAGGTACGGGAGCACGGATTTTGGCGGATTTGGGAGTGCATAAATTAAAAGTTTTAGGGACGCAGAAAAAATACATCGCCCTATCGGGGTTTGATTTGGAAGTTGCCGAGCATGTCGGTTGAAATTTATCAGTAGAGGACATCATGTCAAAAATAAAAACGTATGAAGGGATTTTTGCCGCACAAGGCGGGAAATTTTGTATCGTCGCCTCACGCTTTAACAGTTTTATTGTTGAGCAGCTTGAAGGCGGTGCGATAGACGCGCTGGTGCGGCATGGCGTAAATAAGGACGACATCCATCTGGTCAAAGCCCCCGGCGCGTTTGAATTGCCGATGGTGGTGCAACGCATTGCCGCCAGCAAAAAATATGACGCGATTATCGCCGTCGGTGCCGTGATACGCGGTGGCACGCCACATTTTGAATATGTCGCGGGCGAATGCGTGAAAGGTCTGGCGCATGTGTCCTTGCAATATGATGTGCCGGTCAGTTTTGGTGTGTTGACGGTTGACACCATTGAACAGGCGATAGAACGCGCCGGCACCAAAGCCGGCAATAAAGGTGCGGAAGCGGCTTTGTCTGCTATCGAAATGGTCAGCCTGTTTAAAAATTTGGAAATCTGATGAGCCAAGCCCGCACCAATGCACGGAAAGCCGCCGTACAGGCCTTGTACCAATGGCAAATGACCGGACAAAACCTAAACTTGATCGAGCAGCAATTTGGTGAAGAAGATTGGCTGAAAGACGCCCAGAAAAGCTATTTTAAGGAATTGTTCCATGGAGTGCCGGAGCATCTTGATGAAATTGACCAAGCCTTGGCGGAATTTGTCGACCGTGATGTGGACTTGATCGACCCGGTCGAACGGGCGATTTTGCGCCTGGGCACATACGAATTGCTGTACCGCCTGAACATGCCTTATAAAGTCGTGCTGAACGAAAGCATCAACCTGGCCAAATGTTTTGGCGCGGACGGTAGCCATAAATATGTCAACGGCATACTCGATAAGATTGCACGCGAGAAACGGGGTGTGGAAATGCAGGCCAAGCAACAGGCTGCGCAATAAGGCTATCCATGCCACTGTCTGAATTCGGTTTAATCCAACGTTTTTTTACCCGGCAAACCATCACCCACCGCTCCACGGTGTTGGGCATAGGTGATGATTGCGCATTGTTGGACATCCCCGACGGCTACCAATTGGCGGTCACCACCGACACCATGGCCGAAAACGTGCATTTTTTTGCCGGAACCGATCCCCAAGCCTTGGGGCATAAATTGCTGGCGGTTAACCTTAGCGACCTTGCCAGCATGGGCGCACAGCCGTTGTCCGTGACTTTGGCATTGACTTTGCCGAATGTTGATGAGGTGTGGCTGGCGGCATTTGCCCGGGGCTTTTTAGATTTGGCGGCGCAGTTTGATGTGGATCTGGTCGGCGGTGACACCACCTCCGGCGCGTTGACCTTGACGGTGCAGGCGATGGGCTTAGTCCCTCGCGGGCAAGCTTTGTTACGTTCCGGCGCACAAATCGGCGATGACATTTATCTGAGCGGCCATATCGGTGATGCGGGACTAGGTTTAAAAATCTTGCAAGGCTATGCCTGCGCGCAACCGGAAGCGGCCTTAGACCGGTTCCACCGACCATTGCCCCGTGTTGGCACGGGCTTGGCTATCCGCCCTTTCGCCACGGCGTGCATCGACCTTTCCGATGGCTTGGCGGGCGATTTGGGGCATATCCTAAGAATGAGCCAGGTCGGCGCGTGTTTGGATTGGGAATCCCTGCCCTTATCTGATCCGGTGCTGGCGTATATCCAAGAAACGGGTGATTGGCGAATGCCTTTGGTGGCGGGTGATGATTACGAGCTGTGTTTTACCGTCAACCCCAAAAACGCGGCATTCGTTCCCCGTGGCTGCCGGAAAATTGGCGTGATAGACGCAAACCCCGGTTTGCGGATTCTCAAAGAGGCTGCCATTCAACCCCTAACGGCAAAAGGCTATGAACATTTTTCTTGATGCGGTCGGTGCCAACAAACTGGCGCCCAGACAGATTTTAAAAGACCCGGTTTTGTTCCTGGCTTTCGGTTTTGGTTCGGGATTGGCAAAAAAAGCTCCTGGCACGTTTGGCACGGTCGCCGCCATCCCAGTGTATTGCCTGTTTGCGCAAAGCAACCTGTTGGTTTATAGCATCCTGACGTTGCTGGTGACGGTTGTCGGCATTTGGATATGCGGGGTTGCCGCGGACAAATTGGGCGAGCATGATTTTGGCGGCATCGTCTGGGATGAAATCGCAGGTTACTTGATCACCCTGTGGCTGGTGCCGTTTAGCTGGGCGGCGGTGTTTTGGGGATTCATATTGTTCCGCATTTTCGACATCCTCAAACCTTGGCCTATCCGTTGGCTAGACCGCAATATCCACGGCGGGTTGGGCATTATGCTGGATGATGTGTTGGCAGGGATATTTGCTGGCTTGTTATTGTGGCTGATGGCGGGGCAGGGCTGGTTGCATTAAAGGATGTTGGGTAAGCCCCAACATCCTGTTTGGTCGTATCGCCTACTGTTTTATCAGTATTTTAAATAGGGATGTCATCGACTTTCTCGGCGGCTTCATCAATCGCATCATGGGCGGTGTTGCCAACGCCAGGCACAATAGAAACCACAGCACCACCGACCCGCATAGGCACGGTTGCGACCTTAGTTAAAACGCAGCCCTGTAACGCACTGGCAAGCAATGCCAGCAACAACCCATTTTTTAACTTCATGTTTGACTCCTAAATAATGGACAACGAAAACGTACAATAACTTGTCTGGCAGGAAACGGCAACCGCGTTGAACTTTTTTGTCTAACCAGCCTCCTTTGCACTTCCGCCCTCTGTCCCAGAACTTCATGAAACCTTCACTGAGCCGTTGTTTCCCTGCCTTGATATTTTTTGCCTGCTGCGTTTTATCGGCGTGTGGCACCCTTAGTAACCCAGCCTCCCTTCAGGCGGGGGCTTTCAAACTGGAAAAAATCTTCCCGACCGCCCGTTTCCCCTCCCTAACCTTCAATGCCAGTATTATTGCGTCACCAGTGTTGGATGTGTCGCATGGCCAACCGCGCTTGATCGTTCCGGTGTCTGACGGTGAGGTCGCCGCGCTGGATGCCGGAACCGGGACCTTGCTCTGGAAACTCAAAGTCCCCAGAAACGAAGGCCAGGAAGTCCAGCTGATCGCCACGCCTGTCATGATCGGTGACAAACTGGTGGTTTCGTACCAATGCCTGGAACAAGGTGTGCGCACCCGCCATCAACTTGCCGTGATTGACTTAAAAAACCATCGCTTCGATGACCGTTTTCCGGTCTTGACCGTCACTGCCGGACAAGCAACCGCAGACGGCAAAGCCACGGTTAAATTTAACCCGCCCACCGCTTATTCCCATGCCGCGTTGAAACATATCAACCGGCCCGGAACCCGGCAAGGATATGTTTATGCCGCGTATGGCAATGCCGCTGACGTGCAGCCTTTCCACGGTTGGGTCTTTGAAATTGATATGGATGCTTGGCAACAACAGGGTGCGGAAAAAGCCATCAAAAACGTGTTGTTGACCACAGCCGAAGCCGATTGCCCGGTAACCATGGAGTACGGTACACAAGAAATGGTTTGCGGAGGTGGGGTCTGGGTGCCGTCCGGGCCGCTGGTGACCGAAACCAAGGATGACGTGGATTTATTTATCCCCACCGGTAACGGGCAAGTGGATTTGTTGCGCCATGATTATGCCAATGCCGTCATGCGCGTGAAGCCTGGCTTACAATTTGATGCGGGTTGTGATGCGCAGCTTTGCGCCAATTTCAACCCGGTAAAACCCGACGAAGCCTGCCTGGCTTCCTGCAAAAATTTGTTTATCCCGCGCTTGGCGAAAGGCAACGCGCCGATAAAACCGCCCTACCATGAATGCGACGACAAAGATTTTTGGGAATGTTTGGCGTGGATGGATTACGACTTGGGCGCGAACACGCCAGTCAAAATAGCTATGCCTGATGGCCGTGAAGTTTTGGTGCAAGCTGGCAAAGATGGCGGGGCTTATCTGATGGATGCCGGGCATTTGGGGACACAATATGACCGTTTGCAAGTCGCGCCCTTATGTGGCTCGCCTACCGATTTATGCAAGCTAAGCTGGGCGGGGATGATTGTCACGCAACCCGTGCAAACCCAAGTTGATGGTGACCCGGTCGTGGTTATCCCCGCGTTCAGTGCCGACCAGACCCATCCGTCCGGCGTGACCGCGTTAAAAATTGTTTTGGAAAATGGCCAGCCTAAATTCAAGCCCTTCTGGAAGTTTCCCGAAAGCCAACATCCCGAAGCCTTGAAAATGTTCAGGAGCCATCCGTCGTTTCCCGTGCTGACGGCACATTTGGGGGGGCAGGAAATTATTTGGCTGGTTGACATCGGAACCCACGGCACGCTTTACGGGATCCGCGCCAAAGACGGGGCCATGGTCGCCAAACAAACCCTGCAAGGCACGGGGCGGCAATTGACCATGCCCTTGATTGTCGGTGATAAGGTTTATTTGGTTTCCAAGATGCCGGATACGGGCAAGGCGGGGCTTGAGGCCTACCGTATTGGCTGGGAAATAAAACGATAGCTTATGCCGTGAAATAATGGCTGTAGGCCTGATAAGCGGCGAACCCCGCCAGCACTAAAAAAATGCCCCCGCTGATTTTGTGCAAGAGCACCAGCGGGATTTTTTGTAACAACGTCCTGCCAGCGATGATGCCCATCGCCGATGTGGACGCCAAGGCCAAAGTTGAACCTAGCCATACCCCTAAAGGCGCTGTGGTGCTGCTTAAGGCGACGACGGCCAACTGGGTTTTGTCACCAAACTCGGCGAGGGTAATCAACAGGAAGGTCGTCAGAAAAATCCCATGGCCGCTCATTACCTTGACCTCGGTGTCCTCATCTTCCTCTTCCACCCGCAAAGCATGTAGGCCAAAGGCGGCAAACAGCACGGCAACCGTTGCCGCGACGATATAAGCCGGTAACCAACTGGCAATCGCCGCCCCAAACACAACGGCCAGGCTATTCAACAAAACAAACGCCGCGATGGCTCCCAGCAGCACCGGCAGGGCTTTATGCTTGGCCGCCAAGGTCATGCACACCAACTGGCTTTTATCGCCAATTTCTGCGGCGGCGATCAGGGCAAAACTGGTGGCTGACGTGGTGCTTAGCTCGGTGATGTTGCTGATCGTGAGCAGTGATATTGCATGTTGCAGGGCGTCCTGCGCCAAGTCGGGGAGGTTGCTTGCTGTGAGTGTGGTGAAGAGGTCTTGTAAATGTTTAAGGGTATTTTCCATGATGGCCTTTGGGGATACAGGCTAAGTGGTGGCGTGCAAAAATGCTGCGCACCACCGGATTTTATTGGGTTTGCGCTAAAAAAACGGTGGCCGTGATTGGCATTAACCTAAGGCGTTATCCAGGATCATCATGATGATAAACCCAACCATCAACGCAAACGTCGCATAGCGCGAACGGCCATTGGAATGGGTTTCCGGGATGATTTCTTCACTGATCACAAACAACATGGCCCCCGCCGCAAAGCCCATCGCTATCGGCAGGATAGGTTGGAAAACCGTCACCATCGTAATGCCCAATAAGCCGCCAACGGGTTCTACCAAGCCAGTCAAGGTGGCAATGCCTACCGCCCGCCAGCGGTTATAACCTAAACCAACCAAAGGCAAGGCCACCGCCAAACCTTCGGGGATGTTTTGCAAGGCAATCGCCACGGCTAACACCACGCCATTTTTCATTTCCCCTGAACCAAAACTAACCCCGACCGACATGCCTTCAGGGAAATTGTGGATGGTGATGGCGATGATGAACAGCCAGATTTTATTGAATGACCTCAGTTGGGTGTCGGAAACCGAATCAAAATGCACATGTGGCAATTGGCGGTCGGCGTAATGCAGGAACAAGGCGCCGATTAGCATGCCCGCAGAAACCACATAAATGCCGTTACCGGGCCAAATCAGATTGCCGTAATTCATGCCCGGCACCAGCAACGAAAACGCGGTTGCCGCCAACATCACCCCGGCCGCCGCCCCTAGCATGCTGTTGAACAGGTTATTGGAGATTTTTTTAAAAAACAACGCGGGCAATGCGCCCAGGCCAGTCGCCAATCCGGCGAGGATGCTGGCGAAAAAGCCAATCACGACAATTTTGCCGAAAATCAGGTACAGGCCACCGAACACCACGATTTGCGAGAGCAAAAACAATCCCGCCACCGTCGCCCAGCGTTTGCTTGGCGGCAAAGCCATCAGCTGTTGGTAGTGGGTACTGGCTTGCAGGCGGTTGAATTGGGTTTGCAGGCTGTGTTGGCAACGGCTTGCCGTGTCGGTTAGGAATGTCATGGTGGCACCTGTATGGGCGTGGGTTAAACGGACTGGACATTATATCCAAATACCCGCTTTTGATACGGTTATTGATATTCCGGATAGCCGTATGGTTGTTCGCGGTTTGGGCAAAAAGCTTTTCCAAGATTTAATGCCCTTTGCCCCAGGGCGTAAAGCACAGGGAAACCCGAAAGGTTTAGGCCGCCTTAAATCACCATAAAATCCGCATGGGTCAAAGCCAAATTCACGCCCAAGGCCGCAACCTGCACCGCCGTGCCTGCACCGTTCCCATCGGCATCATAAAATAATGCGCCCGTGCTCTTGTTGTAAACGATGAAATCATTGGCATCAGCTGCCGTAGCCCCCACCTTAAAGTTAGCCATATTTAGAACCCCTGTGGCCGTTAGTTTGGTGAAGATGCCATTTTCTAGCTGTATCGTGTCATCAACCACGGCAAAATCAGTGATTTTGTCGATATTAGCGGCCAGTGCCGTGTTGAAGCGGAAGGCATCTTTTCCTGCCCCGCCTGTCAATGTGTCATTGCCCAAGTCGCCGATTAAGGTGTCGTTGCCAGCACCGCTAGACAACACATTATTCACCGCATTGCCGACCAGGATATTCGCCAAACCGTTGCCTGTGCCATTGATGGCGGTTGAGCCTATTAAAATCAGGTTTTCGACATTGGCCGCTAAAGTACGGCTGGCTGAAGTGTAAATGGAATCAATGCCGCCACCGATGGCTTCGGTCACCACGTCGCCGCTGGTATCGGCGATATAAACATCATTGCCCGCCCCGCCGACTAGCGTATCGTTGCCGCTGCCACCGTCGATACGGTCATTACCGTTGCCGCCATTCAAGGTGTCATTGCCTGCATCGCCGTAAAAGCTATCATTCCCCGCCGTGCCGGACAGCGTGTCCGCATTCGCCGTGCCGATTTTGACAATGCCGACCACCCCGCTGGCGGCACTGGCCTTGCTTTCGTGAGTGCCGCCCTGGTCGGTATAACTGGCGGTGACGGTCAGGGTATGCGCCACATCGCTGGCTTTTAGCAAATAGGTTTTGCCCGTGCCTAAGACGGTAGCGCCTGTCTTCCACGTGTAGGTGATGGCCCCCAAACCATCGGCATCGGTTAAGGTATTGCTGGCGGTGAGGGTTTGGCCTTGAGTCGCTAGCCCCGTGATTGAAACGTTACCCACGGGGGCATCGTTGACAGGTGTGATGTGGACGGAGGTTGAACCTAACACCGATAACACTCCACCCGTGCCTTGTCCGCCCGTGTTGCCATCGCTGAACGTCCAGTCGATTTGAACTGAGGCGGGCGGGGTGTCGGAGGTGTTTTTGTAGGCTAATGACGATAATGCGGCATTGACCCGCGTTTGGGTGGCATTGCTGTTGAAGGTGATTTTCAGTATGCCGTTGCTGTTGCTGACACTGCCGATAGCCACGCCGGATAACAGCACATTGCCGACATTGAAGCTTAAGTTACCACTACCAGAAAATATATCTTGGCTGTTTGCGCCACTGTGCCGGGTTAAGGTGATGGATGCATCCTTGTAATGGCCTTTGTTGGCAAGTTCGGCATCGTAGATTTTTACAGAATTGTCCAATACGGCTGCCAACCCGCCTTCGGTATAACTGGCCTGGCCGTCAAGGCTGTTGATGATGCCAAAGCTTGTGTCTAAGCTGCCATCCGAGTTGTAACGCGCTAAGGCAATGTCATCGTCTTTGCCATTATTGCTAGTGCCCACCACCAGAATTTTGCCGTCGGCGTTTACGCTAACCGCGTATCCATTATCATCGAATGAACCAAAATCCGTTATTACTTTGCCATTACCGTTAAAACTGGTGTCCAGCATACCGTTGGTGTTGTATCTCACTAAGGCAAAATCACGATGGCCGTCTTTTTCACTCGTGCCTGCCACGAGGATTTTGCCGTCAGCTTGTAAGGCCACAGAGTTGGCATAATCATTGGAAGAATTCAAGTCGGTTCGGGTTTCGCCTCCAACACCAAAGCCAGTGCCGAAAAAGCTAGCATCTATGCTGCCATCGCTTTTGAAGCGGGCGATGACAAAATCGTAATCGCCTTCGTAGAAATATGAGCCGGCAACGAGAATTTTACCATCCTCTTGCAGAACCATAGACCGACCATATTCACCGATATTGGAAGGTTTGAAGATTCCAAAACTAGCAACGACTTTGCCGTTGTCGCCAAAGCTGGTGTCTAATGAACCATTGTCGTTATAACGGGTTAAGGCAATGAATTCGTTTGTGTAGTTTTGGGTTAGGTCGCGGGATGAATAATGGTCTGCGGTACTGCCCGCCACTAGAATTTTGCCATCGGTTTGCACTGCAACCGAATAGCCTTTGCCATAGGAATTTCCAAAATCAGTAATGGCTATTCCGTCACCATCAAAGTTGGTGTCCAAGGAACCATCGTTGTTGTAACGCACCACAGCAAAGTCAGTTGTAAAATCAAAATGGACACCATGATTATGGAAATAACCCGCAACAAGTATTTTGCCGTCGGTTTGTAGGGACATGGAAGTGCTTACTATGTAATCAAGGGGAGTGGAGGTTCTGTCACCGCCAAAAGTGACATCCAAAGAACCGTTGGTATTGTAACGAGTTATGAAAGCGTTATCGTTAACCGCTAAGATTTTGCCGTCAGTTTGGACAGCAACTGATTGGATTCGATCAGAATAGCCAAAATCGGTTGTGACTTTACCATTTCCAGAAAAACTGGTGTCCAATTTTCCATTACTGAGATAGCGCACTAAGGCAAAATCTGAATGGCTGCCAGTCCAGCTTGTTGTCCCCGCCACTACTATTTTGCCATTGCTTTGTAAGGCCATGGAGTAAGCCCCGTCATCAAAAGCACCAAAGTGGGTGGTCACTTTGCCTTGGGCGTTAAATGAAAAACTGGGTGCTGTATTCACCGCCGAATCCGCCAGCAACCTAGTTTTCATCTCCACCGGGTACAAAATCGGGTCATTTGCCGCTGCTTCGCTAGCCGCAGCATCCACTGCGATTAGCGAATCCACCATCCCCTTGCCGTAATTTTTCTTGTTCATAAGCGTGTCCTTATTGTTTGAATTTAAAAAACTTGTAATGCCGTGTCTAGCCGCATATTTGATTCAATAGTTAGGCCGGGCATGCTGTTTATGCTGAGCGGGGCGGGTTTTCGTTACCCCGTCCTAAACGTTTTAAGATGCCGGTAACCCATTGAAACGTTAGGAAACGGGCAACAAACCCGTTCCAGCGTATGCCTATCAATTGCCCGCTTTGTTTATCAAACCCGCAAATCCTTCACCACCCTTACCACATCAAGCGTATCAGCCACTGTTTCGACACTAAACCCCAGTTTTTTCAGCAGCGATAACATGCCGCTATTCACAGCCAACACTTCCGCTTCAAAAAACGTGATGCCTTTGTTTTTGGCGGTTTGCATCAGGGCGTTCATGAGCTTTGTGCCTATTCCCAGACAATGGCAATCGTCCGCCACCACCAAGGCAAATTCGACCGAATGGCCGTCGGGATTTTTGATATAACGCCCCACGCCGAGTTCGTTAGGCATATTGGCATCCTCGGTCACGGCGACAAACGCCATTTCGCGGTCATAATCAATTTGCGTGAAGCGCACGACCATTTCCGGGGTCAATTCATGCAGGGCTTGGCGGAAACGGAAGTGTTTGCTTGTTTCGGACAAGCGGTGGACAAAATCCTTTTCCATCACGGCGTCTTCAGGGCGGATGGGGCGGATGGTGATGTTGGTGCCGTTGGTCAGTTGGTGATGCTGGGCCAGTTCATGCGGATAAGGATGTATCGCCATGTGCGCATAACGGTTCAGTTGGTGCGAGACTTCGGCTTTGATACGGGCATCGACGGCAACCGCGCCGTTTTCGTCGACAATCAGCGGGTTGATGTCCAGCTCCAAGATCTCCGGCAACTCGCTGACCATGGTCGAGACATTCAGCAACACGTCGACCAAGGCTTGGGTGTCGGCGGGCGGTAATTGCCGGAAGGCCCGCAAATATTTGGCGGCTTTGGTTTTCGCCAGCATCTGTTCGACCATGTAGGCGTTCAACGGCGGCAGGGCGACCGCGCTGTCCTTCAATATTTCCACCATCGTGCCGCCCAAACCGACGCTGATGGCCGGGCCGAACACCGGATCCCTGACCACGCCGATCATGATTTCCCGCCCGCTAACCGCTTTGAACATCGGTTCGACGGTCATGCAGACTTCTGTGATTTCAGGATGCTTTTGTTTAATGGCGGTTTCCATTTCGACGAAGTGGCGCGATATGTCCAGCACGCTGCCGATGTTCAGGCGCACCCCGCCAATATCGGATTTATGGCTGAATTCGGCCATATTGACTTTCAGCACCACCGGGAACCCCAGGGTCTCGGCGGCGATCATCGCGTCTTTGGCGTTGGAGACTTTAATGGTTTGCGTCACTTTGATATGGAACGCCGCCAATACCGCTTTCGCTTCCTGTGCGGTCAGCACTTGGCGGCCTTCCGCCAGTACCCGTTCGATGATCAACCGCGCCCCCGCCACATCCGGCGTTGCCAAGTCGTCGCCCGGCATAGGGATTTGTTTCAAGAGGATTTGGTTTTGCATGTAATGCGCCAGAAAGGAAAACGCATCCACCGCCACTTCCGGCGTACTGAAGTGCGCGACATTGCTGTTGGCGAACAGGTTGCGGCCTTCCTGCACCCGCGCCCCGCCTGTCCAGGTCGCCAATACCGGCTTTTTGCTGGCTTTTGCACCGTCGATAATGCTGTGCGCGACTTGGGTGGGGTTGGTCATCGCTTGCGGGGTCAAAATCACCAAAATGCCGTCGATGTTGTCATCGGCGAGGCACACGTCCAAGGCTTGTTGGTAACGTTCGGAGGTGGCGTCGCCGAGAATATCGACCGGGTTGGCGTGCGACCAATGCGGCGGCAACACGGCGTTTAAGGCGGTGATGCTGGCTTCGCTAAGCCCCGCCATTTTCACGCCGACATCTTCGGCGCGGTCGGTCGCCATCACACCGGGGCCGCCCGCATTGGTGATGATGGCCAGCCGGTTGTCCTTCACGACATAGTTGTTCGCCAAAATCCGCGCCGCCGAAAACAGTTCGGTGATGCTATATGCCCGCACCACGCCGGCCCGTGCAATCGCCGCATCAAACACATGGTCACCGCCGACCATCGCCCCGGTATGCGACATCGCCGCCTTGCAGCCCGCTTCGTGGCGGCCAGATTTGATCAGGATTACGGGTTTCAAGCGTGCCGCGGCTTTCAGCCCGCTCAAGAAGCGGCGGGCATCGCGGATGCCTTCGACATACATCAAAATCCCTGTGGTTTTGCTGTCGGTCGCCAGATAATCCAGCACCTCGCCAAAATCAATGTCCGCCGCCCCGCCCATGGACACCACGGTGGAAAAACCGATGTCCTGGGATTTGGCCCAGTCCAAAATTGCCGTGCACACCGCGCCGGATTGCGACAGCAAAGCCAAGCTACCGTCTTTGACAACACCGTCGCCAAACGTGGCGTTCAAGTGCCCGTTAGGGCGGATGACTCCTAAGCAATTAGGGCCGATGATGCGGATGCTGTAACGGTGGGCAATGTCCAGCACTTCCTGCTGCAAGCGTTTGCCCTCGTCACCCAATTCGCCAAACCCTGCGGTGATGATGATAATGGAAGTGACGCCTTTTTCGCCGCATTGGCGGACTATGCCGGGCACGCTGGGCGCGGGCGTGGCGACCACCACCAAATCCAAGTCTTCGGGGACTGACGTCAAATCAGGGTAGGCCTTCAAGCCTAGCAAGGTGTCGCGTTTGTTATTGACAGGATACAACCCGCCTTGGAACCCGGCCTCCTGCATATTGAGCAATAGCCGGTAACCCACGCTGTCTTCGCGCTCGGACGCGCCGACAATGGCGACGGTTTTAGGGGTGAAAAAACGGCTTAAATAATGTGGGCCCATGGTGGCTCCTTTGTGAAAGAATTAAATAGGCCAAGGGTAGCATTTTTGGGGTTATCCCTGATTAAATTTTCGTGAAAAAAAACGATGCAAGGGGCGGCTTCATTTCCCGAATGGTTAATCGTGGGTGGTTAGGCATCTGTATCCAAATTGCCTAAGGTGTGGTTTATTTTGTGCCGTTGGCCGTGGTATTTTGGGGGTGGCAGGTCTTTGGGCTTATCCGGCGCCATCATCCACGTATCCCGCATAGGCGAAAGTACAGGTGTCCGCTTGGCGGATGCTCTAGTGCTCAGTCAATGTTGAATGGTCAGTATTATTTTCGTAGGGGCGGGCGGTTGCCCGCCTGATCGCTACGGATGTTGGCACAGGCCATAAACAAGGCGGACAACCGTCCGCCCGGGTTTAGGCTGGCCCGACAAAAAATCAATGACCGGGCATTAGGGTGTTTCCGCACTATTTCAATGCGGTATTTTCCTTTGTGATGTATCTAATATTTTGTTTTTATAGAAATTCTATTATTAAGCATGAATTTTGCATATTAAATGCGGCAAACTACGGCTAGGTAATTTTTCACATTCTGATGCGGTAAAGCTGAGGTAATTTCATGACAGAAAAAAAAGTAAGCCCCAGTCTGAGTCACTTTTTGGAGGATAAGGAGCGCATGTTGGGCGCCCTGATGAGGAACCTTAAGGGGATGGTGTATTGTTGCCTGCCCGATGAGCATTGGACGATGGTGTTTGTCAGCGATGGCTGTCTGGGGCTCACGGGTTACGCCGCCGAAGATTTTCTGTTTAACAAAAAAATCACTTATGAAGAGATGACGTTTGTGGATGACCGGGCGTGGGTGCGCAAGAGGATTGAAAAATCCATATTGCTCAGCGAACACTTCGAAGTGGATTACCGCATTACCCATGCCGATGGCAGCATCCGCTGGGTGCATGAAAGTGGCGGGCCAATCTTCAACGAACACGGCGGGCTGGAAGCTTTGGAAGGGTTCATTAAGGACATTACCCAGCATAAGCAAAACGAACTGCTAGCGAACGAGGCGGAGGAGCGTTACCGTTCCATTTTTGAAAATGCCATTGAAGGGATCTACCAGACCAGCCCTTCCGGGCAGTACCTGAATGTCAATCCGGCTTTGGCGCGGATCTATGGTTACGATTCGACTAG
Source organism: Methylovulum miyakonense HT12 (assembly GCF_000384075.1). GTDB lineage: Bacteria > Pseudomonadota > Gammaproteobacteria > Methylococcales > Methylomonadaceae > Methylovulum > Methylovulum miyakonense. The sequence goes on from NZ_KB913025.1 coordinate 1,518,336, forward strand.
CGAGCTGATGCGCAGCATTTGCGATATCCAAAACCAGCTTTATGTCGATTCCGGCAAACGTGCCGAATTTGCCGGGTTGATGAAGGCGCGCGGGCAGGTACAAAACTTCGAGGCTCTGGTTTACCGCAAGGACGGCGATATTATCTGGATCTCGGAGAACGCCCATGAAGTCCGTGATGCCAGCGGTAAGCTGCTGTACTATGAAGGCACGGTGGAAGACATTTCTGAGCGCAAAAACTATGAGCGCCAGATAGAATTCCAGGCAACCCATGATAGCCTGACGGGCTTGCCCAACCGCACCTTGCTGGCTGACAGGCTCCAGCAGTGCATGGGCTTTACGGATTGTTACGGCGGCAAGTTGGCGGTGGCCTTTATCGACCTTGACCAGTTTAAGCATATCAATGACAGCATGGGCCACCATATCGGCGATGAGCTCTTGGTGACGATGGCGGGGCGCTTATCGGCTTGCGTGCGTGAATCTGACACGGTGATACGCTTAGGCGGGGATGAATTCGTGCTGCTGTTGACCAGCCTCCAGAAAATTGATGACATCACGCAATCTATGCAGCGCATCCTTGCCGCCGTGTCCGCCCCTTGGATGGCTGAGGGGCGCGATTTTGTCATTTCTTGCAGTATCGGGATTGGCATCTACCCTGGCGATGGGGCGGACCCCAACACCTTGCTCAAAAATGCCGACACGGCGATGTACAAAGCCAAGCAGTTGGGCCGCAACAATTTCCAGTTTTACACCCACGAGCTCAATGAGGTGTTGACGGAACGGATGGAGATTGAATATCGCTTGCGCCGCGCCATAGAAAACGAAGAATTCCTGCTGCACTACCAGCCCAAAGTGGACTTCGCAACGGGCAAGGTGTGCGGTGCCGAAGCCTTGCTCCGTTGGCAGCCCCCCGGTGAAAGCATGATCCCGCCTATGAACTTTATTCCGGTGGCTGAAGAAACCGGGCAGATCGAAGAGATTGGCCTGTGGGTGCTGATGGCCGCCTGCCGCACGGCCAGCGGATTTAAAAAGCTGATGGGGCGGCCTGTCCCCATTGCCGTCAACGTGTCGCCGCGCCAGTTCCGGCAACATAATCTGGTCAGTATCGTGGAGTCGGCACTCAACAGCACCGGGCTAGACCCGCAATGCTTGGAATTGGAAATTACCGAGAGCTGCCTGATCCAAGACACCAGTTATTTCATCAAAACGCTGCATGACCTCAAAGCCCTTGGCATCAAGCTGGCGATTGACGATTTCGGCACCGGCTATTCCAGCATGGCCTATCTCAAGGACTTTCCGGTTGACCGGCTGAAAATTGACAAGGTGTTTGTCGGTAATCTGGAAACTGAATCGACCAATATCGCCATCCTTAAGGCCATCATCGCGCTTGGGCACGGCTTGGGCATAAAGGTGGTGGCCGAAGGCGTGGAAACGACCTACCAGCAGGCGTTCTTGCATGGGATAGGTTGTGACGAATTTCAGGGCTATTATTTCAGCAAACCCCTTCCGGTTGACGCGTTTGTGGATTTGCTGGCTAAAAACATGTGACCCCTCTTTTTTAGAAATTGGCCGGAATTGCTATTGGACTGAGGGGGGGCATCTGGTTGTGCCTTTGGGGGCGTACATCATACGCTTTCCCCGTCAGGCCATCTTACCTCGTTTTAGCGTCTTCAATTTCCCCCAAAAATTGCGTGACCCAGCCTTCAACACGCGGCAAGCAACCGTTTAGCGAGGCCTGCTTTTCTGGGATGGCGAAGTAGTCGGGTTCGTGGAGGTAGGGGTTAGTGATCCTGCCGACATCCATCGCATCGTGGCTGAGGTCGACGATACGCCCGTCGATAATATTGTACTGATGTTCATAATGCCCATGGATAGCCCCGCCAAACACACAGCTCATAAACAAACTGCCATATTTGCAAGCCCCGGAGAGGTCGTTAGGCGGGATGACGCCACGTTCGGCAGCTTGTTCGCACCATTTTCGGAACACAAAATCTTTGGCTAGGGCAAAACGTTCATAGGAATAGGCAAGCTGTGCTTCGCGTTCTAGCGTCCAATCGGTCATGTGAAGGGCCCGGATAATGGTGGTAGGTCTTCAATGATAAATTGAAGGGAGGCTTATAGCGTACCATGAGATGCCTAAAATTGTGGGGGACTTTCGCGGGAATGGTTTTTTGCGGGACGAGGTTTGTTACCAATGCCGTTAAGTTAAACCGTTCATGCTTCGACAGGCTCAGCACGAACGGTTTAACTTAGGGGTGTCGGATTTTCCATTCTTCCTTCGACAGGGCTCTCCTGAGGTATCGAAGGGCTCAGGACGAACGGAAAAATCCTTAACTTAACGGCATTGGGTTTGTTACCCTATCCTTAACGTTTAGCCCGTGTGGATAGGTCAAACGTTACGGAACGGGTAGCAAACCTATTCCGGATAAAGGTTGGTGGGGCTAAGTCAATGGGGTTTTTCTTGTGCCCGGTGCCGCCACTTGGCCACATCCAAGCCATCCAGCAAACCGTCGGCAAACTCACATGCCGCCGCCAAATGTGTTTCAGCGGCTGCACTCAAACCCTCGCCCAATTCAAATGATTCCCCCTTGATGCTCAACAAAAAACAGGGGGGCGGAGTTTGTTTTTTTATGCTTTGATAAACGGCCAACACCGCCGCCGGGCTCATGGCGTGGGTGGTGTAACTGTCATCCCTGGCGGGCGCGAGCTCGACAAAATCAAAGGCATGGCCGCACACGACCGATGCGTCGACAAACAACACTAGCTCGCGGTTTTCCAAATCCAGCGCATGTTCGATTTGCAATTGGAAATCGGAGAGTATCTCTACGGCACGCAAAACCGGTTTTTCACGCCGTTCGATGTATTCCAACAGCAACGGCCCCAAAGCATCGTCACCACGGCTAAGGTTGCCATAGCCAAAGACCAAAACAGGCTTAGTTTCAGGCACGCTCAATCTCGCCGTCGCTGTGCTTGACCAATTTGTCGATCAACACGCCGTCAACATCGCGCAATTCCAATTGCAACGGCATTTTGCCGACCGCGTGGGTGGCGCAGGACAGGCACGGGTCATACGCACGTATCGCCACTTCCAGGTTGTTGAGCAGTGGTTCGGTCAACTCGCGCCCGGAGAGGTATTCGGCGGCGACTTGGCGCACCGATTCGTTCATCGCCATGTTGTTGCTGGTGGTGGACACGATCAGGTTGGCTTTGGTGACGATGTCGTTTTCATCGACTTGGTAATGGTGGAACAAGGTGCCGCGCGGGGCTTCAATCACGCCGATGCCTTCGTAACGTTTCTCACCTTGCGCGACCAGCTCGCCGCTGAGTAAATCACCATCGTGCAACAAGTCTTTGATGCTTTCCGCGCAGTGCAAGACTTCAATCAGCCGCGCCCAATGGAAGGCCAACGTGCTATGCACCATCGCCTCGACCGCCAGGGATGGTGGGAGTGCGGCAGCGGATAGGGAATCCGCGCCGCCGCCGTGGGCTTTGAATTCGACCCGCGCCGCTTCCGCCAACGGCGTGTTGATAAAATCACAGTTGTTCACCCGCGCCAAGGGCCCGACGCGGTACCAGCCATCTTCCTTGCCTTGCGACAGCAGGTAAGGGAATTTCATATAGGTCCACGAGCGCACTTCTTCGTGGATCAGGTCGTTATAGCAGCAATAATCGAAATGGTCGGTGATGGTTTCGCCAGCGGCATTTTTGGCGCGGATGCCGCCGTGGTACAACTCCAACGCGCCGTCAGATTTCACCAAGCCCAGATAATTGCTGCGGATGGTCGCAAACTCATCGTAATACGGCAGGTTGGCGCAATGGACTTTTTTAATCAAAGCCACCGAATCAACAGCCCATTGGATGATCTGGTCAATATCCGCCAGCAGATAATCGCGCTCTTCCTTGCTCAGGGCTTTGTTCATACCGCCCGCAATCGCGCCCGTGCCATGCACCCGTTTGCCGGACACCATACGGATCACCTCTTGCCCGTATTTGCGCATCTTCACGCCTTGCAGGCCAATGTCAGGATAATCCGTCAGCACCGCGATGATGTTGCGCTTGCCGATGTCGCTTTCAAAGCCAAACAACAGATCAGGGCTGGAGAGATGGAAAAAATGCAGGGCATGGGATTGCAACACTTGCCCGAAATGCAGCAGGCGGCGCAGTTTGTCGGCCGACACGGGCAAACTTTCCGGGTCAACGCCGACCAGTTGGTCTATGGCTTTGGCCGCCGCCAAATGGTGGCTGACCGGGCAAATGCCGCACAGCCGCTGCACCAGCACCGGCAATTCCCAATACGGGCGGCCTTGGATGAAGCGTTCAAAGCCACGGAATTCCACGATATGCAAACGGGCTTGCTGGACTTTGTTGTTTTCGTCCAGCAATAACGTGACCTTGCCGTGGCCTTCCACGCGCGACACAGGATCGACAACGACACGTTTTAACGTGTCACGGTTAGCGGCGGTTTCTAAATGTTCGTACATGATGGCTCTCGGTTTGGGCTATGTAGCAAGGATCGGTTGTAGGATGGACCTAATGGAGGGATGCCCATCGTTTGCACTTATTTTTCATAATGATATTTGCAACTTACGATAATGAGCTTATCTGCTTCAACTTTATAAACCAAGCGATGCTCATCATTAATACGTCGTGACCAATAGCCCCGTAATTCATGCTTTAAGGCTTCGGGTTTACCTAAACCCGTATACGGATTACGTGCAGTTTCCTTAATCAAGCTAACCAAACGCTTATAAAGTTTTTTGTCGCCGCTCGCCCAATCCGTAAAATCTTCAAAAGCACTTTGTTCAAAAACAATGTTCATGACAAAACATCTAAATCAACCGTTACGCAGTGGCCTTTATTGACATTATCCAGTGCCGCCAATAACCGGGCTTTATTTGCCGGATTGCCCAGTAAATAATCGGTTTCATCTTGCTCGGTTTCTGCCGTTTCGCAAATAGCAATTTCAATATTTTTGTGTTGAAATTGTGCTTTTACTGAGGCCAAAAAATTCTCGTTTAACTCGTCAGCGTTGATTTTATAGAGTGTGTACATGGTTTTTCCTGTAAAAAATATCCTTGTCTCCAAGTCCAGCTTGGAGACAAGGATTAAAACTTCAACCGTAAGCTGCCGGCGCAAAAATCAATAGCCTGTTCTTGCCAAATAATGGAACGCCCTTTATTACCGATTTGCACTTGGTTAAAAACAACTGGATTTTTTAGCTTTGTCATCACGCCTTTTTCCAGTAAATCGCTGAAATCGGCGGTAATTATCGCGTTATCGCTATAGGTTATTTTGATGCTGTGATTTTTGGCATTGGGTTCTATAGCCTTAATTTGATGGAACATGACATTACTCTAACAGTTCGATAGCAATAGGGGGGCAACAAGTTGAAGTTAAGTTGCCCGCATTTCCAAGCTGGAGCTTGGGAACCAGCGTTAAATTTTTCGTTTAACTTTAATCTCATCAATTGCATAAGGAGGGTTTCTCTTATGCAGCATAGCATGGCAATTTGGGCAAACAGGATTGAGATCATTTATTGGATCAACCTCATAACCTTCTCGAATTTCGGACAGTTGCGTTAGATGATGTACATGTATGAATCCTTTGCCAATTTCACCGTACGCCTTTTCAAAATCAAAACCGCAAACTACACATTGAACGCCATAATGTTCAATACATTTGGCTCTGGCAACTTGATTTCTTTCATAAGAATTTACTTGAACAGTTTTTGGAATGCCTTCAAATAACGATTCAGTTTTATCCAGCTCATCTGGATAAATTGGTATCATGTTCGAGGAAAGAATTTTCTCATGTTGAGCGATTATGGTTTTTATGCTTTTTAATTTTGTTTTACCAAGACCTTCATAATATTCGATGTGCTTATTTGCGGATTTAATCGCATTACCTAATTTGATAACGCCATAGTCCCTGAAAATGTGAGTAAGAAGGTAATCGGTTTGTTCTGCGTTATTATTTGTTCTAACGTATTTTTCGCCATCCATCATGGCCTTAAAATTGAGGATATAGCTAGACGCTGAATTTCGATTCATTCCAATTTTATCTACTAAATAATCAATTGCTTTTTTCTTAACGAGTTTCCCTTGATACACATCAACTGATACTTTGTAACCAGCCTCAATCATTTTTGTTGTTATTTTCATAATTCAAATGAAACAAATTTCTGTATCTCCGCCAACGCCGCCTTCGCCAAAAATCCCGAACGGGTCAAGTGATGTGACTTGGCATAACGGTCAATGCTTTGTACCAAATTTTCCGGCAAGGAAATATTGATACGGATGGGTTTGGTGGATAAGCGGGAGGTATCGACATCCACCAGCATCCACGCGCCACCTTGGTAATTGGGATTAGTGATGATTTTTTCTAATGGCGTGGGGGCGGGGATGTCCATGTCTTCGCCTTCGCAATACAACTCAATGGCTTCTTGGATCATAGCGGGCAACGCTTCCCAATCATCGGCTGCTGAGAAACAGCCAGGGAAGTCAGGGACGGTCACGCCATGTGCATGGGTTTTATCGCCCACATGGACATAAACGGGATACAGCATTATTTCCACTCCCAACCGGCTTGCCGGTAAATATTTCTTAATGTGCCTATCGCCATGTCTTTGCGCGGATGCGGCACAACGACATGGCCTTGTTTATCAGGGTGTTTGAACTTTAAATGGTCGCCTTTGCCGCCGACATTAAGCCAGCCTTCGTCGGTTAATCGCTTGATGACGTCTTTGCTGTTCATGGTTAATTATACACAAAAATTTAGGCGCGATTATCTAGGCTTGGTAGGGTGGGTACATGCTTTTGTGCCCACGCGTAACGATGATGTGATAAAAGGTGGGCAAAACAGCCTGCCCACCCTACCGGATTGTGTCTGTTATCAATCAAAGTGCACCAATTCATAATCCAATTCCGGCTCCCTGCCTTCCAACAAATCCGTCAAAAACTTCCAAAACACATCCGCCGATGGCGGGCAGCCGGGCAGGTAATAATCTATTTTCACGACTTCATGGATCGGGCGGACTTTGTCCAGCAATAGCGGCAATTCGATGTCACTGGGGATTTGCGGGTTTTCGACACCTATGCCGTCCAGATAAGCTTCGCTCAGGCATTCTTCCAACGGGATGAAGTTGCGCATCGCGGGCAAGCCGCCGTTGATCGCGCACGCGCCGACGGCCACGAGGATTTTGCAGTTCTTGCGAAATTCGCGCAGGGTGTGGACGTTTTCGGAATTGCACACGCCGCCTTCAATTAGGCCGATGTCGCAGTTGGAGCAGTGTTCGATGTCGGTGATCGGCGAGCGGTCGAATTCGACGTGTTCGGCGAGGGCGACTAGGCGTTCGTCCAAGTCTAAAAACGACATGTGGCAGCCGAAGCAGCCCGCCAGCGAGGTGGTTGCGACTCTGATTTTATTCGCCATGATGTTGCTCCGTTAACAGGCTCACTTCATCTATTTCGTGGTGGTCGTAAATGCGTTGGCCTATCGGCACCTGGTAGCCAGTGCGTTTGATGAGGATCGCTCCGGTCGGGCAGATGTGCGCGGCTTTGTCGTGCATGTCCAAATCGGTGTCTTTCAGTTGGCCGCTTTCCGAATTGACGATCAGATGTTTGTTGATGCCGCGCCCACTGATGGCGAACACGTCTTTGCCGTCATGCTCGCGGCTGGCACGCACGCACAGGGTACAGAAGATGCAGCGGTTGTGGTCGATTAATACATCGGGATGAGATGCGTCCATTTCCCGGTGCGGGTAAAACAGCGGGAAATGGTCGTCGAGCATGTTCAAATGGTAGGCCACGGCTTGCAGTTGGCAGTTGCCGGATTTTTCGCAGGACGGGCAAAAATGGTTGCCTTCGACAAACAACATTTGGGTGATTTTTTTGCGGTCGTCGGTCAGCTCTTGGGTGTTGTTCAACACGTCCTGGCCTTCGGCGGCGGGGAAGGTGCAGGCGGAACAGTTGCGCCCGTTGACTTTGACCGTGCACAGTTTGCAACTGCCATGCGGTGTGAACTCAGGATGGTGGCATAGATGCGGGATGTACACGCCCGCCGCCGTCGCCGCCTGCATGATGGTTTGCCCGTCTTCAAACGGGATGGTTTTGCCGTCTAGGGTGATGGTTTTACTCATGATCTTCTCCAACTTGCGCCAAATGCGCCGCCGCATCGTTACGGTTCGCCATGCGCCGTGCCGTTTCCAAAGCCGCATCCAAATCAAACCCCGGCTCGTAACTGATTTTTTTCAATTGCGCCTGATACAGCTCCGGGTAACGCTCCAAGGTCGTGATGATGGGGTTGGCGGCAGTTTGCCCTAGTCCGCAATGGCTGTGGTTTTTGACCAAACGGCACAGCTCTTCCAAAGCCACCACGTCACCCGCCGAGCCGTGGCCTTCGACAATTTTATCGAGCTGCTTTTTCAATAAGGACGTGCCAACCCGGCAGGGTGTGCAAAAGCCGCAGCTTTCATGCGCGAAAAAATGTGTGAAGTTATTCACAATATCGAGGATATTGCGGCTGTTGTTGAAGATGATGAACGAGCCGCCCGTCGCCAGGTCTTCAAAGGCCAGTTTGCGGTGGAATTCCTGGTTGGAGATGAAGGTGCCGGATGGCCCGCCGATTTGCACACCTAGCACATCGTCCGCGCCGCAACCGTCCAATATCGTTTGTATGGTCGTGCCGAACGGGTACTCATAAATGCCCGGACGGGCGCAATCGCCGCTGATGCTGAGGATTTTGGTGCCTTTGGATTTTTCCGTGCCGATGCCGGAGAACCAGCCGCCGCCGTGCACGGCAATCGCCGCCGCCGCCAAAAACGTCTCGACATTGTTGACCACCGTGGGTTTGCCCAGATAACCCTGGGTGACCGGATACGGCGGGCGGTTGCGCGGTATGCCCATTTTGCCTTCCAGCGATTCGATCAGGGCCGATTCTTCGCCGCAAATGTAAGCCCCTGCGCCCAGGCAGATTTCAATGTCGAAATCAAAGCCTTGCCCTAAGATATTTGTGCCCAGCAAACCAGCGTCGCGCCGTTGTTGCAACACCGTTTGCAGTTTGTCGTACAAGAACAAATATTCGCCGCGCAAATATAAAAAGCCTTGCTCCGCGCCGATGATGGACGCGCACACCGTCATGCCCTCAAACACCTGGTCGGCATAGCGGTTCAGCAACACGCGGTCTTTAAACGTGCCGGGCTCCCCTTCATCGGCGTTGCAGATGACATAGCGTTGCGGTTTTTTTTGCGCGTCTATATCGCAAAACGCATCTTCTTCCGGCCCTTCATAACACAAATGCCATTTCCAGCCCGTGGTGTAGCCTGCCCCGCCCCGACCCCGCAAACCGGATTGGGTGATTTCCGCCAGCGTTTCCTGCAAGCCGCGTTTAAATGTCGCCTCCAAGGCGGAGCCATAGGCGATGGGCTGGCCTAGCAATAGGCCGGGCTGATAAATGTTATCGGCCACCTGGAATAATTCGGCGGGCCATTGCTCCAGCGGTTTTTGCTGGTCGATCAACCCGGCAATCAAGTCAATTTTTGTGACGTCCAAGCGTGTCAACGCACGGCCATTGACCAAACCCGCCGGGCCTTGGTCGCAGAGGCCAGTGCATGAGGTATTGTCCAGGCTGACCATGCCATCGCCACGCACCCCGCCGACTGTAACCTTTAATTTTTCAGCCAGATAGCCCATTAACTGATGCTTGCCTAGCATGTGGTCGGTGACCGAATCGCTGACCAGCAATTCATACTGGCCTCTGGGCTGTAAATGGAAAAAACTGTAAAACTCGGCCACGCCGATAATTTGTGTGCGCGGGATAGACAATAGCCCGGCCAGTTGCCCGATGGCCTGTTCTGGGATGTAGTGGAAACGGGCTTGCACGGCCCGCAACATAGCAAGCAAATGCGTGGCTTGATGGCCGTGTTGTGCGGCGAGATCCTGAATAAATGGTTTCATAGGCTGCTCTGCTTTAAGTTTCAAAGTGATGGTGGGCAATGCTGTTTTGTCTTTATTCCATCAGGGCAAGCGCATATAAAATGAATAAAATATCAATGACTTATATTTTAACGTCGTATAGATGAATGCGGGATGGGGTTTGAAACCCCATCCTTAACGTTTTGAGCCACCTAATAGACACTAAAAACGTTACGGAACGGGTTACAAACCCGTTCCAGCACTCTTGTCTTGATGCTGGGTTGGTGTCGGCAAACCCGAAATTTTGTAACTTATTGATTGTTTAATTTATTTATATGCGCTTGCCCTTGCCCTGTTTATTCCATTGGGTACACGCCATTATTGCGGCATTTATGATGTTTTCGTATTAATTTTGAAAAAAAGTATAAACCTAAGCCCTACCTAAGCGCTGTTCCGTTTCCAATACCAGTTGGGTGGTTTTTAGTACCGTGTCCGGGTTTAAGCTCATGGAATCAATACCACAACTTACCAGATATTCCGCCATTTCAGGGTAATCCGACGGGGCTTGCCCGCATAATCCGCAATGCCTATGGTTGCGGTGCGCCCCGGTCACGGCCAGGCGGATCATTTCCTTAACCCCCGCATCGCGCTCGTCAAAATCAGCGGCGACAATGGCGGAATCGCGGTCCACACCCAAGGTCAATTGAGTCAAGTCGTTGGAGCCGATGGAAAAACCGTCGAATAGTTTGGAAAACTCATCAATCAGGATGACGTTGTTGGGAATTTCGCACATCACATAGATTTCCAAGCCATTTTTGCCACGCTCCAAACCCAGTTCCGCCATATACGCCAACACGCGTTGGGCTTCGTCGATACGGCGGCAGAACGGGATCATCAGGATCACGTTCGTCAATCCCATATCCTCACGCACCCGTTTCATTGCCGCGCATTCCAATGCAAAGCCTTCGGCATACGCCGGATGGCTGTAGCGGGACGCGCCACGGAAGCCTATCATCGGGTTTTCTTCATTGAATTCAAACCATTTTCCACCCAACAACGTGGCGTATTCGTTGGTTTTGAAGTCGGACATGCGCACGACCACAGGTTTGGGATAAAACGCGGCGCCAATCGTCGCCACGCCTTCGGATAGGCGTTGGATGAAAAAATCGGCGGGGGTAGGGTGGTTGCGCGTCAGTTCGGTCAGTTGCTCCAATTCATCGGCGTCTTGGACGCGTTCAGGATGCAGCAAGGCCATCGGGTGCGCCTTGATGTATTCGGTGATGATGAACTCCATGCGCGCCAAACCCACGCCGTCATTGGGCAAGAAGCTGGTCTTGAAGGCCAGTTCAGGGTTGCCGATGTTGAGCATGATCTTGGTTTTTGGGCGTTTTAGGCCGGACAGGTCTGTGGTCTGTATTTCAAAATCCAAAACGCCTTCATAGACTTTGCCGTTATCGCCTTCGGCACAGGACACGGTCACGGGCGAGCCGTCTTTAATCGTGGTCGTGGCGTTATCGCAACCAATCACCGCCGGAACGCCCAGCTCGCGGGAAATGATCGCCGCGTGGCATGTCCTGCCACCGCGGTTGGTGACGATGGCGGAGGCGATTTTCATCACCGGTTCCCAATCGGGCGTGGTCATGTCGGCTATCAGCACATCGCCCGCCTTGAAACTGCCGAGTTGGTTGACATGCCCGATAATCCGCGCCGTCCCCGTGGCGATTTTGCTGCCCACCGCGTGGCCTGTGACAATGGCTTGGCCTTTGCCTTTCAGCACATACTGTTCCAAGACCATGCCGCTGAGTTGCGACACCACAGTCTCAGGCCGCGCTTGGACGATGTAGAGCTTACCGTCGAGGCCGTCTTTCGCCCATTCCATATCCATCGGTTTGGCGTGTCCGGCCTTGTCGCTGTAATGTTGCTCGATTTTCAGCGCGTAATCGGCTAGGGTCAGCACGTCGGCATCGTCCAAGCAGAAACGCCCGCGCTCTTCCTCAGACGTGACGATATTGCGGGTCGGCTCACGGGTGCGCCCGTCGCTGTAAACCATCTTGATTTTTTTCGCGCCCAAGGTGCGTTTCAGCACGGCGCGGTGGCCTTGGCGGAACGTGGGTTTGTGGACGTAAAATTCATCAGGATCGACCGCGCCTTGCACGACGTTCTCACCCAAGCCATACGCCCCGGTGATGAACACGACATCGCTAAAACCGGATTCGGTGTCCAGCGAGAACATCACGCCGCTGGCATCCAAATCCGAGCGCACCATCTTCATGATACCGATGGACAAGGCCAGTTTGAAATGGTCGAAACCTTGGTCGATGCGGTAGTGGATGGCGCGGTCGGTGAACAGGCTGGCAAAACAGCGTTTGCACGATTCCAACAAAGCTTGCTCGCCGCGTATGTTCAGGTAAGTGTCTTGCTGGCCTGCGAAACTGGCGGTCGGCAAATCTTCGGCGGTGGCCGAACTGCGCACCGCGACGCTTAAGTCCTCGCCATATTGGGCTTGCAATTGCGCGTAGGCGGCGAGGATTTGCTTGATTAAATCATCAGGCAATGGCGCGGCGTAGATAATCTCGCGGGCTTGCAGGGCGCGTTTGGCCAGGTCGTTGACATCGTCGGGGTTTAACGCATCCAAAGCCTTATGCAACCCTGTCCAACCATCGGCCTTGTCCAGCACATAACGGTAAGCCTCGGCGGTGATGGCGAAACCGTTGGGGATGAGGATGCCTTGCGGCGTGAGTTCCTGGTACATTTCGCCTAGTGAGGCGTTTTTGCCGCCGACTAGGGGGATGTCATTTATGCTTAGTTCGTTGAACCAGCGGATGTAGTTATTAGTGATCATCTTGTTTCTCCAGTTGTTTTTGTTTTGGGGAGATTTGGGCTGGGCGGTATTTTGCCCGTCCTCCGGCTTAGTGTTTTGGAGCCATCAATAAACTTACTTCTTTCGGGTATATTACCAGTTACTAAAGGGATACGCATGAACATAAAATTAGCAGACCTAATCGCCGCCATAGATTTTGTCAGTGCTTCGCCTTATGAAAATAAAGCCTTTTTGCATAAAACCAGTGGTGAAATTTATTGGCAATCTGAAGAGGGTTTCGGTCTTGAAGATTTGCCGGAAGATATTGACGGTGAAAATTATTTGGAGATTCCCAGCAATCACGAACTGGATTTGGGTAAACATTTAGTGATGGAATTTGTGTATGAATTTTTGCCGGATGCGGCAAGCGAGGTGCAAGCCATATTTAGGAAAAAAGGCGCGTATTCGAGGTATAAATCGCTGTTAGACAACCATGATTTGTTAGACCAATGGCATCAATATCAAGCCGATGCCCAAGAGCGGGCGATACGGGAATGGTGCGAGGAGAATGGGGTTGAGGTAGATGGTTGATTTTGTGGCTGGGTTACCAAGCTATTGATTAATCATATGCGTTGCCAATTGTTGCAACGCATTGCGGAGATTAGTTTCCAGTGTGGCATCCATCGGTATATCGGCTATCGCCTTATTCATGCACAACATCCATTGGTCGCGTTCAGATTCGCCAATCGCAAACGGTAGATGGCGGGCACGCAACATAGGATGACCGAATTCTTCAATAAACAAATTAGGGCCACCTAACCAGCCTGACAGAAACTTGAACAATTTGTTTTTAGCGGAGGAAAGATCGGCCTGATGGATAGCACGAATGCCTGCCGCTTCGGGTAAGGTATCCATGTAAAAATAAAAGCGGTCGACCAAGTTAAGAATGGCTTGTTCACCACCCATTGCGCCGTAAGGTGTTTGGGTTGTCATTGCGAATTGTTTTGTAAGATTGGTAAGTTGTTGATGGTGAATAATTAGATTGTAGGATGTGCCGACGATAGGAGGCGCATCGTTCGCGTTACAGTTTTATGTGTAGGGCGCATTAGCGATAGCGTAATGCGCCGGATGTTTGAGGTTAACATACGGTGCAATACGGCTATCGCCTATTGCACCCTACAAAATGCGTGTTACGAGTTAGCGCCGGGTGTTGGATAGTAAATTAAAGACCGTTGGGCGAGGTACAGACTTAAGCAAAGCACCAGATAAATGCCCATAATGGCAAAAGTCATCACAAAAAAGCGCGGCATGTTAATTTCCAAAAAAAATCAGGCTAACAATATTACCGCAACACCCCCGCCGGATAAGAATAATTATCCAACACCTGCACATAATTCGCCCGTTCATACGCGCTGGGGTCTATCGCATGTTGTTGGCTGACGCTGCCTTTGAGTTGCTGGATGGATTGGTATTCATGCTCGACCAGCCAGTTTTCCAGCTCGGTGAGCAAGTCACGCAGGCGTTCCGGGCCGTGCATGAGTAACACGCTGCACAGTTGCACAATGTCCGCGCCCGCCAATAAGGCCTTTAAAATCTCCGGTGTGTGGTGGAAACCGCCGGTGACCGCCAGCGAGGTGTTGACCCGCCCGTACATCAATGCTGTCCAGCGGATGCGTAATAAAGCTTCGGCGGGCGTGGACAGCTCCAGTTTCGGCACGATGTGCAACGTTTCCAAATCAATGTCGGGCTGGTAAAAGCGGTTGAACAGCACTAAGCCGTCGGCTCCCGCCGCCGCCAAACGTTTGGCAAAATTGACCGGCGAGCTGAATTGTGAGGACAATTTCAGGGCAATCGGCAGGCTGATGTTGCGTTTAAGTTCTTGCAGGATGTTGGTGTAGCGGTTTTCGACAGTCACGCTGTTTTCGTCGCTGTCTGCGGCGAGATGGTAGATGTTCAGTTCCAAGGCGTCCGCCCCGGCTTCTTGCAAGGCCGATGAGTAATCCAGCCAGCCGCTTATCGACGTGCCGTTCAGGCTGGCGATCACGGGGATATTGAGGCGGCTTTTTAGTTTTTGCAAATGTTCCAGATACTGGTCTTGGTAAGTCCGCACGTTATCCGGCAAGGGATGGAAAGAGTCGGCTTCGCCGTGGCCTATCGCTTGTTGGTAAAAAAAACGCTCCAGCTGTTGGGCTTCGGATTCCATTTTTTCTTCAAATAGCGAGTACATGACTAAAGCCGCTGCCCCGGCATCTTCCAGGCCCAAGGCGCTGCTTAGGTCTTTGCTGAGTGGCGAGGCGGATGGCACCAGGGGGTTGGCCAGTGTTAGGCCGAGGTAGTTTGTGCTTAAGTCAACGGTGGTTAAATCAATCATGGTTGGCCTCTGTTTTTATCTGTGCTTTAACCGCCGAAACCGAGGTGTTTTCATCCCAGTTCAATTCCGACAATTGTTTGTAGTAATGGTAGCGGTGCCTGACGTCCTGCTGCGCCTGTTTTAAAAACGCTTCCGCCGCCTCCGGTTGGCTTTGCCATAACATGCTGAAACGGGTTTCGCTCATGACGAAATCACGGTAGGGGATGGACGGTTCGGCGGAATCCAGGTGCATGGGGTTTTTGCCTTGCTGGATTTTGCCGGGGTCAAACCGGAACAACGGCCAATGCCCGCTTTTCACCGCCAGATTTTGTTGGCGGTGGTTGTTGGACAAATCCACGCCATGCGCGATGCACGGCGCGTAGGCGATGATGATGGACGGCCCGTCGTGGGCTTCGGCTTCCAAGAATGCGCTCAGGGTTTGCGTGTCCTTGCCCGCATAAGCGACATGGGCGACGTAGACGTTCGGGTAGTCCATCGCCAGCAAGGCCAAGTCTTTTTTCGCCGTGGCTTTGCCGCCCGCGGAGAATTTCGCCACCGCGCCCAGCGGCGTGGATTTGGACGTTTGCCCGCCGGTGTTGGAATAGACTTCGGTGTCCAGCACCAGGATATTGACGTTGCGCCCGCTGGCCAGCACATGGTCGAGTCCGCCGAAACCGATGTCGTAGGCCCAACCGTCGCCGCCGATGATCCAGACGCTTTTTTTGCACAGGTTGTCAGCAAGTTCCAACAAAGTCTTGGCTTTGCTGTCAGTCATCGCCTCCAAGCATTGTTTCAATTCCGCGACCCGCTCGCGTTGTTCGTAAATGCCCGCTTCATCGGATTGGTCGGCTTCTAAAATAGCGTCCACCCAGTCTGTAGGATGGGCTGACGACTGCATGGATGCAGGAGGTAGGGCAACGTAGGGAGCAGTTGCCGAGCTACGAAACCCTTCGTCCGCGATTGATGGGCTTCCTTCGTCAGCCCATCCTACAACGATAGCGTCCCGCAATGATAAAAGCAGTTCCCGCGCATAACCGGTCTTTTTGTCGATGGCGACGCGGATGCCCAAACCAAATTCGGCATTGTCTTCAAACAGCGAATTGTTCCACGCCGGGCCGCGCCCGTCGGCATTTTTTGTCCACGGTGTGGTCGGCAAATTGCCGCCGTAAATGGACGAGCAACCGGTGGCGTTGGCGATGACCATGCGGTCGCCGAACAATTGCGAGGCGAGCTTTAAATACGGTGTTTCGCCACAACCCACACATGCACCGGAAAATTCAAACAAGGGTTGCAACACCATCGAGCCTTTGATGGTGTTGGTTTTCAGCAGGCGGCGGTCATATTCGGGGATGCCCAAAAAGAACTCCCAGTTGACCTTTTCGCTTTCACGCAACGGCGGTTGCGGCTGCATGTTCAGGGCCTTGCGGCTGGCGTTGGACTTGTCGCGGATCGGGCAAATGTCCACGCACAGCGTGCAGCCCGTGCAATCTTCTGACGACACCTGATAGCTCATCGCCAAGCCCTCAGGAAAGTCTTTGCCCAGCATTGCCGCATGTTTGAACGTTGCTGGCGCGTTGGCCAGCAATTCGGTTTCGTAGATTTTGCTGCGGATCACGCCGTGCGGGCACACCATCACGCATTTGCCGCATTGGGTGCATAAATCCGTTTCCCAGACCGGGATTTCCAAAGCCAAATTACGTTTTTCGTAAGCCGCCGTGCCGGTAGGGTAAGTGCCGTCGATGGGCATGGCGCTGACGGGCAACAGGTCGCCGTGTCCGGCGATGATCTGGGCGGTGACTTGTTGCACGAAGTCGGGGGCGGTGGTTGGGATGCGCGAAGCGATGGCGCAATCGGAATCCAAAACCGTTTTTGCACGCCAATCAACCTCGTACAAATTCGCCAAAGTTTCATCTATGGCTTTGAAGTTCAATTCAACAACGCGCTGGCCTTTTTTGCCGTAAGTTTTCTCCGCCGCATGTTTGATCGCGGCAATCGCGTCAGCCTTGGGCAACACGCCGGAAATGGCGAAAAAGCAGGTTTGCATGATGGTGTTGATGTGCTTGCCCATGCCGCACAAGCCAGCGACTTTGTAACCGTCTATCACATAAAAACGGATATTTTTGGCGCGGATTTGTGTTTGCATCCGTACTGGCAGCGATTCCCAAACCGTATCGGCAGTTTGTGGCGTGTTCAGCAAAAACACGGCGTTATCCGCCGCGTTTTCCAGCAGTTCGTAGCGTTCCAGGAAAATGGTTTGGTGGCAGCCGATAAATTGCGCGTCGTTGTCGGCGATCAGGTAAGTGGAGCGGATGGGTTTGGCGCCAAAACGCAAATGCGATACCGTGACCGCGCCGGATTTTTTCGAGTCGTAGACAAAATAGCCTTGCGCATATAAGTCCGTTTCTTCGCCGATGATTTTGATGGTGTTTTTGTTCGCGCCGACCGTGCCGTCACTGCCCAAACCGTAAAACATGGCCTGGAAAGTGCCGCTACGGGCGTCGGTGCGGTAGCTGTCATCCCAGGCCAAACTGGTGTGGGTGACATCATCATGGATGCCGATGGTGAACTGGTTTTTCGGTTGGGCTTGTTTCAGTTCGTCAAAAATAGCCTTGACCATGCCGGGCGTGAATTCTTTGGATGACAAACCATAGCGCCCGCCGATGATGGTCGGGAAGCCGGAGAATTTGCCAGGGTTTTGCGCGATGGCGGTGACGACATCTTTGTACAGCGGCTCGCCGTCCGCGCCCGGTTCTTTGGTGCGGTCCAGCACGGCGATTTTCCGGCAGGTGGCGGGCAGGGCGGCGATCAATGCATCGGCGGCGAAGGGGCGGAACAGCCGCACTTTCAGCACCCCCACCGCTTCGCCGTTGCGGTTCAGATAATCCACCGTTTCCTGCGCCGCTTCCGCACCTGAACCCATCAGCACGATGACGCGCCCGGCGTTTGCCGGGCCGACATATTCAAACAATTGGTACTGGCGGCCTGTCAAGCCAGCGAATTTGTCCATCGCATCTTGGACGAGTTGCGGCATGGCCTGGTAATAGCCGTTCACCGCTTCCCGCGCCTGGAAATAGACATCGGGGTTTTGCGCCGTGCCACGCAGCACCGGATGGTCTGGCGACAAACCGCGCTGGCGGTGCGCGTGCAGCGCGGTTTCGTCAACCATTGCCGTCAATATCGCATCATCAAGCAGGTTGATTTTGGCGATTTCATGCGAAGTCCTAAAACCATCAAAAAAGTGCATCACCGGGATACGCCCCGCTAGGGTCGCGGCTTGGGCTATCAAGGCAAAATCCTGCACTTCCTGCGGCGAATTCGAGCACAGCATCGCAAAGCCTGTCATCCGCGCCGACATCACGTCGCTATGGTCACCAAAAATCGACAAGGCTTGGCAGGCCAGCGAGCGGGCGGCGATATGGAACACCGTGGAGGTGAGTTCGCCAGCGATTTTGTACATATTCGGCAGCATCAGCAACAAGCCTTGCGAAGCCGTGAAGGTGGTCGCCATCGCCCCGGCCTGCAAGGCGCCGTGTATCGCCCCCGCCGCGCCTGCTTCGCTTTGCATTTCGATGACTTGCGGCACCGTCCCCCATAAGTTCACTTGCCCGCGTGCCGACCATTCATCCGCCCATTCGCCCATCGGCGAGGCGGGCGTGATCGGGTAAATGGCGATGACTTCGTTGAGCTTGTGGGCGATGGCGGCGGCGGCTTGGTTGCCGTCGATGGTTGCGGTTTGCTGTACTTGCATAAAATACCTCTGGCGATGGGTAAAAATACGGCGCTATAAATCTGCAAATCGAAAACAATGACCGTGGCGGACGGGCATAAAATAACTCAGGCAAATGGCGGCGGCGGTGTGTGGGGTATTTATTACCCAATAGGGTTTGGGTCACCATCCCTCCTGCATGCCCTGGGTCATTTGCCATCAAGTTAGGCGTTGTGGGTTAAACACTGCGCGCCCTGACCACAAACCGATGGCATCCTGCCATCGGATGTTATCGGTGAAAACGGTTTAGTGGTAAGGTAAGCAAATCCTAATGATCTTAATCCTAATAAGGGATTTATTCGAGCATAATTTATCGGTTTGTCATTTCATGGCGCGGTATTATTTGGCTGCGATGATACGCCAACAGTATTGGGCCTAACGATGGCCCATCAATTTACGGGTTCACTTTCTCTATGAATGATTTCTTAGGCACAACGCCCACACGCTATCTTATCCCCGCCGTTTTTCTGACGGCCCTTTTGCTGTTGAGCTACCGGGTGCTCAACGAGTTTATGGTCAGCATCGTCTGGGCTTTTATCATCGCTTATGTGACGTGGCCGCTATACAGCCGCTTGCGCCATCAGCTTAAAGGCAAGGCCAACCTCAGCGCCGGGGTGATGACGGCCATCATCACGGCGGTCATTTTTTCGATTATTTTCTGGTTGGTCGCGGTGCTTCAGGATGAAGTCAGGATGGCCTATCAAACCTTGGTCAGCAGTTATGGCCAACAGCCTTACCATTTGCCGGCCGCCATCAAGAAAATACCGTGGCTGGAAAATTATTTACAGCCGTGGGTGGAACGCCTAAACCATGACCGGACGGGTCTAATCACCCAAATTGCCGAATCCGCCAAACAATGGCTGGGGCATTTTGCCCAATTTTTGGGTGGCATAGGCCAGTATGTGATGAATTTTGGCTTTACCCTGGTGACCTTGTTCTTTTGTTTCCGTGATGGCGACGCGGCGGTCAGCCAGTTACGCCGTGGGGTCATCCATTTTCTGGGCGAATACCAAAATGTGTACCTGCAAGCCGTGGGTGATACGACCCGTGCCGTGGTTTACGGCTTGGTGCTGGCGGCCATGGGGCAGGGTTTTCTGGCGGGCATCGGTTATGTTGTCGCTGGTGTTGAAGCCCCCGTGCTGTTTGGGGTGATTACGGCGTTGTTGGCGATAGTGCCGATGGGTGCGATGGCGGTGTGGATACCGATAGGGGTTTCGCTGCTGCTTAGCGACCAGTGGGTTGCCGGAATCGGCCTGTTGGTCTGGGGGGTCGTTGCGGTGAGCACGGTGGATAATGTCATCCGGCCCCTGGTCATTAGCGGCACTAGCCAAGTGCCGTTTTTAGTGGTGATGTTTGGGGTTTTTGGCGGCTTGACGGCATTCGGCCCGGTGGGCTTGTTTTTAGGGCCGGTGATCTTGTCGGTCTTGTTGTCGGTGTGGCGGGCTTGGTTAAAATTACTGGCGGACGGGCCCATAACGGCCCCGGCTGCTGTCGCCCCCGTAGGCGGGCACGACTGGCACAGTTTGTCCATTGAAGAAACCCTGCACGGACAGGCTACGGATTTGGCGCAAGGCTTAAGCCAAACCGAAGCGGAAAGCCGTTTGCAACGCGTTGGTTTTAACCGTCTGGCAGAAAAGCCCCCGCGTCCGGCCTGGCATTTGCTGCTCTCCCAATTCAAAAGTTTCCTGATTGTGGTGCTGGTTGCGGCGGCCATTTTGGCGGCGACCATTGGCGACATTATGGATGGGGTGGTCATTATGGTGGTGGTCGTCATCAACGCCTTATTGGGGTTTTATCAGGAGTTTCAGGCGGAACAGTCGTTGTCCGCGCTGAAAAAAATGCTCACCTTGCAAGCGAAAGTCCGCCGTGGCGGAAAAATTGTTGAATTGCCCGCCGAGCAGCTGGTGCCGGGCGATATTGTGGTCCTGGAAGCGGGCAACAAAATCCCTGCGGATGGCCGTGTCGTGCTTGCCCGTACTTTGGAGGTGGATGAATCCTCGTTGACAGGCGAGTCATTGCCCGTGGACAAACAGGAACAGGCGCTAGCCACAAAAGCCGTGCCGTTGGCTGAACGCACCAACATGCTCTATATGAACAACGCCGTCACCCGTGGGCGGGCGGAAATGGTCGTCACCGCCACGGGCATGGGCACCGAAATCGGCAAATTGGCGGATTTGTTGTCGCAAACCGAAGAAGGCGAAACGCCTTTGCAAATCCAGTTGGGCAGTGTCGGCAAACGCCTTGCCTTGATTGCCTTGGGGGTCGTGGCGATTGTGTTTGCTGGGGCTTTATGGCGCGGCGAGCCTTTGGCCGATGCCGCTTTCACCGCGATTGCCCTGGCCGTCGCCGCCATCCCCGAAGGCTTGCCCGCCGTTGTCACGGTGACGCTGGCTTTGGGCATGCACCGCATGGCCAAGCAGCAAGCGATAGTCAAACGTTTGGCGGCGGTGGAAACCTTGGGCTGCACCACGGTGATTTGCACCGACAAGACCGGCACCTTGACCGTCAACCAAATGACGGCGCGGGCGGTTTTTTACAAAGGCCAAAATTATCACGTCAGCGGTGAAGGCTATCAAACCGTTGGCGAGATTTTGCCTAGCGATGCCAAAACGGCTTTGCCTGATTTACAGGATTTATTATTGCCGCTGGCCTTGTGCAATGACAGCGAATTACAAGGACATAAAATCATCGGCGACCCGATGGAAGGCGCGTTGCTGGTGCTGGCGGCCAAAGGGGGGATGGATAAACAGCAAGCCTGCGGGCAATGGCCGCGCCTGGCCGAAATCCCATTTGATGCCGAGCATAAATTCATGGCGACCTTCCATAGGCACGGCGAAGGCATCACCGTCTTCGTCAAGGGGGCGCCGGAAGTGTTGCTGGCGCTATGTGATTCGGTGCTGGATGAAAAAGGCCAGCCCTCCGGTATAGACAAAACGGCACTGCACCAGCAAAACGCCGATATGGCGGGCACCGGGCTACGGGTGTTGGGCGTTGCCGTGGCCCGGCTTGAGTTAGGGCAGGAAGCCCAGGTATTAGCTGGGGATTTATTCCACTATGTCCAAAAACTGACGTTTGTCGCCTTAGTGGGTTTGATGGACCCGCCACGGGCTGAAGCCAAGCAGGCCATCGCGCTATGCCAAAAGGCCGGGATTGCCGTGAAAATGATCACGGGCGACCAAACCATCACCGCCGCGGCGATTGCCAAAGAACTGGGTTTGGTTGGCGAGGTGGTCAATGGCACCGAATTGGCGGCCATGGATGACGATGTGCTGGCGGCGTGCATCAACGGCATTGCCGTCTTCGCCCGCACCTCACCGGAGCAGAAGGTTCGTATCATCAACGCCTTAAAATTGGCGGGGCATATTGTCGCGATGACGGGCGACGGCGTGAACGACGCGCCCGCCCTTAAAAATGCGGATTTGGGCATCGCGATGGGCATCTCCGGCACGGATGTCGCGCAGGAAGCGGCGGCCATGATCCTGGCCGATGACAATTTCGCCACGATTGTCAAGGCCGTCAAGGAAGGCCGCGGCATTTACGATAACATGATCAAGTTCGTCAGGTTCCAGTTGTCCACCAATATCGGCGCGATCCTGACGGTCATCAGCGCCCCGTTGTTGGGGATGCCTGTGCCGTTCACCGCCGTGCAGTTATTGTGGATCAACATCATCATGGACGGCCCGCCGGCGATGTCGTTAGGCGTTGACCCGATCAGCCCGCATAGCATGGACAAGATGCCGCGTGACCCGGAGGCGCGGATATTGTCTTGGCGGCGTTTTGGCAATTTGTTGTGCTATGGGCTGACGATGGCCGTAGGCACGCTGGGGATATTGTATTATGGCTTGCAGACGGGGACATCCGGCTATGCCACTACCTGGGCCTTCAACACCTTCGTGTTGTTCCAGATTTTCAACGTGTTCAATGCCCGCTCAGAACATGGCAGCACGTTTGCAAGCCATTTTTGCGCCAACAGATGGTTTTGGCTGGCGATAGGTTCGGTGCTGCTATTGCAATTGTTGATCATCAATTGGCCCCCTGCCGAGGCGATATTCCATACCACGGCCTTAAAGCCGGCAGATTGGCTGATTGCCACCGGCGTTGCGGCGTCGGTGCTGGTTTTTGAGGAGTTGCGCAAGTTGTTGTTCAGGCGCCCCTTATCGGCTTAAGGGCCAGCTGTTTTTTGGCGGGGCTCTGCACGCGGGGGCCGCCATTGCTAGCGGCAACCTACTGGCGAAGGCGTTATTCTTCAAGCAAACGGCGAATACGCCAGCCAAGGTATTTGTCCCATAAAATTTTCCATTTCGGGTCTGTCGGGGTTGTCCGCCAGCCTGGCCGGGCACAAAAATACTGGCTGTTCCCTCTGGCGTTGTCATTTCCCATCGTCCGTATGTGAAAATTTTGCCGCCAAATGACATAGGGCAGGCTCAATTGGTCCCGGCGGCTATGGGCATTGACTTCACGCCACCATGATTCCATCAGTTTGACCACATCGGCATCATGGTGCTTACGGATCAAAACATTATTTTCAAACAACCCGAAATGTTCAGGGAAACCTTCTCCCCGGTACTTCCCTATTTGCCGTTCCATGATTTCGGGGTCGTCTTTGCGCATGTCTATGCATGTTTCCAGTTCCTGATAAATGCAATCCCGAAAAGGATGCCTGAAACCCAAATATTGATAACCGGCGTTGGCGGCCAGCAGTTCAAAAATATCGCCGATGATGTTGATATTGCCATCAATGTACACGCTATAGCGGCAATCATGCTCCCCGATAAACAAATGGGGGAGGATTTTGACCTGCCGAGATTTTCGTGCCGGGTCTAAATTGGAGCCGGGGATTTTTTTGATTTGCCAGACCGAATCGTTGTTAGTGGTCACTGCTAACCATAAGGGTTGGTCAGTGAAACAAATGTAGGTGATTCTTGGGTCTATGACATCAGGGTTGCGTAAGGTTTCGTAATTGTTGGTGATTACGGTATAGACAACCATATTTGTGTCGCTTGGCTGGGGTGCTGGCATGGCGGGCAGAAAAGCGTAGGATCCCAAAAGGGGACGCCTCGTCTAAGGGCGGGTGGTGGCGGCAGGAATGTCCACGGCTTGCTGCCGATGCTACGGGAGCGGGTGCTTCGTAGCCATCATCCAGGCAAGTAAGCCGTGGCTATTATGGGTTTTGTGTTTCCAGCGATGGGTCAGATTTTTTTGACAAACTCTGACTTAAGTTTCATGGCGCCAATGCCGTCGATTTTACAGTCAATATCGTGGTCACCATCGACCAGGCGGATATTTTTGACTTTAGTGCCGACCTTGACCACTAATGATGAGCCTTTGACCTTGAGGTCTTTGATGACGGTGACGCTATCCCCGTCTTGTAGCACGTTGCCGTTTGCATCCTTAATGATGCGGCCCTCGCCGCTCTCTTCAGTTGCGCCTTCCTTAGGCCACTCATGGGCGCATTCGGGGCAGATGTACATACTGCCGTCTTCATAAGTGAATTCTGAGCCACATGCCGGGCATTGGGGGAGATTACTCATTGCTTATACCTTATCTAAAAAATCTCAACCCTGAGGGATACAGGGCTTGTTGATTCGGCATGATGCCAGATTAAGGCGTTTATTGTCCACTAAACTTAGGGGGATGGTATGGGGCATGGCCAGAAATGCCGGGGTTTTGGGGGCGGTTGATTGCTGCCCGTCCTCATGGGTTTAGGCTCTCAAACCCATGAGGTGGTTTGTGTTGAAGTGACCTGGCGTGCCTGCCAGTATTCTGGCGGGCCGATAGGCGTTAAACCCTCAACAATGCTTTTGCCATCCTTTCTGAAAGCTGTTCTTCAACAAATTGCGGCTCATTGGGTGGATAAAGTTCTACTTCATCCAATTCGAAGTTGTATTCCTTGCCTAAGGCAATCAGTTCCCTGATTTTCTGTACGGCCAGCAGTTTTTCCTTTAGCTCAGGGTCTGTTTTGGCCTGTTCGGAAAAGGCTTTGATTTGTGCTATTGACATGGTGTTGCTCCTTTTTAAAGGTGCTTTGCTTGATGGGCAAAGCGGTTGATGAAAAAATGTTTAAACGCCATACGGCGACTGTATCCAATCTTTCAGGACGGCGGCGTCGCGTTCGGGTAGATAAGAAAAATCCCCGCTGATGTCATTGAATACGGCGACCCCGCATTGTGGGGGTATCCATTTGTTTTTAAGCATGTAAAAAAACCACGCAAAGGGATAGCCTGCCTGACGGTCAAAACGGGTGAGCAGGTTATGTAGCTGCACGCCTTTTTGGCCTCGCAGGTCTTCCAGTTGTGGCAAGTTTTTGGGCTGGGTGTTGATGATCTCCACGTTGATCTGCTGTTCGCCGAAACGTCCGGTGTTACGGAACGGGCGCACGATCCAATCATCGGACAACAGGGCTTTTTGCTGGGCGCTGCTGCGGTTCCAGTCATCCATAAAGCGTTGCACCGGATGTTGGTCGGGGTGGTATTTGTTGATTTCGCCCATGAACACGGGCACATCGGTTTTACGCCGATACGCGTAACGGGCGGTGCCGATGCCGAAGGTGTCGACATATTCGGGGGACAAGGGGTCGATGAACTCCTCCAAATCGTCTGGCGGGCAGGTATTGCTGACCAATAGGCGGTCAGACATTTCGCGGATTTTGTCGATGTCCACTTGGATGAAGTCTTCCGCTTTGCGGCCAGTTTGGATGACAAAATATAAGGTGTTGCCGGTTTGCCGTGTGGCGATCAGCTGTTGCTCGCGGGTGTGGTCGATCAGGGTTTGTAAGTCCTTGCCGCATTCTATAAAGGTGCGCTCCGTCCATTCCACCAAATCGCTGGCGATACGCTTGCCGTGCATATCGACAATGCCGCCCAAACGGTACCATTCGCTGCCCGTGCGGGCTAGGCGCACCGGACAATCGGGTATCAAGGCTTGGATTTTTGCCAACAATTGCCCGTCATTTTGGCCCGGCAAGGTGTTTTTGCACAGTTTTGCCAATTGTTGCCCGTCCAATGGGGACGCGACCGGGTGCGTCTGAAAAAGGGGTTCCGCCATCATCATATTTCCGGTGTTGGATTTTGGGCTTGCACATGGGGATGCCCGGACAAGCGTTCCCGTACCGCCGCCCGTACGTCGGGTTCCGGGTCATCGGCCAACGCGGCCAACGCTTCGGGCGCCACCCGTTGCACGGCGGTATAGCGCACCACCCAATCAGGGTCTGCCAATAAAGCAACGGCATCGTCAGGTTCCATGCGCCCGGCGACGATGCGCCGGACTTCGGCGGCGTCGTCATGCGCCATCAACCCTAAGCTGACTTCCGGCAGGCGCTCGGCGACCACTTGCCTGACTTGTACGTCACGGTCACGGATGAGCCGGAACAAGCGCCCTTGCGGTAAGCGTCTGGCGACGGTCAGGCGCACAATGTAATCAGGATCCGCCGCCAATTGTTCGAGATTTTCCGGCGCGATACGGTCAGCCACCGTCATCCGCACTTCGCGGTCACTGTCGTTGATGAGCGCGGGCAACTGCGATGGGGGCAAACGGTAGGCAACGGCGCGCCTGACCACTTCATCCCCGTCGTTGACCAGTTCCGCCAACGCTTTCTGCGGGGCATAACGCACGGCTATCGCCCGGCGTTCCCAAAAAGGGTCATGCAGGAAATGTTCGGCGTAAGCCGGGTTGACACGCAAAAACCGGTCGATTTGCCGTCCGCTTTCAGCGGAAATGCAGGTGTCGCCGGGCATGCAGCGGCCCGCCAGCAAGGTTTTGCCGCGAAACGGGCAAAGGCTGCAATCGGCGATAGGGACGGTAACGGGGCTTTCTCGACCGGGCATAGGCATTGTTTAGTCAGGGATAATTTCGGCAACGACGATGCCGGTTGCCGTTTGGTAATCGGTGGTCAGGCATAAGCAGTGCTCACGGCCGTCTATCAAATATAAATTGAATTTTTCCAGTTCCAGCACAGGGGTATTGTTGGGCAAGTCGTCATCCATGCAATAGGTGAAATGGATGGGTTGGTAATCTTGCCTGAGTGTTGACACGGTATCGTCGTCTAAACCTAGGGTTTGGATTTTTCCGGCGATGGCTTGGAGTTGTTCGGTTGTTATCATGCTAATCCCCTTTTTTTGGTAGGGTGGGCAAGCTCTCCTGCCCACCATGTGTGTCCGTAGCAGGCGGGCAGGACAGCATCGCCTAAAGCACCTGCTGTGGCTTGCCCGCCTTACGGATTAACCGCTAATCACCCAACCGCTTCCTGCCCAAACTTAAACCGTTCACCCGCATCAATGCCCATCGCTTTTGCCAACCACGGCGGCGGTGAACCGGCCATGACGGTTTGCAATTGGCTGATGATGCCGGCAAGGCTGGCCACTTCGTCCAGTTTCATCGGATGGATACCCAACCGGACGATTTTAGCCGCCGCCGGGCCACCGACCGATGCGACATAGAGCACTTTGCAATCCTGGATCTGTTCGGCGCGGTAGACGTTTTTGTCGTCCACCACCAAACCTTCGGGGATTTCGGCGGTGCGGATGCCGATCAGCCGCGCTTCCTCGGCATTGACTTGGTAGACCATAAACCAAGCACAAGCCCCAAAATGCCCGTTGACATGGATGGCGTCATCGCTGGCGCAGGCAATGCGTACCGAATTGGGCAGGTCGCCGTCTTGGTACGCTTGCGTGGCAGGCAGGATTTTTTCCGGGGCGGTGTTGCTAAGGATCTTTAAAGCCTGTTGCAACACCGTGCTGTCGACTTGGGCAAGCGCGCCGCCATCGGCTTGGCGAAAGGTCTCCAAAGCGATGGTGGCGATTTTGCTTTCGGTCATAGGTGCCTCCACACAATCGGACAATACGGCGAGCAGCCGTTTGCTATCGGTGTTGGGTAGGGCGCGGGCGGCTAGGGCGATGCGTAAGGCCAGTTCCCGTGACAGCGCGTTCTGGCTCATGGCCTTATGCCTCTAGCGGTAAGATGCAGTTGTCTATCGGACAGACCTTGACGCATTGCGGCACGTCAAAATCGCCTTCACACTCTGTGCAAGTGCGTTTGTCAATCTTGAAGACCACAGGGCCTTCGGTGATGGATTGGGTGGGGCAAACGGGTTCGCAGTCACCGCAGGAAATGCAGTCTGCTTCAACAATATAAAGGGCCATTAGTCTTCTCCTGAATCTAAGCGTTTTGCGCGTAAGGTGATGGGGAAGTCGGGCATGGCAATGGGCTCAAAGTAGTATTTTGAACCATCCGCCAGCAGGACTTCACCGCCCCATTTGTCAGCGGTGTCAAATTCGACGGATTCCGCGACTTCTTCCAAGTCTTTTTTCGGCACGTAGAAGACCAACTTGCCTTCCGGGTTCTTTTTCAACATGACGCTAGGCATTGGGGTTCTCCGTTGGGATTTTTTGACAAGGCATGAGTAGGTTGGGTTACGACTGCATGGATGCAGAAGGTAGGGCAACGCATGGAGCAGTTGCCGAGCGATAGACGTAACCCAACATTCAATGCAGGTTATGTCGGGTTACGCTATCGCTAACCCGACCTACATTTACCTACAGTTAACGGATCAAATCGTAGTTGTAATCCGTGGTGCCCATGCCTTTGGTTTCTTTGTCCAACTGCTCCAGCACTGCGTTGACCAAGGTGGTCAGCATGTAAATCGCGCCTTCGTAACCTAAGGTGGTCATTCTGTGCAGATGGTGGCGGTCAAAGATAGGGAAGCCGATACGGATCAATGGCACTTCGTCCGCTTCGCCTTTGTAGAAGGTGTCGCGTTGGATGAATTTGCCGTAGGAGTTGCCGATCATGAAGTCCGGTTTGTTGGTGAACATCAAGGAGCGGAAATGCCACAAGTCACGGCCAATGTGGATTTGGGTGTTTTTGCCATAAGGCGATGCCGCGCAGATTTTTTCCATTGCTTTCAGCCAACGTTTGTTGGCGTGGTTGCACAATACGTCTGATGGCTCTGCACCCAGTTCCAACAAGAATTTGGTCATACCCATGACGAAATCGGCATCACCGTACAATGCAAACTTTTTGCCATGCAGCCAAGCGTGCGAGTCAGTGATCATGTCCACCAAACGTCCGCGCTCCAATTCCAATGAGGCAGGGATTTCTTTGCCAGTCAGTTTTGAGATGGTCATCAAAAATTCGTCAGTCCATTCCAAGCCCATCGGGATGTTGATGGCGGTCGCTGGTTGATGCCAGATGTTTTGCACGAATTTCTTGGTTTTTTCCAATTGCCAAGGTTGCAACAGGAGGGTGTCGATGGCGTTAGGCGCGTCTTTGACTTCCGCTTGGGTCGTGCCGCCGGAATACATGCGGAAAGTGCCATCGGCAGGGGTGTCAAGGACTTCGGAAGGGTCGCTCAACAAGGAATAATCCACGCCCATTTCTTTCATCATGCGGTGCATGACGCGGAAATTGCCCAAGTAAGTTTCAAAGCCTGGCACCAGGTTGATTTTGCCATTGCTGCCGACGGCTTTGCCTTCCATGTGGTTGAGCGTGAAATACTTCGCCATGCCTTCGAACATATTGTCCCAACCCGTGGTGTGGCTACCGACGAAGCTTGGCGTGTGCGCGAATGGGGTCGGGTAATCTTGCTCGATATGGCCGGCTTTTTTGGCGTTGTTGATGAACGCGTTCAAGTCGTCACCGATCACTTCCGCCATACATGTTGTTGATACAGCGATGATGTCGGGTTGGTACAAGGCTTTGGCGTTTTCCAAACCGGCGAACATGTTTTTTTGTCCGCCAAAAACGGCCGCGTCTTCTGTCATTGAGTCGGATACACAAGAGATCGGCTCTTTGAAATGACGGTTGAAGTAAGTACGGAAGTACGCGACACAACCTTGCGAACCATGGACGTAGGGCATGGTTTTTTCAAAACCCAAGGCACATAAAACCGCGCCTAAGGGTTGGCAAGCTTTGGCAGGGTTGACGGTCAAGGCTTCACGGTTGAAGTTCAGCTCTTGGTATTCCTTGGTGGTCGTCCATTGGAACACTTCATCAATTTTTTCTTGCTCATGGCGTTCTTCATAAGCAGCGCGTTTGTTAGCCAGATTGTCCTTATATTCGTCAGTTCTGAATAAAGGATAGCTGGGTTGGATGTTATCGACTTCTTGGCTCATGGTAATCTCCTACGCGCCACTAATCTGTGGACGACGTTATGGGGGGAAGAATTTGTTGTTCCGCATTCCTACGCGATGCAAGGAATCGGATGTAGGTTGGGGTGTACCCATAGGGCATAAAAGGTACGGACCCCAACATGGGCGTTTCCGTACCCCTGTTGTTGGGGTTCCTATCGTTTCATGCCCTTTAGGGTATACCCCAACCTACGGTTTTGCGTTCCTTACGCAGCGACTTTCACCGCTTCGCTACTCGCATCGGTTTTCCACGGTGCTTTCACTTGTTTCCAGCAAGGGTTATTGATCGTCATGTCCATATCGCGGGCGAAGATGGCGAAGCCGTCATAGCCGTGGTAGGGGCCGGAATAATCCCAAGAGTGCATTTGCCGGAATGGCACGCCCATTTTTTGGAAAATGTATTTCTCTTTGACGCCGGAGCCGACCAAGTCAGGTTGGACTTTCTTGACGAACTCTTCAAACTCATAACCGGTGACATCGTCGTACAACAAGGTGGCGTTGCCCATTTCTTTGATGGTACGGTCATAATCGTCGTTGTGGCCGAACTCATAACCGGTACCGACCACTTCCATGCCCAAATCTTCATAAGCACCGATGACGTGGCGTGGACGCAAACCGCCGATGTACAACATCACGCGTTTGCCTTCCAGGCGAGGTTTGTATTTGGCGATAACGGCTTCATATTCCGCTTCGTAGCGTTTGATGACGCGTTCCGCACCTTCTTTGATGGTGTCATCAAAGTGCGAAGCGATGCGGCGCAAGCTTTCGGCGATTTTGGTCGGGCCGAAGAAGTTGTACTCAATCCAGGGGATTTTGTACTTTTCTTCCATGTGCCGGGCGATGTAGTTCATCGAACGGTAGCAATGGATCAGGTTCAGCTTCACTTTGGGCGTGTTTTCAATTTCTGCAATGGTGCCGTCGCCGGACCATTGGGCGACCACGCGCAAACCCATTTCTTCCAACAAAGTACGCGAAGCCCAGGCATCGCCGCCGATGTTGTAGTCGCCGATCACGGCCACGTCGTAAGGCGTGGTCGGGAAGCTGTCGTCGCCGTCACGGTTGCCTAAGACCCAATCGCGGATAGCGTCGTTAGCGATGTGATGGCCTAACGATTGCGACACGCCACGGAAGCCTTCGCAACGGACTGGCACAACCGGTTTGTTGATTTCCTTGTTGCCTTTCTTGGCGACCGCTTCAATATCGTCACCGATCAAACCAATCGGACATTCGGATTGGATGCTGATGCCTTTATGTAGCGGGAACAAACCTTCGATTTCGGTGATGATTTTCGCCAGCTTTTTGTCGCCGCCGAACACGATGTCCTTTTCGGTGAAATCAGAAGTGAAATTCATGGTGCCGAAGGTGTTGACACCTGTGGTACCGACGTAATAGTTACGGCGACCGGCGCGGGAATATTGGCCGCAGCCGACCGGGCCGTGGCTGATATGGATCATGTCCTTGATCGGGCCCCAGACCACACCCTTTGAACCGGCATACGCGCAACCACGGATGGTCATCACGCCAGGCAAAGATTTGCGGTTGGAGGTGATACATTTATTGGATTTTTCGAGTGACTGGTCGTTGACCGCCAAATGTTTGGCGCGGTCCTTTTTGGCCTGTTCGGGATAAATTTCCAGAACTTCCTGAATCAACGCTTCGGTCTCTTCTCTGGTTAAAGCTGCCATGTGAATCTCCTAACGGATGCCATGGGTAATCCCCCATAGGCATGGTTTGAGGAATATAAACGTAGGATGGGCTGTATCCTTTAGGGCATAAAAGGTATGGAGCCCATCGCTAACCTTTGGGATTGATGGGCTTCCTCGCGTCAGCCCATCCTACGCACTGCGGTCAAGATTAAGCGGTTGCTTCTTCGGCAGCTGTTTTGCCGATAACTGACTCATCTTCTTGTTCCAAGATACCGAATTCCATCATCAGCTCTTCCAACTCGTCCATAGTGATCGGTGTTGGGATGATGAAGTTACGGTTGTCGCGTATTTTCATAGCCAATTGACGGTATTCGTCGGCTTGTTTGGCAGTGGGTTCGTACTCGATAACAGTCATACGGCGGATTTCTGCGCGTTGCACGACGTTGTCGCGTGGCACGAAGTGGATCATGGTGGTGCCGATTTTGGCAGCCAACGCAGAGATCAGTTCGTCTTCACGGGCAGTGTTACGGCTGTTGCAGATCAAACCGGCCAAACGGACGCTGCCTGAGTTCGCATATTTCACGATACCTTTGGCAATGTTGTTGGCGGCGTACATCGCCATCATTTCGCCCGAGCAAACGATGTAAATTTCTTGCGCCTTGTTCTCACGGATTGGCATGGCAAAACCACCACACACAACATCCCCAAGTACATCATAAAAAACGAAGTCAAGTTCATCATCATAAGCCCCTTCTTCTTCGAGGAAGTTAATCGCGGTGATAACACCACGACCTGCACAGCCGACGCCTGGCTCAGGGCCGCCTGATTCAACGCATTTGATGCCGCCGTAACCGACTTTCAACACGTCTTCCAATTCCAGATCTTCCACGCTGCCTGCTTCCGCAGCCAAGCTCATGATGGTGGTTTGTGCTTTCGCATGTAAGATCAAACGGGTAGAATCCGCTTTAGGGTCGCAGCCGACGATCATCACTTTGTTACCCAGTTCTGCCAAAGCAGAAACCAGATTTTGTGTGGTAGTTGATTTACCGATACCGCCTTTACCGTATATTGCACATTGACGTAATGCCATGATCTTCTCCTGTTTAGGATGTTGTGGTTGATGACATTACCGATAAAGCAATGGCTGTGCCAATTGCATAAATGTTTTTAATTATATGATTTATATGGCTATTATTTATGCATTTTGGATAAGCGCGACGTTGCCTTTCCCACAATTTTGTTTTGCCGATGTAAGCTTGCTTACAGTGTGGTTATTGCCAAGCGGGGTTTTGGTGCTTGGCTATGGGGGGCGGGGGCGTTATGCCGACTGGCGCCTAGGCGGCCCACATGTTGGCGCATCATTAGAACATCCCTGTTTCTAGGTTTTGCATGGAAAATTTTTTACACCCCGCCTTCACAATTGCCATCTTCCTGTTCTTGCATCCTTATAATCACAAAGGCCCAAGACCAAGCCCCGCTTTCTGAAAACCAAGCGTTAACGGTAGTGGCCCCTTAAGTTAAGGATGACGGGCTGTATCGTTCTTGGGCAAAAATAGAATGCCTCAGTTTTGATGTTGAGGAGGTTAGTGAAAGCGCTATTGAGACTGTGAAAGAATTATTTTATGTCCACGAAAATCACGAAAAAACACGAAAGTGTAAAACCAGATTAAATATAAGTTATTGAAAATTATTATTTAAGTGTTTCGTGTTTTTTGTGGGCAATCATTAATTCTTAGAGCATTTTGCAATACTTTCACACAGTCTCCATTGATATTGCCGTCCGTGAAATCCATGACGACGGCTGCCCTGGTGATCCAGACATCGTCCCGGTGGTTGACCGTTTCCGCCTATTGCGTGGGTCAAAAAAATTGCTTTGGTACAATTTTGTGGAAGACGGGTTTGTCGATTACAAGCCACAAAACATCCGTAGGTAAACCCTTTAAATTGTCAGGAAACTGACAAAGCCTGTCCTCCTTTTTCCTTATATAATCCATTGATAATCAAAGATATAAAAATATCCAAAAACTGGATTGGATTTTGCATAAGCATTAGCTATTTAATCCATCAAGGAGTTTTCTATGTCCGCCACGGTATTTTCTGAAATATTAGAGGGCCTTTACGACAATAAAATCGTGCCTTACCTAGGCCCGGGTGTATTGTTCGATGCCAAAAACAAACTCACCGGACAGGACATGCCTGCCGATAGCCATAGCCTGATTTTGGCGATGAACAACGGGCAGCCGATGGCGCCTAAGCTGATGTACGAATTTCCCCGGGCCGCGATGAACCAGGAGCTGAAGCGGGGCCGTAATTTCCTTAGCCAATTCCTCACCAAAACTTACGGGGAAACCGAATGGACACGCGCCGCCGTCCACGACTGGTTGGCGCACTGGAAACCAGCTTATGTCATCGATGTCAACCGCGACACGCAATTGCAGGATAGCTATGCCGATGAGGAACACACGCTGATAGTGGGCGTGGCGCGGATCACCGCCAGCCAGTTCCGTTACCGGATCTATCATTTTGATGGCGGCAGTTATTTTGAAATCCCGCAAGAACAAGTCGATCCGCGTTTCCCGGTGCTGTTCAAGCCGATGGGCACACCCAAGCCGGAAGCCAATTATGTCGCTTCCGATGCCGATTATGTCGATTACATCACCGAGCTGATGGGCGGCTTCGCCATCCCTGAATTCCTGAAAAACTACCGCAAAGGCAAGCAATACCTGTTTCTGGGGTTGCGTTTGAACCGCGATTCCGAACGTATGGTGATGGGCGACATCATCCGGGATGCCGGTGAGCGCAAAGGTTGGGCGCTGATTAAAAGCCCCACCGATAAGGAAGTCCGTTATTGCAAGAAAATCGGTTTGGAGATTATTGACGCCGATGTTGAGGACTGGTTGGAGGTGGTGGGGTTTGCTTACGCACAGAAAAAGACCGCTTGAGGGCTTGCACGCCAGTTACCCCGCCTTAGGCGGCGGATTAAAAGGGACAGGGAATGTCCTGGATACTCCATACAGGCTAGAGGCTAATTTATGAAACCACTACACGCAACTGTCCCGCGCATGGCGTCCCCGTCAGATTCCCTGAAAATAGTGTTTGTCGGCAATGTCGGTTCGGGCAAGACAACCGCCATCGCCTCGGTGAGCGAAGTTCCCGTGTCAGGCACAGAAGCCAAGGCAACGGAAAATGACGCCTTGCACCGGAAGGCGACCACCACGGTGGGCATAGAATACGGTGTGCTGCATGTCCACAACACCAAAGTGCATCTTTACGGCACCCCCGGGCAGCGCCGTTTTGATTTTATGGCGGCCATTGCCTGCCAAGGCGCCATTGGCATGGTGGTCATGATCGACAACGCCCACCAACAGCCTTTGGCGGAAATGGACTATTTCCTGCGACGGCATGGTGATTATTTAAAAAACCATCCTGCCATCATCGCCATCACCCATTACGATGACAACGACACCCAAACGTATTTGATCGAATACCACCGTTACCTGAAAGAACAGGGCATTCCATGCCCGGTCATGCGTTTGGATGCACGGGATAAAAACCAAGTCCGGCTCGTGGTGGAAAAGCTGTATGGCGAAATCGCCAAGCGCCGCGCCATGGCCTGTTGAGCTTGATATGCACAACCCCCAGCCCCTCTACGAACTCCTGCTAGATTCTTGCAGCAGCCAAACTAAGGCCGACAAGCTGATGATCGGCTTGGTCTGGACACTCTGCCAAGACGACAGCCAAGGCCACACGGGTTTGGCGATGAGCCCTGGTGTCGCCACCCGCACCTTGCCTTGGTCGGGCACGTTGGCAGGCAAGCCCGTCACCGACCTGGCGGCATGGATATTGGATTGGGAACCTTATAAAGCCACGGTGGCGATGGCGGCGATCAATTGCTGCCTAAACAGTAGGCCGCTACCCGAATCGGTTCTGCTTGAGCATCACCCGGAACACCCTAACCTGGCCGTGTTCGACCATTTCCTGCCGCAGTTGCAGGGCAAAAACGTGGTGGTCATCGGCCATTACCCTGGCATAGAACGCTACCAAAACCAGATGCGGCTGACGGTGCTGGAAAAACAACCCACGGCGGGCGACTTGCCCGATGCGGCCAGCGAGTTCCTGCTGCCTAACGCCGATTGGGTGTTCCTGACCGCCAGTTCCATCCCCAACAAAACCTTCCCGCGTCTGGCGGAATTGTCCGGTAACGCCAAAACCGTGCTGATGGGGCCGACTGTGCCGTGGTTGCCGCAATTGCACGAGTTTGGCATTGATTATCTGGCGGGCGTGGAAGTCACCGATGCCAATGCCTTGTACCACACCGCCGCCCAAGGTGGCGGGGTGAGGATTTTCCAAAACGGCGTCCGCTACCGCATTGCCCAACTGACCCCGGCCACCAGCCTGGCCTGGCTAAAGCGGCAAATCGCAGATTGTGCCGCCGAAAGGCTACGTCTGACGGCTGAAATGGAAAATTGGTACAACACGGGCAACACTGGCCGTTATCCGGCCTACCGGCTGTTGGAAGAGGCCAACGCCCGTTTGTCGCGGCTTGATAGCAGTTATAAATTGCTATGGGATAGCCACGGCACCCCAACCAACCGTTTGGCTTAATGCCGCAACCATCGCCCATGCTGACTGACGGACTCTTCAAAAACCACCGCTTGATGCTTTATTACAAAGGTGACATCAGCGCCCTGACCCTGTTCGCCCAAAACGGTGACGGCAGTGTCTGTTTCCCAAACCCATTGCCTGTGTTGTCCAGCGCCTTGGAGCCAGAAGCATTCACCGAAGCTAAAATTAGCCTGCACCCTTCGGTGTTGGTCAACGCCATCAACCAGCTTTTGCAGCTCGACAATGATTTGTTGCAAGCGGAATCCGGTTTTAGCGAACAGATCGACACGCCTGGCGGCATTGTCACCGTCCACATGGCGCGGTTCATGTTGCTGGACCCGCCGCATAAATTGCTGCAAAGCCGCGCTTGCCAGCTAAAAACCTTGCCGGAACTGCGGGGCAGGCCACCTGCGGAAATGGAATTGCTGCGCCGCGCTTATGTGAAAGTGATGGAGTCCTGACATGTTCGATTTTATGGACATGGGCTTTGGCCCGACTAGCGACCAGCCCATAACCGGGCCTTATATCCCCGATGCCAGCGATTGCCTACGCTGCGGGCAATGCGTCAGCAGCTGCCCGACCTTCCGCCTATTCCAAACCAACGAAGAAACCCCGCGCAGCCGTATCCGCACCATCAGCAAAATCCTGCTTGAAAACCAAGCCATTACCCCGGATGAACGCCAGTATCTCGACAACTGCGTGCAATGCCGCGCTTGCGAGGCCGTGTGCCCTAGCAAGATGGCTTACGGCGAGTTGTTTGACCAAGCCCGGGCGCAGTTGCACACCGGGCCGGACTGGCTGGGAAAACTGGCGTTTTGGTTCATTGAAAACAAACGCTGGCGGTTTGGGCTACTGCCGTTGCTGGCGGCGTATTTAAAATCGGGTTTGCAAAAGCCCTTGCGGCGGATTGGCTTATTGAAAAAACTGCGTTTGGCTGAGGCCGACGCTTTATTGCTTCAACCTGCGTTAAAGCCCTTGGCGGCGCAGCACCCGGCCATGGGTACAAAACGCGGGCAAGTCGCTTTGTTCACGGGCTGTATCGCCGAGCATTTCGACCAAGGCACCTTGCAAGCCGCCATCACGCTGCTGAACGCGATTGGCTATGAGGTGGTGGTGCCTCCACAACAAGCCTGTTGCGGTGCGGTGCACCAACACAACGGGCAATCCGCCACGGATTTGATAGCAAAAAACCTGGCCGTTTTCAACGCGCTGGAAGCCGATGCCGTGCTGCATACCGCCACTGGTTGCGGGGCGATGTTAAGCGGATACCCAGATGAGGATACTGGAGCGGCGGGGCTATTCAGGCAACGGTTGCAGGATATCCAGGCGTTTTTGCTCGACCACTGGCCTGAAAGCTTGCCATTGCAAGCCTTGCCGGAAAAAGTTGCGGTGCACGAGCCCTGCAGCCAACGCAATGTCTTGAAAAACCAGCAAACGGTGTACGCCTTGCTGGCAAAAATCCCCGGGTTGGAAGTTGCCGCCTTAGCCGATAACCCTCTGTGTTGCGGTGCGGGTGGAAGCTACATGCTCACCCGTCCTGACAATGCCAAGCAATTACGCGGCCTAAAACGGCAAGCGATAGCCGCCGCCCAGGCGGATTGGGTGGTCAGCAGCAATTTTGGGTGTGCGGTTTTTTTGGGTGCCGAGGGCGGCAAAGTTGTCCATCCTTTGCATATCCTCGTCCGGCAGTTGCCTACAAACCTCAAGTAAGCAATCGTCCAAAAATCTTTTAACCTTTTGTTACCCACCACAAAGGACACGAAGATTCAAAGCAGGACGGGGTTTGAAACCCCGTCCTAACGTTTCAAAATACCTATAGGCACTGTAAACGTACGGAACGGGTCGCTTAATGCGCCTACTGTTGGTACAAACCCGTTCCGGCTATTCATTTTGCGGCAGAAACGGTTCATCCATTTAAAGCGGCGGCAACCATCGCCTGCCCCAATGCCAAACCGCCGTCGTTCATCGGGTAGCGTTGTGGCGACAGCACGGTAAGGCCGTGCAACTGCAATTGCCGGGTCACGGCTTCCAGCAACAGGCGGTTTTGGAAGACGCCGCCGCTGAGCACGATGTGGCCAATCCCCGTTTCGCGGCTGAGCTGTTCCAGCAGCCCGGCAGTCGCGGCGGCTAGGCTGTGGTGGATACGGGCGGCGATAAGGGCTTTGTCCGTGCCGCGCTTAAGCTCATCCAGCACCGCTTGCCATAGGCCTTGCCAGCTTAGCACTGACATGCCTTGGCAACGCTCTATCGACCAGGCTTGAAGATAGGGTTGCCCGGCCGCAAATAAGGGGGTCGCCAGGGTTTCCAAGGCAATCGCCGCTTGGCCTTCATAATGGGCCGCTTCGCCGTGCAAGCCAAGCGCGGCCGCAAAGGCGTCGAACCAACGGCCACAGGAAGTGCTTGGCGGCGAGTTGAGGTTTTTGGCGACCATCGTTTCCAGCGTGGCCAGCGGCTTGCTTGCCAGCAACTTGATGATGTCCAGCCCGGCATAATCCCGTTGCAATGTTGGCCAGTCGAAATAATGCCGCAGTTGCGCATACGCATTGCGCCAAGGCTCGCGCATCGCCTGGGTGCCGCCCGGCAAGGCGATGGGCTGGAAATGGCCGAGCCGGGTGCAGCTTTGGTAATCGCCCAGCAGAAATTCGCCACCCCATAAGCCCCCGTCACCGCCCATGCCCAAGCCGTCGAAGATGGCGGCCAACAGTGGCGGTGCGTCCAGCGGGGCACCGTGTTCAGCCAGACAGGCCGCCAAATGGGCGTGATGGTGCTGCACGGGGACTAAAACTGCTTGTCCTGTGGCTGCCAGGGTTTGCCCATATTGCGTGGACAAATAGCCAGGGTGGTTGTCTACGGCGATAACTTCAGGCCGGAAATCATACAGCTGCTGGTACAAATCAATGGCCTTGCGGTAATCGTGCTGGACGGCGGCATTTTCCAGGTCACCGATGTGCTGGCTAACAATGGCCTGGCCGTTTTTCAGCAAACAGAAACTGTTTTTTAGCTCCGCGCCCATCGCCAAGATGTTGTTGGCTTGCCCGAAACCGGGTGGCAAGGGCAACGCGTCGGGGCTGTAACCACGCGCCCTACGTAGCAAGCGGAGGCTGCCGCCCATTAGCCGGACGACCGAATCATCCAGGCGGTTGGCGATGGCGCGGTCATGCAGCAATAGGTAATCGGCAATATCGGCCAATTTTTCCCGTGCTTCGTTGTTGTCCGTGCATTGCGGCTCGTCGCTGCTATTGCCGGAAGTCAGCACGATGGGCGCGTCCAAATCCTGCAACAGTAGGGTGTGCAACGGCGTGTACGGCAGCATGAAACCGAGTTTGTCATCGCCCGGTGCAACTCCCGGCGCCAAAGCTTCGCCGTGCGCCGCCAGCAACACAATCGGCGCGGCTTTATCCTGCAAGGCGAGAGTTTCTCCGTCGTCCAGCTTGGCATAACGGGCAATCATGGCGGCATCCCGGGCCATCAACGCGAAGGGTTTGGCATAACGGCGTTTGCGTCCACGTAAACGGCTGACGGCGTCGGCATTTGTAGCATCGCAGGCCAGATGGAAACCGCCCAGGCCTTTGATCGCGATGATATGGCCCTGCCGGATCAAGTCGGCGGTTTGTGCCAGCGGATCGGTGCAATCCAAGCGCTGGCCATGTTGGTCTTCCAGCCAAACCTGGGGGCCGCAGTCCGGGCAGCAGTTGGCTTGGGCGTGGAAGCGGCGGTCAGCGGGGTCATCGTATTCCTGCTGGCATTGCGGGCACAGCGCAAATTCCGCCATGCTGGTATGGCAGCGGTCATAAGGCACACGCCGGATGATAGATAGGCGCGGCCCGCAATGCGTGCAATGGGTGAAGGGATAACGGTAACGGCGGTTACTTGGGTCGGCAATGTCGGCAAGGCAATCGGGGCAAGTGGCGGCGTCGGCGGCGACAGGCGTTTCCATGCCATTGTGCTGGCTGGCGACGATGCGGAACCCGTCGCTGCGGGGCAAACCGTCCAAAATTTGCACCTCCAGGCTGTCCAGCCGGGCCAGCGGCGGTTGGTGCAGCGGGATTTGCCGGATGAACGCATCCAGGTCTGCATCGCTACCGAAAACATGGATCATCACGCCCAGCCCGTCGTTCCAGACTTCCCCGGCCAGCTGGTGTTGCCCTGCCAGCCGCCAGACCATCGGCCTGAAGCCGACGCCTTGCACGATGCCACGGATCCTGATCGCCCTGCCGGGCATCAGCAAATGCGCGGCAACTGTTCGCCGACTGGCCAGTCTACGATGCGCCTGCCGCCGAAAGCCGTGCGCATTTCCACGAAGTGGTGGTGGTCGGCAACCACTTCTCCGATGATTGCGGCATCGCGGCCTAGCGGATGTTGCCCCATGACGGCGAGCAGGCGTTCGGCAGCCACCGCATTGCAAATGCACACCAGTTTGCCTTCGTTGGCGACATACAGAGGATCCAAACCCAGAATTTCACAAGCGGCTTTGACTTCGTCTTTTATCGGTATCTGCGCCTCGTCAATGACCATCCCGACGCCGGATTGCTGCGCCAGTTCGTTCAACGCCGTCGCCAAGCCGCCACGGGTCGGGTCACGCAAACAGTGGATGTCGGCGGGTGCGGCGGCGACCATAGCGGCGACCAGCGAATTGAGCGCGGCGGAATCGGACACAAGCGTCGTGCCGAATTGCAGGTTTTCCCGCCCGGCCATAATCGCGACGCCATGGTCGCCAATCGGGCCGCTGAGCAAAATCGCACAGCCCGGTTGCGCGCGGTTACCCGAAATATTGACGCCCTTCGGCACGATACCGACGCCGGTGGTGGTGATAAACACACCATCGCCTTTGCCGCGTTCCACCACTTTGGTGTCGCCAGTGATGATAGGCGTACCGGCACTTTGGGCGGCGGCGGCCATGCTGATGACGATTTTTTCCAGATCGGCCAGCGGCAAGCCTTCTTCCAAAATAAAACCCGCCGCCAAATACAGCGGCTTCGCGCCGGACATCGCGACATCATTGACCGTGCCATGCACCGCCAGCGAACCGATGTCGCCGCCCGGAAAAAACAATGGCGAAATCACATGCCCGTCGGTGCTGATGACCAGCCGTCCTGCAGGCACGGCAAATAGGGCTTGGTCATTGCGTTGGCGCAGCAGGTCGTTATCGAAATGTTTGATGAACAGCTCGTCGATAAGCTGTGCCATCGCGCGGCCGCCACCGCCGTGGCTTAGGTCGACTTTGCCGTGGGTGAGGTCGAGGCGGGACAGAAATGGAATGCGCTTTGGATTCATGTGATAACGTACGAGTGGAATTTATGTGATAACGACAAAAATAGCTCCCATAGCAAAACGGAGTCGAGTTGGCTGGTTGGGTACCAACCCTCCATTCAAGAAAACCTACCAATGTTGGAAGCTTTAACGTTATAAAGCATCGGCGGATATTGATCTGCAACATACTTTTCAAAAGCAACGAAATCGTTGACTGGCAAGCTCGCGACCAGTAGGTCAGTTGTAGCAAGGCTGGTATAAAAGCGCCCACCCAAGCAACCAGTTTTTGGGTTCTTATCGAGAATGTGTCGATAAAGACGGAATCCTACTGCAGCATCTTTCCCCCAATAAATGGGAATAGCATCTACTTGGCCTAAGCTGATTTTCTTGATCTTGCTCAATGGAGTTTTGAGGCTTTTTTTGTCACGAGCCTCCGCTTCAAGAATTCGAGCTTCAACGTCATTAAGTGCAACAACGATACCATAGACTGCACCAGGTAGAACTCCTTTTGCATCTGGACTCTTGGCTAAATTGAAGGTTGTACAAGTTTGCGCTGGCTCGTAGCCACCAGATCTTGCTACCTGTTCGAGGAATTGCAGAAATACGCTATGCATGATTGCTGATAATTAACAAGCTACTTCACTGCCCGCCGTACCCGCCCATACGACCAATACGCCGCGCAAGCCCCCTCCGACGACACCATACAAGACCCCATCGGGTTCTCAGGCGTACACACCGTGCCCAATAACTTGCAATCCTGCGGTTTTTTGGCGCCGCGCAGGATGGCGGGGCATTCGCAGCCTTTGGTATCGGAGGCTTGGATGGCGGGCATGTTAAAGCGTTGTTCGGCATCGAAATCGGCATATTCAGGTTTCAGTTGCAACGCGCTGTTAGGGATCAAGCCTAAGCCGCGCCATTCAAATTGCGGGCGCAACTCGAACACGGCCTGCACCAAGGCCT
Organism: Methylovulum miyakonense HT12; assembly: GCF_000384075.1. GTDB lineage: Bacteria > Pseudomonadota > Gammaproteobacteria > Methylococcales > Methylomonadaceae > Methylovulum > Methylovulum miyakonense. Next base: position 1,560,745 of record NZ_KB913025.1, read on the forward strand.
GCGCCTTCAGATTGCCGTCGCGGGTGACGGCGCGGCTGTATTCGTTTTCGACCTCACAGCGGCCTTCGTTGAGCTGGCGTATTAGCATCAGCGACGACTGCATCACGTCCAGCGGCTCAAAACCGGCGATGACTATCGGTTTGGCGTAGCGCTCAGCAAATACTTCATAAGGCTGGCTGCCGATCACCGTGCTGACGTGGGACGGGCCGAGGAAGGCGTCTATCGATACTGGCTGCGGCGCATCCAGTATGGCTTGCATCGCGGCGGGGGTCAGGACGTGGTTGCAGAACACCGAGAAATTAGCCAAGCGTTCGGCTTGGGCTTGCTGGATGATGACGGCGGTTGGTGGCGTCGTGGTTTCAAAGCCGATCGCGAAAAACACGACCTGTTTTCCGGGGTTTTCCCTGGCAATTTTCAACGCGTCCTGCGTCGAATAAACCATGCGGATATCACTGCCATCAGCTTTGGCTTTCAGCAAGCTGTTGCGGCCGGTAGCCGGCACCCGCATCAAGTCGGCATAGGTGCAGAGAATGACGTCCTGGCTTCCGGCCAGTTGTATCGCATTGTCGATGCGGCCGGTCGGCAATACGCACACCGGACAGCCGGGGCCGTGGATGAATTCGACGTTCGCGGGCATCAAGTCCTGGACGCCGTAGCGGAAAATGGCATGGGTATGGCCGCCGCAAAATTCCATCAGCCGGTAATGGCGGCCGGGATTTACGGTTTGCGCAATCGCGTTCGCCAGTTGCTGCGCGAGGCCTTGCTCGCGGAATTCGCTAATGTATTTCATAAGCTTGCCCCGTTAACCCGGCTTCGGCGAATAGGGCTAAGGTTTTTAAGGCTTCGTCCTCGTCGATTTTATTCAGCGCATAACCGACATGCACCAGGACGTAATCGCCGAGCGCGACATCGTCGACCAGGGCCAGCGACACTTCGACTTTGACATTGCCGACCGAGGCGGTCGCCATGTTGCTGGCGGGATTAATGGCGATGATTTGAGCGGGGAGGGCTAGGCACATAATTTAGATTTTTGTTGTAGGGGCTATTAGCACCTTAATTTACTGTATTTTAAGAGAAATCATAATCTATCCTGCCAATACATCGGTTTTTGATGTGAGTGGCTTACGGCGATAATCAATATTTCATCGTCGCGTATTTGATAGATCACGCTATATGGAAATCGGCGGGACAGGCAGCGCCGGGTGCGTTGGCTCAGCGGCTGCCAGGCTTCAGGAAAGTTGGCTATCCGGCCAACCGTCGCTTTTATTTCTGCAAGAAACTCCTGCCCCAAACCTGATTTTTGCAAGTTATAGTAGTCCATCGCAGTTTGCAATTCGGCCTCGGCGGCCTCAAGAAAACTAAGCTTCAATTCGATTCCAAGCGGCTAAAAACGTGTTCGGCTGGGCTTGAGCGCAGCTCGCCGTTATCGTATGCGTCGATCCGGCGTTCGGCTTCAATCGCTAATAATTCATCGATGCTCCGGTCGGGCTGATCCAGGCTACTTAATAACTGCTCGACCAAAGCCGCCCTGTCTGCCAACGGCAAGTTTAACGCTTGATCAAATAACTGTTTCCGGTTCATTTCAAAAACCTCTTTCTCGCTCGCCACTACGCATAAACAATCCCCTGCAACTCCAGCTCAGCCTTCAGCCAGCGCAGCCAGCTGTCCATCCCCTCACCGGTTTTGGCCGACAGCGGCAAAATTTTGATGCGCGGATTGACCTGTTTTGCATACTGGATACATTGCTCGCTGTCGAAATCCAGGTACGGCAACAAATCGGTCTTGTTCAGGATCATCAGGTCGGCGGCATGGAACATATCGGGGTATTTGACCGGCTTGTCCTCGCCTTCGGTGACCGATAGGATTACGACCTTATGCGCTTCGCCCAGATCGAATGCCGATGGGCAAACCAGATTGCCGACGTTTTCGATGAACAGCAGGCTCTGGTGTTTCGGTTGCAGGCTTTCCAGCGCATGGCCGACGCGGTGCGCATCGAGATGGCAACCTTTGCCGGTGTTGATTTGCAATGCCGGTACGCCGGTGGCGCGAATGCGCTCGGCGTCGCGGGCGGTTTGCTGGTCGCCTTCGATCACCGTGATGGCGATGTCTTCTTTCAGCCGGGCGATGGTTTCGGTCAGCAGCGTGGTCTTGCCGGAACCGGGACTGGACACCAGATTTAACGCCAGTATGCCGCGTTCGCCGAAATAATGGCGGTTTTCGGCGGCGTAGCGGTTATTCTTCGCCAGAATGTCCTGTTCGATTTGCACCATCCGCTTGGGGCTTAAACCCGGCGCATGGGTGTGCGCCGCGGCGTGTCCGTGTTCATGGGAATGATCATGCGGGTGTTCATGATCGTGATCGTGCGAGTGGGGATGGCCCTCGCCGCAGCCGCAGATGCCACACATTATTCTACCTCCAGTTCTTTGATCCGCATTTGATCGCCGCTGTTGACTTGCAATTGATGGCTGCCGCAGTGCGGGCATAGATCATATAGCTGCTGCACTGCCACATTACGCCCGCACGGCATACACCAAGCTTGGCCCGGCATGTCGATGATTTCCAGTTTGGCCTGTTCAGCCAGCGAGCCTTGCGTCACAACATCAAAACTGAAGCGCAAGGCTTCAACTTCGACACCGGCCAGCACGCCGATTTCCAGCCATACGGTTTTGACTTTGCGGTATTGCTGGGTTTGTGCCTGTTGTTCCAATACCTGCAAGATGCTTTCGCAAAGGGACAGTTCATGCATGGCTATCCCTGCCATGCACCCTTCGGGTAAATGCAAATCTGCTCCCGGCAGATTTGTCATGCAGGCTATCCCTGCCATGCACCCTTCGGGTAAATGCAAATTTGCTCCCGGCAAATTTGTCATGCATGGCTATCCCTGCCGATAAATGCTTGTTGCTCCAGGTAGATTTGTCGTACATATTTTTTAACGCTCAATCAGGTTTAAAGTGTATTGGACGCAGGGGTCTATCGCATTAACCAGCAGTTGCGCTTGTTGCCGCAGATTGTCAGAATTTTGGGCTTGTAAGCATCGTAAGCCTTGCACGACCACGCCTTCGGGATGGAAATTCCATTCGGTGGGCGCGACTATCCGGTAATCGTACACCCTTCCTTGCCGCAACACCAAGCGATGGATCAACAGACCTCGTGCCGCCTGGACTTGAGCCAGGGCCAAGCCATCGCTGGCGGTGCTGGTTATGGGCAAGCCTGTGCCGTCGTTTATCCGCGCCAAAAGGTGGTTTAACCGGGAGGGTATGCCGGCGACTTCCGACAAGCGGCCCAGGATGCGGACAATCAGGCCATTGCCGTACTGGTCTTGCAATTCGCTGATTAATGGCCGTGCCAATTGGCGGTTCAACAATGTCGTTTCAAAACAGCGGCCTTGCCAATGGGGTGTCCTCACAAAAGCCGTCAAACCTTCCTGCTGCATGCGTTGGTTTAATGCCTGGCCATCCAGTTCCGGCAAACAGGCGACGGGGTTTTGTCCGATGGCTTCCCAGTTTTGGCGATATAAAAAATCCAGCAAGCGGGCGGATATTGCCGGGTTTTGCAATAGCCAAGCCTGCAACTGCGCTTCGGTATCCAGTGCCTGAAAATCGGCTTGCCGTCCGTTAAAAATCGCGGTGTCGGTTAATGCCGACAATTCCGCCACCAGCCCGCTTAGCCGTGCCATATCGGGGGCAAGATGGCTATCCAACCTGAACGCCATGCCATCCTGAAATAACAGTTGCTTGAATTGCGCGTCGAATTTAAGCAAGGCCGCCAAGTGGGTTTTATCGGGGGCAAGGCCGATAAAACTAGGCCAGTCCAACAAAATCCGCCACGCATGTTCGCGCAGGGTTTCCAGTTGCACCAGCAGTTCGCGGGCGGTATCGGCTTTGGGTTCGGAAGCCATGCCCAGCGCGGTACGGCAAGCCAGCAACGCGGCGTAGGCTTGGGCATTGCCGCACAGTGTGAACAGCAATGGCACGGTGGCGAGCACTTGTTCCGGGGTTTTACCTAGCAACACCCGTGTTGCCGCGTCAGGGCGGGTAGAGGTGATGTGCGCATCCATTGCCTGACCTGAGCGATGGTATAGCTCAATAGTTAAAGAACCAGCGGGCATCGTTCAATGTTTGCCGATAGTCCCGCGTAATAAATCGCGGCGGCTGATGCCACGCGGTTCCGGGGTGGCCAGCAAGCCTTGCAATGCCGCTTGTGCTGCCGCCAGCGCGGCGGCTTGATCCGCGAACTGGAACATCGGCGAAAACAAAGAACATTGCGCGTACATCCCCAACAGCGTTTCACTGCCCAAGGTAAATTCAAACGTGCCATAGGGGAAGCTCCGCTCGATGCTGGTACCGGACGCTTGCCCGCACCAAGTGCTGTCCGAACCCGGCAATAGCAACAGATTCATGCACCAAGGTGTCAGCAACACGCCCAGCCAATCTTCGTTAAAGCGGTTGAAACCGATAGCTTGTACCGACAGCGCGGTGTTGGCTATCGGCAGCCCGCCCATCCGGGCGTCCAAAATATCGTTGAATGCCGTTTCCAGCGCGAGCCGGATTTGCCCGCTCTCCCGCCACAACATGCTCAATCGTCCAGCAACAAAAAGTCCTGTTTTTTGCCGCCGCACTGCGGGCAGCCCCAATGTTCCGGTAACTGCGAAAACGCCGTGCCGGACGGTATTTGCCAGACTTCGTCGCCGAGTGACGGGTCGTACACATACCAGCAAATCTTGCACTCCAGCCGGGTTTCCGGCGGCAACCGTGATACGTCGCCACCATAAGCCCCGGCAAAAAACGACCCGTTCACAGATACACCTTCAATATTTCCTGCAAACGTTGGCAACTGTCGGCAATGTCTTCCGGCGAAGCGCAGGCCACGCTGGGCACGTCGCTGACTTCCAAGGTGTTAAGGATCAGGGTGTCTTGGGAGTTAAAATATTGCACCCACCAGACCCTCTTTGTGCCAGTGGCGGTGATGCGGTTTGTTCCGTAGCCCCGGGACAATATCGCCACCGTGCCTTTACCCAAGCGTTGCTCCAGAAATGCCAAATCCTGCTCGGTTTGCGGCAACAGGCTCAAATTGATGCTATGCGCCTCATGGGTTGCTGGGTATGCGGCAATTTTGGCGTTGAGTTCTGCCAATAGCGGCGGGGCGTTCATCACGCCTTCGGGCAACGCCGCCCAAGCCGTGTCGATGTGGCTAGCCGCACCGTCAAACGCCAATTGCATGATTTGTTGCGGGATAATGCCGACTTCCAACACCTCATCAACAATTTGCCGCTGGGCATTGAGCGTTTGCGACCGCCAAACCCCGGCCAGCACCGATTCCTGGATGCGGACTTGCCCGCCGGAACCGATAACGCTGACCTCGCCTTCGCCCAACAGTTCGTCAATGAACTTGCGGTTGTCCGCGTCCAGTTGCGTCAGGTCGTTGGGTTTGGACACTGCCGGAAAGGCCGCCAAATCCTGTTGCAATTGCAGCAAGACGGCTTTCGCCTGTGCCAAATCGTGTGCATTCAAATCCGCCGAAATCTGCGGCATGGCGTAAGTCGCCATGTCCTGCGGCATTTGCAGATAATCCAACGTTGCGCCGTCTTGTTCAGGCGGTTGGCTGCCTAGTCCGAAAATAGGGAGTGAAATAGAACTCATGATGGTCGTGGTTTATTTTAGGGTTACAAGAAAGGCGTGCCATGCGCCCCTTTTCACGCTCGTTCCCAAGCTCCGGCTTGGGAATGCGGCCTTGGAAGCTCTAGCTTCCAGTCACTTGCGTAGATATTGATGCCCATGTGGGATACGCGAAGCTAGAGCTTCTGCTACCGCATTCCCAAGCCGGAGCTTGGGAACGAGCGAATATCCTTAACAGCGGTGACACGGCACATGGAAACGGGGATAGGATGAACAAACGATATTCAATGCGCCGCCCCGCAGACTTTATCCAAATCAAAGCCAGGCGGTTGGCTGGGTGTGGCGGCGAGTATGCGTACGGTTTCCTGCATAAAATCCTGCCAATCGCGGATGCCGCTGATGACGCCTAAATACTCGCCGCCGCGCAAAAACACCAACGAGGGCCAACGGGTGAAGCGAAACCGCGCCTGTAATTCGCGCTCGATAGCTTTGCCGATAACCGCCGCTTGCAGCCTACCGCTGAAGGCTTTCAGCAATTCCGGCAAGATCACCGCGACATCGTTGCTTTCGGGGAAATGCACGGGGTCGTTACAAAAAAACAGCACGACGGTTCCGTTACCGTAAACAAAAGGGTCGTAGTTGTCCGCATCCAGCAACGGCAAGCCGTGGCGGGACTGCAGTTGGTCTATCAAAGGTGAAGTCATGATTGCAAAAACTCCGGTAAGGTCGGTTCCCTGTCCACTAAATCGGCGAACAGATGGTCTATTTGGGTTTCGCCCTGCATCGCCAGACGCATGGCTTCCAAGGCATCAGTAATTTGCCGGGCTTTTTCCTCGCTGAGCACTTCACGGGCGGTGTCCAGGAACACCAGCAACCAAGTGCCGACGGGCTGCTCGCCGACCAGCATCATGTCAATCAGGTTTTCTAGGCCACGATAGAGGCAGACGGCCATTTCGCCGCGCTGCCCGATAATTTGCATGGGAAGGCCGATACACATCAGTATTTGCCCCGGTAATCGACATCGACTTGCAAACTGGGCTGGCCGCCCGATTGCGGCGGCGGTTGCACGGCGAATACGCCGGATTGCAAAATGCGTTCGTCGCCGATGCGGCAGGCTTCGTCGGCGGTGGGCCGCTCCTGTTCGTAGCGTTGCATATTAAGCACCGGGTCGGTCAAAGTAGCATCGGCACCGGTAAAATCCGCATTAATGCCGAAAGCGTGCAGATAGGTCAGCGCCATATCAATCGCCGGTTGGATTTGTGCCTTGACGCAAGGGCGCAAGCTGCCGCCATAGTCGTCCAGTTCCTCCGGTTGCACGCCTATCAACAGCAAATACTGTGGGTCGCTACCCAACATTTGCGCCATCGCCAACACTTCCTGAAAACCGGTCTGGTGCAGGCTCATTTTCTTGGCACCGAGAAAACTCGGCACATCATCATTGGCGATGCGTTTCAATGTGCCTGGCGGCAAGCCGTAATCGACCGCATCGAAGACCACCAACACATCCGCCGCCTGTACATGTTCGACCAAGTAAACGCCTTGCGTGCCGCCATCCATCACCTTGACCGTATCGGGGAAACGGTAGTTTTTTTGCAAATGCTCGATGACGCGGACACCGAAACCTTCATCGGCCCACAGCACATTGCCTATGCCCAACAGCAAAATATTCATCGTTAATCCTTAGAAAAATGTTGTCCACGAAAAGCACGAAATCTCTTTAAAAATTTTCGTGTTTTTCGTGGACAAAATGCCGTTTTAGGTCAATGGACATCGTCCAGCGGCTTGTCGTCTTTAAACGTGCGCCAGCCGGTCACCATCGTCGATAAAATGCTTTGCCGTGACAGTTTGTCTTCACGCACGGCGACATAGACATGGATCAGCACAAAGCATACGATCAGCCACATGACTAGGTGATGCCAGCTGTGCAAGCTTTGGCTATCGCCAAACAGCGGCAGCACCCAGGAACTGAACAGGCTGTATTGCCAACTGCCTTGCCCCGTGCCTTCGCCGTACAAGGCAAAGCCAGTGACTATCATAAACAGCGAACCCCAAACAAAGGCGAAGTGCATCGCCAGCAATGCCAACGGGTTATGGCCGGTGTACTTGCGCGGTTCCTTGACCAAAAAAGCGTACCACAGGATTTCATGGCCTACGCCTTGCCAGAAGCTCCGGCTCAACAGCGGCGGCGCGAAAAGTTGCCGGGCATGCCCGTTGCCCGCATACGCCCAGTACGCCCGGAACAGCAAGCCTATCGCCAACAGGTAACCGGCGGCGAAATGCACAAAGCGGATATAGCCCATCAGGAAATGGTCGGACGCTTCGCCGCCCACCGATGGCAGCGGCGAGGCGATTAAATAGCCGGTGACCGTCAACGCGATGATGGCCAGGGCATTCAGGCCGTGCCATAGCCGTACCGGTTTTTCGTAGACGTAAACGGCGGGGGTTGGAAGGGCGTTGCTGCTCATGCGCGGTTACTCCGTTAAGCGTTGAATAATAAATACAAACCCAGACCGCTGGTGATGTAGCCCGACATACGCAAGCCAAACCGGTGATAGCTCAGCATCGCGCCTAAGCCTAAACCAATACCGTGCAGGCTGGCCGTCGCAAGCAGGAAGCCTACCGCGTAATCAACGGGTGCGGCGGCTAAAGGCATTTCCAAACCGTGCGCGAAACCGTGCAACACAGCGAAACCGGCTAATAAGCCAATAACCAGCAGGCTTGGTAAGCGACGCGACACACTGAGCAATAAGCCTACGATCAGCACCGAAGCCAGGATGCCGGTTTCTACGCCTTGAATAGTTAAACCTGATAAAGCCAGCCCCGCACCGCAAACCATAAAACTTAAAAATGCGGCGATGGTGAAGCCGGCATTGAGCGGGGTTAAACGGCTTGCCCATAAACCGACACCGAGCATGACTAATAAATGGTCTAAACTTAAAAAGGGATGGCTTAAGCCGCTGATAAAGCCGTCAATGTCGTGTGCGCCTGTGTGCGCCGAAGCCGTCGTGGCGGTTAACGCCAATGCCAGCAATAAAGCGGCGGATGAAAAATGTTTAATCATGGTAACTCCTAAATCAAATGATTTTGTAACTCGGGATAATGTTTAAAATTGCTGTCAACGCTCATTAACTGACAGTAATAGTCTAAAGCTGTCGCAATAATCAAACGGTCAAAGGGGTCTTTGTGGACAGGCGTTAAATCGACTGCCCGACAAGCAATGGTTACGGATAAAGGCAACAGCTCAACACCTGCGGGTTGTAAGGCTTCTTGTAACCAGGCATTAACGGGCAAAGGCAACAACAAACGTCCTTTTTTAACGATTTGAGCGACTTCAAAACAGGATACAACTGAAACAGCAACCCGTTCAGCTTGCTCTATCGTGTCTATTTGCTGTGTTGATAAATAGCGCTCTTTATCGTTTAACCACCAAACCCAAATATGAGTGTCTAACACGATCATTTCAGACACTCAAAATCCTCGCTATCGACACAAGGTGCAACCAAGTCCGCTACTATTTTTCCTTTACCTGCAATAGAGGCGGGGGGTTGGCGGCGCCTATGATTAGTAACGGGATGATTTTTAATGAGTTCATGTAGCGCAATAGTGACCACTTCATTAATGTCATCCGTTGCTAAACAGTAACTTGCACTTTTTAACAAGGCATCGTCTATCGTAATGATTTGCCGCATAATCCACTCCATTTTGATGGGTTGCTTTGGGTGTTTTTCCTGAACAATAGCGTGTGTGTAATGTTACGCACAACATGAACATAGCACGAAAAACGACTCAACAAAATGTCGTGATGGTACGCCTAACGCACCTTAACCTGCGTCAATTCCGTCCCATCCGGGCTGATGATATGCGTAGAACACGCCAGACACGGGTCGAAACTGTGCAAGGTGCGCAGGATTTCCACCGGTTCCTCGGGACGCTCCACCTTGGTGTTCATCAACGCCGCCTCGAACGCGCCGATATTGCCTTGCTCGTCGCGCGGAGAACCGTTCCAGGTGGTCGGCACCACGCATTGGTAATTGGCGATTTTGGTGTTTTCGATTTTCAGCCAATGCCCCAACGCGCCGCGCGGTGCTTCGGTAAAACCCACGCCTTTGACGCTGCTCGGCCAAGTTTCCGGATCCCATTTCGCCACGTTCGCGGTCGCGAGGTCCCCTGACTTGATATTCGCCATCATCTTGTCCATGAAGTAGCGCATTTTACCGGCCGCCCATTGCGCTTCGAGGCCGCGTGCCGCCGTCCGGCCCAAGGTCGAGAACAAGGCCGTGACTGGCACGTCCAGCGTTTTCAACACAAAGTTGATCTGCTCGGTGATTTCCTTGTTGCCTTGCGCATAACCGATGACATAACGCGCCAATGGGCCGACTTCCATCGCATGGCCGCGCCAGCGCGGCGCCTTGATCCATGAATATTTGGCGTCTTCGTCCAGTTCCTGGATATGCGTGCGGTCGCCTTTCGTGTTCGGCCCCAGTTTGTAATTGGGTTCGGTGACGCCGTCCCACGGATGCAGGCCCAGCGATTCGTCAGGATATTTGTACCAGGAGTGCGGGATGAATTCCTTGATTTGCTCGGGATCGGCCAAATCGACTTCGTGCACTTTGGTCAAATCGCCGTTGATGATCGCACCGCGCGGCATCAGTAAATTTGACGCCGAATAGTCGTTGGCGTTGTCGGGGATGTCGCCGTAAGACAACAGGCTAGTCCCGGACAGGCCGCCGCCATACATCCAGCCTTTATAGAACTGCGCAATCGCCAGCAAATCGGGGATGTACACCTGGTCGATAAAAGTAATCGTGCGGTCGATGATGGATGAGACCAGGTTCAGCCGCTCCATATTGACCGCGCCGACAGCGCCGACGCCGTCGATATTGATCGCGCACGGCACGCCGCCGACCAGCCAGTTCGGATGCGGATCCTTGCCGCCGAAGATCGTGCGTATTTTCATGATGTCTTTCTGGAAATCCAGGGCTTCCAGGTAATGCGTCACCGCCATCAAGTCCGCTTCCGGCGACAACAAATAAGCGGGATTCGTCCAGTAGCCGTTCTTGAACGGGCCGAGCTGGCCGGATTCGACAAACTTCAGCAAACGGTTTTGCGTGTCGCGGAAATAACCGGGCGAGGATTTGGGATTATGCGGCGAAATCGATTGCTGCAAGGCCGAAGTCGCGGCAGGATCGGCTTTCAGCGCGTTGACCGGGTTGACCCAATCCAGCGCATGCAAATGGTAAAAATGCACCAGATGGTCTTGCACTTGCAGGCTGAGCTGCATCAGGTTGCGTATCGAATTGGCGTTTTCAGGAATCTGTATTTTTAGCGCATCCTCGACCGCGCGCACCGAGGTCAACGCATGGGTGCCGGTGCAGACGCCGCAGATGCGCTGCACGAACGCCCAGGCATCGCGGGGATCACGGCCTTTCAGGATCACTTCCAGGCCGCGCCACATGGTGCCGCTGGAGACGGCATTGCGGATGATATTGTCGTCGTCGATATTAACTTCACAACGCATGTGGCCTTCGATGCGCGTGACCGGATCGACGACGACGCGGCGGCCGGCGTCATTCAGATGAAAACCGTTAGGGGTGTTAGTGACTGTCATTATTGCTGCGCTCCTGGTTGTTTGTCATCGGCTTTTTTGGAACGGTTTAGCGCGGTCAACCCGGCATGGGCGGCGACGCCTAGCCCAACTACGGCCGCAGCAGTACCGCCGACGGCATCGGCGTTGGCTTCGATGCCGAACTGGTTAATATCGGTGAGGCGCTCGTAGAAGCTGCCTTTATCCCAGAAACCGTCTTCGGAGCAGCCGATACAGCCGTGGCCGGACTGGATCGGGAACGACAAGCCTTCATTCCAGCGCACCGTCGAACAGGCGTTGTACGTGGTCGGCCCTTTGCAGCCCATTTTGTACAGGCAGTGGCCTTGGCGTGCGGCTTCGTCGTCCCAGTGTTCGACGAACTGGCCGGCGTCGAAATGCGGCCTTCTATAGCATTTATCGTGGATGCGTTGGCTGTAGAACATCTGCGGACGGCCTTGTTTGTCCAGCGTCGGCAGTTTGTCGAAGGTCAACAAATACGCAACCACCGCCGTCATCACTTCGGCGATCGGCGGACAGCCAGGCACTTTGATGATAGGTTTATCGGCTAGGCCGGGTATTTTATGGGTCGGCGTCGCCTGGGTCGGGTTGGGCTTGGCGGCCTGTACGCAACCCCAGGATGCGCACGAGCCCCAGGAAATAATCGCCTTGCAGCTTTCGGCGGCGTATTTAAGCTGTTCGACAAACGGCTTGCCGCCGATGATGCAGTACATGCCGTCCTCGGCCAAAGGCGCATTGCCTTCGACGGCCAGGATGTAATTGCCTTTGTATTTCTCGACAATTTCATCGACGATGGCTTCGGCGTTGTGGCCTGCCGCCGCCATGATGGTGTCGTCGTAATCCAGCGACAGCATCGACAAAATCACGTCTTTCGCCAGAGGATGGCCGGAGCGGATAAAGGATTCCGAGCAGCAAGTGCATTCCAGGCCATGCAGCCACAACACCGGAATGCGCGGCTTGGTTTCCATCGCATGGGCGATTTTCGGCGCGAAAGACGGAGCAAGCCCTAACGATGCAGCGGTCAGGCTGCAGAACTTGAGAAAACTGCGGCGCGTGATGCCTTGCCTGCGCATGACATCGTAAAAGGTTTCATTCATTCGATCTCCTGGCGTTGTTGGTATGGCTGCTTGAAAAACGTACAGCCGGCAAATGCTACGGGATACTTTTCTCCGTGTTTCCAAGCGATGCCCTTGGGTCGTCTTATGGCTGTTTGGAAACGCTTGCATTGTTCTTATTGTTAAAAGCAACGCCTGGCGTAGTGCCCTTAGCAACGCTGCTGGGCATTGCAAAAGCAACATCCATACCGGATTATCGTCCGCCAAAAAACCTTTGTATTTGTAAGAGAAATAATGCCGGGAGGGGGTGTGGAAAATGAGGCAAATGTCGATTACACAACAAACGCAACAAAAAAATAGGCGGATTGCCTGAAACGTGACAAACCAACCCGATAGTTAGGGCAAGGCTTTGAACCGGCCATTGGGGGCATATATACGGGGTATTTGCCGGTCGCGGGAAGATGGGGGTCTATCCGGCTTGCCAAAAGGGATGGTGACGGTTTCCATGGGCACCCTGGCCAATATAACTGTCTGCTGGCAAGTTATATTGAATTATTTATACCGCCGCTAATCGAAACAACGATAATTGAATGATTAAGTCCTTCAAGGGGATGTTGATATGAAACGATTAATTTGGCCGTGCGCCGTTTTGGTGTTTGCAGCCATACTACAAAGTTGTGCCGTTTATCCTTACAGCCCTTACGTTGCCTATGACGGGTATGGCGTTTATAGCGGCTACCAATATGGTTATCAGCCGTATGGATATCAGCTTTATGATAATTTCGGTTGGGGCAGGCGTTATGGTTGGGGGGGGTATTATAGCTGGAGACCTGGTGGATATGGCTGGGGCGGCCATCATGGTTGGGGAGGCGGCGGGTATGGCTGGGGCGGTAATCATGGTTGGGGAGGTGGCTGGGGTGGCTATCATGGCTGGAAAGGTGGGCATGGCCGTTACTGACAGCGAAGGTTCCATAGAAGGGAACTTGGGGGGCCGCAAAAATGGCCAAACGGCTGTTATTGCCCATCCTCAGGAGGCATACCCTGAGACCTACATTTACATTATCAAAACAATGGCGGATTCCTTAATTTTAGCGTCCCTGCGGGACGATGGAGGTCGATATGAATGAAGAGACATTGAATATGGAAATCAGGAAATATCTTAAAAATGTCGGTGTCACGTCACAACGTGAAATCGAACATGCGGTGGATAAGGCGATGGCATCCGGAAAATTACAAGGCAACGAAGCCATTACTGTCAAAATGACGTTGGAGATCGAGGCCATCGGTTTGAGCCATTGCATTGAAGGCAGCATAGCGATGGAATAGTTTTCCAGTACCAGTGATTTTCAGATATATCCGTCAGTTTTTACAAAGGCGGGTCAAGCATCTCTATAACAACAACCATAAACGGAGATTTTTATGTCTATAAAAACTGAATTGCAAGCCACTATCACGGATTTGGTGGTCACAGGTAAGGGCATATTGGCGGCTGATGAAAGCGCGCCAACCATTGTCAAACGCTTTAAAGCGATTAACGTCGAATCCACCGAAGCCAACCGTTGCGCTTACCGTTCCCTGCTGCTGACGACACCCGGTTTAGGCGAGTTTATCAGCGGCGTGATCCTGTTTGAAGAAACGTTAGGGCAAACCACGTCTGACGGCAAAAGCCTGCCGGAGGTGGCGGCCGGGCAGGGCATAGTGCCTGGGATTAAGGTCGATAAAGGCTTTACGCCGCTGATAAATGCACCGGGCGATGTGGTCACGCAGGGTTTGGACGGATTGGCTGAACGGCTGGCGGGTTATAAGGGGCAGGGCGCCCGTTTTGCCAAATGGCGTGAAGTGTATTCCATCAGCCCGCATAACCCCACCCAGGCCGGCATAACAAGCAATGCCGAAGTGCTGGCGCGTTATGCGGCGATTTGCCAATCGTTGGGCTTAGTGCCTATCGTCGAGCCGGAAGTGCTGCTGGACGGTGACCATAGCATAGAACGTTGCCTTGAAGTCATCGAGCTGGTCCAGCATGCGGTGTTCCATGCCTTGCACAGGCATCGTGTGGAGCTGGAATATACCGTGCTCAAACCTAGCATGGTCGTCCCTGGCAAAGACGCGCCCAATAGGGCTAGCCCGGAAGAAATCGCCGAGAAAACCCTGGCGGCCATGCGCCGTTCAGTGCCTGCCGCCGTTCCTGGGATTAACTTCCTTTCGGGAGGCCAAACCCCCGAAGAAGCCACGGCTAACCTGAACGCCATGAATGCGCTGGCCGGTAACGCGCCTTGGCAATTGAGTTTTTCTTACGGGCGGGCTTTGCAACAGCCCGTGCTGGAAGCTTGGCGAGGCAAGCCGGAAAACCTACAGGCCGCGCAACAGGCGCTTTATAAACGGGCAAGGCTCAACGGTGCGGCACGTTACGGTAACTATTCAGCACAGATGGAGTAAGCAAGAGGGTGGTGAATTTCGTGAGTAATCGTCGTGCGATTCAAGCTTTTACAGCGCAGACGCTATTCAACGTCTTTATATGCGCGGCTGGTGCTTCAGAAAACGACCGCACAGGTTATGGCAATCTTGAAACCTTCAATAAGCAGATCATCCAGGCTAGGGTTACATACAAACTGTCATGCGAGATTCAAAAAGCGGCAGGACGGCTAAGCAGTTTTACCATGCGTTTACGGGCTTTAAATTTGGTTAGCAACATTAGCGTTGGGACTGGCCCGATAACCTGATGGGCGGCAGCTGCGTAACGTCATCCGAATTTTTAGCAGGGGGATTTTTCGGTGTGGGGCTTATTTGCCCGGATGGGTTGATAACAAAAAAATCAAGGCGTATATTCTTGAAAAATCAAGGGGCGTGTAAATATCATGCGCCGTTTTGTGTGTAATTCATGGCACCTTTTTAGGTGTCTACTTAACGTTGGGCTTTAAATGTATATAAACCAAAGCGAACTCATTAAGGTACAAAATGAAATCGTTCGAGTTAATAGATGGTTAGCAGAATTTTGGTCTAACTCTCATGGATGGGCGCCTTATACCGCTGCTGAATTAATGAGTAAATCAAGACTTGATAATCAAGTTGCGCTTTCCCATACCCTAGCAATATGGCTTGAACAAGAAGAAAAGCCAAGCAAAAATGGTAGATTAATACTGGCATGGGCGAATCTCGGAGCTTTAATTGAAGGTACACTAAAATTATTTTTGTGTGCCTACTACGAAGACTATTGCGATGATTTACACGCGTACAGAGACAAAAGAGAAAAACTACAAGACCCAGATTCATTGGCTTTAGAAAGACTTAGAGTATTTTTCGACAAGAGGGACCTATGGTCTAAAGAATGGAATGAATACGTATTAAGTATCCAAAATAAGCGGAATGCAATCCATGCTTTTCAAGATAAGGAAATAGGCACATTCGAAGAATTTTATAATTGTCTCCCCGCATATCTGTTGATGATCAAAAGATTTAATTTAGGCTTGCCGTATCCTGAAGAAGCTTATATTCCAGCAATATCAAGAGAGCTTGATCCTATAATGAAAAAAACAGAAGAATTTTTCGATAGGCAATTATATGAAGATGCTTCGAGTTTTTGGCAAGATCAAGATATAAACTAAGTTTTTTGGCAGATAATAACTCGTAAGGCGCACTGTAGGGTGCAATAGGCGATAGCCGTATTGCACCGCAGTTGCCCTTCACCCATCCGGCGCATTACGCTATCGCTAATGCGCCCTACGGCTGTAAGCTTTGGAATACGTTGGGCATCGGGATACAACTCGTAAGGCGCACACTGTATGGTGCAATAGGCGATAGCCGTATTGCACCGCATGTTGCCCTTCACTCATCCGGCGCATTACGCTATCGCTAATGCGCCCTACGGCCTGGCCGATGATTTCCAGATTGCGGATGACTGCTTGGGTTTTTCTGTCTGCCAAAAACTGCGGTAAATCGTAGCCAGCGGTATAAGATTGGATTAACCCGATGCTTTCTAGGGCTGCGGCAATGAAGACAAAGCGGTCTTTCACAAGGGTACGGTTTCTTGGAGGATGTGTTGGGACAAGTGTTTATTTAAGGCCTTTTCGCTGACAACATCGACTTTGCGTTCTAACGCGTCAGATAGCGCCAAACTCAAGCCGACCTGATCCAATAGCGTTGTGCCTGGCAGAAAATCCACCACATCTATACGACGTTAAAATATAAGTCATTGATATTTTATTCATTTTATATGCGCTTGCCCTGCAAAGGGACGCACCGCCAGTTGGCGGTTTTGAAACACCCATTTAAATTCAAGGTAAGTGGTTTCGCTTAGCTTTCGTTAGCGGCGCGCCCCTGTAACGTTAGGCAACGAAGATGAGGAAAAGTCGAGTTCAGATCCGTAGGATGCGGCGAACGAAGGGAACCGCATCGTTCGCTGCTAGATATATTAAGGAAGTGTGAGATGCTGAAAGAATTACAGGAGCTTGCGAGCTTCGTTCTTGGATTCTTGCCCTGGATTCTGTTTCTGGTTCTACCATCCAACGGCTGGGATGCACTGCAAAGATCCGTCGTGATCTGTCTGGTTGCATCCGTTGCCATCGGATGGAAGGCTCTGCGCAAGGGTTTTGTTTTGCAGTGGGCCACCACGGCCTTCTTCCTTTTTTCCGCAGTATCGTTGTACGGATTCAAGTGGATTTGGCTGGCCGAAAACATGGGGGTAATCGCAAACAGCCTTCTGACGGGCATCATCTGGTTCACGATATTGATCGGCAAACCGTTCACAGTTGAACTTGCACGAGAGGAGGTGCCGCAGGAACTATGGCATGACGAAAAATTTATGAGTGCCTGCCGTTTCATCGCCATTTTCTGGGGGATGCTGCTTCTCGTTCCCTCCGCCGCATCTGTCTTCCGAGTCTTTTACCCGCAAGCCCTTCCGGATCGATTCTATCTCTATCTTAGTCTGTGCTGCATCATGGCGGGAACTGCCTTCACCTCTTTTTACAAACGCATGAAGCGAAAACAGCGGGAAACGATGAGCAAACTCGTAAGGCGCACACAGTAGGGTGCAATAGGCGATAGCCGTATTGCACCGCATGTTGCCCTTCACCCATCCGGCGCATTACGCTATCGCTAATGCGCCCTACGGCCAAGTAAATTGATTGGGTTACGGCTGTATGGATGCAGGGACAGGGCAAGGCAGGAGCAATTGCCGCACGACAGGGTAACCCGACAACATCGGGACACCCGTTAATGTTGGATGTGGTTTAGCTTTGGCGGTTATTGCCGCGCCTTTCAAGAAACTCACGTTATTAGATTGATTTGTCGGCCATTTGATTATTGCCACATCAATCCGGTCAAGCATGGTTTGGTCAAAAACGTATCGGATTGGCCTTATTCAACTTTTCACCGTTATGTCGGGCAGGGGCTTTACACTCACCGCTATCCCCGTGTCGCCATCGCCGATTTTATAACGGCTTTGGCGGGTTCAATCAAAACGGGTAATCAAGTCCAATGGGCATTTGTTCGGGTGGCCGTGTTAGGTAATCGGTACGGCGCTTCTAAACATTTATTCCCTAGTGATAAAAGCCAGCTTATTGATCCCCGCCTTATGCGCCACCGCCATGGCTTCGGCGACTTTACCGTAAGGTACGGCGGCATCGGCTTGCAGTTGTACGGTTAGTTCCGGATCGGCGGCGTGCAGCCCGCGCAGTTGCTGATCTAAGGCCGCCAACACTTGCGGTTTGTCATTGACGGTGAGGTTGCCATGGGCATCAATGGCGATGGTTGCCAGGTGTTTTTCCGGTGCCGGGTCGGTCTTTTCGGTTTTGGGCAAGTCCACATGCACGGCTTGCGTCAATAATGGCGCGGTGACGATGAACACCACCAGCAACACCAGCATCACGTCCACCAGCGGGGTGACGTTGATTTCGCTCATCGCCTCACGGTCGGAGGAGGAATCGGTTTTAAAGGCCATGGCTATTCTCCTGGGTTGTTTTCAGGCCTGCTTTGACAGCCAAGTTGAGGAAATCGGTGGCGAAGTATTCCAGTTCCGCTTCCGTCAATTTGATGCTGCGGATGAAAAAGTTGTAGGCCAACACCGCCGGAATCGCGGCGGCGATGCCGATGGCGGTGGCGATCAAGGCCTCGCCGATCGGGCCGGCGACCACATCGAGGCTCGCCGATTTTGCTTGGCTGATGGTTTGCAGGGCGTGCATGATTCCCCAGACCGTCCCGAACAGCCCGACAAACGGGGAGGTGCTGCCGATGCTGGCGAGCATGGACAGCCATTGCTCCAAGGTTTTGCGTTCTTTGCTGATTTGCTGGCGTAAGGAGCGTTCTAAAACCGATTGGAGGTCGCCGCTCAGTTCCAGCATGGACGGGACATTGTTATGGACATCGCTCAAGGCATGGAAGCCCGCTCCGGCAATCCGCCCTAAGGCGCTGCTGGTTTGTTCAAGCTGCGCCGCCGTTTGTAAAGTGTTCGCCGCCCAAAATTGTTCGGCATAAGCGCGGTTGCTGCGGTTAATCGTCCAAATCATCCAGCTTTTTAAGAAAATGATCGTCCAGGTCAGCACGGAAAAACCGATGAGTATCCATAACGTGATTTGGACGATATTGGCGGAAGATATTTGTATCATGTAGTTTCCTTTAACGTTTAAATTTGAATGAAATAGGCACCCTGACCCAGTCGTCAACGGATTTGTCGCCTTTGTGCGCAGGGATGAACCGCCAGGACTTGACTTGCTCAACCGCCGATTCATCAAGGATTTCGTGGCCGCTGCTGCTGACAATTTTAACCTCCCCTGCCGAGCCGCTGGCCAATACCCGCACTTCCAGGGTGACCGTGCCTTCCCATTGGCGCATTTGCGCAATTTTGGGATAACGGGTGGGCGGGTTTTTTAAGCCAGGTGCGGAGTACGCCGCCTTAACCAGCGCTGGCGGTGCTGCGGCGGGCGCCGGCTTGGGGCTGGCTTGGGCAGGTGCGGGCGTGAACACAGGCGGCGGGTTGAACGCTGGAGCGGTTTCAGTGACCGGAGTTTCCTTAGGCTTAGGTTCCGTGGTTGGCCGGGCTTTTTTAGGTTCGGGCGGTTTGGCAACGGGTTTAGGTTTGGGCTTGGCAATAGGCTTGGCTTTTTCCGCAGCTTTTGCGGGCGGTTTGGCGGCGACAGGGGGTGTTTGGGATGGCTGTGCAGGCGTCGCCGCAGGCGGTTGTGGGCTAGGCGCACTGGTCAGGGCGACTTCGATAACCACTGGCGGCTTTGCTTCGGGTAAGGGGGGAGCCGACATGCCTTGCCAAGCGTGCCAAATGCCAGAGTGTAAGGCGATGGAAATAAGGCAAGCTACCACCGTCGCCCGGACGGGCCAGCGATGGTTAGGGTGTGCTGCGGCAAGGGTTACAGGGAGCATTCAATCGGCAAACAAGCTAATGTGGGTGAGGCCGACCATTATAAAGGCTGCTTGCTTATTAGCCTAAAGGCCGGGTTGGATTTAAATCCGAGGCAGTGGTTTAAAATCCGGGGGCTTTTAGTTTATGAAAAGACGTTTTTTCTAGCCGTATCAGCGTATTACATAAAAACTTGCTTTCAATTTGGAGGCGGCGGCTTGGGGGCTTCCAATCAAGGAGGAATTGCCATGGCCCACCATGCAGGGAATAGGACGAGGTTTATAACCCCATCGTTCACGCTTCAACATGACTTAAGGGGCTTAAAACGTTACGGAACGGGTCGCCTAGGCACACCGCTACGCTGCTCCTGCATCGCTTAATGCGCCTACTGTTGGTACAAACCCGTTTTCCGGTCCACGCCCAGGCTGGTTTTTCTGTATTCACGGTTTTATAAGCAAAAAATATTGTCCCTTCCGTGTGCCCCCGCGACCAGGCGTTTAATTTAAATCTTCCAAAAAACGATGATATATTTCATTCACCACCGCCCCGGTAGGGTCTGGCGGCGTATAGCTCCAAGGCTCAAAGGTATCGGTGAGCAACCTTGCCGCGCCATGCTCAATCAAGCCGCCGACAATTTGCCGATGGTAACATTCGGTGGCGGTGTTGCTGAGGTCAACCAGCAAGGGCTTACCCGTAAATGCCGCTTCTGAACACATGGACAAAGAGTCGCCAGTGACGATGAAGAGGTCGGCGTGGGCGAGCAGGGCGTGGTAAAACGTGCTGTCCAGTTGTTGCCAGTCGAAAAAATGCGGGTTTAAACCGGAAAGCCCGTCCAAAAAAACGGCGAGCGCCGGGGCGGGTGTCCGGCGGCTGTTGGTGATGACTAGGCTGCCCCCTAAGGCATTGCCGGTTTTGGCGACCCGTTCTGCCAAATACCGCGCATGGGTTTCGGTGAAGCCGTCACAATAACGGGTGTTGCCGCCAACCAGTACGCCAATAATCGGTTTGGGCAGGGTGCCGAAGTAATTGGCGTGTTGCTGGTAAGCGAGGGTGAGGTTTTCGCGGGTCAACTGGTGGGGGACGCCAACCAGGGTGATGATGTTGTCGCCGGAGAGTTGCGGCGAGGCGATCAAATCATATTCGGCAAGGCGGGGGTGGCGTTCGTCGGGCAAAATCGACGCCAGGTAAATGGTGAGCAATTGTCCGGGAAACCAGTGCCGTAAATTGGCGATTTGTTCCGTGGTCTCTTCGCCCGTGCCGCTGATGACCAGCAAAGGCGGGCAGTAGCCATTGCCTTCTTGCCGATAACGCTGTTGTAACATCTGCCCATAAGCGATGGGGTCATCGTCCGGTATTGGGATTAGCCCATAACCAAACCCCAAACGCTCCGCCAAGCCGATGCGCGCGTGAAGCTCGCCCGTATACGCGCTGTCCACTACCCAAACCAGGGGCGTTGTCCTTATAGGGTTTGCTGTCATTTGTTTATACCCGTTCGCTCAAATCCTGTGCGGCCAGCGCCCCCTCGGCGATGGCGTTGACCACCGACTGGTACTTGGCATTCGCGACATCGCCAATCGCATACACCCAGGGGATAGATGTGCGTTTGGCGGCATCCGTCTTGATATAGCCCGCTTCCTTAGCTATGCCGGAAAGCGCGGCAAACGTATCGAGAAACCCGCAGTTGGCGGTAAAGCCCGCACGGACGAAAACCCTGCCAACCTGGAGGGTGCCGCCATCGTGCAAAGTGACTTCGACCCCCTCTGGGGTTTGCCGGACAGCCGCCACTTGGGTTCCAGTATGTTCGATCACGCGGCCTTGGGCGATCAGGCCTTCAATTTCCCTGCGTATGGCGGGGCGGGCTTTGGGGCGGGTGCGCACCAGCAGATGCACTTGTGCGCCCGCCAAGGCGGCATCTTTCGCGGTGAAATGCGCATTATCGCCACCGCCGATCACCGCGACGGCTTTGCCTTTTAATTCCGGCAGTTTGTCTAAGTGGGAAAGGGGGGGGAATGAAATAAGCCCGGCGTCAGACAATGCCTGGAAACCAGGGATATGGCCAAAAACTTCAAGGCCCACCCACCGGACTCCCGTGGCGATCACTATTGCCCGCAATTGTAATGGGCGGGTGTCGCCAGCCTGTCCGATAACGGCATCAAAACCCGTGGGTGAGGCTGTGACCGCAAGCAAACGGGCTTCATAGAGAATATCAACCGCTTCTTGGGTGATATGGTTGGCGTAAGTTTCGGCAAGCCCCACACTGGTTTGCTGGTAAGAGCCCAATACCCAGCGGTTGATCCGGTCCAGCTTTAGCAATTGCCCGCCCAGCTTGGCGTTTTGTTCAATGATGACGGGTGCGTAACCCAGGTGCTTTAACCATAACGCACACGACATGCCCGCTACGCCACCGCCGATGATTCCGATCATTAAGGTGCTGGCGGGGGAATGGGCCATAGGGTTTAGGTGAGGGAATCTGGCAAATGGGCTGGTTTTACAGCAGGCTGCGGATAAATCATCTGTTTAAGTGACATGCTTTCTTCCTGTTTATCAAGTCTGTTTGGACAGTTGGTTAGGGCGCCCGAAACACTGTACCTTAATTTTATCGGTAAGCAAGCGGCGGCCATCACTTACGGTGCCGGTTGTTGGGGTGGAAAATTGACCCGGCATTGCCGTATCCCATCCTTGGGCATGTTTGCCCATAACTGCGCATAGCTTAACTGCAACACCGGATGCTTCAAATCGGGTGCGATTTCCGCTAGCGGTTCAAGGACAAAAGCATAACGCTCGATATCCGCCCGTGGTATCTGCAAACCGCCCTCATTGACAACCCAATCGCCAAACAAAAGCAAATCCAGATCCAAGGTGCGGGACGAGAATTTTTTGCTGTCGGTTGCCCGCCCGTGGGCAAACTCCAGTTGCCGCAACAGTCGGGCGATGGTTTTGACATCCAGGCCAGAATCAAACCCCGCCACTAAATTATAAAAGGCATTGCCAGAAAAGCCGACGGGTTCGGATTCATAAACGCTGGAAAGCACTAACTTGCCAAACGTCTGCTCGAGGGACTTCAGGCCGGCAGAAATATGTTGTTCCCGTTCGACATTGCTGCCGATGCTGATAAAACCACGGGTCACGCGGTTTTATCCCCCCGTTCTATGGTGATGCCGACATCAATCCCGCTGCCTATCGCGCCTTTTTTGTTCAGGGTGATTTTGACCCAAGGCACCTTAAATTCGTTACGGATAAGTTCGGCTATTTCAGAAATCAAGCGTTCAACCAACAAGCATTCGCTGGCTTTGACAAAGCTGATAATCCGGTCTGAAACGGTTTTATAATCCAATGCGTACTGGATGTCATCGGTTGCCGCCGCCTTTTGGATGTCGAATGCCATTTCTATATCCAAAATTACGGTTTGCCGTTGTTGGCGTTCCCAATCATAGATACCGATGAGGGTGTCAATTTCAAGGCCGCCTAAAAAAATGATGTCCATGCAAATTCCGCTACGCTGGGTTTAAAGAGCCGTAAGTATCGGGGAAATGCGCAAGGCTTTCAAGGATTCAATTGCAAATGGAGGGGGGAGAAAAAATTTAATGTGGCGAACCCTTATTCTCTGATAAGGTTTGGGCATTCCCAAGCGGGCTGCTTGTGCAGGCCTGTGCATTTATTTTTAACAAAAGAGAAAACAATATGTTACATGAAGTCATCAACTGGCTGGTCGGGACGATTGGCAGTATGGGGTATATCGGTATTTTTTTGCTGATGGCGATGGAGAGTTCGGTGATCCCCATCCCCAGTGAGATTATCATGCCGCCAGCAGGTTATTTGGTGCATGAGGGCAAGATGAATATGGCTTTGGTGATTTTAAGCGGGACGTCGGGCAGTTTGTTCGGGGCTTATGTCAATTATTTTGCGGCGCATTATTTGGGCAGACCATTTTTGCTGAAATACGGCCATTATGTCCTGATTAGCGAGGAAACCTTCCTGCGCGTGGAAAGGTATTTTGCCGAGCATGGCGAAATTTCCACCTTCATAGGCCGCTTGTTGCCCGTCATCCGGCATTTGATTTCCATCCCTGCGGGTTTGGCGGGTATGAACCACGCGAAATTTGCCACCTATACCTTGCTGGGCGCGTTTATTTGGGTGTCGATATTGACCGTGATCGGCTATTTTATCGGCCATAACCAAGAGTTGATTGCCGAATATTCCCATCAATTGGTGCTAGGTTTGTTGGTGTTCAGCGCGGTGCTGGTGGCGGTTTATGTGAAGGTTAAGCCGAAATTGTGAGCTGAAAATGAAAGTAGTATCGGAGGGGTTGGCATGACAACAATTTTTTCGGCAGAAGAACAAGCGATTATCGACTATGTTGAAAGCGGCTATCCTGTAAGTGTTGATGATGTCGATACCGAAATAGACCGATATGCACAAATTGCCCGCGCCCAAATGAGCAAAAAGGCAACTATAAGCATCCAATTGTTGGAAAGTGATTTGGAGCGGATCAAAGCCAAATCTGTCAGCCAAGGATTGCAATATGAGGCTTTGATTAGCTCACTGGTGCATCAATATGCGATGGGTAAAATAACTTTGGAAACTTAATTTGTTAGGATTTGAGGCTGGTTCCCAAGCTCCCGCTTGGGAAGCTAGAGCTTCCCGTCCTGCATTACCAAGCCAAAGCTTGGGAACGGACAAACATCCGGCGCATTACCGCTAATGCGCTTTACGCGGGCTGTGCTTCGCTAAGTTCAGCTCGCCAGTTCACACTCGGTTCACCGGAACGGCCGGATAATTGAACACGATGTTTCTTGGAGCCAGGTGGCGGACTCAAAGTATCCATCCGCTTGCTGGCATCAAAGCAATGTCTGCAAAGTCCGCGCACCGTTTGGTGCCGTCGCATTAGTCAAGCATCGCGGCGGCGGCCTGTCGCATACAAAACTTTATCCCTGCTCAGTCACGCTAGCCCGCCGTTGGTGGTGCTTTGTCGGTCAGTGCCTTCGCTCGCCGCAATACGCCCGACCAGTCGGTCAAGCTGACAAATTGCAGCAAGCTGTAATTTGCAGCCCGCTTAAAACGTTAGTCACATTAATGAAAAAGGAGAAATCGCAATGAAAATTATCTATCCGCCGCTGTTGGCTTTGGTTGTTTTAATGATGAGTGGGTGCGCTAGTACTACACCCATCAATAACTTGGGATTGCCGCCAGTAAGTACGATCGAGGGAAATATCACGCAACTTGATGAAAGTGGATTTATCCTGGCTGATAATTCCGGTTCAATCCGTGTCAGGGCCAAGTTGGCGGACAATAAAAAGCTAGCTATTTCTATTGATGAGAAAGTCAAGGTGTATGGCAACTTGCAGGGTGGCCCGAAAAAAATATTTGATGGGTATGTCATTAAAAAATCGACTGGGGAGCACATCATTGTAAGTAATCCGACCCCTCACTTCGGCTTTATTATCCAGAGTGCTTTTAAGTAATGCCGAACGCGTCTATGGCAACATCTACGAAGGGTTGAAGGCAAGGGAAGCGGTTGTGTCCACCCTTCAGCAGAGCAAAAACCGGCACACCCCGTCCATCAACTTTATATTAGGCAATGACAAGGCCAATCTATGAAAAATGTTATCCCATTTATTGCTGCGTCCATGCTCTGTTCATGTGGCTTTATGACACCAGCCAAACAATATGCGGGTGATAGTAAGGGCGTAACCGACATTGCTGTGCTCCAAAGTTATGTGGGAACTCCCTTTGGTGATGAATATCACGCGACCATTACCGGCTATACAAAGATTGAATCCAACGGCCCAGGCGAACAGAAGAAATTTGGGTTGCCCGGTTTTACGGACTACCCCAGCGAAATTCATGTCTTGCCCGGAGAATATGAAGTTCAAGTCTATTGCTTTAAAGGGTTTTCGAGCCATAGGCCCAAGAAAACGCTGACGCTACAAGCAGGCCAAATCTACTTGCTCAAATGTGATATCCGAAACGATCAGGCGTTTATCAGTGTGGCCCCGCAAACCAAATAGCCAATCCGTAAGCGGCATTCCGTAGGATGCAATAAGGAAATGTTGGCGTAGTTTTATGGTGGTTGTTGCAAACTAAAAAATGCCCCATTGCAACCATTTGCAAGTTATGGAACATTAACCTCAACGCTTGCCGCCATTTATTATTAAGAAAAGCCAATGAATGCCATTTTAAAACCTAGCCTTTACGAACAATTGATGGCTTTGCCGGAGCATGTCACCGGAGAGGTTTTGAATGGGGAGCTTCATGCAATGCCTCGCCCTTCTGGAAGGCATGGTTTGGCAGAAAGTGCTTTGGGAGTTAACGTCTCAGGGCCATTCCACTTCGGATGCGGTGGCTCAGGCGGCTGATGGATAATTCCCGAACCCGAACCCGAAGTACATTTCATCCGTGATGTGGAAGTGGCCGTGCCGGATTTGGCGGGTTGGCGGCGTGAGCGTATGGCTAGCGTTCCCGAAGGCCATCGCTTTGAGGTGGCCCCTGATTGGGGGTGTTAAATCCTCTCGCCCTACCGTGAAAAAAGACCGGGTGGTGAAATTGCCGATTTATGCCCGTTATGGTGTGCCATATGTTTGGATAGTTGACCCGTTGGCGCAAACCTTAGAAGCGTTTGAATTGCAACAAGGCCGCTGGGTGTTGATTGCTATGCTCAAGGATGATGATGCGGTTGCTGTGCCTTTGTTCGATGCGGTGACTTTTTCCTTGGCGGATTTGTGGGGTTAAGGCAGCGTTTGCGTAGGGTGGGCAATGCTGTTTTGCCCACCATTATAAATATTAGAGCTTTCGGTTAACCGACACATAAGCTCTCAGGTAAATGGTGGGCAGCACTGTTTGCCCGCCCTACAAAAATCCCTTCACTTGAAAAATTTCCCGCCGTCCCCAAATCGGGGTTGTTAACACTTTACCATCGGGAATTACCACATGACTGTTGAAACAAAAAAAGAAACCTTGGGCTTCCAAACCGAAGTCAAGCACCTGTTACATTTGATGATCCATTCCTTGTACAGTAACAAGGAAATTTTTCTGCGCGAGTTGGTTTCCAACGCGTCCGATGCCGCCGACAAGTTGCGTTTTCTGGCATTGTCCGACGAAAGCCTGTACGAAGGCGACAGCGAGTTAAAAATCCGTTTGGAATTTGATAAAGAGAAAGGCACGATCACCATTATCGACAACGGTATCGGCATGACCCGCGAAGAAGTGCAGGAGCATATCGGCACGATTGCCAAATCCGGCACCAAACAATTTTTTGACGCGTTGACGGGCGACCAAGCCAAAGACAGCGAACTGATCGGGCAATTCGGCGTGGGTTTTTACTCGGCGTTTATCGTTGCTGACAAAGTGACTCTGACCACCCGCAAAGCCGGACAACCCGCCGACCAAGCCACCCGTTGGGAATCGGCGGGCGAAGGCGATTACACGATTGAAACCGTGGAAAAAGCCGGACGCGGCACCGAAATTGTCCTGCATCTGAAAGAAGCTGAAAGCGAGTTTTTAGACGGTTACCGTATCCGCTCCATCATCCGTAAATTCTCTGACCATATTTCTTTGCCTATTGTCATGGACAAAGAAGTCGCGCCTAGTTACGACGATGAGCCGGAAGAGGGCGAAGAGCCTAAAGAAAAAGTGGTGCCGGAAATTGTTGAAGAGACTATCAACAGCGCGTCGGCGTTATGGACTAAGTCGCGTTCAGAAATTTCTGATGACGACTACAACCAGTTCTACAAACACGTCGGGCACGATTACCAAGACCCATTGACGCACGTCCACAGCAAAGTCGAAGGCACTAACGAATACACCTTGTTGCTGTACGTGCCGGCGCGTGCGCCGTTTGACTTGTGGGACAGGGATGCCAAACATGGCGTGAAGCTATATATCCGCAAAGTCTTTATCACCGACGATGCCGAGCAATTGATGCCGCGTTATTTGCGTTTTATCCGGGGCATCATTGATGCAAACTCTTTGCCGCTGAACGTATCGCGTGAAATCCTGCAACAAAGCAAGCAAATCAGCACCATCAAATCCGGTGCGGTGAAAAAAGTGTTGGGGATGTTGGAAGGGTTGGCGAAGAACGACGCCGAAAAATATGCTAAATTCTGGGGTGATTTTGGCCAAGTCATGAAGGAAGGCGTGATTGAAGACCACGCCAACAAAGACCGTATCGCCAAATTGTTGCGCTTTGCCTCCACGCACAATGACTCTAGCGCCCAAGATGTGAGCCTGGAAGATTACGTCAGCCGTATGAAGGAAGGCCAGGACAAAATCTATTACGTCACGGCGGATAGTTTTGCGGCGGCAAAAAACAGCCCGCATCTGGAAATTTTCCGTAAAAAAGGCATAGAAGTCCTGTTGTTGTCCGACCGTGTCGACGAATGGCTGGTGACTAACTTAAGCGATTTTGACGACAAGCATTTGCAGTCGGTTGCCAAAGGCGATTTGGATTTAGGCGCGTTGGACAGTGAAGAAGATAAAAAAGCCCAAGAAGAAGTGGCCCACGATTTCGAATCGGTCCTGAAACAAATCAAAGAGGTGTTGGGCGACAAAGTCAGCGAAGTGCGTTTAAGCCACCGTCTGACCGAATCCCCAGCGTGTTTGGTCGCCGATGTTTATGGCATGAGCCTGAACATGGAGCGCATCATGAAAGACGCGGGCCAACTGATGGGCGGTATGGGCATGGGCCGCAAGCCTATCCTTGAAATCAACCCTGGCCATGCTTTGATTGCGCGTTTGAAAAACGAACAAGATGACACCCGTTTTGGCGATTTGACGCACATCCTGTTTGACCAAGCCATTTTGAGCGAAGGCGGCCAGTTGGATGATCCGGCGGCGTTTGTGCATAAATTAAATGGCTTGTTGCAAGGTTTGTTGCATTAATAGCAGCTTGCATCAACAATAAGCGGTGACAAAAGGCTGGATCATCTCCAGCCTTTTTTATGGGCGCTTGCTCCATAGGTTTCAGCTTACGTCACTTTCCCGTTTTTGCGGATCACTTTATTATGCAAATCACCGGCCAGACCCAAACAGAAAACAAGCTTCTTGAAATGGCGTTTGTCCCTGACGCCATTTATGTGCCTCCAGGCAAAAACCATCCGGGCGGGTTGTTCGACAATAACCTTAAACCGATACCCCAAGCTGTTAGCCGCAGGGACCGGCAGATTTGGCTGTCAAAGCCCCTGGCCAATCAGGATATTGATGTTGGACGTCTCCCGCAAATACAAAGCGATAAGCCGTATTTTTTTATTGGTGATGTGAAGGATCATTTTGGCCATTTTTTGCTTGAATCAACATCAAGGCTTTGGCCCTTGCTTTATCTCCCGCCTGCATTCGCAGGGCGGTATTTGTATTGCAGCAAAAACAGGTCTCCGGCAGTGCTGGAAAAACCGTTTATCAAAGAAATTTTTGCTTGCTTTTCTTTGTCTCCCCAGGATTTTGTCGCTTATCAACAACCGTGCAGGATCAAGAACGTCTTTGTTGCCGCCCCGGCATTTGAAATACGTTTGCAGGGCCGGCCTATTTTCCGCCAATCCATGCAACATGTCGGCAATACCTTAGCCGGTAATCTTTCTGAAATTAACAACACTAATTTGACGCCAGTATATTTATCAAAATCTAAGTTGGTTGGTGGCGTATCCAGAATTATCAATGAAGTGGCGATTGAAGAAAGCTTGCGCCAAAAAGGCGTTGATATATGGCACCCGGAAACAGTCGGTTTAGCTGAACAAGTAAGGGAGCTGTCCCGCAGAAAGTATATTATGGGTTCGGTGGGTTCGGCTTTCCATACCTTGCTCTGTTGCCCCGGTGGCAAAATTATTTCAGGCATTAACTTAGGGGAAAAGCTTTATTCCAGCTATATCATTATTGATGAACTTTGCGGTAACGTCGGAAAGTACGAATCAGGCGAAAATGTTGGCATTAGCTTATCCACAGATGCTGGCCTGGATAAAAAATCCAGTTTCATCAATACCTTTTATGCGGCCAATCCCGGACGTTTTGCGGACACCCTGTTGCGCAATATGGGCTTGTGATGGCAAGCCTTTCCGGCGTTCCGACAGGGCCTTGGCCGGGTTTTTAAAAGGCGCATTGAATTGCGGCACAAAAACCTCAAGGTTCACCATCAATAAATGTTAATTTCTTCACAAATAGCATAAAATTGCCGGATTTTGGGTTTGCTTGGCCTGATCCGGCCATCCTGCCACCCGCTTACAATTGGAAAAATCCTGTATGGATGAATGGGCGTGTTTACGGGCCGGTTTGTGGTTTGCAATTAACCTGATTGCGTGATTTTACCCGTTTAATGGCCATCATTATGACCTTCCCTTTCCGTGTGCATATCCATTTGGGGGCGCATAAAACCGCAACGACGTTTATCCAAAATTGGCTGATGCAGAATACGGCTCTGTTGCGTGGCAACCAGGTGGCCTATATCCCGTTGGACACCCTACGTAAACGCTTTTCGCCTTGCTTTTTGAAGCTGGTCAGGGCTAGCCAAGCGTCATCCTTTGCTTCTGCATCGGAATTGGCCGATAAAATCCGTGGCATCATCAAGGCCGACATTGAATCCTCAGGTTTTGATTTTGCGTCCACCCGGTTATTGGTGCTTTCTGAAGAAAATTTGTTAGGCGTGATGGGGCCGTTAACCCAAACAGGTGTTTTGTATCCGGCTTTAAAAATGAAAATGCACTGCCTGGCGGCGGTATTTGAAGGTTGCGACGTGCAAGCCTTTATGGCGATCCGCAATTACCAGGAGTTTTATCCGTCGGCTTATGCGGAAACGCTTAGGGGCGGGCACATCAAGCCATTTGGGCGGTTTATGGATAATTTGGATTTGTCCGGCAATTCCTGGCTGGGGGTGGTGCAAACGGTTGAAGCCGCATTGGGGCCTTTGAAGCTTTGGCCTTACGAGTCGTTCCGGGCTAACGTAGGCCAAATTTTAGGCACTTTGTTGGGTATTCAGGTCACGCCTGACATGATCCGCAAACAAGCCCCGGTGAGGCCGTCTTTGACCCAAAAAGGCCTGGAGGTGGTGATGCGTAGCCAAGGCAACCTGTCGGCGGTGGAACTGAAACGGCTGGTGAATTTATTGAGCGACAGGATGGTTTTTGAGCCGCCGGACGCCCCCATCATGATCCCCGATAGTTTGATCAGGGGGCAATTGGATGCAAAATATGGGGATGAGCTTGAACAATTGGCAGGCCGGTTCATCGTCAATGTCCCTGGCCGATAAGTCTGGCGCCCGATGCTTCCTTTGGGCGTTGCCCGTGGCTCAATGGCTTGCCAAAGCGCCACGTAACCCTATAGTGTAAATTTTTGGACGACCTTCCTTTAACGACTGCGTTTGCATGAACCAATTACCTTCTTTTCTCTGTATCGGCGCCCAAAAAGCCGCTACATCCTGGCTTTATGGGCAATTACGCCAGCATCCGGGCATTTGGCTCCCGCCGATCAAAGAGCTGCATTATTTTGACCATTTGTATTGCCCGGACAACCGTTCCTGGACCCGTTGGCATATACAGCAAGGTGCCCGGAAGCTGATCAAACATCAGCTTAACCACGCCAAAGCGATTGATTTTAAGTATGTCGCTTACCTTGCCGGCATGGCGTCCGAGCCTATGTTCACGGAAGCCTGGTATGGGCAGGCTTTTGACCGCCCGGCTGCCAAGGGCAGGGTTTTAGGGGACATTACCCCCGAATATTGCGCGATTGGCGATGCCGGTATCGCCCACGTCAAACGCCTGTTGGGCGAGGTGAAGATTATCTGGATTATCCGCGATCCGGTCAGGAGGGCGTTGTCACAGTTGCGTATGAATGCCCAACGGCGGGGGGTGGATGATGGCGCGCCGGAAGAAAAATGGCTGGAATTGGCGGCCTCCCCGGAAATTACCAATAGGGGGGATTATGCCGATTATATCCCGCGTTGGGTAAGCCAATTCGGGCCGTCAGGCATACTGTTCATCCCTTTCCAGCACATCGCCCAACAGCCACAGGCGGTATTGCGGGAAATAGAAAGCTTTGTGGGCGTAGGGCGATGGGACGGCTACAATTCGATGGATGAAAAAGTCCATGCCACCCGTGCTTATGCCATACATGAAGGGGTTATCGCCTATTTCAACGGGCTGTTCCAACCGCAATACCAATTCCTGCGAGATTATTTTGCTGACGATTTTGTTAAGGCGATTTAATGGGTAAGTTGGTTGTTTTTTTGCAAAAACTCGTCCGCTTTTTTTACAAAGCCATATCCCTCCGTCTTACCGCCCGTCGGCATGGCCACGACCTGACGGCCGTGCGCGACTGTACCGCGCACATTAAAGCCGGTGATATGCTTGCATTCGTCGTGTTGCGTAATGAGGCGGTACGCATCCCTTATTTTTTGGATTATTACCGGAAGCTCGGCGTTGACCATTTTTTGTTTGTGGACAATGCTTCCGATGATGGTTTTATGGCGGTTATTGGTGCGGCCCAGGATTGCTCGGTCTGGCATACCGGCGCCAGTTATAAGGCGGCAAAGTTTGGTGTGCATTGGCTGAACTTTTTGCTCGGCAAATATGGCACAGGGCATTGGTGCTTGACCTTGGATCCCGATGAATTCCTGGTCTATCCCTATAGCCACAGCAGGTCATTGCACGAATTGGCCCGCTACCTTGGGCAGGAAGGCAAGCAGTCATTTTTTACCCTGATGTTGGACATGTACAGTGAAGGCGACGTGGACGACGCGCTTTACCATGCTGGCCAAGACCCGTTGGAAGTTTGCCCGTGGTTTGACGGGACGGGCTATTACCAGGACAAGCGCCCCCATTACGGCGAATGGTGGATACGTGGCGGGGTACGGCGGCGGGAGTTTTTTGCCGACCAGCCGCATTTGTCCCCCGCCCTGAACAAAACCGTATTGGTCAAATGGCGCTGGTATTATGCGTACATTGCGTCGACGCATATTGTTTGGCCGAACCGGCTTAACAACCCGCATTTTGCCGATACCCTGGCGCCCACGGGCTGTCTGCTGCATTTTAAATACTTGGCGTTATTGCGGGAAAAGGCCGAAGAAGAACTGGAGCGCAAACAGCATTATGCCGGCTCGTTTGAATATAACCGCTACCTTTCCGGGTTAAACAAAAAAACCCGTTTATGGACTGAAGCGTCGGTACGTTTTCAGGGTTGGCAGCAATGTGTTGATTTAGGGCTTATGAACATTGGGCGATGGTTTTGAGCATGAGATTAGCGTTTGTTATTTTGGCGCATGATGATGCCGATAACCTGTTCCGGCTAATAAAACGTTTGCTGGCGGACGATAATCTGGTGGTGGTGCATTGGGACAAAAACAATCCCTTGGATATTCAGTCCGCCGCGCAAGATAGGGTTGATGCCAGCGCCTTGCCCCGCCTGCGTTTTGCCCGCCGTGTCGCGGTGGAATGGGGGCGGTGGTCTATGGTGCAGGCCACCTTGGCCGCGTTGGAAGAATTGGAGCAATCGGGCGCGGTGGTGGATTATGTGGTGCTGCTCAGTGGCGCCGATTATCCTCTCAAACCTATCCACAAACTGAAAGCGTTCCTGGCCCAGGGCGGGGGACGCGAATATATCGAATGTGTTGACCTGGAGCGTGACGCCTGGGTGGTCAAAGGGCTGGTCCATGAACGTTACCAGCAATATCACTACTTGAATTGGCGCGAATATCCCAAGCTATTCAGTTTTATGGTGTCCTTACAGAAAAAGTTAGGGATTCGGCGCCGGCTTCCCGATAAGCTTAGGGCCCATCTGGGTTCGCAGTGGTGGGCATTGACGTGGCCGACCTTGCAACAAATTTTACGGATAAGCCGCCGCAAAGCGATCCGTCATTTTTTTAAAACCACCTGGGCGCCAGACGAGCTGTTTTTCCAAACCCTGGTCGCCGCCTTAGTGCCTAGTGAACGGATTGCCGGCAGCGGGGTGACGTTTTACCATTTCAGCCATCAGGGGCGGCCACTGGTGTTTTACAATGACCATTTCGGTTTCCTTACCCGGCAAGATTATTTTTTTGCCCGTAAATTGTCTACGGAAGCGTCGGGTTTGCGTGACCAATTGGATGGCTTTATCGACAATGCCGCCGCTCCAGTCAAGCCAATGAAGGCCTTGGCAAAACAATTGGGCGACTATGACCGTTTCATCGCCGTACAATGGCGGGGCCTTCCAGGACGCCGGATCATCGGCCGGCAACAAGATGCTTGGTACGGTGATCTGGAATGGAACAAGCGGCCTTATTTTGCCCTGATCTGTTATCAGGAGGCTAAGCTTGAGCCGCTAAGGCGGGCATTGAACGCTTTGCCAAACGTTTGCTGTTATGGCGAAATTTTTCACGGCGACCGCATAGATTACGGCCTTCCTGGAAAAGGGCATCCGTTTTATCACGAACATAAAACCGCATTACGCGATATGAAACGGCCCAATTTCTTATGTGATTTGCTGCACGCCAATCCAGGGCAATTGCTGGGATTTGTCTTGCGTTTGCCGAGCGGCAATGAAATGGAGAAAGTGGTGATTTTTGACCCTCAAGCCGCGCCTATTTACGTGTTGCCTGATGGCCAATATTTGGAAAGCGGTGCCATTAATTGGCAGGGAGCATTTGATAATATGATTTTGCACGATAACCTGGCCGAAATCCGTCGTGCCGGAAAACCCTGTTTGGTGCTGGCAACCCGCAACCACGGGCTTCCGGCTGCTAGCATCACACAAGTGGCCGAGCATATCGGCAGGTTGCAGATAGGGCTTGCATGTTAAGTTTTTGGGGGATGCTAGGCCAGTTTGCCGTCAATTTCCAAGAACGCCCGATGTTTATGGAATGCTCTGCGAAAGCGACTTCCCGCATTGCCAATAAACGCTTGGTGATGACCTTGCTGGTCAGGAATGAAGCCGATGTCATCGAAGGCAACCTGCGCTTCCATCTCGACCATGGCGTTGATTTTATTGTTGCGACCGACAACGGGTCTAGCGATGGCACCACGGAGATTCTCGAAGAATATGCCAAGCAAGGCGTGGTGCATCTGATCCATGAGCCCAGCCGCATTTTTCAGCAACGCGCGTGGGTGAACACGATGGGGGCCTTGGCTTATTCGGCGTTTGCGGCGGACATGATTTTCCATGCCGATGCCGATGAGATTTGGCATCCCGGTAGCGGCTCCTTAAAAACCGAATTATGCGCCAACCATCATGTGGATGTGTTGTCGGTTCCGGTCAGGAATATGCTGATCGCCAATAAGGGCGGTGAGGAATGCTTCCCTGCGGATGTCATTTATGAAGTCAGCAGCCCGATAACCAAATCCGCCCATAAAGTGATGGATGAAGTGAATTGGCGTTCGTTTTTATTGTACCGTTATCCGAACAAGGTCATTTACACCACCCGCCAGGGCTATTTGGAAGTGGTGCAGGGCAACCATGATGTGCTCCCCAAGTATTGGCAAAATTACACCAAACAGCCGTCTTGTGACATTGAAGTGCTGCATTTTCCGGTGCGTGGATACGAGCAATTTTGCCGGAAAATCATCAATAATGGCGAAGGCCTGGAAAATCTGGAACAGTGCTTTGGTAGCAAGCCGATCCATGCCTGGCATGTGAAACGCTGGTACGCGCTTTATAAATCCGGCCAGTTGGATGAAGAATATGAGCGCTTGCTGAATTTGGACGCTTACGTGGACAAAGGCATCTTGTCGCCTTTGAGCCATCAAAAACGGCAAATACTGAGTTACTTTGAGAATTACGTTGGCATGTTGGCTGAATGATAGTGGCCGTCCTGGACGGCTTAAACCTTTTGAAAACTTTTCGGGATAACCCATGATGGCGGCTGCACGTAAATTGATGGGGTTCTGCTTGGCAATTGCCCTGGTCTGGCTGGTTGTGGCTGAAATGCCGCGCCCGCTGGCCGTGGCCCCTGATTTGGCCTTGACCACCATTACCGGCAAGCAAATTGACCTTAAAGCCTTGCGCGGCAAACCTGTCGTTGTGACGTTTTGGGCGACCGATTGCCCCGGCTGCATTAAAGAAATCCCACATCTTATTGAATTGTACGAGGATTACCATGCACGCGGCCTGGAGCTGATTGCGGTGGCCATGTACTATGACCCGCCCAGCCATGTGGTTGCCATGAGCGAGGCTCGGCAATTGCCTTATCCGGTCGTGTTGGACTTAAAAGCCAGCTATGCGCGGGCTTTTGGCCAAGTGGCCTTGACCCCGACGACGTTTCTGGTCGCCCCGGATGGGCGTATCGCCTTGCAGTACACGGGCTTGGCTGATAACCCAGCGCTGAAAAACGCCATTGAAACCTTTTTGAAAGGATAATTATGCTTTGGTTAAAAGCCCTACATTTAATCTTTATGGTGACCTGGTTCGCAGGCCTGTTTTATCTGCCGCGCCTATTTGTCTACCACGCCATGAGCGATGATGCCATCAGCAATGAGCGCTTTAAGGTGATGGAGCGTAAACTGTATTTCGGCATCATGACCCCCGGTATGGTTGCGACTTGGGTTTTCGGGGTCTGGATGTTGGCTGATTATGCCTGGGCCGCGTATGCCAGCAGCGGCTGGCTACATGCCAAATTGGCCTTGCTGGTGTTGCTGGTTGTTTATCATGGGTATTGTGGCGTTTGGCTATTGGCTTTTAAACATGACCGGAACCGGCATTCCCATGTTTTTTATCGGTGGATGAACGAAGTGCCAGTGTTCTTTTTATTAGGGATTGTGATTTTGGCGGTTGTCAAACCATTTTAATTGCACCACCCGGTTTTTGTAGGCAGAGACAGGAAAAAGGCTCATGTTCGAGATCATAAAGAGGCTGTTTGATATTTGTCTGTTTAGGAAAGGCCCCCAGGATTTGCCCCGCCAGGCCTTTTTGCTGTACCTATTGGTTTTCTTTAATGTCCTGGTCAGCTTTTTGATCCTGCACATGGGCAATACTGGCTTTAAGTCAGCGTTGCAAGCCGCCACCGGCCCTATCTTGGAAATGTGTTTTTGTGCGTTTACCCTTTTTTGCTTCGGGAAATTGCCACGGTACCAACAAACCCTATCGGCTTTGCTGGGCACGGACGCGCTGATCAGCTTTTTCGCCTTGCCAGTGATGGCGACCATGATGGTGGGGCAAGGGGGGCTGGGCGCATTTTTATTGATGGCAGGTTTGATTATCTGGCATTGGGCGGTTATCGGGCATATTTTGCGGCACGCCTTAGGGCAGCATTTAAGTTTTAGTTTAGGGGTGGCGTTGTTATATTTGCTGGCATCTTATAAAGTAATGGCTTTGCTGTTCCCAGAAGCACCCAACGTTAATTAAAGAGAGGCGATTATGGCAAGGTACCAGCACATTTTATTGGCAGTCGATTTTTTTGAGCAAGATGAAGTCGTTATTGAGCGGGCCCAGGAGTTGGCGGCGGTTTACCAGGCAAAATTAAGCGTCATCCATGTTGTTGACAATATCCCCATTGTCGATACGGGCTACGGCGGCGAAATGCCGTTTCAAATTGACTTCACCAACCAATTGGTGGACATCGCCAAAGCCAAATTAGCCAAACTTGCAGAAAAGCTGGCAATAGCCAAGGATCAGGTCTGGCTGGAATTGGGTAGCGCCAAACTGGAAATTATCCGTGTCGCCGAAGAGCAAAGCGTTGATTTAATCGTTGTCGGCTCGCACGGGCGGCACGGCTTAAGCCTGTTGTTGGGGTCGACCGCCAACAGCATACTGCATCACGCCAAATGCGATGTCCTGGCGGTGCGCTTGCCGACGGGCTAAGCAATATAATGAATTGAAATTGATAAAATTATAATAACAAAGGTAGGGAAAATGATTGGCCATATTGAAAGTTATGATCCGGAAACCAAAACTGGCGTCATAAAAAGTGAGGAAAAGTTTTTTTCATTTTATATTGATGACTGGACGGCGCAAGAGCCGCCGGAACCAGGCGATGATGTTAAGTTTGATCAAGACGATACCGCTGCAAAAAACATTGGCTTAGTCGGCGCGTATTTGGAAACGCCCAAAGCCGTCAAATACAAATATCTGGCAGCGGCATTGGCGATGTTATTGGGGTCTTTAGGGGGACACCGGCTTTATCTGGGGCAATACTGGTTGGCTTTGCGCCAAATTGCCATCACCTTGGTATTGGGTTTGACAGGGTTTTTGCCAATCGCCTTGGCATGGGGGTTTATAGAAGGTTTTCTGCTGATTGCAGGGCACATCAATAAAGACGCCAAAGGCAGGCCTTTAAAATAAAGCTTAACCACGAAGCTCCGGAGCTGGTAGATGTTGGCTCCAGCCACCGTTTCTTCGTGGCAATCATCCGCTACGCCATGGCGCAGCCAAAACACTTAATGCCGACGGCCTCTTTTGGCAGCCGGTTCTTCAAATTTCACTTTCAACGGCTTGCCGCAATACAGATTGCCGTCGAGTGCCAAAATTGCCGCACGGGCTTCATGCCCTTCCATGCCGATAAAGGCAAAGCCACGGCATCTGCCGCTAAAAATATCCGAAACCAATTCAATGGAGCGGACTTTGCCGTATTGGGAAAATAAAGCTTGAACGCTTGTTTCAGTGGCGTCGCTAGGTAAGTTTCCTACAAAAATTCGTTTCAAAAGACATATCCTAAATTCAGGGGTGAGTGATGGGCCGGACTGCGCCGGTTTTGCCACAATCCCGCAGGGCGGGACGGGTTGGGAAAATAACCGCGTTATGCGGTGCATACATGAATTGCTTGCAAGCCCCAAGCATATCCCCTACATAATAAATCACCTGCCGGGTAACCAAAATGCAGGAATAAGGCCGAAACTATTGGCTTTGTTAATCTGCTTATCGAGTTTTTTGGCTGTTTCAAACCCCAATACCCAAAGATAAAATCCCGGTCATGTATAAACGGGATTGTATTTGCACAGGGCACGAAGGCAAAAAGCGAGGGGATTTTTGGAAAAGTGCTGAAGACATGCAAAGCGTAAAAGAATTGCCAGCGTTACCACTGACCTTCTACTAGCCTTGCCATTATAGTGATAACGCTCTGGTATAGCTATATAAAAGTTTACAATGCCTCGGATAACCCTTTAAACCCAAACCAAATAAAAACCAACAACATGACTAACGATAGCGATAAGCCAAGCAAGCCATCTTCTTCCGCGCCACTAAAACAACCCCGCAACCCCTTACACGGCATCACCCTAGAAACCATCGTCACTGAGCTAGTGGCGCATTACGGCTGGGAGGAACTGGCAAAACGCATCCCGATACGCTGTTTCAGCCACGACCCCGGCATCACCTCCAGCCTCAAGTTTTTACGCAAGACCCCGTGGGCGCGTGAAAAAGTGGAAGGGCTTTATGGGTTTATGTTGCGGGAGATTCGGCGGTTGGGGGATAGGGACTAATGGCTTGCCGTTCTCGCAAGCCTTCCATTTTTAGGAGGGGGTAGAGGCTGGGATGGCGTAAGGAATCCCAGCCTCTAGTGCTTAATTGCATAAATAGTTGTCGTCATTTTGAAAGATAACATTATGATTTTTATCATTTTATGTGTAACAAAGACTTGTTCGGCTAAGCATTGGATTACGGCAGAAAAAACTACAAAGTGTAAAACTCAGGTCATGAGATTAACAAGAGCGATCCACCCTTTAGCTTATCAATCAAATCTTGGACAATATTGTCTTCAACAGCCGGACATCCAAAAGACCTGCCGCATCTACCATTGCGTTTTACATAGTCATCCCCTGCATAGGAAACGCCATGAAAAACGATGCCACGCCGTAGGGCATTGTCATTGGAGGCTTCAAGCCCATCAAGCCTTAATGCTCTGCCATGTTTCGCCATTGTGTATGTGCCAAGCGTTTTATAAAGCCCTAATGAACTCTTAAGTGAATTGGGTTCATTTGAAAAATCCGTTGCGATGCCGTCGTGGTTTGGGTCACTATTTTTTCCATGTACGGCATGGATGCTTTGCACCTTCTTATCCACACGATCAAAAATATGCATTCTTTTATTTTTTGAGTGCTCCTTTATTTTGAAAACGACCCAATATCTAGGATTGGCTGCCGGATTATTCTTCGTTTGCCAATCAAGCATTTTTTTTATGTCTTCATGCGGTACTCCCACTGTGTCGGCAAGGTCATAAAGCCCCTCTCCAAGAGACGTTCCGGGTGCAGGGCTAGGAACAGCAACATCTACATCATCGTTATTGATAAGGGATAACAGCCGATTGGCGCGATTTTTCCAACCTTTCAAAAAGACTTTTTGAGTGGGATTGTTCTGTACAATCGCTTCAAACCGCTGGGTATTTTTCTCGGCAAACTTAGGGATGAAGTCCTCGTCAGTCGTCGCATTAATGGCGTCAAGTGTTATGGAATCCATTTTTTTTGTCTGAGCGACACCCAATGCTTCTTGACAAAGCCTTGCCGCAGTGCCCGTGCCACACAAAACCCCCATGTCAAAGAGTGCGGTGGCGATACTTTGGTCTATGACCTTGTCGAGGTTCATCACGTCCCAATAGTATTTTTTATAAATAAGTTTTATCGTTTCATAATCAAGGTTTTTTACTTCGTCTTTTGTGGCTTCCCTGCCAAGATATTCGGAAAGCCTTCCAATAGTTATGCCTTTATTGGTCGGGCCGCCTTTATCCAAAGGATGGTCTGTATATCCGCCTTCGTTTTTTAATGTGAAGATAAGGGCCTCCTCAATATCTGCACCTTGCCCCTCGATAATATGCTGTACTAAAGTTGGTTTTGCCGCAGGTTCATCTGGTTCTGGTTTATCAATGGTGGTTTTTTCAAATGCAAGCGCCTCAAATTTATGTATTGCAGTTAATGTTTGTGGGCCAATGATCCCGTCAATTTTTCCTTCATAAAGTTCTAAGGATTGAAGGGCTAGTTGAAGTTGTTCTATTTTGTTTTTCGAAAACATTTGTTATCTCCTGAAGGTATATTTTGAATGGCCAATACTTTATCAATATGGCTGTTTCTAGGCAGGTGATATAGGAATGGTTGACGATATAAAAACCGCTTGGTGATAGTAGCATTTAAGCCCCGCTCAAAATATTATCGATTACCTGAAAAAACGTGATATTTTCACTAACTCTGAAAAATATATGTTTTATTTGAGTTTTTTCTTGATGGTTTTTGCACGGTATTCGGTTTTTCTATTAAAAAATGCAATTTTTCTGAAAAGTGCCGTATTGTTTATACTCAATACGGTAGGCACAGGATGATATAAGTTATCTTGGCATAATCCCGCATAAATGCAGGGATCCGCGAAGCTTATCCCTGTCCGCCAATTAAGGTTTGCATTACGTGCTTTTGTGCAGAACGGATTTACAGCTTCGTCTCTTAACGTTTCATTTTAACGAAAGATACTAAAAAGTTACGTAGCTGGATATCAAACGCACAATCTATCAATCCCTCAAGTTGTTTCTTTCAAATAAAGGGCTAATATAAGCACTTAATTTAGCACTCAGGTATCATCATGCAAGCCATATTAGCCCCATTCAGCGCAAGTATTTCCGAACTCAAGAAAAACCCCACCGCTTTGCTTAAGCAGGCGCAAGGCGAGGCCATTGCGATCCTTAACCATAATTTGCCTACAGCTTACCTTGTCCCTGCGGATGTCTATCAGCAATTGCTTGAGAAATTGGAAGATTACGAGTTAGGCAAAATATTCCAAGAGCGGCAAGCTGAGAAACATTTGGCAATTGACGTGATGCTTGATGACTTATAGATTGAAGTTTCTGCCCACTGCGAAAAAAGAATGGGATCAATTGGATAATAGCGTCCAATACCTTCGCCAAACGGATAGGGTGAGTTGAGTTGCGGAGCTTAACAAATTGAAGGCCAGAAAAAGTAGACTATAGGGTTCCTACACCACCATAGTCCGCTAAACCTGGCCATGATCGAAATCATAACAACCCTTGAATTGCTTCGTCCACTATTAAGCCCGTGCGAATTTAGAAAGCTTACCTTGATAATCGAGGCGACCTT
Organism: Methylovulum miyakonense HT12; assembly: GCF_000384075.1. Taxonomy (GTDB): domain Bacteria; phylum Pseudomonadota; class Gammaproteobacteria; order Methylococcales; family Methylomonadaceae; genus Methylovulum; species Methylovulum miyakonense. Next base: position 1,602,312 of record NZ_KB913025.1, read on the forward strand.
AGCAATGACAGGACGCGTAACGATGCTGGGCATGTCGCGGTGGGCGGAAAAAGGTGGCAGTTACCGGACTATCCAACGTTTTTTCAACGGCACCTACGACTGGTCAAAATTACGCCGGGCATTAATCAAGCAATATCTCAATAGCAAGGGTACTGGCGGCGTATGGCTTATTGCAGGTGATGAAGTGGTGGTCACCAAGTCTGGGAAGCGGACCCACGGTTTGGCAAAGTTTTATTCTTCGTTGCAAAAACAACCGGTTGCCGGCTTGTGTTTTTTGAACCTGTCTTTGGTAAACGTCGGGACACGTAAGTCTTATCCCTTGGTTGCCGAGCAGTTGGTGCGTGATGAAGTCAAGGAAACCGCCCCGAAAGCCGTGCGGAAAAAAGCTGGCAGACCCAAAGGCAGCAAGAACAAGAACCGCACTGAAGTCGGGTTTTCAGCTTTTCAGTTACAACTGCAAGGCTGCATCCAGCAAGCCTTATTGTTATTGGGTTGCGACATAAGGCCTGGCTATTTCTTGTATGACGGGGCTTTGGGCAATAATGCGGGATTACAGTTGGTCCAACAGAAAGGTTTGCATTTGATTTCAAAGTTGCGCCATGACTCCCAGCTGTATTTTCAGTACACCGGGCCCTATGCCGGAAGAGGCGCACCCAAAAAGTACGGTGACCGTGTGACCGTGGAGAAGCTGACGGATCAGGATTGTTGCCTGAAAACGGTAGAAAAAAATAGCGAGACCTGTTTTTACCAAGTCCAGGTACGGCACCAGCATTTCCCAGATTTGCTGAACGTGGTGGTCATTGTCAAAACCAACCTCACCACAGGCAAGTCAGCCAAGGTGTTGCTGTTTTCTGATGATTTGGAGCTGGCCTACGACAAGCTGGTGGATTATTACCAGTTGCGCTTCCAGATTGAGTTCAATTTCAGGGATGCCAAGCAATATTGGGGGCTGGAAGATTTTATGAATATCAAGGAAGGCCAGGTTGGCAACGCCGCCAACTTTTCATTGTTCATGGTGACCTGTTCGCAGCTTTTATTGCCCCAAATCAAGGGGCTGGACAACGACAGCATACTGGACTTGAAAACCGTGTTCAGGGCGCGTAAATATACGCGCCGGATTATCAATTCACTGGGCATAAAGTCGGATGGTTTTTTAATAGACGACCGGATTTTCCAGGCCGCAGAAATCGGGAGAATTCATGACATGGCGGCCTGATTTTTGGCGAAGGTATTGAGCGTCAAATCGCAATTTAAAAACAAGTTAAGCAAATGTTTGGTAAATCCTCACATCCCTGCAAACCGTTTAAGCGGATTTGATTGTGCTTATAAAATTAAACTGCGTTCGGCAGGGTATCGGCTGGTTTATGAAGTTGATGACCAATATGTGATTGTTTTTGTTATTGCCGTGGGCAAAAGGGAAAACAATTCGGTTTGCGATAAAGCGCAGGATAGAAAAAGCTTGGCCGCTAGTAACTACACAATTTTGCAGCACCGTCATTCCGGCAATCCCAGTCGGAATGAGGTGCAGATGCTTGAATAAATTCCATCCCTTTAACCCCATACCAACAAAAACAAACAAAATGACCAACGATAGCGCCAATTCAACCGAACAACCCATCACACCAATTAAAGCAACGCCACAATCCCTTGCACGGCATCACCCTAGAAACCATCGTCACCGAGCTAGTGGCGAATTACGGCTGGGAGGAACTGGTGGAACGTATTCCGATACGCTGTTTCAGCCACGACCCCAGCATCACCTCCAGCCTCAAATTTTTACGCAAAACCCCGTGGGCGCGTGAGAAAGTGGAAGGGCTTTATGGGTTTATGTTGCGGGAGATTCGGCGGTTGGAGGATGGAGATTGATAGGCTTATTTTTTAATAAAATACGTGCTTTTCCATGCCCAGTATTAGAAAGCCGATATTTTCTTTTTCCATCAATTACCTTGATTTCAAAATAAGGGTAAAACCTCTGGTTGAAATATCGGCTGATATTATTTTTGCTTTTAGGCTGATCTTCCAAAAATTGATTCATCAAATGGGCAATTTCTGTAGTTGTAAAATAACCTCGATTTGGCAATTGCTTTGCCAAGGTCATTAGAATTAAGTTTTCTAATTTCCGGCCTTTAAGTTGCTCTGTTTGATTATTAATAGGATTTTTTTGGTGATTTTTAAGGTAATTTTTTTCAAAATATGAGAAAAGTTCCTCAAGAGAACCATTATTTTCTATTAAATCAGATTTAAATCGCTCTTCTAATTCAAGTAATCCCATTGAGGCTTGTTGTGCATCACGTTTATCAAATTTCTCACGAGAATCTAGTTGGTCTTCACGTTGTCTTAATAAAGCCCGCTTAAAGCGTAGTTCCGCATCTGCCATTATATAAACGATAACAATCCGATAACTGCCAGCGTAATAATGCCTAAACCATTCGACTTCCAGTGGTGAGCGAAACCCCGTAACCACTATTGGTGCAATTTGGTTTTTCTCGATATTTTCTAATATTTGATCTGCCACTATTTCTGGTTGGTCGTGCAATGCCTGTTCGGCAAAATCACCAATACTGACAGAAGAAGCTACTCCGTGGCGTTGGTAATAACTCAAATACATAAAATCACTGGCTTCAATGTGGTAATAACCGTAATTATCCGCAAGATGTTCAGCTAAAGTTGATTTACCGGAACACGTTGGCCCGCAAATGATAAATAGCGATTCTTCGGAATCTAAACTACTTTGAACCACTGGCGTGGTGCGGCGAGTGATGATCTTGTGTTGTTCCAGAAAGGCAAGCATTTGCTGAAAAGCGTTGGCTCGGAAGTCATGTTTATCCGCTTCCTCAATGGCTAATAGGCTTACTGGTAACGAACAGCCATCGGGCATAAACCATTTATTAAAGGTTTTGTTATCCAGCCATGGATACATGGGGTTGGTGTCAAACGATTGTTCAACATCAACAACCTGTCCAGAAACGCTGCTGACAAAACAAAGATAATTTTTGTCTTCGGTAGCTTTTCGCAATTCCGGCGACAAATGCAAAACCACGTCAGAGCGGACAGTAGCTTTACGATTATTGCCCAACGCTTTTAATTGTTGATCTAAGTTTGCGAAATCCGTTTCTTCCATCCAATATTTTACGTCCAAGCCCGGTGTTTCACGCTCTATACTTAGCGCATCAATGGTTACAGACGTATCCTCTATAAAAAACAACCTGTTTTCACCTTTGGATACGGCCTTTTGCCATCGCTGTAAGGCATCTTCATAACTTTGCTTTAATAGCTCTTCTCGGTCATAAATCCGTGGTTCTATATAATTGGCATGAAAGGTTTTTTCCCGAAAACTTGTCACTTTTACATTGTAGTCGCGGCAAAGATGCCTAGCATGGGACAGCTTGATTTTACTGGAAGTAAAAAAAACGATTTCAAACATCATGTAATACTCGGCCATGATTAACAGGATGGGTGAGCAACCATTCACAATCAGGTCTGGCAATCCGCATTTGCTTGATAATTTCTGCCACGTTATCGGCTAGAAAAAACAAACTAGGCCCTAAACTGGACATGCCCACGGCCTCTGCACCGTTGACGTAAAGAGCCTCTTCGATATCCATGAGTGCCTGTCCATATTCCAAGCGTTCGGCTTTCTTCCAGTCACAATCTTGTATTGTTCGTAAAACCTTACAAAAAGCCGTCTTGTCCGCTTCCCGAATTGCCGCATACAAACCAAAAAGGGCGTGATAAGTGGTGGCGTAAACCGCTTCTGCCGATAATGGGCATGTCCGTTGAAAAAATTCCCTTTCTTCAGCTTGTGATTTATGAGGAATGTTTGATGGAATGCAAATGCCAATTTCCCAATCTGGCATAGGCCGTTGCTCTAGCAATAATGGTGGTTCTGAATTCTTAATGGTATGGGATGGCGCGTGGGATTGGTTACTGGCTTTTCGCCCTAAATCAAAAACAAACCCACCAGAGAAATAATTATGAATGCCGATGCCAGATGTTCCACCCCGACCAGATGCCTTAATCAAATCAGCAGGTGTCGGCTTTGATTTGCTGAGTAAATGCAGGGCTTCAAGACAGGCTAAACTGATAGCCGTACCCGTACCAAAGCCAGAATGGGGGCGCATATTGCCAGAAATGGTAATTTCAGCGGCGTTAGGAAAATTAAAATTATTTTTCTCTATCAGTAAAAGATTTGCCAACTTACTCTGCCCGTCATTATCAAGCGGATAAGTACGTTTATCGTTAATGATAAAATTATTCGCACTTAAAACACTTACGTTGCAATGCGGATCAGCTATCGCGAATCCTAAGCCGCCATTTATTCGGTATTCACTGTTGTGCATGGAGAGCAATGTCAAATGGAGGCGAGAATAAATAGATATTTTTAATCTGGGATTTTCGCTTGATTGTTTTTCCATTCTTCCCACTCACTTTCAAAGTATTCGATGTAATACTTTGCGAATTGGCTATCACGTTTTAAATGAATCGCTGGGGTATATCTACTGCTAACATTAGGAAATATTGGTCCAACTATACATTCTTCATCAATTATTACTATGCTATGAGCTGGCGCATGGGTATAACATGCGTATTCGAAAAACTCGTTTGTTCTTGAATCAGAAGATAACTTTTTAAGCCTAGGCTCTGCTGACTTGGCTTTTGTTTTGTCTTCACCAGATAATAGTTCTTTGTTTGCAACTAAAATTTGAACCTTAACTTTTTTTTCTAACGCCTTTAATAAAACTTTTTCATTTTCAGCAGCTTTGGGATTTTGACTAGCAAAATCCTCAAGAAATCTTTGGGCTGTAACTCCCAATACTTTTATTTCCTTTTCTGCCTTAGAAATTAGAGCCCCGTAATATTCTGAGCTTTTACGGTCAGGAAGAATTTTTTTGATTTTTAACTCGTCATATTCATCTATTTTTTTAATCTCGAACCATGATAAAAATGCTTGAAATAGCGCAATAATAAAACCAGTCAATAGTCCAGGTATTATTGATGACCATTTTGGCCCCGTCAAAAAATCAAGTGAAAATAGAATTAGCAGTAAGGCAATAACAAAAATCAAAAATGAAAAAATTGCGAAGCTATAACTTACGGTAGATATTTTTTTAAAAACTTTCATTTATTACTCCCAATAAACAATAATTCAACTTTTTTTTGCTTCGCTAAAGCATGGCAAAAGTCTTTTTTTAAGACCCTCACATATTTGAAGTTTTTTCTAAGTTCTGATGTGATGATTTCCTCTGATGGATATGCACCAGACAAATAAGAAAGTACTACAATGGATTGATTATGCTTTTGAATCAAATCAAAAAGTCGCTCACAAAATTCGCGCCTGTTTTGCCACTCATTAATGTGAGGAATAGATTTAATTGCTTTGATTGAAGACGTTTTATTTATTGCTTTATCCCAATGGTTGTAATCGCATAATCCCTCTAAAAAGTGATATCGTTTTAGATAGTCTTCGCCATTTCCTTTCAGTGCGACGTAAGGCGGATCAAGATAAACAAGATCATAACCTATAGTTAATCTAGAAACATCCCCATGCGTTAGTATGTTAGCAGGTTGTTTGGTTGGTGTTATCGCTTTTTGTATTTCTTTCAGGCTCTCTTTCATCAAGTCAGAAAATGGCTTTTCCCAAGTGACCCAGTTACCAAATGAGCGGGTAACATTTTGATTAAGCCGCAAGTTTAAATTAGCCCGATGAAATAAATTAAATGGACGTTTTTTTAAACATGCTTGAAATAAACAGTAAAAATAAAAGCTACGTTTGATTTGATTATCAACTTTGTTTATAGCTTGTACTGCACCATCGAGCCAATCGTTTTCTTCATCCGTATAGTACATTCCTGAAAAGGATTTACTGATAAATCCATTAGTTGGTTTTATTTGATTGATAAATGAATAGGGTTCATCAATTTCTGAAAAAGGGAATTTATTTGCCAATAAAGCTTTGGCGGCTATGGTGTTACAAAGTAACGCATCGTGAAAATTGACTTGTTTACCCATTGCTTTGAATAGTAACGCCACACTCGCGGTACCTCCAAAACCATCTAAGACGGTATTAAACGGTAAGTCTTTCAATTCTTGATAAATCCAACCCAACAAACGCCTTTTACTGCCGTAATAGCGGGTTTTTGGGAAGTTTGCTATTACAGCTTCCATTTCATGGGTATATTGAGGTGTGATTTTCCGAATAGACTTATTGGTTTTGTCTACTGATAATTCGATATTGATAGGGCGTTCAAGATTCATAAATTTGGATTATAGCTTGACGGGAAAACTTACCTCCCTCTCAAATTATTAGTGAAGAGTCTAAACACTATTCTGGCGAAAGCCAACGCCTTGCGCTATGACGGATATGCAAAATATAGACTTTGGGGTCTCGAACGCTATACAGGAGGCGATAATTCCCGACAATCAGTTGGCGTATTTCTTCTTCAAAAACATTGTCTTCAGGAGCAAGTGGGCAACGTAAAGGTAGCGTTTCTAAGGTTTGGATGGCATCCCGCATTTGCAAATACCACTGTAAGGCGTTTCGTGGGGAATCTTGGGCAATAAAGGAGTAAGCGTCTTGCAAATTGTTTTCGGCTTCCGGCATGATAATGACGGCATAGCGTTTCATTTTTTATCAATGCCTTGTTTTTGCTCGAATATCGAGAAAAAATCTTCGATAGGACGGCCTTCGCCGCGTTGCATTGACGCTAACCCCTGCCTGATACCTTCAATCGCTTCTAATTTATCTATCAGTGCTTGATAAGAACTGGCATCTTGCACGACCAGTTCGGCTTGTCCATTTACCGTAAGCACTTCGGGTTTCCCGCTTTCTTTAAGCCGTTGGATATGGGCTTTTGTGTTTCTTTGAAAATCTGTCAGCGAAAAAATATGATTGGTACTTATCATGGGGATTCCTTAAACAGTTAATTAACGGCTTATTTCCTGTCTATTATTGGTGATTCTATATCAATTTGTAAAGCGGATAGGAATGTTAAGTAGCCACCCAAAATTTCTGTGCAGGACGAGGTTTGCAACCTCGTCCTGACTTTTCCAACTTATTCGTAAAAGCTTAAAAGTTACGGAATGGGTAACAAACCCATTCCGGCAATTTGTTACCACTTCCAAATATCCACAATATTGGTAAAGTCATCCGTCCACGGCTTCATATCAAAATACAGCGGCATTTTTTGCCAATCGCCTAACAGGCTAGCTTTTAACGGCTCCAAGGTTTCCGCTCGGTTCGCCAACACCACCCAATCGGTCGCCACGACTAACGGCTGTTCTTCTTGTGGTATAAATTCTTCAATCAATGCCGCCAGATGCAGGTTTTCGGCGTGGATGGACAGGACTTTTTTCAGCGATAAATGGCGGTTGGTGATGTGGAAGGCCAAGATGCCGCCCAGTTTGAGTTTTTGGAAATACAGCTTCATCGCCTCTTCGGTGAGCAAATGCGTCGGTACGGCATCGGAGCTGAATGCGTCCATGACCAGCAAATCAAAACTGTGGTCGGGTTCTTTCACCAGTGATAAGCGCGCGTCGCCGATGCTCACAAGCGCGGTTTTGTTGCATTGGCTTAGGTAAGTGAACCAGTGCGGGTCACTGGCGATTTCGACGACTAGCGGGTCAATCTCATACAGCGTCCACTGTTGCCCTGGTTTGCTGTAACACGCCAAGGCCCCCGCACCTAAACCCACGCTGCCGATGCGCCAGTTCTGGTCAACATTATCGTACGCTTTAAATAATTGCCCCATCGGCCCAGGACGGCTGTAATAAGTCAGCGGGATGGTGCTTAAATTGGCGGCGAGACGTTGTGCGCCGTGTTTGGTGGTGCCGTGGAACAGTTCCCGATAGGTTTCCGGTTGGCCTTGTTCATCGGTCAACGTGCTTTCGCGCACGGCGAGGACACCAAAGAAAGTGCGGTCTTGGAACAGGGTGCGCGATGACAAGCCATGTACGCCCAACGCCAAGAAAATAATCGCGCCAGCGGATAAGGCAAATAGTGCAGGTTGTTTGCGGAAGAAGAAAATCACCAACGTCAACACCATCAGGCTGATAGCGATGGCATCGAAATAATCCAATAAATTGCCGACACTGACATACAACACCAAACCGATAGCCACCAGCAGGGCAGGTGGCAGCAGTTGCCATAACACGCGTTTCTTGATGACCAAACCAGGGCGCAACAACAAGGCCGCGCCTATCATGATCGGGTATTCGTAAATGCCGTTGAAAATGAACGGCGCGACAAAAGTATTGAACATGCCGCCCAACATGCCCGCGAAGGACATGATCAAATAATAGCGGGTCAGATGCTGGGTATTTGGACGCAATTTCGCCAGTTCGCCGTGGCAGACCATAATCGCGAAGAAAAACGCGATAACGTGCAAAATCAAATACATCCAATACGGCAAATCCGCCGGATTGATGAAGGCATAAGCGATGAACGGCACAAGGAAAATTGGCTGGATACGCACCATCCACGGATGGATGGCATCATTCCATTTCGAAAACACGATGATGAACGACAGCAAGTAAACGGTCAGCGGGATGACCCACAACAACGGTACGGAGGCAATGTCGGTGCTGATGAAATTGGTCAAGCCCAGCAACAAGCTAGAAGGGACTAAAGCCAAGGCCAGCCAATGCAATTGTGTGGTGTAGGGGATTTTGCCGGCGGTTTCCGTGTTGGTTTGCTGCGCCGTGGCGGTGTGGCTTTTCCATAGCACCGCCGCGCAAGCAGCAATCAGCACACCCAAAATCGCATAGCCGACGCTCCAATCGGTTTGCTGGGCGGTGAGGCCGATATTGGGTTCTAAAACAAACGGATAGCTCAATAAGGCCAATAAGCTGCCCGTGTTGCTGGCGGCATATAAAAAGTACGGGTCGTGGCTGGAATGGTGGCCGATTTGCGCGAACCATTTTTGGATCAGCGGCGCGGTGGTGGACAAGACAAAAAACGGCAAGCCAATCGCCAAGCCTAAGGTCGATAACAGCCAAAAAGTCGGGTCGCTTTCGGTCGGTGGGGAAATGGTTTCCGGCAAACCGACAGGCAAGGCAAACACGCTTAACAAAATAATCCCGGCATGGACGGCGATTTGCTGGGTCGCATTGAAGCGGGTCGAGAGCGTATGGGCGTACAAATAACCCAAGAACAAGATGGTTTGGTAAAACACCATGCAGGTGTTCCACACTGAGGGCGAACCGCCCAGCAAGGGCAACAACAGCTTGCCGAACAGAGGCTGCAGCACAAACATCAGTGACGCGCTAGTGAACAAAGTCACCGCGAACAGCAAAATCAAGGAGATACGACGGTCAGTAGGTTGTTCAGGCACAGAATTCATGGGTGTTAACTCGCTAATGTGATGCGCCCATGATAAAGCATTGCGCTTTTGAAAGTAAGTTTACTGCGGGATAGGGTTCGGCAGGCTAGATTTGGCGGTTTGGGTTGGCCATGGCGGAGGTGGAAAGGATAGGCAAAAAAAGCAGGGGTTGCTGGCATTGCACCAGCGACCGCCTGCAGAGAGGGGATTATTTCAAGCCCATACAGTTCGCATAGTAAGTGACCGTGGCGGACCAGTCAGAGAAAACACCGATGACGCCCACGTCTTTAGCGAGCACATCCAGCATCACCATGGTGTCACCGTCAGTTTTGATCCCGTTAGTGACGGATTGGTAGTAATAGCCGCCGCCGTCTTTCAACAGGCCAGAGCGTTCCAGTGTCCAAGTGATGATTTTTAAGCCGGCCGCTTTGAGCGCTTTTGCATAATCGGATGGGACGATTTTGTTTTTTGCGTTAAGCGTTACCAGTGCCCAAGTCGGTGGGGCGACGATTTTCACGCCTTGCGCAACCAAACCAGGTATTCTTGCCGTCGCCGCCACCACATCTTCAGGTGTGTTTAAATCTTCCAGCGAAACCGCGTGTTTGCCGAATTCAGGTTCATTGGCGATCCAGTAGAGTATGTCATTGACGTTAAAAGATTGTGCCCAAACGTTTCTAGGGTCGACACCGGCTTCCTTGTATTCATCAAGCATTTTTTGGGCATACATTTCTTGCGTCATGCCATCGAATGGCATGGGCACAAGCGCTTCTTTCAATTCGGGGGTCATGGAAACCCTCAGCCTTTTCGCCAAGGTGATGAATTCTTTATGGCTTAATACCGTGCCATTGCCGGCATAAGTGTCGGTACGGAAGCTTGGTGTGCCTTTTAGGTAGTCGGCCACTGTTTTGGCTTTGGCATTTGCGCCGTCCATTTTGCCTTTCAAGGTCTTAAATTCGGCTAAGGTGATGTCGCTGGTGCAGCATTGGACATTTGCGAAAGGGGTGGCGCTGCCCATATCGGCAGGCACTGAACATTTTGCCGCTAACGGTGTTTCCATGATGTTGGTGGTTGTGTGCAGGTCACATTGCGAGTGGCGGCAAACCAATTCTTTATCTTTGGTGAAGGTCACGTCACATTCCAAGATGCCTGCGCCCATTTTGGCGCCGGCCTCAATGGATTGTTTGGTTTCTTCGGGAAATTGTAATGCGGCGCCGCGGTGGCCTATTGAAAACCTGGTTTTGTAGAAAGGGCCGTTAGCGCATTGTTTTAAAGCTTTTTTCAGTGCGCTAGGGGCCATGTCTTCAACTAAGAAAAATGGTCTTGGCCCTAACTGGACCCTTTCGTCGGCAAATGTTGCCAGTGGTGACAAGGTGGCGACAACCGCTGCCGCTGCCAACAAAGTTTTAAGGTAACGCATGATATTCCCCCAATGATCAGGTTGATAAAAGTGTTGGTGGACTTAAGTCCACTCACTACTTTACTTAGCCATTAAGTCGTTATTGTGTCGGCTGTGTTGCCGTTTTATGACAGGGTTGTGATTTAGGGCATAAAAATGACACACCTTGCCGCCGATTTATGGGCTATGCCGGCGGTGTGTCCGCCCCAGATGGCCGGTGCCAATACGGCAAAGGGATTGGACAATCCTTGATGTGGGTTTTATAGGGTTATTAACTCAACATTGCCTAGCCCGGAAGAAAGGTAGGGGGGCAGGCAGCGGCTTTTTTTCAAGATAAACTATAAGAAATTGGTTTTAAATTGCTTTTTTGGTAATCTAGCCGAAAAGCATTGTTGGGCGGAGGGCTGCATCAGGTTAGACTTTAATGTTTACCTTTGTATTTATAAGCCATCCACTTAACGGGTGGCAAACTGAAGGCCGTTATAATTGGGTTGAGGTTGTGTCCATAGAATTAATCATAACAACCCTTTTTGGAGAAATTAGGATGGCAACTCTATCCCGCTTCATGCTTGTTGTTGGCGTGTCTTTGCTCGGCGGTTTTTTTAATTTAAATGCCGAGGCCAGCATCGTTTCCACGGTTTTGTCCTCACCTATAGTTGTCAATAATGATGTGGTAGGGTTTGACGTTGATAACGATGGCTTCGATGATTTGCACATCGACCATCTATCTGACACTAGTTTTGACGATGGGCAAACGGATACCGATGTTTTGATTTATGCCACATACGGGGTCGCCAATGTCTATACGGGCGGGCTATTTGCGGATAATTTCACCTTGCCTTTTTCTTTGGCTATGTTTGCGTTAATAGTTGGAAAGGTACGCAACGCCCCACAGCGGCTTGCAGGATGACGCCGGGGGTGATTTGTTCGCCCCATCGCTCCAGTCCGCGCCGCCAGCCCAGATAGTTATCAAGGTATTTGGTGGCGACCCCATGGAACCGCCGCATCCAAGTTTTGAGGCGGCTGTCATACGCATTGACATTTTGGATGTGGTAAACCCCGGCCAGCACACGAATCCCCGCCGATAGGTTCAATGCACGATGCGCAATACCCGCCTGACGCGCCGCGCCTTTGAGACTTGCGCCGCCATCGGTGCATAGCACGGCGTCCGCTNCGACGACGCGGCCAATAATGGGCGCCTCTTCGGCTTGCGTGGCCGCCGTCAGTTTGAAGTCGGTGGTGGTACCATGACGGTCACGTAGCACCAATACCGGCACTTGACCGTCCCCCGTCCCGCGTTGATGGGCCGCATGGCCACGGCGGTGCGGCGGCCTTGGTAACTGTCGTGAGCCTTTGAATGACAACGGAAAATAGGTTTCGTCCGCTTCGACAATGCCGGTCAAGCCAGTCGCCTTCAGCCCGGCCACCTCGGTGAGAAAACGGTGCCGCCAGCGAAAGCTCGTGGTTTTAGCCACGCCACAACGCTCGGCGGCTTTACGGACGGTGAGCCCTTCAATCAAGGCTTGGCTATAATCGAACCAGCGCTCTTTATGCCGCAACCGCGCAAGCGGGGTGCCCGTTAAAGCATTAAAACATTTTCCGCAGTCCCGGCAGCGGAACCGCTGTAACCCCGATTGCCTGCCCCAGCGGCCCAGTCGCCCGCTCTGGCAATGCGGGCACGGGCGCAGGTGTCCGCTCTCCAATTCACTGACGATGGCTTCACGGGATTCCGCCGCATTCAGCTGGACGAGCACGGCTGTCCGTTGCTTTCGGGTGAGGCGGCCCACCCCTTCCAACCACTCGCAATAGGCTTTTGTCTTCATTGTTCCACCCCCTGTCCCAATGAGACCAGGGTGAGTACAAAAGTTCAGATTCAACTATTAACGCAAACATAGCCTTTTCTTTGGGCAGCGTGATTGATGCGGCATCAAGTTTTGATTCATGTGGTTGCGGTACCGTGGCGGCTTCCAATTATTTTGATGTATTTGAAGGTGTGCGCACAGGAAATTTCGGATATTGGGCTAACGGGGGTGCGGACTCTAGCACATGGCCAGGCTTGGATCAGGGCTTTCTGGGTTATCTGGGCTTTGCGTTCGATTTTGCTGATGGATCCCTTCATTACGGCTGGGCGCAAATTGGGGTTAAGGCTTACAACAAGGACGATTTGTCCTCCTTCGAGGTCAGTGTGTATGGTTATGGCTATGAAACTCAGGATGATGTGGGGATTGGTGCTGGCTATCTTCCTGAACCAAGTACCCTGGCATTGTTTGCAATTGGCGCCATTGGCTATTGGCCACGTAAAAACCGTTTGCTTTAGTCTATTTTCCCGCACTATGGCCGTTTAAATAGGCTAATTGCTGGTTCTTGGGCTTGTCATCGCTTCCCTTCCATTTCCGTCATCAGCTTTTTGATTTGGTTTAACACTTGTTTTTGTTGTTCCGCAGGCAGACGGTTAAACCCTTCTTCGAAAGCCTTTAAATCATAAGCCGTATCCCCTGCGTTTTCCGCTGTAGCTGGGTCCGCAAGATTAATACGGCAATCTTCCAAAACTTGCTGGATCGGTTTTGTGGCGCCTTCCAGCGAAATTGCCCCAGACAATACCTTTCGGGTCATTGTGGTGACCCGGACGAAAATGGTTTCTTTCCCCATTAAAATATCATCAATAATACGCTGGGCATGATCCTCCGTATAACCTTTGCGTTTGGAATCAGGGAAGGTTTTCATTTGCAGTGGTACAGGCGTGTTTTGGTCGATTTGATAACTAAAATCAAACGCCCTGCCTTGGGAGGCGATCAGGCTTTCGGTATTGATGTTGACCCGCAACTGTTTGTCCTTGCAAACAATCTCTAATCTGATGTCATCATAAAGGTCACGGCGTGGCAACGGTGATGACGTGAAGCTGTAAGTTTGGTTGCTTAACCGGTCAGTTTCCTGTTGATAATTCCAAGCATTTACAGCATACAGGTTGCCGGAGCTAGCCAACAAGGCGATGAGCGCAAAGGTTTGGGGATGGTTTTTCAAAGGGGATTTCATTTTTTCTCCACAACAACTCTTTTGTTTAGAGGCCAGATAAAGCTGCCCATGCTTAAGCCGCTTATGACCAGTCATTTGAAATTCAACGGAACGTTTGGTTAGCTATATGATATTAATATAACCCTAATGATTGCGAAGACGTATCGAAAAGCAGATTCATCTATGCCCACTGAACATTTCGACCCCATCACAACGCCCTTACGCCCTGGCGTAAACCTGATAGAAGCCAGTGCCGGGACAGGCAAAACGTATGCGATCGCCATGCTGGTGTTGCGTTTTGTTGTGGAAAACAATGTCAATATCAAAAATTTGCTGGTGGTCACCTTCACCAAAGCGGCGACCGAAGAGCTAAAAGAGCGCATCCGTAGCCGTTTGGCGGAAGCCAAGCGGGCGGTGTCGGGCGATCCCAACGCCGATCCTGCGGTCGCTGCTTGGCTAGGCCAGATTGACGTGGCGCCTGAAGATGCCAAACAACGTTTGGTGCTGGCCTTGCTGGACATCGACCAGGCGGGCATCTTCACCATACACGGTTTTTGCCAGACCGTCCTGCATCATTACGCCCTGGAAAGCGGGCAGTTGTTCGATGCGGAACTGACGGGCGATTTGGCGAACATTAAACAAGCCTGCGCCGATGATTTTTGGCGGCAACAGATGGCGCGCCCGCTCTGGGATGTGGCGGTGCTGACCGCGCAATTCAAAACGCCGGACGCCTTGCTCGGCAGCCTCGCCGCATTCCCTAGTGCGGGATTAAGCGCCAGCACGCGGATACAAATTTATCCTGACAGTTGTGGCCTTGATGAAGCCCTGGCGGCATTCAAACACTTGGCGGAACAGGCCCAAGCTGTTTTGGACACAACGGCGGGCCAGGTGCGCCAGGCATTTGCCGAAGAAAAGTTCAAAGATAATTACCGGATTATGTTTGAAGGGCATTGCCTGGCCTTGTCGGTTTGGTTACAAGGCCATAGTTTTGACATCCCCAGTGCCGGAACCTTTGAGTTGTTAAGCAAGGACGGCTTGCTCGGCGCTTTGCACGGCGGCAAATTCCGCGCCACCAAAACCCAATCGGGTTTGGAGCGCAAACTCGACTATCTGGCGAAGCTCAACATCAACACCCAGGTTTTCGATAGCTTAGCCGCCGCTTACGCGCAAATCCCGGTTTTGTTCCGGCGTTTGTTGTTGGCAATCTTGTGTGTGGAATTGGACAAGCGTTTGTTGCAAATGAATGTGATGTCGTTTGATGATTTGATCAGCCGCCTCGCCGAAGCCCTGCAAACCGAACAAGGCGCGTTGCTGGTCGGCGCGTTGCGGCAGACTTACCAAGCCGCGTTGATTGATGAGTTTCAGGACACCGATGACAGCCAATGGCTGATTTTTTCGTCGATTTTTGCCACCACCGCACAAGATGGCGCAGAACCCCGCCCGTTCCTGTACCTGATTGGCGACCCGAAACAGGCCATTTACAAATTTCGCGGCGCGGACATTTACTCGTACCTGGCCGCCCAACAACAAGCCGAACACCCGTACACGCTGGGCAAAAACTGGCGGTCGCATCCGCGTTTGGTCGCCGCCGTCAACACCTTGTTCCAACGCGAACAGGCGTTTTTGCTCAACGACCTGCATTTCCATCCGGTCGGGGCGGGCAGGGCGGACGGCAGCACCGCCTTGCATTGGGACAATGCCGCCATTGCGCCGATGGTGATCTGGCAAGTGCCCGAAAGTGATAGCAAATCCGGTTACTGGACAGCAGGCAAAGCGGCGCAAGCCATCCAGTATTTCGTCATCCAAGAAGTCGTGGCCTTGCTCACGGAAAGCGTCCGCTTCCAACCCGGCAATACCCCGATACAGGCCAAAGACATCGCCATTTTGGTCAGGACTAACCACCAAGCCCGCGATTACCAAACTTTGTTGCGCAGCGTGGGCGTGCCATCGGTCATCAACAGCACCGAATCGGTGTTCGCCAGCCAAGAAGCCGCCGATTTGTATATTTTGTTGGAAGCCCTCGCCAATCCAGGCGACACGGCTTTGCTCAAACAAGCCCTGACCTTAAGCTGGCTAGGTTTGGACGGGCAAGCCTTGTACCAGCTTAGCCAAAATGAAACCGAGCTTGACCAATGGCTGTCGCGGTTCGCGGGTTATTACCAAGATTGGCAAAGCTCAGGCTTGATGGCGATGTTGATGAATGTGTTGGAGCGCGAGCAAATCCGTCTGCATATCTCACAAACGGTCATGGCGGAGCGGCAGCTCACCAACTTGCACCATTTGCTGGAATTGCTGCAACAAGCCGTGCTGGATGAACATCTGGGGGTCACCAAAACCTTGGATTGGCTACGCGCCGCCATTGCCGGGGCGGGTGGTGACGAAAACGAACAATTGCGGCTGGAAAGTGATGAAGATGCCGTGAAGATCGTCACCATGCACCGCTCGAAAGGCTTGGAATACCCAGTGGTGTTCTGCCCGTATTTGTGGCAACGCAGTGACAGGCTGTACAGCGAGAAAAACTTGCTCACTTGCCATGTCGACGGGCAGCTGCGGGTGGATTTAGGTTCCGGTCTGTTTGAGCAACACCGGGGACAAGCCTTATACGAAGAGCTCGCCGAAGATTTGCGGGTGTTTTATGTCGCCGTGACCCGCGCCAAATACCGTTGCTATGTGGCTTGGGCAAACGTGCGTTCCGAAGCGGACCCCAACGAGTCGGCAATGGCGTGGTTATTAGATTTTGCTGCCGCCGATTTTGCCCGGCAACAAGCCGTGTTACGTGATTTGGCAACCGCCGCCCCCGATACCTTTGCTTACCGTTTATTGGATTTGGCAGACGCGCAAGGCATTACGCCGCTGCGCCCAAATTCCGTCACCCCCACAACGCTGCAAGCCCGTACTTTGCAACGCTCGTTGTACACGCGCTGGCAGATGAGCAGCTACACCGCCTTGTCCGCGCTTAGCCACGCCGACACGCCAGAGTTGCCACAAGACAAAGCCCGCGAACCCGCCGCCGAACTGGCCGAAAAATCCGCCACCGAACTGCCACGCGGGGCGCATACTGGCAACGTCGTCCATGATTTGCTGGAAAACAACCGCTTCGCCGACTTGGCACAGCGTGTGGACATCAGCGTGCAACGCGACCAAGCGTGTTTGCGTTACGGCTTGGTTGTGCCTGCGCCGAATCTGCTGGAAGACTTGCTGCAAGCCGTGGTCAGCACACCTTTGTCTATAGGTGAGCCGGCGTTCTGCCTGATGAACATTCCGGAAACGCAAGCCTTAAAAGAAATGCCGTTTTACCTGTCCATGCAGGATATGGATGCCAGCCACATCAACCGCATCCTAGATGGCTCGCCCGCTTACCAACCTTTGGGCAGCAAGCAGATGTGTGGTTTTTTGACCGGATTCATTGACTTGGTCTGCACCTATCAAGGCCGTTTTTATGTCATGGACTATAAAACCAACGCCCTACCTGATTATGCGCCCGCCACCTTGACCGAAGCGATGCGCGAACATAACTACGGTTTGCAATACTGGCTCTATACCGTTGTTTTGCACCGTTACCTGCAAACCCGTGTGCCGGATTATGATTTTGAAAACCACTTTGGCGGTGTGCGTTATTTGTTCGTGCGGGGGATGCAAGCTGAGGTGGCGATGAGCGGGGTTTATGAGGATAGGCCGGATATGGCGCGGGTTGAGGCATTGGCCCGCTTGTTGGGAGGGCGGTAATGATGGAAGAAGCACGGTTTACCCGTCTCGACACCGCTTTCGCCCGTTTCCTTAGCCAACGCAGCCGTTTGGACGGGCAAGCCAAGCAACGCTTTGAGCAAGTGCTGATGCGTTTGTCTTACGAACAAAACCAAGGCCATAACTGTATCGCCATTGAACAGGAAGAACAGGCGTTGCTATTGGCTTCGGGGCTTGCCGATGGGGTAGGTGGCTTGCCGCTGGTGGTTGAGCAGGGCCGTTTGTATTTGCAGCGTTATTGGGACTATGAGCAACATTTGGCGGAGCAACTTAAGGCGATGATGGATGGCCCGCCAATACGGCAGCTGGACAATCTGGATGGCTTGCTCGATAGGTATTTTTCTAAAACTTCGGAAGCCAGGGATTGGCAGCGCGAAGCCGCAGAAGTGGCGGTCAAGCAGCCGTTCAGCATTATCACGGGCGGGCCAGGCACGGGCAAAACCACGACGGTGGTGAAAATCCTCGCGGTGTTGCAGGAGTTGGCGGTGCAGCCGTTGTTGGTTGCCTTGGCGGCACCGACAGGCAAGGCGGCGATGCGTCTGCAAGAATCTATCGGGCAACGCAAGGCGGATTTGCCTTGTCCTGAGGACATCAAAAAACATATCCCCGAAACCGTGACGACCTTGCACCGCTTGTTGGGAGCGAGGCCACCGTCACCGTATTTCCGCCATCATGCGGGGCAACCGCTGATTTATGATTTGGTGGTGGTTGATGAAGCGTCTATGGTCGATTTGGCTTTGATGGCTAAGTTGGTGGATGCCTTGAAACCCAATGCCCGTTTGATTTTGCTGGGCGATAAAGACCAGTTGGCATCGGTGGAATCGGGTGCGGTGTTGGCGGATTTAGTCGCCGCTTTGCCGGATCAGGCCTTGGAATTGCAAACCACGCACCGTTTTGGCGGCGTGATTAAGGCTTTGGCGGATGCGGTCAACCAGCAGCAAACCGAGGTGGTGTGGCGGGTGTTGCGGCAAGGCGATGCAGCCTGCGGGTTGTTGGAAGAAGATTTGATCGCCTATGCGGCGCTACGGCATAGCGGCTATTTGCGTTTGTTGCAAAAAGGCGCGGGGTTTACGGAAATATTCGCCGAATTCAGCCGCTTCCAGGTGTTGTGCGCCAACCGCCAAGGTAAAAACAGTGTCGCCGACCTTAACCACGGTGTGGAGCAAAAGTTGGTCGGACAACGCTTAATCCAACTCTCCGGTTTGTGGTATGTCGGCCGGCCCGTGATGGTGACGCAAAACAACGCGGCCTTGCATCTCTATAATGGCGACATTGGCATTTGCCTGCCGGATCAGGAGCAACAAGGTAAGTTGATGGTGTTTTTCCAACGCCCCGATGGCAGTGTCAAAAAATATCTGCCCGCCCGCGTGCCGCATTGTGAAACGGTGTTTGCCATGACCATCCATAAAAGCCAAGGTTCGGAATTTGACGAGGTGCTGATTGTGTTGCCGGAGGTGATGAATCCGGTGTTGACCAAAGAATTGCTGTACACGGCGATTACGCGGACGAAGCGGAGGGTGAAGCTGGTCAGCGGGGTCGACGTGTTGGCGCAAACCATTGCCCAAAAAGTGGCGCGGGTGACGGGCTTGGTGGAAAAATTCCAGATGGAAAACTAATGCCCACGAAAAGCACAAAAGGCACGAAACTTAAAATTTTGGCCATCTATGATTTGATGGGTTGTACAAACATGACTTTTCCGCATCGCCTTGTTGGTGTTTTTTCGTGCTTTTCGTGTCTTTCGTGGACAAATCCTATCAATCGGCAAGCATCGGATTTTGGTGGCGATAAGGTTTCTGGCTGGATAGGGTTTTATGACTTTATAATGCCGACATTTTTTTAAGATAAGTTTGGAGAATAATTGTGCAAGCGGATGTATTGGCGACAATTTTAAGAGGGGCGGACGAAGTTCTGGTGGAAGCGGAACTGGTCAAAAAACTGGAAGAAGGCAGGCCGTTAAGGATTAAGGCGGGTTTTGACCCGACTGCGCCGGATTTGCACTTAGGGCACACGGTGCTGATCAACAAGCTCAAGCAATTCCAAGATTTGGGCCATGAGGTTTTGTTTTTGATTGGTGACTTTACGGGCATGATAGGTGATCCGACCGGCAAAAATGTCACCCGTAAGCCATTGACCCGCGAAGCCGTGTTGGCCAATGCCCAAACTTACCAGGAGCAGATTTTCAAAATCCTCGACCCTGACAAGACGCAGGTGATGTTCAACTCGACGTGGATGAACGCCATGTCGCCAGCGGAACTGATCCAATTGGCCGCCAAGCATACCGTGGCACGGATGTTGGAACGTGATGATTTCAGCAAACGTTTTAAAGGTGGCCAGCCGATTGCCATCCATGAATTTTTGTACCCTTTGATTCAAGGTTATGATTCGGTGGCGATGAAAGCCGATGTCGAATTGGGCGGCACTGACCAAAAATTCAATTTGTTGATGGGGCGGCATTTGCAGGAAATTTACGGGCAAAAACCGCAAATCATCCTCACCATGCCGATTCTCGAAGGCCTGGACGGCGTCCAAAAAATGTCCAAATCCTTAAACAACTATGTCGGTATTGCCGATACGGCGGACGATATGTTCGGCAAGCTCATGTCCATCTCCGACGAATTGATGTGGCGTTATTTTGAGTTGCTCAGTTTCCGGCCTATGGCGGAAATCAACCAATGGGCGCAAGAATGCAAGGAAGGGGCAAACCCGCGCAATTATAAAGTCAAATTAGCGCAAGAAATCATTACTAGGTTCCATAATGAGGCCGCCGCCGTTAAGGCGTTGGAAAACTTTGAGGCAAGGTTCCAGCGTGGTGCGATACCTGATGATATAGAAAAAATGGAATTGACGGTTGCTGGTGATGGCTATGCCATCAGCAATATATTAAGGGATGCAGGCTTAACGGCAAGTACCTCCGAAGCGATACGCATGATAAACCAAGGCGCAGTGAAAATAGATGGTGAAAAAGTCTCTGATGCTAAGCTTGAGATTGCTATCAATACTGAACACGTCTATCAGGTGGGCAAGCGTAAATTCGCTAAGATAAAAATAAGCGCATTGGTATAATTTATTATAAACAATAAGTTGCAATATGGTTCTTGTTAGCTGGGTAGGTATATTTAAAATAAATTCAGAAACTGTTTGACGGATGGATTATTCTGGGTATAATAGTCGGCTCTTCACGGTAAGCGGGAAGTTCGGGGCGGCGGAGGCCGCCCGGCGCGGCGGCGGGTTTTGGCCGTGCCGCCCCGGGGCAAGGTTCCCGGGGCTGAAAAAAAAGTTTGACAGGTTGTTTTGGATCTGTATAATAGTCCGACTCAGCTGGCGTGAAGCGCCAACGCTCTTTAACAAGGTGGACCGAAACAATGTGTGTGGGCGCTTGCGGCGGCGGTTTGTGTATGCAAACAACCGGCACAAGGCCACGCGCCAATCGAAGATTGCGCTGGGCGTTTTGCCGGGCCAAGATTGGCCGCTTGTCTCATTAAGCGGCAAAACTGATTGAAACTGAAGAGTTTGATCATGGCTCAGATTGAACGCTGGCGGTATGCTTAACACATGCAAGTCGGGCGAGTAGCCTTCGGGCGAGAGCGGCGGACGGGTGAGTAACGCATAGGAACCTGCCCCGTAGTGGGGGACAACGTGGGGAAACCCACGCTAATACCGCATACGCCCCAAGGGGGAAAGCGGGGGACCTTCGGGCCTCGCGCTATGGGATGGGCCTATGTTGGATTAGCTAGTTGGTGGGGTAAAGGCCTACCAAGGCGACGATCCATAGCTGGTCTGAGAGGATGATCAGCCACACTGGGACTGAGACACGGCCCAGACTCCTACGGGAGGCAGCAGTGGGGAATATTGGACAATGGGCGCAAGCCTGATCCAGCAATACCGCGTGTGTGAAGAAGGCCTGAGGGTTGTAAAGCACTTTTAATGGGGAGGAACCCCTGCCGGCGAACACCCGGCAGACTGACATTACCCATAGAAAAAGCACCGGCTAACTCCGTGCCAGCAGCCGCGGTAATACGGAGGGTGCAAGCGTTAATCGGAATTACTGGGCGTAAAGCGTGCGTAGGCGGCCCGTCAAGTCAGATGTGAAAGCCCCGGGCTCAACCTGGGAACGGCATTTGAAACTGGCGGGCTAGAGTTTGGGAGAGGTAAGTGGAATTTCAGGTGTAGCGGTGAAATGCGTAGAGATCTGAAGGAACACCAGTGGCGAAGGCGACTTACTGGCCCAAAACTGACGCTGAGGTACGAAAGCGTGGGTAGCAAACAGGATTAGATACCCTGGTAGTCCACGCCGTAAACGATGCCGACTAGCCGTTGGCCCCAATTATGGGGTAAGTGGCGCAGCTAACGCGATAAGTCGGCCGCCTGGGGAGTACGGCCGCAAGGTTAAAACTCAAATGAATTGACGGGGGCCCGCACAAGCGGTGGAGCATGTGGTTTAATTCGATGCAACGCGAAGAACCTTACCTACCCTTGACATCCAGTGGATTCGGCAGAGATGCCTTAGTGCCTTCGGGAACACTGAGACAGGTGCTGCATGGCTGTCGTCAGCTCGTGTCGTGAGATGTTGGGTTAAGTCCCGTAACGAGCGCAACCCTTATCCTTAGTTGCCAGCGGGTCATGCCGGGAACTCTAGGGAGACTGCCGGTGATAAACCGGAGGAAGGTGGGGACGACGTCAAGTCATCATGGCCCTTATGGGTAGGGCTACACACGTGCTACAATGGCCGGTACAGAGGGCTGCGAACCCGCAAGGGTAAGCCAATCCCACAAAGCCGGTCCTAGTCCGGATCGGGGTCTGCAACTCGACCCCGTGAAGTCGGAATCGCTAGTAATCGCGGATCAGAATGCCGCGGTGAATACGTTCCCGGGCCTTGTACACACCGCCCGTCACACCATGGGAGCGGGCTGCAAAAGAAGCAGGTAGTCTAACCTTCGGGGGGGCGCTTGCCACTTTGTGGTTCGTGACTGGGGTGAAGTCGTAACAAGGTAGCCCTAGGGGAACCTGGGGCTGGATCACCTCCTTACAAAGACGCAAACGCGCCGCGAGCGCCCACAACACATTGTTTCGGCCACCACCACACGAGCCCGGGCCTGTAGCTCAGTTGGTTAGAGCGCACCCCTGATAAGGGTGAGGTCGGAGGTTCAAATCCTCCCAGGCCCACCACTTTTGGAGCGGCCGCCCGGCGCCGGCCATCCCGGCGGCGCGGCGCCCCTGCGAAACGGCGCGGACGGGCCGGGGACTTGGTACAGACCTGGGGCCATAGCTCAGCTGGGAGAGCGCCTGCCTTGCACGCAGGAGGTCAGGAGTTCGATCCTCCTTGGCTCCACCATCCAGGACGCGGCCGCAAGGCCAGGCGGGAAGGCCCGGGCATCCGGGCATGGGCGCCAATTCTATAGGTTTTTTCCCCGTCGCGGGGCCGAGGCCCTATAGAATTGATGCACAATCAATAGCTCTTTAACAATGCGGAAATCTGTAAAGCAATCGAAAGATTGGAACGATGCGCGAGCGCGGCCGGCGAGCCGGGCGCGGCGCGCATCCTAGCGACATGTAAGCGTCAAGTGGCCACAAGGCCCCGACAGGACGCCCGTGCGCCGGCGCGAGCCGGGGCGCGGGGCAGGCCGATTGGGGTTATAGAGTCAAGTGAATAAGCGCATACGGTGGATGCCTAGGCAGTCAGAGGCGATGAAGGACGTTGTAGCATGCGATAAGCCGCGGGGAGTTTGCAAACAAACTTTGATCCGCGGATTTCCGAATGGGGAAACCCACCCGCAAGGGTATCTTGCAGTGAATACATAGCTGCCTGAAGCGAACCCGGAGAACTGAAACATCTAAGTACCCGGAGGAAAAGAAATCAACCGAGATTCCCTTAGTAGCGGCGAGCGAACGGGGAACAGCCCTTAAGTTGGCACAGTGTTAGTGGAACGGTCTGGAAAGTCCGGCGACACAGGGTGATAGCCCCGTACACGAAAACCTGTGCCAGTGAAAACGAGTAAGGCGAGGCACGTGAAACCTTGTCTGAACATGGGGGGACCATCCTCCAAGGCTAAATACTCCTGACTGACCGATAGTGAACCAGTACCGTGAGGGAAAGGCGAAAAGAACCGCGGAGAGCGGAGTGAAATAGACCCTGAAACCGTATGCGTACAAGCAGTGGGAGCCGGCTTTGTCCGGTGACTGCGTACCTTTTGTATAATGGGTCAGCGAGTTAATCTCAGTGGCAAGCTTAACCGAATAGGGGAGGCGTAGCGAAAGCGAGTCTGAACAGGGCGTTCAGTCGCTGGGATTAGACCCGAAACCGGGCGATCTATCCATGACCAGGCTGAAGGTCAGGTAATACTGACTGGAGGGCCGAACCCACGTCTGTTGAAAAATACGGGGATGAGTTGTGGATCGGAGTGAAAGGCTAATCAAGCTCGGAGATAGCTGGTTCTCCTCGAAAGCTATTTAGGTAGCGCCTCGCATATCACTGTTGGGGGTAGAGCACTGTTTCGGCTAGGGGGCCGTCTAGGTTTACCAACCCGATGCAAACTCCGAATACCAACAAGTGCAAGTGCGGGAGACACACGGCGGGTGATAAGGTCCGTCGTGAAAAGGGACACAGCCCAGACCGTCAGCTAAGGTCCCAAAATCTAGGCTCAGTGGGAAACGATGTGGGAAGGCACAGACAGCCAGGAGGTTGGCTTAGAAGCAGCCATCCTTTAAAGAAAGCGTAATAGCTCACTGGTCGAGTCGGCCTGCGCGGAAGATTTACCGGGGCTAAGCCTAGTACCGAAGCTACGGGTCACACTTTTGGTGTGGCGGTAGAGGAGCGTTCCGTACGCCTGCGAAGGTCAACTGGGAAGTTGGCTGGAGGTATCGGAAGTGCGAATGCTGACATGAGTAACGATAAAGGGGGTGAAAAACCCCCTCGCCGAAAACCCAAGGTTTCCTGCGCAACGCTAATCGACGCAGGGTGAGTCGGTACCTAAGGCGAGGCCGAAAGGCGTAGTCGATGGAAAACGGGTTAATATTCCCGTACCGGCCGTGGCTGCGACGGGGTGACGGAGAAGGCTACATCAGCCGGCGGTTGGAAGTGCCGGTTTAAGCGTGTAGGGAGGTTCCTTAGGCAAATCCGGGGAACCCTATCCTGAGGCGTGATGACGGGCCCGCTTGCGGGCGAAGTGATGGATGCCATGCTTCCAAGAAAAACCTCTAAGCTTCAGGCCACGGGTGGCCGTACCGTAAACCGACACAGGTGGGTGGGATGAGAATTCTAAGGCGCTTGAGAGAACTCGGCTGAAGGAACTAGGCAAAATGATACCGTAACTTCGGGATAAGGTATGCCTTAAGTAGGTGAAGCCCCCCGCGGGTGGAGCCGGACAAGGTTGCAAAAAATTGGTGGCTGCGACTGTTTAGCAAAAACATAGCACTCTGCAAACTCGAAAGAGGAAGTATAGGGTGTGACGCCTGCCCGGTGCCGGAAGGTTAATTGATGGGGTCAGCGCAAGCGAAGCTCTTGATCGAAGCCCCGGTAAACGGCGGCCGTAACTATAACGGTCCTAAGGTAGCGAAATTCCTTGTCGGGTAAGTTCCGACCTGCACGAATGGCGTAACGATGGCCACACTGTCTCCAGCCGAGACTCAGTGAAATTGAAATCGCTGTGAAGATGCAGTGTACCCGCGGCTAGACGGAAAGACCCCGTGAACCTTTACTATAGCTTGACACTGGACTTTGAACCGATTTGTGTAGGATAGGTGGGAGGCATCGAAGCGGGCGCGCCAGCGCCNGTGGAGCCGACCTTGAAATACCACCCTGGTTTGTTCGGAGTTCTAACCTGGGCCCATTATCTGGGCTGGGGACAGTGTCTGGTGGGTAGTTTGACTGGGGCGGTCTCCTCCCAAAGAGTAACGGAGGAGCACGAAGGTACCCTCAGCCTGGTCGGAAATCAGGCGATGAGTGCAATGGCATAAGGGTGCTTGACTGCGAGACGGACAAGTCGAGCAGGTACGAAAGTAGGTCATAGTGATCCGGTGGTTCTGTATGGAAGGGCCATCGCTCAACGGATAAAAGGTACTCCGGGGATAACAGGCTGATACCGCCCAAGAGTTCATATCGACGGCGGTGTTTGGCACCTCGATGTCGGCTCATCACATCCTGGGGCTGAAGCAGGTCCCAAGGGTATGGCTGTTCGCCATTTAAAGTGGTACGCGAGCTGGGTTCAGAACGTCGTGAGACAGTTCGGTCCCTATCTGCCGTGGGCGTTGGAGGTTTGAGGGAAGCTGCTCCTAGTACGAGAGGACCGGAGTGGACGCACCGCTGGTGTTCGGGTTGTCATGCCAATGGCATTGCCCGGTAGCTATGTGCGGACAGGATAACCGCTGAAAGCATCTAAGCGGGAAGCCCCTCCCAAGATGAGACCTCCCCGGGGCCATGAGCCCCCTGAAGGGCCGTCGGAGACTACGACGTTGATAGGCACGGTGTGGAAGCGCAGCAATGCGTGCAGCTAACGTGTACTAATTGCCCGTGAGGCTTGACCCTATAACACCCAATCGGCCTGGTGGCCAGGCCAAGGCCCGGGGCGGCTGACGCCGCCCCGGGCGACACATGGACTTTACAGGTTTCCGCGCGCGCCCCCGGGAGGGGGCGCGCACCGCCCGGCGAGCGCCGGGCACACCGAATTGCTTGGTGACCATAGCGAGCGTGAACCACCCGACCCCATCCCGAACTCGGAAGTGAAACCGCTTAGCGCCGATGATAGTGTGGCGGTTTGCCATGCGAAAGTAGGGAATCGCCAAGCGCCCAACCCAGGAAGCCCGCCCCCTCAACCGGGGGCGGGCTTTTTTTTGCCCGCCGTTTCTGCCCCGGGCCCTGGGCGGCAAAGCCGTCATAGGCCGGCGCCGGCCTGCGGGCCCTTTCCGCCAACCGGGGCGACCCGGAAAACGGTGCCGTCCACCGCCACCACCTTCACTTTGGTGCCGATGCCGCAGTCCTCGCCACACACCTTCCAGATGGAATCGTCAACCTTGATCTTGCCCCGGCCGTTTTCGACCGCCTCGTAAAGCTCAAAAACCCGGCCGACATATTGGGCGCCGCGTTTATTGAGCAAAGGTTTGTCTGATGCAATCATGTTTTTCTTGGCGAATATTTTCCAGCTTGCTATGGCGATAATCGACAATAAGGAAAAAACAAAAAATTGCACCTCTATGGTGAATGAAGGGATGAGCCAAACTAGGATGCCTGTGGCCAACGCAGATGCGGACATCCATAAGAAGAAAAAGCCTGACACTAGCATTTCAATAACTAGAAAAATAATTGCCAGTATCCACCAATACCAAAAAACAAAGATAATATTTTCCATATTATTCACCAGCTTGGGGGCTTTTGTTCAAGGCTTCTTTTGCCAATTCGCCGATCCCACCCAATGCACCGATGACACTGGAAGAGTCCAATGGCATAAAAATCAGCTTACTATTAGTGGCTACGCCTATCTCTTTTAACGCTTCTATGTATTTTTGTGCAACAAAATAGTTGATGGCGTTGATGTCGCCTTTGCTAATGGCTTCTGAAACCATGAGGGTCGCCCTTGCTTCTGCCTGAGCCAAACGTTCCCGTGCATCTGCGTCACGGTAAGCGGCTTCCTTACGGCCTTCCGCATCAAGGATAGCGGCTTGCTGCGCGCCTTCTGCGCGTAGGATTTCTGATTGCCTTAAGCCTTCCGCTTCAAGGATTGATGCGCGTTTTAGGCGTTCAGCCTTCATTTGGCGCCCCATCGCCTCGACCAAGTCTTTCGGTGGGGCAATGTCCTTGATTTCTATACGGGTGACTTTAATGCCCCAAGGCGTAGTCGCGTCGTCAACAACCGTCAATAGGCGGGCGTTAATGTCGTCACGGCGCGACAATAACTCGTCCAAATCCATAGAACCCATGACGGTCCGGATATTGGTCATCACTAAATTCAAAATTGCCCAGTCTAGCTTACTTACTTCGTAGGCCGCTTTCGCGGCGTCCATCACCTGATAAAAAACCACGCCATCTACGGTGACCATTGCGTTATCTTTGGTAATGACTTCCTGTGAAGGCACGTCCATTACCTGTTCCATCATGATCATTTTTCTGCCGACACGGTCAATGACCGGGAAGATGATATTTAACCCTGGCGTTAACGTGTTGGTGTATTTTCCAAACCGTTCCACAGTGTATTCCGTGCCCTGGGGGACGGATATGACGCTCATCAGGACGAGCAAAATGGCAAATATAAACAACACTAAGACAAAAATACCAAAACCACTCATAACGCCTCCGATTGTTGATAATTAAATGCCCTTGCGGGCGATTGGCGCAGATGCGCCAGATGATCCAGCGTGATGCAATAAATTATAGGCCCGGAATGACAAATCATTCTGAACATTGCCAGAGTAACGATTAAAATAACGGCATTGCGGCCGCTGTGTTGCAAAAAATTTAACACAGGTAATACTGTACTTCTTTCAACCAAAGCTTAACAGGTAAATATAATGATAACAGCCGCTTTTGACTTGGCCTTGTGGACAATCCTTTTCTTTATTATTGGAATGATCAAACCCAAGTGGCCTTTATTTTTTCTAAGTAAACCCGATCGGTTTCTTGTGGTGGTGATCACCACTGTGCTGGTGATGATTTCCTTGACGTTGTGGGGGGAAGGGAACCGTCGCGAAAAAGCAGAAAAAGAAGCTAAGACAGCGCCCGTTAAAGCCATGGAATCCCCTGCAACAGCTCCAGTCCCTGTCCCGCAAGCGGTTCCCGCCCCCGTCCAAAAATAACGGGTGGCAATAAAAATATAGGCAATTGGCTATGATGCTGTTAAGTGCATCGCCTCAACTGCCGCTATCGCGTATAATTTTGCTAATCCTACTAATTTCCTAAGAAGATTTAGCGTATGTCAATGAGCTTAAGAAAAATTACCCATCAAGTTTTGGTCGGCAATGTCAAGGTCGGTGGCGGTGCCCCGATTGTCGTGCAGTCGATGACGAACACTGATACGGCAGATATTAATTCTACGGTTAACCAAATTATCGAATTATCAACCGCAGGTTCTGAATTAGTCCGGATTACCGTCAATACCGAAGAGGCTGCTAAAGCGGTGGCCCCGATCCGTGAGCAATTAGACAAAAAAGGATATTCAGTCCCCATCGTTGGTGATTTCCATTTCAACGGGCATAAATTGCTGGAAAAATTTCCAGATTGCGCCCAGGCATTGGATAAATACCGTATTAATCCCGGTAACGTAGGCCGTGGACGCAGCCGCGATCCCCAATTCCAGCAAATGATTGAATTTGCCTGCCAATATGACAAACCTGTCAGGATTGGCGTCAATGGGGGCAGCCTTGATCAAGCGGTACTGACACGTTTGCTGGATGAGAATAGGGGCTTAGCTAACCCTGAGCCGCTTGCCGCGATTACCCGCAGGGCCATTGTCCTGTCCGCTTTGGAAAGTGCGGCGAAGGCCGAAGAATTGGGTTTGGGCAAAAATAAAATTATCCTGTCCTGTAAAATCAGTAACGTCCAAGAGTTGATTTCAATCTATCAGGATTTGTCCAGCCGCTGCGATTATGCCCTGCATCTGGGTTTGACTGAGGCGGGAATGGGTTCCAAAGGCATCGTCTCTTCGGCTGCCGCCCTTTCCGTGCTGATGCAACAGGGTATAGGCGACACCATCCGTATTTCGCTGACTCCAGAACCCGGGACTTCCAGAACCCAAGAAGTTATCGTCGGGCAAGAAATCTTACAAACCATGGGCTTCCGCTCGTTTACGCCCATGGTCATATCCTGTCCGGGTTGCGGCCGGACGACCAGCGATTATTTCCAAAAACTGGCCATGGATATCCAAGGCTATTTGCGTGACCAAATGCCCGTCTGGCGTACCCAATACCCAGGTGTCGAGACGATGGAGGTGGCGGTGATGGGCTGTGTGGTTAATGGCCCAGGTGAAAGCAAGAGCGCCAATATCGGCATCAGTTTGCCAGGGACAGGCGAAACGCCCGTCGCACCTGTTTATGAAGACGGCGAAAAAACCGTGACTTTAAAAGGCGATCGGATAGCAGAAGAGTTTCAGGAGATTGTGCAACGGTATATAGAAAGCCATTACAGCGTGAAGGAAGAAGCTTCCGCCTGATTTGTGCGGCCATACCGAATTTAATGAGGTTTGTGTTTAACAAACCGTAAAGACCTGTCCTAATAAAAGGAAAATCGCTGTGAGAAAAATAACCACAACTGTTGCTTTATTTGCAATGCTGACGTTGATAACGGGATGTTCTTCAATCCCAATTAAAGGGGTTGTCCGAGACAAACCAACCGGCAACCCCATCTCTTCCGCCACGGTGACTATTGGTGACAAAACCACCGCGACTGACGCGATGGGAAGTTATCACCTGGACATTTCAGATACCACCGCGGCCATGATTGTAAACGCCCCTGGCTACTACATTTTTACAAAGACCATTGGTGAGGAAACCATTCACGATATTGATTTGGTTCCCCGTAAGGGCGAATAGCTTAGCGCCCAAACGCAGCTACCCTCCGTGCGGTGGCTCCGAGTACATTTCAGGCTCCGGCGCTGTCCGGATCACGCCCGCTTGAGGGGGTTGGGTGCTAAAACCCAAAGCCCGCCAACCCCCACTGCCTAGCCTTTTTGTCAACTGGCAATCACAAACCTAACGGCGTCCAATCTGAGTTGTGCGGCCTGGATGCTTTCGTGCGCAAGTATGGCCAAATCTTTTAGTTGCTCAATTTCTTCAGCCCTGATGCTGGGATTGACATCCTTTAGCCTGACCATGCGTTTGATTTCCGCTGACATGGATTCTAGCATCAATGTGTTTGCGTCGGCGGCCAGCTGTTGCATTTTGTTTCGCGCGAGCTCTTCGGCATTGCCCAACAGTTTGCCCAGTGGCGCCCGCTGGCTGTTCAGGAATGCGGCGATCTTATGTTTGTCAAACGCCTTGCCAGTATCTGGCAATTCCTGATGTCCGATCACGTCCGTCAAATCCTGTTGGTGCTGGTCCACCAATATCCTGATTGGGGTGTGCGGTAAAAAGCGGCCGATTTGCAGTCCGGCGGGCGCGCTGCATTCAACGATAAACAGGCATTCCAGCAAAAATTGTCCGGGCCTTAAAGTGCGGTGTTTGACTACGCTCACCACCGCATTGCCTGTTTCGCTGGACAAAACCAAGTCCATTGCGGCTATGACCATAGGATGTTCCCAGGTCAAAAACTGCATATCCTCACGTGCCAGCGCAGAGCTACGGCTGACGGTGACAGTCATTCCGTCTTCGTCCAGTCCTGGGAAATGCGCTATCCTGAGATGGTCGCTTGGACGGATGATATAGCAATCCACCGAATGGAATTCGGTATCCACGCCATAGCATTCAAATAGGGTTTCCATATAAGGCCATAAGGAACCTTCCTTTTCGTAGCCTTTTATTTGTGCAACCAATTGTTCGGCGGGCTCTTTACGGTAAGAATTGAGTTCCAGCAGCTGGTCGCGGCCATTATGCAGTTGCGCTTCAATGTCCTTGCCAAGGCTTTTGGTTTTGGCGACCAAGGCGTCAATTTCGGCATCGTTGGGTTGGCGCAATAAGTCCGCCAAATCATCGTGCAGCAAATCGGCGACGGGGCGTGCGGCGGAACAATTGATCTTGAACGCATTCATGCCTTCGTCATACCACCGGAACAGCACCGCTTGCGCGGTATTTTCCAAGTACGGGATGTGGATCTGGATGACATGCTGTTGGCCGATCCGGTCAAGACGGCCAATGCGTTGTTGCAATAAATCCGGGTTGGTAGGCAAGTCCCAAAGTATCAGGTGATGCACGAACTGGAAGTTACGGCCTTCGCTGCCTATCTCAGAACAGATCAACAAGCGGGCGGCACTTTCCTGGTCGGCAAAATAGGCTGCCGCGCGGTCACGTTCGATAATGGACATGCCTTCATGGAACACCGCCGATGCAATACCGGCACGGGTCCTTAGGGCCAGTTCAAGATCAATCGCGGTTTGCGGTTGTTTACAAATTAGCAGGGCTTTTTGGTCGCGTAAAGGGGATGCCGAAGCCGTCAGTTTTTCAACTAGCCAGAGATAGCGGGGGTCGTGTTGTAAATCAAGGGAGTTTTCTTGCCCGTTTAAGGCGTAGCCATGGCGCTCCCGTTCGGGAAAGCCTTGTACGGTTTGCCTGGAATTGCGGAACAGGATCCGGCCCGTGCCGTGATGGTCGAGCAACACCTTTATCAAGGCCTCGCGGGCGGCCGCTGATTTTTCAGGGTCATTGAGGTTGCCCAAGAGGCTCCCTACATGGTCATCCTTAAGTAAGGTGTCCAGCAGTTTGGCATCATCGTCAGCCAGGGGTTTATCGGCCAACAAGCTTTTTGCCGCATTGGCAACGGGCTCAAATTGCTTCTCTTCTTCGAGGAAAGCAGGGAAGTTGTAAAAACGGTCAGGATCCAGCAACCTTAGGCGGGCGAAATGGCTTTCTTTGCCGAGCTGTTCGGGGGTCGCCGTCAACAGGATTAAGCTGGGGGTGGCCATTGCGAGTTGTTCGACAAACAGATATTCGGGGCTGGCGGCTTGTTCGTTCCATTCCAGATGATGGGCCTCATCAACGATCACCATATCCCAGCCAGCTTGCAGGGCTTGTTTTTGCCGGGCCGGAAAGCGTGCAAAAAACTGTTGGCTGCACAGCACCAGTTGTTCGTTGACAAAGGGGTTGCCGTTACTGGTTGGTGTTTGCGGGAGTTCCATGAGGTTGTCTGCATCCATGCCGTCATCGCCTAATTCGCCCAAGCAACGAGCTTCATCAAACAAACTAAAGCGTAGGTTAAAGCGCCTAAGCATTTCCACCAGCCATTGGTGCAACAGGCTTTCCGGGACGATAATCAAAACCCGCTGGCTGAGCCCGTTGATCAAACGGTAATGCAAAATCAAGCCCGCTTCGATGGTTTTCCCCAAACCGACTTCATCCGCAAGCATAATCCTTGGGGCAATGCGGTTGGCGGATTCATGGGCAATGAACAATTGATGCGGGATTAGCGATGCGCGGCTTCCCAGCAAGCCTTTGACCGGGGATTGTTGATGCTGCTGCAACCTTTGCCAGGTTTCATAGCGTAAGGAAAACCATTGGTTAGGGTCAATCTGGCCAATGAACAAGCGGTCTTGGGGTTTGTTGAACTGGATCCGGTGGTTGAGCTCCACTTCTTCAAGCGCAGTTTCCATACCCTCACTGTTTTTACCGACATAAGTTATCAGGCCATTATTTTCAAGCAACTGCGTCACATGCAGTTTTTCTTCGTCCACCGATTCAATGGTGTCGCCTACGGAAAAAATGACCCTGGTTAAGGGGGCATTATCACGGGCATATATGCGCCGCTCACCGGACGCCAAATAAAGTACGGTGACACGGTTGAAGCTGACATCAATAATCAGGCCTAATCCCAATTCTGACTCGGTGTTGCTGATCCAGCGTTGTCCTGAGATAAATGGTTCCATTAAATTCTAAGTATTAAAGTTAAACAAAACACCATCAAAGCATGAAATTTAGCGTCACTGCTTGATGCCGGTGCCTTTATATAAAAGGTATAGGCTGAATATCGCCAACACGGCAATAAAACCGCCCGTCATTAAAAACGACAGCTGGACATCAATGTCTGATACCCCGATAAAGCCGTATCTGAAGGCATTGACCATATACAAAATCGGGTTGCCCATGGAAATTGTTTGCCAGATGCCCGGCAGCATATTGACGGAATAGAACACGCCGCCGAGATAGCTTAATGGCGTCAAGACAAAGTTAGGGATAATTGAAATGTCATCAAAGCTTTCCGCCATCACGGCGTTGATAAAGCCCGCCAAGGCAAACAACGTCGCGGTCAAAAAAGCCATCGACACGCTGATCCATATGCTGTGGATAGTCAAATCGGCAAACAGCATGGCAATCAGGCCCACCACGCAGCCGACCAACAGGCCACGCATGACGCCGCCACTGACGTAGCCGGCCAAGATCACCCAATTCGGCACTGGCGCGACAATGAGTTCTTCAATGTTGCGCTGGAATTTGGTCGAATAAAAAGATGACACGACATTGGCGTAGGCGTGGCTGATGACCGACATCAAAATCACTCCGGGCACGATATAGTCCATATAGGGTGAGCCGTTGATGCTGCCGATGCGGTCGCCCATTAGCTTGCCAAAAATCAGAAAATACAATGTGGTGGTGATGGCGGGCGGCAACAAGGTCTGGGGCCAAATCCGCACAAAGCGATAAATTTCTTTGATAATGATCGTGCGGAAAGGAATCCAATTGTTCATGCGGCCTCCCCGGTGGTTTTGGCGTCAACTAAATCCATAAATAACTGTTCGAGGCGGTTGGTTTTATTTTTCAAGCTCAACACGCGGATGTCCTGCCCGCTGAGTTGTTTGAACAGCTCGTTAAGGCCGCTTTCCTTGGGCACTGCAACTTCAAGGATCTTGTCGTCCATCAAGTCGATTTTAAAACCGTCAAAAACCGGGGCGGCCGCTAGCGGTTCCGCCAAATCCAGGACAAAATGGTCGACATTCAGCCGTGCCAGCAACGATTTCATATCCGAATTTTCGACGATGCACCCTTGGTCAATGATCGCAATATTGCGGCATAGGCTTTCGGCTTCTTCCAAATAATGCGTGGTCAAGATAATGGTCGTGCCTTGCTGGTTGACCTCTTCCATCATTTTCCACATGGAGCGGCGGATTTCTATATCCACCCCCGCAGTGGGTTCGTCAAGGATCAGCAGCTTGGGGGCATGCACCATCGCCCGCGCAATCATTACGCGGCGTTTCATGCCGCCCGACAAGCGCCGTGAAATGGTGTCGCGCTTGTCCCATAAATCCATTTGTTTAAGGCATTGCTCCGTGCGTTGGAGCGCCAACTGCCGGGGCGTGCCGTAATACCCCGCCTGGTTGAGCAGGATGCTTTTAACCGTATCGAACTGGTTAAAATTTATTTCTTGCGGCACAAGGCCTATACAACTTTTGGCTTGGGACCTTTCTTTTTTTAAATCGTGGCCAAAAATACTGACCGAACCGCTGCTGGCATTCACCAGCGAGCTGATGATGCCTATCGCCGTGGATTTGCCCGCCCCATTAGGGCCTAGCAAGGCGAAAAAATCGCCTGCTTCAACATCCAGGTCGATGCCTTTTAAGGCCTCATGGCCGTTGTTATAGGTTTTTCTAAGATTTCGAATGGATAATGCTTTCATCAATAGATTTTACTGTTTTAAATGATTGGCCTGCGGACTGCTCCTGTGGCAACATGATAAAACTAACGCTTAACGGAAACTGGCAAATAAGTTAAATTAGCTGGTGTATCTGGCAAATGCCGTTGAAATGGGCTGCTAAATCCGCGTGATTTTAGCAGAAATTAACAAGCCCCGTAGACAAAACTGGAAAACCTGTGCAAAAGAAACCACCTGAAATTGTTGCCGCTGTAGACCTCGGTTCTAACAGTTTCCACATGATTGTTTGCAGCTTAAACAATGGCAAACTCATCACCTTGGACCAACTAAAAGAAATGGTCAGATTGGCTTCGGGGTTGGATAAGAATAATGTCCTTGATGCCGCGACCCAGCAACGGGCCTTGGCATGTTTGGAGCGGTTTGGCCAACGTATCCGCAACTTCCCCCCTGAAAGCGTCCGTATCGTCGGCACCAATACCTTGCGTGCCGCCAAAAATGCCCAGCAATTTCTGGTCAAAGCGGAACAGGCGTTGAACCATCCTATCCATATCATTTCGGGCATTGAAGAGGCGCGTTTGATTTACCAAGGCGTCGCCTTCAGTTTGGCTGCCCAGGGCAATTTACGGCTAGTCATGGACATTGGCGGCGGCAGCACTGAATACATTATTGGTAGCGGCGAGACGCCACACAACAAAGAAAGCTTGCACATGGGTTGCGTTTCCGTCAGCAACTGGTTCTTCCCCGATGGCAAATTGTCCAAAGAAGCGTTCACAAAAGCCGTGCTGTTTGCCCAGCAGCAATTGGAGCCTTTGGAAACCAAATTTGAGCGTGGCAACTGGGACGAGGCCATAGGCGCGTCGGGGAGCTTACGGTCAATAGCTAGGGTGTTGGAGCTGAAAAATTGGAGCAACAACGGCATTACCCGTGCCGGGCTTGATCTGCTGGTCAGCCATCTCAACCAATGCACGCATATCAATGAGCTCAATCTGCCGGAGCTGGACACTGAACGCCTACCGGTGTTTCCAGGCGGCCTTGCCATTGCTTATGCCACTTTCAAAAGTTTGAACATTGACCAGATGACCCTCTCCGACGGCGCGCTAAGGGAAGGCCTGATCCAAGACTTATTGGGGCGTATCTATGACCAAGATATCCGCGCCGCGACCACGCAGTTGATCGCAGAACGTTACCATACTGACCAGCGGCATGCGGCACGGATCAAACAAACCGTCCATTACATCCTTGAAAACGCCACCACGCAAATGGCGTTTGCCAGCGATGAAGATTGCCGGCAATTTATTGATTGGGCGGCCGACCTGCACGAAATTGGCCAAGACATTGCCCACAGCCAATACCACAAACACAGTGCTTACATTATTGAGAATGGTGACTTGGCGGGGTTTTCCAAGCAAGACCAAATCTTGTTGGCGACCATTATCCGCTCACACCGCCGCAAGTTTTCCTTCTCCCGTTTTTTAAATTTGCCCGCGCCTTGGAACCAATGCGCACCTTATATCACCCTTATCTTAAGGTTGGCCGTGCTGTTGCGGCGTAACCGCCATGATGATGACCTGCCAGCGTTTAAAATCAGCCTAAGTAAAAGCAAAATGGTGCTGGCCTTCCCTAAGGATTGGTTGGCGCAATCGCCGTTGACTTATACGGATTTGACACAGGAGGCCGATTACCTAAGGGATGAGGGCTTTACCCTGATGTTTTCCTGACCGCTGGCATGATCAAGCACATATTACGCTTACCGGCTTACTGCCTTGGCGCATTGGTTTTGATGTGTGTGGCCATTGTATTGTTTGCTGTCAGTGACCACCCCGATGTTAAATTGGGGTGGTCGTTAAGCCATAAAGATGTGCTGCGGGCACAAAAAATACTCCGTGAAGGTTCAAAAACTAAGCCTGACGAGATCGGCACCTTGGAACTGAGTAAGGAAGACCTCAACCTTGCCGCCAACTACTTGTTAAACCGTTACAGCAAAAGCGCCGTCGACATTTCCCTGAAAGACAATAAGCTCAAGTTTATCGTCACCGCCACATTGCCGGAAAACTCCCTCGGTAAATACCTGAACATCACGTTGCGCTTAGGCAATGTCGATGGCAACCCATTGCCTACCATCACCAAATTTAAGGCGGGCAAATTGTTGCTGCCTTCAAGTTTGGCCAGCCACCTTATTGATTACGGCATCAGGCATTCATCGTTGAACAATTACTTCCTGCTAGCCACCCGCCAGATCAAAGCCGTAAAAATAGCCCCGGAAAAAATAACCCTGCAATATTTTTCCGACATGGAAACACTGATACAGGCCCGCCAATTGCTCACGCCTGTCTCCGACGACACGGTTTTTAATGGCTATCAAAAGAAACTGGCGGAAGTGGTCAGCCAACACGACCATAAGTGGCTGTTATCCCTAGCGGATTTGTTAAAGCCTTTGTTTGCCATGGCGTATCAACGTTCAAATTTGGGCAATGCGATTGAAGAAAACAAAATCGCGATTTTTGTGATTAACGACTACGTCAACAAGCACCAGACCCATCGGTTCCTTTCCTCAAAAACAGTGGCGGGCCACTACTACCCGGTCTATATGTATAAAAGGAATGATTTGGCGCAGCATTTTATTGGTTCGGCGGCGCTTACCGCCTCAATGAACGGCCAACTTTCTAAAGTGGTTGGTGAGGAAAAAGAGCTCAGTGACGCCGAAGCGGGCAGTGGTTTCAGTTTTGTCGACTTGGCCGCCGATAAAGCCGGCACCCGTTTTGGTGAACTCGCTACGGCATCACCCGAAAAAGCCCGGAAACTGCAAAAAGCCGTTTCGGAAATTAAGGATTACCGTGACATCATGCCTGACCCGACTAATTTGCCTGAACACATGAACGCCAGCGAGTTTAAAAGCCGTTACATTTCCACCAGTAGCCCAATTTATCAGGATTTGTCAGAAAAAATAGACGGGAGCATTGCCGCGATACCGTTGTATAGCTTGGATTGAACGCAAAGAGCTTGGCTTTGGGCTAGTGCTCAGCCAATGATTTTTTTGTCGGGTCAATAACCCCGGGGCGGACGGTTGCCCGCCTTTTTTAGGGGCCGTACTGAAACCCGCCGCGATCAGGCGAGCAACCGCTCGCCCCCTACGAAAATAATGCCGACCATTCAAGATTGACTGAGTACTAGCCCCGTAATCTGCAATGCAATAGGCGCCATGCAGGGAAAGGCTATTGAAAAATGGGCGGCGTAAATCCAAGCCCAAATAATTTCACCGCCCCAAAATGTGATTGTTCCCGGTGTTTTAAAGAGTTTGCCCTTAGCCATATTCCCCATAAACCCGGAACATGCCCATCATTAACACCTGACACTTTTTCTGGGCATATAATGGCAACAATTATTTCAAGCTGTGCGTCTTAAGGATTTAAATCATGCAATCATTTTTACTTAATGGGTTAAAGCGCTTTGCCACCCTTACTTCCGGTTTGGGAGGGCAAAAAAAACTGTTCACCCTGATTTATCATCGGGTACTTGACCAACCTGATTTTATGCGCCCCGGTGAAGTGGATAAAAAGGCTTTTGCTTGGCAGATGCAATTATTGGCGGATTATTTTAATGTGTTGCCGCTGGATGAAGCCTTGGGGCGTTTGCAGGACGGCACTTTGCCATCCCGGGCGGTCGCCATCACCTTTGATGATGGGTATGCGGACAACCTTTACAATGCCGTGCCTATCCTTAAGCAGCATGGTTTGAACGCGACATTTTTTATCGCCTCCGGCTATCTCGACGGCGGGCGTATGTGGAACGACACTATTGTCGAAGCGGTAAGGCTTATGCCCCAAACGGCACTCGATCTGGGCGGCATTGGTTTGGGGACATTCGCTATTGCCACGCCTGCCCAAAAAGCCGCGGCTGCCAGTGCGGTCCTAAAAAAATTAAAGCATCTGGAGCCTTCGCGACGTTTGGCATATGCCCAATTTATCGGCGGGCAAGTCGCGCAATTGCCTAATGACTTAATGCTGACCTCCAGCCAGTTGATAGAATTGCATGGACATGGTATGGAAATAGGCGGGCATACGGTGACCCATCCGATTTTAGCCAAATTGGATGGCGAAGCTGCCCGGGAAGAGGTTTGCGGGAACAAAAAAAGTTTAGAACAGTTGTTGGATGCCCCATTGCGTTATTTTGCATACCCTAACGGCAAATTGGGCGAAGATTATCTGCTTGAACATAGGGATATGGTTAAACAAAGCCAATATTTGGCGGCCTTTTCAACACATGCCGGCGTTGCCGGCCAATGCGGGGATTTATGGCAATTGCCTAGGTTTACGCCGTGGGATCAAAATCCGGTAAAATTTATGTTTAGAATGGCAAGCATGTATTAGACATCTTTCCTAAATACAGGCATATCTCAAGTTGACCAATGCAGCCACCAAATTCCAGGTCAGGGAGTAGTTTTTGTGTTTTCCCCGATAAACGTCCTTGACGATCCTGAAAATCTTGCATCGGCGGTTGACATGCTCAATGAAAACCCGCTGTTTTGAAAGGATTTTATTGTGGGCTTTGTCTTCGGCAGAAAGAGGCTTGCCTTTTTGCTTTTTGATAGGCAAAGTCGAATTCCGGTGATGGCCGTGCATCCCTTGGTATCCCGAATCCGCCAACAGGTTGGCTTTAGGGTGCAGCAACAGGCGGCAGCCTTTGAAGACGGCAAAGTCGTGTTGCCGCCCTTTGCCCACCACTACGGACAGGATGGCCAGCGTCAACGCGCAGATGACCAACTGGGCCTTAACCGTGTGGCGTTTTTTTTCCTGAGTAGAAGGCTTTCTGGCCTTTGACGGGGCGTTCGATGGGCTGTTCCGACACGTCAACGGCCAAGGTGGCGGCAGGGTCTTCCAACAGCGCCTTGCGCTTGGGGAGCCTTTCAATTTTGACCAACTGCCTGGCAGTGCGCGAATACACTTTATGGCAATACGACTCGCTGATGCCAAAGACCGCCCCTAAGTTTATCAAGGTCGGATAGTGGCGGAGGTAATAAAGTGTCAGTAGCAGGCGGTCTTCCGCTGCCAGTTTACTGTCCTTCCGGCCTCGCCGTGTCAGCGGGCTGAGGTTTTTTTGTTCGCTGATGTAAGCGCACAGCTTGCCGTTGAGATGCTGGAAATTTTCCTTTGACAGCCCGACCAGCCGTTTGAATTCTTCGGGGTTGTCGGTGGGCAGCTGGGCATAGGTTTTCATGGCTTTTGGGCGGCATCAGGAAGGTTGCCCATTTTAACCTTATTGGGGTTTATTTAATCTGTATTATTTAGGAAAGATGTCTATTGTACAAAAGCCAATCAATGTTAAGCCGATCAAACCCGATCAGCCATTGGCCATTATCCGGACTGGTTTTTTGTTGGCGGGGTGCGGTGATAGCCGGTGATTTCTGGCGGCCTTTGGGTCAAAAATCAGTTTTTTGGGTATTGTGAAAACCAACGTCCCGTCATTGCCAAATTCGGATGGTTGTGACAAAGTCCCTTATTATTTTCTGTGAGCCCGACAATGATCCCGCGCAATTATTACGTTAAGTGCCTACCTTGGCTTTGTTTTTTAATTTTTGTCAGTGTTAACAATGCTAAGGCCGACTCAATGGCGGCCCCTTGGGTTGGGGTGTCGTTTTCTGGTGAATCCTGCGATGGGGGGCACCAGGCCTATGGCCCCTATGATTACACTAATGCTAAGCATAGGGCGCTCAATCTGCCGATTGTTGAGGAATATCACTTCACCAAGGATGTGCAAATGTTGGTCAAAGGGAACACGGGTTACCTCAGGGACGACCTCGACTATACGTTAAAAGCTTTTCCAAATCATCATAAGGCATTAAATTCAATAATAAATTATCAATTGATTTATAAGTATGACATCGAAAAAAAACGGAAGGATGCCTTAAATTCCCCGGTCGAGTGTTATTTGCAAAGGGCGCTTCGTTTTTCACCCAATGATATTGTCAGTTATATGCTTTATGCTTCCTATCTGAAGAAAACCCGCCATATCCCTGAAGCTGAGGCGGCTTATAAAAAAGCGCTTGGGATTGCCCCCGATGAACTTGCGGTTAAGCACAGCTACGGTTTATTTTTGTTTGAGCTAAAAAAATACCCTGAAGCTTTGGAAATGGCCAAGGCCATCTATGCGAAAAATTATCCCAAGCAAAAACTTAAGGAGTTGTTAGTAAAATCAGGACATTGGCAAAAGTAAACCTATGAGGGATATTTTAGTCACATTATTATTTTTTGTCGGTGCCTGCTATACGCTAAAGAGGCCCCATATAGGAATTCTGGTCTGGTCATGGCTGGGCTATATGAACCCCCATCGCTTATGTTTTGGCTTTGCGTATAACCTCCCTTTATCTTACATAATCGGCCTTTTGACCAGTGTCGCTTATTTGTTCTCCAAAGAACGGAAAACTTTGCCGAAAGATAAGCTGGTCGTGTTGATTATCGTTTTTATAGCTTGGATGGGCATCACAACCTTATTTGCTTTCAACAGCGAACTTGCGGGGGATTATTATTTTAGGGTGCTCAAGATTCAAATCCCTATCATCTTGACGCTCATCATGTTCAATAACAAAGAGCGTATCCATCAATTGCTTTGGGTGATTATCCTGTCCATAGGCTATTTTGGGGTTAAAGGCGGAATATTTACCATAGCCAGTGGTGGCGGCTATCGGGTTTATGGCCCTCCGGAGTCATTTATAGAAGAAAATAATGCCTTAGCGGTTGCCGAATTGATGGTGACGCCATTAATGGCCTATATGCGTAACCAACTTGACAAAAATTGGCAAAAACAATTGATGTCGTTGTGTATTGTGACCATGGTCTTTGCCGCGATAGGTTCGCAATCCAGGGGGGCTTTTTTGGCCATCAGTGCCGTAGGCGGGTATTTCTGGTTGCAAAGCAATAAAAAAATACCTGTGGCTTTGGCATTGGTTGTTTTTGTCGCATTATTGGCGGCGTTCCTTCCTGAATCCTGGTATCAAAGGATGAATACCATTGATACTTATGATCATGACGAATCGGCATTGGGGCGGATCCGCGCTTGGACGCTCGCTTTCAATGTGGCCAACCATAATTTGTTTGGCGGCGGGTTCCTATTGTGGACAAAATACACTTACCTGCAATACTTGGAAGGCTTTCAAGAGTCGATGCCTGCGTATGTGGCCCACAGCATTTACTTTCATGTCTTGGGCGAACATGGTTGGATAGGCTTGTTCCTGTTCCTGCTAATATTTTATTTGGCTTGGCTATATTGCTCACAAATCGTCAAACTTTGTAAAAATAATCAAAGCGCCCAATGGATATCTGATTTGGCAAAAATGCTTAGGCTGAGCATCCTTGCCTACTTATCTGGCGGCGCTTTTTTAAGTTTGCCATATCTGGATTTGCCTTGGCATCTGGTCGCTATTGTCATTTTGCTGAAAGAGCAGGTTTCCCAACCGGCCAAACCCCAATAAAAACCGCCTGTAGTGACGGCCTGCGCAATTGGAAAAGCTTGCAGTTGTACGGCCTATTACGATAAATTAAAAATAACAATGAATTTGACACTTGAGTAAAACATCATGGCAATCGAAAAACTGGTAAAAAATATCCTACGGCAACATCTTCAATTAGGTGATGTTGTGGATAGTTTCAATGCGGATACTCCCTTATTGGGAGCCT
Source organism: Methylovulum miyakonense HT12 (assembly GCF_000384075.1). GTDB lineage: Bacteria > Pseudomonadota > Gammaproteobacteria > Methylococcales > Methylomonadaceae > Methylovulum > Methylovulum miyakonense. The sequence goes on from NZ_KB913025.1 coordinate 1,644,666, forward strand.
TGCCTGAGCTGGATTCGATGGGGGTTGTGAACATCATAACGGCTATTGAAGAAAATGTGGGTTGCGTGATTGAAGATGACGAAATTAGTGCCGACTTATTTTCCACTTTTGGTAGCCTCACCGCATTTGTTGAGTCTAAGGTATGAGCCCTAGTTACCTCGCGGTTCAGCTGGCCCCCTTTTTTTTGCAGGGGACTCAAGGCAAGCTGTTTTGCCTGTTTGTGCCCCCTAAAGACGAACAGGCTGAAGTTCTGGTTTTTTTGCCGTCATTTGGTGAAGAGCTTAACCGTTGCCGGGTGATGGTTGCGATGCAGGCGAGAATGCTTGCGGAACTTGGTGTCGGCTGTTTGTTGCTCGATTATTATGGCACTGGCGATAGCGAAGGGGATTTCGGTGAAACGCGCTGGGAGCAATGGCGGCAAGATGCCGAAACGGCCTGTGCATGGCTGTCCCGCCAAGGTTACCAACATATAGGCCTTTGGGGTTTACGGCTCGGTGCTATCCTGGCGGCTGAAATGGCCGAAGAAAATCCCGGCCGCTATACGCGCTTGTTGTTATGGCAACCCGTCCTTGAGGGCAAGGTGTTGTTGAACCAATTCTTCAGGATACGGCTGGCCATGTTGATGGATAGGGGGGGGGCTAGGGAAACGACCCAGCAGATGCGTGAGCAGTTACAACAGGGCCAGAACCTGGAAGTTGCGGGCTATGAAATCAACCCGCAATTGGCCTTGGCCATTGACAGCAAAAGCCTAATGGATATTGGGCGGCTCCCGGAGACGCTTAAGGTGGATTGGTTTGAAGCATTAATGGATGGGCAAACCGAGCCGGGCATGGCTAGCCAAAAAGTGTTAAGCAAGTGGCGGCAACTAGGTTCCCCAGTCGCCGTGCATCCTTTTACCGGGGTTGCGTTCTGGCAATTATATGAACGGGGATTGACCCCCGATTTGTTGGATAAGACAACCGCCATATTCCGTTGAGTCAGTATTTCCACATGAAAGCAGAAGAAATCCCCTTAACCATCCTTTGTGAAGAGGCCGCCCAAATAGGCATTTTCCATCAGCCAGAACACGCCAAGAAAACCGGAGTGGTGGTGGTGGTGGCGGGTGGCCCGCAATATCGGGTCGGATGTGCAAGGCAAATCATTTTATGGAGCCGCCGCCTTGCTGGCGAAGGTTATCCTGTGTTGCGTTTTGACTACCGTGGCTTTGGTGATAGCGCAGGGGAGTTTGTCGGCTTTGAAGGCATCAATGACGATATCAAAACGGCAATTGATAAGCTCATGGAATTGGTGCCTGGCCTGGAAAACGTCGTCCTCTGGGCCGAGTGTAATGCCGCTTCCGCCGTGATGATGTACGCTTGGCGGGATCCCCGTGTGTCAGCCTTGATTATGCAAAATCCTTGGGTGCGTCATGTGGCAACACAGGCCAGGGCCTATATGAGGCATTATTATTTAATGCGCGTCATGCAGAAAAGTTTTTGGCTGAAGTTGGGTACGATGCAATTTAATCCTATTACGGCCATCGGCTCGTTGATGGTGTTATGGCGTAATGCCAAACAGCTCAATGGCACGCAGCCTACGGCGGTGATACGGGAGTTTGATAATTTGCCGACCTATCAGGAAAAAATGCGGGAAGGCTTGACGCGTTTTCCGGGCAAAACCTTATTGTTCATGAGCGGTTATAGCATGATAGGTAAGGAATTTGATGAATTGGTTTCCTTGTCCCCACAATGGCAACGGGTGTTGGCAAGCAAAACAGTGACACGGCTCGACCATCCTGATGCGGACCACACCTTTTCCCGTTCACAGGATAGGGACAAACTCGTCGATGATGCGCTTTCTTGGTTAAATCAAGAGTTTTTATGAATTCTAAACCTGTCATCAGTATTGTTGTACCCACCCGCAACCGTGGCGCATTATTGGAAATATGCCTAAACGGCATACAAGCGCAAAGTTACCCGCACTATGAGGTGTTGGTGATGGATGACGGTTCTAGCCTGGAAAACCGCCAAATTTTAAAACGCCTCATGCCATACTACGGCAGCCGGGTGCAGTGGCATGAAATCAACGCCCCTGATAGCCATGGCTCTGGCGCGTCAGTGATCAGGAATAAGGGGATTGCTTTAGCAAAAGGCGAATTTATTGCTTTTTGTGACGATGATGATTACTGGTGCAGGGAAGACCATTTAGAGGCCGCCGTTTCGGCGATGAGGCAATATAACGCCCAAGCCTACTTTACGGGTATGCGTATCCTAGATCCTGAAGGCAATACCCTTGTTGAGAATATGATGCCTAATGTCCGGTGCTCATTAACACCCGGGCAAAAACTTTCCGATGCCGGGGTCTATAGGGTGTCACATAAACAAATATTGTTTTATCCGGATTATGCCCATCTGAACATCACGATTGCCAGCAAGGCCTTGCTGGACAACATAGGCGGGTTTTGGGAGCAAACCTGTTACGCGGAAGACATCGACCTGTTTGTGCGCATTTGCGATGCGGCGGACACCATATTGTTCAGGCCGGACATATGCGCCGTCCATAATGCGCCGGCCAAACGTTTAGGCCTTTCCGTGTCAAACGGCCTGGCGCAACAGGACAAATGCTTATTGGAAGCTAACGTTTACCAACATTTATTGATGGTTTGCAGCCACCCGCTGGCGTTAAAGTACGCACGCATCAGCTTGTCTTATCTATACAAAGTGATAGGCGTGGGATTACAGGCGGAAGGCAAAAAGAAACGCGCCCTTTTTTATGCCCGATGCGCATTGGCGGCATACCCCACCTTAAAATGGTCGGCCTATTTGGCGTGGATGTATCTGCTGTTTTGGGTCAAATGACCTCAGGCCATTTGACCCAGTCGGCGGATGGCCGAGGCCAGCCTCTTGAAACACGTTTCATACACGGCGAAATCTTTATCGTACGGATCCGCAATTTCCACGTTGTCCGGCTGCTCGGCCGTCAATGTGCCCAATAAAAAAGTTTTCCGGGCGGTTTCTGGAAACTCCTTTTTTAACCGTTCAAGCTGCTGCACTTCCATTACAAAAATAAGGTCAACTTGCGAAACCATCGTTTTGTCAACGGTTTTGGACTGGCAATGGGACATGTCAAAACCCTGCCCGGCAGCAATTTTCACCATATTGGCGTCAGCCGGACGCCCCGCGACCCCATGGAACCCTGCTGAATTGAAGCCCAGCTTGCCGTTTGCCAGCAATTTTTCAGCCAGGACTTGTGCCGCCGCGCTTCGGTTTATGTTCCCATAACAGAGGAACAGCACTTTGTTGGCTAGCTTGAGCTGTTTGGCGAGGCGTTTTTGCATGGCGGTCGAGCGATGTTTCTTATGCTGCCATTTAAGGTAAAGCAAACCTGAAAAACGTTGGTGGTAGTCCCTGGCGATTTGTATCAGGTCCATTAGCCCGGGCAGCGGGTCGCGCCATTGTTGCACATCAAATGCATGGCGCGTGGGGTGCAATGCCCACAAGGCATCCTTTAGCAGTTGCCATGTGCCGGGGTAAGCAAACAGGCGTGGCTCCTCCGAGCGCCTGATGACTTGTTCATACCAGTAAATGTCATTCCCCAGTTTGCGGCAATACATATTGTCCTGGTAATGCGCCGATGGCGGGCGTTGCTTCATGACCCATAACTGAAATAACAGCCATGGAAAATCTGCGCCAGCCGCACAAGCCAAGGGCAGCGACCCCCAAAAACGCCCGTTAATTTCCATCAGCGCGTACTGCCCGGTATCCGCCTGCCATTTAAACTCGACCATCGCCACGCCGTGCCATTGCAGGGCTTTGATTAAACGCCCTGCCGCCGCCAACAAGACAGGCTCCAAGGCAACGCTTTTACGGAAACAACTGCCCCCCCCGGTCAATGGCACTTCATGCAAACGTTGATGCTGGAAGGCATAAACAATTTCGCCGTGGTCGGCCAAGAGTTCAATGCCCGTGCCCACGCCTTGGCTATATTCTTGGAGCAATAACTGGCCATGTGCGAGCAACTCCGCACCTAAGCCCAGCAATTCGGTTTCGCTAAAGGCGTAAGCGACGCTCAATTGCTTGCGGGTGCCGCCATTCGGGATAGATCTGCCTGGCTTTAACACAACCGGAAAATTTAATTTAGGCAATAAGCCATGGATGCCGTCAACGGAATCAACGGCATAACTGGACGGTACCGAAACCCCGCACTGCACCGCCAGCTTCATGGTTTCATGTTTGTCCAATACCTTGTTTAAGCTGGCCCTGGGGGCGATGGCCAAAATGGGCGTCCATTGCGCCAATTTATCGGTGGTGGCTAACGGCACTAAGCTGCGTTCGGTAACGGGGATGACCAAATCATAAGCGTGCTGTTGCAAGTGCCGGCCGATAAAGTCAATAAAGGCTTCCGCTTCCGTCAAGGGGTCAGGGTGTTCAAAAACCTTATTGACATGGCGCGAATACTCCGTAAGGGGTTTTCTTAGGCCTGCGCTGGCGGCAATATCACAAACGATATGATGTTTGGCCAACGAACGGACGATGCTCAAACACGAGATCATGTCCGCATCCAGGACAAGAACACGAAACTGAGGGGGGGTCATAAGTATCCTAGGTTAACAATTTGCCAAGTCCGGCGGGTTACACAATCGCTTTGTCCCGTCTGGCCATTACGGGGTTTCCGCGCCGCTATTGATTGGGATATCGTCATGGTTGATATGGCGGATGTGGTAAAACCATAGCATTTTTCTAAGCAATACCATAAACCAAGGCACTTTCCGGTTGAGGTCAGGCGCACCGCCGTGGCCCAGCAAGCCATCTAGCCCGCCCAAGAGACAGGCGTCCGCTTTATTTTTAGCCTCCCCGCCATATAACAGCTTATTCGCTGAAAACACCGCCCTCTCAAGTAGCCGTAACCACATAAAACGCCGGTAAGGCTTTGGCGTGTGCCTTGACCAAAAGAAACATGCGTTTCTTGCCATTAAATAATAAAAATACGGGGGGCGCGTGTTAGGTATTTCATGTTGGAACCGGGCATTGGCATCGACGATGTTCCGCCATCCGGCCGCCAGCAACCTTGCGCTTATATCGTTATCTTCATAGTAAGCAAAAAACGTTTCGTCAAGCAAGCCAATCTGTTTAATGGCCTTAACCTTAAATAGAACGGCCGCACCCACCAACCAGAGCTCCGTGCCAGGCATTGCCATGGCGTTGCCAACTTCCTCCACGTTGTCAAAATAAGTCGGCATCAGCTTTTTCCAATCATGGTAAGCCCCACAAAAGTCTATCCGGTCTTTGTCATCAAGCCCGACGATTAAGGGGGAAACCGCGCCACAAGAGGGGGTGCGCCCGGCCAGGCTGGCTAGGTTGGCCAGGGTTTCGGGTAAAGGGACGCCATCGTTGTTGACCAGCCAAACATAATCAGCCGCATCATCAATCGCACGCTGCATGACAATGTTGTGCCCGCCACAGAAACCTAGGTTTTGCTCTAAACGGATAACGGTGGCCAGCGGGTTGTTGATATTTTCTGATAAATGGCCCCAGTCCTCTTGCCTTGAGCCGTTATCGACAACAAAGACCTTCATCGTTAAATGGGGGGGTAACTTTGCCTTAAACAAATGTTCAAGGCAGGCCAAGGTCGTTGATGCCTTGTTCCAGTTTAGGACGCTAACGTAAACGAGCACTTCGTGGGTCATAGTCACAATCCGGCCATCCTTAACGCAGCAAAAGGGATGCTAATAGGTTTTTCCAGTGTTCGGGTTTGGTAAAATCAAACAAAACGGCTTCAAAAGCGGCATGGATTGCTTTTAGCTTGTTGTTATTTTTTCGGTAGAAATACGTTTTATCGAGTGACCATAAGGCGACTTGTTGCCTAATGTGGTTTTTATAAAGCTTAAATTCAGGCGATTGGAGCATTTTTTTATAAGCAATGACACCGTAAAAACCAAAAGGGATGGTGCGGGTCAAGCTCCCTGACCTATGTAAGTACGTCATCAAGGGTCTGGGCACATAGACCATATAATCGACATGCGCCGCCAATTTGAAAAACCAAGACATGTCAACGGCGGCCTTTAGTTCTTCATCACAATAGCCAACTCGCCCGACCAGCGCTTTTCTGATCAAACAAGTGCCCGTGCGCATTAGCACGCCCTCTTCAAAAAAGATGCGGATTGGATTATCAAGCCGCAATAGGCCGCCTGTTTTATTGGCCGCATTAAAATATTTATGCCAGACCGGATCCGTTTCGCTCAGCAATTCCTTGTCGCCTTGGTTAACAATTTCATATCGGTCAGAAATGATGATGTCCGCATTAGGGTATTCGTTTAATGCGGAACTTAAAGAGGAGAGGTTGTTGGTTTCCCAGGTGTCATCGGCATCCAAAAAAGCAATCCAGTCGCCCTGCGCATGGTCAAAGCCGGTGTTTCTGGCGCCGGCAACGCCTTTCTTGCGCTGGTTTGCCAGCACCTTAATCCGGGCGTCTTTTTGGGCGTACCCGTTAATGACAGCGAGGGTGTTGTCAGTTGAATGGTCGTCAATGACGAGGATTTCAAAGTTACTGTAATTTTCTTGGGCGAGTATGGAGTCAAGCGCGACAGTGACATAGTCTTCAAGGTTAAAAACAGGTACTACGATGCTGATTGCAGGAGTTTTGGTGGTCATTTTTGCTGCTCATGAAAATATGTTGTGAGGTGCGGGGCTAAGGTGGGTTTCCCCTGTTGTGGCCACAAATATTTTGGGATTTAGAAAGGCGGTAGGGGTTGGGCGGTTATTTTTTTTCCGTAGTCAAAATGGCGGCCCCCTCTACTGCAAAATAGTCTTTTGCCTTTTTGATACGGCGTATCATCAATAAGGCTTTGACCAATGCTTCCAGTCTAGGGATAAATTTGCTGAAGTCCCTTAGCAACAGCAGATAGCTAAGGATGTCCAGTTGCTCTTTGACAACGGTCACAAGGTTAAACATAAATGAATTGGGATAGGTTTTAAGCCGGACAATATTGTTAATGAATAGGCGGTTAGTGTCCCAATCCAATTGGCCGAAAGCGTCACCCATACGGTCGTGATATATTTTTGTGTGGGGGACTATGCCAATTTTTAGGCCATGGTATAAGGTGCGGTTCAAGTAATCATCATCCTCACCGTAGTGGGGGAAAATGGGGTCAAATCCGCCTACTTTGGTTAAGCACTGGCGGCTTATCAGCCAAGCCGCCGCATTGACAAATTGGGTTTCATAAATGGGTTTAAGGTTGTCGGTGACCCAATCCGAAATGAGTTTAGGGCAGGCCCCTGGGCTTACATAATAAGAAAAATTGAGGTCTAAAGCCGTACCGGCCCCGTTCATGTGCAGCGGGCTTAGGATGCCAAACTCAGGCCTTTGCTGGCTAACCTCGATTAATTTTGCAATGGTGTCGGGCTCTATCCAAGCATCTTGGTTCAAAAGGAACACATAATCGGCATCGTTTTCCAAGGCCTTTAACAGCCCTAGGTTATTGGCTTTGCCAAAACCTAGGTTTGACCCCGTCTCAATTAACTCAACGCCAGGGAAGCGGGTTTTGATTTGTCCGGGGGTGCCATCGGCCGAGGCATTATCAATCGCTAATGTGGTGACAGGAATGCTGCTGCGGGCCAGGCTATCAAGGCATTTTTCAATCCAAGGGGCGCCATTATAGGTGACGACGACTGCGTATATTTTCATCTGGCTTTAAGCGTATGATCAATAAGTTAGTGGGTGGTATAAGGTGGCTTTTAGCCTTGATGGGTCAGTTTCTTTAAAAACCTACCCAACAAATTATATTCAAGGAACAATTCTTTTTTTAATGACCGGTGCAGGCACCAAAACAAGTGTTTGTATACCAGCTTAGGGTAGTCTTGATAATCTGAAATGGCGGTTTTATTGTTTTTGGCCGTGGCTTGATGCTCATGCAACCGGAAAGCCGCCAATTCAGCGTTTAGGTAGCCCACTTTGAAGTGCTTGAATACCCGGTACCAAAACTCATAATCCAAGGCTTGCTTTAGGTCGGTGTTGAAATAGCCAATTTTATCGAAAACGGATTTCCTTAATAAAACCACGGTAGGTTCACCGACTTTGTTATTGGGATGGGATAAAAATTTTATGTCCTTTAATAAGGCTCTCCCGTGTTGGATGGGGGCAATTGTTGTCCACCCGGATTGTAAATCCTTATATTGCGCCAGCCAGTCTTTATGCTTGCCATGATCCCCTTCAATCAGGATTTCCCTTTTACAAAAAACCATGCCTATTTCTTGGTCTGTTTCAAGCAAGTCCATCATTGACTTTATGCACTCGGGCTTTAACAAATCATCCTGGAACAGGAACTTGATAAATTCACCTTTAGCCTGGGCAATGGAGTAATTCCAATTGGCCCCTATCCCGCAAGGCGTGTGGTGGAAGACCGTTATAGGGATGTCCGTTTTTTCGGCCAGTAAGCCGGTAATAATAGCCAGCGTATTGTCAGTGGAAGCATCATCGGAAACAATGATTTCTAAGGGCCTATAAGTTTGCTGTAGCGCAGATTCAATGGCCTGCCGGATAAACGTTTCACCATTATAAGTAGGTATACAAATAGAAACTAGCGGCTTATGCATTAATTATCACCCATTAAATTATGTTAACTGACGTTACGCAGTAACCCGTTTTTGTCCCCATTCGCCGCCGGGCACCGCAAGTTTTGTCGGGAACAGCCTGAAGGGGCGGCATGGATGCTTCCTGCTATTTACGGTTAAACCGCCATAAAACATATTTATCCAGAAATGCGGATATGTCCAAAACTTCGTGGGTACGCGCCTGGAGGCGGTTGGCAAACTTGGGTAATTCAGAAAGCAAGCTGGGCTCATGGGGTTGCCCTAGCAATCCCTGAAACGCTTCAACGAACTGGCCAGATCCGTTTTCAACGGAATATCGCCCAAACACTTCTTGCCGTGCGTTTTCAACCATCGCTGATGTTGCACTAGGGTTGGCCAATAAGTGTTCCATGGACATCAACCAGGCGTCAGCCGAGTCCTTTACCAACAGCCCGGTTTCGCCATTCCTGACGGATGAGCTGTACGGCGCCATATCGCTAAAAATTCCCGCTATTCCTGCCGCCGAATATTCCAGCCATTTTATATTGCTTTTGCAGCGGTTAAAGGGCGTGTCTTCAAGCGGGGTTAGCGCGGCGTGGACATCGAGTTTTTTTAAGGATGAGGCATAACGCTGATAGTCCCGCTGAAAATCAATGAACCGGGCCGAGGCGCAATTAGAAAACCTTTTTGGCAATTCCCCAAAAAACACGGCGTTTACGTTAGGGTGCTTGTGCAAAACTTCTAGGAGCGGCTCTTCGATGAGCGCCCAGTCTTTCCTATGCGTTGGGGTCCCGGATATTAGAAAATTGAATTGGTCATTGGCTGGCCTGGGTTGCGCGGCAAACAAGCCCCAGTCCACAAGATTGGGTTTTACCCGTATTGGGCGGGGGGTGTGCTTCTGAAGTGAGTTTTGCAAGCCTTCGGTGGAAACGGTAATCAAGTCGGCTTCATTCAATATCCATTTTATATAAGGCGAATGCCCTTTTAATCGCTGGTAATTTGGATGGGAGGCCGGGACATCGAGAAACATATCATCAAGGTCATAAACCAAAGGGATCTTAAGGCCTATTATTTTCCGTAATATTTTTGCGGTGGACACCGACGGGAAGTGCCTTTGGATAATAATTAAATCCGCACGCCGGGCCGCATCAAGATCGTACCAAGGGGATAAGTGGTTTTGGTTCGCCGCCCAAATGACCTGCCAGTTTTGGGCCAACAACGGTGCAATAATCCGAATGACGGCGCACGCGTGAGTTTCTTTATCAGGTGAAAAAACGGCGACGCTGGGTTGTGCGCGGGCAGTGATATTGTTCATATTGCCGCCCTAAACGGCAATAAAAATGCCTGTGTTAGATGTTGTTTTAGGTCGTGCATAGGCTGGATTACTTGTTGAAGCGCCAGAGGACGTATTTGTCCAGAAAGTCTGCTAAACGCCAGGCCATCCGCTTTTTCAAGCGGACGGGAAGGCTCGGCAGGCCTGACAAAAATGGGTGATCATGCTTGCCATGTAGGTATTGCCCAAACAAAGCGATAAAGCCTTCGCCTGCCATTTCGATGGCATATTTCCGATAGGCTTCAGTTTGGGCATTTTCAACTAGCGCAAGCGCAAGGTTAGGGTTTGCCAATAGCCCGCTTATGGCCGTAAACCAATCCTCGGAGGTGTTTGCCACCAGCAAACCGGTTTTGCCGTGCGTGATAGAGTCCCGATAAGGGGTGATGTCGCTGTAAATGCCAGGGATGCCTGCCGCCGAATATTCCAGCCATTTTATGTTGCTTTTGCAGTGGTTAAAGGGCGTGTCTTCCAGAGGGACTAGGGCGAGGTGGACATCCAAACCTTTTAGCTGGTCGGCGTATTCCCGGTAACCGGGCAGGAAGCCAATCAGCCGTACCGAAGGGTGGTTGGCAAACCTTGCGGGCAATTCCCCAAAAAATATCGCTTTCACTTGTGTGTAAGTGTTAAGTATTTCTGCCAAAGGTTCTTCAATAATTTGCCAATCGCTTTGATGGGTCGGGGTGCCTGAAACCAATAGGTTGAATGGCGCGGTATGTGGCCTTGGTCGGGCATAAAACCAGCTCCAATCCACTAAGTTGGGCTGGACATGAATGGGGCGGCGGGTGTGTTTGCCTAGGGATTTTTGTAATGTTAAGGTGGATACCGTTATGGCATCGGCTTCATTCAACATCCATTTGATATAAGGGGCCCTTTCATTTAAGGCTTTGTAATGGGGGTGGGAAGGGGAGATGTCCAAAAACATATCATCCAAGTCATAAACAATGGGCACGTTTTGGGCAATGATTTTCTTTAAGGCCTGTTCAGTGAAGACCGCCGGGAAATGGCGTTGGATAATAACAAGGTCCGCTTGTCCCAAGGCCTCCAAGTCAGTTGAAAAACCTGCCCCGGTTTTTTTGACGGCCCAGGTGACATCCCAACCCTTTGCCAGAAACGGGGCGATAATCCGGATAATCGCGCAAGCACGCTCTTCTGTATCTAACGAATAGACAACAAGCTGCGGATGACGGTTGGTACGGTCATCTTGGTGCACATTGTAATTCCCTTCCATCATCTGTCCGCCTAAGTTTCGGGTGTTGTTATGAGGGTTACTGAGGTTATGCGGTAACGTGTTTGGCTCCCGTTTGCCCCACCAAACGGAGCGTCCCCGCTGCGGTACCGTTCGACAAGAAAATCAGGTTGTTTGGGGGGCGCTTTATGATATGAGGCTCCACGTCACGTCTAGCCCTATGAAGCCTTCGTTGGAGCCGGAGTTTATTGAGCGGCTAATATTGGGTGCGGTGACTTGTATGGGGAACAAATTTTCGGCATAAAAGACAGGATGGAAAAATTCCCCCAATACCACCCCGATCCTGATCGAGTAGATGCCTGGCAAGAAGGGGAAGCGGCTTACCTTAAACTGGACTTGATGGGTGCCTGGCATTAATTCTTCGCACTCAAGGGCGTTAATGCTTTGCATGGTGGCAAGGTAGAGCATGTCGGTGGTATGGAAACCAAAACCAAATACGGGTTTTGGCAACCGATTTTTCACGTTGAAGGTTAGCCGGAATTCAACGTCTTCAAAATATTGTACCGACGATGTTGCAAGCCCTTGCCCGTCAAAGGCTTCGATAGACACTAAGTCAATGTCATTGGAGGACAAAACGTTTTGCCGTAATTTGCTGTTGCTGTCCTGGGTATTTTTGATTTGCCGTTCGCTAAGCGAATAGAACTGGTTGCAGACGGTTTTGGGGTCGCCGTCCATTAACAAGTGCCCATGGTCCATCAATAACACCCGGCTACATAAGTGCTCAACTTGCCGGATATTGTGGCTCACTAACAGGACTGTTTTTCCTTGCTTTTTGATCAGGCTTTCCATCCGGTCAAAACATTTGCGTTGGAAAGCAAGGTCGCCTACCGCCAACACCTCATCAACAATCAAAATGTCGGCATCCATGCTCGTGGCAATCGAAAAGCCTAACTTAACGGTCATGCCGGAGCTATAGCGTTTGACGGGGGTGTCAATAAATTCTTCTATTTCCGCAAAATCAATGATTTCATCAAGTTTCTGCATGATGGTTTTCTTGGGTATGCCTAAGATCGCCGCATTTAAGAAAATGTTTTCCCGGCCGGTCAGCTCCGGGCTGACGCCTGCGCCTACCTCGATCAATGGGGCGACGTTGCCACGGACAATCACTTGCCCTTTAGTGGGTTTGCTGATATTGGCCAGATGTTTCAGCAAGGTGCTTTTGCCTGCGCCATTGTGGCCAATGATCCCGACGACTTCGCCTTCTTCGATAGAAAAATGGACATCATCAAGGGCTTTAAATGGCTCTTTTTTGTGCGTGCCTTTCCCGGTCAGGAGCCTTAACCCGTTCAATGCGGTTTCTTTTAGGCTGGCGATATGACCAAGCTGGTATTCTTTGGTCAGGTGCTTAACTTCTATGATGGACATGATTGCTGTAGGGGTTAACGGATGGTTAAGGCAATAAAAAGACGGAATGTGGCCTATCAAATGACGTCGGCAAACCAGTTTTCTGCGCGTTTAAAAAATAGATAGCTAAAAGGCAGGATAGCCACTATCAAAATGGCGCCAGGATAAAGGGCATTAAAATCAGGTGGTAAATTTTTGAATAGGACGCGTTGGAAACTGTCGATGATGCCCGCCAATGGGTTGAGGGTATAAATTGTGTATAGCGTGTTTGACCATTCGCCTGCGGCTTGTTCGACAATCAGTTTCTTATGGACTAAGGCAAGGGGGTACATCACCGGGGAGCCGTACATTAAAAGGGACAGCCCTACCGGCAAGGCCTGCGCAATGTCGCGGTAATAAACATTCAGTGCCGCCCCGAAAAAACTGATGGTCAGTGCGACTATCATCGCGTACGCGATGATGGCGGGTATCCATAAGGCATAAATGCTGGGCAGCAAATGGTAATAAGCCATCATAATGGCCAGGATTGCCAAGCTGATGACCAGCTCCACCAGTTTGGTCGCCATGGCTGTCAAGGGGAAGACTTCCCGGGGGAAATAGATTTTTTTGATCAGCGGGGCGTTGCTGGTCACGCTGATGACGCCTTCGGATGTCGATTCCTGAAAAAAGACCCAAGGGATTAGCGCGGCAAAAGTGAGGACGGGATAAGGGATGTCCCCGGTTTCGATGCCGACAAAACTTCTGACCAAGGTAAATATCAGCATCAGCATCAAGGGCTTTAGCACGGCCCACACAATGCCAAGATAGGATTGCTTGTAGCGGACGATGATGTTTTTCCAGGCAAGTTCAGAAATCAGTTCGCGGTATTGGTAAATGTTTTTGGCGACTTGTAGCATAAATTAACTCGCTTGTGTTTGGGGCATTTTAGGGTATTTCTAAAAAAAGTGATGGATTTTAGCCCATAGGCCTTTAGCTATACCAAAACTTCTTCCGTTTTAGGCTGGCTTAAAAAATCCCTGGGGCTAGCGGTGTAGCCGTATGCGCCGGATTGGTAAACTACGATCAAATCACCGATTTCGGCGACGGGCAGCAGCATTTTATCGGCGAGAATGTCAAGCGGCGTGCATAAAGGGCCGACGATATTGACAATTTCTTGCGCATCGCTGTGCATTTTATTGCCGATGGCAATGGGGTAATTTTTGCGTATGACTTGCCCGAAGTTACCGGAAGCGGCAAGGTGATGGTGCAGGCCGCCATTGGCCACCAAGTAGGTTTGGCCACGGGAGATTTTTTTATCAATCACTTCACAGACATAAACACCCGCTTCGCCCACCAAATAACGCCCTAATTCTATGATGATTTCCGCTTCCGGGTTGGCGGACTTGAATTCAGCCATGGGCCCGGCAAGTGCGTCACCAATGGCTTGGGTGTCCAAGCGGGCCTCTCCGGGAAAATAGGGGATGCCGTAGCCCCCGCCAATATTGAGTTTTTTGATGGGGTTAGGGCAATGCTTGGATAATTGCATGGCTAAGGCGATGCTTTTTTGCTGTGCCTCGATAATCGCTTCGGCTTTAAGGTTTTGTGACCCGCTGTAGATATGGAAGCCTTTGAAGTCCAGCTCCAGCTCTTTGATGCGGTTTAATGCGTCGGGCAGCAATTCTTCGTCAATGCCGAATGGTTTGGAGCCGCCGCCCATTTTCATGCCGGAGGCTTTCAGTTCAAACGCGGGATTGATACGGACAGCGACATGGGCTTGATGGCCCGTTTGTTGGGACAGTTGCGCGATGGTTTCCAATTCGTGAGAAGACTCAATATGGATGGTAATGCCCGCCGCAATCGCTTGCCGCAGTTCCGCCGGACGTTTGCCTGGGCCCGCCATGCTGATGTTTTCGGGGGGCATGGTGGTGTCGAGCGCCACTTTCATTTCCCCGGCAGAAGCCAGGTCAAAACCATCGACAATACTGGCCATGTGCTGGACTACCGCAGGCATAGGGTTGGCCTTCATCGCGTAATGGATTTTCAAATCCGGCGGCATGTGTTGGCGTAGCCCGTGCACACGTTGGGCCATCACTTGCCGGTCATAGGCATAAAAGGGGGTGCTGCCGACCCGTTGGGCTAGGCGCGATAACGGAATGCCTCCGATTAGCAATTCGTTGTTGGCAACGGCGAATTGCGTCATGGGTGTGTGTTGGGGGCTGCTTGTGTTCATGGATTGGTTTGGAAAAGTGTGGCGAATTGTTCCGTGAGGGCTTTGCGGTCAATTTTACCATTGGGGTTTTTCGGTAAAACCGGCAATACCAGAATTTTTGCAGGTACCATAAAATTGGGCAGCTGCTCTTTGCAGGCGGTGATAACAGATTGCCCATCAAAGTTTTCGGGCGCTTCCACACTGACTACCACAACCACCGCTTGCCCTAAACTGCCGTGCTCTATGCCCAGCGCGGCGGCTTCCTTGACTAGCCCTGAGGCATACACCACTTCTTCAATTTCGGTGGGGCTGACGCGGTAGCCGGACGTTTTAATCATATCGTCCTTACGCCCGACAAAATACAAATAACCTTCTTCATCCCTAGTCACGGTGTCCCCAGACCACACGGCGATTTCGGTCAAGGGCAATTGCGGCAACTGCCCCGGCGCGGGTTTGAAACGCGCCGAAGTGGTGGCGGGGTCATTCCAATACCCCATCGCCACCAGCGAACCGCGGTGCACCAGCTCGCCGGCCTCGTGCGCGTCGCACAAACTGCCGTCTTCGCGCACCACTAAAATTTCCGCATTCGGGATGGCCTTGCCGATGGAATCAGGGCGCAGGTCGATTTGTTCCGGCGGCAAATAAGTGGATCGGAACGCTTCGGTCAGGCCATACATCAGGAAAAAACGGCTGTCCGGCACTTTGGCGCGGATGTTGGTCAGGATGGCTCTGGGCATTTTGCCGCCGGAATTGGTCAGGTAGCGCAAATGCCCGTTGATGCCCTCAGGCCAAGTGACGTTCGCCAATTGCGCCCACAGCGGCGGCACGGCGGCCAGCCCCGTGATCTGGTAAGTTGCCAAGGCAACGACAACATCCCGTGGCAACAGATAATCCAACAACACGCAGGCCGCGCCTTTCAGCAAAGCCGTGGTGAGTTGGTTGAGGCCGTAGTCAAAACTGAACGGCAACACCGCCAGCAAACGGTCGGCGGCGGTGATCGACAAATAGTCGCTGACGCTGACCGCGCCTGCAATCAAGTTCCGGTGTGAAATCACCACGCCTTTGGGTTTGCCCGTGCTGCCGGACGTATACAGTATCGCCGCCATGTCGGTGTCTATGGTTGGCGGTGTTGGTAAGGTGTTTGCCGCATTCGCCATAAACCGCTGCCAGCTTATAACGCTTTTGCCCGCAACGGCTTCGTAGCCCGTATCTTCCGCTTCGGTGATGACGACGGTATGCAAATCCGGGCATTCCGCCAATATCCCGGCAAGCCCCGGCAAGCGGTTTTTTGAGGTGACCAGGATATTGACGTTACAGTTGCCCAGGATATAGCCGACTTGCGCCGCCTTTAGCACCGGATTGACGGGGACGAACACGCCGCCCGCTAGGCTAACCGCCAAAAAACTGCTGACGGTTTCGATTTGTTTCGGCAGATACACCGCAACCCGTTGCTGCGGCTGCAAATTCAGGGCTTGCAGGGCGCGGGCTTGTTGCTGGACAAGGTTGTTAAGTTGGGTGTAAGTCCATGAGGCTTTTTTATGGACGATAGCTACGGCATCGGGGCTGATGGTTTGGGTTTCGGTGAGCAGGTGGTGGAGTAGGGTTGGCATGGTGGCTCTACTATTAACAATCGTCTATTTTAATGATGGGTAGCCCGTATGGGGCGATAGTGCAATACGGGGAACATAGCGACATGCCGTATTTCATTACATAAATATAGCAAGAAGTTTTCAAGCATGGTCTTGATACGGATAGGATGCGGTATTGAATCCCGTATTGCGCTATCACTTCATACGGGCTACTTGCTTGTGGCCTATTTTCTGAAATAGGCGCCATTAAGTGATACACCAAGCCCACCACAATATCCATTATCTAAGACATAAATTGCATTATTGAAATGAATGAAAAACGCACCACATAACACCTCATTGTCTATAGCGTAAGCCTGACGTCCTTCGGTATGGAGGGGGGCTTCTAAACTGCCAATATTATAGCCAGTCATTTTGTCCATCTCCGCATATAAAAACTTACCTTGGGTTTTGATGGTTAAGTTTCCTTTGTAATAAAGCGAATCGCCGTTACTCACCCACTTTCCTTTCCAGTCATTTAAAGAGGGCAACTGCCCCGCCCAAATTTTGGAGAGCTTTAACATGGATTTCATCCATTGAGTATCTTCCACTTTATCAATATAGCCAGTTTCGTCAAAACCCGGCAATTCACGCCGATCAAAAACTTGCAATTCCGTTTTGGATATCCAGCCTAGCGTAGTGGATTTTTTGCCTTGATAACGAATACAGGCAAATCCATTTTGGTTATCGCCAGCTATTTCAACATAGTCTCCCGCGATCAAGTAGGTATTCTGCTTTTGGGGGCATAAATCGGCACTACAGGTGATCGGTTCTTTGAATAAAAAAGCTTTTTCTTTAAGGGGATGAACTACAGCGAGAGTATCGATGAAAGTTGAATGTTCGTTGCAGGCTTTTCCTAAATGGGCTGCCGTCCATTTTGCCACGGTTTTAGTGACTCCTTCAGCCAGACACGCTTTAGGAAAAACAAATTTCGAAGGAATTAAGGATGGGACAGGATGTTGGAAGGCCTGATTATTAGGCTGAAGAGCCGCTATTTCATCCAATAATCCTTTTATTTCTTTTGGTGGGTGTTCGGCCAAATCGGGATCATTAGCAAAAACCTCAAGCTTTACACCACCGTTTAGGAGGACTGCCACAAACCTGCCATCTTTTGACATCCATACACCAGCTTGCTCAGCATCAGCAACGTGGGCTATAAAGCCAGAGATGAAAATGGCGCCTCCTTCATTTAAAGCCTTCAATAAAAGACTGGGCGTCTCCTTAAAAAGGCGGTTGGATAAGGCTTGCACATTTTCCTGCCCTATAGATTGTTCTAGTAGGCAAGAAATTTGGGGTATGTTGGTAAATTCGACGGAATCATCATTGCCGTTGGATATACTGTATAAAGTGTTTTTCAAGCTATCAAAGAAATCTTTATCTCCCGTAGCATATGTCTTAGAGGAGAGCAGCAACAAAGCAATGCCGATAATCCATGCAAATTTGAAAGTTTTTTCTATCATGGTTGGGAAGCCAAGCAATTAGCTTGTATAAAGCGATAGTGTAAGACGGGCAAACCATTAATTATTTTATCTGCCCAATAATCCCATCCAACTCGTCCAAGCTGGTGTAGGTGATAACCACTTTGCCGCCGCCGTTTTCTTTGTGGTCGATGACGACTTTTGCGCCCAGTTTGGCGGTCAGTTCATTCTGCAAACGTAAGGTGTCGTTATCTATGTGTTTTTCGACGGGCGTTTTGGGTTCGGCGTGGCATTGTTTGACCAATTGCTCGGCGGCGCGGACGGACAGGCCGTCTTTGACGATTTTTTGGGCGATGGTGAGTTGTTGGCTGTCATTGAGTGACAATAAGGCGCGGGCATGGCCCATTTCCAATTGCCGGTTGACCAGCAGCTTTTTGACCTCGGGGTTCAGTTCGATCAGGCGCAGCAAATTGGTGACGGCGGCGCGTGACCTGCCCACGGCATCGGCGATTTGCTGATGGGTCATGCCAAATTCGTCGAGCAGTTTGCGTAAGGCATCGGCCTCTTCCAAGGGGTTGAGGTCTTCGCGTTGGATGTTTTCAATCAACGCAATCGCCATGGCCGCGCGGTCGTCGATTTCCCTGACCAGCACCGGGACTTCTTGTAAACCAGCCAATTGCGCGGCACGCCAGCGGCGTTCCCCAGCGACAATCTCATATTTTTCCAGATCCAGTTGGCGCACAACGATGGGCTGGATAATGCCTTGCGCCCGGATTGAATCCGCCAGTTCCTGCAATTTCTCAGGGTTCATGTCTTTGCGCGGCTGATATTTGCCGCGTTGCAGATATTCTATCGGCAATTGTTGGGTTTGATTTTTTGCCGCGGCAATGCCTTTATCTTCCGCTTCTTTGCCGGCATCTTTGCTGGCAACTTCACCCAATAAAGCATCTAGCCCACGACCTAATCCACGTTTTTGTAAAGCCATCGCTTGCTACTTGTGTGTTCTTAATAAAGGCGATTAGATGGAACCGGGAACCGGCCCATGTAGGGTGATCAATGCAAATCGGCGCGCATGATCAGTTCAAATTCAAGCATCAGTATCCTGAGCGCTTCGGCTTCTTTTAACAGTTGCAGCCGTTCGTCATGTAGCGTGCCTCTCGCCGTTTGCGCCACTTCCGAAGTGCTGGTGGCTGCCGCCGGTTTGGCCGATGTTGATTGTGCGGCGTCCAAAGGTTGCGTATCCGCCAGGAGCACTTCAAGGCCCCTGCCCAGTCCGCGTTTTCTATCAGTCATGTGGTTAGTTTTTTTCATTGTTGATCATTTCTTCGGCTAAGGCTGTATAAGCTGTGGCGCCGCGCGAGGTTTTGTCATAGGCCAGTATCGGCAGGCCGTGGCTGGGTGCTTCAGCCAGACGGATGTTTCTGGGGATGCACGTCCGGAACACTTGCTCGCCAAAATAACGGAGCAATTGTTCGGACACATCTTTGGTCAAGCGATTCCGGTCATCAAACATGGTGCGTAAAATCCCTTCCAGGTACAGCCCGGTGTTGACGGTGTTCTGGATATTTTTCAGGGTTGTCATCAAGGCGGACAGCCCCTCCAGCGCGTAATATTCGCATTGCACCGGGATCAACAAGCTATTGGCCGCAACCATGGCGTTTAAGGTCAACATATTTAACGACGGTGGGCAGTCAATTAAAATGTAATCATACGCTGAGGTGACCTGGGCTAAGGCATCACGTAGCCGTAATTCTTTCCGGTCAGCGTTCATGAGCTGCACTTCGGCAGCGGTTAGGTCGGCATTGCCAGGGATGACCGAAAAGCCTAGCTCAGGCCGCTCCAAAACGGCCGCCAGTACCGGCACGTCTTCCATCAGCACATCATAGCTGGAATAGCTGATGTTTTCTTTATCAACGCCACAGCCCATTGCCGCATTGCCTTGCGGATCCAAATCCACCAGCAAGACGCGCCGGTTGGCCGCCGCCAATGAAGCGGCTAAATTGACGCTGGTCGTTGTTTTTCCTACGCCGCCCTTTTGATTGGTTACGGCAATTATTTTTCCCACTGGCTTACCTCTGTTGGTCTAGCGTTTTCTACCCGTATCAGGAATCTTTCGGCGGCAATGCCAGGCACGTTGATCGGAATAAGCGTTGTTTGGGCGGTGGTTTGCGCCGATTCCGCCAGTGCTTGTTGGCCTTTCATGGCTAATAAAACCCCGTGTTCCGCCAGTAAATGTGCTGTCATATCAATAATATCCGGTAAGCTGGCAAAGGCCCGCGTGAGGATGGAGTCAAAACCTTGGGCGGGCCGGTAGTCTTCCACGCGCTGGTGGCAGACAGTAACATTTTTAAGTTTGAGTTCCAAGACGGCTTGTTGCACGAAGCGGGTTTTTTTTGCATTGCTATCGAGCAAGGTGAACTCGCGTTCAGGGCAACAAATTGCCAGCGGAATGCCGGGTAGCCCCGCGCCTGTGCCAATATCAATAATGCGCTTGCCATGCAAATGCGGCAGTATTGCCAAGCTATCCAGCAAATGCAGCCCGACCATTCCCTCTTTTTTTCGGATGGCGGTAAGGTTGTAAGCTTTGTTCCATTTTTCAATCAGGGCAATAAAAGCCAGCAAGGCTTGGATAGTGGATGCTTCTAGGGGCAGGCCCAGCTCGTTTAAACCTGCCCGCAGTTCTGTTTCGCAATTGTCCATTAGGCCGATTTCTTCTTTAAATAGACCAGCAACAGGGAAATTGCCGCCGGGGTGATGCCTTGGATCCGTGATGCTTGGCCCAGTGTTTCAGGGCGTTGCCTCCTAAGTTTCTCACTGACTTCATTCGATAAGCCAGGGATGCCTTGATAATCCAAGCCTTCCGGTAGTTTCAGATGGTCATAGCGCAAGGATTTGTCAATTTCGGATTGTTGCCTGACGATATAGCCTGCGTATTTTGCCTGTATTTCCGCTTGTTCGCTGACCGCTTCAGGGATTTCCCCGCCATCAGGCAAAAAGTCCAGCAATTGCAAAACGTCAACTTCAGGGCGGCGCAACAATTCCATCAAGTTGGCTTCTTTTAACAAGGGCTTGCCCCAGTATGCCTCCACTTGTAAGGCTTCTTCGCTTTCTGCCCTTATCCAGGTCTTTTTCAGGGTGTCCTGTAAACGGGTGACCGCTTCACGTTTGCTGGCAAACGCTTGCCAACGTGCGTCATCCACCAAGCCCAATTCACGCCCCTTTTCGGTCAGACGCAAGTCGGCGTTATCTTCCCGCAACAGCAAACGGTATTCGGCGCGGCTGGTGAACATGCGGTACGGCTCTTGGGTGCCGCGTGTGATCAGGTCATCAATCATCACGCCGATATAAGCCTCATCCCGTGCCGGACACCAGCTTTCCAAGCCCAGCACTTGCCGCGCCGCATTCATGCCTGCAATCAGGCCTTGTGCCGCCGCTTCTTCGTAGCCCGTCGTGCCGTTGACTTGCCCTGCGAAAAACAAACCATCCATGTGTTTGGTTTCCAAGGACATTCTCAAGTCGCGGGGGTCGAAAAAGTCATATTCAATCGCATAACCGGGACGGATGATTTCGGCATTCTCAAAGCCTGGCATCGAGCGCACGAATTCATATTGCACGTCAAACGGCAAACTGGTGGAAATGCCGTTCGGGTATATTTCGTGCGTGTCCAAGCCTTCCGGCTCGACAAAAATCTGGTGGGAATCACGGTCGGCAAAACGCACGACCTTATCTTCTATCGACGGGCAATAACGCGGGCCTATGCCTTCGATCACGCCGGAATACAAAGGTGAGCGGTCTAAGCCCGCACGGATAATATCGTGGGTTTTTTCTGTAGTGCGGGTGATATGGCAAGGGATTTGCCGGGGATGCTGTTCGCGCGTGCCCATGAAGGAAAACACGGGCACGGGCGTGTCGCCATGCTGTTCTTGTAGCTGGCTGAAATCTATTGTGCGCCCGTCTATACGCGGCGGCGTGCCGGTTTTTAAGCGGTCGATGCGGAACGGCAACTCGCGCAAACGCTCGGCTAAGGCAATCGACGCCGGGTCGCCCGCACGTCCGCCGCTGTAATTTTCCAAGCCGATATGGATTTTGCCTCCTAAAAATGTGCCGGTCGTCAATACCACCGCCTTGGCTTTAAAATCCAAGCCCATTTGCGTTTTCACGCCCGCGACGCGGTTGTTTTCAACAATCAAGTCGGCGACGGTTTGTTGGAATAACGCCAAATTAGGCTGGTTTTCCAAAACAGTCCGGATCGCTTGTTTATACAACTTGCGGTCGGCTTGCGCGCGGGTCGCCCGTACCGCAGGGCCTTTGCTGGCGTTTAAGGTGCGGAACTGGATGCCGCCCACGTCTATGGCCTGCGCCATAATCCCGCCCAGCGCGTCTATTTCTTTGACCAAATGGCCTTTGCCGATACCGCCTATCGCGGGGTTGCAGCTCATCTGCCCCAAGGTGTCAATGTTTTGCGTCAGCAACAAGGTCTTCGCCCCCGTCCGCGCCGCGGCCAATGCGGCTTCTGTGCCCGCGTGGCCACCACCGACCACAATCACATCAAAATTTTTTTTGAATTTCATGGCTAATACTTTACTCTGTCCTGTGCGCCAAACGGCGCAGCCCAATAATGTTTTATATTATAAGAGGTAATCTATGAAAAAACGTAAAAATCAACGTCAATTGGAAGATATTCCATTGCAAAATCCAGTTGCCAAATTCGCCCATCAGTTTAATAAGGCCCAAGCCTATTGCGACAAGACCCAATACCGCCGTAAGGCCAAACATCCGAAGCAGGAGGCTTCTTCAAGCATTTTTACGATAAGAATGTTTGGACAAGCCTCTTGGCTGCGGTCTATGGCTTTGGGATTTTTAACCGTTATGGCCGGTAGTGGCCCGGCAAAGGCCTTTGGCCTTTAGTAGCCTGTGGTGGTGGTTTCCAAGCCAGCGAGCGCTTCGCTAAGGCGGATGACTTGTGAGGAGATGCGTCCATCGGCATGCAGTTGCAGGTGCCGGTAAGCGGGTGAGGTGTCATCCAGTGCGAATTCCACGCTCTTGGGTTTAAACTGGAAGCAAGTTGACGGGGTACCGAGTATGCGGATGGATTGCAATTGCCTGTCCATAGCCTGGTGGATATGCCCATTGATGATGATTTTAATTTGTGGATGGCGTTTGACCACCGCCAAAAACTCATCGCTGTTCTCGATCATCATCGTATCCATCCAGACGCTGCCTGTCGCCAGGGGATGGTGGTGCACGGCAACCAGGGTGTTTTGGCCGGGATGTTGGCTTAAGCACCCTTCCAGGAAGCACAGTTCTCCGGCGGATAAATACCCGCCTTCTTCACCGATTATTTGGCTGTTCAAGCTAATGATTTGCCAACCCTTTAAAAACACCTGTTTACGGCAATTAACCAAAGGGGTGCTCAGGACTTTTTGCATCAGGGCGTAATCATCGTGGTTGCCGGGCAGGCAAACACACGGGATCCCGTAGCTGCTGATGTGCTTTAAAATGTACCGGTAGCTTTGGGTCGCGGGCTCTTGCGCCAAGTCACCTGTCAGCATGATCAAATCGAAGGCCTGTCGCTGGGCGAGTGCTTGCGCTAAGACCGCCCGAAAATAATAGGCGGTATCAATGCCCAGCAAGGTTGCGCCAGGGCTAGCGAGGATATGGGTATCGGATAACTGCAATATTGACAGGCATTCGGAAGCTGATGTCATCGTCAGGGCTATTCAATGTCTTTACAAAGAATCTTCGAATTTCTTTGCGGATTGTAAAGGGCCTTAAGCGGCTCGGGGAGATTCGTTATATCTGACGATAAAAAACCTCGTTCAATAAACCAGTGTACCGTTTGTGTCGATAACACAAAAATCTTTTTCAAGTTTAGCTGTTTGGCCTTGCGGGATGCGTAGTCCAGCAGACGGTTCGCCCGCGCCGAACGCCGATAATCGGGATGCACGGCAAGGCAGGCGATCACGCCAAAATGCCGTTGCAGATCCGCGTGTAAGGCAATGCAGCCGATAATCAGGCCATCGCGCTCAATGATAAAATAATCTGCGATCTCCATCTCAATTTTTTCACGCGAACGTTTCGCCAAGACGCCTTGTTGTTCCAGAGGTTTGATCAGTTCCAAGATGCCGCCGATGTCGTGAAGGCTGGCCGGGCGCAGATCTTCGAACGGGTTGGAGCTGATCAAGGTGCCGATGCCGTCGCGGGTGAACAGCTCCAGCAACAATGCCCCGTTTTGTGTCCGGTCGATTAAATGTACCCGGGCAATACCCGAATTACAAGCATGGATTGCGGCTTTGAGGGGCTGGCTCATGGTTTCATGAAGGTTAGGGTGCTTGTCAAGGAAGGCCGATATTTCCGCTGTCGTCATTTGTTGGATGGGTTTCCCGCTGTCGGGATGGCAACAGCTTTGTTCAGTCAGCAAAACCAGCTTTTCCGCTTTTAGCGCGATGGCCACAGCCGTCGCCACTTGCTCGGCGGACAAATTAAAAATCTCCCCGCTGGGCGAATAACCAATCGGCGAAATCAGCACGACATTGTCTTGATCCAACTGCTGGTGGATGGCCTCGCTATCAATCCGGCGCACTTCACCGGTGTGGCAATAATCTATGCCGTCAATCACGCCCAAGGGCTTGGCGGTGACAAAATTGCCCGACGCGACTTTGATTTTCGCCCCCGCCATCGGCGAATTCGCCAAGCCTAGCGACAGCAACGCTTCAATTTCAACGCGCACCAGCCCCGCCGCTTCCTTCACGGCCTGCAAGGCCAAATCGTCAGTAATGCGCAAATGATTGTGGAAACGCGGCGGCGCGGAGTTGTGCAGCCGCTGGTCGATTTGCGGACGGATGCCATGCACCAGCACCAGCCGGATGCCTAAGCTGTTGAGCAAGGCAAAATCATGGACATGGTGTTCAAAATCAGCCGCCAACACCGCTTCGCCGCCAAACGAGATAACAAAGGTCTTG
Organism: Methylovulum miyakonense HT12; assembly: GCF_000384075.1. Taxonomy (GTDB): domain Bacteria; phylum Pseudomonadota; class Gammaproteobacteria; order Methylococcales; family Methylomonadaceae; genus Methylovulum; species Methylovulum miyakonense. Next base: position 1,669,331 of record NZ_KB913025.1, read on the forward strand.
TTACGGTGGGCGTGGATGTAGGGGGATGAGGAACGGAACCAGTTGACGAATTCGTTGGGTGGGGTCATTGTTTGTGTGGGATGGTTCATACAAATTGCGGTGCCCGTATGTGGCGATAGCGGGATACTGGGTATGGCATCGAAGCCCAGCCGTTATCTTCCTGCGGGCTTCCTTAACATTAATTGGGGGTGCCGGGGAACGATGGGCATCAGTTGCGCGGCTTAAATTTCTTTACTTATTCATCAAAGTCGGGATATTGCACAGGCCTTTCGCCTATCTCGCTAATGCGGTGAGGATAGCTGATACCTTGCTGTGGCCCGTGTGGTTTTTTCCTGCTTTTGGTGATTTTAAATAACCAATTATCGCCATAATCAAATAAGTAATACAGGCTTTTGCCTGTTTCCAAGGGGTATACGTTTTCTAAGGTAACAGAAGAATAAAAGCCCTCTTCTTCATCGTCAAAACGAATTGCGCTAGGGTGATAACTGCTTTCTGTTTTAGAAATGTAAAATTCATATAGGTGGTCATTCTCAAATTCCACCGCATCTTGAATGGCAAGATGCAATTCCTCAAGCGTTGCCGAGCTATCAATTTCAATTTCTGCCGCCCAAGACTGTTCAGTAAAGGGGGTAAACGCTAATTTTATTTTAAATGTCCAGATCATATTCGGAAGGCCATTCGTAATGTGTTGGAGGGTGAAAAATAAAAAGATTGGGGTTTTGTTGCCATCAAACCGTTTTTAACTCCTCTCACGTTATATTTTGTAGGATGGGCTGACGACAGGAAGCCCATCACACTCCCCGGCAGCAAAATCAAATTCACCCACAAAAGCCCAATTGTCCTGATAAACTCCTTGTCCGGCAAATTGATGGAAACTGGAATGGGGCCAATCAGTCACGCGCTCTACCCAGCCATGTTTGACCGGATTCCAATGGATGTAATCGACATGCCGATTCCAATCGTCTTGATCACGCAGCAAATGTTCCCAAAATCGCCGTTGCCATTACCACGTTCCCTTCGTCCGATACGGCTGGCTGAAATTGGCTCACCTTTGGCAATCGCCCGTGAGAAATGGCCTTTCAGCAAATTCCAGCGCGTGGAAAAATCCGCATCGTCCGGCGGCAACGTCCAAATACAATGGATATGATCCGGCAAAATCACCACCGCATCCATATGGTAAGGATGGCGTTGTTTTACATAACGGAAAGCCGCGCGTAGTGGGCCGATGTGTTCAACCAACAACGGATTGTTATGGCGTTCGGCAAGATTGACGGTAAAAAACCACGAAGCCCCAGGCACATAAGCACGGCGGTAGTCAGTCATGGATTTTCCGATAAGTTGATGTTGGGTAAAAATTGAAATGTAGGATGGGCTGACGCAAGGAAGCCCATCAAATTCGGCAACACCCCATGATGGGCTTCCTTGCGTCAGCCCATCCTACAATCCTTGACTAATCCCGCCAAGCCAGCAATCAATTATCCGTAACCGCCCCCAACGAAGCCGAATTCACCAACTTGGCATATTTCGCCAACACGCCACGGATATATTTCGGGGCAGGTTGTTGCCACTTCTCCATCCGCCGCGCCATTTCATGTTCGTTGATATGCAAGGTCAAGGCGTTGTTTTCGGCGTCAATAGCGATGGTGTCGCCGTTTTCGACTAAGGCTAAGGGGCCGCCGACGTAGGCTTCGGGGGTGATGTGGCCGACCACGAAACCGTGGGTGCCGCCGGAGAAGCGTCCGTCGGTGATCAATGCGACTTCCTTGCCCAAACCTTTTCCCATGATGGCGGAAGTCGGGGAGAGCATTTCGCGCATGCCAGGGCCGCCTTTGGGGCCTTCGTAGCGGATGACGATGACATCGCCTTTGACGATGTCGCCGTGCAAAATGCTGTGCAGGGCTTGTTCTTCGGCATCAAACACTTTCGCCGTGCCGATAAAACGTAAGCCTTCCTTACCGGTGATTTTCGCCACCGCGCCTTCGGGGGCGAGGTTGCCATAGAGCACGACCAAATGGCTGTCTTTTTTGATCGGGTGGGCGAGGTCGTGGATCATGTCCTGACCGTCTGGGTAAGGGGCGACTTCGGCGAGGTTTTCCGCCAGGGTAAGGCCAGTGACGGTCAGGCAATCGCCGTGCAACAGGCCGGCGTCCAGCAACACCTTCATCAAGGGCTGGATGCCACCAATTTCGACCAGTTCCGCCATCGAGTAACGTCCGCTGGGTTTTAAATCGGCCAGCATCGGCACGCGTTTGCCGATGCGGGTGAAGTCGTCCAGGCTGATGTCCACCTTGGCGGCATTGGCCATGGCCAAGATATGTAGCACGGCGTTGGTGGAGCCGCCTAGCGCGATGGCGACGGTGATGGCGTTTTCAAACGCTTCCTTGGTCATGATGTCGCTGGGCTTAATGTTTTTTTCGATCAGGTTCATGACCGCCGCACCCGCGCGTTCGCAGTCCAGGCGTTTGTCGTTGGAGACGGCGGCTTGCGCGGAGCTGTTGGGTAAGCTCATGCCTAAGGCTTCAATTGCCGAAGCCATGGTGTTGGCGGTGTACATGCCGCCACAAGAGCCTGCGCCCGGGATGGCTTTGGCTTCGATTTCGGCGAGTTCGGCATCGTCGATTTTGTTGTTGGCACGGGCGCCGACGGCTTCGAACACGGACACGACATCGAGCTTTTTATCTTTGTGGCAACCCGGCAAGATGGTGCCGCCGTAAACAAATATTGCTGGACGGTCCAAACGCGAAATGGCGATCATGCACCCCGGCATGTTTTTGTCGCAACCGCCGATGGCGACCACGCCGTCAAAGCCTTGGCAACCGACCACGGTTTCAATGGAATCGGCGATGACTTCGCGCGAGACCAACGAGTATTTCATGCCTTCGGTGCCCATCGAGATGCCGTCGGAAATGGTGATGGTGTTGAAAATGACGGCCTTGCCGTTGGCTTGGTTGACACCGTTGGCCGCATCATCGGCCAGTTTGTTGATGTGCATATTGCAGGGCGTGACCATGCTCCAGGTCGAAGCGATGCCAATTTGCGGCTTAAGGAAATCTTCGTTGGAAAATCCAACTGCGTGCAACATGGCGCGGCTAGGCGCGCGTTCCATGCCGTCTACGACTTGGGAGGAAAAAGTACGGGTGGTTTTATCGCCTGTGTGGGACATGTAAGGATTCCTTTTGGTTTTAGAGTTGGTGGAATTGGGGTGAGGGGGAGTGTTAATCAAGGCTTGTCGCTGTTTTTCGCTTCCGTCCAGACCTGCCGAAGGGTAAAGGGAGGCGCCTGTAGCCCAGCCCTGCGTGCTTTGAAAGTCCAGTCAGGGCTGGGTTGGGGGCTAGGTGAGACGCGCTTAGGGCTGGCCTGATAAGCGTTAGTACATATCCCAGCTGCTTTTACGCCGCCAGCCCAGCTTGGGCAGGATAAACCCTAGGATCACACTGAAAAAGACCAGGATGCCGCCATATAAAAACCAATCTTGCTCGCTGGTGTTTTTAAGCCCGGCATTTTCCCGCTCAAGCTGCTCCAGTTTGCGTTCTGCATTGACCACGCGTTCCTGAAGTTCGTCACGCTCGTTTTTAAGCTGGACGACGCCTGCCGCCGCTTGTTTGAGTTCGCCCAATTCCAGGCTTAACCTGTCCCGTTCTAAGGCTAAGGATTTTTCCAGGGATGTGCCTGGCGTGATCGAGTCTTTGACAATTTTTAACTCGGCTTTTAAGGAAAGGTTTTCGGATTGTAAGGATCTCAGGGTCTTGTTATTGGTTTCTATCACGTCCCGTGCAGGTGGCTCTTTCATGGTCTGGCGCGTTTGGATGAAACCTTCGGCACCGTCGCTTGTGCGTACTGGCGTGAAGCCAGATTTGGTTTTTTCACCGATGACGGTCAGTTGCGTACCGGTCGGCAATAATTTGACCACCCTCGCCTCGTTGTCCGGTGCACTTCTGAGCGATAAATTCAAGTTGTCCGTGACATAAACTGTTTCAGCCCGCGCTATACCAGCCGAGAGCGCTATGATAACAAGCGAAGTTAGTATTTTTTTCACAGAAATCCCTACAGTTAGCCATCTAATGGACTGATTTTAACGTTATTTCCGGCAGAGGAGAAATTCCAGTAAGGCTTTTTGGGCATGCAAGCGGTTTTCCGCTTCCTGGAAGACTACGCTTTGCGGGCCGTCGATAACGTCGCCGCTGACTTCCTCGCCGCGATGGGCAGGCAGGCAGTGCATAAATAAGGCGTCGGTTTTTGCGGCTGACATGACCGCGTTGTTGACCTGATAGTCTTTAAACGCAATTTGGCGTTGCCTTTGTTCTTCTTCGTGGCCCATGCTGGCCCAAACATCCGTGACGACCAAATCGGCATCTTGGGCGGCGGCCACCGTGCCGGCAAAAAATTTCACGCGCCCGCCCGCCGCGGCGACAATGGCGGGGGATGGGCAGTAACCGGCCGGGCAAGCGATGTGCAGGGTAAAATCCAAGAGCATGGCCGCATGGATATAGGAATGGCACATATTGTTGCCGTCACCGATCCATGCCACGGTTTTGCCTTGGAGGTCGCCGCGCAATTCAAAGAACGTCTGGATGTCGGCGAGCAATTGGCAAGGGTGTTGTTCGTCAGTCAGGCCGTTAATGACGGGGACGCTGGAGTGTTCGGCAAAAGTGGCGACGGTGTCGTGTTTGTCAGTGCGCAGCATGATGCAATCGACCATGCTGGAGATGACTTTGGCGCTGTCGCGCAAGGGTTCGCCGCGCCCCAATTGGGTGTCACGCGGTGACAAGAACAATGCGCTGCCGCCAAAATGCGCCATGCCCGCTTCAAAGGAAATGCGGGTACGGGTCGATGATTTTTCAAAAATCATCGCCAAGACGCGGCCCTTTAGCGGTTGGTAATCAATGTCGCGGTGGTTTTTGAGTTCGATGGCGCGATGGATTAAGGTGCGCAATTCGGCACTGGAAACATCGAGCAAGCTGGTAAAGTGTCTAAGGGTCATGAAGGTGCTACCTACAACTGTGCGGTAAACGCGGAGATGAGTGATGATAAGGTGCCAACAAGCTGCTGGATTTGCAGTTCGTCCATAATTAATGGCGGTAACAGGCGGATGTTTTTTTCGTAGGTGACATTAATCAACAACCCGGCCTCCAAGGCTTGGCCGACCAGTCCGGTGCAGGGCGTGTCGAGCTCGATGCCGATCATCATGCCTTTATGGCGAATATCCACGATATGCGGGTTACCTTGCAAATGGCCGGTAAAGCCCGCACAAATCGCCGCGCCTTTGCTGGCCGCCGCCGCCAGCAAACCGTCGGCGTCCAGGGTCGCCAATACCGCCAAGGCCGCGCTACACGCCAAGGGGTTGCCGCCAAACGTCGAGCCATGGGTTCCGGCGGTCAGCACCTCGGCGGCTTTGCCCCTCGCTAGGCAGGCGCCAATCGGCACGCCATTGCCCAAGGCTTTGGCCACGGTGCAGACATCCGGCAAGATGCCGTTGTGTTGGTAGGCGAAAAATTTCCCTGTCCTGCCTATGCCTGTTTGGATTTCATCCAGCATCAATAACAGGTTGTGCTGGTCACACAGGCTACGCAGTTGGTTGAGGTAGTCCGCTGCGGGGATATTCACGCCGCCTTCGCCTTGGATCGGTTCGGCCAATATGGCGACAATGTTGCCGTGCCCGCTGATGGCCGCTTCCACCGCGCCGATGTCATTGTAGGGCACCCGGATAAAGCCTTCGACCAAGGGCCCGAAGCCTTGCTGGACTTTTGGGTTGCCGGTCGCGCTGAGTGTTGCCAGCGTCCGCCCGTGGAAACTTTTTTCCATGACGATGATGGCCGGATTTTCAACCCCCAAACCATGGCCGTATTTGCGCGCCAACTTGATTGCCGCTTCGTTCGCTTCCGCGCCGGAATTGCTGAAAAAAACATTGTCCATGCCGCTTTTTTCAATCAGGCGGTTAGCCAATTGTTCTTGCAGGGCGATGCGGTAAATGTTGGACGTATGCACCAGCTTGCCGCTTTGTTCACAAAGGGCCTGATGCACCGCCGGGTGCGCGTGGCCTAAGTTGCAAACGGCAATGCCGGATAGCGCGTCCAGATAACGCTTGCCTTGGTCATCCCAAAGCCAAGCGCCTTCGCCGCGCTCAAAAGTGACCGCTAAACGTCCGTAAGTTGGCATAATGTGGCTGCTCATAAGGTCTGTCTACCAATAAAACAAGGGGGTGTGCCGCCCGATAAAAAAATGGTCGATTATAGGTTTCAATTTACCCCTAAGCAAGACTTGCATTTTAATAATTGCTTTTTTAACGGGCGCAATGTTGATAAAATCCCTAGGTATTTGTATTTATTTAATCAGTGAGCGATGTCTACTATGAACGTGATAGAAAGAATTAAAGATCAGCTTGAGAATAATCCGGTGGTTTTGTACATGAAAGGTACCCCTGATTTCCCCCAGTGCGGATTTTCCGGACAAACCGTGCAAGTGCTGGACTTGTGCCAGGCGAAATATATGTACGTCAACATTTTTGAGGATCCAGAATTGCGCGAAGCCCTTAAAGAGTATTCAAACTGGCCGACTTATCCGCAATTGTATGTCAATGGCGAATTGGTTGGCGGTTGCGACATTGTTGTGGATTTGTATAAAAAAGGCGAGCTTGTCCCCATGCTGTCCAGCGTCGGCGGTGTCGCCCAGTAAGCTAAGTTTGCCCGTATAGCCTGACAAGGCAAATGTTTGCCTTGTCAGGCTTTTTTGTGGGCGTAAAGTTGGCTTTAAGGGTTCAAATCATACAAACCATGGAGGATAGAAAAGCACTTGGCCATAAACCCGTTGGTTGTCATCTTGGTTTGGTTCGAACAGGCTTTTTCTGCCTAAAGGTGTTTATGCCCTTTGCGCCCAAATCCAGCAATAAAAATACTTTGAAAATAATCGGGTTAACCAGCAATTCTCATTATGACCTCAAGCTACCTTATTTCAGGCTTTGGGGCCGGTCAGTATCGTAGGCTGGGATGAAGCGGTAGCGCAATCCCTGCACCACAAGCCACTCTGCTGGGGTTCCTTGCGTCACCCCAGCCTACTTTGCTTTAAAAAGAACCGGGTTAACTTGACATACTCAATTAATTTACTAATGGGTTATAATGCCCCGTTAACTTATAGTTTCACGGCTAACACCCTGAAACACATCCAAACTTTACACTTGTAGCAATCAATAATGGCAGCGAACGCACACCCTTCTTCGAACGTATCGACCCCTATAGACTTTGATTCCATCAAAAACTTAACGGAGGCCGAAGCCAAAGCGGTTGATCAACTTATTGTCAATGAGCTAAGCTCCGATGTCGTGTTGATTAACCAGATGGGGCATTACATTGTCGGCAACGGCGGCAAACGCCTGCGGCCGATGCTGTTGTTATTGGCGGCTAAGGCTTTGGGGGGCGCCAGCGACAATCACTTGATCCTTGCCGCCGTCATTGAGTTTATCCATACCGCCACCTTGCTGCATGATGATGTCGTCGATGAATCGGATTTACGGCGTGGCAAAGAATCCGCCAATGCCGTGTGGGGCAATGCCGCCAGCGTCTTGGTCGGGGATTATCTGTATTCGCGTGCTTTTGAAATGATGGTGCGGACGGGCAATATGCGCGTCATGGAAATACTTTCCAAAACCACGACGGCGATAGCCGAAGGTGAAGTGTTGCAGCTGTTAAATTGCAATAACCCTGAAACCACAGAAGCCAAATATCTTGAGGTCATCGCCAGAAAAACCGCCATCTTGTTCAGTGCCGCCACCCGTTTGGGCGGTGTCCTTGCGGGCGTTTCCGCTGAGGTGGAGGAAAACTTGGCCCGCTATGGCCAACACCTGGGCATTGCCTTCCAATTGATCGACGACGCCTTGGATTACAAGGCTAACCAAGAAGATTTGGGCAAAAACCTCGGTGATGACCTGGCGGAAGGCAAGCCCACATTGCCGCTGATTTACGCCATCCAAAACGGTACCGACAGCGAAGCCGCTATTATCGTTGAGGCGATTAAAAACGGCGAACGTGACGCGTTTAACGCAGTTTATGCAATCGTCCAGCGTACCCAAGCCATCACCTATACCGAGCAACGCGCCGATGAAGAAGCGCAAAAAGCCATTGATGCTTTGGGTTGTTTACCGGATTCCGAATATAAAGAAGCCCTGACCTTATTGGCAAAGTTTTCCGTGCAACGCGGTTATTAAGGCCGCGGTAGCGGCACTATATTTTGTTGATGCCTGTTTTTGACCGGACATTTTTGTGAATGCAACGCTGACAGCCATACTCTTGCTCTGTTGCAGCAATGTCTTCATGACGTTTGCGTGGTACGCGCATTTGAAAGAATTGAACAACAGGCCTTGGATAATCGCCGCATTAATCAGTTGGGGCATTGCCTTGTTTGAATACCTGCTCCAGGTTCCGGCGAACCGCATCGGCTATACGGTCATGAATGTGGGCCAGCTTAAAATCTTGCAGGAAGTCATCAGCATTTCGGTGTTCGTGCCGTTTGCTGTTTTTTATTTAAAAGAACCGCTAAAATTGGATTATTTGTGGGCCGGGTTGCTGTTGTGCGGTGCGGTTTATTTTGTCTTTCGGGAAAAGCTTTAGTTTGGGTTTTTGGCTTCGTCTTAACAACCGTATGCGTTGCTATTCCTCCATGTCTACCATCCCCGTTAAAGGCCGGTTCCCGTAAAGGCCCTAAAGTCGTCCCTATAAATCTGGCGGTCAAACCTTTTTCCGTACCATCCAGGCTTCCCTGCCTTAATAAACCACATCACATAGCGGCTAGCAACCCTGGTTTTGCTGCCTTGAATAAAACCACATCTGATAAATGCTGACCAAGATTTGCATCCCCATTGAAATGCCCATCAAGGCCCCGCTGATGACCACGACATAGGCAAAAGACGGGGTGGACTTGGTGATGAACCATGACACTATGTCCAGCAACATCGCGGCAAACGGGATGACCACGGCGATGCGTTTGATATAAACGTTGATTTCACATAGCAGAAAAATTTTGCCGATGAAAAACAGGATGAAGGCGATGCCGAATAAATGGATATGCGAGACGCGCACTAAGGTCGGGATGGTCGCGCCGCCGCCGTGGGCGACTTCCGCCACGCCTTTGTAATGGGTCAAATCGGGCAAGGAAGGGTTGACGCTGGGCGTGTGGCAGATGATGCAATCGCGGTTTAAGATCGGGGCGATTTTTTCGATATAGCCGGGTTCGTCCGCGCCGGAATTGATCCATTCCATAATGACATCCTGGTCTGACGAATACCTCAGGTTGGGTTTCATAATGCCTTTAATCGCCGTGCCTAAACGTGTTTGGGTATTGGAGCCGTGATAACTGATGACGACGTCTTCCACCGACAGCCCGGCCTTCCCGTCCAGTCCCTGATGGGTGTAATAGAGGTTGGCCAGGGCCGCCAGATAGCCGAGGCCTATGGTGAGCAGGAATACGGTGTTTAAAATACGTTCGCTGACGGAAATGTCTTTAAAACGTCTAAAGCGTTCGGGAGCCATGGTGTTTGCCTGAAAGGTGTGGAAGAAAAAGTTATGGGATATTCAAAGCGATTAACGTAACCCATCAAAATTTGGGTAAGTCCGGACAGCTTAAGTTAATTGTTTTGGCGTGGGATGGATGTTGAAGGCTTTGGTAATGCTGGTTACGGTTTGTTCCTTGGCGCTGCTGATAGGTTCAGTAAAATAGATATTACAGGTCAATTTAAGGGAGATGGCCACGGAGGGATGGGGCGCACGAAGGGCGGCAAAGGTAAATGCTTGTGCCCTTCGTGGTTTGGCCAGTTTGTCCTGCTATCCCTTAAAACGCCAACCAGCCATTTAGCATAAAGGTATTGTTGCCGTTGACGAATTGAGTGGCGCCATCAAATTGCGAGTAGCCAATATATTGCAAGCTGGTGCGCAAGTTGAGCCAAGGTGCCCAAGCCGAACCGGATTTGCCGAAAGGCACATAAACCAATTCAGCCGTGTAGTATTCGCTATTGGGTTTAAAAGAGACTGAATCAGGGTAAACGTTGCCATTACGCGACCCGTAAAGCTTGTTATAGGCAAAGGTCACACCGTAAGTTTGGTCGAACGTGTAAGCGCCGTTGAACTTAAAGGTGTCTAATTCCGTGTTGCCTGTGCCACCATTACGGCTGACCGAAAGGTTTTGGTTTTCGTGGATAAACGTCGTTTTGACTTCAAAGATATGTTTTGGATTTGCCATGTATTGGTAGGTGGCATCAAAAGCGATATCCGTGTAATGGTCAGCCCCATTGCTGGCATCACCCAAGGTGTTCGGCAACAACACATCCGCGCTCATGCCGTAATGGCCTACTGCGAAAAAATGGCCTTTGGTGTCGTATTGCAAAGCGGTGCGCCAGTAAGGTGCCGGGCCGTCCAGCTTGATATAGCCGCCCGGAACCGCCCCTGCCAATGCGCCTTGTAAGTCATTTGAGAAAGAATCGTAAGCCCCTGCTTCCAGATACAGCAAGTTGTCGATCATGGTGTAAGCGGTCGCCCCGCCAACTTGTGACGTCCCCAAGGCGCCGTCAATCAATGCGGCGGTCGCTATGCCTGGCTGTAAGGCCGAGCCATTGTAAGGGAATCCCCACGCGGCAGTCGTGTTCCACAAATCTTGCACGGTCGGGCTGTTGTTTAAGGAAATGCCGTAAGTGATGGGTTTGTCCATGAGTTCAGTTTGGTCCGAGTACCGGATGTCCGCGTTATCCCACGCCACGCCATCGGCATAGCCATCGTAAGTGAATTGGCTGAACGCGCCGACTTTTCCGTAAACCTTCCCTGCGTAAAACAAAGAGGCTTGGTCAAATGTGAAGTTATCGTTTTTGTCATAGCCTGCTTGGTCAAAATTTGCAGGGTCTTGGTCTTTATCGGTGTGTGTCAACGAGCCTTCTATCATCGCGCTGATGGGCGGTAAGTTTGCATTGGCGCCACTGCCGCCCGTCATTGTATAGCCACCGAGTTTAAAATCCCGCCCAAAGGGAGTCAGATTGGGGCCAAAGGATTGGGTATGGCACTGGCTACAGGCCGCGCCAGTCTGCCGGGTAAAACTCGGCACGGCTTGGGCGTCAGTAAAACTGATGGCCGTGGTTAACACGAGCAGGGCCCAAGCCGCCAGAAACGGTTTCGATTTGCGGGGGAGGTGAAGAAAATTTTGCATAGCTTTGCCTAATGGTTAAAAATTGATAAGTTGGTTTCAGCAACAAACGTGCCGTGCTATTGGTTATGTTTAATCCATTGATTTATAGATTGTTTAAAGATGGATTTTTAAGTCAGCGGGTTTTTTTAAAACAAAAAACCCCGCAAGAATTGTTAGATTATATTTAACAAATATTGCAGGGTTGTGTTTATGTAGAAATAAATTTTTGGTGGTCTTTAAGCGGTTAACCCTAAAGGTGACAGGCATCGCCTTTAGGGCTTTTGTTAAGATTACAAAATAATATCGGTGGCGGAAAGGTTGCTAACACCCGTCAGCTGGATAGAAAACTCAGCTTGGGCATCGGCATCCGTACTGCCTGACAAGACATGGGTGACGGCGTCAAAATGCAATTGTCCCGTAGCGTTGGTGTTGCTAAATGCTTGGCCGCCAATAAAATTAAAGGCTTCGTTAATACCGGGTGTCGATGTATGGGAGTCTATCGCCGACAAGTCAATTTTATCCTGGCCATGAATGAAGTCCTTGATGATGTCTTCAAGGTAAACGGCCTCATTGGCAAATTTGAAGGTGTCCGACCCAGCCCCTCCGGCCAGCTGGTCATGGCCGGAATCGCTTATCAACAGGTCATTGCCGTTGCCGCCTTGCAGGATATCGTCACCTAAGCTGCCCGCCAAGATGTCATTGTCGTCACCACCGAAAATGGCATCGTTGCCGGCTCCGCCAAAAAGTTTGTCCGCCCCGGCCTCACCAAATAGCGTGTCATTGCTGTCACCGCCAAAGAGCGTGTCGTCACCAACGCCAGCATAGAGCCTGTCAGCACCCGCCTCGCCGAATAAGGTGTCATTGCCTAAACCGCCGAGCAAGGCATCATCGCCAGTGCCGCCATAGAGCCTGTCTGTGCCTGCGTCGCCGGACAGGGTGTCATTGTTGTCACCGCCAACTAAGGCATCATCGCCAATGCCGCCATAGAGCTTGTCAATGCCGGCATCGCCGGACAGGGTGTCATTGTTGTCACCGCCAAACAATGCATCGTCGCCAGAACCGCCATAGAGTTTGTCAATGCCTGCATCGCCGGACAGGGTGTCATTGTTGTCACCGCCAACTAAGGTATCGTCGCCAGAACCGCCATAGAGTTTGTCAATGCCTGCGTCGCCGGACAGGGTGTCATTGCTGTCGCCGCCTCCAATGACATCATCGCCAATGCCGCCATGGAGATTATCAATCCCAAAGCCGCCAAACAGGCTGTCATTATCTTGGCCGCCATTGATCGAATCGTCGCCATTGCCGCCGTAGATAATATCCTTACCCAAGCCGCCGACCAAGTCATCATTGCCTTCACCGCCATTGAGGCGGTCGTCGCCATTGCCGCCATCAAGATGGTCGATGCCCAAGCCGCCAACCAGGCCATCATTGCCTTCACCACCATTGAGGCGGTCATCGCCATTGCCGCCATCAAGATGGTCGTTGCCCAAGCCGCCGACCAGGTCATCATTGCCTTCGCCGCCATTGAGGTGGTCGTTGCCTTCGCCACCATCAATATGGTCATTGCCTAGGCCGCCAGTGTGGTCGTCATCGCCTATGCCACCGTGATAGTTGTCAGTGCCATCGTTGCTGTCGTCTAATAAGTTAGTTTTGTTGCTCATTGTTATTGCTCCAATTATTTTGGGATGGGGTGTGTTGCAGGCGGGTCAGTCCCCGCTAATTTTATTAAAAGCACTAACCGTGCCATCCGATATTTGTGTAATAACAATTTGTTTTATATAGAAAAAAATAAAATATTTTGGTGTTAAAAATACTTTGGCGGCTGACGCTACAAATTTTGCAGGTGAATTTTTTGGGGGATTACAGTTATTGCAGGGTGAAGCCTTTTTATTGGGCCGGTTTTTGGCAATAGGGTTTTAGTGTGTATGGGGTGGGCAGTTTAAAAACCACCTGCACCCTCTCATCCAAATGGCAGGGCAAGATATAGCCGATGGCGCCACGTGTGCCCGTGACAAAACGCAGCATGGCTTCTACGGAGGCGACCACATACGGCGGGGTGATGCCCTGAAAGTACTGTTCGTTCCAGTAAGATTCCAATGCGTCTATGTGGCGGTGGAATAGGGTGTCTGAAAACGCCTGCCGGATGGGGTTGTCTGGATTTAGGTTCAGGGGGATCCAACGGATGCCGTCTTCATTCAACAGGGTCTTACGCAAAAAGATGTTTTCCAAGCGTTTGCTGGTGGCGTTGGTGAATGGCGTGCCCGTTCCGGTGATGACCAAAATATCATCCGCATAGGCTGGCGGGCATGCCATCAGTGCCCATAAAACTAATGTCCGCATGTTCATCATGATTAAAAGAACATGGAGATGGAAGTAAAAAAACCGCTAGGCGCTATAGGCTCGTTTTGTGCGCCAAAGCGGTATTCGACCTTGAACACTAGCGGCACAAAGGGTCTCCAGGCCAAACCTGCGACACCGACATGGGTGTCCGTGGTGATGAAGTGATGGGTGCCATTCAGATATTCATAGCGGCCAATTGCAAAAACATGCCCTGCTAATGGCGCGATGCCTTGTAAGTAAAATCCCTGCTCCTGCCCTTGGCTATCGCTGGCATGGCGGTAAATCGCCTCTGCCGAAACTTCGTAACTATCCTTTTTCCACAGAAAATCCACCCCCAGCAAATCATTCCGGTCCGCGTTAGGCGACACTTCCGTATTGAAATCAATAAAAGACAGGCCGATCTGGCTAGTTTCTGACAGTTCAAAATTGACACGCCCGCCGAAAGCGGAACCAAAGCCAGTGGTGCTGCTATCGAAAATATCAAGCCTGGCCGAATGGTCAGAATAAATGGACACATCCAGATTATGCTCGTTGAGCTGGAAGCGTTGGGTTAGCATAATGCCATTTAGATGGGGGCTAAATAACGTTTCGTCGGTGACCAGGGGGCGGGTGGTTGTCCAGATTAACGGCGCGGCATGGATGATGTTCCAGCGGCCTATGGGGGTCAGGAATTTGCCCAGCCGCACCGTCGTTGTTTCCGATGCTAAAAGGTCGACATACAAACGCTCCGCCCTTAAGGCGTGGCTGAAGCTGTCGGATTGCCGGGTGGACAGCCAATCATCCACTTCGATTTCGGAAAAAAAACGGATGCGGTGATGGGGTGACCACGTCAAGAACAGGCTTAGCTCATCCAGTTTGAGTTGATTGGCTGGTTTTTCAGGATGTTGGTACGAGACATTGACATAGCCGCCCAGGTTGAAGTCGGCATCCGGCCAGCTTATTCCGCGTCCCCAGTGGTACGATGGCGGTATACTGGTGTCCGCCCAGCTGGCATGCCATGTGCTTTGCCACAGCATCAGCAGCAACAATGTGATGCCCGGATGTAAAAACTTGACCATATTGCTTTTGCGTTAACTTAATAGAGACTACGAATGACAATCCGCTATACCTTGTTGATGTCTTATTTGCTCATCAGTCTAGCATCGGCATTATTGATCACCGCAATGATTTTCGTGCACCTTCGGGAAATTTTACGGCTGGAAATTGACAACAAGCTCCAGTCCCAAGCCACCACTATTATGCAGCAAATTGACACCACATTGTTTGAGCGTTTTGAAAATATGGCCATGTGGAGCCAATTGGAAGTCATGCAGGAAATCCGTGTCGGCGATGTCGACAAACGCCTGGCGCATGTCCTTAACGAATTGCACAGCGGCTATGGCGGCATTTATGAACAAATTTTTGTTGTCAACCAGCAAGATGAGATTGTCTCGGCGAATGACAAAAAGCGCATAGGCCAGCGTTATCCGCATACGGAGCCGTGGTTGAGCGTCACCCATAAAGACCATACCCATTCGTTGGATTATCTCGATACCCGGCAGGAACAATTGTATTTCTCGATTCCTATCCCCGATGCGTTCGGTTCGGGTGATTTGGGGCGCTTGTACGCCAGCTTTGATTGGCGGGAGATGTCCCGCCTATTGGATGCGCCGTTGCCCTTTAGCCCTAAGGACTCACCCTCGTATGCCTTGCTGATTGATGGCGCGGGCAAGATTATCGCCACGTCCTCCATCCTTCGTGGCCGGCCTGTACAATTTGCCCATTTGCCGGAGCTTTTACTGCAAATGACTGGGAGCACCGGTTCGCTGACCACCACCGCTGGCTTCCTTAACGATGAAGAAGTGCTGGTCGGTTACGCCAACGCACAAGGTTACCGCTCGTTTAATGGCTTTGGCTGGCGCGTGTTGATTTTGCAACCCAGCAAAAATGCGCTGGCCCCTGTGTGGAATTTATGGGCGGCGATACTGGTGTTTTTAAGTTTGACGGTGTTGCTGGGGATTATCGTGTCGTTTTGGATGTCGGCGAAAATCGCCCGGCCTATTGTGCAGTTGGCGCAATTTACCCGTGACTTTATGCAGGGCAAGCCAGTGACCCCGCCATTGGTCAAATCCAGCCGGGAAATCACCGAGTTAAGCACCCAGTTTTCGTTGATGATCGACCACTTGGAGCAATCGCGGCAAGATTTGGTGCGGGTTGCCAAACTCGCGGTGATTGGCGAAATGGCGGCGAGCATGGCGCATGAAGTCAGGACGCCGCTCGGCATTTTGCGCTCTTCCGCGCAAATCTTGCAACGTGAGCCTGGCCTCAGTGACATTGGGCAGGAAGTGGCCGGGTTCATTTTAAGCGAAACCCAACGCCTGAACGGATTGGTGACGACCATGCTGGAATGCGCCAAGCCCCGGCCCCCGCAATTCACCCGGCATGACCTTCATGGCATTATCGGCCATACGCTGGAATTGGTGCAAAGCCACGCGGAAGCCCGGCGGGTGCGGATTATTACCGGACTGAATGCCAAAAATTCATTTCTGGATTGTGATAAAGATCACATCATTCAAGTGCTTTTAAATTTATTATTGAACGCCCTACAACACGTTAATCTTGGCGGGCATGTCGAAGTGAGCACAACGGCCCATGCCCACACCTTGGAAATTTGTGTCAACGATGACGGTGCTGGTATCAGCGATATCAACAAAAACAAAGTGTTCGAGCCATTTTTTACCTTGCGTAAGGAAGGTGTCGGCTTGGGTTTGACCGTCGTCCAGCAAATTGTGCTGGCGCATCAAGGTAAAATTTTTGTTACCGACAGCCCTTTGGGAGGCGCGTGTTTCCATGTTGTTTTACCGATTATTCATCAGGAACCTTAATTAATGCCCAAACAAACCATTCTGGTCGTCGATGACGAACCGAAAATGCGCCGTGTGTTGGAAATCATGCTGACACAAATGGATTATTGCGTCTTGCAGGCGGCGGATGGCCGTGAAGCCTTTGACATCCTCACCGAGCGCACCGCCGACTTGGTGATCACTGACTTGCGGATGCCAAATCTGGACGGTATCGGCTTGTTGCGGCAATTGCGTGAAAAAAACAACGATATTCCGGTCATTGTCGTGACGGCTTATGGCACGGTGGAAAGCGCGGTGGATGCGATGAAATACGGTGCTAGCGATTATATCGTCCGGCCATTTGAACTGGACGCCGTAGAAGCGGCGGTGCAACGCGCCTTAAGGTTAGGTAAGGTGCAACGTGAAAACCGTTATTTGCGGCAGCAAGTCGATCAGGGTTGGCGGGGGTTTATCGGCACCAGCCAGGCCATGCAACAAGTTTATAAGCAAATTGAGCAAGTGGCCGCGACGAAAACCGGCGTGTTGATCCAAGGCGAAACCGGCACCGGCAAAGAGCTGGTCGCCCGCGCCATACACAATGCGTCATCACGGGCTAAGGCCCTGTTTGTCTCCATCAATTGCGCGGCGATTCCGGCGGAGATTTTGGAAAGCGAATTGTTTGGTTATAGCAAGGGTGCGTTTACCGGTGCGAATAAGGAGCGCATCGGCAAATTTGAATTGGCGGACGGGGGGACTTTATTCCTGGATGAGATCACCGAAATGGACATCAACTTACAGGCCAAACTACTGCGGGTGTTGCAGGAACGTACACTGGAACGCTTGGGCAGCAACCGCACCATTTCGGTTGATGTCCGGGTGATCGCCGCGTCCAACCGCAACCCGCGCCAGGCAATTGTTGACCATAAGCTGCGTGAAGATTTGTTTTACCGTCTGAATGTGTTCACCATCGCGCTTCCCCCGCTACGTGAGCGGCGCGAAGATATACTGCCGTTGGCGCATTTTTTTCTGGAAAAACACGCCCGCGATTTTGGTTTTAGTTTTAACGGCATCGAGGCGGATGCCGAAGCTTGCCTGACCGCTTACAGTTGGCCTGGCAATGTACGGGAATTGGAAAACATGATGGAGCGCGCGATTGTCTTGAGTGGGGGCAAAATGATTGGCATTGAACATTTGCCTAGTGATGTGCTCGAAGACAGCACACCGCCACAACCGTTATGGGTTGACCAACCCATTGCTTGTGCGGGGCTGAACCGGCAAGTCGAGCAACTGGAAAAACAATTGATACAACAGGCTTTGGCCAGTACCGGTGACAATAAGGCTAAGGCCGCACAATTGTTGGAGATTAGTGAACGTTCGTTGTGGTACAAAATTAAGAAATATTTTCCGTCTTGACTTGGGTTGCACGCACTTTTTTTATCAGTAGGCCATTGTTGTCTTTTCGGCTGACTGGCGGAATGTGGATGTTTGATAAATAAAAAATGTGTGGCTTGTAAACAAGATATGGCGATAAACCCATCTGATGAGGCCTTTATGATAAAGCTGTCAAAAATAGTTTACATGGCGATAGTGTGTTATCTGCCGCTAAATATCGCCGCTGCGCCGCTGACGGGCGAAGATGTCAAATGGCTTAACCGCGTGACTTACGGCGTGGATAGCGCAAGCTTGGCCGCTTACGCCGCTGAGGGCCGGGCGGCTTATTTGAACCGGCAGCTGCAAAATACGGTTGATGACCGTCTGCCTGCCAGGGTTATGGAAATTATCGCCCAGATGCGTATATCGGTGGAGCCCGTGAAAACGTCGGTTATTACTTTTCAAGAAGAACACAAAAGAATCAGTAAGTTGCCTATCGAACAGCAACAAGAACCGAAAAAAATCCTTAACCAGGGGCTTAACCAATATTTAACAGAATCCATGCAGCGGCTGTTGCTGCGGGCGATGTATTCCCCCGCGCAATTAAAAGAGCAATTGACTTGGTTTTGGTTTAACCATTTCAATGTGACCAAGGAAAAAGGCCCGGGCGCTAAAATGCTGATCCCGGACTTTGAAGAACATGCCATCCGCCCGTATGTCCTCGGCAAATTCCGGGATTTGGTGATGGCGACCCTACGCCATCCGGCGATGCTGGTTTATCTGGATAATGCCCAAAATGCGGCCAAGAAGATTAATGAAAACTACGCCCGTGAACTGATGGAATTGCACACTTTGGGCGTGGATGGCGGTTATGCCCAGAAAGATGTGCAGGAATTGTCACGTATCCTGACCGGTGTCGGCATCAACTGGTCTGATAAACAACCCAACCTTAATAAAAAGTATGCCTCATACTACCGGCATGACGGTGGTTTTGAATTTAACCCCAACCGCCATGATTTCGGCGACAAGGTTTTTCTGGGCAAAAAAATTGCCGGTGACGGGTTCGCCGAGGTTGAGCAGGTGGTCGATATGTTAGTCCGCCACCCATCCACCGCACGGTTTATCAGCACCAAGTTGGCGACTTATTTTGTTGCGGACGTCCCGCCTGCGGATTTGGTGGCGGACATGAGTAAAACCTTTCTGGCAACGGAGGGTGACATTTCGGCGACGCTGCGGGTGATGTTTGGCTCCAAGGCGTTTACCGATTCGTTAGGCCGTAAGGCTAAAGATCCCTTGCACTATGTCGTCTCGGCTTTGCGCTTTGCTTATGATGGGCAAGCGGTCGCCAATATGCAGCCTGCGATACATTGGTTGAACGAATTGGGCGAGCCCCTTTATGCCCATCCTACGCCTGATGGTTATGGAATGACTGAAAAAGACTGGCTCAGCCCCCAGCAACTGACCCAGCGCTTTGAGATAGCCAAAAATATTGGTGGAGGGAAAGCCAAGTTAATTGGCAGCGATGTCGACCCGAAAAGCTTAACCGCCCCCGTGTTGGTGAACCCGCTGTATACCCAGTCAATAGAGCCGGGTTTGTCGGAGCAAACTAAAAGCGCCTTGAAAAAAACAGTGTCCCGATCAGAGTGGAATACTTTTTTGCTGTCATCGCCAGAATTCATTTACCGTTAGGAGGCTTTTATGGAACGTCGTATTTTTTTAAAGTCACTGGTGGCCGCCGCCGGACTGTTATCCTGCCGCTCCGGTTTTTTTGCCGCACCGGCTAGCGACTCGCGCTTTTTACTGGTGTTTTTACGCGGTGGCTATGACGCCGCAAATATTTTGGTTCCCCATGGCAGCGATTTTTATTACCAGTCACGGCCAACCCTTGCGATAGCCAAGCCCGATCCGGCCAACCCCCATGCGGCACTGCCAGTTGATGCCAATTGGGGATTGCATCCGTCATTAAAAAATAGCCTTTGGCCTTTGTTCCAAAAAGGCCAAGCCGCGTTCATCCCTTTCGCCGGAACCGATGATTTGTCACGCAGCCATTTTGAAACCCAAGACAGTATTGAATTCGGCCAACCCTTAAGTGCAAGGGATTACCGTTCCGGTTTCCTTAACCGCTTGGCCGGCGTTTTATCAGGCAGCCATGGCGTCGCTTTCACGAATGACCTGCCCATCATTTGCAAAGGCAATGCGGCGATTCCTAACGTCTCCCTTAAAAAACCAGGCAAGCCCGTGTTTGCAGATAGGCAAGAGGCGATAATTGCCGAGATGTATCGTGGCCATGCCCTGAATGAATATGTCCAGGAAGGCATGCAATTGCGTGAGGAAGTTTCCCAGGATTTGGCGCAGGAAATGGTGCAAGCTAACCGGGGGGCGATCCAGTCCAAAGGTTTTGAAGCCGAAGCGCAACGTATGGCGACGCTTATGCGGGAAAAATTCAATATTGGTTTTGTTGATGTCGGGGGATGGGACACCCATTTCAACGAAGGTGGTGCGGAAGGGCAGCTTGCCAATAAAATGGGCAACTTAGGTAACGGGCTGTCAGTTTTTGCCAATGCGATGGGGCCGGTATGGCAAAAAACCGTGGTCGTGGTCATTTCCGAATTTGGCCGTACATTTAGGGAAAACGGCAATCGTGGCACGGATCACGGGCATGGCACGGTGTATTGGGTGTTGGGCGGCGGCATAAAAGGCAAGCGAGTGCTGGGCGAGCAGCTTCATGTCGAACAAAAAAACTTGTTTCAAGACCGTGATTATCCGGTATTGAATGATTACCGTAATATATTGGGTGGCTTATTCCAAACCCAATTCGGGCTGTCCGCCAAACAACTGCAAGCCGTGTTCCCGAATGCCAAACCGATGCAATTAGGCTTGCTGTAAGATACGGTGACCCTAAACAATTCAGGCCTCTGGCTTGCGGTATGGATAATCCTTAATGGGGGATACCCCCCTTAAGGCCATTTTTGACAGGCTAGTTTAGAATAAAAATTTGTTTCTAATCAACTAATTAAGCGATTAGTTGGCGTGGTTTTAATAACCGCAAAAGGTTCCTGACGGTGGTTTAAATAATTTATTGTTAGCTTTGCATCCCGTGTAAAATACTGGACGCAAAGGTTTTTTAACTTTTTGTGGCAAACTTAGGCCTTGATAGCCGCCAGTTTCAGAAATCCCCAACAAACAAACATTTCCGCATCCTTCGATGAAAACAAAAATAGCTACTGTATTGGCTCTTACCTTGCTGGTTATGATTAATTTCAGCATTTGGAGTTTTGTCAACAACCCCTTGCAGTTACAAACGTGGACGAAAACCACGATGGGCTTGACTTACGACCCCACCCGCAAAACCGATGACCCCCGTGACAATAAGTTCGTCAATGAGGAGGACATCGACAAAGATTTGGCCTTGCTGGAAAACAAAGTCCACGCCATCCGTACTTACAGTATGTTGCGTGGCCAGCACAAAATCCCAGAAATTGCCGCCAAACATAATTTGAATGTGACCATGGGGGCATGGATAGACGGGAATTTGGAAAAAAACCGTCAAGAATTGGAAACGCTGATCAATGTCAGCCGCCAGGACAACCCCAAAATTATCCGGGTGATGGTCGGCAACGAGGTCATGTTGCGGGCCGATATTCCTGAGGATGCCCTGATTGAATACATCCGCGAAGTCAAAAAACGCAACTGGCGGCCTGTCAGCACCTCTGAAACCTGGGCGGAATGGTTGAAACACCCGAAACTTGCCGCAGAAGTTGATTTTATCGCCGTGCATATCCTGCCGTATTGGGAAGGCATTGCCGCCGAGGATGCGGTGGATTATATTTTTGACCGCTATCATGATGTCCAAAAAGCCTATCCCAATAAACCCGTCATCATCACTGAGCTAGGCTGGCCTTCTGATGGCCAACCCGCCCGCCACGCCACCGCTTCAGTCTCCAATCAAGCTAAGGTCTTGCGTGAATTTTTAAACCGCGCGGACCAGGAACACATCACTTATTATATCGTTGAGGCCTTTGACCAACCTTGGAAACAATCCATCGAAGGTTCGGCGGGTGCGTACTGGGGGATTTTTAATGCCGATAGGCAAGCGAAATATCCGATGGACGGCGATGTCCTGACTTTGCCAAGCTGGGGCAATTGGGCTACAGGCGCGGCGATTCTGAGCGCGGCGTTGATGGCCTTGTTCCTGCTGACCCGCCGGAGCATGAAATTGCCGGGCATGGTGTTCTTTGGCCTGATCACCAACTTGGCGGTATCGACCATTTTCTGGTCGCTGTCGATAGGCGCACAACAATACCAAACGCCGCTGACCATTATTTTTTGGGTGGTGCTGATTTTGATGCAGGTGCTGGCGGCGATTATTTTGCTGATCGAATCGCTGGAAATTGCCGAAGTGATCTGGCACCGCAAAACCGCCCGCACTTTCCAGCCGTTAACCCCGTCACCGGAATTTAAATACCCGAAAGTCTCCCTGCATTTGCCTATCCACAACGAGCCGCCGCTGATGGTGCGCAAGACTTTGGAAGCCTTGGCAAAAGTCGATTACCCCAACCTGGAAGTGCTGGTGATGGACAACAACACCAAAGACCCGGCCGTGTGGGAGCCGGTGCGGGATGACTGTGAACGGCTGGGGCCGATGTTCCGGTTCTTCCATTTGGAAAATTGGCCTGGCTTTAAGGCGGGCGCGATCAACCACGCGTTGGAGCAAACTGCGGCCGATGCGGAAATTATCGCCGTCATCGACAGCGATTATATTTTGTCGCCGGATTGGCTGAACTGCATGGTGCCGTATTTCGATAATGAGAATGTCGGTTTTGTGCAATCGCCACAAGATTACCGTGACCGCCACCAAAGCACGTTCAAAGACATTTGCTATTGGGAATATGCCGGATTTTTCAACATCGGCATGGTGCAACGTAACGAATACAACGCCATCATCCAACATGGCACGATGACCATGATCCGCAAGTCGGCGTTGCTGGAAGTTGGCAAATGGTCGGAATGGTGCATTTGTGAGGACAGCGAATTGGGTCTGCGCCTGTATGAAGCCGGTTATGATTCTGTCTACGTCAAAGACTCGTTCGGGCGCGGCCTGATGCCGGACACCTTCTCCGGTTATATGACCCAGCGTTTCCGTTGGGTGTATGGCGCGATGCAGATCATCAAAGCCCATTGGCGCAGTTTCTTGCCGACCAAGAAATCCCCGCTCACTTCCGCACAACGCTATTACTTTGTCGCGGGTTGGTTGCCCTGGTTTTCGGACGCGCTGGCCTTGGTGTTCACTGTCACCAGCTTGCTGTTGACCGCGATCATCGTCTACGACCCTATCCATAGCGAATTGCCGATCAACGCCTTCTTGTTGCCGACCATCGGCCTGTTCACATTTAAGGTCTTGCGCGGGTTGTGGTTATATCAGGCGCGTGTCCCGTGTTCGTTCTGGCAATCCTTAGGTGCGGCCTTGACGGGCTTGTCACTGACCCATACGGTCGCCAGGGGCACTTGGCAAGGTTTGCTCACGTCCGGCAAGCCGTTCATGCGTACCCCCAAGTACGAAAAACAAGGGCCGTTGTTCGCAGGGTTGATGGTCATCAGGCAAGAAGTGATTTTGCTGCTGCTATTAGGTGTCGCCATACTGGCGATGGCTTCGTTGGAGCATTTTGACAACCTGAGCGGCAGGTTGTGGATATCCATCCTTTCCGTCCAGGCCGTGCCGTATATTGCGACCTTGGCCACGTTGTTGGTCAGCATTGCCCCGCATTATGGCAAAAATGCCAAGCTTGCCGAAGAATTGGACGAAGCATAGGCCTGTGTAGTTTTGGGGCTGAGGGTGTCCCGGGCCTGGTGTCCGGTGGCCTTCAACCTCCGGTCGTCCCCAGAAGCCGGCCATATTGGCTGGGTGCCGTCGAAAGTATTTTGGGTCGGATTGGGTTTGGATAGCGATGCCAAATTCCGGTCCGGCCCATTATCACATCTTACAATTGCCGATAGGCAGCCTGGCCGCGAAGCCGGCCATTAGTGATTTCTTATTTGGATTGGCGGGGAATGCTGCCTGCGCATCTGAAGGGATGATAGTGCCAAGGCCAACGTTTCCAGCCGCCTAAAGATCTGGACGGGGGGGGGCAAGCTTAGTGCCCACCTTTTGCCTGAAAACTTTTGTTCAATTACTGGCGGTTTTTGACTTGTGGATAGCGGCGTGCCGGGCACGTCGCTATCCACGTTGCCTTAATTGAAGGTTTTGCCTGGGGTGCCCGGGAGGGTCGGCATGGTTTGTTTAGGGAACTCACCGGTCAAGGCGTTCAAGAAGGCGACAATGTCGGCAATTTCTTCTTTTGACAGTTCTTTGCCGAGCTGCACTTTGCCCATCACCAGGACGGCTTGTTCTAACGTTTTGACAGAGCCGTTATGGAAGTACGGCGCAGTCAAGGCAATATTGCGTAACGTCGGCACTTTGAACAAATGCTCATCGGCTTCGTTTTTGGTGACTTCCGCCAAGCCCTTGTCTTTTTTGAGGTGGAATTGCGCTTCAAAATAGTCATTGCCTATAACGGGGAATTTTTGGAACATGCCACCGCCATTGAAAGCCGGGCCGCTGTGGCAGCTTGTGCAGCCGAGCTCGGCCATTTTTTCCATGCCGCGCACTTGTTGTACGGTCAACAGGGCTTTGTTGCCCTCAACGTATTTGTCGTAAACGCTGTTGGGCGTGATCAGGGTGCGCTCATAAGCGGCAATGGCTTTGGTGGCGTTTTCCTTGGAGATGGAATCTTTACCGAATACTTGTTCAAAGGCTTGGTTATAGCCTTCGATGGTTTTTAGGCGGGCAACGACGTCATCCCAGCTTTTCATCCCCATTTCAATAGGGTTGGTGACAGGGCCGGCGGCTTGTTCTTCCAGGCTGGCGGCGCGGCCATCCCAAAATTGGACTTTATTGAATGCGGCGTTCCAGACCGTCGGAGCGCTACGTCCGCCAGTTTGGCCGTTAACGCCCATTGAATTAGGGCGGTTGTCTTCGCCCCCTAGCATGGTGTTGTGGCAAGATGAACAGGACACTGTCCCTGTTGAAGATAGGCGCGGGTCATGATAGAGCATTTGGCCTAGGGCGACTTTTTCCGCCGTGGTGGGGTTGTCAGCAGGTGCTGGCGCTTCTGTCGGTAGGGTTTCCCATGCGGAAGCCACTGAGATTGAACTGGCTAAGGCGAGTGCGGAAACCAATAAACGAATTTTAAACATACCATCCTCCAAATATTATTTTTATAGATTGACGTAAGGGCGGTTGTTGCCCTTAGCGCTAAAGCAAAGGCATAACCACCCGTGAAACTTATTATACCCGTTTGAATTGTAAAATATTACCGATACTGCTTACAATCGGATTACGGTTACAGTTTGGCATTTAGTAAGGGCGTGGCAGCGGCATTTGTGGTTTTTTAATGTTCAAAATCCAACATGGCCAGCATTTCGTCGTGTATTTGCTGCTGCCTTAAGGCATCGGTGATGGGTTGGTTTTGCTGGTCGGTCACATAAAACATATCTTCGGCGCGGCTGCCGATAGTGGTGATTTTCGCGCTATGCAGGCTGATTTGCTGGTTGATGAAGGCTTGGCCGATTTGCGAAAGCAAGCCGGCGCGGTCTGTGGTGACCAGTTCGATGATGGTGTGGCGGCCCAGCGGGTCGTCAAGGAATTGGACGCTGGTCGGGATAGGGAAATGTTTTGCTTGCCGTGACTGGCGGTGCAGGTTTTTGTGTTTTTTAATAAGTTGCTGGCGTAAATTGTTTTGTAGGGCGGTGCGGATATGTTCTTCACGGTAATGGTCGTGGATGGGTTGGCCGGATTGTTCAAGCACTTGAAAGCTGTTGAGGATATAGTCATTCAGCGTGGTCATGATGCGCGCGTCCAATATGGTCAGACCCAGCTGGTCCAGTGTGGCGGTGCAAAGCGAAAAGATGGGGCCGGCGTTTTGGGTGTAAACAAACACTTCCGCGCTGCCGCGCTGGGTTTGCGGTTCCAGGAGCACTAGCGGCAGGTCGTCTTCGGTGGCGTTGGCGATGGCGCGGGTGTGCCAGGCGATTTCATCGGCGGAGTAACGCAGAAAATAATCGTCGCTTAAGTTTCGCCACACGCCGTCTATGGTGTTTTCACACAACCCCAGTTGCCGCAACTCGTCTTTGGCTTCATTTTTATTTTCCAGCAGGCGTTCTGCCAGTGTCACCGGATTTTGCAAGCCTTTGCGCAAGACGCCATGGGTTTTGTTGTAAAGCTCTTTTAGCAACACGTCTTTCCACGAATTCCAAAGTTCCGGGTTGGTGGCGCGGATGTCGGCTACGGTCAGCAAGTAAAGGTAATTCAAGTATTCGACGCTGCCGACCACTTGCGCAAACTCATGGATGACGTCGGCATCACTAATGTCCTTGCGCTGTGCGGTCATCGACATGATTAGGTGGTTGCGGACCAGCCAGGACATCAGTTTGCAATCATGGCTAGAAAGCCCGTGTTGGACGCAAAATTGCTGGGCAATTTCTTCGCCGATAGCCGAGTGGTCACCATTGCGGCCTTTGGCGATGTCATGGAACAGGGCGGCAAGATAGAGCAATTCCGGTTTGGGGATTTGCAGGAAGACATTATGGCAAAACGGTAGCTCGTTATAATGTGCTTCAATTGAAAAACGGCGCAAGTTGCGGATGACAAACAGCGTATGTTCGTCCACCGTGTAGATGTGGAACAAATCGTACTGCATCCTGGCGACGATGTTGGCAAAACTGGGTAAATAAGCCGCCAGCACACCGTAGCGGTTCATGCGCCGGAGTTGCGTGGTGATGCCGCGAGGTTGCCGCAATAACTCAATAAACAGTTGGTTGGCGGCTTTATTGGTGCGGAAAGCGTCGTCAATCAAATCGAGGTTTTTGCGGATCAGGCGGATGGTGGTGGCGCGGATGCCGCAGACTTCGGTGTTTTTTTGCAGGATTAAAAATATTTCGAGCAGCAATAGCGGCTTACGGGTGAAAGCCTCTTCGTCAACGGCTTCCAAGTAGCCATTGATGGAGACAAAATCCTCGCTGATGTCGATAGGCCTACAGCCAGTTTCGCCACAGACAAAGCGCTCGTTAAAGAGCTGCAACAGCATTTCGTTCAAGCGCTCCAGCCCTTGTACGGTTTTGAAATAAAACTGCATGAAGCGTTCGACGTCTTGGTTATATTGCTGGTCATCGCCGCTAAAGCCAAATTGCTGGGCGAGGTCACGCTGGTAGTCAAAAATCAGGCGGTCTTCACCGCGCCGTGTCAACAGGTGCAAAGCATAACGGATACGCCACAGCACTTCGCGGGCGGCAATCAGTTCGTTATATTCCGACTCCGGCATAAAGCCGTATTTGATCAGTTCCTTGAGTGTCGAGGAATGGTAGTGGCGTTTGAACACCCAGGCGATGACTTGCATGTCACGCAAACCGCCAGGGCCTTCTTTGATGTTGGGTTCCAAGTTATAAGCGGTATTGTGCGCTTTTGCGTAACGTTGCTGCTGTTCGGCCATTTTGGCCTGGAAAAATAAGTCTGACGGCCAGATATGGTCGGGCGAGGTCTGTTCTTTCAAATCGTCAAACAGGGTCGGGCAGCCGGTAATCAAACGGATTTCCGTCAAGCTGGTCATGATGGTCTGGTCTTTTTTGGCCTCGGCCACG
This sequence comes from Methylovulum miyakonense HT12, assembly GCF_000384075.1. Lineage (GTDB taxonomy): Bacteria > Pseudomonadota > Gammaproteobacteria > Methylococcales > Methylomonadaceae > Methylovulum > Methylovulum miyakonense. The sequence continues at coordinate 1,696,693 of NZ_KB913025.1, forward strand.
CATTCGGCAACCGTGCGTACGCTTTGCCCGGGTTTTAGGCCAATGTCCCAGAGGAATGTGGAAAAATTTGCCAAGGCTTGCTGGTATAGGGAGATGTCCTCCGAATCCAGGAGCACGACAATATCAATATCCGAATAAGGGAACAATTCCCGGCGGCCATAACCGCCTACGGCGACCAAGCTTGGTTTTGCGGCGAGCTTGCCCAAAAAATACCCCCAGCCACTGCCCAACAAGTTGTCAATAAAATCGGAGCGTTCCTTGATCAACGGATAAACCGAGCATTGCGGGTCAAATTTTTCCTTGAGCTCCGCATCCTTTTGTTTCAGCAAGAGTTTGAACTGATGCAGGTAATCCGGGGCGTTGAAGAGTTCGGCGTACAATGGGCTCACCGTTCTTCTTGGCGTAGGGTCAAAATTTCATGACCGGTAGGTGTGACCAGCACGGTATGTTCCCATTGTGCTGACAGGCTATGGTCTTTGGTGACCGCTGTCCAGCCATCGGCGAGGACTTTGACATGGCGTTTGCCGAGATTGATCATGGGTTCGATGGTGATGATCATGCCTGCGTCCAGTATTTCGCCAGTGCCGGTTTTGCCGTAATGCAGGACTTGCGGGTCTTCGTGGAACTTTTTGCCGATGCCGTGCCCGCAGAATTCCCGGACGACTGAATAACGGTTGGATTCGGCATGTTTTTGGATGGCGTGGCCAATGTCGCCCAGCCGTGCGCCGGGTTTGACTTGTTCAATGCCACGGTACATGGATTCTTGGGTGATTTTGACGAGCCGTTTCGCATGGGGGCTGGCTTCCCCGACACAGAACATTTTGCTGGTGTCGCCGTGGTAGTTGTCCTTGATCACGGTGATGTCAATGTTGACTATGTCGCCGGATTTCAGTTTCTTATCGTTCGGTATGCCGTGGCAAACGGTCTGGTTGATGGAGGTGCAAATCGACTTGGGGAAGCCTTTATAATTCAGTGGGGCAGGGATGGCGTCCTGGACATTGACTATATAATCGTGGCAAATTTGGTCTAGCTCATTGGTGCTGACGCCAGGGACGACATAGGGTTCGAGCATTTCCAACACTTCGGCGGCGAGCCGCCCCGCCACGCGCATTTTTTCGATTTCACTGTCGTTTTTTATAATGATGCTCATAGTCAATTCAATGTTTCCCGCCACGGTGTTGGCAAATGCCTTAGTGTCAAAAGGTAAAAGAACTGAAGAGTTTAACAGAAACCGTCTTGTTGTATAAAGCTAATTATGGTATAAAGATAAGTTCATTTTTGTACCAATACTCACATTTGTCGTCACGTTTGGTAGGGTGCCGGACTGCTGCGTGCAGGCTGGTTTCCAGACGGGATAAGTGGAGGCGTAACCCAACTCGGGGCAAGTGTCCCGAAATTTTAATTTTAGGAGAAATAAATGGCAGCAGTATCTATGCGTCAAATGCTTGAAGCGGGCGTCCACTTTGGACACCAAACCCGTTACTGGAACCCCAAAATGGCTAACTACCTGTTCGGTTCGCGTAACAAAATCCATATCATTGATTTGGAAAAAACGCTTCCTTTATTTAACGACGCAATGAACTATCTGGGTCAAATGGCGGCAAACAAAGGCACGATCTTGTTCGTCGGCACCAAAAAAGCGGCCCGTAAAGTGGTTGCGGAAGAAGCGGCGCGTTGTGGTATGCCTTATGTCAACCACCGCTGGTTGGGTGGCATGATGACCAACTTCAAAACCATCAAAAAATCAATCAACCGCCTGAAAGAATTGGAAGCCATGAAAGCGGACGGTACCCTGTACCAACGTTTCGGCAAAAAAGAAGCCTTAGGGATGGAACGCGAACTGGAAAAATTGGAACGCAGTTTGGGCGGTATCAAGGACATGAAAGGCGTTCCTGATGTGATTTTCATCTTGGATGTCGGCTACGAAAAAAATGCCATCAGCGAAGCCAAAAAATTGGGCATCCCTGTCGTTGGCGTGGTTGATTCAAACAATTCGCCAGATAAAGTGGATTATGTTATCCCAGGCAATGACGATTCGATCCGTGCGGTTAAGCTCTATTGCGAAAGCGTCAGTGCGGCGGTATTGGAAGCCAAAACAGCGACCTTGGGTTTGTCTGCAAAAGCCGATGACTTTGTTGAAGAAGCAAATACGGCGACAGTGACCGAATAAATGATTGGGCTGTTTTTACAGTGTAAACTGTAGAAATGGTTGGCTTAGGCCAAACGACGCCTCCTTAACGGGGGCGTTTTTATAGTGACAATACCATTTTAAAAACAGGCGAGGAAAATATAATGGGTATCAATATTAGTGCGGCAATGGTTAAAGAACTGCGGGAACGGACCAGCTCAGGCATGATGGAGTGTAAAAAAGCCTTGGTCGAAGCCAATGGCGACATGGAATTGGCGATTGAAAATATGCGCAAATCTGGTTTGGCGAAAGCGGACAAAAAATCTGGCCGTATTGCCGCCGAAGGGATCATCGGCGTTCAAACCAGTGAAGACGGTAAAACTGTCGCTATTGTTGATATTAACTGCGAAACTGACTTTGTCGCCAAAGCCGATGATTTCGTAAGCTTTGTTAAAAGTGTGACCGATGGCTTATTGAATGCGGATATTCAAACTGAAGAGCAATTAATGGCGATGCCATTGGAAGATGGCGTGACCGTTGACGAAATGCGCCGTGGCTTAATTGCTAAATTAGGCGAAAACATCACCGTTAGACGTTTTGAAAAGTTTAACACGGCCACTGGCGGCACCGCTTGTTACTTACATGGCAGCAAAATCGGTGTCATCGTTGAATTGGCGGTGACCGACCCTGAATTAGGCAAAGATGTTGCCATGCACATTGCGGCGAGCAAGCCGATGTGCGTCTCCGAAAGCCAAGTGCCAGCAGACACGATTGCCAAAGAAAAGGAAATTTTCATGGCGCAAGCGGCTGAAAGCGGCAAACCTGTCGAAATCATTGAAAAAATGGTTGTGGGCAGGATCAGCAAATATTTGGCTGAAGTCACCCTGGAAGGCCAGCCTTTCATTAAGGACGACAAAATCACTGTCGGTAAGCTGGTTGCTTCAAAAGGCAATAAAGTCATCCGTTTCAGCCATTTTATCGTTGGTGAAGGCATAGAGAAAAAAGAAGAAAATTTTGCCGAAGAAGTGATGGCGCAAGTCCGCGGCAGTTAATGCTAAAGCCCCAATATTGCGGTATTGGGGCAAACCGCGACCTAAACCGTTGTAATCCTAAAGCTGACCCCCGATAAAATTATGACCCAATTGATTTGCCAAAGAATCTTGCTGAAATTAAGTGGTGAAGCGTTAATGAGCGAAGCTGGCGGCAGTATAGATGCCGGGATTGTCCAGCGGCTGGCAACCGAAATTAAAGAATTGTGCGATTGTGGCGTCCAAGTCGGCTTGGTCATCGGCGGCGGCAACATTTTGCGCGGTGCGGAAAAGGCTTCCCAAGGCCTAGACCGGGTCACAGGTGACCAAATGGGGATGCTGGCGACCGTCATCAACGCCTTGGCCATGCAGGATGCCATCGAGCATTTAGGCCAGCCGGTGCGGGTCATGTCCGCACTCAAAATTAACCAGGTCTGCGAAGATTACATCCGCCGCCGTGCCGTCAGGCATTTGGAAAAAGGCCGTGTGGTGATTTTTGGGGCCGGTACGGGCAACCCGTTTTTTACGACCGATTCCGCCGCCAGCCTTAGGGCGATAGAAATCAATGCGCAATTGATGATCAAGGCGACTAAGGTTAAAGGGGTTTATTCGGCTGACCCTGAAAAAGATAAAAATGCAGTGTTCTATCCGCGCTTAAGTTATGACGAGGCGCTAGACCAGCGTCTAAATGTCATGGACACGACGGCATTAGTGTTGTGCAAAGAAAATAACATGCCCATGCGGGTCATGAATATTTTTGAGCAAGGAGCGATTATGAGGCTAATGACTGGCGAAGAGATCGGTTCACTTATTCAATGAGGAACATAACCAATGATTAACGATATTCAAAAAGATGCGGCAATCCGCATGGGTAAGAGCATAGACGCCCTTAAACATGAGTTTTCCAAAATACGGACTGGCCGGGCGCATCCCAGCCTGTTGGATCAAGTGACCGTTTCCTACTACGGCACTGATTCTTCCGTGTCGCAAGTCGCCAATGTCGCGGTTGAGGATGCCCGCACATTGACTATCACGCCCTGGGAAAAGGGGATGGTGCAAGCGATTGAAAAAGCTATTTTAAAATCAGATCTGGGCTTGAACCCGAGCACCAACGGCATGGTCATCCGGGTGCCGTTGCCGTCTTTGACTGAAGAGCGCCGCCGCAGCTTGGTCAAGGTCGTTAAGCATGAAGCCGAAAATGGCCGTGTCGCGATTAGGAATATCCGCCGTGATGCCAATTCGGACATCCAAAAAGCGTTGAAAGAAAAATTGATTTCCGAAGATGAAGCCCGCTCAGGCGAAGACAAAATTCAAAAGCTGACCGACCAATTCGTCAAAGATGTAGAAAAATTACTGGAAGCAAAAGAAGCCGATTTGCTGTCCATCTAAATCGAGATTAAAGCTATGTCCGATGATGAGCTTAACCCGTTAATGGCAACTAACCCACGCCATATTGCTATTATCATGGATGGAAACGGGCGTTGGGCACAAAAACGTTTTATGCCCCGCGCTTTCGGTCATCAGGCTGGCGTCAAGGCGGTCAGGAAAATTGTTGAATATTGTGCCTTGCAGAAAGTTGAAGTGTTGACCTTGTTTGCCTTTAGCAGTGAAAACTGGCGTCGCCCTGAAGATGAAGTTTCAATGTTGATGGGCTTGTTTTTGGCAACGCTCCAAACCGAAATTAACAAGCTCGACCGCAATAATATCCGCTTACGGTTTATTGGGGACCGCAGCGCTTTTTCCGAAAGTTTGCAGAGCAAAATGGCGGAAGGCGAAGCCCAAACCCAAGGCAATGATGCGCTAACGTTGGTCATTGCCGCCAACTACGGTGGCCGTTGGGACATGTGCCAGGCTTGCCAGCAAATTTTGGACAAAATGGCGACGGGCGGGCTGCCACAGCAAGCCATTACCGAAGAACTGATCGCCCAACATCTCTCGACCACCGACCTGCCCGAACCCGATTTATATATCCGCACCGGTGGTGAACAAAGGGTGAGCAATTTTATGCTTTGGCAACTGGCCTACACCGAAATGTATTTCACGCCCACGCTCTGGCCGGATTTTGACGAACAATCGCTGGAAGCGGCTATTGTCAGTTTCAAAAGCCGGCAACGCCGGTTTGGCCATACCGGAGAGCAGATCCTCAATAAATCAGTCACCTTATAACTTATCTTAAGTACCTACCATGTTACTACAGCGAATAATCACAGCATCCATTTTGGCATCGTTGATCGCCCTTGGCGTTTTCTTATTGCCCATTGAATATTTCTCATTGCTTATGGCTATAATCGCGCTGATAGGCGGATGGGAATGGTGTAGTTTGATTGGCATCCGTTCGCCAATTAAGCGTGGGCTTTTTCTGGTGTTGATGGTAATCCCTATGCTAGGCATCCAATTTTGGACGCAATTGCTGGAAGTGGCGGCAACCATTTTGGATTGGACGGATATTAGGACTTACTCCGGTGCCTTGGAATGGCTGGTGGTGGCGCCCGTTTTGTTCTGGATATTGATGATGGTCATGATCCGCAATTCGCCTGGTGGGATTTTAAAGCTACAGCTAAAAATGCGTTATAAGGTATTCATTGGCTGGTTTATTTTGTTGGCCACCTGGATGTTCATGTCCCGTTTGCGGTCATTTTATGGCCCGGAAATGACGATGTATTTCTTGCTGCTGATTTGGACTGCCGATGTCGCCGCCTATTTCGTCGGTAAAAAATATGGCACGGTCAAGTTATCACCTGAAATCAGCCCTGGCAAAACCGTACAAGGCATGTATGGCGCGTTGGCTTCTGGTGCCCTGTGCGGGGGCATTTTGTGCCTGATTTACCTGTTCCCGATGATGATCTCCGCTGACTTTGTGTTGCTGTCGGCGTTGACAGTGTTGATTTCAATTTACGGTGACCTGTTTTTCAGCGTCGTCAAACGCCAACGCGGCGTTAAGGACAGCGGTTCGATACTGCCCGGCCATGGCGGCATATTGGATAGGATAGACAGCATCGTTGCCGCCGCGCCATTCTTTTATGCGGGCGTGTTTTTGATTTACCGGAGCGTCTCATGAGCAAAACCAAAGGCATTTGTATCTTAGGTGCGACCGGTTCGATTGGGGTCAGCACCTTGGATGTCGTGGCACGGCATCCTGCGTTGTACAAGGTGGTGGCCTTGACCGCCAACACCAACACCGATGCTTTGTTTGAGCAGTGCCTGGAACACCATCCTGAATATGCCGTGGTCGTTGACGAAAAACGGGTGCAGGCGTTCCGGGAAAAAATTAAGGCGTCGATAGTCTCCGACATTAAAATCCTGTCCGGCGCCAAAGCCTTGGAACAAGTGGCGACCTTGCCCAATGTCGATTCGGTGATGGCGGCCATTGTTGGCGCTGCGGGCTTATTGCCTTCGCTCGCCGCCGCCCAAGCGGGCAAGACCGTGTTGTTGGCGAACAAAGAAGCCTTGGTGATGTCCGGTGACATTTTCATGCAGGCCGTCACCGAATCCGGCGCACAATTGCTGCCTATCGACAGCGAACATAACGCAATTTTCCAATGCATGCCCGCCGCCTATAAAACCGGCCAGCATAGCCCGCAAGCACGGCGCATTCTATTGACCGCATCCGGCGGCCCGTTTCGCACCACGCCACTGGCAGACCTGCCGGCAGTCACCCCCGCCCAAGCCGTCGCGCATCCCAACTGGGACATGGGCAAGAAAATCTCCGTCGATTCGGCCACGATGATGAACAAGGGCTTGGAAATGATCGAAGCCTGCCTGCTGTTCAATATGCAGCCCGAACAAATCCAAATCGTCATCCATCCGCAAAGCGTCATCCATTCCATGGTCGATTATGTCGATGGCACGGTGTTGGCGCAGATGGGCAACCCGGATATGCGCATCCCCATCGCCCATGCCTTGGCTTCACCGGAACGCTTTGAATCCGGCGCGGAGCCTTTGGACATCTTTAAAGTCGCGCGGATGGATTTTGAAGCCCCCGATTTTAACCGTTTCCCTTGCTTGCGCCTTGCCTACGAGGCCATCCATGCGGGTGGCATCATGCCCACGGTATTAAATGCCGCCAATGAAATTGCCGTGGAGGCTTTCTTGGACGGGCAAATCCGCTACACCGACATTGCCGTGGTCATCGAGCGCTGCATGAAAGCCATCCCTGTCCGCCCTGCCGACACGTTGGACGTTATCCTCGAAGCCGACCAACAAGCCCGGGCCGTTTCCAAACAACTCCTCGCCGGATTGGATAGCTAATGGACACACTGCATACGCTGTTTTATTTCCTGCTGGCCATTGGCCTGCTCGTGTCCATCCATGAGTTTGGGCATTTCTGGGTGGCGCGGAAAGTCGGCGTAAAAGTGCTTAGGTTCTCGGTCGGTTTCGGCAAGGTTTTTTGGTCTTACCAAAAATCCCCGGATTCCACCGAATATGCGCTCTCGGCCTTGCCTTTAGGCGGCTATGTCAAAATGGCCGATGAACGCGAAGGCGAAGTCAAACCTGAAGATTTGCCGTTTGCCTTTAACCGCCAGCCGGTATGGGCGAGGACTGCGATCGTTGCCGCCGGCCCCATTTTTAACCTGGTGCTGGCGGTGGTGTTGTTTTGGGCGGTCTTAGTGATCGGCGAAGAAGACATCAGGCCAATAGTTGGCCTGCCAGGACAAGGCACCTTGGCGGCGCAAGCCGGATTTGCAGAAGGCGAAGAGATCCTGACAGTCAACGGCAAAACCACACCCACATGGACGGAAGCCATGAGCCAGATCATGGCGGCGGCCTTGGATGGCGAACAAACCATCCACATTGAAGTAAAAGGCCAAGACCAAAGCCAGCATCAAAGGACCATCAGCTTGGGCGAAGGTGAGGCGGATAACGCCGAAAAACTCTATCAGCGGTTGGGCTTCAAACCTTGGTCGCCGAAACTGAAACCCATCATCGGCAATGTCTTGCCTGATAGCGCCGCCTTGGCCGCAGGCTTAAAAACCGGTGATTTGGTCGTTAGTGCCGATGGTGTTGCGGTTAGTGACTGGATGCAATGGGTGGAGATTGTCAAAAAACATCCTGAAAAGCCCGTTAGCATTGTCCTGGAACGTGCGGGCGCTTCGATGCCCGTGACCATCATACCCAAGGCCGTTGCTGCCAGTCCCGAAAGCCAAGAAAAAGAAGGCAAAATCGGCGCGTCGGTTTTTATACCGGAAGGTTTGCTGGCGTCTATCAAAGTCGATTATGTCTTGTCGCCCGTGGCGGCGATTCCGGTGGCGTTTGAAACCACCTATTATTACGCCGTCACCACCTTAAAAATGATGGGCAAGATGCTCATCGGCAAGGCTTCCGTCGAAAATTTGAGCGGGCCTCTCAGCATAGCCCAGTTTGCCGGGCAATCCGCCAGTATGGGGCTAGTGCATTTCATCAAATTCTTAGGTCTGGTCAGCGTTAGCTTAGGTGTGTTGAACCTTTTGCCAATACCCGTGTTGGACGGCGGGCATTTGTTGTTTTTCGCTATCGAAGCCGCGTGGCGTAGGCCTGTCCCGGAAAAAATCCAATTGGCCTTCCAACAAATTGGTATCGCCTTGCTGTTGTCAGTTATGGCCTTGGCAATGGTATTGGATGTGCAACGGGTATTCCATTAAAACTAAAACGGGTGACCCGCCAGGCCACTGAACAAATGCCCGTTTGAGCTGTCCGAAAACCACCTACAACACTTCGTAACCTTCGAGAGAACCATGAAAAAACTACTTAAGATTGCCGCGTTATCAGTAACGGCCTTGACCTTGGCCGTTGCCCATGCCGATGAAAATGCCATCAAGCAAAGCATCGGCAAGTCCATGCCTGATGTCAAGATTGATTCCGTAAAACCATCGGAAGTGAAAGGCATTTATGAAGTCGTGGTGGGTTCTAACATCTTGTATGCCACAGAAGACGGCAAATATTTGTTCCAAGGGCGTTTGATCGATATCGAATCCCGCACCGACCTGACTGAGCGCAAACTGGCTACCAGCCGTCTGGCCGCGCTCGACAAAATCGGGGAAGATAAAATGATCATCTTCAAGCCCAAAATCAATAAATATACCGTGTCCATTTTCACCGACATTGATTGCGGCTATTGCCGCAAGCTCCATTCTGAAATTGACCAGTATATGGCGCAAGGCATCACCATCCGCTATTTGTTCTTCCCACGGGCAGGCAAAGGTTCAGAGTCGTATAACAAAGCGGTTTCGGTTTGGTGCGCCAAAGACCGTAACGCCGCTTTGACCGCCGCCAAAAAAGACCAAGCTGTAGCGACTAAGACATGTGATAACCCTGTCGACGAACACATGGCGTTGGCTGCCGATTTTGATGTCAAAGGCACACCGATGATCGTGACTGAAAAAGGCAATATCTATCCTGGCTACTTACCCGCCAAAGAATTGGTTGAGGCTTTGGAAACTGAGAAGAAAGTGCATTAAGCGGTTAAACCCGCAGGCAAAAGGGACAGCCTAGGCTGTCCCTTTTTTGTTTTGGTGGTTAGGCTTGCGTGGACCTTTTATGGTGGAGATACCATTTCACGCCGGCAAATGCGGCGGCGGCGGCGATTGCAAAAATAATCATATGCTCAACATCGGTGATAGTGCTGAACACTTTATCGGCTAAATGGCCAAAGTGGTACACCACCCAGACAATGCCCGGCACACTGATTAAAGCCGCCAAGCCATCGTATAACAAGAAAATCTTTAACGGCAAATGTAAGGTCCCCGCACAGAAAAACGTAGGGGCACGCAAGCCCGGCATAAAGCGGGAAGCAAAAATTACTTTATTGCCATGGTCATGCAGTTTCACCTTAACGGTCTCAAGCCGTTCCGGCGTTAAGAATTTACTGAAAAAAGGTTTTTTAGTGATTTCCCGCCCGTACTTGGCCCCCAACATAAAAATGCTGCTGTCCCCGATCAGCACCCCCGCCATACAGACGATGATCATCGCCCAAACGTTGACCATGCCGTAATAAGCCAACATCCCCGCCACAAACAAGGTGATGTCCTCAGGAATCGGCAAGCCCAGTCCACAGGCCAGCAAGATTAGGAAAATCACCACATAAGGCATAATCCCACTGAAACCCAGTGTGAAATTTAATAAATCATGCACAGTTTAACCCCTCAATTTTAAATAATTATTTGCCAGCAAAAACATGGGTCATCTTGGACTTGCTTGTGATAATGGGCGGTTTTTGCCGGGCGTTTTTAGTATCAAAGCCTCGGAAGAAGCATAGCCTGAAGATAATCGCTGATAGCGGCTAGATTGTCAATTTAGCTGGGGATTAAGTTGCTTAGAATGAATTTAAACTCAAGAAATGGCGAAGAAAAGCGGCGGATTAAAGTAGCATCTAAGCTAAGCGGCTTTATTGTATAGATGGATATAAGCACCCGATTGTAGGGTGGGCAACGTGGTTCTGCCCACCGTATTATCACGCTAAAGGCAGGGTTACGAACCCCGTCCCGCTCAAGAACCTTTCATCGCTCCTTACGGGCTTGCTGAAAAAAACCGAAAACTTGACCGATTAAGGTATAGTTTCTATATGGTTCCTAAGCTGGAACGGTTTTGCTACCCGTTCCATAATGTTTCAATAAATTATCAGAATATCTAAACATTAAGGACGAGGTTACGAAACCCCGTCCCGCTCAACTTGTAATATGTGGTGATGCACCCATACTAAAGCTTTACATTAATCAAATGTTTTCAAATGAGAATTGTATGGAAATCTTAAATGCTGAATTTTTAACATCCACGGTTTTATCCGGTATTACCTACGACATAATAAAGTGCGGTGCAATGTTGGGTGTCGATGATCTTAAGCAACGCCTAAGAGGCTGGGTAATCAGTGATATTGAACTGGCAGCTATGACTTACGAGTTGAACAAACTCGAATTGACCGATGAAATGAGCGAAACCGCAATTGAAAGAAAAATTACTGCTTCAGCTGAATTAAATCAGCTTATTGAAAACATAAAACCATCCTCAGAAAGCAACACGATTATTCAACATCATTCAGGTAGTGGCGACAACGTGGGTAGGGACAAAATAATCCATAGAGGAAAGTAAGTTATGGATTTGATGTCAAGAAGCAATCCCCCTGTTTATCAAAATGCTACAGGCGAAGGTGATAATGTCGGTAGAGATAAATACATAACCATCTATCAGAAACTCGCACCAGAAGCACTTCGCAAACCTATTGAACTGATACTTTCCAGCATCCGCGAAAGAAAACAGGATGTTGCAAAAATCCGTTTGGAAACTATTAAGGCAACTGGGCTAGATTCAAATAGTGAAGCTATTCTTGACATGCTTTCTATTCAGCTGAATTTACTCGAAGATAACGAAACACCCAAAATACATAGCTCTATACTTTCAACATTCAAAAGCTCAACCGATACCACCATCCGTGATCTATGCTTAGCTACGTTAATCCGGTTGGATGTAAAAAATAACCGGATTGAAGACGCAAGGGAGCGTTACTTAAAAGACGACACGTCGCTCTCATATTCCCAAGAAGTGTTTTATGAGTGCGTTGCAACTTCCAAAGAATTGGAACAAACCTATGAAAAAAATCGGCTTGATTTGGATGAAAGCCAGCTTATTGGCTTAATTCGCGGCGCACTTCGGACGCAATTGTTTGAGTTTTCCTTAACTGTTGCCAATCGCTTAAACGAAATATTCCCCTCCTTCAATAGTAAAGTATTATGGCTTGTTGCAACGGCTTGTAATCTCGAAATAAAACTTGCCAACAAACATTACTGGATAGTCACTGCTAGCCTAAGAGCAGAAATCATCAAGCTAATTGATGAAGTGGTTTTATTGATAAATGAATCGAAAGGCTCTGATCCACGATTACTGAATATTGCGGCGGCGTATTGGCATAACATACGCAACGAGCATCAGCAGTTAGATGATATTTGTTGGAAATATGTTGATGAAATTGAAAAGGTCCTCCCTGAAGTAGCTACTATTCTTCGTCGGCTCAATAATCCAAACGAATTAGAAACGGATGATCTTGAGTCAAAATGTAGAAAAGCACAAAACGATAAAATTTATCGCAACCAATTATTAAATGAAGTTTTTGCTAAACAAGAAATCTCTAACGACGATTTTATAATTGCTTACCACTTTTCTGATTCTAAAATTCTGAAACAATGGATTGATTCTGGAGGAAAAATCATCGGTGTAGAAGATATTGTTGCGGATTTTAACTATCTCATACTGCTTCTTTTTGCGCTACCCAATAAAAAACATCCAGATCAAAGAGAAGGACTTAAAAAAATTAAGCTTTTTGCTGAAGAAATCATTGAAAAGCACAAACAAATGCTACCTAACCTCCATCCCATTTCTTTGCTCAAAATAGCTGAACATTTGGGAAATCATCCAAAGCTTTCGATGATTGCCTGTGATTTAATCAGCCCCATATTACCGCCCGCTGATTTATGGGCTTCTCCCATCGTAGAATCTTATTTAAATACTTTGCTCGTTAGCCAACAAATGGCAACGCTTGCCTCCGTGCTTTCAAATATCAACCAAGCGGAAAAAAATGCTTTCGTTTGGCGGGTTCAATCCCGTCTATTTGAGCTACATAATGATTATCCCAATGCCATCAACTCCATTGAAGAAGCTTTAAAACTTGATCGCAATGTATTAGATGTTTGGCATTCTTTGGTTATCTTACATAGAAAAAATGGAATATCTGACAATGAATTGGCTCTGGTATTAAAAAGCATCCCAAATGAACTTTTAGCCAAAAAGTCGAATAGAGCAATTTCTATATTAATCGAGTTCGCTAAAACAGGAGGTTTCGCTAGAGCCGAAAAAATAATGATTTCTTGGTTTATTAAAGACCCCAATACCTGTGCGACCGAGATAACAGACTTTGTAAATAATCTACTTTTTGCCCACATTACGAAAGATCCGACTGATGAAAATGTTGGTGATTCTATTGTAGGGATAAGATTCAAAAAGGATAACGAAGAGCTAACGCAACTCTTAGTTAGGCAAAATAACTCCAATCACCCTGCCTTATTGGATATTAATTCTGATTTGGGGAAAGCGCTTTACCAAATGAAAGTAAGTGAAACGAAACAACATGGGATGTACGATTTAACTTTGCTTGAACGATTACCACCTTATGTTGCGGCTTTTCAAATTTCTTTACGGTTGCGACACACGCAAAATAACGGTAGCGATGGTTTCTACATGTTTAGTGTGCCAAATGATCCTGAACCAGGGGAATTACTTGCTTTGCTTGAGCGTAAATTACCCAAAAATAGAAATGACGATATTTTCAGCAATTCTGCAATCCCCTTTATTTGTAAAGGCCACTTCTTAGACCGCAATAATCCTGTCAAAGCCGCCTTACAACAATTATTAACAAAAAAGCCTGCCCCGTGTTCTTTACCCAATTTTGGCGAAGAAGATACGGCTGAAATCATATTGGATGTTTATGCGATAACGTACCTTGCCATTACAGGGTTGGCTAATGGGATTAACCATTTTTCGATTAAATTTGCTATCACTGATGAAACGAGGATGGTTATCGAAAATTGGTTGACAGACGGATATTTGCCAGTTGATCCACGGGAGAATGTGGGAATATGGCGGCAATCATCAGACAACATGAATATTTATTTTCAAGAGCTTGTAAAAGCATTTCGCCTGATTCTTAATAAAGTTGAAGTGACTAAGCCCAATTTAGTCGATATGCCGCTATTCATGCTTTCTCTGGTCGAGATGGTTGATATTTCAGTTTATTCAAGCATGTGCTTATCCATTGCTAACAACATTCCTTGGTTATGTATTGATGAAATTTTTGCACATTTCACAATTCATGAATCTGGATACAAGCAAGTAAACGCTTTTAAGCTGCTTATTGAGCTTGGAAGTTTATTGGCCTTTGAACAAAAGAAAGACGGTTTATATTTATATGCCGAGCAAATCATCCCCTATGCCTTAAGTGCTAATGATTTGAGATTACTCAGCATTTCAGATGACGAACATGCCCATTACGCTTTAGCCAAATTGATTTATCTGCACCCAAAGGCGTTTTCCAATACTGGATCAGCCGTTACCATGTTGACTGAATTGCTTGTTCCTGTGTTAGGAAAGGCTTATTTGGATGGGCATATTCTGAGAGGGTTAAGAATCCATAACCCTAGCAATAACGGCTATGCCGAAAAAGTTTTCAACGCCTGTTGCTACGTTTCCATGCAATGTGATGATGTAAGCATTGCCGAACGCAAATTAGCAATGTTCTTGTGTAAATTGTTTATAAAGTTCAATAAAATACCTCCAATGATAGAGGTGCTTAGGGCAATGGCATGGGGATTTGCCACTGGGCATTTTATGGATATTTCAATGCTTAACGCTTTTATTAATGAAGAATTGGATGGTTTGTAGGTCGGATTCAGCCATTGTTTCATTTCAACGAACTCACGCCTTTGAAAAAATAATCGCAAAATTTCCGCCAGCCTCCCAAACATCCATTCTGTGCTATCCTTTTTGCCAAACAGAATTTGTTCACCAACCATCCGAGGGCATAAAAATGGGCTTGGCATTAAAAGACTCCCAATATTACTGCTACGATGATTATCTGGCTTGGTCTGATGATGTGCGTTATGAATTGATCGACGGTCAGGCTTATGTGATGTCACCGACACTGGATTTAGTGCATCAGGATGTGGCGGGGGAGATTTATCTACAAGCGCGGTTGGCGTTGAAAGGCAAACCCTGCCGCGCGTTTATCGCGCCTGTGGATGTGCGCTTACCGAAGCACGATGAAGCCAATGAACAGGTTGATACGGTTGTGCAGCCGGATGTGTTGGTGGTGTGTGACAACAGTAAGTTGGACAGGCGTGGGGTGCGCGGTGCGCCGGATTGGTTGGTGGAAGTGTTGTCGCCGTCCACCGCCAGCCACGACCAAATCCGCAAACGCGCACTTTATGAACGGCAGGGCGTAAAGGAATATTGGCTGGTGCATCCGGTTGACCGTTTATTGACGGTTTATCGCTTGGATGGGGCGGAATACGGTAAACCGGATATTTATGAGTTGTCCGGCGAAACGCCAGTGGCGGCGTTGCCGGAGATTGTGATCCAATGGGATGAGTTGGTGGCGCGGTTGCCGGATGATTATTAGGGGAAACTTGATGGTATCCGTGTTGTAACTATTTGGGCCCAAGCTGAATAATTTACATTGATTTTATAACAACCCCTTCAAGCGATAAACCAAATCCAAAGCCAACCTAGGGCTTAACTCATCCGGCTTCACTTCCTCCAACAACGACACCGCCGGATGGCATTCGGGCGCGGAGAACAAATCCAATTGGTTCACGCCTGATTCTTTTTGTTGCTCGGCATAGACCAAATTTTCCAGATGCTGCAATTTGGTTTTGGCTTTTTCAATCACCTGCCGGGGCACACCCGCCAAGGCGGCGACTTGCAGGCCGTAGCTTTGGCTGGCCGCGCCTTCTTTCGCCGCATGTAAAAAAATGATTTTGTCCTGATGCTCCATTGCGTCCAGATGCACGTTGTGGATGGTTTTTTGCTCTTCCGCGAGCGTGGTCAATTCAAAATAATGCGTGGCGAACAGGGTGAAGGCTTTGCATTCTTTCGCCAGATAATCGGCGCAAGCCCAGGCCAACGATAGGCCATCGAAAGTGCTGGTGCCGCGTCCTATTTCGTCCATCAGCACCAAGCTTTTCGCGGTGGCGTTATGCAGGATGTTGGCGGTTTCCGACATTTCCACCATAAATGTCGAGCGTCCGCCGGACAAATCATCCGACGCGCCGATGCGGGTAAAAATCTTATCAATAGGCCCGCACACCAAGGCTTTGGCAGGCACATAACAACCGATGTGGGCGATCAACACAATCAAAGCCGCTTGGCGCATATACGTGGATTTACCGCCCATGTTCGGGCCGGTGATGACCAACATGCGCCGTTGCGGCGAGAACACCAAGTCATTGGCGACAAAGGGAATATCCGAGACTTGTTCCACCACCAGATGGCGGCCTGCGGTGATGCGGATGCCGGGTTTTTCGGTGAGTTCCGGTGGCGACAAGTCCAGCGTTTCGGCGCGTTCGGCGAAGTTGACCAGCACATCCAATTCCGCCAAGGCGGCGGCGCACTGTTGCAGCGGGACTAGCGATTCAGCGATGGTGCTCAGCAAGCCGTCGTACAAGGCTTTTTCCCAGGCCAGGGATTTTTCCCGCGCACTCAGCACTTTGTTTTCAAAGGCTTTCAGTTCCTCGGTGATGTACCGTTCCACGCCTTTTAAGGTTTGTTTGCGGGTGTAATGGGCGGGGATTTTGTCGCTGTGCAGATTGGAAATTTCGATGTAATAGCCGTGCACACGGTTGTAATTGACTTTTAAATTGCTGATGCCCGTGGCGGCTTTTTCCCGCGTTTCCATATCCAACAAGAATTGGTCGGCGTTTTGGCTGAGGTTGCGCAATTCGTCCAATTCGGTGTCAAAACCCGCCGCCAACACGCCGCCGTCGCGGATCAGCACGGGCGGGTTGTCGACCAGGGCTTTTTGCAATAGGGCCAAAATGTCGGGATGTTCGCCAATTTGCCTGCGCAGTTGCGTCAGTTGCGGGTTGTCACTGTCCGCCAGCACCATTTGTAGCTGGGGTAGCACGGCCAAGGTGTTGCGCAACACCAGCAAATCACGCGGCCTCGCTGATTTTAAGGCGATGCGCGAACTGACGCGCTCAATATCGCCGACTTGGCGTAACAAAGTTTGCACGCTTTTATAAAGCGGCTGGTTAAATCCTTCGACAAGCTCAGGATGAACGGTAACCAATCGGCTCCGTTCATGGTGAGCTTGTCGAACCATCAGCAAACTGCCGACGCAGGCGTAACGGTTGTCCAGCACGGCATGGTCGCGCAAAGGCCGGTTCAGCCAGCGGCGCAAACAGCGGCTGCCCATCGCCGTGGCGGTTTTGTCCAGTACCCCAAACAGCGTGTATTGCAGTTGCCCGGTCGGGTGCGAGTCCAGCTCCAAATTGCGGCGGCTGGCGGCATCAAGCATGATGCAGTCGTCGGTTTGTTCGATGCGGATGCCTTGGATATGCGGCAACGCGCTTTGCTGGGTGTCCTTCACATATTGCAACAAGGCTCCGGCGGCGGCAATGGCGGTGTGCATAGTGTCGCAACCGTAGCCCTTCAAATCCAGCGTGTTGAATTGACGTAGCACCCATTGGCGGCTGCTGGCGGTGTCAAAATGCCACGGTGGACGTTTGCAAAGTCCGCCACGTTGTTTGAGCGGGGCAGGGGCTGTCCAGTCTTCGCTAAACAGCAATTCCGCCGGGTTCAGGCGGGCGATTTCGCTGATGAGCTGGTCTTGGGCGTGGACTTCCTGCAAGATGAAACGCCCGTTGCTCAAGTCCAGGCTAGCGATGCCGTAGGTCTGTTGGATTTGGCTTACGGCGACCAACAGGTTGTCTTTACGGTCTTCCAGCAAGGCTTCATCGGTGACCGTGCCCGGCGTGACGACGCGCACGACCTTGCGCTCCACCGGGCCTTTGCTGGCCGCCGGATCGCCAATTTGTTCACAAATCGCCACCGAAATGCCGCTTTTTAACAACCGCGCCAGATAATTTTCCGCCGCATGGTAGGGGATGCCCGCCATTGCAATTGGCTCGCCTGCCGAGTTGCCACGGCTGGTGAGGGTGATGTTCAGTAGTTGCGCCGCTTGTTTGGCGTCGTCGAAAAATAGCTCGTAAAAATCCCCCATGCGGTAAAACAGCAGGGTGTCGGGGTAATTGGCCTTGATGCGGAAGTATTGCTGCATCATGGGGGTGTGCGATGGGGCGGGTGTTGGGCTTGTGGTCATTACAGAATGCGGGGTGTAAAAATAAACGGATGTAACAAGGAAAATATTTCGTCGCACCCAGGCTTTGGCATCACTACCATTAAGTTTAATGAATCAATAGGTTGCACATGCGTAGGTCGGGTTAGCGATAGCGTAACCCGACATTTGTTTGCCCAGAGGAGCTAGATTACTCTTCATTCAACACCATAGACACTTCGCGGCTTTGCCCATCATTCAGATAAAACCCGCGCATTTCCAAAATCCCTTTGGTATCCAAAGAAATAATTACATACAAGGCCTCTGGATAAGCGGCCAGTTCCAAATCCGTCGCCGAAGGCGTTGCGGGGGCGTGCGGGTGGGAATGGTAAATGCCGAACAAGCTTTCGCCTTGGTCACGCATCGTGCTTAACGCGGCGATTTGCTCCGAAGGCTCAAGCAAAAAACGTTGTGCCGGCAGCGTGGCGATATTACGGATGGGATAACAATGGCTAGGCGTGCCGGAAATGCCGCCTATCAAGCCACACACTTCCTGTTCAGGTGAAAGCTGGGCAAGATGCAGCAGTTGGTTGGCGATTTTACGGGGAATCTGGATCTCTTCGGTCATCGGCGTGGGTTGGCTAGGATTAACAAGCCGCAAAGTTTACCATTTCAGCCCCCGCACATCGACTGCTGTTATTGGTAAAGCTAGTTAATCCGTTTGTGGGCCTTTAATGGCATGGGCTAACCGGGCCGAACATTCATCTGCACCTAACCTGCACAATTCCGTAGAAAAATTCCATATCTGCAACATCCTGTCTGCATAGCGTTTGATTACAGTATTTTCCGATGTCAATCCATTGGAGATACGCTTATGAAGAACCGTTTTTATTTTAAATTGGCCACGATTGTTGCCTTGATCTTGGCCTTGCTGCTGCCCCAGGGATTTATGTTGGACTTGGTGCATGAACGCACCACTTGGCGTTACCAAGCCTTTGATACCGTTGAACGCAGTTGGCCTGGGCGGCAGACCTTGGCCGCCCCGGTGTTGGTGGTTCCGTATCTGCTGACCTGTAACAGCATGGAAAAGGTGTTTACTGAGGGCAAAGGCGAGCAGGAAATCGTTAAGGAGACGACCGTCCGCGAGACCTTGTACATCATCCCCAAACAATTGACGGTACGCAGCTCCTTGGAGAACTCGCTACGCTATCGGGGGATTTATGCAGTGCCTGTTTACAATAGCCGGATTGAGGTGACGGGCGAGTTTAGCACCCAAGCCCTATCAACCTTGCTGGCTAGCCGTAAGGACTGCAAAATCCGTTGGGAAAAACCGGAGTTGTCGGTGCTGGTCAGCGACCAGCGCGGCATTGCCACCCAGCCGGATTTGCTGTGGAATGGCGGGAAAATTGCTTTCCAACCGTCCAGCCATTTGCCGGGGACTGAGCAAGGCATGAACGCGCCATTGCCGGAATTGCCTAGTGGTGAAGCCGTGCGGCTGCCGTTTGCCTTTACACTGGACTTGCACGGGATGCAAGGCCTGCATTTTGCCTTGGTCGCGGAAAACACCGATGTGCAAACCTCCGCCAATTGGCCGCATCCTAGCTTTACTGGCGGTTTGTTGCCGGAAACGCATGACATCACGGATAAAGGCTTTACCGCACGCTGGCGGGCTTCGTCGTTTTCTTTGAATGTCGCGGGCGCGTTGGAACGTTGCTCGAAACATGAATGCAGTAGCCTGCTTGGGCCAACCGTGGGTTTTGAGTTGGTGCAGCCCGTGGATATTTACCAACAAGCCGAACGCAGCATCAAATACGCGGTGCTGTTGATTGTGCTGACCTTTGTGGCTTTGATTTTGTTTGAGCTGTTAAAGCAATTGCGTATCCATCCTATCCAATATTTGTTGGTCGGCATGGCCTTGTTGGTGTTTTATTTGTTGCTGATTTCCTTATCCGAGCATATTTTGTTCTTATATGCTTACAGTGCGGGAGCCACGGCTTGTACTTTATTGTTGACGGTGTATTTTGGCGGTATTTTGCGTAGCGGCAAGCTGGGCTTGTTATTGGGTTTGGGCTTGTCGGTGTTGTACACCGTGTTATATGTGATTTTGCAATCGGAAGAAAGCGCGTTGTTGATGGGCAGTGTCTTGACCTTTGTGGTGTTGGCGGTGCTGATGCTGGCGACACGGCATTTTGATTGGTACGCGTTGACGCGCCAATCTGAGCAAGATGCTGAATTGGTTACGCCCAAATGAGCAAGGTCATTGTGCTAGTCGCTTTGTTAGTATCAGCGGGCTGGTTGTTACCGGAAGGCCATGAGATTCCGGTGGCGGGTGCTAGCTCTACCGATTGGAATCTTCGCTCATTCTGGCATTCACCGTGGGGTCGTTCGGGTGTGCATAAAGGCATCGACATTTTTGCCAAGGAAGGCAGACCCGTCGTTGCCGCTAGCCCAGGCTTGGTGGTTTACACAGGCTACAACGACATCGGCGGCAACGTGGTGTTAGTGCTAGGCGCAGAATGGCGGTTTTATTATTATGCCCACTTGCACGATACGGTTAGCCATTTTGGACAATGGCTGGCGACGGGCGAGGTTTTAGGCAGCGTCGGCAGCACGGGCAACGCGCATGGTAAGCCACCGCATTTACATTTTGCTATCCGCAGCTTGTTGCCTTTGCTTGGGCAATATCAGGCGGATAAGCCGCAAGCGTTGTTGACGATGTTTTATGTTGATCCTGGGGTATATTTGGCTGGGGCGGATCATAGCTAGCCCGCGTAGGGCGCATTAGCGATAGCGTAATGCGCCGGATGATTAAAGGCCAACATGTGGTGCAATACGGCTGACGTCTATTGCACCCTACTGTATACGTCTTACGGGTTGATTGGCGACAAAATAAGACCTTCCGACGATAGAAGGCGCATCGTTCGTGTTATAGACGCTCCATACTGGCTACTGGCTATTCTCCGAACTTATCTCCCAAAATAGCCATATTACAACATGTACCTAGAGCTGTTACTTTTTCATTTTTTTCAATGATATGGTCAGGGTATATAAGTCCTGTGTACGGCCCTACAAGAAGTATATCCGTAGGGGTTTCAACAAATACTGGCCCGCCCGACATCCCCGGAGCACCAGCACCATCCAACAGAATTTCAGACTGGCGACCTGCTACTCGGATTGCTGAAACAAAACGCGTTAACAAAATCGGGGTTGGCTGATCCATACCAAGTGCACTGTAGCCATAAGGAAAACCAACGATATAAACTTTGTCGCCCGGAATTATCATATTCCTCAAGCATTTGCTTTCCTCAATGGTCTGTATGTCGCCTACAAAATGATCATCCGGCAATTGAAGTTTTACTGCATCATGCCAAAAAGGCACACGAAGATTTATTGCATTGAGATCAGCCTGTGGAATATCTTGCTTATCTTGAATCCAAAGAGGTAAACAGGGAGTTTGGGTCTCGTCGTAAAGTGGCATAATGAAAGATTGATTACCACCGATCGCAATAACTCCAGGTTGGCGTACATCAGCAGCCTGAAGAGTTACCAATAACGATTTTCGATTCGGTAAGTTGTTCCCAATTCGTAGGTTGTGCATATCGAAACCAGTAACGACATGCCAACAGGTGTAGAGAAATTTTCCTCCAGCTTCTTGGCGCACAAATCCACTTGCGTAGGCGTTCTTAATTGGCTTTTTATCCTTATCTAGGCATTGAATGTGAACAGCCTTTAGAGGCAAACCGAACCTCTGAAAAGAAAGATATTGGTGAGTTGCGCCCATTATTAAACCTAGATAAATATTTGTTTATATTAAAAAATTATTTTTCTTTATCCGGCATATAAACGCCCGACGATAGTAAGGCATAAGAAACCGATTATATATAAATATCAAACGATGGAACGCTTAAGTTCGTATGGCGCATTTTACATCATTCCCACGCTCCGGCGTGGGAATGGCACCAGCCCGCGTAGGACGCATTAGCGATAGCGTAATGCGTCGGATGATTGAAGGCCAACATGCGGTGCAATACGGCTATCGCCTATTGCACCCTACGGTATGCTTCTTACTCTGGCGCTTGGGAACGAACGTAAAAGTAGGATGGACTGACGTTAGGAAGCCCATCATGAGATTGCCTAGTTTGATGGGCTTCCTGTCGTCAGCCCATCCTACATTGACTACGTATTTATCATGTTCAACGAATCGCGCCTTCCGTGAACAAAATCACCACCTCTAAACAATCAAGGATTATGAGTAAAAAAATACTAATCGCTGATGATGACCAACATATCCGTGACGTAATCAGTTTCGCGTTGGAAAAAGCGGGGATGCAGGTGGCGTTGGCGGAAGACGGGCGGCAGGTGTTGGATATTTTTTCTGCCCAAGCTTTTGATTTGATCGTGCTGGACATCAATATGCCGGAATTTGACGGCTTGGAAGTGTGCCGGGAAATCCGCAAAACCTCGGAAACGCCGATTTTGTTTTTGTCGTCGCGCGATGATGAAATTGACCGCATTTTAGGGCTGGAAATTGGCGGCGATGATTATGTCACCAAACCGTTCAGCCCGCGTGAGTTGGTGGCGCGGATCAATGTGATTTTAAAACGCACGCAAGCCATCACCAAACTTTGCTCCAGTGAAAGTGTGTTGCAACACGGCAAATTGCTCATCTGCCCTGAACAGCACACGGCAAGTTGGGAAGGCCAAACCGTCAACCTGACCGCCACCGAATTCGCCATGTTGCTATTGATGATACGCCAACCTAGCCGCGTGTTTAGCCGCGAGCAGATTATGAACAGTGCGTATAGCAATGCGGTGTATGTCTCCGACCGCACCATCGACAGCCATATCCGTCATATCCGCCAGAAATTTGCCGATTTAGGCTGCGCCGCGATTATCGAAACCGTGCATGGCGTAGGTTATAAACTGGCGGTTTGCCACTGATGGCCTTACCGCGCCGCCTGTTCCGCTTACGTAGCATCTTATTGCTGGTGATGTTCACCGTGCTGGCTTTGCCGTTGGGCGGGTTGTATTTTTTCCGCATTTATGAAAATGAGCTGGTGCAACAGACTGAGCGCGAGCTGATCGCGCAAGCGGCGGTTTTGTCGGCAAGCGTCCGGCAATTGGTGCGTAATCTACACAAAGATAAGTCCACATATGGCGTGTTGTTGGCAACCCTGCCGCCCCCCGTCTATCCTTATGAACCAATTGTGCCGACGCTTAGCCTGATCAATCCCATCCAACCACCACGCCCCGATGCGCAATTTCCGCCACTTGCCGCTGATGATTTGGCGCGTAAGGTTGGCGAACTGATGCAACCCGTGATGCGCGATACCCAGCATTTCATGTTATCGGGGCTGCGCTTATTGGATGTTAACGGCGTGGTCATCGCCGGACGCGAAGAAGTGGGTTTGACCTTCGCGTCCGTGCCGGAAGTGCAACAAGCCCTGCAAGGCCAGTATGCTAGCGCCATACGCCAGCGGCTTTCGGACGAGCCGCCGCCACCTTTATATTCGATGAGCCGTGGCACCAATATCCGCGTGTTTGTCGCTTTCCCTATCATTGAAACCGTGCAGCTGACCAACACGCAGCCTTTAGAACAGCGTTATTTGCAAGGCGTGGTGTATTTGTCACGGACACCCAACAACATCCTCAAGCATTTGTTTGCCGCCAAAGGGACTGTTGTCATCGTCTCGCTGTGTTTATTGTCGCTGGTGGTGTTGCTGGCCATGCTGGTGTCGGCGAGTATAGCGCGGCCTATCCGGGAGTTGATCCGGCAAACCGAACGGGTCAAACAAGGCGAGCAGAAACAATTGGAGCCGCTGAAAAATCCCGTCACTTATGAAATTGCCCAACTGTCCGCCAGTTTTGCGGCAATGTCGCAAGCCTTAACCGAACGTAGCGATTACATCCAACGCTTCGCCACCCATGTGTCCCATGAGTTCAAAACCCCGCTGACTTCCATGCAAGGGGCATTGGAATTGTTGCAAGACCATGCCGACACCATGCCCATCGCCGACCAACAACGCTTTGTCAGCAATTTATTGGCGGACACCCAACGCCTGAAACAATTGGTCAACCGCTTGTTGGAATTGGCACGGGCGGATGCGCTAGAACCCAGCCGCCAACAGTGCGTATTGGCAAAGGTCATCACCAGTCTGCACAACCGTTTTCAGGAACGTGGCTTACTGATACATGCCGAAAATCTCCCTGACACGCCCTTGGCAATCGCCCCTGATGCTTTGGAAATGGTGCTGTCGAATTTATTGGAAAACAGCTTGCAACATGGCGCAACCGATTTGGCTATCTACGCACAACGCCAAGGCCCTGTTTTGACCGTCAATTTACAAGATAATGGCTCAGGCATTTCCCCCGCCAACCGTAACAAGATTTTCACGCCGTTTTTTACCACGCGCCGGAATTCTGGCGGCACGGGTTTAGGTTTGCAAATCAGCCTATCGCTCCTTAAAGCGTATAACGGGGAAATGGCTTTGGCAGAATGTACGCAGGGGGCTTTGTTTGTGCTGACGTTGCCGCTGGCGTTGATGCCTACAAAACCAGCATAATTGTGCCTAGGACATACGGATAGAAATATTTGATGATAGGATGTAAGCATTGACGAAATCTACTGAGTTAGACCTTCCCATTTAGCGCGGTTGTTAATAATAGACAGCCATAATTAATCAACAAGTGAAAGATAAAAATGTTAAATCAATTCAATATCGTCTATCAATCCAGCTTGCTAGATGCCGTGCAAAAAAACCGGGCCGAATTTGAGCAAGAGGCCAAATTGGCGATGGCGGTCAAGTTATTTGAAATGAAAAAATTGTCATCGGGCATGGCGGCACAATTGATCGGCATGGACAGGGTTACTTTTTTATTGAAGTTACATCATTTTGGCGTTGCCATAATCAATCTTGATGATGACGAATTAATGGCTGATGTAAACAATGCCTAATGCAAAAAATCTGGTCATTAATACCAGCCCTTTACTGGCGCTTTCGGCTGCATTAGGTGATTTGAATTTGTTGCGGGACTTATATCATCAGGTATTCGTGCCCACAAAGAAGGGCATAAATTTTCTATGGCTGAAGCTATCAATAACATGCAAACCCGAGGAATTTGGTTGGGCCAAAGCGTTATTGATTTTGCATTAAGATCCGTTGAATGCTAGCGGATGCTTGATAGTTTTTGAGAACAGGCCAGTCAGGCCTAATGATTATTGAATTTTAGTTTGAGAAACAACCCACGATGAGTAACGACTATAACGCCGCCGCGATTGAAGTGTTGAGCGGTTTGGAACCAGTGCGCAAACGCCCTGGCATGTACACCGACACCACCCGCCCCAACCATTTGGTACAGGAAGTGGTGGATAACAGTGTCGATGAGGCAATGGCAGGACACGCCACCAGCATTGAAGTGGTTTTGTTGAAAGACGGCGGTGTGTCGGTGTCTGATAATGGTCGCGGGATGCCTGTGGATATACATCCTGAACAGGGAATGCCTGGGGTGGAAGTGATTTTGACCCAGCTCCATGCGGGCGGGAAATTCTCCAATAAAAACTACCAATTTTCCGGCGGCTTGCATGGCGTAGGCGTGTCGGTGGTGAATGCCTTGTCGGCGAAATTGGAAGTGGAAGTCAAACGTAACGGCAAAGTCTACCGCATGACGTTTGCCGACGGCGAAAAGCAAAGCGAGTTGGCGGAAATTGGTACGGTCGGTAAAAACAATACGGGCACGGCGGTCAAGTTTTGGCCGAATGAAAAATATTTTGATTCCAGCAAAGTGTCCGTTTCGCGGTTAAAACACAATTTACGCGCCAAGGCGGTGTTATGCCCTGGCCTGAAAGTGATTTTAAAAATTGAGGCGACCGAAGAGCATGTCGAGTGGTATTACCAAGACGGCTTAAAAGATTACCTGCTGGACAGGATCGGGCAAGTGGAGTTTTTCCCCGAACAACCGTTTATGGGCAACAGTGCCGCCAACCACGAAGCCGTAGAATGGGGCGTGGTATGGGCGGTGGAAAACGATTCGGAAGTGTTGGCGGAAAGTTACGTCAACCTCGTACCAACCGCACAAGGCGGCACCCACGTCAACGGTTTACGCGCTGGCTTGACCGAAGCGATGCGCGAATTTTGCGATTTGCGCAATATCCTGCCGCGCGGCGTGAAAGTCGCACCGGAAGATGTCTGGGAAAATTGCCATTTTGTCTTGTCGGTGAAACTGGAAGACCCGCAGTTTTCAGGGCAAACCAAGGAGCGCCTAAGCTCGCGCGAGTGTGTCGCGTTTGTCTCCGGCGTGGCGAAAGATACCTTCAGTTTATGGCTGAACCAACATCCGGCGGAAGGTGAAAAAATCGCCGAAGTGATTATCGCCAGTGCCCAAAAACGCCTGCGCTCGAATAAAAAAATCATCCGTAAAAAAATCACCGCAGGGCCCGCTTTGCCAGGCAAATTGGCGGATTGCTCGGCGCAGGATATAGCCCGTACCGAATTGTTCTTGGTCGAAGGGGATTCGGCGGGTGGCTCTGCCAAGCAAGCCCGTGAGCGCGACTTCCAGGCGATCATGCCCTTGCGCGGGAAAATTTTGAACACTTGGGAAGTGGAATCCACCCAAGTCATGGCCTCGCAAGAGGTGCATGACATTGCCGTGGCCTTGGGCATTGAACCCGGCTCGGATGATTTGCAGAACCTGCGTTACGGCAAAGTCTGCATCCTCGCCGATGCCGATTCTGACGGCAACCATATCGCCACTTTGATTTGCGCCTTGTTTTACCAGCATTTCCAGCCTTTGGTTAAAGCCGGGCATGTGTTTGTCGCGATGCCGCCTTTGTACCGGATTGATGTCGGCAAACGGGTGTTTTATGCGCTGGATGAATCCGAACGTTTGGGCGTTTTGGACAGGATCAAGGCGGAAAAATTGAAGGGTACAATCAATGTCCAACGTTTTAAAGGCTTGGGCGAGATGAACCCGTCACAATTACGGGAAACCACGATGAACCCCGACACGCGGCGTCTGGTGCAATTGACGGTGGCCGAAAATGACGAAACCAGCGGGCAGTTGGATTTGTTGCTGGCGAAGAAACGCTCACAAGATAGGAAAGCGTGGTTGGAGACCAAGGGGAATTTGGCGGATGTGTGACCTATGGAAAATAGGGGGATAAGCGTCCAAAAATGGAGGCTGCCCGCTTTGCCGGTAAAACCCCCGGCATTTGGTCTTGGCCTTATATGTGTTTTAAGGCCTTTCGGCTCATCCCCGCAAAACTTAAGATATAGGTTATAAAAATCAAGTTGTTAGATAAATAAGCCTGTGAATATTGGAGCACAAACCTAGTGCCCGGTCACTGATTTTTTGTCAGGTCAATCTAAATCCGTAGGGGCGGACGGTTGTCCGCTCTGTGCCAACATCCGTAGCGATCAGGTGAGCAACCGCCCGCCCCTACGAAAATAATACTGACAATTCGACATTGACTGGGCACTAGGATTGTGCTCCAAAGCCAAGGCATTTGAAGCTTTAGCCATCATCATTCAAAAGCCCCCGCCCCACCCTCAAGCTAAAACCAATAGCGACGAAACCAGATCAAAATAAACCTCCAACAGGGATGACAGGGTATTGCGATACAGTGCCTGGACCGTCGCTGAGGGTTGCGCCATCAACAAACTAAAGAAATCTGCCAAAGCATAGTAACTGCCGGTCAAAACCGCTTCCGCCTCATCGCTGAATGAGCTTAGGTAAGCTGTTATGGGCGCGAAGGCCGTGGCCATAAAGGCTTCAGGGTCTTCCATGAAGGCTTGCCAATACCGTCCTGATTGATCGGCAACCCCCGCCACATAGCGGGTTACCGGTTCAAAAGCAGCCACCGTCACTTGTTCGGGGTTTTCCCAAAAGGCTTGCCAATATTGCCCCGCCTGCTCCTTACCCGCCCCCAGCTTGACTTGCCAATCCTGATAAATGGGCAACACCGCACTTTGGGTTTGGGCATATAAAACCCTGCTGCCACTGGCGGCTTGTTCATACCAAGCGGTCAAGGTAGGCAAAGGTTGCTCGTAGACCTGTTTGGCGGCGGCCGCGACAAAACGATGGGCATCAACCAACGCGCTACGAATATCCTGGTGCAAGCTGTTAAGCTGGAAACTGACTTGGCTAAACAGTTTTTGGGTCGGCAAAATTAGCTTGTTTTCCAGATCAAGCTGGCGAAAAGTCAAAAAATCCGGTTGCTTCAACATGAATGTGTTCCTCGGTTAATAATCTGGGCGCAAAACGTGAAACGGTGACTGGCTTGATTCTAGCTTGCCTAAAGGAAATTAAATATGCGGCATGTTGCCGCGCGACAAAATGTCCCAAGCAACGGCGTCACAAACCCCTAGGCAAAAAAAATGCGGTTAATGCAAATTAACCGCACAAAAACTCTTAAACCCTTTTAGGAGGTGCTGTTGCGTTAAGAGTGGGCAGATTCTAGTCCCCGTCTTCGCCAAAGGGAATATGGCATTTTGCCGCGCGGCAGCTTGTCGCAGCCTAGCGTTTAACCCCACTGGCCATCCCTTGTCCCCTTACGGTAACCATTACAAACTGTACGTTTATAAACTGTACAGTGTCCAGTTATTGGACGCTTGGCAAGTTTTTCCGTTCTGCCATAAAAAATAGTCATCCATTTGTTTTATAAGGTTATTTTAAGAAAATAAAGGGCTGGCATGGGGCTTGCTCTAGGCAATTCAGGTCATCGTCCAGCCATCAGAAACCTTCATTAAGATGTGTCAGTTCCTGTGATTGCCCCGTGACGGTGGCCTATTTAACTTTTGTCCACAACAATAACATCAGGAGTAGTCAGTATGGCTATCAGTGCAGCAACAAAAGCAGCGACAGATGCGTTAGCGGTCAACCGCGCACCTGTTAGCGTAGGGGCGCAAGAAGTCCACAGATGGATGCAAAGCTTTACTTGGGATTTTGAAAAAAACCGCACCAAGTATTCGACTAAATACAAAATGGCGAATGACACCAAAGAGCAATTCAAGCTGATCGCTAAAGAATATGCGCGGATGGAGTCGGTTAAGGACGAACGCCAATTCGGCAGTTTGCAAGACGTGTTGACCCGCGTTGACGCCGCTAACCGTGTGCATCCAAAATGGAATGAGTCCATGAAAGTGATTTCTAACTTTTTGGAGGTGGGCGAATACAACGCGATTGCCGCGACCGGCATGTTATGGGATTCGGCCACTGCGCCTGAGCAAAAGAATGGTTACTTAGGCCAAGTGTTAGATGAAATCCGCCATACTAACCAATGCGGCTACATCAACTATTACTTCGCCAAACAAGGCCAAGACGCCGCCGGACATAACGATGCCCGCCGCACCCGCGCCATTGGCCCCTTGTGGAAAGGCATGAAACGGGTGTTTTCGGACGGTTTCATTTCCGGTGATGCGGTGGAATGTTCCATCAACTTGCAGTTGGTCGGTGAGGCCTGCTTTACCAACCCTTTGATCGTGGCCGTGACCGAATGGGCTTCCGCCAACGGCGATGAAATGACCCCGACCGTGTTCTTGTCCATTGAAACCGATGAGTTGCGCCATATGGCGAACGGCTACCAAACGGTCGTTTCCATTGCTAACGACGCGGCGGCTTCAAAATATTTGAACACCGACCTGAACAACGCCTTCTGGACCCAACAAAAATACTTCACGCCCGTGCTGGGCATGATGTTCGAGTACGGCAGCCATTTTAAAGTCGAGCCTTGGGTGAAAACCTGGAACCGTTGGGTGTACGAAGATTGGGGTGGCATCTGGATTGGCCGTTTGGGCAAATACGGCGTGCAATCGCCCGCCAGTTTGCGTGATGCCAAAAAAGACGCTTACTGGGCGCACCATGATTTGTTCATGATTGCCTATGCCTTGTGGCCCACCGGGTTTTTCCGCCTGACGCTGCCGACTGCTGAAGAAGCCGAATGGTATGAAGCCAACTACCCCGGTTGGTACGACATGTACGGCAAAGTCTATGAAGAATGGAAAGCGCGTGGTTGTGAAGACCCCAACAGCGGCTTCTTGCCCTTGCAATGGTTCATCGAAAACAACCACCCCATCTACATCGACCGCGTTTCCCAAGTGCCGTTCTGCCCAAGCTATTGCAAAGGCGCCAGCACCTTGCGCGTGCTTGAGTTCAACGGCAAAAAGCATTCGTTCAGTGACCAATGGGGCGAGCGCATGTGGTTGTCCGAACCGGAGCGTTATGAATGCCAAAACATTTGGGAACAATACGAAGGCCGTGAGTTATCGGAGGTGATTGCCGAAGGGCATGGTGTGCGTAGCGACGGCAAGACCTTGATCAGCCAGCCCCACACCAACAAAGATGGCAGGCTGTGGACATTGGATGACATCAAGAAAATCAATTGCGTATTTTCAGACCCATTGAAAGCACTGTAATTGCACTAACCTTTCACCCTCTTGCCCTTGACGGGCGGAGGGCATTTCAAATTTATGGAGACATGGCTTATGTCAATTGAAGTATCCGGCGGCAGACGGGGTCTGACCGACCCCGCTTTAGCAGCAACCATTTTAGCGGCTATCCCTGACCAGCCTTTAGAAACCCAGCGTAAGATGAATTACTTCATGACCCCGCGCGGTAAGCGGATCAATGAATATGAAGTGTTGTGCTGCTACACCCAACCGACCCCGGACTGGATCCCTGGCGGTTTGGATTGGGGTGATTGGACGCAAAAATTCCACGGTGGCCGCCCTTCCTGGAGCAACGAGTCCACGGAAATGCGCAGTTCAGATTGGCTCAAACACCGCGACCCTGCATTCCGCTGGCATGCGCTGTATGTCAAGGACAAGGCCGAAGAATGGCGTTATACCGACCGTTTTTTGAAAGCCTATTCGGCTGACGGTCATGTCCGTTCGATGGACCCTATCTGGCGCGACGAAGTGTTAGGCGATTATCTGGGTGCATTCGGTTTTAGCGAATATGGCCTGTTCAACGCCCACTCTTCGGTGGTGCGTGATTGCCTGGGCGACACCTTGCGGATGAGCAGCGCGATGATCGGCTTGGACAAAGTCGATAACGCGCAAATGATCCAAATGGAGAGGACGTTTTTGGCGAAACTGGTCCCTGGTTTCCCCGAATCCACCGACATCCCTAAAAACGAATGGACGAAAGGCACCATTTTTAAAGGTTCACGCGAAGTCGTGCAACAAATTTGGCAAGAAACCTATGACTGGAACGAAATCCTGTTTTCAGGCCACATGATCTATGACCCCTTGTTCGGCCAGTTTGTGCGCCGTGAGTTTTTCTCACGCTTGTCATCTTATTACGGTGACACTTTGACACCGTTCTTCATCAACCAAATGCAGTTGTATTTCTCGCAAACCAAAGGCATCACCACCGACATGTTCCACACTTGTTTGGCGGCTGACGGGCAATTTGGCGCATACAACACCCGTCTGATGCACGTTTGGGCGAATAAATGGTTGCCACGCACTATCACGGCGTTGAAAGGTTTCATGGGCATTTTCTCAAAAATACCTGAAATTAAAGGTGTTACCGACAAACCAGCGATTGAGGCCGCGTTGAACCGGGTGTTTGACGATTGGAAACACGATTTCGCCGATCCGATTGGCTACAAAGCCGATACCGCCGCACTCATTAAAACCGTGTTAACGGGTCTTAAATAAGGAACCATTATGACTACAAGTTCAAATGCCTACGGCGCAGGTATCATGGCAAAAACAGGCAAAGCCTTTGCTGATGAATACTTTTCCGAAGAAAACCAAACCGTCCATGAAAGCAACGAAGTGGTTTTGGTGTTAAAAAAATCCGATGAAATCAATTCGGTGGTCCATGAAATTTTGTTGGGTGACCGCAAGGCCGACAACCCCACGTTGATCGTGGAAGACCGCGCCGGTTACTGGTGGCTGAAAGCGACCGGAAAAATTGAAATCGATTGCACGGAAGTATCTGAATTGTTGGGCAAGCATTTCAGTGTCTATGACCTGTTGGTGGATGTGTCCTCCACCATAGGCCGCGCCTATACACTGGGCGAAACCTTTACCATCACCTCAGAACTGATGGGTCTTGATGTCAAGTTGCAAGACTTGCAAACCGCATAGGAGATAACCATGCCAAATATTCACGATAACCCTAAACGCGCAGAATGGGCCAATAAAATCGCCGGGCTGAAAACCCTGGCGCAAGGCCACGCGTTCTTAAAAGATTTCCGGGCCCAACATGTCAGTGTCTTTAAGACCGATTTTTCTTTAGAACTGGATTGGTTGTGGATCGAGCTGAAAATCGAAGAAAAAGTGGCGGTATTGAAACAGGCTGAGTTCAGTGACCACCAATTGCTGAATGTGTGCACCTGCGGCACCGACGCGCAAAAAGTGGCCAATGACGCCTTGGCCGCCATGGCCGCGTGCGAAGACATGTATGAGGCCGAGCGCATCCATATCAACTTCCGCTTGGCCTGCAAGCCGCCCGTCATGCCCGTCAATGTCTTTTTGGACACGGACCGGCAGTTAGGCACGAAGTTAATGGAGCTCCGTAACACCGATTACTACGCCTTGCCGCTGGAAGAATTGCGCAAAGCGCGTGGTGTCAGGGTCGTCACCTTGCAGTAAGCCGCTGACCTGGGCAAAAGGCAATCTTTACGGGTTGCCTTTTGTTTTTCCAACCCTTTTACCCGTACACATGCCATGACCGTACTTTTTGATGAAGCATCAGCCCCTGTCGGCGACCCGCCAGACCTTTCCCCGGAAGCCATCGCCATACACACGTCCGGGACGTACACCGTCTACAGCGAAGATTTGGAGTTTATGTGGCGGTGGCGGATCTACCGCGACAACAAAATGGTGCAGGAAGGTTGTTCGTTGACGCTGGATGCGTCCAGACGTGCCGTCCGGCATGTTTTGAGTTTTTTTAACGTCTCCCAGCTACACGCCCAATGACTTAATAGTTCCCCATTAAGAGGGAAAACCGCACAATCCAGGAGTTTTAAGCAATGACCAGCACCCATCAAGTCACCATTGTGACCGAAGATCATGAATCCATCACGTTCGATTGCCGATCGGATGAAGATGTCATCACCGCCGCAGTCCGCCAAGACATTTACCTGATGTCCTCCTGCCGGGAGGGCGGTTGCGCCACCTGTAAGGGGTATTGTTCCGAAGGCGATTATGTCATCGGCAAAGTCAGCGCCCAGGCGCTGCCGTCACAAGAAGAGGAAGAGGGCATGGTGTTGTTATGCCGCTGTTACCCGACCACCGACATCGAAGTGGAAGTCCCGTACACTTACGAACGTATTTCCTTTTCACCGGAAGGCATGGATTTTGAAGCCGAAGTGGTCGGGCTAGAGCAAATTTCCATCAATGTCGTCAAGTTCCAATTACGGCGCACGGGTGATGATAAAACGATCAAATTTGAAGCCGGGCAATTTTTTGATTTGGAAATCCCGGGTACAGAAACCACCCGCTCTTATTCGCCTGCCAATATCAGCAACAGCCAGGGCGATTTGGAGTTTTTGATACGCATCGTGGATGGCGGCAAATTCTCCGAGTTTTTGAAAAAAGAGGCCAAAGTCGGGCAAAGGCTCAAAGCCAAAGGCCCGTCAGGCGTTTTTGGCCTGAAAGAAAATGGTTTCACACCGCGTTATTTTGTCGCGGGCGGCACCGGGCTGGCACCGATCTTATCCATGGTCAGGCACATGAAGGAATGGGGCGAACCGCAAAAATGCGTGATTTATTTTGGCGTCAACACCGAAGCCGAGATTTTCCATTTGGATGAACTGGAGCAATTGGCCGCGCAAATGCCGACGCTGGAACTGAGGAACTGCGTGTGGAAATGTTCGGATGATTGGCACTGCGAGAAGGGCAGCGTCGTGGACATTTTACGCAGGGATTTGGTGGAAACAGGCGCAAAACCCGACCTTTACCTCTGCGGCCCGCCAGGCATGGTGGACGCGACGTTTGCCGTTTGTGCCGACCTGGGTATCCCGAAAGAACGCATTTATCTGGAAAAGTTTTTGCCCAGCGGCCAGTAAGGTGCCCATTAAACATTTTGGAGGCCGCTATGAATGAGGCAGATCAGGAATTTCTCCATGACATGGTAAAACAGCTTGATGACACGATCCGGCAACTGGCCATTGAAGAAAGCCAATTAATGGGCAAGATTGGGGCCGGGCGTGTCGAAGAGTTGCTGGAGTATTGGCGGCTGGAATTGTCTGCCGAGGAAGAAGTGGAGTTTAAAAAAAGTATGGATTACTGGGATATACAACTGATCCGAATCTTATCGCGGTCAAAACGCGCGCATAACACCCGGGTGGAAGTCGGACAAACCTTAATGAAAATGGCCTCCCGGCCCATCCTTAAACGGAAACCATCATGAGCAAAGAAATTATTTATAACCCGGAAATACGCGTCCGATTGATGGCAGGCATCAACCAAGTCGCCCGCGCTGTGGCGGTGACCTATGGCCGTGTCGGCTCCACAGTGATGATACAACACCGTACCGATGGCATTATGCCGGTATTTACCCGGGATGGCGTCACCGTAGCGAACGCGGTGCTTATCCAAGACCGTATCGCCGATTTGGGCGGCCGGATGTTGCGGGATGTGGCCGGGGCGATGTCACGGCAAGTGGGCGATGGCACCACCACCGCCATAGTGCTGGCCCAAGTCTTGGCCCAAGGTTGCTTAAAAAGCGTGGCGGCGGGGTTCCATCCGATGCAGTTAAAAAAAGGTTTGGATGTGGCCTTGGCCGTCGTGGAAAAAAATTTGCTTGAGCGGGCGGTGACAGGCGTGACTAGCGATTGGGTGGAGAAAATTGCCTTAGTTGCCAGCAAAAATGAGACCAAAGCCGGAAAGCTGCTGGCCCAAGCCTTCGACGAACTAGGTTTGCAAAGGGAGCTGACGTTCTTGCTGGGCAATGGTTTGGCTGATGAATTGGCCATTGTCGATGGCGTACAGTACGGGCAAGGCTATTTGTCGCCTTATTTCATCACCGACAAAACCCGTGCCGAAGCGGTGTTGGAGAACCCTTATATTTTATTTTATGACAGGGAAATTAACGACCTGATGGAGCTTGTCCCGATTCTGGAACAAGTCAAGGCACAAGGCCGCCCGCTGTTGGTGGTAGCCGAAGACGTGGTTGATAAGGCGCTGACGGGATTGTTGCTGAACCACATACGCGGCATTTTTAAGGTGGTGGCGGTCAAGCCGCCAGGCTTTGGTGATCAGCGCATTAACCGCCTGAAAGATTTGGCTTTACTGACGGGCGGTCAGGCGATACTTGACGGGCATGGCTTAAGCCTCCGGCTTGAGCATGTCGGCTTGGAGCAACTGGGCCAAGCCCAACGGGCGGTCATTACGGAAAGCAGCACGACCATCATCGGCGCGGTGGGTGACCCGGCCGCCATCGCGCAGTTGTCCGAAACCTTGCGCCAGGAAGCCGGGCTGATTCTGGCCAAAAAACCGGGTGCCGGTTCGGCGACCGGTAATAAACATGATTTTGATGAGTTGCAGGACCGCCTTGCGCTGTTATCCGGCAAAACGGGCACGTTCAGTGTCGGTGGCAACACGGATTTTGAAATGAAAGAACGCATGGTGCGCCTTGAAAACGCCTATTTGTCCGCGAAAGCGGCGTTGGAAGAAGGGGTTCTGCCGGGCGGCGGGGTGGCCTTGTACCATTGCCGGGAGGCCATTGAAAAAGCCATCGCGGAAAATGTCGGGCAGCAACAGGGGTTTCGTATCCTACAGCAAGCGCTCGCCGCACCGTTACTGACCCTTATCCAAAACGCCGGTTTAAATAACGAGGCAGTCCTCAACCAGCTCGACACGCTGGGTGACGACCATATCACCTTGGATACAGAAAACCACCGTTACGGTAACTTTTTGGAGATCGGCATCATTGATCCGGTCAAGGTCATGCGTTTGGCCTTACGCAATGCCGTCAGCGTGGTGGGGACATTAATCACCAGCGAAACCGTGGTGATGGAAGTGCCTGACTTATCGCTCATGGCGGGCTATTCCCCGGAATGGGCGGCGGCCACCCGCGAAGACCCTAGGGTGTAAGCATGTGCCATCAGGACGTTATGTTTTGGCCTTGACCGGCCAGGTTTCCTGTTCTAACGCCATAACCTGGTATGCCGGCATCTGGCTAAAACCCATTTGCCTTGGTGTGCAAATGGGCATGGAGGCCAACGCGTCACTGCCATTAAGTTAATGAAAAATAATTATTAATTAGCATGTTATTGCTTCATAAAGCCAAGCGAGGATTAACCGTTCGCCCTGAGGTATCGAAGGGCTCACCACGAACGGATTAACTTACTACGATCTTAACTCGATAGCATTCTCTATCTTATTGAAATAAAGAACACAATTCTTTAACTTAATGGCAGTGAGGCCAACGCGTGGCATAAGCCATCGTTCAGAAGCCTTTTAAGCTTTTGCACTTGCCACGCAGGGGGGAGCCAATGAACTTAAAAGCCTTTTGGGTACTGACTTAATGGCCACGCGTGCCAGCGGAAATTCTGCAACCCTCAAGCAAGCGCCAGGCCTGTTTTAAAAACCAACCTCCTACCCCCCCCTTATTCTTAAGGGGCATTCCAATTCCTTGATGGGATTAAGGCAATGCGACACTATGCCGCATTGTCTCATTTTTTGATTTTGTTATCTTGGGCTGACTGGCGATACCACTATTCAAGAGAACTGAATGTTTATTGATCTGCATATCCACCAACAAGACCATTTGGCACAAGAGTCATTGTTGCTGAGACAAACCAGCGAATACCAGCTTTTTCGGCCCATACAAGCATGGCAATGGATGACCCAGACCCGCTCCGTACCCGACCAAAGTGATTGGGTGCGGCTTGAAGTCATTGAGTCATGGCATCGCTGCCTTGAAGATTACCGGTTACCGTTAGGCAATTACGCCATGTGGGATAACTGCCCCATTGTCAACCAAACAGAAAAGTTAGATGCCCCGTCGCAGAAGATAGAAGCCTTGATCAAGCAGCTTGACCATAACTTCCATGTTTTTTTGGAGGAGGCGGGGGTCATGATGCTGTTGACCGCCGCTGATGGCAGCTTGCTATACTCGTTGGGGGAGCGGCAGCCAACGGGATCCTTCCTGTCACGGGCAAGCACAAGGGGCGGTAACTGGTTGGAAGCGGTGTTGGGCAATAACGGTATCGGGACGGCGGCGGAATTGAAAAAGCCCATTGCCTTTCAAGGCATGGAACATTATCTCAGTGTTTTGCACCCCTATACGACCGTGGGCTATCCCTTGCTTGACGATGCCGGGCAATTATTGGCGGTCATCGGTTTGGTCAGCAGCCATCATCAGGAAAGCATGAAGTCCTTGTTTGCTTTTTTGCACCTCATCTGCGTATTGGTCAACACGGATTTGCCTTTAGCCAAAAATACGTTGGCGCAACAACGGGTGCTAGAACAAATCCCCCTTAAAGCCGCCCCCAAACCCCCCGACACCTTGGCCAATCCTAGCGTCTCAGAAGCCCTGGGCGGATTGATCCAAAAAGCCGTCAAGTTGCAGCAACATAAAATCCCTATTTTGATTACTGGCGAGTCAGGGGTGGGCAAAGACCATTTTGTGATGCTGATTAAAAACGCCGGCCCCCGAAAAAACGCCCCGTTGATTGCTATCAATTGCGCATCCATCCCCCATGACCTGATAGAAAGCGAACTTTTTGGTTACGAGTCGGGCAGTTTCACGGGCGCGAAAAGCACCGGAAAACCGGGCAAATTCATGTTGGCCGATACGGGCATCTTGTTTCTTGATGAAATTGGCGACATGAGCTTTGATTTACAATCAACCTTGCTTAGGGTGTTGGAAACATCAGAATTCACCCCGGTTGGTGGCAATAAGCCTATCCGGGTGGATGTGCAAGTGATCGCGGCAACCAATGTCCAATTACTGGAAGCCGTTGAAGCCGGACGCTTCCGCCGCGACCTCTACTATCGCCTGAACGGCGCGCAAATCCACTTGCAGCCCTTGCGTGAACGTGTCGACAAAAGGGCCATCATCCACCATATCCTGCAACGGGAAATCAATGCGATGGCATCTGAAACCCGGTTTGCCATTTGCCCGGAAGTCATCAGTTTGTTTGAACTGCACCCTTGGCCCGGCAATATCCGGCAACTGATCAATGTCATCAGGGCAACACTGTATACCGCCAGTAACCGGTTTATCACCACTCAAGATTTGCCGCTTGATTTTATTGCCGAATTAAAACAACAGAATTTGCTTGATGTCGC
Source organism: Methylovulum miyakonense HT12 (assembly GCF_000384075.1). Taxonomy (GTDB): domain Bacteria; phylum Pseudomonadota; class Gammaproteobacteria; order Methylococcales; family Methylomonadaceae; genus Methylovulum; species Methylovulum miyakonense. Next base: position 1,734,889 of record NZ_KB913025.1, read on the forward strand.
CCGCGTCCGGCTGCCCGCAACGCAGAACAATACCCAAGTGATGAGATTGTCAGACTGGGAATTGCACGGAATCAAAACGGCGCTAAAAAATTGTGGCGGCAATATTTCCCTGACCGCAAAAACCTTGGGCATCACCCGGACCACGCTCTATAAAAAGATGGAACATTTCGGCTTGAATAGAACCGGGGACGAAAGTTGGCTATACGCCGCCATTTAAATGCGTGCTTGGCCAGCAATAACTCCCCCTCCCGCCGTCGCTAAAATTCCAGGCCTTCCCAGTTATTAAACCCTAAAGCAAAGCCGGCCAGTTTTTGTCTGCCACCAGGCCTTGGCATTAAGCCGCGCACAACAGGTGTCTCTGGCGCAACGGTGGTTAAATGGGCAGGGTTTAAAAGTCGTAGCCCACGCCAATTTCATAGCCTTCAAAATTATTGGGATCTTGAATGCTAAAGATGTATTTCGCGCTTAATGCCAAAGAATCCGCCAGGCCAAAGCTTATTTTATCCAGCCAGCCCACTTTTCTGACCGAGCTGAGTTCGAGGCCCACTTCGTTATACTGGCGGATGAAGACCTTAGAGCCGGTAAATTCAGTGTCAGTGAAGAACCCTTTGACCCTTACATCCTGGCCAAACAAGAAAGGCACCACTTTACTGGCAAAGATGCCATTTTTGAACACATAGTTGTTAATGTCGGGATTGGAACTGATCACGCCGCTAATGTTAAGCGGCAAGGTTTTGTAGTATCCGAACATATTGACCAAGGCCATATCATAGCCAGGCAGCCGGAATTGATAGTTGCTGGACAGCGATGTGGAGAAAATCTGCCCTAAGCTGGCAAGGTCTTGGGAGCCGATAGCCCCATAATTGATACTGGGGATCAGGTACCAATGGTCGGTGATCGGGTGCATATAACCTATGCCCACCGCGCCTTGATAAGATGCCGCCTGGCCTACGGTAATATAGTTGAATTGGCCATTGAGGAGTAATTTTTTGCGCGGGTCATCTGAATCAATGTTAAAGGCTTTGCTGATAGGCACGTTGAAAACCGAAATGTCTAGGCCTTTTTGGGTGTAAGTGCCACCGGCGACACCGACTATTACGGGGTTGGCTGATGACGAGGATGAATGGGAGCCACCGGTACTGTTATGGTCACTGACAGGGCTGCTGGACGTGTCCGGAGAACTATAAGGCAGGTTGGTGGTGGGGATGTTGGTTGCGTTGTTGAAACCAATGGCAACCATTTGGCCGCCTAAACTGCTAGGGTTTCCGGTTAAGGGTGAATTGGGCGTGTTGCCAACTTGGTATTCGACGATGTGGGTGGCGGTGCCATCGATGTCGCTTTTTAGGTAGTTTTTCAATTGCTGGGTGGTGTTGCTCCGGCTAGGGCCGGTGAAGGTTTTGGTAAAATTTAATTTGGGTATCGACAGTATCAGTTCATTGGTGCTGCTGTTTTGTGGCAAATTGATATTTAAAAGCACCCCTTGATAGTCAGTCACCGCCTTAACCCCTGAGGTGTCGGAATAATTGTTAAAATCCTGCTTAATGCCATTTCGGGTCAATTGGTCGAAAAAATTCTCCGCGTTATTAAAACCAAACGATTTTTTTTGTGTGTCTATCGGGCTATTGGTGACGGTGATGTCCGCTTGGAAGACGTCAGAAAATGCGCAGTAGGGCAAAAGGGACAAAACGAGGGATACGGTAATTTTTTTCATAAAAGTAAGCTCATTGTTAACAGTGAAAGACTTAAAATAAAGCGGGATTCAGGTTGTACGGAGATTGCTTACATAGAGGGGACATTAACCAATATGTGTGTTATTTCACAATTTATAATCCTTTAAACAATAATGGAAGGGATGTAATTGTGCAAGTGGCGACCATAAATATTCAGCGGATCAATTTCCCCTTAATTGGTAAGGAATTTAATCAAATTCAAGTATTTAAGGCCTTAGACGGTATCCTTTAAGCAGATGAACGGGGGCAATTGGATTTTTACAGCCCGCTGTCCGTGGTTATCGTTTACTTTTTTATAGTGATCCTGCAAAGTACCCCTGGTTATCTGTGTTAAGCAACGTAAGAGGGGATGGTTATGCAAGCCTTTGCCAAGAAAATAAAAATAAAACCTTTCAGGCCCCTGTGGATGGCCCTATCAATCAGCTTTGTTTATGGCCCTGCGTATGGCGCAGATTTTAGCCCCGTTACCTCTCAAGTATTGATCACTTATCCGGATGGCCATCGGATCTCGGAGACTTATGTTTTTTCGTCAGAAAAAGAGTTTAGCGATGTCATAGACCAGCAAATCCTCAACAACCCTGTTTACAATGAGGGGGGCGAGCGGCCCGGGGTTGTTTCCACAGCGGATATTCAGGGCAACCAAATAGTGGTCAGTTCTGCCAATAACTCCAATGCCATCAGCATCGACTCGGCGTCTTTGGGTATCCACGAAACGTTTGCAGCGGCCACACGCGAGGATAGCCTCAAATTGTTCGAAGCTTGGTCAAAAGACAATGCCCCAAAGATTTTCCAAAAAATCAACGCGCAATCACCGCTATCGACTATTGGCGGGGTGTCAGGATACCTTCCCAGGATGCCTGCCTTAGATAGCGCTATTGATGGTTCGGGTTTGAGTTCGAATGTCCTGAAAGAACTGCTTGGCGAGGAGAGGGGCAGCCATTTGAGTGTCCTGACGGGGTTTGCCAGTTATCACGCCAATGGCAAAACAGCCGATGTTTACAGCTTCCCGGTAAATTATAACAAGGAATTGGCAAATGGCTGGGCGTTGCTGTTCAATGTGCCGCTGACTTATATTGATACCGAAGGCGTTTCATCCTACAGCGGCTCTTTGGGCACCGGATTGCGTATCCCCGTTTCAACGTATGTCAATACCGGCAAGGTCAAATGGGATGTGGTGCCGCTTTTCCGCATCGGGGCGATTGGCTCGGAGCAGAATAATGTCGAGACTAGCATCATTTATTCTGGAGGGATCCAGAGCAATGCCGGCATGCCATTAGGGGGCGGCTTTTCGCTGGTCATACAAAACCAATACAATTATTACGCCGTCACGTCAATTACCGCATACACCGATGTGCGGGTGAACGGCAACCTTATCGAAATCCCGACCATATCAAACAGCATTTACCGGAACGGCGCCCAATTGGTGAAGGACTTTAATTACAAACTGTTTGGGCGCACGTTGATGGCGGACATCACGTTTGCCGACGTACGTTTGTCAGGGGCCACCTTGGCAATTGATAACCAGCAAGAAATTGGTTTTGATATAGGCCTGAGGACGGCATCTAAATCAAAATTTAAGCTTGATATTCTTGCCGCCGCGGATACGGTGTTGAAGATGGATAAGGCCAGGTTAATGAAAACGGCCAAAGATAAGTGGGCAGGCACGGAGTTTAAGCTAGGCTTTAAATATACCGCCGCCACCGGCATTGATAGCGCTTATGGCTTAAGCACTTCGTTTTCTTATTAATGCCATCCTGGTTGCCAAACTGACGTGTCCTCCAGTAAACGCCAGTCTATCTGATATTCGTGGCGGTTTATCACCGCTTCAAGTATGCAGGCAATGATGGCTTCCTGGCCATCTTTGACAAGGCTTGTGACCCAAAAATGTTTCTCTTTATCTCCGGCTGCAATGCCGTCCATTTGCTGGACACTCATTTGGCGGGATTGATAATCCGTTTAGCCATGGGATAAAGATTGCTGCAAGGCGCTGGCAAGATCGGGGTATCCGAAGCTAAAGCCATTATCTAACAGGCGCTTAGGCAGGACACGCTGGCTGCCAAGAACCAAGCCTGACATTTCACCTAGCAGCATTTTTAATAGGCTTGCCGGCAAGGGCAGCAGGGCGGGACGATGCAGGCAGGCGGCTAGGGTCTGGGTAAATTCATTGTTGGTGACCGGATTAGGTGCCGTGGCATTGTAAGCGCCCCGCATGGTCGTGTCCCTGATCATGGTTTGCGCAATCGCTATCCAATCCTGCCGATGTATCCAAGACATCCATTGTTGGCCGTCCCCTAAACGCCCGCCTAAGCCTAAACGGAATGGCAACAACATCCGTTGCAGCAATCCCCCGCCTTGGGCAATCACCAACCCCGTCCGTATCAGGCAAACCCTGACCCCGAATTGCCCGGCCTGAGCCGCAGCCTGTTCCCAGTCTTGGCAAAGCTGTTGTGGGAAATCGGCGCGTACCGCCGAATCTTCGGTCAATTCAGTGTCCCCTTGGTTGCCGTAATAACCGATGGCCGAGCCGCTGATCAGCAATTCCGGCTTCACCTCCATGCGCCCGATCCAATTGACCAATTCTTCCGTCAGGGCGATGCGGCTGTTTCTGATGAGCTGTTTGCGCGCCGCTGTCCAACGGCTATCGAAAATGGGTGCGCCAGCAAGATTGATAATGGCCTGATAGCTTTGGTTGGGTTTCAGTTGCCTTAAATCGCCCAGTGCATGGATGCCAGACCTGCCAATTTGGCTGACCTTTTCCGGGTTGCGGCTAAGCACCGTGATGTCGTAATTTTGATCGTACAAGCTCCGTGCCAGCATTGAACCGATGAATCCCGTTCCGCCAGTTATCAGTATTTTCATGGCCGTTCCTTTTGGTTGATCCGTAGTTACTTTGAAAAACAAGTTTGCTTAATAAGGCCAATTTATGGGTTTATTCAATATTGGCAAATTCGTTTTGTACATGTTTTGTACAGTTGTAAGTTGACAATTTGCTTTCCGCTTGTAAGTTGGTAACCAAGGCCTGATGGTTGTGAGGCTTGTAAGTGCAACTGGCACAGCATAAAGTGGCCGAATTTTGTATTGCTTTCTTGGTCTGGTTTGATAGATTAAGTTAGACTTCCGTCCTCCTCTATAAGCCCTCCTAAGATGTCTGCGGGAGGGTTTTTTTTTAATTTTTTATTCCGCAGGATAAAAACGATGCCCAACCTTAGCCGATTCTGCAAATATCTGGTGGAAATAAATTTTTATGTTTCCGTGCTTGTCCTGGTCTCTTTTTGTTTTCTTTCTATTTCAGACCGTTACAGTGTGTTTAGCTTTAATGGGGAGTTGTATGGTGCCCTGGATAACAACCTGCGTATGATGATTGTCTATTTAGGCCTGATTGAGTTGGTCGTTTTTGCGTATTGCTGGCTGGTCAAAAACTATCAGGCCATGACCTTGGTGGGCTTTTTTCTGGTTCTCATGATTGAGTCAATCCAATTTTACGGGGAAGTGAACGCTGTCGGGATTGACGCCAGTCTGCCGTTGTTCTTTTTATACACCGGACTGTCGCATCTGGCTTTTGGCATTATGGCGATTATGGAAAATAGCCGGCTAAGCAAAGGGAATGAAGCAGCGGATAATCTGCCCAGATAGCCTGGTTAGGCGCCCTAAAAAACCATTCTACTAACGATGTGCTATCGCCAGTAGTATGATTTTTATCAAAAACCTCTTATCTTTCCAACAAATCCAATTTGCCTTCCTTACCGTTCCATTCGTCCGCATCAGGGGCCGCAGGCTGGACTTCAGTGATGCTAGGCCAGATTTTAGACAATTCAGCATTCAATTGGATGAATTGCTCTTGGCCTTCAGGCACTTCGTCTTCCGCGAAAATGGCGTTGGCAGGGCATTCTGGTTCGCATAAGGTGCAGTCTATACATTCATCAGGATCAATAACCAGAAAGTTAGGGCCAGCATGGAAACAATCGACCGGGCAGACATCCACACAGTCAGTAAATTTACATTTAATACAATTTTCAGTGACTACAAAAGCCATAATGATTACCAGAGTAGATTTTAATAAAAGCGACTATCTTAGCAGAAACGCCGCGCCCTTAGAACACCGAGTTAACATAACATCAACTTCTTTAAGATTATTTTGTCTGTGCCGCCGTATTTAGGCTAGAAAACATGGCCTTTTTGCCGCTTATCGGGCCGCCGCCCGCATTTTTTAACGCCCGTTTCGCTTCTGCCTCCAACCGGGTGTCGGCAAACACTTGTTCAGGCCGCACGGGTGCGATGCTGGCGCGTTGGAAATAACGCAAGGCCTCTTCCTTATTGCCCTTGTCCTGCAAAAACTGCCCGTAATAAAAATTGCTGTCTATGCCGTCCGGGCTGATGGCCAGTGCGGTTTTGAACAGCTTTTCCGCTTCGTCGTCATCACCAAACGCGATAGGCCAGGATGGGGTCATGTGGTACAGCGTGCCCAGCACGACATACGCCGAGCCGCCCATGGCTTTGGGGTTGATCCCGATGGCTTGGTTTAATAAATCGCGCACGTCATGCACCGCGCTCAATGCCGAAACAGGGTCTTGGTGGTCGGCATAACTGGCTTTGATGACCGCTTGCCAAAAAATCGCCCCGGCTTCCTTGGGATATTTTTTGCACAATTCCACCGCCTTTCCCAACAACTGCGAATAGGCATGGCCTTGCTGTTGCTTCGGCACTTGGTAATAAATTTTTGCCCATTCCGATTCAAGCGCGTTGAGCGCGTCGGTAACCGGATCGGCCTGGACGTGGCTGGCCATTAACAAAGCCAAAGGCAAAATGATCTTTTTTACTGCTTGGATAGCGTGTTTCATGAGTGATGCCTCCAAAGTGTTAAGTAACGCGGCTTAAACCTTATCGTGCCATTCTGAATAAGGATGGGCGACCAGATTATTATTGTAATAACGTAAATCCTCCGTGACCTCAGCACCCAGCCAAGCGGGTTTGCGGAAGGCCTTGCCAATTTCAGATAGCTCAATTTCCGCCACGATCAGGCCGTGGTTGGCTCCGGCGAATTCGTCAATTTCCCACAGGTTGCCGTCATCCAACACCAAATGCCGGGTTTTCTCAATGATCGGTTTCCGGCATAAATTGGTAATGATTTCATGGGCATCCGCCAAGGGAATTTCATATTCGTATTCATGCCGGTGCGTCCCTATGATAGCACTTTTTATATTCAGCCAAGCGTGTTCTGCGCTGATCCTGACCCGAATCGACGTGGTCGGTTCCGAGCTTAAATACCCCTGCCGGTATATTAGCGAACTATGGACACATTCCCGCCAATCGTCGTTCGCCAGCAAAAATTTATGTTCAATTTCAATCGCCATTCTCATGCCGCCTTATTATTGGTTGGCCACCATTGGAAAAACGATGGTGTGGAAAAGCACAGATTATAACGCTAGGTGTTGGTTTTTTGTTCACCCGTAGTGAAGGGTGGAGGGTTCATTAGTTTATCAATCAACTAGCGCTACCGTTATGGCAGATTGCCGGGTGGCAAAATCGCATCTTCCACCATGAGGTCGAAGTTGGTGGTGATGACGAATTTATGCTGGGTGTTGGCTAGCACCTGCGCGCTGAACTGGCTGATTTGGATGTTTATGAATTTATGTCAGCGTGCAAACAGAATGAAATTGCCGTGATCAATATCGGTAGGGAAGAATTGCTTGAAGGGCTGGCAGGGATGAGTGCGGTATGATTTTAGCTGGGTAGGGGGGGCAGAACAGCGTTGCCCACCCTACATGAAATTCACAATTACCCGCCATTTCATTCCCCGAAACACAGAACACCGCTTAAGTATCTCCATCGTCGGCACATCCTCTTGTGTCGCTTAGCAAAAGCATCGGGTTGCGCTTATTTCAACTCAACCGCTTTAACAGCCACCCGCCAATAAACCAACCAAACCAAAAAACCCATCAACAATCCCAGCACCACAGGCCAATCGCCCATTCTGGCATACGGTGTCATGCCGCCCATGGGCGTGATGCTGCTGGTCAAAACCGTGGTGGTAAACGGTTCGGCTTTGGCGGCTAAACTGCCATCGGGGGCGATCACCGCCGTCATGCCGGTGTTGGTGGTGCGGAGCATAAAGCGTCCGGTTTCTATCGCCCGCATTTGCGCGATTTGCAGATGCTGGTGCGGTTCGATGGAATTGCCGAACCACGCGTCGTTGGTGACGTTGACCAGATAGGCGGCTTCCGGCAAGCCGACGATGTTGGCATCGCCGAAGGCATCTTCGTAACAGATGGAGGTGATGAACGGGTAGCCACCCGCTTTTAGCAAGGGTTGCGCGTCGCCGCCTGGGGTGAAGTTGCCCAGGCGGATGTCGAGTTTGTTGAGGATGTAGCCGGACACGGGTTGCCAGGGCATGTATTCGCCAAACGGCAGCAAGTGGTTTTTGCTGAAAATGCCGCGAAGCCGGCCCAGTGTCAGCACCGAGTTGTACATCTCGTGGGCGTTATCGCCTTCCACGGGCAGGCTGACGATCAAATCGCTGTGGTGCTGCCCGGCTTCAGTTTGCAAAGGGAAGAGATAAAATCCTTCCACTTCGGACAAGTACGCCGGGATTGCCGATTCCGGCCAGACGATGATGTCCGTCCCCCAGTGTCGGGCGGTCAGGTCTTTGTACATCGTCATAGTTTTCAGCTGGTTTTCCGGCAACCATTTTTGGTCTTGCGGAATGTTGCCTTGGATCAGTGCGACGCTCAAGGGTTTGCCTATCGACTGAGTCCATGTAACGGTTTGCAACACCCCGCCGACTAACCAGATCATGATTAACCCTCCGCCTTGCCACCGCCGTTGTTCGGGTTGGTGCAGCATCGCTACGACCAAAGTGGCGGATAAGGCCAGCAGCAAGCCTGTGCCATACGCGCCGACTAGGGGGATGTAGCCCGCCAACGGCGTGTGCAGTTGCGAGTATGCACCCAGCAACCACGGGAATCCGTTCAGCAACAGCACGCCACGGAAATATTCCACCAACACCCAGATCAAGGGCAAACCCAGCAAACTACGGTTGGCGCGGCACAGCACCGCTAGCCAACCCGCCAAGGCCGGGAACAAGCTCCAGAATGCGCAAAATAACGCGGTCAACGTCCCTGCCGCCAAGGCGCTTGCGTGTCCGTAATCGTGGATGCTGACATACACCCACGACACGCCCGTGCCGAATGAGCCTAAACCGAACAGGTAGCCGCGCCACAGCCCGCGCAACGGGGTCGCGTACCGCCAGCCAGCGAATAGCAGGATGAGCGCCAGCGGGGCGAGGGCGGCATGGTCAAAAGGGGAGAAAGCCAAGGTGAACAGGCCACCGGCGGTTAGGGCTAGCAAGTCCCGGAGGTATCCGGATTGGAAGTGTTTGCTTAGGTTTTGGTTGGGCATAAGGGTTGATGGGGCTAAGGGATTTCTGGAATTCTGCCAGTCATGGTGGGTAAAAGCAACTCAGTGGGCATGCTATGCTTGTTTGGAGGGCTTGGCTGGTGATTGGCGGTCAGGAAAAATTCCTATTTCTGGCGCCTATCTATAGTTTGCCCTTGCAATTGGTTAAGATGCTGGGATTTGCTAACGATTAACATAACAACACGATGAAAAAGATTTTCTTAAGCTTGGGCTTATGCGGATGGGCGGTAGCCAGTGTTGCGGCTACTGAAACCCGGCAACCCGTCGATTTGGATACCGTGGAAGTGGTTGGGGTGACGCCCATGCAAACGGCGGGCGGTGTGGCCATCGACAAAATCCCCGCCGCCGTGCAAACCGTGAGTTCGGAACAATTGCAAAAATCCCAAAGCCTGTCGTTGGCGGAATATATCAACCGCTATCTGGGTGGCGTGCATATCAACGAAGCGCAGAACAACCCCTTGCAGCCGGATGTGTATTACCGGGGCTTTGTCGCCTCGCCGCTGTTGGGTTTGCCGCAGGGCTTGTCGGTGTATGTCAACGGCGTACGGTTTAACGAACCGTTTGGCGATTCGGTGAATTGGGATTTGATCCCGCCTGGTGCGATAGAATCGACCACTTTGCACGGCGGTTCCAATCCGGTCTATGGCCTGAACAGTTTGGGCGGGGCCATCGTCATGAAAACCAAGACTGGCTTTACCGCGCCGGGGCATCAGGTGGAAGTGTACGGCGGGTCGTTTGACCGCCATGTCGAAGAAATCAACAGCGGCGGCAATAACGGCAAATTGGGTTATTTTGTCGATTTGCGCAGTTTCGAGGAACAAGGCTGGCGCGATTTTTCGCCATCGGATGCCAAACAGGCTTTAGGCACGTTAAGCTGGCAAGGTGATCGGGGCGGTTTGGATTTGACCGTCGCCGCCAATGACAATGATTTGCGCGGCAATGGCGCAGTGCCTGTGCAATTATTGGCACAAGACCGCCATGCCGTGTTCACGCACCCGGACCAAACTGTCACGCGGCTGTTTTTTACCGAATTGTCCGGCAATTATGCGCTGAATGATCATGTCGAACTGACGGGTAATGTGTATTTCCGGCAAAACCGGATGCGCTCGTTTAATGGTGACAACAGCGATTATGGCGCGTGTGAAACGGACGGGACTTTGTTGTGCGATGGTGATGGTGCAGAAGTGACAGACACCAATGGCAATGTGGTCAATTTCAGCGATAGCGTAGCGGGCGCGACCAACAACACCAGTTTCACCAATATGTACACACGCGGCGGCACGGTTCAGGCGATGTTTGCCCAGACCCTGTTCGCCCATGAAAACAGCCTGGTGGTCGGCACCAGCTATGACAATGCCGATGTGCATTTTGGCTCGGACACGGAATTGGCTTCACTGACCAATGACCGGGGAACTATCGGCAGCGGCATTTATGTGGACGGATCGAGGGTTCGGCTACATACGCATTCCGATACCGTGGGCGTTTATGCCACCGACAGTTTTTCCATCACCGATAAATTGACCGCCAATGTCGCCGGACGCTTTAACCATATTGATCTGGCGATGATTGATGGCTATATCAATGCGGATAGAAACCTCAATGGCCAGCATGTGTTTGAACGTTTCAACCCGTCCGCAGGTTTGACTTACCAAGCCTTGCCCAGTGTCGCGGTGTACGGCAGTTACAGCGAATCGTCCCGCGCCCCCACGCCGATGGAGCTGAGCTGCGCCGATCCCGAAGCACCTTGCAAACTGCCCAATTCCTTCGTCAGCGACCCGGAGTTAAAGCAAGTCGTCTCCAATACCTTCGAGGCAGGGTTAAAAGGCCATCTAAAAGGTTTGATAGGCAAGGGCGACGGGCAGTGGAATTTGGGGTATTTCCATACCACGAATGAGGACGACATTATCTTCCGCCGTGATTTTTCCAGTAATTTTAATAACCAAGGCTATTTCAGCAATGTCGGCAAGACCTTGCGCCAAGGATTGGAAACGGGGGCTAGCGTGACTTATCCGCAGGTGTTCAGTGACATTGATGACTGGCATTTTTCCACTAATTACACGTATTTGGACGCCACTTTTTTGGACAGTTTTGGTGTCCAAAATCCGCTGGAGCAAGGACAAATTGCGATGGTGACTTCCGGTGACCATATCCCTGGCATTCCCGAGCATTTGTTCAAATGGGCATTAGGCGTGGATTTGTGGCAGAAAGTCTCGGTGGGCGTGAATGGTATTTTCAACGGTAACCAAGTTTTTCGCGGCGATGAGGCCAATATCGCCAAACCTTTGGCGGGTTATTGGCTGTTGAACGCCACGGCGGAATATAAAGCCACGAAATATTTCACCGTGTTCGGCAAGCTCGATAATCTGGCGGACGAGCGTTATAGCTCGTTTGGCATGTATGGCAATGCGACGGATATTTTTCCAAATTTCAACGATGGCCGCTTTGTCTCCCCGGGTGCGCCACGGGCGGGTTGGGTTGGGGTAAGGTTGACGTTTTAATTCCATATGGCGGCTTTAGCCCGCACGCATGTGCGGTAGCCGTGGTTTAAATCCACCGGCTTTAGACGTATTCTCTTTAGTCGGCGGTTTAGTCCGCCGATCTTCAACCCACCAGCTTGAGCTGGTGGTTGTTGAGTAGGCTTGTAATGTCGGAAGTTTTGAACTATCAAGAAGCCACAGCCTGCGGTAGCGACTAAACCCTGGCCGGGCACGTTAGGTGCCAAATGGACACGCCCTGTGGTTAAGGCTATGAAATAGTAAGGGAAAATGGCATGGGGTAGATGGCTATCTATGTGGCGGACTTATTTGTCATAAGCTTCCACATGCTTAAAAAATTTATTGACGCTACGGAGATAATCAATCACCTTCTCCTTAAAGATAGGCGCGGATGGTTCTGCGTGTTTTAGTAAGAAATTGAAAATATCTATTTTAACGTTGCCAGTCCAATCTGGGTCAACTGCCAATGATGGCGACGCAAAACCATGTTCGATTAAAAAATCAGCCAGTTTCCTTATATCCGTGATGGGCAGGTTATTGGCAACATCGCCTGATAGGCTAGGCAACAAGATAACTTGGTTGTAATTCACAAAATGCGTAGTCCTGGCGCGGACAATATTATTGAACTGCTTAGTTTCCGGACGACGGCTGATCACTACTACATCAGCGTCAATTCTGTTGAAAAGTTCAAGTAAATGGATGGCCGAACCCTCTTCGACAATAATCTTTTCTGCTTGGCTATACACCTTGAGTTGGGTTAAAACAGGATGCATTTCCGGATAAAAAATGAAATAACCTTCGTTTTGTAAAGAAGGTTCCAAGGCATGCAATCCCGCAATAGCCCTCATACGGAAGTTTTTTCGTGAAACGAATACTTTGGGGGAGAAATTATCAGGCAGTGGCTGGTTTGCTAAACGCTCACCCAGTTGTAGTGTGGATAAATAGCGCAGGTATTCAGTGGATACGGGTTTGAAAAGTTGGGAACCCGGTTCCGGGATGACGAGTTCATCCACTTCGGTGAGTTCGGTTATATAACGTATGTTGCTTTCATCAAGCCCGAACAAACCGAGTATATCTTTTGCATAGCCTGGCAAATGGCGGTCCAATTCATATTCCTTCACATTAGGCAGGAACAGGGCGCCGCGGCATTGGTCACGGTAAAGCCCCCAAGCCCATGCCCTATGGATGCATTCAGAAAGGAAATGTCCGAAATGTGTATGTAATCCGCCCAGATACAACCATTTACCTGCTAATTTTGCAGGTTGTTGGGTTAACTGCGCAGATTGCAATGCCTCGTTAAGTAAGGGACGGCCACTGCGCATGTGTGAAAAATAGGCCGGGTCATCTTGGCCACGCACCACACCATGGGCAAAACTTGTTGGCCCGCTACCAAAATCATGCTGTATGGTTTGCGGCACTATCAATGCCTTATTTTTTTGGACGATTTCCATTATCTGGCGGCTCCGGTTTATCAATGCCCTTGAAAAATGAATAAGGACAATTTCATTTCCTGAGGGTACTTACGGATTTTAAAAAAACATTGACGCTTTGGAGATATTCGACAACCTTCCCGTTAAGTTCAGGCATGGATGAATTTGCGTGCTGTAGTAAGTGGTTTAACATATCTTTTTTGGCATTGTCCGTCCAATTGGGGGCAATCGCCATTGATGGGGAAATGAAGTCATGCAACGCCATGAATTCAAACAGGTTTTTCATATCGGTGACGGGTAAGGCATTGTCGTATTTGTCTGAAAGGCGCGGCAAAAAGGTGAACTGGTTGTAATTCACATAATGCGTAGCACGGGGACGGATAATGTTGGTGAACAATTGCGCATTTTCACGACGGTTAATCACTAAAACATCCGCTTCAATTTTATCCAATAGTTCAAGTAAATGGATGGCGGAGCCTTCTTCAAAAATAATTTTTTCGGCTTCGAGATAAACTTTCAGTTGGACCGGAATGGAATGCTTTTCTGGATAAAAAATATAATAACCATTCTGTTGCAAACCCGTTTCCAGCGCGTCCAGGCCTGCAACGGAGCGGTGATTACGGTAATTTTTTCTGGAAACAAAGACTTTTGGGGAAAACCCCTCAGGAAGCGGTTGATTGGCAAAACGCTTGCCTAATTGCAGCGTGGATAAAAATTCCAGGTATTCATTTAATGCCGGCTTTCCAAGTTGTGAACCCGGTTCAGGAACGATGAGTTCGTCGACTTCCGTCAATTCGGTGATATACCGGATAGCGCTTTCTTCCAGCCCCAATAAACCGAATATTTCCTTTGCATAGCCCGCCAGATGCCGGCCCAATTCATATTCCTTAATATTGGGCAGGAACAAAACACCGCGGCATTGGTCCCGATATTCTTTCCACGCCCATATCCTATGGATACATTCAGAGAGGAAATGCCCAAAATGGGGATGTATGCCGCCAAGATATAGCCATTTGCCAGCTAGCCTTGCGGGTTGTTTAGCTAGTTCAATAGACTGCAATTGTTCATTAAGTAACGGACGGCCAGAGCGCATGTGGGAAAAATAAACCGGATCCGTCCCGTCCCGCACCACACCGTGGACAAAATTATCCTTCCCATGCTCAAAATCCCTTTGGAATGTTTGCGGTACGATCAAGGCATTGTTTTTTTGAACGGCTTCCATAATCTGTTTGTGCCCTACTTAACTAATGGTTTTGAACATGCGGAGATTCAGCTGCCAAGTGCAATTGCCAGCCTCTTTAATCACGGGCAGTGGCGTGGCCTTTATTCCTTATTCACTTTTTTCATAGTGGGTGGCTAGCACATCATCCAGTGCCTTTTTTGCCCATAAGCGTCTTTCTTGTAACAGTCCAATATCTTCCCGTTCAGGATACATAGAGAAATCATCATTGAATAAGGGCGGCATTGCCGCCCCCAATTGCTTTTGCAATGCGGTGTTGGACGGCGCAAACAATTGGTGGAAATTCATGGCTGATTGCCTGGACGGATAACGGACGCTACCTTTAAATTGTTTGCGCAATGTCTCGATTAATTTCCCTTTTGTGGCGGGCGTCATGTTTAGCTCGCCCTCTTTAAGCCTTAGGTTTAATTCAAACACCAGGCATTCCAGGTCTAAAGAAAAAGCTTCGTTTTTCCGTTCGGGTATTACCAGGCCGCAATTTTCGGGGATGTTGGCAACTGCGCAGAAATCGTCGATCAGGTTGCCATTGATAAAATGTTCCTTGGAAAAAATCCTCGCTTTGACGTTTTCCGTGCCAAAACAGTTGGCCCACTTTTGGTAGATAGCAAAAAAGTCATAATAATGTTTATCCGGGTTATTAAAGTGCCCGGACGGGAGATAACCTGCGATTAATGCGGTGGAATACCTGGAAACGGCCATAAGGTCTTGCCGCCTAAAATAGACGATGACTTTGATCGACAAAAAATATTTGTCCAGCATCGTTTTTAATGACCGGATCTGTTCGGGATTTGAAATGCGGGCATGCAGCAGTTCGTTAGAAATGATGGCTTGGCGGCAACCATCGTCATTTAGCTCGTCCCGGAATTTTTGTTCCAGATGGCTACGGAAGTTATCCTGCTTTTCGGTCGAATCAATCCCGAATTTTGGTTTGGCAAATGTCCATGGTTCGCCTTCAGTAAAGGCGACCAGTTTCGCCGGGCCAAAAGATGTCGCATACAATACCCCGGCTTCTTTTAATTTAGGCCGGTTCAGTGTCAAGAAGTCTTGTATCGAGGTGGTGCCCGTCTTCGCAGTACCAATATGCAAAATCAGCGTATTTTTTTTCATTGATTCAAAAGTGATGTGCGCCACCCTTCAGGTATGGCCTAGGGTGGCCGGTGTTTGAAATGCCAATGGATTTTTAAGTGATTTCCGCGCCACTTTGGCTTTAAAGCAAGCTTATATCCCTAAAATTCAAGCAGATTTTTAAGTTGCACGCAGCTATGCCGGTCACGGGGCTTTTTATGCATACCGCTTATGATGCCGGGATTTGCGATGTTTTTATTTCTTCAAGGACTTGCCTGTAAAGGCCGAAAGGTGCTGTCTCGCAAATTAAACGGACACTGTCGAGCGGCAAATGCCGCTTCCTGTTATTTTCTAAATTGGCGCTTCCCTGAAGCATGGACTGGTAGGCGTTAATGACTTGTTCCGTTGGTTCCATTTCAAGGAATTTATAGAGCATGTCCAGTTTGCCGTCATTGACGAAAAAATCCTCGTATATCAAAGGCAATACGCGCTCATCGGCAATATAGCGTTTTAACACATTGATGGAGGCGCGCCAATCATGGATGGCGGAAGCGGTGCGTTTGTCCCGCCGCCATGACAAGTCGTCGATATTGTTTGCCCTTGACTCGTACGATGAGGCAATGTCAATGATATTCCTCAGTAGAATAATGACTTTGGCATCAGGGATTTGCTCGAATAAGCGATCAAGGTGGTTATAAAGGAGAGGGATTTTATCCCCGACATAGCTTGCATTTGAAAAACGTCCGGCAACATTTTTGTAATAGGGGTTGAAGGTGGTCAGGTCATTATAAAAAGTGTCGCCGGGTTGGATATTGCAAAACCGGTCGCTGGTGAAAAGCTCAGGTGTCAACGGTGCTTTAAAAAATAGGTTGCCATATCTTTCTACACCGATGATGATCCGTTCATCGCTCGCTATTAACCGCCACAACGCCGTTGTTCCAGAACGGGGAGCCCCGCATATGAAAAGGTATTTGTTTGTCATCATTCTTATGTGATCCAAAAATTTTTCTTGAATTATCGTAATGAATTATCTTTCAGGCAGGTGCATCCAACCAATGGAAAGGCCGTGCTTCCCTATCTAAAGCAATCGTTACAATATTTTTAAAAATGCTACGGCGAGCAAGTAAAGCCAATAGAGGGTTAAGGGTGTTGCTGGTTTAAATTAGAGGCCATAAAAATGGGTGGCCTCATTTATGGCTGTGATTGCCCCAAACAACAAAAATTTGCCGCAAGCAATGCCTCCCCTCCTAAAAAAGCAAGGGTGCGATTGCTACAAATATTATTTGGCAGGTGTCCTAGTGTTTTTAACGAATAAAGCCTGGTTTTCAGTGGAGGCAAAAACATCGACGGCTTCCAAGGCTTTTAGCATCAATTTCCGGCCATTTCCAAACGAATAGTTTTGGGCGGCAAAAAGACGGGAGGCTTTGGACATGTTTTCCCATACGTCCTGTTCGGTATAAAGCAGGGTTACCGCATCTGCCCATTCCTGTGGCGTTTCGGCAATCATCACTTCCAGGCCATCGCGCAGGGGCGTGCCTTCAGCGGCGATAGGGGTCAATACGGACGGTGTCCCGTGGGCTAGCCCGTCAATGACCTTGCCTTTTATGCCGGCCCCTGTCAACAAGGGTGCGACAAAAACCCGGCAGGTGTCGTAGATGTCCGCGACATTTTCAATGTACCCTTCAACAACCACGTCGCTGCAAGCCAGTTTTTTCAGCTCTTCCGGGATGTTGCTTCCGTAGATGCGGAATTTCGCGTCAGGTAGCTGGTAACGCAAAATGGGCATGACCTGGTCAATGAAAAACAGCACGGCGGCTTTGTTGGGCGGGTGCCCAAACCCGCCCAAAAAGGCGATGTCTTGGCGGTCGGCAAAACCAGGAGTGCCCTCCGTTATATCAACAACCCAAGGGCAGGTGACGATTTTGGTGTTGTTTAAATTATGCGACAACACAACGGCATGTTCTATGGGGTTGTAAGACAAGGTGACATCAACGTCACGCATCACCCCCAGTTCTTCCTCCCTCATCAGGCTAGCGCGGCCCATCAAATCCGGGTCATTGCGTTCAATGGCCTCACGGACTTCGCGGAGGAAATGCAAGTCCGCATTGCAGAACAACACCTTGGCTTGGGGCGCGTATTGGCGCACCCAATGCAGGTGGTTTTTGGCGACGTAATAACGGGTGATATAGACAACGTCAAATTCACTGCCACGTTTTTCAAGAAACGTCTGCATATTATGTTCAAACGGCGCGTAAACAATTTCAATGCCTAGCCGTTGGAGGGATTCGGTGTACTGCCCCATGTAGGCGAAGTTTTCGGGGACGAACGTGACTTTGAACCCCAAGGATTGCAACAGGCGCATTTCCTGGATGGAGGCATAACTGCCCGCGTCAATATCGGGCC
This sequence comes from Methylovulum miyakonense HT12, assembly GCF_000384075.1. Lineage (GTDB taxonomy): Bacteria > Pseudomonadota > Gammaproteobacteria > Methylococcales > Methylomonadaceae > Methylovulum > Methylovulum miyakonense. The sequence continues at coordinate 1,752,665 of NZ_KB913025.1, forward strand.
GGGGGGTTTGGTAATCAATGACTAGGGCGCGGTAACTGATGCCCCTATCTTTGTTAAGGTCAACATTCTTGCCTTCTTCGCCATTAAAACGGCAGTGATGGATCCATTTTTGTTTGAACTTAGGGCGGTTGATTTCCTGATAGCGTTTGGTGCCCGTTAAGACGCTCGTGCCGCTGCTGACGCCTTCGAAGTGGTAAACGACAGACAAGGGGGCAAACAGCGTCTTATAGCCTGCCGCCCGCACCTTGAAGGCCAAGTCGGTGTCTTCGAAATACGCCGGGCAGTATTCTTCACTGAAACCACCAATTTCGTTCCACAATGAGCTTGTCAGCATGATCGCCGCGCCGGACAAATAATCTGCCTGGCGGGTGTAGCTGAAGCGTGGTTCATGCGGGTTGCCGCCACGCCCATAATTCCATGGGTTGCCGTTGCCCCAGACGATGCCGCCGGCTTCTTGCAATTTGCCATCAGGATAAAGGAGTTTCGCCCCGGCCAAACCGACTTTGTCGAATTGTTCGAAAGTAAAGATCAGTTCGTCCAGCCAGTGCGCCGTGGGTTCGGTGTCGTTATTCAGCATCACGATATACTGGCCTTTGGCGGCACTGGCGCCACGGTTACAGCTGCGGATAAACCCTTGCGACGTTTCATTGCGTAGCAGCCGGATGCCGTCTACGGTGTCAAGAATATCCACGGTTTCATCGCTAGAGCCGTCATCCACGAGGATCACTTCAAAGCTGGCCTTGTTATACGCAAATAACAGGGCGACTAAACAATAGTAAGTGACGGAAAATTTATTGTGGACAGGGACTACGATACTGACATCCGGTTTTTCATGCTGCGGAAACTCCAAATGTTCAAAGTGGCGGATTTTTTCAAATCCTGCCACCAATTGTTCATGTAAACGGCCTAAGACCTTGATGTGTTCGATATGCTGGCTTAATTCAGCGCCTTTTTTATGTTGGGCGGCTTCCGATAATGCCACTAAGGAGGCACGCATGGAGTCATAACGATAGGCGGCGGCCGGGGACAGTTTGGCGGGCAGCGGTTTGCCGGCAAATTGTTGCAGGATGTGCCAGGGTGTTTGGTGGTAAGGGGTGATTTCGGCCAGTTCGCCAATTATTTTGCCGGAAGGGCGGGCCTTCACTTCAAGGAGGTGGGGGCGGCCATCCAATAACTGCACGGGCAAGGCCATGCTGAAACTGAATTTGTCGGTGTCTTGGGCGGTTTTTGCGGACGTTGTGTCAGCGGTCAATTGGCCATCCACAAATAATTCAACCAACATATCCGCCTGGGAAATCCAGCCCATGACCCGGGAGCCGTCAAGGTTTTCGACTTTGCCATAAATGTCGGTCTCGTAAACGAAGGTCTTCGGCGAGCCTTGTGCAGGCAGGCCAGTGCCACGGTCAATCAAAGAGACGACATGGGGTTGCCCGTCGTAGGTTTTTTCTGGGAGCGGAAATTCGATATAGGCAAATTGGGTGTGGTCATATTTACGCAAAGTTTGCCAGCCTTCCAAATCAATTTGCGATTTTTCCCATTTTAGCGGCGCAGGTTCATTGGCTGAAACCAATGTGAAGGCAGGCCGCGTGAAAAATAAAAAGCTATCGTTTTCCCTGGCTTTTGATGGGAATTTTCTGACCAGCAAACGGGCAAACGCGGCTTTTTTAGGTATTTGTATCCGTACGGAGAGCGCTAAATAATCTTCCAATAATTTACCGCCGAGTTTGACTTCGGGGATTGCCGATTCATGGCGCGTGACAATCTTGTGTTTGTCATCGTAAAACTCGACTATGTATAAGGCGGTGCAGCGATGTAAGCCAAAATGCCCGGTTAGCTGGTAATAGTCATTGGCATTAACCGGAATGAATTCCCCGACAACAGGATCGTGGTACACCAGATCCAAACTGTTTTCGATACCGGGTTTTTGGTGGATGTGTAACGTATGGCCGTTGTACAAAGACCAATTCTCTTGGAAGTCAATTCCCATGCTGGCGGCGCCGGCCAAGGAAGCGTCAAACTTCCAATACGTGGGTTTGAGTTCAAATCCGGAATCGCATATTTGATTGATATGCAATAACAAGGGCTGTTCTTTTGCTTCAAACGCATCCAGCGATTTTTCAAACACATCATCAATCAATAAATCAACACCGCCACCTTCGCTGATCAGTTTTTTTTGCACAACTGCTGAATTTAAAAAGCCATCACATGATAAAAACAAACTTCTTATTTTAGGATCACTTTTGCTCATTACTTGCCCTACATTTAATTATGGATTAAAAAAACAACAGCCTTTACAAAACCAGATAAATACTAACAATCGTGCGGATCATATCATAACCTAAAGGACGTATATACCAGGGGGCGGCACAGGCGGCTGGATCGCGGTGTTTGCCCTAGCAAAATTTCGAAGGCTATATTTTGGCCAGTAATTTTTTGTACCCGTATGGGAGCTTGTTGCTTAGCAAGCATCTGCCCTTGGTGTATAATCGCGGGCATTTTAAATTCAGAATATACAACCTAATATTATGAGCATCTCACTTTCCCATCGAGTCCAAGCCGTCAAACCTTCCCCTACTTTGGCAATCACCGCGCGGGCCGCCGCCATGCGGGCGGCAGGCCGCGATATTATTGGCCTGGGTGCTGGCGAGCCGGATTTCGATACCCCCGACCATATCAAGGCGGCGGCGGTCAAAGCCATTGAAAATGGCTTCACCAAATATACGGCTGTTGACGGTACTCCCAGCCTGAAAAAAGCGATCATCGCCAAATTCAAAACGGATAACGGTTTGGATTATCTGCCCAAACAAATTTTGGTGTCTTGTGGCGGTAAACAAAGCTCGTTCAATTTGACGCAAGCCTTGCTGAATGCGGGTGATGAAGTGATCATCCCGGCGCCATTCTGGGTGTCGTATCCTGATATGGTGTTATTGGCGGATGGTGTGCCTGTCATTATCGAAACCACCCAAGCGCAACATTTTAAAATTACCCCGGAGCAATTACGCGCGGCAATCACCGACAGAACCCGTCTGATTTTTATCAATAGCCCGTCCAACCCATCTGGCGTTGCCTATTCGTTGGCAGAGCTGGCTGCGTTAGGCGATGTTCTGAAAGAATTCCCCAACATAATCATCGCTACCGATGATATGTACGAGCATGTGCTGTGGAAACAAGGCACGTTTGTCAATATCCTGAATGCGCATCCTGAGCTGTATGGCCGTACCGTGGTGATGAACGGCGTTTCCAAAGCTTATTCGATGACGGGCTGGCGTATTGGTTATGCCGCAGGGCCCGCCGATTTGATCGAGGCGATGTGCACCATCCAATCACAAAGCACCTCCAATCCGACTTCCATCTCGCAAGTCGCCGCCGAAGCGGCTTTGACCGGTGACCAAAGTTTTATCGACCACATGTGTGTGGAATTTAAAAAACGCCATGATTTTGTGGTTGCGGAATTGAACGCCATCGACGGCATTGAGTGTCTGGAAACCGACGGCACGTTTTACGTTTTCCCGAATGTCGAAAAACTGATTGCCCGTTTGGACGGCATCAATGATGACCTGGAATTTGCCGAATATCTGATCGAAAAAGCGGGTGTCGCCTTAGTCCCAGGCTCACCGTTTGGGACTCCAGGCCATATCCGTATTTCCATCGCCACTAGCATGGCGAATCTGGAAAATGCTTTGGAACGGATTAAGCAGGCGATTTAATAGCGGTGTCCACGAGGCACGAAAAACACGAAGTTTTTCTTTGTGGGTTTCGTGCCCGGTAGGGCAGGACGGAGTTTGTAGCTCCGTCTTTGACGTTTTAAGGTGCCATCAGAAAACGTAGGAATTACCAGCTACCGGTATTCGGCATGGAAAGCCAAGGCTCCTGCGGAGCAAGCGCCGCGCCTTTTTGCAACAGTTCAATTGAAATCGCGTCGGGTGAACGGACAAATGCCATGTGCCCGTCACGCGGCGGGCGGTTGATCAGCACCCCTGCATCCATGAGTTTTTGGCAAGTTTGGTAAATGTTGCCCACCTCAAACGCCAAATGTCCGAAGTTGCGCCCGCCTGTATAAACTTCGGTATCCCAGTTGTAAGTCAATTCCAATAACGGTGCGTCTGTCGCCTTTGCCTGCCCGGCATCCAGCGGTGCGTGCAAGTAAACCAGCGTAAACCGCCCGGCCTCGCTGTCCATGCGGTGATGCTCCAGCAAGCCCAGTTTATTGCAGTAAAAGTCCAGGGATTCGTCCAGATTATGGACGCGTACCATCGTGTGTAAATAGCGCATTGCTGCCCCCGTCAGATCAGTCTGTTTCAAAATGCGCGTATTTTAGTCCGTCTATACGAATCAGGGGACTATTTCGGCCTATGATCGTGTCCTTAGCTTATGTTTTTACGGCTTCATGCCGAAAACACCCGGCCACATGGTCATTGACCATCCCCGTTGCCTGCATAAACGCATAGCAAATCGTGCTGCCGACAAATTTGAAGCCACGCTTTTTCAGATCCTTGCTCATCGCATCGGATTGGGCGGTGGTTGCCGGAACGTCTGCCATGCTTAGCCGCCTATTCTGAATAGGCTGGTGGCCGACAAATTTCCAGATGTAAGCATCAAAACTGCCGGACTCGGCTTGCACCGCCAAAAAAGCTTGGGCGTTGGTGATGGCGGATTGGACTTTCAGGCGGTTGCGGATGATGCCGGGATTTGCGAGCAAGTCCTGCACTTTTACCGCGTCATAATTGGCGATACGCGCGGCATCGAAGTTGTCGAAAGCTTGCCGATAGCCATCGCGTTTTTTCAGGATAGTCGACCAACTTAGCCCTGCCTGCGCCCCTTCCAGGATCAGGAATTCAAACAACAAGCGGTCGTCGTGCACGGGCACGCCCCATTCTTCATCGTGGTAGAGTTCTTCAAGCGGGCTAGCCAAGGCCCAAGCGCATTTGTCCATGGCTAGGCCAATTCCGCCGCTTGCGGTGCTTTAATGGCCTGCAAACGGCGCATTTTGGCTTCGCGTTTGGCGACCAGGGCTTTGGCGGCATCCGCGCCGATATGGACTTCTCCGCGTTTTCTCGCGAGTTCCATTTGCTTTTCACGTTCGGAAAAACGGGCTTTTTGGTCGGCCGAGACTTTGCCGTAACAATGCGGGCAGCTCACCCCTTGCTGGTATTTTTCACTGGCTTTGTCCGCTTCGGTGATAGGTAAGCGGCAGGCATTGCATTGGTCGTATTCGCCTTTTTCCAGATGGTGGTTGACGGTGACGCGCTCGTCAAAAACGAAACATTCGCCTTGCCATAAGGTTTCATCAACAGGCACTTCTTCCAAATACTTTAAAATGCCGCCTTTGAGGTGGTACACCTCGTCAAAGCCCTGTTCTTTTAGGTAAGCAGTGGATTTTTCGCAACGTATGCCGCCCGTGCAGAACATGGCGACTTTTTTGTGTTGCTTGGGGTCGAGATGGGTTTTGACGAATTCCGGGAACTGCCGGAAGCTGTCGGTGTTCGGGTTGACGGCGTTTTTGAACGTGCCCACTTGGTATTCGTAACCGTTGCGGGTGTCGATGAGCAACACGTCCGGGTCGGAAATCAATTGGTTCCAGTCTTTAGGGTTGACGTAAGTGCCGACCACGCGCTTAGGGTCGATGCCTTCCACGCCGAGTGTGACGATTTCTTTTTTCAGTTTAACTTTGGGGCGGTTAAAGGGCAGGGTGGTGGTATAAGATTCTTTAAAATCGATATCGGCCAATCGGGCGTCTTGGCGTAGCCAGTCAAGCAAATGGTCTATGGCAGCGCGGCTTCCGGCGATTGTGCCGTTGATGCCTTCGTTCGCCAGCAGCAATGTTCCGCGTATGTGCTGGTCTTCCATCACCTCAAGCAAGGGTTGGCGTAAGGCTTGGAAATTCTCTAGGGTGACAAATTTATAGAGTGCGCAAACAACGATGTTAGGCATGGTGTTCCTTAAATTGTAGGCTGGACCGTAAATCCAGGACAAAAAAAGAGGGCTATGATACCAAACTGCCGTGCTTAGTGGGAAAGGCTTAGGGGACGGGCAGTTTAAACCAGCTTACATTTGTGATTGCAGGTAATTTTGTATGCCGACTTGGGAGATCAGTTCAAACTGGGTTTCCAGCCAATCCACATGCTCCTCTTCGTTTTCGAGGATACGTTCCAAGATCTCGCGGGAAATGTAGTCCTTCACTGTTTCGCAATAATTGATGGCCTCACGTAGCAAGGGGATGGCTATGAGTTCCAGCTTAAGGTCGCATTCGAGCATCTCTTGCGGGTTTTCACCGATCATCAATTTGTCCAGGCTTTGCAGGTTAGGCAGGCCTTCCAGAAACAAAATCCGTTCGATCAGCAAATCCGCGTGTTTCATTTCATCAATGGACTCGTGGTATTCCTTTTCGTTGAGCTTATGGAAACCCCAGTTTTTGTACATGCGGGCATGTAAAAAATACTGGTTGATGGCGGTCAGTTCATTGGTCAGGGCTTTATTGAGGAATTCAATAACTTTTGCGTCACCTTTCATGGCGGATACCTATAATGTTTAAGCGGCGTTGAGGAAAGGCTGGTTCACAGCTTGTGCCATTATAGGATTGCTAGGACGGTTTTGGTCAAGCAATTCTTTGACATGTTTGTTACATTTGCCGCAATCACTTCCGACGCCAAAACATTCAAACAATTGGCGGCGGGTGCAAACGCCATTGTTGATGGCCGTTGTTATTTGCTTGTCGGTGACGGCCTTACAGACACATACATACATTGGGTTTATCTCCTGGGTGAAATCTTGTTGCGTAAATAATAACAATTCTCATTACAAAGATAAAGCGGAATGCCAAGTTTTAAAAATTTTTTTCTGATAAGGCGCCCAACGTCCCTTGTGGGTTATGTCGGTAGCCTTATTGGCTGGGTTGGAGGCATATTTTAGTTGGCGTTGCCCTTAAATCAGCACCATATTGTCACGGTGGATCATTTCGTCGTCATCCGCATAGCCCAAGATTTTTTCGAATTCCGAGCTGCTTTTGCCCGCGATCAGGCGGGCATCGTTGATGCCGTAGTTAATCAAGCCCCGCGCGATTTCCACGCCGTTTTCATCGACACAGGAGACCAGTTCGCCCCGTTCAAACTGGCCTGACACGGTTTTGATGCCGACCGGCAACAGGCTTTTGCCGTCGCGTTGCAAGACCTTGACTGCGCCGGCATCTAACACCAATTGTCCCCGGATTTGCAGTTGCCCCGCCAGCCAGCGTTTGCGGGCGGCTAAGGGTTCAATATCAGGCACAAAATAAGTGCCGATTGGCGTGCCGCCAATCACTGTACTAATGACTTCCGCCGCGCCACCCCAGGCGATCACCGTCGCCGCCCCGGAACGAGAGGCCAGCCGCGCCGCCCGCACTTTGGTCGACATGCCGCCGCGACCCAAGCCGCTACGGCTATCCCCCGCCATTTTTTCCAGCCTGTCGTCATTGACGCTGATTTCGGGGATCAAGGTGGCATCTGGGTACAGGCTGGGGTCGCCAGTGAACAAGCCTTGCTGGTCAGTCAGGATAATCAGCAATTCGGCTTCGACCAAGTTGGCGACTAGGGCCGCCAGCGTGTCGTTATCCCCAAAACGGATTTCTTCAGTCGCAACCGTATCGTTTTCGTTGATGACGGGGATCACGCCAAAGTCCAGTAAGGTCAATAATGTGCTGCGGGCATTCAAGTAGCGTTGCCGGTCTGACAAGTCTTCATGGGTCAAGAGCACTTGCGCCGCATGTAAGCGATGGGATTGGAAGTTATCGTCAAATGTCCGCACCAAACCCATTTGCCCGACCGCGGCGGCGGCTTGCAATTCATGTAGGGGTTTCGGGCGGCTTTTTAAGCCAAGGCGGCTCATGCCTTCAGCGACCGACCCGGAAGAAACCAGAATCACGTCAATGCCTTGGTGCCGCAAGCCCGCCATTTGTTTGACCCAAGCGGCGATGGCGGTTTTATCCAGGCCCTGCCCGCCTTTGGTTAATAAAGAGCTGCCGATTTTGACGACCACCCGTTTGACGCTTGCAAAATTACTCCTGCCCATCATCACCCCGTTTTTGTTGCTCCAAAAAATCCATGATAGCAAACATCAGTTCCCGTGTGCCTGCCCCATTAATTGCGGCGGTTTTAAAGACGGGGGCGGTCCATTGCAGCCCGTCGATAATCGCTTGGCAGTGTGCGTCCACTTCGTCTTCGGGCAAGCGGTCGATTTTGTTTAAGACTAGCCAACGCGGTTTATGGGCAAGGCCGTCGCTCCATTTTTCCACTTCGCGGATAATTTTTTGCGCCGATTCCACAGGGGATTCGGTGCTGTCATAAGGGGCGACGTCCACTAGGTGCAGCAACAGCCCGGTGCGTGAGAGATGTTTGAGGAATTGCAGGCCTAGGCCAGCGCCTTCCGCCGCGCCTTCGATCACGCCTGGAATGTCGGCGATGACGAAGCTACGCATGTCGTCAATACGGACTACACCGAGGTTGGGGTGCAGGGTGGTGAAGGGGTAGTCGGCGACTTTGGGGGTGGCGGAAGACACGGAGCGTATCAGGCTGGATTTGCCCGCGTTAGGCATGCCGAGCAAGCCGACATCGGCGATTAATGTCAGCTCCAAACGCAATTGGCGGTGTTCGCCAGGCGTGCCTTTGCTGGCTTTTTGCGGCGCGCGGTTGATGCTACTTTTAAAGCGGGTGTTGCCGAGCCCATGAAAACCGCCTTGGGCGACCAGCAGGGTTTGGCCTAGGCGGGTCAAATCCCCGATCACTTCGTCTGTGCCCGCATCAGAGACTTGGGTTCCCAGTGGCACTGCGACATAGCAATCATCGCCTTTTTTGCCGGTGCATTTGTTGCCCATGCCTTTTTGGCCTTGTTGGGCCCTATGCACGGCGTGGTAACGGAAATCGACTAGGGTATTGATGTTTTCAACGGCGATTAGGTAAACACTGCCGCCATCGCCGCCATCGCCGCCATCGGGGCCACCCATCGGGATGTATTTTTCGCGCCGGAAACCGACCGCACCATTGCCGCCATCGCCCGCTTCAACGCGAATTTCTGCTTCATCAACAAATTTCATAATTGCCCGCACCACTTAAACCAGACTGTAAAAACAAAAAAAGCCCCGCTATGCAAACAGCGGAGCTTTTAGGATGGGGAAGCAAGGCTTTGCGTCCCATTTTTTCAACTTGACCATCAATAAGGAAGACCATGGTGGCCAAGGGGCTTGCCACTACCGATAGGAATGGCATGCACATAAAATTCAAGGCGTTGCCGATTAGCTATTGAGCCAAGCCCTGGCAAAGGTCTCTTGGCCGGGTTTGAAGTATTCCATAGTGAAGGGCACAAAACCATTCAGAAGAAACAGCAGCGCACTGTCCCGCCATCGCATGTCACCCACGAAAGCAAGCCTGTCGATGTGCTTTTGGATGAACTCATCGTCTTCATCGTCATCCCAACTGGCAAAGTTTGAAATGCTTAGAAAGCCTTCGTCAATAATGATCAAGGCTTTGGCGCGTCCATGCCGTTTTATGAAGGCGGCAACTTGCTTTTTTATGACATCCGCTTCGCTATGGACTAGCACACCTGAAGTGTGGATGACAAACAGATTATTTTCTTCAAACTCAACTGTCAATGCCACAAGCACCACCTTTGGGTTTTAAGGTAATTTTGCTTTATTTACCAATATTCAGGGTGACGCAGCTTGACCAAAACGCTTGGCTGTTTGGCGAGCCATGCTCAAGCCAACCAGCCAACCGTTTTAAGCGGTGACGATGCTGACAAATTTACGGTTTTTAGGGCCTTTAACCTGGAACACGACTTTGCCATCGGCCGTTGCAAACAAGGTATGGTCTTTGCCTAAGCCGACGTTGTCGCCCGCATGAAAATGCGTGCCACGTTGACGGACAAGGATATTACCTGCGGTTGCTGACTCTCCGCCATACATTTTGACACCCAAACGTTGGGCGTTCGAATCGCGGCCGTTACGGGTACTACCACCAGCTTTCTTATGAGCCATTTTTTAAACTCCTGATTAAGCAGAAATGCCAGTGATCTGGACTTCTGTGTAATATTGACGATGACCTTGATGTTTCATGTGGTGCTTACGTCTTCTGAATTTGATGATTTTAATTTTTTTGTGTCGGCCTTGTGACATGACTGTTGCAGTCACTTTACCGCCTTCGATAAAAGGTAAGCCAACTTTTACGGAATCACCGGACTGGATCATCAGGACTTTGTCGAATTCGACGCTGTCGCCTTCACCCAATTCCAGTTTTTCTATTTTTAAGGTTGTACCTTCTTCAACGCGGTACTGTTTACCACCTGTTTGAATTACCGCATACATTTTTGTAAGCTCCGTCAAGCATTAATCTGTTAAAAAATCAGTCCGCCATTATATGTTTATGGTTTTTTCAAGTCAATTGAAATTTCATAAAATTCAATCAATACGATGTGTTGCCAAGCGATTGGAAGCGTTTGGGGTTGTGTTTATCCCGCGTCCAGAGCCGCGAGTTGTTTCCAACGGTTCACTATCATGCAAAACAATTCCGCCGTTTTTTCGGCATCGTATAAGGCCGAATGGGCTTTGTCGTTATCCCATTCTATACCTGCGGCTTGGGCGATTTTTGCCAATACGGTTTGTTGGTAAGCCAATCCCCCTAAGGTTGCCGTGTCAAAGGTGCTGAACGGGTGGAAAGGGCTGCGCTTGATATGGGTGCGGGTGATGGCCGCGTTTAAAAAGCCAATGTCAAACGCCGGGTTATGTCCGACCAAAATGGCGCGGGTGCAGTGGTTGCGTTTGACCGCGTGCCGGATAGGCTTAAACAGCAGCTCCAAGGCATCATGTTCTTCCACTGCCATGCGGAAAGGGTGGTGCGGGTCGATGCCGTTGAATTTTAGGGCGGCTTCGTCCAATTCCGAATTTTTAAACGGGATGACGTGCGTTGAATAACGTTCGGTTATCGCCAGATTGCCTTCGCTATTGAGTTCGACAATCACCGCCGCAATTTCCAGCATGGCGTTTTTTTTCGGGTTGAACCCCGCCGTTTCAATGTCGACGACAACAGGCAGGTAACCGCGGAAACGTTTGTCCAAAGGGATGATGGCGGGTGTGTCCATGAATGGGTGTCAGATCCTAGATAAATGCCGTGATGGGGCATGGTACGCGAAATGGGCACAATAAAAAAATCTATTCATGGGCTTGGCTGGCTTAAAGTAGTTTCCAGCTTAAGGTTTCGCCCGCTTTTAATGGGGTGATCGCGACATCGTCTTCGCCGCAAACCGCCGGGATTTGCCACTCGGATTTTGCCAAAGTCACCGAGCCGGAATTTCTCGGTAAGCGGTAAAAATCCGCACCGTAAAAACTCGCAAAACCCTCCAGTTTATCCAGTGCGCCGACTTTTTCAAACGCTTCCGCATACAGTTCCAAGGCGGCGGGTGCGCTGAAACACCCTGCGCAACCGCACGCCGTTTCTTTTAAGGCGGTCAGGTGAGGTGCGCTGTCCGTGCCTAAAAAGAATTTTGGGTTGCCGCTGGTTGCCGCCGCCACTAAGGCCAAACGGTGTTGCTCGCGCTTCAGGATAGGCAAGCAATAATGATGGGGCCTGATGCCGCCTGCCAAAAGCGCGTTGCGGTTAAATAACAGATGTTGCGGCGTGATTGTCGCCGCGATATTTGTATTGGCGGATTCGACAAACTGTACCGCTTCTGACGTGGTAACATGCTCCAATACTATGCGTAAGGCCGGAAAGTTTTTGGCAATATCGCTCAAATGCCGTTCGATGAACACCCGCTCACGGTCAAAAATATCACAGCCTTCATCCGTGACCTCCCCATGCACCAATAACGGCAGCCCATAACGTTCCAGCGCGGCTAACAAGGGGTAAATGGCAGGGATATTGCCGACCCCCGCATCGGAATTGGTGGTCGCGCCCGCAGGGTATAATTTTACCGCGTGGACAAAACTGCATTCGGCGGCTTTTTTTATTTCTTCCGTGCTGGTTGCGGCCGTCAGGTACAAGGTCATTAGCGGCGTAAAATCCATGCCATCAGGGATTGCTTGGAGAATTTCCTCGCGATAAACCAAAGCTTGGGCGACCGTGGTCACGGGCGGCTTTAGGTTGGGCATGATAATTGCCCGCGCGAATTGCCTCGCGGTATGCGGCAACACGGTTTTCAAAACCGCGCCATTGCGGACGTGGATATGCCAATCATCGGGGCGGGTTAGGGTTATTGTTTTCATTGTTCGCAGTGAGCCTGTAAAATGCACGGTATTCTATAGTAACTGCCTTGAAAAAATAACTTTAGGCCTAATTAAACGGGCATCTAAGGAGGAATAAAAGTGGCGCGTTATTTTCCAAATACAAAAACTGAAATTTCACCATGTATTTTGGCTCAAGAAAGATTTAAGTTAGGTTTTACATCTATCAAGCCAACAAATAAGAAACATTGTTCAGACGATTATAGAAATAAAGTCCGAACCGTACTCATAGATACACAAAACTTTACTCGTTAGGAGAGTGGTTAATGCCAATTTACGAATACCAATGCCAAGCTTGTGGTCATGAACATGAAGCGTTGCAAAAACTCAGTGCCGAGCCGCTTAAAATTTGCCCCGCTTGCAGCCAACCTGAACTGATGAAAAAAATCTCCGCCGCAGGCTTCCGTTTGAAAGGCGGCGGCTGGTATGAGACCGATTTTAAAAGCGGTGCCAAAAAAAATGTGGCGGGCGAATCATCCGCTCCAGCCGCACCCGCTGCCCACAGCTGCCCTGCGGCAGGCGGCTGCAAAAGCCATTAAAAGCCGTAGGTCGGGTTACGCTATCGCTAACCCGACCTACATTTAAATCTCCATTTATCACCAAACCCATAAGAACAAACAGGAAAGCATCATGCGTACCCACAAGTGCGGGGAATTAGACACACAACAGTTAGGCGAAACCGTAACCATCTGCGGTTGGGTACACAGGCGGCGCGACCACGGCGGCGTCATTTTTATTGACTTGCGCGACCGCGCCGGACTGGTGCAAGTGGTCATTGACCCTGACACGGAAGCCGCTTTCGCCGCCGCCGAACATGTGCGCAGCGAATATGTGTTAAAAATCAGCGGTATCGTCCGCCACCGTCCGGGCGGCACGGTCAACGCCAATATGCGTTCCGGCGCGATTGAGATATTGGCGAAGGAAATCGAAGTGTTGAACGAGTCGGAAACGCCACCGTTCCCCATCGAAAGCGAGATCGAAGTCAACGAAGAACTACGCCTGCGTTACCGTTACATCGACCTGCGCCGCGTCGCCATGCAGGAAAAAATGAAAGTGCGCCGCGACGTCACGCGTGTGTTGCGTAATTTCTTGGATGACAACGAATTTTTCGAAATCGAAACGCCGTACCTGACCAAAGCCACGCCCGAAGGCGCGCGCGATTACATCGTGCCTAGCCGCACCCACGTAAATTCGTTTTTCGCGTTACCGCAATCGCCACAGTTGTATAAACAGATTTTGATGGTCGCGGGCATGGACCGCTATTACCAAGTCGTGCGTTGTTTCCGTGACGAAGACTTGCGTGCCGACCGCCAACCCGAATTCACCCAGTTGGATATTGAAACCTCGTTCATGACCGAAGACCAAATCATGGCCATCATGGAAGAAATGATCCGCCAGTTGTTCGCCAAAGTCATCAACGTGGCGTTACCCGCCGAATTCCCGCGCATGACTTATCAAGAAGCCATGTCGCGTTTTGGTATCGACCGCCCCGATTTACGCATCCCGCTGGAATTGGTGGATGTCGCCGAGGATTTGAAAGACGTGGAATTTAAAGTCTTCTCAGGCCCCGCCAATGACCCGAAAGGCCGCGTTGTCGCCATGCGTGTACCAGGAGCTGGCGAGAAGCTCAGCCGTAAGGACATCGACGAATTGACCAAATACGTCGGCATTTACGGCGCGAAAGGTTTGGCTTACATCAAAGTCAACGATTTGGCGGCAGGCTTGGAAGGCTTGCAATCCCCTATCGTCAAATTCGCCCCCGCCGAAGCGTGGGCGAGCATCATGGCGAAAACCGGCGCACAAAACGGCGACTTGCTGTTCTTCGGCGCGGACAAAACCAGCATCGTCAACGAAGCGATGGGCGCGTTGCGCGTTAAACTGGGTCACGACCTGAACTTGATCGAAGGCGAATGGCAACCCGTTTGGGTGGTGGACTTCCCGATGTTCGATTGGGATGAAAAATCAGGCCGCTACAACGCCATCCACCATCCGTTCACCGCACCAAGCTGCTCGGTGGAAGACTTGGTGGCAAACCCTGGCGCGGCCTTGTCACGCGCTTACGATTTGGTGTTGAACGGCACGGAAGTCGGCGGCGGCTCCATCCGTATCAACCGCCCGGCCATGCAACAAACCGTGTTCGGCATTTTGGGCATTGGTGAAGAGGAAGCGCAAGAAAAATTCGGCTTCTTGTTGGATGCCCTGAAGTACGGCGCGCCACCGCACGGTGGCTTGGCGTTTGGTTTGGATCGGTTGGTGATGCTGATGACCGGATCGCACTCCATCCGTGATGTGATCGCCTTCCCAAAAACCCAATCGGCGGCTTGCCCGCTAGTCAGTGCGCCTGCGGTTGTCTCAGATGAGCAATTGAAAGAATTGGGGATCCGCCTGATTAAACCGGCGGGAAAAGAGAAGGCTTAGTGGCACGGGCTTGTGCCCGTGACTTTTTGCGCAAGTTAAAGGGTAAACTCTATCAAGTAAAACCTTCCGTCAGGGTGGGCACAATCAGTGCCCGCCTTTCTGGTCCGGCTTATTTTGCGTCAGGCTCGGTTTCCGAAACCATCGCTGAATAACATTCCAACATACTCTCAGTAAAATTCGAATTCGCTTCCGCCAAGGCTTTTCCTGAGCCAAAATCCGTGCGCAATTCTTCCAATGTTTTCTTAGGGTCTGGTGACGCGGACAGCGTCAGCATTTTGGTGTAATGGCGGTACGCCGTCAGCCGGGTCGGGTCAAAAGGGAATATCCCTGGCATTTTGTTGCCGCTGGTGTCAACGACACATTTGGCCAACCGCGCCGCTTCAATCTTATAATCTTTCAGGTGTTGTTCTTCTTGTAATTTCTGGTCTTTTTCAATGTGTGCCAATACCGCCGCTTGGTATTGGTCTTTATCAGCGCACGCCGTCAACAGAAATGGCGTTAACGCAATAAGCAGTCGTTTTTTCATGTAAATTTATACCGTTGTAGTTATTTTTTAAGAGTCCGTGGGACATTATACCCGCAACTTTTGTTCATGCTGGTTTACCGTCAGCTTTGTTTAAATCCTGCACCGCCTGGGCAATCCACGCCGCCGCGTCGTTATTGATGTCTTGGGCTTTACGGCCTTGGGTTGGGATAACCGGGCCGATTTTGACCCTGATAGTGCCGGGATATTTTAAAAAACTGTAACGCGGCCAGACGTTTCCGGCATTATGGGCGACAGGGATCACGGGATAACCCGTTTTTTCCGCCAGCAATGCCCCGCCCACACTAAATTTTTGGACTTCGCCGGCCGCCGAACGTGTGCCTTCAGGAAAAACCACCACCCATAGCCCTTCGTGTAGGCAAGCCTTGCCCTTTTTTAGCAGGATTTTGAGTGCCGCCCGCTGGCTTTTCCGGTCTATGGCGATGGGTTTTAAGGTTGATAAAGCCCAACCCCATAACGGAAACCAAGTTAAGGAGCGTTTTAGCAAAGCTGTTTGGGTGGGTGGCAAAATCCAACGTAAGGCCAAGGTTTCCCAGGCCGATTGATGGTTACACAAGACAATCGCAGTTTGCCCGATGTCCAAGTTTTCTAAACCTTCGATTTCATAGCCCACGCCACAAAACCATTTCGCCATTGACACCACTAACGCGCACCAAGCCTTGGAAATTTGGTAACGGACGTTAAACGGGAACACCGTCGCCAATAAAATCAAAATGCCGGCTAAGGTGGCGGTGGAAAAAATACCGATGAATAACAAGGTCGAACCCACATAAGTTTTAAGGCGCGGTTCGGGTAAGGTGGCTTGCTGCGTCATAAAGGGAGTCAAAAATAGGGATGTTAAGGTTAGGGTGTTCAGCTAAAGTTTTTTCGCCTTTGCCCGTTTTCACCAACACAGGCTTAGCCCCGGCGGCGATAGCGGCTTGCAGGTCGCGGTAAGAATCGCCAATCATGACGGTTTCGGACAGCTTTATGTGATGATCCGTCGCGCATTGCAAGAGCAAGCCCGGCTTGGGTTTGCGGCAGTTGCAGGTGCTGTCTGTGCCATGCGGGCAAAAATACACGGCGGTGATCTTGCCGCCGTGTCCGGCAACCAATCGGTGCATTTTCGCGTGGATTTTTTCCAGAATCGCCAAATCAAACAACCCCCGTGCCACACCCGATTGGTTGGTGATGACAGCGACTTGGTAACCATGATTGTTCAGCAAGGCAATGGCTTCCAGGCTGCCATCTATGGGTAGCCATTCATCGGGCGATTTGATGAATGCGTCCGAATCTTCGTTAATCACCCCGTCGCGGTCGAGGAGGACGAAAGCTTGATTAGCCGTAGTCATTTATTGTCCACGAACAGCACAAAAAACACGAAAGTAAAGACGAGCATTGTTCAAATAAATTTTTCGTGCTGTTCGTGTTTTTCGTGGACAGTTTTTTAATTGTTCTGTTATCACGACTGTAATTTAGCCAAATCCGCGCAAGTCAAAAACTGCTCGGACAACAGATTCAATAAAGCCAAACGGCTGGCGCGCAGTCCCGCGTCATCGGTCATGACCATGACGTTATCAAAAAACGCATCGACCACTACACGCAATCCTGCCAAACGGTTCAAAGTCGCCTGATAATCGTGTTGTGCCAATAACGGTTGGATGTCCTGTGCTGATTGCAGGGCGGCGGCGAGCAGTTCCATTTCCGTCGGCTCCACCAACACGCCAACGGTAGTTGCAGGTGCGGTGTCGGATTTTTTCAGGATATTGCGGATACGTTTGTTTGCCGCCGCCAAGCTGTCGGCTTCGGGCAGTTGGCGGAAGGCTTTCACCGCCGCGATGCGCTGCATAAAATCCAACGGGTCGGTGGGAGCTAAAGTCATCACGGCATCAAACTCGTCCGCGTTATAGCCTTTGTCCAAACAGTAGCCTTTCAAACGGTCAAAAATAAACTCGACCACAGCCGTGTGGGTGGCGGCTTTATCGAAGCTGTGCGGGAATTGTTCTAAAGCAAACGCGCACAATTCAGGAATGTTCAGGCTCAGATTATTTTCGATCATCGTCCGCAACGTGCCTAAAGCCGCACGGCGTAAGGCATACGGGTCTTTGTCGCCTGTAGGGATCAATCCCGCACTGAAAATCCCGGTCAAGGTGTCCAATTTTTCAGCAATCGCCAACACTTGCCCAATGGTGCTAGGTGCGGTTTCGCTGCCTGATTGTTTGGGGAAATATTGCTCTTCCAAAGCCCAAGCGACTTCCGCCGCTTCGCCTTCGACCAGCGCGTAATAGCGTCCCATCAAGCCTTGTAAATTGCCGAATTCGCCGACCATATTGGTCATCAAATCGGTTTTTGCCAGCAAGGCGGCGCGGGTGGCGTGTTCGACGTTAGCTTCCAACTGCGTGGCGATGCGCGCGGCAAGTTTGCTGACGCGCACGGATTTTTCATAAACCGTACCCAGCTTTTCTTGGAACACGATGGTTTTCAGACTATCCACACGATCCGCCAAGGTTTGTTTGCGGTCTTGATTCCAGAAAAATTCCGCATCCGCCAAGCGTGGCGTGACCACGCGCTCGTTGCCATGTTGGATGGATTCAGGCCGTTTGCTTTCAATGTTGCTGAAGGTGATGAAGTGCGCCAACAATCCGCCATCGGCATTTTTCACCGGAAAATATTTCTGGTTGGTTTGCATGGTGGTAATCAGTACTTCGGCGGGCAAAGCCAAAAAGCGCGGGTCAAAGTTGCCTGTCACCGGCACAGGCCATTCGTTTAACGCGGCGATTTCTTCCAACAAATCTTCTTCGATATGCGCGATACCGCCAACTTTCGCGGCGGCTTGCTCGGCTTTTTCACGGATGATGGCTTTGCGCTGTTCAATATCGGCAATCACTTTGCCCTGTTCGAACAACGCAGCTTGGTAATCGTCCGGCTTGCCCAAGCAAATGGCTTGCGGCGCGTGGAAACGGTGGCCTAGCGTGCTGTTACCCGTGGTCAGGCCGAGAATTTCGGTTTCGATGACTTTATCGCCAAACAATAACACAGCCCAATGCACAGGCCGGACAAATTCGGTGGCGAAACTGCCCCAGCGCATCCGTTTGGCAATCGGCAACGCGGCAATCGCAGCACGGATAATATCGGGGATGATTTCTGCGGTAGTTTGGCCTTTGACGGCTTGGTTATAGCTCAACCACTCGCCTTTATCGGTTTTCAGGCGTTCCAACTGCTCAAAGGTCGTGCCGCAACTGCTCGCAAAACCCAATGCCGCTTTGCTAGGCGAACCATCCGGGGCAAACGCCGCCTGAATCGCCGGGCCGCGTTTTTCGACGGTTTTGTCGGGTTGGGCGGTTTGCAAGTTTTCAATCAACACTGCCAAACGGCGCGGCGTAGCTAAGGCTTTGCTGGCGGTAAAGTGTAAATCAGCAACTTTTAAACCTGCGACGATGCCGTCCAGCAAGGCGTTGCTGAGTTTTAACAGGGTTTTAGGCGGCAATTCTTCAGAGCCTAATTCGAAAAGTAAGTGTTGTGTTTCTGTCACAGGGCGACCTTTTTAATTAATTGTTGCTACAGGTTTTGTAACGTGGTTTTGTCGGCGTTATAAGGATTTGCTTTCAGATGCTCAATCCATTTGGCTAATAGATTGATGCCAATTGCATTTTGTGTTTTTAAGTCTTGAAATAAAAGGGTAAACCGATAGTCATGTTTGCTAGATTCACTTTTATCATCAACTAATTCCTTCAAAGTGGTCGGCAAATTATATCGGGAATTATTTAGGGCAATACCAACCTGTTGTGCTTCATTTAGTATCCATTGCTCAAGAGGCGGGTGAAAAATTAAGTAGTGATGTTTTTTTTGGTGCTTATAAAGTTTCAATCCATTCTTGTCAGCAATTAATTCAAATTCTTTTGTTCTCGACAACGGCCTTCTGTCTTGATCGACAATTCCCAATGCAAAATTGTCGTTTAATTTACCCAACATTTCGTCAACGACTTTGTTGCAACTATGTTTATGGTTATAGCCACGAGTGCTGCCGATTCTTTCAGGCGGAACAATCGTTTCAACCAAGTTTGTATCGAGATAACACTCGGGCATCACGCATAAATTGATATTAGATTTCATCCGTGAATAGCTCGGCATTAAAAAATAAGTCTAAGCCATACTCATAAACATCATTTAATTCAGCATCCGTTAAACGTTTAATTACGGTCTGCCCGTCTTTAAAATCCGCCATATAAATAGCCAAATCATCGCGATCTTTTTCTAAAAAGGTATCGAGAATATAAGGGCTGTGCGTGGCAATAAAAAACTGGTTGCTTTCAGAGTCGATTATTTCTCTGGCAATATGGGTGATATAAGGCGGGAAGCAATGAGTTTCGGGTTCTTCAAAAAGCAGGATCGAATTTTCATTGGAAGCAATAGCTGCTTTAAAAAATATCAACCGTTGAAGCGTATCTGCAATCGAACTAATTGGGAATGAAATGATGCTATCTTCAGATAAAACCTTCATCAATCTGAGTGAGTGGCTGGTTTTATCGATTAGAGGTTTCAATCCGTATTCAGCAAAAATGCGCGATAAATCTTCTCTTAATTTTTTGTTTGTTTGGATAACTTGGAGAATATTTGAGCCAAATGGAGGTATAAGAACAGGGATGCTTCTCTCTCCTGAATAGGCGCTAGCTAAAAATTTATATTGTCTGACTGGGAAAATTTCTCCACTAATGGTTGTTAGATTTAAGTTGTTATTCACCATTAGCTCATCATATGGTTTGGCATCATCATTTCTAAAGTTGTCACCAAAAAACTGGATAGCAAGCAGAAAATTTTCATTGGATGAAGCATCTTCATTAGATTCGTTACTTGATAATTGGGCTAATATTTTTTTATGTACAAAATACGGGCTATCCATATTTTCAGTATATGGATTGATATATTTAATCCGGCAACTCTTATAATGATTCCCGATTCCAAATCTAAAAAGATTTATATCTACCGAAGGAACAGCATTGACATCTGCATCAAAAAACAGCTCGGGCACATCTTCAAAACGAATAAATTGGGTGAGTTTTTCGTTTTGATTCAGACGAAAATGACCTAAACCAAATAGCCCCAGTGCCTCCAAAATATTCGACTTCCCCACATTCGGCTTACCAATCAGCAAATTAATGCGCTTGCAATCGCTTAAGGTCACATCCTTAAGCGATTTGAAATTAGTAATCCGAACCGAGTTGAAGAAGAAGTTTGCCATATTTATTCAGTAGTTGAATTGCACATCGGAAAACCCAAAGACTCACGCCGCGCATAATAAGCCTCTGCCACGGCACGCGATAAAGTCCTTACCCGCAAAATGTAACGTTGGCGTTCGGTGACGGAAATGGCGTGGCGGGCATCGAGCAGGTTGAAGGTGTGCGAGGCTTTTAAGACCATTTCATAGGCGGGCAGCGGCAAGCCCAGTTCGATCAATTTTTGGCATTCTTGCTCGTAAGTGTCGAAGCAGGAAAACAAAAACGGCACGTTAGCGTGGTCGAAGTTGAACGATGACATTTCCACTTCGTTTTGGTGGAACACGTCGCCATAAGTGACGACACCGTGCGGGGTGCGCGTCCAGACCAAGTCGTACACGCTTTTTACGCCTTGCAAATACATCGCCAAGCGTTCTAAGCCGTAAGTGATTTCGCCGGTGACGGGACGGCATTCCAAACCGCCGACTTGTTGGAAGTAAGTAAATTGCGTGACTTCCATGCCATTCAGCCAGACTTCCCAGCCCAAGCCCCAGGCACCTAGCGTGGGGGATTCCCAATTGTCTTCGACGAAACGGATGTCGTGTTCGAGCAGATCAAAACCCAGCGCGGTCAACGAACCTAAATACAGTTCTTGGATGTTGTCCGGCGAAGGTTTGAGCATGACTTGGTATTGGTAGTAATGCTGCAAACGGTTGGGGTTTTCGCCAAAACGTCCGTCAGTAGGGCGGCGCGATGGCTGCACGTAGGCGGCGTTCCAAGGCTCGGGGCCGATGGCGCGTAAGAATGTGGCGGGATGGAATGTGCCTGCGCCGACTTCTTGGTCTAGGGGTTGCAGTAAGATGCAACCTTGGTCTGACCAATAGGATTGCAGCGCAAGGATAAGTCCTTGAAAAGTAGATAAATCGTAGTTTAGACTCGACACGGTGGGCTTTGTTGGGTTGAGTTAAAAAGAGGATGATTATAACGTAAAACGCAAGGCTTGGCGGGTGGGTATCGACTTTTCAAGCTAAGGAGTCGGGTCAGCTTGTTTTGACACAATAAGCTAACCCGCCAATGTTAATGTCCTGTATGCGGCTGGCTAGGTTCCGTCATTGCATTTCTACGCAAAGTATAGCCTTCAGCGTTTTTGCCAGTGAAACGGTTGCCGTTTTCATCCAACTGGGTCAGTGCGTTTTCGCCGACAAAATAATGACGGATGGTTGTGCCCTTTTTAGGTGTTAAATCAATCGTGTTGCTTTCGTCGCTCCAGGTAAATTTACCTTTCTCGACAAATTCCCGCTCCGATTTACCGACGAATTGGGTCATCAAAATGTACGTCCCGTTACTGTTTAATGCCAGCGAAGTCTTAATGCCTTTGCAATCGGCGCAAGGCGTAAAGCCATAATAAACACCGGGCCAGTCGATGCTGTTTTGGGCGTGATGGGCATCATGGGATTCGGTGGCTTCGGCAAAAACGGTAGGGCTTACCGAAAATATGGCGATGAACGAAAGTAGGGCTAGTTGTTTTTTTAATGATCGCATAGTGTCCACTTAAAAGTTGATTGGTTGTGTGGGATGAGTGCAAAGAATTTATGGCGTTTCAAAGATCAAAATCTGCGCGTGTCAAACCGGACTGCTTAATGATAGATTGTAGCGTGCCCATTGGGATTTCATTTTTAGGGCTAGGTACAATGACTACCCGATTGGCCTTAACGTATTTTTGATGGCTACCTTTTTGGCTTATTTTTACAAAACCCTGTGCCAGTAGCACGGTTACAATTTCCTTTGATGAAAGTAATTTAGGCATGTAGTGCGAACTCACCCAGCATAAATTCACTGACTTCGTGAAAATCATTGGCTGTTTGGTCGTCTTCTAAATATAAGGCCACGGCTTCTTTCAAATTGGCTAAGGCTTCATCAATGGTTGTGCCAAAACTAGCGACTTCGATGTTTAGGGACTGGGAAACGTAATAATCCCCGTCACGATAGATAACATATTTCAAGTTTTTCATCATGGAAGTTTCCTAAAAAGCTGTGTAGTTTCGTAGGTCGGGTTAGCGGTAGCGTAACCCGACAAAAGCAAACGGCATGTCGGGTTACGTTATATAGCTAACCCGCCCCACCCAATTCGTTTTCTTTCGTCTTGCCCACGCCAAACGATTCCAACAACATCAACCCCACGCCCACACTAATGGCGGCATCGGCGACATTAAACACCGCGAAGTGCCACGTCCCGACATAAAAATCAAAAAAGTCGATGACGTAGCCGTAGGCCAAGCGGTCTATCAAATTGCCGATAGCGCCGCCTAAAACTAGCGATAAAGCTACTGCCAACAGGGTTTCATGTTTTTGCAAACGCGCCAACCACACGCCCAAGGCTGCACTGACAATGAGTGCCAAAGCCGCGAACAGCCAGCGTTGCCAGCCGCCCGCTTCGCTTAAGAAGCTGAACGATGCGCCTGTGTTGTGGACGTATGTCAAGTTAAACGACGGTATCAAAGCAATGGATTCGTACAATTGCATTGTGCCGGAGATGGCGAGTTTGCTGGCTTGATCTAAGACCAATGCCAGCACCGACAACCATAACCATTTAAGCATAGCGTCTGGCCTCGCCGTCACCTGCAACGTTTTCGATACAGCGTCCGCATAATTCTGGGTGTTCGGCGTGGCTGCCGACATCGGGGCGTTGATGCCAGCAACGAACGCATTTGCCGTGTTCGGACACGCGGATTTTGATTTTTACGCCGTCAATTTCACTGGCTACCGCGTCTTCTGGTGCGGCACTTTCTGGGAAAACGCTTGCATTAGACACGATGAATACAAAGCGCAATTCATCTTCCAAGGCTTGCAAATCGGCAAGGTAGGCTTCATTGCAATACAAATCAATTTCGGTATTCAAAGAAGAACCAATGTCACCTTTGGCGCGGCTTTTCTCTAGTTCTTTGCTGACATCAGGACGGATCGCCATGATTTTTTGCCAGAATTCACGGTTCATGGTTGCGCTGTCGTCCAGCGTCGCCAAACCTTCGTACCAGGTTTCCAAGAACACCGATTCGCTGTGTTGTCCGGGCAAGAAGTGCCAGATTTCTTCGGCGGTGTAGCTGGTGATCGGCGCGAGCCAACGGGTCAAAGCTTCGGCGACATGGTAC
Source organism: Methylovulum miyakonense HT12 (assembly GCF_000384075.1). GTDB lineage: Bacteria > Pseudomonadota > Gammaproteobacteria > Methylococcales > Methylomonadaceae > Methylovulum > Methylovulum miyakonense. The sequence goes on from NZ_KB913025.1 coordinate 1,776,212, forward strand.
ATTGCGGTTTGCGCTGAACGCCGCGCTAGGCCATCGGTTTTGGCGGTGTATTGGCGGTCTTTGATGATGTCCAAATAGAAGCCGCCCAAGTCGATCACGCAAAAATGATGGACTTTTTGGAAAACGTGCTGGAATTGGTAAGTTTCGTAAGCGGCTTTGACTTCTTCTTGCAAGAGATAGGCGCGGTCAAGCATCCAGCGGTCTAAGGCCAGCAAATCATCCGTAGCGATTAAATCTTGGGCAGGGTCAAAATCGGCTAAGTTGGAAAGCAAGAAACGCGCGGTGTTGCGCAAGCGGCGGTAGCCGTCGGATGTGCGTTCGAGGATTTCATCGGACACGCGCATTTCGCCGCGATAATCGGTGGAAGCAATCCATAAACGCAAGACGTCCGCGCCGAGATTTTTCATGACGTTTTGTGGCGGAATGACGTTGCCCTTGGATTTGGACATTTTCTCGCCCTTGGCATCGACCGTGAAACCATGAGTCAACACGGCTTTGTATGGCGCGACATCGTTCATGGCGACCGAGGCCAATAATGACGATTGGAACCAGCCGCGATGTTGATCAGAGCCTTCCAAATACAAATCTGCCGGAAATTGCAGTTCGCTACGTCGCTCCAAAACTGCCGCGTGGGTGACGCCAGAATCAAACCAAACATCTAGGGTGTCGGTGGTTTTATCGTAATTTTTAGCTTCATCGCCGAGCAATTCTGCCGCATCCAATTCAAACCAAGCATCTATGCCTTTTTCTTCAATCCGTAACGCGACTTGCTCAATCAATTCTGCTGTGCGTGGGTGCAATTCGCCGGTTTCTTTGTGGATGAAAAAGGTGATTGGCACACCCCAAGTACGTTGACGGGAGATGCACCAGTCGGGGCGACCATTCATCATGCTTTCGATACGCGCTTGGCCCCAATCAGGAATCCATTGCACTTTTTGCACTTCGCTCAAGGCCAGCTCGCGCAAATGGTTTTGTTCCATGGAAATAAACCATTGCGGCGTGGCGCGGAAGATGATGGGGGTGTGGTGCCGCCAGCAGTGCGGGTAGCTGTGCAGGATGGCGTGGTGGTGGACTAATTTGCCGAGCTCTTGTAACAGTTCGACGACTTCGGCATTAGCGTTAAAAACATGCTTGCCAGCGAACAATTCGGTGCTAGGCAGATACACGCCATCGTTGCCGACCGGATTGTCGATAGGCAATCCGTATTTACGTCCGACCACATAGTCTTCCTGACCGTGGCCTGGCGCGGTGTGTACGGCGCCCGTACCCGCGTCGGTGGTGACGTGGTCGCCTAGGATAATGGGCACTTGGCGGTCGTAAAACGGATGTTGCAGTAGTTGATGCTCCAAGTCCGCACCTTGGCAATCGGCAATGACGTGATAATCGTCTATGCCATAACGCAACATGACATCTTTCAGCAAGGCTTTGGCGACCAGCAAACGTTCGGTCGGGCATTGCACTAAGTCATAGTTGAGATCGGCGTTTAAGGCTACGCCTTGGTTGGCGGGCAATGTCCACGGCGTGGTCGTCCAAATCACCACCGACACCGGGCCGTGTCCTTCGTGTCCGTCCACATGTTGGCAACAGGCTAAAAACGCGGCTTCGTCAACGGCGGTAAAACGCACATCAATAGCAGGCGAATGTTTGTCCTCGTATTCGACTTCCGCTTCGGCCAAGGCCGAGCCGCAATCGGTACACCAATGCACAGGCTTTGCACCTTTGGCGATATGGCCTTTCGCGCTGATGTGTCCGAGCGAACGCACGATGTCGGCTTCAAATTTAAAATCCATGGTCAGATAAGGATTTTCCCAATCGCCGAAAATCCCTAAGCGGACAAAAGCTTCTTTTTGGATGGCGACTTGCTTGCCTGCATATTCGCGGCAGGCTTTGCGGAATACGGCAGGGGAGACTTTCGCCCCTGCTTTGCCGACTTTTTTCTCGACTTGCAATTCAATCGGCAGTCCGTGGCAATCCCAGCCCGGCACATAAGGCGCGTCGAAACCGCTCAGGGTTTTGGATTTGAGGATAAAATCTTTCAAGACTTTATTAACGGCATGACCGATATGGATTTCGCCGTTCGCGTACGGAGGGCCATCGTGTAAGACAAACAAAGGCTTGCCCGCACGGTTAGCGCGGATTTTTTTGTACAGCTCCAGTTGCTGCCATTTTTTCAATTGCTCCGGCTCGCGCTGGGCCAGATTGCCTTTCATCGGGAAACCGGTATTGGGGAGGTTTAGGGTTTTTTTGTAATCCATTTTTTATGAGCTCTTGTCTTTTTATAATTTTTTAATACACATCATCATGAGTGCCAATGTCAATTAGCAGAACTTTATCATCGGTAACAAATTTAAATATCAGTCGGTACTCATAATTGATACTGAACGATGAGCAACCTTTTAAATGACCGCTCAAGCTATGTGTTTTTAATGAGGGATGAAATGGTTGTTCTGTAAATAATCGTAAACGGTCTTTGAAGCGGCTGATTAGTTCGGGATGTTTCTTTTGCCATTTTTTTACTGACCGGACAAACGCTTCATCCCAAATTAGCTCAATCATCTTCTAATGCACCGAACAAATCATCGATAGTTCCGATTGTCACGTTGCCATCTGTATAATTGAATTCAGCTTCCTTAATTCGTTTGCTAAGCTGGTTTCTTTGTTGTTCATGAATGCGATGATGAACAACCTCGGCAATATAACTTTGTTCATCCAGCGATAAAGTGGAAATATGGCTTAATATGTCATTAATAGAGGAAGATTGTTGCATTTGTTGCCTCGTTATCCAAGTGCCTAAAATCATTGTTAATCAATTGCATGTCATCTAAAAAAATCCGGTCAGTCTGACTATTTTTTAATTGTTCGATTTTGTGGGCTTTATCTTTTTGACGTGATTCTTTACATAACAGAATGACTTCCATCAGTTGGTTTTCTTCAATGTTTTCAGGGGATTCAATCACGATTTTATGGTCGTTAGGCACTCGTTTAAATTGTCTTAATGCGATCATTTCCTTCTCCAAACGTTGAAAGTGGATAAGCCATCCAAGTGGCAGACGCAAGTTACAGAATTTCAATACAATCTTTGTTGTCACGAATTAATGTCCGCTCAATGGCGCCGCAATTATCTAACAAGGTTTTAATAATGGGTGATTTAGATTGGTTGCCCATTTTTAGCCATATTATTTTTGGCGATTGCCCAAAGACTAGGTTCATTTCGTAAAAATCTGCATCCTTGGTGGCGATGACATAATCATGGAAAATGGCATATTCACCAATAGTTTTGTCGCTTACTTGCTCAAGGCTGATTAATGCCACTTGGGTCGAGTTAGGGTAGCTGTCCTGAATAAACGGCACTATCCGTCTTGATAGGTTTTCGTCAAGCAGCAATTTCATGAGGCGCTGATTAGAACCGAATTCAGTTCCCTGTCTGCCGCGAATAATAAGCAAGCGGTTATGTCGTCATGGGTCAGCTCAGGGAAATCGGCGATGATTTCTTCATGGCCCATTCCTTCCGCTAGCCAGGACAGCACGTCATAAACGGTTATCCGCAAACCTCGGATGCACGGTTTGCCTCCGAGTTTGCCGGGTTCTAAGGTAATGATGTTGTGATAATCAATGGCCATAGCCTGTCTCGTCTAGTTGGGATGATAAAATTACGGAACGTCCGCAAAAAACGCCTTAGCCACTTTTACATCATCAATAATCTGCGCTTTTAATGCTTCCACCGACGCAAACCGCATTTCATCGCGGATTTTCTGTTTGAAATGCACTTCCACATACCGCCCGTATATCTCGCGGTCAAAATTAAACAAATGCGTTTCTAGTATCACTTTGGAGCTACCGTCAACGGTAGGACGAGTGCCGACGTTGGCGATGCCGTAGACCGCTTGGTCATCAATACCCGTCATGGTGACGGCGAACACGCCGTTGACGGGCGTATTTTTGCGGAACAGTTTGATGTTGGCGGTTGGATAACCTAGGGTGCGTCCCCGTTTGTCGCCGTGAGCGACACGCCCGCAAATCGAGTAACTGTGTCCTAACAAGCGTTCCGCTTGCGCCAAATCGCCCGCCGCCAGTGCGTCGCGGATTAAGGTGCTGCTGACACGGTAACCTTCGACCACATACGAGCCAGTGTCTTCCACGCTAAAGCCGTGTTTCTGGCCTTTTTCTTTCAACAAAGCAAAATTACCGCGACGGGCTTTGCCAAAATGAAAATCATCGCCGATCACCAAATGTTTGATGTTGAGTTTTTCCAGCAAAATCTCATCCACAAATTGCTCGGCATCGACATTGGCGAATTGGCGGTTAAAACGCGCAATCAGCAAATAATCCACGGGCAACCCGCTGAAGCGGATGACTTTATCGCGCAAGGCACTGAGGCGTGACGGCTCATTGTCCTTTAAAAAATATTCCAGCGGTTGTGGTTCAAAAATCATGATGACTACGGGTAGCCCCAGGGTTTCGCCACGCGCCACCAGTTTTTTGATAACCGCGCGGTGGCCTAAATGCAAGCCGTCAAAATTGCCTATCGTCAGCACACAGCCATCCACAAACGGTTTTAAGTGTGCCAATCCTCTAATTAATTGCATGTTCCGATTCACGCCTTGGCTGGTGGCATCCATCAACGCATAGTGTCCAGTGAAGTAATTTTGGGGTCACGTGAACGGCAGTCTTTATGATGATAAAAAATTGTTTATCTTATCATGTGGGACGCTTAAATGCCGCAGTCTTAAGCCAGTGATTAACAATGCCGTGGCATAGATAACCATGCCGATGGCAATAAATTTGAGCAACTGTAAAATCCGTTCGCTAGTGTGCCAATCCTGCCACGCTTCCACATCCACTAAGTAATAAAGGCTGGCGGACATTGCCGTACTCGCCAGCAATACCCGGAGCAGGAACAGCCGCCAGCCCCGTGCGGGTTGGTAGACGCGCTTTTGATGCAGCTTAATGAGCAGCAGCAAGGCATTGATGATCGCACCTAAGGAGGTTGCTAAGGCCAAACCCGCATGGGCAAAGGGCAGGGCTAAGACATTTCCTGCCAAGCTAACCAGCATCGCGATGATGCCGTACCGTAGCGGTGTGGACATGTCCTGCCTCGCTGTGAAGCCAGGCACCAGCACCTTGATCATCAAAAAGCCCAGCAAACCCAGCGCGTAGGCTTTCAGGCTTTGCCCCGCCAGTTGCACGTCGGTGTGGGTGAATTCATCGTATTGGAACATCGTCGCCAGCATCGGTTCGGCGAGCAGGATCAGCCCGATGGTTGCAGGAATGCCTGTCAGCAAAACTAAGCGTAATCCCCAATCAAGGGAGTTTGAAAACGCACTAGGGTCATCTTGGGCATGATGTTTAGCCAGTTGCGGCAAAATCACGGTACCCAAGGCCAAACCCAATAGGCCTTGAGGAAATTCCACCAGCCTATCCGAATAATACAGCCACGACACGCTGCCAACCGTCAAAAACGAGGCGATCAGGGTGTCCAGCAATAAATTGATTTGTGTGACCGAGACGCTGAAAATCGCTGGCACAATGCGTTTGAACAGCCGTTTTACGCCGGCGTCATGAAAATCTAGCTGCAAACGCGGGAGCAAACCGAGCTTCAACAAGGCGGGGGTTTGCAGCAACAGTTGGGCGATACCGGCCATCAACACGCCCCACGCCAAGGCGGTGACAGGTTCGTCCAACAAAGGTGCGAGCCAAATCGCCGCCGCTATCATGCTGATATTGAGCAGGGCAGGGGTCAACGCCGGCACTACAAATTGTTGGTAGGCGTTTAAAATACCGCCCGCAAACGCCACCAGCGCGATAAACAGCAAATATGGGAAAGTGATTTGCAGCATTTGCACCGCCAACTCGTGCCGGGTGCCCTGCCAATCAAAACCTGGGGCGAGCAGGATTATCAGGATGGGTGCGGCCAGTACGCCGACGATGGTCAATGCCAACAGCACAAATGCCCATAATCCGGCGGCTTTGCCGAGAAATTGGCGGACGGCGGCGGGGTCATCTTGTGCCTGATATTCCGCCAATACCGGGATGAAGGCATGGGCAAACGCGCCTTCGGTGAACAGACGGCGCAGGAAATTGGGGATCTTGAATGCGACAAAAAACGCATCGGTCGCCACATCCACGCCAAACAGCCGCGCAATTAACATGTCGCGGACAAATCCCAATAACCGGGAAAGCAATGTCAGTATGCTGACGATGGCGGTAGATTTAAAAAGCTGCCTACTCAATCCGTAGTTCCGTAACTCGCTAAAAAGTTTGACAATAATATCATTTAAAAAGATAATACACGGCTATTTTACTCAACCGAAATAACCGAGACACCATGGCTAATACACCACAAGCTAAAAAGCGCGCGAAACAAGCGGAAAAAAGCCGTGTTCGCAACGCAGGGCAACGCAGCAACTTGCGTACTTTCATCAAAAAAGTGCTTGCCGCAGTAAGGGCGGGCGACAAAGAACAAGCGCAAGCGGCATTCAAAACGGCCGTGCCGATTATTGATTCTGCCGTCACTAAAGGCCTTATCCATAAGAATAAAGCTGCGCGCAGCAAAAGCCGACTGAATGCAAGAGTAAAAGCTTTGGTTCTCGGCGAATAACAGGATTCATTTAAAAAAGGCCGGATTTTCACAAATCCGGCCTTTTTTATTGTCTGGACATTGCCTTTATTACGTTTACGTGCCGCAGGGCCACGCGGTTGGCGGCACGCCAGCTCTACGGCCGGGTTGGATTGGATGGAGCACAAACCTAGGTTTGTACTCCCAACCCACTGGCGGCGTCCACCACTAGTGCTTAGTCACTGATTTTTTGTCGGACCAATCTAAATCCGGACAGTTGTCCGCCTTGTTTATGGCCTGTACCGAAATCCGCAGCGATCAGGCGGGCAACCGCCCGCCCCTACGAAAATAACACTGACAATTCAACATTGACTGCGCACCAGTGGTCACTGCCCGATATTAAAATACGGCGGCATATTGTGGACGTATGCCATATACATCGCATCCGCCATCGCCCACAGCACATCCAGCTTAAACTTCAAGATTTGCACCATCCGGTCTTGTTGTTCACGGGTTTTGTACCAATCCAGGGTAATCGCCAAGCCGTGTTCGACATCGCGGCGGGCTTCGGTCAAACGCTTGCGGAAGTAGGTGTAGCCTTCCAAATCCACCCAAGGGTAATGTTCAGGCCAATTGTCCAGGCGTTGTTGATGGATTTTCGGCGCGAACAATTCCGTTAAAGACGAGCTGGCGGCCTCGTGCCATTCGGCGCGGCGGGCGAAATTGACATAGGCGTCTACGGCGAAGCGCACACCCGGCAAGACGTGTTTTAATGACGTGACCTCTTCACGGCTTAAGCCCACCGCAATGCCCAATTGTATCCACGCCTCAATGCCCCCAGGGTCGCCCGGATGCCCATCATGATCCAAAATGCGCTGTATCCATTGCGAACGGGTTTCGCGGTCAGGGCAGTTGGCGAGGATGTTGGCGTCTTTCAGCGGAATCGACACCTGATAATAAAACCGGTTGGCCACCCAGCCTTGCAGTTGTTCTTTGCTTAGCTTCCCTTCATTCATCAGGATATGGTAAGGATGGTGGATGTGGTAATACTTTTCCATGCCGCGCAGGGCGGCCTCAAATTCTTCGCGGGTCCAGGCTTTATCGTCTGCACAACTCATCGTTGTCTCCTTATTATTTTTATTGATATTGGCTTATAGGGTTTGTTTGGCCGTTATTTATTTTGCTTCGTCGACCATTTGGATAATTTTTTCCTCAACTTCTTTGGCAACTTGGGCTAACGCAACATCTTGGGATAGCGCCGAAAGCATTTGCCCTGGCTTGATAAGGCCTATCATGGTTTTGCCTTGCTCGGTATAGACGGAGATGCGGCACGGCAGCGCCATATTTAAGCGCATATCGGTGGACAACACTTTTGCGGCTTGTCCGGGATTGCAGACTTCAAATATTTTGCAGTCTTCAGCAAAGGCAATGCCTTTGCTCCGAAGCGTGTTTCCCAAATCGTGGACATGCAATACCCCAAAATGATGGCGGGCAACCGCTGCCGCAAGGTCTGTTGCCGCTTGCTCGAATGATTTATCGGTTTCGACTAGGTAATACATGAAATTTCCTTGATCTTTAGGGTTGCGTATGGCGTATTTAAGCATCCAGGGTAACGCTTTTATAAATCAATTTCCATCCCGTCATAAGCCACTTCAATGCCCGCCGCCGTTAGGGTATGCCGTTCGGTAGAATCATCATCCAAAATGGGGTTGGTGTTGTTGATGTGTATCAAAATTTTGCGTTTTTTGCCGATACCATTCAGCACTTCGATCATCCCGCCTTCGCCGGATTGCGGTAAATGGCCGATCTCCCGTGCGCGTTTTTGGCTGATGCCTTGCGCGGCCATCTCGTCATCCGTCCAAAATGTGCCGTCCACCATGACGCAATCCACAGCTTGCATCGCCGCCATCACATGCGGTTCTATTTCACCCAAGCCTGGCGAATAAAAGGCTTTTTTGCCCGTGGAGATTTGCTCGATGATGACGCCGATATTGTCGCCATCATGCGGGTCGTAGCGGTGTGGGGAGTAGGGCGGCGCCTTGCTTTTTAGGGCTTGGGTGTAAAAGCGCAGGTCGTCTATGCCAGGGATGGTAAAGCTGCCGCCATCGGTTGGCACCGGATGGTGGTTGACGGTGCAGTAATCCTTAAGCATGTTGAACAGCGGGAAACCGCTGGTCAAATCTTGCCTGACCATTTCCGTGCAGTAGACGTCCAGCGGCTTGCCTTCGCGTAGCATCAGCATACCCGTGGTGTGGTCGATTTGGCTGTCGATCAGCATGATGGCTTTGATACCCGTGTCGCGTATGCCGTTTTTAGGCTGGATGGCGGGGAAGGCTTCCAGTTGTGCGCGGATGTCCGGTGAGGTGTTGAACAACAGCCAGTTGCGGTTGTCGGTGCTGACCGCGATGGATGATTGGGTGCGCGCCGTGCCGTTCATTTCGTTGTGGCGGATGCGGTGGCAGTTATGGCAGTTGCAGTTCCATTGCGGGAAACCGCCGCCTGCACCTGAACCTAAGACTCTAATTTTCATTGTGTATGACCAAAGGGTGAAGCGTTAAAATGGGGGTATTGTCCGCGAAAAGCACGGAAAAAACGAAAAATTCAAAGGGCAATTTTGATGCATTGTTGTGCTGGCCACCAAGCCGGAGCCAGGGGAGCGGCATCAACAGTAAGCCAGGAAAATCAGGCAAAAAAAAGGGGTTCGTGTGAACCCCTTCGTTTTTAATCGTCCGTTAAGATTAACGGTTGTAGATGTACATTGTTACTTCAAAACCGAAACGCAGGTCGGTAAAGCTTGGTGTTTCCCATTTCATAATCATAACCTCCAAAAGTTTTATAATGATGTTCGTTAGCTTGATCAAATAAGCCAAGCCAGAGTATACGATGAACCTTTTTTTTTCGCAAGATTTGCAGGGGCATTTCTTAGCGGTGGCCCGTATGTAGCGATAGCCGCATACGGGCGTTTGCTGGAACTGTTTTTTCGAATTGCCTGTATCCGTGTCGTTTTTATTCCGCAGTCCATACTGAATGGTTGTGCTATAAGTACTACCCTTATTGTGTTGTACCTTGGCAATTGGGGAAATGATACGGTTTAATTAGGCCGATAATTGCCAGTCGGATCAGATAGTCGTTGTTTTTATTAGCAAGGTACGCAATATATTACACCGTTGATGTAAACATAGCATTTTGCGGCGGTGCGGACTGCCGTCAGGCTATTGATACTTAAAATATCAGTCTCTGGATGATGCATTGGAAAAGCCTTTTCTACGGCTTTTGTGCCGGAAGGGGTAAAAACCACGGGTTCTCCGGTTGAAGAAAATGCCACCAAAAATGAGAGGTTGTCGCCAAGAATTTCTTTAGTGGCTTCTGGGCTTAGGGCGTTGATTATCATGTTTAATCTCCTGGTTTAGGTTAAAAAACTTGGTTAAAAGTTAAAAGTGAAGCGGGCAAACAAAGTTTGCACAGGGGTTATATCAGACACACGTTTTTCGTTAATCTGAAAAGTGCGGTCTCTGAATTTGAAGCGGTTGTCCAGTAAGTTGTTGGCTTCCAAACTGAGCATCCCATATTGTTTGGGTAAGCGATAACCGATTGAGGCGTCGACCAAATAAAAATCGGTGGCGAATTCATCTTCTTGCGGATTCACAGGGCGCTCCACTTGCTGGTTGACATAAGTGCCGCGTACCTCGGCAAAAAAACCGCTGGGGTGGAAAAACCGTAGGCTGGTGGGCAAATACGAGGTGTTGACCGTTTTGACAGTGAGGATGTTGTCGCCATTAAAGCTTTCATGCCGGAAGCCGGAATTGGCTATCCAATTGTTATTGATCGTCCAGTTGACATAGAAGCGGTAGAGGTCTTCATGCCTTTGTTCAAAATTGGTTTGGTTAAAATCAAGGTACGGTAAAGCCAATTCGCGTTTGAACAGCTCTATGCCCGTGTACCAATTTGGGTTGACGCGGTAATCCAAACCGATGCCATATTGCGTGGCTTTAGTGCCATTGATATCATCAAAAAATTGGTTAAACCCCGCCACTTGTAGTGGTTGGATGACTTGGTTGACCACGATGGGCGACTTTACCGTGTCGAAAACCGCCAGGCGGAACAGCAATTTCTCATTGGCTTGCCAAAGCAAACCGAATTTGGGGTTGGGGCGGTCTACGCTTGTTTTACCTCCTTGAGTTTCAAGGTAGCTGTCGTAACTCAAGCCTAAGGTGGCGGTCAGGCTGTCCAAGAGTTTGATATTCGCGTAGGAATAACCGGTATTTTGGATGGCTTGGCTCTGGTCGGTGCCACATTTTATGTGCTGGCATAAGAAAGCAAGGCCTGTAGACAGGTTATTTTCCACGTCAAAGGCATAACGTGCCGCCCCGGTAATGACATTAAAGCGTTCTTGGCGGTACACATAAGCCGTTTCCAGTTGGTAACCTGAATTGCGGGTATCAGAAATGAGTTCATAATCCCTACTAAGGTCTTGAAATTCGTCACGGTTGGCGTAAATGAATGAGGTGACCCAATCAGAATGGGTGGCCGGGGAGAATTTCAAGCCTAGCCGATAGGTGTCTTGGCCGAGTTTGCGCTGATAGTTGGGGGTAAGGATATTGTCCGCACGGCCTACCAGTTCCAAATCCCCGGTCTCGGTGTCACGCCGCCGATATTCCGCCTGTACGTTCCATTTCGGCGAAATTTCATACTGGGCAAACGCATTGTAAAGGTCGTGTTTGACACCATTATTGGCGCGGTAGCCGTCGGTATCGTAATGCAATTGGCCCAAGCTGTAGGCGAATTTGTTGATTAGCCCTGACACGACGGCCTCGTTGCCTACGGTGTTGTTGGAGCCATAAGTGGTGGTGTTGGTGATGCGGAAATTGTCCCGTTCGAAGGCTTTATTGTATTCGTTAAAGCCTATGTCCGCCGGCCCGACACTTTTGGGGATATTCAAATCGGTATAAGCCAAGCGCGGTTGGATGGGGTTGAGGTTGACGGATTGGAACAGTTGCGATTGCAGTAAGGCGCTGGAGCGGGTGGTTTCTTGGCGGGGCTGGTTGGCGGAACTGTCAGCCAGCAAGCGGTGCGCCGAATAATTGCCAGGGTCTAGGGCGAGGGATTTGCTGGCTTGGCGGCTGGCGACGTCATTGAATCCCAGGTCGTTGTAAATCCTGCCCAGACCCGTCCCGCGTACGGCGGCATCCTTATCCAGTAATAAGCGCGAGCGGTAAACGGCGCGGTTGTCATTTAAGGCCACCGCTTGCTGCATGTCGTGCAAGGCCTCGACAGGGCGGTTGGTGGTTTGCTTGAGGATGGCGTCGTAAAACCACGGGGTCGGGTCTTTGGGATCGCTGGCTTTGGCTATTTTGAATTCGGTTTCTGCGTAAGTGGGGTTTTTAAGTTCGTAATGGGCTTTGCCTAAATAGCTGCGGATGATCGCGTTGTTGGGGTCGAGGTTGGCGGCGGTTTCCAGTTTTCGGGCGCCTTCTGCGAGCTCGCCTGTGCGGATGTCCGTTAACGCTTGGCCCAACCAGGCTAGCGGATCTGATGCGTCCAACGCAACGGCTTGGTTAAAGGCTTGTTTCGCAACGGGTATGTCGGTTCGGGCCAGGTAGGCAAAGCCGAGCACGGTTTGTGTCCTGCCTAAAGTGGGGTTGGCTGCCTTGGCCTTTTCCGCCGATTTTACAGCGTCATCACGGTTGCCCATTGATAGTTGGAGCTCGGCCATCCTTGTCCAGGCCAGGGCGTTGTCTGGTGTCAGCTGGGTGGCTTCGTACGCGGCGTTGAGCGCGTCGTCAAGTTTGAATAGGGCTTGATAGGCGTAAGACAAGGCAAGTTTTGCCGTGCTTGACCGGGGGTTGTTGGCCACCGCTTGCTGCGCCAATGCCAAGGCGCTGTCTTGGCGGTTTTTGGTGACGGCAATGACCGCCTGTAGGGCCAGCGCATCGCTATTGTTTTTGTCGATTTTCAGGAGCCGGCCTATTTGTTCTTCTGCCTCATCGACGCGGCCCACGTTTAATAGCAAGGACGCTTTTAATAATAGGTAGTAGCTGTCTTGCAGCGCCATTGGCACGGTATCCAGCGAGTCCAATAATTGGTGGCTATTGTTGCCTTGAAAAGTTGGCGAAACGCGTTGCCATGCAGCCATTTTTTTATAATCAATGACGGGCGGGTAATATAAGGCCCATTGCACGGCGTCTTCCGGTTTCATAACTAAGCGCTGGGTGAATGGCGCTTGGCCTTTGGGTGCAACGCCGACGTGTCCGGGTTTTATTGTGATGTGGCCGGCCTGGTTTTGGGCGGCGACTTGGCCGTCAAAGACGGTGATTTCGGTGTGTTGGTCGTCAACGCGGACTAAAAACTCCGTCCCTTCATGGACGGCGTTGATGAACGGCGTTTTTATATGCAGTTGCTGGGGCTGGCGGCTACGGAAAAAACTGACGCCATTTAAGATGCCCACTAACCATTCAGGGGCGTTCGCCGCAGGTTCGGGGAAGAATAATGTGGTGGTTTGCTCGAGGGTGATGACCGATTCGTTGCTCAAGCGTAAAGTGGCGCGGCTGCGTTTGGCGGTGCGGATTTTGTCGCCCGGGCAAAATTCGTCTTGTTGCCGGACTTCCAACCACGTATTTTCTTCCGCGCGTTGTGCGTCAACCTGGCCTTGGGCGGATAGTATTTGGGCCACTGAACGGTCGCAATGCAAAGAGGCTTGTGCACCGTAAGGCGCCAACAAAAACGCGACTAAAGAATAACGGTTAATTATTTTGAACATATTAATTATTGTTTTTTTGCCATCTAAAGAGCGCAGCCTAAGCTTCCCCCGAAGCCCATTACCACTACCGCATTGTTCGAGATTGAATCATATTACCCCTAGGATTACAACTAAAAGGTAATGGGGCTTATGTCGATTAATGCAGGCGTTTCATGGGTTGCCGTTTCCGGCAATGCTGTTAAGGATTGTAAATGGCGGATAAAAAACAGTGTTGGCCCGTCTTCGGGGAAATCTTTACTGATGGCAATGAAAGTGGCGAGCGCTGTTGCCCATTGTTTGGCCTGAAAACACATCAATGCGTTGGCGAATGCGCTAGCTAGCGCATGGGTACGGGCATCGGCTTGTCCCATCGTCATCATCAGCTCAAAAACATGGACGGATTTCGCTTTGCCTTTTAGCTTAAATAAGCCTAGGTCCCGTAAAAAAAAGCCAGTCAAGTCATCAACCACTTCTGCGGTAACCAAAATCTGTGTGCCCAAGTATTTGTTAAGCCCTTCAATCCGTGAGGCGGTATTCACCGGATCGCCTATGGCGCGGTACACATAGCGGCCGGGTGCGCCCGTATGGCCTATGCTGATTTCGCCGCACGCCAAGCCAAAGCGGGTGATTAACGGGAGGTGTTGGGTCTGGTTAAAATGCTGGATAGTGCTTTTTATGGCCAGTGCCGCTTGGCAGGCATTGATGTGCATCTGTTTCCTGTTTTCGGGATTCAGCCAGACGGCATACATGCCATCGCCGGCCAAGTCGGTGATGTATCCGCCGTGGTCGTTAACCAGCGGAAATATGGCCGAATAATAGGCGTTCATTAATTCAATCAGGATAGATGGTTGGGTGGTTTCTGAAAGTTTGGTGTAATCGTTGATGTCCGTCGCCATGCAAACGCCCTGCATGAGCTTCCCGCTGGTGGCCATCACCCTGTTTTCGGGTTGGTTTGGGATGTTGTCGACGATTTCTTTGGGTAACAGATGCCTTAAAACCAGTTGCATCTTGAATTTTGCCTGATGGGTTTGCCGAAAGTGCATGATAGCCGCAGCGGTGACAATCATCGGCATTTGTATGCCGATAGGGATAATCAGCGGCAGCCAAATTTGTGCCGTGGTGAATCCATAATAAGCGGAGTAAACATAAGCGCCGCTCAAAAGCATGACCAAGGCCATGGCGGGACGGAAAGGGCAGGCCAAACATACGGCGGTCAAGAGGACGCCCCAGGCTAATAGCATTAACAGTTGCTGGGCGACATCCAATGGCTTTAGCCAGGTATTGTCGATCAAATTGGCTACTGCTGTGGCGGCGATTTCAATGGGGCTGCTGGTTTGTCCGTTAGCGTCTGAAAAGAAAGTGTAAAACCCAAGGTTTTTTTCCGGTTCTATGTTTTCGGATAAACCGACCATGACGACTTTGCCCCGCAATGTTTCTGGCGGTAAGTGCTCAAATGCCTGATAAAACGGAATGGTCTTAATCGCCCCGATGTTGCCGTAGTGGTTTAAGTACAAACTTTTTTGGCCATCCATTACCTTGAGCCAGGAGCTTAGCAAATGTTGCTGTTTGGCAGGGAACTGGGCGGCGGCGATTAATTGTTCGAGTTTCCCTTCGACACTATTCAGTTTGGTGAAGGCCGAATGGATACGTTCCATTGTTTCGATGACGCCATGCCCACTGGCCAGTTCGGTAAAGCTATCAGGCAATTTTGCCGCCAAAGTCGGGTTGACTGATTGCAGTAAGGTTATGATTTCAGGGTAGGCCGCCTTAAAAATATGGCATTGGAAGACAAGGTCTGGAAATGTCCGGAGGTCGCCGGCACTGGTTTTGTTCATCCAGAATTGTTTGACGGTGGAAGAGGTTTTGGGGATCAGGAAGGGCGCAGTGCCCAGCGCGGCGGAGGTGATGGTGTCGATGGATTCGATGACGCTTTCAAAGCTGACGGCATCGGCCGAGCCGGACATGGGTATTATTTTATGCTTGAGGTAATTGCTGAGTATGACATTGTGGTTTTGTGCAATCGCTTCAGCCAATTGACGGTCGCCTTGTTCGCCGCGGTTTTCGTTGAAAACGATGTTTAAGGCAATAATGCTGGGCTGTTGAAGGTTAAGCTGGTTGATCAAACGGGCGTAATATTCACGGGGCCAGTTTTTGGGGTCGTCAGGCAAATGTAAAATTTCTGCCGAGGTTATGTCCGCGCTAATGATCACCACGTCTTCGGGGTGTGCTATTGCCCCCCGGGCGGCGAATAACCAGGCCAAACCGAATTCTTCTTCCAGATATAAGCCCAGCGGGGTCAGGCACAATATCGAACCTAAAATGCCCGCCAGCGCAGACAATAGAAAAAGCTTGGAGCTGGCTATAAAAAAGCGGGGGAGGGATAAAAAATGCTTGAAGGCTGGCAGGGCACGTTTCATGGCTATCAAACCGGGTGTTTACAATGCACTTTCGTTTCCTTCGGGCAGGGCTTTATTAGGGGCATGCAAGCCCCCTTTTTTACGGATCGGATGCCAATCCAGTTACAAATACGTCGGAGGATTATATGCCAACTTAGGCGGGTGAATGGATTTGTTTTGTCAAAAACAACAGGGGATGCAGGAAGGGGCGGGGTAAGACGGTCAGGGGAGACCGTCTTTTGATGGGAAAAAGCGTGGTTTATCCTTTTTCTGCAGGTTGCTCAATTTCGGTGGGCTGGAGGCCGATCGTCTGATTCCAATCAGAGAATGGGAAAGGGATGACTTCTGTGGAAAAGGTCAAAAACAACAGTATGTGGTAAGTGTATAAAGACAGGCTACGCCCGAAATTCAGTATGTTTTGGTTGGGTTTGCCCGTTAGTAGCGTAGAGGCGACTTGCAGGGCGATGACCGCCCACAGCAGCAATCTGATCAGCTCACCGATCACCGAGAAAATCAGCATGAAAAAAATGCGTTTCCATGTGCTAAGTTGTTTTAAATTGGTGTTAATGTCTTCATCCATCATTCTTAACCTCTGTTCATGATGTCACGTAAATCCAACGCGGCGGCGTTGGCACGGGCGATATAGTTCGCCATGGTCAGTGAATAATTGGCGAACAAACCGTAACCGCCTCCGTCCAAAATCATCGGGCTTAGGATCGGTTCCAAGGAGTTTTCTAGCGATTTGATCATAATGTCAACGGTACGCATGGCCCGTTTATCCAAGAGGATGTCTTTGAAATCATGTTTTACCGCCCGCAAGATATGCAATAAGGCCCAGCTTGCCCCACGCGCTTCGTAAAAGACGTTATCAATTTCCATCCAAGGAATCCTTGCCACTGGCGTCCCTTGTTGGTTAGCCAGATCTTTTTCTTCTTGGGTAAGCCCGGGGCCAAAATTGGTGCCGGAGCTGTTTGCGGTCAACCGGGTGGAAAGGCCGCCCAAACGTTTGATGACAACCTCGGTATATTGCCACAGGTTGTCGGCACGCGAATAAAACTGGGCCTGTTTGACATTGCCGCCGTAATGTTGCAAACGGGTCATGTATTTGTGCAGCGCTTCAATGCCTTTTTCATATTCGGCTTCGGTGGAAGGCAGTGCCCAAGAATCGTTTTCAAAGTAGAAATAAGGTTCGGCGGTCGCCAGGTCAGGGTCTTCGGCGGATTGCGATTGGTCCCTGGCAAAGTGGTTACGTAGCGCGGAAGTCGCATCACGCAACATCACTAACGCCCCAAATTCCCAACTCGGGACGTTGTCAAGCAATACGCCCGGAGGGCCTACGTCATTGGTGATGTAGCCGCCAGGTTTATGCAGCAGCACCTCGGCGATATGGGCTAGGGTATTGGTGTAGACATAACCGACGGGCATGTTGTCGGTGTCGTGGGTTTCTTTCGCGCGTTTTTCCGCTTCATCCATGATATTGAATTGCCCAGGCTCACTTCCCCACCAAGCACCTAAAACTATCAGAACAACCAAAACAATAGCACTAAATACACCAAAGCCCCACAGTATCCCTTTAGATTTTACATCTTGCGTTGTTTCATTTGCCGCCATTTTTCAGTACCTTTGCAGAAGTATGCGCATTAAAACCGATTGCTTTTTTGGCTTCCGATTTACATTTATAGTGTTGAAAGGCCTTCCGGCCTTAATCGGACCACCCAAAAATGAAAGCCCTTTCTTATGTTAAAAATAGGGGACATGGTAGCAGGTTTTTTTATTTTTTGCCTATCGGGTGCGCCATTATTGCGGTTTTTTTTTGGCTCTGGGGTGGGCTTTATCATAAATATCAGCAAGATGCTGGAAGTCCAGATGGGTATAAATTTGGGTGGTGCCAATATTGCTGTGTCCCAGCAACTCTTGCACCCCGCGCAAATCTTGGCTGGCTTCAAGCAGGTGGCTAGCGAAAGAGTGCCTTAACATGTGGGGGTGCACGGCTTCAGCCACACCTTTTTTTTGGCACCATAGCTTTAATCTCAGCTCGATGCTGCGTTGGCCCAAACGGCTGCCGCGTGAGGAAATGAACAGCGCGGTGTCTGATGCCTTGGCTTGTGCCGAACGGTGCGGCAACCAGTTGTTTATGGCGGCAACCGCTTTGCTGCCAATAGGCAATAGCCTGTCTTTACCACCTTTGCCTGACCGCACTTTCAGCGATTGGCCGGCCAGGTCAAGGTCAGCCATATCCAGTGCCGATAATTCGCTAAGGCGTAAACCGGAGGAATAAAACAATTCAAACATAGCCAGGTCGCGTATTTCCAGCACCGAACTGGTCCCCGCTTCCAACAAGCCTTTGACTTGGTCAACATCCAGGGTTTTAGGTAGCTTACGCGCCTGTTTCGGGGCTTTGACGTGTTGGGCGGGGTTGCTGTCCGTATGCTTGTTTTGCATCAGATAATGGTAAAAGCTGCGGATGGCGGAGAGTTCCCGCTGCAAGCTCTTGCTGCCAACGCCTTGCCGGTGGCGGCTGGCGATATGGGCGCGGATGTCGGCGGCTTGCACATCCCGCCAATCGGCAATGGCTTTGCTGGCGCAATAACGCTTTAAATGGGCGATGTCGCGCCGATAGCTTTTGACGGTGTGGGGGGACGCGCGTTTTTCCACTTCCAGTTGCGTGAAAAAATCCTCCAGCCTTTGCGCGGTGTCACCGTGCATATCAAGGTTGTTTTAACAAAGCGATAAAGCGCGTCCCGACCAATTCGCTCATCTGTGTCAAAAACATGTGCCCCATCCCTTCGACAAACCGGTCCGCTTCGCGGCTACCGATGGCTAGGATACCTTCCAGCTCAGTGAAAATCATCGGGATAATAGCGCAGGATTTGACATCGGCGGCGACCGCATCGCCAAACAAAACCCGGGCTTGCGCTAAAGTAGGCCGCCCGCAACCGGGCTGGTGCGTGGACAATTCCTTAATGAAGGGCTGCAGCTGTTCGCTGTGGGGGGCAATGAATATTTCGGCCATTTCCGGACAAGGTTCTTCCCTGATGATCCGCACGGCGACAAAATCTGTCAAAAAATATTCCGACAAGACAATGTCAAGGTTCCTGATTGCGGCGGTTAGCGTAGAGGCATCCAGGAGCGCGAGGGAAAGCTTGTGCATGCGCAAAATGGAGGTGTCGTTATCGCGGGCAATGTCGATAAGTTCTGTCAATTGGCTTTCCATTTCATGATGGCGGCTTCTGAATATTTCCAATTGTTTGGAAATGAGCGAAATCGCGTTGCCGCTAGGGTGGGGTATCTGGATTTGTTCCAGCAAATTTAAATGCTCGTTAAAAAACTCAGGATGTCTTTGTAAGTACCGTTCCACCTGTATTTCCGATAATTCGGAGAGATAGGGTTCGTCAGCCAAGCTGATACGTCCGTCAAAAACCGACACCGCCTCGCCTGTCATCATCACGGGTTCCCCGCGCCCTGCCCAGGAAATGTTTAACGTGCCTCCGGGCAACTCGACGGTCACTTCCTGGTCAAGCAAATGCTGTTCGATGCCGACCACCACAGCGGCACACGCGCCACTGCCGCAAGCTAGCGTTTCCCCTGCCCCGCGTTCATAAACGCGCAGCTTGATATGGTGGCGGTCAAGCACCTGCATAAACCCGATATTTGCCCGTTCGGGGAAAAAAGGGTGGCTTTCCAGGGTCGCGCCAATGTCCTTGACTTGCGCATTTTTGATGTCATTCACTTGGATGACCGCATGGGGATTGCCCATGGACACCGCCCCGAAGGCTTTTTCAGTATCGTTTATCGACACTGTATAAAATTTTGATTCTTGTTCGGCCAGCAAAGGGATTTGTTCTGGTGCATGGCGGGGGACGCCCATGTTGACGGTGATCAGGTCATGATCAAAAGACAAGGTCAATTGTCCGGAATCGGTGTCAACGCAAATGCTGTCTTTATCGGATAAGCCTTTGTCACGTACAAAACGGGCGAAGCACCGTGCGCCATTGCCGCATTGGGCCACTTCGCTGCCGTCCGCATTAAAAATCCGGTACTTGAAATCCGCATTTTCACTTTCTGGCAGTTCCACCAAAAGCAACTGGTCAAAGCCGATGCCAAAGTGGCGGTCTGACATAAAGCGGATATGTTCAGGCGTTAAATCAATCGCTTGGGAAATGGCGTCAATGACGACAAAGTCATTGCCTAGCCCTTGCATTTTGGTAAAGTTAATCATCGTTTTTTATCATCTTCGGGTGCGTAAAAGGCCTGGCTTACCAGGCTATGGTCTGCAAAATATCCGCTTTGATGTGCGGCGGATTTTGGTCGGATAGTTAAATCCCGGCCTAAGCTGGGTAAGGCGGCCCCGGCCGCTTAGGCGACAGTGGTTTGGACTTTAGAAAATCAGCAAGCCAAAGTAAAGGAAATAATTCACTATCAGTTTAACGGATTATTTTTTGCTGACTACATAAACGCCCGCCAGCACCAAAAAAGTGCCTGCCAATTGGGTTCCGGTGATGGCCTCGTCCAAAATAAAAAAGGCCAGGGCCAACGTGGCGATGGGCCCGGTGGTGCTGATAATCGAGGCCGAGCTTGCGCCGATCCGGCGGATGCCGGCGTTCATAAAAAATGACGGCAAAACCGTCGAGAAAACCGCCATGACCAACGCCAGCACATACACCCCGGTTGATAGGTGCTTGATTTCAGTCCCGTGCCTTAAACCAAAATGCGCCAGCGTCGCCATGCTGGCAACCGTCATGGTGTAAGCGGTAAAACGGGTGGAGCCTATGCTATGCGTCATCACCCCGCTGCCCATGGTAAATATCGCAAACGTCACCGCACTGGCCAACACTAACGCAGAACCCAGCAATATGTTTGCCGATGCCAGCGATAATTGCTCCATAAACACCAACAACATCCCCGTATAACTTAAAACCAAAGCAAGCCCTACCCGCAAGGAGATTTTGCGTTTATGGAACAGCGCGGAAAGCAGCACGACAAAAGTCGGGTACAAAAAGAGGATGACCCGTTCCAGGCCTGCCGAAATGGTTTGCAGGCCCAGGAAATCCAGATAACTGGCGATGTAATAACCCGTCAGCCCCAAGGCAATGGCAAGCAGCCATTGCCTGCCTGTCATCGGGGCGGCCACTGAGGCGGCGTTATTCCAAAACGCCACGACCAGGAAAAACGGCAACGAAAACAACATGCGCAAGGCCATCAAGGTGATCGCGTCGATTTGCACATCGGCGGCATAGGCCAGCTTGATTAAAATCGCCTTGGCGGAAAAGCCGAAGGCGCCCAATAACACCAGCGCGAAGCCAGTCATCTGGTTACGCTGTTCGGCGGGGGATTGGTTTGAAGGCAATGATGCTCCTAATTGACGTGGCGAAAAATAAGGCTTGGGATACTTGTGGTTTGGCTTGGTTCCCCAACCCCGTCCTTAACGTTTCAAAATACCTATAAGCACTGTAAATGTTACGGAACGGGTCACTTAATGCGCCTACTGTTGGTACAAACCCGTTCCAGCTGTTGGCACGGGTGTTACAAGAATCTAATGTTAAAAAACTTTTGCACACCTACTTAAGGCTTGGGATGCTTGTGGTTTAGCTTGCTTCCCCAAGCCCCGCATTACCAACTTGCCTAATCAACGCCTCAATGCCCGCCCGTTGCGCCATGACCGAGGCGCAAAGCTGGAACTGCGCCCTGGCGCGGTGTAGGTTTTGTTCGGGGCTGGTGACCTTAAAATAACGGTTGCCTTGCAGATAATCGGTGTAAAACCGCAAACCCAATTCAAACGGCAACAATTGGATGGCGGGATATAAATAAGCGTAATCTTCGTGGGTAAAAAACACGCGGGTTTCGCTGAGATAGCTTTGTAAAATCGCCGCGCATATCTCCAGATTAAAGCTATTGCTTGCCTCATTATGGCAGCACGAACGCAGGCAATCACCGATGTCATAATGCACCAGCCCTGGTTTGACGGTATCGAGGTCAATCAGGCTGACGATGGTGTTGCCGCCTTTTGCAAACAAAAAATTGTTCAGCTTAGGGTCGCCATGGATCACCCGTAATGGCAAGCGGCCTTGCCGTTTGGCGGCTTCCAGGGTGTCGGCATGATGTTGGAAGCCGTTGATGAATGCTGCGCAAAACGGGTCAATCACGGTGGTTTGCCGGGCGACCGTTTGGTAATGGCTTAAGTAATCCGGTGTGATATGGAACCCGGGCAAGGTGTCATGCAGTGTTGCGGGGTCAAGGGTGCTGGCCAAACGGTGGAAATGCCCCAGCGCGTAGCCGACTTGTGCCGCGTCGTCCAACGAACGCAAGGTTTCCAAACTTTCCGTGTCGGTAATAAAACTCTGCGCCCGCCAGCTATTGCCCTGCCCGTCCTGATAATTTTCCTGCCCGGTCGCCGTGCGTAAAATCTCCGGCAGGTGTAGCCGCACATCCGCCTGTTGTTGGATATGCCGGTTCAGCACCAACAAATTTGCGGTGATCAGGGCCGGCTCAGGGAACACTTGCCGGTTGATGCGTTGTAAGACAAATGGCGTGGCCCCGTTGCTTGTCACCAGAAAGGTGTCATTGATCAGGCCATTGCCCAGCGGCGTGATGGCGCTGATTGATGGGGCGAACTGTCCGGCGATGGTGTGGAGGTGGCTTGTTTCTAGTGTCATGCGGGCTAATTTAACGTATTTGCCTGTTCCCGTTAAGCGTTAGTTTTGTCGGGCGCATGGGCAAGGCAAAATTTCCGTGCCGGGGTGCGGCAGGATTTAAAAAAACTCCTACAGTTCTCCGATTACATCCCCAGCGTTTTACCCGATACTACACACCATGTTGTGGGAACGGCCTCAATAAATAAACGTTAATCTAAATTTATAGTTGCAGAGAAAATAAAATTCACGGCGGCATAGTGATCCTAACGGGACACTAAGCCAACGAACCCAACACCAATCATGGAGAATGCAGAGATGAAAAGATTGCCAGAAACCGTCACCAGCAAAGTCACCGATTTGTTCGCCGCACTGCACTACGCCGCCGATGATTTGAAAATTGTCGGGCAGGAAGCGATGTTAAGCGGTGATTTTTCGCAAGTGACCGACAGCATGGAAGCCTGCAAAAAATTGCAAGTGTTAGAGGCCGACATCAAAGCCGCTGTGACTCACTTCCACGCCCAATACCCTGCGTTAACGGTGGAAAAAAAGGGCTTTCACAAAAAAGACAAACGCCGCACCCGGACACAAGGCGGGCGTTTACGCGTCACCGTGGCGGGAAAAGTCATCCAGCAACACACCCTCGCCGAAACTTTTGTGGAAACCTTGAAAGTGTTCGGCCTGGAGCGGGTGGCGAAATTGGATAAGAAAGTCACCTCGATTCCGCTGATCGCCAGAACCCCGACTAATGACTACCAAACGCAAGCGCGTTGTGATGGCTGGTATATCACCACCCACGTCAACAAAGTCACAGCGACCACGGTATTGCAAGAAATTGCCAAAGCCTTGGATACGCCGTTGAAAATCGAATGTATTGAACGGTGATAAGCTGAGACCGATAACATCCCTCAAAGGGATGTTATCGGTAAAATTGACCAACCAGCGTGTTATCTTGGCAAACAAGCACAACACCAAAGCCAAGGCAATCAAGCATCCGATGATTGCCCTAAGCACACGAACTGAACAAAAAAGCACAAAACCAAAGGACGAAATCATGACCGAACAAAACACCTTCTCAATTTCCGAACTGCAACAACAAGCCAACGCAGGAGATGCACAAGCTCAATTTGCGTTAGGCCTGTATTACTCGCCAACAGAAACAAAAGAAGGCTGGGAGTTTAAGGACAAGCTTTATCAGGATTACCTATTAGACTCAATTGGTGGCCCCTCTATTGATCCCAAAATCTTCTCAGCTCTTGAAGCGGCTGAAAATAATAAGGAAATAAATGATGAATTGGCTTTTATGTGGTTTGAAAAAGCGGCGGAACAAGGCAATATGGGGTCTCAATATGCTGTAGCCCGCTGTTATTTTGAAGGAAAAGGCACAGAGCAAAGTGATGACTTGGCTTTCAAATGGGCAGAAAAATCCAGCCATCAAGGATTTGGTGAAGCGTTTGAATTGTTGGGCGATTTATTCCGTGAAGGCCGAGGTGTCGATCAAGATAATAAAAGTGCGCTAGGGTGCTATGAAAAAGCTGCCATTGCAGGAGTGAAAGGTGCCGTTTCTAAACGAACCAACATGCTTCTGATGTGGAGAGATATTGCAGATTTCAGTAAATCTAAGGAGGTTGTTTTAAAGCGCATTGAAAAAATGCAAGACATTTTTAACGACGCAATAGATCAGCATCTACCACTTATATATGGGTCTGGATATGATGAAAACAATCCAGAACCTATTGACGAATTTGTAACTGTAGCCAGTGATTTATTTCATTCTTTGGTTGTACTTTCCAAAAATTATACAGAAGGCTGTGAAAGTTTAGAGAAAAAAATAGTTCAACAAGAAAAAGAGCTAGAAGACATGATGTCCATGTTCGCGCACAAATTCCGCAGCCCCTTGGACGCGATTATCTACAACACCAGCCACGACAACAATCCCAAGTTATACGCCGAAGCCGCCCAAACCATGCGCGGTTTATTGGATATATTCAGCATTATCTCCACTGATGAGAAAATCCTGACCGAAAAAATCAAAGCCGATTGCCAAGGCAATGCCCATTTAAACACGGTGTTAAGCAAAACCCTGAACATGATCTTGCTGCATTTGTTGTCGGTCTCAGGCACGGAAAAAATCCACCAGCACTATCTGGCTTATGCCAAAGCCCACGGAAAAGTCGCCGCCTCCGTCACTGACAAAGAATGGTATGACGAGCATTTTGAATTGGAGCAAGCCTTACAAGCCGAATGGGAGCAGGATTTTGCGGCTTTACTCAGCCAATCTGCGCCCTTAGCAGAACGCTTGGCGTGGTTGGAACAGCATTTTTTTAAATTGGAACTGATCGGCTTTGACCGTGATGATATTCAGTTTAAGGAATACGCCGTCACTGAATCACTTTTGACCATCTTGCTGAATGAGATATTGGTCAACGCCTTCAAATACTATTCTTCTGAAACCCGCCAAGCCGTGGTTTTGGAATGGTCAGAACGGGACGGCAAGCAAATCTTAAGCTGCCGCAATCCAAGTATTCGCCGCGAACGTGATGTCATCAAGGGCAGTGGCAAAGGCCATACGTTTTTATCGGCACTGGCGCGTAAAATCGGTGGTCAATTTACCAAGCCCAAACCACAAGATGATTTTGTGCTAGAGTTTGGTATTCCTGACGAACTTTTAGTTTCAAATTCGTAGGTTGGGTTAGCGATAGCGTAACCCAACATGTATGCAGCCGTATTGTTGGGTTACGCTATCGCTAACCCAACCTACATTATTTTTGATTTTAAGGCGTAAATAATGAGTTATTTTTTATGGGTGGAAGACTTTGAAAACTCGCCTAAAGTAACTGCGAGCAACGTATTTGGTAGTGTGTTTGATGACAGTTTGTTTTTTGATGATAAACGGGTTTTAAAAAAGAACTTGAAAAATAAGGGTGTTTTTATTGAATTGAGTTTTCAGGATGGCTGGGGTGTTATTGCCGCTGATTTGGAGAAGAAAATTGATTATGTCATTTTAGACATTGATTTGCCTGCCCACTCCGGTGATGGCATTAACGGTGAAATTCTCGAGTTGCTGAAAACATTTGAAGGCTATCAAAAATTGCCGGATGAAGCCGAAGATGAGTTATTGCTTGAAAAGAAATGCGCCGAATTAAAAGCAAGAGCCGGATTTTATCTTTATACCAAGCTAGTGATGGAGTTAGGTTTTCCTAAACAGCACATTTTGTTTTGCTCCAATCACGCCGAAAACAACAAAACCATTTTGGCTGCTTTTGCAACTGCCAAAATAGCATCACCGCAGATTTATCAAAAATCTGATCAGTATGTTCAAGACTGGGTTAAAAGCCGTTATGAAAATCCTTATTCACGGTTGCGGCGGGGGATTATTGAGGGTTGCCAATTTCTGAAAGCACTGCCTGAAAACCAGTTGCGTTTTCAAGAATTTATCAAAGAATCTGAAAAACAAAAAGAACCCGAAAAACAACCACGCATTATTGACGATATACGCGATTATTTGGATGTAATCGCCAATTTTTTGCCCTTACGCGAGCCAGCAAACACTGCTTCGTTGTACAAGTTGTTTGTCAGAACTCTGGCTCATGAATGGGAGGCGGCTGAACCTAAACTGTTGGACAGGCAAAACGAGTTGTTCGCATTTTCTTGGATCATGAAAATGACCCGTAATTGGTTGGCACACAGTAAAGTGTTTGAAAAATTAACCGCCGAAGACGTGGCTTATTTGTTTATCGTCAATATGCGGGCAATGTTTGATTTGGGCGATCAATTATTGGCTTATGAAAGTCATTTGTTGAGTTTGTTCAGTACTCCTATCACAGCCAATGAAATGAAAGATAAGGCTGGCAAAGATTATCGTGATAGAAAAATGCCGTTGATTCCAAATTACGCGGCATTGCTGCATAAATCAGGTAAGCGTTGGGAAGCCATAAACTATCACGATGCGCTTAACCAATTCCAAAAAAGTAAATCCGAAAAATCACCAGAAGATATAGCATTTTTGATTAATGGGCTTTACCAGACATTTTGGTTTTTAACCTCAAATGGTTTTGTGAGTTTACCTACCGATGAGGATAAAAATTTAGATACTAATAAACTCGGTGGGTATAAAGCATTAAATTATCAATTTGGCTTCTTCGATTATAAAAAATCGGATTTTTTGCTTGAATTAGCGCGGCATATCTACAACCGTAGTTTTCCTTAAAAAATACCGAGGTATAAAAAATGCAATGGTCAGACGTGTTAAACGACAAAAGCTTAAGCAATTTACCTTACAAAATCGAACTCAATGAATACGGACAAATCGTGATGTCACCTGCTTCCAATCAACACGGATTTTTACAAGTTGAAATCGCCTTTTTTTTACGCGGCAACAAAATAGGTAAAGTCATCACCGAATGTTCCATTGATACGCCTAAAGGGGTAAAAGTCGCCGATGTGGCTTGGGGAACCAATGATTTTTTCTCAAAAAACGGCTTGGCAACACCTTATCAATCTGCACCTGAATTATGCGTGGAAATTTTATCGCCATCGAATTCAAAACAAGAAATCACTGAAAAAATAAACCTTTATCTGCAACAAGGCGCAAAAGAAGTGTGGACTTGCAATCACAATGGCAACGTAGAAATTTATAACTTATCGGGAAAAATACCAAACTCGAGTCTTTTTGATAATTTGCCGAAAAAGTTTGAGTAGCATATAGGTTGCAATAACACACACTAGAGACAGCCAAGTAGGGTGGGCAGGCGGTTTTGCCCACCGTTTACATTGTGGATTTGTTTCGCGTGGGCACGAACAGCATGTGCCCACCCTACCTCTCAATGATTTTGAAGATGCTATGCAATGCGCGTCTGTAATGGCTTGTGATGCCGATGTGATTGTTAGCCGTAATATCAAGGATTATCAGCATTCACCTATTAGGGCCTTAACGCCAGAGCAGTGTTTGATGGAATTAAAGGAACAACGCTTTATCCAGGATGATATGGATTGGGGTTTACATGGCTCAGATTAATTTGTGTGTTATTGCTTGGCATTCATTCCTTAGGAAATCATAAAACATGAACATTGCCGATAGTTGTTTAATCCAATCCCTGATCCCCCATCTGCCCCGTTATGCTGAAGAAGAAGGCGATTTTTACGCCGTCCCGCGCACGGCCTTAGTTGATGCGCTGTGCCAAACACCCCAGCTTGATTGTGCCGTTGCCGAAACGGCGGTTGCCTTAGTTGAAACCTTGCTCGATACCTTGGCGGTGTTAGATACGGATTATTTGCAAAAAGGCGAATGGTGTTGGGTGTCGTTTCCGGCGCAGTTGTTGGCGTTGTCGTTGCTGACGGCGTGGGGTGATCCCGATTCGCGGTTTTTTGCCGCCCATTTTTGGAACACGCAAGGCATCGCCGATGCCAAGAAAAACCAGCAACGCGATGTGCTCCACGCGATTGAAACCCGCCGCGTGGAACATCACGCGCAACAAGCGGCGCAACCTGTCCGCACCATTTATGTGGCCTGGAGCGTCATTAAATTGGACGGCAAGATTTTGTTGTACCAACGTGAAGACACCCGCAAACGTTTTGACACGCAAGCGGGTGATTATGGTTTGGTGGGCGGGCGGTTGAACCAGCGTGATGTGGCGGGTGCTTGGCAAATGCCTGATTTGCTCGCCGCTTTGCAAACCGCCAATTCCCCAGTCATGAAGGCGGCTTTGCCGACCACGCTGCAACGGGAGCTTCACGAGGAAACTGGCCTGGAATTTGGGCGGCATTATCAGTTTAAGCCTTGGCGACGCTTGCGGACTTATCGGCAAGTGCAAGGTTCCGCGCCTAACCACGCCCTGACGGATTATCATTTTGAGGTGTTCAATATTGAGTTGACACTGGAAGGTTATTTGTTCCTGCAACGGCAAGTCCGGCAAGATGAACGGTTGGTTTGGTTTAGCCCAAAAGACATGTTGCCAGGAAAGTCGGCGGGGGATTTGCCCTATCTCCATGCTTTGCTGGCGGATTTTGATAATGACAGCTTGGCGTTTGAAAGCGCCTTGTCGGCGTTGCCGGACAGTTTTGGCGCGGGGTATTTGGTTGACAAGCCTAAATATGGTTTGACTTTGCTGGTTGATGCCGAAAAACCTGTGTTGGCGGGTGTGCTGGGTAAGGAGAAAACCTTGGATGTGGTGCTAACGCCAAGGCAGACGGCTTTATTGTTGGGTTTGGCGGCGCATGGGCGCGGGTTCGGGTTTGCCACAGTTGCGGAAAATGTCGCTTTTCTAGCTTATGGTTGGGTCGATGTCCGCCATCATCCGGTGTTGCAAACTGAGTTAAGGCAGTTGGCGGCGCTCTTAAACGGTCAGGACATTTTCATTGAAAACCATCAGGATACGTTGTTCCGTTTGTCGGTGAATCCGGCAATGGTTTATTTTGATGAGGCGTTGTTTAGTTTTTCACTGCGACAGGTTGATTTGGCGGGCACCGAAGTGAAAATCCCCGTCACACTGGCCCGGAAAAGCTTTATAACGGCTTTGGGGGACGTTGCAGGAAAGTCGGAAATTTTCAGCCTCAAGCGGACTTTTGCAGGGCGTTTGTGGCAAATTGCCCAAGGCACGTTAAGTTCGGAGCTGGATTTTGACGCTGTTCCCAAGGCGGTAAAAATAGAAGACGCTTACGAGAAAACCTTGCATAAAGACCCGCAGTTTTCGGCGCTGGGCTTAAGGAAGCTGCTGCGCCATGAAGACGGGGTTATCAAATTTTGTGGTCAATTTGAAGTTTTATAAAACGGGTCGTAGGCGTTGCGGCACAACGCCTACAAGCTGTTTGGGCGTTATCTGGTCAACGCCAACAACTGCCGCAAGGCCTGTCCCCGGTGGCTTAGGGCATTTTTCAGGTCGGCGGGCAGTTGTGCGGATGAGCACTGGTGCGTTTCAACCCAAAACACCGGGTCATAGCCGAATCCGCCTTCGCCTATCGGCTGATGCAATATCCGCCCTTCCCAAACGCCTTGGGCGATGAGCGGGCAGGGGTCGTCGGCGTGTTGAAGCAGGGCGATGACGCAGACAAACCGTGCCGTGCGTTGCCCGTCAGGCACACCCGCCAACGCGGCGAGCAGCTTCTTTACATTGTCCCCGTCAGTGGCCTGATCGCCCGCATACCGCGCCGACCTGACCCCAGGCGCACCGTGTAGGGCGTCGACCATAATCCCCGAATCATCGGCAATGGCTGGCAAAGCAGATTGTGCGGCCGCGTTACGCGCTTTTAGGATGGCGTTCTCGATAAACGTGGAGCCGGTTTCTTCACATTCGACGACATTAAACGCCGTTTGCGGCACTATCACCTGATCCGTCAGGATCGCTTGGATTTCCCTGATTTTTCCGGCATTGCCGCTGGCTAAAACAATTTGCCGCCCCGCCGCCCACATTAACGGTAGGCCTCCAGCACCTCACGTTGTTTCGCCATCAATTGGCTAATGCCGTTGCCGGCCAAAACCAGCATGGCGTCCAGTTCGTCTTTCCTGAACGCATGGCCTTCCGCCGTGCCTTGCACTTCGATAAACGCCCCCGCGTCGTTCATGACCACATTCATATCGGTTTCGGCGTTGCTGTCTTCGGCGTAATCCAAATCCAACACCGGGATACCATTGAAAATGCCGACCGACACGGAAGCGACTTGGCCGTATAGCGGGTTGGACTTGATCAATTTGCGTTTCATCATGGTTTTCACCGCCAACGATAACGCCAGGAAACCGCCCGTAATCGCCGCCGTGCGGGTGCCGCCGTCGGCTTGCAACACATCGCAATCTATTGTCAGCGTGTGTTCGCCCAAGGCCTTCAAATCCACCGCCGCGCGTAAGGAACGGCCTATCAAACGTTGGATTTCTTGTGTCCGCCCGCCCTGCCTGCCGTTAGCGGCCTCGCGCCCCATCCGGCTGTGCGTGGAGCGCGGCAACATGCCATATTCGGCCGTAATCCATCCTTCGCCTTTGCCTTTCAAAAAACGCGGGACACTACGGTCAACACTGGCGGTGCATATCACACGGGTATCGCCAAATTCAACTAACACGGAACCTTCTGCATGTTTGGTGTAGCCGCAGGTGAATGTTATCTCTCTTAGTTGATCGGGATTGCGTCCGCTGGGTCTCATATATTTTGTTCCGCCAAAATGAAAACCGCACAGTATACCGGAATTGGCGGTAATTCTGATGTAAATGGGCGTTAATTTTAATTTGATGCCCCGATATTTTTTCCAAACGCCTGTCAATTTGAGCCGGATTAGGGAAATTTTGCGGCTTGCAAAGGCAGCAGCAAGTTACGTCGGGTTCGCTTGTTGAGCGTAGCGAGATAACGTAACCCGACACAAATGGCTAAGGAATGAGTATGAAACAAGTTAATCAATGTCATTTTTCGGACACTACGACTGCCCGTCCTTTCCAGCACCTAGTCAACCTGATTTTGACGGGTATAACAAAGATCTGCCAGGTCTGGCCATGAACTAAAATAGAAGTTACGCATTGACAGGGCTTTTATTTGCATTTTTGCGGGGGGCTGGGTAAGCACAATTCATGCAACCATCATTTAATTGTCGACAACTCATTAAAAACAAAGCAATTTTATGTAGGTTGGGGTGACGATAGGAACCCCAACACATCGAAGCGGCAAATGTTGGGGTTCCTCGCGTCACCCCAACCTACACAATAATTTTTTATAATTTATTGATTTTATATTGCTTTTTTTCAATGCGTGACTTCTATAAAACTAAGTCCCGACAAAACAAGGCTGACTGAACACTAGTGCCCCTTGTAGGTAAAGGACGCGCAGTTGTCATCTTGCCGATAGGTGCCGCTCATTCCTAAGCATTACAAACATCCTGCCAAACTAAGCAGGCTTTCCGTTTGTTGGTGTATTTGTTTCACCACCTGCCTGTCCAATTTTGCCAACCAACGTCCGGGAATTTGCCCGGCACCGTATTTCGCCCCCGCCAACATGCCCGCCAACGCGCCTGTGGTGTCGGCATCGCCGCCTTGGTTGACGGTGGCGACCAGGCAGGCTTCAAAACTGCCGGTGCTAAAAAAATAATGCAATACCGTCTGCACGGTATGGACAATATAAGCCGAGGCTTTGCCGGGATAGGTATGGTAGGCAAATTCGCCGTGTTGGCTAAGCAAACTGTCGGCTTCCTGCTGGCAGGCGGCCATATCTAAGCCGTTGATCAACTGTCCGGCCATCCGCCCCAGCGCCAAAGTCGCCGCATCGGACAAAGGGTTATGATGGGTGATATGGCTTTGTTGCAGGCTCCAGTCGGCAAATAGGTCCGGCCGGTTTAGCGTTGCCAGCACCACGGGCAGGTTGCGCATGCACGCGCCGTTGCCCGCCTCGTCGGCACTTGAGAGGCCGTGAAGTTCGCCGCTTGCCCGATAGCGGTTGATGCCGCGCCTACAGGTGTCGCCCACGTCCGGCGGATGGCTGTCCAGCCAGGCGACAAAATTATCGGCGACCGCACGGATATTCCAACCCTGATGGCCAATAATCGCGTCACCTAAGGCGAGCGACATTTGCGTGTCATCGGTGACTTGGCCCGCTTCCAGGCCTAGCCAACCACCGCCGGTAATCTCGCTGTGCACACCGTGGCGTTTTTGGATTTGCTTAGGCGACATGAACTCCACTGTCGCGCCTAAGGCGTCGCCACAGGCAAGGCCCAAATACGCCCCCAAGGCACGCTCCCATCGCTGTCCTGTCATCTCGTTGTCTCCTCAGCGTTGCACTGTGACGCGATAATCGCCGCCGATCACCAAATATTCCGCTTCGCCATGCAAAGCGTGGTGCGGCAGCAAGCCATTAAAAAAAACCAGTTTCACCATCGGCACTTCCGCTTCGAGGATATACGCGCCAAACTCGCTGGCTATGCTGGGGCGGTCGGTAAACGAGACGAGGCTATTAAAACGGACGATACCCTGCTGCTTGCCAGTATCCTGGGCTTGCCAACCCTCCAGCGTATTGACGCCGCGATAAAGGGTTTTGTGGGTGGCGGCGGGATATTGGTAATGTTCGATGGCCCACTGGCAATATTCATAAAGCAAGTCCAGTTGCATGTAAATGCAATTGTTATGGTAGCGGCTGTTCATTTTTTCTTCGATATAGCTGACCCAATCCTTGCCCGCAAAACTGGCGAGCCGGTGTTTATGGAAAGTCGGGTACAGCCCAAACCGGCTTTCAACCCAGCCTTTGAACACCGCACCTTGGGCGTTGTTGGAATCCAATCCCCAATCTTGGATCAACCTTAAGTAGCTGTTGCGGTAACGCCGCCTTCCCCAACGGTCTGTCCCTAGCCGTTGCTCGGTTTCAAAGCCAAACACGACGCACATATAATCTTGGAAAATCCGCCCGCAAGCCGCGTAATCCGGCTGCTTCGCCAATTGGTCAAACAAACCTGGGGCGGATTCGCGGGTGCCGGCAATATGCAAGGGCTTGGGGGTTTCGTTAAAGGCGGGGCTGGCGATACAAGCGGTCGCCACACCAATCAAGTTGGTGCTATGGCCTAGTTGGGGGGAAAGGGGCATCGTCGGTCAAAAGGTCCTGGCAATCAAATCGGGTAATTTTTGCACTGATCCTTGGATTTAGCCAGTTTGCCGGTGTGCCCCATGGGAGCCGGTGGGAATGGCCGGGGTTGCAAGCCAACAGGCATGTCTGCTAATTTCCTGGCGATCATAGTATAGTTTCTGTCTGAAAAGGGCTTACGGTAATATGTGCCTAACGAAATCCCAACCACAGGTGAAAAAATGATAAAAAGTATGACGGCTTATGCCAGCCAGGAGGCGGAAATAGGCAATTTGACCATCAACTGCGAATTGCGCTCGGTGAACCATCGCTATTGCGACATCAATATCAAGCTGCCGGAACGCCTGCGCGCCATCGAAACCGATTTGCGCGGCCTGATCGCCGAAAAAATCAGCCGTGGCAAAATCGAATGCGCCATCAATTATAAAAAGGCCAGCGATGGGGCCGGTTTTAGCGTCAACCTACAGGCCGTAGGCTCTTTGCTGGCGGCGACCGAGCAGATAGAACAGCTGATGCCTGCCGCCTTGGCCTATTCCGCACTCGACATCCTGGCGTTCCCGGGCATCCAGCAGGAACCTGATATTGACCGTGAGGCCATGGATGCGGGCATCAAAAAACTGCTCAAGCAAACCTTGGCGATCTTCTTGGAAGTCCGCCAGCGCGAAGGCGCACAACTGAAAACCTTGATCGAAGAACGTTGCATCAAGATGCAAGGCTTTGTCGTCTCCGCCAGTGGCCGCATGCCCGAAGTCCTGCGCCTGATCCGCAACCGCCTGAAAGACCGCGTCGTCGAACTGGTCGCGCAACCGGATTTTGACCGTCTGGAACAAGAATTGGTGATTCTGACCCAAAAGCTCGACATCACCGAAGAGCTGGACCGGTTAGACACCCATATCAGCGAAGTCCTCCGCGTCCTCAAACAACCCGAACCCGTAGGCCGCCGTCTGGATTTCCTGATGCAGGAACTCAACCGCGAAGCCAACACCTTAGGCTCCAAATCAGCGGATAAGGAAATGACGCAAATCGCCATTGAATTGAAAGTGCTGATTGAACAAATGCGTGAGCAAATCCAAAACATCGAGTGATGTGTCACGGTTTTATCCCGTGTCAAAACCCATTGCCGTTGCACACGATGGCGTCCATGGTGATAAATGTTAAAAGGTTTTGGCAAGTCATTTATGGTTATGGGGTGTTGCCCAGGTACGTCCGCAGCACAACATAAACCGTCGGCGTGGCGACTAGGGACAGCAGTACGGAAAGTGCCAGCGCGCCAATGACCGCGACAGCCAGGGGTTTCAACATATCGGAACCCGCGCCTATGCCATACGCCAGCGGTAACAAGCCCAAGCCTGCGGCTAAGGACGTCATCAGCACCGGACGCAAACGCCGCCGCCCGGAAGCCATCAGGGCTTGCGCCAGCGTGTCGCCTTGGTCGGTAAAGTGACGTACCGAATCCAGCATCAGGATGCCGTTTTTAGCCACCACGCCGATACCGATGATCGCCCCCAGCAAAGACACGATATTCACCGAGGTTCCGGTCAGGTACCAAGCCAGCACCGTGCCGCACAAAGCCAAGACCGAACCAAAAACAATGGCGATAGGTTCATAAAACGTCCCGAATTCAACCAGCAACACCGTAAACACCAAGAATACGGCGGCCAACATCACGATCAGCAAATTATGGAAGGATTCCTGTTGTTGCTTGTACAGCCCGCCAAATTCCAGAGCCCCGGGCGGCAGGGTCGGGTCATTGCCGAGTTTGGCTTTGATTTCGGCAATGGCGCTGCCCAAATCGCGGTTTTCCAACCGTGCGGAAACGGCGACCAGTTGCCGTAAATCTTCACGGTGCAGTTGCAATTGCCCGGGTTCGGTGACGACATCGGCGACTTGCGACAATTTCACCGTCCTGCCATCCACCGAACGCAACGGCAATTCGCGCAAGTCGGCGATTTGCTTGCTGGCATCAGTGTCCATCCTGACGCGGATATTGACGACGCGGTCACCTTCCAGCACATAAGACGCTTTTTGCCCCAGCATGGCGGTGCTGACCGCCAAGGCCACATCGTTGGTGCTTAGGCCGAAACGCAGCGCATCCAACGAACGCACCCGCAGGCTTAGCGACGGGCCGGTGGTTTCCAGGCCATCAAAGGTATCGACAACGCCCGTGATCTTGGCCAGCTCGGCTTCTATTTGCGGGGCTTTTTGCTTGAGCCACGCTATGTCGGTGGAAAACAGCTTGATTTCAATCGGGCGCGGCGACCAGGTCAAATCACCGATCAAATCGTTGAGAATACCGGCAAATTCCCATTCTGTCCCCGGCACTTGTTCAAGCAATTGTTGGCGCAGGCCAGCGATGACCTCCTCGGTCGTGCGGCTGCGGTCGGCTTTGAGTTTGACCAAAAAATCACCGCCGTGCGCTTGGGAAATGGCCAGTCCCAGTTGCGCTCCGGTGCGCCGTGAATAGCTGTCCAATTCCGGCAGCTCATGCAGCAATTTTTCGGCTTGTTTGAGCTGGCGGTCAGTTTCGCTTAAATTCGTCCCCCACGGCGTGTGGTAATCCAGCACGAATGCGCCTTCGTCCATAAACGGCAAAAATTCGCTGGCCAAGCGTCCGTACAGCCAAATGCCCAAGGCCAAAATCACGCAACAGCCTAACAAGACTTTCCAAGCTTGTTGCAACGCGATAAGCAACGCTTGCCCATAAAAATCCATCAGGCGATCCAGCCAGTTTGCTTGCTTAGGTTCATCCTGGTTATGCAGGTTCACCGGTAGCCAGGAAGCGGCTAAGGCGGGGATTAACGTGACCGCCAACATCAAAGAAGTCAGCAGCGACACCACCATGGTCAGCGACAAAGCGCGGAAGAAATTGCCCGCCACGCCATCAAGGAACGCCAGCGGGATGAACACCACCACAGGCGTTAACGTTGATGCTAACAACGGCCTGAAGATTTCCGCCAGGGCTTGTTGCACCGCAACCAGGCGCGGCGTCCCCTGGGTTATTTTGGTATGGATGGCTTCGACCACCACGATAGCGTCGTCAATTATCAAGCCAATGGCGGCGGCAATCCCGCCCAGCGTCATCAGGTTAAAACTCAGTCCCAGCACCCGCACCGCCAGCAGGGTCATCAATACTGTAGCCGGGATCACCGTGGCGGCAATCAAGGTCGCGCCCCAGTTTTTCAAGAACAGATACAGGATGATGACCGACAATATCAGCCCCAAAACAATCGCTTCCCAAACGCTTTGTATCGAATCGCCGACCAACAGGGATTGGTCGTAAAAAACTTCCACCTGCATACCGGGCGGTAGGGTTTTGCTTAACGCCGCCAATTCGTCTTTCAGTTGCTTGGCGATGTCCAAGGTGCTGCCGTTGGGTTGGCTGTAAACATTCAGCAACACGGCTTTTTCGCCTCTGGCGGTGACGATGTTAAAAACCGGTTCGGGTGCGCGTTCGACCCGGGCGAAATCTTTGATCCGCAGCGGATGGCCGAGGGCGGCGGGCGCCGTCATCGTATTAGGCGCGGCGGCAACGGCGGTGACGGCCATGTTTTCAATATCGGCTATGGTCTGCAAGCGCCCGTCCACCACCGTCAAATACAGTTGGTAATTTTCTTCCAACATGCCGGCCGGGGTGACTTGGTTGTTGCGGTTCAACGCATCGGTGATTTGCGCCAAGCTCAGGTTGGCTGCCTGCAAACGCAAGGGATCGACGATGACATGGTATTCCGGCGCCCGTCCGCCGACGATGCCGACCCGCGCCACGTTAGGGATGCGCAGCAAGTGCGGTTGCAAGTTATAACGCGCGGTTTCCCAGAGTTGGGTTTGTGAATATTTATTGCCCGTCAAACTTAAGCCCAGCACCGGGAACGCGGCGAAGGTCAGCCGCCAAACCGCCGTGCCCGCCGTGGCGGGCAAGGCTTTCTGCACCACCGCCAAGCGCCCTTGCACAAACAATTCCGCTTGCACCATGTCGGTTTGCCAATCAAAAAACACATTGACTTCCGCCGTGCCGCGTCCGGTTTTTGAGCGCACGGTGGTCACGCCCGGGATGTCTTTGACTGCTTCTTCAACCGGACGGGTGATGGTCGCCATCATTTCGTTGGCGGGCATCACGCCGTTGTCGATGAGGATGACCACACGCGGAAAATCGGTTTGCGGAAATATCGACGACGGCATACCCAGCGCGGCGTAAGCGCCAGCCAGGCACAGCGCGATGCAAAGGAAAAAAATCGCCTTGTTGTGGCGTACCGCAAAGGATAGTGTCATTTTAGCACCCGGATGCGCGTTTCCGGCGGCAAGCCATAAGCCCCTTGCGTCACTACCGTCATACCTGCCTGCAAGCCGTCGCCGGAGACTTCAACAAGGTCGCCGTCGCGTAAACCAACGGCGACCGGGCGCTGCTTGGCGCGGTCGCCTTCGACAATGGCTATGTTTGCGGCGTTATCGGCCATGACT
Organism: Methylovulum miyakonense HT12; assembly: GCF_000384075.1. Classification (GTDB taxonomy): domain Bacteria; phylum Pseudomonadota; class Gammaproteobacteria; order Methylococcales; family Methylomonadaceae; genus Methylovulum; species Methylovulum miyakonense. The sequence continues at coordinate 1,813,525 of NZ_KB913025.1, forward strand.
ACGCTTTCAACGGGAACCGCCAAGCGGTTTTGCCGGGCTTCAACGGAAATGCCGGTATGGACGAATTGCCCGGGCCGTAAACAATGGTCTGGGCAACCGTCAGCGTCCGGCGTGGCGCGTGCCAATACCGTGTCGGTCAACGGGTCAATTTGCGGGCTGATGAAGCTAAGCCTTCCTGTTTGTGGGCTGCCCGTATTGCCCGTATTGATGGCCACCGCTTGCCCCAAACGCAAATCGGCCGCTTCAAAACTAGGCACATGCAGGACAACAACCAAACGATGCAAGTCAACCAAATCCGCCAACACGCTGCTTGGGCTGATGGTTTCGCCGACCCTAAAATGCACGGCGGTTACCGTGCCGGACAAGGGTGCGGTGATATTTAACAAAGCGCGTTGGGTTTTGGCGGTTTGTAAATCGGCATGCGCCGTTTCCAGCAACTGTTGCGCGTCATCATATAATTTACGGGAGATGGTTTCGCCTGGACTTAATTGCTGTTTCCGGGCAAAGTTCTTTTGCGCGAAATCTAACGCGACTTTGGCTTTGGCGATTTGGTCATCGGCGGTGCGGCTATCTAAGGTAAACAAGGGCACATCTTTTTTTACCTGTTGGCCTTCTTCGCAAAACACTTGATTGATGATGCCGGCGACGGGCGCGGCAATTTTCGTGCTGGCAGCCGGTCTGCCGTGGCTGGCCGGTTCAGGTTCCACCACGCCGTAAGCGAGGACATAGCGCTGTAAGGTCGTTTGGGTGATTTTGCCGGTTTGCACGGCGACTTCAGTGGTTATTTCAGGTTCTTCTGCTTGGGCAAGGTTTACGCACAGCAGACACACGCAGACGGTGGCGATTTTTAGGTTCATGGTCATTTTTTCCTGGGTGCGGGTGCGGACATCGCCGCCGCTAGTGCGGGCGTGATAGGTTGGCGCAAGGCCGTTTCCAGCATCGCCTGTGCTTGCTGGCTTTCCACCAGCACGTCCAAGCGCGCCCGTTCGGCGACGGCTTGTCCCAATTCCGCGACGGCGACGGCATGGGCATCCACTTCACCGGCCTGCAACAATTCACGCGCCGAACGTACATTGGCTAACCGGTTCTTTACGGCTTGTTCGGCGGCATCCCAGCGCGGGCGTATTGCCAAGGCACCGGCTTGGGCACGGTCAATCTCGCCGATGATGCGCAATTGCAAGGCTTCAAAACGTTGCGCCGCCTCTTGGCGTTTGGCGGCCATTTCCGCAATCGGCCCTTCGTTGTGGTTGAATACCGGCAGCTGGATAGCGCCTGCACCTAAAGACCAGCGGTGTTCGCCAGTATTAAAGATGTAGCCGGGATTGGCTTGGAAATTTGGATACTGGTTGGCGATCTCCAATTGTAAGGCCGATTGCGCGGCGGCATAGTCGGCTAAGCTAGCCAACACATCAGGGCGTTCGCGTAGCGCGGTGGCCTGCAATTGGCTAAAGGCAAACTTAGCCACGTCAGGCGCTTGCTTGAATTCGCTAAAATCCAGCTCAATGCCCGCCAAAGCCGCCACCGGGATCCCGATGGCCGCAGCCAACAGGGTCTTGGTGTCGGCGAGTTTTTTTTCTGCGGCGGTGAGCGCGAGTCGGGCTTGCTGCATACCCAGTTGGGCGGCGAACAAATCGGTATCAGAAATTTCCCCGGCGGCTTGCTGTTGTTGCAATACTTGGTCTACCGCCTGTTCAAGCTGGAGTTGTTGGCGCAACAAACGCACCGTTTCTTGCGCCGCATACACATCCAGCATCGCCAAGCGCAACCGTCCGCGCACTAGCCAAGCGGCATCGGCGACCCGTAAATTGGTTGCGTCAGCCAGATGCTGGCTTTTGTCGATACGGTAACCGCGTTTGCCTGCGGTTTCTATCGGGATGCTCAGCAGGCTGGCAAACAGCCACGGCGAAGCGGAAGCCAGGTTACTGACCCAGGTCGGGGTCAGGCTAATGCTGGGGTTAGGGCGTTGTGCGGCGGTGATGGTGGCGGCCGCCGCCGACTCCGCTTGGCTGCGGGCGAGGGCCAAATCGGGGTGGTAAAACATCGCCGCCAGCGTTAGCTTGTCCAAATTCCAAGGGCTGTTTTTAGGGAAGTTTGCGCCGCCGATAAATTGTTGGAGCTGGCCATTGTCCAAGCCGCGCGTTTCCAGCTGGCTTGCCGATACCAAGGGATTCAGCGGGCGCCCCTGATAATGGGCGCAACTTGCCAGTGTCGCTAGAAGTGTCAACCGTGCCAGTAAGTGCATAATGAGCCTGTGTGGAAAAGATGGGTAGGGCGGGCAGGCTTTGCCCGCCGTTTACAACGCCAACAGTAGGGTAGGGTGGGCAGGCGGTTTTGCCCACCGGTTACGGCGCCAACAGCATAGGCCCGTCATCAGGTGCATCCAAGGGCATACAGGCGCAAAAGCATTGCCGGCCCTGCCCAAATGCTTCAGTGCCTGTTGTAAGGGGTGAACACCAGCACCAACTTAAGCCCCGGGCTGTTATCCAGCAAGTCCAGTTTGCCATCGTGGAGTTCGACAATAGCGGCGGCGATGCTCAGGCCTAAGCCATTGCCGGGTGTGGTGCGGCTTTGTTCCAGCCGATAAAAACGCTGCAACACCTTGGGGCGGTAGGCTGCGGCAATGCCCGGGCCGTTGTCGGCGACCACCAGCTCTAGCTGGTGGCCGGATAAATGTAAGTTGATGTCGATCCTGGTATCGGCCGGGGTGTGGACGATGGCGTTATCCAGCAAGTTAAAAATTAGCTGTGTCAGCAATTCCTTGTCGCCAGCCAGGGTCAAATCCGGGGTTATTTCGGCATGGATGGTTTTGCCTTGTTCTTCCGCCACCGGGGACAGTGCGTCAGTTACGGACAACACAATTTTGCTGAGGTTGACGGGCTGAAAGCCGCTACGCCGTGTGCCCGTTTCAATCTGCGCGATTCTGAGCAAGGCGGAAAACGTCGCCAGTATCGTTTCGGTTTCGGCACGGGCACTGGCGATGTGTTCCTGATATTGGCTGGCTGTCAGCGGTTTTTTTAGCGCGTCTTCCAAGCGGAATTGCAAACGGCTGATGGGCGTCCTTAAATCATGGGCGATGTCGTTGGACACCTGTTGGACGTTATCCAGCAACGCGCCGATCTTATCCAACATCTGGTTGAGCAATACCGCCAAGTGGTCCAGTTCATCGCGATTGTCCGCGACGGGCAAACGATGTTGTAAATCGCCTGAAATGATGGCCTCGGTTGCCGAGGTGATCGCCTGGATTTTTCTCAAAAAGGCATGGCTTAGATAAAAGCCGCCGCCCACGCCGAGCACAAGCACCAACAGGATGCCCGACAAAAACGCTTCAATAACCGCCGTCCCGGTTTTTTGTATGGCTTCCCCGGAATGGCCGACCGCCAGCCAATGTTGGTTGGGTAATGCGATAACAAAAACGTAAAATAGCGGGCCGGATCCTACTGCCAGTTTCTGCCATCCGGCCTTAGCTTGGAAATGTTTCAGGCTACCCGCCAAAAAATCCCCTTGCTGGCCCATGACGCCATAACTATCCAAAGCCGCATGTTCATCTTCGGCAATCTCTTCTAGCAACTCATCCATGCCGCCAACGGCGTATTCGGCTTCTAAGCGCTTCGCTTCCGTTTCCACGCTGTTTTTGAGTTGGAACTCCAGCGAGTGGATAGTTAAAAAATACACGCTGACACCAATGGCTACAAACGAGCACAAAAACAAGCCCAGATATAAGGCTGATAGCTTAAAACTGGAGGTGCGGATGAACTTAGCCAGTTTCATGGATGATATAGCCTGCACCGCGCACGGTTAGGATCAAATCGGCTTTGCCACCCGCGTTTAGCTTGCTGCGCAAACGGCTGATATGGGTTTCGACCATATTGGTTTTGGGGTCAAAATGAAAATCCCAAACATTTTCCAGCAGCATGGTGCGGGTCACCACTTGCCCGGCATGGCGGGACAGGTATTCCAGCAAACGGAATTCGGTGGGTTGCAGTTCAATAAGATGCCCGCTACGTTTGACCAGCCGTTTTAACAGGTCAATTTCAAGATCCTGTACTTGTAAGGTTTTTAAATCTACGGTTGTCCTAGGCCGCCGCAACAATGCGTTGACCCTTGCCGCCAACTCACTGAACGCAAACGGTTTGACCAAATAATCGTCCGCCCCGGCATTCAGGCCTTCAACGCGGTCATCAATGCCACACATCGTCGTCAGGAATAAAACCGGTACGTTACAGCCACTGCTGCGCAAGGTTTTGACCAGTGTCAGCCCATCAAGATGGGGCAACATCCGGTCAATGATCAGGGCATCGTAATGGCCTTCTTTGGCTAACAGCAAACCTTCCAGGCCATCGCCCGCCGAATCCACCACGAAACCGATTTCCTTGAGGCCATTGGCGACATAAGCCCGGGTTTCCTTATCGTCTTCAATAACGGCTAGCTTCATTGTCCCAACACTGGCTGGCGCGGGTTGTCATTTTTCGTCTTCAGCACTTTCATCCTCATCATCCAACGCCGCTTTCAGCACCTGCCCTGTGTTGCCATCGACCATGACCTCATGGATTTTGCCATCTTTGACAATTTCAACCTCAAACTGGAGGGTTTTGGCTTCATCATCCAACTCGGCTTCCAAGGCTTTGCCGCCCGTTTTTTGTTCCGCGGCCTTTATCGCTTCAGCCAAAGAAATTTTGGCTTGGCTAAACATCTGCAAGTTTTTGCCATCATCGTGCTTGGCTTCACCAGCGTGGCTTAGGGTGGCACCTGTGACGGCAAGCAATCCAATAGCCATCAGGCTCCGGAAAATTTTGTTTTTTGTAGTGGCCATGTTTTTTCCTTTTATTAACCAAGCGGGATTGCCTGATTTGCAACAGAGCTTATCCCTAATCACATAACCATAAGCTTTCCAGAACTATACGGTTTGGTAATGAAACCCGTTAAGCTTTTTTCCAAGCGCCTGCTGTTGCTGCCATGCCCTAGAGGGTATGCATCCATGCAGTCGTAACCCGCCCTACGATTGGAGTCCATCACAAAATATAATAGTAACCGCTTGAATATTAATGTTTATATATTAATTTAATGGCAGTGAGGGCGGATCAGAATGCAAGACCAGTACCAATAGCTATCTCAAGTGTGCATATTTTGTCAAGAAAAACATTCCTTGGCAGGCATAAGTGTCTATAATTGACCCGGCCCTAGTGGTTATCGCCGTTTTTATAACCGTCAATGGCCAATCGAATAACTACAATAACGATAAGAGGTGGTTTATGCGAGTCTTTAATAGAAGAACACGCCATTTGCCGATTGCCTTGCTGACAGCAGGCTTATTGGCATCTAGCCCGATAACCCATGCAGACCAACCGGCGGCAGTGACTTGGCAAATTTTGGAAGCTGGCAAGGAAGGGGTGGCCCAAGCCGGCAACACGCCGGGCGGTGATACGCGTTTGCTGGTGCAATTCAGTCCATGGGACTTAAGGCAACTGGGCCCGTTGCTAGTCTTGTTCCGCAACTGCGGGGAAGATCCTGACGTTGTCGGAAAGCCCATGTTAAATTTTGACGCCTATATGGCCGGCAAGGACACGTCGCCCAGTTATAACCCTGATTGGAAAACCCCTGGCCCGCGCTGGCGTATTTGCCCACAAGCCGACGCGCTATTGGTCAGCCCCAATTCCACGGCACCCCAGCAAGTATTATTTGAAGTCGATTTCTTACGTTTGGCCAATGAAGGGTTGAGCCCGCGCATTGATATGGATATTTATAATGTACCGGCGGCGGATGTGAAGCTTAATCTTTCGACAGAAGAACTGGCCCGGCGTTACAGAAACCAGCCACCGTCCGCTAGCGTGCCGTTATCGGTACATTACCGCATGTCCAGAGGCAATTGGGTCATGGGGGATTATGGGGCCATTTATGGCATACCGCCGCGCAGCCTGCTGAAAGGCGGCAAAGGCACTGGCGATTATGTGAAGGTGGCCAGCATTATGCCGGTCAACCTGGAATCGTTCCGCCGCAAAGCGGTGATTCCTGGCAATACGGGTTTTGATAAGCTGGAAAGCATTAGGACGGCGATGGCGAATGCAGTGGCCCGGGGTTCAGCAGGGGAAGGCCAGCAAATCTGTTACCCGGAAAACCCTGTCAAGGCCGCGAGTTCCCCGGTCACACAATCGTTGCTTGGGTTTAGCCATACCTTAACGGGGCGTTTTTCGACCAAGTGGACAACCGACCATAGCCTGCATTCAGGATTCGGTTTCCGGGTGGAAGTTTTCCGCGCCGGCTCCTCGACCAAGCTAGGCGAGTCCTGGGTGGAAACCAATGGCAGTTGGACGGTGAATGTGCCTGATGCCGCCGGTTTTCTGACCGGCCAGCAAATTAATGTTTACTACCGTTCCTACAACAGCTATTACGCACCGCAAAATCAGAGCAACAATAAATACTGGTGGTACGATCCCGTTTGGACGGTCACCAGCACTTCGTTTAATGTCGGCCACCGTTATGCCGATACCGATGGTGGCGAATACAACGGTGTGGGTGAGTTGGTGGATAACGCCATGACCATGTGGTCACGGTTATATTGGGATGCCGAGATCAACCCTGTCCCGGCCACACCGATCCGCTTCTTTTTCCCCAACACGTGGAATAATTGTGGCGGTTCCAGCCCTTGGAGCTGCGCATCGGGCAATGACCTCTGGTTGATTGCCGAGCACGGCGTGCAAGGCGATGTGGTCAGCCATGAAATGGGTCATGTCCTGAACAACAAGTTCTGGGAAAACAAAAGGCCGGCCGGCTCAGGCGGCTCCCATAGCCTGAACACTTGTTACCCTACCCGTTTGGGGATGGCGTTACGGGAAGGTTTTGCCAACTTTGTCGCCGCGTGGGTCGGTTATCCGAACCGTAATGTCGCCGAAGGCGGGTTTACCGCTAGCCGGTGGACTTTAGGTTGGGATGCCGAGCAACGCAATACCCCGCCCAACTGCACCAATGGCTGGGAAAACGAGGTTTGGGTTGCACGCACTTTCTGGGACTTGCATGACACCCGCAGTGATGGCGATGATATTTTGTGGTTTAACCATCCGGGTGCGGTGTTGTCCTTGTACTTAGGTAATGGCATAGCCAATGACGGGGATGCCCGTGATATGCGGTTTTATGAAACCATCTACCGGAACGCCGCTTCAGCAGGGCATGCCGGATTTATCACCGACATCTTTGAGCAAAACCATCATTAAGCGCCATTGCTAAAGGCTTGACTGGGGGAATCCAATTTAAACGACGGGCTATGCCCTAGTGAGGATTGGATTCCCTTTTGATTTTTCCCCGCCACTGATGTGGGCACCGGTAGACGTCCGATGTTTTGGACGCGGCGCAAACCTAGTACTTAGTCAGTATTAATATGTCGTGTAAATAATTTGAGCGTGTAGCCTTTCTCCGTTCGTCCTGAGCTTGTCGAAGGATGAATGGAGAAAGGCTACATGCTCCCAACGTAAATCCGCCCATCCTTCGACAAGCTCAGGACGAACGGATTTACGTTTACCCGTCAAAACAAGACTTAGCACTAGGTTCTGTTGACGTTTCATTAAGAAAAAATCAAAAGGTTATCGTCATGCCGCCAAGGAATGGCGGCATCCAGATGGCCGGGAAGCCATCCTTGGCCACTGGATTCCGGCAATCCATGCCGGAATGACATGATAAAATCAAAGTTAATTTCCTAACATAATGAAAATAAAGCATTAATTTTTTATCAAAACGTCAACAGAACCTAGGTTTGTGCTTCAAACGACACGGGTTTTGGCCAACTACCCTCCGTTTTACTAAAAACGTCATCCGATAACCGATGGTTGTGGATAAATCCTAACGCACATGGCAATATCAGCGCTTGCTTACCCGTAAGCTGTCCGGTGACAAAGGCCATATTCTAAACATCCCTACCGGAGGCTTTCGGAGCAAGGCCCAAACCCATAAGCTTAAGGAGATGGATGGTATGGCACAAACAGCGCTGCCCGTAGACCAACGGGTCATTGATATTGATTCCCGCCGCTTTGCTTCTATAGAAAAAGCCTTGGTCGAGCTGATCACCAATTCTGATGACAGCTATGTCCGGCTGGAAAAGGCCGGGACGCCGGTGAGCGGCAACATCCGCATCACATACGAGCGGCATCAGGTGGGGGCGTTGCTGATGGTTGCCGACCAAGCCGAAGGGATGCCTTTCTGGCAGGTCTGTTCTATTTTGACGTATGGCGGTGCCCATAGCCCATTGGCCCGTGGCGAAGGTGGCGGGCGCGGTTATTTCGGGCGTGGCTTGAAGCAGGCCATTTATGGGCTAGGGCATGGCTGGATAGAGACCGTCCATGCCGGACGGTTTTCCCGTATTGATTTGTTCCGCGATGAAAATGGCGGCTACCTCTATGAAGACTGGGGCGGCGACCGTCTGGCGGAAACCGGCGATTATAGCCGCTTGGGTATTGCCGGCAGCGGCACCCAAGTGACCATTGTCATTGAAAACCCCTTGGTCAATATATCCCATTACCGCTCTGTCGTGTTGGCGGTCGCCAATAACATTTATCTGCGCGATATGCTGGTGCGGCGCAATGTGGGGCTGCTCAATGTCCAGCAAGGCAAAGAAACGGAATACAACGGGCTGGTGCGTTATGAAGAGCCGCCCGCCGTGCTGTTGCTGGGGCCGGATGAATCAGGCCGCTTTGTGTATCAGCAGGAAGAATATCCCTTTATCCTAACCCTGAAACGCGCCCAAGATGTGGAGCTGGTGCTAAAGGGCGATGAGCGGACAAATGGGCTGGTCATCCTCTCGGGTATGGTGGTCTTGGACTGCCAATTGTTTGAATATGAAAACCAAGTGGGAACGGAATACCTGTTCGGCACAGTACGTTGCGAGGCCTTGATCGAAAAATTAGGATTGGGCATGGCGATTATCAGCGATGAAAGGGAAGGGCTGAACCATAAGGATCCCTTTGTGGAAGCGTTTTCCAAAGCCGTCAGCAACATGATCGCGCCCTATGTGTTGGCGGAACAGGAAAAACTGAAACATTTGGAACATGCGACAACGTCAGGCCGGACTAGCCATATGATCGGTCACCTGCTCCAACGCATGAGCCAGGCGGCAGTCCAAGACTTGGGTATCCAATTGCCGCCAACATTGGATTTGGCGGCAGGTGAGGCGGAAGCTCCGGCGGCACTGCGTTTTTCCACGCCGTTTTATTACCGCAAAACCAAGCATCCTTTCCGTGTCGCTCTATTGCTTGACCCTGGGCAGTTTTCCGGTGCAGAGGCCTTGGCCTTCGACTATGTGCTGCCTGATTCCATGCGCATCGAACCCGCACTGGCGACAATCCCCGTCCATGAACTGGGTGATACCCGGCGGCTAGAATGGACGGTCGTGGGCGATGCGGCAGGGGGGCATGCGGAGATCAATGCGCGGGCGGGGGCGTATTGGGCTTGGTGTGAAATTGTCGTGGCGGATAACGCTTACAAGCATAGCCACAGCTATTCCGGCCATGCCGCAAAAAAGGCCTTGCCTAGGGATCACGGGGCCGATATGTTTGTGGGCTATGAATTCCGCAACCTGAACAACGAACTGGAACGCGCGGTTTATAGCCCTGCGGAGAGGAAAATCCTCATCAATACCGGGGCGCCCACCGTGCAATTGTATGTGGACGGGCGGGGGCATTTTCGGGACGCAGCCAGACTGCTGCTGGCGGAGCTTTTTATGGATGTGATTTCTGATGAGCTGGCCCGGCATTTGGTCGGGAAATCAGGCCATAACGGTAAAGTGGAGGCGCATCGTGCGGCTAAGCAGGACATCATCCGCCGCTACGGTAGCGAGATCCACCTTTCGTTTTTGAACGGATAAGCAGGTAATTGGCGGGGGGATCCGGCCATCTATCCATTACAACCGCCTGCCGCCCCGCCCCCCACTGCCTCTTGGCACGCAAATGGCGGGTTTAGGTCACTTCGCCGGGCTGCAATGCTTAGCACTAGGGTGGCAAGCCATTCTGCCCTTGCTACAGGCTAGTGCCCAGTCATTGATTTTTTGTCGGGCCAGTCTAAACCCGTACAAGGGGCGGACGGTTGTCCGCCTTTTTTATGGCCTGTGCCAATATCCGTAGCGATCAGGCGGGCAACCGCTCGCCCCTACGAAAATAATACCGACAATTCAACATTGACTGAGTATTGGGCCCCTAAAAAACGGCTGGCCATTGCGTCTTAAGGCGTAGGCGTACAAGCTTGTGTGCACCCTCCCAAAATAATTGCCGACGCCCTGTAGAAATGTTGGACGGCAATCCCTTGACTTTGCAATGTCTTTGCTGGTTTTGGTGGCTACCTAATTTTTGTCCGTTTGTTTGATAGGGTGATTCAGTGCTTTAACAAGAAAAAATGTTTCCATAATCTACAAATTCCTAACTGATCCCTAGTAAAAACCCTTTAATTACAAGCACAAACCCGTTATACATGAAATTAGTGAAAAAATGACATAGCCGATGTGAGTTACTTGATAGCCATTTGAAAATATTCGCGCTAGCCTGTGCCAACAGTTCAAAAGCTATTGGCGGGGGATTTTATGCAAAACATGTCGGGTATTTTAGAGGTCGCTATCGGTCTGGTGTTTGTTTATTTGCTGTTAAGCCTGATTTGTTCCGCATTAACGGAAGCGGTGGAAAACCTGTTCAACCGTAGCCGGGGCAAAAAGCTCTGTGAAGGTTTGTACGGGTTGTTTGGCGGCAATATTGACCATGACAGTAGCTTTGCCTTACTCAAGGCGTTTTACCAAAGCCCGATGATTTATGGTTTGTACCAGGGGGATTTGGCATTGAAGCAACAACCTGCAAAAACATCGGCGATAGCCAATCCGGCCCCTGCCGGAGGCCAAGACACTGGCGCAGCTGCACCAGCAACAAACACCCCGCCGCCACAATTACAGTTACCCAAAAATCTCCCGTCATATATCACGCCCAAGACCTTCGCGCTGGCGTTTGTCGATCAAATTTTGGCAGGCAAGGCACTGGACACGGCGACGCTTATCAGCCAAATCAATGCGTCGGCAACACTTCCGGAACATCTCAAAAACTCCCTGACGCTAATGGTCAATAAGGCCGAAGGCGACATCCATGCCGCGCTTAACAATATTGAAGACTGGTATTCGGCGATGGGGGAAAGGGTCAGTGGCTGGTACAAAAAACACGCGCAACAAATCGCCATCATGATTGCGCTGCTAATTGCCGTGCTGGGCAATGTCGACACGATTACGATTGCCAAAAGCCTGATGGCCAACGGCACATTGCGCGAACAGATGGTCAATGCGGCTGACCAATTCTATAAAGACCGTTTGTTGGCCGACAAGCAGCAGGCGCTTGGAACCGCCAAATCGGCAAGTAACCCGGATCAAGCCCAGCAGATTGAAGCGGACATATCGGCAATTAAAACGCAAGCAACTGACAAGCTGGTTTGCCATTCCCAGCCCGATAACCCTAATAAATGTTTTAACTTGCAGATGGCCCGTTTGGCTGAATTAAACCAGATGGGTTTGCCTATCAGTTGGCAAGATTTAGATGACCCAAGGGTTTTCCCCCGAACTCCTTTGGCATGGCTAGAAAAAATTTTCGGCCTGTTCATCACCGCCATCGCGGTTTCATTGGGGGCGCCGTTTTGGTTTGATGTCCTTAATAAGTTTATGAATTTTAGGTCAACCCTGAAGCCGCAACCCGCTTCTAGCCAGGCCTTAACAAAACCGCAACAAAGCGGTACGGGTGACCCCATGCCAGGTGTGGGGTAGCCCTTATGAAATGAGACGTTTTTTGCTGAAAACCTTTATCAACCACCGAGGGGAATGAATCATGTCAAGGCAAATTAATGAAGAGGGTTTAAATCTGGTTAAAAATTTCGAAGGCTTACGTTTGGATGCCTACCGGTGTCCGGCAGGTGTTTGGACTATTGGTTATGGCCATACCGGCGGCGTAAAGCCCGGGGCAAAAATTAGCGAAGATGAGGCGGAACAGCTACTGGCTCAAGATTTGGCGGATTCGGGTGGCAAAGTCGAAAAATGTGTGAAAGTCAAACTAAACGATAACCAGTTTGCCGCCTTAGCCAGTTTTGTGTTCAATGCCGGTATCGGCAACCTGACCGCAAGCACCTTACTGAAACGCCTTAACACAGGCGATTATGATTGCGTGCCTAGCGAGTTGGCGAAATGGGTCAAGGCGACCGATCCTAAAACAGGCCAGAAAATCTCCCTGCCTGGGCTGGTCAAGCGCCGGGCGGCTGAAGGTGTGTTGTGGCTGAAAATAGACAGCGATGATCCGTTTTTAACCAGTACCGATATGCCGCAAAGCATCCACGCTGACGACCCGCGTGTTTCCTATCTGGTCACCGCCCGCGAAGGCTTGCGCATGCGCTCTGGCCCCGGCACCAACTTCGATATTTCCAAAGTGTTGCCCACCAATACCGAAGTTTTCGTGGTCAAGGAAAAAGACGGTTGGGCGGCCGTTGATCTGCAAGGCGATGGCGTGATCGATGGCTGGGTCTCGCAGGATTTTTTGAAATTGAAGCCCGTTTAATTTCTGGATAAGCAAATGTCCACCCATACCCATTTGGTTAGCGTAAGTTTGTTGGCGATGGCAATGATGGTTGCGGTGCCAGGTTGTAGTTCGTTTGGCTGTTGTATGACGGTGCCTGTTGACGGAAAAGGCTCTGTGCACTATCTGATTTTGGGGATAGGGTTAGTGACCGTACCGAAAGAGGGGGATGAAACCGCAATTTTGGCGATCCAGTCCCATGCTTTGGGGATCAATCTATCTGACCAGCCGGGTATGAAATTGGGTGTTGGCTATACGTCGGGTAGCGTCGTGGCGATACCCGACCATGCCAAAGATGTGCGGGTGGAGATAAACCAACGGCCAGGCGGTGGGGTTATTATCAATGCGCCTAAAGCCGAATTAAAACAACCATGAGGAATTCGCAATGGATAAACAAAACCAATTCACAACCGCTGTCCGGTTGGCGGGTTTAGCGGCAATGGCCCTATTGCCAACTGGCTGTGCCGAACGCAGCTATTCCGTGTTGGCTTCCACGGGGACGGTCATAGGTGTCGAAGTGTCGCAAAATCCGGCAACCCAAATGCCCCAAGGCAAGCTTGGCTACAATCGCGCAGAGCTCGCGTTTGTGCCCACCAACCGTAATGGCGGTAAGGATTCTACAGGTTCGGTTGGTAACGGGGCCGGCGATACCGCCAATGTCTTGATGGAATTGCGCTATGGCGGGATTTTTGATCTTGGTGAAAGTTCGGGCATTTATCAGCGGCTTGCTGTCGGTGACATTGCCGTCCAGCAAGAGGGGGCCGCCGTGATGTTTGCAAAAAATGCCGATGGCACGGCTGACCCTGAGGCGGTGCAGGCGCTTACGGCAATCAAATCTATTCCGGCCCTTGATTTGGTGTTAGCCCAAAAAAAGCAGCCCATGTCAAAAAAGTACAATCAATATAAAGCCATGAAAGATAGCTTGGCGATACAAAAATATGATAAGGCCGCAGGTTCAGTGGATCCAGGCTATACGACATACGGCAAATTTGCCATTGACCGCAATACCAGTGCCGGGCAAATAAAAGCCGTATGCGCGGTACTTAAGGCGCAAGGCGAAGACCTGGTTTGCGACTGACTGGGAGGAAGCTGGAAGGCATCGGCGTAGCACAATATTAATGGCTGGGGGAATTGACAATGACTAAATTAGAACGCATAGATTTGGCGCAAGCCGCCAATCTGGAAAACGCAATCGAAGCTGTCTGTGACAACATGGCGGCTGACGATTATAAGCTCGTGTCTTCGTTTGTTTATCAAAATCAGTTGGTGCTGATTTTTCAAAAATAAGTTACCCGCTTCACTTTGTTTAAAACTTAAGACATTGTTTAATAAACTATTATATGGCGTGTTTAGATCCGCTCAAATAACAGGCCGTTATGGAAGAGGGCCTACGTTGCCTGGTGAATCACCAGACCGTAACCGTATCCTCGCCCGAACCAGAGACACCACCACCACGATCAGTAAGGTTGCCAGGGACAATTCCAGCAGCAGGAAAGCGGCGATTTTAAAGTAAGCGAAGTGGGGGTGGACGAAACGGACTAGCCAGCCGCCAGCTTCGTCGGCGATGGCGGAAAGGTAGGTGAGGCCGCTGATCCAAATTTTCAGGCGGTATGAAAATTCGGTCATGAGCATGAGGTGGGTGAGCGTCAGCACCAGCATCCCCATCGAAAACAGGTGGAAGTGGGAGACTTCCAGCATGCCTTGGTAGCTGCGCGGTTGGGTGAAGGTTTCTTCCGAGCCAAGGTAATAGGCTATGACCGATTCGGGCGTCAAGTCCATGCGGTGGAAATACATCAGGCCGTTGCTGAGCCAAAGCAGGACGATATAGCCTAAAAACATCAGTACGAGGGCGTTCAGTAAGGCTTTGCGCTGTTGTTCGCCAGTGACAAAGTAACGCATCAATGGGCCTTTTGTTTGATCATGATTTGGTAAACCGCCATGACTTTGCGGATGCTAGTCAGGGCTGAGCGGGTGCTGAGGGTCGCGCCGGAGACGCCGTCCACGCCTTTGTTCAATTCCATCTCCGCCAGCGGTTTTTTGACAAGTTTTTCATACCATTGGGCCGAGGGTTGGTATTCGGGCGGTTCGTGGAAAGCCAAGGTGTAAACGTTGCGCAGTTCACCTTCGGGGGTGAGGATGACCATCAGGGTTTCCGGTTTGGTGCGCACGGTGCTGGTTTCAATGGCGGCGTAAGCAGTGGTTTTGCCGTTTTCTTTACCGACGTAGAACGTGAACATGCCGGATTCCAGCTGGGTTTTCGCAAGGGCTTGGATGGCGGCGGTTTCCTGTCCATCAGGGAATAGGGAGAGGTTTTCGACTGTGGCAGTTTTGCCGAAGGCCAGTTCCATCGCTTCGTTTTTGCTGTAGAAAATGGTGGCGGAACTGGACGCGCTGGCGAGTGCGATGAGCAGGGTTAGGGTAATGGCTGGGCGTTTCATGTCGGGTTCTTTGGTTTAAAGTGCGGTGGCGTTAACGTCGGCTAGGGTAGTTAAGCTGAACGTGCCCTCATAGATACGGATGATGTAGATCCCGGAGTTGGGGAAGCACGCTGTTTCCTGTTGCGGGATAGCGGAGCAGGCAACCAGCTGTTTTAATTCGTCGTCGTTCATGACTGTTACTCTTGCGGATAAAGAGGAATGTGGATGCTATTCTAGCAAAACCGCACGTCCCCTGTGCAGTTATCCAAACACATTCCCCCTTTATTGGCATTTAGTCATGGCCTCTAGCGATGGGCCGTTGTTAGAAAATGAAGCCAAAGCCCAGGTTAAAGTCATCCGGTACTGTGCCTTGTCTAGCCGTGCGATTGCGGTAATCGGCTTTGATGACAACGTTCGGGATAGGCTTGTATTGCAACCCGAATTGGTAAATCCGTTGGTCTTGAGTGCCGTCATCGCTATAGCCTGTTGGTGCGGTGGCGATAGTGTCGAACCTTTCATAACGGAAAAACGGAGCTAGGTATTGGAGGGTATCTGGCCTGAATAAAGGGAAAATGTCGTAACCCACTTCGCTATACCAGCCGTAATTGGATGAGCCGATGGTTTGTCCCGCCGCCGCGCTGAGGATGTCGGCGTTATCAATATGCCCCCAGGAACCAAGCGTGCGGAATTCCAGGCCGCGGTATTTCCATTGCACATGCCCTTCATAGAGTTGGGTGAACACATCGGCTTTTTGTCCGGCAAAGCTTTGGTTTTGGCCTGAATTGCCGACAAAAACCGAACCGCCCAAAGTCATGCCCGGCAGGGCGGTAGGGGTGTAGTCCATGCGTCCGACATAGCCGAAATCTTCGGATTTCGCTTGGCTCCCTCCCCCGCGCCCTTCTTTAATGCCGCTGGATTGGAATCCTGAGGCATCCAAGCCATTCACCAGATAGGTGGTGTAAGTCAAGCTAGGGGTGATTTGCCCAAACAAACCTACGCCCATTTCCCGCCATGTACTGGGGATGATGCGTTGCTCGACTTCTGGCCGGTGGTTACCATAGAAAAACGGCGGCTCGTGGATCTGGTTGATAAAGCCCATGGGCATTAACACCAACCCCGTGCGGATATTGGCTAACGGGTCTATGAAAAAGTCCAATGCGGCGAACTCCACACCCACTTCACCTTTTAATTCATCGCCCTCGCCTGAGCTTGCGTGTTCAAATTCAATCTCACTGTTGAACAAGATACGGTCAGTAAATTTGTAACCGGCGTATAGCACGACGCGCTCCAAATCCGCATTGTTTTTATCCTCTTCCTTTTTATCTCCCACATAGTCCTGATAAATGGCTTCACCATAACCGCCTATCGACAAGCCTTTACCAACTTGGTAAACCTTGGAGGCCGCAGGGCCTAAGCCGTAGGCGCTCTTGTATTTGGTTTCTTCAGGAATCGTTAGGTTAGTCCGTAATTTTTCAACCTCTTGGCTAAGCACATCCGTTTTACGCTCCAGTGTTTGCATGGTGTTTTTTGCCGCTGCAGTTGTGGTGGTTTGTGGTTGTGCCGTTGATCCTGTTTGCAATTGAGATTTCATGGCATCGATTTGCTGTTGCTGGGCTTCGATAATTTTCCACATTTCCTCCATTGTCTTAGGTTTTTCCAAGGCATTGGCTGGGTTGTTTAAGGCTGCGAGTGCGGTAAATAAGAGCGTGTGCTTAAGTTTCATGGGAGACCCTTTAATGGTTAATCAATTTTTAATGGATTATATTGCAAATAATTGTAGAGATGCAAATGATTCTTATTTAATTATTATGAGCTTCCAGTTTTGAGGGTTTGTGTGGCAATTGATAATTAGCATAAGCCGTTCAAATGAATTTTAGGCATGACTAAAGATGCCAAGGAAATCAAGCTGCTGTTTTTGTGATATAAAGATTAACTAGAATGCTTGCTTCTGGTATATTCAAAGCAAGGATTAAAAGGCAACTCAAAAATTTGCTTTGACTGTGTTTTTACTAAAAAAATAATAATTTAATGAAAGGGGAGAAGCCACTATGACCGAAATATTGTTCATTTTAACTACTATTTATGTTGCATATGTTGTTTATAGCATCATCAATGGGCAGAAAACATCTCTGGCTTCACCGAAGCCAGAGATACAAATACAGGCTGAAGTCAAACAAGCAAAACCTGAGATTATTGTTGAGAGAAAAGAGAGGCCTGTGACAATTAGAAAAAATGCCGTGAAAGCGCCAGTGGTAACAGAGAAACCAGTGGTGGCCGCCAAAGGTAGTGTTCGTGATCCCATTACTGGGGAAGTGGCGACGGTGACCGCTAATTATCGCTTCACCAAGCGCTGGATAAAAGAAGCGTTAGTGACTGAAGGTTTGTTGGACAAAGTTTATAAAAATAACGAACTGGATGCCGCCGCTGAAACTGCGATCAAAACAGCATTAGTGGCTTTTATGGAAATGGGCAAGTACCGGGCCTAATGGTCTAGGTTGAGCTTTTTTAGGCGATAGCGAAAGGAGCGAAAGGATAAGCCGAGTTGTTTTGCGGCGGCTGTTTTGTTCCATTTGTTTTCTTCCAAGGCCAGGGAAATTGCTTTCCTTTCAATATCCTCCAAATAATCTTCCAGAGAGCCCATGGCCGGATCATAATCTGCCTGTGCGGGCAAGTGCCGGTTGTCAATGGGTAGGTTTAAGTCATCGACTTCGATATTTTTCCCGTTGTATAAGGCCAATGACCTTTCTAATATGTTTTCCAGTTCACGGACATTGCCTGGAAAGTGATATTGTTGTAAGGCCGTTAGCGCGGAGGGCGTTAAGCAAGGGCTATTATTGCTGGTAAGCTTTGCCAGAATGTGTTCCGTGAGTATGGTTATGTCGCCATTACGTTCACGTAATGGCGGGATATAAAGGTCGATGACATTAATGCGATAATACAAATCTTGCCTGAAACTGCCTTCCTGGACCATGCTGGTAAGATTACGGTGAGTGGCGCTGAGCAAGCGAATATCTACCGGAATTTCCTGATGGTCCCCTACAGGACGGATTTTTTTCTCCTGGATGGCCCGCAACAATTTGACTTGTAATGGAAGCGGCAAGTCGGCGACTTCATCAAGAAATAAAGTGCCCCCTTCAGCCGCTTGAAACAGCCCTTTTTTATCGCAGACCGCACCCGTGAAACTGCCTTTTTTATGGCCAAAGAATTCGCTTTCAATCAGTTCGTGGGGAATTGCGCCGCAATTTATGGCAATGAAGGGCTGGTCGCAACGTGAGCTTTGCTGGTGGATCAGCCGGGCAACCAATTCTTTGCCAGAACCTGATTCGCCGCTGATATAAACGGGCGCTTGGCTACGCGCGAGTTTGGTGATTTTCGCACGAATTTCACGCATGACTGCCGATTCACCTAACAAAAGATAGCGCATCTGCTGGTTTTTTTCGGTGTTGGTGTCCGAAAGTTTTAGTGCGCTTTTGATCAATTGCCTGAGTTGCGTTAAATCTAACGGCTTGGATACAAAATCAAAAGCGCCTTTTTTCATCGCCAAAATAGCCGTATCCATATTGCCATGCGCAGTAATGACCGCGCACGGCATGGGTGCCGGCATAGCATGTATTTGGTCAAGCAATTCCAAGCCGTCACCGTCAGGCAAACGCATGTCTGTCAGACAAATATCAAAAGCGTGTTGTTTTAACAGCACGCGTGCTTGGGCAAGTGTTTCGGCAGGTTGGGTTTCAATGCCCATCCTGTTAAGGGTGATTTCGAGCAATTCCAGAATATCAGGTTCGTCGTCAACAATTAATGCCAATGGTTTTTTCATATTTCTATCAGGTTTTTTTCTGCATTAAGCACACAAAGCCGAAAACAACTTTGCCTATTGGGTGTTAAATAATAGCTTAATTTTGCTTGGTTGAGGTCAGCTAACTCTTTAGAAATATACAAACCTAAGCCCGTGCCGCTTGATGATGTGGTGAAAAAGGGCTCGAAAAGATTTTTAAGGTGTTGATGGCTAATGCCGTGGCCATTATCAATGACTTCAATGCAGGGCGAATCATGGAGCAGAAATGATTGGATCTGTATTTTGCCTTTTTCGGGGTTTCCATATTTCAACGCATTTTCACACAAATTGTTCAGGATTTGCCTCAAATGGTTCGGGTCAATAAACGCATGGAGTGCCGCATCATGATGGGTCAGCACGAACGTTTCTGAATGCTTTTTGTGTAACGACAAAAAGTTTTTTAGATAGAGATCCAGCCAAGACGTTAACTCGATGCGCTCACGCTTGGAATCGTGGCGTTTTGAGAGCCGCAAAATATCTTCAATGATCCCGTTAATGCGGCTAGATTGGGCTTGGATAATCGTGGTCAAGCGGAGGTCTTCGCTTGACAGGTTGGCTGATTCAGCCAGTAATTGCCCGGCGTGGTTGACCGCCGAAAGGGGGTTGCGGATTTCATGGGCGATGCTGGCGGTCAGCCGGCCTAAGGAAGCCAGTTTCCCCTGTTGGACCCTCTGGTTATATAGGGCCGTATCTTCAACCATGACCATGTAAAAATTGTCATAGTGGGCCGATAGCAACATGAAGCGGCAATTGATTTCAGATTGCTCAGGAATGCTGATGGAGGCCACGTCGTGTCCGGAATTGTGCAGCCAGCACCTAAATAGCTGTGCCAATTGTGGCGAAATGTCACTCAGGTAAGCGGGTGACCCGGTGCTATTGCTCAGCCTTAATGCGGCTTGGTTGGCCATAAGGATGGATTGTTGCTGATCGGTAATGATGATGCCTGATTGCAGGTTCTGGATAATATACTGATTAAGGTCTTCAAGGTTAACAATCGTTTTTTGCTGTTGCTCAGCCACTTGCAAAATGTCTTCACTGCGTTTGGCAAGGACATAAGACAATAGGGTGATGGCAAAGAACGCCGCACCCAACATGCCTGTGTAGGTGTAGGAGCCGGCGTCTATGCTGTGAAACTGGTCGGTAAATATCCGTTCGGCAAGGACGGCTAAGCTGGCTATCGCCGCGAACAGCACGGCGCAAATGCCGCCAATCAATAAGCCTCCCGACGCGATGGAGACCGCGATCAAAATGCCCAGGCCACTTTTAATGCCCCCGCAAGCATGCATCAATAGCGTGAGTAAAATAATGTCGGTAAAAACAAGTAATTGTGTTTGGACGGTATAGGGCGTTAATCGCCAAAAAACGCAGACCAGACAAAATATCGTCAACGCCCAATAGATTTGGCTACTGTAAATATACAATTCAGTGACATAACCACCCGATAAGAGTGAATCATTGGGTTGGTAAAGTAAGGCGATAAACAGGGTTGAAAGGATCAGGCGATAGATCAAATAAACCTTTAACAGCGTCCATGCTTGCTTTGCCGGGATGCTATACCCTTGGGAAAAGGGGCAGGGATAGAGTCTTTCTGGTGTATTTGTGGTCATTTGCTTATTATCAATAGCGTTTTATAGAGACTTGGCTAGAATAACGGCCTGTCGCCAATCATAACAGTTAAGTGGCGCTTGCCAAGCGCTACTGGCATCGGGTTATGGGGGCTTCCAATATTTCGCTAGCATTCTAAATAATAACGCGGGTGAACCATCAATTATTTTCAGTCATCGGAGCAAGCAATGAATATCCATGAATACCAGGCCAAACAGTTGTTCCAGCATTACCATATCCCCATTCCAGAAGGTAAGCAGGCAACTATGCCGGAACAGGCCGGGGCTATTGCCCAAAGCTTGGGCGGTGAAGGTTGGGTAGTCAAAGCCCAAGTCCATGCGGGCGGGCGCGGTAAAGTGGGCGGCGTCAAACTGGCAAAAACTTCCGGAGAAGTGGCGGGATTTACCCGCGCCATGCTGGGCACGCGCCTGGTGACAGCCCAAACCGATGCCGTCGGCTTGCCGGTCCATTCCGTATTGGTTGAAAAAACGTACCCGATCAAACGCGAATTGTATTTGAGCTTGGTGCTGGATCGTGGCACCGAGCGGCTGATTTTTATCGCTTCGGCCGCCGGGGGCATGGACATTGAAGCTGTCGCCCATGATGCCCCCGAAAAAATCCTCACTGTTTCCGTGCACCCGGCCGCCGGTTTGCAAGGCTACCAATGCCGCAAAGTCGCTTACGCATTGGGTTTGTCCGGAACACAACACAAAGCCATAGCCGCTATCATGCAAGGCATGTACAGCTTGTTCCTTGCCAAAGATGCCAGCCAAATTGAAATCAACCCGTTGATTGAAACCGACGGTGGCGACTTGCTGGCTTTGGACGCCAAAATCAATTTCGATGACAACGCTGTCGCCCTGCATCCCGACATTCTGGCGATGAAAGACTCCGCGCAAGAAGACGACAAAGAAAACGAAGCCCAGCAATTTGGCCTGAATTACATCACCTTGGATGGCAATATCGGCTGCATGGTCAATGGGGCGGGTTTGGCGATGGCGACCATGGATTTGGTGAAACTGAAAGGTGGTTTGCCCGCCAATTTCCTTGATGTCGGCGGTGGCACCAATGTCGAAAAAGTCTGCGAAGCCTTCAAATTGATTTTGTCGGACGGCAATGTCAAAGCCGTGCTTGTGAACATTTTCGGCGGTATTGTCAAATGTGACGTGATTGCGCTAGGTATCTTGGAAGCCATCAAACAAGTCCATGTTGCCGTACCGGTCGTGGTGCGCTTGGAAGGCACCAATGTCGAAGAAGGCCGGGCTTTGTTAAGCGACACCGGGTTGGGCATTTACGCCGCCGATGACTTGGCGCACGCCGCGGAACAGGTTGTGGCACTGGCGGAGGCCGTAGCATGAGCATTTTAGTTAACAAAGGCACCAAGGTGATTTGCCAAGGGTTCACTGGCAAGCAAGGCACGTTCCATTCCCAACAGGCCTTGGACTACGGCACGCAACTGGTCGGCGGCGTGACCCCTGAACGTGGCGGAGAAACCCACTTGGGTTTGCCCGTGTTCAATACCGTCCAGGCCGCCGTGGACACGACAGGCGCAACCGCCAGCGTCATCTATGTGCCACCTTTTTACGCCGCCGATGCGATTTTGGAAGCCGTCGATGCGGGCATTAAGCTCATTGTCTGCATCACCGAAGGTATCCCCATCTTGCAAATGTTACGCGTCAAAGCCGCGATGGCGGGTACGGGCGCGTTGCTGGTCGGGCCCAACTGCCCTGGCATCATCACCCCTGGCGAATGCAAAATTGGCATCATGCCCGCCAAAATCCACTTGCCGGGCTCCATCGGCATCGTTTCGCGTTCCGGCACCTTGACTTACGAATCCGTCCACCAAACCACCGCCCAAGGCTTAGGGCAAAGCACCTGCGTAGGTATTGGCGGCGACCCTGTGCATGGTATGAACTTTGTCGATGTCCTCAGCCGCTTCCAAGCCGATGATCAAACCCAAGGCATCGTCATGGTCGGGGAAATCGGCGGCGGCGAAGAGGAAGATGCCGCCGACTATATCAAAGCCCACGTCACCAAACCCGTAGTGGCCTATATCGCCGGACAAACCGCCCCTGCGGGCAAACGTATGGGGCATGCGGGCGCGATAGTCACGGGTGGCAAAGGCACTGCGGCAGGCAAGATTGCCGCCTTGAAAGCGGCGGGGATTGAAGTGGTGAGCTCGCCGACTGAGATTGGTGTGGCCATGAAGTCGTGTTTTTGAGAAGGTTTTTCATAATCCCCCGCTTTAAAACGTAGGGGATTCATGGGATAACCCGACAGTTAAGGCCTGTTCTCCGGTATGGCTAAGCCAATGGCTAGGCGCTTGCCCCGGATGGCGCCAGCCAAGCCTCGCCAACTGAAGTTAGAGGGGCTTTTGGGCAACGATAAAAAACTGCTTGCCGAAGAGTTTCCAAGCAAAGGGGAGCTTTAGGTAAGCCCAAACTAGCCAAGGGTGTGTTGGCAGGGCGCCTTGCGTGGTGAAGGGCAAAAAGCGGTCTATGCAGGTGTGTATTGTGAAGCCTTTTAGGCGCAAGGCCTCACTGAGCGACAAATGGGTCAGCCCCAAATGGTGGTCATAAAAGTCCCAATATTGCCCCGGCAGATAGCGTAAATTGGGGCCTAGGATAAGATATTTCCCGCCCGGTTTTAGGGCGGACATCACTTGTTCAAGGAAGCTGTCCAAGGTTTTTTTATCAGGCAAATGCTCCAAAAAATTGGAGGTGAAAACGACATCCGCTTGCTTTGATATGACCGAACCCAACTCTGTGGCTTTGCACTGGTGGAATTCCACGTCATCACCGAGAAAGCCCGCTGCGTCAGCGTTCAAGTCCACGGCGATTTTGTTCTGTGCCGAAATGTTATTTAGGAATTCACCATAACCGCAGGCCACATCGACAACGGTGTCGGATGGCTTGATATAAGCTTGGAGGAAACTCCGGCAGATTATTTTCCATATCGCGTTTTTGCGTGGCAACTGGTCGTCGGTAAAGCGGATTTTATACAACTCGGACAGGTCATTGCTGTCCATATCCTTCTCCTTAAATGCAAAAAACTTATAGATCAGAAAAGTGGCCAGCATAGGTAGTGCAATGGCTATGGCATGTGCCAATTCTTCTGAATGGGCCGTCATTCCAACGGTTTTCAAGCCAATATTAATTTGTATGGAAGCCAGCCAGACTAAGGGTAAAAACGATAGGTTCACCAAAATAAAATCGCGGGCCTGTGCATGCCTTGCTTTTTTGGAATGTGGGAACACAAAAATGCTGTTCATTATAAAAGCTGCGCCCATGCCAATGGCATAGGCATTAATGACCGCCCACGAGAAAGGCAGCCATAGGCTCAAGAAAAAACGGGACAGCCAATTAAGCGCCGCCGCGAGGCCGCCTACCGCCAGAAATATCAGGAACTGCTTGGTAAAAAAATGTTTGATCACCGCACCGCCTGTAGGGCTATTTTCTGACCGAAGCCAATGCTTTCAGATATGCCACGGTCTTCGGGGTAATAATATGACGTGTCCGCCACCCATAAGCCCCTGATTGGCAAGGCGACGGGGGGCAGTTTATCCAGGTGGCCAGGTTCGCAAACCGGTTGCGCAAACCGGTAGCGGCTGGCGCGTAGCTCGATAAAATCTTCAGCGCACAACCTCGGGTTTATTTTCTGCAAGTAGCCGCGCACCTTGTCCAGAAACACTTGGTCCGGATCGGCAAATTTTGCATGTCCGCCGGGCATGTAAAAGGGCACATAAACGATATGCTGGCCTAACGGGCGCAAATTCGTGTATTCCACCAAGCCAGGGATGTCCATATCCGGGTCATTGATATTCAGCCAAAAGTTTTCGGTCAAGGCTTGGCGTAGCTTGACGATGACGCAGACCACGGCAATATTGTTTACGGATTGGAAGCGCCGCAAGATGTCCGGCGGCAAATCGGGCATTAACTGTGGGACATAAGGCAATGGGATGGTGCTGATGACTTTGTCAAAAGCCTCGAAGCGCCCCTCCACCTCAACGCCCAGCACTTTGCCTTCAGAAATCACCACCTTATTGGCCTTAGATTTAAGGCGGACTTCACCGCCACGCGCTTCAATCGCCCCACGCATGGCTTGCAACAAGGTTTCTGAACCCCCTTCCAGATAACCCAGTTTTTCGTGGAACAAATTATAGCGGGACTGGCCAATCCTGCGTATACGGCTCCAAATCCATGCCGCCGACAAGTTGTCAGCGTAATCATAAAACTTATAATCAAACAGCCTGCGCCAGAGGATTTCATAGGCTTCTGCGCCGACCCACTTTTTGATCCAGCCACTCGCCTCGATACCGTCCAGTGGTTTCCAGTCCTTACGCTGGACGCATAAGAAGGCATGTAGGCCATAGCGGAATTTGGCGATTGGGCTTAAGCCCCGGAATTTCAATAGGGCGACCGGATTGCCCCATGGTTGCAGGCGGTTCTGGAACCAGTAGCCCATTTTGGTTTCTACCCAGCGCATTTTTCCGGCTAACCCCAGTTCGTCAATGATTGCAAGGAAATCGGTGTCAGACGTGCAGTGGAAATGGTAATAGCGTTCGATGCTCAAGCCCGAAAAATCAAATGTTGCGGTCATTCCGCCCACGCGGTCATCTGCTTCAAAAATGACTGGCTGATGCCCATCCTTCGCCAATTGATAAGCGGCCGCGAGGCCCATAGGCCCCGCCCCCAACACGGCGATGCGTTGCCCCATGGTCAGAACTCCAAAACGGTTTGGCTATAAGTCGGGTCATTAAAGGTTTCATCAATGGCTTTGGCAAAGGGCGTGTAAGGCACGCCAAAAATACCGGGCCAGTCAATGACTTCAAATTCGTCTTTGGCGGTCAACGCCACCAATTGCTGGGTCGTGAACGGCGGTTTTGGGTCGAATAGGCCCCAAACCCACAGCAAGCCGTAAAATAAAGGGTAGGGGATTTTTGTGATCAACGTACGGGCTCCCGTGGCGCGTTTTATTTCACGGATGATGTCGATGTAATCTATTTTTTCATGCCCGGAAATATTGAAAACGCCATCGGCGATCCTGTTTTCAATGCAGCTGATAATAATATTGCAAAAATCCCCGACGTAAAGCGGCTGGCGCATATAACGGCCATCGCCTGGGATAGGGAAAACCGGTACTTTTTGCATAAAGCGCGATAGCCAGCCCAGGTGTTTGCGGTCAAACCATCCGAACATCAAGGTCGGGCGCAAGATCGGGCAAGGGATGCCGCTGTTAAGCACCATGCGTTCCTGGTCTTTCTTGGTGTTGGTGTAGAAGTCATTGGCGACCGATTCGACAACCGAAGAGCTGATATGGACAAGGTAAGGGACGTTGTTGGTTTTGATGGCTTCGAGGATATGCCGGGTGGCATTAAGGTTGTTGTCGACGAAGTCTTGCAAATGGTTGCCGCCGATTTGCGCTTGCAACATCACCACCACCTCGGCACCCACAAAATGCCTGGCCCAGTCGCCTTGTTGGTTCAAATCGGCATATTCAGCAACAATATCCGGTTGTACCCGTTTCAGCACCTCAAGATTGGGGCGGTGTTTGTCAAGCACGACAATCCGGGTATAGCCTTTGGCTTTCAAACGGGCGATCAGGTTCTGGCCGACTAAGCCGGCACCGCCGGGGAGGACGATTTTTGGGTTTTTAGTGTTCATAAAATATCCGGCATTAATTACTGTTGCCTGTACATCTGGGGCACGGCCCTTCGGCGGCTTTATTGCTTAGGGGCATAGGGACGGCCACTTGCATCTGGCAGGGGGGGCTTTCACCCAGTAGGGTAAGTGATGTACCAGTTTGGGCTTTCAACAGGTAACCTTGGTATCCTGACAGTAGCGCGGCGTTGCCAAGCGTACCGGCAATTTCGGGTTTCGACTGGCCGGTGAGCGCATATCCGATGATTTTACCCTGATCGCTGAGGACACGGATAGCATTAGGGTAAGTCTTATCTTTTGGATTAAACATCCAGCCATGGATCCGTACAAACTGGTCTTCGCCAGTAATAGTGTCCACGGCATCTAACCCGCCTAGACAAGCAGGTAGCTTAGGTTGTTGGACGGCCATGCCCAACTGTTCCCTGGCATCAAGGTAGGGGTACATGCCAAAGATGGAGATGTTTTTGGAAGAAGCCTTTGCTGCAAAGGCTAAGGCATTCTCAATATTGGGAAAAACACTTTTAATATGTAATGGGTCTTTCACCTGAAGCTCAAGTGCAAGGGCGGCGATTTTTTTTGTGAATTTTATGTCATCTTGCGGGTGCAATGCTTGGAGTTGTAATGGGATCATCAGCATTCCCAGCGCTGCGACCGGAAGCAGGATTTTTATGCCACGTTTTTTTATCGCTGACAAAATGGCGGGCGAAAAAATTACAAACAGGGCGGACCATGCCATTAATACAGGCGTCGTATAGCGGCTGCTCAGGGCTTGTTCCTCGCCGAAAATGAGCCGGCCACCGGCGGTGCCCACAGCGGTGCCCCCTATGTAGAGGATAAAAAATAATAGGGCCAAGGTTAAGGTGGCTTTGCAGGGCTGGCGTGATAATTTAACCGCTAACCATGCCGAGCAGCCAATAAGGCTAAATCCGGACAAATATGTTAGGCCAAAGGTTAAGTTCCAAGCATAGGCCCCTTTTCCCAAAAGGTAATAAAAAGGGCTGCCCAGGTAAAGCAGGACGTACTTAACTAAGCCAAGCGGGTTTTCCTTTAAGGCTTGCGTCAAGGAGCCATGATGTCCCGGTGTTTTATAGCCCTGTAAGTAAAAATAAAGCGAAACCGCAGAAAGGCTGGCTAGTACGCAAACCCTTGCGGCTCCCTGCCTTGTGATTAACGAATAAACCATCATGAGAGGCAAGGCAAGCATGCCATTGGCCATGGTGCCTACCGAGGCCAAACCAAAGCCACACGCTACGAGAAACTGGCGGTTGGCATAGGTTCCCGCAACTGACTTATGGAGCCAATACAATGCACATAACGGCAGTAGTTGGGCCAAAATAAATTGGCTTTGGAAGGCCCAAGTCAAATTTTCTTTTTGGATCCAAAGGAATAGCCAGGCCGTTAATGCAAGGCCTAGTAAAACCTCGGCAATAGCCGGGGCCTTTGTTGCAGCCGCATCACGTAGCATTCGCCAAAACACCAGCACGTTAACGCCCACTAAGAGATAGTTGGTGGCGATAAGGAACCAACTGGCGCCACCAAACCATTTGATGTCAGCCCAAAACAATAGGCGCGCCAAGAAGATGCGGTGCTCATTGTGCTGGAACCACCATGCGCCAGCGTCCCTGTCAGCCACATTTAAAAAGAACCCGAGATAGCCATCCCACATATCCCAAAAGGGGACCGGGGAATAAGCCCGCAAGCCGCCAATAATAGCCAAGCCGATCATCAGAATGGCTAATGTCCCAAAGGCCAATAGTAAGGCCGTTTCTTTTAAGGGCAGTGCTTTCTTGTCCATAGGTCTAGGTGGTTAAAGGTAAAAAATTGTAAGTTACTGAAAATATTATAATAAAATGCTATGTAGGGTTTCCCTGCGGCTTGGGCTGCGTCGCCAGGGCTTACCGTTAGGCTGGGTTTGGCCCGCGGGGCTTGCCCTGCTAGGGATGATATGGTTATCCATGGTTAGGGTCTTTTTTCAGGGGGGGGTAATGGGGGTGGTTGGATTTGGCTAATGGCCAGGGTGTATTGGCTTTGCCAAAATTCAACATTTCCCCCAAGTGCCGTAATGGTCATGGCCTTGACTTTTTCACTTTCCAACAAGCTTTGTTGGGTGAATAAGGCCCCGAAACCAGCCGTATTTTCGATTAAGGGCGAGATGACAAAACCGGCTTCCGCCATGCCTGCAATCAAGCGGAACTGTTTTACCTGGCCGTTATCCAGTTCAAGTGAGATTTGCAATGGGCTGGGCTTGTAAAGGATACGGGCCATTTGCCCTAAGAAGGTTGGCAAAACTTCAATTTTGGCGAATAAGGCCTGTTCAGAATCGGGGAGGCCCACCCTCTCACCCAGCTTATGTTTTTCCTTTGTTAGTGCCAGGAAGTTTACAACCTTAGCGATGTTTGCTTTTTTCTGGAGAAAGAGAAAGCCATTTTGCATGTGGGTAGGCTGGTAATGGGCCATCATGACCGGCCAACTGGCCCCGTCTTCCATGGAGGCCATCCTCCCGTCAATCGGTTCCACCTTGAAAATGATATTGTCCGGGGCTTGTGTGCCGAGGAGATGGTTCCGGTTTTTCTCCGCCAGCACGGGAGTGTAAGCCGCATAGCTTTGGAAGATGGGGCGTGGTGACCAAGTGTTTCCTGATGCGACCAACAATGCTTGGTTGTAAGAGTAGATGTCGGTAGTGCCTTGTAAAACAGGGAAGGAGGCTTGTTTTTGGAGTGTGTCGATCGCCCTATCGAATTCAAGTCGGAGCCCATTTGGGGTTCCCAGCCTATTGTTTATGCCGTACCACATTGACGAGTAGGTTGATGCGGTATTTTGCAGGAGGCGTCCGGTCGATGTGTTGAGGTGGGAGCTATCAATGTAGCACCAAGTAAACAAAGCCAAAAGCACGCTTGGCAGGATAGTGTGTTGGCCGCTAGCGACCAAGGCCAGCAGTATTGCCGCGATTAACAGGGAGGTGCCGGAAATAAGGGCGTGGCCATCATGGCGTACAAACCCCGCTTTGAATGCAATAAATAAAAACATAAAGTAAAGGCAAAATAAAAATAGTTTTGCCACGGGTGCCGCTTCCATTTTGATGGCAATGATTAACAACAAGGCGCTAGCGGCCAACAAATAAAGGGTCACTTCATCGCTATCGCCCTCTATGGACATTGCCCCGCTGTAGCCGGAAACGACGGGGGCCATACCAATCAAGTAATCGGCTAAAACGTTGGCCGGATGTCCTGAGGCGATCCAAAACAAAAACATTGACAGCATCGGGGTGGCTAGGCAGGTGGCCGCCAATAACTTTTCTTTATGGGCCATGAAAAGTACGGCGCATAAAACAATAACGGCGCAGCAGAGCATCATTATGCTGCCTTTTATTAACGGGAGCAGCCCTAAAGGCGCAAACAGCAATGCCATATGAAAGGGTGCCAATTTGCTTTTGATTGGCGGGGCTTGTCCGGTAATGGCCATTTTGAAAGTGAGCAATCCCAGCAGCAAAGGGAAACTGAACAGCAAGGTGTCCCGTAGAAACAATGAAGTCAGGTGGTTCGCAGAAAACAACAACGTAGGGAGGCTAAGCAAAAATACGGAGCCCCATAAATAGCGGGCGCCCTTCATCAAAAGCACAAACATTAGCCAATAGGACAAGGCCAGATAGGCGCCGCCGCTGACCATCATCAAATCAGTGGATGGATGGTAGGATTTGGTGAAAATGGACGCATAAGGGCCATAAGTGAAGACGATATCCTTACCCATCCAAAGCCCTTGGTGTATCGCTTGGTTGATGCCAAATGCCCATGAATCGTCAAGGTAGGATAAGGGCATGTCCGGGGATAACGGGACAAATAGGGCAATGACCGTAATGAGGGACACAAGCCCCAAGGTAAGGGTGGCCAACGGATGGCGGTGTAAGTGTTGGCGGGGCCTTTTCCATGCCAACATGCTAAATGTCCAATTTATTAAAGAGCATCCTTGGCAAATGCCGGATGGCCATCATGATCAAAGCCCATTTGGCGGGTGTGTAAACCACGGGCTTGCCTTGCCCTATGCCTTTAACAATGGCTTGGGCGACATCTTCCACATTGGCGAGCTTGCCGCCTTGTTGTTTGAGCTGTGCCGTCATGGGCGTATCGGTGGGGCCAGGTTTGACCAGCACCACCTTGACTTGGGTTTTTGCCAGGCGGTGTTGGAGCCCTTGGGCGTAGCGCGTCACCAAGCCCTTGGCGGCACCGTAAACATAATTGGATTTGCGCCCACGATCCCCCGCCACTGAGCCAATGATCGCCAAGGTGCCGTGGTTGGCCTGCTGCATGGGGCTGATAAACGCTTCGGCAAATAACACGGGGGAAACGCCGTTTATGGCCAGGGCTTCGTGGTTGGCGGACAAATCCTGCTGGCATTGGATTTGGTCGGGCAAGGAGCCGTGCGCAATCAGCACAATGTCGGGGCTGCCTTCGCTAGTGATGTTTGCAACCAGCTGCCGGATGGCTAAAGGGTCAATAAAATCGCCTGCAAGCGAACGGATCGTGGATTGTGGGCTGCGTACCCGCAAATCGGCGGCGACCTTTTCCGTTTTGGCGAGGTTGCGGCCAACCAAAACCAGGTTCACTGCTGAATCTTTAACCCACAAGCGGGCGCAATGTTCGGCAATCGCCGAGGTGGCCCCTATTATGGCAATGCTTTTGATGGTGTCCGGCACGGTTATTCTCCAATTAAACGCCGCGACAAAGCCGAGCTCATGCCAGGGTCGCGGTATTGCAAAAATTCTGATAGGCGCGGATAGCCGGCGATAAAAAGGTCGCGGGGCATCCGGGCATCTTTGGCGAGATAAATCCGCCCGCCCGCTTCCCTGACAATCGCGTCCAGCTTCCCAAAGAGCTTGTGTGTCCGTTGCCCTTGGTTAGGGAAATCTAAGGCCAGGGTCACGCCCGGTTGCGGGAAACTCATCATGCCCACAGGCTTACGGTCACCAAATGTTTTCAGGACGGCTAAGAAGGAACCTTCACCGCTTTTGGCGATTTCTTTTAGCATCGCTTGTACGGCATCAAAACCAACCGGACGCGGGACGACGCTTTGGTATTGGAAGAAACCTTTGGGGCCGTACATCCGGTTCCAATCCAGCAAATTATCCAGCGGATAAAAAAAAGCTTCGTATTGCACAAGCCGCTGGCCGCTGTCCCGTTTTTTGAGGTGGAAATAGCCCGTGTTGAGCACCGGGAGCGACAGTGGGTTGACTAGCGATACGGGAGGGACAAAAGGCATGGCCAGTTTGCGGCTTGATGGCCCGTGGCTTAAGGCAAGCGGGGTGGGGTTGCCGCGCATGAACAACCCGCGCACGCTTTTGCTGTGCAGGCAATCCAGCCAGGAAACCGTGTGTTCCCAACCCGTTTCTGACGCATCCGCCAAACTAAAAAATTCGGCCAAGCTGTTATAAGGCAGGGTTTCGGTGGCCAACCAAGGGCCGGGAACCCGGCGTAATTGGATTTCGGCTTCGGTGATGATGCCGGTCAAGCCAAAGCCGCCAACCGTGGCGGCAAACCAATCGGGCTCAAGACCGGGCCCGCAGCTAATGGGGGGGCTGTCGCTACGGATTAATGTCAACTGGCGGATGTGGTCGCCAAAGGATCCCGACACATGATGGTTTTTGCCGTGGACGTCGTTGGCAATCGCGCCGCCGACGGTAATGAACTGGGTGCCGGGTGTGACAGGCAAAATCCAACCTCTGGGGATGAACAGCCGCTGGATGTCACGCAACAACACGCCCGCTTCACAGTGCAAGCGCCCCGTGTTTTCATCAAAACGGATAAAGTGGTCGAGTTTGGTGGTGTCCCATAAAATGCCGTTCGGGTTCAGGCAGACGTCGCCATAACTGCGCCCCATCCCATGGGCGATGCCGGGCCGGCCATTTTTCAGTTGCCGGATAATGTGCTCCTGGCCGGTCAATGCCTGGACTTCATGTTCCCAGCGTCCCAGCCTTCCCCATGAAGAAATGGCCGCCATTTAAGCCACCGCCCCCATCACCAAGACTGCGGCAAAGGCAAGGCCTGCAATCAAGCTAGCCCTGTCTTTAATGGCAAACACCAAAGGGTCGTCATGCATATTGCCCCGGTGCGCCTGCATCCACATCCAGCTTATCCAGAACAACACCAACGGGACGGCGCCCCATATAAATTCAGGGGTTTTATAGAGCAGCGCGACCGCGTTGCTGTTCAGGTAAAGGGCCAACACCAGGGCCGCGGCATAACCGGAGGTGATGCCCATCATTTGCACTATGGGCGCATCTGATGTGTTATAACCGCGTCCATGCACTTTGTGTTTGCCGGCCAGCAGTTGGACTTGTAATTCGGCATACCGTTTGACAAAGGCCAGCGACAAAAACAGGAAGACTGAAAATGCCAGTAACCAGAAGGACAGCGCCATATTGGCCGCAGCGGCACCCGCGATGATGCGCAGGGTATAAAGCATCGCCAGGGTGAGGCAGTCGACGATGATGGCCCGCTTGAGCCACCAAGAATAAGCGCAGGTGACCACAAAATAGAACATCAGCCATGGTAAAAAACTCCCCCCCACATATTGCCCTAGCCCTAAACTGACCGCCAACAACGCTGGCGCCAACAGCACGCCTGCCCAGACGGGAATTAGCCCTGACGCGAAAGGCCTTTTGCATTTGCGCGGATGTTGGCGGTCGCTTTCCAAATCCAGCAAGTCATTGGCGATATAAACCGAAGAAGCGCATAGGCTGAAAGAGGAAAAGGCCAGCAAGAGCGCCAGCCAATGCGCCGGATGGGATAGTTGGTGCGCGGCAATGAGCGGGACAAAAAGCAGCAGGTTTTTCAGCCACTGGTGGATGCGCAGCATCCGGCGGAAATCCGCAAGTTTCAAGGCGGGCGGAGGGAAATCGCGTTCTATCTTGCAACAAGCCGCCGCTTGTCCGGCCAAGTTGGCGGTGGCATTGACGGTCACCGCGTTGCGGGAGCATTGCCAAACTTTTAAGTCGGCATGGGAGTTGCCCGCATAATCAAAGCCGGCGAGGCCAAAACGTTGTGCAAGGGCTTCGGCTTTTTGTTTGCCTGCCAAGTTAGTGTCCCCATCGCTAGCCATCACGTCGTCAAAAATACCGAGATAGGTTGCTATTGAGGTGGCGATGGCAAGGTCAGACGCCGTGCATAAGATCAATTTCCGGCCTTCCGCCCGCTGTTGCTTTAACCAATCCAATAACTCATGGTTATAGGGCAAGGAACTGGGGTCAAAATGGGTGTTGTTGGCCAAATGGCGTTTGAGCACGGCCTTGCCTTGCAATAACCAGTAAGGGATGCGCAAAGTGTCGAAAGGTTTGTCGCGCAATGCCCTCAATGCCGATTCGTGGAGCATATCGGTCAGGATCAATGTCCCGTCAAGGTCAACGACAAGGGGGTGCAAATTCAAAATAGCCCTCCCATGAAGCAGGAAAGAATTGGCCAATAAGGGAACTCATAAGGTGTGCCAAGTTTTTCAGCAGAAACCGCATTTTTTTGATGAAAACATGGGCTGACTATAATCTGTGCTTAGGAAGCCTGTCAATTTGTAAAGGCCTGAAAGCCAATCCCCTCGCGGCTGGTCACACTGTTTATCCTGGGAGGGTTGGGCCGCACAGGCCCGCTTCGGGATTTTGGGGATGTGTCTTAACAGCGTCGCGGGCGGTTCGGGCGCACGGAGCGCAGAAACCGGAATGTGCTGGATGTACATGAGGAAAGCGGGTGCCGCCCAACGCCGCCATCGGGCCGCGTTGCCGCTTTTAAAACGCGTTCTGACGCCGGGTGGACTTGCTTAAGTAAGTTATATGAAGGCATGTTAAGCCTATCTTTGTTATGAAATAATGTATAATTCGCCGCTAACATGCGATAACGGACTATCCGGCACATGTTTATAAGCTATCCATGCCACTGTACACGCCCACTATCCCTAATGCCTGACCAATCCGCTAATATTTTTCGGTATAGTGCCATCGCGGTCAAAAGCTATGCCTCCGTCCAACTTGCCAATCCCTAATATTTGTAAGCATGGGCAAAATCAAGAAAAATCTTGTGGTTTAGCCAACAGGGCCAACATAACATCGACTGTAAAGCCGCTCCCTAACGATGATTCAATTTTTACAGAATTTGGGTAAAAGCACCCGTTCCAGTTTCACCAAATTGGGACGGGGGACTTTCTTTTTGTTGCAAACCCTATCCGGTATCCCCAGTGTCTTATTACGTCCGCGCTTATTGCTGAACCAATTGTATTCAGTGGGGGTGTTGTCGTTTTTGATCATCACCATTTCCGGTTTGTTTGTCGGCATGGTGTTGGGCTTGCAGGGCTATTACATCTTGTCTGATTTTGGCGCTGAGGCCACCTTGGGCGTGATGGTCGCGGCTTCTTTGGTGCGCGAATTGGGGCCGGTGGTGTCGGCATTGTTGTTCGCGGGGCGGGCCGGCTCGGCATTGACGGCTGAAATTGGCCTGATGAAAGCCACCGAACAATTGTCCGGCATGGAAATGATGGCGGTCGATCCGGTCAAACGCATCATTTCCCCGCGGTTTTTGGCGGGTTGTCTGTCCATGCCTTTGTTGACGGCGTTGTTCAGCGCGATTGGTGTGATTGGCGGGCAGCTGATCGGTTCCGGTTTGTTGGGCGTGGATGAAGGCGCTTACTGGTCACAAATGCAGGCCAGCATTGATTTCCAGGATGACATCATCAATGGCGTGATCAAAAGTTTTGTCTTCGGCTGGGTGACTTCATGGATTGCCTTGTTTGAAGGTTATGATGCCATCCCCACCTCCGAAGGGGTCAGCCGCGCCACCACCCGTACCGTGGTCAATTCCGCTTTCAGTATCTTAGGCCTTGATTTTATTCTTACCGCTCTCATGTTTGGAGACAATTAACATGCAGCATACTAGCACTCAGGACACCCTTGTTGGACTTTTCGTCGCAGCGGGTATTGCCGGACTGTTTTTTCTGAGCTTTCAAGTCAGTAACTTAAGTTCTTTCACCCAAAAAGAGACGTATACGGTGACCGCCCGGTTTGAGAATTCTGGCGGTTTAAAAGTTAAGTCGCCGGTATCGGCGGCAGGCGTCAAGATTGGCCAAGTCAGCAGCATCAGTTTTGATCCGAAGACGTACCAGTCGGTGGTGGTCATGCAGATCGAAGCGCAGTACGACACCTTGCCTGACGACACCACCGCCAGCGTTTTCACCGCAGGCCTGTTGGGTGAACAATATGTCAGTTTGGATCCCGGCGGTTCCGACACGTTTTTGAAAAATAATGGCAGTATCGACATTACCCAACCCGCCATCATCCTAGAAAAGGCCATCGGACAGTTTTTGTTTAAAGCCGCATCGGAAGAGAAAAGTGAGTAAGCTGCAAATTATTGAAGAAGAGGCGGGTTGTTTTGTCATAGATGGCGACCTGACTTTTACGACAATCGCCAAGGACACCCTAAAGTCCTGCGCTTTTTTAGCCTCGGCAAAAACAGTCACTATTGACTTAAGCCGTGTCCGTAATACCGATAGCGCCGGGCTTGCGCTGATGATTGAATTCATCAGGCAGGCGCAAAGCAACAGGACGTTCCTAAAATTCAGCAACATCCCCAAGCAGCTACTCAATATCGCCAAGCTTAGCGGATTGGACCAAACCCCTTATTTTAATGGTCAGCCCTAAGGCTGATCCAACCTACTGTTACCCTTTAGTT
The DNA here is from genome assembly GCF_000384075.1 of Methylovulum miyakonense HT12. GTDB lineage: Bacteria > Pseudomonadota > Gammaproteobacteria > Methylococcales > Methylomonadaceae > Methylovulum > Methylovulum miyakonense. The sequence continues at coordinate 1,849,303 of NZ_KB913025.1, forward strand.
GGAAAATCAATAGCATGGATAAATTAATCATTACCGGTGGCGCACAGCTTTCTGGGCAACTACGCATTTCGGGCGCAAAAAATGCGGCCTTGCCCATTTTGGCGGCGACGTTGCTTTCTGAAGCTCCGGTCAGCATCGGCAACATCCCGCATCTGCATGACATCACTACCACGATGGAATTGTTGGGGCGTATGGGCGTGCATTTGCTCGTCGATGAAAAAATGAACATCGAAGTCGATAGCAGCACCATCAACAGCTACGACGCCCCTTACGAACTGGTCAAGACCATGCGGGCCTCGATTCTGGTGTTGGGCCCCTTATTGACCCGCTTTGGCGAAGCCCATGTTTCCTTGCCCGGTGGTTGCGCCATTGGCACACGCCCCGTTGACATCCATTTGAATGGCATGATGAAAATGGGCGCGGAAATTATTGTTGAAAACGGCTATATCCACGCCAAAGCCAAACGCCTGAAAGGCTGCCGCTTGGTGCTTGAACAAGTGACCGTGACCGGCACCGAAAACCTGCTGATGGCCGCGACCTTGGCGGAAGGCATCACCATTATCGAAAATGCCGCTAAAGAACCGGAAGTCACTGACTTGGCGCATTTCCTCAATAAAATGGGCGCGAAAATCACGGGTATAGGCACTGATGTGCTGACTATCGAAGGTGTTGAGAAGCTCGGCGAAACCGGCATCCATTACGACATCTTGCCTGACCGTATCGAAACCGGAACTTATTTGGTTGCAGCCGCTATTACAGGTGGCAAAGTCAAATTGAAAAAAACCCGCCCAGATATTCTTGATGCGGTATTAGATAAGTTGATTGAAGCCGGAGCGGAAATCACCACAGGCAAAGATTGGATACAATTGGACATGCACGGCAAGAAACCCAAGGCCGTGTCCTTGCGCACCGCGCCGTATCCCGCCTTCCCCACCGACATGCAGGCGCAATTCATCGCCATGAACACCATAGCCGAAGGCGTGGGCGTGATCACAGAAACCATTTTTGAAAACCGTTTCATGCACGTCCAAGAACTGCACCGCATGGGCGCGGACATCAAGCTGGAATCCAACACCGCGATTTGTACTGGTGTCAAACGCCTGACCGGAGCGCCCGTCATGGCGACTGATCTGCGGGCATCCGCCAGCTTGGTGATCGCGGGCCTGGTCGCCGAAGGCAGCACCCTCGTTGACCGCATTTACCATATCGACCGTGGCTATGACCACATCGAAGAAAAACTGACCCAACTCGGCGCCACCATCCGCCGCGTTGCCAAATAAAGGTGGCCGCATGTTGACGATAGCCGTATCCAAAGGCCGCATTTACGAAGAAGCCCTGCCGTTCTTGGCGGAAGCGGGCATCGTGCCGACCGATGACCCCGACAAATGCCGCAAACTCATCCTGCAAACCACGCGCCCCGATGTGCAACTGGTCATCATCCGCGCCACCGACGTGCCCACCTTCGTCGAATACGGCGCGGCGGACTTAGGGATTGCCGGAAAAGACGTGTTGCTCGAACACGGCACGGAAGCTTTGTATGAACCGCTGGATTTGAACATCGCCCGTTGCCGCCTGATGACCGCCGCCCACAAAGACGCGCCGCCCATCACCGGACGTGTGCGTGTCGCCACCAAATACGTCAAAACCGCACAACGCTATTTCGCCAGCCTAGGCATACAAGCGGAAATCATCAAGCTTTACGGCTCGATGGAACTCGCCCCGCTGGTCGGTTTGGCGGATTGCATCGTGGACTTGGTCGATACTGGCAACACCTTAAAAGCCAATGACCTGGAGCCGCGTGAATTGATTATGAATATTAGTTCTAGGCTGGTGGTCAACAAAGCGGCGATGAAAATGAAGAATGCTGCGATTGCGGAGTTGTTGGCGCAGTTTGAGCAGACGCTGGCGAAACGGTAAAGCATTAATATGAGGTGAATTGTTATGGTGACTATAGAACTTGAAGATGAAACAGCATTGGTGCTTAACAAGCTGGCGAGTTATGAACACCTTCAACCTGAACAATTGATTAGGAAGTTACTGAACAGCTACGCCGCATCAAGTAAAAAATCCGAGCTGTTAATTGATATTGTTAATGAGTTGCCGGATTTGCCATCGTTTAAAAATGATCCCTTAGCCATTCAAAACGAAATGCGCAATGAGTGGAATTAAATACTTGCTCGACACCAATGTCATTATCGGCATGTATCAAAAAACGCCTGCGGTACTGGCACTTTTGGCAGATAAAAACATAAATATTAACGAATGTGCCTATAGCTCCATCACAAAAATGGAATTGCTAAGTTTTCCTGCTATCACGGAATCAGAAATAGCGTCTATTAATAGCTTATTGGATCGAATGCTATATCTAAACATTAGTGAAAAAATTGAAAAATTGGCTATCGCTTTTCGGCGTGTCCATAAAACCAAATTGCCTGATTCGATTATTGCAGCAACTGCTCAAGCTCTGAAAATTGAATTGCTGACGCTCGATAGAAAATTGGCAGCTAAAGTCAATCTAACTGACTAGCAAGTATCACATGCTGGAGTTTATTTTATTAAGATTTGCTTTTCTGCGAGTTGCTTTTGAACGGATAAGGTCACTTGTAGAAAAAAGAGCAAGGAATCATATTGTTGAATCTACTCTATTTGAATTGGGTTTTCCGCGAGATGATTTTGAGCGGATAAAAGTAATAGTAAAAGAAAATGATCCTCTCATTCCTACGGCATACTTGAAGTTTGATGATATTTATTCCCTAGAACATTACATGTGTTGGAAAAGTGGGAAGCTAAACGTGTTGTTGGACAATAATATTTTTACCCGTTTAGTTTATCTTGCCAAAGGTTGTGAAATTAGAGGAAATGAAGAAGAAATTAAAGCTTATCGATTTTGCTGTGCCGCTATGTGTTTTTTTATATTGGGGAAATTTAACATAGAGGCAAATGTGCCTCTTTACGAAAGAGCTTCACAAAATACTCATGAAAATGCCATAAACGATTTGTATTATTTCAGAGTTGCAGATCATGTTGATGCAAGTGCTTATGCAAAGTTAGCTTTAGGTAGAGCAAATCGCTTTAGCGATGCAGAGATTGAGGATGCAAGAAAAACAATAGAAGGTAATCTCAAAAATCCAGAAGAATCCAATTTTAAAAAACAGCTTAATGATTGGAAGTTGTCATATGTGCAGCTATTGAAAATTGTCGAATTATCAAAACATAACGACCTAGAAAAAACTGACCAAATAAGAAAATTCTTTGATTGGGTTATTCATGATTTTCGTTCTTCGACTGGCCCATTAATGTTTGCTTTATTATTTCTTAGCCCAAAAAAACCAGGAAAAATGATAAAAAATATCAATACTAAAGATTTTCCTACTCTAATAAAAAATATAAAAAATGCTGCATGGGATTTGACTTATCTAGCTGAGTTACGGAAGCGATCTAAAAACCAGCCTGACGATACCATCTGGTTTTTCTGTTCACAAGATAAACTCTTGCAAAGGATAGAAAGATTGCTTCTTTTAAAAAAAGGTTACGAAATAGAAGCTGTAATTCAAAATCTTATTGATGAGTTTTGGGGTAAAAGCAATGTACAAAAAGTCTATAAATACTATCAAATGCTTTCAGCACCTCTTAAATCAGAAACAAGAAGAGAGCACAATAAAAATGTACTATCTCAAACAGATAAAATGATTACAGATTTGGAAGCAACTATTGAAAGCATGATGCCAACTCAAAATCCTAGTATTTAACACATTTGAACATTAATAACGCTATTCAATTAATATCATGCCTCTCTTAGCTATTAAAAAACTCACCACCCAATCCCCAGACTTCAACCAACAATTAACCCAACTGTTAGCCTGGGACGAAACCGACGACCTGGACATCCAAGAACGGGTCTTAGCCATCCTCGCCGATGTCCGCAAGAATGGCGATGAAGCCGTCATCAACTACACCAACCGCTTCGATCACCGCAGCATCAGCAATGCCAACGAACTGGAATTACCCAAAGCGACTTTGAAAGCCGCATGGGAAAATCTGCCAGCCGACCAAGCCCAAGCGTTGCAAACCGCCGCCGAGCGTATCCGCGCCTATGCCGAGCATCAAAAAATGCAATCGTGGCAATATGAAGAAGCGGACGGTACGGTGTTGGGGCAAAAAATCACGCCGCTGGATAGCGTGGGTTTATATGTGCCGGGCGGTAAGGCGGCTTATCCGTCTTCGGTGTTGATGAACGCGATCCCTGCCAAAGTCGCAGGTGTGGCGGATTTGATTATGGTGGTGCCTACACCGAATGGCGAGACCAACGAATTGGTTTTGGCGGCGGCTTACATCGCTGGCGTAGACCGGGTGTTTAGCATCGGCGGTGCACAAGCGGTGGCGGCTTTGGCGTATGGCACGGCGACCATCCCGAAAGTCGCCAAAATCGTCGGTCCTGGCAATATCTATGTCGCCACGGCGAAAAAGCTGGTGTTCGGGCAAGTCGGGATTGACATGATCGCCGGGCCATCAGAAATTTTGGTGATTTGTGACGGCCTTACCAACCCCGATTGGATTGCGATGGATTTGTTCTCGCAAGCCGAGCATGACGAAAATGCCCAGTCGATTTTGTTGAGCGATGACGCGGATTTTCTCGCCGCCGTTGAAGCCAGCATCCATAAACTGCTGCCGACCATGGAGCGCGCCGACATTATCCGCGCTTCTTTAAGCACACGCGGCGCATTGATCCACGTCGCCAACCTTGATGAAGCCGCAGAAGTCGCCAATAGTATCGCGCCGGAACATTTGGAATTGTCGGTGGCCAACCCTGAGAGTTTGTGCGAAAAAATCCGCCACGCCGGGGCGATTTTTATGGGCCGTTACACCGCCGAAGCCTTGGGTGATTATTGCGCCGGCCCCAACCATGTCTTGCCGACTTCCAGCACGGCGCGTTTTTCCTCGCCGCTGGGTGTGTACGATTTCCAAAAACGCACCAGTTTGATTAACTGCTCGGAATCCGGTGCGGATAAGCTCGGTAAAATCGCCTCGATATTGGCGCGGGGCGAGAGCCTGACCGCCCATGCCCGTTCGGCGGAATATCGGATTAAGTAAGGGCATCCGTAGGGTGGGCAACGCTTTTCTGCCCACCTTGTGCAACGCCGCTTGCATTTGCCATGATGCCCGTTACCCTGTTTAAAAATACGAAGCCAAACACACTAAATAACAGACAAAACCACGAAAGACACGAAGGCCACGAAACATATCCTGTCAAATGTGGCTTGCTGGTGCTTCGTGGTTTTGTGCTTTAATGCCCACGGTACGCGGTGCGTACTTCACGCAACTTACTTGTCGAATAAGGACAACCTGTGCAACCACAAGAACAAATCAACGAATTAAAAAACCTTGTCCAAAACTTGTTGGATGAAGCCACTCGCCAAGGCGCGACCGCCGCCGAAGCGGGCTTGAGCCAAGAAAATGGCCTGTCGGTGTCGGTGCGCTTGGGCGATGTCGAGACCATCGAACACCATTGCGACCAAGGCTTAGGCATCACCGTCTATTTTGGGCAACGCAAAGGTTCGGCCAGCACCACCGATTTATCGCCCGAAGCGATTAAAGAAACTGTCAGCGCGGCGTGCAGCATCGCCCGTTACACCAGCGAAGACGAATATGCGGGCTTGCCGGACAAAGCCTTGCTGCAAACGCAATTCCCGGATTTGGATGTCTACCATCCGTGGCAACTCAGTGCCGAACAAGCCATTGCCTTGGCGATTGAATGCGAAGACGCGGCGCGTGGCTACCATCCTGAAATCAGCAATTCCGAAGGCGCGTCGGTCAACACCCACCAAGGCATCCGCGTGTTGGGCAACACGTTGGGCTTTTTGCAAGGTTATGCCTCCACCCGCCATTCCTTAAGCTGTTCGGTGTTGGCGCAGCGTGGCGACAGTATGCAGCGCGATTATTGGTACACCGTCGCCCGCAACGCAAGTTTGCTGGAATCGGCGGTCAGCGTCGGCACCAAAGCGGGCGAGCGCACCGTGCGCCGTTTGGGGGCGCGGTCATTAAGCACCCGGCAATGCCCTGTCTTATATAGCGCGGAAATAGCCACCAGTTTGCTAGGTTCGTTCATCGGCTCGATCAGCGGCGGCAACTTATACCGTAAATCGTCGTTTTTATTGGACGCGCTGGGCGCGCCAATTTTCCCTGACTTTGTCCATATCCACGAACAGCCTTATTTGCCGGGTGCGTTGGGCAGTGCGGCTTATGATGGCGAAGGCGTGGCCACCCAAGCCCGTGATTTGGTCAGCGGCGGCGTGTTGCAAGGCTATGTGTTGGGCACTTATTCGGCGCGGAAACTGGGCTTGCAAAGCACGGGCAATTCCGGCGGCGTGCATAACCTGACCATCACCCCCGGCGGGCATGATTTCAACGCCATGCTCCAACAATTGGGCACAGGCTTGTTGGTCACGGAACTGATGGGGCAGGGCGTGAACATGGTCACGGGCGATTATTCTCGCGGCGCGGCGGGTTTCTGGGTGGAAAACGGCGTGATCCAATACCCGGTCGAAGAAATCACCATCGCGGGCAATTTGAAAGACATGTTCAAGCAGATTGTCGCCATCGGCAATGATGTCGATTATCGTGGCAATATCCGCACCGGGTCGATATTGCTTGAGAAAATGTCGGTGGCCGGGGAATAACTTTTCAAGGTTCGGAGCCAGCCAAGTCAGTGGGTTTGCCGTCCAAAACCACTTGGATGGGTGATGATGGATACTTGCCTAGGTTTGTATTCCGTCCAGCCCAACCAATCCACGCCACGCCATTTTGATTCCTCTGATGCATTTAGCCACACCGTCTGTGGACGTTGTGCCGTGGAATTGAAGGGTTTCTGCTAGGCCGGACAGGTTCGCCGTCCCCCTGCTTTGACGTTGTGGCAACCTCTTGCCAAAACCTAGCCGCTCTACGCTCCAGGTTAACTTAAATCGTCCGGTGCATTTGCATCCCGTCAGTTGTTTCCCTCCGATGCGCTGGCAGCTTCCCAACCGCCGCCCAAGGCTTTGTATAGCGCTACCAGCGCGGTCGCCGTGTTGGTCTCGCTTTGGGCCAATTGGTTTTGGTCTTGCAACAGGCGCAATTCACTATCCAGCACCGTCAGGAAATCGGTCACCCCTTCCTGGTAGCGCAAATGGGCGAGTTTGCTGGCCTTTTCGCTGGCCTCTGCCGCCGAGGTCAGCAATGCATGCCGCGCCCGCTGCTGGTTGTAATTCACCAGTGCGTTTTCGGTTTCCTCCAAGGCGCCCAATACCGTTTGCCGGTATTGGGCAAGGCTGGCTTCGGCGTGGGCGTCGGCCGCCTTGATACGGGCATAGACCCGGCCTAAATCCAAGGCCGCCCAACTGATTTTGGGACCCACTGAATAGCTGTCCGAACCTGCGCCCGTAAAGCTTGATAGGGTGCTGCCTTCCAGTGCGATGGAACCCACAAACGACACGCGCGGGAATAGGTCGGCGGTGGCAATGCCGATACGTGCGGTAGAGGCGGCCAAGGCCCGTTCGGCGATGCGGATGTCGGGACGGCGCCGCAGCAATTCTGCGGGGCTGCCGATATGGATGGTCTTGGGGATTTCGGGCAACGGCAATGGCTGCGACAACTGGCTGGCCAACGCCCCCGGCAACTGCCCGGTGAGCACGCCTAGCCTATGGATGGCCTGGTCGATGGCGGACTGCAACAGCGGGACACTGGCCCGCGTGGAATCGAGCTGCGCCCTGGCCCTCGCGGTGTCCAACTCGGTGCCCCGGCCAATATCGAGTTTTACGCGGGTAATTTTGAAGGTTTCCGCTTGGTTTGCGATATTTTTCTGGGCCACCGCCAACTGGTTCTGCAAGCCCCGTAATTCGAAATAATTCCTGGCGACCTCGGCGATCACGCTAACGCCAAGGTCGCGCAGGCTGGCTTCCTGCGCATCGGCCTCATCACTGCTTGCTTCCACATCACGGCGCACACGGCCGAACAGGTCGAGTTCCCAAAACGCATCGAAGCCTGCGTTATAGAGTTTCAGCTCGCGCGGCACGAAATTACGGTTGTTCAACGCGCTGATGCTGCGTTTTTGCTCGGTGTAATTGCCATGGGACGTCACCGTCGGTGCCAAATTCAAGCCGGCTTCCAAGTACATCGCCCGTGCTTCGCGCAGGTTGGCGCGGGCGGTCTGGAGGTCGTAATTATGTTGTACGGCCTGCCCGACCAGCACGTTCAATGCCTTATCCTTGAACAGCGTCCACCAGTCCCGTTCAACATCCCGTGCCGAGAACTCTGTATGTGCGGCGCGGGCGAAACGGTCTGGCGTATCAGTTTTTGGCGTCTGGTAGTCAGGGCCGACCGCGCAAGCGTCCAGTAACATCACGCACAGCGCCGCCAGCCCGAAAATTCTATACGGGTTGTGGGTAATGGCTAAGGCAAGGTCTTGCTTTTTCATAGTTCTGGATTGGCAGGCGATGGATAGGACGGCAAAGTGCCGGATTTAGGCTGCGACGGACGTAAGCGTTGCGCCACGGCTTGCACCGCCACATAAAAGACGGGCGTCAACAACAAGCCGAACAAGGTCACGCCGATCATGCCGCTGAATACGGCGGTGCCTAATAACCGCCGCGATTCCGCGCCCGCACCTTCGGCAACCACTAGCGGGAACACGCCCATGATGAACGCGAACGAGGTCATCAAAATGGGGCGCAAGCGGATTTTTGACGCTTCCACGGCGGCGTCGAAACGGCTGAGGCCGCTTTCCTGGCGTTGCTTCGCGAATTCGACAATCAGGATCGCGTTCTTACAGGCCAGCCCCACTAAAACGATGAAACCAATTTGGGTGAAGATGTTGTTGTCCATATCGCTTAACCAGACGCCCGCCATCGACGACAGGATGCACATCGGCACGATCAGGATCACCGCGAACGGTAATGACCAGCTTTCGTATTGGGCCGCCAGCGCCAGGAACACGAAAATGACGCTGAGCGGGAACACCAGCAGGGCGACATTCCCCGCCAAAACCTGTTGCAGGCTAAGCTCGGTCCATTCGAAAGCGAACCCCGGTGGCAATTCGCCGTCCATCAGCTTGCCCATCATCTCAATGGCCTGGCCGGAACTGACGCCAGGCAAGGTGCCGCCATTGATTTCTGCGGCCGGGTACATGTTGTAACGGGTGATATTGTCCGGCCCGGCAATGTTCTGTACATTCACCAGCGAACCTAAGGGCACCATGCCGCCTTGCTGGTTACGTGTCTTCAGCTCGGCGATGTCTTCCGGTTTCATGCGGAAATCCGAATCGGCCTGCGCCACCACCTGGTAAGTCCGGCCAAATTGGTTGAAGTCATTGACATACATCGAGCCCAGATAAATTTGCAAGGTGTCGAACACGTCTTTCAGCGGCACGCCCATGGACTTGACCCGTGTGCGGTCCACGTCCACGAACAATTGCGGCACGCTGGCCCGGAACGTCGTGAACAAGCCCACGAGGCCGGGCAGCTGGTTGCCTTTGGCGATCAGTTCCGCATTGGTGTCCTTGAGCGCGTCAATACCGGCATTGGTGCGGTCTTGGATTTGCAGCTTGAAGCCGCCCACCGAACTCATGCCCCGGATCGGGGGTGGCGCAAACACGGCGATACGGGCATCCTCGACCTGGGCGAGGCGCTGCTGGAGCTTTTTGATGACGGCGTCGGCATGCAGTTCGGGGTGTCCGGCGCGTTTATCAAAATCATTAAGCCGCGCGAACATCGTCGCGACATTGGAATGGCTGGAGCCGCTCAAAATCGAAAACCCCGCGTAGGCGTTGATGTGCTTGACGCCTTCGGTGTCCAGGACGATCTTGCTCGCTTGTTGGACGACGGCTTGGGTCCGCGCCAGCGAAGCCGCGTCGGGCAGTTGCGCAAACAGGATCAGGTAGCCTTGGTCTTGCTGCGGGATGAATCCGGCCGGGACTTTTTCAAAAGCCAGGAAGTTAAGCCCGTTAAGCCCCAGATACAACACCAGCACCACCGCCGTCATACGGATCATCCGGCCGACCAGGCGCGAGTAACCGGCACTGAAACGGTCGAAAAACCGGTTGAACGCGTTAAAGAACCAGCCCAGCAGGCTGTCTAGCAGCCGCGTGAACTTATCTTTCTTGCCGTGCGCGTTGTCCAGCATCAGGGCGCACAAGGCCGGGCTTAAGGTCAGCGAATTGAATGCCGAGATCACCGTGGACACGGCGATGGTCAACGCAAACTGTTTGTAAAACGCCCCGGAAACACCGGTGATGAACGCCGTCGGTACGAACACGGCGACCAACACCAAGGCGGTGGCGACAATCGGGCCGACCACCTCGTCCATCGCCAAGCGGGTCGCTTCCCGCGCCGACAAGCCTTGCGCGATATGGCGCTCGACGTTCTCGACGACGACGATGGCGTCATCGACGACGATGCCGATGGCCAGCACCAAGCCAAATAACGACAAGGTGTTCAACGACAAACCCATCGCCGCCATCACCGCGAAAGTGCCGATCAGCGATACCGGCACGGCGAGCAGCGGGATCACCGTCGCCCGCCAGTTTTGCAGGAACACCACAACGACAATCACCACCAGCAACAGGGCTTCAAACAGCGTCTTGACCACCGCGTCGATGGATTGCTGCACGAACACCACGGTGTCATAGACCATGTTGTAATCCAGGCCTTTAGGGAAGCGCGTTTTCAGTTTTTCCATCGCCTCCACCACGGCCTTTTTGGTGTCCAGCGCGTTGGAGCCGGGCAACTGGAAGATGGCGAGGCCGACGGTAGGCTCGCCGTCCAGGAACAGCCCGGAGTTGTAATCCTTGGCGCCCAGTTCGATGCGGGCGACGTCCTTGAGGTAAGTCACCTGCCCGTCCTTGCCTTTTTTGATGACGATGCCGGCGAACTGTTCGGCCTCCATCAACCGTCCCATTGTGCTGACGGTGTACTGGAAATCCGCATTTTCCTTGCTGGGCTGTTGGCCGACCACGCCGGCGGCAACCTGGATGTTCTGTTCGCGGATGGCGCTGACCACGTCGCTGGCGGTCAGGTTGCGGGCGGCGATTTGTTCAGGGTTCAGCCACAGGCGCATGCTGTAGTCGCGCGCGCCGAACACCAGAATATCGCCGACGCCGGGCAGCCGCGCCAAGGTGTCCTTGATTTGCAGCAGGGCATAATTGCTCATATAAACGCTGTCGTAACGTTTATCGGGGGAAACCAGGTTGACGACTAAGCTCAAATCCGGGCTGCGTTTCTTGACGCTGATGCCTTGCCGCCGGACTTCCTCCGGCAGTTTCGGTTCGGCGAGCGCGACACGGTTTTGCACCAGCACCTGCGCCTTATCAAGGTTGGTGCCGGGCTTGAAAGTGATCGTCAACGCCATATTGCCGCTGTTGGTCGATTGCGAGGACATGTACAGCATGTCTTCGACGCCGTTGACTTCCTGCTCGATCGGTGTCGCCACCGTTTCCGCCACGACTTTGGCGTTGGCGCCCGCATAAGTCGCCGTGATGACCACGGTGGGCGGGGCGATTTCGGGGTATTGGGTGATGGGCAAGCCGATCAGCGCCAGGCCGCCGACCAGGACGATCAGGATGGACAAGACCGAGGCAAAAATGGGTTTGTCGATAAAAAAATGGGCGAACCGGTTCATGGCCTATTTCCCCGCCTTGTTTTCAGTGACCGCAATCCGTTCAGGATTGACCTTGATGCCGGGTTTGAGCTTTTGCAAGCCTTCAATAACCACCCAGTCTCCCGGTTCCAAGCCTTCGGCGATGACCCGCGACTGGCCGATATGGGCACCCAAGACCACCTTGCGGTATTCCACTTGGTTGTCCTGGTTGGCTATCCAGACAAACCGTTGGGCCTGGTCTGTGGCAATGGCGCGGTCAGGCAGCAACAGGGCGGGGTAGGGCAGGCTGCCGCGCACACGCATACGGGCAAAAAAGCCGGGGCTTAATAAGTTGTCGGGGTTGGCGAACACGCCACGCAAGGCCACCGTGCCGGTGGCGGCATCTTCACGCGGGGATAGGTAATCGAGTGCGCCCTGATGGGGAAAGTCCGCCTCGTCGGCAACCGCCAGTTGCGCGGGCGTTTGTCCGGCGCCCGATCCGCCGGGGCCGCCCGACCCGCCTTGTTGGGCGAGCCGCCGGTATTTCAGCACCGAACGTTCATCCGCATCGACATAAACATAAACCGGGTCGGTGGAAACGATAAACGTCAGGCGCGTCGCGTCAGCCCCGCCACCGCTGACCAAGTTGCCTTCGGTGACCAGTTCGCGGCCTACCCGCCCGTCTATCGGCGCGCGTACCTGCGTGAACTCCAGGTTAAGCCGTGCCGAATAAACTTTGGCTTCCGCAGACTTGACGGCGGCAACCGCCTCATACAAGCCCGTGCTGCGGGCGTCGTATTCCTCTTCGGAAATGGCTTTGGCGCGGAACAGGCGCTCGGCGCGCTCCTGGTCATTTTTAGCGAGGTCCCGGCGGGATTTGGCCCGTTCCAGCTCGGCTTCGTCATAGTTTAATTGCGCCTTGAACGGCTTAGGGTCGATCAAAAACAGCAGGTCGCCTTTTTTTACCTTGGCCCCGGCCTTGAAGTTCACTTTCTCCAAATAGCCGCCGACCCGTGCACGCACGTCCACCGACTCGACCGCTTCGATATGGCCGGTGAATTCGTCCCATTCCGTGACTTCCTGGTGCAAGGCTTGGGCAATTTTGACATTGGGCGGCGGGGCTTGGGCGGGTTTGGCGCCAAGGCCGGTTTGTTGGCCGCAGCCAGCTATCGCCATGAGCGTGGCGGCGGCCAACAATCCTGGCCGCGCCTGTTGCGTTGGGGTTTTCCAAAACACGGACATCAGCAACCAGACAACACTGACGGCTTCAAGTCCCCCGTGGAAAAGGCGGGGGAGATGGATGGCAGCCAGTTTAGCTATGTTTTTGTTCATCCTGTTTACGTTCCGGCGTCAATTAAAATTAAATGGTAAAATATATTATCATTTAATTTAAGTTATGATCTAGCCCTAATTCAATTCAATCCAATCCGTTTAGTGGGTAACTGACGTTACGCAGTAACGTGTTTTCGCTCCCGTTTGCCGCGCCGAGCACCGCAGGTTTTGTCGGGAACAGCCCGAAGGGGGCGCGGCAAGGATGCCGCGCGTCGGCAGGTACCCACAGGGCATAAAAGGGCAGGAAGCCCTCTCTGCTGACCCCCGACAAAACCGAGGAGCGCAAGGAGGAAGCGGCAATCGGGCCGCCTTTTCTTTGGATACTTTCTTTTCGACTGCACGGATGCAGGAGGTAGGGCAACGCAGGAGCAGTTGCCGGGGCGGAGCAAAAGAAAGTATCTCGCTTTCGGGTGCGAGAACCCGATTAAAAAACTGTCGCGCTAGCGACTCATCATTATTTATTTTCAAGTCGCAGAAAATGTCTGCGTAACATCAGTGGGTAATACAACATGATTAAATGCGGACGACCACGTAAGGGCGAAGAATCCCTGAGCCGTGACCGTTTACTGGATACCGCCTTCAAGCTTTTTCTTGAACATGGTTATGGGAATTTTTGTTTGGAAACCGTTGCTAAAGAGGCCCGTGTGTCCATGCGCACCATTTACTCCCAATTCGGGGGCAAGGCGGGGTTGTTTGGTGCGGTCATCAAGCGTTGTAGTGACCGTTTTGTCACCGTTTTGTCGGAGGATAATGTCTTGGAAAACCAGCCGGATGAGGCGCTGGCCAATTTTGCGAAGCAATATCTGCAGGCTATCACCCGGCCCGATGCGGTGCGCATCCGCGCCATACTGTTAGGTGAAGCGTTGCGCTTCCCGGACCTTGCCACGCAGTTTTATGAACAAGGGCCGCAACGCACCTTGCTCCATTTGGCGCAATTTTTCGCACGCCAGCAGCAAGCGGGGTATTTTGTTGCGGTAGATCCGCACATCCTCGCCGACCAATTCTTAGGCGCATTCCGTAGCGAACGCTTCCAAAAACTCCAGCTAGGTTTGGCGCCAACGCCCGACGAAGCGGAAATTGATGTTTGGGCACGGCAGACCACGTCGTTGTTTTTACAAGGATGCTTGAAGGCTAGGGTGCCAGCCAAGTAAATCGGGTTTGTTTCAAACGATTGCCCAAATATAAAACCCATGGCTATGGGATATATGCCGCTCTTCCTTAGCGGGATGCCGCCGCCTGTCAGAACGTGTTTTATATGAACTGTTGGTGTCATGGGCGCAAAAGAAAGAGGACACGGGTGGTGTATTCGCCGGATGGTTGACAGTTTCGGTTGAAGAATTACGGCAAATGCTCGGTGTTCCCGATTCTTATGCGTGGGTGATCTTTGAGCGTCAGGTTTTAAATGTAGTTAAAGCCGAACTGCTGGAAAAAGCCAATATCCAAGTCAACATCTCCCGCAAAAAAACCAGCCGAAAAATCACTCATTTGAAAATTGAGTTTATTAGCGGCTCGTAATAGCCTGTAGGTTGGGGTGAGGCAACGAACCCCAACAACCCATGATGCGTTGGGTTACGCTATCGCTAACCCAACCTACGGGCTAGCGGGATGATGCCAGCCTGCCAGAATGTGTTTTGAAGGGGCTACATGGCCTGGTTGCGCCGGACCGCCCGCGACGCTTTAAAACACGTCCTTAGCTTTTCCGAGGCGCCACATCAGCCGAGCCTAGAAGCCATCCGGTTTTTTTCCTGCGGCCGCCGCTTTGGGCAGATGGGCCGTCAAGGTGTTGGAACCGCTACGCAACAGGCGCATGATGTCGGCAGTCCGCCACTCAGGATGCAACTGCAACAACAACGCCGCGACACCGGCGACATGCGGTGCGGCGAAAGAACTGCCGGTCATGAAATCGTAAGCTTGGTGCGGCACGGTGGTGAGGATGTCCTTGCCGGGGGCGATGATGCCGGGATGGCCGCTGCTGTCCTCGCCGACTGCGACCACGCCTGACAAGTTGGCGGGGAAGCCGTCAACTTGGCCTTTCTTAGGTACTGCGGCGATGACGAGCGTGCCTTTGGCCAGGGCTTTTTCCAGCAATTGCCGTAGCAAAGGGTCATCGGGGCCGCTAAGGCTCAGGTTGATAATGCGGCTATCCATCTTCAATGCCTGATTGAGCGCTAGCGCCAGGGTAAAGCTGTTGCAATGTGCCGCCAGCGCATCCGGCTTGCTTGGCCAGCAGGCCCGGAAGGCCAATATTTCCGCCTCAGGGGCGATACCGGTGATGCCTATGCCATTGCCAGGATGCGCCGCCAGCACCCCCGCCACCGCCGTGCCATGGATGTCGGCCAGATTATGGTCTGCCGGTTCCGCCGCGACATTTTCAAAATATTTGATTTGCCCTTTAAGGTCAGGGTGGTCAAGGTCCACGCCCGCGTCGATCAAGGCGATGCGGATACCGCGTCCGGTAGTGACGGGGTGCAAGTCGGCGATGCCTAGGGCCTGGAAACCTGCCTGCAAATGCCGGTAAGGGTCGTTGCCAGATACCAAAGCGGGGGGTTGGCCGAGCACCTCAAAACGGTGCAGGGCCTGCACCGTGCTGATCGAAGGGTCTTGGCGCAAGGCCTGTATGGCTTGGGATAGGGGCCGCCCCTCCGGCACTTCATACAATACGCAGCTTACGCCCAATTCGGTCACCGGCCATTGGATGACAAGCTTCAGACGATGGCGGTCAGCCAGCTCATTGGCTTTGCGGCCGCCCCAACTGGAATTACGGTATTGTTCCACAACCTGGTAATTGTCTTGCTGGTTGCCTTGCAGATTGCGGGCTATGCTGCGGTCGGCGAAAGTCACCAACAGGCGGCGGTCTTCGTTGACCGCGCTGTCGCCGAGGCGGGACAGGCCGGTAGTGCCTGCACAGGCGGCCAGCAGTCCGGACAGGCAAAGCAATAGGATCTGGGTGGACAGTTTCATGGTGGTGTTACGGCTCCAGGGCGGGTTCGGCGAAGAGGACTTCTTTGTGCTGATGCAAGAACGCAATCGCCGCCGCGGCATCGGGCTGGCCGGTGGTGGTGTCCAATTGTATGGTGTAGGCCCCTACGCTATTGGGCCCGCCAACCCGTTGGCCATGGATGCTCGCCAGCATTTGGTTAATATGGCTTTCCGGCAAATCTTTGGCGAACACCACATGCAGCCTGACTCCGGGCGCTGGTGTCGGTTTGTTGTCCGATAAGGTGTAATAACCGCTAGTTGGGCTAGTGCCACGGTCTTGCAGGGCCAACGGCAGCATCGCCAGCAGCACTGTCGCGGCCAACGCAAGCGGTTTGCCGGGTTGGCCGAGGTAAGGCGATAGCCGTTTGGCCAAGGTCTTCTTTGTGTAACTTCCCAAGCCTTCGCTGCCGTCCTTGTCGGCGGTGGGGCGAACTGGCAGGAGGGGGGCTTTGGGTGCGGGGATTTGTAATTTGTCACGGATATTGGCGAAAGAGGCATGGGCGGCCACATCAAGATCAGTTGACTGCACCACTGCCGCCGCCAGCTTGTTGATGGCCAGCAACTCCCGCCGGCATGACAGGCACGTCCGTACATGCCGTTCAACCTGTTGCCGCTCGTCAGCGTCCAAGGCATCCTTCATATACCAAGGCAACAACAGTTGGGTTGCTTCATGCAAATCAGTTCCAGATTCGGGCTCGGTCGTTGTGTTCATGATCTCAGTTCCCTTGGGTTTCGGCAAATGCCTGCAATCTCTTACGCGCATGGAACATCCGCGTTTTTACAGTGTTTTCAGGGCAATCAAGGATAACGGCGATGTCCTGGTAAGGCAGGCCGTGGTAAAAAGTCAGCTCGATAACCGCCCGTTGGTCGGGTGGCAGCGCGGCCAGCGCACGGCCCAACCAATCCGCATTTTCAAGGTGTTGTGCCGGGTTTGGAGAGGGGTCCCGTAGTGTTTCCAGCACGTCATCAAGATCGGCATCGTTAGTACGGGCATGTTTGGCCAATGATTTTAATGCCTTGTTATAGGCAATGCCAAACACCCAAGTGGATAGTTTGCTTTTATGGTTATAGTGCCGCGGTTTTTCCCAAACCACCAATAAAGTTTCTTGGATCAACTCTTCGACGGTTTCAGGCTGGCGGGTCATGCGCTGGATAAAGCCAAACAGCTTTGGGTAATAGAGTTTATAAAACGCTTCAAAGGCCAGCATGTCGCCTTCGATGATGCGCTGCAACAAGGCGTATTCATCCATGGCGGTATCTACCTGTCCGGTTAATATAGGCTTGGTTTGGGTGGGGACGATGTGCAACATAAGGTTAGGGTGCTCCAGTTTTGCTTGAACACTGAATTCCCAGTTCACCGGAAAAAGTTCAGCACCCGCTAAAAAATGTTAAAACCCAGCGCTTAAGGTCAGCAAAAGTTGGCTACCCAACAATTTGGGATGGAATGCGTCGGGACGTGATCCGGCGGCATAATCGCCATTGAGCTGGACATCGACATAGCGGCAATCAAACACCAAATGGGCATCCAAAAACCAAGATGCGCCCAAATTCCAGTAAAGGTAATTTTTGCCCAGCAACCGGTCGGCCTGGTACATCCCCAATCCCGCCGAAAACTGCACGGTGTCGGTCAGGTCGTGGCGATAGTTGAGCTCATAATCAACGGTGGCTTGGCGTTGGTAAGCGTCGGGGGCGACGGATATTTTGCCGCTTAACCAGTCCTGGTAATGCATGGCGGCGGAAAATTCGACGAAATCAGCGGGTTTGGAAAACACTTCGCCGTCATAAATATAACCATAAGCGGACAACTCAGCCCGCCAGTCAGTGCCTAGAGGCCAATGCACACCTAAAAAAGGTTTGGCTTCCAAATCAGTATGCTCGGGATAATCGCGGCCATCAAAACTGGCTTGCGATACGGCGGCGCCCGCAAACCAACCGGAAGCATCTTGGTAGCCAAGTTGGCCTTGCACCACCGGATTGCCCCAGCTTTTGCTGTAGCCACGATAGACATATTCGCTGAGGACACTGAGCTTGCCATGCCAATCAGCCCAGGCCGGCGGGCACACCAGCAGCAGGCACAGCCAAAGGCGGCATGGCATGGGGCGGCGGCCGGTAGCCATTGGGGTGGGCTTAGGTCTGGGAAGGTTAATCCACATGGTTTTTTGATGTCCGGTTAACAGCTTTTCATTTTAACCTTGTGAAGCCCTGATTTCAGTGACAAATTCACTTGGGCGGTTTTCCTCCAGATAAACGCTAAGGCGATAGGCCAGCCCTGAAGCTTGGGGGATGCCATCCCTGGCTCCGCCCGCTTTTTGGACAGTCTTACAGATTCCAGCCGCTGCCGAAAAATAACGCCCCCTTGGAAAATAGATTGAACCTTTTCCCCCTTGGACGTAATTCAGGTTGCGCAGATAGTTTTTTGTGGGTTGCAGGAAAGTGCCGTGGCGGGGTAAAAATCAGCTGGCTTTTTGAGCCTGTATTTTAATCAGAGGCATTAAGGTAGGGAAATAACCGTCGCAGGGACATTGACGGGGGATATGGCGCGTACCATCGGCAAAAAAACTATCCGCCTGCCACAGGTTTCAGCCAGCGCCATCCATTTGTGGCTCAACTATGAAGGGGGACGCAATTATTACCCTGGTTATGGCGCTTACGGGGGATTGGGCTATCCCTATCCGGGCTATTTCCCTAACCCCTATTATTGGGGAGGATATTATCGGCCATACTGATGGCGATTCTGTATTTAAACGACATTTTTGGAGACAAACTAATGGGATCAATGTTTAAACAATGGGCCTTAACCCTGGCTTTAGCCATAATGGGTTTGACGGTGGCGCAGGCGGCCACGCCAACGGGTAAGCTAGTGAGCGGCATGGTCGCCTTGCAAGGCGGTAGCGCTTCCGAGGTCAAGTGGTTGGCGCCGTTCTCGTCGACTTTTATAGTGCATGTGTTCGTGCCGAAAACTGGCACGGCTAAAGAGGCTCTCTACCGCGTATACCCTAATGGCAAAAAACCGGGCGGCACAAGCTGCGTCAGTTCCGATGCCAGCTACCCGTGCTTTGAAGTGACGGTTGACCAGACCTTGCATCAAAATAGTTGGGTGCCGCTGACCTTAAACCACGCTACGAGTACGCAATGGGTGCTTATTAAAGACAAAGGTTATGTCACGGCGGTCGCCGACAATTTGGGCGCGGCTGAGCAATTGAACGTGTCGGCCCAAGTGCGTTTTCAGGATATGGTCAGGGTAATCGGTAACCGCTACCAAGGCGGCATTATTTTTTATATTGACCGCACGGGCGAACACGGCCTGGTTGCCGCGCGGAAAGACCAGAGCATCGGTATCCCATGGTATAACGGTTCCTTTATTGCCACTGGCGCCACAGGGACTGCCATCGGTACGGGGTTGGCCAACACCCATAAGATCATTAAGGCCCAGGGGGCAGGCAATTATGCGGCCAAGCTCTGTGCCGACCTGGTGGACGGGCCCTACACGGGTTGGTATTTGCCTTCAAAGGACGAATTGGATTTGATGTACCGCACCATCGGGCCCGCCGCCCCCGCACCGTTAACGAATGTCGGGAGGTTTGACAGCAGGGCGACTTATTGGAGTTCGTCTGAGGATAGCGCTGACCTTGTTTGGGTCCAGTCCTTCCTTTTCGGCGACCAAGGCAACATCGATAAACTGTTCCCCTTCCATGTGCGGGCCGTGAGGGCTTTTTAATGCTCCGGCCCCTTTTGGCTTGGGGCGATAACTGGAAATCTCTGCATCAAGCGATTGCCAGCGAAGCGTGAGGTCAGGTTGATCCGGTGCCGGTTTAGTTTGGAAGCCACACCCATAAACCGTTCCGAAAATACCTTGACAGTTAGCGCGTTAAGTTGGCAAAGCCCAACAATGATGGCAGCCGCCAGTAAAAGTCCGGGAAGGTGCTGGGTGGGGAAGGTGACGGGGGTGTAGATTGGCTTCAGTCGGCAACAGTCTTGCTGGTGATGGTGGGGGCAAGCGGACGTGCAGGGATGTGGCATTAGCAAATCCGCTTGGAATTGGGGGATGAACCGACTGCCCGGCCGATATTTTTTGTCGGGTAAATCTAAACACCAGTAGGGGAGGACGGCTGCCCTCCCTTTTTATAGGCCTCACAGAAACCCAAAGCCCGCAGGTGGGTCTCCGCTGCAAATACCGGCAATTCAAAATTGTCTGGGCACTAGGTTTTGTTACTTCCATCCAGGCGATGGAAATGGCTTGTCATAAGGCCGGAAGCCACCCTTAGCTTCCGGGCCATACAAATCGCCATTGGGTGGACGTGTTCAAGGGACGGGGCTGGTCTGACAAAACCCACTAGGCCATCCAAACCATATCTTCAAAAAGCATTGGCAAGGCAATTTTAACCATTCCGAGGTATCCAGATTGTCGGCATAACCTTTGCCTTTGTTAAACGCTTGCTGATTTTTGGTATTGCCATTTAGTACCAGTTGCGCCGGCGTGTTGATGCCGGGTTTGGTTAATGGCCTCAATGCATGGATAGCTGGCGCCAGTGCTGGCACGGTGAGGCCGGCCAGTTTTTTTTGGGGGGGGGTATGCGCGGTACAGCGCGTTTGCCGCTGGGCTGTTTTCCGGTATCTTATGGGGGAGTGGGCAGTGCCCGTCGAAGTGATTTGCTTGCTGGCTTCCAGCGTTAAGGACATGTTTTAAAAGCGGCTACGCGGCTCGATTGCTGCATTGCCCTACCTCCTTGATGCCCTAAAGGGTAGCATCCATGCAGCTGTTGCAATCGGACCGTCCGCGACACTTTTAAAACACGATCTAAGACCCGCTGCTTAAACATGCATTTCCATATCATGGGTTCTGCCAATTAAATAACCGGTCCATGCGGCTATTTTTTCGGCAGAACCCATGTCCTGTTACAAACTGCCCTTAGCTTTCAAAAAGATCAGCAGTTGCCTTAATGCTTCCGGCGGGTTGCTTGCCGCCGGATGTCCGGCCTGATCCGCTGTATTCGGCGCATGGCAGGCAGGGCAGGTGCGGATTTCACCTGGCTGCAAGGTGAGCCAGTTACGTTCCCTGACGACAAATTTCCCGGCGGGGTCGGTGATTTGCCAGCTTAAAGCACGGCGGGTCGGCAACAGCATGGCGACCGAACCGTCATTGGCGATTTTCACGCTACCTTTGGGGGCGCCTGCGCTTAAGGGCGGGTTTGCCGTTACCGCCGTTACGTTGTGCACAGGCACGCCCAGAATACGGCGGCCCGGTTTTGGTGTAGTGGAGGAACCTGTTAGACCCAAGCCGCGGATTTGGTCGGCCTGGAAAGCTTGGAAATGTGCGACTTCATAGAGTTTTCCCTGGTTGCCCAAGGTTTGGGTCGCCGAACCCGCCACCGCCAAGTTATAGGGCTGTTGCTTGTCGCTGTGGTCACGTTGCGTGACATTGCGCATAATCGCTAAAGCCAAGCGCTTGCTGCTTAGGTACTGGCGTAAACTGGCTTCGCTGACACCTTCTTCCTGCAAGATTTGCTTCTCGGGTGCGCTTAATGCTGACGCGACGCGACGTGCGGGACGGGTACGCGGTTTGACTTCCACCGGTTGCAGCTCCCATAACTGGGTGGAGTAATGCCTTAAGGTATCCGGGCTGAAGTAGCTGATTTCCTTGGTGATGCCATTGGTCAAGGGCTGGTCGGCCGTCCAAGTGCCATTGGGCAGTTGCTTTAAGGTGCGCAAGCGGAAATCGTAACGGGATTTTGGGAAGGAATCGGCATTGTCCGCCGATGTGGTGCCTTCGTTTTTGTCCCGCCGCGTCTCAGGGGTGTGCGCCGCGATCAAAGTGCCATCGGAAAGTACGGAAGGGTCGCGGTAATGGCCGGAATTTTCTGGCAGCGGCGTTTCGCCCTCACCGGTGGGGATAAAGGTGGAGGGGTCGGTCAGATAATCTATGCGCATCTCATCGGCATTATGCGTCGGGCTGACATTGGTCAAACGGACAATTTGTCCGGCGGCATGGGTGCCGAATTCAGGCGCATTGACGCCAACCAAAAAATTGGGGTTGGTCGGGTCTTGTTTGATTTGGAAAAAATTCTCGATTTTGTTTTGGTTTAAGCTGTTGATCTGGAAGGTCAGGTCAGGGTCGTCAGTGAACACCGCCTCGACAAAAGAGCCGCCCAACTCGTGGCGCCCGACATGGTTGACGGTTTCCATCTCAGTCCCGTCTTCATTGACTTGCCAGGGAAAGAATTGGTTAAAGACAAGGCCATTCAAATTGGTCCCCGCCAAGGAAACCTCGTCGCCCCTTATTGGCTCCGGAAACACTTCTGTGCGGCTGTTTAAAATTTTTGCCGTTGCCGATTCACTGGAATAGTTAAAGGTTCCGAAATTGCCGCCACGCCTGTCGGCGGCGGCCTGTTGGTCTTGTTGCATATGGTCCCAGCGGGTAAAAATGACCCGGCCAAAGCTATCGACTATCGGGCTAAAATCACCGGAAGGCGCATGCGACAGCGGGAACACCACGCCCGTTGACGGGTTTAATTTCCACAAACCGGATACGGTGGGGGCGTCCTCATATTCATCCAGTTGTGGATACAAGTGGTCCAAACCATTGCGGGGGCGGTCGGAGGTAAAAATAATATTGTTGTCCGTACCATAAACCGGGCTGACATTGTTATAACCAGCGGGCTGCTTAAGCACTTTAGTAATGACCGGGGTCTCGTTTTTTCCTAAGCCGGTAATTTCATAGAGCTGCCAATTGAAGGTCTTGACTTGGAAATGTGCGGGTGCGCCGATGACCATACTGAAAATAATTTTTTTGCCGTCCCAATGCACTGAAGGGTCGCGCACCTGGATGCTCTGCTCACCTTGTAGCCCGGCTTGCCCGAAACCGGCGGCTTCGGTCAGGTTTTTCAGGGTGCCGTCGGGATAACGTATCCATAAGTCGCCGCCGCGCCCCGTGCTATCGATACCGCCTTGATGGTTGCAGAAGGTTGATGTCAACGCACAAAAATCCCCCGGTATCGGGACTTCCGTGACAAATGCGATAGGATTGCTGATTGCCGCTGCACAAGGGTCGGATAGTTGGGCCAGCAGCACAAGGCTTAATCCGGTAAGTTTTTTAATCATTTTGGAATTTCCTGTTAGGTTGGTTTGGCATTAAAAATCTTCAAGTTGTGATTTATGGAGCCAAAACTGAGCATGTTCTGGTGAAAATGCCGCCGCTAAAAATAGTCAATAAAAGCAATATGCACATAAAAATATGGTTTTTATGCCAAATATCACCGCTTTCTGGGGATAAACACCTGGCCTTAGGGGTTGTCTTGGCCCAACTTTTTAACCAGTGCCAGATTAACGGCTACATTGTTAACATATTGTTAATGCATCGATAATAAATATAGGGTCACGGCGGCAATAGGTTAGATGTTTATAATAGGGGCGTTTTTTCTCCCATGATCACGGGATTGCTTCAATTTTGCCATACAGCCCATTAGCTTCGTGATTGGGCCCGGCGGCGAAAAACAAGTCATTGGTCGCTTGCTTTTGTAGGCCATTGCCGAAAGCAATGCCCCATAGGCCTGGGATACGAATGGGGCTACCATTCGTCCGGCCCAGGATTTTCCCCGGATCTTGAGGGCGTTTATTAAGGTCATAGGCGACCACGGTGCCATCGCCAAAATTACCCACCAGAAGATGGTTGCTGAACTTGCCGAAATTATCGGGAGCCAAAGCCAAGCCCCATGGCGCATTTAGTTTGCCCCTTGCCGCGATGCGGTGCAGCAAATGGCCGCCCGTATCATACGCATTGACATAACCAAAGCCCGCCCCGTCGACCTCATCCTCTTGGTTTCCGTCTTGCTTGGCATAGGTCACAAAGATGACGCCATTGATGGCCTGGATCCCAAAAGGAGCGAAACCAGGCGGGATGGTGCTGTCCTTGAATGCTTTGGCACCCAGTGACACAGGTTGAAATGTGCCATCAAACACATCCACTTTGGCATTATGGAAGTCGGTGGCGTAAAGCAAATAGCGCTCACCATCTGCAGCCAACGCCAAGCCCTTGTAGATGGCATGTCTTGCCGCATTATTCACCACCTCGGTTGCGATGGTTGGCGGGGGCGCCAGTGGCACGGGAGCCCAGCCTGCTATCGAGCCCGCTTCCGTTGCGCAAATGAAACGGCTGGGATTGCCATTGATTTTAAAGTCCCTGCCGCCACCAAAGAACACGATGCCCGTAGGTTTGGCTGGCTCACCATTGGCGGGCCCTGGAATAGCCACTTCCAGGCCTTGTTTTTCGCCGTTGCCGTTATACAAAGTGGATTTTCCGGTGCCGTTAGCGGTGACCCAAACAACCCCGTCAGGATTAAAGGCAAGCCCCCAAGCATTAATGAGGCTGGGGTCGTCGTGAAGTGCCTTGCCGGGGACATTGGAGACTAAGTTATGGATTCCGTAGCCAGTCGGTCGGGGGGTCTGATCCGCATTCAAGATCTGGGGGGATGCCAAAAATAGCGTTGTTACCAGCAAAGATAAGCTGGTTTTCTGAAAATGGTGGTTTAACATACAGTGCTCCTTATCAAGTACAGGAAAAATTTCCTGCATGGCCTGAATCCCCACCGTCCAAGGAAAGGTTCAATGGGCTTGCCAAGGGGGCGTTATTTTTTCAAAACTGTGTTGTTGGTCTTGCTTTACTGGGTGGGTGTTAAGGTAAAGGGAGCGGAATTTAGGGGGGCAATATTTCCCTGCAAGACTAAAACATAAGCCTGAAAAAAAGATGCCCTGCTGATGTTGGCCAGGGGGGGGGCGGGCAAGCCAAAGGCCTGCTGGAAACCGCCCAAGAACCTCCGTCCGTGTATCGTCGGTTTATACGGGGTGCCCCGGATTATCCCCCGCTTACTGAAAAGCAGTTGCAGCCGAGTTAGCCCGTATGAAAAAGTGATAGCCCGGTCTTTACAAAACGGTTATGCTGTTTGCGATACATTAAAATAATCAATTAATTACAGAGGTGTTAACATGAGCGATCCTGTAAGGGCGTCCGATACCCCGTTTGCGATTGAAGTTGAAGAAGGCGCGGCGTATTTTTGGTGCAGCTGCGGACAGAGTGGCACGCAGCCGTTTTGCGATGGTTCGCACAAAGGTTCAGCGTTTACCCCGCTAAGATACGATGCCACGGAATCCAAAACGGTCTATTTTTGCGGATGCAAGGCAACCAAAAACCAGCCGTTGTGTGATGGGAGCCATAAAGCAGGGCCGGCATAAACCGGTGTTGTCCGTGGACCCAATGGCTTTTGCCTAACAGCATAAGTGCCTGCACAAGCAATAAGGCTTATGTTTTAGCGTATAAGGATTTTGTGGATACCTATGGCCAAAAGCCGGGCTTAGGCATAAAGCTAAGCCATTATGGTTTGCGGTTGGCCAAGCCTGTAAACATCAGGTATATCCCTAAAATAATGAGGCCAATATCCGCCATGAGATAGGGGTCTGTAACAAGGGTGACTGTGCTGGCAGAAAGCGCGAACACGCCTAGCCCCCAAAAAAACCTGTTAAAACTTGCTGGATTTTGCTCGTTTTTCATATTGCCATCCATAAAGTGTTAGGCTAGCGCGCCGCTGAACAATAAGGCCGATGGTTTAAATGTTGCCTGTGATGTAGGCAGGCCCATTATAGCACCCCAAGACTAGCCCCTATCATCAGTTTCTTAAAGGGTTTTCCAACGGCTATAATGTTCCCTGAAATCAATTTGATAATAACGAGGGCGGTCATGCTTAAATTCACTGTTATTTTATCGGCGTTGCTATTGCAAAGCTGTTCAGGTTATCTGTCCAAACAAGAAGGCGATGATGTGGGTTATTTCTCCGATGCGTCAGATTGTTTGCGTTCTTCAGCCCGGAAAGAATCCATCAAAGTGCCCACGGGCCGGAGCATGACGGTTGTTGATGTCCCCATTGGGAACGACGCGGGTTTTTTTGGCCAGTGCATGGAGCAGGCAGGCCATTCGGCCGCCCAGGTAGAGGCCGATGAATATCTGAAAATTTCCCATGCCTGCATGAAAGAGGCCAGCGGCTCGGCAACTCCGGACGCCACTTATGCAAAATGCGTCCGCCGTGGGAACATTACGGTAGAAACTATAAGTCCCGGCAAATAAAAATAAACCGGAGGTAAATCCTGCGGGATCAAACAGTCCTTATCCGGCCTGTCCCGCAGATGGCCCCTCGTAATTACTTCCCAGCCCCGCCAATTTTTACTAACCAGCCAGCAGCGCCTTTGCATTTGTTTTGGCCTTCGCCAGTGACGGCAATCCTCGCATAAGTGCCGTGTAACGCAGGGGGAAGGGTGCCGGAGACTTGAACAAGGCCTTCATTCCCAGGGTTCACCTTAATGCTTGCGGGCAAGTCTTTTACGGTCACGGCAATGCTGTCCGGGAACGTGTTTTTTGATGCGGTGAAAGAAAAGCCTGTATTAGGGGCGACTTCGGAGTTCTCGGCAGGGATGAAATCGGTAAATTTGGGTTTGGCACAGGCTTTTGTGCTGCCGCCACTGCCATACGCCCAGCAAGTGCCGCTAACCAACATTAATGCCATAATCCAGGTGCTGTTGTTTCGGTTCATGGTGATGCCTCGTGTTGTTATTATTGTTATGTCCCAGCTTACAAGTTAACGGGTTTTAGGCCGTTGTCAAAGCCGTATCGGTGGGATCCCATCACCGGTGTCACCCAGGTTTAGCAGGCTCAGGCTATTCAAAACCCGTATTTCATGGGTTGTTATGCCATTTATAGATGATTCCAACAAGTTAAAGAAGTCATAGCTATAATGATAGCAACAAATAACTTAAAAAATTGGCGGAGGATTTATGTTTGGGGCGCTCATCTTATTGATACAAGTGGCGGTGCTGTTGTTGACGTTGCCCGGTACTTTGGAATTGTTGGCCTTGACGTTGGCGGCCGCCTTCTTAAAAAAGCGCTTGCAAGTGTCCCGCATCCATCCTGAAGTTTCACTGCCCAGGTTGGCCGTTGTCATGCCGGCGCATAATGAGGCCAGCGGCATTGGTGCTTGTGTGGCCAATTTGAACGCCAGCCTCAAACAGGCCATAGGCTGTGAACTGATCGTCATCGCCGATAATTGCCAGGATGACACCGCCGCCATCGCTGCCGAAGCTGGGGCACGGGTTTTGGTCCGGCAGAATGAGGGGCGACGGGGCAAAGGTTACGCGTTGGATTATGCCTTTAAGACGCTGTTACCCGAAGGTTTTGATGGCTTTATCGTGGTTGACGCGGACAGCCGTGTCGATACTGGAATGGTCAGTGAATTCCAACATGCTTTCGCGCAAGGTTTGGACGCACTGCAATGCCGCTACCGTATCGCCAATCCGGAAGCGTCACGCCGTGCCCGGTTGCTGTATATCGCGTGGTTGGCTTTTAATGAATTGCGTTTGCTAGGGCGTGAAAAGCTCAATGTGTCGGTAGGCATCTTGGGCAATGGTTTTGCCCTGAGCCGGGCGGTATTGGAAGCCGTGCCTTATGAAGCGGGGTCAATTGCGGAAGACATGGAATACCACCTGCGTCTGGTCGCGGCGGGTTTTCAGGTGCATTTTCTCGATACGGTGGCCGTCCTCTCTGATGCACCCAATCAGGGCGATAATGCCGCCGTGCAGCGCAGCCGTTGGGAAGGCGGGCGGTTCCGGTTGATGGCCGAGCATATCCCTGCCTTATTTTTTAGCGTGTTGCGTGGCCGTATACGGATGCTTGAGCCTTTGGCCGAGTTGCTGTTGTTGCCGCTGGCTTACCATGTGTTATTGCTATTGATGACCTTGTTAATGCCGTGGGCTTTTTTGCAATATTATGCGATTGCCGGATTATTACTGGTGATGGCGCATGTTTTGCTGGCAATTAAGGGTGCTGGCGACGGGCTTACCAATATTAAAGCGCTGGCGGCCGTCCCTTTTTATATCCTGTGGAAACTCACCTTAATGCCCAAGTTGTGGCGCAATGCCCGCCATGATGCGCAGTGGCAACGTACAGATAGGGAAAACCTATGATTGCTATATCTGTTTTTATCGTTACTTATAACAGTGCCCCGCTGTTGCGCTCGTGTCTGGACAGCTTGCGGGTTCAGACCTTAAGTGATTTTGAAATTATCGTGGTTGATAACGACTCACGCGATGGCACGGCGGAAATTGTCCGTACGGAGTACCCCGAAATCCGGTTGTTTGCAAACACCAGCAATCTTGGTTTTGGCCATGCCAATAATCTCGCGTTGACGGTGGCGAAAGGCAGCTATGTCGTGTTGCTGAACCCTGACGCGGTGATCCCGACGGACACCTTGCAACGGGCCTACAAGCACATGGAAAAAAATCTCGAAGTCGGCATGGGGGGCGGTTTGTTGCAAGGCCCGCGTGGCGAATGGCAACCCTCGGCCCGGCAGTTCCCGTCATTGTTAAATGAAGCCTTGGTGTTGTCCGGATTGGCGGACCGTTTCCCGAAATCCCGATTTTTTGGGCGGTTTGACCGCTCTTGGGCGGATCCGCAACAAGAAACCGTCGTGGATTGGGTGCCCGGGGCGTTTGCGATTGTGCGCCGCAGTTTGCTGACGGAAATCAGGCTTTTCGACGCGCGTTTTTTTCTGTATTACGAAGAAGTTGATTTGTGCCGGCGCATCTATGAAGCAGGTTTCCAAGTGTATTATTGGCCGGACATGGTGATCACCCATATTGGCGGCGCGTCATCGGAAACGGTGGATGAAATGGCCTTTTCCAGTTCCGGCAAACAACTGACGCTATGGCGTATGCGTAGCCAACTGTTGTACTACCGCAAATGGCATGGCCTTCTTTATAGCCGATTGGTCAAGGGCTTGGAGCAAACTTGGCATAAACTTAGGGCTTGGCGCAATGCCAAACGCGCGCCTGATAAAGCGGCCGAATCAAGGCATATCGTGCAACTTTGGGAGCAAGCCTGGCAAGAAACGGAAGGCGGGCTGGTTTCCCCTCCCCAACCTTGGTGAAGCAGATGTTTGCAAATATCCGTGAAGATTGGCGGACTTACGAAGGCGACTTAAGCCGCCAAGGCCTTTGGGTCATGTTGGTGTACCGTTTTGGGCGCTGGCGTTATGGCGTCCGGCAACGTTGGTTACGGTTGCCGCTATCTATTTTATATAAGATATTGAAATTACTGTCACAAATTTTGACAGGCATAGATTTGCCCTGTGAAGCGCAAGTGGGGCGGCGGCTGGTCATCGAACATTTTGGGGGCATTATCATCAGCGGCGACACCGTATTGGGCGATGATGTGGTGATCCGTAACGGCGTGACCATCGGCCTTAAGCACACGGGGATTGCAGGTGCGCCCGTCATCGGGAACCGTGTGGACATCGGTGCGGGTGCTAAAATTTTAGGCGCCATCACTATTGGCGATGATGTCGCCATTGGGGCGAATGCGGTGGTGTTGCAGGATGTTCCGGCGAATTCATTGGCGGTCGGTGTGCCCGCCGTGATAAAACCACGTAAACAGCCTGGGTGATAGGATTCCCCATGATGCGTTTGTTCGATGTGTTGAGCAGTGGCCTGTTGTTAATAGTGCTGTCGCCGTTATTGCTGTACCGCGCCGTGCTGGCGTATAGGCAAACCCAAACGGTTTTTAACCGCGAGCCCCAACTCGGTTACCGGCAACACCCGTTTGACCGTTTAAGTTTCGCGGGTGAAGCAGGCGGAAAAGGCTTGGCGGTCTTGCTGAATGTCTTGCGCGGCGATCTGGCCTGGGCGGGAGTCCGGGCTTTGGCGGCCAGTGAAGCCGCAAAGCTTCCTGTTGATGCCAGCCAGTATTTTGCCTGCCGGCCTGGGGTGGTGTCCGCGTATAGCCTCAAGCAAAAAATTGGCTTGGCTTATGATGACGAATTCGCCACTAATCTGACGTTTTTTGTCAGCCTTTCTGCCAAAAATTATTTTGGCCTGTGCCTGCGTGCCGCCATTGGTTTGTTATTAGGCGGGAGCAAGCCTAGGCCCACCCCGCCCATGCTGCATTTTTGGGGCGTCAATATCGTCAACACCACCATGGCGGAAGCCTTGGATTGGATAGATATGCGCGTCCGCAA
This sequence comes from Methylovulum miyakonense HT12, assembly GCF_000384075.1. GTDB lineage: Bacteria > Pseudomonadota > Gammaproteobacteria > Methylococcales > Methylomonadaceae > Methylovulum > Methylovulum miyakonense. Next base: position 1,879,266 of record NZ_KB913025.1, read on the forward strand.
CCGGCAAAAAACCTTGCTCGCCTTCGTCAACCCGGCTTGCCTGAACATCGCCTACACCCACGATGCTTACCGCCAAATCCTACAAGACGCTGACCGGGTCTTGCCGGACGGTATCGGCATTAAAATCGGCTGCCGTTTGCTTAACCAAAACCTGTTGGCCAACGTCAACGGTACGGATTTGTTTCCTCGCTTGTGCGGGCGTGCGGCGGAAGGGGGCTATAGCGTGTTTTTACTGGGCGGTTTGCCAGGCGTTGCCGGACAGGCTGCGGCAGCGATGCAACAACGCTTCCCCCATTTGCAAATTGCTGGGGTTCAAGACGGTTATTTTACCGATGGGCAAGAGCCGCAGGTTATTGATACCATCAACCGTTCTGGCGCGTCAGTGTTGTTGGTGGGTTTCGGCGTGCCCAAGCAGGAATTATGGCTGGCCCGCCATAGAAGCCAGTTAAGCCCGGCCGTCTGTATGGGGATTGGCGGTTTGTTTGATTATTATTCCGGCCGTATCCCCCGTGCCCCCGTGTGGTTACGGGAAATCGGTATGGAATGGTCGTGGCGCTTGATCCAGGAGCCTGGGCGTATGTGGCGGCGCTATTTGATAGGCAACCCTGTGTTTCTCTATCGCGTTTGGCGGCAACGCCAGCAAGGATAATCTATGAATGACGAGGAATTGCGCAACGAATTGCTGCGCCGCTACAGCCGCTTGCCTTACCTGAAAGGCCGGATTTCCCTGCGCATGCAGTTTAAACGTTGGTTATGGCGCGGTGTCATCGGCGGCACTTATTTTGTCAAACGCCTGATCGACATCATTGCGTCCCTCATTTTGATGTTCCTACTCACGCCGCTGTTTCTGGTGATTATGGCGTTGATCTACAAAAGCTCGCCCGGGCCGGTGTTTTATAAACAAACCCGTGTCGGCCGTTGGGGCAAGTTGTTCACGATGTGGAAATTCCGTTCCATGTATCTGGATGCCGGCGAACGCCTGAAAGAAATCATGGCGCAAAATGAAATGACGGGCGGGGTGATTTTCAAGATGAAAAACGACCCGCGCATTTTTCCGGTCGGCAAGTTCATCCGCAAAGCCTCGATTGATGAATTGCCGCAACTGTGGAATGTGCTGAAAGGCGACATGTCCTTGGTCGGCCCCCGCCCCGCCTTGCCGTCCGAAGTCAACCAATACTCCTTGGAAGACCGGCGACGGCTCGAAGTGATCCCGGGCATCACTTGCATTTGGCAGGTTTCGGGGCGTTCCAATATCCCGTTCCCGCAGCAAGTGCAGCTCGATGTGCAGTACATCCAATCGCAGTCGGTCTGGATGGACATTAAATTGTTGCTGCAAACCATTCCCGCCGTATTGTTGAGCAGGGGGGCGTACTGATGGACGCCATCATTTTAGCCGACCGGAAAGGCCAGGAATTGCTGCCGCTGACCGGCAGCACCTGCGTCCCCCTCTTGCCGTTGGCAGGCAAATCCGTCCTGGAACATACGCTGGAAGCCTTGGTGCAAGCGGGTTTACGGCAAGCGCATATCGTTGTGTCACCGCACGCCGAAGCCGTCAAAGAAGCCTTTGGCTCAGGCGAACGCTGGGGCATGCGCCTGACCTACAGTACCAGCCGCGGCGAAGAATCGCCGTCGCAAGTGTTGGCGGGTTTGCAAAATCCGCCTTCCGTGCCGTTTTTAATATTGCGTGGCGATGTCGTGCGTAGCGGATTGATAAACTCGTTTTTGGCACAAGCGGAAACGCTTGACGTGCCGGGCGTGCAGGCCCGGTTCAGTGGTGAAAATGCTTTTGTGATGCTGTGCCGCGACCTCCGTCATGCGGCCTTCGATAACCTGGGTTGGGTGGAAACACGCCAGCCTTCAGCCCAAATTGATTTGGAAGGTGCCGTCGCCAAACTCGACTCCCTGAAAAATTTCCACCAAGCTAATTTAGATGCCGCCGCAGGGAGGATTTCCCTGCTGTTGCCGGGGCTGCAAACTGCTTTAGGCATGACCCAAGGCCGCAACTCCGAGGCGTATCCGCAAAATGTCAAACAAGGCGTTGCCTTGATTGGCGCCTACTGTAGCCTGCACCCTTCCGTGGAATTTAACGGGGAGGTGGTGATAGGCGATAACGTGATCATCGACCGCCGGGCCAGTATTGAAAACACCGTGATCCTGCCGCACAGCTATATCGGTGAACTGGTCGAATTGCGCAATGCGATTGTGCGCGGCAATGAGCTGATCCGCGTGGATAACGGGGCGGTTTTAAAAATCACCGATACTTTTTTGCTTGCCGATTTGACGGTTAGCCCCATCAACAAAGGCCTGGGTGAGGTTTATAACCGCCTGGCCGGATTAGTGCTGCTGCTGCTTAGCCTGCCGTTGTGGGGGTTGGCAGGCTTGCTGGTGCTGCTGCAAAGGCCCGTGGCGCCCTTTTCCAAACAGCTATTGCGCGGCAACAAAATTAAACTGGACGATTTTGGCCTGCCGCAACGGGCGGAATTTACCGCTTGGGCCTGCAATGTCAGCGTCCCTGTATTGCGTTATTTGCCGCGCGTGCTCGCGGTTGTCGGCGGTGATTTGCGTTTGGTCGGGGCGTTACCGGTGACTGTCGAAGCCGCTTTGCAACGCACTGAAGAGTGGGAGAAATTCGCCGATCAAGCCCCGGCCGGTTTGCTGGGGCCGACGCAATTGGCCATCCCGGCCGATGCGCCTGATGAAGAAAAACTAATGAGCGATTCATTTTATTGGGCGAATTTCAGCATCCGGCATGATTTCCGCTATCTGATACAAGCTTGGCAGGCGCTGTTCTCCCGCAAAGCTTGGTTTTCCTGAACGGGAAGGGGCGTTCAGGATGCTTGCGGCAGCTAACGTGGCGGATTCCGTCACACTAAAAATAGCCAGCACTGCCCAACAGGTTTCACTGTTAAGCGAAGCCCTCCATGCGCTTTGCCTGTACGCGACCGGCAATGAAAAATGTGCGCTTGATGTGCAGTGCGCAACGGTTGAGGCCTTGAATAATGTGGTTATCCATGCTTACCATAACCAACCCGGGCATGAGATCACCGTGTGCTGGTATCGGCAAGATAGGCAATTACGGATTGAGATCATCGACAACGGTGATTCAATGGCGGCCCTGCCCGAACCAGTTTTGCCCGATTTCGAGGCGGAAGGCGGGCGGGGCTGGTGGATCATCAATGCCAGCGTCGACAGCTATTTTTACAAAATTATTGAGGGCGTCGAACGGGAGCGCGTATTGTTTCCTGGAGAAAATCATGAAAGCGTCGCCACGGCTAAACCCAATGCGCACCGTAATATCCTGACCTTGCTTAAACAGTTTTAAAGCAACCAACTATTTTATAGGAGCCCTTTACTATGGTTATGAACGAACAAAAACATGGCGACATTGACATCGTGGCGTTATCAGGCCGTTTTGTCATGGCCGACGCACCGGAAGTGCGCGAGCGCTTGAAAGCCTTAATTGATGATGGTCAAGGCAAGCTGGTCATTGACATGGATCAGGTGTCTTTTATTGATTCCAGTGCCTGCGCGGTGCTTATTTCGGCGTTTAAGGCCATGCAATTAAAGCCGGGGCGTTTGGTTTTAGTCACCAGCCCCGTGGTGCAGGCGTTGATCGAGTTGACCCGTTTGCATACCATTTTTGAAATATTGCCGGCCCGGCCAGCGGCTTTAGAGGCATTCGGGGCCCCGTGAGGCATTGGCCCATGCCGGCCATCCGTAACCAGGAAAACGCATGAGCCGTTCAAAACCTGTTTGTGTGCTGTTAGTGGAAGACACCCCGGAAGATGCCCAGCGCATGCACATTTGTTTGCGGCAATTTAAGGAAATACCGTTTGAGGTCATCAGGGCGGGGGGGCCGGAAGAAGCCCCCCAAAGAACCGTGGATTCGCGGGCTAGGGATATGCGCTTCGAAGTCACTTGGGTGGTGTCCTTAGCCCAGGCCTTGGAAAAAATAGCCGAATTCCATTTCGATATTGTCCTTTTGGATTTGTCGTTGCCGGATGCGCAAGGCTTGCCGGCCATACGCTCAATTAAACAAGCCATTGGTTCGGTGCCCATTGTCGTGCTGGCCGATGATGAGGATCTCCATTTTACCCAAACCGCCGTAAAAGCGGGCGCTAAGGGGCACATTGCCAAGGATGAGGCCGGCTATGAAAGTTTGGTGCGGACCATGCGCTATGTTTTGCACCGGGCCGACGTGGAAACCCGCAACCAGTTATTGGTCGCCGCTTTAGAGGCCACCTCCAACGCCATTATCATCACCGACCGTGAAGACCGCATTGAGTGGATAAACCCGGCGTTCACCACACTGACGGGGTACAGTTTCCAAGAAGCCTTGGGGCGCAAGCCCACCGACCTTTTAAAGTCAGGCGTCCATGACCAGGCATTTTATGGGCTAATGTCGCAAACGCTCATGAATGGCGAGCATTGGCAAGGTGAAATAGTCAACAAACACAAGGACGGCAGTTTTTACAACGCGGATGTCGGTATTTCCCCTGTCCGCAATAAAGATGGCTCGTTTTCCGGTTACGTCCAAATCCAGCGCGATATTACCGATAGCGTGGTGTTATTGAACGTGTCCGAAGTGCTGCAACAATCCGTCCCGCTGGACGCCCGCCTCAAACAAGTGCTGGACATCCTGTTTAGCCTAAAATCGTCCGGTTTAAAACAGAAAGGCGGGGTGTTTTTACGCAATAATGATGACGGCGGCTTGAGCTTGTTCGTGCTAAGCGGGGCTTTAAGTGAGGAATACATCGGCCAGGAAAGCAATATCCATAACCCGGCTTCCTTGGCAGGAAGGGTGTTGGCCTCAGGTGAAATAGAGGTCGCTGATGATTGCTATTGCCCCGCAAGCCATGACCATGACTTGCTCGATATGCAGGCGCACGGCCATTATCTTGTGCCGTTGGCGTCAGGCGGCAGTGTGCTGGGTGTGTTGTTCTTGTGTACCGACCCTTATCCGTTGCAAACCGAGGGCCGCCTTGCCATGCTGAAGTCGGTAGGCGAAATGGTCGCTTTGGCGGTGCGCCAAGAAGAAGCCAAAACCGCGTTGGAAACCGCCCGTGATTTGGCGATGCAGGCTTCATTGGTGAAAAGCGAGTTTTTGGCCAATATGAGCCACGAGATACGCACACCGATGAATGGTGTGCTGGGCATGTTGGACTTGCTGCGCGACACCAAATTGACGTCCACGCAACTGGACTGGGTTGAGACCGCGCATAGTTCGGCGGAAGCCCTGCTGGACATCATCAATGATATTCTCGATTTTTCCAAGCTGGAAGCCGGAAAATTCGCCGTTGAGCAAGTCGATTTTAACTTGGTGGATTTGGTTGACGATATTTGCGCCTTGCTGGCGGTCCGCGCTTATGCGAAAGGCCTGGAGTTAAACTGTTCCTTGCCCGTGCCTATGCCCCTACGCTGGCGGGGCGACCCTATGCGTATCCGCCAAGTGCTGACCAATTTGATCGGCAATGCCGTAAAATTTACCGAACGTGGCGAAATTTTTGTCAACGTCACCCGCTCGCCCCTCACCGCAAACCAGGACGAACTGCGTTTTGAAGTCCACGATACCGGCATCGGCATTTCCCAAGACACCCAGCGGCAGTTATTCAAACCTTTCTCGCAAGCTGAAAGCGCCACCTCACGCCGCTTTGGCGGGTCTGGCCTAGGGCTTTCCATCAGCAAGAGATTGGTCGAGCTGATGGGGGGGCGTATTGGTATGGAAAGCGCCTTAGGGGCGGGCACTTGCTTTTGGTTTGTCCTGCCGCTGGAATACACCGAATCCCTCGAGCCCATAGAGCTTAGCTGCGACCTTGCCGACAAACGCACCTTGGTGGTTGATGATAATGCGACTAACCGTAATATCCTGACCAACTATCTGAGCAGTTGGGGGCTGGCGGTCACTGAAGTGGATAATGGCAGTGCCGCCCTGATGCAGTTGCAGACGTCGGCGCTGCATGGCGTGATCTATGATTTAATTTTGCTGGATGTGCAAATGCCCATCATGGATGGTTTGACACTGGCAAAATGTTTGGCGCAAATCCCCACCTTGGCCAAAATCCCGATTGTATTAATTTCCTCGGGTGACCTGTTTGACCTTGATGATTATCAAAACACCGCGATTGTGCAACGCCTGTTAAAGCCCGTCCGGCAATCGCAGCTATTTGATGTGGTTGTCCATGCCTTAAAGTGTGTGGAGGCACTGGCGAAACCCGTCGGGCCACCAATCCAGTTGCCCAGTTATCATGGCAAAAAAGTATTGGTGGTTGAAGATAACAAGATCAACCAAAAGGTCATTATTGCCAAGCTTAACACCTTCGGCATTGTCCCCGACGTTGCCGAGAATGGCCAAATCGCCCTGAATAAGGCCGGGCAAAACAGTTACGATTTAATCTTAATGGATTGCCAAATGCCGGTTATGGATGGCTATGCCGCGACCCGTGAACTGCGCTTGCTGGAAAGGCGCGAGGCAATGCCCCGCCAAACCGTGATTGCGCTTACGGCAAACGCCTTGGAAGGTGAGCGGGAAAAATGTTTGGTTGCCGGCATGGATGATTATTTGGCCAAACCGATTGTTTCCGGACAGTTAATGGATGTGCTGGCGAGATGGTTAGGCGCACAAGCCAGCGGCGATGCCGCCCCTTACGATGAAAAGGCCGTGGGTGATAAGGGCGTGCCAGTTTGGAATAAAAGCCAGGCCCTTAAGCAATTGGATGGCGATGAAGGCTTGTTGTACGACATGATAGGCCTGTTTCTAACCGAAGCCCCCAAGCAACTGCGTGAGTTAAGCAGGGCGCAGGCTGAAGGTGACCATCTGGCGGTGGCAAATGCCGCACACGCGATAAAAGGCACTTTAATGCATTTTTGCGCCGATGCCGCCAAAGAGTGTGCGGGTTTCCTAGAAAAAACGGCGCGTGGCGACCAAACCGCCAATACCCAAAAACTGACGGATGCGCTGGCCAAAGCCGTGGCCGATTTAACCGGCCAGCTGCGGCAAGTCAAAAATGCCCGGCCTCCTTGCCAGTAAACGGTTTGCCGGATGATGCGTATCCTGATCGTTGAAGATAATTTGCTCACCCGCCTGATGATGGAGCGCAGCCTAAAGAAATGGGGCTACGAAGTGGTGGCGGTCGACAATATTGACGCGGCGATCAGGATTATTTTGGAAGACAAAATCCAATTTGTCATCACGGACTGGATTATGCCCGGCGGCAACGGCATAGAGCTTTGCCAGCAGGTACGCGCTTTAAATTTGCCCTGCTACACCTATATCATCTTGGTGACGTATCTTGATGATGCCCAATCCATAGTCCAAGGCATGGATGCGGGCGCCGATGATTTCATACGTAAGCCTATCCAGCTTGATGAATTGCTCGCCCGCATACGCGCCGGGCAACGGGTCTTGGATTTGGAGAGAAAGCTGCAAGAGAACAACCTGCGCTTGACCGAAACCAGCGACAAACTGCTAGCCGCCCATGAGCTCATCAACCGTGACCTGAAAATGGCCGCCACCATGCAGCGCAGCCTGTTGCCCAGCGCGGCGGCGCAAGGCCAGGGCGCAACAATTGATTGGCTGTTCCATCCTTCGACGTATTTGTCCGGTGACATTTTCAATTTTTTCCCGCTGGATGAGCATCATGTCGCCTTTTATATTTTAGACGTGGCCGGACATGGCATAGCCGCCGCCATGCAGTCGTTCACCCTAAGCCGGATACTGTCGCCAGACACCAATACCGGGCATTTGACATACAGCGTGCCGGAAGACCCCGGCACTTTGCTGGTCAGGCCCGCACATTCCGTGGTCGCTAACCTGAACCAGCAATTTCAGACCAATACCGCCAACATACTTTATTTTACGATGGTTTACGGCGTGATTGACACGCTCGCCCAGACCATCGAATTATGCCAGGCCGGGCATCCCCATCCTTTGTATCTGCAAGCGCACAAACCCGCAGAATTTATAATCAATGGCGGCCTTCCGGTAGGCATTATCGGGCAAGCCAGTTATGGCTCCTTGCTGCTCAATTACCATTCCGGTGACCGCCTGTTTTTATATTCCGATGGCATTACCGAATGCGAATCACCCACGGGGGAAATGTTCGGAATTGAACGCTTGCGCCTGTTTGTTGAGCAAACCCGTGAACTGGCAATGCGTGACGTCATCCGTGAGCTGGATGGGCAAATCCGTTCATGGCGGGGAGGCGATGGTTTTGAAGATGACATCTCCATGCTGATTTTGGAAATCAATTAGCCAACAGGGGGCGTTGTCTCCATTCCTAACCACAAAAACCACGAAAAGCGGGGGCATGGACGGTGTGGCGTAGCGGTAGGCCGAACGCCGGCCCGCAAATTAATCGGAACATGCCGGGACGGGTTGCAACCCTTTCCTGCAAGGCATAGCGGAAGCCTTAAAATAACAGGCGCATCAATCCCCGATTGTTAAGCCACTGTTTCTAAGCCCAGCATTTATCCCCCTCCCCGTCAATAAGGGAAAAACGCCGCATTTCACAAGACGCAAAAAATAAGTCCATTTTTTTTCAAAAGTGTGAAAAGTTACCTCGTATTTTAGTCTGGAATTGCTAGACTTCTTCTTACGTCTTTAATCATTGGCATAAGCCATTGCTACCCGCTTTATTCAAACCGGATATGCCCTTACTTAGATCCCATGACAATGCGGCAAGATCCGGTTTACCCTTAAGCAGCCCAAAGGGCCACCGCCCCCAGTTAATGAATATCCCTGTAGTAACCACTGACAATTTGTCCATCCCATCCGTCCGCTATTGATATTGATAAGGAGCCATCCATGAACTTCCGTTTAAAACCTTTTTACCTATCCGGCCTATGCGCCTTGCTGTCGCCCCCCTTGTTGGCGGTGGAAGTGCCTATCCGTGCCGACTCGTACATTTCAACGGAAGCAGGGTCCATCAATTCGAATTTTGGGCATGCCGCCACACTTGCCGCCAATAGCTCCACCAAAAAAGCTTTGCTGAAATTCAAATCTTTGGCGAGTTACCTTCCCGCCAGCGTGACGTCTTCCGCCGATATAGAGAAAGCCACCCTGCACATTTGGATCAGGAGCAACAGCGACAATGGTTTGCTGACCATTAGCCGTAACTCCAGTGCCTGGCAAGAATTGGCGGTTACTGGAGCGACCGCCCCGTCTGTCGGCCCGACCCCCATACCTTTCACGCCCGCTACCAATGCCCCCGGCAATTTTTGGTATGAGGTGGATGTCACCGACATCATCAAAACGTGGGTGGACAACGTAAGCGATCCCCGCTCAATCATGCTCGAAACCACGGCGGGTGAAGTGGTCATTGACAGCAAGGAGAACACCGACACTAGCCATGCCGCCCATCTGGATATAACCTTAGTGGGTGGAACCGGCCCGCAAGGCCCGCAAGGTGCTGCTGGTGTACAAGGCTTCCAAGGGCCGCAAGGCGCGCAAGGCTTCCAGGGCCCGCAGGGTTTCCAAGGTGCGGATGGCGCGCAAGGCTTCCAGGGGCCGCAAGGTCTGCAAGGCGCTGACGGCGCGCAAGGCTTCCAGGGGCCGCAAGGTCTGCAAGGTGCGGACGGCGCGCAAGGCTTCCAGGGGCCGCAAGGTTTCCAAGGTGCTGACGGCGCGCAAGGCTTCCAGGGGCCGCAAGGTCTGCAAGGCGCTGACGGCGCGCAAGGCTTCCAGGGGCCGCAAGGTCTGCAAGGTGCGGACGGCGCGCAAGGCTTCCAGGGGCCGCAAGGTTTCCAAGGTGCTGACGGCGCGCAAGGCTTCCAGGGGCCGCAAGGTCTGCAAGGCGCTGACGGCGCGCAAGGCTTCCAGGGGCCGCAAGGTCTGCAAGGCGCGGACGGCGCGCAAGGCTTCCAGGGCCCGCAAGGTTTCCAAGGCCCGCAGGGCGCTGATGGAACGAATGGAACTAACGGGTCTGATGGCTCACAAGGCCCGCAAGGCGCTGCCGGCCCGAATACCTTATCAGGGACGACGGCTACCGGCTTTAACGCCTTGTTAAAAGGGAATGGCGCAAATGTCGCGGCAGCAACCGCAGGTACCGACTACCTAACGCCAACAGGCAACGGCGGCAGCTTGACTGGCCTGAACGCCAGCAACATCAGCTCCGGCACTTTGGATGCGGCACGGCTGTCCGCTTCCGGTGTGACGGCTGGCGCCTACACGAACGCCAACATTACGGTCGATGCGAAAGGCCGGGTGACTCTCGCAGCAAATGGGACTGCATCTAGCACCCCTACACTGAGTTTTTTTGCAAATATTGGCACGCAAACCAACTATGCCACCACAATGAATGGAGGGGTCATCAGTGCATCCAACGCCTTCCTAAGCTCTGGTTCACCAGATAATTTTGAAGTGCTCATGCCTGTGGGTTGCACAACGTCCAATTTAAAAGGATTCACCAAGGGCGCATTAACAAATACGGTCTTCACATTGTTTGTGAATGGCTCTGCGTCCTCAACTCAATGTACTTTCACCAACGCGGCTGCCGATCAAAGCTGCACGGCTACCTCCGGTACGACCCTTAATTCGAGTGACAGAATATTCTGGCGCGCCAGCGGAACCGCACCGGCAGCATCTGTCCGTGTGCTGATCTCATTCCAATGTTCCTAAAGCCTTTGGCCTTAAGGGGCAGGGCATAAGCAATCATGCCCTACAATCCCGATGGACGGGCTTGGCCGTATTCGTCAAGGGAAGAGCCTGCCAGATTGCTTACAAAACCACTTCAAGAACTTGCCGCAAGCCGCCGGGCGGCAAGTTCACCTAAAACCCTTTTCCGGTGGCGCAACCCACTTATGAGGAAGCCATTATGCTAAATCCTTTTATCGGCCAAATCAGTCTTTTCTCCGGTAATTTCGCACCGAAGGGCTGGATGCTTTGTGCCGGGCAATTGCTGGGCATCGCCCAAAACCAAGCCCTTTTTTCCATTCTTGGCACCACCTATGGCGGGAATGGCATCCAAACTTTTGCTTTGCCCGATTTGCGCGGGCGTGCCGTGTTGGGTAACGGGTCGGGATATGTGGAAGGCGAAGCAAGCGGAAGCGAGCATGTCACGATATTAATTTCTAGTTTACCCCCCCATACCCATGCATTGTCCGGCACAGACGCCGCCGCGTCGTCAACTTCCGCCGACGCCAGTGCGTTTGGTGCGAACTCAGGCGCCAATCTTTATGCCACGGGAGGCATCCCCAATACGACTATGGCGCCTGGCTCGGTTGGCACGGCGGGGGGAAGCCAACCGGTCAGCATCCGCAACCCCTACTTGGCGCTGAGCTACATTATTGCCGTCAGAGGCATATTCCCTTCGCGTAACTGAAACGTTGCCACCACCCACACCATCACATACGAGGATTCTTATGAGCCAACCTTTTATCGGCCAAATCAGTATCTTTGCAGGAAATTTCGCCCCTAGGGGCTGGGCTTTCTGCCAAGGGCAACTATTGCCCATTTCACAATACACCGCCCTCTTTTCTATACTGGGCACGATGTACGGCGGCAATGGCACAACGAATTTCGGATTGCCCAACTTACAAGGCAGTGTCGCCATCGGCATGGGGCAAGGCCCTGGGTTATCGGATTATGTTGAAGGCCAAGTTGGCGGGTCATCTAATGTCACCCTGCTAACCAGCAATATACCCTCACATAACCATCCGTTGCAGGCCGGTGCCAATCCCGCCGACTCGGATACTCCTGAAGGCACTTTGTTAGGCAGCGAAGCGAATGTGGGAATGTATGCGCCAGGAGTTGTCCCTAACCAAGCCATGGGCAACAATGCGATCGGGATAACAGGGTCAGGTTTCCCGCTTGGTATTATGAACCCTTTCCTGAGCATCAATTATATTATTGCTTTGCAAGGTGTTTTCCCTGCACGCAACTAACCCTGCCAATACCAACCCAACCTACGAGGAACTTATCATGGCTGAACCTTACGTCGGCGAAATCATCATTTTTGGTGGCACTTATGCCCCTAGAGGCTGGGCGTTCTGCGACGGACGCCTGTTGTCCATTTCAGAATATGACGTGCTTTTTGCCATTATCGGCACAACCTATGGTGGTGACGGCCAAAACACTTTCGCCTTGCCCGATTTGCGTGGACGGGTCCCTATTGGCGCAGGCCAAGGGCCAGGGCTGTCTAACCAAGTTATAGGCGAAAGAGCCGGTGTTGAGAGTGTGACGCTCACCACAAGCCAAATGCCAATACACAACCATACGTTGCTAGCCACAACCGTGCCGGCAACTTCGGAATCCCCCAACAATGCTATCTTTGCCCAGAGCTCAGATGTCATTTATACGACAGACCAGACAATAGGCCCCTCTGTGGCTAATGGCTCTATCGGGACATCAAACGGCGGCAACATACCCGTGGACATCATGAACCCTTATTTGGCGGTAAACTACATTATTTCCCTATACGGAGTATTCCCCAGCCGGAATTGATCCTGGCCATTTGCCCAATCTGAGGATATTCTCCGTAGATTGGGCAATAACTTACAAAAACTTGACTATTTGGCTTTTTATTATGCTTGACACTGTTTGCGCCCAAAACTTCAATCCTCATATCGGTAAGGCTTGCCGGCTCTCCCATCCTGATGGCTTAAGTTTCGACCTGGTAATCGACTCGGTCACCGAAACCCCCAAATTACAACGTCCACAAGATATCCGTACCCCATTTTCCGTGCTACTCACAGGGGATTTGACAGCAAGCTTCCATTTAGGGACTTTTACTATCGAAGTCGATGGGGCAACCTTTTTGAGCGATGTTTATATTGAACGGGTTGCACCGCCTTGGGGGCTCGAGCCGGACAAAGCGTTTTACCAGATCATTTTCAATTGAAATTGCCCGACAAACAGGGATAGCTAGGGACTCGCAGCCTACCCTTTGCTACGGCCTTCATCACGCGTATGGACTTCCTACTTTCAGACATAAGCCTTCATCCAGAGACGGCGGCGGACGACGCTTTCCTGCGCAACCTCCACGCTTCGGGCCGGATAGCCGGACTCGCCGTAGCCCCTTGGACAAACGGACAAAAAGCGGCTTTCATCAACCAACAATTTGATTTACAACGCCACCACTACCGCACCTATTACCCTACTGCCGACTTTCTTATCGTCAAGCTGGCAAACCAGCCGGTCGGACGCTTCTATCTGCACCGGGGCGAAATGGCTTGGCTATTGATTGACATCGCTTTATTGCCTGAATGTCAAGGGCACGGGATAGGTGGTTTGCTGCTAAAAAACATGCTGGCTGACGCGGCCACGCTAAATAAGCCGGTACGTTTACATGTGGGGCAATCCAACCGTGCGCAAGAGCTTTATCTTAGGCTGGGTTTTACTGTCATTGAAGATAAGGGGATACGCTGCCTAATGGAATGGCGGCCTTGAGCGGCAAAACTTTACAGCAGGCTACCGAATGAACATGACCCCAATAGCGACCCCCCTGCGTTTACCGCTCGGTTTCGATGCGCAAAAACTGCAAGCAGATTTGGCAACCGTTGCTAAGGCAGACTGGCAAGCGCACTTTAATAACGCGATTTATCAAGGCGATTGGAGCGGGGTGGCATTACGCGCCGTACCGGGCAGCCACAACGCAATTTATTCCGACCCGACCGCCGATAACTGGCAAGACACGTTATTGCTGGGTCGCTGTGCCCATTTCCAAGCAGCCTTAAACCAATTTGCTTGCCCCTTATTGTCGGTGCGCCTGTTGCGGCTAGCCCCTGGTGCGATTATCAAGGAACACCGCGACTATGGTTTAGGGCTGGATGTTGGTGAAGTGCGCCTGCATCTGGTGGTGTCCACCAATCCTGGGGTGGAATGCCGTATTGATGGGGTGCCTTACCACTGGGCGGCGGGGGAATGTTGGTATGCCGATTTTGGCTTGCCGCATTTCTTCGCCAATCGCGGCGACACCGAGCGCGTCCATTTGGTGTTGGATTGCCGGGTCAATGATTGGTTATTGGAGATTTTGAAGGCTGGGGAGACGGTTCCGGCAAACATGGCCGCACCCGCCAACATAGAATGGTTGTTTCACCAGGTACAAAACGACCCGGATTTCCATGGACATCTGTTTGCCCTCACTGATCCAGATGAATTTGTCGCCACCTTAACAGCGTTCGCCCATAGTTTCGGGCGCACGCTCAACACCCATGAATTGCGGGATATGATGCGGCAAAACCAACGCGGCTGGATTGAAAGGGATTTGCCATGATAACGGATGACCCATTGGACGCTTGGGTTCCCTTATATTTGCAGCGGGGCTATGTCCATTGGGGCTATATGGGTCAGGAACGCTTCACCGACCCCTTCTGCCAAGACACTTTGCAAACCTTGGCACGGCGGCCTTTCAACCAATTGTTCCGGCAACGCACGGGCTTGGATGTGCTGGCGCAACGTGCCGGTTCCCATCCAGGTTTGCCGTTACGCGGCATCGTTTTCCATCTCAGCCGTTGTGGCTCGACCTTGACCGCCCAAGCCTTAACCGCCTTGCCTGACAGCGTGGTGCTGTCCGAACCTCCGGCGCTGGACACTTTGCTGCAATGGCTGGTCGCGTCACCTGGCTATGGCCTTGATGCAGGCGGCGCGGTGCTACGTGGCCTTGTCGCCGCACTAGGCCAGCCGCGCCGCGCACATGACCAGCGGCTGTTCATAAAAACCGACTGTTGGCATATTTGCCATATTGACCGTATCCTGGGCGCCTTTCCTGGGGTGCCGTGGCTGTTTCTGTACCGCAATCCATTGGAAGTGCTGGTGTCGCAATCACGCATCCCCGCCTTGTACATGATCCCCGGTTTTTTAGCCAAGCACGGCTGGTGCCCGCCTGAGGCATTGCTGACCCGGCCATTGGAACATGGCGCGTGGGTGCTGGCGCATATCCTGGAAACCGCCGCCCGCGCCATCCGGCAATACCCTGGCGGGATGCTGGTCAATTACACGGAATTGCCCGATGCCATCGGCAGCCGTATCAACGCCCATTTCAAGCTCAACTTGACTGCCGCCGATAGCGGCGCCATAGGCCTTGCTACAGCCCGTGATGCCAAAAATCCCCAACGCGTTTTCCAGTCAGATACCGCTGAAAAGCAGGCCAGTGCCGATGCCGCCTTGCAAGCCATGGCGGCACGTTGGCTAGATGCGCCTTACGCCGAACTGGAACGGCTGCGCGGCCCGTTTTGTTAGGGGCCAAATACTTGGTAGACTGGGCAAAAATAGCTGGCGGCAGTCGTCCGCCCTGCTGATGAATTGCCAAGGGACATGGACGGCTCTTGGGCATCTCCGTAATCCCCACTACGAAACACTGGACACATGAGCAACAAACTCCCTACCGTCTGCATCTTTGGGGCAACTGGCCTGGAATTGCGTTCCGCCCCTGTGGAAACCGCCAACGAAACCACGGCCTTAAGTTGCCATTGTTTCAGCGATGACAGCCAACTGGAAAAAGTCCTCATCGAACATGCGCCGCACGTCATTGTCAGTTTTGGCGATCTACACGCTTTCCCCAAACTGATGGCCGCGCCGTTTGAAATCCGCCGCCGCTGGCTGCATTACCCCGATACCCATGATCTGGCGAAAGTGGGTAGCCAGGCTTTTTATTGCTACCTGTCCATGTGCTTGGACAAACGCGACGAACAGCCTTTGGTCTCGGTGTTCACGCCCACTTACAAAACGGGGCCACGTTTCGAACGGGCGTTCCGTTCCTTGCTGGGGCAAACTTACCCCAATTGGGAATGGATCGTCGTTGATGACAGCGACGATGACGGCGAGACTTACCGTATGGTCCAAACCTACGCCGCCCAAGACCACCGCATCCGCCCGTTCAAACCTGACCAACATTCCGGCATTATCGGCGAGGTCAAATACATGGCCTGCGCCCTGTCCCGAGGTGATTTGCTGGTCGAGCTAGACCATGATGACGAGCTGACGCCAAGCATTTTGCAAGCCCTAGTCACGGCTTACCGCAACCATCCTGACGCGGGCTTTTTTTACTCGGATTTCAGTGAAGTTGATAGCCAATTAAAGCCATTGGTTTACGGCGAAGGTTGGGGGTTTGGTTATGGCAGCTACCGGGACGAATGGTACCGCGGGCATTGCTTGAAAGTTGTCAACGCCCCGAACATCAACCCGAAAACCATCCGCCACCTGGTCGCCGCGCCCAACCATGTCCGCGCCTGGACCCGTGATTGTTATACGGCAATCGGTGGCCATAACCGTTTCCTGCATGTCGCCGACGATTTTGAGTTGCTGGTCCGCACCTTCCTGCATACGGCCATGGTGAGGGTTCCGGTGCTGGGGTATTTGCAATATATCGAAGGCGGGGCCAACACGCAGCGGGTCAGGAACCAGGACATCCAGCGCCATGTCCGCTACGTGCGCTGGAAATATGACCGGCGCATCCATGAACGCTTCTTGGCCTTAGGGCTTAACGACTGGGTTTGGGTTGAGGAAGGGGGCTATTCCGATCTGGACCGGCCTAATCCGCAGGAAGAGCCAGTGGCTTCCGTCATTGCCAAGATTTAAAAAGGCTATGGTTTTAATGTATACCCGCCGCCAACGTTTTCCGGTATTTTAAAAATCAAACGGGAGCACAAACCTAGTGCTCAGCCAATGCTGAGTTGCCAGACTTATTTTCGTAGGAGCGGGCGGTTGCTAGCCTGATTGCTGCGGATGTTGGCAAGCCATAAAAAAGGCGGACAACCGTCCGCCCGGGTTTAGATTGGCCCGACAAAAAATCAATGACGGGCACTAGGTCTGCATTTCACGCCCCGCCTAAAAACCTGCGCGCCATTAAATTCAACCGCTCCCCATAAGCTCCCCAATTTCGCACGGAAACCACACGGATTGCACTTTTTTAGTGCAAAAATCCGAATCCGGCATACCAGCATCCACTTCTTCCTTCGGATTACGCTAACCTTAAAGCCATTGTTTACAAAGGCTTTGGTATTGCCCGTCTGTATTCGAAAGGGTCAGGCACGGCAATTGCTATATCGTTTGCAAACTCCAAAGCAGGAGCCATCAATTACGGTTCGAAGTTGAACCAACCAGACAAAGGTGTCTTTTGCGCGTAAGCCAAGCTTATGCGCGAAGACACCTTTTTTTTTGCCCGAATTTGTTAAACCCATCGAGGTTGTTATGAAACAAACATTAGTGGTCATCGGTAACGGTATGGTCGGCCAAAATTTTCTGGCGGGGCTGGTTGCCGCTGCGAACGGCCAATATAACATTGTGACTTTTTGCGAAGAACCGCGCCCGGCATACGACCGTGTGCATTTGTCGGAATTTTTCTCCGGCAAAACCGCCGAGGACTTATCGCTCGTTGAAGATGGCTTTTTTGCAAATCACGGCATCACGATCCATCTGGGCGACCGCGCCGTGACGATAGACCGCGAAGCGAAAACCGTCACTTCGGCAAAGGGTGTGGCGGTGCAATATGACAAACTGGTGCTGGCGACCGGATCCTACCCATTCGTGCCGCCCGTGCCTGGGCATGAGCGCAAAAACTGCTTGGTTTACCGCACCATAGAAGACTTGGAAGCGATGACGGCGGCGGCAAAAACCGGCAAAATCGGCACGGTGGTCGGCGGCGGCCTGCTGGGTTTGGAAGCGGCTAAGGCGCTGAAAGATTTGGGTTTGGAAACGCACGTTGTCGAATTCGCCCCGCGTCTGATGGCGGTGCAGATTGACGAAGCGGGCGGCGCGGTGCTGCGGCGCAAAATCGAAGCCTTGGGCGTGACCGTGCATACCAACAAAAATACCAGCCAAATCGTGGACGGCGACACTTGCGTCAACAAAATGTGTTTTGCCGATGGCGAGGAATTGGAAACCGATGTCGTGTTGTTTTCGGCAGGTATCCGTCCGCGTGACGATATTGCCCGTAGCTGTGGTTTGGAAATCGGCCAACGCGGCGGCATCGTCATCAACAACCAATGCCAAACCTCTGACCCGGACATTTACGCCATCGGCGAATGCGCCTTGTGGAACGGCATGATTTTCGGGCTAGTCGCGCCCGGCTATGCGATGGCGCGTACCGTCATCGCCGGGTTGACGGGCGGCGAAGCCAGCTTCACGGGCGCGGACATGAGCACCAAGCTGAAACTGATGGGCGTGGACGTCGCCAGTATCGGCGATGCACACGCCCGTACCCAAGGTGCGATGGTTTTCACTTATCAAAACGGCGCGAGCGAGGTGTACAAGCGTTTGGTTGTCAGCGAAGACAACAAACGTTTGCTGGGTGCGGTGCTGGTCGGTGACGCCAACGAATACGGCACGCTATTGCAGTATTGCCAAAACGGTATCGAATTACCAGAGAACCCCGATTCGCTGATCTTGCCGCGTCTGTCCGGTGAACCGGCTGGCTTGGGGCCGGATGCTCTACCCGCCACCGCTCAGATCTGTTCCTGTTACGAGGTCAGCAAAGGCGCCATTTGTTCGGCGATTGAGGCGGGCTGCACCACAGTGAACGCCCTGAAAGCCGAAACCAAAGCCGGAACGGGCTGCGGCGGTTGTGTGCCCTTGCTCAAATCGGTGTTGAACTGCGAGCTTGCCAAACACGGCTACGAAGTCAACACCGACCTCTGCGAGCATTTCGCCTACACGCGCCAGGATTTGTACAACCTCGTCCGCATCGGCGAAATCAGGACTTTTGACGAATTGCTGGCAAAGCATGGCAAAGGCCACGGCTGCGAGATTTGCAAACCTGCGGTCGGCTCGATTTTGGCCTCGCATTGGAACGATTACATCCTCAAGCAAGAGCATTTGGGCTTGCAGGACACCAACGACACTTTCCTGGCCAACATGCAAAAGGACGGCACTTACTCGGTCGTGCCGCGCATCCCGGGCGGCGAAATCAGCCCCGACATGCTGATTGCGATGGGCCAAGTGGGCAAAAAATACCATCTCTACACCAAAATCACGGGCGGCCAGCGCATTGATTTGTTCGGTGCGAGATTGGAGCAATTGCCCGCGATCTGGAAAGAGCTGATAGCCGCCGGGTTTGAAACCGGCCACGCGTACGGCAAATCCTTGCGCACCGTGAAATCCTGTGTCGGCAGCACTTGGTGCCGCTACGGCGTTGATGATTCGGTCGGCCTCGCGATAGAGTTGGAAAACCGTTACAAAGGCTTGCGTTCCCCGCACAAAATCAAGTTCGCCGTATCCGGCTGCACCCGTGAATGCGCGGAGGCGCAAGGCAAGGATGTCGGGGTGATCGCCACCGAAAACGGCTGGAGCTTGTACGTCTGCGGCAATGGCGGCATGAAACCCCGCCATGCGGATTTGTTCGCGACGGGCTTGGACAAGGAAACTTTAATCAAATACATCGACCGCTTCCTGATTTTTTATGTCCGCACCGCCGACCGCCTGCAACGCACCTCGGTATGGATGGAAAACATGGAAGGCGGTTTGGATTATCTCAAATCAGTCGTGATAGCTGACAAACTGGGGTTGTGCGACGAACTGGAGCAACAAATGGCCCGTGTCGTCGACACCTACCAATGTGAATGGAAGACCACGATAGAAAACGAAGACAAGCTGAAACGCTTCCGCCACTTTATCAACAGCGACCAAGCCGACGACAATGTGGTGTTCGTTGAGGAGCGCGGGCAGATCCGCCCAGCTAATGCCGACGAGCGCAAACACTTTAAGCTCGTGGAGGTGGCGTGATGGTTTGGTTTGATGCCTGCGCAGTGGAAGACCTGCAACCTAATTCCGGCGTGTGCGTACTGGTTCAAGGCCAGCAAGTCGCCCTGTTTTACATGCCCGCCACCGGGTCTGTGTATGCGGTGCAAAACTTCGACCCTTTCGGGCAGGCCAATGTGCTGTCGCGCGGGCTGATTGGCGATATTGGCGGGCAAGCCATGGTCGCATCGCCTTTGTATAAGCAGCATTTTAATTTGGAAACCGGTGTTTGCCTGGAAGACGGCACGGTGCAAATACGCGTTTATCCCGTGCGGATAGACAACCATCGGGTCTATGTCGGCATCACGGGGCAAGCATCATGAAATATCACTATTACATCGCCGATGTCTTTACGCGGCAGATATTTAGCGGTGCGCAAATAGCGGTTTTCCCTTATGCGGATGCCTTGAGCCGGCAGCAAATGCAGAAGATTGCCTGCGAGCTGAATTTGTCAGAAACCGTGTTCGTCAAGAAACGCGACAAGCTCACGGGCAAACGGGTGATGCGGGTGTTCTCGCCGCAACGGGAAATTGATTTTGCCGGGCATCCGATAATCGCCACGGCGTATGTGTTGGCGGACATCGGTGACATTGAACTGACGGGCGCAGTCACCCCCTTGGTGTTCGAGCAAAATGCCGGGGATGTCGAAGTGAACATTTCCGCCCAAGACGGCAAACCGACATTGGTGCAATTTACCCGCAAGCTAGCGCCAGTTGTTGACCGCTTCGCGCCGACCACGGAAGAGCTGGCGGGTTTTTTATCGCTACAGCCATCCGAGTTTGACACCAAAAAATACTCGGCGCGGCTGGTGTCCTGCGGTTTCCCGTATTTGATCGTCCCCGTGTTCAATTACGAAACCGTCAGGAAAGCGCGGTTTAATTACCTCACATGGAGCCAATCCAGCGCACCGCAAACCGCCGCCCAAGAAATTTTGCTGTTCTCGCCCAAAACCCTACATCCAGATGCTAATTTCCACACCCGTCTGCTCGGTTCGCGTATCGGCATCCACGAAGACCCGCCCGTCGGTAGCGCCATGCCCGCGTTTGCGGCTTATTTGTGTTCTTTCGATTTCATGCAGAAAGGGACTTACACCTTTTCTGTAGACCGTGGCGAAGACAAAAACCGCCGTAGTGTCCTGCATTTGGAAATGGACCATAAGCGCTTGGAGAACCTGACGATCCGGGTCGGCGGTGAAGCGGTGCTGGTGGCGGAAGGGATGATGACCATCCCTGACTTGGACTGAAGGGAACTGACGTGAAAAAACGCTTGGTCGTCATCGGTAACGGCATGGCGGGGATACGCACCGTGGAAGAGTTGCTCGCCGCCGCGCCGGACAAATACAACATCACAGTCTTCGGTGCCGAACCCCACGGCAATTACAACCGTATCTTGCTGTCATCGGTGCTGTGCGGCGAAAAAAAACTCGCCGACATCGTCATCAATGACCGCGAATGGTACGCCGACAATGGCATTTGCCTACATGCCGGGGAGCATAAAGCCGTGGTGCGCATAGACCGCACCCGCAAACAAGTCCACGCTCAAGACGGCACGGTCGCCGCCTATGACCGCCTATTGATCGCCACCGGATCGAACGCCGTCAGACCGGACATCCCCGGCAACGGTTTGGATGGCGTGGTCAGTTTCCGTGACATTGTTGATGTTGAAACCATGCTGGCCTATAGCCGAAGCCATAATAAGGCCGTGGTGTTGGGCGGCGGCTTGCTGGGTCTCGAAGCGGCCAACGGCCTGGCGCAACGCGGCATGGACGTGACCGTGATCCATAACAATGGCATCCTGCTCAATCGGCAACTGGACAAACCCGCCGCCAAGCTCTTGCAAGCGGCTTTGGAACAACGCGGCATCCAGTTCAAAATGGCGGCCAAAACCCAAGCTTTATTGGGCGATGACAACGGGCATGTCCGTTCCGTGACCTTTGCCGACGGTAGCCAATTACCCTGCGATTTGTTCGTCACCACCGTCGGCGTGCGCCCCAACATTGCGCTGGCGCAAGCATCCGGCCTGTATTGTGAACGCGGCATCGTCGTCAACGACACCTTGCAAAGCTACGATCCCAGCATTTACGCGGTCGGCGAATGCATCCAGCACCGCGGCGACACGTTTGGTTTGGTCGCCCCCTTGTTTGAACAGGCGAAAGTTTGCGCCAACCATCTCAGCGCCCACGGCGTGGCGCAATACATCACCCTGCCCACGTCCACCAAGTTAAAAGTGACAGGCATCAATTTATTTTCAGTGGGTGATTTTTTGGGTGATGCGCACAGTGAAACCATCCATTTCACCGACGCGGCCTTGGGGATTTATAAAAAGCTGGTGATTAAGGCGGGCAAGTTGGTTGGCGCGGTTTTGTATGGCGATACGGCGGATGGGTCTTGGTATCAGGAGTTGTTGGAAAAAGGTGAGGATATTGCCGGGATGCGGGAAGGGATGATTTTTGGGAAAAACCAGATATAATTATGCGCATAAATAACCCGCATAATTAACTCACAGGAAATTCACCATGCAAGCCTTATATGATTTATCCGCCACTAAAAAACCCACTAATGTCACCGTCAACAGCGATTTGCTAAAAAAAGCCAAAGAACTGGACATTAATCTGTCCGCCGCACTGGAGCAAAAACTGGTCGAGCTGGTCCGGCAAAAACAAGGTGCCGCATGGCTTGCCGAGAACCAAGCAGCAATCACTGAATACAACCGTTACGTTGAGGAACATGGCACGTTCGCCGATGATTTGCGGAGTTTCTGATGCCTCAATTCGACTTGCACGAAAACCGCAATCCCAAAACCAAGGGCTTGGTTCCTTACTTGTTAGATGTGCAAAGCGATTTGCTGGGCGATCTGGCAAGCACCGTGGTTATCCCACTATGTCCAGCCGGAATACCGACACGCGGCATGACGCGGCTTACGCCTTGTTTGGAAATTGACGGGGAAAGTTACTTGCTGCTTACCCCGCAGCTTGCTGGTATACCGAGAAAGGAATTGGGCAAAGCTATTGGTAATCTTGGCAGCTATCGGGATGAAATTGTTGGTGCGGTGGATTTTTTGTTGGTGGGGTTTTGATGCGGTTGGCTGACCGCCGGGATACGCGGAGCATTGTTTAGCTTTAATTATTTTGAACCCTGTTAGCTGTTTACGCTGACTCCCAAAATCCGGTTTTGAAACCCAAGTATCAGAAGCCCTAGCTTCGATCTGAGAAGCAAACAGTAAGTTAAGATCAATTAATTGACTTTAATTGACAAAAAATTATCATTAAGATAAATCAATTGATCTTAATGGAAGAAAAATGCTAACCATCTCGCAAACAGAAATAAAAAACCGCCTGCATTTTGATAATCCTTGGTGGGAAACAGGCGGTATAGAAAAGCGTTATCAAGATTACCCACGACGCTTTTACTTCGA
Source organism: Methylovulum miyakonense HT12 (assembly GCF_000384075.1). Classification (GTDB taxonomy): domain Bacteria; phylum Pseudomonadota; class Gammaproteobacteria; order Methylococcales; family Methylomonadaceae; genus Methylovulum; species Methylovulum miyakonense. The sequence goes on from NZ_KB913025.1 coordinate 1,902,349, forward strand.
GTCCTTTTTTAAGCTAGTTAAGGAATCGTCCATCAACCGGGCTGCTGTGCTGATGGGGCCAAGGCGGGTGGGCAAAACGGTGATGATTTACCACACAGTAGACGGATTGCTCAACGGAGGGGTTGCGCCCACGCAAATTTTATATGTGTCATTGGAAACCCCTTTATACACGGGGCTTTCTTTGGAAAAAATCGTCAATCTGTTCCAAAGTGAATTCGGACATAAAAGGGATGGCAACTTATTCATCATCTTTGATGAAATACAGTATCTGGCAGGTTGGGAAGTGCATTTAAAATCGCTGGTCGATTCGTACCCGGCTTATAAATTCATCGCCACAGGCTCGGCAGCCGCCGCGTTGAAACTCAAAAGCCGTGAATCAGGAGCAGGGCGTTTTACCGATTTTTTATTGCCGCCGCTAACATTTGCAGAGTATCTGGCGTTTATTGACAAAACTGATGAATTAATCACCCCTTCTACTCAACAAGGTTTCTGGAATACCAAAAATATCATCGAATTGAATAAAGAATTTATTAATTACTTAAATTTTGGCGGTTACCCTGAAGCGGTGTTTTCAAACCTCATCCAACATGACAGTGCCAGATACATCAAAAGTGACATCATTGACAAAGTGTTGCTGAGGGACTTACCTAGCCTCTATGGAATCAGCGATGTTCAAGAGTTGAACAAATTGTTTACCACTATCGCGTACAACACGGGCAATGAAATTACCTTAGACAACTTATCGAAATCATCCGGTGTATCTAAGAATACGATAAAAAAATATATCGAATATTTGGAAGCGGCATTCTTGATAAAAATAGTCAACCGTGTTGATTTTTCATCAAAAACATTTAAGCGGGCAACCACATTTAAAGTGTATTTGACTAATCCATCAATGCGGGCGGCATTGTTTGGTCCGGTTGATGACGGACATCAAGCAATGGGCGCATTGACAGAGACCGCCATTTTTAGCCAATGGTCTCATAGTGACAATATTGATAACTTACATTATGCCCGATGGAACACAGGTGAAGTGGATATTGTTTGGCTTGATTTTGCCACACTAAAATCAGTTTGGTGTGTGGAAGTGAAATGGTCAGACCAGCCTTGTTCGGATTCAAGGCTGTTAAAAGGTGTTATAAGTTATGCAAAGAACAATGGAATAAATGAGCTTCTTGTGACCACAAAAACGATTTCAAAAATTGGAGTATTTGATGATGTGGAAATCCAATTTCAGCCCAGCGCGGCTTACGCCTATACATTAGGTGCCAATATTTTGCCAGCGCGGCTTACGCCTATACAGTAGGGGCCAATATTTTGAATGTAGAGGCACTTGAACAGAGAGTGGTAAAACTTCTGCCCAATAACGAAACCTTACTCAAAATAGCTCATTCTGCGTGACAACAATGAAAACGACCCAATCAACACACCAATTCTCGGAGCATCACCATGTCCCTACTCGCCATCAAAGGAATTTACGAAAATGGTCACATCACCTTGGAAGAAAATGTAACAACCGACCAAGCCGTTGCGGTAGCTGTCACCTTTTTAACTGAAAAACCCGCCAAAATTGTTGCCAAAACCAGCTGGGAATCGTGGTTTGCTTCTATGAGCCAATTTTCTGACGATTTTATGTCCGATGGACGCGAGCAACCCCAAGCGCAGGAACAGGATTGGAGTACGGTAGGATGGGCTGACGCAAGGAAGCCCATCATCGACTGCTAGGATTGATGGGCTTCGTACCTTTTATGCCCTTTGGGTACAGCCCATCCTACGATACTTGGAAATGAGCATGGCTTCTGAAACAAAGCCCCAACCAATAAAACCCCACCTATGACCCAAACCATCCAAACCACTTGCCCTTACTGCGGCGTAGGCTGCGGCGTTACCGCCACGGTCGGTGCCGAAAACCGCCAAGTCCAGATTAAAGGCGACAAAACCCATCCCGCCAATTTTGGCAGGTTATGTTCCAAGGGTTCGGCGTTGGGCGAGACGGTTGAGTTACAAGGCCGTTTGCTGGAACCGCATATCCACGGCCAACCAGCCAGTTGGGAAGACGCGCTGGATTTGGTCGCCAACACCTTGCTGGACACGATGGCCTCACACGGCAAGGATAGCGTCGCCATTTACGGTTCGGGGCAGTTGTTGACGGAAGATTATTACGTCGCCAACAAGCTGATGAAGGGCTTTATCGGCAACGCCAATATCGACACCAACAGCCGTTTGTGCATGTCGTCGTCGGTGGCGGGGCATAAACGTGCGTTTGGGGCGGATGCCGTACCCGGCTGTTATGAAGATTATGAATTGGCGGATTTGATCGTCCTGATCGGCTCGAACACCGCGTGGTGCCATCCGGTCAGTTTCCAGCGCATCCGCGCCGCCAAGGAAGCCAACCCCAACTTGAAAATCGTCGTCATCGACCCGCGCCGCACCTCCACTTGCGATATTGCCGATTTGCATTTGCCGTTGGCGGCGGGCAGTGACACGATTTTGTTTAATGGCTTGTTGAATTATTTGGTAGGTTGCACCCTTGGAGGCATAAAGGGTGAGTGTGCGAACCCCGACAATAATACGTCCTCTGTTGGGGTTCGCACACTCACCCCAACCTACATTGACTCCGACTTCATCGACAACCACACCGAAGGCTTTGAAGCCGCCCTCATCGCAGCAAGCCTAGCGGGCGATGTGCAACAAGTCGCCGAATACTGCCGACTCTCCGCCACCGATGTGCAGCAATTTTACGACTGGTTCACCAGCACCGAAAAAGCCATGAGCTTGTACAGCCAAGGCGTCAACCAATCGACCAGCGGTACAGATAAGGTGAACAGCATCATCAACTGCCATTTGGCGACCGGGCGCATCGGCAAACCGGGCATGGGGCCGTTTTCCCTGACCGGGCAGCCTAACGCCATGGGCGGGCGTGAAGTCGGCGGCTTATCGCACCAACTGGCGGCGCACATGGATTTCGCCACCCCAGGCGATATTGACCGCGTGGCGCGTTTTTGGCAAACCGGCAATATCCCGGAACAAGGCGGCTTGCCGGCTGTGGCTTTGTTTGATGCGGTTTATGAGGGCAAGGTCAAAGCCGTGTGGATTATGGGCACCAATCCGGTGGTCAGCTTGCCCAATGCCGACAAGGTCAAACAAGCCCTGCAAAACTGTGATTTTGTCGTGGTGTCCGATTGCATCGCCAACACCGACACCGCCGCCTTCGCGCATGTGCTGTTGCCCGCGCAAGGCTGGAGCGAGAAAAACGGCACGGTGACCAACTCCGAACGGCGCATTTCCCGCCAACGCAGCCTGTTCAATGGTGCGGGCAACGCCAAGCCCGATTGGTGGATCATCTGCCAAGTCGCCCGGCGCATGGGCTATGCCGAGGCGTTCGCGTTCCAACATCCGGTGGAGATTTTCCGCGAGCACGCGGCTTTGTCCGGTTTTGAAAATAATGGCGGCCGCGATTTTGACATTTCCGCCTTTGCCGACCTTAGCCTGGCCGGATACGACAGTTTCCAACCCGTGCAATGGCCTGTGAATGCGCAACACCCGCACGGCACGGCGCGGCTGTTTAGCGATGGACGCTATTTCACCCCCTCCGGCAAAGCCCAATTTATCGCCATCACCCCCAGGCCGCCCGTCAACCTGCCGGACGCCGATTATCCGCTGATTTTGAACACCGGGCGTTTGCGCGACCAATGGCACACCATGACCCGCACCGCCCTCGCCAGCAAACTCAACCAGCATAAGCCGGAGCCGTTTGTGGAAGTGCATCCTGACGATGCGGCCGCCTACCAATTGCCACAAAACAGTTTGGCAAGCCTCGAAACCCGCTGGGGCAGTATGACGGCGCGGGTGCAAATCACCGACAGCCAAATACGTGGCAATGTGTTCGTGCCGATGCACTGGACAGGGCAATACGCCAGCGACGGGCGTATGGGCGCGTTAGTGAACCCGGTGGTCGACCCGGTTTCCAAACAGCCGGAATGCAAGCACACGCCCGTGCGCATCAGGCCTTGCCCTATGGCTTGGTACGGGTTCATTTTGTCGCGGCGGGAACTGGCGATCACTGGCTCTGATTATTGGGTGAAGGTCAAAGGCGAGCAGTTTTACCGCTACGAATTGGCAGGCCGGCAATTGCCGGAAACCTGGCAGGATTGGGCAACAACCCAACTGGGTGATGGCGGGGAAGTGCAATGGCAGGAATACCAAGATAGCCACAACGGCAACTACCGTGCCGCCCGCTTTAATGACGGGCATTTGGACAGCATTGTGTTTATCGCTTCCCATATCAACCTGCCCGAACGCAATTGGCTGGCCAGCCTGTTTGCGAAGGATGGCTTGGGCCAACAAGAACGGCTCGCGCTGCTGACCGGAAAACCGCCGATAGGCGTTGCCGATGTCGGCGCGATAGTCTGCGCCTGTTTTAATGTCGGGGAAAAAACAATTTGTGATGCGATAAAGGAATTGGCCTTGAAAACCCCACAGGAGGTTGGCAAGTGTTTAAAGGCGGGGACGAATTGCGGCTCTTGTGTGCCGGAGATCAAGGCGCTATTGGCGGGGCTAAACACATAACCGTTTCCTTACGGCAGAGCTAGGGCATTGGGGCGGGATGCCTTTTCAGTGTTTTTTGAGCGGGTTTTCTTGTGTGAATTCCTTAACGCTTTTTCCTAACAGCCTTAAATCTTCATCATGGCTAGCCCTGCCATATCGCAAGCGGATAAAAATATCCGTGATGTGTTGGGCGGGTTGGGCAAGTTGGGGCAGGGTGGCTTTTATGCGTTCGGCGAAAGCCGTTTCGCCTTCGCTTGGGTTCCGGATGAGCCCGTGCTTGGCGAGGTGGCGGCAGAACCGCTGGTAATGCCGCAAAGCTTGGTCGGTGGTTTTGGGTTTTTGATAGAGCAGGAAAAAACTGAGTATTGCGCTAATGCCGCTGAGGATGGCTATCATCCAGTACATCATGGTTTTGATGTCGCCGATTCCGAAGTTTGCCAGGAATTTTTGCTGGTTGCTGCGGTTGTAGTTGATGACCCAGCGTTGCCAGTTGTAATCGACATTGCTCCACAACTGCCGCGCTTGTGTTAACCAGGCAAAGGCATTCTGATTGCCTCCTTCAGTAGCAAATTGGATGGTTTCGCCAGTCGCCAAAGCGTCAACATTAATGTTTTTCTCGATGCGTTCAGGGGCGACGGCGGCGGTCGGGTCGATGCGCATCCAACCTTTGCCTTCCAGCCACACTTCCGTCCACGCATGGGCATCGTATTGGTGGATTTCCAGAAACTGGCCGACAGGGTTGAATTCCCCGCCTTGATAGCCTGTCACGACACGGGCGGGGATATGTGCAACCCGCATCAGGTAAACGAAAGCGGATGCGTAATGGCTACAAAAACCGTAGCGGGTTTTGAACAAAAACGTTTCTATGGGTTTATCTTCCATCACTGGCGGGGTTAGTGTGTAATGGAAGTCTTCGGTGCGGAAATGGCTTAGCAGGGCTTTGATGAATTGTTCGGGCGGTTGGTCGAAACCGTGCAATTGGGTGACCAAGGCGTTTATTTCAGCGGACGGTGTGTCCGGCAATTGCGTCGCGTCTTTGTATTCGACACGGGTGATGTAGCCCGTATTGTAATGCGGAAACGACGTGATTTTATATTCCGAGCGTTTATCGGGGTTGGCGGAAGTGATTAATTGGTAATTGGCGTTGCGTTCCAGTGGTTCGGTAAATTCAATGGGCAAATCAAGCGCGAACACCCAATTTTTATTCTGCGGTTCCATCAATAAGGTGTATTGATAAGGCGTCCCGGTGGTCACGGGTTTATCCATGTACGCTTCAAGGCCATGGTGCGGCGATGGGATCCAGCGTTTGCCATCCGTTTGCGTCAACACGGGCCCGCGCCAATAGCGTTGTGCGGGTGGCGGCATCGCCCCGGTAAATTTCACGCGGAAAGCCAGTTCCGTGGATACGCCGAGTTCGGAAATGGAGCCGGGTTCCATGCTGTCGCTCAAGCCCATGCGGGCTTGTTGGCGGTCATTGAGCAGCATCCAGCGTGGGGCTTCGACACGGGGAAACAGGATGAATAAGACAATGGCTAAGGGTAAGGCTTGCAGGATTATGGTGCTTGCGGTTTTTAATGCCAGCCAAGGTTCAGGGTTGCGGCTGTTGATGCTGACCAGTGTGGCGATCAGGGTGCAGCACACCATCAAAATATAGCCCGCCATCAACAGGCTTTGTTCGTATAAAAACTGTGATGCGGCGACGATAAACGCCAGAAAAGTGATCAGGTACAGGTCGCGCTCGGTTTTGATTTCCATCAGTTTCAAGCCCAGCGCGATAATGAACAGGTGCGTCCCCGCATCACGCCCGAAAATGCCCTGGTGCTGCAAATAAATCAAACTTAGCCCGATGATGGTCAACAGAAACACCAGCCAGCGGTTCGGCAGCCAGGCAGGTTTCCATAAACCTGCCAAGCGCCAACCTAACAGCAGGTAAAAAAAGCCGAAAATACTGATGGGCAGATGGTAGAAATGCGGAAGGACAATCAGCGCGATGGACGTGAGTAAAAAAATCAGCACGTTTTGGTTGGGGCTTGCTGTCATTGCGGGGTCTTTGGGGTTGTAGGTGTAAGTATTTGGTTGGCCATTGTGTTTGCTAACCCGCAAGTTTGGGCATGGGAACAGCTAAAAATAGGCGGCGCCATAAAGGCAAAGGGTTAAAACAACGCCAACGCTTCCAAGCATTTTTGCGTATGCGCCACCCCGCTGTCTGGCGGCAATCTCAATCCAGGCAAGATAAAGCCATAACTCAGCCCGGCCTGATCCGCTTCAATGACCCAGCGGCACAACTGGCTTAGGCGGGCTTCCGTGTCATTGCCACTGGTTTGCCCGTAATCTAACCAGATTTGTGCGGAATTGCCACCGCCGTATTGTTTGCTGTACAGCCCCAGACCTTTTGCATAGGCCTTCCAGTGGATATGCTTGATGGGGTCGCCCGGCTGATATTCCTGCATGCCATAAAAATCATCCGCGCCTTTTTTGCTAAAGCCTTGCTGGATTTCACCCGCTGAAGACTCAGGGAAGGGGCTGCTTTGCGTGGCGGGTTTGGGATAAACCAGCACCTTCAGGTTAAAGCGTATGGGTGACCAAGCGCGGAACAAACCCAAAGGATAAGAGCTGGCAATGGTCACTTTTCCGGCCTCATGCCAACCGCGCTTGTGTGTTGCCGAATACAGGGTGACCGTGGTTTTGCTTTGTGCGGCCAGGGTCAGGCTTTCGGTGCTTTCAAGGGTGATCTGTAAATGCTGGCGCGGGGTGCTGTTGGGGTTGTCGAGATGAATATCAAAGCCTGCGGCAGTCCCTGCAAATACGGGTTTGCTTTGGCCTGGTTGGACAATCAGCCCGCTCAACGACTTAAAGCTGTGCGTAATGGTGATAAAAAAAATACTGGCGATCAGGAAGGTCAATAAATACGCCAGGTTGTTGTTATAAACGAAGGCGATCAGAAACAATAAGATGATAAGGACGGCAAAACCAAGGCCGCGCTGGGTCGGCAGAATAAAAATGCGCCGGTGTGTCAAGGGCATCGGTTGGTTTTCGGTGGCTTTTTCCCCGGCAAAAAAACGGTGGGCTTTGACGCGCTCGGTTAGGCTGGTCAATGGATGGCCACCTTTTCTAATAGCGGTGCGACGATGGCTTCGGAGTGGTTGTTGCCTGCCCGCAAACGGTGTCCGGCAACGGCGGCAAGAACGGCTTGCACATCTTCCGGGATAACGGCGTCGCGTTGGTTGATATAAGCCCAGGCTTTGGCGGCACGTAATAAGGCCAGGCCGCCTCTTGGCGATAGGCCATAAGTGTATTCGGGCGATGTGCGGGTATAGCTGATCAGGGCTTGGCAATAATCCAGCAAGGCAGGCGAGACATGGATGTTGGTCACGGCTTGTTGGATGGCATGCAGTTGTTGCGGCGGCAATTGCACATCCAGCGATTCCAGCAAATGCTGGCGGTTTTGCCCGGCCAGTAAAGCGCGTTCGGCGGCATAGTCGGGATAACCCAATTCAATGCGCATCAAAAAACGGTCAAGCTGGGATTCCGGCAGGGGAAAAGTGCCGATCTGGTGCGACGGGTTTTGGGTGGCGATAACGAAAAATGGATTGGGCAAAGGATAGGTTTTGCCTTCCACCGTCACTTGTTGCTCTTCCATGGCCTCCAGCAAGGCGCTTTGGGCTTTGGGCGTGGCGCGGTTGACTTCATCGGCCAAGACCATTTGGTTAAAAACGGGGCCCGGATGGAATTTGAAGCTGTTGTTGGCGCTATCAAACACGGACGTGCCGAGGATGTCGGCAGGCAATATGTCGCTAGTGAATTGGATGCGTTGATAATGCAAGCCCAGCAGTTTTGCTAAGGTGTGCGCCAAGGTGGTTTTGCCCACACCAGGAATATCTTCAATCAGCAAATGTCCGCGTGCCAATAGGCAGCAGACCGCCAAGCGGATCTTATGGTCTTTGCCGAGGATGATCTGGTTTGCTGAAGCTAGGAGTTGGTTGATGGCGTTGTGCATGGAGGTCTAATTTTATTCGGGCGTATCAGGAAAATTGGATGGCCTTGGCTAAGGGGATGGGTTGCTAAAAAGCTTAGCCGGGCATCTGGGGGCTGTCAATGTGGCCGTTTGCCGGAGGGGGCTAGCGCAAACCAGCAGGCATGCTCAGGCCTATTAATCCCATTCCAATATTTTCCACATGTTGACATGGCTGCCCCTGTCCGGGTCGCTATTACGGGCATCAAACAAGCCATCGCCATTGGTGTCGAGGAAGTAATACGCCGGGCCAATGTCAGGGACGATTTTGACCATGTAAATCCGCCCACCCCGGCGATATTCCTGGATGATTTTTTTGCCGCTACGCAAAATGGTGATTTCCGGTTCCATATTTTCGCCATTTTGCACTTGTTCGGGAGGTTCCGGGACGTCCGGAAGGTTTTCAAGCTTGGGCGGGGCTTCATCCACAGCCAGCGTGGATAAAGGGAAAGTCATAAGAATCATCAGTATAAGACGGCGCATTAGGCTGGCCTCCAAGAAGGTTAAAACAAAGGCTATCTTATTACAGTTTTTGCTTATGCGCTGGATTACCGTTGTAATAAAAAGGCGGTGATAATCGCAGGAAATTTGGCATGCCCCAAGGGTAAGTCTTGGTAAGCGGGTTAAGGATGTGCTTATACGGAGGCTTGGCTATCCGGCTCCCACGATTAGCCGGCAGTATTGATGCTTAGGGAGGCGGGGCAAGGCATGGCCTCGGGTTTTAGCCAAAGCCATGCCATGAGTTGGTCGTTAGGGTTAGCCCAATACGAGCAAACCGTATTTTGCCTGTGGTTTCTGGTTGGTGGCGCCATCGCTATGGAGTTGCCTGAAAATGTCATTTTTGGCTTCCAGCCAATCCAGCAATTCATAACCAGGGGAAAAATTGCGTTTTTCAGCACGGTAATAAGCCGCTTCGGCAATCATGTATTCTAACTCGGCAGGGATGGGGTGCCCTTTAGATGTTGGCGTTGGTAAGTTAAAGCCCAGTTTTAGCAAATTGATCAGCTCCTGTGGTGAGTTGCCGTTAATGCCGATTGCCAATGGTTTGCGTTCATTCAGTGTGCCGAACACCCTATCCCAAATGGAAAACACCGCGCCGTAATTGCTGTCATGCTCATGACGTTCGGTGGAGTGGTGGGCCCGGTGTAAAAAAGGCACAATAAGCGCTTTACTAAGCAGTTTTTCGCCGGCAAAAGCAATATTGGTGTGGTGGAACAACGTAAATAGCATGACCACTATCTCGTTGACTAGCATCATAAGCTGGTCAACGCCAAGTAAAACGACGTATGCGGCTTTCAACAGGTTGGTGACCAACAGTTCCAGCATGTGGATCCTAAACGCTGTCGATGTGTTTAAATAAGGGTCATTGTGATGCACCCGATGGAACAGCCATAGGGCATCAAAACGATGGCACAGCCTGTGCCAAACATATAACAATAAATCCAACGCCAACAACGAAACGAAAAACTGGTAGGCAGGGTTTTCTATTGAATGCAACAGGCCTTGTTGGGCGTGTTGTTGGGCGAGCAGGAATAACGCCGATACTGACAAGATTGACATCAGCGTGTTATTGACGGCAAATAGGCTGATGTTCGTCATCAATGATTTGCGCAGCAGGCGTTCAGGCCACTTTTTATGTGGGAAGAGACGTTCTAGCCAGGAAAAAAGGCCGAAAAAAACCAGCAGGATGGCAAAGGCGCCTTCGGCTGACAAAGCGGTAGGCCAGTTATAATCGTCCAAGAAAGTCATTAAATCTAACATTGGCATTTCCTCCATTAAGACGGATGCGGTCATTCAAGACAGGGGCAGCATAAAAGGATCGGGTGACAGGCGTATGACGCAGGCAGCAAGCCGTGTACGTCGGGCAAGCCATCCTGATTGGTGTGCTTGAATGAAGTGTTTGGTTTTAATGCAGCAAAGGATATGCCATAGCTTGGGATTTGCCTTGTTTATATGGCTTTTCCAAGGAAATGGCTTGATTTATCTAAGGTTTTTCTTAGCCTTAGGGCTTATGCCGTTAATAAAAGGATGGGTGGAAGCGACGGAAGTGTATCAATGAGGTGCAATTATGCGTCAAATTGTAACAAATTATTTTAATATAGTTGTAATTGTTTACTAATTAAATACATATTATTGTTTTAAAGTAACGCCAGTATCCGTCCATCAGCAGCTAACGGACAGGGCATCAACACCGGGTTCATAGGCAATCGCCATATTGCATGATCAACAAACGGCAATCGAACAGGGTGCTAGGCAATTGGCTGCTGATGAAAAAACGCAATGCCAGTTCCAAGAACAGGAACATGGTTAGGGTGCGTGCCGCCGCGCCGTTGATTTTGTAGCGGGTATGGGTTGAGCAACGCCAAACCGACACCGTCCACCAGATAATCGGTAAGAACACCATGCCATGCACGGTTTTCCAACTGGCTATGGTGTACGTCACATTGGCGATCCGGTAATCGGCGTAAAACAGGACGGCATTAATGAACAGGAAAAATGGCCAGAACGCCCGCCATAATGCCAATTCGCCAAGCCAAGCCGATTGCAAAAACTTATACCAGTCTTTTTTTGCCCGGTCTTGCAAGGTTTGTTGTGGTTCGGGCGTGTAAACGTACACCAAACCAAAAATGGCGCAGAGAAACACCGCCAATTCAAACACATTGAAAAGATGCGTATAAGTAAAAATAATCGGTAAGGTCGTTGTGAACATTTTTGCCATTCCTCCAGGATGGTTAACCTCATGGCCAACAAACACCACATCACATGCAGCAACCCATTTTTATATACACGGCTTTGCCTTGTGAAGCCCAGCCACTGATCGGGCATTTCCGCCTGAAAAAAGACTTGCGTGTCCAAGCCTTTGCCGTTTTCAGACGTGAAAACATCTGCCTTACTGTAACCGGAATCGGCAAAAGCGCAATGGCGGCGGGCATTGCCTACACCCAGGCCTTGTTTGCGGAACCGGCTTATCCCGTGATGCTGAATGCCGGTATAGCAGGGCACAAGTATCATCCTTTGGGCAGCGTGTTTTTGGCCAATAAAATCACCGATGCCGATAGCCAGAAATGCCACTATCCGCCGATAGTCTTCAAACCGCCCTGTGCGGCCACCAGCATCCAGACCTACGCGAAGCCGCAGTTGGCCTATCGCCATGACGAACTGTGCGATATGGAGGCGTCCGCGTTTTATGAAACCGCCGCGCGTTTTACCACCGGCGAACTGATACAGGCTTTAAAGGTCGTTTCCGACAACGAAAACCATTCGGCTGCGCAAGTCACCGCGCAAGCCGCCAGCGAAATGCTGGCCGCCCATATCGGGGTTATTGTGCAAGTGCTAGGGCAAGTGGATAAATTGTCCGCATCCTTGGCGGTCACTGGGCCGCAAGGGCTAAATGAGTTATTAGGCCGCTACCACTTCAGCGTTAACGGACAACAGCAGTTAAAAAATAAACTGGCGCGTTGGGAATTGTTGGGGGGCGGCCCATCCGTTTTTGAAGCTATGGACGGGGTGAGGGACGGGAAAGGGGTTTTGAAACGGTTGGAGGAAAAGATCCGGGAGCTTGAGTTTTATTTGTAAACTTTTAAAGTTAAGGGTGTGCTTTAAAAGCGTTGTGCGTAGTTTTTAAGTAATTGACGTTACGCAGTAACGTGGTTTTTATCCCGTTTGCCGCGTCGAGCACCGCAGTATTTGACGGGAATAGCCCGAATACCCATAGGGCATAAAGGGGTGCGGCAAGGATGCCGCACGGAGGCAGATGGGCAGGAAGCCCATTCTGCCTCCCCCCGACAAATGCGAGGAGCGCAAGACATCAGCGGCAACCGGGCCGCCTTTTCTTTGGATACTTTCTTTTGGCGGAGCAAAAGAAAGTATCTCGCTTTCGGGTGCGAGAACCCGATTAAATAAACCGTCGCAATAGCGACTCTTCATATTTACTTCGAACCGCAGAAAATATCTGCGTAACATCAGTAAGTAAGGTCTAAAGGGCTGCCGGATAAAGCCACATCCCCTTCCCAACAAGGCAAGTGGGTAAGGATGTTTATAAAATCAACTATGGGCACCTAATGGATGGCACAGGAACGGTGATGGCCAATCGCTAAACTAAATAAGGGCAACAATGAATCTCCAGACAGATAAATCCACAAGCCCCAAGCCTTTTTGGCACCAGCCCATTAAGGAATGCCTCGCACAGCTTAACAGCACAGGGCAGGGCTTATCGCAGCGTGAAGCCATTGCACGCTTAAAACGCGATGGCGCTAACCGGCTGAACGGCAAAAAACAAACGGGTTCTTGGGGCTTGCTGCTGGCGCAGTTTAAAAGCTCCATCATTCTGCTATTGTTGTTTGCGACGGGCATTTCGTTTTATTTGCATGACCATGTCGATGCCAGCATTATCCTGACGATAGTCCTGATCAGCGGTTTGCTGGGTTTTTGGCAGGAAAAAGGCGCGGCCGATGCGGTGGAACAATTGCTCGCGATTGTCGAGATCAAAGTCGCGGTGATGCGGGACGGGGTGGAAACGGAATTGCCCGCCGACGAGTTGGTGGTCGGCGATGTGATTGTGCTCAATGCGGGCGATATTGTGCCGGCGGATTGCTTGTTGTTGAAAACGGCCAATTTGTTTGTCGATGAGGCCGCGTTGACTGGCGAAAGTTATCCGGCGGAAAAAATCCCTGGGGTGTTGGCAGCCGATACGCCATTGGCGCAACGCAACAATGCGGTGTGGATGGGGACACATGTCGAGAGCGGCAGCGCGGATGCCTTGGTTGCCGCAACCGGACAGGCCACCGAATTTGGCAAGCTTTCAGGGCGGCTCAAACTTAAGGCGCCGGAAACCGAATTTGAACGCGGCGTCAGGCGCTTTGGTTATTTGCTGATGGAAGTGACCCTGATACTGGTGATGATCATTTTCGCCGTCAACGTCTATTTGCATAAGCCGGTGATGGATTCCTTCCTGTTTGCGCTGGCCTTGGCGGTGGGGCTGACGCCGCAACTGTTGCCCGCCATCATCAGCGTCAATCTCGCCCACGGGGCCAGGCGTATGGCGGCGCAGAAAGTCATCGTCAAGCAATTGGCTTCCATCGAAAACCTGGGCAGCATGAATGTGTTGTGTTCGGACAAAACCGGGACATTGACCGAAGGCAAAGTGCAGGTGCAGGGGGCTTTCGATGTGCTAGGCAACAGCTCTGAACGCATTTGCCGTTATATGTACCTGAACGCCGTTTATGAAGCTGGCTTTAACAATCCCATTGACACGGCCATCAGGGAATATAAAAGCTTTGACCTAGGCAACAGCCGGAAATTGGACGAAATCCCTTACGATTTTTACCGCAAGCGCTTGAGCATGCTGGTGGTAGATCAAGGAACGACATTGTTGATCAGCAAAGGCGCCTTAACTAATATCCTCGCCGTGTGCAGCCACTTGGAAAACCCCGACGGCAGCCTGGTGGCGATTGCCGATGTGCAAGACAGTATCCAGCAAAAATTCCAGGATTATAGCCGCCAGGGTTTGCGCACCTTGGGGTTGGCTTATAAACCCATGGACGCTTTGCAAACGGGCATAGGCAACCACGACGAAACCGGCTTGCGCTTTTTAGGTTTCCTGACGTTTTTCGATCCGCCGAAAGCCGATTGCCTCGAGACTATCGGGCAATTGCGGCAGCTGGGTGTGACGCTGAAAATCATCACGGGCGACAACTGGCTGGTGGCGGAAACTGTCAGCAAACAATTGGGGCTGGGTGGCAGCCACATCCTTACCGGCCCGGAAATTGCCCAAATGAGCGGGCCGGCCTTGATGAGCCGCGTCGCCGAAGTCAATCTATTCGCCGAAATCGAACCCAACCAGAAAGAGCGCATCATCATCGCGCTGAAAAAAGCGGGCTTCGTCGTGGGTTACATGGGTGATGGCATCAACGATGTGTCGGCCTTACATGCCGCCGATGTCGGCATTTCGGTCGATAGCGCCGCCGATGTCGCCAAGGACACGGCACAAATCGTGTTGTTGGAAAAGAACCTGCAAGTGTTGGTCGGCGGTGTCAAGGAAGGCCGCATCACCTTCGCCAACACCTTAAAATATGTGTTCATGGCGACCAGCTCCAATTTCGGCAATATGTTCAGCATGGCGGGCGCGTCGCTGTTTTTGCCGTTCCTGCCGCTGTTGCCCAAGCAGATTTTGCTGACCAATTTGTTGACCGATTTCCCTGAAATGACTATCGCCTCCGATAATCTTGATGAGGAAATGGTCTCGCAGCCGCGCCGCTGGGATATCGCCTTCATCCGCAAGTTTATGGTCACCTTTGGGATTGTCAGCTCGGTCTTTGATTATATGACCTTTGGCTTGCTGTTGTGGTTGGACGTGCCAATCGAGCAGTTCCGCACGGGCTGGTTTTTGGAGTCGGTGGTGTCCGCCGCGCTGATCGTGTTTGTCGTGCGCAGCCGCAAGCCGTTTTTCAAAAGCAGGCCCGGAAAATATTTATGGGTGGCGACGCTGGCGGTCGTCGCCTTGACCTTGGCTTTGCCGTACACGCCACTGGCAACGTTAATAGGGTTCCAGCCCTTGTCCCCCACGCTTTTGGGCTTGCTGGGCCTGATCGTAGCGTCCTATATCGCCACGGCGGAAATTGCCAAACATATTTTTTACCGCTTGGTGCGGGTATAGTAAGCAAAAAACTTACTTATCTTATGGAAATGGTTCCGTTGGAAATTGCTTTAAACACATTCTTATATGAGGGTTGACTATGAACATACCGACATTAACTAAAGTTTGGGATTTGCCTTTAAGGGTTTTTCACTGGTTGCTGGTCATCGGCTTTTTTGTCGCTTACCTGACCGAAGATGAATTGCTGGATATCCATGTCTGGGCCGGCTATCTGGTGTTTGGCCTGCTCGTGTTCCGTCTGGTTTGGGGATTTATCGGTAACCGATACGCCCGGTTCGCCAGTTTTTTATGCAGCCCGATGGCATCCATCGCCTATATTAAAGACGTGGTGGCCTTAAAGCCTAAGCGTTATTTGGGGCACAACCCTGCGGGTGCGGCAATGATTGTGTTGTTGCTGGCCAGTTTGCTTATGACCGTTTTGACCGGGTTTGCCGTGTACGGGGCCGACCAAGGCGCGGGGCCATTAGCCTCCATAGGCCCCGCGAATGAAGACCTTTGGGAAGAATTGCATGAGCTGTTTGCCAATTTGACGGTGGTCTTGGTCGTCTTGCATATTGCCGGGGTCGCCGTTGAAAGTTTTATACATAAGGAAAACCTGGCAAAAGCCATGGTGCATGGCAGTAAAAGAACATTAGACGAATAGCCGCCATGAACGCATCAAAATCCTCATCGTTACCTTCTTCCCGGCTTGAAAAGGACATTGTCATTTTAAGCCTGTTAGGTATCGCCACTTACCTGCTGCTCCGGTATGGTGTTGATATTAAGCAGCAAACCTATACCTGGGTGGAGCATGCTTCATTTTTGGTGGATGCGGTGGAAATCCATCAAGGGGGCTTCGGCTTGTCCGTCACCTTGCTTGAATTGCCTTTGCTTGCGGTTTTGCTATTGGGCGGTGTCCCCCAGATTTACCAGCTGGCCAGCAAGCTTTTGCAAGGCAATATGGGCGCTGATTTGTTGGCCGGGGTCGCCATCGTCACGGCCATGGCCTTGCATGAATATTTGGCAGGGGCGTTGGTGGTGCTGATGCTGTCGGGTGGCTCGGTGCTGGAGGCTTATGCGGTGCGCAAGGCCTCGTCGGTACTGGAAGCATTGGCCAACCGGATGCCGTCCATCGCGCATCGGAAAGCCGACGGTTTGCTGGTGGACATTGCCACCGACCAGGTCGTCATCGGCGACACTTTGTCGGTGTTGCCGCACGAGATTTGTCCGGTGGATGGCACGGTGCTGGAAGGGGCCAGCACCATGGACGAATCGTTCCTGACCGGGGAGCCATATCTGATGTCGAAAATCAGTGGTTCGAGGGTGTTGTCCGGTGCCATTAACGGTGATTCTTTGTTGGTGATCCGCGCCGACAAGCTGGTGGTCGATTCCCGTTACGCCAAAATCATGGCCGTCATGCGCGAATCCGACCAACACCGCCCCAATCTCCGCCGGTTAGGCGACCAATTGGGCGCGTGGTATACGCCGCTGGCGGTTTTTCTGGCATTGGCCGCTTGGGGTTATAGCGGCGAAGTCATCCGTTTTTTGGCGGTGTTGGTCATTGCCACGCCTTGCCCCTTGCTGATCGGTATCCCGGTGACCATTATCAGCTCGATTTCCTTGGCGGCGCGGCGGGAAATCATCATCAAAAATCCGGCGATCCTGGAAACCATTGGCACTTGCCGTACCGCCATTTTTGATAAAACGGGCACGCTCACCTATGGGCGGCCTGCGTTGACGGCGGTGGTGGCCAGCAAAAACCATAACCAACAAGACGTGTTGGCCTTGGTCGCCAGTTTGGAACGCTATTCCAAGCATCCTTTGGCGGGCAGCATCCTCAAGGCCGCCGAAGCGGCCAGCTTGGCCTTGCTCAAGGTGACGGACATCTGCGAATTGCCTGGTGCGGGCCTGCAAGGCACGGTCAGCGGCCAGCAGGTGCAAGTCACGAGCCGCAAAAACTTTAGCGGACAGCATCCCGACTTGCTCGCCGAGTTGCCTGCGCCCGGCGGCGGTTTGGAATGTGTCATCTTGCTTGACGGGCAATACGCGGCGACTTTCCAGTTCCGTGATGAAGTGCGTAGCGACAGTTCATCGTTCATCAACCATTTGCAACCCAACCACTTGTTTGACAAAGTGATGCTGGTGTCCGGCGATAGGGAATCCGAAGTGCGCTATTTGGCCCAAAAAGTCGGTATCAAGCACGTTTATTTCAGCCAAAGCCCTGAGCAAAAACTGGCCTTGGTCCGTGAGGAAACGCAAAAGGCCAAGACCGTGTTTCTGGGTGACGGCATCAATGACGCGCCCGCGCTGACCGCCGCGACCATCGGCATCGCCTTCGGGCAAAACAGTGACATCACGGGCGAAGCGGCGGATGCGGTGATCATGGACAGTTCTTTGCTCAAAGTGGATGAGCTGTTCCACATCGGCGCGAGGATGCGCAAAATTGCCTTGCAAAGCGCGGTGGGTGGCATGGCCTTGAGCCTAGTCGGCATGGTGTTTGCCGGGTTGGGCTACCTGAGCCCGGTCACGGGCGCGGTGGCGCAAGAAATTATTGATGTTTTGGCCGTCTTGAATGCCTTGCGGGCGGCGCTGCCACCTAAGACATTGTCCGATTATTAATGGGCCGATGCTTGGAAAATTAACGGACGGCATGCTTCCAACAAAAAGTTGTTTATAACAGCCCAGTGGCGATTGGCATCAGGTAATTTTTATAGGGATAAGGCGATGGCCCACTTAATCGGCAGAAGAAAATTTTTACAATTCGTGAGTGTAGGCGGAGGCGTGGCCTTTGTCTCTGGCTTAGGGATTGGCGTGTTTGCCGGGTTCGGTGGCTGGGATGCCGCCGGAGCAAAATGGTTTGGCTATCCTACCGTCTGGATCAATCGCCTGAATGCCCCGCTTGAAGAGTTGGGTGTCAGTGCCGATAAGGCAGGCAACGATTTACGTGTTTTACAACGTTTTGTGGAGAGTTATTAGGGTCAAATCATATTTATGGGGAATTAGGTGAGTTACTTTTATTTGTTCTGCACCATTGTCTTGGAGTCAATCGGCGTCGCTTTGCTGAATAAATCAGACGGGGTTGGACATTGGCAATATCTGCTTGGCGGATTGCTTTTTTTCAACATCGCGATGGTTGCTTTTGCAATGGCGTTAAAAGGTATGGATATGACTATTGCCAATACCACATGGGCGGGGGCCGGAATTTTGATTGTCGCCATGTTGGGGTACTGGCTTTTCCAGGAGCGCTATCAATTCATGCAATATGTCTATATTGGCTTTGTTTTGGTCGGGATTATCGGCTTGAATGTGTCTGGTGTTGGTAAATAAATGTCCTTATGGAAACCACGCAATCAATTTGTGGGACGTGCCTGGTGTTGATTAAACGCGCCTACTTCCTGGCGTTCCTTGCCATGATGGCTATTGCTGGCAACTCCTTGCTGTGCCGTTTAGCGCTGAAACACGCGGTCATGGATGCGGCGAGTTTTACGACGGCCCGGATCATGGCCAGTGCGCTGATGCTTATATCCATTTGCCTACCGCGCTTGGGGCGTTATTGCTGTTTGGCACCGTAACAGGCCACCAGGCTGGGTTACGGGCTATGGCATGGCGAACGCTTGAGCCGAAAGCAAGCCGTGGCGATTATCTGTTCCATTTTGCCGCACAGCCGTTGCCTAGTGCAGTAATGGGGCGGGGTAAGGCACATGATTAGATAGCGGGCTGTAACTTACGATATACTCTGGTTATGGCTAAGGGTAGGCCGTTTTTTTACAAAACGGTTATGCAAACGCAGCAGCCCTAAGCAAACCCAATGTGATCATCCGTCTTTTTTAACCAGATTAAGTATGACTGATTTTATTCCCCCTTTTCCAATCCGGCACCAGAAAACGCTGGGGGCGCTTGATACGCTAAAATACGCCCGCCGTGACCTGCTGTCTATCTGGACGGAAGATTCGTTCAACCGGCAGTTTATGTCCATCAAGATCATTAACCGTTCTATCTTTATTGCCAACCATCCTGATATTGTCCGTCATGTGTTTTTAACGAACCATGCCAATTATGAAAAAAAGAG
Organism: Methylovulum miyakonense HT12; assembly: GCF_000384075.1. GTDB lineage: Bacteria > Pseudomonadota > Gammaproteobacteria > Methylococcales > Methylomonadaceae > Methylovulum > Methylovulum miyakonense. Next base: position 1,921,612 of record NZ_KB913025.1, read on the forward strand.
CCCGTTGATGCGCAAGGCGCTGGAACCGTTGTTGGGTGATGGCCTGTTTATCAGTGACGGTGACACTTGGCAGAAACACAGGAGCCTGGAGACCCCGCTTTTCAGTGCCGAACAAGTCGCCAAATACAGCGAAGTCATGATCAAGGCCACGGAAGAGCGGGTAAGGTCATGGGCTAATTTTAAGCAAGGCGAAATCATCCAGGTTTTGCCGGAAATGGGGCAGTTAACGGCTGAGATTATTTGCCGTACCCTATTTGGCAACCAGCTCGGTGCAGGGCAGGCGGCGCAAGTGGTGCAAAGTTTTGCGGAGTATCAGGCGGCAATTGAACAAATGGATGTGAACACGTTTTTTGGTTTGCCCAGCTGGATTCCAGGCTTAGGCAGGGGGCGGGCGGCTAAAGCCGCCAAGGCCGCCAAAGCCATCCACGATATCGTCGACAAGGTCATTGCCGAAGGCATTAAAAGCGACAATAAAGATACCCTGCTGGGGCAGTTTTTACGCATACAGGATAAAAAAGAGGCCCAGGCCGCCTTGACCAAAAAACAAATCCGTAATGAATTGATCGTGCTGTTTATGGCGGGCCATGAGACCACCGCCAACACCTTGGCATGGGCGTGGTATTTGATTTCCCAATGCCCTGACGTCGAGCGGCGTTTGCACCAGGAAATCGACACGGTTTTGGCTTCCGGTTCGCCGACATTCGCCGATTTCTCTAAGTTAAGCTATACCCGCGCCGTGCTCGAAGAAACCATGCGCCTGTACCCTCCCGTGCCTATCTTGTCACGCGAAGCCAGTGATGATGACATTATCCGTAAACGCCATATCCCCGCCGGTTCTATCATGTTGGTGGTGCCCTGGCTGTTGCACCGGCATAAGGCTTATTGGGACAAGCCCGACCATTTCATCCCCGAACGTTTTCTGGATGATGCGCCGGTAAAACCCGATAAGTTTATCTACATCCCTTTTAGCGTAGGCCCTAGGGTGTGTGTGGCAAAGTTTTTCGGGCTGGTGGAAACGACGTTGTGCTTGGCTATCTTGGCGAAACATTTCCGTTTGCAGGTACCGGAAGGGCATCAAGTGACCCATGAATGCCGTCTGACGTTGCGCCCTAAAGATAATTTGCCGATGCGCATCACCAGCCGATGAGAACGAATTTTTTACGGTTTTTCAATGATAAGGCCTGGCGCAAACAGTGGCTGCGCTACTGGCTCAGCGACCCGTTTTGGGGGGGGCTGGACTATTTCAGCCATTATGTCTTGCGTTATCTGCCAGTCAGCGTAAACGCCAGCGTCGGCGCATTTTTGGGGCCGTTGGCGGCAAAATACCGCTTTAAAATCCCGGATGGACGCGCCAGGGATAATTTGGCGATCCTGCGCCCCGATTTGGGGGTGGCCGAGCGGGAAAAGATGCTCACCCGGATGTGGCAAAACATAGGCCAATCCATGTCCGAGTATTCTTTGCTGGATAAGATTTATGCCCAAAATAGGGTTTCGATAATTAATGGCGACTATTTGCAGCCGTTCATAGGCCACAAACAAGCCGTCATTTTTGTTTTTGCCCATACGGGCAATTGGGAAATTTGCGGGAACTATGTGATCGGTTACGGCTTTGATGTCATGGGCTTGTATAAGCCGGTAAGGAACCGCTTTGCCAGCAGGATCGCCGACGCCGCCCGTGAACGCATGGGTGGCGCCATCAAGCTCATTATCAGCGGGCCCTCCTCTATGCGCCTGATTTGCAAGCATCTGGCCGATAAGGGCGCATTGTGGATAGCCATTGATGAAGTGAAAAAAAACCAAGTCAATGTCCCCAGTTTCGGGAGGAAACCACAAACCGGACACAGCAACCTATCCTTTGCCGTGCGTTTGGCCCAGCGTTATAACGCCGCCATTATCCCTGTCTGGACACGCCGGGAAGCTCCATCACGCTATTCCATCAGGTTGGGCCCGCCAATGGCTGTCGCTGCCGGGGATGATGCTTTTGAGGAAGCGTTTGCCAATCTTGACCATCAGCTGGAAACCTGGCTTATGGCTAATCTTGAGCAATGGTATATGCTGCATTCGTTTCGCTTATAGGGCATTACCAACCCTAAAAACGTAAAGGCCGTACTTGGAACATCTGGTTGGCGTTGGCATCCAGCCTTGCCGTCTTGGCATGTTTTGTAGCCATACCCATGCTATGGTTCCGATGGGCATTTATATTTCTCCCCGTTTCAGTTGTCCGTGCTCCGGGTGATTCCAAGGCCGGCATTCCCTGTACTGTTGCATCAGCGTGACAACGCTTTCATCCTGGATACCTGGGCTTTGGTAAGCCATAGGCAAAACTGCTAGACTGGCGGCCACCTTATCAACCGATCCTTTGGTTATGAATCCAGCACAAATTAAATGCCTTGCGGTCTGCCGTTTTTGCCGTCATCGGTTTCGGGCCGGTTTCCCCCGGCTGTTTGATCGGTATGGCTGTCGTGGCGATGAGGCCGCGTTGGTTTTGGGAGTTGGTGACGGATATGTATGCCGATCTGCCTGAACCGTTACCGGACTGCCCGGCCAAGACCGAAGGGCAAACCAAACAAACGCGGATAAAGTGTTTCCTGTGTTTATTGGGATTGTTCATCCTCGACATCGCGCCGGTTCCTGTAACGCCAGTCATCGCTTCTGGCATCATCTTGCTCAGGCCAACGGCATTTTATCGGTTAGTTTCGGGCGTTTATGGCGGCAATTAAAATCGCGTGGAACGGTTAGAAGCCTACCGGTACGAAAAATAATGCTGAGGTTATTGAGTTTTATCAGCTCAAATGGACAGCCTTCTTATCAGCGTTGACCAACCTATTTCATTCCCGCCGCCGAAAGAAATCTTTTTGCCCACAAGAACTAATGAGGTTTAGGTTAAAATTTAATTATTACCAGACGAAAGCGGCCGTTGGCAATTGTGGGGAGTGGTTGGACGGTAACGGCTAGGAGCAGAGATGGGGTGGATTCTAATGAATGGCTGGTTAATACTTTATAACTATCGTTTCTAAGCGGCATACAACCAATTACACCATCCTTTAGCCAAAGTTGCCTTGGAGTTTTGTCAATAATTAACTGTACGCTTAAGAGGAAAGGCCGGAAAGGCTAATATAAAACCTTATTATTTCTTGGCGCGGCGAAATATCTTTACCGCGACACCATATATTGGGCCAGAGATTGTATCTAGCGCTTCATGCTCAATATCATGATCCTGGCCAAGCTTGCTTGTCCACGCTCCACTTTCAAGCTGACGCGCCATATGCGTTGGTTTCCCATCATTATTAGCATAAAGCACTACCTTTTCAAACCCCGGTTCTTGAAGACTGTTATCACTAATCTCATATCCAAAAGTTGCAAAGACAGCAATAAAGTTTTCTATTGTCTCAGTTCGCGGAAACCCTGGCGGCCAATATGCCATCGGATGCGGGGCGGGCCACCACCAACGCTCATCATCACCTGCTGCCCAAGCAATGCAATTGTATTCGCTTGTCTGCGGACTAGTAACCTTGTGATTGTTTACCTGAAGATTTGGAAAGTCGTTTTTCAATCGTTGTTCAAGACTGGCCATATTCGATCAGATGTAACCCTTTTCTCTGCCCCAGTTCAACCAAGCTTCCGTCATCTTACGTACCCTGCCAGCATCTTCGTCCGCGACAGGATTTTCCCCTGTTAACGCTTGAAGCGCCCAGAACCAATGACCACCATTTTGCTCCAACTCTTTTAGAATGAATGGTATTACATCTGGGCCAAGCCCTATTATTCTTTGATAACTTGGATGGAGAATCATGAAATTCCAATCCGATATTATTTGCACAGAATTTTTCCATGCGGACGCCAGTTCAGCAAACTGCACACCGATATTTTGTTGCTGAGAAACTGGTTTAGCCTTGCCTACGTATACCTTTACAGTCTGAATACGCCCTATCTTTTTTGGAAAAAGGTGTGTGAATTGGTTATTAACAGGCGTCCAATTGTGCCAGGAACCCTCTATCATTAAAGGGTTAGGGTCATCAACAATGTTATATCGAGCCGGATTTTTATTTGTATCCGTAAACCAGTCTTTGTTGCCACCAAAATATGTCTTATAAGCTTGTTCTGCTGTTGCACTCATTGTTGCACCATTGGAATATAGGGAACATTAGCATCTTTTAAAAGTTTTTTACTTTGATCAGCCTTGCGTTTTGCGCGTTGTAACATTGCTATCAAATTATCAACATCCTCATTATCAAGATTAACAAAGAATTCTTTTCCCTCATCGTCGTCCTTAACATATTCGAGTTTTAAAGTTTGGACAATCACGCTCCCAAGAATAGAGTCATCGTCGCCATACCCAAAAACGGGCCGTATATCTGTTAACACGCGAGCATGTTTAAGAATATTGTCACACTCAAACATCAATCCTGTTGCCTTCGATATCAAACTTATCGAAGGAACACTTAATAGTTTCGTGAGCTTATCTCTCAGTAATTTTTTTTCCTCGGCAGTAGGAGCAACAGCCTCTTCATCCTGCACCTCATCTAACGATTCAATAAGCTCTTCCATAAAATCATCTACGGATTTACCGGAATACGCTAATACTGAATAAACAGACAATAAGAGAGTAACTATTTTGCGTGCGTCCCCCGGAGGAATCTGTGTTGTATTGTTTAATGCGCGCATCACTGCATCTTGGTGCTTGATTGCGGGCGGAACAGCCTCTAAAACAGAAATGAACTCAGCAATCGCTGAGTCAGGAAGCTTTGCTATTTCAAGCAACTCTTGTCGGTACTTTTCAGGAATGCGGAAATTGCTCACATCAGGTCCTTAATATAGTAATAAAAGCATTTCATCAAAAATAAAGAACATAAAATTTTAGGATGTTTGCATAAAGCATATCAATCTTTATCTAAAGATAGATCAATGGATAAGCATAACATAAGCAATACGAATGAACTTCTCGATACAAGCTACTAACTAGAGATAGAAAAACCCACTCTGAATTTATCTTTACAATTACACTCTGCAATCGAATGATTATAGACTACCTAACTGTTGAAGGCGAGGAGCTAAGTTTATGTCCGCACATATCTACCTAGCTATAATTGCTGCACAGCGTCTACATTACGTCTACACAAAAAGTCTATCACTCAAAAAAACTGGTAACTATTTGTTTTATATGAAGACAATGATGGGGGTTGAACCCACGACCTTGATTACGAATTATTCTTCATAGCGGTCGATTAAAATTTGCAATTCGTCGAAGGCGCTGGTTTATAGCTGAAATCGAATGTCCGTTCCTTGATGCTTAACAGTCATTCGACCAATATAGCAGAACGTCGGAACTGGGTCGGCAACCGCTAACGTGACACGAATCCACAGTCACGTGCGTCTGCTCCTGGATAATTATATCCCGGTCGGTTTGATTTTAATGGTCAGCGATATTTGGAATTTAGTGGTCACTGATGGTTAGAAAATCTGTTCAATTTGGTGAGGATATCCAGTTATGCCATTGGCCGTTTTGGGGCAAATGATAGGCTTTCCCGCTACCACGATTAAGCTATTTTAGGAAGTGCGGTAGGTTCTGGTTTCATTCGCGAAAGGGGGTTACTGCGCAGGTTTATAGCCATTGGTGTTTTCTTTAACCCAGCGGCTGTCTGCGGAAACAAGCCGTTCCTTTTTCCAGAACGGGGCTTTTGATTTTAACGCTTCCATGATGTGGCGGCTGGCATCGAAAGCATCGCCACGGTGTGATGTCCAAACGGCAACCAGGACAATAGGCTCATTCGGCAAAATATCACCGACACGATGGATCACTAAGGCGTCTATCACCGGCCATTGCCGCGCCGCTTCGCTAATGATGATTTCCAGTTGCCGCTCGGTCATGCCGGGATAATGCTCCAGCGTCATGCCCTTGACCGCAGTGCCGTCATTAAAATCACGTAGGGTGCCGATAAACACATTGGTCGCGCCGACTTGCCCGTCCAGTATTCCCGTGGTTTGCTGGTAGTTTTGGATTTCTTGCCAAGGGTCAAAGCCACAACCCGTTACGATAACCGTCATCATCAGCCTCCGGTGACAGGCGGAAAAAAGGCCACTTCATCGCCGTCATTGACAAGGCTTTCCAAGTCGGCATAGTCTTTATTGACGGCAACCAGGATCGGGTTGGGCAGGGTCTGCTGGGGGTTGGCGCACTGCCAAATTTGGCGTACAGTCAACAGGCTTGCCGTTTCAAGAATATCTTCGGAGCGCCCCAGGTCTTCTTTCAGGCTGGCAAAATAACGTACTTTTATAGACATATTGGTTCACACATACAAAAATAAGGATAATGGCTGTCCGGATCAACAGTTCCCGCTAATTTTTCAGACCACTAATTTTACCTTCTAATCATGCAGCTCACCCATTTTAATCAGGCAGGCGAAGCGCACATGGTGGATGTTGGCGGCAAAGCCATCACCCAGCGCGTGGCCGTCACCGAAGGCTTTATCCAAATGCAGCCGGAAACCCTGAAGCTAATCATTGACGGCGGCCATAAAAAAGGCGATGTGCTGGCGATAGCCAGGATTGCCGGGATTATGGGCAGCAAAAAAACCGCCGAGCTAATCCCGTTGTGCCATCCCTTGCCGATTACCCATGTGGACATCGCATTTAGCCACGACCTGGAAAAAAACCATATCCGTTGCCAAGCCACCGTAAAGACCAATGGCCAGACGGGCGTGGAAATGGAAGCCTTGACCGCCACAACATGCGCTTTATTGACGATTTATGACATGTGTAAGGCGGTCGACCGTGGTATGTCCATCCAGGCTGTCCAATTGATGGAAAAGGACGGCGGGAAGTCAGGGCATTGGCAACGCCAATAACCAGCCATCTACCAAAGCAGGCAATCTACGGCACATAGGCCCTATAGTTTTTATGGCCTGTTAAGCGAACCCGTGTTTACCTCGCCACCTACGTTTCAATTTGGCTCCCAGGGGCTTTACTATTTGCCACAACATTTAATTTACCAAAGAGACCATTATGCCAATGACTTTAAAAGAACTTGCTGATGCGTGTAATGCCCGGATCCAGGGTGGCGACAGTTCAGTGCTGATTGATGCGGTTGCCGATATAGGCTCGGCGGCCACAGGCCAAGTGACGCAATTGATAAGCGGCCGCTACGCCAAATATATAAAAGGTTCAGCCGCTTCGGCCTGTTTTGTTGCCGAGGATTTCGCCGTTGCCGATGTGCCACAATCCATGGCATTGTTGATTACCAAAGACCCTGAGCTGAGCTTTATCAAGGCCATTGGGCTATTGCATCCCGAGCGCGCTTATTTGCCCGGGATCGCCCCGCAAGCCGTATTGGAAAATGATGTCAGCTTGGGCGGCGGTGTCTTTGTCGGCCCTTATGCCGTTATCGGCGGGCAGGCTTGCATTGGCGACGGCACCGCCATTTTGGCGGGAAGCTATATCGGCAGCCGTGTCAAAATTGGCAAAAACTGCCGGATTTATCCTTACGCGGTGATTTATGATGATGTCGTCATCGGCGATAACGTCATTATCCATTCCGGCGCCATCATTGGTGCCGATGGTTTTGGTTATAAATTCAGGGATAACCGGCATGTCAAAGTCCCCCAAGTCGGCAATGTCATCATTGAAGACAATGTCGAAATCGGGGCCAACACCTGTGTTGACCGCGGGGCTTTGGGCAGCACAACGTTGGGCATGGGTAGCAAAATAGATAACCTGGTGCAAATCGGCCACAACAACAAAATAGGCCGCCATGTGATCATGTGCGGCCAAGTCGGTGTGTCGGGTTCCTGCAAGATAGGCGATTACGCCATACTCGCAGGCAGTGCCGGGGTCGCCGACCATGTCAATATAGGCCAAGGTGCCGTGGTGATGGCCAGGGCCGGCGTGGCGGGGGATGTGCCGGCAAAAACACAGGTCTTTGGCAGCCCCGCCAAAGACAAGCGTGTTGCCTACAAGGAACAGGTGGCTCTGGCTAAGTTGCCGGAATTATTGAAAAAAGTGAAATGGCTGGAAGAACGCTTACAGCACCTTGAAAAAAGTGACCGTGATGCGGGCTCTTAATGCGCCAACAATAAAGCCCAATTGGGTTCAAATTTTGTGGCTCGGTTCTAAAAAACCGGGCTTAATTCAATAATTTATTGAATTATAAATAATTATTTCTGAATTAATCATCCTGTAAAACACCAAGTGTAATTAAGCTGTCATGTTCCTTTTCTAAAATGATAGGTGAATAATTCACATTTTTTTGTTGTATAGCTCATTTCAGTTTAATTATGATCGAATTTCCACATAACAAACGCAACACCAATGGTTCCGTTGAGTTTACCGCTCCCAGCGTCCTTGAATTGACGCTGCCAGTCAAACCTATCATGTTGGATATGATGGTGCTTGATGTGTTGGGTTTGTTTCTGGACAATCCCACCCTGTCTGCGCTACCGGTATTGAATGACGATAAGCAATTTTTTGGCATCATTTCACGGCGTAATTACCTGAATCTGATGACCAAAGCGTTTGCGCGTGAACTCTATGCACGGAAAACGCTTTACACCTTACTGGAAAGCAACGCCGAGATTTTTGTTGCCCCCATGCTTGTGCATACCCATGACCGGATTGACCGGGTCATCGCCGATTTCTTGAACCGCGACCCCGGCATCCAATACGAAGCGTTGCCTGTCATTGGTGAAACCGAAATCGTCGGGGTGGTGAAAATAGCGGACATGATGCTGAGGATGTCGCAATCACAAGGCAACCTGATTGAAACCATGCAACAATTAAGCGCGCGGTTAAATGATGAGGTTGCCAATGCCGCCACCCTGCAACAGAACTTGCTGCGTCCTGCGGATATTAGGTTGCCAGGTGTTAGGGGGCTGTCGACCATGATGACATCCAGTGAAGTGGGAGGTGATTTTTATGATTACTATCTCGTTGATAACCGTTGGGTGGTCATGTTGGTCGGTGATGTCAGCGGTCACGGGATCGCCGCCGGAACCATCGTGTGCGCCGCCAAAGCGGCTGTCAACTTTCTCGAATCGGAACAAGTCAAAGAGCCACATAAAATCCTCGCCCGGCTGAGCAACATCATTTTTAACACCGCCCACCAATCTTTGTTGATGACGATGTTTGCATTATGCCTGGACACCCAAACTGGCGAATTGCGTTATGCTAATGCCGGCCATCAATTCGCTTATTTATATCGGGCTATGCTGGGCCGCCTGGACTCATTGGAAATCGGTGGTTTGCCGTTAGGAAAAAACGCCGATACCGAGTACGATCAGGAAATTACAGAAATGGATTTGGGTGACCGTCTATTTTTATACACGGACAGCATCGTTGAAGAAGAGGACTCGAAGAACGAATGTTTTGGTTATGAGCGCCTGGAAGCCTTGTTGGTCAATTATGCCGATAGTGATATGGCGACACTCCATGGCCAAGTCCTGCATGCCCTGACAAGCTATTTGCAACGCAGTGTTTTTTATGATGACCTGACCCTGTTCTCTATAGACTATCTGGAAAAAACCTACGGCACCACCAGTGCCGAAAGCGCACCGGCCCCAAAGCCTCATGAACTGGGCCATAAGTTTATATTTGATGCCGATTACCGTTCTGACCCCAGGCTGATTCCCCCAATCATTAACCGGCAAGAGCTAGTGTTCCTGGCAAAAAACCATTTTTCCGACCTGATCCCCAGTTTGTCCACACAAGGTGTCCGGCGAGTCCTTCAACAAGACCACCCGATCAACCAGCTGTTGGGTTGGGAAACCTTATTGAACCAGCACCAAAAAAAATGCCCGGATGATTTGGCAATGCTCTTGCGGTATCCTGACCAACGTAGGGAATTTGAGCTTACCCATACTGAAGATAAGGCCTTTATTATTGCTGAAGTGGATGCTTGGCTACAGGAATTGGGGATCCCTAACCAGGAACGTATTGATGCCGCCGTTTTTTTGCTGGACGAACTCATTGAAAACGGCCTGTGCGCCGCGCCCCGTGATGCAAAAGGGCGGGCCTTATACCCAAAGGGCACTTCGCGGGAACTGGATGCGGATGAGAAGTTACGTTTGGATTTGACTATCCAAGGCAGCCTTTTAGGGATTTCATTAACGGACACTTGGGGCACATTGACCCCCAATGTGTTTTTAAACCGCCTGACTTGGCATATTGAAGGTTTTGGCCTGGACTCTGGCCTAGGCGGCGGCGGCCTGTACCTCATTTGGCGGATGTCCGATTATTTACAATTGCGGGTTTTTCCTAACCAGCAAACTCAAGTCTGCGCGTTTTTGGACTTGATCAACCCATTTAACCCGGAATCGGATAAAGGTTTCCAATTCCTTTATCATACTGAATTATTAGAGGCTATTAACCATGAACCAGTCTAAGTTAAAAATTCAGCCGCAACCATCGCCTGAGAAACTGGCGCAGCAATTCTTCCTTATTGGTACAGTGGATGTTGAAGCGGTCGACACCTTAAAAACCCTATATATTTTGCCTCCAAACTGTTCGGTCGAGCTGGACTTTTCCCAAGTCGACCGGGTCAATTCGATGGGTTTGGCACAGCTCCTTAAACTGTTCGAACTTTGGCAAAACCGTAGCAACCAGATCCGCATCACCCATGTCAACCGGATGATTGGCATACTTTTCAAAATGACGGGGTTAACCCGTTTTTTGGTGGAAGAACTGGCCCATGAAGCCGCCTCGTCATCCATCCAAACAGCCTCTGCCGCGCCAGTCCAGGCCATCCATTCCAGCCCCGTCATAGCCAATACCGCGGTCTCGGAAAGCCTGGAAATTCGGCCGCAGCCTTCCGGAAGCTCCCTAAACCAGCAGTTTTTTTTAAATGGTATGATTGATGTCAATGCAGTCCATGCCTTGGAAACCTTGTATGTCGTGCCGGCAAACAGTTCCGTCACGCTCGATTTTACGCAGGTCCAACGCGTCAATTCCATGGGGTTGGCGCAATTGCTCAAGCTCTTCCAACATTGGCAAGAATGCCATATTTCTGTCCGCGTGACCAACACTAACCGTATGATCGGTGTGTTGTTCAAAATGACTGGCTTGACCCGTTTCCTTTCCGATGAGCAAACGCCGGCGGATTCGAAGCCTAACGCCGCCGTAGGCAATACCACCCCGACAGCCGCTTCCCTAGCGCCAAAGGCCGTCAATAAGCCAATCTCCGCGGGCATCCAAAACAACGGGGACAAGCTTAGCCTCTGGGTCAGTGCGCAAAGCAGCCAACAAATGAATGGCTGGTATTTTTTCAATACCTATTTGCAACGCCATTTAGGGCGGGAAGTCCATCTCGAACTCAGCCACGGCGCGATGATTGAGCGGCGGAAAAAAATTGAAGAAACCAATATTGTTTTTACCAAGCCGTTTGAAGCCACCCACCTTATGCTGGAGCACGGCTATAAACCTTTGCTAAGGCCGATTGACCAAACCGATGAAGTCACCCTGCTAGTCCGTAACGATGACAGCCGGCTGGATCTAAAAGAGTTTAAAGGCGGCAAAATTGTCACCGCCGCCCAAGACAACTTTGTTTATCTGCTTGGCCGGTTTTTATTGGAAGAAAGTGAAAGCTCTTTGGCGGATATGGAATATGTGTTTTCCGGCCATGACATTAAAGCGTTGCAAATGTTATTGAAAGGCTCGGCTGATATTTTGTTTATGCTTAGTGACACTTACAAAGGCCTGTCCAGTTTGACCCGGAAAATGCTCCGTGAAATAGACCAAAGTGAAACCGCCTTTGCCTTCCATATGTTTTGTGTCGCGCCCGACTACGCTGAAATCGGGGATGTTTTGGCGGAAGTCTTGTTGGATATGAACCAAGATAGCCAAGGGCGGCAAGTCTTGGCTGATTTGGGGGTGCCCGGTTGGATCAAGCCCACCCAAGATGAGTGTGAAATGCTGGCCATGTTATTCAACCGATATGCCCCTACCCATTAATACTCCCCCCCTCTCATGTAACAAAACAATTCCCCATCTTGTCCCTGGCACGGCCTGTGCCGGGGAGTTTTTATTCCCCCTCCCATTTCGGGCTAGGCTTGGAAGTAGGCATTCCGGCTTAGCTTCCTGGCAACCTTAACAAAAGGCCTTGGTGCTTTACTGGTTTTACTAATTCCAGTAGTATTGATGCTCTGTTTCGCAGGCTTTTCCTGAACGCTCACTCCCTTTAACCATCAATTACAAGTTTTTGAATTATTTCAATAACTCATTATAGAATTCATGTCCACAAACGATACCCCATTGCCAGCCAATTTTATCCGCCAGATTATTGCCAACGATCTAAACACTAACAAACACAATGGCCGGGTCGCCACCCGTTTTCCGCCAGAACCCAATGGTTACCTGCATATTGGCCATGCCAAATCCATTTGCCTGAATTTTGGTATGGCGCTTGAAAACAACGGCACTTGCAACTTGCGTTTCGATGACACTAATCCAGAAAAGGAAAGCGACGAATATGTCCAATCCATCATGCGTGATGTGCAATGGTTGGGTTTCAGTTGGAGCGAGCTGCGCCATGCGTCGGATTATTTTGAGCAACTCTATGATTACGCGATACAGCTGGTTGAACGAGGTTTGGCGTATGTCGATAGCCTGTCCGCCGAAGAAATCCGTGCTTACCGGGGCACGCTCACCGAAGCGGGTAAAGAAAGCCCTGACCGCAACCGTCCGATTGCTGAAAATTTGAATTTGTTCAGGCGCATGCGGGCAGGTGAATTTGACGAGGGGCAATATGTGTTACGGGCTAAAATTGACATGGCTTCGCCCAATATCAATATGCGCGACCCGGCGATATACCGTATCCGGCGCGTCCACCACCAACGCACTGGCGATGCGTGGTGCATTTATCCGATGTACGATTACACGCACTGCATTTCCGATGCGCTGGAAAATATCACCCATTCCCTTTGTACGCTAGAGTTTGAAGACCATCGCCCTTTGTATGACTGGGTGCTTGACCAACTGCAAACACCCAGCCATCCGCAACAAATCGAATTCGCCCGCTTACAGCTCGAATACACCATTGTCAGCAAGCGTAAGCTGAATTTATTGGTCACCGAAAAACATGTCAATGGTTGGGACGACCCGCGTATGCCGACATTGGCGGGCTTGCGCCGGGCCGGGGTGACCCCGAAGGCGATCCGCGATTTTTGTGAGCGTATCGGCCTGACCAAACAGAATTCCTGGATCGAAATGGGGGTATTGGAATACTGCATCCGTGAAGATTTGAACGAAAATGCCTTGCGGGTCATGGCTGTTTTGGAACCATTGCGGGTTGTCATCACTAACTATCCTGATGGCCAGGTCGAAAACCTGGAAGTTAGTAACCATCCGCAACGGCCCGAGCTAGGCAAGCGCACCGTGCCGTTTTCTAAAGTGATTTTGATTGAGCAAGATGACTTTTCTGAAAACCCGCCGCCCAAGTACAAGCGTCTGGTCGTCAGTGAAGAAGTGCGCTTACGGGGTTCTTATGTTATCCGTTGCGATTCCGTGATTAAAAACGAAGCAGGGGAGGTCATTGAAATCCACTGTAGCTATGATCCGGGCACTTTAGGCAAAAACCCCGAAGGCCGTAAAGTGAAAGGCGTCATCCACTGGGTGTCCGAAGCCCATGCGCTACCCGCTGAAGTACGTTTGTATAACCGCTTGTTTACCGTACCGCAGCCTGATAATGAAGCCAATTTTTTGGACGCGTTAAACCCCCATTCCTTGGAAACCCTGACCGCTTGCCGTGTTGAAGCCAGTTTGGCACAGGCAACGACCGTCCAACGTTACCAGTTTGAACGCACTGGCTATTTTTGCCTTGATGCTGTTGATGGCATAAATGGGGGGCTAGTATTCAACCGTACCGTCACTTTACGCGACGGTTGGGTAAAAGACTGAATAGGCCGCAAACGATTTAATTTTTATTTTTGGAGTAATTGATGAAACTAATTTTGAAAACAACCTTGATATTAACGCTGCTGATATCATACAACGCCAGCGCTTCCAGTTATCCGGCCCGGTTAGGCGGGAAAATTGGCAATGGCATTGCTAATAGTGTGACGGGCATTGCGGAAATCCCCAAAACCATCATGATCGCCAACCGCAAAGAGGGTGTCGCTTATGCGGCGACTGCGGGATTGGTTACGGGGCTTGTGCATATGATGGGACGCACATTGAGCGGGGCTTATGATTTGGCCACGTTTATTATCCCGACCAAGCCGATTGTGACGCCGGATTATATCTGGCAGGATTTTGATACGGAAACTTCTTACCGGTCAACGTGGCAATTCCGTTAAAAAGGTAAGCGGGCGCGATTTTATGGGCCGCGCCCGCTTTTTACGGTTTAGTCGTCGCTACCGAAAATGCCCAGTATTTGCAACAAGCTCAGGAATAAGTTGTAAATGGAAACATATAAGTCAACAGTCGCCATAATATAATTGGTTTGGCCGCCGTTGACCATCAGGCTGGTTTGGAACAGGATCATGCCTGACATCAGCAGGATGAACATCGCCGAAACCGCCAATGACAAAGCGGGGATGGCGAAAACAATGGCCCCGATACCGGCCAAAAACGCCACCAGTATGCCCACCATCAAAAAACCGCCCATAAAGCTGAAATCCTTGCGGGTTGTCAGCGCATAGCCGGACAGCCCCAAGAAAATGGCGCCCGTGCCACCCAAGGCCATCATGATCAGTTCATGGCCATTCGTAAAGGCTTTGATGTACATGGACAGGATAGGCCCCAACGTCAGCCCCATAAATCCGGTCAACGCAAACACCAACACAATGCCCACCGCGCTGTTACGGAATTTAGTGATGGCAAACAGCAGGCCATAAAAACCGACCAGCGTCAAAATCATCCCCGGATGGGGAAGGTTCAGATACATGGATGCGCCAGCGGTCATGGCACTGAACAGCAAAGTCATCGACAACAACAAATAAGTGTTTCTTAACAGTTTGTTGGTTGCCAAAACGCCTGCTTCTGGGCGCGATAACACGGTATCTACTTTCATAATGATAGTCTCCTAAGGTAATTGACGGTGTAAAGGACTCTTGGATATTACTAGAGTTTCACCAATCTAGTAAGAAAATTAAACGCCACTGGCCGTAAACAGGCCGGTTGCCCCTGTGAAAGCCGGTCCAGTCCTGCGGTTATTTTATTCATGTTGGTGGCATGCCGCCAGCAATGCCTGCATTTTTTCCAATCCCAGTTGGCGGGTCAAGCCGATATTGCGTTGGGGGATCCCTTCCACGTCAGGGTGGTTGCTGACGGCAAAATCTATACTGCTTTCCCTTAAAAGGTGCAACATCGGATAGGGTGAGCGGTTGGTGTAATTGGCCGGATCGTCGGGCTCCGCCCCGGCAAAACAATAATCGGGATGGAAGCTGGCGATCTGGTAAACCCCTTCGTAACCTTGGGCAAGCAATAACGATTCGGCAAGGTCGAGAAAATCCAGATACCCGTCAAAGGCGGTGAAGCCGTGGCGGTATATTAAAAGCGTTGTGGTGATGCTGCCGTCGTTATCCAAGCGGGCGCACTCTGCGATCAAGTTGAGCAGGCATTTTTCGATGCCGGTCTCCGCCTCTTCGTAATAGCGGATGCTGTTGCGCTCTAGTTCCCGTTTGGCAAACGGGCATAAGGAATAGCCGATGATGATGGTTTGCAGCCAAGCACGGGTGGCGGAGATAGCGGGTGAATGGTTCATAGTCCGGTATGTTATGGCAAAGGCCTATTTTAGCCTTAACTCGCAGGGGCTGAACATTTACTTTGTGATGGCCATCTTCTGCTACACTGTCAGCTTTGCCGACAATACGGATAGGTAAACTAATGGGATTTGCCCCGACCAAAGCTTCATGCCCAGATTGTAGGTTATCAGAGTTATGCTTGCCTTTTGGGTTGCAACGTAATGAAGTCCAGCAGCTTGCGACGATAGTCAAAAACCAGCGGGTATTGCAAACCGACGGTTATTTGTATTTGCAAAGTGCCGAATGCCTGCATTTGTATGCGGTCAAGTCCGGGTCGTTCCGCAGTTTTATTTTAAATGCGGACGGGCTTGAACAAACTATCGGGTTTTATTTGCCTGGCGAAATCATGGGCTTGGATGCTTTGCAATCGGGCCGTTATAGTTGCTCGACAATTGCCTTGGAAACGGGTTCGGTCTGTGAAGTGCCGCTGTCACGGCTGAATGAGTTGTGCAGTGAAATACCCGGGTTACAGATACAAATGATGCGGATTTTGGGCAAAGAAATCGCTTCCGACCATGACAAGATTGTCTTATTGGGACACCGCACCGCCAAAGAGCGGGTGGCGACATTTTTACTGATGCTGTCAAGGCGATATGGCGCATTGGGTTTTTCAGGCACCACCTTCAATTTGAGCATGCGCAGGCAAGATATTGCCAACTTCCTCGGGCTTACGATTGAAACCGTCAGCCGCCAACTTGCGGAACTTAGCAAGCAAGGCATCATCATCGTGAAACAGCGCGGCGTCGAAATTATCGACTTGCCTTTGTTAACGACCATTGTCGAACCGTGCGTCACGCATCGGCACACAATCGCCTAAACGAGGGAAGGCGAGGCTTACCTCCCCACGTTTAGACCACTGCTTTATTTCGCGATTTGGCTTGAAGCCGCGCTAGCTGGTTTTTCCGGGCCTTTACCAGATTCGCAAGCGGTCAAAGTGGCTACAGCAATAACTAACAAAACTAAAGAACTGATAACTTTCATAAATTTTCTCGCAGATGGGTGATGACGACAGAATAAACCCGTTTTCGGGGTGAGGCTATTGTGCCACCCTCCACACTGGATGGTTTTGACATAGATCAAACCGTCCGCAAATACCGCCCAACACGGGCGGATTATAAAAACAATTCGACTTCACCCAGAAAGGCTTCAGGTTGCTGCACATGCAGCCAATGTCCGGCATTGGCGATTGCGGTGAAACTGGCTTTTGGAAAAAGCGCGGAGATTTGCGCCGCTTGCACATAATTGGAATCTGCGCCCGCCAGAAACAATGTCTTGCCCGAATAGGGCTGCAAGTGCTGGGTTTCCGGAAATGCGGCGATATTGTCTGCGGTGCGGGAAAATATATCCAAATTAACCCGCCAGCCATACGCCCCGTCTTTGAGGATAAGGTTTTGCAATAAGAACTGCCGGTAGCTCAAATCCGGTATGTCTCCGGCTAGATGTGTTTCCGCTTGCTTGCGGTTGGTGATTTCAGCAAGGGGCAGGGATTTTAACGCGCTGATCAAAGGCACGAAACTATGCGCGTAGCTGACGGGGGCAATATCGACAACGATTAGCTTGTCCACATAATCAGGGAAGTGCAGGGCGAACCACATGGCGATTTTTCCGCCCATGCTATGGCCGAGCAAATTGACCATTGACAGGCCTTGCTGGCCGATAAACCGCAACACATCCTCCGCCATCACCGGATAATTCATCACGGGATGATGCACGGACATGCCGTGGTTACGCATATCGAGCAAGTAAACCTGATGCTTTTCCGCCAATTTGCCGGCAATCTGCCGCCAATTCCTGGAAGATGCAAAAAAACCGTGCAGGATAAGCAGTGGCGGTTGCCCGGTAACTTCACCAAAAACTTCAAACGCGAGATCGACGGCGGCCATTAGGCGAACCCGAACAATGCGCCTAAGACGCCGCCAAACACGCCGCCCCAGACTACCAGCCAACCCAAATGTTCATGGATAATCGCCTCCACCATCTCTTTCACCATTTGTGGCGTCAGTTCAGCCAGGCGTTTATCTATCACGCTTTCAATTTTTGCCACGATGTCCGTGCTGATTTTATGTGCGTCCAAGCCCTGCTGTAACGCGCCCTTGAACACTTCCGAATGCACCATGTCAGTCAAAGTGACACGCATTTTTTCGCTGAACGGTTCTTTTAAGGGGGCCAAAGCTTCAGCACCGCCCATCATCAATAACATGCCGCCAAAAGAAGATTCCATAATCGACGAGACCAGGCCTTCATAAATCTGGTCATAATTGACCGCGTTTAATAAAGGCTCCAGATTCAGCAGCGTGCCGCCTTGTTGTTCTTCGGCTTCAATAAACTGTTCGATATGGTGCCCGGTAAAAAACTGTTCCATCATCAATTGCTTGATGGATAGCTTAAACTCTTCAAAACGTTCGGGGATCACGCCTGATCCGTACAAAAAAGGCACTTTCTCAAACAACATGTAAATGGCCAGCCAGTTGGTTATCGCACCCGATAAGGCAAAAAAACCGACGGATTTGACGAATTGTTGCTGTACGGGGCAGATATAGCCTGTCAGGATAATCAGTAGGGCGATGAAATTGGTGATAAAGCTTTTGTTAAATAGTTTCTTCATAAGGACTCGTTCAAAGGTAAATGGGCCGCGCGCATGATACAGCGTCCTCAAATTGATTGTATAGTGCGCCGCCGGGCTAAAGCCTGTTGGGCGTTTACAATGCCTGCCTTGGCTTTAAACGTGTCATCTCGCTTTGCTCCTGCCCGCATAAGCTTTGCCTTTACCCGCTTTTTGCGTATCCAGCCCCGTATATTTGGTTTTGAACACTTGGGTTTTGCCTGCCACAGGCATCGTGCCCTTGGGTTGGAACGAGGGGATAAGATGGTGTTTGCCGTTGCCTATCAAATCCGCCCTGCCCATTTCTTTTAAGGCATCACGTAACAGCGGCCAATTTTTGGGGTCGTGGTAACGTAAAAATGCCTTGTGCAAGCGGCGCTGTTTGACACTTTTCGGGATGTAAATGTCGGGGGCTTTGTGGCTGACTTTGTGCAGCGTGTCTTTGCCGGAATGGTACATCGCCGTCGCGGTCGCCATCGGCGAGGGCAAAAACGCCTGCACTTGGTCGGCGCGGAAGCCATTGCGCTTCAGCCAAATCGCCAGGTTGAGCATGTCTTCATCCGTCGTGCCCGGATGGGCGGCGATGAAGTAAGGGATCAGGTACTGTTCCTTGCCCGCTTCCTTGGAATATTTATCGAACATTTCCTTGAAACGGTCATAGGTGCCCATGCCCGGCTTCATCATGCGTGACAACGGCCCTTGCTCAGTGTGTTCAGGCGCAATTTTCAGGTAGCCGCCAACATGGTGGGTGACCAATTCCTTGACATATTCTGGCGATTCCACCGCCAAATCGTAACGCAAGCCGGAGGCAATGAATATTTTTTTGATGCCCGGCAAAGCCCGTGCACGGCGGTAGAGTTTGATGAGCGGCGTGTGGTCGGTGTTGAGGTTAGGGCAGATGCCCGGATAGACACAAGAAGGCTTGCGGCAGGCCGCCTCGATTTTTTCATCTTTACAGGCCAAGCGGTACATGTTCGCCGTCGGGCCGCCCAAATCGGAAATATGCCCGGTGAATTTCGGCGAGGTGTCGCGGATGGCTTCGATTTCCTTGATGATGGAATCTTCCGAGCGGCTTTGGATAATGCGGCCTTCGTGCTCGGTGATTGAGCAGAATGTGCAGCCGCCGAAACAGCCGCGCATGATATTGACCGAATGCTGGATCATTTCAAACGCGGGGACATTGGCGCCACCATAAGCTTTATGCGGCAAACGCGAATACGGCAAATCGAACACGCCGTCCATTTCTTTGGTGGTCAGCGGGATCGGTGGCGGGTTGAGCCAGACTTGGCGGTTGCCGTGTTGCTGGATTAAGGGCCGCGCATTGCCTGGGTTGGTTTCCGCGTGCATCACCCGCGAGGCATGGGCGTACAGGATAGGGTCGTCTTTGACGGCTTCGTACGCGGGCAAGCGCAATACGGTTTTGGCGCGTTGGTTGCGGAGCAATAGCTTGTCGAAGCGGATGGCCTTTTCGCCCGCCTCCAGCAAACTATTACCCGTATCCGCTGGCTTCAAATCGCACGCGGGTTCTTCCTGGTAGGGGTTGGCGGGCGGCATTAATGCGCCGGGTTTGTCGATGTCGGTGGAATCTTTAGCGGCAAAGCCTTCGGGGATTTGTTTGACGAAATGCGCCGTACCGCGTATGCCCTTGAGTTCGCTGATGTGTTCGCCATTTGCCAAACGGTGGGCGATTTCGACAATCTGCCGCTCGGCATTGCCGTATACCAGCAAATCGGCTTTGGAATCCAGCAGCACCGATTTGCGCACCGTGTCCGACCAGTAATCGTAATGGGCGATACGGCGCAAGCTGGCTTCTATGCCGCCGATGATGACGGGCACGTCCTTAAACGCCTCGCGGCAGCGGTGCGAATAGACATTGACGGCGCGGTCAGGGCGTTTGCCGGCGGCCCCGTCTGGCGTGTAGGCATCGTTGGAGCGGATTTTTTTGTCGGAGGTGTAGCGGTTGACCATCGAGTCCATATTGCCGCCAGTCACGCCAAAAAATAGGTTGGGGCGGCCCAATTTTTTAAAATCCGCCGCGCTCGTCCAATCCGGTTGCGAGAGTATGCCGACCCGGAAGCCCTGCGCTTCCAGCAAACGCCCGATCAAGGCCATGCCAAAGCTGGGATGGTCGATATAAGCATCGCCCGTCACCAAAATAATGTCGCAACTGTCCCAGCCTAGCGCGTCCATCTCGAGGCGGGTCATCGGCAGTTCCGGCGCGGTGCCAAAGCGTTGCGCCCAGTATTTGCGGTGGCCAAATAGATAGGGGGCGGGAGGTAATGGGGTATCGGTCATGTTTTTATCACTTGTTTAAGGGTGCTGGCGTTATGTTTTTTTAAGTCACGCAAAAACGCCGGAAAGTCGATGTCGAATTGTTGCTCAAGCGCGGCGGCGCGGGCACGTAAGCTTTTGGTCGTTGTCACTGCCGGCAGGGAGGAATTGAAGGCCAAGCCGATGATGTTGCCGCGTCCGGTCACTGGCAGGAACAGCAGTTTCCAGCCAAAGGCACGGCCTAGCCATAAGGCCGCTGATTGGAACGCCGGGTTGCTGGTGCCGCCCCACAAATTGATGACCAAAATGCCGTCGTCTTTTAACATGGCCTGGCAAGCATCAAAAAATGCCTGGTTGCTGATGGATGCCGCCATGCCCTCATGGTCGAAGGCGTCAACAACCAGCAGGCCATAGCGTTCGCGGTGGGTCTCGGCGCGGTTGCGTACATAGTGGCCGCCGTCGTCGACAATGATTTTTAGGCGCGGGTCTAGCGGCAAACCAAAATGGCTACGGGCAATTTTGACAACCCCCTTGCGGCTTTCCACGACGGTCAAACGGCAGTCGGGGAAGTGCTGCAGCAAATGCTTGGTGATGGAGCCGCCGCCCAGGCCGATAATCAGGCCATCTTCAGCCAGGGTTTCTTTGAACAATAGCCAACTGGTCATGGCCCGGACATATTCCAGTGCCAAGCGCCCAGGGGCTTTCAATAACATGCTGCTTTGCCTAGGATGCGAGCCAAAATGCAGTGACCTGACGCCATCCAGTTCGACAACTTCTAAGATGCCGTCATCGTCATGGCTTTCGTAGACCAGCAAGCCCTCGTATTTGTACATAACCCGTTCATTTCTAAAATCTAATCCGCCATTATACAGGCAAATAATAGTTTTGCGGGGAGATAGTGCTTGGCTTTTTCCCAAAGGCGAGCAGGATTGTCCGCTGGTTTTGCCCCGAAGGCGAAGATGCAAGTAAAATTTAATTGGTAAATTTGTTAGAATGCCATCTGTTTTAGTGTTTTCCGGCTTGAAAGCAAAGCCGTAGTGGGATTTTTCGCCATTATTAACGCGGTTGACGCGTAGTTTAGAATGCCCCCCTTTCAATTTTTTCCAGCCATGCCAATGAATACAGCCCCGTTCAAGTTCGATGATTTTTTTAAAAAAGCCTGTTATTTCGAGGCTTCGCTGATTTTAGTTGCGATGCTGTTAGGCTGGCTTACCCATATTGACCCGTTCACCAACATCCATTTGGCTAAAGCCAGCCTATTGTATGGGGTGGTCGGCACGGTGCCATTGTTCCTGATGTTTCTGGCTATGGAACGGGTGGAAAGGCATTCGGTCGCCCAGATCCGACAGTTCCTGCTTCGGACGTTAGGCCCTTGTCTGCACCGTTATGATTGGGGCAATTTATTTATCCTGGCGGCGGTGGCCGGGATCTCCGAAGAAATCCTGTTCCGCGGTGTCCTCCAGCCGTGGCTAGAAGCCTCCTGGGGATTGATGGCAGGGTTGCTGATCAGCAACCTGCTGTTTGGTGTCGTCCATTCGGTGACGCCACTGTATTCCATCCTCGCGACATTGGTCGGGATCTATCTGGGGTTGGCGATGGACTACAATGGCGAAAGGAACCTGCTGACGCCTATCATTATCCATACACTCTATGATTTTTTAGCTTTTCTTGCCTTGATACAAGCCTACCGTGCCAGTTTGTCCACAGCACCTGAAAAATGAGTTGGATGATTTATAAACCGGCCCGCTAAGCGCAGGCCAGGTAGGTCTGCAACTATCCGTAACCAATGGCCATCATGGTTGGCGATATGGCTTCAGGAACCCTTTCTGTCCGACAATGATGGCTATGTGGCCCAATCAATCAATGGAAATACATAATGAAAGTATTGGCGGTTTACAGTATCAAAGGTGGTGTCGGCAAAACGTCAAGCGCGGTTAATCTGGCCTTTATCGCCGCCCGTGCCGGTTACCGCACCTTAGTTTGGGATCTTGACCCGCAAGCGGCAAGCAGTTATTACTTCCGCATTAAACCAAAGCATAAAGGCAGCAGCAAACAACTGATTGCAGGCGATGGTGAGCTAGAGAATCTGATTAAAGCCACCGATTTTGAAAACCTGGACTTATTGCCATCAGATTTTGCCTTCCGCAATCTGGATTTGTTGTTGGATTCCAAAAAAAAACCTACCCGGCAACTGAAAAAACACCTAAAACCGTTGGCCGAAAGCTACGACTTTATTTTTCTGGATTGCCCCCCCAATATTTCCTTGCTATCCGAGGCCATCTTTGCCGCCGCCGATGTCTTATTGTCCCCGGTTATCCCAACCACTTTGTCATTGCGTACCCTGGAGCAGTTGCAAGCCTTTATGACGGCCCACGAACTTGAAAAATTGACCGTGTTGCCATTTTTTTCTATGGTCGACAGGCGCAAAAAAATGCACAAGGACATGATGCGGCATTTGTTGGATACTGCCCCCAACACCTTGACAACCGTCATCCCGTATTCCAGCGAAATTGAGCGCATGGGATTGGAACGTAAGCCTCTGGGGGCTTATAGCAAAACGGGTCCGTCAGCGATGGCTTATAATGAACTCTGGCAAGAGATTTTGGCTCGGATCAGCATTAGCGGTTAGATCCAGTTAGCCCATGAGAGCGGCTTTATAGACAAGCGGTATTTGATGACAGGATGTTGGCGCGGCGCATCCCTTAAGACCCCGGATTTACACAATGGAAGCCTCTGAAAAAGTCCACACTGCACAGTTTTTGCAGCACCAACTACAAGAAGTCATCACCTTACTGGCCAAACAACAACTGGAAAAGTCGCTGGTGCAAAGGGGCCCGGCCACCAACCATGAACTGGTGGAAGCGGTGTTGCATAAGCAACATCAGACCAGGCTCCAAGAAAAATTCGCCCTGCTGCACCCCGCCGATATTGCCTTTATCTTAGAATCCCTGCCGCTAGACCAACGCGAAACGGCTTGGGATGCCATTAAGACAGACCATGATGGCCAAGTGTTGCTGGAAGTTTCGGATGCTGTCCGGCAAACCTTGATTTCAGGCATGGAAGCGGAAGAGTTGGCGTCAGTCGCCGGCAATATGGATGCCGACGAGTTGGCTGATCTGGCCGCTGATTTGCCCAAACGGGCGATGCTCAGGATTTTGCGTTCGCTGAACAGCACCGAACGCATGCATTTGAATGCAATTTTGTCCTACCAGGACAACCAAGTCGGCGCATTAATGGATTTTGGCATGATCACCATCCGCGATGATATGAGCTTGAAAGCCATTTTGTCGTATATCCGTAAATTGGGTAAGTTGCCCAGCCATACCGACAAACTGTTTGTCGTTGACCAACATAACCAGGTCAAAGGCATCCTGCCGTTACAGCGTTTACTGACGCACTCGCCGTCGTTACATGTTGCGCAAGTGATGGTCACCGACTTTGTCGTGTTCCAGACGGATCAGGACACCAACGAGGCATCCCGCGCCTTTGAACGTTACGATCTGATTTCCGCGCCCGTGGTCGATAAAAATGGCGAACTGCAAGGGCGTTTGTGCGTTGACAGCATCATGGATTTTATCCGTGAGAAATCCGATGAGGATTTGTTGAGCCAGGCCGGGGTCACCGAAGAGGAGGACTTGTTTTCCAGTGTCTGGAAGAGCGCCAAAAACCGCTGGGGCTGGCTGTTGATTAATGTCGTCACCGCTTTCGCGTCCACCCGCATCATCGGCTTGTTCGAAGATGTCATTTTGCAGCTGGTGGCCCTCGCTTCGCTCATGCCTATCGTCGCGGCCATGGGCGGCAATACCGGCAACCAAACCAGCATGTTGATCATCCGCTCCTTGGCCTTGGGGCAAATCACCCCCGCCAATGTGCAACGGCTGATCAGAAAAGAACTGACCCTGGCGTTGCTTAATGGCACGTTTATCGGCCTGATTATGGGCTTGCTGGGGTTTTTTCTATACCGGAACTTGGCGTTGTCAGGGGTCATGGCCACCGCGATGTTCATCAACCTGTTAGTGGCGGTCATCGTCGGGCTCAGCATCCCTTTGGTCAGGTATCGGTTTGGTAAGGATCCGGCGGTCGGGACTAGCGTCATCCTGACTTCAATCACCGATTCTATGGGTTTTTTTATTGTCCTCGGGTTGGCCAACCTGTTTCTGCTTGGCAAATGAATGCCTGTTGCGCCACCAGTATGCCTTTAAAATATTGGCTTATAAGGGACAACTTATAAAAAGAAGCTGAATAATATCCGGAATGTGAAATACTTCATATTATTTGTAGGGAGTAGTGAATACAATTGGAGCCTATTTAAAGCTAGATTCGTAAAGGCTTAGTTATGGGCATATACAACGATGACAAACGGAACAAGGATGTGGCAGATGAACGTCAGTGGAATATTGAAAGCATGGACAGTGAAATAACCCAACTGGGTTACGATGACCGTAACTATGGGAAGAGCAGCTATAGTTACAGTGGCCTTATCTGGCGAATTGTTGCAGGGTTTGCCATTGGGGCAGGGTTGTTGTTTGTTGGCTTAGGCGCAACCAGTTACTTGTTCGACCCTGTTAAAAGAATGGGGGCTATTGAAGGCAGGCCTACGCTGACGGTAAATGTTGCAAACGGGGACATAAAGGAAAGGTCTAATGTTTATAACGAAATGGAATTAAAAATGCTGAGGGAAAAGGCGCGGATAGAAATAGATAAAGAAAGGAAGCTTGAAGCGATAAGATTGGCCAGGAGAACTGAGGAAGCGGAAAAAGCAAAGAAGGAAGCCGCTTTCAAGGCGTTTTATCGCAAGCCTGAGCAATGTTATTCACCGTATAAGGAGAACATAATGGTGGAGTGCGCCAACAAATATATAAGGGCAAAGCGCGAATTTGAGATGGCCCATCAATAATAATGTTTCCTTTACGGCTTTTGCTTAAGGCCAACGGTTGCCCTTCCTATTGGCCAGGTCGTTAAGCTTGGTCGTCAGTTTCAAAAACACTTTTGTAAGACACATACATCAATGTGGACACCAGCATGTATAAAACCGGGGTCAACAAAGGTGTGATGGTGGTGCACAAAACCGCTTCAAAAAACACAAAGCCGAGCATTTTATAAAGTGCGCTTTGGTTCTTGGCCACAGTCCGGTCGCTTTGTTCCTTAGCTTCGCTCCAGCGGGCATTTTTAAACAGCATTAACGGATGGCTAAACCAGCCGGCAAATGTCGTCAACATCAATAGCACAAAAATCAACGTGACGTTGGCGTAAGAATAGATCCAACTGAAGACTTCCCGGGCCGTTTCCCGATGTAGGTTGTGTGGCGTCAATTCCCAGTGGAAAAAGAATTCGCCGATTTTGTAATATTCGCCAGAAATCAGGCTGGCGACCAGCATAAACACAAACCAGCAGGCGACAATGCTGCTTGCCGCCAGCACGGCCAGCGGCAAGCTTTTGTTAATCGCCCAGTAAAACCCGACCGGGTGTTCCGATGTTGTTTTCATGTCGATATATTTGGCAATCCCGACACCGACAAACAAACACGACACGGCGGCAAAAATACCGGCCGCCAAAGAGATTTTACCCAACACCAGTACGGCGCCTACGAATAGGCAATAGCCGAACCATGCCACTGGCCGCAGTTTGACAAACCATAGTGATTCCTGAAGCAAGTCAGTGAATTTGAGCTTTTTTTTGCTGGTTTTCACGATGAAATCCTAGAAATGCCTACCGATTTACGGAGTTTTTGCATAAAAGGTATGCTGATGTCACGGGCCTTTTCTGCGCCTTCTTGCAATTGTGTTTCAATATGTTCCGGCGCTTGTAACAACGCTTCATAACGCTCCCTTGCCGGTGCGATGTGGTTGTTGATATGTTCAAAAAGCACTTGCTTCATTTCGCCCCAGCCTATGCCTTCAGCGTAGCGCTGGCGGATATGCGCGACTTCATGGGGGGAGGCGAAGGCCTGATAAATGCTGAACAAGGTACAGCCCTCAGTGTCTTTGGGTTCACCGGGTTCCAACGAATTGGTCTTGATTTTGTTGATCAGCTTGCGCAATTTTTTCTCAGGCTCGAACAGCGGGATGGTGTTGTTGTAGCTTTTGCTCATTTTCCTTCCGTCCAGGCCGGATAAGGTCGCGCCATGTTCTTCCAGCAAGGCTTCGGGCAAGACAAAATGTTCCCCATAAATATGGTTGAAACGTGCGGCCATGTCCCGCGCCATTTCAATATGTTGGATTTGGTCTTTTCCGACCGGCACTTTATTGGCGTTGAACATCAAAATATCCGCCGCCATTAAAATCGGATAGCTGAACAAGCCCATCGTAATGCCTTTATCAGGGTCTTTTTCGCCACTTTGTTCATTTTCAGCCACCGCCGCTTTGTAGGCATGGGCGCGGTTCATTAAACCTTTGGATGCCACACATGTTAGCATCCACGACAATTCTAGGATTTCCGGCACATCTGACTGGCGGTAAAACACGGCATTAGCGGTGTCGAGGCCTAATGCCAGCCAAGTTGCGGCAATTTCCAAACTGGATTGCCTGACCCGTTCAGGTTCTTGGCACTTGATCAGCGCATGGTAGTCCGCCAAAAAGTAAAATGGCAGGGCATCGGCATTTTTGCTGGCGGCAATGGCGGGGCGTATCGCGCCGACATAATTGCCGAGATGGGGGGTTCCGGTGGTGGTGATACCTGTTAACACTATCGCTTTATTCATTAGGGGCTCAGTCGTTCAGTGGATTTTAAAGTGGGCGACAATATTACATAAATTCCGCTTAAGATGCAGTAACATGAAAACCAATAAGACGCTGCCGTCGCTGGCCATGGCTTATTGCCCCCATGTAAACGGTATACTGGGCTTTTCGGATAAGGCAATACTTGGCCGTATGGCTTAAGCCGGGATATTGGGATCTTGTCCTATGCGGATGGCGGATGGCATCCCCGCCTTGGTGTCTGGAGATTTTAGATAAGCCGGTGGTATGGGCCAGCTGAAACAGAAGGCGGGGGTTGGTGGCGCCTGTCCTTTAGGCGGCCGCCCCTGTCCGATACCCCCCGAAGGTGTGTTTTTATAATTTATTGAACCTGCTAAATATTCTTCTTACCGGATCAGAGGCCTGTTTCTCGTCCTGTTCAAAAGTGGTGTTGAAGAGGTCGGGTTGCGTATGCCGTTGTTCATTTTTGTGGAAGAGGGCGATATTATCCAATATTGCCGCCCTTTCTTCTTCTGAAATGGTGGTGCGGATAAAGCGGTTGTCCCTGCGCATAAAATAACTGAGGAACGAATCCAGGAACTCATCATCAAGTTGCTCGATAGCAAAACTTTTATGAAATGTCAGGAAATTCTCATGATTGTAGATATTGACTTTCAGTTTTGATGAAGGATAGTCCAGCAAAATCTGAAAACGCACCGGAATTTTCCGTTCGACGACAAACTGCGCCCTGTCGGAGCGGTAATTTTTCTGCTGGAAACGTAAGCCCCGGTCAAACAGGAAAGCGTATTCCCGGTCAATTAATCCTCTGGACGATAAGGTGTAGCTAAAGTTGCCTTCGGCTTCACAATAGAAGCTGACATTGATCTGCATCAAGCGGTGGTAATCAGCCATCCCCATACGGCCATCGGTATTGATTTTATAGTTTTGCTGGTATAGGGTGCCAAATTGCGGATAGTGGCGGCAATAATGGGTGACGGGTATCGGTTCTTCAAGGAAGTTTAAATATTCGACCAGTTCCTTTAGGTTGTCATATAGGAACTGCATTTTGGGCAAAAGTATTTTCTGGTAGGTTTCTTCCAGCCGCTTATCAATCAGGCTTTGCTCATATTCAGCCTGTTTTTTTTTCCGCCGCTTTTTGTCTTATTTCATCCAGGATACTCATGATGGTTCCTCTGTTTGGTGCCAATTATTGGGTAATAAGGCTTTCAAGTTAAAGCCATGGCCCTATCTTGCCGGAGTTACGGACAGCAAGGCCTTCGTCTATTCGGCCAGTAAAGCCAATAGTTCTGCGGTTTTCGCCTGCATCAGCGTTTCATCGCCACGGGCTTCAACGTTCAAACGCACTAACGGTTCGGTGTTCGAGCAACGTAAGTTAAACCGCCACCCGGCAAATTCCATGCTTAAGCCATCAGTAAAGTCAATTTCCAGGGCTTCGTGTTGGTAATGTTGCCGGACTTTTGCGAGCACAGCGGCCGGGTCGGCAATGACCCGGTTGATTTCGCCGCTGGCGGGGAACAAGCGCATCCGTTCATCCAGCAGTTGGGATAAGGGTTTGCCACTGTCGCCCATTAGGGCGACGACTAACAGCCAAGGGATCATACCGCTGTCGCAGTAAGCAAAATCGCGGAAATAATGGTGTGCGCTCATTTCCCCGCCGTACACGGCATCTTCGCTACGCATCCGCTCTTTAATGAACGCATGTCCGGTTTTGCTTTGGATGGCGATACCGGATAGGTTGTTGACAATGTCCACGGTATTCCAGGTCAGGCGGGGGTCGTGGACGATTTTCGCGCCGGGATTCAGTTTCAAAAAAGCGGCGGCGAGCAATCCGACGATGTAATAACCTTCGATAAAACGGCCGGTTTCGTCAAATAAAAAGCAGCGGTCAAAATCACCGTCCCAAGCGATGCCCAAGTCGGCTTTGTGTGCGTGGATGGCGGCGATGGTGCTGGCGCGGTTTTCGGGCAATAAGGGGTTGGGGATGCCGTTAGGGAAATGGCCGTTTGGTTCGTGGTGGATTTTTATAAAGGTGAGGGTGGGTAATGACGCCTCCAGCCAATCAATGACATGGCCTGCGGCACCGTTGCCGGCATTGACGACGATTTTTAACGGCTTTAAAGGTTCGGCCCCTAAATAACCCAGCAGATGCCGGGTGTATGCCTCACCTATCGTAATGTGTTTCAGTTGGCCGCGTGCCCCGCTGGGGGCGGCAAATTCATTTGTTTCCGCCAATTGTTTAATGTCATCCAGGCCAGTGTCGCCGCTCACTGGCTTGCTATGCTCGCGCACCAGTTTCATGCCATTGTAATCTTTAGGGTTATGGCTGGCGGTGACCATAATGCCGCCGTCCATCATTTTGCCCGCGTCCTGATAGGCAAAGGTTGCAAAATACACTTCTTCAGTGCCGCATAAACCAATGTCGTACACATCGGCACCCGCGTCCATTAGGCCGCGGCTGACCGCCGCCGCCATTTCGTCGCTGGATAAGCGGATGTCACGGCCGACGATCACGGATTTTGGCTGGATTTTTTCGGCATAAGCCCGGCCAATGCGGTAAGCGATGTCCGGATTAAGTTCATCCGGGATTCTGCCACGGATGTCGTAGGCTTTAAAACAGGTTAAAGGAATGCTCATTAGCGGGCTAGCCATTAGGGAATGGAAAGATTAAAAAATGTGACAGTTCGCCGTCTAGTATAATTGCCTACGTTTTAGCAACCAATGATTATTATGGTTGTTGTGATTTTTTGTGAATAAAGTATGGCAAATTTTAAAACCCATGTTGCGGTCGCTGTTGCCGCCAGCACAGCGGCGGCTGGCTTTGCAGCGGACCTGAAATTGATTACGGCTGACCAAACTGTGTGGTTGGTGCTTTTAGGTACAATTGGCGGCATGTTGCCAGATATTGATGCCGATAATTCTAAACCAATACGTTTGTTGTTCAATGTGCTGGCGATAATCAGCGCAATAACGGCGGCAAAGGCCTTTTATGGACGGCATGAATCGTATTGGGTGCTTGGGGTGGCGGCTGTCGCTTATTTAATGGTGCGGTATGGCGTGTTTGGATTGTTCAACCGTTTCACCGAACATCGTGGGGTCTTCCATTCCTTATTGGCCGCTGTGTTTTTTGGCTTGTTGGCAACGTGTATCAGCTTCTATATTTTACACTGGACAATCATCCAAGCTTGGCTGGATGGTTTTTTTATCAGTTTGGGTTTTGTTGTCCATTTGTTGTTGGATGAATTGTTCAGTGTCGACCTTAGCAATAAACGCATGAAGAAATCCTTTGGTACGGCCTTGAAATTGTTCCATTACCAAAACTTTACCGCCTCGGCGTTGCTATTGACGGCGACGTTGGCTTTAGCCATGCTTGCACCTTCCACGGTTCCAGTGCGGCAAGCCATGGGTTTTATCCACTGGACGGTTGTCAAAAGCGGGGAGGGCTGACCATGAGCTTACGTTTCCAGATCAACCTGCGTATTGTCTTGGCCAGTTTGATTATCCTAGTGTTAGGCGGGTCGGTCGCGGTTTGGCAAGCGCGCGGTGCGGTCAGTAAAGAAATTGATTCGTCCTTAAACCTTGCCGCGCAATTGATCCAACTTAACTTTCCGCAAGCGCGGCAAACCGCCTTTGATGTGAGCGCCTGGTTGCCGCGTTTTGTGTCGCTTGAGCAAACCCGCCATTTGCAAATCCACTTAAAGAAAGCGGGCGGCGAAATGGTCAAATTTACTGCCGGACAACAGCTGGCCAAAGCAGCCGATGCGCCACCGCAGTGGTTTGTGGATCTGGTTTCAGCCGACTATCCGTCCATTGAACAACAATTGCTCACCGCCGATGGCCAACATATCACCCTGTTCATACAAGCCGACCCTTTGGATGAAATTAGCGAGGCTTGGAAAGAAAGCCAGGCCTTTTTTATCTCCTTGGGTTTTATGGCGGTGCTGACTTTTTTGGCGGTCAATTTAGTGTTCAACAAAGCGTTTAAAGCCATTGCCGTCATTGTCGATAGCTTAAAAGCCATAGAGCAGGGCCAATACCAGCAAAAATTGCCGGAATTTGCCACCCAGGAATATGACCACATCGCCAAAGCCATCAACCACATGACGGATGTCCTGGACGCCGCCCATAAAGAAAATAGTGCCTTGACCCTACATTCCTTACAAATCCAAGAAGCGGAACGGCAACATTTGTCGCAGGAGCTGCATGATGAATTGGGGCAATCGTTGACCGCCATCAAAGTGATGGCGGTCACTGCCAAAAAGCCACAAGCCGATGTCGGGCAAATCACCGATACGGTCATTGGTGTTTGTGACCACCTCATTGCTGTGGTCAGGTCCATGATGCGTAATTTGCATCCCTTGGTATTGGCGGAGCTGGGTTTGAAAGCGTCGTTGGAAGATTTGCTCAACCATTGGGCCAGCCGGCAACCGGATTTGTCCATCATGTTGCTATGTCCTGACGAAGTTGACCAATTGGATGCCAAAATGAGTATCCAATTGTTCCGGGTGGTACAAGAAGGTATTACGAACATCGTCCGCCATGCCAATGCCAGCGAAGCGACTATCCGCCTCGGTATTGACGGCAACCAGTGTTTGCAATTGGAAGTCACCGATAATGGCCTGGGTTGCGTGCCCGTTAGCATCAAGACTGGTTTTGGCTTGTTGGGCATGCGGGAGCGTATCAAAAGCTTAGGCGGCGAATTTGCCATCTTTACCGCCCCTGGACAGGGGCTACGCATTAGCGCGGCTATCCCCTTGTTATGAAAGGCCCGATAAAAATCCTTTTGGTCGATGACCACGCGATTGTCCGTGCCGGTTTCCGCTTGCTATTGTCGGCCGTGGAGACAGTGGAAGTCGTTGCCGAAGCTGAGCGCGGCGAGGCGGTTTTCCAACTGTGCCAGGAAACCCATCCCGATGTCATTGTGCTGGATCTGTCTATGCCCGGTATCGGTGGCTTGGAAACCTTGCGGCGGGTTTGCTTGCGTGATGAAAACGCCAAGGTGCTGGTGTTTAGCGTCCATGATGAAAGCGTCTACGTCAACCGGGCCCTGGCGGCTGGCGCGAAAGGCTATATCACGAAAAGCAGCGCGCCGCATATTTTGGTGGAAGCCATCCATAAAATTGCCGATGGGGAAATTTATATTGAGCAAGGCTTGCTCAAAGCGTCCCCTTCCGTTCAGGTTGACCATTACCGTTCCATTGTCGAGACCCTATCGCCTAGGGAATTTGACATTTTCCTATTGCTGGCAAAAGGTTTGACCGCGCATAAAATCGCTGAAGAATTGTGCTTGGGTTACAAAACGGTTGCCAATTACGGTACCCATATTAAGAATAAATTAAATGTCTCCACCGTTGCCGAATTGGCGCATATAGCGATGGTGTTAGGTGCGGTGGGGAAATGAGGGGACGGGGTAGCAAGGGCTTGAAGGCTTATCCCGCTTGGTGACGGGGCTTTATGAGGATTGGAAAATAAGCTATGTTGCTTGCAGTTGCCCAAAATTATTTTGGGCAACAAACCTGCCCTTGGCTTTACCGGGCTATATTTGCACCTGCCGGGGCGTAGCCGTCCATTTTGATTTCAATCAAGGGTTGATCTTCCTGCCCCATTTGGCGGAGCCGTAAAGAACCTGACAATGCCGTGGGCGCCGCAGTGGTGCAAGTGCTTATAACCAATAACCATGAAGAATCCCTAACCGATGAACCATCATCGTCATGAAAATTGACGTCCGTAGTGAAATCCACCCAATTTTGGCTGAGTGGCGCAACACTGGTCAGTGGCCTAGCCTTATCCCCAGGTTTATGGACTACCGATGTGAACGTCAGGCCTGCCCGATACAGCACGTCGTCTGATGCGCCGCCACCGGTTGTTGTGAAATGGTAGGCAACGGCCACCGGCCCACGGTTTTTAAAGCCAGCGCGGAGGAAGTCATTCATTTCGAAATATTGGACGCCAGGGCTGACGGGCCTGCGGTCATAATCGACGTTGTCCATCCTGATTTTGGCGGCATAAATGCAGTTTGTGCCGTTCCGCCAAACCCGGTCAGTGACTGTGCCAACGATGATGGGTTGCTTAAGGGTATAGGCGTTATTCATTACGATGTTGCGGACGGTATTGGCGGTTAAGCCATAGCCCGCTAAAGGCGGGGTGGCTTTAGGGACCGCGCAGGTGTTGTTGCCACCGCCGTTAGGGGAAAAAGTGGGCGGGGTGGAACCATTGGGGTTGGAACCAAAATTTCCGGTGAGGTTACAACTGGCATAAGCGGATATGCCGCCAGGGACAGTGCTGCCGGCGGGCCGTAAATTAACAAATCCGGCTGCCATGGCCGGTACGGTGTCCAGCAATAAACTACCGAGCAAGGTGCTGAAGAGAATCGTCTTTTGCATAAGTTTACCTAAGTGGATGGTTGAATTGTGGACAGGCATTTGTCCGTCAGCTAAATCCGTGCTGTAGACAAATTAACGGCCCTTCACTGATAAAAAGTGATGGCGCTAGAACCCGTGGCCTACACAGCTTGTGGTTTGCATCCCGTCCACAACCACCCCGTCAGGGCAGGTTGCGGAGATGAAACGGGTGTTGCCGTCGATCAATGCGCTTGCCGTGCCTTGGGCATCTGTCAGATTGGCACCACGCAGGTCTGCGCCTGACAAATTAGTTCCAGCGAGGTTGGCGCCCGCCAGATTGGCTTCATGCAGGTTCGCCGCCGAAAAATTGGCCTTGCTCAAGTTGGCTTCTGTCAAATCCGCCCCTTCCATGCGGCTTGAACGCATATCCGCACCTGTGAGTATGGCCCCTGTCAAGCTTGCGCCAGTGAGGTTGGCGGCTTTTAGCTTCGCGCCATAAAGGTTGGCGTTGCTGAAATTGACCTTATCCATAGTCGCCGCTTCGGCGATCAGCGGGTTGTTGCCGTCCGATTGCAAGCCCGACAAATTGGCGCGCTCCATTTGGGTGTTGGGGCTGATGCGCAACGCCCCTATCACCGCCGCGCCGCTTAAGTTCGCCCCGCTCAGATTCGCCGAACCCAAATCGCCACCCAGCCGTGCTTGGGATAAGTCCGCACCCTGCAAGTCCCTATCTTTCAGGCTGTTCTCCTGGGTGAAATCACAGGCATCCAAGTGCGCATCAGGGCCGATCGACAAACAATCCTCTGGGTTTTTAAGCTCCGCTGTTTTCACCATACGCCAATAGGCAGGGCTTAAGGGTGGCGGCTGGTTTTGGTTTTCGTCCAATAAGCTGAGATAAGCCGCGCCTTCGAAATTGACCCGGTCATTCGCCGCGTAAACCGGCGTTTCCCCCCAATCGCCGCGGAATACGCCGGGCAATTTTTCGGTTTTGTGCCGGGATGGTTGGACGGATAGGCTTTTTTGATGGTTTGTCCCAAGACAAGGCCAGATAAGTCGAGCCTAAAGCAAGGCAGCCTATCAAGGGCAGTGCCGTGATTAACAAGGTGAATTTAGCCATAGCCGCTTTGTGTCCAATTTTTCTTACCCATGCCTTAAGTGACGTTTGCCGTCATCCCCCTGTGGTGCGCCACTGCCATTAAATCGGGTTCTTAATTTAATTAAAACAATATGTTATGAATTTGTAGGTCGGGTTAGCGATAGCGTAACCCGACACTTTGGGTGCTGATTGCGTCGGGTTACGCTATCGCTAACCCGACCACGATTGATATACTAAAAAATCATAACAACATGAATATTAACACTTATTTATTAGTTTAACGGCGGTGAAGCCGGAGCTTGGGGACGCGTGTGACGGGAGCGGAGTGCCTGCCACGCCTTCAGTAGATAACCTAAATCCGTAATTCAATGGCCCGTGCTCGTGGCAATGGGGCGGGTGTCCAACATGCCAAAAATATTCCGGCTTCCCGCGCCGGACCAACATTCCGGCGGATTCTATAGAAAAAAAAACACGCGGAATATGCCTGCCAACACATTAAGAAAAATTCCTGAAAGATTAAGGAATTTTTCCCACACCGTATGCTTTCGATAGCTTCTAAGATGGCGGCCGCCTTGCCCGTCATGAACGGGCAAAAATCCTGACCCCGTTTCCTTTCGCTGCCGTTGTTATGCCACAGACCCCCAACCTTGTTTATCGCCTGCCCGACAAGGCGGATTTGCGCCTCGCATTTTTCCTGGTGCTGCTAGTGCCAGCCCGGCTTTGTTTTGCCGAAGCCAGCAACAACACGCCTGTCGAGTTGGACACTGTGATTGTTGAAGGCCAGAAATACACCAAGCTTGGCCCCGGCGAAGGCCTGCAGTTAAGCAAAGAACAAATTCCCGGCAACGTCCAATCCATCACCAGCCAAGACATTAAAGATTCCATGGCGACCAGTTTGGGAGATCTGATGAATTCCCGTTTGCAATCGGTGAATGTCAACGACTATCAAGGCAACCCTTTCCAAATGGACATCAGCTACCGGGGTTTTTCGGCTTCGCCGCAAATCGGCACGCCGCAAGGCTTGTCGGTGTTTCTCGATGGTGTCAGGGTTAACGAGCCGTTTGGCGATATTGTCAATTGGGATTTGATCCCGATGAACGCGTTGTCGGGCATGGATGTGTTTCCGGGTTCCAATCCGCTGTTTGGCCTCAATACTTTGGGTGGGGCGTTGTCACTACGGACCAAAAATGGTTTTGAAGACCCTGGCGTTAACCTCAGTTTCCAAGGCG
This sequence comes from Methylovulum miyakonense HT12, assembly GCF_000384075.1. Taxonomy (GTDB): domain Bacteria; phylum Pseudomonadota; class Gammaproteobacteria; order Methylococcales; family Methylomonadaceae; genus Methylovulum; species Methylovulum miyakonense. The sequence goes on from NZ_KB913025.1 coordinate 1,957,571, forward strand.
GTTCTTGGGATAGAAAAAAAGGCGAGGTGTCGGCGGGATGGAATAATGGCGTGTTGGGTGGATTTTTGGCGTTTACCGGATTTGACGAAGAAGGCTGGCGGATGAATTCGCCGTCACAAGTCAAACAAGGTTTTGCCCGTGTTGATTGGCGTGGCGAACAGTTTTCTTTAAAAGCCAGCACTTTGCTGGCGGGCAACCAATTGCTGGGCAATGGCCTGGTTCCGACTGAGTTATACCGGCAAGACCCCACCGCCGTGTTCAGCTCGCCGGACAGCACCGAAAACGATTTGCAGCAATACAGCTTAGGTGGTGAGTTTTACTTTAACGGCCATCTCAGCCTGACCGGACAAATCTACCGCCGTGACAGCAACCGGAAATCTGTTGCAGGCGATATTTATGAAGATTTTCAAGACATGGACAGTGGCTGGGCCAATCCGCTACGCGCCAACGGCACACGCACTGGGCAACCGGTTTGCCGTTACCAGGATGCCAATAAAGATGGCGTACCGGACTATGGTTTGGATAGGAATTTTGATGGCCTGATTGATCCTGGCACTATTAACAAACCATTGAACGCCCGCAATCAGGATTATGTGACCTTAGTGCCGCCGATGGAAGCTGATTGCGATCAAGTCAATTATGTCCCCGTCGGGAAAAATTCCGGGCCGCGTAATGGTGCAGCGGGTGATCCGAAAAACCAACGCCCCGGCCTGTCGTCCAAAGGTTGGGTGAAAGGCACGCCGGTTGGCGTGTTGGGCAGCACCGCTATTGAACAAATGACCGATGGCGCATCTATGCAATTAAACTGGGATAGCGAACAGCATAAATTCATGGTCGGCGGCTCGGCTGATCTGTCAGATTCTGATTTTGACACCAGCCAACGCCTAGGCTTGATGGACGCATCACACCGCGTCTACCTCGCCCCCAAAGCGATAGCACCGTTGTTTGTCGCGGCGCGGGAGGACATCCACAACAATTCTTTTGTCGGTAAATCCAACACCTTCAGCGGCTATTTTAGCGAGACCTTTTCGCCAAAAAATAACCTGCATCTGAGCGTTTCGGGGCGATTTAACCATACCCAAGTGAGCAATAAGCTCAGGGCGAGGACGCGGGCGGGGTTTGAAAATCTGCATGATATTGTTGACCTCAACACCTACCGCCCTACGGTGATTGTTTGCCAAGGCACCGATCCGGCTTCGTGTGGGGATACGCCTAACTACAATTTACGGGCGAATTGGGATAAGGACGTGTTGCTGTCACAAGACCCGTATTACGGTTTGGGCAAATACAGCGAAACGCCGACTGCGGAGCAATTTGAATACAATGCCTTCAATCCCTCTTTGGGCATCAGTTACTTACCATTCAAAGACAGCCAAATGGCGGCGAAAGACTTGAATGTTTTTTTTAACTGGAGCCAAGGCACCAGAACCCCGTCCAGTGTTGAATTGGGTTGCGCTTATGACGGTACGCTGGTGCCGCAGACCCCAGGCGACCCGAATTCACCCAAAGTCCCGAAAAGTGTCGCTTCGATTGGTGGGGCCTGCACCTTGCCAACATCACTATCCGGTGACCCGTATTTGCCGCAAATTTTTGCCAATTCTTATGAAGTGGGGATGCGCGGCAAAGTCTTTGGGGATTGGGAATGGAACACCAGCTTGTACCGCACCGATTTGCGCGATGATATTTATCTGGTCGGCATCACTGCCAGCCGCAGTTTTTTTGACACTATCGGCGACACCCGCAGGCAAGGCTTGGAATTGGGCTTTTCCGGCAAAGTCGGCATCGTCGATTTCCGCGCCAATTACGGCCTGACCGAAGCGACTTTCCAATCTAATTTGTTCATGGTCAGCCCGCACAATAGCAGCGCCGCCGTCAGTACGCCCCTGGAACCCAAATACGATGAATCGGGCAGGCCATTGGAAGCCATCCAGGATATGATCCAAATCCAACCCGGTGACCGAATGCCGGGCATCCCGCTACATAACCTCAATGTTAACGCCAACCTGCATCTTACCCAAAAGTGGGAGTTCGGTGTCGGCATGGTGGCACATTCTTCGTCGTTTGTGCGCGGCAATGAAAACAACGGGCATAGCCAAGGCGCGTATGACTATATCGAACGCCCCAACAGCACCGGTACGGGCATGGAACTGATCCGCCTGCGGCAATTTACCGATGCGGGGACTGTGCCTGGTTATGTCATTTTCAACCTGAAAAGCCGTTACGACCTAACGAAAGGTTTTTCGGTGTTTGGTATGGTCAACAATGTCTTCGATACCCAATACGCCACGGCAGGACGCTTAGGCATCAACCCCTTTTCGCCTTCCGAAAAAGGCGCGGTTGGTTCTAGCGGCTGGAATTACAATTCCAATGACTGGCTCAACACCACGCTCATCGGCCCCGGCGCGCCCCGCGCTTATTGGGCGGGGATTGAATACCGGTTTGAGTTGTAGGTTTTACGCCCGTTCCCACACTGCCCCAGAGGGTAAGCTCCGGCTTCACTGCCCACAGTTAAGCAACACAGCCGTTCGTGCTGAGCTTGTCGAAGCATGAACGGCTGTGTTGCGGGAGTCGGATTTTTCCATTCATCCTTCGACAAGCTCAGGACGAACGGAAAAATCCTTCACTGTGGGCAATGAAGCTCCGGCTTGGGAACGGACGTGAAAACAGGAATTCTTCCAATCAAGATCAGGAATATCCCCCAAGCGGATTTACCATGGTTTATCAATAATAAGCCTTTTTCTAGGAATTTGTTTATGAAGCCCGTCGCTTTTGTGTTTGCCAGTTTCTTGATATTCCCTGTCCTTGCTCTAGCCCACGGGCCGACTCCCCAAAAAGCTAAGGAAAGCGTCACTATTAACGCGCCCGTCGCCACGGCGTGGGAGGCAGTAAAGCAATTTGACGGCATCGCCAACTGGCATCCCGATGTCAAACACAGCACAGGCGATGGCAAGCACGAATCCGGCGGCACACGCACTATCACGCTGCAAAACGGCGGGCAATTGCTTGAAGAATTGGATTTTTACAGCGATAAAGACCACGAATACAGCTACCGCCTGAAAACCGAAAACGTCCAAGCCTTTCCGGCGAGTTCCTATTCCGTGACCTTACAAGTCAGCCCTGGCAGCGATGCCGGCCATAGCACCGTGGTGTTAAAAAGCCGTTTTTATCGCGGCGACACGGGCAATACGCCACCCGAAAATCTGAATGACGAGGCGGCGGTGAAAGCGATGAATGGGTTTTTTAAGGATGGCTTGGCAGGGCTTAAAGCCCAAGTCGAGAAATAACCAGGCTAAGCGGTAGGGTGGGGTGGGCTGTTTTGCCCACCTTTTACGTCAATTATTGCAGCGTATCCTGCGCCCCAATCAAACCCTGCCTAGTCGCCAACAGCGTCAACTCGGCAATCGTCGCCACCCCCAACTTTTCCTTAATCGCCGTGCCGTGGTTGCACACGGTTTTATAGCTTAAACACAATTTCTCCGCCGCCTTGTGCGTGGTGTAGCCGTTTGCCAATAGGCAAAACACGTCAAATTCGCGTGGCGACAATAATTTTATCTTTTCCGAATCATCCAAGCCTGAAGTCATGGTGGCTGCCAGTTGTTGGGCAAGTTCAGGGTCAACAAACGTACCCCCTTGGGCGATTCTGCCGACGGCGGTTATCAACGTTTCGGGGACGCTGTTTTTGGTGATATAGCCTTTCGCCCCGGCCTTTAAGGCGCGGGTGACGTAGACCAGTTCGTTGTGGATGCTGAACACCAAGATTTTGGCGTGGGGATCGCGGCTGATGAGCCGCCGGATAGTCTCAAAACCGCCAATGCCGGGCATCGACAAGTCCAGCACGACCAAGTCGGGTTGATGCTGGTTATATAACTGGCAGGCGGTTTCGCCCCGGTCGGCTTCGTAAATTTGCCCGATGTTTTCCGATAAGGACAGATAGGTTTTATAACCCGCCCTGACCACCGCATGGTCATCGACCAACAAGACATTGACTTTTTGTGACACCTTATCCTCCTTCCCGATAAAACGCCCATGATGCCGTGTTTGCGATACCGGGACTATAGGAGGATTTCCTTTTTTGGTTTTGATTGGAAAAGATTGTCCACGAAAAGCACGAAAAAAAGCGTGAGGGCGTTGATGCTGGTTACCAAGCCGCATTGGTAACCAGCGTAAAAATCTGCCATTAAGTTAATGTACGGCGTTTTTCGTGCTTTTCGTGTCTTTCGTGGACAATTATTAACAGGAATATTTCACGCAATTTTGCCGCCATTTTCCCGGCTGTTTTAGAGGCTTATTCCGTAACGGCCTGCCTGCCTCCTCCCGTATCATTCCTGTCCAGCATAGCCGGGTGTCCTAAGCAACCATTGCTCGATCAAGCAAGCCAAGCACTTTCGGGACACACGGCTAGGCCCTATTGAACACACACCAAATAACATTCTGGAGGAATCATGCGGATTTTGAAAATGGCCGGTTATGCAGGACGCACTGCATTGGCGGCGGGCATACTCTTGGCGTTGGCGCAACCCGCGCAGGCGAATAAGGAGCTGGACAAGCTGTCACGCCAAAACACCAGCTGGGTGATGCAGACCAAAGATTACAGCGCGACCCATTTTAGCGAGCTGTACGACATCAATATCACCAACGTCAAAAACCTCAAACCGGTCTGGTCATTTTCCACGGGCGTGTTGAACGGCCACGAAGGCGGCCCCTTGGTCGTCAACGGCATCATGTATGTCCACACCCCGTACCCGAACAATATTTTCGCCATCGACTTGAACGAGCCGGGCAAAATCCTCTGGGAATTCAAACCTAAACAAAACCCGGCGGCCCGCGCCGTGGCCTGTTGTGACGTGGTTAACCGCGGCTTGGCCTACGCACCGGAAGGCAACGGTTATCCGGCGACCATTTTCCAAAACCAATTGGACGGGCATATCGTTGCCTTGAATGCCAAGACCGGTGAACTGCTTTGGAAAATGGAAAACTCCGACATTGCCATGGGTTCAACGTTAACGGTCGCGCCGTTTGTCGTCAAGGACAAGGTCATCGTCGGCAGCTCCGGCGCGGAATTGGGCGTGCGCGGTTACGCCACCGCCTACAACATCAAGGACGGCAAGCAGGCCTGGCGCGTTTACGCCACCGGCCCGGATGAAGACATCAAATTGGCGAAAGATTTCAATAAGGCCAACCCGCATTACGGGCAGTTTGGTTTGGGGCTAAAAACCTGGGAAGGCGACGCGTGGAAAATCGGCGGCGGTACCAACTGGGGCTGGTACGCCTTTGACCCTGACCTGGACATGCTCTATTACGGTTCCGGCAACCCGGCGCCGTGGAACGAAACCATGCGCCCTGGTGACAACAAATGGACGATGACCATCTGGGGGCGTGATGTCAACACGGGCGAAGCGAAATTTGGCTACCAAAAAACCCCGCATGACGAATGGGACTATGCGGGCGTCAATTACATGGGGCTATCCGAACAAGTGGTCGATGGCAAGAAAACCAAGTTGCTGACCCATCCCGACCGTAACGGCTTGGTGTACACGCTAAACCGTGAAAACGGCGATCTGGTCAATGCCTTCAAGATTGACGACACCGTTAACTGGGTGAAGAAAGTCGACCTGAAAACCGGCTTGCCAGTCCGTGACCCTGAATATTCGACGCACATGGATCACGAGGCCAAAGGCATTTGCCCATCCGCGATGGGCTACCACAACCAAGGTATCGAATCTTACGACCCTGCGAAAAAGCTGTTCTTCATGGGCATCAACCACATCTGTATGGATTGGGAACCGTTCATGCTGCCGTACCGCGCAGGCCAGTTCTTCGTCGGCGCGACCTTGAACATGTACCCAGGCCCGAAAGGCACGTTAGGCCAAGTCAAGGCCATGAACTCCGTCACTGGCGAGTTTGAATGGGAAGTGAAAGAGAAATTCGCGGTCTGGGGCGGCACGACCGCCACCGCCGGGGACTTGGTGTTTTACGGTACCTTGGATGGTTACATCAAAGCCCTGAATTCCAAAACCGGTGAAGAGCTGTGGAAATTCAAACTGCCTTCCGGCGTTATCGGCCACCCTATCACTTACCTGCATAACGGCAAGCAATATGTGGCGATTTATTACGGGGTCGGTGGCTGGCCCGGCGTAGGTTTGGTGTTTGACCTGAAAGACCCGACAGCGGGCTTAGGTGCGGTGGGTGCGTTTAAAGAATTGGCGCATTACACGCAAATGGGCGGCGGTGTGATGGTGTTTGCGCTGTAGTGTAGAACGCATCTGTAGGGTGGGCACGTTGTTTTGCCCACCGATTTATTCGCTCTAAGGTGGGCAGAACAGCGTTGCCCACCCTACGAAGAAACCACAGATTCGCTTCACTGCCAAAAATTGGAAATAAAACATGCCATTAACAAAAAAACACTTATTCGCCGTTGTCTGCCTGGGCTTAAGCCTATCCACCGCCTACGCCGACGACAGCACCTTAAAAATCTGTGCCGCCGAAGATGAAATGCCGTACTCCAACAACAACGGCGAAGGTTTTGAAAACAAACTCGCCCAGTTAGTCGGGGAAGCATTGCACAAAAAAGTCGAGTACGTCTATTGGAGTGACCCGCGCTATTACCTGCGCGACACCTTGGACAAAGGTTTGTGCGATGCCGTGATCGGCGTGGACACGGGCGACCCGCGCGTGTCCACCAGTGTGCCGTATTACCGTTCCGGCTATGTGTTCATCACCCGCCAGAGCGAGCAATTGGACATCGAAAATTGGGATAGCGAAGCTTTGCAAAAAGCCCGGCGCATCGCCTTTGTGCCGGGTTCGCCCGCCGAAGTGATGCTACGCGCCATCGGGCGCTATAACGACCTGTTCAATTATTCACAGGAGCTGGCCGGTTTTAAATCCAGGCGCAACCAATACGTCAAATACGACACCGCAAAACTGGTCAGCGAAGTGTCCTCCGGCCATGCCGAAGTGGCGGCGTTGTGGGGGCCGGCGGCGGGGCGTTATGTCAAAGCTGCTGTCACGCCGTTGACGATGACCGTTATTCCTGACACCAATAAGCGTGCCGATGGCGAGAAGGTTGGCCATCACTACAGCACCTCGATGGCGGTGCGTAAAGGCAACGAAGCCCTGCTGGCGCAACTGAACCACGTCATTAAAGCGAAACAACCGGAAATCCGGCAGTTGCTCGAAGCCGAAGGCATACCCTTGCTGGACGCGGAAGCCGTTGCCGTCGCCGCAACCCATTAAGGAAAAAACCAGCGCATGAAATTATCAACCCTCACCCTATGTGCGTCGTTCGCACTATTTTTCAGCACCGCCCAGGCCGACATCAGCCTGCATAACGCCATCACTGGCGAAGCCTTGGATTTGAGTTTCGCCAAAAAAGGCGGCAACACCGATGCCTTCAAGCAGTTTATGCAGGACGGCAAAAACCCTTACAACGGCAACAAGGACATCGTGGAAAAAGGCAAAAGCCTCTACATGACGGGCTGCTCCGGTTGCCACGGCCATGAGGCGGAAGGCAAGCTCGGCCCCGGTCTGGCGGACGATTATTGGACCTACCCGCGCAACGCCACCGACCAAGGCTTGTTTGAACTGTTGTTCGGCGGTGCCAACGGCATGATGGGGCCGCAGTACGTCAACTTTAACACCGATGAAATGTTGCAAATCATGGCCTTTATCCGCGACATCTACACGGGTGATCCGAAAAAGGCCAAATGGTTAAACCAATAACGAGGATAACACGATGAAAAAATTAGCATTACTCAGCTTGGCGGTGGTTGCCGCCGGATTGTCCGCATCAGCATCGGCTTACGATGGCACCAACTGCAAAGAACCCGGCGTGTGCTGGGAGCCGAAACCCGGCTATCCCGACAAAGTCGCAGGCAGCAAATACGATCCCAAGCATGATGTCAACGAACTGAATAAACAAGCCCAATCGGTTAAGGAAATGGAAGCGCGTAACGAGAAACGCCGCCTGAATTTCGTTAAAACCGGCAAGTTTGTTTATGACGTGGATGAAATCGCCAATTAAGTTTGGCGGTTTTTTAGAAGTAGGATGGGCTGACGAAAGGAAGCCCATCAGTTACGCCCAATGATGCGCTTCCCTTCGTTCAGCACATCCTACGGGTTGCGCTCGTTCCCAAGCTCTAGCTTGGGAATGCAGGATTGGAAGCTCTAGCTTCCTGCCTTTCTCGAAGCTAGAGCTTCTGAGACTTGAGTTCCCAAGCTAAAGCTTGGGAACGAGCGAATCCGGCAATTTTTTAGACTAATTCCCCCTCAATTCCGGCAAGTCTCCTTGCCGGATTTTTTTACAGAAAACCATGACCGACTTAATCACCAGCCGCGACCAAGCCCTGCGCTTTGAACACCAGCTCAACCAAATCGTCATCGGCCAAACCGCCGCTGTGCGCCATTTGCTGTTGGCGGTGTTTGCACGGGGGCATGTCCTGCTGGAAGGCAATGTCGGTGTCGGCAAAACCACCTTGCTACGCGCCATCGCCCACGGTTTGGGCGGTGATTACCAGCGCATCGAAGGCACGATAGACCTGATGCCAGCCGACCTGATTTATTACACCTATTTAGATGCTAGCGGCAAACCCCGGGTAGACCCAGGGCCTTTGCTCAGCCACCGCGAACGCTTGGCGACCTTCTTTTTTAACGAAATCAACCGCGCCCGCCCGCAAGTCCATTCCTTATTATTACGGGCGATGGCGGAACGCAGCGTCGGCGCATTCAACCAAACCTACCATTTGCCGCATCTGCAAGTCTTTGCCGACCGCAACCGCGTCGAGCGGGAAGAGACTTTTGAATTGCCCGCCGCCGCCAAAGACCGTTTTATGTTTGAAATCAGCCTCGACACGCCCACTGACGGAGCGGTGTTGCAAGAGCTGATGTTCAACCCGCGCTACCACGACACCGACCGCTTGGTGCAGGAAATGGGCAGCGGGCAGATCGCCTATTACCAGCTTAATGACGTCGCCGCCGGCATCCAAGCGCACATCCACAGCAGCGACAAACTCAAAGCCTACGCCTTGGCCTTGTGGCAAGCCTCGCATAATCCCGCCAAATTCGGCATCCGCTTGGCTGATGTGGACATGGCGGAACTGATCCAAGCCGGGGCCAGCCCGCGCGGCATGAGCTATTTTATCCGCGCCGCGAAAACCCGCGCCTGGCTGGAAGGCCGCGATAACTTATTGCCGGAAGATTTGCAGGCCGTGTACGCCGTGACGATGGCGCACCGGATATTTTTCAGCCCGTTGTACGCTTACCGGAAAGACGAGCTGATGCCGCAATTGATAACAGGGATATTGGCGCAAATTGCCGCGCCGTAAATGTAGGGTGGGCAATGTTGTTCTGCCCACCATTTATTAACATCCGAGGTGGGCAGAACAGCACTGCCCACCCTACGCGTAGAAATGAACATAAAAATAAGAAAACCACCATGGATACCACTACAAAAAATGCCATAAACTTAGCCTTCGAGCTCACCGCCTTACGTTTAGCGATTGCCGCTTACGCAGGCTTAGGTCTGTTTGCCGTATTGATTGCCGAAGGCTTGGACAACCAAGAACCCGCGCCCTACGCCGCCTATTATGTCGGTGCGGTTAACGAGGCCATCAGCCCGAAATTTTGGGACTTGCTCAGCGACACCAGCTTATTGCTGTTGTGCCTGAGCTTGCTTGTCGTGTATTTGTCCAGACGCATTCCGGTTTTAGCCAAGCCCGCACAGTATTTATGTCTTGTTAATAACCGCTTATTCCTCTTGGCCTTTACCTTAGGTGCGACGGCTTGGGGCATTTTATTGGCGCAAATTATCTTGCGGCTGGCGGATGGCGCGTATCCCGCCGCGTGGAGCAATTTGTTTTTTGATGCGCCCGGTTTTTTAGTTTTAGTGTTCTTGCCTTTGCTCAATAGCTTGTGGTGGTGCGCCGCGCAAACCGTCTCCCAACCGGACAGCGCCGCGTTGCAATGGCTATTTGAAAAATTGGGCAAATACACCTGGACTGCGTATGGCGTGTTTACGGGCTTGGTGGTGTTTTTGGTGGTTAACCAGCAATGAATGCTTGTCCACGAATACCCTCTGGGGCACAAGAAGCACGAAAAAACACGAAATTCAACTTCCATCTTGTTCCCAAGCTCCGGCTTACCCGCTGGGCATAAATGGGAACACAGTCTCGGAAGCTCTAGCTTCCCGACATTATGAACATACGAAGCTAGAGCTTCGGCAACGGCATTCCCAAGCTGGAGCTTGGGAACGAGCGAAAACAAACAAACCATGAACCCAACCCCAATCTTCCAATACCGTTTGTCCATGCCCAGCAGCCGGGTTTATCCGGGCGCACATGTCGGGCGCAGGGTCAGTAGCGGGCATTTGTTCAAACAACACGAGCCGTTCATTGCCCATCCCGATCCACGGCGCATTGATTTGCGGGCGAGTGTGTTGGATGTGTTCGGGCAATACCGGGTGCGGGTTTACCAGCAACATAGCCTGATTGACGTGTTGTTGCTGGCGGATTTGTCCGCGTCGATGGGCCAAAACAAGGCTTTGTTACTGGCTAGTCTGGATTCCATTGCCGGATCGGCTTTTAGCTATGGCGACCGTTTTAGTTTTATCGCCTGTGGCGGTGAAACCACGCCCCGTTATCAGCTAAGCCATTGCCAACAACGCGGCGCACTCCAAGCTTTTAGCAAGCAACTGCAAACCGCCCGTTTCACGCCGCAAAACCCAACTTGGCAAGCGCTTTTGCCGCATTTGCCAAATCGTCCGTCATTAGTGTTTTTGTTGTCGGATTTTCATTTTGATTTGGCTAGCCTTGCGCCTATCTTGCCGCAGTTGCGCCAGCACGATGTCATTCCGCTAGTCGTCTGGCAAACGGGCGATTATGAAAACCTGCCGGAATGGGGCTTGGCCAGTTTTCAGGACAGCGAAAGCCGCGCCACGCGCACGCTATTCATGCGTCCGGCCTTGCGGCGCAAGATCGTGCAAAATTTCCAGAAACGGCGGCGGCATCTGCAAAATTTTTTCCGCCGTTTTGGCTGTGAACCGGTGTTTTTGCAAGACCATTTCCAGGCCGCGCAGCTTCAAGCTTATTTTTTGCAGAGGGTGGCATGAAACAGCAATCGTCCACGAAAAACACGAAAATCACGAAAATATTCAACGGGATACGAAATTACCAACATGGTGTGTTGCGGTCATTTCGTGTTTCTTGTGCCCCAGTGGGTATTCGTGCCGTTCGTGGACTATATTTGTTAAAGGATCATTATCCGAATGGTTTCAAAAGCTGTGTATTAGTCGGCTTATCGCTGTGCTTGCTGGCGTGCAGCAATGCGCCGGATACACCGGTTAGCGATTTTGAATTTTTAACCCCGCGCCCGTTCGGCTATCTCAACGGCGATGAAATCCGCCACAAAATCATTCTCGAGACCCGCAACGGCGTGCAACTGCAACGCGGCGGCTTGCCCAAGCGCGGCGCGGTCAACCGATGGCTGAATGTAAACAAGGTCGAGGTTTTTGAAAGTAAAATCAGCGGCGGCTTCCGCTATGAAATTGATCTGGTCTATCAAGCCTTTTACGCGCCGCTGGAAGTGAAGATGCTGACTATCCCCAGTTTTGACTTGCCTTTGGCGCAAGGCGGCAATAACGCCAGCCAAACCGTACCCGCTTGGCATTTCACCTTATCGCCGTTGCGCGAGTTGTCGATTAGAAAAGACGAATCGGGGCAATATATGCGCCCCGATGCCGCGCCACCGTTGCTCGATGATGCGGGCGTGGTTTACGGTTTGTGGGCGGCGTTTGCCGTCACGCTGGGCAGTGCGGGCGGTTTGGCGTATTACTACGGCTATCTGCCGGGCTTGCCGAAACGCCGCGTGTTTAAGCGGGCGGCGAAAAAGCTTGCCGGATTGCCGGATGCGCAAATAGCCGAAGCCTTGACCGTATTCCACCAAGCCTTGAACGCCGTCAATGGTGCGCCGTTGTTCCAACATCAGTTGGCGGATTTCTACCAACGCCATCCGTCTTATCAAACCGCTGACGCGCAACTGCGGTGGTTTTTCCAAACCTCTAACCAGCATTTTTTCAGCGATGCCGCGCCAAACCAAACCAACACATTGGCGAGTTTACGGAAGCTGTGCGCGGCCTGTTTGGATAAAGAACGGGGCTGGCGATGACATTGGCTATGGATACGCCGTGGTGGCTAGCGGCTTTGGTGCTGGCGGTGTTGCCGTTGTTCAATAACGGCATCCAGCCCAGTGCTTACCCGTGGTTGGTGATGCTGCCCATCGACCCGGTGTCGCAAGCCATTTCCGTGTTGTTGCGGGGGGGCGCGATGGCGGCGATTGCCGCGTTGGTGTTGGGCTTGGCGGGTCTGCATCAAACCGGACAAAGCCGCGAGCGCATCGGTTATGGCGCGAACATCGTCTTGCTGTTAGACCGCAGCAACAGCATGGACAACACCTTCGCGGGCAAAACCCCGGATGGCGCGGACGAATCCAAAGCCACGGCGGCGCGGCGGTTGTTAAGCGATTTTGTCCGGCAACGCCCGCACGATTTGCTGGGCATTGCCGAATACAGCACCGCGCCGTTGTTCGTGTTGCCGCTGACTGACAACAAAGCGGCGATACAGGCGGCGATCAACGCCACCGCCACGCCCGCTTTGGCGTACACCCATGTCAGCAAAGGCTTGGGTATGGCCTTGGATATGTTCAAAGACCAGCCCTTGAGCGGTTCGCGGATTGTGTTGCTGGTGTCCGATGGTGCGGCGGCGATAGACCCGGACAGCGAATTGCAACTGCGTTTGGCTTTCAAACGGCAAAACATCCGCTTGTACTGGCTGTTTTTACGCACCGCCAATAGCCCCGGCATTTTTGAGAAACCGCAAGACCCACGCGACGATAACGCCGGGGCGATGCCGGAGCGTTACCTGCATTTGTTTTTCTCCAGCCTGAATATTCCCTATCAAGCTTACCAAGCCGAAAGCCCCGATGCCATGCAGCAAGCTATAGCCGACATTAACCGTTTGGAACACGCACCGCTGCATTACTTGGAGCGCATCCCTAAACGCGATTTGTCGGGCGATTGTTATTTATGGGCGACAGGCTTATTGGCGATGTTGCTGGCTGTGAAATTTTTTGAGGTGAAACGATGAGCAAAGCATGGGTGTTATGGGGCGTGTTGCTTTTGGGTACGGCGGCAATGCTGGTGCAAATCTGGATGCTGGTCGGCATCAATCAAAGCAATCAGGCCATTACCGATATGACGGCGGGGAAAGACGTGCCGTTGGATAAAATCGTCACTGCCGCGCCAGAATTGCGCTTGGCGCGGGCGATGTTGTTGAAAAAGCAGCAGCGTTATGACGAAGCCTTGGCGACCTTGAACCTGATTTTAGATGCGCCCGATCCGGCCTTGCAGGCGAAAATCCGCTATAACTTGGGCAATATTTATCTGCACCTGGCCGTGCTCAAAACCGAAGCGATGGCGGTTAATGAAGCCATGCCTTTGCTGGCCTTGGCGAAACAAGCTTACCGCCAAGCCTTGGCCTTGGACAGCCAGTTTTGGGAGGCTAAATATAATCTGGAAGTCGCCATGCGCTTGTTGCCGGAAATGGACAAGATCAGCAGTGAAGATGAGAGTCCGGTCAACCAGAAATCACAGTTGTGGACGACCGTGCCGGGGTTTCCTAGGGGCTTGCCTTAATACAACAAAGCAAAATGGGGGGTTATTGCCCACACGCTCAAGCTAAGGAATTTGTCCACGAAAAACACGAAAATCACGAAAAAAACTAGGTGAAAATTTCAGCGCGTTCCCAAGCTCCAGCTTGGGAACGCGGTAGCCGAAGCTCCAGCTTCGAGAATTTCATGACAGGAAGCCAGAGCTTCCCACACTGCATTCCCAAGCTGGAGCTTGGGAACGAGCGTATCTATGTTCTCAAACTACTTAAAAAACTACCGCTTCTGGCTATTAAGCCTAGCCTTGATTGCCATGCTAATGGTTTTTGTCCGTCCAACCCAAAACCAGCCGCGCCCTATCTATAACTACACCTTCATCATCGACATCACCCGCAGCATGAACGCCGCCGATTATCAATTGGACGGGCAGGCGGTCAGCCGTTTGGCATACGTCAAACACAGCTTGCGCGGCCTGTTGGCAAAACTGCCCTGCCAATCGAAAGTTGGCTTGGGCTTGTTTACGGAACGCCGCTCGACCTTATTGTTCGAGCCGATAGAAGTCTGCCAGGGTTTTAACGACATCGACGCGGCCTTGGCAAACGTCGATTGGCGCATGGCTTGGGCGGCGGATAGCCGTATCGCCAGCGGTTTGTTGAACACCTTGCAGATGTTGGAAAAACTCGACACCCACGTTGTCTTCATCACCGACGGGCAAGAAGCCCCGCCCGTCAACCCGCGTTACCGTAGCGATTTTGCCGCCGTCAAAGGCAAAGTGCAGGGCATGGTTATCGGTGCAGGTGGTTTGCAGGCCGTGCCTATCCCGAAATTCAACCATAAAGGCGAGCCGGATGGTTTTTACCGTCCCAATGACGTGCCGCACCGCTCGACCTTTGGCGAAGCGGATTTGAACCCGGAAAAAATTCAAGGTTATAACGCCCGCAATGCGCCCTTCGGCAGTGAGGCGGCGGTGGGCAGCGAGCATTTGTCGGCCTTGCAGGAAGGTTATTTGCAAGCCTTAAGCACGGAAGCCGGCTTGCATTATCATCGGATGACGGATGTGGAGGCCTTGGCGACAGCCTTGCAAATTCCAGAGTTTGCCGTGCAGAAAACCACTGCCGTGGATGTGCGCTGGCAAGCGGCATTGGCCGCGTTGCTGTTGGTGGCGTGTGTTTATGGAGGGTTACGCCCGTTCCCAAGCTGGAGCTTGGGAACGGGCGGAAACAATTACTTACAGAATAGGAAAATTTTATGAAAATTAACGGCTTGCTGATCGTGCTTTCGTTACTGACCAGCTTGGCTTTTGCCACAGAAAAAACGCCTGTCCGCATCGGTGTCCAAGCCACGGGCACGGTCGCTTGGGAGTTGGCGGTGTTACAAACCCTGGAGACTGATTTTGACGTGGTCGTCAAAGAGATCGCCAATCCCGAAGCGGGCAAGGCGGCCTTGCAGGCGGGTGACGTGGACATGATTGTTTCGGATTGGCTGTGGGTGGCGCGGCAGCGGGCTAGCGGCGCTGATTATACGTTTTATCCGTATTCCAGCACCTCAGGCGCCTTGGTCGTCCCTAAAGGCAGCCCTATCCGTAGCATTAAGGATTTGCCCGGCAAACGGCTGGGCATCGCAGGCGGTGAATGGGATAAAAACTGGTTGTTGCTGCAAGCCTTGGGGAAACAACAACATCTGGACTTGGACGCGTCGGTGGAAAAAACCTTGGGCGCACCGGGGCTGCTCAGCGAAAAACTCCGCCAAAACCGGCTTGACGCCGTGCTGACCTACTGGCATTTTGCCGCCCGACTGGAAGCTGAAGGTTATCGTCAAGTTATTGACGGGAAGGGTATTTTAAATGCGTTGGGGATTAACGGAAACGAACCGGCCTTAGGGTATGTGTTTAAGCAAAGCTGGGCGGCAGCGCATAAACCCGCGGTCAAGCATTTTTTGGCCGCCAATTTACAGGCCAAACAGCAATTATGCGTTTCCGACGCGGCCTGGAAAAATGTCTTGCCGTTGACCCAAACGGATGATCCGGCGACACAAGCCAACTTGCGCCAGCATTATTGTGCAGGGAATATCAGCCACTGGGGTGACCATGAACGGCAAGCGATTGCACATATTGATGCTTTGTTAGGGGCTTTAAGTGGCCACCAGCACACCGGTTCGCCGGAAGGCCTGCCATCCGGCACTTTTTGGACAATGGATTGATGGCTTAATTGGGTCTGGTTGATGCAAGCCATAAACCGCCATGTTGGTTTGATGGGCTACAGTCATCGTCGGGCCCATACAAAATATGATTTGCCACCCCGCCTAATTCAAAATCTTCCCGATCATTGCGTCGTATTTTGCTTTAGGCAAAACCCCGCTGACGCCAGTCCGTTGTTGGGCGGCGTCAAAAAAGTAGGTTCTGGGGATTTCCCCGTACCATTTCGGATCAATCTCAAAGCGGAGCTTGCGGTCATTGTCATCGGCGAACACCCAGTTTTCAAGGTCGGTCAGTTGCAGTTTTTCAAAAATGCCATGGATTTGTGCGCTGGCGGATAAATCATCCGCCGCCAGCAAGATGATCTTTAGCGCGGGCTTTTGTTTGTGGATGTCGCGCAGCAAGGCCATGTCTTTCATGCACGAAACGCAGTTGATTGACCAGATCGCCAATAAAAACGGTTGCTTGGTGTTGTTTGCCAAGATTTGTTTGTAACTGCCGGAGATGAAGGCTTGGGTTTGCGGAGTGCTGGTGGAGCCGGTAACGGTGGATGCGGCGGGTGCGGGTTGGTTGGATAAGGCGAGAAGTAAGCCCAATAAACGGGCAAGGTAGGTTCGTGGCATAGTCAATTATTATTGTTATAAGGATTACTGGACGGGGATCAAACGATACCCTTCATTTTTGCTGTTCCATGACACAAACAGCCGTTGCCGGTGTTGCAGTAACAGCGGGAAATCCGTTTCGGCGGTGCTGCTGGCAATGGCCTTGGCGGCTTGCCACGTTTGTCCGCCATCGCGGGATTGCATCAGCATGAGCTGGGTTTGGTTACCGTCAAACTCTGTCCAAGCCAATGCGACCTGTTGGCCTAAGGCGATGACATCAGGATGGGCAGGCAATTTTTCAGGGTTTCCAAACGGCAATGGCGTGGAAAAATGCCCGCCTTTATCGCCGGAAAACGCATAAAACACACCTTGGCGGGCTGTGCCTTGGGTGAACCAGGCGATATGGTAGCGGCCGTCATCGCTGATCGCCAGTGCCGGCCCCTGTTCGGGGCAGGCTTCAATCTCCCAATCATCAAAGGTCACCCGCCAGTTTTTATGGGCTTTGATCAAACCATGGTCGCGGATGCGGCCTTGATAAATAAACCTCGCCAACCACACGGGTTGGCCGTCGGTGTCAAATGCCGAGGCGATACGGCAACAATCACATAGCGTATCAGCGAGTTTTTCCGCGATAGGCCGGAAGCCCGCCTGGCTGTTGCCTGTTGTCAAGTAAATCGCATTGCCTGCTTGTTTCCAGTCTGTGCGGTCACGTTCATCATGCCAAAATGCGTAAACCTGGCCCGCAGGGCTGGTTGCCAATTGCCCTTGGTAAGTGTTGGCTTCAGATGCTTTGTCGCTCACGGGCATGGGGGGGGCGAAGCTTTGCCCGTTATCGTTGGACACACTGGCATAAACGGCACTGGGTTGGGTGCCTTCGGCGGCGTACAGGACATAAATCCGCCCTGTGCCGTCAACGGCAATGTCCGGCCGATTTTCGCCACTGGCCTTAATGGTTTGGGGCTCCGGGTTGACAGGCACTGGCGGGCTGAAGCTCTTGCCCAAATCCGTGGAGTAATCAACATAAACGTGCTGTTTTTCCGGCACGACCCGCCACAGCTTGCCGTCGGGTGCGAAGGTCGCCGACACAAACAGCCCGCCGCCAGCGGGATAGTGCTGATAGTCTGCCGCCCCTGCGTTGGGCGGGTGCTGATGGCTAGTGCTGCAAGCGGTTATCGCCAGCACCGCAATAAGCAATAAACTGCGGTGTCCGGCAAGCGCTTGTTTAGGTGGCTGCAACGCCATGTTAAAACGCCACCACGAAGCGGTAAGTGATGCGGTAGTCTGGTGGCGTTTGGTAGCCGTTTAACTCGGTGACAATGGGGGCTCCGACTGAAAGGGCCGTGTTCCAATGTTTGCCGCCCGCATAGCGTAGGCCGGGTGAAATGAACACGGTATGCCCCCCTGAGTTGGGGTCTTGCAAGCCCGCCGCTTTTTGATAATCCTGCCATTCGCCGTTCAGCTCCAGCACCGCCGTCCATGGGGCGTTGTTGCTGGCGGAGAAAAAGGCGTTACGCGCAGGAGCACCAAAGGCATAAGAGAAGGCGAAGTTATAACCGAAATTATCGCCTAGGTCGGTGGCTTGGGTGCCTTCTGTCGCCACCGTGTACAGCACGTTGGTGTCAAACGAGAACGAACCCATGACGCGGGTAAACGACACCCCCGCCGAAGGGTTCCAAGAACCGCTGCCAGGTTGGTGGTGGGCTTCGAACACATCGCCTTGCTGGGTTTTTATGGTCGTTTCACCCGTGGGTGTTTTTAACCCGATAGTCAGTGCAGCGTGGTTTAAATTATCGGCGCTATGGAAAAAGCGGTATTGGCCAAACATTGAGATGTCACCAAAACCGTTGGCATCGCCCAGCGTAGTCACGCTGTTTTCAGCGGGTGACCTGACGCCTGAGCGCAACACATAGGGGATTTTAATGCCGAAAGTCAAATCGTCGGTAATGCCGTTGGCGATGAAGACTGAAGGCTGTAAGAACGTATCGACACTATGGACATCTTCGTTGCCGCTGTTTTTTAAGGCCAACAATTTGTCATCAGACGCGCGGTCAAAACTGGAAAATTGCGTGATGATGCCTGCCGCCCACATGTTGGCGGGTAGGGTGATGCCGGGTTGGGTGATGATCGGCGAGGCCGTGCCTATACCAAAACCTAAGGAGCCGTGGTCTGCCAGGACCGGATTGCTGTGGGCGATGAAAACTGACGTTAACAGTAGCGCAGGGGATAATTTTTGTAATGGGGGCATAAACTAACCGTGGGTAATATAAATGGGTACGTAGGCGTTAATTGTACCATTACCAAAGTTTACGGTACGGGTTCCCGCAGTACCGTAATTTTTAGTATGTGGCCCGTAAGGCTGACAAGGAAGGGCAACCAAGGATTCAGTTAAACCGGCCCCGGCATCTATTGGCACTGCTTGTCAGTACGCAAGGCGTTAATTTGATTGGCCAATTCCCCGGTGGCGGTGCCGGTCACGTAATCGTTTGCATCCGGGGCGTTTTTGGTGTCTATGCGTTTAAGCGATTCCGCAAGTTGGGCGCATGCTTCTGTGGTTTTATCGCGGTTAAAATAATACCCCGCAACCAGCAGCTGGTTGCGCAGGGCTTCCAAACGGCTTTTGGCGATGGTTTTGAGGCCCGTGCCTAGGATGGCGCCATTGGCCGCCTGCTGGTCAAAAAAACCTACGATAGGCGACACGCTAGCCGGTGTCCGTGGTTGCCGCTCGAATGCGCCGAGGTCACAGGCTTCGGGGCTTGCCAATACCGGACGCCTGATATTGCGTTGGTCGCTGGGGGCGCAAAGGGTTTTGTCGGCGGCGTCAATCGCAGGGCTGCCTGGCAATAAGGCATGGGTTGCCGTGGGGCCGCCATTATCGAGCAACAGGGCGAGTTTAGGGTCGCCGCCTAAGGGAGCCCCGCAACCGCCATCTTCGATCAGGTTTTTGCCTGTCAGGTTCAGGACGCCTTCGTTATGGCAATCCCCGCCAGTTTTGCTATTGGCGACCACGCTGTTGCTGAGCGTCAGTTCGGCCCCCAGATAATTTTTGATGCCACCGCCGCCCGCCGCTACGGTGGTGGCATTGTCGGTAAGCGTAATATGGCTGAGTGACATGACCCCTTTGTTGGCAATGCCGCCGCCTAGGTATTTGTCGGTGCTGTTGCCCGAAAGTGTCGAGTTGGCCACCGTGATCGTGCCCTTGTTATAAATGCCGCCACCGCCAGGATAGGCATAGCCGTATCCGTTGCTTTTGTAGAGGGCCTTATTCCCGGAAATAAGGTTTTTGGCCAGCGTCATGGTGCCCGCGTTGGCAATGCCGCCCCCGCCGTTAGCATTATTGTTGGAAACAATGCTATTGGTTAAGGTGGCTGTCCCGGTGGAGAGGTTGCTGATCCCGCCACCTTGGCTGATGGTATTGGTGTTTCCAGAAATGGTGCTGTCGCTGATGGTGAGTTTGCCCGTATTGCTGATCCCGCCATTACCCGCAATGACTCCGCCATGGTTGTTCGAGATGCGGCTGTTGCTGATGGTCATCGTGCCAATATTGGTGATGCCGCCATTACCTGAGTATTCGCCACTATTGTGTGAAAAAGCGCTATCAACCGCTATCAGATTGCCAAGGTTGACAATGGCGGGGCCACCAAAAGAAAAGTTGGATGAAACGGAACTGCTCTCCAATTTCATGCTCCCGCTCGCAGAATTCCTGATTCCGCTGTTATGTATCCCTTTGTTGTTTTTAACAACACTACGGCTTAAGGTCATTTTTCCGCTGTTGACAATGCCGCCGACCCCGCCTTCCCCGTAGTAGTTTCTAGTGAAATTATTGGTGACGGCGCTATTGTCCAGCGTCATGTTCCCGCTATTGGTAATGCCTGCGCCATTGAACGGGGTGTTTTGGGTCGAATGGTTGCCTGAAACGGTGCTTTTGTTCAGTGCCAATTTCCCACTATTGCTGATGCCGCCATCCTTATAGGCGGTGTTATCCGAAATGGTGCTGTTATTGATGGCCATCACCCTTCTGTTCAGGATGCCGCCACCTTGTGAGGTATAGAGATTGAAAGCGTCGGCATACCCGTTGCCGGAAACCCTGCTGTTGTTCAATGTCAATGTCCCGTCATTTGAAATGCCGCTCCCGCCAGCACCGTTCAGTCCGAAGTAGGGAGTTCCGTTGTTGGAAACAACCGAATTGTTCAGCGTCATCGTGCCGGTATTTGAGATGCCGCCGCCAAACCCGGCCATCCGGTTATCGGAAACAATGCAATCGTTTAGCGTCATATTGCCATTGTTTAAGATGCCCCCGCCGTTGACGAAGTCTGCGTCAAACAACCTGCCACCCGTTAAGGTCAGCTTATTTAATTTCAAGGTGCCGCCAGCGGTCACCCGGACTAGGCGGAAATAAGCGGTGTTGGGGGCGGTGGAGCGGATGACCGTGGAGCCGTTGCCATTCACGGTAATGGCGGAGCTGATCAAGGGTAGCCCGGTTTGGCTGTTAGCCGCTGCCGTTAACGTGTAAAGGGTGTTGATGCCGAGATTGAGGGTATCCGCGCCATTGCCGGCTTTACAGCCAAAACCTATGCCATCGGTGTCGGTATCGCTGTTGGCGTTGTTGATAGCCGCCACTAAGGTGCAGTCACCGGTGACATTCAGGGTTGCCGCATGGGCTACGCCGCTGATGGCTAGGGTCAAAGCCAATACGAGGGTCCGGTGCCGGAAAGGGAAAACGGTGGTGGCCATGATTTTTTCTCCAATAAGTTGTGGTTTTGGTAGGGGCGGAGGCTTTTCAGATGAGGTTCATGTGGGTCTGGGCTGTCCGAGTATAGCCTCAAAGAAGCAAAGGCCTTGTGACATAGTTACATCACAAAGGCGTTAGCCGTTCAGGCATAAAGGCGGCGTTGGCCATTGCCATTCCGGATCCGCCAGCCCCTGGTCCGCCCATTACGGCCAAGCAGGCGTACAGTGTTTGTGAGCTTTTTAAGGCGAAGTGGCCGTTGCCGGAATGGCGATGTTTACCGGCTATGAAAAATTACCGTACCTCTATAAAAACAAGTAATTATTTACTTTTATTTATTGGCCAATACAGGTAATTTCGCCATCCGACGACGCAGCAAACTTAGCCACATGTAAGTCTTGCACCCAGTAAAAAATAAAATGATCAAGGTTTTTACCTTGTGCCCCCACTAAAACTAATTGTTATCGGAGCAAGAGCCATGTCCCAAGCAAACGCATTGACAGCCTCCCAAGTTGTTTTCATTGATTCCGGCCTAAGCGACATCCAGGCATTGTTGGATGGCATACCGGCCAATGCCGAAATTTTCTACCTTAAGCCAACGGAAGACGGTTTGAAGCAGATGGCGGACGTTTTAAAAGGGCGTTCGGGACTGGATGCGATCCACGTCATTGGGCATGGCGCCAGCGGGCAACTCAATTTAGGGACGGCCCATCTGGATACCGGCAACAGCGCCAGCTATGCCGCTGAATTAGCCGCCATAGGCGCATCGTTGGGCAGCGACGGCGACCTGTTGTTGTACGGGTGCAATATCGCCCAAGGCAGTGACGGACAAGCTTTTATCGGGCAATTGGCCCAGTTGACAGGGGCGGACGTGGCTGCGTCTGATGACTTGACAGGAGCCAGCAGGAGGGCGAGCGCGTGCCTACTGGGGGCGATCATGGCGTATTGGCAATTGGCCAGTTGACAGGGGCGGACGTGGCTGCGTCTGATGACTTGACAGGAGCCAGCGGCCTAGGGGGCGATTGGCTTTTGGAAGCCTCAACAGGCGTGATCGAAACCACCGCCATCAGCGCCACTGACAGTTTTGACCAGCTGCTGGCGGTAATCGACGGGACGGCAGGCAACGACACCTTGAACGGGACTGAAAATGACGACACTATATCGGGGCTGGACGGCAGCGACACCCTGTACGGCTTCGGTGGTAACGACCAGCTGGATGGCGGTGCTGGCTATGATTATTTGTACGGCGGTTTCGGTAACGACATTTTGAAAGGTGGCAATGCAGCCGACACCACGGGGGATTATCTCCAAGGCGAAGCTGGCGACGACACCTTGACCGGCACTGCCGGTAACGACACCCTGTACGGCGGTGCCGACAACGATACCCTGAATGGCGGTGGCGGCGACGATAGGCTGTACGATTCCGAAAGCGATTCGGCGCTGACAACCAACACCATCAATGCCGGGGCGGGCAATGACCTGATCAGTGTTTATAGCTACAACGCCAGTTCGGTGACTACGGTAACGGGCGGTTCCGGGCAAGATTTTTATGACCTGCTGTATTATTCAAAAGGCCAATTGGTCGCCACCGATTTCGCTACGGGCGCTGGTGGTGATGTGCTGAATATTGACGGTTTACTAAATCAAAGCACGGGTTATGTGGGAGGCAACCCCTTCAATGGCTCGCTCAGTTACTTGAGGTTGTTGCAAGAGGGTGCGGACACCCTGTTGCAATGGGACAAGGATGGTTCGGCAACCAACTATAACTGGCAGACGGTGATCCGTTTGAAAAACACCACCACGACCGCTTTGACGGCGGAAAACTTTAACCCGTCCGCACCGCCCGATGGCAGTTCGGTGGGCATAACCCTTACCGGGACGGCGGGTGGCGACACACTAAAAGGCGGTGTCGTGGACGATACCTTAAGCGGGCTGGCGGGCAACGACACGTTATATGGCTATGGCGGCAATGATTTGCTGGATGGCGGTGCCGATTACGACGTTTTGTACGGTGGCCTAGGCAATGACATCCTGATTGGCGGCGATGCCTCCGATATGGTCGGGAATAACCTCCAAGGCGACGCCGGTAATGACAAGCTGACGGGGACTGCCGGTTCGGACTACCTTTACGGTGGGGCCGGCAGTGACCAGCTGAAAGGCGGCGATGGCAATGACTATCTCTATGACGAAGAATATGACTCGGCGCTGACCACCAATACCATCAATGCCGGGGCGGGCGATGACCTGATCAGGGTGTATTCTTACAATGCCGGCTCGGTGACGACCGTGACGGGCGGCACCGGACAGGACACTTACCAATTATCGCCCAACTCGTATGGGGAGGTGGTTGTCACGGATTTTGATACCGGTGCCGGGGGCGATATCCTGGATATAGACGCGATCTTGGCCAATAGCATAGGCTATTCCGGGGGTAACCCATTTGATGCCGGCCAAGGTTATTTGCGCCTGTTACAAAACGGCGCAGACAGTTTATTGCAGTGGGACAGGGATGGGGCGGCAACAGGCTATGGTTGGCAGACACTCGTCCGGTTAAAAAATGTCAATAATGCGGCATTGGCCGCCGGAAACTTTACGCCACTCGTGCCGATGGATGGCAGCACGGTAGGCCTGACGCTGACCGGGACTGCAAACGGCGATACCCTAAAAGGGAGCGTGCTCAATGATAAGTTGTCAGGCTTGGAGGGCGATGACAGTTTATACGGTTATAGCGCTAATGACCTCCTTGATGGCGGTGCCGGATATGACTATTTATACGGCGGGCAAGGCAATGACGTTTTGATCGGCGGGGAAACAACCGACACCACGGGCAATTATCTTTATGGTGAAGCCGGTAACGACAAGCTGACCGGTACCGCGGGTAACGACACGCTTTACGGCGATAGCGGCAACGACACCTTGACTGGCGGTGATGGCAACGATTTCCTTGGCGATTATGAAGGCGATTATGCGGCCTCGATAAATATCATCGATGCAGGGGCTGGTGATGACCAGATAAGCGTTTATAGCTATAACGCCAATTCCCTGACTAAAGTGACTGGCGGTGCAGGCCAGGACACTTATGACTTGCTCTATTATTCGGCCAGCAAATTGGTGGCTACGGATTTTACGGTAGGTGCGGGCGGTGACATCCTGAAAGTCAATGGCCTTTTGTCCCAAAGCGTGGGTTACTCCGGCGGCAACCCGTTCCAAAGCAGCCTAGGCTATTTCCGGTTAGTGCAAGAAGGCGCGGACACGCTGCTGCAATGGGATAGGGATGGCGCCGCCACCAATTATGGTTGGCAGACTAACGTCCGCTTACAAAATATCAATGCCAACAATTTGACGGACGACAATTTTTCGCCAAAAGATGATATTTCCACGATCGGCATCATCACCAACCATTTGCCTACAGGCAGTGTACAAATCACTGGCCAGGCCATCCTGGGGCAAACCTTGAACGCCAGCAATGACCTCGCCGACAGCGACAACCTAGGCGCCATCAAATACCAGTGGTTACGCGGCAACGAGCTCATCGGTGGCGCCACGAATAGCAGCTATGTCCTGACCCAGGACGACCTAGGTAAAGCCATACGGGTCAAAGCCAGCTACACCGATGGGCAGGGTATGCAAGAAAGCAAAACCAGTGCCGCTACGGCGATTGTCGACGATTTCTTAGCAAACACCTCGACTGCCGGGAGCATTAGTGCGGGCCATTCAGTGACAGGGCTGATCCAAGCCCCTGGCGACAGCGACTGGTTTAGCATCAATTTACAGGCGGGCACCCACTATGTCTTTGAGCTTAACGGTGCGCCCAGTGATGATGGCACCTTAGCGGACCCTTACTTGCAACTGTTAAGCCCGTCGGGGGCCGTCATCAGGGTTAATGATGATGGCGACACGCTAAACGCTAAAATCGAATACACGGCGCTCAGCAGCAATACCTATTATCTGGGGGCATCAGGGTTTATCACTGATACGGGAAGCTACACGCTTAAGGTGTTGTCTAGCCAGGCCGAAAATTTAAAGTTGTATGGCACCGATGGCAACGACAACTTAAATGGCGGTGACGGCAATGACTTTCTGGATGGCGGCAAAGGTGCCGACACGATGGCCGGAGGTTTGGGCAACGACACCTATGTGATCGACAACATAGGCGATGCCGTCACCGAGCAGGCTAATGGAGGGACGGATACGGTCTACTCCGGCATTACCCACACGCTTGGGGCTAACGTCGAAAAATTGGTGCTGACCGGCGCAGGCGCAATCAACGGCAGCGGAAACGCCCTGGCGAATGGCATCACCGGAAATGCCGCCGGCAACTTGTTGGATGGCGGCAAAGGGGCGGATTTGCTGGCGGGAGGTTCAGGGAACGATGTCTATGTTGTTGACAATGCCGCCGACATAGCCGTCGAACTGGCTGGCCAAGGCACGGATACCGTGCGCTCGGCAGTGACCTTCAGTCTCGGTGCCAATATTGAAAACTTGTTGCTCACCGGTACGGCGGCAACTAAAGGGACTGGCAACATACTGGCCAACACCATGACCGGCAACAGCGCAAACAATGTCCTGTTCGGGAACCAAGGCGACGATAAGCTGGACGGCAAAAGCGGCAACGATGTGCTGCGGGGCGATGCGGGTAACGACACCCTTATCGGGGGCGACGGCATTGATTGGGCTTATTACGATAGCGCCACGGCAGGTGTCAAAGTGGACATTGCCCTTACCGTGGCGCAAAACACCGTCAATGCCGGTTCCGACACCTTGGCGACGATTGAAAACTTGTTGGGCAGCGATTTTAACGACACCTTATCCGGTAATGGCGTCAATAATGTCTTGAAAGGCCTGGCTGGCAACGATATTTTGGGCGGCGGTGGCGGCAACGACGTGCTGGCCGGTGGCACCGGAAAAGATACGCTGACAGGGGGCTTAGGGGCGGACCGGTTTGATTTCGACGCGGTTGCCGAGAGCGGCCCGCTCAACAGCAACCGTGACATCATCGCCGATTTCAAAAGCGGCGAACTGGACAAAATCGACCTATCCACCATAGATGCCAATAGCGCGACTTCAGGCACCAATGACGCGTTTACCTTTATCGGCACAGCCGCTTTCAGTAACGTCAATGCAAGCAAGCAACTGCGCTTCGACGATGTGAACCATATCCTATACGGCAGCACTGATGCGGACAATGCGGCCGAGTTCTCCATTCAAGTCACCGGGGTCGCCAGCTTGGCGGCAACGGATTTTTCCCTGTAGCAAGGGGCTTCTGGGAGGGGCTGGGTTTGAAACTGGGCGGGACGGGGTCTCTGAGCGGGATGGGGTTTGAAACCCCGTCCCTAACGTTTCAATGGTGCCGCCATCTTGGGTGCGGCAATAAACTTTGCGGACGGCGCGGAATGCCCCATCCGGTAGCCAACTTCCCCGCCAAAGCCGCCGGACTATTACGCGGAGCCAAAGCGGGTTGCCAAGTGGGCTAAACCAGCGTATGCAAGCCTACAGCTCCGATTTTTTATCAAAATCCTTTTTAAGCATCGTAAAGTGCTGCAATTGCGCTGCTATCTGGCCATTAAATGATTCCGGCGGATAAATGCCTTGCTCATTGGCGATACCCGCTTCCATCCCGGTCAACAATTCCAACGCCTCGTCTACGGTCGCCACGGCATAGATGTTGAACTGGTGGTTTTCGGCGGCATGGACGACATCCCAGCGCAACATCAGGTGTTTGATGTTGGTTTCAGGGATGATGACGCCCTGGGTTCCGGTCAGGCCTTTTTTCACGCAAATATCGAAGAAGCCCTCGATTTTTTCATTGACGCCGCCTATCGGCTGCACATGCCCGAGTTGGTTGACCGAGCCGGTGATGGCGAGGTCTTGCCTTAACGGAACCTGGGCGATCGACGATAAGATGGCGCACAGTTCAGCCAGCGACGCGCTGTCGCCCTCGACAAAACCATAAGATTGCTCGAACACCAAACTGGCGGCGATGGAGAAGGGGCTGGTACGGGAATACCGGGCGGCAATGAAGCTTGACAGTATCAATACGCCTTTTGAATGGATGGCGCCGCCCAATTCGGTTTCGCGTTCAATATCAACCACTTTACCGCTGCCTAAGCGGGTGGTCGCGGTGATGCGGGAAGGCTGGCCAAAACTAAATTCGCCCAATTGCAACACCGAAAGCGCATTGATTTGCCCGGTCACTTTGCCTTCGGTGTCAATCAACACTGTGCCACGGTGGATATTTTCGTAGAGCTTTTCGCGGATTTTGTCCAGGCGGTGGATTTTATGGTCTATCGCCTGTTGCACATCGCTATTGGTTATGTGGGGATGGCCATTATCCGCCGCCCAATAATCGGCTTCAGTCAATAAGTCTTTGATGCTGCGCAGATGGATCAACAGCTTTTCGGCATCGCCCGTCATCCTGGAACTATGCTCTATCACCCTGGCGACGGCGTTTTGGCTGAGCGGGCGTAATTTTTCGTTGCGGGCAATGGTCGCCAGCAAACGCGCATAATTCAGGCTGGCATCTTCCCGTGCAACGGCGCGGTCAAAATCGGCGGCGACTTTAAAAAGGTCGTGGAAGTCCGGGTCATACTCGCTCAATAAATAGTAAATCAACGGGTCACCGCAAAGGATGATTTTTACGTTCAGCGGGATGGGCTGGGGTTCCAGCGACGAGGTGCTGATCAGGCTAAGCGCACGTTCCAGGGATTCAACGCGGATTTCCCCGGCTTGCAAAGTCCTTTTCAAGGTTTCCCAGGCATACGGCTGGAACAATAGCTTGCGGGCATCCAGGATAAGGTAACCGCCATTGGCCTTATGTAAGTCCCCTGGTTTGATCATCGTGAAATCAGTGACCAATGAGCCCATGTACGCCTGATGGTCGATGCGGCCCAGCAGGTTGCTGTAATTGGGATGGTCTTCGTAAATTACGGGTGCGGATTTTTTATCGCTTAAATCCACCATCAAGTTAACGCGATAACGTTTAAACGGGTCGGATTCTTGCGGCATTTCCATAAAAGGGAACATTTTTTCGCCATGCGGTATGAAATCCCCGACATGGTCGATAATGTTTTTCTGCACGGCTTGCAAATAAGCCAACACGGCGGGCTGCTTGGCATATTTTTCAATCAGCTCGTCTATGGAATGGTTGACGGCAAGTTCGGCGGTTTCGCGGTTAAGGGCTTGCAGCTTGCGTTTGGCTTCTTTGCGCCAGGTGGGGAATTTTTTTAGCAATTGCGTTAAACGTTCCTGCAAGCCGATGATGGCTTGCTGTATTTCATGTTGTTTGTCCTTATCCAGTTTGTTGAATTCTTCCGGGCTAATTTCTTGGTTTTCTTCAGTGGCGGGTGTGAAGGAATAGCCCGTGGGGGTTTCCGAGAGCATGATATGGGCGTTAGCCGCACTATCGCGCAATTCGCTGAATTCATTGATTTCGCGTTGCCGGGATTGGCTTTCAATCTCACCGGCCCGGGAGCGGTATCCGTCACCCTCAAACGCAATGGGTATCGCAACGCTTAATTCATCAATCAATTCCTCCATATCCGCCTTAAAGGTTTTGCCTTGCCCTGCTTGGAGTTGGATCGCCAGGGGGGTTGCCGGTTGCCGGAAGTTATGGACATAGCACCAGTCCGAAGGGATAGCCTGCCGGCTGGCTTCGTGTTCGACCAATTGCCGCACCGCGGTTAACGTTCCGGTGCCGGCGGGGGCCATGGCAAAAATGTTGTAGCCGTTTTTATGGATGCGGATACCAAATTTGATGGCGTCCATGGCACGTTCCTGGCCGACCGTGATTTCTATGTCTTCCAGTTCGGTGGTGGAATCAAATGTTAAGTGTCCGATGTTGCAAGGCTTGTAGAGCTGTGTTGGGGCAAGCGGGGTGTTTTTCATGGGTTATGGCCCTGATATAAATGTTCTTTATTTATGATGGGGGTAAATATACTACGGGCTTAGGCCGTTAGGTCAAAAAACTTCCCGATAAGTTACGCTTCTTTGCCAAACCGCCCATACCGCAACAGAATCCCCGGCAATAACAACAAATTCAATACCGTGGAAGAAGCCAAGCCGCCGACGATGATCGCCGCCATCGGCCCCATGATCTCGCGGCCTGGGTTGTCGCTGTTAAAGGCAATCGGGAACATCGCCAAGGCGGTGACTAGCGCGGTCATCAGGATCGACGGCAGGCGTTCTTGTGCGCCTAGCAAAGCCGTGTCCAAATCCCACGCCCGGCCTTCCACCTCGACCAAATAACGGTAGTGCGACAAGAGCATGATGCTGTTGCGCACGGTGATGCCAAACAGTGTCACGAAGCCGACCACCGAGCCGACCGACAAGCTGGCGTGGGTGAGCAACACCGCCGCCACGCCGCCGATCAGCGCAAACGGCAGATTACATAACGTCAACAACATCAGACGCACGCTACCGATTGCCAGATAGATGAACATCAACACGCCCGTACCGGCCAACAAAGAATGGATGATTAGGGCCTGCCGCGCTTTGGCTTGTTCGACGGCGGCCCCGGTGAATTCGGGATAGCTGTCTTTGCTGATGGGGATGTTTTGCAGGACACGGGTTTTCAGTTCCTGCATGAACGCGTCCAAATCACGGTTCAAGACATTGCAGGTCACGGTTTGCCGCCGCCTTGCGTTTTGGTGCAGGATGGAATAGCGGCTGGTGGTGTGGCGGATATCGGCGACTTGGCGCAGTTTGATGAAACTGCCGTCTTTGGCGCGTAAAGGCAATTCGGCGATGGATTCGGGTTGCTGGCGCAGTTCCGGAGTGACGGTGACGGCGACGTTCAGGACTTTGTTGCCCAAGACATTTTTGCCGACAACACGGGTTTCG
This sequence comes from Methylovulum miyakonense HT12, assembly GCF_000384075.1. Classification (GTDB taxonomy): domain Bacteria; phylum Pseudomonadota; class Gammaproteobacteria; order Methylococcales; family Methylomonadaceae; genus Methylovulum; species Methylovulum miyakonense. The sequence goes on from NZ_KB913025.1 coordinate 1,987,584, forward strand.
TAAGCGGCTTGCAAGGTTTCCGCCACGGTGGCGGGCAGCAAGCCGTAAAACGCCAGTTGGTCGAGGTTAAGGCGGACTTGCAACAAGGGCGTGGCGGGCGGCGAGCGCAATTGGACATCCGCCGCACCTTCCATGCCGCGCATGATGTCGGCGATGGTTTGGGCTTTGCTGTCCAACACATCCAAATCATTGCCGTACAAATTGACCACGACCGCCGCCGTATAGCCGGACAGGGTTTCATCAATGCGCTCGGTTAAGAAGGTGTTGGCTTCGAAAGCAATGCCTGGGAAACTTGCCAAAATCTCCCGCAAGCTATCCATGATGCTCTGCTGTTCCGCGCCGGACAGCGGTTTCAAGCGCACTTCGTATTCACTGTAATGGCTGCCATAAGTGTCCGCACCGCGTTGCGCCCGTCCCGCCCATTGCGATACCGATTCAACGCCAGGGATTTGTAAGAACTGCTCGGTCAAACGGCTGCCGATACGCAAGGATTCTTGCAGCGATGTGCCGGGAATGCTGGTGGTATGCACCATGTAATGGCCTTCGCGCAGTTCCGGTAAGAATTGGCTATGCAATTGCGAGAAGGCGGTGAAACCAATCGCGCAACCGATGAAGCTGATTGCCATGATGGTTTTGAAATGCTGGTTGACGGCGAGCAACACGCGTTGGTACAGCGGTTTTAGGCGTTTGATCAGCGGCGGCTCTTCTGCGGTATTTGCACTGTTGCCAAGTAACGCATAACACAAGGCCGGAGTGAGGGTGAGGGCGACTAGCAAAGAGGCAAGTATCGCCAGAATGTACGCATAACCCAAGGGTGCGAACAAACGTCCAGCGACACCGTCGAGCGTTAATAACGGTACAAACACCAGAGCGACGATAAAACTGGCGTAGACTACGGAGCTACGCACTTCTAGTGAAGCTTGGTAGATGATTGTAGCGATCGTTGATAATGGTTTAGTTTGTAGGTTGGGCTGAACGAAGGGAAGCCCATTTATGCCCCTGAGGGTAACGTTGTTTATGTTATTTAACGACGGGCTTCCTTCGTCAGCCCATCCTACTTGTCCCGCGCGAAACTCCCGCAAACGCCGGAAAATGTTTTCCGTGTCGATGATCGCATCATCTACTACTTCACCCAAGGCAATTGCCAAACCCCCCAACACCATGATGTTCAGGCGCACATCCAAAGCCAGTAATACCAATACCGCACCCGCCAAGGACACCGGAATCGCCACGGCGGCAATCAATGCCGTGCGGACGTTAAACAAAAACAAATATAAAACCACCAGTACAAACAAGCCGCCAATCAGCAAATGCCCTGATAAATTGGCTAGCGAGCGCTCGATGTAATCGGCGGGGCGGAACAGATGTTCATAAAACGTGACTTCCTCATGCTTGAACACGGGTTGCAATTCCTGCAAGGCTTGCTCGACTTGCCGCGACACGGTCAGCGTGTTCGCGCCGTATTGCCCGATGACCATCAGCACAATCCCCGTCTTGCCTTTGATTTGTGCCGCGCCTATCGGTGGTTCCGGTGCGTAACGGATTTTGGCGATTTCGCCCAAGACCAAGCTGCGCCCGGAACCTACGCGCGGAATCGGGATATTCGCGAATTGCTCCGGTGTCAGCGGCATTCCCGCCACTTGCAAGGTCAAGCGTTGGTTGCTGTTTTCGATAAAACCGCTGCCCAGATGTTGGGTGGCGAAGGTTGTCGCTTGGATGATTTCGTCCAAGGTCAGGTTAAAGCGTTGCAATTGCACCGGATCGGTTTGGATTTGCAATTGCGCAATCTCGCCACCAAAAACATTGACATCAGCCACCCCAGGCACCGCCAGCAAACGCGGCACGACGGTCCAATCCACCAAACTGCGCAAAGCCATCAGGTCTTTATGGCCGGAATTCAGGCCCAGTGTCAACACCGTCGCCGATGATGACGATAAGGGGATGGCGATAGGCGTGATGCCAGCGGGTAGTTGTGTGGTCAAGGTGGCGAGGCGTTCGCTGACCAGTTGGCGGTTGCGGTAAATATCGGTGTCTTCACGGAAGGTCGCAGTGATCACCGACAAACCTTGGATGGATTCCGAACGCACCGATTCCATCCCCGCCAAGCCGCTGATTGCCGTTTCTATCGTCCGTGTCACCAGCACTTCCACTTGCTCGGCAGCAAAGCCCGATGCCTCGGTTTGGATAATCACCCGTTTGGGCGAGAACTCAGGAAAAATGTCCAAACCCGCTTCAGCAAAACGGTAACCGCCGTAGACGAGGATGAGCAAGGCGAGGGCAATGACGATGCCATGGAAGCGTAAGGAAAAGCGGACTAAGGTTGCGAGCATAGTTAATGTTGGGGTTGCCAGGGCGTATGGCTAGGGTTTAGCGGCTAGCCGTGCCAAAATAGCCAGTTTATAAATGATGCCAATTTAGCATAAGCAAAGGGGGTTGTGTGCCAGTAAGAGCGTTTGAGGACAAATATCCGCAGTTGGGCGTATCCGTTTACATTGATGAAAGTGCGGTGGTGATCGGTGATGTCACCTTGGGCGATGATGTGTCGGTATGGCCTACCACGGTGATACGTGGCGATGTCGAGCGGATTTGGATAGGGGAGGGGACGAATGTCCAAGACGGCGCGGTGCTGCATGTCTCCCATGCCGGAAAATTCTCGCCGCAAGGTTATCCCCTGACCATAGGCAAAGGTGTGACGATTGGGCATCGCGCGGTCGTCCATGCTTGCACGGTAGGGGATTATTGTCTGGTGGGCATCGGTGCGGTCATTATGGATGGCGCGGTGCTGGAGGATTATGTCATGTTGGGGGCGGGGGCATTGGTCCCGCCAGGCAAACATTTGGCGGGCGGTTTTTTGTACGTGGGGTCGCCAGCGAAACAGGCGCGCCCATTGACAGAATCGGAACGGGAGTTTTTGGAATATTCAGCGGCGCATTATGTGTTGTTGAAAAACCGGCATTTGAAATAAGTGTTGTATTAATGGGCATCCCTTTCTAATTTTGCAGGGGATTTTTAATACCCAACTTGATCACTCAGAAATTAATCTGGATAATCACATCCTTGCTAAATTTCTGCATCGATTTCAAAGGAAGCCCCGAATACATGAATAAGCCCGCCAGTTTTCCCCTACTAGACGACATCAATACCCCCGCCGACGTGCGGCGGTTGCCCAAAGAGCTGCTGAAGCCGCTGGCGAAGGAGCTGCGGGAGTTCCTGACCCAGTCGGTGAGCGTGTCCGGGGGGCATTTCTCGGCGGGGCTGGGGACGGTGGAACTGACCGTGGCCTTGCACTATGTGTTCGACACCCCGTCCGACAAACTGGTCTGGGACGTCGGCCACCAGGCCTACCCGCATAAGATATTGACCGGGCGCAAAGAGCGGATGACCAGCATCCGCAGCCGTGACGGCGTCTGCGCCTTCCCCAACCGCGCCGAGAGCGAGTACGACGCGTTCGGGGTCGGCCATTCCAGCACCTCCATCAGCGCCGCCCTGGGGATGGCCATCGCCTCCCGCCTCAACGGCGAGAACCGCCAGATGGTCGCCATCATCGGCGACGGCAGCATCACCGGCGGCATGGCCTTCGAAGCCATGAACCACGCCGGCTCCCTGGACGCCAACCTCTTGGTCATCCTCAACGACAACGACATGTCCATCTCCCCCAACGTCGGCGCGATGAACAACTACCTGTCCAAGATCCTCACCAGCCGTTTATATTCTTCCGTCCGCGAAGAAAGCAAAAAAGTCCTCAGCAAAATGCCCACCGTCTGGGAACTGGCCAGGCGCACCGAAGAGCACGTCAAAGGCATGATCGTCCCCGGCACCCTCTTTGAAGAACTCGGCTTCAACTACATCGGCCCCATCGACGGCCACGACGTCGACATGCTTGTCAGCACCCTGGAAAGCCTCAAGCACATCCAAGGCCCCCGGTTCCTGCACATCGTCACCCAAAAAGGCAAAGGCTACCCGCCCGCCGAAAAAGACCCGCTCGCCTACCACGGCGTGCCCGCCTTCGACCCCAGCCAAGACCGATTGCCCAAATCCACCCCCTCGCCCCACCCCAGCTACACCGAAGTCTTCGGCAACTGGCTGTGCGACATGGCGGCACAAGACCAACGCCTGCTCGGCATCACCCCCGCCATGCGCGAAGGTTCCGGCCTGGTCAAATTCTCCCAGCAATACCCCGACCGCTACTTCGACGTCGCCATCGCCGAACAGCACGCCGTCACCCTTGCCGCCGGGCAAGCCTGCGAAGGCGCCAAACCCGTCGTCGCCATCTACTCCACCTTTTTGCAACGCGGCTACGACCAGCTCATCCATGACGTCGCCCTGCAAAACCTCGACGTCCTGTTTGCATTAGACCGCGCCGGCCTCGTCGGCCCCGACGGCCCCACCCATGCCGGCAGCTTCGACCACAGCTATCTTGCCTGCATCCCCAACATGGTCGTCATGGCCCCGGCGGATGAAAACGAATGCCGGCAAATGCTCAGCACCGGCTTCCTGCATGAAGGCCCCGCCGCCGTGCGCTACCCGCGCGGCAAAGGCCCCGGCGTCCCCGTCCAGGACAACCTGGACACCTTGCCCATCGGCAAAGGCGAAATCAGGCGCCAAGGCCACAAGATCGCCTTCCTGGCCTGGGGCAGCCTGGTCGCCCCCGCCCTCAAGGCCGCCGAACAGCTCGACGCCACCGTCGCCAACATGCGCTTCGTCAAGCCGCTGGACGAAGCCCTCATCCTCGAACTGGCGAACAGCCACGACACCCTCGTCACCCTCGAAGAGAACGTCCTCTCCGGCGGCGCGGGCAGCAACGTTGCCCTGTTCCTGCACGGCCAAAAGCTCGGCAAGCCCGTGCTGGCCATCGGCCTGCCCGACTGCTTCGTCGAACAGGGCACCCGGGAGGAGCTGCTGGCGGTGTGCGGGCTGGATGTGCGGGGGATCTTGGACAGGGTCAGGGCGTTTTGTGGGTGACCGTTGTAAAAGTTTTATTAATTACTGGAGATGAGTGTGCATAGACTGAGAAGCAAAATCCGCGACATCCCTGACTTCCCTAAGCCAGGGATTGTTTTTAAGGATATTACGCCGTTGGTCAAAGATCCGGCCGCTTTAAGGTTGGCGGTATACCAGCTGTTGCATCCGTTTCTGGGCCGGGATATAACGGCGGTTGCAGGCATGGAGGCACGGGGGTTTATTTTTGGGTCGCTGGTTGCGTGGGAGTTGGGGCTGCCTTTTGTGCCGTTGAGGAAACCGGGTAAGCTGCCTTATGATGTGCAACACGTTGCTTATGATTTGGAATATGGTTCCGCAACGCTTGAAGTGCATAGCGATGCGTTTGGCATGAATGACCGGGTATTGCTGATTGATGATTTGTTGGCGACGGGGGGTACGGCAAAAGCCAGTTGCGAATTAGTGGAAAAATTGGGCGCGACAGTTGAAGCGTGTGCGTTTGTGGTGGAGCTGGATTTCTTGGAAGGGCGGGACAAGTTGTACGATTATGAAGTCCACTCTTTGATACGTTTTTAAGGCCACTTCCCTGTGGCTTTCTCCTTAGTGACGTATCTTCAAATCATCCAGCTTTTCGCTGGATTTTTTAAAAGATTCGGCGGTATTTTCAAATGATGCGGAAGTGCTGCTAAAAGACCGGGAAGCTTGTTTGAACTGCCCGCTATTGAAGCTAAAGTTTAGTTTCAGGACGTTTGGAGCTTTTGGGGATGATGAATCTTCCTCGGTGCCAAGTTCATCTTCAAAGTCTGCCGGTTCTACAGATTTGCCGTCATTAGCGAGGCTGGCGCGCCACTGTAAAAAGGATTCACGGGTAAAGACGTAGGGGTCTAGGGCGGCTTCGTCAATAAATTTTAGGGCGCCCTCGGCGTTCGCCCGCTTGTTGAGCAGCGAAACTAGCTGTACGGGCGCCCCGACATATGATGACGGGTTGGCGGCGGTGTCAAACACGGCGCCGGGAATGCCGCGTGCGGTCAAAGGCCCAAGGAAAGGGATGACCAGATAATGGCCGCGTGGTATGCCCCATACGGCAAGTGTCTGCTCAAAATCTTCGTTGTTTTGTTGCAGGCCAACCGATTTCGCGACATCGAACACGCCGAGCAGCCCCAAGGTTGAGTTCATGGCAAAACGCCCGGTATCTTCAGCGCCTTGATGAAGCTTGCCTTGCAAAACGTCATTCAAAATGACGTTGATATTATCCAAGTTATTAAAAAAGTTAAACACGCCCGTTTGCAAGAATTGGGGGGTTATTGCCTTATAAACATTGGAAATAGGTTCGGCAATATAATCGTCAACCTTGTCGTTGAAATTATAGATCTTGCGGTTGATAGGCTCATAAGGGTCCGCTTTGCTGTAGACGCTTTGCTGGCCTCCCGTGTTGCTTGATGCGCAGCCACTTAACGCGAATATCCCCATTAGCAAGTAGGGAAGGGTTTGTTTAATGGTGGCGTGAAGCTCAACGTTAGGGTGTCCTTTCATTGCTTGTAAAACCTATAATTTTGAATAGTTATCAATTTTTTCGTTAATTTTTGCTATTAAAGCATCAAACCCTTCGCGTTGCAAAATACTGGTGTACTCCGATCTTTTCAACGCCAAATCGCTGACACCATTGGCAATAATATTGATGATCCGCCAACTATTGCCTTTTTCTTTCAGCATATAATCAAATTTGACATCCTTTTCGTCAGGGATGGTCAGGCGGGCATGGACGACGACACCGCCTCTTGTGGTTTCTTCTTCTGAATCAAAAATAAAGGCTTCGCCAGTAAATTCCTTAAAATTATGCGCATAGGAAGCGATGCTGAGCTTGCTAAACACATCAACCAGCTGCTGCTGCTGCGTTTCGGATAGTTTTTCCCATTCTTTGCCAACGACGATGCGGGCGATTTTTGTCAAATCATGGCTGTTCGAGACGGCGTCTTGTAGTTTGTCGTAGCGTCCTGAGTAGCCTAATTGCTTGCCTTCTTTCATGACTGCGATCAATTGCGCCTGGAATTTGTCGACAATCTGTCTGGCGCTGCTGGCTTCTTCGGCAAAAGCTTGCGACGCGCCTAACAGCAGCATCACGAGTGTTGCCAAGCACCTTATTTTGTTGAACGAATGTATTTTAAACACGGTCACCGCGGATCTCCTAAATCATAGTGTTATGTTAAGTTTGTCGATTATCGCATAGGCCGATAGCCTATTTGCATCGGCCTATGTGGGCGGTTAATCGGCCATTTCCACTCTGATTGGGATGCCAGCTAAGCGTGGTGTTTGGGTTTCTGCCAAAGGCAGTGGCAACGGTTCGGGAACCATGTCACCTTCTGTTTTGGGGCCACGGATAGCCGTCAGCAAGCCTTTTAACGGGTGCTTCAGCATGTCTTCAACAGCCGTTGCTTCATAGCCGCAATGCGCCATGCAGCTTGCGCATTTGGGGTTGGTGCTGTTGCCGTATTTGTCCCAAGGTGTGGTGTCGAGAAGCTCCTGAAAAGTTGCCGCATTGCCTTCGTCAGCCAACAGGTAGCAAGGCTTTTGCCAGCCAAACACATTGCGCGTGGGGTTGCCCCAAGGGGTGCACTCGTATTTTTGGTTTCCGGCAAGGAAATCAAGATAAAGCGAGGAGTGGTTAAGTTTCCATTTACGGTTTTTGCCGATTTTGAAAATGCCCCGGAACAATTCTTTGACATCACGGCCTTTAATGAACACGTCCTGCTGCGGGGCGCGTTCATAGCTGAAGCCGGGTGCGATGGTGACGCCTTCGACGCCGAGTTCCATGGCATAATCTAAAAATTCAGCCACTTCTTCGGCATTTTCACCTTGGAACAGCGTGCAGTTGATGGTGACCCGGAAACCTTTGCCTAAAGCCAGTTTAATCGCTTCAACAGCACGGTCGAAAACGCCTTCTTGGCATACCGACGTGTCGTGCCGTTCCTGCATGCCGTCCAGATGGATGGAAAAGGTCAGGTAAGGCGATGGTGTATAATCGTCGATGCGTTTTTTCAGCAATAGTGCGTTGGTGCACAGATAAACGTATTTTTTGCGTGCGATAATGCCGGCAACGATTTGCGGCATTTCCTTATGGATCAGCGGCTCCCCGCCAGGAATTGACACCATGGGCGCGTTGCATTCATCAACGGCTTGCATGCATTCTTCGAATGACAGGCGTTTGTCGAGGATGTCATCTGGATAATCGATTTTTCCGCAACCGGCACACGCCAGGTTGCAACGGAATAAAGGCTCCAGCATCAGCACCAGAGGGTACTTTTTGACGCCTTTGAGTTTTTGTTTGATAAGGTAGCTGCCAACGGTTAATTGCTGACGTAATGGAACACCCATTGTAAATCCTCCAAAATTGTTATGGTTGGCAATAGCTTAATGACGGGCTACCGGCCTGGCTCTAAAGTGTGAAAAATATTAAGCGTGTGGCAATAAAGCAACAATAAAACGCTAGTGACTGAAAAACAACCCTCTAGCTGGGTTTGTCTGAAAAAATCTTCAAATTAGATTGCGGCTTTATATAATACAATTGCTTAGCTATTACTGACTAGAATACTATCTTTTAGCTAATGACTCCAGTGTTTGCGGTAAATATTCCAGGAGCTCCTGTAATAGGGAAGATTTTAGTGGGATTTCGCATAAATACAACAGTCCTGCATAAATGGCTGTTTTTTCTCCCAATAAATGGCTTGCAATGCCTTCTAAATCAGGGTGTTTGTAATAAAACAACATTACTTTGCAAAATACCAACAAACAGTCTATTATTGTTGCCAAGCGACTATACATAAATGAACACGGTTAAATTGTAAAATTATGGGCACACCTCGAATATCTCTGGATAACCCAAAATTGCTTTATCAGCTTTCGGATGATGATTTTCAGGCGGTATTGCTTGAAGGCGTGTCCAGGACTTTCGCGCTTACGATCCCGCAACTGCCTGCCCAACTTTACCGTGCGGTCGCGAACGCCTATTTGCTATGCCGTATCGTTGACACCATAGAAGACGAGGTTTCACTGACCGCCGGGCAAAAACACCATTTTTGTAGCGAATTCATTGAAGTGGTCAAAACCGGGGAAAATTCCGAGCCGTTCGCTGTTGAGCTTTCCCCCTTGCTTTCCAGCCAAACGATTGCGGCTGAGCATGCTTTGATCCATGTTTTGCCTAGGGTCATCCAAATCACCCATACCTTTGATGCCGAGCAAGTCGCGGCATTGACGGGCTGTGTAAAGACCATGGCCGAAGGCATGCCGATTTTTCAAGCCCAGAATTTACATAATGGCCTTGCCACGCTCGCAGATATGGACCGCTATTGTTATTACGTCGCCGGTTGTGTGGGCGAAATGTTGACGCGGCTTTTTTGCCATTATTCACCGGACATTGCCCGGCACCGTGAGGCCATGCTCAAGCTATCGGTATCATTCGGGCAAGGTTTGCAAATGACCAATATTTTGAAAGATATTTGGGATGATGCCGGGCGCGGCGTTTGTTGGTTGCCACAGGATATTTTTACTGAAACCGGTTTTGACCTTAAAACCCTAAACCCCGGCACTGATTCGGCCTTGTTTAGAAAAGGGCTGGAGCACTTGGTCGGCATTGCCCATGGGCATTTGCGCAATGCTTTGGAATACACGCTGTTGATACCGGCCCATGAAACTGGTATGCGCAATTTTTGCCTTTGGGCGATAGGGATGGCAGTGCTTACTTTGTGCAAAATTAAGCAAAACCTAAATTTCAACCATTCCGATCAAGTGAAAATTACCCGCAACAGCGTCAAAGCGACGATTGTTGCCACTAAGGCTTTAGGCCGTAGCAATATGCTGCTCAAATTACTGTTCAACCTGGCCAGCCGTGGGCTTGCCACGCCGGACTGGTCATACCCAATGCCCTCCTCTAAAAGCTAACCTAGATTTTTAAGGACAATATTTATGTTTACTGATGCTACCCATTACCTCGACCATAGCCATGCGCCTAGCGCGTCCAATGCGATCCATTCCAACGCTTATGACCTGAACAAGGCGATTAGCCAAGCCCAAGAAACGCTGCTCGGCCTTCAGGATAAGGACGGTTATTGGGTGTTTGAATTGGAAGCCGATTGCACGATCCCGTCCGAATACATCATGATGATGCATTATATCGGCGAAATTGATGAAGTCCTGCAAGCCAAAATCGCCAATTATTTGCGTTCACGGCAATCGGAAGACGGCAGTTACCCGCTGTTTACGGGCGGTGTCGGCGACCTCAGCGGCAGCGTCAAAGTCTATTACGCGTTAAAAATGGCCGGGGACGCCATGGATGCGCCGCATATGGTGCGTTTGAGGCATTACATCCTCAGCCAAGGCGGTGCGGCAAAAGCCAATGTGTTCACGCGCATCGCCCTTGCCATGTTCAAACAGCTGCCTTGGCGTGGGGTGCCGTATATCCCGGTCGAAATCATGCTGTTCCCCAAGTGGTTCCCGTTCCATCTGGATAAAGTGTCTTATTGGTCACGGACAGTGATGGTGCCGTTGTTTATCCTGTGCACCTTAAAGGCTGCCGCTAAAAACCCTAATGATGTCAATATCCTGGAGTTGTTCATCACACATCCGGACAAAGAATGGCATTATTTCCCTGAACGGACTTTGTTGAATAAAATATTTTTAGGTTTGGACCAACTGGGCCGGATAACACGTCCTTTGATTCCAAAGGCCATGCACAAACGCGCCATTGAAAAAGCCAGGGACTGGTTTGTCGAACGCATGAACGGTGAAGATGGTTTGGGGGGGATTTTCCCGGCCATGGTCAATTCTTACGAAGCCTTGTTGTTATTGGGTTATCCGAAGGATCATGAACTGGTGGTGACCGCGCGTAAAGCGATCGACAAATTGCTGGTGGTCAACGAATACGACGCCTATTGCCAGCCTTGCCTGTCGCCAGTTTGGGATACGGCTTTGGCGGCTTTGGCGATACAGGAAGCGGATAAGGTGAAAGGCGGTTCTGGGGATGCTGTTAATCCGGCATTGACCCGCGCTTATGAATGGTTGAAATCCAAGCAGTTGAAAGACGAACCCGGTGATTGGCGTATTGCCAAACCGGATTTGGAAGGCGGCGGCTGGGCCTTCCAATTTGCCAACCCGCATTATCCCGATGTCGATGACACGGCTATTGTCGGGTTTGCGATGGCGGATTCGCAATTGCCGGAGCTGGATGAATCCATCCACCGCGCGACCCGCTGGATCGTCGGTATGCAATCCCAGAATGGCGGCTATGGTGCGTTCGATGTCGATAACACCTACTACTATTTGAACGAAATCCCCTTTGCCGACCACGGTGCCTTGCTGGATCCGCCCACCGCTGATGTCAGTGCGCGTTGTGCGATGCTGATGGCGCGGGTTGCCAAAGACCATGAAGAATACGTCCCTGCTTTGGAACGCGCGGTCGCTTATCTGCGTACCGAGCAAGAGGCGGATGGTTCATGGTTTGGGCGTTGGGGAACCAATTACATCTACGGCACTTGGTCGGTATTGTTAGGCTTGGAACAGACTGGCTTGCCAAAAACCGACGCCATGTACACTAAAGCCGCCGCATATTTAAAAAGCGTGCAACGTGCGGACGGCGGTTGGGGAGAGGATAATTTCAGCTACCATGACCTTAGCTATAGTGGCAAATACCGTTTCAGCACGGCGTTCCAAACGGCTTGGGCCTTATTGGGCTTGATGGCCGCAGGCGAGGCGCGCAGCCCCGAAGTTAAGGCGGGCATTGATTTTATTTTGCGCCATCAACAAGCCGATGGTATGTGGAATGACAAGTGTTTTACCGCCCCTGGGTTCCCCAAAGTGTTTTATTTGAAATACCATGGCTATGATAAGTTTTTCCCGTTATGGGCGTTGGCAAGATACCGTAACGAGCTGGCTAAAAAATGATCTCCGGCATTGTGGTCGCGCTTCCTGAGGAATTGGCGACGCTGACATCAAAACGCATTGACAAGGGGCATTGCGTTTTTATTGCCAACAAATTATTGGTCGCTTATTCAGGGACAGGCTCTAAAAATGCGCAATCGGCAGCCAAACTACTGATCACGAAAGGGGCGACCCAGCTGATCAGCTGGGGTTGTGCCGCCGCCTTGAGCGCAACGCTGAAATCTGGGGATCTGACCCTGGCCGACACCTTAGTTGATAGCCAAGATGTTGAAATTGACATTGACAGTGACTGGCATCGCTATAGCAAAGCATTATTGGCGCAATCGGTGACTGTCCATACCGGACGCTTAGCCGAAAGTTTGGCTATCGTATCGTCCAGTAAGGAAAAGCTCCAGATGCAGTCGATAACCGGGGCGATAGCTTTAGATATGGAAAGCATTGCGGTAGCTAAGATAGCAAAATGCAATGCAGTCCCTTTTCTGGCTATCCGCGCGATTGTTGATCCCGTGACAATGGATTTACCACATGCCATTGAATATGCCGAAAATGACCAGGGCGACATTGTTTTAAGCCGCCTGTTGTTATTTTTGGCACTACATCCTTTTGAATTGCCAAAGCTCATTAAATTAGGTTTGCAGTTTAATGCGGCTAAAAAAACACTTAAAGCCGTCTCGCAACACCTCAACAATATTAGTGAGTTTTATCACTCCCCCAGTGTTTTACGGTAAACCAAAACGGGCAAACGCTAGTGCTTCAACTAGAGTGCTTTTAATCAAAAGCAGGCCGTTTAGCGGCTTGGGCTAGCGAACCAATCCCACAACATGACAGGCACAATCACGGTCACGCCTCTTGGAACCAACAGCGCAAATAAATCTCGAACCGCGCTGACGAATTAACAATCCCATCTGACGTAATCTTAATTTCGAGGTATTTAATGACTTTCAGCATCGCCGAGCTCTTCGCGCAACATAGCACCGATAAATTCGACCTGCACGAGCAGTATTTGAACAATCAAATGGTTAGGGTTTTAAAAACCATAGGTTATGACCGCCATTACCAAAGGGCGGTCGGACAATATCTTTATGACCAAAATGGCACCGAGTATTTGGACTTGCTCAGTGGTTTCGGCGTTTTTGCCATCGGCAGGAACCACCCTACCGTTATCAGCGCCTTGCAAGAAACCTTAACGCTAGAATTGCCCAACCTCGTGCAACTGGATGTGTCCGTGCTTAGCGGTTTGCTCGGGCAGGAAATCGTGAAAACCACCCCCGAAAACCTTAACAAGATTTTTTTCTGTAATTCAGGCACCGAAGCCGTGGAAGCGGCGATTAAATTTGCCCGTTATACGACCAAACGCGAAAAGATCGTTTTTTGCGAACATGGCTATCACGGCCTAACGATGGGTTCATTGTCGTTAAACGGTGAAAACATTTTCCGTGAAGGCTTCGGCCCGTTACTGCCCGGTTGTAGCGCAATCCCCTTCAATGACTTGGGCGCATTGGAAGCCGCATTAAGCCAAAAAGATGTCGCCGCATTCATCGTTGAACCGATTCAAGGCAAAGGCGTTAACCTGCCGGATGACAACTACCTGCCAGAAGTCGAACGCTTATGCAAGCAATACGGAACCTTGTTTGTCGCCGATGAAGTCCAGACGGGCTTAGGGCGTACGGGCAAATTCTGGGCGGTCGACCATTGGAATGTCAGCCCCGATATGATTTGTATGGCGAAAGCCTTGTCTGGTGGGTTTGTCCCCGTGGGGGCTGTGGCGATCACGCAAAAAATCATGGACACGGTTTACAACCGCATGGACAGGGCGGTCGTGCATGGTTCGACGTTTTCCAAAAACAATATGGCCATGGCGGCGGGCCTTGCGACTTTACATGTGCTTGCCGAAGAAAAATTGGTCGACAATTGCGCTAAGGTCGGCACCGACATTATCAATAGCCTGAACGCGATGAGCGGCAAATATGAATTTTTAAAGGAAGCGCGTGGCAAGGGCATGATGATCGCCATTGAATTCAAGTCTCCGAAAAGTTTGACCCTGAAGGCCGCGTGGGCGATGCTGGAAGCGGCAAACAAAGGCTTGTTCTGCCAGATGATCACGATCCCGTTGTTTAAGGAACATCATATCCTGACACAGGTGGCGGGGCACGGCATGAATGTTGTCAAGCTCCTGCCGCCGCTTAACCTGACGCAACAAGACCGCGACCATATTGTCACGTCTTTTGACAAAACCATTGCGGATACCCATCAAGTCCCCGGATCAATCTGGGATTTAGGCAAAAACTTGGCTAGCCATGCACTGAAAGGAAAAAAAGGGAGCTAACATGAAAATAAGATTGATGATCGCTTTATTATCAATAACTTGGGTAGGTCAGGCTTTCGCCCACGCCGTAGTGACCGAAGATTCGCTAAAGACCACGCCCATTCATGCCCATCAAGCGACGCAAGTGGAATTGAGCTTCAATTCCAAAATTGAGCGAGGATTATCACAAATTTTTTTAGTCAGTAAAGGCGACAAACATACTTTGTTGACGATTGCCGAAGGCCATAAGCAAGGGCAGATCCTTATCAACGTGCCTTCCCTGGAGCCTGGCGATTATGCGCTTAGGTTAAAGGTTTTCGCGGCGGACGGGCACTTGACTGAAGATGTCCTCCACTTTACGGTTGCTAAATAGGGTTTATCATGGCTGGTATAGCTGATTTTCTGGATTCTTTAATTGGTGGTTTTGACCTGATTTGCTTTGCCTTGGCTATTGGCGGTTTATTGTGGGGGTTGTTTGTCCTGAGGCCCTGGCAGGCGCGGGATGGCTATCAGTACAATTCAGCCTTGCTGGATACTGCCGTTGCTTTGATTTACAAAGGCGCGTTTTTCCTTGCACTTGCCCAAGCTTTTAAAATAGTCCTTAAAATTTGGTTAATGACAGCGGTGTTGGAACAATGGCCGTTTCCGGAATTTGCGCAAACCACGCAGTTTATTGGCGGCATCGTCCGCACCCTCCTGACCCTGTTTTTTGCCGTTTATTGTTACCGTTATTTGGCGAAACATCCATTTTCCAAACAATGCTGGGTAAACTCCGGGTTTGCCGCCATTCCGATGATTGTTTCCGGCGCTTGGTTGGTGCACGCGGCGGGGCGGTTTGATAACCAGGTTATGCTGATGTCTTTGACTGTTGGCCACCAGTTGGCGGCGGCAGCTTGGATTGGAGGGGTTTTCCAACTGATCAACCTATGGTTTTTACGTAGCGGCCAAAAAGTGCCGGCCAATCTGTGGCCGTTATTGCTGAAACGCTTTTCCTTATTTGGCCTCTCCGCAGTCGGGATGATCCTTGTTTCGGGGTTGCCGATTGCCTTGCAGTATATTGATTCTTGGGATGGGTTGATCGGCACCGGTTACGGGAATTTGCTCATGGTGAAGGTTGTTTTGTTGGCATTGGCCCTGGGTTTTGCTTGGTTAAATAAAACGGCTGTTGCCCGGTACCTACAATATGGGAACGGTGACGCCCTCACTAGGAGCGTGCCTTACTATATAGAAGCGGAAGCTTTAATATTGATGATCCTGCTGTTCACGGCAGCGAGTTTGGCGTCACAGCCTCCGGCAATCGACATCCCAACGTTGACGGCGACTTGGCAAGAAGTTTTAAATACGTTTAGCCCGCAAATGCCCCAGACCAGTTCACCTACGCATACGGCGCTGATAGCAGGTGAAGCCGGACGCGTTGCGATTGTCGGCCAAGTCCCTTCGTTGGCCGCTACGGAATGGTCAAATTATAACCATAATATTGCCGGTATTTTCATCACCACCATGAGCTTTTTTGCCATGTTGTCGTACTTGAAATTCGCCAGAGAGAATAAGGTGTTGGCACTGAGCAAATATTGGCCATTAGGTTTTGTCGGGTTAGGCATTTTTCTGTTTTTCCGTAGTGATGCGGAAACTTGGCCGCTGGGGCCGGTAGGTTTTTGGGAAAGCACCTTTAATAATGGCGAAGTGTTACAGCACCGGATTGCCACATTGCTGGTGTTTGTGTTGGGCGTGTTTGAACTCATGGCCAGAAAAAATCAAGACCCGCAGAGCAAACTGCCTTACGTTTTCCCGGTCTTGTCAGCGTTTGGCGGCTTGATGCTCCTTACCCATTCGCATGTTGGTTTTCAAGCTAAAAGCGCTTTCCTTATCCAGGTCGGCCATACCACTATGGGGATTTTTTCGCTAATATTGGCATGTGGCCGCTGGTTGGAATTAAAACTCGATAATCCTGGTAAAACCATTGCCGGTTTCATTTCCGTCGCCGCCTTGTTTCAGATTGGTATCATTCTGATGTTTTATCGCGAACCCCTTTATTAATTATGACTAGATCAAACTACCCCCTACTAGACGACATCAATACCCCCGCCGACGTGCGGCGGTTGCCCAAAGAGCTGCTGAAGCCGCTGGCGAAGGAGCTGCGGGAGTTCCTGACCCGGTCGGTGAGTGTGTCCGGGGGGCATTTCTCGGCGGGGCTGGGGACGGTGGAACTGACCGTGGCCTTGCACTATGTGTTCGACACCCCGTCCGACAAACTGGTCTGGGACGTCGGCCACCAGGCCTACCCGCATAAGATATTGACGGGGCGCAAAGAGCGGATGACCAGCATCCGCAGCCGTGACGGCGTCTGCGCCTTCCCCAACCGCGCCGAGAGCGAATACGACGCCTTCGGGGTCGGCCATTCCAGCACCTCCATCAGCGCCGCCCTGGGGATGGCCATCGCCTCCCGCCTCAAAGGCGAGAACCGCCAGATGGTCGCCATCATCGGCGACGGCAGCATCACCGGCGGCATGGCCTTCGAAGCCATGAACCACGCCGGCTCCTTGGACGCCAACCTGCTGGTCATCCTCAACGACAACGACATGTCCATCTCCCCCAACGTCGGCGCGATGAACAACTACCTGTCCAAGATCCTCACCAGCCGTTTATATTCTTCCGTCCGCGAGGAAAGCAAAAAAGTCCTCAGCAAAATGCCCACCGTCTGGGAACTGGCCAGGCGCACCGAAGAGCACGTCAAAGGCATGATCGTCCCCGGCACCCTCTTTGAAGAACTCGGCTTCAACTACATCGGCCCCATCGACGGCCACGACGTCGACATGCTCGTCTCCACCCTCGAAAGCCTCAAGCACATCCAAGGCCCAAGGTTCCTGCACATCGTCACCCAAAAAGGCAAAGGCTACCCGCCCGCCGAAAAAGACCCCTTGGCCTACCACGGCGTGCCCGCCTTCGACCCCAGCCAAGACCGATTGCCCAAATCCACCCCCTCGCCGCACCCCACCTACACCGAAGTCTTCGGCAACTGGCTGTGTGACATGGCGGCACAAGACCAGCGCCTGCTCGGCATCACCCCCGCCATGCGCGAAGGTTCCGGCCTGGTCAAATTCTCGAAGCAATACCCTGACCGCTACTTCGACGTCGCCATCGCCGAACAGCACGCCGTCACCTTGGCCGCCGGGCAAGCCTGCGAAGGCGCCAAACCCGTCGTCGCCATCTACTCCACCTTCCTGCAACGCGGCTACGACCAGCTCATCCATGACGTCGCCCTGCAAAACCTCGACGTCCTGTTTGCATTAGACCGTGCTGGCCTCGTCGGCCCCGACGGCCCCACCCATGCCGGCAGCTTCGACCACAGCTACCTCGCCTGCATCCCCAACATGGTCGTCATGGCCCCGGCGGATGAAAACGAATGCCGGCAAATGCTCAGCACCGGCTTCCTGCATCAAGGCCCCGCCGCCGTGCGCTACCCGCGCGGCAAAGGCCCCGGTGTCCCCGTCCAGGGCAACCTGGACACCTTGCCCATCGGCAAAGGCGAAATCAGGCGCCCAGGCCACAAGATCGCCTTCCTGGCCTGGGGCAGCCTGGTCGCCCCCGCGCTGGAGGCCGCCGAAGCACTGGACGCCACCGTCGCCAACATGCGCTTCGTCAAGCCGCTGGACGAAGCCCTCATCCTCGAACTGGCGAACAGCCATGACTACCTCGTCACCCTCGAAGAGAACGTCCTCTCCGGCGGCGCGGGCAGCAACGTTGCCCTGTTCCTGCACGGCCAAAAGCTCGGCAAGCCCGTGCTGGCCATCGGCCTGCCCGACTGCTTCGTCGAACAGGGCACCCGGGAGGAGCTGCTGGCGGTGTGCGGGCTGGATGTGCGGGGGATCTTGGACAGGGTCAGGGCGTTTTGTGGGTGAATAGGTTAAGGCTGGCCTCAATTCAGGTTGGAATGGGGCATTAGCGGCGTAGTAGGGGAAATGTCCCGCACGTTTTGGCCAATTAACAAGAGGGCTAAACGTAAGGGACTGTGAAAGTATTGCAAAATGCTCTAAGAATTAATGATTGTCCACAAAAAACACGAAACAATTAAACAATAACTTTCAATAACTTATATTTAATCTGGTTTTACACTTTCGTGATTTTCGTGGACATAAAATAATTCTTTCACAGTCTCGTAAGTGATTGGGGTCAACCACATGCCCTAACTTGCCTTTTACCGTAGCCTGCGCTTGTGCGAGGTAAGCCGCAGACTGCAGGCAGAAAGGGATTGTGGGCATTCACAGCGCAGGGATGCCTTGGTAACCCTTGCCAACGGAAACCCTTGTATGCGGCAGGGCAAGCCGGAATCACGTTGGGTTTCGTAGACCATCCCGCTTAGCGCATTCAACAGATGCTATCCACTGAACGGCATCACCTACCGCATAATCACCAGCATCCGGCAGGTGATTTATTGCCCAGATTGTCTATTTGTAATGTGCCGCAAGTGTCAGCATCAATAGGCACTGCTTGCAAGGTATAAGTTGTTGCAGTCGCGTTAATGACTATATTGTAATAGGGCGTCGGGTCTTGCGCGGGCACCAGGGTATAGTCATTGGTTTCTGTAAACCTACGCTCCATGATGTTTACCAAATTCATCAAAACGGCTTGGGCATCGGCCCGGTGTGATTTTCTGACATTTTCTTGGTAGCTCGGATAGGCAATACCGGCAAGGATGCCGACAATGGCCACTGAAATCATCAGCTCAACAAGTGTAAACCCCTGGTTTTTTTTTGCTACATTCATAATTTTTAACTGTATTCGTTTCCGGTAAATGCCAATTGTGAGATTTCGATTGGGTAGGCGTATATAACTCTATACTTTTTAGTGACGGAGGGGTATGAAGAGATTAGTTTCATAGGCAACCCGTTCCGTAGTGTTTGGATAGTGCTTAATATTTGCTACGTTATCAACGGGGCCCGTAGCCCCGTCTCGCTTTGCTTCACAACCTATAACAAGCGATTAGATGGTTTTGCTTGTTATTTGAGTTGCTGCCAGGATCGGCGGCCATTGTTACCACCGCCACCGCCACCGCCACCGCCACCAAAGTCAACCGCCTTGCCAATAGCTCCCGTGGAGCCGCTGACATATTTGTAATCAACGGCTGTAGCTTCAATTACGGCAGGCGTTTTAACAATCCCGACTTCCAGGTCGATACCCGCTGCAAAGTGTTCGACACCATTCACGACTACTTTATCATTATTGTCAACGCCGCCACCGCCGCCGCCACCGCCGCCGCCACCGCCGCCGCCACCACCGCCGCCGCCACCACCGCCACCACCACTGCCGCCGTTCCCATTGGTGTCAAAAGGCGCTCCGTTGAATTCACCGCCATTAAGCGCATCGATTTCCATTAACCATGAACTACCACCAGATTCACATGGATCGGCACTAGGAATTAGGGTTGAAAAAATTACCAAGCCCCGGCGGATGAGAGGGAAACTAACCACCCGTTCGCCTTGCGCCCCTTTAATGGGGCTGATCAAATTTAATGCCCAGCCAGTTTTTAATGACGAGCTGGTTGTGCAACCAACGCTGGTAGGTGCATAACACACGGGGGTTTTAGACACCACCCGGATGGGATGTATAGTTGTATCGCCACTTACGGTTTGTGCCGACCCTTCAAAATCGACAGTCTGCTCTTGCAACATGTTCCGGTCAGTGATTGCCGAGCCTTGATCCCATAAGCCATAAAACGATTGCATTTGGGGGCTTGCATTAACAATGTTGTCACTCGTCTCAAAGTATTTGCCCGTGCCAAAGTAGACCATACGGCCAACACCATTTTGATCAGTCCCAGTCCCGCCTGCCGCACCTACGTTAGGTTTGCCCGTGATAGGTTGGCGATCCGCTGTGCTACAGCTAGAGCCGCCTGTTGTTGTACATGCTACAAAGAATGGGCTAGCAGGCACTGTCCAGCTTCCGGCATTGCCGGATAGGTCAAATTTCCATAAATTACCGTATAAATCGCCTGCGTAAACGGTATCCACACTGTGGTCATTGTTGGTGTCCACGGCAATAGGTGACGATAAGCCATTTTTGTTGGCGGTAGTGCCAACGCCAGTATTTATTTTTTGCAGCACTGTACCGGTTTGGGCATCCAGAACGAACAGTACAGCAAGACCGTTATCACTGTTATAGCCATTGGCAACAATCACCGCCCAATGGCCATCTTGCAGCCTGACCACTGCCGGTTGCGCGAAGGTATATCCCAAATCGGCATCATTGGCGTTGGTAAACTCCCACAAGACACTGCTGGAATCAAACGCGTCCGGATTTGTGACGTCCAGTGCAAATACAGCCCTGCCTCCAGCACCTGTAGTGCCTGCCAAAAGGGTATGCCAAGCCGAGCTAAAAAATACATCGCCCACTCCAGATAAGCCGTCGACATAATATTGGTGGACATAGTTAGGTGATGTCAATTTGCTTAATTGTGGGAATACGGCATTGGGGATGTAAGCGAACACCTCTTTGCCGCTATTTGCTGCGCTATTGGCATCGAAGCCATGCAACATACCGTCATTGGCTCCCACATAAAGCATGGGCCGCCGATTTAAATAAGTGCTGGACGTCCTAAATGCAGTATATTGGCTGCCTTCAGATCCGGGTAGTGCAGCATAACCATAATCCTGGCTACCCACGAAGATAGGGTCGGAATTGACAATGTCTCCCAGGAATTTGGTTCTGTTCCTAAAAATGCCTCCAGCGCGTTTTTGCTCATTGCTATCATCCCCACGCAACCAGTCAACACGTAATTCCCCATTACTGTCGTTAACACCTAACAAGGTGTCCAAGTAATTCTGTTGTGAAGCTTCGAGGCTGTTCCATAAAAAAGGGATGCCACGTGAACCGGCTGCGGCTGATGGGGCAAGTGTGAGAATGTTACGGCTTGCAGCGGCAGGCAACAAATCGGCCGCATCCCAATCGGGCGATAACGCCCCATTGGCAATATTAACGCTGTAGGCTATCAATTGACCACTCCAGTCAGTTGTGTTGAATTTAGCCTGATAGATTTTGGAGCCGCTGTCCAAGCGTGTGGAGTTGGCGGCCACTGCGGAAGCGGAGCTTACAATATTGAGTGCCTTGGCAAAGGCTTTACCCAGTTGTTCCGGCAGCTTACCCGCATTTGTCACTAAAAAATAACCATCGGGTACACCATCGTTATTGCTATCCCATTCTTCATTATCAAGAATGCCGTTTTCATTATTATCATTTACCCCCCATTTTGCAGCATACCAAAGCGGGTCATGTTTGATAAAGCTTGCAGACGCAGCAGACCCAACTGTAAACGTCCTGGTTGTGCTCAAAGGCAAATCTGTATGGTCAACCCAAGCGCCACCAGGTAATTGGCCGGGCGGAGTATCTAGGAAATAATCCGGGTCAGTGCCGGCAGCCGTATCTTTATCGCGGACTTCCAAATAAACGCCATCATGCGTTGTGCCGGATATAACGTATCCCATGTGTTGGATAATGCTACCCGCCGCATAAGTGCAATTAAGGTTGATGACGAGCTGGTTTGAGGCATCAACATAGATGGTGTACTGGACGATCGCGTCCATATCATGATCTGCGGCTTGCTCCGAGTCCTCGTAGTTTATTCGGAATACGGCATAAGGGCGGCCACCATTTACCGAGCTATTGCTATTGTCTTCAGAGGTATTAACAATTGTTTCAACATAAAAATCAACAATTTGGTTGGTTGGTTGAAAACTGGCTGCAGGGTCAATGCCAAAAGAACCGCCGACTGATTTCGCAAAAGGCACGATGGTCACTATTTTGCCATTAATTGGAATTTCAATACGGGGCAAAGTAGAAGCTAAGGCCACCGCCAATGTGTTGACCTTTTGGTCTTTCGTTGCGGGGTTCAAATCGTTGCCCGTGCCGAACAGGGCGATACTGCCCGCATAATAACCGCCCATTTTAGTTGGCTCTTCAGGTGCCAATCCCCGGATATTTTTAAAACTGCTTACCGGTTTTGGGTCGGGCGTGCCGTTGCTAATAGAACCTGATTGGCCAATAAATACAGAGCTTGCTTCTGATTCGCCCGCCCAAATCGTGTCTGCCATAGTAGACACATCAAGCCCCCCCAAGTCACCAGAAAATGAATTGAAAAAACTGCCAGGCAATTGGTCGGTATCGTAAGAAACATTAATGTCCCCAATTACCAAGTCTATTGGTTTCGCACAACTCAGGTAGCCACCACCTCCAGAAGCTGCTGATTGGTAAGGGTCAAGCCAGGTGGGCGCAGGCAATCCAAGAGAAAAGTCTGGATCATCGTTTGTATTTATTGAATAGGCGGGTGTTGGAATGGCTTTTCCAGCGAAATAGCGCAGGCTCTCATACATCATTTCGGCTATGGGCTCGCCCCATTCGGCCGCTTCCCCCTCATTGATCGGGCGAGTTTCTATCCAACCCGATGCGTAGCAATAAGGGCATGCATAGTTAAATGTAGTGACACGTAATTTATTGATAGTGCTTACGATACCGTTTACATTGGTAAATATGCCTGTATTGGAATCCACTTCGTTTTTGAACGACGATATATTTTTTCTGAGCATGCCACCTGAGATATTTTTCTTGTATGACCCTGATAACAAACCAAATTCCATTGAGTCATTTTCACCATAAGTGTGCAATAAACCGGTTGGTTTATAAGTCGTGGTAGACCCGTTGTTATAGGCTTTGCAATTGGCTTCTAATTTACCGGGTACGCAGCTTAGGACGTTGACGCTATAGTCAGTCATATTAGATGCAGGTAATGTTTTTTTCCAATTTAAGACAAAGCTGTCCCCTCCTGTTTGTTCTTCGTGGCGGTACTCAATGGTATAAGGGGTATTCGCGGTTAAAGAAATTGAGCCAGTATGGGTGTTACAGCCACAGGTTCCATGCCCGCCGTACCATCCGGCCACGACTGTGCCGTTAATAATGACTTCTACCGCATCATCGCCATCCACAGAAAACGTATAACTGCCCGTAGTGGGTACGGTAATGGTCCCTTTTACTACGGTCATGTAGTAATCATCAGGGCCGTAAGGGTTGTTGTCATTGCCATTTAAGGTGGACATCGAACCGCTGCCAAACTTCCGGGCCGTTACCGCATAGGTGCTGATCCAATTGTTAAAATCAGTGTGGTTATTGGGATGGCCATTGGTTCCGCCTGAACCCGAAAGGTCGTAGGTGGTGCGCACCAAGTTGTTCAAAACGCCGCTCGGTACGATAGGCCATGAATCACCGCCCGCTGTTACACAATCAGGCCCGGAGCTTCCATCCAAGCATTTTGACCCTGCGACAGGGCGTTCAATAGACACCCATTCCCATATCCGGTACTGGCTATCGTTAAGTATCCGCATCAATGGTTGTCCGGTATAGCTCAGCGATGTGTTGGCAAAGAGATGGCTGGTTCCCAATGCCGGTTCGTTGAGCGGGGTATAGTCTGAAATATGGTAACCGGGATTGTTGACAGGGTTATATTCTTTCCCCCATGAATGGGCATCTTGCGGTATGAAAGAGCGTTTTAGCATTGTCTGTGAAGTCGTGTCCGTGCTCCTGTATCCCCCATAGAGCACTTTGCGCAGGGCATCAATCCGGGCCGTCGTCACATAATTTAAAAAATCACCGCTCCAAGCCCCGGAGCCCGCCACGCTTGAACAGGTTTTATCCAGGGTGGCATCTTTGGGTTCAAAATAGCCTCCGGAAGAGGTGTTGTAGTCATAGCAACGGTGCGAGTCAAAATATCCGTAATAATCAATTCCTGGCTTATATCCCACATCAACCAAACCGTCATCGTCTAGGTCCGATGCATCATTATAGGCTTCGTAATAAAGCCTATGGTCCCGCCCCAAGACCAACATCACGATTGGAGGGACGCTGGTGGAAAGGAATAGTGGGGATGACGCAATATCTGCACGGGCCGCATTGGCTGAAAACCCTATCAGTAAACTCAGTGCCAGCCTGTGCAACCAAGTGCTTGGGATTAGATGACTTATATGGTTAAAAGTGTTCATTGCAAATCTCCAATCATTGGATTGCTGCTGTCGTTAGTGGGCATTATTCGGAATGGTTTTGGTGAACTATTCAGGTCATGCCCTTAAAAGCCTTAGGTAATGTGAATTAAGAAGGCAAGTATGTTGATTGTAAAATAACCACCGCATTGAGGGAGCCGCCTGTGGCCCTGACCGTGATCCTATAAAGTGTTGTAAGGGCTGCGGGCGGGCAGCCAGCGGGATCCAAACAAGCTGGTAACCTTTGAATGATATAAAGGGGTCTGGCGATGCCGCTGGCTAATCCGGTGATAGTGGATGTGCGTACGGGGTTAGTTGTCCAAAAAAGGTCAGTCGAAAGTGCTGATTGGGTTGGGATGGTCGATGTCTCGGAATAAAACCCGCCCGTACCTGCATCATCAAAAGTTGGGGGCAATGCCGGCGAGTTCAGGCTGTTTTCCGCCACTATCAAGGCGGATTCAGCCGTTTGGAAGGCTAAGCTTTTATCGCGCAGGTTACCGGCCATCTTCTCTTCCAGGGAACTGTTCTGGGTGCCGGAAATGCCGATTAAGGTCAGCAACAATAGCATCACCAAACTGATGATCAGAACTGCGCCGGATTGATATTTATAAGGTTTGCACATATTTCTCGCCTTCCAATAAACGGGTCATCGGTTGCGGATGGAAATGGTTGAGGTAAAAACCCGTCTTAACAGGCCGTCAGTGGTTTGGGTGCGGTTGCCGTTGTAGATGAATTGCACGGGGCCTGAAGCCACGCTTTCAAGTGACACTGCCAATAAGCTGATGCGGACGCTGATGATTTTGTTTTTCCCCGTGTCCAATTGATCTGCGGTCACATAATAGTTGGCGGTCCCGTCAGCGGCTTCAACGCTGGGGTCAGGGGTGTCCACTCCGTACCATACTTGCATTTGTTCTATGCCTTCCACTAATTCTGCGGCATTATTTCCATCAATCCGTTGATAAAGCGAGGGCTGGCCATTTGGGTTTGTCCGTATGAAGTAACTGATGGTGTGGATGGGGTAGACTTGACCGCCTTGAAAGGGCGCGCCCAAGTCAGCCGTGGAGTTTCCGATACCACAGCCACCGACAGCATGGGAAAGGTTGTTTCCCGCTATGGCGGCGATCTGGAATACCTTAGCAACCGAGCAAGTGGACGCCACGGCAAGGGCGCAATTGTTGGCGCCGAGGGAGTCCAAAAAACCAGCGGCTTGCAAATTGGCGGTGGTGGCCGTCCCATCTAAGGTAATGGGAGAAGCCCCTGTCGGATGGGATGCTATCGTAAAGGCGTTTATGTTATCCGCACGGCGTATGGTGATGACATCCGAGCCACCGACTGGCGACGTGATTGCGGCATTGATTACAGGTGTCCAATCCGTTGCCGAGGTGGCCTCAAAGCCTTCAATGGCCCTGTCAAAACGGTATAAAAAATCTCCTGGTGCCGCGGGCATATTCAATATGTCGTTAATTGGCGACGTTGGCCTGTTGCAGCCTATAAATCCAGCCATACGAAGGTCATTGGCAAGAAAATCTAATGCATACCGGCCATTTTCCTGCATTCTGGAAAGTGCTTCCAACATTTGGTTGGTCCGTTTGCTGCCGACAAAGGTTTGCAAGACTCCGCCTAGCAAAAACGCCCCAATCAGCAGGGAAACCATGATTTCTATGAGGGTCATGCCAGTTTGCAAAGGTTTATTTTTCATAACTGGAAACTTGTTTGGAAACTGTGGTCATTGGCATCAACAGCACCATCATGGTTTTCGTCCCAAATGATGGTGATGGTGTACACTCCCCCGGCAATAGCGATGGTTCCTTGGCCGAGGGGTAGGGTGGACACCATGGCGTTCCATTGGGCAAGGTCGGTTTGGGCCATGTCCGCCGGACTGCATCCGGTCGTGATGAGGCAATCAGCATTTTCTACCGCTGATTCTGGTGCGATAGTTGTGTAAGTGGCTATTCCAAGGGAGTTGGCGCGCATTCTGTCCGCAATGTCATAGGCGAATTCTGTGGCTTGGCTACGATTGTAAGCATCTTGGTTATTGCCAAGGCTGGTGGCCTGTAAGGCCGCCATGCCAAGCAACCCGCCTGCGAGCAGAAGCATGGCTATCAGTACTTCGACTAGGGTGAATCCGGTGTCTTTATACATAGTGCATATTATTGAAATATTATGGACAAGTTCCAGGCGGAGCTGCCAATGGGTCGATTCTTGCCCGACCCATTGGGCTTATGACAATTCTACGGGATTGGTTGTCATCATGTGAGCCATCACATAAAGTAAAAGTGTCGCCTATCGGAGTCCAACTGAGGCCATTGGGTAAATAAGTCGCCCGGTCATCGTAACTATTGCCCGTTCTCAGCGTGTAACCCGCTGGCAATGCTTCGTGGCTCCGCAATAGACAGTCTTGGTTGGGCAAGCATTGTGTGGCCACATCAGGGATAAAGGTGTTGTCACCATCGGCATCGACAAAAATATCCCAACCGGATTCCCAAACCGCCGAATTAGAGTCTTTCCGTAAGATGGTGACTTGAATCCCCCGCTTGACCGCCTCGCTCCTGGCAAAACTTAATGCGCCGATTAACTCATTAGTTGCGCCCGTTAACCGGCTATTGCTGATCATGGTCTGGAAGCTGGGGGTGGCGATGCCAACAAGGATTGAGGCAACCGCTAGCGTTACCATTAATTCAACCAGAGTAAAGCCGGGCAGTGATTTTCTGTTGTGCATTAGTGGATGGAAGGTTGTCTGGTTAATTTTATTTGCCACCAACAAACCTGCACTTTTTTTCCTGCAGGGATATGGCAGAAAACGGCAGTGCGTTAATGCGTGGCTTCATTTAATGGGGTGGGGCGCAAAGCTAGGTTTGTACCCCCTAAAAAGCACGGATTTAACCCATCACCATTTTGTTTTCAATTTACCCAAGAATTGCTAAACCGTTTGGCAAGATTGCCGTCAGGTATATAAAGCAAATCATTAGGGTTAGTATAGTTTCAATTCACGATATTTAAAGTTAAATAATCGTATTACGGTTGTTGGTTTTATTCCCTTGCCAGGAGTTTGTGCCTATTGCTTTCCTGACAAGGGATATTAGCGGTTTTTACGGCTTTCAGGGTTGGGGGTGGCTGGGCGCGAACTCATTTATGTATACGGCAATTGGCCATAATGTACTTATTTGCACGTCAGCGGAACCGGTATTTTTCCTAGTGGCTACGCTCAATAATATAAAGCGACAAATCGCGCAATAAATTCGCTTCGTCCCCAAAAATGCTTAAATTGTCCAGAGCCATTTCATGCAGCTCCCTGGCTTTTTGTTTGGCGCCCGCCATGCCCAATAATGCGGGGTATGTCGGTTTGTTGTTGTCCTTGTCTTTGCCTTGTGTCTTGCCCAAGGTCGCCGTGTCACTTTCTTCGTCCAAAATATCGTCTTTCACTTGGAAAGACAGGCCGATACATTTGGCATAGTGGTCAAGCTTGATCGCCACTGCCGGATCCAAATCACTTTTTGACAAGGTCGCCAGGGTGACGCTGGCCCGGATCAATGCCCCTGTCTTGTGGATATGCATGTTTTCCAGTTCAGGCAAACTCAGCATAGTGCCGACCGAATCCAGGTCTATCGCCTGGCCGCCGACCATGCCTTGCGAACCGCTGGCTTTTGCCAATGCGGTGATCATTTTCAAACGGTTGGCATCGCTGGCGACAATGCTAGGGTCATGGGCCAGAATTTCAAAGGCCAAAGCTTGCAAGGCATCACCGGTCAAAATGGCCGTCGCTTCATCAAATTCGATATGGCAGGTTGGTTTGCCACGGCGCAAAGCGTCATCATCCATCGCTGGCAGGTCATCATGGATTAAGGAATAGACATGGATAAACTCAACCGCACACGCCGCGCCATCCAAGGCTGCCGGAGCAATGCCTAAGGTCTGTCCGGTGGCGTATGTCAATAACGGGCGTGTCCGTTTACCGCCATCCAACACACAATAACGCATGGCTTGATGGAGCTTTTGCGGCAAAATGCGTGCGCTTGGCAAGCGTTGTTCCAGCGCGTGCTCGACACGGTGTTGGCAAAAACTAAGGTATTCTTTTAACGCTTGGCTCATCGGTAAAGGGCTCCAGGGATTGAGTGCCGTTTTTTTCTATCAGGATCTGGACTTTTTGTTCCGCTTCTTGCAATGCCTGTTGGCAGGTGCGGGTCAGGGCGACGCCACGCTCAAAAGACTTTAATGATTCTTCCAAGGCAATGTCGCCTTGTTCTAGGCGGTTGACCAGCTGTTCGAGTTCGGCAAGCGCGTCTTCAAACAAAGTCGCAGATTTTTTTTTCGGCATGTACAGGGGGATTAAAAATAGGGCTGGTTTAAAAGCGACATTATATATGAAATCAGTGGCGGCATGTTTATGGGCAGAAATTGAATCGTTGCAATAGGGAAGATTGCCTGTAAGTTATCCGATTTTTGTTAAAGTAAACGGGAGTGTCCAACTATAAAAGTTGCTGTGGATAAAATAGCCGTAGTGGTTAGTCATTTGTTTTTTGTTACAATACATAGCATTATTAATTTTACTGATTACTAGGCGAGGAAAGGCGATGATGAAACATATGATTTTTGCGGGGGCATTTTTATTGGCAAATGCCCTGGCTGGCGAGGCAATAGCCGCTTGTAGTGTTGGTGGGGGCTGGACACAGGTGCAGAACTTAGTTGCTGCGGCGACGAACAATAACGCTGCCTTAGGCCGGACGGCTTGTAGTTTGGTTGGGCAAGGCACGCAAGAGGAACATCATGCTAATGGTGAATTGTGGGACTACAAACTAGGTAACGGCCATCCGGTAGATCCAAGGGTTCAGGTTGGTACGTGGTCTGTATCTAATGATGGTACGACTAATGCCGCGATTTCATATAATTATTTTGATGGCGGCTCATTTGGGCCTTTCAAAGTTTTCATCAACGCAGGGGTCTCTGATTTTTGTAATGCCAGTAATGTTAGTGTAGGCACATTTAATTATGTTAATACTACGGGGACAACTCGGGTCTGTCCTTAACCTGATTAAGCTAAAGGTGTTTTTTAAAACCCTTGCCACACAATTATGTGCGCAAGGGTTTTTTATGTCAGATTGTTTTTGGGCTATTAAGGATTAATTCGCGTAATTTCTACAAAATATTGCAAATATTCCTATGAACCGTCGCCTTTTCTTCGTCACCTTCGCTTACTGGTTGTTTGTCATTTACGGTAGCCTTGTCCCGCTTGAATTTAAATACATTCCTTTCGAAACGGCGTTAAGCCAATTCACTAATATCCAAAACCTCACCCTAGGCGCAGAATCCAGAGCCGACTGGATAGCGAATATTGTCCTTTACATCCCTTTGGCATTTGCCGCTTCCGCATCCTTTGGCGCGATACGTTACCCGATAGTCCGCGCTTTTTTGTCGGTATTGGTGTTGCTGTTTTGTTTGGCGACGGCGGTGGGCATTGAATTCACTCAATTATATTTCCCGCAACGCACCGTTTCTTTGAATGATTTGGTTGCGGAAACCTTAGGTTCTGTAACAGGCGTTTTGGGCTGGCAATTTTTCGGGGCGTATTTTGCCAAACTCTATGCGCAAATGTTGCGCGGTAGTTTGGTGTCGGCGCAGGCGGCGATGGTTTTTTATTTGCTGGTTTATATCGCACTCAGCCTGTTCCCTTATGATTTTGTCACGTCTTTTGATGAATTGTCCGTGAAGCTGGAGCAAGGCAATGATGCGGTGGTTTTGCCGTTTGATGCCTGTGCCTCGGAGCCCTTGCGTTGCGGGGTGAAATTATGGGTGGAAATGCTGGTGCTGATGCCGTTAGGCATACTGTTTTGTTGCATCCCGTATTTGCGCAATCCCTTGGCCGTGGTGGTGTTGGTCGGGTTTTTTCTAGGCCTCATTATTGAAATAACCCAAGTTTTTTTAATATCCGGCAATGCCCAAGGCCTTTCTGTGCTGACCCGCATGGTTGGCATGGGTGCAGGGGCGAGCCTGTTCGCTTGGGCCAAACAACACGATTTTGGCGACATTATGCGGCAGTTACGGCGTGGCGTAGGGATGGCCATCGTGCCGTATTTATTATTGGTGCTATCGGTTAACGGTTGGTTCGCAGGTGGCTGGCTATCGTCCCAGGAAGCCTTGCAAAAATTATCAGAGACGCATTTTTTACCGCTGTATTATTTTTACTACACGTCTGAAAGCGTTGCCTTTGTCAGCCTGTTAAGCAACATAGGCTTGTATTTGCCGGTGGGTGTTTTGTGCTGGGTAGTTTTTTTTAAGCAGGACCGTGAAGAGGGAAGTTATGCCCCGCATTGGGCTTATGTGGGCTTGCTGGCGGCCGTATTTGCCCTTGTGGTTGAGGCAGGGAAATTGTTTTTAGCGGATAAGCACGCTGACCCTAGTGATGTGTGGTTGGCTTTTATTGCGGCAGCGGTTTGCTATGAGTTATTGAATCGTTTGCCGCAATGGTTGGCCCACGATAAAACGGTAATGCCAACGATCTTTGCCGAGCCTTTGGTTGCGGTTCCAGAAAAGCCAGTTGACACGGTTCTGCCTGCTGAAGAAACCAACAAACATTGGCGGGTACTGTCATTTTTGTTGTGGGGGGTGATTGCCGTCAAATTGTCCGGCTACCCTATCGCCGCCGTTGCTGCCGCTTTGGGGGTGGCTTTCATCGCTTACACCTTGTTGCTTAGGCGTTTCCCTTATGCTTGGTTAATCGTCGTCCCGGCCTTGTTGCCCGTCATGGATTTTACCCCATGGACAGGCCGGTTTTTTTTTGATGAGTTCGATTTGCTGATCCTGGCGACGTTGGCGTTTTATTATTGGCAAAAACCCAAAGCACGGACGCGGACGTTATTGTCCGTTGCAAGCCTTTTTTTGTTGGTGGCGTTCACCTTGTTTTATACGGTGAGTTTGTTTAAGGGATTGTTGCCTTTGCCAGCAATCGACGCCAATGCCTTCAGCAGTTATTACAGCCACTACAATAGCTTGCGCGTCGCCAAAGGGTTTTTCTGGAGTTTGCTGTTGCTGCCATTGTTGCAGCTCACGCTACGGCGTTACCCATACGCGCCCCATTATTTCGCTTACGGGGTGCTCTTAGGATTGGCTGGCGTGTCCTTGTTTACGGTTATCGAACGGATGGTTTTTGTCAGCTTGTTGGATTTTGCCAGCGACTACCGCATTAACGGTTTGTTTTCGACGATGCATGTGGGTGGCGGGCATTTTGAATCGTATTTAATGCTGGCCTTGCCGTTTATCGCAGTCTTGTTTGTGGAACCAAGGCCTAAGCCCATTAACATTTGCGCCGGTGTTGGTTTGTTTATTGGCGGTTTTTATGCCTTGTTGGCGACCTTCTCGCGCGGCGGCTTGATCGGTTTTGCCATAGCTTTTGTGGTGTTATTGCTTGCCTTGCTGGTTTGTTACCGGAAACGCTTCCGGTTTACAAAAAGCCTGTTGTTGCTTGTGCCCTTGTTGGTGGCGGCTGTGCTGATGGCCTTGCCGGTCTTGCGTGGTAGCCTGTTCCAACAACGCCTTGAGGCCGTCGGGCAAGACCGTGATAGCCGTGAATACCATTGGCGCGACGCCCTTGCGATGATGGATGATGACCTGGGCACGGGGATGTTCGGTATGGGTTTGGGCAGTTATCCCCGGACTTTTTTTTGGCTGAATACAGAAAACATCCGTCCTGGCACTTATGAGACCGCCACCGAAAACGGCAATCATTATTTACGTTTACGGGGGGGGGATGCCTTGTTCATGGGGCAGTATGTGGCTGTCGAAGCCCATACGGACTACCGTTTAGTGATGGATGTCAGGGGTGAAACCGCCCACTTGACTTTAAATGCGTCGCTTTGTGAAAAATCCGTACAGTATTCCATCAGCTGCAGCTCAGTGGACACGGTGACCGCTAAGCCAGGGTGGGGGCATGTCGAGCAAGCCCTTAACAGCGGGAATGTCGGCGGGCCCGTCGTTGGCGGTTGGTTGAAGCGCCCTGTCCAGTTGGCATTTTTTAACGGCGACGCCACAGGTAAATTACTGGATGTCGATAATGTGCAATTGTTGGATAAAAACGGGGATAACGCGGTGGCAAACGGTGATTTTTCTAAAGGCGGTGATTTTTGGTTTTTTGCCACTGAAAAACATAACCCTTGGCATATCTTTAATTTTTGGGTGCATCTGTTGTTTGACCAAGGCTGGCTGGGGGCGGGCGCGTTTGTGTTGTTATTTGCCAACGGGCTTTTCACTTGCTACCGAAAGCTACGGCGGCAGGATTTGTTTGCGGCTATCACTTTGGCCGCTTTCAGCGGTTTTATGGTCGTTGGTTGGGTAGACAGCCCCTTTGATGCGCCCCGTTTGACGCTGTTGTTTTTTTTGCTGCTGTTTTTGGCTTTGCTGCGGACACCTAGCGCATGGGCCCAGCCCCATGTGAGGAAATTGCCTTGATTATTCGGGTGGTTTAGTTTTTAGTACGGCAACGGTTGTTTGTTAAGGGGGCGTCCATCGTGAAAATAACCAGGCTAATAAAAGTTATTGCCGCTGATTACCTGATTTGTTCCGGCCTATGCCTGAATGTGCTGCTCATCGGCCTTTATGTTTACGACGTGACCCTTATCCATTTGGTTTATGAAAGGGCGGAAAAAGTGTTGCAATCGGGTTTGTCCCGCAATCCGCCTATAAACAAGCAGGGCCAACTAAAAGAACAATTGGCCAACGACATAGCGGGTAATTTTGGGGAATGGCGGCCATTGCCGCATTTTGAGCCGGTTGCCGCCGGACAGGCCAGCGTCGATGGCATCCTGTCCAATTCTCTAAGCGACGCGATGGCGAACCTCCATGATGGCCAGCTGCTGGTGATAGGTTCAGGGACTTATCGGGAGCCTTTGGTGGTCACCGCCAACAATGTCACCATCATCGGTTCGGGACGGGTGGCCTTCGATGGCGCCACAGCCGAAGGCAAGGCGGCCATTGTGACCAAGGGCAAGCAGATCACTATCAGCAATATTGAATGCAAAAACATCGCCGTTGATGACCTAAATGGTGCTTGCATCCGTTCCGAAGGGGGTAGCCTGACGGTGGACCATGTGTATTTCCACGATTCCGAACAGGGCATCTTGGCCAATAACAACCAATATCTGCATATTTCCAATAGCCGTTTTGAGAAACTGGGCAAATATGGCAGGGCGCATGGGGTCTATGTCGGGGAGGGCGGGGAATTGCTGGTCGAAAATAGCCTGTTCCTGGCTTCGGTGTCCGAAGGGCATGAGATCAAATCACGCGCCAGCAAAACCATCATCAAAAATTCTGTGCTTGCCTCGCTGGATGCCGATGATAGCCGCCTGATAGATGTCCCAAACGGCGGGGAATTGCTGGTCGTCGATTCGGTTCTGGAAAAAGGCCCGCAAAGCGTCAACGCCACGGCGATAGGCTATGGCTTGGAAGGGATAAAATATGGCCTGAATTCCATTACGCTCAAGAAAAACGTCATTATCCTTGAACGTGACGGGCAAAATGCCTTGTTGGACAAACCTGCAAAAGAACCCATACCGCTAAGGGTCGTCGGCAATATCATCGTCTCTAAGGACGAGGTGGATGTCCAAGGCTTGAATTGGCCCTATTTGTCCAGGCAAGAGGCGAAGATGGAGGCCTATCCCAAGCTCCCGGTTTTAGAAGACAAACAACCCTAAAAATGTAGTGCCTAGGGCTCGGTCAATGTTGAATTGCCAGACTTATTTTCGTAGGGGCGGACGGTTGCCCGCCTGATCGCCGCGGACTTTGGCACAGGCCCTAAAAAAGGCGGACAACCGTCCGCCCCGGGTTTAGATTGGCCCGACTAAAAATTATTGACTGGGCACTGGGGCCTGTGGGGCACTAAGCACTACCCCACGGGCCCTTGAAAGTTAAATCACCCCTTTTTCGATTACGGGCAACACCCAATATTGGATCCCCGCACCAGAAAACTCCGCTTTCAGCAGCGTCAATAACTCCGCCAAACCTTGCGCGTCGACATACATCTGGAAACGGATCCTCTTCTGCCGCCCGCTGACTTGCTCGGCCAATGACAAGCCTTGGTTTTCATGGTGATGGGCGTTGACCGGCAGGCTGCTGAAACCGTGTTCGGCTTCCAGCGTCAACAGGCTGTCGACCACGGCTTCTTCAAGGCTGGGCGGGACGTTAAGCGTGAGTAGATATTCACTGTGGGTCATACGGTTGCCTCGTTTGGGTTGGCTAGCTCTGCTTTGTCCTGGCCAAATAACCGGAAGAGTATCGGCAGTAAAAATAAGGTGAGGAATGTTGAGGACACCAGCCCGCCGATGACGACTATCGCCAAGGGGCGTTGGATTTCCGACCCGGGGCCGGTGGCGAACAGCAAGGGGATCAAACCGAAGGCGGCGATGCTGGCGGTCATCAGCACCGGCCGCAAACGGCGGGAGGAACCGACCAGCACGACTTTGGCAATGTCCATGCCCGTGGCGAGCAATTGGTTGAAATAGCTGACCATCACCACGCCATTGAGCACGGCGATCCCCAATAGGGCGATGAAGCCGACCGAGGCGGGGACGGACAAATATTCCCCCGACACCCACAAGGCGAACACGCCGCCAACCATCGCCAGCGGAATGTTGGACAACACCAAGGTGGCCTGGCGCACCGAGCCAAACGTGGAAAACAGCAGCAAAAAGATCAGGCCTAGCGATACGGGGACTACCACGGACAAGGTGGCGGCGGCGCGTTGCTGGTTTTCAAACTGGCCGCCAAATTCTAAGGTGTAGCCTATCGGCAACGCCACCTGCCCGGCGACGGCTTTTTTGGCCTCTTCGACAAAGCCCACCAAATCCCGGCCTTGGACATTGCTGCGCACCACGGTAAAGCGTTGCCCGTGTTCGCGGCCTATCGCCACCACGCCTTCGACTTTTTTCAGTTGCGCAATCGCCGTGACCGGGACATGCCCGCCATTGGGCAAGGTGATTTGCAAATTGTCAAAATTGGACGTGTTGCTGCTGCCCCGTAAAATCAACGGGGTACGCTTGATGCCTTCCTGGATAATGCCCAGGTTCAGGCCTTCGATTTGGGCGCGCAACAAGGTCTCGATGCTGTCGCTGTCCAGCCCCAAACGTCCGGCGGCGGATTTGTTGATCGTCAGTTGCAGGAACTGCATCCCGGCGTTTTGTTTGACGAAGACATCACTGGAACCGTTGATGTGCCTGAGGGTTTCGGCGATTTCGATGCCTTTTTCGTTGAGTACCGCCAAATCGGGGCCGAACAATTTCACGGCGACATCGCCGCGTGTCCCGGTGAGCATCTCCGAAACACGCATTTCTATCGGCTGGGTGAAACCAAAAGCGATGCCGGGGGTTTGCATCATGACCTTGCGGATGTCTTCGATCAGATGCTCTTTATCAGGGGTATGCCATTGCTCTTTGGGTTTCAGCACCAAAAAGGTGTCGGTTTCGTTTAGCCCCATCGGGTCTAGGCCCAGTTCATCAGAACCGACCCGCGAAACCACTGTGGCAATTTCGGGGACATTTTTCAGCAAGTTCTTTTGTACCTGGCCATCCAGCATCACCGATTGCGCCAAGGTGATGGACGGCAGTTTTTCCAGTTGCACGATGATGTCGCCTTCATCCATGGTCGGCATAAAGGTGCTGCCGATTTGCATGAACACGACCACCGTTGCCGCCATCAGCACGCCCGCGCCAACAAAAACTTTTTTGCTGTTGTCCAGGCACCAAACCAATGTGGGCTTATAAAGCGCCTGCAAATGCCTCGGTAGCCACGGTTCCTCATGGGACACTTCTTTCAAGAGATAGGAGGCGATCACCGGGATCACGGTCAGCGACAAGATTAAGGAGCCGCTCAAGGCGAACACGATGGTCAGGGCGACAGGCGTAAACAGCTTGCCTTCCAAGCCTTGCAGGGTCAACAAGGGCAAGAACACGATGATGATGATCAAAATGCCTGACGTGACCGACGCGGCGACTTCGCGGGTGGCGCGGTAAATGACATGCAGGCGTGGCAAACGTTGTGCGGTTTGGGTGTGCGCCAGATGGGTGATGAGGTTTTCCGTGACCACCACGGCGGCATCGACCAACATGCCGATGGCAATCGCAAGCCCCCCCAAGCTCATCAGGTTGGCGGACATGCCCATGGAGTTCATCAGGATGAAGGTGAACAGCGCCGCCAACGGCAAGGCCAAGGCGACGACCAAGGCCGCGCGTAAATTGCCTAAAAACAGCAGCAACAGCACCACGACCAACGCGATGGCTTCCAGTAAGGCATGCAATACGGTGTCCACGGCCTTATCGACCAGATTGCCACGGTTGTAAAACACTTTGGCTTCAACGCCTTTAGGGAAGGCCTTGCTGATTTGCGCGAGTTTTTCTTCAATGCCGACAATGGTTTGCCGCGCATTGGCGCCGCGCAAGCTGAGCACCAAGCCCGTCACAGATTCGCCGTCACCGTTTTTGCTGACCGCGCCATAACGGGTTAACGCGCCAATTTTGATCTCGGCAATGTCGCCAACCGTCACCGGAATCCCGTTTCTGTTGTCAACGACCAAGCTGCGCACATCGTCCAGCGTTTTCAAGCGGCCTTCGGCGCGGACGATCAGGGCTTCTTCACCGTCACTGAGCCGGCCTGCACCATCGTTGCGGTTATTGTTTTTCAGGGTTTGGACCAGTTTGTCCATATTGATGCCACGCGCCGACAAACGGGTGTTGTCGGGGATGACTTCAAAACTCCTGACCATGCCGCCTAGCGAGTTGACATCGGCGACCCCGGGTACGGTGCGCAGGGCAGGGCGGATCACCCAATCCAGCAAATTACGCCGTTCCATCAGGCTTAAACCGCCGCCTTCAATGCTGAACATAAACATTTCACCCAACGGCGTGGTCATGGGCGCAATGCCGCCCTGGACGTCGGCGGGCAAGGAGCCCCACAAGGTGTTCAGGCGTTCGGCGATTTGCTGGCGCGCCCAGTAAATGTCGGTGCCCTCGGTGAAATCGACGGTGATGTCGGTCAACGCGTATTTGGCGACCGAGCGCAACATGGTTTGGTGCGGGATGCCCAGCAACTCAACCTCAATCGGCGCGGTGATACGCGCTTCGATTTCTTCGGGGGTCATGCCGGGGGCTTTGACGATGATTTTCACCTGGGTAGGTGACACTTCGGGGAAAGCGTCAATCGGGATTTGCTGGAAGGCGTAATAACCGCCGCCCGTCAGCATCAGCACGACGATCATCATCAGTAGCCGCTGGCTTAAGGCAAAACTGATCAAATGTCCCATTATTCGCCACTCCCCAAGCCCAACCAATTGGCTTTGAGCGCGACCGCGCCTTTGACGGCGATGGTTTCTTCGCCCGTGAGCCCGCCGCTGATGGTGGATTCGTCATTCTGTTTGCCGATGACGGTGACGGGCCTGGCTTCAAACCCATCGTTGGTTTGGACAAACACAAACGCCTTGCCTTCTTGTTGGGCAATCGCCGTGTTCGGCACAGTAAAGGCTTGGGTGCTATGGGGTTGGATAATCTGCGTGTTGATGCGCTGGCCAGGACGCACATCCGCTTGCCCGCCTTTAATCACCGCCCGCGCCAGGATAGTTTGGTTTTCAGGGTTGACCGCTTGGCCTAGCAGGGTGATTTTTGCGGTTACCGGCAAGGCTTGGGTGGTTTTGCGCTGTTCCAGTTCCTGGGTTTCGGTGACGGGTTTTTCCAATAAGACCTTGTCGCCGATTTTGATTTGCCCGATACGCTCTTGCGGGATGTTGATCTCCAGCCAAAGTTCTTCCAGATTGGCGATACGGTACAGGGGCGCGAAACTGTCAATACGCGCCCCGGCGACCGCCATCCGTTCCAATACCACGCCCGTGATGGGTGAGTGGATATACAGCAGACTGGATAAACGGTGGGTTTTTGTCAGGCGGTCTATCTCGCTTCGGGTCATGCCGGCAATTTCCAGTAATTGGCGGTGTTCATGGGCGACAAAGTTTGCTGAATTGTACTGGCTACGGGTTTCTTGCCAGCGGCGTTCAGGGGTCACGCCTTCATTAAACAATTTTTTGTCGCGCTGGAAACTGATTTCACTTAAGGCCAAATCGCTGGCGGCTTTGAGATAAAGCTGTTGCAGGGATAGCAAGTCCGAACTGTTGAGTTCGGCCAGCACGTCGCCTTGCTTGACGTTATCGCCGATTGCCGCCGTCAGTTTGGTGATCAGGCCCGCTTGCGAGGCGCTGACGATATATTCATGCGCCGGAGGCACCACAACCTTGGCAGGCGCATAGAGCACCGGAATTTGTGAGGCAGGGGACGGCTTGCCTAGGGCCACGCCCAAGTTATTGCTATGTTCCGTAGAAATTTTGATGGCATTGTCCAGCGCGTGGGCTGGAGAAAGGCATGGCGGCAACACCATCAAAAGTGCGGCCACCAACAAATTATCTAAAACATTACGGAACGGCTTGCAAAGTTGTTCCGGCTTTGTGCATAGGTGTGTGGGAATTGTGTGGTTTAAGGGCGTAATCATGGCATGGCTCCTACGGCTTGGTTATAAAATGCCTGGTCACGTTCCAACATCACGGCGCGTTCTTTGGCGTTCAAAATGGCTTGTTGGGTGCGTGATTGGATTTTCAGCAAATCAATCAAATCAATTTCCCCTACCGAAAATGCCGTTTGGGTCATGGTCAAATGCTGTTCGGCGACTTGTTTCAATTCATTGGCGATGCCCAATGCCACCCGGTTAACCTCCAGATTATGCTCGGCCTCGTGATGGAGCTGCTCCAGATTGCGGTACAACAATTCCCGCTCGGCAATCAGGCGGTTCAGTTCCACATTCAGCGCGGCGATATGCGGCTGGATATGCGCGCTGCCGCCAAACGGCACGTTGACGCCGATGTTGAAACTCTCGGTTTTGTTACTGCGCGGGTCGTTGGTTAAGCTGTCGCTATTGACGCCAATCGCCACGTTGCTTTGCCCCGACCCGATCAGTTTCACCGCGTTTAGCTCCGCTTGCTTACGGTCGATTTGGCTGTTGATGGCTTGCAAGGCGGGATGGTTTTGTTGGATTTCCCGCAACCCCACCAGTTTCTCGGCAAAGGCGCCAGGCATTTTTGTGGTTTGTGTCAAGCTGGAATAGCGTTTGCGCGAGTGCATCAGTTCCGCTTCCGCCATCGTCAGCAGCGTACGTTTTTGCAACAGTTCGGTTTGTGCCAGCAATTCATCGGCACGGGGCAAATCGCCCAGCTCCACACGGCGTTTGATCTTTGCCAATAGCTGCTCAAAAACCGCAATTTCCGCTTGCGCCTGTTCATAACGGATTTTTTGCAGGGATATGTCCCACAAAGCGGCACGGACTAATCCGGCGATACGCAAACGGGTTGCCTGCATCTGCATTTCCGCGCTCATTTCGGCTTTCGTACCCGTTTTCCGTTCCGCCTCCCGTTGCCCCACATTCCACAACGGCACTTGCACTTGCGCGTCAATATAATGCAGG
Organism: Methylovulum miyakonense HT12; assembly: GCF_000384075.1. Classification (GTDB taxonomy): domain Bacteria; phylum Pseudomonadota; class Gammaproteobacteria; order Methylococcales; family Methylomonadaceae; genus Methylovulum; species Methylovulum miyakonense. The sequence goes on from NZ_KB913025.1 coordinate 2,027,253, forward strand.
GTGCCGCTGGTTGCTTCCTGAAAGCGCAAGCTCGCTTGTGGCGCGCCTGCAACCCAGCTTTTGCCGCGTTGCGTAATCGCCGTGGCTTCTTCTTCCAAGGCGTTTAGCCAATGGGTGTCGGGGTACTTTTCCATCGTCAACTCAACCAGCTTGCCTAAGCTTAAATGGGGGTCCACGATGATCGGGTCCTGATGGGGGACGAGGGTGTGTTCTTGGGGGGCGGCAACTTCGTCGGCGGCCATGCAGGCAAAGGCGGCAAGCCCCAGTGGTAGCGTCCCCAAAAGGGCGGCTAGGCAAACAGGCCTAAACCCGTAGCGGGGGTGGGGGGTCATATCAGTCATAAAGTCGTCTCAGTGCGGCTCAAGCCGTGTGTTAGCTGGCTAAGGGGGCGGTGGCGGGGTAAACCAATTATCTTCGAAAACGTTAGCCGTTACGAAAAAAAACGCTGCTAAGGTTTACAACGCAAACCTAGTGCCCAGTCATTGATTTTTTGTCGGGTCAGTCAATCCGTAGGGGCGGGCGGTTGTCCGCCTTGTTTATGGCCTATGCCAACATCCGTAGCGATCAGGCGGGCAACCGCCCGCCCCTACGAAAATCATACTGGCAATTCAACATTGACTGAGTACTAGTGTGTCCAAGCAAACGGGAAGGAAAAAGGTGGGGCGCGGGGAGCATGGGGGGTGAAGAGAGAACCGCGGGCTATCGGTGTTGCCGGATGGGGGAGCCACTTTACTTCATCAGACCCGGCAAGATAAACGCTAAACGCCCACCAAGCCGTATGCAGATAATATGCGACGGCATGATCCGGCAAAACATCCCGTTGGACGGGCTTCATGCCGCTATCGACATCCACCAGCACCCCTTCGGAAGGGGCGGATAAAGCCGCTTGCACATAACCATCAAGGCCATCTGGCGCATGGCTTAATGTTTCCAGCCCCGGGATGTGCAGTTTGCCAAACCCGGTGTCCAGATCTGCAAATGCGGCCCGTCCTGCATGTGCATGGACTAGGGGCGTAAGCAATTGGAGCAGCACCAGCAAAGCAAGCAGACTGATACGGATGGCTGGGAGCATGTAAAAGGGGGCCTTTGTGAAGTTAAACAGGAGTGGCTGGCATTATAGCATTGAGTGGCTGTTTAGGGGGTAGAACCGTATCGCTGAAAATCCGCCGGATACCCTGTGTCCGGGCATTTAATCCTAATACGGCATGTACAGGAAATATCTTTAGCAAGGGTCATTGCCGATACATGGGCTTGGGTAATGGGCCAAATGCCCGGATTGGCTGGGCTGGACGTAGTGTAAACCTAGTGCCCAGTCAATGTTGAATTGCCAGTATGATTTTCGTAGGGGCGGGCGGTTGCCCGCCTGATCGCTGCGGATGTTGGCACAGGCCATAAAAAAGGCGGATAACCGGTCCGCCCCTACGGATTTAGATGGGCCCGCCACCTGGGAGTGTTCGCCAAGCGTCCAGATTGCGGGGCAGGCTTATAAAAATTTACCGGGTTTTAGTGGCTGGCGGAGAGGCACGCGTCCCCATTTTCGAAACGGCGGAATTCAATTACAATCCTTGCTTTTCCAATTGGATTTTGGTGCCGCCATGATGAAACCCATTCCCACCGGGCCTTGCAGTAGGTTCCCTTTCGAAAATGAATTGTCCTGGAGCAAAAATGCAAGGGAATTCCTGTTGCGGACGGCGCAGAAATACGGTGACATTTGCAAATTCCGTTTGCGGGGCATTGACCTTTATTTCGTCAGTGACCCGGAATTGGTGCGCGAGGTGTTGGTGACGCAGGACAAGTTATTTGTCAAAGGGCTGGGCTTCGAAAGGATCCGCCCTTGGTTGGGTAATGGCTTGGTGACCAGCGAAGGGGAGGTGCATAAGCGCCAACGCCGGCTGCTGCAATCGGCGTTCCACCGCCAGCGTATCGAAGCCTACGCACAAACCATGCAGGAAGAGGCGGAAAAAGCCTGCGCCAGCCTTCAAGACGGGCAAGCCATCGACTTGCTGCCTTTCATTGAGGATGTCGCCTTTAGGATTGCCACGGCCTGTATGTTCGACGAAAACTTGGATGCCGAAAGGCCGGCGGTTATTCAGGCGATGCGGCTGTCCTCACGTTATATGGACGCCGTAAAATCCTACTCGGTTGCGGCCTTGTGGCGACGTTGGACCGGGCAGGCCGAGAAGGAAAAATGGGAGGCTATCCGTTTGTTGCACACGATGGTCGATGGCATCATCGCCTCCAGGCGGCAAGATACCGAAGACCGGGGTGACTTGCTGTCCATGTTGGTGTTGGCGCTGGATGAGGAAGGCGATGGCAAAGGCTTGTCCGACCAAGAAGTCCGCGACCAAGTGATCACACTGTTGGTGGCGGGGTTCGACACGATAGCGTCCTCACTGACGACCTGCATTTACCTGCTCGCACGCCATCCTGACGCGGAACAGTGTGTGGTGGATGAAATGGCGGGCCTGTTAGGCGGACGGCCTGCGGGTTTTGCCGAGTCACTCGCCCTGGGGCGGGCAACAGCGGCCTTTAGCGAGGCGATACGCCTGTATCCGGCAGGCTGGTTATTACCGCGCCGCGCCACGGCGGACGTCCAAATCGGCGATTATTTGATCCCTGAAAACGCCACCGTTGTGGTTTCGCCGTATGTCAACCATCATGACCCGCGCTATTTCCCTGATCCCGAGCAATTTAAGCTGGAGCGTTGGCCCGAACAGCGCGGTGGCCTGCCTAAAATGGCCTATTACCCTTTCGGTGCCGGCTCGCGGGTCTGCATTGGCCAACAGTTCGCTTGGATGGAAGCCAATATTGTCTTGGCTTCGTTCCTGCAACGCTGGCGGTTTGAACCCGCTTTTGACGGGCCTTTGCCGTATAAATCGACCATGAGTTTGCGTCCGGCCAATAGTTGCCCAGGTTTTATCAGGAAACGCACATGATGCAAACACTCGCAGCTTGGTATGGGGCGTGGTTGTGGCGTAATTTCGAACGGGCGTCCCGTAACCCCGAAGCCGTGCAGCGGCGGTTGCTGGCTAACATCCTCCATGCCAATGCCGATACGGCGTTTGGCCGCAGCCACGGCTTTTCCTCAATAAAATCCTTGGCCGAGTATCAGCAATCCGTCCCTATCCGTACGTTTAAAGGCTTATCGGCTTGGGTGGATCGGATTGAAGCCGGGGAGCCAGCCGTCTTGACGCGTGACCCGGTGGTTTTTTTCAACCAAAGCAGCGGCACCTCCGGCAAGCAGAAACTGATTCCGGTCACCCGCCAATGGCTACAAGACACCGGACGCTTGCGGATGACCTGGGGGGCTTTAGCCACCCGGGCCCATCCGGGGCTGATGTCGGGCAAGACCGTTTCGGTGGTGTATGCGGCTTCCGGCGGCAACACGTCCGGCGGGATAGAATACGGCTCATTATCGGGGCGGGTGTTCCTGCAAAGCCCCAAACCCTTGCGCCAACGCTACGCCCTGCCTTATGCCATCGCCCGCATCGCCGACCCTGAGTCCAAACAATACGCCGCCATGCGCATGGCGGTTTCCCAAGATGTGAGCTTCCTGTTTTCCACCAACCCGGCGACCGTCCTCGCCATGCTGGAAACGGCGGAACGCAGGCAAGACGAGCTGTTGCGCGACATCCATGAGGGGACGTTAAGCGAAGCTTTGCTATTGCCGCCCGGAGTGCGTGAAGATTTGCTCGGCCTCTGTCGGCCTGACGCGCAAGCCGCCCGCCGTTTGGCGGCTTTGGCGGCACAAAATTCAGGACGTTTGCGCCCGATGGATTACTGGCCTAATTGCGCGGTGTTCGGGTGCTGGTTGGGCTCCACGGTAGGCGTGGCGGCACGGCGGATCCCTGATTGGTTCAGCCCGTCACTGGCTTTGCGGGACGTCGGCCTGGCGGCGAGCGAGGGCGTGTTCACCCTGCCTATCCAAGATAACGTGCCTTACGGGCCGCTGACCGTGGCCAGCAATGTCTATGAGTTCATCCCGGTGGCGGATGCCGACCAGGACGACCCTCCCGTGTTGGCGGCGTGGGAATTGGAAGTCGGGGCGGAATATGTGCTGGTCATCACCACGCTGGCGGGTCTGTACCGTTACAACATCAATGACGTGGTTAGGGTCACCGGAAAATTCAACGCCACGCCCATGCTGGAGTTTGTCCGTAAGGGCAGCGACAACGCCAACCTCGCCGGGGAAAAAATGGACGTGGCGCATCTGCTGGAAGCGGTGGACAAGGCGCAAAAAGCGACAGGGCTGCACATTGCCCATTTCCGTGTCCAAGCCGACCCGCAACAGATGCGTTACCGTTTTTATCTGGAGCTGTCAGGGGGCGTTCCGGTGGATTCCTTGGACAAATTAGCGGACGAACTGGAACAGTCATTACAAGCCGCCAACGCCTACTACGCCAAATGGATAAACGAAAAACAACTGTTGCCATCGACAGTGTGCCTGATGCAAGCGGGTTGGTTTGGCCGGTATGTCAACGACGCGATAACCCAAGGGGCACGGCATGGCCAGTTCAAACCCGCCTTGCTGACTTTGCAGCCCGAACCCGCGCATGAAATTGTCGCCAGGACAGCAGAATGAAAATCGCCCGCAACAAATGGCTAGTGCTGGCGGTGGTGGAGCTAGGTGTCTTGCTGTGTTCCATCGACGCGACCATTGTGGTCCTGGCCTTGCCGACCATGGCCGCGGATTTGGGCAAAAGCATCGCCGACATCCAGTGGGTGAGCGTCGCTTACGGCATCACTTGCGCGTCCACCTTGGCATTGGCCGGAAAATGCGCGGATTCGATAGGCCGTAAAAACGCCTACCTGATCGGTTTCGCCATTTTTACCGCGGCTTCCTTGGCGAGCGGCCTGGTCACCAATTTTCCGCTGCTGGTCACTTTGCGTGTGTTCACGGCGGTGGGGACGGCGTTCCTGCTGTCCAGCGGCAACGCCATCATCACCTCGGTGTTCCCAAAAGAGCAGCACGGGCTGGCCTTGGGTTTGGGCGCGACGGTTTTTTCTTTAGGCGTCGCCGCAGGCCTGTCCTTAGGCGCACTGATCCTGCATATCGCAACATGGCAATGGATTTTTCTGATTAACTTCCCGGTCGGTTTGGTTGCCCTGGCGGCTGGGGCCGTGGTTTTCGACCCGGCCGCGTTGGGCCGGCCGCAACAACGGCGACGGCAAGCGGTGGATTGGCAAGGCGCCATTTTCTTGTTGGGCGGGCTGACCAGCCTGTTACTGGGGGTCGAATCCCTAGTGGCCGTTGAATGGGGCTTGTCCTTGAAATTGGCGGCCTTGTCGGTGTTGTTGTTTGCCCTCTTTGTCCGTGCCGAACGCCAGGCGGCTGACCCGATCTTGCCGCTTTGGCTGTTCAAAGTCCCGGAGATTTTCCGTGGCTCGGTCATGCGCATCATCATGCGGATGGCAGGGGCGGGCGTGGCTTTTACTTTGCCGTTTTATTTGCAACGCAATTTAGGCTTGTCGCCAGCGGCGGCGGGCATGTTGCTGCTGGCGAATGTCACCGTGTTCGCCATCGCCGGGCCTTTGTCGGGGCATTGGGCCGACCGTTGGCAAGCACGTAAGCTCATTTCCATAGGCTTGGCCTGCCTGTGTTTGGGCGTGTCGCTACACCTGCTGTTGCCGGACGGCGTGGCGAAACCTGATGCCCGTGTCTTGGGTTATGTCGTGCTGGCCCAGGCGGTGATGGGCCTGGGTGCCGCCATGTTCGGTTCACCCAACGCCAAGGCCACCATGCACTCGGTGGCACGCGAACATCACGCGGTGGTGTCCGGGCTGTTGTGGACGACCACTTTCATTGGCCAATCATTGGGGACTGCGGCGGCGGCTGTGGTGTTGGGGGTTGCTGGCAGCGACGGCAACGCCCCCTTGCAAAATGCATGGCTGGTGTTTGTCCTGATGGCGGCGGCGGTCGCGGTGGCTTTGGGCATGTCCTTACGCCGTAGCCGTGCGCAAAAATCCTACCGCATTAGCCTAGGGCAAACCGGGGGCGGGGGGGGCGCCATATTATCGCCCGAGGAAATCGCCGGGCTTTGCCGGAACGCGCAAAGCCTGTCCGCTTCAGGCAAAACCCGGCCAACCCGTTTCCGGAAGGCCGCATTACGGGATTTGTTGCGCATCATCGAGGAAAATGAAGGCCTGATGTTCGACGCTTTGCGCCAGGACTTGGGCAAGCCTGCCATGGAAGCTTACATGTCGGAAATTTTTTGCGTCAAGGAGGAGCTGCGCCTGTCCCTGAAAAAACTGGACGCTTGGGCACGCGATGAAGCGGTGGCTACGCCTTGGTGGTTATGGCCCGCGCGTTCCTGGATCAGGAAAGTGCCTTTTGGCACGGTGCTGGTTTTAGTGCCATGGAATTACCCTTTGCAATTGGCATTGATGCCCTTGGTGGCGGCGTTGGCGGCGGGCAACACCGTGGTCATCAAACCTTCCGAACTGGCCCCCGCATCCGCCGTGCTGTTACAGGCGATCGCCCGGCTGTTTGAGCCCGGACTGGTGTCTGTGGTGAACGGTGGCGCCGACACCGCCCGTAGCTTGCTGGAACAGCCGTTTGATTTCTTTTTCTTCACGGGCGGCGCGGAGATTGGCAGGCAAGTCGCGCTGAAGGCGGCGGCGAAAGGCATCCCTTGTGTGCTTGAGTTAGGCGGCAAAAACCCGTGTATCGTCGATGAGAGCGCACCCTTGGCCTTGGCGGCGCGGCGCATCGTCTGGGGCAAATTTTTCAATGCCGGGCAGACTTGCCTGGCTCCCGACCATGTGTATGTGCACCGCGATGTCTATGAGGCGCTGTTGCTGGAGATGGCGAAAGTGGTTGGCGATTTTTACGGTGGACAGCCCTGGTTGAGCCCGGATTTGGCGCAGATAGTCAACGTCCGGCATTTTGCGCGCCTGTTGGGCTATTTAGAAGAAGGGCGCGTGGCGCACGGCGGCCGTTATGACACCGATGCGCGCCGTATCGGGCCGACCTTGTTGGTGGATATTGTCCCTAATGCGGCGGTGATGCGGGAAGAGATTTTTGGCCCCATCCTGCCGGTGTTGCCTTATGATGACCTGTCCGTGCTGTTGGACACCTTGCAATCGCAGCCCGTGCCCTTGGCGATGTATTTGCATACCCGGCGGCGGGATACCGAGGCCCTCGTGTTGCAAAGGACGCGTTCAGGCAGTGTTTGTGTCAACGACCACCTGATGCAAGCCGGTGTGCCGGCGTTGCCGTTCGGTGGCATGGCGCACAGCGGGATCGGGCGTTACCATGGCCGCCATGGCTTTGACACTTTCACCCATGCCCGCGCCGTGCTACGCCAGTCGACGCGCTGGGACAACCACTTGCGCTACCCACCAGGAGACGCCAAATTAGTTTGGCTTAGGAGATTGCTCGGATGACAACTTTCCAACAACCCGCCACCGAGCTTAGCGAAGCCGTGCGCCTGCAACGTTTCCGGCGGATGGGTGACCCGCTCGCAGACGCCGCCGTGGCCGACTTGGCGCATCTGCCTAAAAGCGGTATTGAACGTTTGTTGCACCAAATCCTGGAAGAAGGCATAGACGCTGTGCCCGATGCGCCAGAAAGCTGGAAAGCCTTGTTCCGGCAGGCAGACCATGTGCCTTATTGGGTCAACTGGAAAGTCATGAACCAGGCATCGCAGGTGTTTTTGAAAGCGGGGGTCTTAGGCGTTTTTTCGCTGTGTTGTTATGCGACGCCGTTGTTTTATTCCTTGTCGCTAGGCAACAAGCCCTTGGCCTCTTCGGGCGAACTGAAAGGGCGCGCCCCCAGGCGGGGCCGGGAAACCGCCCGCTTTGTCATTGAAACCTGCCTACCCAACAATCTCCAACGCGGCGCCGATGGCTTTAAGGTGACGATGCGGGTGCGCCTGATGCACGCGCATGTCCGCGCGGGGCTGCTGCGTTCAGGGCATTGGGATGCGGAACAGCTGGGGTTGCCCATCAGCCAAGTTTACATGGCGGCAATGAACGCCTTGCTGTCGATGAAGTGGATTGAAGGGCTGCGGAAGCTGGGTTTCCATATGGATCGTGAAGAAGAGGAGGGCATCATCCAATTATGGCGTTACTCGGCTTATCTGATAGGCGTGGATTCTGAATTGCAATTCGCCACTTATGCGGAAGCGGCGCATTTTCTGGAATTGGTTTTGGCGCAGGAACCGGAACCGGATGAGGATTCGCGGCAATTGGTCTCCGCCTTATTGGCGGCAGTGCCGGATGTTTTGGGGTTGGAAGGCCGGGCGGGCGGTTTGATGCATTCGCTTTGCAGGGGGCTGTCCTATGCCATGATGGGGGAGGTATTGGGCAAGCAGCTGGACCTTCCGAAAACAAAGTGGCGTTATTTAGGCCATCTTGCCCGTGCGTTTATCCCCATCTGGCGCTTGCTGGACCGTATTTTCCCTAGCGTCCACCGTACATCCCAATATTATGGCACACGTTTTTGGCTCAATCTGGCGGAGTTCCCCCCACAAGGCGGCCTGGAGATGTTCACCAGCCGCCATGGCCGTGATGGGGCATAAACTTTCTTCGGCTTGCCAAGTTAATGGCTACGCCCACACCAACCTACAGAAAACTTAAACATGGACATTTCCCTAGACACCTCAGGCAACGGCGTAGTGGTTTCGCTGGTTGGACGGCTGGATTCGATTACCTCGCCCGCCGCCCAAAGCGAATTGGAAACGCTGCTGGAAAACCATAAAGGCCCGGTGACACTTGACTGCGCCGGCCTTGAATACCTTAGCAGCGCGGGCCTTAGGGTGTTGCTGTTGCTGGCTAAAAACAAGCGCAATGTGCTGACAGTAGCGGGCCTGCGTGACAACGTGCGTGACGTGATCAATATCGCGGGCTTTTCCTTAATTTTCAAGGTCAAGTAAATCAGCGTAAAAACTTCAATAACGCCACGCCGGGCGGCTGGCTGTAGGTTAATGCCTTATTCAGTTTAATGCCACTATGATGCCCTAAACTTTTTTATCTTTAGGGGTGTGTCATGGTGGCATTAATCAGAATCACTATAATCGCTGCGTTGTTAGGCATGTTAAGTGCCTGCGCCGTATATCCCAACCCGTACGGCGCTTATCCCGGCTCTGCGCCGACGTATCGCCGGGTTGTGGTGGGCAATGGCTATTACCGTGCACCATCCCCGGTGATCATTGAGCGGAAGGTTTACGGCTACCCGCGTTATTATCAACGCCCTTATGGTGGTGGTTATGGCTATGGCCATCACCATGACGATGATGACTAAGGGGTGCCGCCAATTTGCGCAATAGAAATCTCGGCAAAGCTAGCCACTTGCCGATGTTCCGCTTGGGCGTCAAGCCCGCCTTCGCGGACTAGCCAAACCGTTGCCAGCCCCGCCGCTTTGGCGGCATCCAGCTCTTCTTTAATATCCGATAGAAACAGCACTTGCCTAGGCAAAAAAGGGATGCGGGCGATGATGTTTTGGTAGGATTCCGTCTCGCGTTTGCCGCCGATCAGGGTATCAAAATAGCCGGAAAATAACGGGGTCAAATCGCCATAATCCGTGTGCGCGAACAGCAGTTTTTGCGCCTGGACCGAGCCGGACGAATACACGTATAAATCAATGCCCTGCTGCTTCCAGTTTTGTAATTGCCCGGCGGCATCGGCGTAGATATGCCCCTGGAAATCGCCTTGCCGGTAACCGGCTTCCCAAACCAAGCCTTGTAAGGCTTTCAGGGGCGTGATTTTTTTATCTTCATCCAGCCATTGCAGCAACTGGGCAATCGCCGTTTCCACGCCAAACGCCACGTCCGCCGCCGCGCAAGTGTCCGCCAGCAAGGCCTTGACGGTGGCCTCTTCGGCATGTTGGCGGACAAATCCTGCCAAATGCGCCCGCGCATAAGGGAACAGCACATCTTTGACGAAGGCCAATGATGAGGTTGTGCCTTCAATATCGGTGATGATGGCTTTAATCATGATAATCCGGCGAGGGTTTGGGCTAGGGTAGGGAAAGATGCGCCGATGCCGCTGCCCGTGAAATTAGCGACCCAGCCGTCGGGCGTGGTGAACAGGCGGATGGCTTTTAAACAAGGGTTTTCGCCCAGGTCAAACCAGTGCTTGGTGTGGGCAGGGACGCTGATCAGATCGCCCCGTTCACACAACACCACATAGACCTTGTCCCCGACATGCAGATAAAACAGACCGCAGCCTTCGACAAAAAAGCGCACTTCAAAATCATCGTGCGTGTGTTCCGCCAGGAATTTTTGCCGTAAGGCGGCTTTGTCGGGATGGTCGGCGTTAAGGCTGATGACATCGACCGATTGGAAACCATATTGCTGTTGCAAGCGGGCGATAGGTTCGGCATAAGCCGCTAAAATCGTGGCCTGGTCGGCATCGGCGGCGAAAGTGCAGTTTGCCGTCCAGCGTTCAAGCACGACATTGATGGCTTTAAGTTGGTTTTCTATGGCGGCAAAATCGCTGTAACGCTCGCCTTGTTGGGCTTGGTTGTCGTCATAAACAGTCAATAAACTCATTTTTGGGCTCCGTGTAAGTGCAGTTCACAAGCAAATAAAAAATCCAGGGCTTCCAAGTAGCGTAGCGTTTCTTCAACCGATGTCCCCCAGGTGTACAGCCCATGCCCGGCGATGATGTAAGCATGACAATCGGGATGGGTGTCCAAATAGGCATCGGCCTGCGTGGCCAAGCGCGGAATATCCTGGTCATTGGCGAAAATCGGCACGACGATGCGGCTTTCGTGGGTGTTGATGCCGCGGAATGCCTTCAGCAATTCGTAGTTCTCCAGCACGATTTCCGTGCCAAACAGTTTGGAAACCAGCACGGTATTTAAAGGATGCGGGTGCAGGACGGCGTTGATGTCCGGGAAACGCCGGTAAATGCCCGTGTGCAAGCCCGTTTCCGCCGAAGGCTTTTTGCCGTCCAATGAATTGGCGTCGGCGTCAATCAGCATAATGTCATCGGGGTGCAAATGGCCTTTATGTTTGCCGGACACGGTGATGGCTATCGTGCCATCCGGCAAGCGCACCGAAAAATTGCCACTGGTGGCGGGGACCCAGCCTTTGCTGTCGATAAAACGTCCGGCGGCAATCAGTTGTTGTGCGGCGGTGTGGAAAGGTGTCTGCTCAGTCATTCCTATATCTATTTTTTTAAGAAACAATTAGTCTGGCCCGTTCGGTCACTTTTTCAATGATCTCTTGGGGCGCTTTTTCAATCAGGCGTAGGTTGCGTGCCTGAAAATCGAGGGATTTTAACTGATGTACCAGCACCGAACCTCTAATTGATAGCGATTCTGGCAACACCACTTCCAACTGGATGCCACGGATAGTGCTGGTAATGGGGGCGACAACCGCTAAGTGCGTATGTCCATTGAACAGCTGTTGGGAAATGACAAAAGCGGGTCGCCGTTTAATAATTTCAATGCCGCTGCTGGGATTAAAATCCAGCCAAACGATGTCGCCTCGCTCTGGAATATACCCGCTCAACCGCGGTTCTCCCTGCCGACCGCCGACGCTGATAGCCAATCTGTATCTTCCTCTAATAAACCGAGCTTTTCCGTTGGGCTACCCGCAAGCAAGGTTTTCAAGGTCAATCCGGTTTGTTTGGGTGCCAACACAATATGGCCGTTTTCAATCGACATATCAATTAACGCCCCTTTTTGCCAACCGACTTGTGCCATGATGGTTTCGGGTAGGCTGATGATATGGGCATCAGCCGATGTTTTTACGGTCAAAACAGTCATCTTGCGCCTCATTGAGCCGGTAACGAAAGAAATATTGTAGAGCATCTGCCACTATTTTGCTTGATGGTATGCCGCCAATTTTCACGAAAAGCACGAAAAACAAAAGGGGCATGCAATGCTGCAAATACAAGCCGGACGAAGAATTATGCACAATAAAACCTTTCGGGCTTTTCCTGGATGTTCCATCATCTAAATTTGTTGTCATTTACCCAGCGGCTATTGATTAAAATATAAATGCACTTATAGTTGCGGGTTAAATCATTACGTTAAGGATCATTTTATGCAACATTTTCGACTTTCTATTATTGTCACCGCCGTTAGCTTGGCGATTGCCTTTTATTGGGGAAGCCTGGCTGGCGGTATGGCGGGTGGCTTGACTGGCGCGGCCATCGCCATGATCTTGGGTGTGCTGGAAGTCAGTTTGTCATTTGATAACGCGGTGGTCAATGCGTCCATCCTTAAGCGCATGGACGAACGCTGGCAGCAATACTTCCTGACTTGGGGTATCCTGATCGCCGTGTTCGGGATGCGCCTGTTGTTCCCTATCACCATCGTGGCAATGGCGACAGGCATAGATTTTATCGGGGTCACGCAAATGGCCTTGCATGACCCTGTAACCTACGCCCAACATTTGACCGAATCGCATGTGCAAATAGCGGCGTTCGGCGGCATGTTCCTGCTGATGGTATTTTTCTCCTTTATTTTTGATGAAGGCAAGGAGCTGCATTGGCTGGGTTATATCGAGCAAAAAATGGCTGGCTTTGGCAAACTGGAGTCGATTGAAATTATTCTGGCCTTGGGTTTATTGTTGGGGAGCCAATACTGGTTACCTGAAGCTATCCGCCATGAAGCCTTGGTTGCCGGCATTTACGGTGTCATCCTGTTTGTTATCGTCGATAGCTTGTCGGCCTTGTTCGAAGACGAGGAAGAAGGCGAGGAATTGGCGGACGTGCTGAAAAAAGGCAGCGTCATGAGCTTTTTATATCTGGAAGTGTTGGATGCGTCATTCTCCTTTGACGGCGTGATCGGCGCGTTTGCGATTACCCAAGATGTCGTTATCATCATGTTGGGCTTGGCGATAGGCGCGATGTTTGTGCGGAGCCTGACCGTATTTCTAGTGCGCCAAGGCACTTTGGATGAATATGTGTTTTTGGAACACGGCGCCCACTATGCCATCGGCAGCTTGGCGGCGATCATGTTGGTCAGCATGACACATGAAATTCCTGAGGTTGTCACGGGCCTGATCGGCGCGGTGTTGATTGGCTTGTCGGTGTATTCCTCGATACGTTATAAAAATGAGCTGGCCGAATAATGCGCTTATCTGCCAGCCATTTCAGGTTCCAAATACTTTAGGGCGGGATGCGGTTGCCGCCCCGCCCTTACTTCCGATATGCTGATAGCTATTCGGGACGGGCAAAAAGCCGTTCCGGCAACCCAATCTGATGTTTCAATGTTGGCTGGCTACTAGGATGCCAATCCGGCCTTTGCTTCCTGGCTTAGGCGGTGCGGCAAATTATTTGCAGCCCTAACCCGCACAATTCCCTTTTTAAATGACCAGAGATTTTTATGAGCAATGTCTTTAGCTTTACCGGAACCGTAGGCCGTGATGCCGAGGTCAGATACACCCCCGCCGGCTTGGCGGTGTTGAACGTCAACGTCGCCAACAACATCGGCTTTGGCGACAAGCAACAAACCCTATGGATACGCGTCGCCCTGTTCGGCAAACGCGCCGAGGGCAGTTTGCAGAACTACCTTAAAAAAGGCCAGCAAGTGTTTGTGTCTGGGGAGCTTTCCATGAGCGAATACAAAGCCAATGATGGCACCATGCGCACGACACTGGAACTGAACGCCAATATTTTGGATTTGGTCGGCAAACGCAACGAAGGTGCTGCGCCCGCACAGGGCTACCCCAGTTCCACCACCTCGCAACGTTCAAACGCGCCGCAACCACAAGCGGCTAGCCATGATAATTTTGACGAGCCTTATGATGACGACATTCCGTTTTAAGCGGAATAGCTTATCGGAGTACAAACCTCCTACGCGATGAGGTTATCCGTTATCATAAAAATGGCTGGCCACTGGTTTTGGACTCCGATGTTTGCTTTTAATCTGTTTGGCTTAGGCGATGGGGAACCAGCAATTCTCATTATGACCTCAAGCTACCCTATTTCAGGCTTTGGGGGGCGGTCAGTTGGATTTTTCCGGGGATAGATCACCCTCCAGTTATCAAAACGCCCGTGTCGCAGGCCGGGATGAAGCGGTAGCGCAATCCCAGCACCACCAGCCACCCTGCTGGGGTTCCTTGCGTCACCCCTGCTGAGTGTCATAATGAGAATTGCTGATTGGGAACCGAATATCGGACCGTAATGATGGGCTTGTCGATGAATACCTTTGTTTTTAAATCCTTCGCTTTTGCTGTTCTGATATTGGGCGGTTGTGCACCGCAAACTTACCGCCCTGCAACCTTACCCCTGTACATGCAGGGGGCCGGTTTGCCCGCCATCCATCCGGTAGTGGCAGAAGCCAATCCCGCGCCAACACCGCCTGTCAAAACGCCAAGCCAAACCCAGGAGTTCACCTTAAACCAAGCGGTGCAGACGGTATTGCAAGCTGACCCACGCATCAGTGCCGCGTTTGAAAACATCAACCAAGCGCAAGCGGATTTGCTGACGGCTGGCTTGCTGCCTAACCCGCAAGTCAACACGGATATCCAGCTATTGCCGTTGACGCAGACGTTTACCGTGACCCGGCAAGGTGGCCCGCCGCAATTTGATTTTAACGTCGCCATGCCCATCGACTGGTTTTTGTTTGGCAAGCGGGCGGCGGCGATGGTGTCGGGCGAACAGGGCGTGGATGTCGCCGAAGCCGACTTCGCCAATACCGTTAGGCTTAGGATCGCCGCGGCCATTTCAGCTTTTTATGATGTGCTGGAAATGCAGGCCATGCTGGAATTGGCGCATGAAAACCAAGACAACCTCGCCAGGATGGAAAATATCATCCGCAACCGCGTGGCGTTTGGCGGGGTCGGCACGATTGAAACCGACCGCATCCGTTTGTCCATTTTTAGCGGCCGCCGTGATGTCCATGCGCGTGAGCTGGAATTGGCGGCGGCCTTGAACCGTTTCCGGGCCTTGTTGGGTATTGCCGATGCTGTGCCGGTTAACGTCAAAGGTAGTTTGGAAGTCAAATCCTTGGTCAAACCGATCAATACAGAAACGGCGTTTAAATGGGCGGAAGCAAACCGCCCTGATTTGGCTTCCTTGCGCAAGCAATTGGATAAGGCCAATGCCGACATCAAACTGGCGGAAAGCCAAGCGTATCCAAACGTCACGCCGATGGTCGGCTATACCCGGCAATTCCAAGAGCAGGCCATTGGTTTCCCCGATGCCAACTCATGGATGGCGGGGATGAATGTCAGTGTGCCTATTTTTGACCGCAACCAAGGCAATATCGGCAAGGCAAAATCGGTTTACAGCCAAACCCAGCTAAACCTACAAGCCCAGTTGGTTGATTTGCGCGCAGAAATAGACCAGGCCGTGCAAACCTTCACGTCCGCTTACCAATTTTTAAGCAATGATGACCCCGGGCAATTGGATGCGGCCAAAAACGTCCGTGACAAAATCACCCAAGCGTATGAGCTTGGCGGCAAGACCTTGATTGAAGTCTTGGATGCGCAGCGCACGTATTTGGAGACTTACCGTGTCCATATCAGCGGACGTTCCAGTTATTGGCACTCCCTATATCAACTCAATGCCGCGATGGGCAAACAAATATTACAATGATGACGCCACCTTCTTTTCGCCGCCATTGCACAGGGTTAAGCTTTTTTTTCCTGCTGTTTAGCCTTGCCTCATGGGCAGAAACCAAAACCGAGAATGTCGCTTCCGCCCCTGTGGTCGAATTGGCGGGTACGCGCCTGATCCGCGTCAAGTCCGGCAGTTTGCTGGAGCAAAAATTCAACATCACCACGGTCAAAAAAGAACGCATCAACACGCCGCTGCTGGTGGTCACGGGGGCGGTGGTTGCGCGTCTGCCCATTGGTTCAGCCCCCAAGGAAGACCGTTGGCAGTTCAACAGCATTGAATTGTCGGGCGTTTATGCCGACTGGCAGCGGGCGCAGGTGGAAAAGGACTTTAATGCCAAGCGTTTGGAAAAAATCCGCGAACTGACTTCGGCACAATACCACTCGCAAAAATTGGCGGTGGATAGGCTCAGGAAATTGGTCGCCACGGGGACTGAGGCGATACGGGATTTGACCGCCGCCGAAGCCACACTGATGGAAGTGCAATTAGGCGGGCAAAAAGACGTGTATGAAGCGGAAACCGCATTGACGGTCGCCAGCCGTAGCCGCGCCGCCTTGGAACGCAAATTGTTGCAGGAAGGTGTCGATCCCTTGCTGTTGGAAAGCTCCGCTCCAGGTGTGTCTTTGGTCATGGCGGATGTGCCGGAGCTGCGCATCAGTTTGGTGTCGGTCGGGCAAGCGTGTGCCGCGCGTTTTTACGGCCTGCCCGACCAGGTGTTTGCCGGTAAAGTGCGTAGTCTGGCACCGACCCTGTCTGCGGAACGCCACACCTTGCGGGTGTTTTTTGAACTGAATGACAAGGCGGATCAATTCAAGCCCGGGATGTATGCGGAAATTGGCTTGGGCACCGACCCGCGTGATGCGGTGATGATCCCCACCGACGGCGTGTTGCACAGCGGCAATGCCGATTATGTCTTGATCGGTGCGCAGGATGGCTTATGGCGTATCACCCAAGTGGATGTGGGTGAAAGCATTGATGACCGTATTGAAATCCTCAAAGGCTTGCGTGAAGGCGAACGCATCATTGGCAATGGCGCCATTTTGTTAAAACCGATGTTGGTGCAAGCCTTGCAAAATGAAGAAGTTGGCGGCCAACGTCCGCATTTTGGAACCAAACCATGATCCCGCAGTTACTTGGTCAGGCCATGCACCACCGTCTAATGGTGTTGGGCGGTACGGTCGCGGTGATCCTACTGGGTTTGTGGTCGTTCCTGAACATGCAGATTGATGCTTATCCCGATATTTCTTCGCAGATGGTGCAGATCATCACCGTCTATCCGGGCCGCGCACCGGAGGAAGTGGAACGGCAAGTGACCGTGCCGATGGAAATTGAAATGCGCAATGTCCCCAAAGTGCAGACCATCCGTTCACGGACGATTTTCGGCTTGTCGGTGGTGCAGTTGACTTTTGAGGAAGGTTCGGAAAGCTACTGGGCCAGGCAGCGTGTCCAAGAAAAATTGGCGAACGTCGATTTGCCCGCTGGCGCGTCCGCCGAACTGGGGCCTTTGGCAACGGCTTATGGGGAAATTTTGCGTTATGAATTGGTGTCCGATGGCCGCTATGACCTGACTGAGCTGCGTTCGATCAACGACTGGATTGTCATCCCGCATTTGTTGCGTGCCGCCGGGGTTGCCGATGTCTCCAACTTTGGCGGTTATGAAAAGCAATATGCCGTGCTGATGAACCCCTCGCAATTGCAGCGTTTTGGCTTGTCGCTGAATGATGTGGTCGACGCCATCCAAACCAACAACGAAAGTGCGGGCGGCAGTGTTTTGTCACGCGGCAGCATGTCGTTTGTGATCCGAGGCAAAGGCTCCTTGCAAAGCGTTTCTGAAATCGGCGATATTTTCATCAAATCCTTCGGTGGCACACCGGTTTACGTCCATGATGTCGCCGATGTCGAAGTGGATGCCAAAATTCCGGCGGGGATTTTAAGCAAAGACCAAACCGACGAAACCATTGAAGGCATCGTCCTGATGCGCCGTGGCGAAAACACTTCGGACACCTTGAAAAACGTCAAAACCGTGCTGGACGGGCTCAATGATGTCGATTTGCCCGAAGGTGTCAGTGTCGCGCCGTTTTATGACCGCGAGCAATTGGTGGACAACACCTTGCACACGGTAGGCCATAGTGTGTTGCTGGGCGTGTCGTTGGTCACGCTAGTATTGCTGGTTTTTCTGGGACGGCCTTCCTTGGCGATGTTGGTGGCTTTGACCATCCCGTTTTCGCTGTTGTTCGCATTGGTGATGATGAAAGCCTTCGGTATCCCGATTGGCTTGTTGTCGATTGGTGCGATAGATTTTGGCATCATCGTCGATGGCTCGGTCATTATGGCGGAGAACATCGCCCATAAACTGCATGATGCCAAGCTCAAACAGGAAAAGACAGGTGTCACCAAAACCGTATTGCAAGCGTCATTGCAAGTCGAACGTCCGGTGTTTTTTTCCATCCTGATGATTGTCGGGGCGTTTTTGCCTTTACTGACCTTGACGCATATCGAAGGCCTGTTATTCCGCCCGATGGCCTTGACCATTTTGTTCGCTTTGGTCGGCGCGATGATTTACGCCTTGTTCATCGTCCCCACCTTTGCCAGTTTTGTGTTCAGAAAAGGCTACACCGATTGGGAAAACCCGTTGCTGACCTGGCTGTATCCGCGTTATTCGGCTTTGCTCAAACGCCTGTTGCATTGGCGCTGGCAAGCGGTGGGGGCGGCGGTGGCGGTATTGGTCGGCGTGTTGGTGTTGATCTTGCCGAAACTGGGCAGCGAATTTTTGCCGTACATGGACGAAGGCGTGGTTTGGGTACGCGCCAACTTCCCCGAAGGCACCTCTTTGCAACAGAGTTCAAAATTCGGGCAACGCTTGCGCGAAATCGCACTGAAGTTTCCTGACGTGGCTTTCATAGTGGTGCAGGCAGGGCGCAGTGACAGCGGCACCGACCCATTTCCGCCCAGCCGTTTGGAAATGTTGGTCAGCCCCAAACCGCGTGACGAGTGGGTGCAATTCCAGCGTAAGCAGGAATTGGTGGCGGCCTTGGGTAATAGTTTCCGCTCCGAATTTCCGACCACCCGCTTCAACTTTACCCAACCGATCATTGATAGCGTCACCGAAGACGCCAACGGCACTTCCGCCAATCTCGCGGTCGAATTTTCCGGTGCGGATTCCAATGTGTTGCTGGGCTTGGCAAGGAAGACTAAAGAGCTGCTCAGCAAAGTGCCAGGGGCGACCGATGTCAGCATCGAGCAAGAAGGCCCGCAGCCGCAGTTGGTCATCAGCCCCGAACGTTCCTTGTGCGCCCGTTACAATGTCAGCGTCGAGGACGTGACGCGGCTAATTGATGTCGCCATCGGCGGCTCACCGATAGGCAACCTGTTTGAAGGCGAGCGGCGCATTGATATTGTCGCCCGTTTTGCCAAAGAACATCTGCGCTCGCCCGCCGCCATCGGACGCTTGCCCGTATACAACGCCGAAGGCATCCCGATTCCCTTGGCGCAAGTCGCCCATATCGACATCATTGACGGGCAAACCCTGATTGCCAGGGACGACGGCCGCCGCCGCTTGACCGTGAGGACTGACATCGTCGGGCGTGACCAAGGCAGTTTCGTCGCCGATGCCCAGCGCATGTTCGCCCAAGAAATCACCGTGCCGGACGGCTATCGTGTCGCTTGGTTGGGCATGTTTGAAAATCTGGCACGGGCGGCGGAGCATTTCAAAATCCTCGTCCCCGCCAGCATCGGGGTGATTTTTATCTTGTTGTTAGTCACCTTCGGTTCCATCAGGGCATCGCTAGTCTTGTTGCTGGCGATACCCTTCGCCTTTGTCGGCGGCATCACCGCCTTGTATTTGCGCGACATGAATTTGAACGTTTCTTCCGGTGTCGGTTTTGCCGCCGTGTTCGGCGTGTCGATTATGAACGGCGTGTTGATTGTGCGCACCATCACCGAACTGCGCCTTGCAGGTGTAGCCATGGAGCAAGCCATTGTCGAAGGGGCTGTCCGCTGCGTCCGGCCTATTTTGGTCGCTTCTTTGGTGGCGATACTTGGCTTGGTTCCTGCCTCATTGGCAACAGGCTTGGGTTCGGACGTGCAAAGGCCATTGGCGACCGTGATAGTCTGGGGCTTGTTCAGCGCGACGGTGATGACGGTGTTGCTGGTGCCCGTTTTGTATCGGCTGTTCTCGCCGCACATGGATTTACCAAGCACGGAAGATAAGGAATTGGACGAAGTGGATTTAAACGAAAGCCGATGACGCTAATCAAAAATCTGTCATTCTGACGATTAATGCACATCCGACAAACTAGCCAAAACGCTTTCACGCGGCAACTTGGCCTTTTGGTGTGGTTCATTTTGTTATTTGGAAATGTGATAGCCTAAAAATCAGATTCCCCGATTGCTTGATAAAATACGTCATATTCACTACTCAAAATCTACAATCCCTAACCATGTCCGAAAATCCCCCGTCAAACCGCACCAAAGTCACCGTCCAAGAAGCCCGTTTATTGGTGTCACCCGCGCAAAGCAGCAAGCTGGCGGCCTTGCGTGATCGGGCTAGGGGCGTGGAAGTTGCGCCTGTCGTTATTCCCGCCAATCCTATCAACACGGCATTAAGCGACGATGTCGCGGCGGAATTGCGTAAAGCCCGAAGGTTGATAGACGGGCGTTGTGCGGTGATTATGGGCAATTATCCTAAAGCCAAACAAAACAAGTTGTTCAGCTTACGCTTTGGCCCAATCGAAGAGTTAAAGAAATTACCCGTCAGCGTGATTTTTAAGCGATTGGATTTGGATAGCCAATTGCTGGACCAACGTTTGCTAGGCAAGCTGGATTATCATGGGCATACGCCAGAATAGGAAAAAGCCGTCGCGGCGATCCGCCCCGGCCTGTTTGCCAAGAAATAATGTTACAATACCGCCACATTCAAGTCCGTTCCCGAATTAATCTTGCCATAGCCTAACGCCTTACCCATCTCCGCAAGCTTAGTCCGTCCCTCCCATTACACGTCTTTTTAATGCCGGTACCTCATCCAACTACTTACCTATTGCCGTATTTTGCGGACAGTGCCGCGCTGTTTTCAGCGTGGGCAGACCAGCCTTGGGCGGTGTTTCTCGATAGCGGGCATCCGTCTAGCCAACAAGGCCGCTATGATATTATCGCCGCCGAACCTTTGTGTACCTTGGTCACGCATGGCGGGACCACTACCATTACCTCGGCTAGCGAAGTCATTCAAAGCCAAGCTGACCCATTTTTGTTGGTCAAACAAAAGCTACAGGATTTTGCGGGACGTGCCGTCAATATCAGCGGCTTGCCGTTTAATGGCGGGGCGATTGGGTATTTTTCTTATGATCTGGCGCGTCGTTTGGAACAACTGCCTGTCATTGCCGAAGATGCCGAGCAGATTGCCGAAATGGCGGTGGGGATTTACCACTGGGCGGTGATTGTTGACCATCAGCAGCGACAAAGCACGCTGGTCACGCAAGGCCTGGATGCGCAAGCTTGCCAACGGTTAATCGCCCGTTTTAGCAGGTTGCCGGAAACGCAGCCCCATCGCCCTTTTGCGGTGCTGGGCGAAATCCAACCGAATATGGACAGGGCTTATTATGCCCAGGCCTTCCAGCGCATCAAACAATATTTGTTGGAAGGCGATTGCTATCAAGTCAACCTCACCCAGCGTTTTTCGGCCGCTTGCGTGGGCGATCCGTGGACGGCTTACCAGCTATTGCGGCAAGTCAATGCCGCCCCGTTCAGCGCCTATTTAAACTTCCCCGAAGTGCGGATTTTAAGCAGTTCGCCGGAGCGTTTTTTAAAATTGCAAAACGGTAAAGTGGAAACGAAGCCGATTAAAGGCACGCGGCCGCGCAAAGCGGACGCCGCCGAGGATGCGGGGCAAATCACTTTATTGGAAAACAGCCAGAAAGACCGCGCCGAAAACCTGATGATTGTCGATTTGCTGCGCAATGACATCGGTAAGACCTGTAAAAAAGGCTCCGTGAAAGTGCCGAAATTGTTTGCGGTGGAAAGCTACGCGACCGTGCATCATTTGGTCAGCACCGTGACGGGCGAACTCGCCGAAGGCCAACACGCGCTGGATTTGTTAAGGAGCTGTTTCCCTGGCGGTTCCATCACGGGCGCACCGAAAATCCGCAGCATGGAAGTGATAGAAGAACTGGAGCCCAACCGCCGTGGTGTTTATTGTGGATCCATCGCCTATATCGGCTTTGACGGCAATATGGACAGCAATATCGCCATTAGGACGCTGGTACAATCCGGCGAGACTATACGCTTTTGGGCGGGTGGCGGCATCGTCAATGATTCGGTGTTGGCCGAGGAATATCAGGAATGTTTCGACAAGGCGGCTGCCTTGTTGAGAGTCTTACAACAGTTAAGGAAGCCCGATGATAGTGATTAAGATCGGCGGCAGTTTGGCGCAGTCACGGCAATTGCTGGCTTGCCTGGACACCATCGGGAAAAATTATCAGGGCAGGGCGGTGGTGATTGTGCCGGGTGGCGGTGGCTTTGCCGACCAAGTACGCCTAAGCCAACAAGTCTGGCAATTTGATGACAAAACGGCCCACGCGATGGCGATTATGGCGATGCGGCAAATGGCTTTGATGTTCCATGGCCTTAAGCATGAGTTTGTCCTGGCGCATTCCGTTGACGCGATTTTGAAATTGCCCGCTTCGCCAAATGTAGCCATTTGGTCACCTGATGTGGACGAACTTGACCAAGCTGGCGTCGCCGCCAGTTGGGATATTACCTCGGACAGCCTTGCCGCTTGGTTGGCCACAAGGCTTTCCGCTGAAGCGTTGGTGCTGGTAAAATCCGCCGCCATCGGCACGCGCATGGATTGGCAGGATTTAGCCAAGCAAGGGATTGTTGATAAGGCATTTAAAGGCTTTGCCGACCAGGCAAATTTTCCCATAACAATCATTAACGCCCAGCAGTTCAATGGCCGAATATAAAAATGCCTCAAATGATTTGCTCACCCTGTCGATACGGGTGGTCAAAAAGTTTTTTACCAAACGCTTACAGACGGTTTTCTATCATGCCCGTGAATCCATTGGTGAACACAAGCGGACGATTGTGGTTGCCCAGGTTGAGCAGGCCTGTGGCAGTTTGCAGGATACCCGCGATGCGTTTGCGGATGCGTTGGAGCGTTTCAATAGCCTGGTGGCTGTCCAGGACACGGCGTTGGAGCATAAATACCATTTGCTGAACCGGCAATACCAGTTTTGCCGTGCCAAATCGGAGGCGGTGAGCCAGCGTATCCGAGGGATAGAGGAAGTGAGCGAAGCTTTGTTTAAGGAATGGGAAAAGGAACTTAACGAATACAGCAGCCGGACATTGCGCAACAGCAGCAAACAGCAGTTAAAACTAGCCAGGCAGCATTATGCCCGGCTGATTAAAGGGATGCACAAGGCTGAAAGCAGAATCCAGCCTGTGTTGGCGGCGTTTAAAGATCAAGTGTTGTACCTTAAGCATAATCTCAATGCCCGGGCGATTGCCGCACTGCAAAATGAGTTTATTGGCATAAGTTTGGACATTTCGCAGTTGCTTCAGGCCATGGAGCAGGTTATTGCCGAGGCCAACCAGTTCGTCGGTATTCTGGCCCGGCAAAAATCGCTTGACCAAAAAGTGTTGCCCGGCCGATGAGGCTTAGAGCTTATAAAGGATGTCGTTCGCTTTGTCCCTGACCACTTCTTTTTTGTTGCCTTTTCGGTTGTCCTGGTCAATCCTTTCACGGCCAAATTTGGTGATCATTTCGCCCCAGCTGGAATACTGTTCATAACCTTTATAACCCGCATTTTTGCGTTGCTCATAGACTTCTTTGCCCAGTTCTATGATTTCTTGGGGTTTTTTGCCATCAACAATATCAAGGAATTTGCTGTCGTCCCTGTTGGCATCGCGGATAGTCCAAAAAGACACTTCAAATTCGATGCGGCTTTCCGCAGGCAGGCGTTCTTTTAATACTTTGACTGAACGGTAAGCGGTTTTAATGTTTTGTGCGTTGATTTCCTGGCCTTTACTACAGGCAAGCAAAGCGGTGCAACTTAATGCGATGAGCAGAAGCGGAAGTTTTTTCATAAAGATGTCCTCAATGTTTATGACGGCTTTTTTGTTATTGTAGGGATGTTGTTATATTTTAGCGGATGATATTTTATATACGGAGTCGTTGTTATAAACGCCAGATTACAGAAAGCAATGCCGACGGGAAGATTTAGCTTACCGGTTTTATTGTATTGGATACTTAAGATGGGGCGCTTAGGTTGCAAGTGCAAGCCTGAAAAACCCCCAAGGCATTCAAGTATATTGATTTTTTGGCATCGCTTAAACAAAGTAAGATGGTCAGTTATTATAACCCTGTGCTAAACAACTATGCTGGAATTTATCCAATTATTAAAACAGCGTTATCAAGCCATACTGGCCCAAGCCCACAAGCCTTCCGGTAACTTGGATTACCAGCTACGGATTGACCAATTGACCTTGGCGGAAGCTTTCGTCCGCAAAGGCAAGTTGCTGGCGTCCAAAGACAAGCAGGTGTTGCAAGTGGCGGTGGTGGGGCCCACGCAAGCCGGTAAAAGCTCGCTGGTGAATGTGTTGCTGAACCAGGCGTCGGCGGGAGTCAGCCCATTGGCGGGGTATACGGTGCATCCGCAAGGTTTTTGCCATGATGTCAAGCGTGGCGATTGCCAAGGCTTGCAACGCTATTTTGGACGTTTCCAGTGCTTGCCGCCTGAGCAACTGGGCAAGCAACGCTTTGATTGCTACGCCTTAAGTGAAACCACAGGCCAATCGCCGTATTTGCCCGCTTGCGTGTTATGGGATACCCCTGATTTTGATTCCATTGATTCGGAGACTTACCGCGAAGGCGTGTTAAGGGCTATCGCGCTGGCGGATGTGCTGGTCTTGGTGGTCAGCAAAGAAAAATACGCCGACCAATCGGTCTGGGAGATGATGGCGGAAGTGGAGGCATTAAACCAGCCGACGTTGATTTGCCTGAACAAGCTCACCGAAGGTTCGGAAACGGTATTGGTCCCGTCGTTAAAAGAAAAATGGCAACACGCCCGTAGCGATGCCTTCCCTGAAGTCGTCCCTTTGTATTATCAAAAAGCCACGGGTTCCCCACAATGGCCCGGCGAATACCAAAACGCTATCGCGCAGCTGGCAAAAAAAGTCAGCCACCCAAAACATGCGCGGATGGAACAGGCTTTGTTGCAAAAACATTGGCAAGCATGGCTGGAACCCGTGCGCGAAGAACACCAATTATTTGACGACTGGCAAACCCTGCTGGACGGTTTGTTAAAACAAGCTATCGACACCTACCGGCACGATTACCTCAACCATCCGCACCATTACGAAACTTTCCACCAAGCAATGGCGGAATTGTTGACCTTACTGGAAATCCCAGGCCTTGCCGGATTCATGACCGGCGTACGTAAGGCCCTGACTTGGCCTATGCGCCAAATGATGAAGCTGGGGCGCAAACGTTTGCATATCACCGACAGCAGCCAAGAAGTCAAGCTGCTGAACCAACTCGCCGAACATGCCTTAATCCAATTGGCCGACCAGTTGCTTGACAAAACCGGGCAAAGCCAACAGAGCGATTGGTGGCAAGCCCTTAGCACTTTATTACGCCGCCAAAAACCGGAAATTTTGCAGCAATTTGCCGGGGCGGTAAAAAATTACCATTTGGATTTCCAGCAAGACGTGGAAGAAAGTGCGCAGCGCCTGTACCATAAATTGCAGGAACAACCGATGGTGCTGAACAGCCTACGCGCCACCCGCGTGACCGCCGATGCGGCGGTGATCGCCCTGACCTTGCACACGGGCGGCATAGGCGTGCATGATTTGGTGATCGCCCCCGCCATGCTCACCGTCACGTCGCTGCTTGCCGAAAGCGCCATCGGCAGTTATATGCACAAAGTCGAAACCCACCTCAAGCAGCAACAGTTTACCGCCGTCAACCAAGCCTTGTTTGTTGGTTGTTTAAGCCAAGCACTTAACGCCTTGCCCGGCCAATTGGCAAACACCACCCATTTCAATATTTCGCCTGGACAACTACAGGCCATCGAGCAGCAACTGACAGAGAAACGCCATGGTTTACGATTACTCTGAAGTAGTAGGGCGCACCCAGCAGTGGGCCGAACAAGCCAGTGCGGCGGGTTGGATTAGCCACGCCACCGCCGGGTCGCTGGCCGAACTGGACACCAAAACACCGGATAGCCTGTTTAGCCAACAAGAGGCGCGGCCTTTGATCGTCGCTTTCATGGGCGGCAGCGGGGTGGGCAAAAGCTCCTTGTTGAACCGCCTGGCGGGCAAGCCCATCGCCCGTGTCGGCGTGGAGCGGCCAACTTCACGCGAAGTCACCTTGTTCCACCATCACAGCGTCGCCATCCAACAATTGCCTGAGCATTTGCCGATCACCCACATCAAAATCGCCCAACACGAGGAAGAATCCAAAAAGCAGATTATCTGGATCGACATGCCGGATTTTGACAGCACCGAACAAGGCAACAAACAACTGGTGTTGCAATGGTTGCCGCATATCGACGTGCTGGTTTATGTGGTCAGCCCCGAACGTTACCGTGATGAAAAAGCTTGGCAAATCCTGCTGACCGAGGGTGCAAAACATGCCTGGCTATTTGTCCTCAACCAATGGGATAGGGGCCAGCCTGAGCAATATGACGATTTCAAACAGCAACTGCACAAGGCCGGATTTTTTGAGCCGATCATTTTCAAGACCATTTGTACGGACGAATGGCAGGAGGATGAATTCGCCGCGCTGGAAGAAACCATAATGAACCTGGCGCATGGCCACACCGTGCAGCAATTGCAACAGCGCGGGCAAGTCCAACGCAAAAAGGCCCTGCAACAACAGCTGGAAAACGTGCGCACCGGGCTCGCGGCGCAAACCACCTTGGCCGACTTGCAAAACCTTTGGCTTCAGCAATGGCAACAAGCCTGTGCCGTGTTGCGGCAAGGCTTTAGCTGGCCCATTAAAAACGCCGCCAGTTATTACGCCGAACACGCGCCTGACCTGCTGGCCAGCCCGCAAGCCCGCCGCGTCGAATTATGGGATCACTGGGCGCAAGCCCGCTTTGATGACGCGTTGGATACGTTTATCCTGGATGTCGCGCAACAATCCTTGCCCGTCGCGCCCTTGAAAACGGCGCTCGCCGAACTGCGCGGCAAAGCCGGTAAAACCCTGCAAGCCCAAACCGAACTGGGCGTCCGCCAGGCGTTGGCAAACCCAGGACATCTGCTGCACCGGGGCTTTTTAAAGGCCATGCGCCTGGCGGAAATTACCCTGCCGTTGGCGGCGATGGGCTGGGTGGGCTATCAGGTGTTTATGGGGTTTTATCACAGCAACCAGACCAGCACCCATTATTTGGGGGTGGATTTTGCGGTGCACAGCACCCTATTGATCGCCATCACTTGGTTAGTGCCGTTTTTTATCCTGAAAAAAGCCCAGCCCTCATTGCAAAAAAGCGCGTCGAAAGGCTTGGACAAAGGTATCGGGCAAGCCTTTGGGTTGCTGGAGGATGAGGTTTTGCAAACCTTGGCCGCTTTTGCTGAAGGGCATACCGGGCAACTCCAACAACTCGACAACTTGATCGGCCAATGCAATTGCCAAGACATGGACACGCGTTTGATGGTGGACAGCAACAGCGCGTTAAACCGCATGTTGATAGAGTGAGCGGTTAACTGAACCCTAGGCGGGCAGGTTTTCAGTTTTTGGGTAATGGGGTTTAGGCGGATTTTTTAAAAAACCTCCATGGCCGCTGGTGTATGATCTTAGGCAAACCCCATCAACCTAAGAACCGCCACATGACCGAACCCACCATCCACTGCCCCCACTGCGCCACCGAAATCCGCCTCACCGAATCACTAGCCGCACCGCTGATCGCCGCCACCCGCCAGCACTACGAACAACAACTGGCGCAAAAAGACCAAGACATCGCCCAGCGCGAACAAGGCCTGCGCGAACAACAAAAACAACTGCAAGATGCCAAACGCACGCTAGACGAACAAATCGCCCAACAAGTCGCCGCGCAACTGCAAAGCGAACGCCAGCGCATCATCCGCGAAGAAAGCCAAAAAGCCAAACAAGCCGCCGCCAACGAAATCGACAGCAAAACCCGCGAACTGGCAGAACTCAACGACGTACTCAAAGCCCGCGACGCCAAACTTGCCGAAGCCCAACAAGCCCAAGCCGAACTCATCAAAAAACAACGCGAACTCGACGACGCCAAGCGTGAACTGGAATTGACCGTCGCCAAACGCATCCAAGACGGCCTAGGCGAAGTCCGCGCCCAAGCCAAACGCGAAGCCGAAGACAGCCTTAACCTCAAAGTGCTGGAGCGCGAACAAACCATCGCGGCCATGAAGCAAAAAATCGAAGAACTCAAACGCAAAGCCGAACAAGGCTCGCAACAACTGCAAGGCGAAGTCCAAGAAATGGAGCTGGAAGCCATGCTCCGCGCCAAATTCCCCTACGACAGCATCGAACCCGTCGCCAAAGGCGAATTCGGCGGCGATGCCCTGCAACGCGTCATCAGCCCCACCGGGCAAACCAGCGGCACGATTTTATGGGAAACCAAACGCACCAAAAACTGGAGCGACGGCTGGCTGGTGAAACTGCGCGAAGACCAGCGCAACGCCAAAGCCGACATCGCCGTGCTAGTCAGCCACGCCCTGCCCAAAGGCGTGGAAAACTTCGAAGAAATCGACGGCATCTGGGTCACCAGCCCCCGCGCCGCGCTCCCCGTCGCCACCATCCTGCGCCACACCCTGCAACAAATCGGCCTTGCCCGCCTCGCAGCCGTTGGCCAACACGGCAAAACCGAACTGGTCTACCAATACCTCACCGGCCCGCGCTTCAAACAACGCGTCGAAGCCATCGTCGAAGCCTTCTCCACCATGCAAGAAGACCTAGACAAAGAACGCAAAGCCATCATGAAGCAATGGGCAAAACGCCAAACGCAAATCGAGCGGGTAATGAACGCCACCGTCGGCATGTATGGCGACTTGCAGGGGATAGCGGGGAAATCTTTGCAGGAGATTGAGGGCTTGGAGATGAAGGTTTTGGGGCTTGATGACGAGTTGTAGTTGTAGGGTGGGCAACGCATTTCTGCCCACCATTTGCGACATGATCGGTGGGCAGAAAAGCGTTGCCCACCCTACCAATTAAGTTGAAGTTCAATATATTTTTAAATCTTATGGTTACTTACAATGCTTAAAAGAATAAAGAAAATTCAAAATATTGGTCGGTTTAAATTTTGCGAACCAAGCAAAGCTGAATTCAAAGAAATTACCTTGATATATGGCAGAAATACTTATGGTAAATCAACGCTGGGTGATTTGTTATCAAGTTTGGAAAGTGGAAATACAGATGGAATAAAACAAAGGAAAACAATACCTAACGATGAACAATCACAAAAAGCCGAAATTTCATTTTCGGCTGATGAGTTTCAGGGTGAACAAATAATTAAATATCAAAGTGGCACTTGGCTTTCTTCAGTTCCTGCTGGATTTAAGCTAAAAATATTTGACGAAGGTTTCTACCACAAAAACCTTTTTGCAGGACGGCAATTTTCCAGAGAAACCAAAGATAATTTCAGTTCATTTGTTCTTGGCGTACATGGTGTGGCAAAAAGACAAGAAATTGAAAATAAAAATAAGCAAAAACGTGATTCCACCCGAAAACGTAAAGATTTACTGGAAGCAGCATTTAAGGATATAGAAGATTTGGAGGGGTTTCTCAATTTATCTCCAATTGAATCAAAAGAATTTCTCAATCAAAAAATTAATGAATTACGTGTTGAGTATGAAAAATTAAACAGGCAGCATAAAAATGCCACTGTAATTGAGCAACGCAAAGAATGTAGGCTTCTTGAATGGAAAGATGATTTTTCAAAAGCAAAAACTATTCTAAACGACTCACTTATGACCTCGTTGGAATCACACCATCAACAAGCTCAGCAAAAACTTGCTGAGCATATTAGAAGCAATTTTAAATCACCGGAAAATACTGAAAATTGGATACGGCAAGGCTTAACCCAAAATAATTCAGAAACATGCCAATTCTGTGGGCAAACGCTGAGTATTGAAGCTCTAGCTTTATTAGAGATTTATCGACAAAGTTTTGATACCGCGTATGACGAACATGACCAGCGGATCCAGCTAGATTTGAAAAACAGCAAAGCGGAATTAGTTAAAGATAGAATCAATAATTTAAAAATTGTTATTGAAGGTAATAAAGTTGCGTTGATGAGCTACCCAGAGTTACTGGAAGATAATCAGACGTTTATGCTTCTGCAAAATCAAATAGCTAATTTGGAAACAAGGTTAGGAGAAGACCTTTCACAATGGGCGCGACAGATTGCTGATTTAATTGAATATATTGATACGGCAATTAAAATTAAACTAGCTTCCCCACACAAGCCTGTAGAGGTTTTGGAATTTGATAACTTATTGTTATTTTATAAAGCTATCACGGAAAAGGTTGCTGAATACAACCACCTAATTGCCCAAATTAATTCAATTTTTCAATCATTTAAAGCTTCTTCAAATAATACCGGAATCACCACGCTACTTTCACAAATAACACTGAATGGCAAGACCGAAACAAGAAAACTAAAACGAATTGAATTATCAGAACAATGTGCAAATTATTTAACTTTAGATAATACAGTCAAACAGTTAAAGGAAGAAATACCTCGACTAGAAGAAGAATTGGCAATTGAACAAAGCCAATTTCTTGAACATTTTTTTGATCGCCTCAATAAATTTTTCCCTTTGTTTGGTAGCGATGATTTTCAACTTGAAAAAGGTTTGGACACCAATGGCGACAAACCTATTTATTACTTAAAAGTTAAATTTCATGGGCATAAAATTTCCGATAAAAATTTAGACCGCGTTTTTAGTGAATCCGATAGACGATCTTTAGCACTTGCTGTGTTTTGGGCTAACTTAGATGGATTGAGCGTGGATGAAAAGAAAAAAAGCATAGTGGTTTTGGATGATCCAGTCACCTCATTTGACAATCATCGAATAACAATGGTGTATAAAGAAATCGTCAATCTATCAGATGAGGTCAGGCAAATTATTTTGCTTAGTCATTTTGAGCAAGGTGTTACTTATTTTTTAAATACCTATAGAAATAATAAGCCGATTAAGTTGCTTTCAATTGAGCGAAATGGAAGCTCTTCTGAAATCCAAACCACAGAAATCGAACGTTTTATTAAAACAAGTCATGAAAAAGTAACACAGAACATTTTTTGTTTTATCAATCGCACTAACAACACCCATAATGCAGGTGACTTGAGGGTTTTCCTTGAAAATGAAATTAATCTTCGCTTTGCTAAGCAATTAATAGGAGTTAACGAGCATAATCTTTCTGACAGAATTGATAAGCTTAAAGAAATTGGAGCAATCTCAGACATTACTGCACGGGCATCCCACGAATGGAGAGAAGTTTTAAATCCAACGCATCATATTTGGGTTGGTGACGATATAGAAAATCAACGGCATACTGCATCCAAGTTTATGGATTTTATTTATCATGAACTAATTCCAGTTAGCTCGTAATGTGCGAAGATTCGTAGGGTGGGCAGCGCTTTTCTGCCCACCAATCATGCCGCAAAAGGTGGCCAGAAAAGCGTTGCCCACCCTACCAATACTACAAACCACAATCCAAAAACCGCTTAAACCATGTCCAATTACCGCCGCACCAACACCCAAGGGGCGTGTTATTTTTTTACGGTTGTGACTTTCCGCCGCCAGCCGATTTTGTGTGATGAAACCGTGCGGGTGGCTTTGCGGGAAGCGATCAACTCTGTGCGCAAACAAAAACCGTTCACCATTAATGCGTGGGTGTTGCTGCCCGACCACTTGCATTGCATGTGGACATTGCCCGAAGGCGATGCCGATTTTTCCAGCCGTTGGAGCTTGATTAAACGCCAAGTCAGCATCCAGTGTCGGGAACATTACCGCCGCGCCGATTGGCTCAACAGTTCCAAACGCAAGCATCGGGAATCCACGCTATGGCAACGTCGCTTTTGGGAACATCAAATCCGTGACGAATCCGACTTTAACCGTCACGCCGATTACCTCCATTACAACCCCGTTAAACACGGCTATTGCAAACAGGTTGCCGATTGGTCTTATTCGACTTTTCACCGCTATGTGGCTGAGGGGGTTTATCCGTTGAATTGGGCGGGCGTGGCGGATGATTTAGAGGCCATCACAACAGGGGAATGATTTTATATACGCTAAGATGGTTACCGTTCGGCATCAGCCCACCCTACGCCGAACAGCCTAAAACCAGAAGCGATTTTT
Organism: Methylovulum miyakonense HT12; assembly: GCF_000384075.1. Taxonomy (GTDB): domain Bacteria; phylum Pseudomonadota; class Gammaproteobacteria; order Methylococcales; family Methylomonadaceae; genus Methylovulum; species Methylovulum miyakonense. Next base: position 2,059,107 of record NZ_KB913025.1, read on the forward strand.
TAATGTGGTATACTTTTTAAACAATCAGTTACAACGAAAAACTCATGCAATTTTAATGGGATGGAAGTAAAAATAAGCTAAATCAACAAAAGCATGGTGTCGCTTTTGAAGTGGCTCAAAATGCTTTTGATGATCTGCTACAACTGTCAAGTAAAAAACCTGATGGTATCAATTTTGGTTTTTAGGTATTAAGCAGTAATGAAGGTGATCCGATAATTGTGATGGGATCAATTTAAAGTGAGAACGTGTAAATGAATATACTGATAGTGATTGATATGCTTAACGGCTTTTGCAGGGAAGGTTATCCTCTTTCATTACCTAATTCAACGATAGAAATTGAAAGTTACATTGCATCCCGAATTACTAAAATACGGAATGAAAACGGTAAAATAATTTTTGTTTGTGATGAACATTCTTTGGACGACCCAGAAATTGGAAGGCCTTATCCGCCACATTGCCTGAAAGGCACTTTCGAGGCTGAGATAGTGGATAGTCTAAAGCCATTTATAAAAGAATCTCTTGTTCTAAAGAAGAAAACGCTGAGTATTTTCTTAAACACTCAATTAGAAGATATTTTAGAAAAAATGAAACCTACGCAAATAGAAGTTACTGGAGTATGCGCGGACATTTGCGATTTGTTCGCTGTGTATGAATTGAGAATTAGAGGTTATGAGGTTTTTGTTTCAACAAAAGGTGTCTTATCGCTTGACCCAAATAAACAAAATGAATTTTTAAATTATTTTAAGAATCGACTCGGTGCAACAATCGAATAATTGGTATCAACATCATTCAGAACCTTTCCGTAAACCTCGCGCAACTAAGCCCGGCATAGCGAATATTGGCATTCAAACATCCGGCGCATAAGCTATCGAGACTGTGAAAGAATTATTTTATGTCCACGAAAATCACGAAAAAACACGAAAGTGTAAAACCAGATTAAATATAAGTTATTGAAAGTTATTATTTAATTGTTTCGTGTTTTATGTGGACAATCATTAATTCTTAGAGCATTTTGCAATACTTTCACAGTCTCTATCGCAAATGCGTCCTACGCGAGCTAGAAAACTATTTATGAAATTTGAAAGGGACGAAGCCAATATCCGCAAGCGGCATTGATTTCTGTGATGCCGTTTAGGTCATCCCTTTATGCACAACTATCCGCCTTGCGGAGTGCACGAATAACCACTTATTCAATCACGCCCTTAGCCTGCAAATCCGCATGGTAAGAAGACCTAACTAGCGGTGCGCTAGCCACTTGTTTAAAGCCCAATTCCTTGGCCACCCTGCCATAGTCGGCAAACTCTTCTGGCGTGACATAGCGTTGCACGGGCAAATGCGCCTTGCTAGGTTGCAGGTATTGCCCCAAGGTCAGCATCGAGCAGCCGTGCGCGCGTAAATCTTTCATCACTTCAATCACTTCTTCGGTCTCTTCGCCCAAGCCCATCATCAGGCCGGATTTGGTCGGGACATGCGGCAATGCCTCATGGTGTTGGCGCAATAAATCCAAAGAGCCTTGGTAATCCGAACCAGGCCGCGCTTGTTTGTATAGGCGTGGCACGGTTTCCAGGTTGTGGTTGAACACGTCGCAAGGTTGTTGCACCAGGATATTGATGGCTTTTTCGACGCGTCCGCGAAAATCGGGGACGAGGATTTCGATTTTGGTTGTCGGGGTCAGGGTGCGGATTTGGCTGATGCACTCGGCGAAATGCCCGGCGCCACCGTCGCGTAAATCGTCGCGGTCCACCGAGGTGATGACGACGTATTTCAAGGCCATTGCGGCTATCGCATCGGCTAAGTGTTGTGGTTCGTTGGCATCTAAGGGCAAGGGTTTGCCGTGGGCGACATCGCAAAACGGGCAGCGGCGGGTGCATAAATCGCCCATGATCATGAAGGTCGCTGTGCCGTGTTGGAAGCATTCTGACAAATTCGGACAGGCGGCTTCTTCGCAGACGGTGTGCAGTTTATGTTCGCGCAGCAATTGTTTGACGCGGGTGATTTCTTCGTTAGCGGTGACTTTGATGCGTATCCAATCGGGTTTGCGCAAGACGGTTTCCGGTTGCTCGACTTTAATCGGGATACGCGCCAGTTTTTCCGCGCTACGTTGGTGGGATTCGGGGGTGGCGCGTGAGGGGGCTTGATAATTCATGACGGTAAGGCTGCGGTGATGTGTTCGATAACTAGGGCGGCTAAATCATTCGTGTCAATGGCGACACCACAATCTGCCAGTTGGGTCATTTGCAAACCGGAATAGCCGCACGGGTTGATGTGCGAAAACGGGCGCAAATCCATAGCGTTGTTTAGACTTAGGCCATGATAACTGCAATGGTTTTTAATACGCAAACCAATCGAACCGATTTTTTTGCCTTGCACGTAAACGCCGGGGGCATCGGCTTTGGCATTAGCGGTGATGCCGACATCCGCCAAGGTCGCGATCATGGCGTTTTCTAGCAAGCTGACTAGTTCGCGGATGTTGATTTGCAAGCGTTTAATGTCCAGCAAGGTGTAAATCACGAGCTGCCCAGGGCCGTGGTAAGTGACTTGTCCACCCCTGTCGCTGTGCACGACGGGGATGTCGGCCGTGTTTAGCAAATGCTCGCGCTTGCCGCTTAAGCCTAAGGTGTAAACGGGCGGATGTTCGACTATCCAAAATTCATCGGGGGTATCGGCGTTGCGCTGCACGGTGAACTCTTGCATGGCTTGCCAAGTATCGGTGTAGGGCTGTTGGTTGAGATAGCGTAGGGTAGGGGGCATTGGTTAGTGTTACAGGTAAATCGTTGGGATGGCTTAGGCAATGGACGGAAAAGCCCTTGCGCTATCGGTGAGCTAGGAGAAAATTACGTAATGGCGGCAAGTTCTCTAATTCTGTTTCGGTCGTTTCATCTTTTAGGTTTACCCCTGACAATTCCAATTTTTCCGCTTCGGCGATTAAAAAGAGCAGTTTTTTTAATGCTTGGGCATAACTTAAGCCATTGTGATGGATATTGGAAATGCAATTGCGGTCGGCATCGGTGCTGAGGCCAGATTTGGCCTGGTAGGTGAAATAAATGCCCATGCTGTCCGGCGAGCTTAGGCCAGGGCGTTCGCCGATTAGGACTATGCACAACCGTGCCGTGAAAGCTTCGGCAATCGCATCGCCAACGGCGACACGCCCGTGCTTGACTAGGCAAACGGGCGGGATTTGGTAGTTGTTGTTTTGCAGTTCCGGCAGCAATAAGTTTAAAAATGGCCCGGCGTGATGGGCGATGGCGGTGGATGACAAACCATCGGCAACCACTACAACGGCATCGGCGGGTGATAACGCGTGGTTTTTTAAGCATTTTTGCGAAGAGGGGCTTAACAATCTCCCCAAATCAGGCCGTTGTAAATACAAGCGTTGGTTTTCCGCTTGGCTTTGTAAAGTTAAAGAGTCAATGCCGTTTGCTGCCAAACGTCCGGCAAGTTCGGTAAAATCCAGCGGGATATTCACCGCATCCCGCGCCAAGGCATGGGCGAGTTGGAAGTCCAAACAGGCCTGGGTCGGCAAACTCATCCCCGCGCGGCCTAAGGCAATACGCGCGGCGGTGAATTGGTTTAAGGATTGCCAAGGGTCTGGAGTGATTTGCAGTGGGTCGCTCATGGCTGGCTGGGAGTAGAAATTGTCAGTGTTGAAATGGGGGCCAAAAACTTGTTTTTGGCACCCTTATTTTGAACCGTTCGCAGGCAAAATGCCCGTACCGCCAAATAGCGCAGGAATTCCTTGCCGCATCAATTGGTTATCCGCATTAAATATCTGATGCTGTTGCAGCCATTGCTCAAACTCCGGCGCAGGACGCAAACCTAAAACTTGCCGCACATACAAGGCATCATGGAAGGAGGTCGATTGGTAATTCAACATGACATCATCCGCGCCTGGCACCCCCATGATGAACGTGCCGCCAGCCACGGCAAACTGCGTCAGCAATATGTCCATATCATCTTGGTCAGCTTCGGCGTGGTTGGTGTAACAGACATCGCAGCCCATCGGCAGGCCGAGCAATTTGCCGCAAAAATGGTCTTCCAAGCCAGCGCGGATGATTTGTTTGCCGTCGTATAAATATTCCGGGCCGATAAAGCCGACCACCGTGTTGACCAGCAAAGGCTTGAATTGCCGCGCCACCGCATACGCCCGCGCTTCGCAGGTTTGCTGGTCTAAGCCTTCGTGGGCGTTGGCGGATAAGGCACTGCCTTGTCCGGTTTCGAAATACATGCAGTTGTCGCCGACCGTACCTCTGTTTAGATTCAAAGCCATTGCCTGGGCTTCTTGCAACATCGCTAAATTGACACCGAAACTATCATTTGCCTTTTGGGTTCCGGCGATGGATTGGAACACCAAATCCACAGGTGCACCTTGTTCCATCGCCTTCATGGTGGTGGTGACATGCGCCAACACACAGGCTTGGGTGGGGATTTGATAACGTTCGATGACATCGTTAAGCAGGTGCAACAAGCGCGTCGTAGCTTCCAGGTTGTCGGTTGCGGGATTGATGCCGATCACCGCATCGCCGCAGCCATACAGCAAGCCATCTAAAATACTGGCGGCGATACCCGCGGGATGGTCGGTGGGATGATTGGGTTGCAGACGGGTTGACAGGCGGTCTGCCAAACCTATCGTGCCACGGAAGCGGGTGACGACGTGGCATTTTTTCGCCACCAAAATCAAATCTTGGACTCGCATGATTTTCGACACGGCGGCGACCATTTCCGGCGTGAGGCCAGCGGCGATGGCGGCCAATGTTTCCGTATTTGTTTGATCCGACAACAACCAGTTGCGGAAATCGCCGACGGTCAAATGGCTGACGGGAGCGAAGGCTTGCCGGTCATGGCTGTCGATAATCAGCCGCGTCACCTCGTCGCTTTCGTAAGGCACTAAGGCTTCGGTGAGGAATTGTTTCAGCGGCACATCCGCCAACACCCACTGCGCCGCCACCCGCTCCAGATTATTGGCCGCCGCGACGCCAGCCAGATAATCGCCGGAACGGGCGGGGGAGGCCTTAGCCATCAAATTGCGCAAGGATCTAAAATCGTAGGCCACACCTGCCAATTGGGTTTTATACATGAAATGTTTTATATTTTTCTGCTTAGAAAAATTGAAAGAAAAAGGTTTTTGTTAAAATCGAATTGTGCTAGAGTGAAAACTCAGTTTGTTAGTTGTGCCAGGTTAATCCCCCCCCATTTACCAGAGGTGACTTCAATGAAACAAATAACATTATTTATGGCAATAGCTTTAGTCAGTACAGGTTGCGCCACTCAAAGTTTTCAAATTAATCAAAATGCAGTTGCACCATCAGTGCCGACAAAAGAAATTAGGCAGCCATTTTTTGTCCGTGGCGTGGGCCAAACGCGCATTACGAGCGCTGCCGAAATTTGTGGTGGCGCAAGTAACATTGCAAAAGTCGAAGCGGAAGAAACTTTTTTAGATGGCTTCTTTGAAATGGTAACGATTGGGATTTATTCGCCAAGAGTTGCAAGAGTTTACTGCGCCAAATAAACCAAAACCAATATTGTAAGCTGGTAAAAGAAGCGCATTGAACAATAGGGCGATGCGCTTCCTAACGGCTCCAACTTTTTTCTAAAAAGTACCCTATTTTTAATTGCTTATAAAGCGGAAAGTTATAAAAGCCCCCCCCTGACCGTTTTGATTGGATTTTAGAACCAGGCATTAATTGTCCGTTCTTGATTCAATAATCCCGCCACCCAAACAAACCTCGCCAGCATAAAACACCACCGACTGCCCTGGCGTAATCGCCCGTTGTGGTTCATCAAACGTCACTTTACAACGCCCGTCCGGTAACGGTTCCAGATAACAAGTTTGGTCGGGTTGGCGGTAGCGGGTTTTGGCGGCGCAGCGTAGCGGTTCAAGCAAAGGTTTGCCACTGCACCAATCCAGTTGCCCTGCTTCTAGGGTGTTGTGCAGCATCAGCGGATGGTCATGGCCTTGCCCGACGATCAGCACATTGTTCTCCAAATCTTTTTCCAGGACATACCACGGCTCATCCGGTGCGTCTTTTACGCCGCCTATCCCTAAGCCTTGCCGTTGCCCAAAGGTGTAGTACATCAAGCCGTGATGTTTGCCGATGGTTTGCCCTTCTGGTGTGCGCATTTCACCTGGTTGGGTGGGTAGGTAGCGTTGCAGGAATTCTTTAAATTTGCGCTCGCCGATGAAGCAAATGCCGGTGCTGTCTTTTTTCTTGTGGTTGTCGAAACCGGCTTTTTTGGCTAAGGCGCGGATTTCCGGTTTGTGCAAATGCCCGATGGGGAACAGTGTTTTTGATAGGGCTTTTTGCCCCATGGCGTACAAGAAGTAACTTTGTTCCTTGTTGGGGTCTAGGCCTTTCAGTAATTGGAATGAGCCGTCTCGTTCGGCGACACGGGCATAATGGCCAGTGGCGATATGGTCCGCGCCCAGGTCTTCAATCGCGTAATTCAAAAACGCCTTAAATTTGACGTGTTTGTTGCACAGGATGTCGGGGTTGGGGGTGCGCCCTGCGGCGAATTCGGACAAAAAAACCTCAAACACTTCGTCCCAGTATTCGGCGGCGAAGTTGACGGTTTTTAAGGGTATGCCAAGCTTGTCGCAAACTTGTTGCGCGTCCGCCAGGTCCTGCATGGCGGTGCAGTATTCGGTGCCGTCGTCTTCTTCCCAGTTTTTCATGAACAAGCCGCTGACGTTGTGGCCTTGTTCCAATAACAGCAGGGCGGTGACGGAAGAATCGACGCCGCCGGACATGCCGACGATGATGTTTTTACTCATGATCCAGATCGAGAAATGATTTTAATAAAGCTAAGGGGTAACGCTCCCCTTGCAGATATTCGTCTATGCCGATCAGCACTAAAGGGCTGCGCAGGCGGTGTTGTTGCGTGGCGATTTCATCACGGGTCAGCCAATGTGTCCCGACGATGCCCGTGTCCAACGCTTGTTCAGGATTATGGCTATGGCAGGAGCCGGCAAAACAGACCCTGAGGAAAGTCGCGGCTTTGGGGGTTCTACGCCAAAGTTGGATGGACACGATATGTGCCGGTTCAAATTGCCAGGCGGTCTCTTCCTGCACTTCACGCTTGACGGCGGCAATCAGGTCTTCGTTTTCTTCAAAATGCCCGGCAGGCTGGTTAAATTGCAGGCCGTTGTCGGTTTCTTCTTCAACCAGCAAAAAACGTCCGTTTTGTTCGATAATTGCGGCGACAGTAACGTGAGGTTTCCAAACCATCAATGGCCTCCTAAATTGTAAAGCGGGGTATTTTACCCGCTTTGGCTGCAGAATGTTGTTAAAGCTGGTTTATTGTAGGTGCAACTTCCCTATTGTCTAACGGGTCAGGATAATTTGTTGTGTGTACGGGCTTGAAATACTCTACACTTAGCATTATGTTAATGCATATAGAGAGTTAATTTATCTGTTTGTTATGTCCGATTTAAATCCGTTTGAAGATAGCGATGATGGCTTGGCGGTTCAGGAAGCCAAGCCAAAATTACAAAAGCCGCCATTATATAGGGTCATTTTGTTGAACGATGACTTTACGCCTATGGATTTTGTCGTTGAAGTGCTGATGGATTTTTTTGGTATGTCCGAAGAGTTGGCAACACAGGTCATGCTGCAAATACATACGCAAGGCGTTGGCGTTTGTGGGACGTATACTAAGGATGTTGCTGAAACTAAAGTAACTATTGTCAATGAATATGCACGCGAGCATCAACATCCGTTGCTGTGCTCGATGGAAATAGTGTAAGTGGAGCGTTTATGTTAAGCAAAGAACTTGAAATTACGTTAAATACCGCGTTTAAAAATGCCCATGATAAACGCCATGAATTTATCACGGTTGAACACTTATTGTTGGGGCTACTGGATAATGCGTCCGCTGAAGCGGTCATGCGGGCTTGTGGTTGTAATATGCCTTTATTGCGCAGCCAATTGACCAAGTTTATTGACGAAACGATCTCGTTGATCCCTCCAGGCATACAGCGCGACACCCAGCCGACGCTGGGCTTCCAACGCGTGTTGCAGCGGGCGGTTTTCCATGTCCAGGCTTCTGATAAAAAAGAAGTGACTGGCGCCAATCTGTTCGTTGCGCTTTTTAGTGAGCAGGATTCCCATGCGATTTATTTGTTAAACAAGCAGGATATATCACGCCTGGATGTGGTGAATTACCTTTCGCACGGGATTTCCAAGCTCGACCAGAACAGCAACGAAAGCAACGGCGAACAAAACGCTGATAATGGTGGCTCGGATACCGAATCCGGTAGCCCGTTGGACAGGTATGCCACCAATCTTAATGAAGAGGCCTTAAAAGGCCGGATTGACCCTTTGATTGGCCGGGAACTTGAGCTTGAGCGTACCATCCAGACATTGTGCCGCCGCCGGAAAAACAACCCTTTGCTAGTCGGTGAAGCGGGTGTCGGTAAAACCGCCATCGCCGAAGGATTGGCCAAGAAGATCGTTGAAGAAGATGTCCCGGAAGTATTGTTAAAAAGCGTGATTTATTCGTTGGATTTGGGGGCCTTGGTGGCTGGCACCAAATACCGCGGTGATTTTGAAAAACGCCTGAAAGCGTTAATGAACCAGCTTAAAAAAGAGCCCAACTCGATTCTGTTCATTGATGAAATCCATACCATTATTGGTGCCGGTTCGGCATCGGGTGGTGTCATGGATGCGTCCAACTTAATCAAGCCCGCTTTGGCTTCCGGGCATTTGCGTTGCATAGGTTCAACGACTTATCAGGAGTACCGCGGCGTGTTCGAAAAAGACCATGCGCTCGCCCGCCGTTTCCAGAAAGTGGATATTTTGGAACCTTCGGTTGCCGATACCATTTTGATTTTAAAAGGTCTTAAATCACGTTTTGAAGAACATCATGACGTGAAATACTCACCCGATGCATTGCGTTTGGCTGCCGAATTGTCCGACCGCTATATCACTGACCGCCATTTGCCTGACAAGGCCATTGATGTGATTGATGAAGCGGGCGCCAAACAGCGCATGACGGCAGAAGCCGAACGCAAGCAATTGATTGATGTTGCGGAAATTGAAGAAATCGTCTCTAAAATCGCTAGGGTTCCGGCAAAATCCGTGTCTTCAAACGATGTGGATAAACTGGCGAATTTGGAAAAAAACCTCAAGATGCTGGTTTTTGGGCAGGACGAAGCGATTTCCGCACTCGCATCGGCGATCAAGTTATCCCGGGCGGGTTTGCGCGATACCCAAAAAACTATTGGTTCGTTCTTATTTGCCGGGCCGACAGGTGTGGGTAAAACCGAAGTGACGCGGCAGTTGGCAAAAGTGTTGGGCGTTGAATTGATCCGCTTGGATATGTCGGAGTATATGGAGCGGCACACGGTCTCCAGGTTGATAGGTGCGCCTCCGGGTTATGTCGGTTTCGATCAAGGTGGTTTGCTTACCGAACAGGTGACCAAACACCCCCATGCGGTGCTGTTGCTAGACGAATTGGAAAAAGCCCATCCTGATGTGTTTAACTTGTTGTTGCAGGTCATGGATCATGGCTCATTAACCGATAACAACGGACGCAAAGCCGATTTCCGTAACATCATCCTGGTTATGACGACGAATGCGGGTGCGGAAGAAGGTAGCCGTGCGTCGATCGGTTTTACCCACCAAGACCATGCGACCGATAGCATGAAAGTGATTGAAAAGTCTTTTTCGCCGGAATTCCGTAACCGGCTAGATGCGGTCATCCAATTCAAGCCGCTGGACATTTCCATAGTCGGTCATGTTGTCGATAAATTTATCTTTGAACTGGAAGCTTTACTGGCGGATAAGCAGGTTACCTTAACGCTGGAAACTGAGGCGCGGTTATGGTTGGCTGAGAATGGTTGCGACCCCAAAATGGGCGCCAGGCCAATGGCGAGGTTAATACAGGAAAAAATTAAAAAGCCTTTGGCGAATGATTTGCTGTTTGGGAAACTGGCAAACGGCGGGCATGTGACGGTTTATATGAAAAACAACGAACTGGGCTTTGCCATAGAAGGCAAGGAGCTGGTGGTCTCTGAAGATAGCTAGTTGGCATGGGCTATGCGCTAGTCCCATTCCTTTGGGATTAGCGCATACGGAATGAAATACGGCCTTTTGATAAATCGTAAGGTGTCATTTCAACTTTAACGCTATCGCCAGTCAAAATGCGGATATAGTGCTTACGCATTTTTCCGGAAATATGTGCGGTCACAATGTGGCCGTTTTCAAGTTGCACACGGAACATCGTATTAGGAAGCGTATCTATCACTTTGCCTTCCATTTCAATTTGGTCTTCTTTAGCCATGGGTATTACCTGTAAATTTTAAAACGCCCATCATAACATAAGCCGCCTTTTAACAATAGAAGTGTGTGGCACTAAAATAGGTGTTCAATTCAAGCATATTTTTCAGTCCATTGTTTATTAAGCAATAATTGCAGGGGCTGATAATTGCTTTTATACGCCATTTTTTTGCACGCCTGAATCCAATAGCCTAAGTATAAAAATTCGCGGTGTTCGGACTTGGCTTGTTCAATTTGCCATAAAACCGCATAAACACCTAGGCCGTATCCGGAAAATTCCGGCTCAAAGAACGTGTAAACGGCAGACCATGCGTTATCGAATAGGTCGACAACGGCAATGCCTGCCAATCGCCCGTTAATTGAGAATTCCACAAATTGGGTATTGCACCAGGAACTGCTTAAGAAACCGAGATAATCATCAGGGCTGGATCTGGCCATATCACCGTCCGTATGCCGAATCGTCTGATACCGTAAATACATTTCATAATGCGCCTGCTCAAAAACGGCAGGCTTGATTTGTACCTGGGTAGCGCGGTTTTTTTCCCAGCAGCGCTTCTGGCTACGGTTTTGCTTAAACTCAAAAACCGCTAATCTGACCGGAATACAAGCGGAGCAATGTTGGCAATACGGCTTGTACACATCATCGCCGCTACGGCGGAAGCCTTGTTCCATAAGCCGCCCATATAACAGGGTGGTCATGGTGCAAGACGGGTGTACAAACACCGAGCGGGCCAGTTCACCCTCAAGATAACTGCATGGATGTTCTTCGGTCAGAAATAATGGCAGCGTTTTCATGCTGGTTTCCAAGCAGAAGGGCTGGCCGTCATTTCGCAATATTGGCCTAACAGTTGCCCAAAATCGTCACGCGAAATTTCTTCAGCACCTAAGCTCACCAAATGCTGCGAATGCACTTGGCAGTCAATGAGCCGGTAGCCCCAAGACTTAAGCTTGTCCACCAGGGTTGCAAACGCGACCTTAGAGGCATCGGTTTGGGTATGGAACATGGATTCGCCGAAAAAAACTTGTCCTAAGGCGATGCCATATAGCCCGCCTACCAATTTGCCTTCAACCCAAGTTTCGGCAGAATGGGCTATCCCTAAACGGAATAGCTCGCCGTAAGCTTGTTTAATGTCATTTGTTATCCAGGTGCCGGATTGCCCAGGCCTAGGTTCGGCGCAGCTATTGATCACTTGATCGAAAGCTTGGTCAATCGTGACTGAATAGTTGCTCTGCCGCAAAGTCTTACGCAGGCTGCGGGAAATGAAAAGCTTTTCAGGGTACAACACTAGCCGCGGGTCAGGCGACCACCACAAAATCGGCTCGCCAGGGTTATACCAAGGAAAAATCCCCTGGCGGTATGCATTTATCAAACGGTTTTTTGACAAACAGCCGCCGATAGCCAGTAAGCCATCCGGCTCTTTTAAGGCTTTTTTGACCGACGGAAATGCTTGGTCAGGATTTTTAGGGTTCAGTATCGTCAGTTTCATCTATCCAATACGCAATTTACGCCAGCGATAAACACTGATTTTGCCTGCCATGAGAATGCATTTACAGCATTCAACCCGCTAATTCATCCAAATATTTCTCGGCATCCAAGGCCGCCATGCAGCCCGCACCCGCCGATGTGATGGCCTGTTTGTAAACCGAATCCATCACGTCCCCGGCGGCAAAGACCCCTTCAACACTGGTTGCCGTCACGTTGCCTTGGATGCCGCTACGGACTTTGATGTAGCCATGGTCCATCTCCAACTGGCCTTCAAAAATTCCCGTATTAGGCGTGTGGCCAATAGCGATGAACACACCATGCACGTCCAGATCCTTGCTTGAGCCGTCTTCGATATTTTTTATCCGTAATCCGGTCACGCCCATGTCATCCCCCAGCACCTCGTCTAAGGTATGGTTCCATGCGATCTCGACATTGCCGTTTTTGGCTTTTTCCAATAATTTGTCAGAAAGGATTTTTTCAGACCTGAATTTGTCGCGGCGATGCACGACCGTAACTTTTGATGCGATATTGGCAAGATACAAGGCTTCCTCAACGGCGGTGTTGCCGCCGCCGATCACCGCCACCGGCTTGTTGCGATAGAAGAAGCCATCGCAAGTCGCACAGGCGGAAACTCCGCGGCCTTTAAATGCCTCTTCCGAATCCAGCCCTAAATAACGTGCCGAAGCCCCGGTGGCGATAATCAACGCGTCACAAGTGTAAACCCCGGAATCTCCGGTTAAGGTAAAGGGTTTCGCCGACAAATCGGCGGTGTGGATATGGTCGAAAATGATTTCAGTGTCGAACCGTTCGGCATGCAAACGCATCCGTTCCATCAAATCAGGGCCTTGCAGGCCTTCAATATCCCCAGGCCAGTTATCGACATCAGTTGTCGTGGTCAATTGCCCTCCCTGCTGCATACCCGTAATCATCACTGGTTTTAAATTTGCGCGGGCGGCATAGACCGCCGCAGTGTAACCGGCAGGGCCAGAGCCTAAAATCAAAAGCCGACAGTGTTTTGAATTACTCATGAACAAATCTCTACAAGAAAAGGATAATCTTTAAATTATGCAGCTGAATGCGTGTTTCGACAATGTTATTGTTGATTTTGGTCATCCGTAGCAGGCATGTAAACAAACGCGGCCCATCACGGCTGTTATTAATGCAAAATGGAACCGTATTCATCTATAATCATAACGAAGAAATTTTTTAACATCGCGACCCCGCTCCCAATAAAGCCCGGAAGGGTAAACAACGGTGTGTGCATAATTTAAGTGCATGAGTTTTAGCCCTTGCCTACGCATTTAGACGGATGCTGCGGATCTTTATAAAGTAGCCCCTTAGCGGGGTATCACCTATCCAATCTATTTATGTCTGCTGTAATGGAAGAAAAAACGTTTCGTGGCTTACGCGAAGTTGCGGTCTTGAGTTTTTTTGCCTGCGCTTTGTTTTTTTTAATTTCACTCGTTACCTTTAGCCTTGAAGATGCGGGCTGGACACACAGCGGCACCAAACCCACCGTCACCAATGCCTGCGGTGTTATCGGGGCTTGGTTGGCTGATATTAGCTTGAGTTTTTTTGGTTTGACGGCGTATTTGTTTCCGGCATTGATCGCTTGGCAGAGTTACCTGTTCTTTAAGCCGATAAAGCGTAGCCGGGAAAAAACGCTTATCCGCGCCTTGGGGATGGTGGCTTTCCTGACGGCGGGTACGGCTTTGTTGCACCTGTATATGCTCCGGGTCCATATTGAATTGCCGCGTGACACGGGCGGGATTTTGGGCGAGGAGACGGGGGATGTCGCCTACAATTTGCTGGGCAACTCTGGGGCGACGCTGTTTTTGATCGTCCTGTTATTGGCGGGCATTACCCTTGCGACGGAAGTTTCTTGGGTGGCTTTGGTTGATTGGGTAGGCAAGCAAACCTTTTCCTTAGCCCAGGCCGCCTTCCGCTACCTCTCCAAATTGCAAGTCAAGCCGCCCAAGTTGCCTGCCGCTTTGCCGGTGCAAACCATGTTCCTGCCACCGGTAAGCAAACCCGTTAAAAAAACGGTTGAAAAAACACCCGACGCCATACTGCTTGAGCCTTCCCGTCCGTTCGAAAAGTTTGTTGAAAACGTTACGCAGAAATCGGAAAAAATCAGCAAATTTGCGCAAAAACCATCGGTTCCAGTTTATTCGATGAATGACGGCATTTTGCCTGGACTAGATTTGCTGGACCAACGTGAGTCGCATGTGGTGAGTTATTCCCAAAGCGACTTGGAAGCCATGTCCCGGCGCGTGGAAGAAATTTTGGCCGATTTTAATGTCACCGTTGCGGTGGTTGGTTTCCATCCGGGGCCGGTCATCACCCGTTTCGAGCTGCAACCGGCCGCCGGGGTCAAAGTCAGCCGCATCAGCACCTTGTCCAAAGATTTGGCTAGGGCCTTGCTGGTCACTAGCGTGCGTATCGTCGAAATTATCCCTGGCAAATCCGTCGTGGGTTTGGAAATCCCTAATCGGGAGCGGGAAATGGTCAGTTTGCGCGAACTGTTGGTGTCCAACAATTTCACCCATGCCAAATCGTTGCTGACGTTGGCGATGGGCAAGGATATTGCGGGCACGCCGCTGGTTGCCGATTTGGGCAAAATGCCGCATGCGCTGGTGGCGGGGACTACTGGTTCGGGAAAATCGGTGGCGATCAACACCATGATCTTAAGCTTGCTGTACAAAGCCACGCCCGCCCAAGTGCGCCTGATCATGATAGACCCGAAAATGCTGGAGCTGTCGGTTTACGCCGATATTCCGCATTTGTTGACCCCCGTGGTCACCGACATGAAAGAGGCCAGCAACGCCCTGCGCTGGGCGGTTGGGGAAATGGAGCGGCGTTATAAGCTGATGTCGAAAGTCGGGGTCAGGAACTTGGCGGGTTTTAACCAGCTAATTGAAGATGCCGCCGCCCGTGGCGAATTCATCCGCGACCCGATGTTTCAGCCCGGACAATCCTTTGCCGATGATTTCGAGGAAGAATATCCGGTCTTGGCCACGTTGCCTAGCATCGTCATCATCATCGACGAGTTGGCGGACATGATGATGATCGTCGGCAAAAAAGTCGAAGAGCTTATCGCCCGCCTTGCGCAAAAAGCCCGCGCCGCAGGCATCCATTTGATCCTCGCCACGCAACGGCCTTCTGTTGATGTCTTGACAGGCTTGATCAAAGCCAACGTGCCGACACGTATTTCTTTCCAAGTTTCTTCCCGCATCGACTCGCGCACCATCCTCGACCAAGGCGGTGCCGAGACCTTGCTGGGTAACGGCGACATGCTGTTCCTACCCTCCGGCACGAGCATCCCTATCCGCGCCCATGGCGCGTTTGTCGATGACCATGAAGTGCACCGCGTGGTGGAGTTTTTAAAACAGACGGCGCCTGCCAATTATCTTGACGACATCACCAAAGAAGTCAGCGACAGCAACGATGGCTTTAGTGCCGGCTTAAGTGGCGGCAGCGGCGATAGCAGCGGTGAGAACGACCCTTTGTATGACGAGGCCGTGCAGTTTGTCACCGAATCGCGCAAAGCTTCCATTTCCAGCGTCCAACGGCGGTTTAAGGTCGGTTATAACCGCGCCGCGACCTTGATTGAAAATATGGAAGCGGCGGGTGTTGTTAGCCCTGCCGAGACCAACGGGTCGAGAGTGGTGCTTGCCCCCAGCCCAATCAAAGACTGAGCGGACAACGATGTTTTGAAAGGCATCCAACCGCCAAGGAAATAAATGGGCCATCAGTATCGTTCTCTTGCAATGTAGGAAAGGATTGGGGCGCAGGCGGGACAAACATCAGAAAGGAATTAATGCCCAATAGTTTTCGGAGACTGAAATGCTCCTACGGGACATCTTCCAACAAGCCATTATTTCCATAAAATCCCAGTGGTTGCGGACATTGCTGATTATCTTGGCGATGGGCATAGGCGTGACTTCCGTGACCGTGTTGATCGCGCTCAGCGAAAGCGCCCGTAGTTATATCGTGCATGAGTTTGAAGCCTTGGGTACGCATCTGGTTATCGTATTGCCTGGACGCACTGAAACAACGGGCGGCTCCCCGCCGCTATTCGGTGAAACGCCCAGGGATTTGACCCTGGAAGATGCCGGGGCATTGGCGCACATCCCTTATGTCGCGGCGGTGGCGCCGCTAACCATAGGGGCCGCTCCGGTCACCTTTGCGGGTTTGGAGCGGGAAACCAATGTGTTTGGTTCCACGGATGCGTTATTGCGGGTGCGGCATCTGACCATGGCGCAAGGCAGTTTTTTGCCAAAAACCGAGGCTGGTAACGCCCTGTCCGTTTGTGTCATCGGGCAAATGATTCGTGAACAATTATTTGCCAACACGCCGGCATTGGGCCAATGGCTACGCATAAATGACAGGCGGTTTCGGGTTATCGGCGTGCTGGCTTCCGAAGGCGAATCCATAGGCGTTGATTTTGACGAGATGGTGATTATTCCGGTTGCTTCCGCCCAAGCCTTGTTTGATACCCGGTCCCTGTTCCGGGTTTTGATCGAAACCCGATCCAGGGACGCGATGCTAAAAACGGTGGATGAAGTTAAAAAGACCATCAAACTTCGCCATGAAGGCGAGGAAGACATCACCGTCATCACCCAAGACAGCGTGGTCAATGCCTTCAATAAAATCCTCACCGCGCTGACTATCGCCGTGGCCTGTATCGGCGGTATCAGCCTGGTTGTCGCGGGCGTGCTGGTCATGAATGTCATGCTGGTCAGTGTCACGCAACGGACTGCCGAAATCGGCTTGCTCAAGGCATTGGGCGCATCACAAGCCCAGGTACAGTGGCTTTTTCTGGCGGAGGCTGTGCTGTTATCATTGGTCGGCGCGTTGGTCGGTTTATTATTCGGTCAACTGGTCATAGCAGCGATACAGCTGGTTTATCCGAAATTTCCTGTTGCCCTTCCTCATTGGGGATTAGTGTCCGCTATCAGCGTTTCAATCCTGACTGGCTTATTGTTTGGCGTACTGCCCGCCCGCAAAGCGGCAAGGCTTGACCCTATAGTCGCGTTGGCGAAACGATGACCATGAGTTTCCTTGACATATTGCTCCTGTCATTCCGGACGATCATTTCTTATAAATTACGGTCGGCACTAACTTCGTTAGGATTAATCATCGGGATCGCCGCCGTCATTATCCTGACCTCCTTAGGCCGTGGCCTGCACAGCTTTGTGATCGCTGAATTCACCCAGTTTGGGACGAATATCATTGGCATCCATCCAGGGAAAAAATCCACTTTTGGGTTATCCGGGGCGACCATCAGCACAGTACGTCCCTTATCCATGGCAGATGCAGCCAGCTTGGGCAAATTAGGCGGAATTCTTGCCGTTGTGCCAGTGGTACAAGGCAATGCGCGGGTTGAAACGGACACCAAGCAACGGCGCACCAACGTCATCGGTGCAGGTGCCGCCGTCCCCCAAGTCTGGCAAATCCGCACCCAATTAGGCCAATTTTTGCCTTCGGGTGAAGACACCCATCCCCGCGCTTTCGCCGTGCTGGGCGATAAGCTGGCAAGCGAGTTGTTCGGGCAAACCAGCCCCTTGGGCAAACGCATACGCATTGGCACAGACCGATACCGTGTATTGGGCGTGATGGAAAAAAAAGGCCAAATGCTGGGCTATGATATGGATGATACAGTCTACATCCCTGCGGCAAAAGCCTTGGCTTTGTTTGATAGGGAAAGCTTGATGGAAATTGATTTGCTGTATGGCAATAACGTATCGGTTGACTCGGTACTCAAAAGCATTAAGCAGTTGCTCATCGCACGGCATGGGCTTGAAGATTTTACCTTAATCACCCAAAACCAGATGTTGGCGAGCATGGATTCCATCCTGAGCATTTTGACAATGGCGGTGGCGGCTTTAGGCGGAATCTCGCTGTTGGTCGGGTCGGTCGGCATCATCACCATTATGACCATAGCCGTATCGGAGCGGGTGTCCGAGATTGGCTTGTTGCGGGCAATAGGCGCGGAACGGAGCATCATCTTCAAGTTATTCTTGTTCGAAGCCTTAAGCTTAAGCGCGGTGGGCGGGATGATCGGAGTTTTGGCAGGTATTGGCATCGTTGGGTTAATCAGCAAGCTAGTGCCGGCACTGCCGACCGAATTGGCCTGGAGTTACATCGCCGCCGCTTTCATCCTGTCTTTACTGATTGGCATCATTTCAGGCGTGATACCGGCAATTAGGGCGGCCCGTTTGGAACCTTTGCAGGCTTTGCATTCTGAATAGGCTAGCTTGTTTTGCTCAATCTTTATGCAAGAAAACTTACAAGTTGTTCAATTTCTCTAGTCCAAACAAACCTTAACATTTAAACAATGGCAATTATCCAATCAAGAGTAAAGTTGATCGCCAGAAAACGACCCGTTGCTGTCGTTGGTGTTGTTTTATTCAATAGCTGTCATTAGCTACTGATTTCACGTTTTTTAAAGGCTATGTCACCGTTAGTTGTTGAAAAAATTTTATGTTCGGCGCAAAGCCTTATTTAATGCGGATTGCGGCTTTCGCTGAAAGCCGCGTCATTTAAGGCTTCCACAATTAACGGTGACATAGCCTTTTTAAACGACTTAAATAACTTATGCCTTTTAGATTAATTATGCTGGGGAATAAGAAATTCCTTAAGCTAAAAAACTTGTTGTGGTAAGACAAATTTTGTAATTGGTGAATGACTATCTAATTATTTGATGGCTTCGCTCAAGATAAAAATGTAGACTGGATATTTTTAAAGACTACCCATAAAAACTTGGTAACTCTGATTTGGAGTCAAGAATAATGCCATCCTTATTAAAAAAATATTTTGTTATCGCAATTTTTTTCTTATTAAATTTTTGCATATGTGAAAAGACTATTGGTGATGAAAGCTCTGATGTTAACGATGATCAAAAAAACGTAGTAGCTTTAATAATTGGCAATAATAAGTATACTAGTCCATTAAACGAGCTTACTAATCCAGAAAAAGATGCCGATGGCTTTAAGGCTGCATTAGAAAAAATCAATCCCAGAGAAATTTTTTTTTATAAAAACACAACATACCAGGAATTAGCTGAAGCCGTTGCTAAATTTACGGAAAAATTGAAACCAGACACTGTAGGTGTCGTTTATTACTCGGGACATGGAGCTCAATTGGAAAATGAAAATTATCTCATTCCTGTTGGGGTAAAAATCGCAAATAAAAATGATTTAAGATTAAAGGGGTTTGAGTTGAGCAAAATATTGGAATCGATGCAAGAGGCCCAAAATTTATTTAATATTATTTTTTTAGATGCATGTCGTGACAGACCATCGAAAGGAACAAAAGGTCTTAGCTCTATATCTACAGGTCTTGCTCCTGTGATTGCTCGTTCTGGGATAATAATTTCTTATGCCACAGCCCCTGGATATACTGTTGATGATCTTCCAGAACAAGATAATAGTTTATATACTTGGGCTTTGCTTAAAAACTTTAATTCAGGAGTAGATGTTGAGAAAATGTTAAAGTGGGTGGGTAGAGACGTTTCTAATAAAAATGAAACTCAAGTACCATGGATGAACTCATCATATTATGGAGAGTATTGTTTCGGAGGATGTAAAAATATTACTCCACCATCTCAAGCTTCCTCGGATAGCAATTCGGATTTGTATGAAATGATATTACTAACCACAAGAGGAGCTGGTGCTCGTGAAGCTTTAGAAAAATTAGTAAAAAAAGGAAAAGCTTTGAATAGTGTCACGCTATATTCTGCAGATTTTTCTAACACCTCCGCCAATAACGCCATACTGCCGTATGCATCTGTAGAATGGTCTAATTTATATCATGCTAACTTTTCATCATCAGACTTTTCTAACGCAAGTTTATTTTGCTCTACTTTAGCTGAAGCCAATTTTAAGTATTCCAGGTTTGATGGCGCAGACCTAACAGGTGCCGATGTTACTCGCGCAGATTTTACAAATACTAATATTAAAATAGAACAACTGAAAAATACTTGTATAGTTTTCGATGTGAATAATGAGTCACCACTTCCTAAGGTTGATTTCCAAGTTGATGAAAGTATGTTTTCTAAATGTAATCCTATGGATCACGGCATTAGGAAATGTTTAGAGACAAAGTAGCATTTTAACATATCCATACGTTTGGTGGTTTTTATACGAAGTGAATGAGTAGTTGGTAAGGTAAAAAAATAAGTAATCATTATTATATATAAATTTTGGAGTGTTAAGTGATGAAAAGACGAGAGTTTTTGAAGTTATCTATGATGGCCCCTTTTATTTTAAAATACACAAGCGTTTTTGCTAGTACCAATTTCGAACAATTACTGAGTCAATTTGAAAATAATGATGATGAACTATTAGAAAATTCGTGGCAATTTAGAGAAGGACATATAATCCAAACAAAAGGCATTGGCACAGGACAGAAATCCACAAGAAAAATATCGGAAACTGCAATAGATATGATCGTAAAACTTGAGGTCGGTGGTAAAAATAGATATGAAAAATATTATCAAACCCCTATCTGGCCAAAGTCCAATTCTGGCGTAACAATTGGGATAGGATACGACTTAGGATATGCAGATAAAAATGTCTTTTACCGAGATTGGTGCAATCGGCTTGAACAACCAGCTTTAAGCACTCTTGAGAAGGTATTGAAAAAAAAAGGAAATGAAGCTAAAGATTCGTTACCTACAGTAGCCGATGTTGTCAAGGTTTCCTGGGATGCTGCATACGGTCAATTTATTGATTATATTCCATTTGTAACGTATCAAACTGAAAAAACTTTTCCACACTGCGACGAACTTAGTGCTGATTGTTTAGGAGCACTTGTGTCTCTAGTCTTTAATCGCGGGACAGATCTTGATAAACAAAATAACCGGCGTAAAGAAATGTTAGACATTCGTAATCTTATGAGAAATCGAAAATTCGAGAACATTCCAGATAGAATTCGTAGTATGAAACGTATTTGGGAAAATAATCCGGATGCTAAAGGGCTTGTTATAAGACGTGAACTTGAAGCTAAGCTTTTTGAATCGGGTCTTAAATCTATTACATAACATTAACAGGCTGTTGAAAAACACAATATATAGTAAATTAAACAATATCATTTCACCATCTATAGAAGATAGCCGCTGTAAATCATAGTAAATCAACGGCCTGTTATGAGCTGCTAATGAATGGCCGCCACATAGCATATATTTGTTATTACGGCCAAAGCTTTGAATGTCTTGTTATGGTCGAATGGAGGCATTCAGCCACCTTAAATTTTATAGAGGGCTAACAAGAAGCAAACCTATCAATACCGAATAGCGAAAAATCTGGAACGCTATTCCGCCTATCATTATTCGATTTGCCCATCAACAATCCTAATCCGCCGTAGCGCACGGCTACCCAATACCTGATCGTGGGTAATCATAATCAAGGTCACGCCTTGTCGATTCAAGTTTTCCAATAATTCCATAATTTCCAAACCGGCTTTACTATCAAGGTTGCCGGTAGGTTCATCGGCCAACACCACTTCAGGGCGCATAATCATCGCACGGGCAATCGCCACCCGTTGCAGTTGCCCGCCGGACAGTTGGTTCGGTTTATGGTGGATGCGGTCTTGCAAGCTCACGGCAGCCAGTGCTTCCAGCACCCGTTGTTTGCGTTCCTTGGGGTTGATGCCTGCCAATATCATCGGCATTTCGACGTTTTCGGCGGCGGTCAAACGGGGGATGACGTGGAAAAACTGGAACACGAAACCGATATTTTCCCGACGTATCCTAGCCAGCTCGTCGTCGCTGCGTTGGATCACATCAATATCATTCAGTACATACCGCCCCGAAGAAGGCCGGTCAAGCAAGGCGACAATATTTAACAACGTGGATTTGCCGGAACCTGACGGCCCCATCACCGAAACGTATTCGCCTTTGTTTATTGTGAGGTTAATGTCGTTCAGGGCGTGGACGGTATGCTCGCCGACTTGGAAATACCGATGGATATGCTCCAACCGGATCATCGGCGTTCCTGGACATAAGCACCTGCCTTCACGCCGTCTTGACCGATGGATTTGACGATTTTGTCGCCGACAGCCAAACCGGATATGACCTCTATCGTATTCCAGTTGCTTAAGCCGGGTTTAAAGCTGCGCTCTTCCAATAAACCGTCTGCTTTTATCAGCAATACCCGGTTATTTTCCATGACGGCTTCTGCCGGAATGCGGATCGCTTGCGCTTTGCTGGTCAGCAAGACTTCAATATCGGCGCTGTAACCCGGCAGCAATTCTTTCAGGTCTTTCGGGTCGGTCAGCTTTACTTCCACTTCGACCGTACGCGCCTGTTTTTCTTTTTCCAATACATACGGGGCAATCCGTGACACTGTACCGGAACAGCGTTTTTCAGGGAACGCATCCAGCGAGACGCAAGCAGTCATGCCGGTTTTTATCTGCGGCGCATCGACCTCATCAATCGGGGCGGATACATACAGGCAACTGACATCCATCAGGTCAATTGCAGGCAAGGTAGGGATTCCTGGTGGTGAAGGGGTGACATACTCGCCGAGTTCGGCATTGATCTCCGCCACCGTGCCGTCAAACGGGGCGGTGAGCAGGGTGCGTTCAACCGCCGCTTGCGCCGCTTCCAGGCTCCGTTCGCTGACCTTGATATTTTCGCGTGCGGCGTTGCAGGCGGCTTGCTTGGACTTGGCGGTGGAGACTTTGTTATCGACCATTTCTTCGGAAACAAAACGGTCGCGCTGAAACAGTTTGTTGATCCGTTCCGCTTCACGGCCCGCACTGGCGCCAAGCTGGCAAGCCTGTTCGGCGGAAGCTTGGTTCGCGCGGATTTGCGCTTGCTGTAGTTTGACCTGGTCTTTTAAATCCTTATTCCACACTTCCAGCAACAATTGGTTTTGCTGGACTTGGTCGCCTTCTTTAACATGCAGTTTCGCCACCTGGCCACCCGTCGCCGGAGCCAGGAACGCCCGCCGGCACGCCTTGACCGTGCCGACCCGCGTATTGGACACCGTCGATTTGACCTCGCCCTTAGCGACGGTATACACATCAATCTCGATGGGTTTTGGCTGCTGCTTATAAAAATAACCCGCCACCAGTCCGGCAAGGATCAAGGCGGTTATCAGGTAAGGTTTTCTCATTGGCACAATCCGAAGTGGGTGATAGCCTAATTTAATTTAACGCACCAATTGCTGGTTAATATCCGCCAGATCGCTTTCTGTCACCACGCCCGCCGCCGCTTTTAAACGGATGATATTTACTAGGTAATCGTAACGTGCTTGCAGCAAATCACGTTTGGCTGAAAACAGTTGTTGTTGGGCATTGAGCACGTCGATGCTAGTCCGTATGCCGACATCGTAGCCCTTTCCGGTCGAGGCTACTTGGCTTTGGCTGCTGGTGACGGCCTGTTCGTAAGCGCTTACCTGCGCGATACTGGTGTTCAGATTTAAATAGGCGCTCTGGGTTTCCAACTCGGTCTGACGGCGGGCAAGCGCCACATCATCTAAGGCCTTTTGTTTATTTAGTATGGCTTGCCTGACGCGTGAACTGGTGGCGCCGCCTTGGTACAACGGAATCTGTAGCTGTAAGCCTATGGTGCCATTTTTAAGGTCATTTCCAAAACCGAACTGACCGCCATTGGTATAGGTGTCGTTATAACTCGCCACCGCATCTACAGTCGGTAAATGGCCGGCTTTGGCCCGGTCAATTTCCTGTTCCGAATAGGTGACGGTATCCTGATGGATTTGTAGGTTCAAATTGTTTTGCACCGCCACCGCCAGCCATTTTTCCATGCCTTGTTCCAGGCTATGGGGTTTGAGATCCGGTTTTACCATCGCCAACTTTTGGGGGATTGCTCCGGTAATCGCTTGCAGCGCCCGTTCGGCAATCTGGAGCCCGTTAATGGCCGCCATTGCTTGCGCCACGATCAGATCGTAACGGGCTTGGGCTTCGTTGACATCGGTAATGGTGCTGAGCCCTGCGTCGAAATTGGCTTTGGCCTGATCGAGCTGGCTTAAGATCGCCGCTTTCTGTGCGTTAATCAAATCAATCTTATCTTGTGCGATCAGCACATCGAAATAAGTTTGGGTGGTGCGCACTATCAAGTCTTGTTGGCTTAAGTTTAATTGCTTGTCGGCTTGGCTTGCTTGGGTTTGGGCTTGGCCCATTTGCACGAGATTTTGCTTGCGGTAAATGGGTTGGCGCGCTTCAACGCCATAGTTGTAGCCTTCAAACGTTTGCACGCCGCCTTTGAAGGGCGAAGCCAGATTGTTAAAGGCAATTTCCGTACGGGACGCATTGACTCCGGCATTGAAATTAACTACCGGCCGGTATAAGGCCTTGCCTTGTTCGATCAATTCCTGCGCCGCTTGGTTTGCGCTTAAAGCCGCCGCCAGAGCGGGGTCATGCGCCAAAGCCTGTTCATATACATCCATCAGCGATTGCGGTTTTAACTCGGCCAATGCCTTAACAGCCATTGCGCAAATCAGTGGAATGACAATGGCCAATTTTTTTAGCATAAGGGCGGCAATAGTTCGGACAGTTTTTGAAAAAATGGAGGAGACCTTATTCAAAGGAGAATGATGTTCCTGGCTCACGGACACTAAGAAAAGATCCCCATGCAGCTACTAGATACGATTTTAGGAAAAATGTCCACCCTGTCAAAACTGCAACAAATTTTTTGGCCTGTTTTTGATGGGCTTCCTGGATTTTAGGGTAGGGCGCCGCTCTGATGCAGCTATCGAATGGTTAATTGTATAAATTCTCCTATGATTAAGATTTTACTTTCATAGGCAAACAGCATGGCCATTAAAGACTGGGATGAAGAAGACCGCCCCCGTGAAAAGCTCCTGCAACGTGGGGCTGGCGCGTTGACTGACGCGGAGTTACTAGCGATTTTTCTGCGTACAGGCACGCCTGGCAAATCGGCGGTGGATTTAGCGAGGGATTTGCTCGCCGATTTTGGCTCTTTGAAAGCCTTGTTGGATGCCGACCAAGCCCGTTTTTGCAAAGCTAATGGTTTAGGTTCTGCCAAATATGCCCAGCTCCAAGCGGTGTTGGAAATGGCAAAACGGCATTTTCAAGAAATTTTGCAGCGTGGCAATGCCCTGACTAGCCCGGACATTACCCGTGCTTATCTAAGCGCCCAGTTGCGTGGCTATACTTATGAGGTGTTCGCCTGTTTGTTTTTGGACAACCAGCATCGTGTCATCCAATTTGAAGAGCTGTTTCGTGGCACGATAGACGGGGCTAGCGTTTATCCCAGGGAAATCGCCAAACGCGCCTTGCACCACAACGCCGCCGCCATCATTTTTGCCCACAACCATCCCTCCGGTATCGCCGAACCCAGCCAAGCCGACCAGCACATCACCGATAAATTAAAACAAGCCTTAGCCTTATTTGATATTCGTGTGCTGGATCATTTTATTATCGGTGACGGTTTGCCGTATTCGTTTGCCGAGCATGGCTTGTTGTAGTTGTTGTCCACGAAAGCCAACAGTAGGCGCATTAGGCGGCACGAAAAGGATGTGTGGATTTGTTCATCAAGGAAAGATTTTCCCCTCGTTCATTTTTCGTGCTTTTCGTGCTTTTCGTGTCTTTCGTGGACAAAAAATTTTCAAATCAAGTTATCGCTTACGCACCAGAAACTTATCCAATTGGTTTGCAAACGCTTGGATGTCACGCGGGCTTAGTGCCGCCGGGCCGCCAGTGTTGATGCCGCTGGAGCGTAAGTTGTCCATAAAATCCCGCATATTCAAGCGTTCCTTGATGGTTTCCACGGTGTACAGCTCCCCGCGTGGATTGATGGCGTGGCCGCCTTTGTCCAGCACCTCATTGGCTAAGGGAATATCCCCGGTAATGACTAAATCACCTACAGCCAAACGTTTGACGATTTCATTGTCGGCGACATCAAAGCCCGCGTTCACTTGCAGGAATTTGATATGGCGTGAGGGTGGCGTTGCCAGTTTATGGTTGGCGACCAGGGTGGTGGTGATGGCTAAGCGTTCCGCCGCCCGGAACAAAATGTCCTTGATCGCTTTCGGGCAAGCGTCCGCGTCAACCCAGATTTGCATGGTTTAGCCCATTGATGTTGTTTGTGGGTTTGGTTATTGCGCACATCCGCTTAAGCAAACGGCACTTCCTGCTGCTCCGGCGCACCTGCTGGCGTTGCTTTCCCCGTCGCACACAGGCGGTTGAGGAAATCCACCACCGACAAACCCAATTCGTAGGCCATGTTGGCGGGTACGGCGTTGCCGATTTGTTTGTATTGCGAAGTCAACGCGCCCATGAATTGCCAGTCATCGGGGAAGGTTTGGATGCGGGCGTACTCGCGCACCGTAAACGGGCGGGTTTCTTCAGGATGGCAGCGTTCGGTCTGTTTTTGTGCCGGGGCGCAGGTCAGGGTCAGGCAAGGCTCGTCCCAATGCATACGCCGCGCCATGCCGGTTTTGCCGCCGCTGAGGAAATAGCTTTTTTGCATATAAATTTTTTGCAAATCCTCCGGCAAATCCCGCCAATAGCCACCTGGCGGCACTTGCGCCATGATGGCCGCTTTTTTCGCGGGGTAGCCTTGCCCGGCGGATGCGGGCACGTCGCAAGGGAACAATTCGCCTGCTTTCAGCGCATCCTTGAGCGTATAGACTTTTTGGTAAGGCCTAGGCCAGTGGAATTCCGCCAAACCTACCAGATCATTACGGATGCCGACTAATAACAAGCGTTCGCGTTTTTGGGGGACGCGGTAGAAAATGGCTTTCATCAAATGCGGCTCCAGCAAGGTATAGCCCAATTCGTCTATGACCGAGCGGATGTTTGCCAGCGTTTTGCCATCGTCGTGGTTCAACAAGCCGCGCACGTTTTCCGCCATAAACAGCTTGGGCCGGGTTTCTTTCACGGCGCGGGCGAATTCATAAAACAAGGTGCCACGCGCATCTTCAAAGCCCATTTTCTTGCCCGCATAGCTGAACGCTTGGCAGGGGAAGCCGCCGGTCAGCACATCTATTTGGTCTAAATAAGGGGTAAAATCCAACTGGGCAATATCGCCACACTGCACATTCCATTGCGGGCGGTTGGCTTTTAAGGTGTCGCAGGCGTTCTTGTCGAGTTCGTTGAGCAGTACGGTGTCCAGCCCCGCCCGCTCTAAGCCTATCGCCAGGCCGCCCGCGCCCGCGAACAGTTCGATGGATTGATAAGGATAAGCGGCGGTGATGTCGGGGCGTTGGGTATCATCGAAAATGAAATGCAGTTCCTCAAATTGCCGGAGTTGTTCTTTATCATAAAACCGGTAATTGTTCATCGGGTTGCGTAAGGAGGGCAGTTTTCCGCTATTATCCCAACGGCGCAAGGTTTCTTTGGAAACGCCTAACATATCAGCGATTTGTGCTACGGAATACATAAACAACCTTTAACAACCTTATACATGGTTACCATTATAAACAAGGGTAAGGGTCTTGGCTATAAAACAGATTGGCTATGACTGACCGCATTGACCCGGTGGCGCGTTCGCGGACGATGGCGGCTATCCGTAGCAAAAATACTAAGCCGGAGAAATGGGTGCGTTCGGCATTGCATCAGCAGGGTTTCCGGTTCCGCTTGCACAATAAGACCTTGCCTGGCTCGCCGGATTTGGTGTTGCGGAAATACCATGCGGTCATTTTTATCAACGGTTGTTTTTGGCACCAGCACGAAGGCTGCAAGGCGTCGCATCTGCCAAAATCCAGGACGGATTTTTGGGAGCGGAAATTCGCCCGTAATGTCGCGCGTGACCAAAAAGTGCTTTACCAGTTAAAAGTGTTGGGCTGGCGGGCGGCGATTGTTTGGGAGTGTGGTTTGAAGAAAAGGCAAAGGGAGGCGACTTTGCAACACTTGGTGGCGTGGTTGCATAGTGGCGCGGAGTATTTTGAGATGCCGGTTTATGATGAGTTTAGCGACCTATAGTGTCCATTTTTGCCACGAAGCAATGGGCACACAGGAAGATGACCTTGGTTTTTTCGGGTGAAAAAACCAAAACAATCCCCCGTTATCATCCAAACGCCTTATGGAAAAATGCATTGGCGAATGCCCGGTCGGCAAAACGGTAATCTGAACAGGCTTCTATCACGTCCGGCAGCGCGGTGAACAATTGTTCCAAGGCATCCGGCACACCTGTCGCCAAGGCGTAAAAGCTATAGCCGTCAATTTGGCGGATCAAAGGGTTGGCGCGGCGTGGTTGGCCTTTGGCGCTGTCCGGCGGGGTAAATTCTTTGTCATAACGGAGGCCGGATTTGGGGATGATTTCGACATAATAGGCCGTGAAGTCTTTGTATTGGTGCCCTTTGGTCATCACCAGCGTTTCCATTTGGTCATAGACTTTGACTTTGTCAGAGCCTTTGACGGTGTTGTGCTTGTTTTTGATTTCGGCGATGATTTTCTTTTCCGGGCAAACGGCATCGACCACACTACCCGTCCCCAAATCTTGCCAGCCCTGCATCATCCCTAAAATGGCCTGATGGAAGGTGCCGACATGATTTTGCAGGGATTTTTGCGCCTGGCGGTTTTTTTCGCCCGCCAGCCATGCGGCTTCGTCGGCCTTAAAGCCGGACATTTCAAATAACACGGCAAACGGGTCGATGACATTGCGCTCAAAATCCTTATCGGCTTTGGTGCGGGCTTGGATGGCAATATCCAGCAGGCGTTTGACCGCTGTGGTGAGTGCGGCATCGGAAATGAAGCTAAGTTTGGGCATTTTGTGTCCTGGTGTCTGTTGGTCGGGGCGGTTATGCGCTTGGGTTTACAAGCCTAGTTCAAACAATAGCTTGATGGACACATAAACAACCAGCAAGCTGCCGGACCAATAAAGGAGGTGTTGTACCGGTTTTTTGCGGAACGCCGTTAATAGGCTTGGGCGTTTGCCAAGCTGTTGGCTTTGCAAATAAACTTCCCGCGCGGCCGAAAACCGTTGTTGTTGGTAGTGTGCCAGCAATTCCCGCGCTTGCTGCAATTGCCCGTGATCCCTCAGCCATAAGGCGGGCATCGAAATTCCCCAGTTTCCCGCCGAGGTTTCATAAAAATCTATGTCTTGGTCAGCCAGCAGTTCCCGCACTTCATCAGCTTCATCGTCAGGCACGCCGCGTAAGGGAAATAATAAGATAGTCATGGGAAGTGGTGGCTTGGCAAATTTTTAAGGATAGCGGCCATTATAGGCCTGGTTAAATTGCTGCGACAACGGCTTCGACTCACTGCTTGCGGTTTGCTATAATATCCGGCTTGTTACCTGATGTCCGCACCCTGTTAAGGATTCAACGGGAGGATGTGGTATCCAATTACAAAGCCGTTAAGAAACTGGTCGGTATCATCCGTTATCCGGCGTTTATGTTTATATAGGGATCAATGTCAAACTTCGCTAAAGAAATTATTGCTGTCAATCTCGAAGACGAGATGAAACAGTCTTATCTCGATTACGCCATGAGCGTGATCGTGGGCCGTGCCCTTCCTGATGTCCGTGATGGCCTAAAGCCTGTCCATAGGCGTGTGCTTTACGCGATGAGCGAATTGGGCAATGACTGGAACAAACCTTATAAGAAATCCGCACGTATCGTCGGGGATGTCATCGGTAAATACCACCCGCATGGTGACACGGCCGTGTATGACACGATGGTGCGCATGGCCCAGCCGTTTTCGATGCGTTATATGCTCATCGACGGGCAGGGTAACTTTGGTTCTGTCGATGGCGACGCGCCCGCCGCGATGCGTTACACCGAAGTGCGCATGGCGAAAATAGCCCATGAATTATTGGCGGACATTGACAAGGAAACCGTCAATTTCATCCCCAACTACGACGAATCCGAATCCGAACCGCAGGTATTGCCGACCCGTTTGCCGACCTTATTGGTCAACGGTTCATCCGGCATTGCTGTTGGTATGGCGACCAATATCCCGCCCCATAATTTGGGTGAAGTCATCAGTGCTTGTCTGGCGTTTTGTGACAATCCAGAAATCACCGTGATGGAGCTGATGCAGTTGATTCCGGGCCCGGATTTCCCGACCGCCGCGATCATTAATGGCGCGTCCGGCATTTACAGTGCTTACACCACCGGACGCGGCAAAATCTATTTACGCGCCCGTTGCCATTTTGAAGATATTGGCGACAGTAGCCGTCAAGCGATTATCGTCACCGAATTGCCGTATCAGGTCAATAAAGCACGGTTGCTGGAAAAAATCGCCGAATTGGTGAAAGAAGGCAAAATCGACGGCATTTCCGGTTTACGCGATGAATCCGATAAAGACGGAATGCGCATGGTCATCGAGCTAAAGCGCAATGAAATGCCCGATGTGGTGCTGAACAACCTCTACAAGCAAACCCAGTTTGAAACCGTGTTCGGTATCAATATGGTGGCCTTGTTGGATGGCCGCCCGCATTGCATGAGCTTGAAAGAGATCATCGCCGCGTTCATTGACCACCGCCGCGAAATCATCACCCGCCGCACGATTTATTTGCTCCGTAAAGCCCGCGAACGCGCCCATGTCTTGGAAGGCTTGGCGGTCGCGTTGGCGAATATCGACGAAATGATCGAGCTGATTAAAACTTCCGCCAGCCGCGAGGAAGCCAAAAACGGCTTGTTGGCGAAAGTGTGGGATGCAGGTTTGGTCGGTTCTTTGTTGGAACGGGCCGATGCCAGCCGCTCCAGGCCCGATGATTTACCGGAAGCCTTTGGTATTCATGGCGGCATTTACCAGCTTTCTGAAATCCAAGCCCAAGCGATTTTGGATTTGCGCCTGCACCGTTTGACCGGACTTGAGCAAGACAAAATCGTTGCCGAATACAAAGAATTGCTCACCCAAATAGACGGATATTTGTACATCCTCAGCAATGACAGCCGTTTGATGGAAATCATCCGTGAAGAATTGGCGGAGATTAATGCCCAATACGCCGATCCGCGCCGTACCGAAATTGTCCAAAACCAATTGGATTTGTCCGATGGCGATTTGATCACCGTTGAAGATATGGTCGTGACCATGTCGCATGAAGGTTATGTCAAATCCCAACCCTTGACCGATTACAAGGCCCAGCGCCGTGGCGGTCGTGGTAAGTCGGCAACGGCGATGAAAGAAACCGATTACATCGACAAGTTGATCGTCGCCAACACCCACGATACGATTTTGTGCTTCTCGTCGCTGGGCAAAGTCTATTGGCTGAAAGTTTACCAATTGCCTGTCGCCAGCCGCGCCGCGCGTGGCAAGCCGTTTGTCAACCTGTTGCCTTTGGAAGACGGCGAAAAAATCAACGCGCTGTTGCCGATCCAGGAATTTTCAGAAAATAAATTCATTTTCATGGCGACTTCGGCGGGCACTGTCAAAAAGACCCCGCTCAACGAATTTGAACGCCAACGTAGCACTGGCAAAATCGCCATTGACTTGCGCGAAGAAGATACCTTGGTGGGTGTTGCGGTCACTGACGGCCAGCAAAATGCCTTATTGTTCTGTAGCTCCGGCAAAGCCGTGTGTTTTAACGAAACCGACGTGCGCTCGATGGGGCGTACCGCTTCCGGTGTGCGCGGGATGCGTCTTCAAGAAGGCCATAAAGTCATTTCCTTGATTATCGCCACCGAAGGCACGGTGCTGAACATCACCGAAAATGGCTATGGCAAACGCACCAAGCTCGAAGAGTTCACCTGCCACAAACGCGGCGGCCAAGGCTTGATCGCCATCCAAACCTCCGAGCGCAACGGCGCGGTGGTCGGTGCGGTGTTGGTCAACGATAACGACGAAATCATGCTGATTAGCGACGGCGGCACACTGGTGCGTACCCGTGTCGATGAAATTTCTGTGGTCGGACGTAACACCCAAGGCGTCACCATCATCCGTTTGGACAAAGGCGAAAAAGTGATTGGGGTTGACCGGATTGCGGGCTTGGCCGGGGATGATGATGGCAGTATCGAGGACGATGATTTAACGGGCGAAAATACCGTCGCCGACACCGATGATGAACAGCCATCAGGAGAAGAATAATGTCCAGAGTTTACAATTTCAGCGCCGGCC
This sequence comes from Methylovulum miyakonense HT12, assembly GCF_000384075.1. Taxonomy (GTDB): domain Bacteria; phylum Pseudomonadota; class Gammaproteobacteria; order Methylococcales; family Methylomonadaceae; genus Methylovulum; species Methylovulum miyakonense. The sequence continues at coordinate 2,090,862 of NZ_KB913025.1, forward strand.
CTTCCACCTTACCGGAAGCGGTTTTGGCGCAAGCCCAACAAGAAATGCTGGAATGGCACGATAGCGGCATGTCGGTGATGGAAATGAGCCATCGCGGCAAGCATTTCGCCATCATCGCCGAAGAGCTGGAAAGCGATTTGCGTAGCTTGATGGCAATTCCTGCCAATTATAAGGTGTTGTTTTTGCAAGGCGGCGCGTCGGGGCAATTTTCGTTTATCCCGCAAAATTTATTAAATGGCAAAACTAAAGCCTGTTATATCAAAACGGGTGCTTGGTCAGAAAAAGCCATTAGCGATGCCAAAAATTACTGCGATGTCGTGCTGACCGCCAGTTCCGAAGCCGAAAAATACACGCATGTGCCGGATGTTGCCGGTTGGGTTATTGATACTGATGCGGCGTATTTGCATTACACGTCCAATGAAACCATCCACGGTGTGGAGTTTTCTGACGTGCCGGACAGCAAAGGCTTGCCGCTGGTGTCAGATATGTCTTCCAATATTTTGTCGCGACCAATTGATGTCAGCCAATACGGTTTGATTTACGCTGGTACGCAAAAAAACATGGGGCCATCCGGTGTCACTATCGTCATTGTCCGCGATGATTTGATCGGACATGCGCCTAAAACTACGCCCGCCGTGTTTAATTATGCCGAGCAAGCGAAAAATCAATCCATGCTCAACACGCCAGCGACGTATAACTGGTACTTGGTGGGCTTGGTGTTGAAATGGCTGCAAGGGCAGGGCGGAGTTGCCGCGATGGAACAACGTAACATTGCCAAAGCTGCGAAGCTGTATCAAGCCATAGACCAATCGGCTTTGTACCGTAACCCCGTTGCCACGCCTTACCGCTCGCGCATGAATGTGCCGTTTATTTTGGCGGATGAAAACTTAGATAAAGCGTTTATCAGCGCAGCAGAAGCCAATGGTTTGTACGAATTGAAAGGCCACCGCTCAGTCGGTGGGATGCGGGCGAGTATTTACAACGCTATGCCAGAAGCGGGTGTTGATGCCTTGATTGCGTTCATGGCTGAATTTGAACGTACGCATTAAAGGATTTGTTATGACGACCGTTACCCCGCTTGCCGAATTAAGGGAAAAAATCGATGCTCTCGACGCGGAAGTTTTGCGTTTGTTAAATGAGCGGGCCAAGTGTGCGATGGAAGTTGCCAAAACCAAAATCGCCCAAGGTGAAGTCGGGACGTTTTACAGGCCAGACCGTGAATCACTGGTGTTGCGGCGTATCCAAGAATTGAACGAAGGGCCGTTATCAAATGATACTGTCATCCGCTTTTTCCGAGAAATCATGTCTGCGTGTTTGGCCTTAGAAAAGCCCTTGGAAGTGGCGTTTTTGGGGCCAGAAGGCACGTTTACCCAACAAGCGGCATTTAAGCATTTTGGTCATGCCGTCAAAACCGTGCCAGCGGCGACGATTAGCGAGATTTTTAACGCGGTCGAAACGGGGTTGTGCCAGTTCGGCGTTGTGCCAGTGGAAAATTCCACCGAAGGCGTGATTAGCCACACTTTGGATAGGTTGCTGGCATCGCCGTTAAAAATTTGCGGGGAAGTGGAAATCCGTGTCCATCAAAACCTGTTAGGTTTGGCAGAAAATTTGGCGGACATCACTACGGTGTATTCGCATCAGCAATCCCTGGCGCAATGTCGGCAATGGTTGGATAAATATTTGCCAAACCCCCAGCGTGTCGCCGTCAGCAGCAACGCCGAAGCCGCGCGGTTGGCGGCGAGCGATAAGCAATTTGCCGCGATTGCCGGTATCGCCGCCGCCGATGTTTATCAATTGCCTGTCATTGAAAAAAATATCGAAGACATTGCCAACAACACCACGCGCTTCATTATTATTGGCCAGCAAACGTCAACATCGACAGGCAAGGACAAAACGTCCTTGGTGGTGTCCACTGGCAACAAACCGGGCGCGTTGCACCGCACACTCGAGCCGTTTGCGAGGTTTGGCGTGGATATGGTGAACATTGAATCCCGGCCTTCGCACCAAGGTTTGTGGGATTATGTGTTCTTTATTGATGTCCAAGGCCACGCCGATGACCCGCAAGTCGCTGGTGCGTTGGCGGCTTTGCAAGGCCAAGTCAATATGCTGAAAATATTAGGTTCTTATCCGAAAGCGGTGTTCTGATATGGCGAAAATCACCCAATTGTCTGATTTGGATTTGGAACAAACCTACACCTATGCCGATTATTTGACGTGGCGGTTTGACGAAACCGTGGAATTGTTGCGTGGCAAAATATCGCTGATGAGTCCTGAGCCGAGTTTTAACCATCAAAGCATTTCAAAAAATTTGTTGGTGGAGATCGGTTTTTATTTGAAAGGCAAATCTTGCCAAGTGTTTCATGCGCCGTTTGATGTGCGTTTATATGACCGCAAGAAATCATTGATGGCAAATGCGGATATTTACACCGTCGTGCAGCCGGATTTATGCATCATCTGCGATAACGCTAAATTGGATAGTCGGGGTTGCCTAGGCGCCCCCGATTGGATTATCGAAATCTTGTCCAAAAGCACCGCGCAAAAAGACACCCAAACCAAGTTCCAGCTCTACCAAGAAGCGGGCGTAAAAGAATATTGGCTGGTTTATCCTTATGAAGCCACCGTGTCGCAATTTGTGCTGGACGAATCCGAAGAAAAATATCAATTGGTTAAAATGCTCTCACCGCAAGATAGGGTCAGTCCTTTGTTGTTTCCAGAGCTATCAATTGATTTGCAAGAAATTTTTTTAAAGTAAACGGCGTTCAACTTAACTGTGAACAAGATGCTCCCTGAAATGCCCGGGCTCCAATGGGAACACTACGCACCCTGCATACCCAAATGGTTCATTAATTTGCTAAGGATCGTTTTTTTGGGCTTGGGCGTTTTCATGGCGAAGGTTGTTTTTGCGAATTGGCAAATGATGCCATTGTGGGTGTCCCTATTGTTTTGTGTCCTGATACCTGTCATTTTTTTGGGGGTATTCCATTCCAGAGGATTGGGTTTTTGGGCGTCAAACCCTTTGTTTTTGGCTGATCACCTGGGTATGTATTTGAGTGATTCAAACCGGGTTGTTTGGGCCATTGGCGTTAAACAGCCACAAAATAGGTGGCTTTTTGTGCCGTGGGAGAATATTTCCAAAATTTGGGTTGCCACCATTAGCGATTCTGACGGTTATTCAAAAAGCGCGGTTTTAGATGTGAATGCTTCACTTGAAGAAGTTAACCAGTTTTTTGGATATGTCATTGTTGGTGAAAATAAAAGAAAAAATAGATATGAATATGTCCGTGCTGATAAACAGCAATGCGAAACGGGTGATGTGTCCGTAGGTTTTTATTCAGGCCCATTCCCTAATCAAAATAAGGTAGTCGCCACCTTGCTCGATTGGAAGCGGCGACATACAAGCCATTTATCCCAGATTCATTAACACTTGCCCTTTAAATTGACGGGCGCAAACAATGACCGATACTTTATTATTCCCATGAATAACACAAACATTTACCAGCTCGCCGTAACAGGCGTGCAAAAATTAATCCCTTACAAAGCCGGCAAGCCTATCGAAGAGCTGGAACGCGAATTGGGTTTGACGCAAATCATCAAACTGGCTTCCAACGAAAACCCCTTAGGCCCAGGCAAGCAAGCAATAGCGGCGATCCAAAAAGCCTTGCCCGAATTGGCCTTATATCCTGATGGCAGCGGCTTCCATTTAAAACAGGCTTTGGCGACGAAATATGCGCTGGATGCCAGCCAAATCACCTTGGGCAATGGCTCTAACGAATTGCTGGAATTGGTGGCACGGGCATTTTTGATCCCCGAGTTAGAAGTGGTGTTCTCGCAACATGCGTTTGCCGTTTACCCGTTGGTGACGCAGGCGGTGGGGGCGACGGCGGTGGTCGTGCCAGCCAAAGAGTATGGCCATGACTTAGCCGGTATGGCGCAGGCGGTCACAGCGAAAACCCGCTTGGTGTTTATCGCCAACCCTAACAATCCGACCGGAACGTTATTGGCGCAAGCGGAATTGGAGCAGTTTATCGGCGCATTGCCGGATACCGTGATTTGCGTCTTGGATGAGGCCTATTTTGAATTCGTCAGCCAATCTGCCGCCATCAACTCTATAGACTGGCTGAAAAAATTCCCTAACTTGATCATCACCCGCACATTCTCCAAAGCCTACGGCTTGGCTGGCTTGCGGGTTGGTTATAGCCTGTCTTGCCCTGAAATCGCCGATATTTTGAATCGCGTCCGCCAACCGTTTAACAACAACAGCTTGGCGCTTGCGGCTGCGGAAGCGGCCTTGGCGGATGAAGAACATTTACACAATACCATCAGTAACAACCGCCTAGGGATGCAACAGTTGACCGATGGTTTTAAAGCCTTGGGTTTGCCGTGGATACCGTCAGCGGGCAATTTCGTGTCAGTGGACGTCAAGCGTGAAGGGATGCCTGTATATGAAGCCTTGTTGCGCAAAGGCGTCATTGTCCGGCCTGTGGCAAATTATGAAATGCCCGGTTTCCTTCGTATCAGCATCGGCACGCCAGCTGAAAATACGCTGTTTTTACAGGCGTTAAGCGAAGTTCTGGACTGATATGTTCAACAAGCTTTGCATTATAGGCGTAGGCTTAATTGGCGGGTCTATCGCCAAAACGGCGCGTTTGCAGAATTTGGCTACGGTGATTGTTGGCTTTGGGCGTGAAGACGATGTGCAAAACTTGCAAACCGCCCGGCAAATAGGAGTGATTGATGCGTATTATCTGGATATTGCCGTAGCGGTCGCCGATGCTGACCTGGTGATTATTGCCACTCCTGTAGCGAGCACTGCTGATGTGTTGAGGTTATTGCAACCGTACTGGTCGGCCAACACGGTTTATACCGATGTCGGCAGCACCAAAGGTAGCGTGCTGGCCGCCGCCCAAGCCGTATTTGGGCAAGTGCCGGACAATTTTGTCCCCGCCCACCCGATTGCCGGGGCCGAGCAAAGCGGTGTGCTGGCTGCGGTGGATGGCCTGTTTGCCAATAAGCGATTGATCATTACGCCTGTGGAAACGACGGATACCGAGGCTTTACGTAAAATCCAGCGGTTTTGGCAAGGCTTGGGTTCGGCGGTTTCCGTTATGGAGGCTACCCATCATGACCAAATCTTGGCGGCCACCAGCCATTTGCCGCATATCCTAGCCTTCGCGCTGGTCGATATGCTTGGTCATAAAGACGAGCAAAGTGAAATCTTTAAATACGCGGCGGGTGGGTTTAAGGACTTTACCCGTATTGCTTCTAGTGATCCAGGTATGTGGACTGCAATTTGCGAAGCCAATAAACAAGAGATTTTGCCTTTAATTGACCAGCTTCAAATGGAATTGGCAAAGTTGCATGATTTATTGGCGGCTGATGATTATTCGCAATTGTTTGCTACTTTTGCTTATGCTAAAACGGCGCGGCAGCGGTTTTTGGAGCAGTTTGATAAGCAACAAAACCAGTTGCAATAAAGATTTAGATTAAATGCCCCAGAGATAATTTCCCTCAAGCCACTATTAGAAAGTTACGCGAAAGGGTGGCTTTGCGTTGCTCAAATCCTGATTGCCGAGTTCCAACTCACGCCCCTTCAAATCAATCGAATGACGGAGTGAATAACACTGGAGTTGCTGCACATATATGTGCGGCATCAAAAGGCGGAGCGCGCTATAAGCTTGAAATGACGGACAAACAGCGCAAATCAATTGATAATGCCATTTGGTTGTGTGCAAATTGCTCGATAAAAATTGACCGAGATGAAGAAACCTATCCCGTACAGCTTCTATTGGAGTGGAAATCTCACGCAGAAGAAAATGCGAAATTAGAGCAGGGCAAAAAACTCCCAAGAAAAGAAGATGCTATTGATACTACAGCAATGGCATTAACTGGTTTTCCAAAACGTTTTATAACTGATGCCATATCAAATATTCATCAAGCGTCTGCAAAATCATTAGAGGCAATTGATCCTAGATTTGAAGTTAAAACTGCTCACACTGAAAATGGAACACATTTTATGTTTTTTGCAAAGCAAAATGTTCCATTTAATTTGAATGTTGAAAAAACATATGCAGATGATTTTTTTGGGAAATTTAACAATTTATTAGAGCATGGAGAAGAGTTAGAAGTAAATTCTCGTGCAATTCAATTTGAAAAACTTCCATTTTTTGATGATTTTTCTGCTCAATTTGAGGATGGAAGTTTAATAATTGCCCCAAGTAAAACAATCCAATCGGTACAGAAATTATGGATTACAGAACAATTAACGGGCAATGTCGAAACATTTGATGATGTAGTTGGGGAAATTAGATTAGGAAATAAATCTTTTACTTTTAAAGGCAGTGCTTGTAACGGGCTTTTTAACGTTTCCTTAAGTAGGATGCCGTTGAATTCAAATCTGAATGGAAGTATTGAATTTTCGTTATTAACTGAAGGTTGGGAAGGTATTGATATTTGCTCCTTGCCTTACTTTAATAAAATCTCATCTTTCTTTTCAAAGCTAATAGTTGGATGGAAATTAAACACTACTTTGGAAATTAATGGTGAGAGATTATTGGTTGCAAAGGAAAAGAAGTTTGACGATTCTAGCATGGAAGTATTTTATGGTTTTCTTAAGTACATTGAGCGAGTCCAGGTCGTATCGAGATTCACTGGTGTAAAATTGCAATATTCATCAAAAGTCAGTTTTACAGCCGAGGAACATGAATATTTGGCAGATGTTGTGGAAGTTTTTCAAGGAAATCAGTTTGATACGAAATTATCTAAAAATGCAACTTGTGAATTAATTGCAGATTCTGAAGCAAAAAATGTTGAATTCTTAATGGATATGAAACAACCCGTTCTTATTGAATTCATAGAAAGTACAAGAGAACAAATAGAGCTATTTGGCACAAAAATAACATTGCCCAATAAGAAGATAAGTATGGAATCCGTTTTGCCGAAAATAGACCAAGACATATCAGATATTAAAGATGGTGATATTGTTACAATTGAATGGATTCCATGTGAAAATTTTTCCGCAAAAATAAGCTATGAAAATGCGATATAACTAAGAAGTAAAAACTTTAATTTTTAACAAACTTTTTTCATTTAACCATATAAAACCATGTCAAAATCAATAACTTTCCATATCCAACCCGGCGGCAAACTGCACGGTGAAACCCGTGTCCCTGGTGATAAATCCATGTCGCACCGCTCGATTATGCTCGGCTCTTTGGCAGACGGTGTCACCCATGTCACGGGCTTTTTGGAAGCTGAAGACGCGTTGGCGACTTTGCAGGCGTTTCGGGATATGGGGGTGGAAATTGAAGGCCCGACTAATGGTTGCGTGACCATCCATGGTGTTGGCAAGCATGGTTTGAAAGAACCCAAAAATGAGCTGTATCTGGGCAATTCCGGCACGTCTATGCGTTTGCTGAGCGGTTTGTTGGCAGGCCAGCCGTTCAATTGCGTGTTGACGGGTGATAAATCCTTGTCTGGCCGCCCTATGAAACGGGTCACCGATCCGTTGGCAACGATGGGCGCGGACATTAAAACCACAGAAAACGGCACCGCACCTTTGCATATCACAGGCAAAGCCGGACAGTTGCAAGCCATTGATTACACCATGCCGATTGCCAGTGCCCAGGTCAAATCCTGTTTGTTGTTGGCGGGTATGTATGCACAAGGCGAAACCCGCGTGACCGAACCTGCACCCACCCGCGACCACACCGAGCGGATGTTGGCGGGTTTTTCGTATCCGGTCAAACGCGAAGGCAGCACGGCGGTCATTTCTTCCGAAGGCAGTTTGAAAGCCATGGACATTGACGTGCCTAGCGATATTTCATCGGCGGCATTTTTCTTGGTCGGTGCGTCAATTGCCCCTGGTTCTGATGTGACCTTGAAACACGTTGGCATCAATCCGACCCGTACGGGCGTTATCGACATTTTGCGTTTGATGGGTGCGAATATTGAGGTGCTGGACCCGCGTGAAGTGGGCGGTGAACCCGTCGCTGATTTGCATGTGGTTTACAGCCCATTAAAAGGTATTGATATTCCAGAACATTTAGTGCCGTTGGCGATTGACGAATTCCCCGTGCTGTTTGTCGCCGCCGCTTGTGCGGAAGGCCAAACCCGTTTGAGCGGTGCGGAAGAATTGCGCGTGAAAGAATCTGACCGTATTCAAGTGATGGCGGATGGTTTGCAAATTTTGGGTGTCGATGCCCAGCCAACACCGGATGGCATGGTCATCAACGGCGGTAGGCCTATCGGCGGTGGCGTGGTGACTTCACATGGCGACCACCGTATCGCGATGTCGTTTTCTATAGCCGGATTGCGTGCCAATGCGCCGATTACGGTTTTAGATTGCGCTAACGTCAATACTTCTTTCCCTGAATTTAAAGATTTGGTGAAAGACTTAGGTTTAGCTTTGGTTTGCACCGAGGAATAGGCATGGGCACTCCGGTATTGACCATAGATGGTCCCAGCGGTGCAGGTAAAGGCACGGTCAGCCGTTTGTTGGCGAAACAATTGGGCTGGCATTATTTGGATAGCGGCTCGATTTACCGCTCCTTGGCGATTGCCTTGGCTAAACAGGATGTCCGTGTCGATGATGTTGCCATGATCGTTAAGATAGCCAAAGCGATGGTCTTAGAGTTTGAATGCGACGAGGGTTTAGTCGTCAAATTAGACAAAGAAGATATAACTGCGCAGCTAGGGTTAGAGTCAACGGGCAATGCCGCATCTATTATTGCTGCCTTGCCAGAAGTTAGGGAAGTGTTGCTACAAAAGCAACAGGATTTTAGGCAAGCACCTGGTTTGGTTGCTGACGGCAGGGATATGGGGACAGTGGTTTTCCCCAATGCCGAGAAAAAAGTGTTTTTGACGGCAAGTAGTGAAAAAAGGGCGGAGCGCCGATATAAACAGTTGAAAGAAAAAGGAATTGATGCTAATCTAGCAAGCTTAACAAAAGAGATAGAAGAGCGTGATCGTCGTGATAGGGAGCGGGCAACCGCGCCACTTAGAATGGCGAGCGGTGCGCTTTTTATTGATTCTTCTGATATGACAATTGACGCTGTGATTAATAAGGTGCTCGACTTTATCCAATGAGGGTAAGCCAGATACTGAATTTGTCCAGTTTTTTTAACTTCACATACAAAATAAGGCTAGGTTGTTCCGACCAGCTTGGGAATAGAAAATGAGCGAAAGCTTTGCAGCATTACTTGAAGAAAGTTTAACCAAGACCAAAATGAGTCCTGGTGCCATGTTGATAGGTACTGTAATTGACATCGAAAACGATATGGTCATCGTCAGCACCCATTCAAAATCAGAAGGTGTCATCCCAAAATGGCAATTTCTAAACAACGATGGCGAATTGGAAGTTGCTATTGGTGATGAAATCGAAGTCGCATTGGATTTATTTGAAGACGGTTTAGGTGCTACCCTTCTTTCCCGAGATAAAGCTAAGAAAAACAAAGCTTGGTTCGAACTTGAAACCGCATTTGAAAAAGAAGCGACAATTGTTGGTCGTATCACAGGTAAAGTCCGTGGCGGTTTCACTGTTGCCGTTGGCGCATTACGGGCGTTCTTGCCGGGTTCATTAGTGGATGTCCGCCCTATCCGTGACACCACTTTCTTAGAAAACCGTGACCTTGATTTCAAAGTCATCAAAATTGACCAAAAACGTAATAACGTGGTCTTGTCACGCCGTGCCGTGGTTGAAAAGGAATACAGCGCAGAAAGGGAAGAATTGCTGAAAACCTTGGAAGAAGGCGCAATTGTTACTGGTGTTGTCAAAAATTTGACCGATTACGGCGCGTTCATTGATTTGGGCGGCATTGACGGCCTGTTGCACATCACCGACATGGCCTGGAGACGCGTCCGCCACCCTTCCGAGTGTGTGGAAATCGGCCAAGAAATTAAAGTGAAGGTTCTGAAATACGACAAAGATAAAAACCGTGTGTCGTTGGGCATGAAACAAATGAACGAAGACCCATGGCAAAACATCGCCCGCCGTTACCCTGCCGGAACCCGCGTGTTCGGTAAGGTCAACAACTTGACTGACTACGGTTGTTTCGTTGAAATCGAAGAAGGCGTTGAAGGTTTGGTGCACGTTTCTGAAATGGATTGGACCAACAAAAACGTCAACCCATCTAAACTGGTGCAATTGGGCGATGAAGTTGAAATTATGGTCTTGGAAATCGACGAAGAACGCCGCCGTATTTCTTTGGGCATGAAACAATGCAAAACCAACCCTTGGGATGAATTTGCGGCAACCCATAACAAAGGCGACAAAATCTCCGGTAAAATCAAATCCATCACTGATTTCGGCATTTTCATCGGCCTGGATGGCGGTATTGATGGTCTGGTGCATATGTCCGACATTTCTTGGGCAGAAGGCGGGGAAGCGTCAGTCCGTGAATTCAAGAAAGGCGATGAGCTGGAAACGGTTATTCTTGCGGTCGATTCTGAGCGTGAACGTATCTCTTTAGGTATTAAACAATTGGAGCAAGACCCTTTCCAAAATTTCCTTGCGACCCACGAGAAAGGCAGCTTGGTGAAAGGCACGATTAAAGAAGTTGATGCCAAAGGTGCTGTGGTGACATTGGCGGATCATGTTGAAGGTTACCTCCGTGCTTCTGAAATTCAACGTGACCGTGTAGAAGATGCCCGCACTTTGCTGAAGGAAGGCGATACCTTGGAAGCAAAATTCATAGGTGTTGACAAAAAGAGCAAATCTATTTCTTTGTCCATAAAAGCGAAAGATCAGGACGAAGAAACTCATACCATTAAAGACCATTCACAGCAATCAAGCGGTTCACCGACTTTTGCGGATATCTTTAAGCAAATAGAAAAATAAAATTATCACGGAAGGTATGCTGTAAAAGCATACCTTTTGCCGATCATTTTAATTGTAATCTTACTGAAACAAACTTCTCTCTTTAAGAAGAATTATTGACAGGTGACGGTGCTGTAGTGGTGCCATCGTTTTTGGTAGCCTCGTCGCTGACGGAGAGGACAGTCCACTTGCAGATTCATGTTGGTGGTGTTTCGACCATCGGATGTGCGGGTGTGGATTTAAACATAGGATAGAATGTGACAAAATCCGAATTAATTGAAGCCCTAGCTAAACAACAGCCACATCTTGCTTTGAAGGATGTCGAGTTGGCAGTGAAATGTATCATTGAAAAAATGAATGAGGCATTGTCTACTGGTGAAAGAATCGAGATCAGAGGGTTCGGCAGTTTTTCCCTGCACATGCGTCCCCCTCGTGTTGGGCGCAACCCTAAAACGGGTGAATCTGTAACCTTGTCAAAAAAATACGTGCCTCATTTTAAGCCCGGCAAAGAACTACGCGACCGCGTAGACGCCTCGCGGGAAAAATGTAACATCGTTGACTAGAAAAAGAATCAACGCAGGTTAGCAGCGGCCATTCGCTATGGCTGCGTTGATTTGTCTTGAGCAATACCCCCATCCCCCCAGCGATTATCGCTTAAAACCCGGTTTCCTCCCGTTCAGTTCCTGGCTATTAGCTATCCCTGGTAGATGCTTGCATCATGCCTAGCCCTATCAGTTTCATGGTGTTTTGAAATGCCTTTTGACTGAATCCGATTGTGTGATATATTCATTATTAATGAGAATGATTATTGATTAATCTTCATTCTGTTTAATTTTTATGCACAATCATGGATGCTTTTATGGCCCTCAATTTAAAAAATCTTCATGTTGGTGATTTAGGCAAAATAGTCGGTTTTGAACAATCCGGCAAAGCTTACCGTAAACGCCTGTTGGCTATGGGGTTGACCCCAGGGACCCCGTTCAGTGTCACCCGCTTCGCGCCTATGGGTGACCCGGTCGAAATCAAATTACGTGGTTTTTCCTTAACCTTACGTAAGGACGAAGCGGCGATCCTGCTGATAGAGAAGCTGTAATGCACCCTGATTTTACTGTAGGTGTGGTCGGCAATCCTAATTGTGGCAAAACAACTTTGTTCAATGCGTTGACGGGCGCCAGGCAACATGTCGGCAATTGGCCAGGTGTCACCGTGGAAAAAAAATCCGGTGAATATTCCCATGATGGCAAAACTATTGAGCTGGTGGATTTGCCCGGCACGTATTCATTGGAAGCCGCTGATGACCAAGTCTCTTTAGATGAAAAAGTGGCCCGCGATTATGTCGCTTCCAGGCAAGCCGATCTGGTCATCAACATCATTGACGCATCCAATATCGAACGCAATCTCTACCTGACCTCGCAATTGATAGAAATGCGGGTGCCGATGGTATTGGTGCTGAACATGATGGATGCCGTCAAACAGCGGGGCATAAAAATTGACATTGACACGCTGTCCGCTGAACTTGGCTGCCCAGTCATCCCTATTACGGCATCGGCCAAACATGGCATAACAGCTTTAAAAGCCGCGATCAACAAAGCCGCGCAATCCCAACCCGTGCCAACCGTTGTCATTAACTATTGCCCAACTTTGGAACAGGCCGTCAGCGAATTGTCGGGCGATTTGCAAGAAATAGCGGCGGGTTACCCCTGCGATGTGCGCTGGTTAGCCCTGCGTCTGCTTGAAGATGACACGCTAGCCAAACAAATCGGCGGGGCGGCGATTTTGCCAAAAGTGTCAGGATTACAAAGGCGTGTCGAAGAAGAAAGCGATGATGAAATCGACATCCTCGCCGCCGATGCCCGTTATGGCTTTGTCAACCGTCTGACCCAGCTTGCCGTTTGTAAAATCAACGAAGTCAGCCGCCACACCACCGAAGTGATAGACCGCTTCGTGCTGAACCGTTTCCTGGGCATTCCGGTGTTCTTGCTGGTGATGTACGCTATGTTCATGTTCACCATCAACATTGGCAGCGCGTTCATTGACTTTTTCGACCAAGCGTTTGGCGCAGTGCTCGTCGATGGTTTGGGCGTATTGTTGGCCAGCTGGCCAGTCCCCGAATGGCTGGCCGTCCTTATAACCAAAGGCATAGGCAGCGGCATCCAAGTCGTCGCCACCTTCATCCCGATTGTCGGTTTCCTGTTCCTGTTCCTGTCCGCGCTTGAAGATTCCGGCTACATGGCTCGTGCGGCGTTTGTCATGGACCGGTTCATGCGCATGATGGGCTTGCCGGGAAAATCCTTCGTGCCGATGATCGTCGGTTTTGGCTGCAATGTCCCTGCGATTATGGCGACGCGCACTTTAGAAAACCAGCGCGACCGTATCCTCACCAACTTAATGAACCCGTTCATGTCCTGCGGGGCGCGTTTGCCCGTGTACGCGTTATTTGCCGCCGCTTTTTTCCCGGTCGGCGGGCAAAACCTAGTTTTTGGTTTGTACTTGCTAGGCATTGCCGTGGCGGTCATCACCGGCCTCATTATGCGCCACACCATGTTCAAAGGCGAAACCACGCCATTCATTATGGAGCTGCCCGCCTACCATTTGCCGACCATCAACGGCGTCTGCATCAGGACTTGGGACAGGCTCAAATCCTTCTTATTTAATGCCGGGAAAGTCATCGTGCCAATGGTGTTGGTGCTGAATTTTTTAAATGCCGTCGGCACGGACGGCACCTTCGGGCGTGAAAACAGCGACAAATCGGTGTTAAGTGAAATCGGGCGTAGCTTGACCCCTGCCTTTAAACCGATGGGCATCAGCGACAACAACTGGCCCGCCACCGTCGGCATTTTCACGGGCGTGCTGGCGAAAGAAGCCGTAGTTGGCACGCTAGATGCTCTGTATAGCCAACTTGGCGGTGACACGAATCCCGCCGTACCACAAGCCGAGTTTAATCTCCAACAAGCCTTGATGGATGCGCTACTGACCATCCCTAAAAACCTGCGTGATGTCGCAGACAACGCCTTAGACCCGCTAGGTTTGAATATCGGCAACGTCAACGATTTGAACGCCGCCGCCACTGAGCAAGAAGTCAAGACCGCCACCTTTGCCGCCATGCAGCGCAGTTTTGACGGCAAGGCGGGCGCATTCGCCTATCTTTTGTTTATCCTGCTCTACGCCCCGTGTGTCACGGCCACCGCCGCGATCTACCGTGAAACCAATATGGCGTGGACGATTTTCGTCGTCTGCTGGACGACAGGCATTGCCTATTTGACGGCCACGGTTTTCTACCAAACCATGACATACGCCCGGCATCCCTTTTATTCATTAGTCTGGATCAACGGCCTGCTGATGGCTTTTGCGCTGGTATGGTTGGGGTTGTGGCTAACAGGCAGGCATACGGATAAAAACCAGCAACAGGAGGTGTTGAAATGATCATAGAAATGCGGGAATTTTTGCAGGAACAGCACCGTGTTGCCTTAAAGGACTTGGTGACCCATTTCGGGGTCGAGCCGGACGCAATACGTGGCATGTTAGGCAAATGGATCAGCAAAGGCAAAGTGCGCAAATTATCTTTGGAGGCCAACTGCGGCGGCAGTTGCTGCAAATGCGACCCGACGTTGACCGAGTTGTACGAATGGGTGGATAAGATCCAGTGAAGCGAGTAACACGTAAGGAGCGAAGCCGGATTACGGGATTTGCCAACTCCGCCATGCTGTATTTAATCGGGTTGATTCGGTACGGGTGTTTGAAATTGGGCATTGTGCAGTTTCGAGACCCTGTATTTCGCTATCGCTGCATACGGGCCACCTCGCTACCCGTAACGTTTTAGTAGCCATGGCTATTTTGAAACGTTAGGGGGAATTTAAAATTCCTGAGCGGGGCACCCTTGTTTTGCAACCCCGCCCCAACTATTAACAACCTCGTTCCAGCTCCAGCAACTTCGTCCCCAGCGTTTCAACCATGATAGGTGGCGCCACAAAGCGTTACGGACGGCTTGGATAGCCTGCATCATACAGACAGTTTCCCCACAAATTAGCTTCTTCTTGTGAAAAAAATCACAAGCAAATAGAGATATGCTTCAACCCGACCCGAAATTGGGTTAAGCTGATAAGCTTTTTCATTTTCCCCTCTTGATAGTAGCTGAATTACCAATGACCGAATTACAATCCAATCATTTAGTGGCATATTTAACTGAAGTGCGTGGTAATGGCATGGATGCCAGGGTCACAGATGAATACACCACCAATTTGCCGTTGATCAAAATTGATGAGGAAGAAATCCTCGCCGGGCATGTCGGTTCCTACGTGGTGGTCAGCCAGGCTAATATTTCGGTGATGGCGCTGGTGTTTAAAACCTGGGAACAGGATCGTTTTGACAAGCAGGATGAGCGCTTGACCGACCGTTATATTTCGTTGATTCCGGTCGGTGAACTTCAAGGTGACGGGACGTTTGTGCGCGGCGTCCGCCATTACCCGACTCCGGGCGCGAAAGTGTTTGCGGTGGGGGTCAAGGAAATCAATGCGATTTTCGCAAGGTTTAGGCAATACGAGTTTTATATCGGGCAATTGTCTTCGCACAAGGATTATCAGGTCAGTTTAGACCCAAAAGCGTTTTTTGGCCGCCATTTTGCCATTATCGGGCAATCGGGGGCCGGTAAATCCTGGACGGTGGCCAGCCTGATCCAAAGCACGATCAAGGCGATGCCTAATTGCCATATGATCATGCTGGATTTACACGGTGAATACGCCTGGAAAACGCCACATGGGATAGTCAAGTCGGCGTTTCCCAGCCACCAGGTCAATTATGTGGAAGCCACGGAATTGGAAATGCCGTATTGGATGATGAGCTATTCCGAGTTGGTGGATTTGTTTGTGGATAGGGAAGATAAAAGTGCGACTATGCAAATGTCGTATATGCGTGAGGTGATCCAACAACTGAAACGCAAGGAGGCGCAAAAAATCGGTTTGCCGACGGTGTCGGTCGATACGCCGATTTATTTTTCGTTGGCGGAACTGTACATGCATTTCAAGTCGGCGAACGAAGAGCGGCGGGAATTTGGTAAAGTCCAAGGCGCGTTATTCGGGCAATTTGATGAATTCCTGATCAGGATGCAAAGCCG
Organism: Methylovulum miyakonense HT12; assembly: GCF_000384075.1. Classification (GTDB taxonomy): domain Bacteria; phylum Pseudomonadota; class Gammaproteobacteria; order Methylococcales; family Methylomonadaceae; genus Methylovulum; species Methylovulum miyakonense. Next base: position 2,106,785 of record NZ_KB913025.1, read on the forward strand.
TTTTAATGATGTCCGCTATGACTTTTTGCTCAAACCCAAAATACGCAATACCTCCGAAAGCATGGTCTCTTTGTTGCGCCATTTTGTCGGTCTAGGCGAGCATAAGGCGAATATCAACATTGTCGATTTAAGTTCGGTGCCAACCGACATCAGGCCCGCGATTTCGGCGCAAGTGGGGCGCTTGGTGTATGAGTTCAATTACTGGAACCCGCAACGGCGGGAATTTCCGATCACCCTTATCTGCGAAGAGGCGCATGCCTATATCCCCAGGGAAAAAGGCGGCCCGTTTGACGGCACTAAAAAAGTGATGGAACGGATCGCTAAAGAAGGCCGTAAATATGGGGTTTCTATTGGTGTGGTCAGCCAACGCCCGACGGAGCTGTCAGAAACCATGCTCGCGCAATGCAGCTCGTTTATTTGTATGCGCACCTCCAACCCTGACGACCAGGCTTATATCAAAGGCCTGATGCCGGAAGCGGAAGGCGATATGGCGGATGTGTTAAGTTCCTTGGGCCGTGGCGAGGCATTGGTGTTAGGCGAAGCCGCGCCATTGCCAACACGGGTGCAAATTTACCGGCCCAACCCCGAACCTAAAAGTAACGACGTTGATTATTATACTAACTGGCGGGCAGGTGCGATGGATCTGGATGTCGAAGAAATTGTCAATTTGTGGCGGACGCAGACCAGGAAATCAGTTTAAGCCAAATGCGGCAGGCCTTGCGCCAGGATGCTGGCGGCCATCCATAAGCCGATGGCGGTATAGACCAGCCTGGGCAACCATTCGGCGAACGCTTCGTCTTGCAACGCCAGGTTTTCGGCGTCTATTTCGGTAAAATGCAGTAAGGTTCCGGCCAGTTGGCCGCTGTGTTCGCCGCTCTTGATGATTTGCAAGGTGTTGGCTTTCATTAGCGCCACGCTTGCCAACGTTTCGGCAACACTCGAACCGGTTTCCATCATGGCCAAGGCTGGGGCAAATTGTTTTCTGAGCGGTGTGTTTTTGATGCTGGCGATGGCTTGCGGTAATGCCGTTGTGAAGGGCTGCCCCGCGTCCAGCAGCATTGCCAGCATGAAGAAAAAGGTGTTTAGCTGGCGGTCAGTGACCCACTTTGCAATGGGCGGCACCCGTAATTGCAAGTGGTGCCATTCCGCCATGAGGTTCATTGAAGCCAAAATACGGGGCAGTTTTATCAGCAGCGTAATGCCTATCGCCATGGTCAGCAGTTGGCCGGCGCTTTCATAAAGGTACCTGCCCAAACTGATTTTTGCGGCCACTAATTGGGGGAGCGGTTGGACAAAAAAAGCCATGGCCAATATGAACGCTGGCAAATACAGGCGTGAGCGCATTTTTTGCTGGCGTTTCGCGACGCCGCTGTAATAATCCGCCAGTTTTTTGTAGAGTTCGGCCAGTTTGCCGCTATTTTCTGCCGCAGCAATCAAAACCCTATGGTTATCGTCAAAAAGGCCTGCCTTGAATCCCGCATCCGCTATTTTCTGGCCCGATTTTAACCGTGCCGGCATTGTGTCGAGGCGCTTGCGTAAGGTGGTGTCGTTTTTGGCGATCATGCCAAAAGCCTCCGCTGCCGGAAAGCCCGCTTTCTCGGTGTGGGCCAGTTGCAAAAACAACCGCGCGTGGCTTTCGGCGTCTAGTGCCGCGTGTCTGGTAGGTTTGGGCATAACGGCTGGCTAATAAAAAAGTAAAATTTCCTCCTGGTATTATTCACTAGAATTTGGGGGCCGGACAAAGGTTTTCGTAAATCAGGCATTAATCCCGCCCTTGGGCGGATGCGTCAGGTAAAATACGGTTTTTATATAAATTAAAGTCACGCAGAATGAGCAAACAAGAGAAAACCTTAACCATGACGGTGTTGATGACGCCGGACATGGCGAATTTTTCCGGCAATGTCCACGGCGGTTCTTTGTTGAAGCTGTTGGATCAGGTGGCTTATGCCTGTGCCGCGAAATATTGCAAGCAATATGTCGTTACGGCGGCGTTAGACCAGGTATTCTTCAAACAGCACGTCAATGTCGGCGAGTTGGTGACGTTTAATGCGCGGGTCAACCATGTCGGGCGTTCGTCAATGGAAATTGGCGTGAAAGTGGTGGCCGAGCATTTGCGCACTTATGAAAAAAGGCATACCACCTCATGTTATTTCACGATGGTCGCTATTGATGAGCATGGCAAGTCGGTGGAAGTGCCCAGGTTGGAGCTAGAAACCGAAGAGGAAAGGCGCCTGTATGCGGCGGCGGAAATGCGCAAAAAATTACGCCAGGAAAGCTTGGAAAGAAGCCGGGCGTTAATGAATGACAGCGGGGATGACGAATAAGTGGCCTTACAAGAGAATTTTGAACAACTGCCGTTAAAGGACTTTGCCGAGAAGGCGTATTTGGATTATTCCATGTACGTGATCCTTGACCGGGCCCTGCCAAGTTTGGCGGACGGCCTGAAACCCGTGCAGCGGCGTATTGTGTACGCCATGTCCGAGCTGGGGCTGAACGCCGCCGCCAAATACAAAAAGTCCGCGCGTACTGTCGGGGATGTGTTGGGTAAATACCATCCGCACGGCGACTCGGCGTGTTACGAGGCGATGGTGCTGATGGCGCAGGATTTTTCTTACCGCTATCCGCTGATCGACGGGCAGGGCAACTGGGGCTCGCCCGATGATCCGAAATCCTTCGCCGCCATGCGTTACACCGAATCACGCCTGACCGCCTACGCGAACACCTTGCTCAGCGAATTGGAACAAGGCACGGTGGAATGGACGGACAATTTTGACGGCACCTTGAAAGAGCCATCGTTGTTGCCCGCCAGGTTACCCAATATCCTGCTCAACGGCACGATGGGCATTGCCGTGGGCATGGCGACCGACATCCCGCCGCATAACCTGCGCGAAGTGGCAAACGCTTGCATCGCCTTGCTGGATGATCCCGATAGCCCGCCGGAAATGGTGTTCCAGCACATCAAAGGCCCGGATTATCCGACTTCGGCCGAAATCATCACCTCGGCGGAAGACATCCAAAAAATCTACAACACGGGTGGCGGTTCGGTGAAGATGCGTGCCAAATACGAGCTGGAAGATGGCGTGATCGTCATCACCGCTTTGCCGCATCAAGTCTCCGGCAACAAATTGATGGAACAGATCGCCGCACAAATGCTGGCGAAAAAATTGCCGATGATTGAGGATTTGCGTGACGAGTCCGACCATGAAAACCCCACGCGCTTGCTGATCATCCCGAAAACCAAACGCGGCTTGGATGTGGATGCGGTCATGTCGCATCTGTTCGCCACCACCGATTTGGAAAAAAGTTACCGCATCAACCTGAATATGATCGGCTTGGACGGCAGGCCGCAAGTGAAAAACTTGTATGGAATCCTCGTCGAATGGTTGTCGTTCCGTACCCAAACCGTGCGCCGCCGTTTGCAATTTAGGTTGGATAAAGTGCTGGCGCGCCTGCATATCCTTGATGGTTTATTGATAGCCTACCTGAATATTGACGAAGTCATCGCTATTATCCGCAACGAAGACAAACCCAAACCCGTGCTGATGGCACGTTTTGGCCTCAGCGATGTGCAAGCCGAAGCGATTTTGGAATTGAAGCTGCGGCATTTGGCGAAATTGGAAGAGATGAAAATTCGCGGCGAACAAGATGAACTGGCGAAAGAGCGCGACAGTCTGGAAAAAACCTTAGGCTCCGAACGCTTACTGAACCGCCTCATCAAAAAAGAATTGCAAGGCGATGCCGAGAAATACGGCGACGACCGCCGCTCGCCCATCGTCGAACGCGAAGCGGCACAAGCCTTGGATGCCGTCGCCCTGATCAGCAATGAGCCATTGACGGTGATCTTGTCGGAAAAAGGCTGGATCCGGGCGGCAAAAGGCCATGATATTGACGTGGCGGCCTTAGGTTACCGTTCCGGTGACAGCTTCCTTGACGCTATTAAATGCCGCTCCACCCAGCCAATCTATATTTTTGATTCCACAGGCAAGGTTTACAGCACCTCTACGCATGATTTGCCGTCCGCCCGTACCCAAGGCGAACCCCTGACGGCAAGGCTGAATCCGTCGGCAGGCGCGTTGTTCACGCATTTGTTGGCAGGCAATCCAGATGACTGGATCGTGTTGGCCAGCGATTTTGGCCTAGGTTTTAAAGTGCAATTAAAAGAGTTGTTGACTAAAAACAAGGCCGGAAAAGCCGTGATAACCTTGGCGGATAAGGCAAGGTTACTGAAACCCGCTTTTGTCCAGAATGATTCGGATTTGCTGGCCGTGGCCACTTTACAAGGGCGGCTGTTGATTTTTCCCGTGGCGGATTTGCCGGCGTTGGCGCGCGGCAAGGGCAATAAGCTGGTGCAACTGACCACAAGCGAGGTGCAAAGCGGTAAGGACCGCTTGGTTGCGGCCCTTGTCCTGCCTGTAGGTTCAGCCTTGAAAGTGGTGTCAGGCAAGCAGTTCCTGACACTCAAGCCTGCCGATATAGCGCAGTATTCGGGCAAACGGGCGAATCGGGGCTCACATTTGCCGCGTGGTTTTCAGCGGGTGGATGGCTTGCTATTGGACTAGCGGGTTTTACGATGGGTAGGGCGTACAAAATAGAATTTTGTACGCCTCTTTTTTAAGCGGACAGCCATGCGGCGCGGCAGTGTGCGTGGCTTAGGGATAAATGCGTTTATCCTGCTTTTAGGCTTTGTAAATCAATCACAAACCGGTATTTCACATCGCTTTTCAAAACCCGCTGATAGGCTTCGTTAATTTGTTGGATGGGGATCATTTCTATGTCAGAAGTGATGTTGTGCTTGGCGCAGAAATCCAGCATTTCTTGGGTTTCTTTTAAGCCGCCAATTAAAGAGCCTGCGATATTACGGCGTTTGAAAATCAAATTGCCGACAGAGGGCGAGGGATGTGGTTGGTCAGGCACACCGACTAGGCATAAAGTGCCATCGCGTTTGAGCAAGGCCGTGTAAGCATCGAGGTTATGCGGTGCGGCGACGGTGTTGAGGATAAAATCAAAGCTCAACGAATGGCGGGCCATTTCTTCAGGGTTTTTTGAAATCACCACGCTGTCCGCCCCTAGGCGTTTGGCATCGGCGATTTTGTCCGGCGAAGTTGTGAACAGCACCACTTCCGCGCCCAGCGCATGGGCGAATTTGACGGCCATGTGCCCCAAACCCCCTAAACCGACGACGCCGACTTTATCGCCAGCCCCAACTTGCCAGTGCATCAATGGCGAATAGGTGGTTATGCCTGCACATAACAGGGGGGCGGTGGCGGCCAGATTGAGGTTGGCGGCAATTTTTAAGACAAAATGTTGGTCAACAACGATGTTGTCGGAATAGCCGCCATAAGTGTTTCCGCCACTGTGCGGGTCAGGGCTGTTGTAAGTGAACACCGGATGGTCGCAATATTGCTCCAAATCCTCTTGGCATTCCGGGCAAGTGCGGCAGGAGCCGACTAGGCAGCCAACGCCGACCGTATCACCGGCTTTAAACCGGGTCACGGCACTGCCGATATTGATGACTTTGCCGACAATTTCGTGTCCTGGCACCATCGGGAAGGAGGCATTGCCCCATTCGTTACGGACTTGGTGGATGTCCGAATGGCAAACGCCGCAGTAGAGTATGTCGATATGGACATCGGTAGGTAGCAGTTCGCGGCGTTTGAACTGGAATGGCACCAAAGGTGAAGTGTGGGTGTGGGCTGCATAGCCTAGGCTGGGATACATGGTGGCTCCTATATCAGTTGGTTTGGTTGCAGGGTAGGGGGCAAGTCTAAATGTTGTTGGCAATAACAATCGCCCGTTTAGGGGCGGGCAGCCCCTCAATGGTCAATTGCGGATTGTCCGGGTCAAGGAAGTCTTGCAATGAATGGAAGCGCATCCATTCGGTGCTGCGTTGTTCATCGGTGCTGGTGACGGTGACATCCACCACACGGACATTAATAAAGCCACAACGTTGCAGCCAGCTCACCAAGGTGTCGCAACTGGGCAAAAACCAGACGTTGCGCATTTTTGCATAGCGGTCTTTGGGTAACAAGGTGTCACCCAAGCCGCCGTCTATCACCAGCGTTTCCAAGACCAATTCACCACCTTTTTGTAGGCAGGCTTTCAGTTCGAGCAGGTGCTCGATGGGTGATCGGCGGTGATACAGCACCCCCATGGAAAAAACGCTGTCAAACAGTTGCAGGTTGGGGGGGAGGTCTTCTATGCCCAAGGGCAGGACATAAACCGGGGCGGTACCGTGCAATTTTTTGACCACTTGGAATTGCATGACATTCAGCAGCATCGGGTCTATGCCAACCACCATTTTCGCACCCGCCCCCAGCATCCGCCAGCAGTGATAACCATTGCCGCAACCGACATCTAGGACGCGGCGATAGGCGAGCGGCGTGATATGGTCTTGTAAGCGCCGCCATTTCCAATCGGAACGCCATTCGGTGTCAATATAAATGTCAAACAGTTGATAGGGGCCTTTACGCCAAGGGTGCAAGGCTTTTAGCTGTTTTTCCAGTTCTTGCCGTTGCCATAATGTCAAATCCCCGGCGCAGCCTATTTGGATGGCATCGGCATTGAGTCGGATATGGCTATGCGGCAATTCAGGAATTGCATTGATGACGTTTTGCCACTTTACCAGATCCCCATGCTTGCTGGCATCGAATGCATCGGGTAGTTGCTGCGCCAGTGCCGCGGCCCAAGCTTCGGCTTTGGCTTCTTGCAGGTCATGGAATAAGGCTTGATAGTCTGGCATGACGGTTAACTATGGCGGGATTGTTCAAACTTTCAGGGCGTATGGCCCTGAAAGTTTTAGGCGCTACGTAATCAGGAATTTTTTTCGGGTTTTGCAGACAATGCTTCGATATTGCGTTTTGCCAAGCTGTCGATGACGGCATTCAACGAGCCTTTGGTTTGCATTTCGTTATTGAAGGTGGTGCGGTAGTTGGTGACCAAGCTTACGCCTTCAATCATGATGTCATAGGCTTTCCATTGGCCTTCATGCAACGCCATGCGGTAATCAATGGCGATAGGCTGCATGCCAGGTTGCAACACTTCCGTTTTGACGACCACTTTGGTCGCACCAGATTCCATGTCCAGCGGCAAGAAGCGCACGGTCCATTCTTTAAACTCAACAAAAGCGCGGGAATAAGTCCTCACCAATAAGGTTTGGAATTCTTGTTTGAAACGGGCGCGTTCGTCAACGCTGGCCGTTTTCCATAATTTGCCCAGCACTAATGCGGCAATACGGTCAAAATCGACACGAGGGTAAATGACTTGGTTTACAAATTGGTTGATTTTGGCAAAATCCTTGGTGAAGCCTTTTTCCTGCATTTGGGATTGTAATTGTGCGGAAGCCGTTTCTATCGCCTGTTGCGGAGGCAACAAATCCGCCGCCATCAATCTGTCCAGGGGGGCAACCGTCAACAATAATGCCAATAACGTAAATAATATAGTGTGTTTAGCCTTCATAAAATCCTCTAAAATACAGCGTGAAAACTTAAGTCAATTTAAAACGAATTTAGTTTCTTGAAAATATTATCAACCCGAAGAGCAGCTGATCAGATGGCCTATAATAACATTACAATTCCCACCCGTATGAGAAGAATGCGTTATCACGATTTTTCCAGACGCTTGATGCGCGAGCACCGGATATGCACGGATGACCTTATTTATCCCCTGTTTGTCCGTGAAGGCAATGGCCTGCGTGAAAGTGTCGCGTCCATGCCAGGGGTGGAGCGTTTGTCGCTGGACGTGTTGCTGCAAGAAGCTCAGGAAATTTATGGTTTGGGCATACCGGCCATCGCTTTATTTCCGGTGATTGACGTTGACAAAAAATCCCTGGACGCGGCGGAAGCTTATAATCCCGACGGGTTGGTGCAGCGAAGTGTCCGCGCCTTAAAGCAGGCTGTACCTGGGTTGGGCATCATCACCGACGTCGCTCTCGACCCCTTTACCGTCCACGGGCAAGATGGCCTGTTGGATGGTAGCGGCTATGTCGCCAACGATGAAACCGTCGCCGTGCTGGTCAAGCAAGCGTTATCCCATGCTGAGGCGGGGGCGGATATCGTCGCCCCGTCCGATATGATGGACGGGCGTATTGGCGCGATCCGGGAAGCTTTGGAAGCTGGGGGGTTTATCAATACCCTGATTTTGGCGTACTCCGCCAAATATGCTTCAGCTTTTTACGGGCCGTTCCGGGATGCCGTTGGTTCGGCGGGCAATCTGGGCAAAAGCAACAAATACAGCTACCAAATGGATCCCGCCAATACTGACGAAGCCCTGCGTGAAATTGAATTGGACTTGCAAGAAGGCGCGGATATGGTCATGGTCAAGCCCGGGATGCCGTATCTGGACATCATCCGCCGCGTAAAAGAAACCTATGGCGTACCTACCTTTGCCTATCAGGTCAGTGGCGAATACGCCATGATAAAGGCCGCGGCGATGAATGGCTGGCTGGACGAAAAAGCCGTGGTGATGGAATCCTTGCTTGCCTTTAAACGGGCGGGCAGCGATGCGGTTTTGACCTACTTTGCCAAAGCCGTCGCCCAATGGCTCAGGGATGGATCATGACCGACCGTTATGCCGTCTTCGGTCAACCTATCGGGCACAGCAAATCCCCTCGTATCCACCAGTTTTTTGCCGGACAGACCGGGCAGCAACTTAGCTACACGGCTGAGGAAGTCGCACCCGAGCAATTTGTTGGCAGTGTCAAGGCCTTTTTTGCCCAAGGTGGCTTAGGTTTAAATTGTACCGTGCCGTTAAAAGAACTGGCGTTTGCGTTCGCGGACACAAAAACAATACGCGCACAACGCGCAAAAGCCGTCAACACACTGAAATTGGAAGCGGATGGTTCGGTACTGGGCGACAATACTGACGGCTGTGGTTTGGTGACGGATTTGCTTGATAACCATGCCTTTAATTTGAAAGGCAGCCGGATTTTATTGCTGGGGGCGGGCGGGGCAAGCCGCGGCATCATCGCGCCATTGCTAGGGTATTCGCCCCAAACCGTGGTGATTGCCAACCGTACTGTTGAAAAAGCGGTTGAGTTGGCGGCGGAGTTTCAAGATATTGGGGTAATCAGCGGCTGCGGCTACGCCGATTTAGGCGGACAGGCTTTCGACATAATCCTTAATGCGACTTCGGCGAGCCTAAGCGGGGAGTTGCCGCCTTTGCCTCAGGGGGTGCTGGCCACGCAAGGGGTGTGTTACGACCTTGCCTATGGCGACCAACCTACCGCTTTTGTCCGTTGGGGTAGGGAAAATGGCGCGTTCTATAGCCTTGATGGCTTGGGTATGTTGGTCGAACAGGCCGCCGCCGCGTTTTATCTTTGGCGCGGGGTCAGGCCATCCACACATGCCTTGATTGAGTTGTTGAATGCGGAACGGGGGATGTCATGAATAGGGAATTATGGCTATTACGGCATGGTAAGGCCGAACACAACGGTGATATTGCAGACTTTGACCGTTGTTTGACCGCCAAAGGTGAGCGGGATGTCAAGCGCATGGGCTTATGGCTTAAACAAGAAGGGCTGTGCCCGGATATTTTGATTTCCTCACCAGCCAAGCGGGCTTTAGGTACTGCGGGCATTATTGCGGATACGCTGGGTTTGAAAAAACCGTCATTACAACAAGACGGGCGATTGTATTTCCAAGGCATTGTCGGCTTAAAAAAAGTGTTGGCGGATATTCCGGTATCGCCGGGGTGTGTGCTGTTAGTGGGGCATAACCCGGATTTTGAAGATCTTTTGGCTTATCTTGTTGGTATTGGCCACTTGCCCGCTAGTGCCGGGCCGATGATGCCTACCGCCGCGCTAGTGAGGTTGCATATGCCCGCGGACTGGAGCCACTTGCCCGCCAATTGTGCGCAGTTGCTTGCGATGACCCACGCAAGCTCATTAAGTTGAAAGTAAGCGTTTGATGGTCATATTCTTGTCATATAAAGTCAATATGCTGCACAGGTATTTATATAAAGTGTTAATGCATATTAATTTACTAGAGAGTCGATAATGAATTTATCTTTTAAGGCAAGGTCGCTGGTTTTGGCGATGGGTTTCGTATCGGCGCTGTTTGCCAGTGCCGTCAATGCTGTCCAATCGGTTGATGCGGGTGTTCCAGAATACCAAAAAGCCAGTGGTGTTTCGGGCAATTTGTCCAGTGTGGGTTCTGACACTTTGGCGAACCAAATGACATTGTGGGCGGAAGCGTTCAACCGCCTCTACCCTAATGTCAATATCCAAATCCAAGCCGCAGGATCGTCTACCGCACCACCTGCGTTGACGGAAGGCACGTCAAACCTCGGGCCTATGAGCCGTGAAATGAAAGATGACGAGCTTGAGGCTTTCGAAGGCAAATATGGTTATAAGCCGACCGCCATTCCAGTCGCCGTTGATGCCTTGGCGGTTTTTGTCAACAAAGATAATCCCATTAAAGGGTTGTCGATGGATCAAGTGGATGCCATTTTTTCATCAACCCGTAAATGTGGCCACGGCACCGATATTGCTACTTGGAGCGACGCGGGGGTGGCTAGCTGGAAAGGTAAAAGCATCCAGTTGTATGGGCGTAATTCAGTGTCCGGGACTTATGGTTACTTTAAGGAACACGCTTTATGTAAAGGTGACTTCAAAAATAACGTGAACGAGCAGCCAGGTTCAGCCTCGGTCGTCCAATCAGTGACCACTTCGGTCAACGGCATCGGTTATGCCGGCCTAGGCTATGTCACTTCAGGCATTAAAGCCGTACCGTTGGCGAAAAAAGGCACTAAGGCATTTGTCGCCGCCACACCGGAAAACGCCTTGGCTGGCAAATACCCGCTAGCCCGTTATTTGTATGTTTATGTCAACAAAAAACCTAACCAACCCTTGGCGCCATTAGAAAATGAATTTATAAAGATGGTGTTATCGAAAACGGGCCAGGAAGTTGTTATAAAGGACGGTTATATCCCTTTACCTGCCAAAGTGATCAAAAAGGTTTTGGCAACATTAAAATAATTGAAAGATCTGGCATATAATTAAGCTTACGATTTCAAAGACAATAGCTTTAGGTTGTTTTAAAATAAGGGCTAATGGAAAAAGGCGGCTGGGCTTTGTTTGACAAAGCGCCAGCCATTTTTTTATGCCGTTTGTTATATCATTGTCACATTTTGTTCCTATAATCGTCATAACATGTCTGAAATAAACACAAATATTCCCACCTCCGTTATGCAAAAATCATCCGGCTCCTATTACCAGCAATGGCGTTTAATAAAAGATAACTTGGCGCGATATGGTGTGATAGCCGGCGGTATGGGGGTTATTGTTGCTGTTGTCATGATTTTCTTTTATTTGCTGTATGTGGTGTTCCCGCTGTTTTTGTCCGCCACCGCCGAGCCGGTCAGCCAATATGCGCTCCCTGAAAAAACATTAGGCAAGACCTTGTTGCTGGACATGGAGGAGCAAAATCAAGTTGCCGCCCGCTTTACGGAGACCGGGCATATCGTCTTTTTTGACGTGGCGACCGGTAAGACGATTACCAACCAAACGGTGGCGATTCCTGCAGGGAGCCAAATCACCAGTTTTGCACAAGCCACCCCGCTCAATGAAGGGGTGGTCATTTATGGGTTGTCTGACGGGCGTGCGGTTCTTGTTAAGCACCAATATAAAGTCACTTATGTAAACAATCAAAAAGTCATTACCCCGTCATTGGCTTATCCCATGGGGGAACAGCCGTTGGTGCTTGATGACGGCCATGCGGCATTGGAAACAATTGCCGCCCAGGTCAGCGACGGCTCGACGACTGTTGTTGCTAAAACCGCGGCTAAAATTCTCCTAAGTAGTTTCCAGAAAGAACAGGCTTTGTTTGCGGATGAAGCCACGCTGACCCGTAGCGACGCGGTATTAAACCCGCCCGACACGGGTGTCCAGGATATTTTGATCGACAAAGATGGTAGCTACCTTTATTTGCTTGGTAGCCAAGGCCGTTTGGACTTTTATGATATTAGCGACAAAAGCACCCCTGTCCTTAAACAAGCACAGAATGTGGTCGGAGCGGGACAGAAAATTACCAGCATAGCCTTTTTAAACGGTGACCTTTCGCTCATGATGGGTGATTCCACTGGCTTAGTCTCGCAATGGAGCATGGTAAGGGACAGTTCCAACCATTCGTCCATGCAAAAAATAAGGGTTTTCAAGGTTTCAGATAAAGCAATCGTTGCCCTAAAATCTGAACAACGCCGTAAAGGCTTTTTAACGGTAGACGCTGCCGGTAATATTGGCATATACCATTCAACGGCAGAGAAAGAGCTGATTAAGGAGCATGTCGCCGATTCTTTAACGGATGTTGCGATGTCCCCGCGCGCCAATGCTTTGTTGATGCAGTCGCCAGATGACAAAATTTATTTCTGGGCGGTTGAGAACGAACATCCTGAGGTTTCATTAAAAGCTTTGTGGCAGAAGGTATGGTACGAAAGTTATCCAAAGCCCGATTATATTTGGCAATCCTCCGCATCAAACAATGATTTCGAACCAAAATACAGCTTGATCCCGTTAGTTTTCGGAACATTAAAGGCGGCGTTTTACGCCATGCTGGTGGCAATGCCACTGGCTTTGATGGGGGCAATTTATACCGCTTATTTTATGAACCCACAGATGCGCCAGTATGTAAAACCTATCATTGAATTGATGGGCGCGCTGCCGACAGTGATTTTGGGGTTTTTGGCGGGCCTTTGGTTGGCGCCGTTTATTGAAGAGCATTTGGCGGGATTTTTCTCGTTGTTTTTGGTTGTCCCGTTGGCGATCATGCTATTTGCTTATTTTTGGCAGTTTGTGCCAAGATCTATCCTTGAAAAAATCCCTGACGGCTCAGATGCCGTATTGTTAATCCCCCTCATATTGATGGCCGGTATGTTGGCTTTTTCCATCAGCGTCCCTCTTGAAGCCGCTCTTTTTCACGGTAGTTTACGGGAATGGTTTAAAGACGAACTTGGCATTGGTTACGATCAACGGAATGCTTTGGTGGTGGGTGTCGCTATGGGGTTTGCGGTTATTCCGACGATATTTTCCATTGCTGAAGACGCCATTTTCAGTGTCCCTAAACATTTGACCGTTGGTTCCCTGGCATTGGGGGCAACCCCTTGGCAAACTTTATCCAGAGTGGTGTTGCTCACCGCTAGCCCAGGCATATTTTCTGCGGTCATGATTGGTTTCGGACGGGCGGTGGGTGAAACTATGATCGTGTTAATGTCGACTGGCAATACACCTGTGATGGATTTGAGCATTTTCCAGGGTATGCGGACATTGGCGGCTAACATCGCCGTAGAAATGCCAGAATCCGAAGTTGACAGCACCCATTATCGGGTGCTGTTTTTGACGGCTTTGGTATTGTTTGCCTTCACCTTTGTTTTTAATACGCTCGCGGAAGTTGTCCGTCAGCGATTACGCGAAAAATATAGTTCATTATGATTAAAGAATGGTTCAAAACAGGGGCGCCTTGGATATGGCTGAATGCCGCCGCAGTCAGTATTTGTCTGATTATGATTATTTCCGTGCTGGGATTGATTACCGTGCGTGGTATCGGCCACTTTTGGCCATCGGAGGTTATCCAATTTAGCTATCAGAATGATGAAGGGCGATTGGAGACGATCATTGGCGAACAAGTCGACAGCAGTGTCACGCCCGCCGCTATGGCAAAAGCCACCGGACACGTTATGGCTGATAACGAAGATGCCCTGGTGCAGTATTTGATCAAGACCGGTAACCGGGACGTGACAGGGACTGACTTCCGTTGGATACAAGCGCGTAAAATCAAGCAACAGGAAACGCCTATGGCAATATTGGTCATAGAGCGGCGTGAATGGGGCAATTTTTATGGGCAACTGGTCAGTGTAAAAGAAAATGGCAAAGTGGTGGCTTCGGGTGAAAACGCCGTCGCTGTTGCCCTGCAAAAACTTGAGTCTACGTTGGCTGTTTTTAAAGAAATTACGTATATCGAGAAAAAAGAGATTGGTGCGGTAAATTATCAATTGGAGCGCTTGAGGCTGAAGCAAAAAAGTTTGCAATTAACAAATAGCCTGGACGCCGGGGCACAAAAAAGCTTGACCATTGAAACTGCAACTTATGAAGAGCGATATAAATCCTACCAGGCAAAATTGCAGGCCTTGTATCAAAAAATCAGGCAAGATAGCCTAGCGTTAAAAACAGATGGTGGTAATGAAGTTGACATATCCTTGTCCAAGGTGGTCAGGATTTACCAACCTAATAATATGGGCCTCTTTGCTAAGATAGCGCATTATGGGAGCAAATTAGTGGAGTTCCTCGCTGATGACCCGCGTGAAGCAAACACTGAAGGCGGTATTTTTCCGGCTATTTTTGGCACAGTTATGATGGTGATGATGATGTCGGTCATTGTCACGCCGTTCGGTGTCATCGCCGCCGTTTATTTACGTGAATACGCCAAGCAAGGTTTTATAACCCGCGTGATCAGAATTGCCGTCAACAATTTGGCGGGTGTCCCATCAATTGTATACGGGGTATTCGGCCTTGGGTTTTTTGTCTACATACTTGGCGGCAACATAGACCAGTTGTTTTTTCCGGAAGCCGCCCCCGCCCCCGTTTTTGGTACGCCAGGTTTGCTATGGGCCTCAATCACATTGGCTTTATTGACATTACCGGTTGTTATTGTCTCAACGGAAGAGGGCTTGGCGCGTATCCCCAAATCTATCCGCGAAGGTAGCTTGGCGTTGGGCGCAACAAAAATTGAAACTTTATGGTTGACGGTTTTGCCGATGGCTAGCCCGGCTATGATGACAGGGTTGATTTTGGCCGTGGCGCGTGCAGCGGGCGAAGTTGCGCCGCTGATGCTGGTTGGTGTTGTAAAGATGGCTCCGACCCTGCCCCTTGACGGCAACTTTCCGTTCTTACATTTGGACAGAAAATTTATGCATTTGGGCTTTCATATCTATGATGTCGGTTTTCAAAGCCCTAATGTGGAAGCGGCACGGCCTTTGGTCTATGCAACATCATTATTACTGGTCGTGGTGATTTTGGGGCTCAATTTGTCAGCGATCCTCATTAGAAATCATCTCCGTGAAAAATACCGAGCATTGGAAGGTTAAAAAATGACAGCACAAGAAGTACGCACTCATGCGATTGACATCAATTCAGTTTTGAACAATCGTGTCAAACATAATGAAACACATGATGTCAGTATTAGGGTAGAAAACTTAAAGCTTTTTTACGGTGAAAAACAGGCGTTGCATGGCATTAACATGGAAATGCCCAAGAAAAAAGTCACGGCTTACATCGGCCCCAGTGGTTGCGGTAAGTCGACCCTGTTACGCTGTATTAACCGCATGAACGATTTGGTCGACCATGTGACGATAGAAGGCAAAATTTTGCTGGATAATGAGAATATCTACGACAAAAGCGTCAATGTTGCGGCATTGCGCAGACGGGTTGGCATGGTGTTCCAAAAACCCAATCCATTTCCAAAGTCCATATTTGAAAACGTTGCTTATGGTTTGCGTATTCAAGGTATTAACGATAAGCGGATATTGGAAGAAACCGTCGAAAATGCCTTGCGGGGTGCGGCGCTTTGGGATGAAATGAAAGACCGCCTTAATGACAACGCCTTAGGGATGTCGGGTGGCCAGCAGCAACGTTTGGTCATAGCCAGGGCGATAGCAATCGAACCGGAGGTTTTGTTATTGGATGAACCCGCTTCTGCTCTGGATCCGATCTCAACGCTCAAAATTGAAGAGTTGATTAACGAATTGAAAGAAAAATATACGATTGTCATCGTTACCCATAATATGCAGCAAGCCGCCCGTGTTTCTGATTATACGGCGTTTATGTATATGGGGGAATTGATCGAGATGGGCACTACCAGTGAATTGTTCACTAACCCCAAAAAGAAGCAGACCGAAGATTACATTACCGGTCGCTACGGTTAATCAGGAGCATAACTATGGATAATAGCAAAATCGGCCATCATATATCCGGACAATTCAATAGGGAACTTGAAGACATACGCAATAAAGTCTTGACGATGGGGGGATTGGTTGAGCAACAGATAGAGTTGGCCATTCAGGCATTCACCACCAATGACATGGAAATGGCCGAATTGGTTATCAAACAAGATAACCAAGTCGATGCCATGGAAATGGAAGTGGATATTGAATGCACACAGATTTTGGCATTACGGCAGCCTACCGCTTTTGACTTGCGGTTATTATTGACCGTCATTAAGGTCATCAACGAATTGGAAATTGTTGGTGATTTGGCTGAAAGGATCGCAAAAATGGCGATCCAGCTTTCTGACACGGAAGGTAGGAATGACCAGTATTACGAACTTCAGCACATGGCTGATTTGGTCAAAGAGATGCTGCATGGCGCATTGGACGCTTTTGCGAGGATGTCCATTGACGACATCACTATGATAACGGGCAAAGATGAGAATGTAGACCGCGAATACGCCAGCATTGTCAGGCAGTTGATCACCCACATGATGGAAGACCCAAGAAACATCACGCGGACTTTAAATGTATTATGGACAGTCCGGGCTATGGAGCGCATTGGCGACCATGCTTGTTATATCTGTGAACATTTGGTTTTTATGGTCAAAGGTGAGGCTGTCAGGCATTTGAGCCAACAAGAGCTGGAACAAAAAATGAAAGGCTAGGCCTCCTTTAGGTGGCGGTTATATACAGCTGTTCTGCTTGAAACCGCCGTTTCCCGGCTGGATTGTCGGGGCTGTAGACCGCGAAGCGAATCCGGTCTACAAAAGGCTTTAAAACAGTTTCTGTTCTAGTGTCCATTGGGGGGCACAAAAAGATGTTTTGTATCCCCTCATTTTTACCAATCCACCTGTCCCCGTACTTCCAGCATGTCAAGGTCAGCGCCATTAAATGCGGCAGATCTTGAGTTGCTCGTGCTTGCCGTATTAATATCCAAAACGTGCACAAAATTAGCCATCAGACGCATGTGTGAATTGGGATACCAGTTTAAAGCCGCTTTAATGGTTTCGGCTTCACCGCCTTTGATTAGCTTATCGGTTAAATTTAAGTAATCATAACCTAGAGCCAATTCCCAGGCTCCCCAACCATTTTTCATATCGAAATTATGGGTAGGTTTGATCCTATCCCATGCCCCCGTTTTTGCTTTATATGCGCGAGATTCACCAGTCAGGAAATAACTGACATAACCGTAATAGCCATCTAAGGTTTCCCCGCTCCCGTAGCCTTTTCCTGAAATATTGGTTTGCAAATATTCCGCTTGGGCTGAAAATGAACGGTAGACCAAGGCCGACTCCAAGGCAAAGCGCGTGATGTCGTCGACTTCCGTGCCCAGTTTGACGTTAGTCAAATTGCCGGTATTCAATATTGCGGTGCGGTCTACATTGGCATTTGGGGTCGATGTGAAATTCATGCCGCCGTTGCTAAAGCTGCCATCGCCCAAGTAATTATTGTTCACCGAGCGGTAAGACCCAGAAGCGCCAACATGTAGGAATTTCCTTTCACTATGTAGCCAAGGGCGGCCCACTATGCGTCCGGTTACATCCCAGCCCGTGTCCCCGCTGCCATTGTTGCGGTTGTTGTTGCCATTGCCTACGCTGTTTGTACCTGATGTGTTGGTATTATTGCTATTGACTGAGGTGTTGTAAGCCCAGCCGCCGCCCACAGGTTCAGTTTGCACGGCCCCCATCAATGCAAACCGCTCATGGTTGTAATTGGCGCCAAGACCCACTTTATAGGCGTTGGGGTTGTCAGAAAAAGTATTGATCGACATATTACGCTCAATAAATGTCAAGAAGCGGTTGCTTGTGGCTTCTTCCAAGCTAAAAGGTTCTTTAAACTGGCCGACCTTGACCCCGAAAGGCTCAAACAGTTTCCAGTTGATGTACGCATCAGTAATGCCAGCCGCCACCGTACCATTGCCACGGCTAAAGTCATATTCAAACTTATAGTCGTAATTTCTGAAAAAAGTCCCTTCAATACCTAAACGGGCGCGGCGTATATTCGTGCTGTCGGCCAATTGGTTGGTGGTAGCGGTCGCCGCATTGGGTGCGGGGTTGTTGCCATCCACGTTAACCTGCGAATCAACTTGCATACGGCCATTAATGGCGGCTTTAAAATTGCCGTCCTTGCTTTCAAATTCCAAGCCTTTTTCACCTAGTTTGACTTCTGCCGCATCTTTTTTCTGTTCAAAGACGTGTTCTTTCAGGACTTCAATTTCGTTGGTCTTTTTCTCCAAATCCTGACGCATCTCGTCTAATGCGGCTTTATCTGTTGCGGGAGGGGCGTTGTCTTCGACTTTGATGAATGAGCCTAACTTAGTGCGGTTGGCTCCCGGTTCTGCGTAAAGTTGTTTGGTTTTGTTATCCATATACAGATCCAGTGCTTTTGCTTGAAAAGATGCGCCGACACCTAATGCAGTAACTACAGCCAAAGTTAGTTTAGATAATGTCATGTTTTGCTCTTGGTGGTTATCAAAAAATTTGAGCAAGAATATGGGGTAAATATGACATTAATGTTACTAATATATTACAGTTTTATGACATTTTGTGGGTGGGTCTGCCTATGAAAAATATTATTCAATAATAACAGTAAGATATATTTTTTTCTGATCGGCAATAAATTTCAAAAATAAAGGAATTATTTATAATTTATTGATTTTTAAATAAATTAACATATATAGTTTAGTGGTTGATGTTTTCTATTTCTGTTATTTAACTAATTGATTATTATATATTTGTATTTTGTTGTTATTGGCAAAAAAGTTGTCATAATTTTGTCATATTAAGTCTCTATGCTTGTGCCTGTATTCCACATTTATATTACTTTTGAGAGTTGATGATGACAGTATTTTTTAAAACGAAGTCCTTGGTGATTGCGATGGGCTTTGCGTGTTTTACATTGGCTAGCGCTACGGCGAATGCCGTGCAGTCAGTTGACGACGGGTTACCTGAATATAAGAAAGCCACTGGGATTTCCGGTAACTTATCCAGTGTCGGTTCTGACACATTGGCAAATTTAATGACCCTTTGGGCAGAAGAATTCAATCGTGAATACCCTAATGTCAATATTCAGATCCAAGCGGCGGGCTCTTCGACAGCACCTCCGGCTTTGACGGAAGGCACAGCCAATTTAGGGCCAATGAGCAGGGAAATGAAGGAGGATGAGCTGGAAGCGTTTGAAGATAAGTTCGGTTACAAACCGACCGCCGTCCCCGTCGCAATAGATGCCTTAGCGGTATTGGTCAACAAAGACAACCCTATCAAAGGCCTGTCGATTGAACAAGTGGATGCCATTTTTTCCAGCACCCACAAATGTGGGGATGAAAAGGATATTGAAAACTGGGGCGATGCCGGAGTGGCGGCCTGGGCCACAAAAACTATCCAGCTCTATGGGCGCAACTCAGTTTCTGGAACCTACGGCTACTTTAAGGAGCATGCGCTTTGCAAAGGTGATTTCAAAAGCAACGTCAACGAACAGCCAGGATCTGCTTCGGTTGTGCAGTCTGTGACATCATCCGCAAATGGTATCGGTTATTCCGGCATGGGTTACAGCACATCCGGGGTCAAAATGGTGCCTTTGGCTAAAAAAGCCGGGCAGCCTTTTGTTGAAGCAACTCCAGAGAACGCAATTAACGGCAGCTATCCATTGACCCGTTATTTATTTGTTTACGTCAACAAGAAACCTAACGAACCCTTGCCGCCGTTAGAAAACGAATTCATTAAAATGGTGTTGTCTAAAGCAGGGCAAAAAGTAGTCATAAAAGACGGTTATATCCCACTGCCAGCGAAAATTGTCAGCAAAATCATGGCTACCCTTAAATAACAAGAAATTGGTTTTTTATAGCTAAAAAATAAAGGCAAGAGATTTAACATTTCTTGCCTTTTTTGTTTCGTTGGCGGTTATTTGTCAAAACCAATAAAATCCCAAAGCCTGTGGGAGAAAGTCATGTTTTTGAATTCAGGCACAGGCGGGCCGTCTGGATAATTTTGTTCATAAACCCGCTTCGTGTCATCGGCAAGTTCTTTCATGCCCAGCTCGGTGTAGGCTTCCATTAAAACTTGCAAGGCATAAGGCACGGCAGGTGTCCGCTGGTAATTTTCAACGACACCGGAAGCGCGGTTGGCTGCGGCGATATAGGCTTTCCTTTTCATGTAATAGCGTGCCACATGCACGTCGTGCATCGCCAGATTATTCTTAAGCGCTATCATCCGTAATCTGGCGTCAGCCAAATATCGGCTGCCTGGGTAACGGCGGATGAGTTCTTCAAAATTACGGTAGGCTTCGCGGGCACTGCCTGGATCCCGTTGCGAGGTGTCCGTTGGTAAAAACCGGTCAATAAAACCTATATCACGGTTATAATTTACCAAGCCTTTTAAATAATACGCGTAATCGACATGGGGGTTGCGCGGATTCATCTTAATGAATCGGTCGGCGGCAGCGATTGCCGATTCGGGTTCGGCATTTTTAAAATAAGCGTAGGCTATATCCAACTGGGTTTGTGCGGATGATTCACCGAAAGGGTAACGGGATTCCAAGGCTTCGTATAGCTTAATGGCCTTTTCGTAATTTCCGGCATCCACCATTTTTTGGGCTTCGGTGCGGAATTTCTCAGTATTCCAGCCCGCATATTCATTTTCTGGATTGGCCTCATCGGCCGAATCTCCGAATACCCCGCATCCTTGTAAGGATAGCCCTAAACTGAAGATGATAAAAAATTTTATTAAAATTAATCGCATAGTTCTAACGACACGTTGTAATATTGGGGGTTTTTCTCGCTGGATTGGCTGCGATAGTGTGGAGTAGTCTAGGTAATCCGTGAGTATAACTTAACAAAAGGTTATTCAGAAGATTTGTTATGACAAAATTAACGGCAGAAGTGCCATACGAAATGGCGGGCATGCGCCTTGATCAGATATTGGCGGAATTGTTTGCCGAATATTCGCGAAGTAAGTTACAAAGTTGGATTAAATCTGGTCGTGTGCAAGTTAATGGATTGATACTTAAGGCAAAAGATAAACTGGAAGGTGGCGAGGAAATCACCTTGGATGCAGAAGCGGAAGTGGTGATCACTTCGGAGCCGGAAAATATCCCGCTCGACATTGTTTATGAAGATGATAGTTTGCTGATCGTCAATAAACCGGCGGGCTTGGTGGTGCATCCGGCGATAGGCAATTGGCGTGGCACTTTAGTGAACGCCTTGTTGCACCACGAGCCGGGCTTGGACACCCTGCCGCGTGCGGGCATTGTCCATCGTATCGACAAAGATACGAGCGGTTTGTTGATGATTGCCAAAACCTTGCAGGCGCACAATAGCCTGACCGGGCAATTACAAGAGCGGGAAATCCATCGCGAATATCTGGCGATTACGCGTGGGCGTATGACGGCTGGCGGCACGGTCGATGAGCCGATAGGCCGGCATCCGTCAGACCGTTTGCGTTATGTGGTCAGGGAATCCGGCAAGTTTGCGGTGACGCATTATCGGGTGGTGAAACGCTTCACCCGCCATACCTTGGTTCAGGTGAAGCTGGAAACTGGCCGTACCCATCAGATCAGGGTGCATATGGCGCATATCCGCTTTCCTTTGGTGGGCGATCAGGTTTATGGCGGACGTTTCCAGATGCCCCCCGATTGCAGTGAACGGCTGGAAAATGCCTTGCGCGGCTTCAAGCGGCAAGCGTTGCATGCGGCGAAATTGGGTTTGGTGCATCCTGTGACTGACGAGTATATGGAATGGGAGCAAGCATTGCCGGATGATATGGTCGAGCTGCTGGAGGCTTTGGCCGACAATGAACAAGAATAGCTCTTGGTTGGCTCCCGATTGGCCAGCTCCGGACAACGTATTTGCCGCAACTACCTTGCGTGGCGGCGGTTCGAGCCTTGCCCCTTATGAAAGCTTGAATCTTGCCTTGCATGTTGGTGACCAAGAGGAGGCGGTCAGGCAAAACCGCAGTCTGGTTAAGGCCATGCTGAATTTGCCCGGCGAGCCGAAATGGTTGGCACAAATCCATAGTGACCGGGTTGTTGATGCCGCCAGCGTGGATTTGCCCGAGCCTGCCGATGCCAGTTTTACCGACCAAGCCGGGATTGTTTGTGCCGTGATGACCGCCGACTGTTTGCCCGTGCTGGTGTGCTCCCGTGATGGGCAGAAAATTGCCGCCATCCATGCGGGATGGCGCGGATTATTGGCAGGCATTATCGGTAACACCCTCGCTGCCATGAGAACCCATGATGTGCTGGTTTGGTTGGGGCCTGCGATAGGGTCTTCAAGTTTTGAAGTCGGTGCGGAAGTGCGTGAGGCGTTCACTGCAAAATCCGATAGCTACTGTCTTGCCTTTAAGGCGCGGGGAAACGGCAAATGGTTGGCCGACATTTATCAGCTGGCGCGTCTGGAGCTTGCGGGATTGGGTATTGCCCAGGTTTATGGTGGTGGTTTTTGTACGGTCGCTGAGCAGGAACGCTTTTTTTCTTATCGCCGTGACCCAGCCACTGGACGCATGGCGACACTCATTTGGAGAACCTGACAGTAGTGAATTTATTGTTATTGATTGTCATATTTACCGCCATCGGCGGTTTGTTAAGCGTATTGGCGGCAGCGGTCTTCCTGCTGTTGCCCGATAAACAGAGGGCGGCGGTATTGCCGCATGGCATTAGCTTTGCGATTGGTGCGTTATTGACCGTGGCCTTTTACGGCCTGATCCCGCAAGCTTTTGCGGAAGTTAGTCCGGCAATGTTCCAACCCTTGTCGGCCACGATTTTGGCGGGGATATTGGGCTTTTTTGTGCTGGAAAAATTATTGATTTGGCGGCATTGCCATTACGGCAGTTGTGAAGCGCATGGTGATGAAGAGCCGCATCATGATGATGGCCACGGCCATCATCATGGGCATGGCGCAAAATCGGCAGGCGTGCTGATCATTTTAGGTGACGGTATCCACAACTTTGTTGATGGCATTTTAATCGCGGCGGCGTTCTTGACCGATGTGCAATTGGGCATAGTGTCTAGCCTTGCGGTGGCGGCGCACGAGATCCCGCAGGAGGTAGGGGATTTTGCCATTTTGTTGGAAAGCGGCTATTCCAAAAGCAAAGCCCTTTTTTACAATATCTTGGCGAGCTTGACCACCGTTTTGGGTGGCGTGTTGGCGTATTATAGCCTGGAAAATTTACACGACAGTTTGCCGTATTTTCTGGCCTTGGCGGCATCCAGCTTCATTTATATTGCCGTGGCGGATTTGATCCCGTCACTGCATAAAAAAACCGATATGAAAGCCTCATTGGAGCAAATTGCTTTGATCGCGGCGGGCGTGTTGTTGATCAGCTATTTGCATAATGTTGTCCATCATTTTGAGTCGGCGGGTTAATGCTGTTTTCAGCACCTTACGTCCGTTTGCCCATAGGGGCCGCCATGGTGATGTTTTTTGAAGACGATTTTTGTGTTTTTGATTTTATGGCTCTGCCACCCGTGCTTCGACAAGACCCTACAGGGATAGGCGAAGGGGTCATACGGACGGCAGGTTTTCCTAGGCATTTATCGTGAAAGGGCTGTTGGAAATTTCTTGGCCAGTTTCCGGGTAAATGACCCGTACGCTATAAGTTACACCCTGGGTCAAGTCTAATGGGGCGGCAAAGCCGCTATTTAAGCCTTTGGGGCCATAGACAGCGGCCACATCACTACGCGATAAGCCAGCGACAGTTTCGGTCGCCACCATTCCATTGACGAGGATACGCAAATCCGCAGGCCCGTTCTGGTTGGAACAATATGCCCAGCCCTTTAAATATTGCCCATCCCACATTTCAATGTGGCCGATGACCAATTCGGGCAATTTGCCCAAGACATAAATGAAACCGTTCCGACGGTTACTGTAATAGCGTTCAAACCTTTTCGATCCCACCATACAGCTATAGTTGTTTAAATAAGCCATCACTCTTTTGGGCAAAAACCATAATTTGCGCAGAAGCTTTAATTTCCTTTCGTTATCGTGTATCAATGATTCAACGATATTCGGGGTGACATTAATTTTTTTTATGATAATGAACCCGTTACGGCTGAGTTGGGCGTCCGTGGCCGGGTTATTCTCCATGTCATAGGTTTCATAAAAAATGAATGACCCGGAAGGTTTTAAGCTACGGTAGATTTCCCGCAATTGGTCGTTGAAACGCGGCACGCCAGTTTCCACGCTCAAAATGACGTCAAACGTATCGTTGGCAAAGGGCATGCCCTGCCGGTTAACCTTAAATACGGCGTTTTTTAGTTTACGGTGTTTGCGTTTGCAATAAAAAATCGCGGCTTCGGATGCGTCCAAGCCGTTAAAATGGCATCCGTCATCCAAGTAGTTGCGCAATAAGTACATACTGCCATGCCCTTGCCCGCAACCTATTTCACATAAGTTTAAAGCTTCGGTACGGGGCACCCCGCCCGCTTTCATTAATTCAACATAAAATTGCAGTTGGTGGGCATTTTCTTCGGTTATGGCTGTTGGGAAATAGCCGTAATTGTTTAGCAAAATTTTGCCGTAACGCAATTCGTATAAACAATACATTAAATAGATAAAGTTGTACCGTAATCTGGATTTCATGGGAGGCTGCGGAAAAAGTTGAAAAGCTATTTGCCTAACTTACGTAAATGCGGATGCTGGTTAAAAAACCATTGTCTTGATGGGGCGGTTGGTGTTTCCGTAGTTTGGGCTGCCAAGTTATAAGTATTGTGGCGTTTAGGGTAGGGGATGCTACGCCTCTACCCTATGCCCCACAGTGCCGTATCAGGTTATAACGTTAGGTGCGTCCCTGCCGGTCCGTTTTTTCACTTCGCAAAACTGTTCGGCCAGTCCGATCAATTCCGCCAAAGCCACTTGCGCGTCTTGGTCTTGACGGCTTGCGTCGGGTTCAAAGCGCTCGATATAGATCCTTAAGGTGGCGCCTACCGTGCCGGTGCCGGACAAACGGAACACTATCCTCGAGCCGTTGGTGAAACCTACCCGTATGCCTTGGTTGCGGCTGATGCTGCCATCTACAGAATCTTCGTAACAAAATTCATCGGCAAATTTGACCGTATATTCGCCGAATTCCTGACCCGGCAGTTTCGGCAATTGCTCGCGCAGATGCTCAACAAGGGCGTTGGCAATCGGTGTTTCCACGGCTTCGTAATCATGGCGGCAATAGATGTCCCTGCCAAATTTTTGCCAGTGTCCGTGGACAATGTCAGCCACGGGTTGCCGTCTTCTGGCAATTAAGTTTAGCCAAAACAGAACCGCCCATAAGCCATCCTTTTCGCGGACATGGTCGGAACCTGTGCCAAAGCTTTCTTCGCCGCATAGGGTGATTTTGCCAGCGTCCAAAAGATTGCCAAAAAATTTCCAGCCCGTTGGGGTTTCGTAGCACGGGATACCATAACTTGCCGCCACCCGGTCAACCGCCTGGCTAGTCGGCATGGAACGGGCGACGCCGCTTAAGCCTTGGGCGTAAGCGGGGATCAAGTGTGCGTTCGCCGCCATAATGGCAAGGCTGTCACTGGGGGTGACGAAAATTTGGCTGCCAGTAATCATGTTGCGGTCACCGTCACCATCCGAGGCGGCCCCAAATGTTGGGGCGTGGTCGCTGAACATGATTTCAGCCAGTTCATGCGCATGGGCGAGGTTGGGGTCAGGATGATGGCCGCCAAAATCTTCCAACGGTTGGGCGTTAATGACCGATTCCGCCGGGGCGCCGAGCATGTCCACTAGGATGCGTTTGGCATAGGGGCCGGTGATGGCGTGCATCGCATCAAACAGCAAAGTGATGTAGCCGGCGCTAATGCTTTGTCTAAGCAAGGGGAAGTCAAAAATGCTTTGCATCAGTTCGGCGTAGTCGCTGACCGGATCAATGATATTGATTTTCAGGTCGCCAATGTGTTGTTCGCCAATATTATCCAAATCAATGTCATCTATGATTATTGTTTTATAATTGTTAATAGATTGGCTACGCTGATAAAATGCCAAGGTGTCTTTTTCCGGGGCGGGGCCACCGTTCCCGACGTTGTATTTAATGCCAAAATCTTCGTCAGGGCCGCCTGGATTGTGGCTTGCCGACAAAATTAAGCCGCCAAAGGCCTGATATTTTCTGATAATATTTGATGCCGCAGGTGTTGATAATAACCCCCCTTGGCCTATAATCAATTCTCCAAAACCATTGGCCGCAGCAATTTTTATGATGATTTGTATGGCGGCCCGGTTAAAATAACGTCCATCGCCGCCTAGTACTAGGGTTTTTCCGGCGAAACCTTCTAAAGAGTCAAAGATTGACTGTACAAAATTTTCCAAATATCCCGGCTGTTGAAAGACCTTTACTTTTTTTCGTAGCCCTGATGTCCCGGGATTTTGGTCACTATAGGGATGCGTTGTGATCGTTTCTATTTTCATAATGAACCCTTTTCGGTTGTTGCCTGGTGTCTTAAGTACACTAAAATTTTTTTTTCGAGTGTAAACGTTAGTAGAAGTTATATGTTACGAATATTTTCAATACTGTGTTGTAGTTTTTTTTCCGTCGCGGTCTCTGCAAGTAATGACGTTTGGTTGCTGGTGGATACTAAAGCCCGTAAAATCGAAGTCAAAAAAGGCGAGCAAACCATCGAAACGCTGGAGAGCATAGCCATTGGTCGGGGGGGGGCTGGATTGAAGTCGCATCGGGGTGACAATATTACCCCCCATGGGAGTTACAAAATAGGCTGGATAGGTGAAAAATCTTCTTTTCGCCGCTTTTTTGGTTTAACCTATCCCTCGGTTGACGATGCACAAAAAGCATTTGCACACCATATCATCGACGAGCCTACTTATTATCGAATTGTGTCTGCACACGTAAATAATCAAATACCGCCGCAAAACACGCCTTTAGGAGGGCAAATTGGTATCCACGGACTGGGGCGTGCGGATGAAAGAGTCCATAAATCCTTTGATTGGACGCACGGCTGTATCGCTCTGACTAATGGTCAGATTGATCATTTAAGCCAGCTTGTCGATACAGGAACAGTAGTAAAGATAAAATAAAGCTGGAAAATGCAGTAATCGGTGATAAAATTACACTCAGGTGTAAGTTTTTTTTGTTGTAATAACTTTAAATTTAGGAAAATGATATGAAAAGAGTAGTGAAATTATCAATGATAGCATTGGCTGTTAGCATGGTTGTTGGTTGCGCAAGCAGCTCAGATATTGACAATCTGCAATCACAAATTGACAGCTTGAAAACTTCTGTTGCACAAGCTTCTTCTGACGCTGCAAGTGCACAAAGTGCCGCTAACGATGCTGCATCAAGAGCTGCTGCTGCTGAGTCTGCTGCTAACCGTGCCGCCCAATATGCCCAAGAAACTAGCAGCAAATTGGACAGCATGTTCAAAAAATCAATGATGAAATAAGTCATTAATTATTGAACTAATAAAAAAGCCCGATGGTTATCCATCGGGCTTTTTTTATGCCGTATTTTTACGTTTGCTGTTCACCGCCGAACAATTCCATTAACCGGGGAAGAAAATGGCTAAGCTCCAGTGACATGATTGAAAAATCGGCGTCGAACTTTTCGGCGTCGCTGTCGGTTTCGATCTCGGCGACTTGATCTTGGACCAAATCCAAAAAACGTAAGCGTTTAATGGCAAGATGTTCGTCAACAATAAACGCGAGGCGGTCGGCCCAATTGACCGCCAGTTTAATCACCTCTTTGCCTGTATCGAGATGGTTTTTGATTTCCGGCAACGCCAAATCATGGCGTTTGCAGCGGATAGTCGCCCCCGCTTCTTCTGGCGAGCGCAATTCACATTCATCTTCAATCGTTAAATCATCGGGTGTTTGCTGTGTGTTTAACCATTGCGTCATGGTGGCGATGGGTTTGTTGAGCGTATTGGGCGGGACGGCGGGCAGTGAACCCAAGGCTTTGCGCAACAGGCTCAATAGGTCTTCGGCGCTTTTCGACGAAGCCGCATCGGCAATAATCCAGCCGCCTTTGGGATCTATGTAGGCATAGCTTCTTCGGGAAAAAGTAAAAGCTTTGGGTAATAATTCAAAAATCAGTTCGTCTTTAACCGCTGTACGCTCCTTTTTGCTTAGTTTCCGTCCCTGTTTTTCCTCTGTATCCAGAATTTTTTCTTGAACCATTTCATTCAGGACTGACGATGGCAGTACCCGTTCTTCTTTTTTACCGCACAGCATCATAAAACCGTTGCTGCTATGCACCAACTGCTGCCCATTTTTGCCTATTGGCGAAGTCCAGCCGAAAGATGATTCCTCATGGGGGCCGCATGGGCGGAATGATAGGGCGGCGAGTTTTTGCTCCAGTTCTTCGGGCGATAATGTAAAGGCTTCAGTAAGACGAAAAATGCTAAGATTTTTAAACCACATGGCGAGACTAATATCCTGTAAAAATAATGACCCGGTATTATCGCAAATTTAAATCTGCAAAAATGAAAATTTATAAACCGGAAGGTGTTGATGATGAATGATGGGTTTGGGCCGATTGCCGATGATAAGGCCTCCGTACTGATTTTAGGGTCAATGCCCAGTGTCGCGTCATTACAGGCGCAAGAATATTATGCCCATTCCAGAAATGCCTTTTGGCCCATCATGGGGGCGTTGCTTGGTGGGGGCGGCGGATTGGGTTATCCGCAGCGCCAACAACTTTTGTTGGCAAACCATATTGCGCTTTGGGATGTTTTGCGAAGTTGTTATCGCCCCGGCAGCCTTGATGCCAATATTGACATGAAGAGCATTCAAATAAATGATTTTGATGGTTTTTACACGCGCCATCCAGGCATTTCCAGGGTCTATTTTAACGGCGGCATGGCGGAAAAAATGTACCGCCTGCATGTGTTGCCCGCCTTACAAGAACATTTCCTCCATCTGCATTACCAACGTTTGCCGTCGACCAGCCCGGCATACGCCTCATTGACCGTGCCGCAAAAAATCGCCGCATGGGAGGTGATTAAAGGGGTGGCGGATAAATAGACTGTGATAAAGTAGGGCGTTTTTAGCTGGCACAGGCTGGCAGTTGGGTTACTTTTTGGTTTGTTATGAATGAAGAATACGATTACGAGTACGAATATGACGATGATGGCGAAATTGTTTATTATGCGGTCCGCCCGAACAAGACGAAGATAAAAAAAGAAATATCGGCACTTTTTGACTTGGCTGAAAAAATGGCAGAATTGTCGCCAACGCAATTGGGCACTTTGGAATTGCCTGAAAACATCCATAAGGCAGTGACAGAAGTGTCAGGGATGCCGCATAAGGGCGCCAGGAAACGGCTATTGAAATATATCGCCGGGCAACTCCATAAAATTGATGTCGAAGGTTTTATGGAAAAACTTGCCCGCATAGAAAACAAAAGCGCCCACGGGGTTAGGGAGCATCACATTGTTGAGCGTTGGCGTGACCATTTGCTGGCGGAAACGAATGAAGCTTTGGGCGAGTTGCTGGATGAATATCCCCAGGCAGACCGGCAGCACTTAAGGCAATTGATCCGCAATGCGCAAAAAGAAGCGGAAACAGGTAAGCCTCCAAAGTCTTCGCGCCTGTTATACCGCTACCTTAAAACCCTATTTGATTTTGCCGGTGAGGTAGGCGACGGGGTTGGTGGCGAAAACCATGAGGACGAAGGCCATGAAGCGGACTGAATTACAACCTGACGGGGGGCGGAATTTTAAGGTGCATGGTTTTATCATGGATTTCGACATGGCCTTTCCTTTCTAGCTCCCTCAGGACTTTATTGATCATTTCACGGGATGCGCCGATCATGCTGGCGAGTTCCAGTTGGGTGGGGCGGTCATAGATGATCAAATTACCATTTTGATCTTTACAGGCTAATTTATACAAGACCTGTACGGTCCGCTCATGGACATTGGACAGCGCGAGGTTTTTTACTGATTGGGTGAGTTGCCTGATTTTCTCTGACATATCATTCAATAAGTTTAGGGTCACATCAGGATGCTCAGTCAGCCAGACTTTAAAATCGGTTTTGGAAATAATGCCACAAACCGTTTTTTCTAAGGTTATCACCGACGCCGAACGCGGCTCGTTGCCCAATAAAGCCAGTTCGCCAAAATAAGATCCCGAATCCTGGGTCATCAAAGTCACTTCCCGCCCCGTATTATCACTAGTGAAAATCCTCACTTTTCCAGAAACTATAATGTAGAGCGAATCGGTTTCGTCTTTTTCAGTAATGATGATGGTATGTTTGGGGAATGTGCAACATTTGGCTTTCAACGCCAGTGACTCTATGGCATCGTCAGGAAGCAAAGAAAGAAATGCGATTTTTTTTAAACCTAATAATGCTTCTTGCTGCATGGACATTGCTCCTAAGTTTGGAATTATAAGTAGATTATAGGCACTCAAACCTCAGGATGAAACTTTAACATGGTATTTATGGATAATTTATCACCAGCTCTGCTGGGGAGGGGGCACAAAGTTTGAGGCATCAGCGGCCTATCTATCTGTGAACCGCCGCGAAACCCAAAATATTAGGAAACAAGCGGTGGCTAATTTTTTGGATGGGTTATTACGTGTTGCCAGCTAGGATAAGGTCACACTTCCGAACAAAATGGCCGCATTTGCCCCGCTGCTACAGGAAATTTTGCGATAAATAAATTTGAGTTTGCCCATCATTTAGGCACTGGAGCTAAGGGATGGCGCCCACCCATAGAAGATGTCCTGATAGGATGTTTTTTTGCTTAAAAAATAAGTGTATTATCTCGATTCACCTAAAAATAATAAGAGAAATTGATTTTAAACTATGAGGAGGAATCATGGGTGGAGTAAGTGAGTTGTTTTTTTTTATGTTGGTTATTGCCGCGTTGGCGTTCGCGCCGTTAGGCTACTTTATCTATAAGTATACGCAAAAGAATGGCAAGCCTTTTGGTGAAACCGAGCCGCATGGTGACAGCCCGTCTTTTGTGAATGATTTGGCGGAGACGGCCATTCATTTTTTTAAAACCCGTTTATCGAAAAAATAACACGGACATGATCAGGATGGGGGCTTGAATTTGCCAAGCCCCCGTTTTTCAAGTTACCCCCATCCCCCCGCAGCTAGGGCAGGTCGGGTTCTTTTTCAAATTCATCGAATTGATTTCCATCGACAAACCATCTATCAGCAATAATTTGCCCACTAGGGTTTCGCCGATGCCCAGGATCAGCTTCATGGCTTCCAATGCCTGAATACTGCCAACTATGCCAGTAATCGGGGCAACCACGCCATTAGTCGCACAATTGACCAATTCTTCCCCGTCGCTTTGGTATAAGCAGTTATAGCAAGGGCTATTGTCACGTCCTGGGGTAAATACGGACACTTGGCCTTCAAACCGGATTGCGGCACCCGAAACAAGTGGTGTCTTGTGCCTGACGCACGCCGTGTTAATGGCGAAACGGGTAGCGAAATTGTCACTGCAATCCACGACCACATCGGCTTTTTCCACTTCCACATCAAGCTGCTCCCCTGCCAACCGTTGCTTGACCGCGTTTACATTTACGTCAGGGTTTAATTTATTCAGGGTTTGCTGGCTTGAAATTGCTTTATCCATCCCTATATCAGGTGTGTGATGAGCAATCTGTCTTTGTAAATTGGATAAATCCACCACATCATCGTCATAAATAGTGATATTGCCGATACCGGCAGCAGCCAAATAAATTGATGCAGGTGAGCCTAACCCCCCGGCGCCGACGATTAATACCTTGGCGGCAAGGAGTTTTTGTTGCCCATCCACTTCAATTTTCGGCAGCATGATTTGACGGCTATAACGTAATAGTTGGTTGTCATTCATAAGTCAGGGTAATTATGTTCGGGTGATGGAAGATGATGCCAAAGAACTTGACACACTGCAAAAGCTCATTATCATTAGCACTCATTACTGGCGAGTGCCAAAAATTTTTTAAACCTTGTCTTTAATCTTAGGAGAGTTAGATGAATATACGTCCGTTACACGACAGAGTCATTGTCAAACGTGTTGAAGAAGAAACCAAAACCGCTAGTGGCATCGTATTGCCAGGTTCTGCTGCTGAAAAACCCAGCCAAGGCGTAATTTTGGCAGTTGGCGCAGGCAAACCTTTAGACAACGGCACACTCCGCGCATTGGAAGTAAAAGTCGGCGACAAAGTATTGTTCGGCAAATACGCAGGCAACGAAGTGAAAGTTGACGGTGAAGAAGTCATCGTGATGCGTGAAGAAGACATCATGGGCATCTTGGGTTAATCCCTTCCCCTTTTAGAAACCAATCACACACAAACGAATTTAGGATAAAAAAATGGCAGCAAAAGACGTATTATTTGGTGATGACGCTCGTGTCCGTATGGCGCGTGGTGTAAACATCCTGGCAAACGCAGTTAAAGTGACTTTAGGCCCTAAAGGCCGTAACGCAATTTTAGACAAAAGCTTCGGCGCACCCACCATCACCAAAGATGGTGTATCGGTTGCAAAAGAAATCGAATTGAAAGACAAATTCGAAAACATGGGCGCACAAATGGTCAAAGAAGTTTCTTCAAAAACTTCTGACGTGGCTGGCGACGGTACCACCACCGCCACCGTATTGGCTCAATCCATCGTCAACGAAGGCCTGAAAGCCGTTGCCGCTGGCATGAACCCAATGGACTTGAAACGCGGTATTGATTTAGCCGTGACCAAAGTGGTTGAAGCGGTTGTTGCTTCGGCCATTCCTTGCGCTGACAACAAAGCCATTGCCCAAGTGGGCACTATTTCTGCCAACTCAGATTCATCTGTTGGCGAAATCATTGCTGAAGCAATGGAAAAAGTCGGTAAAGAAGGCGTCATCACCGTTGAAGAAGGTTCAGGTCTGGACAACTCCTTAGACGTCGTTGAAGGGATGCAATTCGACCGTGGCTATTTGTCGCCTTACTTCATCAACAAACAAGAAAACATGAGCGTCGAGTTGGAAGACCCGATGATCCTGATTTACGACAAAAAAATCTCCAACATCCGCGAAATGTTGCCAGTATTGGAAGGCGTTGCCAAATCAGGCCGTCCCTTATTGATTATCGCTGAAGACGTTGAAGGCGAAGCCTTAGCAACTTTGGTGGTCAACACCATGCGCGGCATCCTGAAAGTCTGCGCGGTAAAAGCCCCAGGTTTCGGCGACCGCCGTAAAGCCATGTTGGAAGACATCGCGGTATTGACTGGCGGTACTGTCATTTCCGAAGAAGTCGGTTTGAGCTTGGAAAAAGCCGAATTAGACCAATTAGGAACTGCGAAAAAAGTCCAAATCAGCAAAGAAAACACCACTATCATTGATGGTGCCGGTTCAGAAGAACAAATCAAAGCCCGTGTTGCACAAATCCGCGCCCAAGCTGAAGACGCCACTTCTGACTACGACAAAGAAAAACTGCAAGAACGTTTGGCCAAATTGGCCGGCGGTGTTGCCGTGATTAAAGTCGGTGCGGCTACTGAAATCGAAATGAAAGAAAAGAAAGCCCGCGTTGAAGATGCATTGCATTCAACCCGCGCTGCGGTTGAGGAAGGCGTCGTTGCTGGCGGCGGTACCGCCCTGGTCCGCGCTTTGTCGGCTTTGGAAGGTTTGGAAGGTGCAAACCACGACCAAACCGTCGGCATCAACATCCTGCGCCGCGCGATGGAAGAGCCACTGCGTCAAATCGTTTCTAACGCTGGCGACGAGCCATCCGTGGTCTTCAACGAAGTCAAAAAAGGCACTGGCAGCTTCGGCTACAACGCCGCCACTGGCATCTACGGCGACATGATCGAAATGGGTATCTTAGACCCTGCGAAAGTGACCCGCACCGCACTGCAAAACGCAGCCTCTGTCGCTGGCCTGATGCTGACCACCGAAGTCATGATCGCTGATGCCCCTAGCGAAGACAAAGGCGGTTTAGGTGGCGGTCACGATATGGGTGGCATGGGCGGAATGGGTGGTATGGGCGGCATGATGTAATCATGTTGTCTTGAAGCCTTTGGCTTTAAGCGCTTTGCTTTAAAAATGGAAAGCCCCGGTTGTTTTTACAATCGGGGCTTTTTTATTGGAAATTTGGAATTGAGGTAAAAATGTCTAATTTTAAAATGATTGATAAAGCCGTGTAGCCGGGTGGGCAATGCTTTTCTGCCCACCGATTAGGCGGCGAATGGTGGGCAGAAAAGCATTGCCCACCCTACCTTCCAAAACCACAAACAGCTTAAATCATGCCCAGCTACCGCTGCGCCAACACCAAAGGGGCGTGCTATTTTGTGTTCGTCCCCAATCTCCGGCTTGGGGACGAACGAAAGGCTATCATCACAAAATTACCCTAACGTTTAGCCCCCCGCATTGCATCCACCATGGCTAGCCTGTATCCTGCACACCCATGCAAATAAATCTAATTTCTGTCGGAAACCGTATGCCAAGCTGGGTGCTGGCGGGCTACGATGAATATGCCAAACGCTTGCCGCGCGAATGCGAACTGGTGTTGAAGGAGGTCGCCCCTGGCAAGCGCACCAAAAACAGCGATGTGGCGCGGATAGTCCGTGACGAAGGCGAACGCATGGTTGCCGCGATCCCATCCGGTGCGCATGTTGTCACCTTGGACATTCCTGGTAAGCCGTGGACGACACCTGAACTGGCTGACGCCATGAACCGCTGGCTGGCTGGCGGCCAGTCGGTGGCCTTGCTGGTGGGCGGGCCGGAAGGCCTGGCCGAAGCAGCCAAGCAAAAGGCGCATGAATCCTGGAGCCTGTCAAAACTGACGTTTCCGCATCCTTTGGTGCGCATTATCGTTGCCGAACAGCTTTATCGCGCCTGGAGCCTGCTAAACAACCATCCTTACCATCGCTAATGACGATACAGCTTATTTTAGCCTCCGCTTCCCCGCGCCGCCGCGAACTCTTAGACCAAATTAGCGTCAATTACCAAGTTTGCCCTGTTGATATAGACGAAACCCCTTTGCCCAATGAAGCCCCGTTGGCGTATGTCCGGCGTATGGCCGCGGAAAAATCTGCGGCCGGTATGGCCCGGTACGGTGCGGCGTTTCCGGTCTTGGCCGCCGACACCACGGTGGTGTTGCGGGATGTGATTATGGGCAAGCCTAAAGATAAGGAAGACGCGTTGGCGATGTTGCGGTTATTGTCCGGCAACCGCCATCAGGTTTTCACGTCGGTGTCTTTGCGGGGGCGGCAACATGGCGAGGCGGTGAGCATCACCGACGTGACGTTCCGCTGTTTGACGGACGCAGAAATAGTGGCTTACTGGGAAAGCGGGGAACCTCAAGACAAAGCCGGGGCCTATGCCATACAAGGCCGGGGCGGCGTTTTTGTCGAGTCCATCAAAGGCAGCTTTTCCGGTGTCGTCGGTTTGCCGTTGTTTGAAACCGCCCAACTTTTAGCCCAACAAGGTATAACAATTTTCTAATGAGTGAAGAGATTTTAATCAATGTGACGCCGCCGGAAACCCGGGTGGCGGTGATAGAGAATGGCGTGTTGCAGGAACTGATCATTGAACGCAGCCGTGAACGCGGCTTGGTCGGCAACATTTATAAAGGCGAAGTCTGCCGGGTTTTACCGGGCATGCAAGCCGCGTTTGTCGATATTGGCCTGGACCGGGCGGCGTTCCTGCATCTGTCGGATTTATGCAGCAAAGAACTGGAAAAAAAAGGTTCGGAAAATATCGAACA
The DNA here is from genome assembly GCF_000384075.1 of Methylovulum miyakonense HT12. GTDB lineage: Bacteria > Pseudomonadota > Gammaproteobacteria > Methylococcales > Methylomonadaceae > Methylovulum > Methylovulum miyakonense. Next base: position 2,142,366 of record NZ_KB913025.1, read on the forward strand.
TTATCTGCATGAAGGCCAGCCTATTGTCGTCCAGGTGGTGAAAGACCCGCTTGGCACCAAGGGCGCACGCTTGACGACGGAAATAGCCATCCCTTCGCGTTACCAGGTGTACATGCCTTATTCGCAAAATTCGGGGGTGTCCCAACGTATCGAGTGCGAATCCGAGCGGGTGCGTTTAAGGGCTTGCCTTGATGGTTTCAGGAAAGAGCACAATTGCGGCGGCTTTATCGCCCGGACGGCCGCCGAGTGTGCCGAAGAACCCGTCCTGGTTGCCGATATGATGTTCCTGCTGAAATTGTGGGAATCCATTTCCGCCAAGATCAGCACCGCCAAGCCCAAGGAGTTTATCCATAAAGACCTGCCGCTCAGTGTCCGCACCTTGCGTGATTTATATAAGGAAGGTATAGACCGGGTGCGGGTGGATTCGCGCGAAACCTTCCATCTCATGGTTGATTTTGCCCAGATTTTTGTCCCTGAAATCGTCCCCGTATTGGAGCATTACAGCGGGGAATGCCCGGTATTTGACATTTACAGCGTCGAAGACGAAATCAAAAAAGCTTTGGAACGCAAGGTCAAACTAAAATCCGGCGGGCATCTGGTGTTTGACCAAACCGAAGCGATGACCACGGTCGATGTCAATACCGGGGGCTATGTCGGCGGTCGCAACCTGGAAGAGACCATTTTCAAAACCAATTTGGAAGCGGCGCAAGCCATCGCGCGGCAACTGCGCCTGCGCAATCTGGGCGGTATCATCATCATTGATTTTATCGACATGAAAAGCGAAGAGCATAAAAAGCAAGTGCTGCAGGCTTTGGAGCGGCATCTGGAAAAAGACCGTGCCAAAACCAAAATCACCGAAGTGTCGGTGCTGGGGTTGGTGGAAATGACCCGCAAACGCACCCGCGAAAGCCTTGAGCATATCCTTTGCGAACCTTGCAGCGCTTGTGGCGGGCGCGGGGTGCTAAAAACACCGGAATCCATGTGCCTGGAAATTTTCCGTGAAATTATCCGTGAAGTCAGGCAATACAAAGTGCAGACCTTGCTGGTGTTGGCTTCAAACGCCGTTGTGGAAATGTTGCTGGATGAAGAGGCCAATATGCTTGCCGAGCTGGAAACGTTCCTGGGCGTGCAAATCAAGTTTCGGGCGGAGTCGCAATATAATCAGGAGCAATACGATGTCGTGTTGCTGTAAATTTTGGATGTGCGGCTATCGGCACTGTGGACAAAAACGCCTCACAGGTTAAGCGCCTTTTGAAATGATCCACCACATTACGCGGGTATCGCGGCATCTTGTTTTTTGGACGTTGCTCACTGTTGCGGTGGGCCTGACGGGCTTGCGTCTGGTCTTGTCCGGGATAGACAGCTACAAAGCCTATTTGGCGGAGCACATCAGTGAACTGGTCGGCTCACCGGTCAGTATCGGCCAGCTGAGGGCTAAAATGCGCGGCTTCAACCCTGAGCTGGTGTTGGCCGATATTGCGGTGCGCCCGCAAGCGCCCTCCAAAGAATCGCCAGTAGCGCTGCGGGAAGTCCGCATCGGTTTAAATTTGCTAGGGATGTTGGCCAGCCATGACCTGTTGTCATCGGCTTGGTTGACCTTGGTCGGGGCGAAATTCTCGGTTTACCGCAAAGACGATGGCAGCTTCGCCATCGTGGGTTTGCGGGCGGGCGGGGAGCAACCCAACTGGTTATGGCAAGGCCGTAAGTTTGAGATTTTGCAAAGCGAAGTGGTCTGGAATGAACATCCCAACCAACAACACCCCATCACCCTGCAAGCCGTTGACTTGGCGGTCATCAATGACGGCCAGCAGCACCGGGTTAATTTTTTGGCCAAATTGCCTGACTATTACGGCCAAGCGTTGCTGGGTTCAGTTGATTTTACCGGTGACCCGTTTACAGCGGGTGCAGTGGCGGGCAAGGCGTTTATAGAAGCAAGGCAAATCAAGGTTGCTTCCCGACCCTTTAACGGCTTGGCAAAAACACATGGTTTCATGGTGGCATCCGGCTATGCGAACCTTCGGGTCTGGAGCCGTTTGCAACATTCACAGCTGGCGGCGGTGATGGGCGAGGTGGGCCTGCACGACTTAAAGCTGTCCCGGCAGGATCAGGGGCAATTCGCATTAGACTCGATACAAACCGCTTTCGCGTGGCGGCAAGACCCAAGCAACCGTGACTGGCAATTGGATGTCACCCATTTGTCTATAAAAACGGACGGCAAGCACCCAGCGGATGGGGTGTTCAGGTTATCCGGCCAACAGCCGGATAATAACTATGAGGTGCAAAAAATCGCGGCTTACATCGGGTTGCTTGATGTCCAACACGCTTTGCGCACGGTGCAATTTTTCGCACCGGAGGGCAAATTGGCTGTGCCCATTCCAGGTTACGCAAAAGGGACACTGGGTAAACTGTCGCTGTTGGCCAATATCAAAGACGGTACCGCCGCCATCAATGGCGATTTCAACAACCTTAGCATAGCGCCGGTTGCCAGCATCCCTGGCGTTGATAATCTCAGCGGGCATATCCAAGGCACCCATAAAACCGGCAGGGTGGCATTGGCCACCCACAATGCCCATCTCACATTGCCGTCATTGTTTCGTGAGGCATTGCCCATCAAACGCCTACAAGGCCATTTGCAATGGCGGCAACAGGATACGGCTTGGGAGCTCTTCAGCCAGGGCATGGCGATGGATTTACTGGGGGTGCAAACCCTCAGCCGTGTGCAATTCATAGTCCCCAAACATCTCGGGCCGCCCTTTTTGGATTTGCAGACTGCACTGGAGTGTGATGACGCCAGCCAGTTAAAGCATTATTTCCCGGTCGGCGTGATGAGGCCAGCAGATATTGCTTGGCTGGACAGGGCTTTTGTGCAAGGGCAAATCCACAATGGCCAGTTGGTCTACATCAGCAAATTGGGACAGCCGTTGGCAAGCCATGTCCGCGATTTCGAAGCCGGTGAAACGACAAAACCACCACAAAAACCGGCTGTCCAAGCGTTGCCGCCAGAGGCGGACGCGCTGGCGGCCGAATCGCGCGAGCCTATGGGGGGCGGTTTTTTCGAGGCCTTGATGGATGTCGAACATTTGCAATTGGATTACGCCCCCAGTTGGCCGCAGATCACGGACATTAAGGGTAAGCTGAGGTTTTTACAGGGCCGGATGGTCGTGTCCGCTGATGAAGGCTCCAGCAACCATCTAAAAGCCAGCAAGGTGACGGTGATTAATCCGGCGGTAGGCGTGAGCCCAAAATTGCTGGTGCAAGGGCTAGTGGACGGGGAAATCACCGACGCCTTGGAATTCTTAAAAAACACCCCCTTACGTGACCGTATCGGTATGGTCGCCGATGCCATCAGCACTAAAGGGGCGACGCAAGTCAGTTTGGATTTGGTGGTGCCGTTGGCTTATGGCGTGCTCCCCGAAGTCGATGGCGAAGCGACCTTGGACCAGGCCAGCTTAAAAGTCTTGGCGCTGGATTTGCCGGTGAACCGCATCCAGGGCCTATTGAAGTTTAATGAACACGGGATTTACAGCGATACGATAAAAGCGGTCGCGTTAAAGCATCCGGTGCAGATTAAAATTGCCAGCAAGGACGGCCAGACGACCTTGCAAGCCGAGGGGCACGCCAAGCTTGTTGATCTTGAAAGGCAATTTAATTTGCCCCATACAGACATCGCCGATGGCGGGCTGGATTACCATTTGACCTTCCGTTTGCCTTTGGATGATAAGCCGTCAGATTTGGTGATTGAATCGGATTTGGCAGGTGTCGAATTGGCCTTGCCTGGATTGTTGAGCAAACCCCGCGATGGGCAGCAAGCCTTCAAGGTTGTTTTTGGTTTGAACGATAAGCTGTCCATGCCGATTGCCGTCAATTATGGCAATGAGCTGAAAGCGGCTTTGCAATTTGAAACCGCCACACAGCGCATCGTGTCGGGGCACATCCTATTTGGGGAGGGGGAAGCCATAGCGCAACGGCAGCCTGGACTTAAGCTGGAAATTAACCGTAAGCAATTGGATTTAAAAGACGCCTTGAGTTGGACAGCGGGAGGGCAGGGACAAAACGGCGGGCCCGCCATCAGGGAAATCAATCTCCATAGCGGGCACGCCTCTTGGGCGCACACGCCATTGGGCGCATTTGACCTGACCTTGAAACCGGACGGCAAGCAGTGGTTGGGGCATCTCAATAGCGTCTTTGCGGTCGGCGAACTGCATGCGCCAATGGTGGCCACCCCGGAGAGCACGGTGCGTTTGGATATGTCATTACTGGATTTGTCCGTCATCAAACACCTGCATGGCCAAGGCAATGATCCGGAAACCCCATTGCTCCCCCAGTCGCTCCCTTCGTTGGTGATGGGCAGTGAAAAGACCTTATGGCAATCGCTGGATTTGGGGAAACTGACCTTAGAAACCGAACATGTGCCGGATGGTATGGCCATTAAAACCATGCAATTGGACGGGGCGGCGCAGAAATTACAGTTGTCAGGTGATTGGACGGTTAAAAACCAACAGCCGCAGACCCAATTGCGTGGCCATTTGGAAATGCCCAATGCCGGACGGACGCTCGCGCAACTCGACATTAGCCACGACTTGGCCGACACCGACGCCACCGTTGATTTTTCCGGGCACTGGCGCGGCGCCCCCCATCAATTTTCAATGGCCGGGGTGAAGGGTGACGTCGACCTCAGTTTTAGCGAAGGGCGGATTTTAAGCATCGAGCCTGGGTTTGGACGCGTCCTGGGCATTTTGGCGATGGAACAATGGGTCAAACGCTTACAACTGGATTTCCGTGACCTTTACGAAGAAGGCTTGGCGTTTAATTCCATTAAAGGCCATTTCACCCTAAGCGACGGCAAGGCCATGACCCGCGACTTACGGGTGGATGCGATCCCCGCCCGGATCACGATAACCGGAACAACGGATTTCATCAGTAAAACCCTAGACCAGCAAGCCAATGTCATCCCCAAAAGTGCCGATGCGCTGCCCATTGCTGGTACAATTGTCGACAAACTCACCAGCTTGGTCATGCACACCTTAACAGGCGATGACCAAGACGGCTTTTTGCTAGGATCACAGTATCAGCTCAAAGGCCAGTGGGCGTCGGTGCAGGTGATACCACAGCATGACAATGATGGTGTCGTCCCGAAAATATGGAGCGGATTGACTGATTTTTCGTGGCTAGGGCAAGCCGATAACAACAACCCAAACAAACAATAAACAAAGAGGGCAAGTATGAATTTATGTGCAGCTATCCAGATGGTTTCCAGTCCCGATGTCGAGACCAATCTGCTTGCCGCAGGGCAATTGATAGCCGACGCGGCAAAAGCCGGTGCGAAACTGGTGGTGTTGCCCGAAAATTTTGCCTTGATGGGGCTGCATGAGCTGGACAAGCTAAAGGTTAAAGAGGTTGATGGCACCGGGCCGATCCAGGATTTCCTGGCGGCGGTGGCGAAACAGTGGTCCGTCTGGGTCATAGCCGGCACGATACCGGTTGCGGGCGATGCCGATGACAAAGTCAGGGCGGCCTGTCTGGTTTACGACGATAACGGCGGGCGGGTCGCCCGTTATGACAAAGTCCATTTGTTTGATGTCAGCGTGCCCGGGACAGACGAGGTTTACCGTGAATCCGCTTCCATTGAAGCAGGGCAGGGGCGGGTGATTGTCGACACCCCATTTGGCCGCATCGGCTTGGCGGTTTGTTATGATTTGCGCTTCCCGGAGTTTTTCCGCACCATGAGCCAACAAGGTGTGGATATTTTGGTGTTTCCGGCGGCGTTCACCGCTGAAACGGGGGCGGCGCATTGGGAAGTCTTGCTGAGGGCGAGGGCTATCGAGAACTTGTGTTATGTCATCGCGCCCAATCAAGGCGGCGTCCATGGCAACGGGCGTAAGACCTTCGGGCATAGCATGGTTATCGACCCGTGGGGCCAAGTGTTGGCTTGCGTTGAACAAGGCCAGGGTTTTGCCATTGCCGGGATCGACCCTAACCGCCTCGATCAAGTGCGCGGCGCATTCCCCGTTTTGAATCATCGGCGTTTTAACTGTGAGTGATATGAAAATTGTTAGAAGTTTTTTACTGGCCTTAGCTTTGACCGCTTGTGGCGGTGACGACCCCCGTTACCGGAATACGGAAATGCTGGAACGTCCGCCCGTATTGGTGACGCATGCGTCGCCTACCGATGCGGCCATTTTGGAAGATGACAGCGTCATCACGAAGAAAAAACATAAAAAAGGTTTGGAAGATGATGTTTATTTGACGGCTTCAAAGCCGCCTGCGATTAACATTAAACAAACTTTTGGTGAGGCCTGGAACACACTGAAACTGGCCTTGACCCAAAGCGAAATCAAAATCACCGATGAGGAGAAAGATAAGGGTTTGTATTTTGTCTCCTACAACCCCAAATCTTTGTTTGGCGTGGTCAATTCGCTCCTCTCGAAAGAAGAAAAACAAGTCATTTATGTGCTGACGGTTGAACCAAACGGCCAAGAGACCCGTGTCAGCATTAAAAAAGCCAGTGCTTCCGAACAAAGCAGCTCGCTGGAATCCAACAACATTGACCGGGAAGCCGATGATGACGCGGAAGCGTTGTTGTACCAATTGTTTGAAACCTTGCGTGATGATTTGTTGACGGTATAACAGAATAAGGCCTTGCAAGTCCTTGTGCCCCGGAGGGCATTTAAAACCTGCGGGCATTTCTGGATGCTTGTCCATGCTCCCGGCCCACCCTTGTACACAAGCTAAAGGGCGTAATGGCCTTCAGGTCATTAATGGCAGGGACGCGGCGCGTGGGGATAGGCCTAGAATCCCTTAACATCCTTAACACTAATCGCCGGATTTTGATCACAAGATCAGGCGCGGATCACCTATGAATTTACTAAACCTTGCCAAACAAGCCATCCTGACCCCTGTCGGTTTACAGGACAGTGATATTGAAAAGATCATGAGCCGTTTGCTCAGCGTGCCTGTTGATGCCGCTGACATTTATTTCCAATCCACCCACTCCGAGTCGTGGGTGATGGAAGGCGGGATTATCAAAGAAGGCAGCCATAACATCGAACAGGGCGCAGGGGTACGCGCCGTGGCGGGCGAAAAAACCGGCTTCGCCTACAGTGACCGCCTGGAATTGCCCGTGTTGCTGGAAGCGGCGACCAACGTCAACGCCATCCTCAAACAAGGCCAGGATGCGCAAGTCAACTTGAAGCTCGCCGCCAATCCGGTGCGCCGTTATCCATTTGCCAACCCTTTAAAATCCCTATCCGATCCGGAGAAAATTGCCCTGCTGCAAAGGGTTGAAAGCGAGACCCGCAAATTGGATAGCCGCATTGAAGAAGTCATCGTCAGCCTAGTGGGCGTCCATGAAAGCGTCCTGGTCGCCAACCAGGATGGCACTCTGGCGGCGGACATCCGGCCTTTGGTGCGCATGAACGTCACGGTCATTGTGGTCGAAAACGGCCGCCGTGAACAAGGCAGCATGGGCGGCGGCGGACGGGCCGGTTACCCGTATTTTCTCGAACAGGACCGGGCCGTTGGCTATGGGCGCGAAGCCGTGCGTTTGGCCTTGGTCAACTTGGAAGCGGGCGAAGCCCCGGCGGGCAATATGACCGTGGTCTTAGGCCCGGGTTGGCCCGGCATCCTGTTGCATGAAGCCATAGGCCATGGTTTGGAAGGGGATTTCAACCGCAAAGGCACATCCGCTTTTAGCGGGCGTGTCGGCGAGCGGGTCGCTTCGGAACTATGCACGGTGGTCGATGACGGCATGTTGGCGGGACGGCGGGGTTCGTTGAGCATAGACGACGAAGGCACGCCCACCGAGCAGACCGTGCTGATTGAAAACGGCATCCTCAAGGGCTATATGCAAGACAAGCTCAATGCCCGCCTGATGGGCGTAAAACCTACGGGCAACGGGCGCCGCGAATCTTACGCCAGCCTGCCGATGCCGCGCATGACCAACACCTACATGCTGCCGGGCTCGCATGACCCGGAAGAAATCATCAAGTCGGTGAAAAAAGGCTTGTATGCAAAAAATTTCGCAGGCGGGCAAGTGGACATCACGTCCGGCAAGTTTGTGTTTTCCGCCAGCGAAGCGTATTTGATCGAAGACGGCAAAATCACCCGTCCCGTGCGCGGTGCGACCTTAATTGGCAACGGCCCCGATGTCTTGACCAAAGTGTCTATGGTCGGGAACGATTTGGAACTGGACAGCGGCGTCGGCACTTGCGGCAAGGACGGGCAAAGCGTGCCCGTTGGGGTCGGCCAACCCACGTTGAAAATTGATGGTTTGACCGTAGGCGGGACTAGCGTTTAGTTTGTCACTGATTGGGCATTGGATCGGCACCCAGTCCAGCTAAATGCCAAAAACGCTTTGAAAACGCCAGCCAGTTAGTGATAACGGCTGGCGTTTTTTCGTTGTGCCATCCTATCCTGCGGTCTTCTGTTCCTCAGGGAGGCTGCCCGCAATAGTCTGGCCCCGTTTTAGGGCAACCGTTTTTGCCTTACGCTTTTATCCTCTCCGGTTGCTTACCCATGCCCCATCCCTTCCATTTGAGCGGTAGGAAAAACATCTCCGCCCCTTCACCAATCCCTTGTCAATACCTAGCCAGGGCGTTTATCTGACGGCGCCAACTTTTTAGCCGGTAGCGCAATTAATGCGTCAAATATTACCAAATATGCCCTGGAATCCACGGGATAATGGGCCAACAACTGCCATGCCCTTATTTTCAAGGGATAATGTCCTGGTTTGAGAATATCGGTGCGTTAAATTTAAATTATTGATTTAAAATAAATAAACTATATTCTTTTATGGATTGTCAGGTTTTTTGACGGCTTTTTAGTTAGGAAAAAATTTGTTGTGTCGTTTTTGTTTGTGTGTAAAATGCCAAAAAAGTTTTTTGTGATGTGCATCACAAATATTCTTTCTTGATGTTCTGGCAAATTTCATTTTTTCGAAAAAAACAACAATAAACTTAATGCTTCCAAACCCAAGAAGAAAGGAATAATCATGGCTGTCATACCTCAACCGGCCTCTTTAGGCGACTATGTTTGGCTCGACAATAATAACGACGGACAACAAAATGATGGCGCCGCCAGCGGCTTCGCCGGCGTCACCGTCGAACTTTATAACAGCACGGGTTGGGTCGCCAGCACCGTCACCAACAGCACTGGCTACTACCTGTTCCAAAACCTCAGCCCCGGCGATTACCGGGTTAAGTTCATTTTACCTAGCGGTTACGCCTTTACTACAAAAGGTACAGGGACGAACACCGATAGCGATGCCGATAGCTTCGGTTGGACTGTCACCACCACCCTGGTGTCCGGCGAGAACGACCTGAGTTGGGACGCAGGCTTTGTGCGGCTGGCCAGTCTGGGCGACTACGTCTGGGTGGACGGCGACCACAACGGCCTGCAAGACGACGGCGCGGCAAGCGGCCTGAACGGCGTCACCGTCGAGCTGTACAACGGCGCGGGCGCCTTGGTCGGCAGCACCGTGACCGCCAACGACGGCGGCGGCAATGCGGGTTACTACCTGTTCACCGGCCTCGTTCCCGGCGACTACAGCGTCAAGTTTATCAAGCCCGACGGCTACACCTTCGCCCAACAGGACCAAGGCGGCAACGACGCCGCCGACAGCGACGCCAACGCGTCCGGCGTGACCGTCACCACCACCCTGGTGTCCGGCGAGAACGACCTGGGCTGGGATGCTGGCCTTGTGCGGCTGGCCAGCCTGGGTGACCGGATTTGGCTGGACACCAATGCCAACGGGCAGCAGGATGACGGCGCCACCGGTGTCAGCGGCCTGTTGGTCACCTTAGTCGGTGGCGGCGCGGACGGTGTTATCAACGGCGTCGGCGATTCCACCGCCACGACGACGACCGGAGCGGACGGTTACTACCAGTTCACTGGTTTGACCCCGGGCATGGAGTACCAAGTCCACTTCAGCAAACCAACCGGGGCCGTGTATACCGGCACCAACATCGGCAACGACGCGACCGACTCCGACGCGGACGCATCCGGCAAAAGCCAGGTCGTCACGCTCGGCTCCGGCGAGAATAACGCCACCCTGGACGCGGGCTTCTACAGCACTGCCAGCTTGGGCGACTACGTCTGGGTGGACGGCGACCACAACGGCCTGCAAGACGACGGCGCGGCAAGCGGCCTGAACGGCGTCACCGTCGAGCTGTACAACGGCGCGGGCGCCTTGGTCGGCAACACCGTGACCGCCAACGACGGCGGCGGCAATGCAGGTTACTACCTGTTCACCGGCCTCGTCCCTGGCGACTACAGCGTCAAGTTCATCAAGCCTGACGGCTACACCTTCGCCCAACAGGACCAAGGCGGCAACGACGGCGCCGACAGTGACGCCAACGCGTCCGGCGTGACCGTCACCACCACCCTGGTGTCCGGCGAGAACGACTTGGGCTGGGATGCGGGCGTGGTCAAGCTTGCCAGCATCGGCGACTATGTCTGGGAAGACAGCAACGCCAACGGCGTGCAAGACAGCGGCGAAACCGGCAAGGCCGGCGTCACCGTCGAACTCTACGCCTGCGTCAACGATGCTCCATCCGGTGCCGCCCTGGCGAGCGTGACCACTGGCAGTGATGGCGCCTACAGCTTCACCAGCCTCGTCCCTGGAGACTACCTCGTCAAATTCATTGCCGCCGACGGCTCCGTGCTCAGCACCGCCAACGCCGGCAATGACGCGCTCGATTCCGATGCGGACGGCGTGACCGGACTGACCGGCTGCTACCAGCTCAGCCCTGGCGAAAACGAGACCAGCGCCGACGCGGGTTTCTACAGCACTGCCAGCCTGGGCGACTACGTCTGGGTGGACGGCGACCACAACGGCCTGCAAGACGACGGCGCGGCAAGCGGCCTGAACGGCGTCACCGTCGAGCTGTACAACGGCGCGGGCGCCTTGGTCGGCAGCACCGTGACCGCCAACGACGGCGGCGGCAATGCGGGTTACTACCTGTTCAGCAACCTCGTCCCTGGCGACTACAGCGTCAAGTTCATCAAGCCCGACGGCTACACCTTTGCCCAACAGGACCAAGGCGGCAACGACGGCGCCGATAGCGACGCCAACGCGTCCGGCGTGACCGTCACCACCACCCTGGTGTCCGGCGAGAACGACCTGGGCTGGGATGCGGGCGTGGTCAAGCTTGCCAGCATCGGCGACTATGTCTGGGAAGACAGCAACGCCAACGGCGTCCAAGACAGCGGCGAAACCGGCAAGGCCGGCGTCACCGTCGAACTCTACGCCTGCGTCAACGATGCCCCCTCTGGCGCCGCCCTGGCGAGCGTGACCACTGGCAGTGATGGCGCCTACAGCTTCACCGGCCTAGTCCCTGGTGACTACCTCGTCAAATTTATCGCTGCCGATGGCTCCGTGCTGAGCACCGCCAACGCCGGCAATGACGCGCTCGATTCCGATGCGGACGGCGTGACCGGACTGACCGGCTGCTACCAGCTGGCTCCCGGCGAGAACAACACCACCGCCGACGCGGGCTTCTACCAGACCGCCAGCCTGGGCGACTATGTCTGGTACGACAAAGATGTTGATGGTATCCAGGACGCTAGTGAAACCGGTATTGGCGGCGTAACCGTCACACTGGCTGGCGGCGGGGCTGATGGTTTGCTTAGTACTTTGGCCGACAATACCGTTTCAACCACTACGACAGGTTTGGACGGATCGTATTTATTTGATGGTTTGACGCCAGGCACACAATACCAAGTCGCATTTTCTACACCAGACGGTTTTAACGGTACCAGCCCACGTCAACAAGGCGTTAATCCGGCGATTGATTCTGATGGGGTTCTATCGGATGAAATCACTTTAGCATCTGGGGAATTTAACCAAACAATTGATGCCGGGTTCTTTAAGGTAGGGATCGACATTGAAAAATGGGTGCATAGCCAATCTACTGTTGAAAATCCTGGTGGCGGAGAAGGTTTGACCCCCGGTTTCTGGAAAAACCATTCCAGTTATGGCCCGGCGCCGTTGACAGGGTGGCCTGAAACAGGTTTTAGCCCTGACGCTAGCTATGAAGCGATTTTTGGGGTCAATGTTTCAGGAAGCAATCCAACATTGCTTGAAGCGTTGGGTATGAACGGTGGTGGCGAAAGCGCCTTGTTACGCCACTCGGCAGCGGCATTGCTGAATGCCTCGGATGCTTACGTAGATTACGCTTATAGTGCCGCCCAAGTTATTGCAATGACCCAGGCCGCTTTTGCCAATGGCACGTTCGAGACAACCAAGGACCTATTCGCAACACAAAATGAATTGGGTGCCGACCTGACGGATTTGGCGACCTCGTCCACGACCGTGATTAACGGCGCCGATATGGATGCCGATTTGCCTGGAAGCGGGCCTACCATTGGTGCTGGCGATAAGGCTGTCTTTACTTATATTGTCACCAATACGGGGGACAGTGCGATAGGTAATGTTGTGGTTACTGATGACCGTCTTGCAAACGTGACTTTTGTGGGGGGGGATGTTGACCACGATGGTTTGCTTGATCTGAATGAAACCTGGATTTATACCGCGACTGAAACAGTGGCGGGAACGACGGGTGAAATTAGTAATATTGGCACGGTGACCGGCACTTCGGTTGTTGCTGGAGGGCCAAGTGTCACGGATAGCGATGCCGCCCACTATTCGGTGGGTAGCTTTGCGGTTTTAGGTGACAAGGTTTGGGAGGATACCAACGCCAATGGCACACAAGACACCGGGGAAAATGGTATTGCCGGCGTCACTGTGCAATTGAATGACAATTTTGGCAATGTCCTTAAAACGACAACAACCGACGTTAATGGTAACTATCTTTTTGATGTGGTGGCGGGTGTTTATAGCGTAACCGTGGTAACGCCAAGCAGCTATTTGGTCACGTCAAAAGATAAGGGCGGGAATGATGCTAGCGATAGTGATATTGACGCCACCACAAAGACGACTGCCGCTGTAACGATTACTGATGGTGAAGTGAACCTTTCTTTGGATGCCGGCCTTTATCGTACTGCGGCATTAGGTGACCGGATTTGGCTGGACACCAACGCCAACGGGCAACAGGATGACGGCGCCACGGGCGTCAGCGGCCTGCTGGTCACCCTGATCGGTGGCGGTGCGGATGGCGTCATCAACGGCGTCGGCGACACCACCGCCACGACGACAACTGGCACGGACGGTTTCTACCAGTTCACCGCCCTGACCCCGGGTGTGGAATACCAAGTGCAGTTCAGCAAACCCACTGGCAGTTCGTACACAAGTGCGAACATTGGCAATGATGCCAGTGATTCCGATGCGGATGTTGCCACTGGCAAGAGCCAAGTGGTCACGCTCAGTTCAGGCGAGAACAATGTGACGCTTGATGCCGGTATAGTGCAAGCGGCCACCGCCAGCCTGGGTGACCGGATTTGGTTGGACAAAAACGGTAACGGCCAGCAAGACGCTGGCGAAACTGGTACATCAGGCTTGTTGGTCACTTTGATTGGCGGCGGAGCCGACGGGGTCATCAACGGCGTGGGCGACACCATGGCCACTACTACTACGGGTGCGGATGGTATCTACGCATTTACGGGATTGGCGGCAAGTACGCAGTATCAAGTTCTGTTCAGCAAGCCAGCTGGTAGCATTTTCACTAAAACCAACATCGGCAATGATGCCAGCGATTCCGATGCCAACACCGCCACCGGTAAGAGCCAAGTGGTCACGCTGAGTTCGGGCGAGAACAACACCACACTTGATGCGGGTTATTACACTGCCGCCTGTTTGGGTGACCGGATTTGGTTGGACAAGAATGGTAACGGCCAGCAAGACAGCGGTGAAACCGGAACTTCAGGCTTGTTGGTCACCTTGATTGGTGGCGGAGCTGATGGTGTCATCAATGGGGTGGGCGACACCACGGCCACGACCACCACAGGCACCAATGGCATCTATTCGTTTACAGGTTTGACCCCTGGTATGCAGTACCAAGTGTTGTTCAGTAAACCAACGGGTAGCGTTTTCACTAAGGCCAACATCGGCAATGATGCCAGCGATTCGGATGCCAACACCGTCACCGCTAAGAGCCAAGTGGTCACGCTGGGTTCGGGCGAGAACAACACCACGCTGGATGCGGGTTACTATAGCAAGTGTTCGGTAGGCGATAAGGTGTGGGACGATATGAACCATAACAATATCCAAGATGCTAGCGAGCCAGGTATTGGCAACATTACTGTCAAGCTGATGGACGCCACCGGAACGAATGTGCTGGCTACGACGACCACCAATAGCTCCGGCAATTATTTATTCGCCAACTTAGATCCTGGCACTTATGTCTTGCAGTTCGATAAGACCAATGTCATGCATTACAACTATGGTGCTTGGTACAATATGAACGGTTGGAAATGGGCGGTCAAAGATACTGGCAGCAACGACAGCGTCGATTCTGATGTTGCCGGAAACGCCATATCGACAACCAATGTCACAAAAACCAGCGCATTCACGCTAGTGTCAGGCCAAAACGACATGACCCGTGATGCCGGGATCACGCCGATTGTCATTGACTTGAATGGTGATGGCGTCCACACCGTTGCCCGCTCGGCATCTACAGGCAGCTTTGACTGGTTCGGCAATGGCACGGCAATCCAATCTGGCTGGCTGTCCAGCCAAGATGGTTTTTTGGCCATCGACAACAACGGTAATGGCAAGATTGACAGCATTTCGGAACTGTTTGGTGGCCAAAACAAAGGTGATGGTTTTGCCAAACTGGGTAGCTTCGACAGCAATGGCGATGGCTTGGTAAACCTTAATGATGCAGATTTTGCTAATTTGAGGATTTGGCAAGACGCCAACGGCAACCATCAAACTGATGCGGGGGAGCTGGTCAATTTGGCAGAGGCCGGTGTGGTTAGTTTGAAGGCCAGCTTCATTGAACTGCCCTTCATTGACGGCCAAGGCAATTTGCACCTGGAGCGCAGCAACGTGACGCTTGCCGACGGTTCGGCGGCTGACATGACCGATGTTTATTTCAATGTCTCCGCAGACGATGCCAGCGCCGCCGGTTTCCAGGTGACAAACTTGGGCAGCTTGGCTGGGACGGATTCCCTTTGGATGGCCTAGGCTCTAGGAAGAAAGCCTTGCACTAAGGTGCAAGGCATACCAAGCCCGGCCTTGCCGCAAGGCCGGGCTTTTTTGTGCGTTTCAATACCGATTCGGTTATCATGCCACTCATAAAACCCCCACGTTACAATCGCCAAGTTTTTATCGCTCTAGTTTATGGATCTAATGGCCGCGATGCCAAACTTGCACCTTACTTAAAAATTATCCGCCCATGATACCTAGCGATTTACCTGCCTCAATTTTCCGCAAAGAAGTTTTAGCCCTATCCGCTTATAAAGTGGCCGACGCAGCCGGGATGATCAAATTGGATGCGATGGAAAACCCTTATGGCTGGCCTTTGGATATACAATCCAGTTGGTTGGACACGCTTAAGGATTGTCCCTTAAACCGCTACCCTGACCCGGAAGGGCGCCAATTGGTGCGGGCCCTAAGGGAGTTGGAGGCTATCCCCGAACAGTTTGAGGTGTTGCTGGGTAACGGGTCCGATGAAATCATCCAGATGCTGCTGATGGCCTTGCCACCGACCGCGAGCGTGTTGGCCCCTGCCCCGGGGTTTGTCATGTACAAGCAATTAAGTGACAGCTTAGGTTTGCGCTACCATGCCGTCCCGTTATTGGCGGAGGGTTTTGGGCTGGATTTGCCTGCGATGCTCGCGGTGATTGCTGGGCACCAGCCTTCGGTGATTTTTATTGCCTACCCGAATAACCCGACCGGCAATTTGTTTAGTGGTGAGGCGATTGACGGCATCATCAAAACGGCCAACGGTTTGGTGGTGATAGACGAAGCTTACGCGCCTTTTGCCAACGCCAGTTTTATGGGCAGGCTGGCGGAATATGACAACTTATTGGTGATGCGTACCGTATCCAAGTTGGGGTTGGCGGGCCTGCGTTTGGGGTATCTGGTGGGCAAGCCGGAGTGGATAGGAGAGCTTAATAAAATACGTTTGCCTTATAACATCAATAGCTTGACGCAGCTTACCGCAGATTTTGCCTTGCGCCATAAGGCCTTGTTTGACTCCCAAACCCAACGGATCTGTGCGGAACGGGAAGCGCTTTTGGCAGGGCTCAATGCGATGGATGGCCTCGTCGCTTACCCTAGCGCCGCAAACTTTATTTTGTTCAGAACTAAGCCAGGGCAGGCGGATGCTATTTTTACTTCGCTGAAAGCGCAAGGCGTCTTAATCAAAAACCTGAACCCACAAGGCGGTTTGTTGGCCGATTGTTTGCGGGTCACGGTCGGGACGCCTGAGGAAAACGCGGCGTTTTTGCAGGCGATGGGAAACAGTCTAATACTCAGTCAATGTTGAATTGTCAGTATAATTTTCGTAGGGGCGGGCGGTTGCCCGCCTGACCGCTACGGATGTTGGCACAGGCCATAAAAAAGGCGTTTAGACTGGCCCGACAAAAAATCAATGACTGGGCACTAGGAAGGACTTGCTTAAGTTTGTCCATTTTAACAAGAAGCCCACGAGGTTATGGGGGGGTGACGGCGCGCTATGGGCTTCGCGTTTTGTGGGGGTTGAATGGTTTTTTAACTGTATGGGAAGCCGCTTATTGGATGAGCTGCCCTAGTGTATACGCGCCAAAATAAGTAAATGCGGCGTAACACAGCGAGACAACTGCACTGGCGGCGACATTAAGTACCAACACCCGTTTGATGACGTAAGTGGTTAACGTAAAATCCCAGGCCAGCAATATGCCGACAAGGTAATAGCTGATGGTGTTTTCACTCATGGTCAACCAGATCAGGACGGGTATCACTAGAAATGAAACGGCATTGGAACAAAAAAGGATAGCGCTCGCGACCTGGATGAAACCGTATAGGGAACGGTTAAGGGCGAGCATGACCCAGATAAACAACAAGGTCAAAAGCGTTTCGAAGCTGACTTCATAAAATGACTCTACCGGGTCATCAGTCATGTTCGCTTGCAAAAAGAATTCTACGACAAAGTAAAAGATGATGTTTTGTTTTAAAAAACTGACGGATCTTACTAGCTCGATGGGGTTTGATCTAAACCAGCATAGCGGCAGATAATGTTTTAAAGTTTCCATAGTTAGTTTTTAGCAATGAATGCCGTTGATTTGCTGCTATAGAATAATTTCGCCCTTGTTATGGTGATAGTGGCCAGGCGTGTTATGGAAACTCTTTAAAACTTGCTGGTTGGTTATTCTTGGCGGGTTCCTGATAGTTGCTGAAATTGTCGTTCAAGGATTGCACCAGTTCCTCAGTTTTTTCGCGCAGTTGCAGCAAATGGGCTTTGGTCTTTTTATTCCAACCGACCGGGTCTTTGGCGGGCAACAGCATACGTCCAAATGTCAGGTTCTTTTCAAATAAATTGCTCAAATTTTCCATCAAATGCAGCTCTTTTTGCCGGGCCACCAGTCTGAGGCTAATTAACTTTGCCTGCAATTTGCTGCCAATCAGGTGTAAGGGGATCATGACGACAAACAACACCACGGCAATGATGGGGCCGATAATCGGGTCTATTAGAAATTCCAAAATCCCCATTTGGATTTCAGCTAATACCGCCAGGGAGCCAATAAAGCTAAGTATGACCAGGGTTGACATGTTGACGCGGTCTTTCCATGCGGAAATGCCTTTCTGGATTTCAGGTATCACCACGTCCTGGATGTCATTGATATTTTTTTCCAAGGCGTCTAAGACACGGTACGAACGCCCATGGGCGACATTGGCCATCCGGTGGTCAATTTCGGCAAAATAGCCTGATCCTGAAGGGTTTGCCGAATTTTGTTGGTTGGTCAATACGATAAATTGTCCGGTGTTAAGGCCAAGTTCGGATAATTTGCGTTGCCATAAGGAAATGATGGCATTGTTGTTGGTGGTGCTTAAGTTGGCGGTTGGCTCGTCGATCAGGTACACGAATTTATTGGTGTCCTGATACAGGACGAGCAGGCCGATAAGCTCTTTGGCCAACTCGTTATCGGTATCAAATATGTCGCTGAACACACAAACCAAATCAGAGGTCTCGATGGTATGCTTTGTCAGCATTGAAATGACTGGCGTCGCCATTGCGGTGGCGACGTTCGGCGCGTCAATGAACAACTTGCCTTTTAAATGATCGCTTTGTAGTGTTATTAGCTCCAGATAAGAATTGATGCGGCCGCCTTCGCCTTCCTGTTGCTGTTCGATCTTGCTGCTGATCTTGTAAAACGGGTAGCGCGGGTCGACGTCCAGGGCTGTGCCGGGTAAGGTGCTGGAATTGGCTTGGTTGCCATGCATCAGGAGGGTGAATTTGTGGCTGGAGGTTTGCAATCCCGACACCAACTGGCCTGTGCCCAGATAGCTGTTGATAAAGCGGGATTTGGCGTTGGAATTGCCGCCAACCAGGCTGACGATAGGCCACCAGGAATGTTTGCTGGCAGTCGTTTCATCTGCTTGGATAAGGCCTAGCTCATATTCGAGTTGGTCGACTTCTTGAAAGACTTTTAAGGCTTGGAGCAAGACCGGATTGTCATGGGCGAATTGTTTTTCTAAGTTGAGCAGGTATTTGCTAGTGGTCTTTTCAGTCATCAGAAGATCCCCGTATTTTTTAATTTTTATAGTGTAGGAGTGGGCGAAGTATACACCCGAAATAGCCGAATTATATAGCCATCAATGCCCCGCTAAGGTATCAAAATTGTATTTTGTGGCGGTTTGCTGTTGTCCGTATCCGGATAATCCAAGGTGTAATGTAATCCCCGGCTTTCTTTACGTTGCATAGCGCAGCGTATGATCAATTCGGCAACTATCACCAGGTTGCGCAATTCCAGCAAGTCGCTGGTGACGCGGAAATAGCGGTAATATTCATTGATTTCTTGTTTTAGCAATTCAACGCGGCTCATGGCGCGGGATAAGCGTTTGTCAGTCCTGACGATACCCACATAATCCCACATAAAATGGCGCAATTCGTCCCAGTTATGGGAGACTACGACTTCTTCATCAGAGTCGCTGACTTGCGAATCATCCCAGTCCGGCACGCTAGGGGGGAAGGGGATGCTGTCTAATTTTGCCAAAATGTCCTGGCTGGCCCGGTCGGCAAACACCAGGCACTCCAACAGGGAATTGCTCGCCATGCGGTTTGCGCCATGCAAACCCGTGCTGGCGACTTCGCCAATTGCGTAGAGGTTGCCTATGTCGGTACGGGCGTAGCTGTCGGTCAACACGCCACCGCAGGTGTAATGGGCGGAGGGCACGACAGGGATAGGCTGTTTGGTGATGTCTATGCCAAATTTTAGGCATTTTTTATGGATGGTTGGGAAATGCTTCAGGATGAATTCTTCAGATTTATGGCTGATATCCAAATAGACACAATCAATCCCGCGTTTTTTGATTTCGTGGTCTATGGCCCTGGCGACAATGTCACGCGGAGCCAATTCGGCCCGTGGGTCGAAATTATGCATAAACGGCGAGCCATCCGGCAAAATTAATTTGCCCCCTTCGCCCCTGACCGCCTCGCTGATCAAAAAGGATTGGGCTTTGGGGTGGAACAGGCAGGTCGGGTGGAACTGCATGAACTCCATATTGCTGACCCGGCAGCCTGCCCGCCAAGCCAGGGCAATGCCGTCCCCGGTCGCGCTTTGCGGATTGGTGCTGTACAAATACACCTTGCTGGCTCCGCCCGTCGCCAACACCACCACTTTCGCGGTGAAAGTCTTCACGGTTTGTTGTTGTGAATCCAAGACATAAGCGCCAATAATTTTTTTGCCGATGTTATTGTCCGCGTTTCCGGTGATCAGTTCGACCACATTATGGTGTTCAAATAAATGGATGTTTTCATGTTCCTGGGCACGCTCAATCAGCGACAATGACACCGCCTTACCGGTGGCGTCCGCCGTGTGGACAATGCGGCGGTGGGAGTGCCCGCCTTCGCGGTTGAGATGCAGGATTTTTTCGCCCGTCGGGGTAACGTCTTCGGTAAAGGCGACCCCTTGCTGGCGTAACCACTCTATGGAACTTTTGCCATGGGTGACCGTCAGTCTGACGATTTCAGGGTTGCATAAACCCGCACCTGCATCAAGGGTGTCTTCGATATGCGACTCAATGGAATCTTCGGCATCAAAAACGGCAGAAATGCCGCCTTGTGCGTAATAAGTGCTGCCTGCGGTCAACGCGAACTTCGACAACACGGCAACTTGGGTGCCATGGCCTGCGAGTTTAAGGGCCAAACTCAGTCCAGCCCCGCCACTACCAATAATTAAAACATCAAAACATCTTGCAAAACTTTTTGAATAAGGCAGCATAAAACAAAATAAAAGGTAGGATTAGCCAGCTCATGGGAGTGGCTTAGTTATCGCAGATTAGCGATAATACCTTCTTTTAAAGTGATAACACAATTTTGTCACAAAAGAACTTATTCAGATTAATCCTGTCTATCCCAACATTAAAGAGCCGTAGTGAACAGTCAAAAGAGGACTAGCGAACAACTCGATGAAGAGTTGGTCGTGCGTGTACAACAAGGCGATAAAAAAGCTTACGACCTTTTAGTTGTCAAATATCAACATAAAATTGTCCAATTAGTTAACCGGTATCTTAAAGACCCTAGTGAGGCGCAAGATGTCGCCCAAGAAGCGTTCATCAAAGCCTATCGTGCAATAGGCAGTTTTCGCGGTGATTCCACCTTTTACACTTGGCTGTATCGGATTGCCATCAACACCGCAAAAAATTATCTGGTGTCGCGTTCCAGACGCAGTAGCCAATATGAAGTTGATATCCAAGACGCTGAAGCAATGGAAAATGCCCCTCAATTGCAAGGCACCGATACACCCGAAAGATTGTTGTTAAACGAAGAAATCATTAAAGCAATCAAACTTGCCATTGATAACCTGCCTGAAGAAATGCGCACGGCCATTATGCTGCGTGAATTTGAAGGCATGAGTTATGAAGAAATTGCTGAAGCGATGGATTGTCCCGTTGGGACGGTCAGGTCACGCATTTTCAGGGCGCGAGAAGCTATTGATAATAAATTAAACCCCTTGCTTACACACGGTGACTTTTGATGAAAGAAGAGTTAAATCAGAAAATTTCCCAATTTCTTGATAATGAACTGCACTATGACGAGGCCTTGGATTTATTGCAAAAAATGCGCTCCGATACAAGTTTGGCACAGAAAATGGGCCGCTTTGAAGCTATCAGCCATGCGATGAAATCTGACCAATTTATAACTTTGGGAGCCGATTTTTCGGCAAAAATAGCTGCCCAATTGGAGCACGAACCCATCTATTTATTGCCATCCAAAAAGCCGATGAACCGAGGTTATCAATGGTTGGCGTTAGCGGCATCGCTCGCGGTGGTGTCGGTGGTTGCCGTGCGTTCCCTGCCGCATATTTATGGAACAGCCCCGGCCAGCCTACAAGTCGCCCAACAGCAACCCCCAAAAGCGTTACCGAATTCCCCCGTTGAAGCCAAAAAACCAAATCCAGAGGAACAACCCCTGAATGCGCGTATCAATGATTATCTTCAGGCACATAACGGCAGTGTCTATGTCAATAATCCGAACCTCCAATCCATGACCCGCGTAACGACTTATAACCAAAAATGATTGTGGTAAAGTGGTTTTTTCTTATCCTTCCCGTTTTTTTAACGGTCACTGTATCGGCAGAAAACGCCCTCCCCACTAACACCAAAGCACGCCCAGCCTGGCAGGCGGTGGATGGCAAGCAAGCCCTGGCAAAAATGGCACATGCCATGCAGACACTGAATTATCAAGGTACCGTGGCATTTCTACGCGACGGCAAATTGGAGCCTATGAAATATTCCCATGCGGCTAACCGTGGGCGCGAACAGGAACATCTGCTGTCCCTGAATTCCCCGCTACGCGAGGTGGTGCGGGAAACGGGGGAAGTTAGCTGCCTCTATAAGGCTACCCAACAGCTTGTCATTGACCAACGCCCGTTTGAACGCTCGTTTCTGATTGATATGCCGAATGACATAAACCAATTAGATGCCGCTTACGGTATCGAGATGGTGGGCGAAGAAAATGTCGCCATGTTACCCGCTTATGTCATTGCCATAAAACCAAAAGACAATCTGAGATATGCGCGAAAAGTGTGGTTGGGCCGGCAATGGTTTTTGCCGCTTAAGGTTGTCGTTTATGATTTGGAGGGTGCCGTGCTCGAAGAGCTGGTGTTCACCGAGCTTGACGTCAAGGATGCGCTACCCTTTATTGATATGAAGCCACTTGCCGACGGTGCCCTGCCATCTCAAAAAAGCCCTTCGGGTTCGTCAGCACAGGCCGCCTTTGTGATGGCAGCCATTCCTAAGGGTTTCAAGGAAGTGTTCTTCGACCGTAAACCGATGCATGAATCTGAGCAACCTGTTGACCATTTATTATTAAGTGATGGCCTTGCTTCCGTTTCCGTTTATATGGAACACAAAAATAGCGCCCAGCCACTAGTAAACAATGACACAAATGGTGTGCAATCAGTAGATGCAGTCAACTTCTTCAGCCATTCGCTGGGTGATTTCCAATTGACCGTGATGGGTGAGGTTCCCTCTGAGACCATCCGGCTGATTGCTGATAATGCTAAGCTGCGGGTGCGGTAAAGGCCAGGCGCCATCCGGCCATAGCTAACTTGGTATTGCGTAAACGCCCGTAGTCGGAACGGTTTTTCAACCGTATCCCATCCTGTGTTAAAACTTTTTGATTGACCACTTAATTTTAATTGCCTGAAATGGAGATAATATGCTCAGAATCGTGAGTTTGTGTATGTTTTTGGGGGTATTGGTGAGCCAAAATGTATTGGCCCAACTGCCGGATTTTACAGAAATGGTCAAGACCAATGGCGTTGCCGTTGTCAATATCAGCACGACACAAAAAGCCAAACCCAGCCCTGACGGCGCAGCCAAACCACAGCTACCGGAAGGTATGCCGCCAGAAATGGAAGAGCTGTTCAAGCATTTTTACAATAATCCGGAAGGCAACGGTGACGGTTACGATTCCGGCGACACCCAGTCCTTAGGTTCGGGTTTTATCATTTCGCCGGATGGCTATGTCCTTACCAACCATCATGTGGTCAAGGATGCCGATGAAATTGTGGTCAAATTTTCAGACCGGCGTGAATTGGTGGCTAAGCTTATTGGTTCCGACCCACGTACTGATGTCGCCTTGCTTAAGGTTGCGGCCACCCAATTGCCTGCCGTCGCCATTGGTGAACCAGAAAAATTACAAGTCGGCGAATGGGTGTTGGCCATCGGTTCGCCGTTTGGTTTTGAGCAATCCGTCACGGCAGGTATCGTCAGCGCCAAAGGCCGTAGCTTGCCAGGCGGCAACTATGTGCCGTTTATCCAAACCGATGTCGCCATCAACCCGGGCAACTCTGGCGGGCCGTTGTTTAACATGGATGGCAAGGTTATCGGTATCAATTCACAAATTTATAGCCGTACGGGCGGATTTATGGGGCTGTCTTTTGCCATTCCCATTGATGTGGTCATGAATGTCGTCGACCAAATCAAAACCAAAGGCAAGGTGTCGCATGGTTGGTTGGGCGTGCAAATCCAAGATGTCACGCGTGAGTTGGCGGAGTCGTTCGGCATGAAGAAACCGCAAGGTGCATTGGTTTCCAAGGTGATGCCTGGCAGCCCTGCAGAAAAATCCGATTTGCAATTGGGCGATGTGATTGTCGAGTTTAACGGGCAGGCCATTGATAACTCCGGTGATTTACCACCATTGGTCGGGATGTCCGCGATTGATAGTACAGCGACCTTGAAAATCATCCGTCAAGGTGAAACTAAGAGCGTCAGTTTCAAAATCGGCTTGTTGCCCGACCAGCCAGAAAAGTTGGCGGAAGCGAAGGCCGAAACCAAACCGATGAACAAAATCGGGGTCACCGTCAATGCCTTGACCGACGAACAAAAGGAAGCCTTGCAAATGCCGGCCGGTGGTGTGGTGGTTGAGGAGGTTGGCAAAGGCGCCGCTAAAGATGCCGGTATCCAGCGGGGCGATGTGATATTACGGATCCAAAATACGGTCATCCGTACGCTTGATGATTTTGAGCATGCGGTAAAAAATCTGTCTGTAGGCAAATCGGTTGCGGTGCTGATACAGCGCCGGGGCAGCCCTGCATTTTTGGCGCTTAAGATAGACAAGTAGCCTGTTTATTTTGGAAAAGTTAGCCTGCTAAGCGGGGCGGGTCACTGCCAGTGAAGACGCCCCGCTTTGTTAAGGCGCATTAAAGTGCAGGGGACGAGGCCCTGCAATATATTGCCAACTGGCATCCATACCGCATCCAGATTGCGTTATGAAATCGATGTCCCGGTTGGTTTGTTCAATATTTCTTGTGGGTTGCTTGCACGCCAAAACCGAGGGTTGCCATGACTTATTCCCCAGCACTATTGCCGCAATTAATCGAAGCGGTTGCCGATGCCATTAACCAAAATGCCGACGCGGTGACCGAGCTGGACCAGGCGATTGGTGATGGCGACCATGTGGTTAATTTACAGCGCGGCATCCAGGCCTTGATGGCGCAACGCGACGGGTTAAGCCAACTTGAATGGGCCGAAGCTTGGCAAAAAATAGGGATGATTTTGATGTCCACGGTAGGTGGGGCTTCAGGGTCTTTACTGGGGACGTTGTTTGTGGCGATGGCGAAAGCCGCTAAGGGGCAACCATTAAATTTGAAAGGCTTCGCCACTGCTTTTGGGCAGGGTGTGGAGTCCGTGAAATTGCGCGGGAAATCTGATGCGGGTGATAAGACGATGCTGGATGTCTTGGTTCCAGTGGCGGGCTATTTGCTCCAGGTTGCCGGTAATCCGCCGGCTATGGCGGATGTATTGGAGGACACTGGCAAAGTCGCCATTGCGGGTATGGAGTCTACCCGCGATATGTTGGCGACCAAAGGGCGTGCTTCATATTTGGAAGAACGCACCCGCGGGCATATTGATGCGGGTGCGAAAACATCCCAACTGGTAATTTGCGCCATTTGCACAGTGTTGTCAGCAACCCCAGCGTAAGTTGGCTGTATGCACGGGGGCGTCCCACAACGCCAATAATTCGTCGTCCATTAGGCTGAGTGTGATTGAGCAACCCGCCATGTCCAGCGAGGTGGTGTAGTTGCCGACTAGGGAACGGGCTATTTTTACACCATGATTTTCCCATTGCTGCGCGGCCAGTTCGTACATCAAATACAATTCCGATAATGGCGTTGAGCCGAAGCCGTTGACATGCAACAGGGCGGTTTGGCCTTTTTGGGGCGCCAGTTCTTCTTTTATGGCGTTAACCAACTGCGCAACAATTTCCTTGGCATTGGTTAATGGCAGGGTGACATGACCCCGCTCACCATGGATGCCAACGCCCATTTCCATTTGGTCGTCGTTGATGGCAAAAGTGGGGTACCCTAAAGCGGGTACGGTGCAGCTGCTAAGCGCAACCCCCATAGAGGCCGTGGCGCGGGTTACCCTTTCACCTAAAGCCTTGCAGCTCGCCAAATCCGCACCCCGCTCCGCCGCCGCCCCTACTATTTTTTCGACTATCAGCGTGCCTGCCACGCCTCGCCTGCCGGTACTGTGGTTTTTGGGTAGGGAAACATCATCATCAATAAGGATTGATGCATTGGCACATTCCAGCATTTCAGCGGCAATTTCAAAATTCATCACATCGCCTGCGTAATTTTTGACGATAAAAAGTACGCCCCCGCCGTTTTCCACCGCTTGCGCCGCCGCCAACATTTGGTCGGGGGTAGGGGAGGTGAAGACTTGGCCTGGGCAAGCGGCGTCCAGCATGCCCGTGCCAACAAAGCCAATATGCAAAGGTTCGTGCCCTGAGCCTCCGCCAGAAATTAATGCCACTTTACCTGAAGGCGTTATCTGCTTGCGCTTAACAAAATACGGTTGGCGGTTAAGTTGCACAATATCCGCATGGGCTTTTGCGAAACCACTCAGGCTTTCTTCAAGTAGGGTGTCAACTGAATTAATGAATTTTTTCATGGCGTGGCAACCGGGGTTTATTAATGGGCTAGGTTTTTCAAGGCGGCTGTGACGTCGCGGATATCCGTCATCACCCAGGTAGGTTGGTAATCTGAGTTTTTGAGGTCTTCTTCCGTGGATACGCCGGTTAGGACCATTAGGCTACGGATGCCCGTGCGCACTGCACCGAGAATATCTGTTTCCAAGCGGTCACCAATGGCAATGGTCTCAGAGGCGTCCGTGCCCAGCAAAGCCATGGCTTGTTGATAGATGATGGGTTCAGGTTTGCCGATGATGGTGGGTTCTACGCCAGTTGCTACTTGCAATGCCGCTAAGATCGCACCGTTGCCGTGGGTGATGCCGTGTTCAGTCGGTAACGTGGTGTCGGCATTGGTGCCGAT
This sequence comes from Methylovulum miyakonense HT12, assembly GCF_000384075.1. Classification (GTDB taxonomy): domain Bacteria; phylum Pseudomonadota; class Gammaproteobacteria; order Methylococcales; family Methylomonadaceae; genus Methylovulum; species Methylovulum miyakonense. Next base: position 2,168,748 of record NZ_KB913025.1, read on the forward strand.
AAATTTAGCCCCTGCGCGGATGTTTAGGGTCGCGGTTGCCAACTTATCCCAAGTGAGCGTTTGGTCTTTGCCACAAACCACGATGTCGGCGCCTTGGTTAGGCGTTTTGCTGCTATTGATTTCATACAGTCCCGTCAAGGTAAAGCCAAGCTTGCTTAGCGGTTCACTCGCCCCTTCTTCACCAAGGACATACACTTTCGTTGTTGCCGGATTTTCATGTTGGCTCAAATATAGCGCGGTGGCTATGCCAGAGGTAAGGATTTCGTCTTCAGTAACCGTCACCCCCATTTTTGCAAGTTTACTGACGTATTGTGTAGGGGTAAGGCTGGCATTGTTAGTGGCAAGGATAAAGCGGATGTTTTGTGAGCGGAGTGTCTGAAAGAAATCGGTTAGCCCAGTTATGGCCTGGTTGCCATGCCATAAAACACCATCCATGTCGATGATGAGTGCGCGAATATTTGTAAATGGTTCCATACGGTTCTCAAGTAGAGGCTTTCAAAAGTCCGGCCTAGTATAAAAGGTTTACGGTGACTTGGCATCAGTAAACGGGGGCGCCAAAATTCTCCAGTGGATTTTAAGATATTGGTGCCGGGTCAAACGTACTTAGTGTATCAGGAGGAAATTGTGAATTTGCTAAAGCATCCAGGCAATTAAGAGCCTGCTAGGGAGGGTGAGATTGATTTCGTTATAACAATCTGATTTTTTATGATATTTTTAAACGGTTGTATTTGACGGATAGTGATGGCTGTTGCGCATTGAGCATTGGGCATTGACACAAGTCCCCTTTCTACTTTACAGTTACGTCCGCAAAACAATTATGCAACCAACTATAATATTAATAACCCTTCGGAGCACATATCATGGCTAGACCATTAATTCAGATGGCATTGGATTCATTAGATTTCGACGCAACAGTTGCACTTGCAGAGCAAGTAGCTCCACACGTTGACATTTTTGAAATCGGAACTCCATGCATCAAACACAACGGAGTCAATCTGGTTAAAACGCTGAGAGCAAAATTCCCAGATAAGTTAATTTTGGTTGACCTTAAAACCATGGATGCTGGTGAATACGAAGCGACTCCATTTTATGCTGCTGGTGCAGATATTTGTACAGTTCTGGGTGTATCTGGTCTTGCAACTTGTGCGGGCGTTATCAAAGCCGCTAACGCTTTTGGTGCTGAAGCACAAATCGATTTGATCAATGTCGAAGACAAAGTGGCCTGTGCCCGTGCAACTGCTGAAGCAGGTGCCCACATCATGGGTATTCACACTGGCTTGGATGCACAAGCTGCTGGCCACACTCCATTTTCTGATTTGAATGACATCGCCAGATTGGGCTTGAACGTCAGGATTTCAGTAGCTGGCGGCATCAAAGCTGCAACTGTCCAAGACGTTGTTAAATCAGGTGCTAACATTATCGTTGTTGGCGCGGCTATATACGGTGCACCATCTCCTGCTGAAGCTGCTCGCGAAATTCGTGAACTGGTTGATGCAACTGAGGTATAAAAATGCATCAGCAACTTGTTATTGAAAAGATTGCTAGCATTCTTGAAGTAACAGATGACACATATGATGTAAAGTTGACGCAATTACTTGACAGTGCCAAGCGTATATTTATAGCGGGTGCTGGGCGTTCAAAGCTTGTAGGCAATTTCTTTGCTATGAGATTGGTGCATGCTGGTTACGATGTAAGTGTCGTTGGTGAAATTGTTACACCAAGTATAAAAGCTGGGGATTTGTTAATTATAATTTCCGGTTCGGGTGAAACTGAACAATTAATCGCCTTTACAAAGAGTGCCAAAAAAGTAGGTGCCAACATTGTGTTAATCTCTGCGAAAAGCGAATCTACAATTGGTGATATGTCAGATGCCGTATTTCAAATTGGTCGGTCAGAGCAATATGGAAAGGTGTATGGCATGCCAATGGGTACCGTTTTTGAGCTGTCTACATTGTTGTTTTTGGAGTCAACGATCTCTCATGTGATTCATGAGAAAGGTATTCCTGAAGAGATAATGAGAGAAAGGCACGCCAATTTAGAATAATATCAAGGGAACGGGTTATTGAAATAATCCGTTCCTGGTTTATTTGTATGGCAACAATAAAATATTTTCTGACAAACTCATACAAATGATAGTTGTCAATGGTCAGTAATTAAAAAATAGGAAGGAGAACTATATGACTTCGCGCCGAGAATTAGCGAACGCCATACGCGCTTTAAGCATGGATGCTGTACAAAAAGCAAACTCTGGACATCCAGGGGCACCAATGGGAATGGCGGATATCGCCGAAGTTCTCTGGAATGACTTCATGTCCCATAATCCGACCAATCCCAAATGGTCAAATCGTGATCGTTTTGTTCTCTCAAATGGTCATGGCTCAATGTTGATTTATTCGCTGTTGCACCTGACAGGATATGATCTGCCCCTCGAAGAGTTGAAACGTTTTCGCCAACTACATTCAAAAACACCTGGGCATCCTGAGTATGGTTATGCACCTGGTATAGAAACTACGACCGGCCCTTTAGGGCAAGGTATCACTAATGCGGTCGGCATGGCCATTGCTGAAAAAGCATTAGCAGCCCAATTCAATAAAGATGGACATATTATTGTAAACCATAACACCTATGTGTTTATGGGCGATGGTTGTTTGATGGAGGGCATTTCCCACGAAGCTTGCTCATTAGCAGGTACTTTGGGTTTAGGTAAGCTCATTGCTTTTTGGGACGATAATGGTATTTCCATCGACGGTCATGTAGATGGCTGGTTTACCGATAATACGCCAATGCGTTTCGAATCTTATGGCTGGCATGTCATTGCCGATGTTGATGGACATGATTCTTATGCAATCCATAAAGCAATAGAAATGGCAAAAGCTATTACAGACAAACCCACATTGATTTGCTGTAAAACGACAATAGGTTTTGGTTCACCGAACAAAGCAGGTTCCCATGCGTGCCATGGGGCACCTTTAGGCGAAGCGGAAATTAATCTGACCAAAGCGGCATTGGGCTGGGATCATGGCGCGTTTGAGGTTCCATCAAAAATCTATGCTGGCTGGGATGCTAAAGAAAAAGGTGCTAAAGCAGAACAAGCGTGGAGCGGAAAATTCCAGGCCTATAAAGAAGCTTATCCAGAATTGGCTGCAGAATACGAACGCCGTATGAAGGGTGATTTGCCTTCGAGCTGGACTGAAGGGGCTGACGCGTTCGTCAGTTCGGTCAATGCAGAAGGCAAAACGACTGCAACGAGATTGTCGTCGTTAGCTACTATTGAGGGCTACGCGAAGCTATTGCCAGAAATATTTGGTGGTTCAGCTGATTTAGGGTGTTCTAACATGACCGAGTGGTCAGGCTATAAGCCCATGCGTGCCGATAAGCCAGATGCAAACTACGTCAATTACGGTGTCCGTGAGTTTGGCATGTCCGCAATTATGAATGGTGTCGCTTTGCATGGCGGCCTTATTCCTTTTGGCGCGACCTTCCTGATGTTCTCCGAATATGCCCGTAATGCGGTTAGAATGGCATCTTTAATGAAGATCCGCTCTATCTTTGTTTATACCCACGATTCTATTGGTTTAGGAGAAGACGGCCCGACCCATCAACCTATCGAGCAAACAGCTACCCTGAGGTTAATCCCAGGTATGCACGTTTGGCGTCCTTGTGATGCGGTTGAAACTGCTGTTGCTTGGCGGGCGGCGGTTGAACGCAAAGATGGCCCTTCAGTTCTGGTGTTCTCACGTCAAAACTTAGCGCATGTCCCCCGTAGTGACGAGCAAATTAGTGCTATATCACGTGGTGGCTATGTTCTAGTCGAAAGCGAAGGCGCTCCGGATGCCATCATCATCGCGACAGGTTCAGAAGTTGAGCTTGCTGTGAAAGCAGCGGAACAATTAAAAGCCAGCGGCAAAAATATTCGTGTTGTCTCTATGCCGTCAACAAATATTTTTGATGCCCAAGATGTTGCCTATAAAGAGTCGGTATTGCCTTCAACAATCACTAATCGCATAGCCGTTGAAGCGGGTGTGACCGAAGGTTGGTGGAAATATGTAGGCACTAATGGAAGAATTGTTGGTATTGATCATTTTGGTGAATCAGCTCCAGCAGGGCAACTATTTAAGGAGTTCGGTTTTACTGTTGAAAATGTAATTCTGAATGTAGAAGCGGTACTCCAAGACTAAAATTTTAGGATATTTGCATTGATTAATTATGGAGAGAAAAGATTACTTGTATAAATAGGCAATTTGTTAGGTAAACCGATTTCTCTCTATTTCTTCCGACTTAAAGGTGAACAACGTGAAAAAAAATAATCTTATAAATGGTTTGTTTGCAACCTTATTGATTGCTAGCCCGATAGCAGGGGCAGATGAGAAATACCCTGCGGCGGATTTTCAGCCTCAAGTCGTTTTCCAGGATAACGACTATATAGCTAAAAATAACCAAACGGCCAAATTAGATACAAAAGTGGAGCAAGGTTCTTCAGAAGTGGATCCGAAATATCCTGCTGCTAACTTTAGCCCGCAAGTTGTTTATAGTGACCCTAACTATAAACCTAGTGTTTCTTCAAGCGCAGCCAGTTCTGAAAAGGTCACTAACGAAAACGATGCTAGTGTTGCAATTGAGAATAGCAGTGTTGCTACGACAGCAAAAGCAGAATCTCAATCAAACTACTTGATCGGTTTGATAGCGTTGGGATTGGTGGGGGCTTTTCTGTTTAAGAGCCAGTTTAAGTGTGGCGCTAAAAAACCGGAAAGTAAAACGGTTCCTGTTTCAAAAAGTGGTTTGACCGGGGTATCCAGGTATTTAAATAAGGTTTCTGGAACAGGCGTTTCCAGGTATTTGGAAAAACAAGTCAAATCAGCAGGTGCTTTGCCTTCTACTGGTGTTGCTAAATATATTGCCAAACAAGTTTCGGTCGCCAAATCGACTGCGGCTGGCGCAGCGACTGGCGTTGAAAAATATATGCGTAACCGGGGATAAGCAATGGACCAAAATTACTTGAGTGGCTTTCTCCCTCCCGCAGTGGCTGGCTTATTCTTTTTTATGAAAAGACATGATGAGACGCATGAGGAAACTCATATAGTATTGCCGACCTATTCTTGCGATGCGAGTGGTTTGACTGGTGTTGCAAGGTATTTGGAAAATCAGAGACAGATTTTAGAGGCGAGTAAAGAAGAAGCGGAGTCACTCGAAGATCAAAGAAATACTCAAGTGATTACGGGCGTTGCTAAATATGTAGAAAAAACTCGGCAAAATCCGGTCAGTGGTGTCGCCCGGTATATGCTGAAAAAATCACTGGCTGAAAAAAATGCGCCCAAAACAGCCAGTAAACCGCAAGTTACAGGCGTCGCCAAGTATTTGAGCAACCAAAAAGAAAAGCCTGTCCTTAGTGGCGTGGCAAAATATTTGAAAAACCAAGATAGTTTACCTAAAGCGACTAAAGTGGCTAAATATATGGCTAAACAAGCTATTGCCGCCAAGCAGGCAAAGCCGGTTGTAGCGCATATTGAACTAACGGGTGTGGAGAAATATCTGAAACAGCAGGAAAGTTTGCCGCAGTTGAGCAGGGTTGCTAAGTATATGAAGAAGCAAGCTTTGCTTGCTAAAATGGAAAAACCAGCTGTCGTAAAGCCTGAATTGACAGGTGTTGCCAAATATTTACAAAACCAAGAAAGTCTGCCAAAAATTAGCCGGGTGACTAAATACATGGCGAGACAAACCTTGGCAAACAAACAAAAAATTGAAGTTATTGAAACGGGTGTCGATAAATATATGAGAAATCGCGCTTAGTTTTTTAAGATCCAAATTTTTGATGTGTGGAACGAATAAACAGCATCTCAGATGCTGTTTATTGTTTGTGTCGTCGGATTTAAATGATGATGCAACGAACTATCCCCTCAATCCGGCTATTTAAAAAATTTTTACTATTATAAGAAGGCACTGTTTATGGCAAAAAATTTACTTGAACAACTTAGAGAGGTTACTGTTGTTGTAGCAGATACCGGAGACATTCAAGCGATTGAAACTTTTAAACCTCAGGATGCGACAACAAACCCCTCTTTGATCACTGCGGCTGCACAAATGCCCCAATATCAAGATATTGTTGATGGCACTTTGAAAGGTGCGAGAGAAGCTTTAGGCGCTGATTCGGCTCCAGCCCAAGTTGTATCTCTGGCGTTTGACCGTTTGGCGGTATCTTTCGGCCTTAAAATCCTTGAGATCATCCCGGGTCGAGTTTCTACAGAAGTTGACGCACGCCTGTCTTTTGACACTGATGCAACTATCGCCAAAGGCCGTGAGCTGATTGCGCAGTACGAAGCTGCTGGCATTTCGCGTGAGCGCGTTTTAATTAAAATTGCCGCTACTTGGGAAGGGATCCAAGCTGCAGCCGTATTGGAAAAAGAAGGTATCCACTGTAACCTGACTTTATTGTTTGGTTTGCACCAAGCGATTGCTTGCGCAGAAAACGGCATCACTTTGATTTCCCCTTTTGTTGGCCGTATCCTTGATTGGTACAAGAAAGATACTGGTCGTGATTCTTATCCGGCCGCAGAAGATCCAGGTGTTTTGTCTGTGACAGAAATTTACAACTACTATAAAAAATTTGGTTATAAAACTGAAGTTATGGGCGCAAGCTTCCGTAATATTGGTGAAATTACCGAATTGGCTGGTTCTGATTTGTTGACTATCGCACCATCCTTGTTGGCTGAATTGCAAGCGACGGAAGGTGATTTGCCACGCAAATTAGATCCCGATCACGCTGCGACATTATCCATCCAAAAGATCGATGTGACCAAAGAAGTGTTCGATGCGATGCATAAGGAAAACCGTATGGCAACTGATAAGTTGGCAGAAGGCATCAACGGCTTTACTGTTGCATTAGAGTCATTGGAAAAACTGTTGGCTGAGCGTTTGGCGACTTTAGAAGGTTAAAAAATTTGATGCTATGCCTGGGCTTGATCCCATGTCCGGGCAGGTTTTATCCCTTCGGTATTATTTATCAATATTTAGGACACTTACTTAAATGTCACAAAAAATTTTAGATGTCGTCAAGCCAGGTGTGGTGACTGGTGATGATGTGCAAAAAATATTCGCAATTGCTAAAGAAAATAAATTCGCGTTGCCAGCCGTTAATGTAATCAGTACGGGTTCAATCAACGCCGTATTAGAAGCTGCTGCTAAAGTTAAATCAGCCGTCATCATCCAATTTTCTAACGGTGGTGCGCAATATGTTGCGGGTAAAGGGCTTAAATTGGAAGGCCAAAAAACTGCTATTTTAGGCGCGATTTCTGGTGCCCAACATGTGCATGGTCTTGCCGAAGCTTATGGTGTGCCAGTGATTTTACATACTGATCATGCCGCTAAGAATTTGTTGCCTTGGATTGATGGTTTATTGGATGCGGGTGAAAAGCATTTCGCCCAAACAGGTAAGCCGCTGTTCAGTTCACATATGTTGGATTTGTCAGAAGAAAGCTTGGAAGAAAACATCGAAATATGCGGCAAGTATTTGGAACGCATGTCCAAAATGGGTATGACTCTGGAAATTGAATTAGGTGTAACAGGTGGTGAAGAAGACGGTGTTGACAACAGCGGCATGGATCATTCCATGTTGTACACACAGCCAGAAGATGTTGCTTATGCTTACGAACATCTGAGCAAAATCAGCCACCGTTTCACCATTGCCGCTTCATTTGGTAACGTACACGGTGTTTATTCGCCAGGTAACGTTAAATTGACCCCCAAAATTTTGGATAACTCTCAAAAGTATGTTTCCGAAAAATACGGTGTTCCGGCAAATACATTGAATTTTGTTTTCCATGGTGGTTCAGGTTCGACTCCAGAAGAAATTAGCGAATCCATCAGCTATGGCGTGATCAAAATGAACATTGATACGGATACCCAATGGGCTGCTTGGGACGGTATTAGGCAATATTACCTAAAAAATGAAGGTTATTTGCAAGGCCAAATCGGTAACCCAGATGGGGCCGACAAGCCAAACAAAAAGTATTATGACCCACGGGTTTGGCAACGTGCTGGTGAAGTCAGTATGGTCGCCCGCCTAGAGCAAGCATTTCAGGATTTGAACGCTGTTAACAGTCTGTAATAACAAGGATGCACTACAAAAAAGCCGATGTAAAACATCGGCTTTTTTTTGAGAAAAATTCAGGGCTTGCCAATGGAAAGGCAAATTCAATAAGTTTTCATCAAGCCATCCAAAGTTAACCCACAACTAGGCGCAAAAGCCTGCATAAAGAAAATCACTTCTTCCTGTTTCGATTCGGCTATTTTTAATGCCAACTGTGTGGCGGCGACTTCGAATTCCAAGTTTCCAGCTTTTAATTCAGCTTGGCATTTAAGATAAGCCGAAATTTTATCGGCAGATTTGATAATTTGTAAATGTTCTTCGGGGATTTTGTCATGGCAAATGAGCCCTTCAAAATCTGCGCGAATTGCTGAAGGCAATAAGTTCAATAACTCAATTTCAGCTTGTTTTTCAATTTCCTTATATGCATTGCGGATTTCTTCAGAGTGATATTTGATGGGCGTTGGCAAATCGCCAGTAATCACCTCGGTGATGTCGTGGTACAAAGCCGCCGTTGCCACCGCGTTGGCGTCAACAGTGCCGTTAAAATAACGGTTTTTTATCAACGCCAAAGCATGCGCAATCACCGACACTTCCCAACTATGTTCCATGACATTTTCTTCATGGGCATTGCGCTTTAACCCCCATCGCTTAATCCATCTTAAGCGTGTCAAATAAGCATAAAAACTGCTGGATACGGTGTTTTTTTCCATAACGTTCAAATTAATACTAATAAACGGTCATGATAAAGTGATTGTCCAGCGAATTAAAGCCATATCTGTTATCTTGTCAGCTTGTAGCCATCTTTCCAAAGTTTAAAAACAACATGCTCATTCAGTGGTATCCCGGCCATATGCACAAGGCCGGTAAAGAAATCAAAGCCATCCTTTCCGAAATTGATCTGATTATCGAAATTCTCGACGCACGGATTCCCTTTAGCAGCCAAAATCCCATGCTTGCCCGTTTGCGCGGTGACAAGCCGTGCATTAAAGTCCTGAACAAAAGCGACCTTGCCGACCCTGAGCGGACGCAACAGTGGCAAACATATCTGGAACAGGAGCAAGGTGTCAAAACGTTGGCGCTCACCGCCGACCAACCGGAGCGTATCCGCCAACTGCCTGCTTTATGCCACAAAATGGTCAATATAAAAGAAGGGCAGTTGCTGCATGCTTTGATTATGGGCATACCCAACGTAGGCAAATCAACGATAATCAACATCCTTGCCGGGCGCACCATTGCCAAAACGGGTAATGAGCCGGCCATCACCAAATTCCTACAACGGATAGACATTGGCAATGGCATCATCCTGATGGATAGCCCGGGGATGCTTTGGCCTAACCTTGACAATAAAAACAGCGGTTACCGTTTGGCGACTACGGGTGCGATAAAGGACACCGCGATACAACATGATGACATAGCCGCTTTTCTTGCCGAGTTTTTATTGGAACACTACCCCGATGAGCTTAAAACACGTTTCCAGTTAGCGCAACTGCCTGGGCGGGAAGCGGAGTTATTGGAGTTGATAGGTAAACAACGTGGCTGTTTACGTGCGGGTGGAATGGTTGATAATGATCGGGTCGCCAAAATCGTCATCTCGGAATTCCGAGCGGGCACTTTAGGTCGGATGACGATGGAAACACCTGAAATGATGGTTGAAGAACTGGCAGAATTGGAAATCATCCGTGCTGAAAAAGCCGCTAAAAAATTGTTAAAAAAACAAAAGCGCAAATGAATGGCGGCTATTCAAAAAATCATAATTTCACATAGCCACGAAAAGCACGAAGCTGTCATTTGTATCTCCGAGGGCTTTGTGGTTTATGGGGTAGGGAGTCTGTTCAACGCCCGTCAAAATAATCCTTACGCAAAAAGAAACGGTATAAAACCGAGCCTGCGATAAAGCCGCCCAAATGCGCCCACCACGCGACATCGACGGTGACATTGTCAAACACCAGCGAGGTGGTGGCATTGTGCAATTGCAACAATATCCATAAACCCAAAAATGAAATGGCCGGGACGTGGATGACTATAGGCAAGAAAAACAAGGGTATCCAAACGATTACGCGTTCCAGAGGATACAAGAAAAAGTAAGCCGCCAATACGCCCGCAATCGCCCCCGACGCACCAACCACCGGGATCGTCAGGTTCGGGTCAAAATACCATTGCAAGGCCGTCGCAAATACCCCGCAGATCAGATAAAACAACAAAAACCGCCATCGTCCCATGCGGTCTTCGACATTATCGGCAAATATCCATAAAAACCACATGTTCATCAGCAAGTGAGTCCAACTGGAATGGATGAACAAATTACTGATAAACGAGAAATAACCGTCAAATGCTATCCCGTTATAACTAGACCAACCGTGCGCATAACGCATCGGCACCATCCCAAACTGGTTGATCAGCCGATAACTTTCAGCCTCCGGCATAAAGTACATGGTGACAAAAATCACCACACACAGCACGATCATCCCCCAAGTGACCAACGGTTTGGCATAACAGGGTGCGGTGTCTCGAATTGGAATCATGATATTGCCCTTTATTGTGATTGTCGCCTAAGCTTAACATTTTAAGGCCGATTGGCAATCGGACAATTAAGCGAGGCTTACTGGCTAAAGCGTTTATAATGACGGCAAAGAAACCTTGCCCGTGTTTCATTCCATCCTGCACCAATTATTCCATTCATGCACGCAAATACAATCGAAAACCCACCCGCTTTTGCCCAGTTAGCCCTGGATAAAGCCTTACAGGACGCCATTGCCAAAATGGGTTTCAGCCAGCCTACCCCGGTGCAGCAACATGCCATAACCCCTGCACTGGCGGGAAAAGACTTGCTGGTCAGTGCTGAAACCGGTAGCGGCAAAACCGCCGCGTTTTTATTGCCGACTTTCCAGAACCTGCTCAACAAACCCACTTCCCTATTTGGCACCCGCGCCCTGATCTTGACACCAACCCGCGAACTTGCCAGCCAAATTTACCAACAATGCCTACAACTCGCCGAATTCACCGGGCTAAAGATTGGCCTGATTACTGGCGGCGAAGATTTTAAACAGCAACAAGGCGTGTTGCGCAGAAATGCCGATGTCATCATCGCCACCCCTGGCCGCTTGCAGGAACAGATCAGGCAGCAATCCTCCGATTTCACCCATCTGGAAGTGCTGATACTCGACGAAGCCGACCGGATGCTCGACATGGGCTTTAGTGACGATGTGTTGGCGATTGCCGCCCGTTGTAACCCTGACCGGCAAACGTTGCTATTTTCAGCGACCTTGACCCATTACGGCGTGATAAAAATCGCCGACCGGATTTTAAAACAGCATCAGGTCATTGCCCTCAACACCCTGCATGACGGGCATAGCAACATTGAGCAGCAAATTGTCCTGGCCGATGATGACGACCATAAACAACGCCTATTGGCGTGGCTGTTGCTCAATGACACTTACGATAAGGCCTTGGTGTTCACCAACACCCGCAATAAGGCCATTGGGCTGGAAAACCCTTTGCGTAACCAAGGCCTGCGTGTCGGCGTGCTGCACGGCGAAATGGAACATTACGAACGCAAACGCGTGATGAACTTATTCCGCGACGGCATCGTTAATATTTTGGTTTCCACCGATTTGGCGGCACGTGGCTTGGACGTCAAAGGGATCAACCTCGTCGTCAACCTTGATGTCCCAAGGAACGGCATCGACTACATCCACCGTATAGGGCGCACAGGCCGCGCTGATGAACAGGGCGTTGCCATTGCATTGGTCAAAAGCACCGAATGGAACCTGATGTCCGGCATCCAACGGTTTTTGAAACAAGCGTTTACCCCCCGCACCATCAAAGAACTGCAAGGCAGCTATACGGGCCCGAAAAAAGTCAAATCGTCCGGTAAAGCGGTAGGGGCTAAAAAGAAGAAAGATGAAGAGACAAAAAAACCGGCAGTGAAAGTGAAAATCCGCCATCGGGACAAGAAAAATATCGGTAAACGGCGCGTACCTAGTGCTAAGCCGGATACTCCGGCATAATGGCCAAAAAACCCGGCGCACGCTAAGCGAAATAGGGTGTGGGTAAGCCGTGTCAATGTTGCGGTGTTGCTTTATGGCGCGCTGCGTATTCTGCGCTAAATGGTTTCAGCATGGCAGGGTGGGGCAAAACCTAAGGTTGTCTGGTGTTCCACCAAACTGGCTTTGCTTGCTGCTGCCAATACCCCGGCCATCTCCCTGCCACCTATGCCCTGTCCCTCTATTGCCGCTATTATAAGCCAGTGCTTGTATCAGCCAGGCTTTCCATTGGGTTTGTCCTTAAAATCTTTTGTCCCTGTCAATATTTCTGTCATGGACAAAATGTATAAATATGTCATTGAGGAAGTGCATGTCAGACGACAGTTGTAACGTGATCAGCAACAACGAATATGGTTTTGACCCCAGTTATGGTTATTCCTTGGGGCGCTTGTTAGAAGTGGGCGCACCTAAAGCGCCCAAAGATTTTTTGCTGTACTGGCAACAACGGTACCAACAAGCGTTGCGGGTGGCGCCTTTGCCAAAGGCAACTTTCTTAAGCTCAGATAAATCTGGCTGGCAGGTTTTTAATATCCGCTACACGTCAACCGACCAACGGGAAATCCGTTGTTGGTTGTTGTTGCCAAAATACGGTGTCGTCAAACGGGGCTTTGTCATCGGCCATGGTTATGGGGGGCGCGATGCGCCGGATTTTCACCTGCCTTTTCATGATGCGGCTTTGCTGTTCCCCTGTTTTCGGGGGTTAGGTTTGAGTAGGGAAGCTGACATTTCAGCCGACCCTTTTTGGCATGTGCGGCATCATATTGAAGATGTGGGCCGGTATGTGCTGGGTGGTTGTGTTGAGGATATATGGCTGGCGGTTAGTGCGTTGCTGGATTTATTTCCATATTTAAGCGGGCATCTGGGGTATTTAGGCATCAGTTTTGCTGGAGGTATTGGGGCGCTTGCCTTAGCGGTCGAGCCGCGTATTGCCAGGGCGCATTTTAATGTGCCGACATTCGGTGACCAACCTATGCGTTTAAGGCTGCCTTCACAAGGCAGCGCCAACAGTGTGCAGCAATATTACCGGGAACACAAAAAGCAGACCCTGAAAGTATTGAAGTATTATGATGCGGCGACAGCAGCCCAATACATCAACATCCCTGTGCATTGTGCCTGCGCAGCCTTTGACCCATGCGTGGCCCCACCTGGACAATTTGCGGTTTATAACGCCTTGCCTGGAGAAAAACAGTTGTTTGTCTTGGAAGCAGGGCACTACGACTATCCTAACCAAGCACATCAGCAGCGCCAGCTAGTCGATGAGCTGGAAGCATTTTTTGCACCACTAGCAAAATAGATTTTAACCACATAACCCAACACAATTAATCAGGAGTTGTGCGATGAACCGCGAGTATCACAAGATGTGGAGTGATAAGTTACAACGCGATATGGAGTTACTGGTCTTTGGTCATGCGGGTGCAAAGGTGTTGGTTTTCCCAACCCGTGACGGCCGGTTTGACGAATATGAAAAGTTGGGTATGGTGAAGGCATTGCAGCACAAAATCGACCAAGGCTGGTTGCAGCTGTACTGTATTGATGTGGTGTATGCGGAGAGTTTTTATTGTTGGTGGGCGCATCCCTCGGGGCGGATCAAACGCCATATCGCTTTTGAGGAATACGTGCTGGAAGAAGTCATCCCCTTTATGAACAGCAAGAACCCCCATGAGTGTATCATCTCACATGGCCTGAGTTTAGGGGCGTTCCATGCCGCCACGATTGCGTTCCGCCATCCGGATTTGTTTAAAAAACTGGTGGCGTTTTCAGGCCGTTATGACCTGACCTTAAATGTCGAATCCTTTAATGATTTGCTGGATGGTTTTTACAACGATGACGTGTATTTCCATACCCCGTCACACTTTCTGCCTAATTTGGAACGGGACGATTTGTTAAGCAAATTGAAGGCAATGGATATTATTCTGGTCATCGGTAATGAAGACCCGTTCTTGGAAAACAACCAACAACTGAGTTCAACGTTAACGAAAAAAGGCATTCCACACCAATTGATCCTTTGGGACGAGCGGGCGCATAGTGGCTATTATTGGCGGCGGATGGCTCCGCTTTATATCTGATTTCGGGCTTGCCGCCAGCCAATCCCCTGCAGATTGGCCCTAGTCTTATCAGTGTTGGGGAGACCGGTATACCCGACAATTTAGCCGCAAGGCCAGCCACGGGTTTGGCCAAAGGTTAGTTGCACAGGAGCCATTGCCGCAATTGTGCAATCACCCAATCCCCGTCGTCCAGCGTTAAATCATGCCCGGCCCAAGGGTGGGTGTGCAGTTCTAATGAATACCGTTTTTGGATCGCTTCCGAACAAAAAGGCGACACTAAACGGTCACCTTTGGCATTAAGCAAGAGCACGGGCGGTTTGGGTGGGGTACGGGCCGGGCGGTAACTTGCCGCTGCTATGAGTTGGTTTAAGGTGTTCTTTACGCTCAATGGCCTTGTATGCTGGATGTGCGCCCATTCCTGGGCTGTTTGCTGATAACCGGCTTTCCGGTTGCTCACCAATTGCACAACCCCTAATTCGCGCCGATAGGCATCCCGGCACCAAAGCAATGGGCAAAAGGTGCCGTAACATTGCCAGCGCAAGCGTTGGTAAAACGGGCTTAAATTGGCGAAACTGGTGTTCATTAGCACCGCCGAGCAAACATCATCGGGATAATGTTGCAGCCATTCCCACGCTACCATCGCGCCTAGCGACACAGCCAGTAAGGTGACGGGTTGTTCCAGCAAGCCCAGGGCTTGCGCCTGGGAACGGACGTGTTCGGTGATCGCGGGGATGCGGTTAGGGCTGGTTTGTTGAAAAAAACGCCCGGTCCCTGGCAAATCCAGCGTGGTTACCGTGGACGACGGGAATTGTGCTTTAAGCTGGGGGACGAAATCACCCCAATGTGCAGATTCGCGTGCCAAGCCCCGCAGTAAAACCCAATGTCGCCCATGTTTACTGCCCATACCATAAAGCCTCGGCCTTGTGCTGGTTTGCGGTTTTTTGTTCTGGCGTGAGCCGTGCCCAAAGTGACGGATAAAGCAAGCTACGGTGCAAAAAATCAAACAGCACGAAATGGCGGCGCAATACGCGTTGTTGGCGGTGGGGCAACATGGGGTGGAACAAGCCGTGCCGATAAAACAAGTGCATGGGGTTTTTGCGTAACCATAACCAAGACCCCATTTCTAAGGTCAGGGGCAAAAACAATTTTTTTTCGCCAAATTGGCTGACAAATTGGTCAAACAGGAAATCCCATAAATCACCGTTGATGACGTATTCCTGTGACATCGGCTCAATTTTATAAACGTGGTTTTGGTAACAACGGTCAAACAATTCCTTAAGCGCCAGTGCTTGGGGGATGTAAGTAAAAGGGGTTTGCCTGGAGGCGTAAGGGAACCACAAACGGTCTTTGATACCAAAACCAGAATGCAAATCTAGGGCTATGGACAAAGGCGAACTGAACAACTGGTCGCCGACAACTTTGCACAAGGCCAATGATTCCTTTTCCATTTTGTCCAAATCCCCACGAAACCAAGGTAAGTAGCGCGTCATCCGTTGGCCGCTGTAAATTTTCTTTGCTCCTATGCCTTCACCTTCTACCGGGGAATTGCGCATCAAATCCACACAATTGCCATTGGACCGCCGCCCCAGATAGACACCGACCGGATTGACGATAGGCACAAACACCAGCCGGGAATGTTCAAGCCGGTGCAACAATTCTTCATCCCAATCCAGCAATTGCAAAATTGTTTGCAAATAGGACAAAATCACTTCCGAGCCAATTTTCTCAAGCCCATGCACGCCCCCAAAAAATGCCAGCACGGGCACATCGGGTTTGGTGGTCCCTAGCGTCAGGCTGTAAATGGGGAATTCCAGGTGTTTGTAACGGATGCGGTCTATCACTTCAGTACGGGCGCGTGCACCAAATTGCCCGATCAGGCGTTCGAGTTGCTCAAGTTCAGGGAATTTAAAGCCAGTCATGGCGGTGTTAGAGGTTGGTGAAGCAAGCATGGGTACGCTTTTCTAGGCGAGAAAAGCGTAACGGTACCATAGATACGGCGTGTTAAGAATGGGCGGACTTGGCAATGTCCGCAACATCAGGGGAGATACGCGAGAGAATCAGTTCGCGGGCTTCATGGCTAACGGCGTGGCGGCTTTTGCCCGTGCCGTCAATCATGGGCAAAACGCTTAAGCGCACGTCTATCCTGTCCAAGCTCAGCATATTGATAAGATGGGGCAGCAGGTCATCATCATCAACAAAAGGGGCAAGGTGTTTGGCGTCCCCCAGATATTGGATGGCGACCGGAAAGATCGTTGCCTTGGTCAGCAAGGCGGGTTGGAACAGGGAGGCGTGGAAATGCAGGACCTCCTCACCCCGGGTGGTGGTGCCTTCAGGGAAAACAATAATGTTGCGGTTTTGCTTTAACAGCCAGACCATTTTTTCGGCAGTTTCGAAAATGTGCTTTTTTTCACCGCGCCGGATAAATACCGTACCTGCTTGCCTGGACATGAAACCGAAGACCGGCCAGCTGGCAATGTCACTTTTAGCGACGAAATAAGCAGGCAGGTATTGCCCGATTAAAATAATGTCCAGCCAAGAAACGTGGTTGCTGACAATCAGCCCGGGTTGCCCGGAAAAATCGCCTTCCTTGATCACATTTAAGTTCACGATGCTGCTAAACCAGCATAACCAGCGTTTTTTTAGGGCATCGCGATGGTTTCTGGCCGTTTTCACCGTACATAGCAGATTGACCGAAGGGAAAATGACTCCGGCGATAAAGCAACCGGCAACTGCCAGCAGGGCGACAAGCAGTAACCTATAATACAGCCGACTTTTCGATTTCATTGCTCGCCTGGTAATCCCGCATGTAGTGTTTGCTGTAACGTTCTTGTAATTGGTCTAAAGGCAACAACACGAACAGGTCCATGCAATTGAAGTCTTCATCCCAACAAGGTTCACCGCAAATTAATGCCCCGAAACGCAAATAAGCTTTTAGTAAAGGCGGGATACCGGATTCATCGCGGTTGCACCGCAAGCTGTAGGGGACGGGGATAGTGGGTGCCACGTCCAATGATAAGGGGGCGATATTTTTTGGGTCAATATTCCGATAAACGGCATCAACCGCAAAACCGCTAGGGCCAGGGGTGATGCTGGCACAGCCCAGAAGATAATTGAATTGGCCTTTTAAGGCGTATTCCACCAACGACGACCATAGGGTGGTGAGGACTGCGCTGCCGCGAAAGTCAGGGTCGACGCAAGTCCTGCCGATTTCCAGAAAACGTCCGGGCAATGCCAATACTTGATCCAGCTTAAATTCACTTTGGGAATAAAAGCGCCCCAATTTTTCCGCCTGGTACTGGGTCAGCAAGCGCGTGTAACCGACAACTTTTTGGGTGGCATTGTCAAAAACCACCAGATGGTCACAGTATGGGTCAACGTCATCGTAATCCAGCCCTTCCGATTCCGATTTCAGTTTCGCACCCATTTCTTTGGCAAAAACACGATAGCGTAATTTTTGCGCTTCTTTAATTAATGCTTCTGAATTGGCGACAAAACATTCCAAGCGTTTCGCTGGCTTGATGAGTACTTCTGCAGTGTCTTTTCTCATAATTATCCATGTGTCCAAGGGTTTCAGCTTGAAAGAATAATTAAGGAAAATGTCAGCTTAATGACGGAAAGATTAAAGTTAAATGACAAACCGTGCCAATAACTTCTTTTTTAACAAAGGCGTAATGTGTGGTACTGCCGGACGCGCCCTTATCGGCAAATACAGTTATAATAAGAGTTTACCCTGTGTTTCGGCCTAATGCCGTTATTTTAAACCAGAAATTATGCAAATTATCGCCATTTATCCAGGTACGTTTGATCCAATCACTAACGGGCACTTGGACTTAATCGCCAGGGCGTCAAGGCTTTACCATAAAGTGATCGTCGCTGTGGCCGTCAACCGCAGCAAAGCCCCATTATTTTCGCTTGCCGAACGAGTGGCTTTGGCAAAAGCCGTCACGCCGGAATTCCCCAATGTCGAAGTGATAGGCTTTGACAACTTATTGGTGGACTGCGCACGGGAACAAGGCGCGAATGTGATCCTAAGGGGGCTGCGGGCGGTTTCCGATTTTGAATATGAATTCCAGCTTGCTGGCATGAACCGGCGTTTGGCTCCGCAACTGGAAACTATGTTCCTGACGCCTGCCGAACAATATGAATTTATCTCTTCCAGCATGATTAGGGAAATTGCCCAGCTTCATGGCGACGTGTCCAGCTTTGTCCCTGAGCTGGTCCGGCAAACCTTAATCGAAAAATTTTCCCAGGAGTAAACATGGCCCTTATTATCCATGACGCTTGCATCAATTGCGATGTTTGCGAGCCCGAATGCCCGAACGGGGCGATTTCCCAAGGAGAGGACATTTACGTCATCAATCCGGCCTTATGCACTGAATGTGTCGGCCATCATGACACCCCGCAATGCGTGGAAGTGTGCCCGGTCGAATGTATCGACAAAGACGCCCTGCACGTTGAAAGCCAAGAAGCGTTGTATCAGAAATATTTAAAACTGACCCGATAACTTTCTGCAATCCCGCCCTGGTGCTTATCTCTATGAATAAAACGCCTTCCATTTATGCAGTCGGGTTGCTGGCCTGTTTTTGTTCCATACACCACGCAATGGCTGAAACTACCGGCAAAACGCCCGGTCCGCTCCAAGCCATCGGGCATATTGTCGTCATCTACGCGGAAAACCGCAGCTTTGATAACCTTTACGGGTTGTTTCCAAGGGCGGACGGGGTCAAGCAAGCCAGTGCCGCGCAATACACGCAAATGGATTTGGACGGCAAGCCGTTCAAACACTTGCCGCCGATTTGGGCCAGCAAACACACGCCTCTGATTGACGCTAAATTGCCCAACCAACCTTTCCAAATTGACAGCCCGCCAGTCAATTTACCGCTGTCCGTGCAGACCCGCGACCTTGTCCACCGCTATTACCAGCACATCGAACAAATCAACGGCGGGCTTAACAACCGTTTTGCCGCCATTTCCGATGCGGGCGGTTTGGCCATGGGGTATTACAATGGGGCTAAGCTCCCATTATGGCAATGGGCTAAGGATTATGTGCTGGCGGACAATTTTTTCATGGGGGCGTTTGGCGGTTCGTATTTAAACCACCAGTGGCTGGTCTGTGCTTGTACGCCACAAGACAACAACGCGCCGCAGGAACTTCGTGCCCAACTGGACGGGAAGGGGCGGTTGCAACACAAGCCCGGAGCAAAAGCTTCGGCCCTGCAAGCCCCGCCCGCATTCTTTGACGGCGCGTTCACGCCGGATGGTTACAGTGTCAATAGCGTGCAACCGGCGTACCAGCCATCGGGTGTGCCGCCCGTCAAAGGTGGCGACACGCGCTTGGCCGGAGCCCGTTACCATTTGCCGCCCCAAACCGCGAAAACCATAGGCGACACCTTGTCCGCCAAAGGCATTGGCTGGGCGTGGTATGCCGGTGGTTGGGACAAGGCGGTCATTGATGGGGCGCAAGGGAAACGTAGCGTGATTTATGCCGAAGCTCCTGGCGCGTTGAATTTCCAGCCCCATCACCAACCATTCAATTATTACGCACGTTTTGCACCTGGCACGCAAGACCGCGGGCAACATTTAAAAGATGGTGAGGATTTCCTGCAAGCGATTGCTAACGGCACCTTGCCGCCAGTGTCATTCTACAAACCTGCTGGGGGGGTGAACGAGCATCCCGGTTATACCAATGTACTGAGCGGTGACCAACATATTGCCGGTTTGCTGGAACGCCTGCGCCATAGCCGGCAATGGCGGGATATGGCCATCATCGTCACCTACGATGAAAATGGCGGTTTTTGGGATCATGTCCCGCCCCCCAAAGGTGACCGTTGGGGGCCTGGTTCACGCATTCCGGCGATCATCATCTCGCCGTTCGCCAAACGCGGCTTTGTCGACCATAGCCTTTACGACACCACCTCCATCATCAAATTCATCACCCGGCGTTATGGCTTGGAAGCATTGCCTGGCGTTAGGGAGAACACCGGGGATTTGCTGAATGCCTTTGAATTCAAATAAAAACTGGCTATCCCAATGCCGCCCAAGCAGCCGTGGAAAAACCGCCATTGCCCGAAGCTAAAAACACCATCGGCTTATGGCATGGCCAACTGGCGGACGATGATGCGCTAAGCCGGCATTATGTGCCGCTGTTGTCCGCTGATGAATTGGCCCGCGCGGAGTCCCTGTCCAATCCGCTGATGAGGTTGCGCCATATCGAAGTGCGCGGGCGATTGCGGATGCTGCTTGCGGACGCCCTCCAGCAACATCCCGCACAATTGCGCATTGCCCGCACCGGGGAAGGCAAACCGTACTTGCCCGACCATCCGCAGCTGGTTTTCAATATTTCCCATGCCGCCAACTATTTGGCCATCGCCATCGCCCGGGACTGCCAGCTTGGGGTTGATATTGAACGCTGTCGGCCCCGCGCCAACCTTGCCGCTTTGGTGGATAAATGTTTCGCCGAAGAGGAAGCCGAATATTGGCATGGCTTGCCGGACAACCAGAAACAATCCGCCTTTTACCAATTTTGGACAATAAAAGAGGCTTTTGTCAAAGCCACCGGGCGTGGTATTGCCCTGGGCCTAAACCAGTGTGTGGTTAACCCCCAACAGCCTGGCCAATTCTTACGCCTGCCGGACGCTTATGGTGCGGTCGAGGGATGGGGGATAGTGGGTTTGGAATTGGTGGCAAAGTCAGGGGGAGACATGCTTTGCGGGGCGGTAGTGGTTGATAGGCCCGCCTTGCAGGTGGATTGCTTTCAAATGGAGTGATGGCCCACTATCAAATAAACCCTCCCTCATGAGGGTTTCGGGCACCACGCAACGCCGCAACCGAGCCGCGTAGCCGCTTTTAAAACACGTTCTTAGGAAAGCCTACAGCTACGCCTATCAGGTTTGCAATTGCCCGCACGTCACCCTAGGTTGCCCTGATAAATCCCGTTCTGTTTGCACTTGTTGGTAGCCCGAGGCGGTAAAAATTGCCTGGACAGCGGTTTCTTGGTCATAGCCATGTTCGATTAGCAGCCAACCACCGGCCACCAGCCAATTTTTGGCGGTTTCAGCGATGGCCTTAATGTCGCTTAGCCCTTGGTCACCGGCAATGAGCGCCGATTGGGGTTCAAAGCGTACGTCGCCATGTTGTAAGTGCCAGTCATGTTCTGCGATATAGGGCGGGTTGCTGATGACGAGTTGGAAGCGTTGCGCAGGCACTTGCCTGAACCAGTCGCTTTGATGAAATTGGATATTTTGGATGTGGTGGCGTCCGGCGTTTTGTCGGGCGACTTGGAGAGCCTCTAGGCTGCGGTCGACTGCGGTCAGCCGGGCATTGGGCCGTTCGGCGGCAATGGTGATGGCGATAATTCCCGAACCCGTGCCGAGGTCGATAATGTTCCACTCCGCACCTGGGGGTATCAGTTTTAGGCCGAGTTCAATCAATAATTCGGTGTCCGGGCGAGGGATCAGGACGTCGGGTGTTACCAGGAAGTCGCGTGACCAGAATTCGCGCTGGCCAGTCAGGTAAGCGATGGGTCGGCCTTGCAGGCGTTGTTGCCATAACTGTTGGAATTCTTGAAGCTGTGCTTCGCTGACCGCTTGGTCGCACCAAGCACGCAGGTAAGGGCGGGCTTTGCCAAGCACTTGGCAAAGCAAAACTTCCGCATCTAATGTAGGCGAACTGCTGATGGTGGCAAGGCTATCAGCGGCTTGTGCAAGGAGGGATTTGATAGTGGGCATGGGGTGTTTGGTGTTTGACAAGTGGGTGCCGTCCACAAAAACTTAATGTGGGCGCATGGAAGTGCGTAGGTTGGGATGACGTAAGGAATCCCAGCACTTTGCAACACCTATTTGCTGGGATTACGCTATCGCTCCATCCCAGCCTGCATGCTTAACTTAACGGCATGGGCTGCAAACCCCGTCCCGCCCAGTATGTGGAGAAATTAATCATCGCCCAATTGCGTGAGCAATTCCGCTTGATGTTCGCTGATCAGCGGTTGGATGACTTGCTCCAATCCGCCTTGCATGATGTCGTCAAGTTTGTACAGGGTCAGGTTGATACGGTGGTCAGTGAGGCGGCCTTGCGGGTAATTGTAAGTGCGGATGCGTTCGGAACGGTCGCCGCTGCCGACTTGGAGCTTGCGCGTTAGCGATTGCTCGGCCTGGTGTTTCTCCTGTTCGGCGGACAATAGCCGTGAAGCCAGCAATGACATGGCCCGGGCGCGGTTTTTGTGTTGCGAACGTTCGTCTTGGCATTCAACCACCACGCCCGTCGGGATATGGGTGATGCGTATCGCCGATTCGGTTTTGTTGATGTGCTGGCCACCTGCACCCGAAGAACGGTAGGTGTCGACTTTCAAATCCGCCGGATTGATGTCGATGGCGTCGACTTCTTCGACTTCCGGCATGATGGCGACCGTGCACGCCGATGTGTGGATGCGGCCTTGGGATTCGGTTTCGGGGACGCGTTGGACACGGTGCGCCCCCGATTCAAATTTCAGTTGCGAATAAACGTCGCGGCCCGAGATGCGCAAAATGACTTCTTTGTAACCGCCATGGTCGCCGGGGCTTTCGCTAATGATCTCGGTTTGCCAGCCTTTCCTTTCAGTATAGCGTTGGTACATCCGTGACAAATCGCCGGAGAATATCGCGGCTTCGTCGCCGCCAGTCCCGGCGCGTATTTCCAAGAAAATGTTGCGGTTATCGTTGGGGTCTTTAGGCAGCAGCAATAATTGCAGCTCATGGTCAAGCGCTTCCAGCCGGTCTTCCGCATCCCTCACTTCTTCTTTGGCCAGTTCACGCAGTTCCGGGTCGTTGTCATGGGTCATTTCTTTGGCCGAGGCAAGCGCTTCCAGGGCTTGTTCATAGCGTTTATAGCACTCCACCAAGGGATTGATTTGCGAATATTCTTGGCTTAAGGAGCGGAAACGGTTTTGGTTGCTTTGCACTTCGGGTTCGGAAAGTAAGGCGGCGATTTCATCGTAGCGTTCACACAGGTTTTCGAGCTTGGTTTGTATGGATTTTTTCATTGGGGGTTGCTTAGTTTAAAAATTTCGCGGGCAGCGGCAATTAAATCATGGCGCTCGTTTTCAGCGGCGGCCCTGATTTGGGTGCTGGGCGTGTGTATCAGTTTGTTGGTGAGCGTATGGGCGAGCCGGTTCAGGGTGTCTTCGGCGGATGCGCCGTTTTGTAAGGCCAGCAAGGCTTTTTGTAAGGTTTCATCACGGATTTGTTCTGCCGACAGGCGATAGTCGCGGATAGTCGATTGCGCCCCTTGGGCACGCAGCCAAGCCAAAAAATGCTCGACTTGGGTGTCGATAATCTCTTCCGCCTGTTGGGCGGCCAGCCGGCGCGAGTTCATGTTCTGGTCTATGGTGTTTTGTAAATCATCTACGGTGTACAAGTAAACATCAGGCAGTTGTTCGACTTCGGCCTCGATGTCACGCGGCACGGCCAAGTCGACCATGAACATGGGTTTATGCTTGCGTATTTTTAACGCGCTTTCAACCCTGCCTTTACCCAGTATGGGCAAGGAGCTGGCCGTTGAGGAAATGACAATATCGGCTTCGGCCAGATGGTTGGGCAATTCTGACAAAGCGATCGCATAACCATTGAATTGTGCCGCCAAGCTATGGGCTTTGTCGTAAGTGCGGTTGGCGATAATCAGGCGGCCTATGCCTTGCTGGGTAAGGTGCCTAGCCGCCAGTTCTATGGTTTCGCCCGCGCCGATCAGCAATGCCGTTTGTTGGCTAAGTTTGTCAAAAATTTGTTGGGCAAGCTGCACCGCCGCAAAGGCGACTGAAACGGGGCTGGAGCCGATGGCGGTGTCGGTGCGGACTTTTTTGGCGGCGGTAAACGTGTGTTGGAACAATTTGCCCAGATGTTTGCCTAGGGTGCCAGCATCGTATGCCGCTTGATAGGCGGTTTTCATTTGCCCGAGGATTTGCGGTTCGCCTAAAATCATGGAATCTAGGCCACAAGCTACCCGGAACATGTGGCGGATGGATCCGCTGTCAGTATGGCTGTAAAGGTAGGGCGTAAAGTCGGCGGCATTGAGGTGTTTGTTTCGCGCAACCCAGTCAATCAGGATTTGCTGGTTGGTGGTGGATGCGGCGTAATAGAATTCCGTGCGGTTGCAGGTGGACAATATTGCCGCTTCGCTGATCTCCTTGATGTGGTGCAATTCCTGTAATGCGGGCTGCAAAACTTCGGTAGGGAATGACAGCCTTTCACGGATCGAAACCGGGGCTGTTTGGTAATTGATCCCTACGGCAAGTAGTGTCATGGTATGTGCAGTCAATGGATGTTGGCGGTTAGATTAAGGGAATTATTGGGGTCCAGGCAAGTTTGGCTTGCCTTTCACGAGTGGCTTTTATTCAAAATAGCTTTATATTATCCCGCTGTATGCCAAGAAATAGAATAGCTTAATGAAAATGGCGTAATGAGCTCTCTAAATCAACAGCTTTTTCTGCTAATCTATTAAGACTATCTTTGAGACCTAAAATAGGATTGTGAGTGTTAATTCTTAAACCGATTATTAGACTACCCGCAGTAATAACGCTGGTTTTGCTTTACGGCTGTGCCGGTTCGCCGGAAAAGCCGCAGCAACCCGACACATCACCCGTCTCTGTCAAGCCCGCTGACGTCAAGCAGAAAAGCAAGGCGAAAGAAGCCGCCACATCAATTGATCCCGACGTGCTGTTTATGTTGTTGACTGCCGAGCTCGCAGGCCAACGAGGCCAATATGATATTGCTTTGGAAGGCTATATGGAAGCGGCAAAACGGGTCCATGATCCGCGGTTTGCCGAGCGGGCAGCCATGATTGCGATGTACCTAAAAGACGGGGGCAAGCTTAACGAGGCGGTAAAAATATGGTTACGGCAGGATGCCAATAATATCACGGCAAGGAAATTCGCCGCATTGGCCGCCTTAAAAGCCGGGGATAAAGCAGCGGCGGCCAGCCATATCGGGTCATTGTTAAAAAATGATCCGGCGGGTTTTGAAAAATCCGTACTCGAATTGGCCACCGTGCTGCAGAAGGACAATAAGGCCACGCTGATTTTTGACGTGTTGGATGATGTTTCAAGCCAGAATCCTGGCCAGGCGACGGTCTATTTTGTCCAGGCCTTGCTGGCGACACAGATGAACAGGCCAGAGTTGGCGGAGGCCAAGGTCGGGCAAGCATTGCGGATACAGCCGGGCTGGGATAGGGCGTTGATGCTGCAAGCCCAGTTGGCCATGTATTCGGGTGACTTTAACAAAGCTAAAGAGGTGTTAAAAACAGCGGCGCTTAGGTTTCCTGAAGATAATAAAATTAAAAAATTATTGGCACAGGTTCTGATTAAGGCCAAGGCGTATGATGAAGCGGTCGGGATTTATCAGGCTATCCTAAAGGCGAACCCCAAAGAAAATGACAGCCGTATGGCCTTAGGTTTGGTGTATTTGCAAAAGGACAATCTGGATGACGCGGAAGACGTTTTTACCCAGTTACTGAAGGAGCCCGAGTGGCAAGCGCAAGCGAGTTACTATCTGGGTAAAATTGCCGAGCAGCAAAATGACGTCGACGAGGCATTGGTTTGGTACGATAAGGTCACTGATGAACGCTTGGTTTTTGAGGCCGGCATTTCGGCAATAGGCCTGCTGGGAAAGGATAAGCAATTTGCCCAGGCTGAAGCACGGTTGGCATCGTTGGCAAAAAAATATCCTAAACAAAAATTACGCCTTTTGTTGGTGCAGTCAGAATTGCTAAACCAACAGCAACAATATGGCAAGGCCTTCAATATCCTCACTAATGCGTTAACCGACTTGCCGGATGAAAAGGAGCTGTTATATGCCAGGGCCTTAATGGCCGAGCATATCGGCAAATTGGAGGTGTTGGAAGCGGATTTGAAAAAAATTATCAGTAAATACCCTGATAACGCCGAGGCGTTAAACGCCTTAGGTTATACCTTGGCGGATAAAACCAATCGCTATCAGGAAGCGGAAGGCTATTTGCAGCGCGCCCTTAAGTTGAATCCCGACGAAGCCGTTATATTGGATAGCTATGGCTGGTTGCAGTTTAAATTGGGCAATATGGCCAAGGCCTTGGATTATCTCGAACGGGCTTACGCCAAACAGCAGGAAAATGAGATTGCGGCGCATCTTGCCGAAGTCCTGTGGGCGGTAAACCAAAAGGATAAGGCAAAGAAAGTCTTTAAAGAGGCCTTTAAAGAATCGCCGGATGACCATTATTTGCTTGAATTCAAAGCCCGCGTACTGGATAAAGCGGAATAACCGTGCGGATCATATTTTCTGCCCTGTCCCTTGTTTTGCTCTTGTCGGCGTGTTCCAGCGTCGATGTGGCCCCTGACGGGACTTATTCAAGATCCGCGCTGCAAGATTTGGGGCCGTTGGCCGAATGGTCCTTGGATGGCCGTTTGGCATTAAGCGGCAATAAGGATTCTTGGTCGGCCAGCATGGCTTGGGAGCATGAAGGCGCCCAAGACCAGCTTAAATTGTCCGGGCCATTAGGGCAGGGGGCGACGGTTGTCCGGCTGAATGGGGATGTTGTCAGCATAGACCGTGGCGGAGGCAATGTGCAAACGTCTAACCAGCCGGAAGCGTTTGTCAACCAGCAGTTAGGCATGTCTGTGCCCATCAAGGCCTTAAGCCACTGGATTGTAGGGTTGCCGGAACCCGGGCCGGCATTTGTCGACATCCCTTCCGGTTTCCGGCAATCTGGCTGGATGGTTGAATATAAGCAAATGCAACAGGTGGATAAGCGGGTGTTGCCTCGAAAAATGACCATTATGAATGACAGGGTCAAACTTAAATTAATCATTGAACAATGGGTTGTGAAGGGATCTGATGGACAATAATGGCTTGCTGTGGTCGACGAGATGGCCCGCTCCGGCAAAATTAAATTTAATGTTGCGCATTGTCGGGCAAAGGCCCGATGGGTACCACTTATTGCAAACCGTGTTCCAGTTTGTCGAATTATGTGATTGGATCACTTTTCACCCCGACGCCAGCGGCCGGGTCAGCCTAAAAAATACCCTGCCGGATGTTGCCGAGTCCGAAGATTTGACAGTTAGGGCCGCCCGGTTGTTGAAAGCTACGACGGGTTGTCAGGAGGGCGTTTGCATTGATGTGGAAAAAAACCTTCCTATGGGCGGTGGCTTAGGCGGCGGCAGTTCGGATGCGGCGACGGTGTTGGTGGTGCTCAATAAATTATGGGATTTGCAGTTATCGCCCGGAAAGCTTATGGAATTGGGCTTGTCATTGGGTGCGGATGTGCCCGTGTTCGTATTCGGTCACGCGGCTTGGGCGGAAGGGGTTGGCGAGGAAATTCAACCAATTACCGTACCGGAACGCTGGGTTGTGATAATCAAACCAGATTGCCATGTGAATACCAAAGAAATTTTTTCTGCCAAAGAATTGACACGGGATAGCAAATCAATCAAAATATCTGACTTTACAGCAGGTCACCATCAAAATGATTGCCTTGATGTGGTTTGCCAACGTTATCCATCTGTTAAAAATGCTTTAGTTGATTTGTCTGAATTTTCAGATGCAAAATTAACTGGAACTGGGGCTTGTGTTTTTGCACAGTTTGATTCAGAAATAAAAGCAGTCGGCGCGTACCAGTCGCTTAAAACTAAGTGGCGGGTGTACGTTACGAAATGCGTCAATGAATCGCCTCTGTTTTCTATAATGAAACTAGGTGGTTCGCTATCTTGATTATTGGGTCGTCGCCAAGCGGTAAGGCACGGGGTTTTGATCTCCGCATACCAAGGTTCGAATCCTTGCGACCCAGCCATTTATATCCATTTAAGTTAAATTCGTGTGGGAGAGCTTGAATGAATGACACCTCGTTGATGGTGTTTTCTGGAAATGCTAACTTGGCCTTGTCCGAAGGTATTGTTAAAAAGTTGAACATGCGCTTAGGGATGGCGGCAGTCGGCAGGTTTAGTGATGGGGAGATTGCGGTGGAGATTGAAGAAAACGTCCGTGGTAAGGATGTTTTCGTAATCCAGCCTACCTGCTCACCAACCAATGAGAATTTAATGGAATTACTGGTGATGATCGACGCCCTTAAACGGGCATCAGCATCACGAATTACCGCTGTGATGCCTTACTATGGGTATTCCCGGCAAGATAGGCGGTCACGTTCGGCACGGGTGCCCATCAGTGCCAAGCTGGTTGCTAAAATGATCGAGCAAGCAGGGGCAAGCCGTCTATTGACGGTTGATTTGCATGCCGATCAAATACAAGGTTTTTTTGATATACCTGTTGATAACGTCTACGCCTCCCCGATACTGTTGGGGGACATTTGGCGGCAGCAGTATAAGGATTTGATAGTCGTTTCACCGGACGTCGGTGGTGTTGTTAGGGCCAGGGCGCTTGCAAAACGCTTGAACGATGCCGACTTGGCCATCATTGATAAACGCAGGTTAAAGGCCAATGTCGCGGAAGTCATGCATATCATCGGTGATGTCGATGGGCGCACTTGCATCCTGATTGATGATATTGTCGATACTGCCGGCACTTTATGCCACGCAGCGGCGGCACTAAAGAAGCATGGGGCCGTTAGGGTTTTGGCTTACTGTACGCACGCGGTGTTGTCTGGCTCGGCTATGAAAAATTTGACTGGCTCCTCTTTGGATGAGCTGGTAGTTACCGATACGATACCGCTGAATCAAGAGGCGATTGATTGTGGCAAAATAAGGCAACTAAGTGTTGCCGAGATGTTGGCCGAAACGATAAGGCGTATAGCCGTAGGTGAATCAGTTAGTTCGCTGTATGTGGATTAAAAGTTTAATAAAAGCACTTTGAGTGCGGGGTTGAAAAGAGAATGTCTAACGTATTTGAGTTTGTAGCCGAAAGTCGTGCCGATTCTGGAAAGAGTGCGGCCAGACGTTCACGTCGTCAAGGTAATGTGCCTGCGGTAATTTATGGAGGCCATAGCGGCCCTCAAATGCTGGTGTTGAACCACAATGAAGTCATCAAACATCTTGAGCATGAAGCCGTGTATTCGCATGTGCTTGATGTGACTGTTGATGGTAGGACCGAAAAAGCGATCCTTAAAGGTGTCCAGCGCAACCCCGCTAAATTTCAAGTCTTGCATTTGGATTTTTTGCGCGTTGATATGTCTGAAGCCGTTAAAGTCCATGTGCCATTGCACTTTACCCACGAAGCGACTTCTGTCGGTGGTAAAAAAGGTGGCGTCGCTGCCCATTCAATGGTGGATGTGGAAGTTTCTTGCTTGCCTTCGGCTTTGCCAGAATTTATCGAAGTGGACTTAACCAACTTGGATATTGGCGGATCACTACATTTGTCTGATTTGGTTCTGCCTAACGGTGTCGAAGTCGTTGCTTTGGCTCAAGGTGAAGACCATAATTTGCCTGTCGTTTCCATGATGGCTTCAAAAACGAACTGATTGGTTTTAAGCCTTTGGGATGATCAAACCTTATCATGATTAAATTGATTGTCGGTTTAGGTAATCCTGGACGTCAGTACGAAAAAACCCGGCACAATGCCGGGTTTTTGTTTTTAGACACTTTGCTTGCCGATTATGGCGGATCTTGGCAATTCGAGGGCAAATTCCAGGGACATTTGGTGGAGTGCGCCATTGCTTACCATAAACTTTTGTTATTAAAACCCGAAACTTTTATGAACCGTAGCGGACAAGCCGTCGGCAAAGTTGCCCGTTATTACAAAATTCAGCCCGAAGAAATTTTGGTCGTCCACGATGAACTGGATTTTGACGCGGGTGTGGTCAAACTCAAAAAAGGCGGTGGCCATGCAGGCCACAACGGCTTGCGTGATATTATCGCCCACCTTGGCAGCAACGATTTTTACCGTCTCCGCATTGGCATAGGCCGCCCGGCTGCGGGCAAAGTGGTTGCCGATTATGTCCTGTCAGAACCTTCCAAAGCCGATTGGCTGTTATTGGAAGGCGGTTTTGGGTTGGCGAAACCTTATATCGGGCCAATCGTCAGTGGCCAAACCGAGGCAGCGATGAACAAGCTCAACACCTAAGCCATACCTGTTAATTTCAAATCCCCCTCTGTTTACCTTAATCCCCGAGTACAACTGGCCACAGGGCAAATATTGCCAGGCACGGCCAGCTTGAAATACCCTATAATTGCGCTGACAAATAACCCTCCACAGCAAGGCAGTTTTGCCGTAAATACAAAGGTAGCACCATGACGAAAGAAATTATCCAGACCGATAAAGCCCCGCAAGCCATAGGCACTTATTCACAAGCCGTCAAAGTTGATCATACCGTTTACCTTTCAGGACAAATCCCCTTAATTCCGGAAACCATGACCTTGGTCGAAGGCGGCATTGCCGCGCAGATCACCCGTGTATTTGATAATTTGAAAGCGGTTGCCGAAGCGGCGGGCGGCGACTTTTCCCATGTCGTCAAGTTGAACGTGTTCCTGACTGATTTGGCGAATTTTCCGGTGGTCAATGAAATTATGGGGCAATATTTTGAACAGCCTTATCCGGCGCGCGCGGCGATAGGCGTGGCTTCCTTGCCTAAAGGCGCTGAAGTGGAAATGGATGCGGTCATGCACTTGCCTACCCAAGAATATCCGTTGTAAGCATCAGCTAACAGGTTGGGCTGAACGAAGGGATGCCCATTGTTTTAACGTAATTGATGGGCTTCCTGTCGTCAGCCCATCCTACCATTCTAAATGTCGGCAATTCATATTTCTTGTGAATAGGCACCATCTCGTCCAGGAAGGGTAAACGCTTGGGATACGATTGCATGAACCTTCTGAAACAACCCGTCATCAACCTCAACGGTATTGGTGCGCAAACCGCCAACCGCTTGGGAAAGCTAGGCCTGCGTACCGTCCAAGATTTGTTGTTCCACCTGCCGCACCGTTACGAAGACCGTACCCGCGTCAGCCCCATCGGTATGTTGACGGCGGGGATGACCGCACTGGTGTGCGGTCAAGTGGATTTTATAGATGTCCTGCCCAGAGGCCGCAAAAGCCTGGTCTGTAAGATCAGCGACGGCACTGGCGCGGTGATGTTGCGGTTTTTTCATTTCACAGCCAACCAGCACACTATTTTCAAACCTGGCACTTGGGTGTGCGTGTTCGCCGAAACCCGCTTGGGCATGGCGGGATTGGAAATGGTGCATCCTGATTACACCGTCATCAGCGGGCCTGATGCGGCGGTGACCGACGCCCGCTTGACCCCGGTCTATCCGCTCACCGAAGGCCTAAGCCAAAATGTCATCCGCAAGGCCATCAAACAAGCCTTGCAAGTTTGCGGGCAGCATCCCCAATTGTTGGCCGATTGCCTTCCCGCCAGTATGTTGCAAGATTTTGGTTACCCCTCTTTGGCGGAAGCGATACAAACCCTACATGCCCCTGATGAAACGGTCACGGTCGAAGCTTTGCAGGATGGCAGCGTCCCGGCCTTAAAACGCTTGGCGTTTGAAGAATTGCTTGCGCACCATTTGCGCTTGTCATCCTTAAAACGCCAAGCCAGCGTCTGGCAAGCCCCCATTTTTCAAGAAGACGCGCCAACCGCCACGCATTTCTTGCGCTCCTTGCCATTCGCGTTGACAGGTGCGCAGCAACGGGTGATTGCCGAAATTGTCGCCGATTGCAAACAAAACAAGCCGATGATGCGCTTGGTGCAAGGCGACGTCGGTTCCGGCAAGACCATCGTCGCCGCCTATACGGCCTTGTTGGCGATGACGGCGGGTTACCAGGTCGCTCTGATGGCGCCGACGGAGTTATTGGCGGAACAGCATTTACGCAATTTCAGCGTGTGGTTTGCAGGGTTTGATGTGCAAGTCAGTTTCTTAAGCGGACAAAGCAAAGGCCGCATCCGACAAGCGGTGTTGCAAGGTTTGGCGGATGGCACGGTCAACTTGGTGATCGGCACCCACGCCTTATTCCAAGAAGCCGTACAGTTCCATAACCTTGGGCTGGTTATCATAGATGAACAGCACCGCTTTGGTGTCCACCAACGCTTGGCCTTGCGTGAAAAGAACCAACAAGCGGGGATGCGCCCGCACCAATTGGTGATGACCGCCACGCCCATTCCGCGCACTTTGGCGATGTTGCAATACGCCGACTTGGACGTGTCCGTCATTGACGAATTGCCGCCCGGACGGCAGCCCATTGTCACCCGTGTCATCCCATCCGAACGCCGTGCCGAAGTGGTGGCGAGGATCAACGAATGGGTGGGCAAACGCCGCCAAGCCTATTGGGTGTGCACCTTGATTGAAGAATCCGAAACCCTGCAATGCCAAGCCGCCGAACAGACCGCCGAAGTGCTGGCGCAAGCCTTGCCCGGAGTGCGCGTCGGGCTGGTGCATGGGCGCATGAAAAGCAGCGAAAAAGACGCGGTGATGCAAGCCTTCAAGCAGCACCAGTTGGATTTGTTGGTCGCCACGACCGTCATTGAAGTCGGCGTGGACGTGCCCAATGCGGGGCTGATGATTATCGAAAACCCCGAACGTTTAGGGTTGTCGCAACTGCACCAATTGCGCGGCAGGGTCGGGCGCGGCAAAGATGATAGCTATTGCTTGCTGATGTACCAATCGCCCTTATCAGAAACCGCGCGGCAGCGGCTGGGGATTTTGCGTGACAGCAACGACGGTTTTGTCATCGCCGAAAAAGACCTGCAATTACGCGGCCCCGGCGAAGTCATGGGGACGCGGCAAACGGGCGCGATGCAGTTTAAGGTTGCCGACTTGCGGCGCGATGCCGATTTGATCGCCGCGATTGCTAACGTCAGTGAGCAATTATTTACCGAAACACCCGACGCGGTACCACGGCTGTGTGACCGTTGGTTGGGTACAGAAACGCTTTACGCCGAGGTTTAAGCTTGACCATCAGAAGCCAGTTATTCCCCCGTGAACCGCAATGGCGGGAAAACCGGCGCGGAACCCGCCGCCAATTGCCGGATGCCGTGCAATCCTGGACTTACGAAACCGGATCATTGACGCAACGCCTACGCCGCGCTTACGGCGGCGCAGTGAAAGTCAGTGTGCTTTGGCAACGTTGGCAGACACCGTTCCGCACCGAACAACAGCGCTTGCAACTTCCTTTGCACGTCCATGCGCTAGTGCGCGAAGTCCTGCTCCACGCCGACGGCAAACCGCTGATCCTTGCCAGAACCGTGATTCCCGCTGGCACGGTCACTTTCGCCCATAGCAATCTGGCAAAACTAGGCACACGCCCGCTAGGCGAGGTGATTTTTGCGTATCCGAAACTGGCGCGTTTGCAGTTGGATATAAGCTTGATAAACCCTGAAGGTTGGACACCCGCCACGCGTGGGCTAGCCAAGATAAGCCAGCCTGTGTGGGGGCGGCGGACGGTGTATGGGCTACAGCACCAGCACCTGTTGGTGAGCGAGTTTTTCTTGGCGGATAGTCTGGGGATTTGATGCGCATGAACTTGGCGGACTAAAAGATAGCCTCCCGTTTCCCCGCCTTGACAGGCATTGTCAACCTCAATTGGTTTTTGGAAAACCCCAACCATGTCACCCAGTCAGGTAGGGTGGGCAATGCTGTTCTGCCCACCGATTATTCGGCAAATGGTGGGCAAAAAGCGTTGCCCACCCTACACGGCTGCCATAGAAAATAAAATGCCCGAATTATTGTCTTTGCAAAAATTGGGTATAGTTTCAGACATTATTAAATATGGATACAAGCCATAACAGTGGATCACTAAAAATTGGCGAAGAAAACTACTGACAGATTGGTCATTGGATTGGCTAATTTCTTCTAATGCACTTTTGGCTGGTTCAGGTAGCCAGAATTTTAAGGCGGCATCGTGATTGGACAAATCCGAGAAATTACCTATATTTTTACTTAATTGTTCCAAAGACTTAGGGCGACTACGTTTTTCTTCAATCAACTGGGTGGTTTTGCGTTTGCGTAAAAAAGACCACATATTTAATTTCCTACAGCTTTTAAAAAGCCAGCATTGATTTCGGATAAACAGGGTTTTCTGGCTTTGAAAAATTGTATGGAGTTTTGCATAGTTCGGTTTCCGTATTCCTCAAATTCTATGCAGGCTTCTTTTTTTCAACAACACCCGCCCCCAGTTCGTTGGGTTAGCGATAGCGTAACCCAACGCATCACATCACATCACATCATTTGTTATTGGGGTTCGTTTCCTCACCCCAACCTACCGGCTATAGCTTTTCATTGTTCAGCAACACCCACCCCCAGGGCTACATTTGTCCTCATGCACACCGCCTTTGGTTTCAGCCACGGCGCGTAAGGTTCCGGTGGCGCAGTCCCAGGGTTTGCCGGCTTGCTCTTGGGCGGGGGCGATGCCGATGAAGTCGTCGCCGTAAGCATCGCCCGTCAGCAATTGGTAGTTGCGCTCACACACCGCCATGCGTTGCCCACGGTAATAGACATGGCCTTCATCATCATACACTTCCGAATACGGGCCGCGGTAAATCACGGCGTGGCCTTTGTCGGTGCAGGTATTTCCTGCGGGTTTGACGGCGGTGATGGTGACGGCGCGGAATTCTATGCCTTCGACCACTTGCCACGCTTGGTTTTCCCATTTGTCGTAGCTGATGGCGATAAATCCGGCCTTGATGAAAGCCTCCAAAAATTCATGCTCCTGCAACGCGCCGGAGACGCAGCCGCTCCAGAGATGCGGGTCTTGTTTCAGATGTCCGGGCACAGTTTCGTCGCTGACAATATCCGAAATCGCCACCCGTCCGCCGGGTTTGACGACGCGGAAAATCTCGCGGATGAGCTGCTCTTTGTCACTGTCATGCACCAGGTTCAACACGCAGTTGGACACGACCAAATCCACGGAATTGTCCTTGATTAAAGGCGCCGTTGCCCGCTGTTGTTCTTGCCAAGCGCGTAAGGCGAGCATGTCTTCGGCATTTTTCACCGGATGTTCTGCCAGATACGCATTGACCGCCGCCCAATCCAAGGCCAAGTCCTGAATCTGGCCTTTGACGAATTCGACACGGTCTTCGCCCAATTTTTCCGCCATTTCACCTTGGTATTTGCGTGCCAAGGCCAGCATGTCGTCGTTCATGTCGACACCGATCACCTTGCCGCCCGCACCGACCAATTGCGCCGCCATATAGCAGATTTTGCCGGAACCGGAACCTAAATCTAGCACCACGTCACCCGCTTTGACATAACGCGACGGGTCGCCGCAACCGTAATCTTTGGCTATGATTTCTTGCGGCAGCAGGGCGAGCAAGGCGCGGTCATAATCGACCGGACAGCATAATTCGGTTTGGACGCTGTGTGCGCCTGCCGAATAACGTTCTAAGACGCTGGTTTCTATGGTCATAGTTTTTTCCTTGTAGGGTGGACGCGTCAGTCTTTAAAAACCGCCGCGTCAAGATGTTTGCTGGAACTCAAACCCTTGAGCTTATTTTTATCCTTAATACCCGAAAAGCGTGTGCCTGCCAAATCCGCCCCGGCGAAATTGGTGTCTTCCAATAGGCTGTCTGACAAATCCGCACCTGACAAATCGGCGTTGCTTAAATCCGCGCCAGACAAATCAACGCCCGACAAAATCGCGTTTTTCACCGTCGCGCCGTTTAAATTGGCATAACGCATCAACGCGCGGTTGAGGTTGGCGGCCGTCAAATCCGCCCCCGTCAAATTGACGTTGTTCAGGCTCACGCGCATCAGGCCCATCGGCTGGTTTTGCATGTCCACGCCCCAATTGGCGTGGCTTAGGTTGGCGTAACTGAGGTTGGCGCGATCCAGGTTGGCGATGAAACGGCTGCCGCTGAGGTTGGCGTGGCTCAAATCGGCGCTGCCCATGTGGACACCGAACACGCTGGTGTTGGCGAGGTTTGCGCCTGAAAGGTTGATTTTAGACATGACGCTTAAATCCAGATTCAGGCCGGACAAGTCGCTGTTGCTGAAATTGGCGCGGCGCAAATCCGCGCCCCATAAATCGGCTTGGGTAAAGTCCAGCCGGGACAAATCCACATCCGTCAAATCTTTGCGGCGCAAATCGGCGGGGTGCTGTTTGGTGGCGTTGGCCAGCCGCTGTTCAACTTCGGCGCGGGTCAAATCGGCGGCTGAAACAGGCAGGGCGGTTAGCACGGCGAGTAATAGCCAAAAAGGGCGAGTCTTCATGGACAATGCTCCAAATGGATAGGTTGAATGCGGAATCATCAAACCCGGAACTTTAGGCCCAGTCCTTGCCGATTGCAATAAACTTGCCCTAAAACGTGGGCAAAGTGGGGCGGCGAGGAGGGGATGGATCTTTGCAGTCCTGCATTTGAAACGTAGTGGTCGTGGATAAAACCCCGCAAAAAATGTAAGCGTTGCAATTTAAGTACATACGCATTTTGCAGGGTTTTTATTCTTTACATGAGTTAGCGATAATTTTTTAATAATTATCAATTAGTTATTTTTTTGCGTGATTGGTCTGCTTATTGCTGACGAGGGGTAGTGCGCGTTTACAACCCAGTGTCGGGCCGTTGCCTAGCCCGGACACAGATCATTTTACGATACCCATACCCCTAATTTAGGAGCAATCCATGTCCATCCCCTTTACCAAGTTATACCTTTCTTCCGCTGTCGCCAGTGCCACGGGTGGTTACCGCCTGTTGCCGCAAGTCGCGGGGGATTTTTTACCGACGGTGACATCGGTACCAGCCGCGCCTTGGGTAGCCGGGATAAGCGACCTGAACGGTGATTTAATCCCTGACCTCATTGTCGGCGCACCGGGCGATGATGATAAAGCCGTCGATGCCGGGCGTATTTTTATCACCTTTGGTAGAGCGACGGGCGGCACTACGGGGCAGTTAGGTGCTGACCTAAGTTCGGTTGAAATTATCATTGACGGTGAGAATGCGGGTGACCTTGCCGGGGCGGCGGTCGGGAGTGTCTCCGATTTGAACGGTGATGGTTTGGCGGAAATCCTGATTGGCGCACCGATGAGGGAAAATGGCACGAAAACCGATGCTGGCGCGGCGTATGTGGTTTGGGGCCAAGCGGTTGGTGGCACAGGGAAGGGTGTTGATTTGGGTGACCCTGCATCAGGTGCCGGTAATGGCAAAGGTTATATTATCAAAGGCGAAGCGGCGGGCGACCATGCCGGACAAACGCTCGCTGCGAGCAGTGATTTGAATGGCGACACCAAAGCGGAAATTCTGGTGGGTGCCGCGGGCAATGACGCAGGTGGCACCGATGCCGGGGCGGTTTATGTGGTGTGGGGGAAAGCCTCCGATGGCGCGGTTAACCTGAGCACCGTGGCGGCGGGCACGGGCGGCTTCCGTATTATCGGCCAAAATGCCGGTGATGCGGCGGGCCAGGCCTTGGCGACGCTGGGCGACCTTAATGGCGATGGCAAGGCCGATATTCTGGTGGGGGCGATGGGCAACGATGCCGGTGGCTTGGATGCGGGTGCGGCGTATGTCGTGTTTGGCAAATCCACGGGCACACAAGTGGATTTGGATGCCATCGCCGCAGGCACAGGCGGTTTCCGGATTACCGGGTCGGCAGGGGAGAAAGCCGGTTCCGCCATCACAGGCCTGGGCGACATCAACGCTGACGGGCTTGCTGATCTGTTAGTTGGCGCATCAGGTTCAGGCAAGGCTTATGTGGTGTTCGGCAAGGCGGACACCACGGAAGTTTTGCTCAGCAATGTTGGCGCGGGCGTTGGCGGTTTTGCCATCATACCGGAGTTTGGCGGCGATCTAGCCCGTTTGTCGGTGGCTTCAGGCGGTGACTTCAACCGCGACGGCATTGCCGATATTGTCATCGGGGCGCCAACCAACAACGAAGGCGGTGCCAATGCAGGTGCGGTCTATATTGTTTGGGGTGGCGGCACCAAGACGGTGGACTTGTCGCTAATCTCCCAAGGCATCGGCGGCGCCAAAATTGTCGGTTCGGCGGGTAGCCTGACGGGCAGTTCGGTAGCCGTATTGCCGGATATGAACGGCGACGGCACGCCCGATTTGCTGATCGGCAGTCCAGGTAGTGCCGGCGAATCTGTCAGTGTGGTGTTCGCGCCTACGAGCTGGCAGCCGGATAACAATATCTACGGCACTAACGCCGACGATATTATGGATGTCGGTTATGGCGGCTTGCATAAAATCGGAGCGGGTGATGATGCCATTTTAGGTTTGAACGGCAATGATAACATTCATGGTGGCGGCGGAAACGACAACATCGAAGGCAATGCGGGCATTGACACTTTGTACGGCGATGCGGGTAACGACACCTTGGATGGCGGGACGGGCAATGACACGCTGAATGGCGGTTTGGGCGATGACACCTTTAAAGTGGATAGCCTTAGTGATGCCGTGCAGGAAACCAGCGGCGAAGGCACCGATACGGTTGTCGCCAGCCTGAGCGCTTACACGCTGGCGGCAAATGTCGAGAACTTGCAATTGGCTGGCGTGGCCCTGACGGGGTTTGGCAACGGGCTGGACAACACCCTCACAGGTACTGCAAGCAACAACACCTTGGATGGCGGCTTGGGCGCTGACACTTTGGCGGGTGGTTTGGGCAATGATACCTATTGGGTGGACAATGTCGGCGATGTGGCCCAAGAAGCGTTGAACGCCGGATTGGATACTGTGGTCGCCAGCATCGACTGGACATTAGGCGATAACCTTGAAAACCTGCAACTGGCCGGTGTTGCCCATACCGGCACTGGCAACACGCTGAACAATACCCTCACCGGGACTTCAGGGAATGACTCCTTAAATGGCGGCCTAGGCGCCGATACCCTGATAGGGGGCTTGGGTGATGATACTTTCTATGTTGACAATGCGTCGGATGTGACCCAGGAAGCGCTTGCCGCCGGAATTGACACGGCCATTGCCAGCGCCAATTACACCCTGGGCGTGAATGTTGAAAAGCTGCAATTGGTCGGCCCGGCTCTCTCTGGCACAGGCAATGGTTTGGATAACACCATCACGGGCACGGTTGGCAACAATACCCTGAATGGTGGCATAGGCGCAGACACGTTAATCGGCGATGCGGGTAACGATACCTATTACATTGATAACCTGGGTGATGCCATCCAAGAAGTGGCGGGCAAAGGCAACGATACGGCTATCGCCAGTATAGATAATTATCTGCTGGCGGCTAATGTCGAAAACCTACAATTAACCGGGTCGGCTTTAATTGGCAACGGAAACACGCTCAGAAATACCCTGACGGGAACCGCAGGAAACAACGTCCTGAACGGCGGGACAAATGCGGACAAGATGGTTGGCGGCTTGGGCGATGACAGTTATTGGGTCGACAATTTGGGTGACGTGGCACAGGAAGCGGTGGGTGAAGGCACCGATACCGTCATTACCCGGATTAACTACACTTTGGGGGCCAATGTCGAAAACCTGCAACTGAGCGGGGCGGCGCATATCGCCACGGGCAACGGCTTGGATAACACGCTCACCGGGTCGATAGGCAACGACACGCTAAAGGGTTTGGACGGCAATGATACCTTGGATGGCGGCAAAGGCGTTGACGTCATGGCGGGCGGGCTTGGCGATGATGTTTACATGGTCGACAATGTTGGCGATACCGTGCAGGAGCTGTTGGGCGAAGGCAATGACACCGTCTTTGCCAGTGTCAATTGGGTGGCTGGCGCGAATGTCGAGAATATTAAATTGACGGGCACGGCCCATGTCGTCACGGGTAACGAACTGAATAACAGCATCGTCGGCGGTTCCGGTAACGACACCCTTGATGGCGGGGCGGGTGATGACACCGAGCTGGGCGGCGATGGCAATGACGTGCTGATTTCCAAGGCAGGCATAGACACGCTGGCGGGCGGTAGCGGCGATGACCGTTATGTGTTGAACGGCGGCCGTGCCCATATCGAAGATTTTCTGGGCCACGATACGGTTGACGCCAGCCAGTCATTGGGGAATAGCAGCATAGATTTGACTAGCGGGCATTGCCATGTTGAAAACGAGGACAGCGACCTTGGCACGGGCGGGACAACCGTATTGCCTTTGGATGTGCAATTCCTGCAAGACCTTTCCGGTTCCTTTGGTGATGATATTGCCAATGTGCGCAACCTGATCCCTAGCATCGTTTCAGCGCTTCAGGCGGTGCAAGCCAATAGCGAGTTTGGCTCTTCCACTTTTGTCGATAAACCGATATCCCCCTTCGGCGCCCCTGGCGAGTGGGTTTACAACACTTTGTTGTCATTGA
This sequence comes from Methylovulum miyakonense HT12, assembly GCF_000384075.1. Taxonomy (GTDB): domain Bacteria; phylum Pseudomonadota; class Gammaproteobacteria; order Methylococcales; family Methylomonadaceae; genus Methylovulum; species Methylovulum miyakonense. The sequence continues at coordinate 2,209,046 of NZ_KB913025.1, forward strand.
CTACGGATGCCACGGCATTGACCAATGCGTATAGCAGCATGGTGATCAAAAACGGCATGGACGAACCCGAAGCCCAAATCGAGTCGCTGATGCAATTGGCTTTGCATAGCGCGGAAGTGGGTTTCCGTACGGATTCGGCGCGTTTTGTCGTGTTGTTCACCGACGCGCCTTTCCATCAGGCTGGCGATGGCGCGGCGGCGGGCATCACCACGCCTAATAACGGCGATGCAGTGATGGACGGCGGCGGCATCGGCGAAGATTATCCGTTCATCGCCCAACTCCAGGCGGCTTTGGTGGCCGCCAACATCATCCCGATTTTCGCTATCGCCAATGGCTATGACGCGGTGTATCAGAATTTGGTCACGCAATTGGGCAGGGGCACGGTTGTCACCCTGACCGCCGATAGCTCCAATGTCGTCGCGGCCATCACCGCTGGTTTGACATCCGCCACAACCACCAAAATCGAAGATGCGGTAGGTGGGGCGGGCAACGACGATATAGTCGGTAATGTCTACGACAATGTCTTGACAGGAAATGCAGGTAACGACGCATTAAACGGTGTGGCCGGACATGATCAATTGCTTGGTGGCCTGGGTGATGACACTTACACGGTCGATGATGCTGGTAGTGCCGTGGTTGAAAAAGGTGCGCAAGGTACCGATTTGGTGATGAGCTCCATTGATTACACCTTAGGGGCGAATGTTGAAAACCTGACCTTGACCGGAACCGGCAACATCAATGGTACCGGTAATGCACTTGCCAATATTATCAACGGCAACGCGGGCAACAATATCCTGACGGGGGGCAATGGCGCGGACACCCTAATCGGCAATGGCGGTGATGACATTTTTGTCGTCAACTTCACCGCAACGGGCAGGCTGGAAGATACGGTGACGGCAGGCCTAGGCAACGACACCCTAAAATTGGCGGGCAACAGCTATGTTTCCTTAACGGCCAAAACCTTAACCGTTGCCGCTAACTTTGAAAATTACGACATCTCCGGCACTGGCATGTCCTTAATCAATGTCAACGGCACGGCAGTTGCCAATAACCTGACTGGCAATGATGCCAATAACATCCTGAAAGGCTTGGCGGGTATTGATAGCTTGATTGGCGGTGCGGGCGATGACGTGCTGGTCGGGGGATTGGATAGCGACACGCTCACAGGCGGCCTGGGTGCGGACAAATTTTGGTTTGAAAAAACGGTGGGCGTAAGCAACATTGACACCATCACCGATTTCACGACAGGCAGCGATATTTTGCAGTTCAGTAAGGCTGGCACCGGATTGGCGGCTTTGGGTGTTATCGGGCAATTTAACGCCGCTGATACACGCTTTGAAGCCAATGCCACAGGGCTTGCTTCCACTGCGGGTGCCCGATTGGTTTACAACACCGGTACTGGCGAATTGGCTTACGACAGTGACGGTAGCGGCGCCGTTGCCGCCATTGTTCTTGAAGTGTTGTCCGCCGCCCCAACTTTAGCGGCTAATGATATTTGGTTAGTTTAAGTTAAATTTACCGGCTTATCTCAAGATAGCCAGCCACAAAAAATTAAAAGGGGGGACATTGTCCCCCCTTTTTTGTTGGTGATTATTTTGCTTTGCTGCTTCCGGTTGGAATCAGGTTGTTGATGATGTGGCTGACATCCAGTGGCGCGCTTGGGTCGTAACCGTGGCAAGTAAAGCAATTATTGCCTTGATCTTGGAAAAAAGTTTCCATCGTCATATTGGATAACTCCAAGGAACCGCGTTGTGCGTTAGGTGCCGTTGAGCTAACCCCGCCATTAGTCCACAAACCGCCGACCAAGAAATAATTCTTAAGCACAGCCAAAGGGTTGGACGTTGGCAGTTGGGTGATCATGCCAGCCGGGCCGACCAATTGCGCGTTCAGCATGTCAATGTTCGCGCGGTTGGTGTCGTTATTATTGCCATTGGTCATGGAACCAGGATCGGTGCCGTCACTGTAAACGCGGCAAGCTTCATTAGGGGTGCCTTTGACGCCTTGGGGTTTGACGCCGGTATTGAAACTGCATTGTGGCTGGGCGGCGGCGCATTGTTGCGGTGTTTGGTTAACTAAACAGGCGGCGCAACTGGCGCTGGTGAACGACCAGCCTTCGCTGGGCGTGCTTTGAGGGTGGGTGCAATCTGGCGCGTTGCTTTTATGTTCAAAAGTCGCCCAGACAAATTCAGGATGGTTGGCGGTGTTGATGACCAAATGGATCCCGACCAAACCTAAGTTCAGCGGTTGTTTGGAGATGGCGGGAACCGTCGCCGTGATCGTGTAATAGCTAGGATCAGCCGTAGCGAGTATGCGCCACGAGGTTTTTATTTCGACGGTATTGGGTTGGAAGCCTTGGCTGGTGGCTTGGCATTCCGTGTTGTTATACCAGACGTTGTACAGCACGACATTGCCCGCTTGGTCATATAGCGCTTCACCAGTGGCTTGGGTAATCTCTTCAGGCAGTACCGGGTCGAAAGTGCCTGAATCCGTTTTCAGGGTACGGATAAAAAGGGCTTTGCCAATGTTGGCCCTATTTTTTACGGCGGATAACTTCGGTTTGCTGCATTGGTTTTTTAGGTTAGGCAAATACAGGTTCAACGCTTCAAACGCCCTCTCGCCAGAACCTGATGCAGCGGGTTGCATCAGGGACAAAAACCATTGGTAAGAAAACTGGTAAAACTGGCAATTGGTTTCGCTGGCCACCGGTACGCCGTTACCAATTTCTGTTGGCGGTTGGTTGCTTGGGCTCAACCAAGTTGGGCTGGCGATACACGCAGAAAAAGGCAGGGTAACCCCCAAACCCTTAGTGGCTGGCTGGGGCTTAGGCTGTTCGGCTTGCGCCAGTATTGGCGCAACGCCCAGAATACTAAACAGTAAAATCAGGCTACTACGCGTAACAGGTTGCATCATGGAATTCTCCAGGTATGGATGTCGGTTATAACTTCTTATCCAATCGGCCCATCGGATGTAGCCACACCAACATAGATAATGATGGCACGACCTCATTGAAATAATGGTTAGCGCTTCATGAAAAAAAGAGGTTAACTATTTTGTTATAGGGAATGCTAAGGCATTGGCCGCCATAAAAACGGCTTCGCCCGGATTTACGGTTAAAGCACCACAACCGCTTTTGGATGGTAGCAGATCAACTATCTGAAAAATATTAGCTTTTACCAGGTAATGTGTTGATTATTACCTAATTGTCAGGAATCTGACCTAATCCGGTAGGTGGATATGTCCGTTTGAACGGGTTTGTTACCTGATGCCTAACGTTTCAGGCACCTAAAAATTAGTTGGGGGTATTGGTAAAAAAATGTCCCATAAGAATTTTTTACCGAATGATCCCCCTTCATTGCTTTCCAACATTTTCAAGACGGATGCTTTGGGCCACTGCACCGCCCCCCAAAGCCCAGGCTGCCCCTATCGCCCATCCGGCCAGGACATCACTCGGCCAATGGACACCAAGATAAATCCTGCTCAGGCCGACCAATCCGGTCAGGATAATGGCGATGGCCATCACATAAAGCTTTAAGGCAACTCCTGGAACCAGGCGCGTGATTAGGGCGCCCAGGGTCAAGTAAACTACGGCGGAAAGCATGGCGTGGCCACTGGGGAAACTGGCGGTATGGACATACAATCCGTCAGGCATAAGGTTCGGGCGGGAGCGGTTGAATACATCCTTCAATATACTGACCGCGAAGGTGCCACCGCATGTCGAAACCAGCATAAACAGCGCGAAAAAGCGTTGGCCTATCAAGAGGAGAAAAACCGTGGTTATCAGCACAACAAGCCCTAAAACCGCAGGGCTACCCAGTGCGGTAATGTCGCGGGCATAGTCTTCGAGCCATATTGGCCCGAGTGGATTAGTGGGGTCTCCTGCGGCGCGGAACCACATGAGGATCATCAAATCAATTTTCCCCGTATCACCTTCAACAACTTCCCCGGCGATTTTGATAAAAAACAACAAAGCGGACGTGGCCGTGGCAATCATAGCCAAAACCCCAAGTGCCGGCCAATTTCTGAGATTTAACATTACCATTGTTGCTGAACCCTTATCATTTGGCCTAATATTACTCAACTCCGAGGTCGGTTTTTACCCATGATCGATGTAGGTATCCCATTGGTTAACAAGGGGTTACAGGGTTGTTATGGCATGGACAAACAACTCGGACATAAAATCGAATAATATCAATAAGGTATTTTAGAAACCCTAAAGCCGGACTCTCTGCAATAAAAAGTCCGGCTGAATCAATATCAATTTTCAGAAACGTGCGCTGCTTTGCGTTCTTCGGTTTTACCTATGGTCAATAAATCCCAAATCAATAAAACCAAACCAGCAAACGTTATCGCGCCAAAAAACCAACGCCAGACCATTGCGGCTTGAAATGACGGGTGGTTTTGCGCGGTAAAATAACCGCTCCAGGTCGAGCCTTCCACCGCCCGTTCGATGAAGGATTGTTCGTAACCGGCGATCAACAGCGCAATCGTCATGCCGAGCACGCCGCCATTGAGCAACCCCAACGCCCATTTCCAGCGCCAGCCGTTTTTAATGCCTTCGCTCATCCAGACATTGCCGCGCCAGTGTTGGATGGCCAGATAAAAGAACGCGATGTTAATCGTTGCGTAAGCCCCGAAGAATGCCAGATGCCCATGTGAAGCCGACCATTGCGTGCCGTGGGTGTACAGGTTGATTTGCGGCAGCGTGTGCATGAAGCCCCACACGCCAGCGCCGAAAAAGTTGCCGAACGCCTGCGCGATGATCCATGCCAAAGCCGGATGGTTACCGCTTTTAAAAGCGTGGGTTCCGGCATCGTAAACGGCATGCACCACCATCGCGACCAACGGAATCGGTTCCAGAGCCGAGAAAAAGCCGCCGATGGTTAGCCAGTATTCAGGCGTGCCTATCCAGAAATAATGATGGCCCAGCCCTAAAATACCCGAGCCGAACATCAGCGCAACTTCGATATACAGCCAGGTTTGTACGATTTTGCGTTTGACGCCGAGCAGTTTCATCAACGACCACGCCATGATGACGCCGACCAGCACTTCCCAGGTCGCTTCCACCCATAAATGGATCACCCACCACCACCAGTACTGGTCGTGGGTGATATTGGTCATATAAAACATCCCGGCGGTATAAAGGCCCGCCAAGGCGACCAAGTCCAACGTCAATACCCCGGCGATACCCGACCATTGGCCTTTACTAAAGGTGGCGACGACGTTGTAAAAAAATACCAGCATCACGGCGACAATGCCGATGTCCGCCCAGCGTGGCGCTTCGATATACTCGCGGCCTTCGTTGATGAACCACAGGCTAGAATCTTTTCCGGGGCCAATCTGCACTAACAGATAAACCAGCACCACCAATGTCACCGCACCCGTCAGTACCCAAAACGCGATATTGCCGAGCTTCAGGCCAACGATTTCCGTGCCGCTTTCATCTTCCAAAAGCCAGTAGACACAGCCGATAAAGCCGTACAGCATCCAAACCACCATCGCGTTGATATGCACCATGCGGTTGACGCTGAAATCCAGAAAACCATACAAAAAATTAGGGAAGATAAACTGTGTCGCCGCCAACATGCCGAACAGGATTTGCGCAAAAAACAAAATCACGGCGACGGTAAAGTAGTTGACCGCCAGTTTTTGCCCATCGCTTAGGTGGGTGCTGTCCAGAGCCACCCAGGTTTTGAAATCGTTGGCGCAATTTTGCGCCTTACCCAATAAAGCGGTTGCCTTTTGCATGATGCCTGTTGTGTCCGTCGTATCCATGCCTATTCCTCCGCGTTGATGGTTTTAAAGTTATAAGGGAAGCCGTTGGTGTCAATGCTGGACATCCATTTCAGGAACGCCACCACGCCTTTGGCTTCGGCTTCGGTGATGTTCAGGTTGGGCATCCTGCGGTTGCTGCCGAAGGTGCGGGCGTTTTTTTCCGGGTTCATCAAAAACTGCACCATCAAATCTTCGCGCATCTCTGTGGAAATCCAGCCCTTATCCAGCCAAGCTTTGGTCAAATCCGGGGCGTAGTACGCGCCGTTGCCTAATAGCGTATGGCAGTTCATGCAGTTTTTGGCTTGCGTGGTTTTTTTACCCAGCATGACCAATTGCTCGGCTTCCGCTTCGGTATATGCCTTGCCGAACAACAACTCGGTGTCACCGATGACGGGCATGGATTTATGCAGGCCTTCTTTATATTGGTAGTCGATTTTTTTGTTAATGACGCTGTATGCGGGGACACGCTTACCGCCCGCACGGGTTTGGCTTAATGAATCAAAGGTTAAAACGACCAAAATGATAAATGATCCGGCGGTGACCCAGATTGCCGTTTTTTTCCAGAATGATTCCGAAGCCCATAAGGGTGTCTCGTTCATAGCTTATCCTCCTCGGTTGTTGTTAAATCGTGGACTGCATGGGTTTTAACACATAGATGCCAGATGCCTATCGGCGCAAAAAAATAGCCGATCAGCATCGCGGCCGAAATGATCAGCCAGTAACCCGAAAAATGGGCGGTATAAGTCAGTTCGGCGACGGATGCCGCCAAGATGAGATAAGCGCTGTAAGCCGCCAGTCTGATGTGGCCTTTCGGGTTGACTTTAGACCAGGCGAACAGCAGGGCGTAAGCCGCGCCTGACAAGATGATCAAGGCTGAGACGAAAAACGTGATAAAAAAATCTTTTAACGCGACGGGTTCAATCATGGCATGTCAATTAAAATAAGCAGTTAGGGCGCCATTTGCCAATGCCTGCAAACGGCGGTAAGCATCATCCGACAACATCGGTTTTGGTGCTGCCGATAAACGCCAGCACCTCGGCATACTCTTGTTCGGGGAGTTCAAATTCTTGCAAGGCCGCTTGCAAATGGTTGATGAAAATAGCCCAGTCGCTTTCGGTAATCCCCATGCCCTTGTGCGTCACCAACATATTCCGGCCGGTATAAAAAAGCGGCCCTCCCGCACTAGAGCATAAGAAATCAATCAGCAATTGCTTTTCCCTGGCGATGCCGTCAAGCCCCCGGTTTTGCCAAAAACGGCCCAATTGCGCATCCGCCACCAAGCGCGGCTACGACGCCATTAATAACGGCATTAATGGCGTCGTAGCCGCCCAAGCGTTCATACAAAGATTCTTCAATCATGGTTTTTCTCCTCTGTTGATGATTTTAAAACGACAAACAGTGTCGCCTTTGGCCATGCACTCAACGTGCTCTATCTCGCTTTCCAATAAAGACGTAATCAGCGTCCGGTCAAACTCACAGACTTCTTCATGTTTTTGCGCCAGGTCATGGTAGACGCAATTGCAGGCTTCAATAACACGATTGTTGTTATCCGGGTCTTTAATGGCTTTTGCTTGGAAACCCAACTGATCCATTATTTTTAGCAAGCCATCCAGTTTTTCGTCGGCCTGTTTGCCAACAAACTGGGGCAACAGGCTTTGCGACAAATTGGCAGCTAGTTTATGCAGATAACGCTGCAAGGCCTCGGCACCCATTTCCTCTTTTAGGTTGGTAAGCAGTAGTTCGGAAAACCAGGCGTATTGCTTGGGAAAGCTGTTGATGCCCGCTTCGGTCAAAACGAAGCTCCTGACAGGCCGGCCTGAGGTTTTATGGAAGCCTCCGGTTTGTATATAACCGTTTTTTTGGAGCGTGGCGAAATGTTGCTGTACGGCATTCCTGGAAATGTCCAATGCCGTGGCGATTTCGTCAATGCTTAGCCCCGCTTTGTTTTCCAACAATAAAGTTAGGATTTCATGTTGCCGGGATTTGATCTTGTCAACCATATAACTCCTTCTGTCAGTCCGGTAAATGGGTCAAAGGATAACAAAAAAACACTATATTAAATAGTAATAAATCATATAACATAAATATATTGTATAAGTTATTTTTGTTTGTTATCATTTTTCCCGTAGCCGAACCTATTAGGCTATAACCCTGAGGAGACCGTAATGACCGACACACAAAACCATGAGGACGCAACCATGAGCAAAACGCTTTATGAAAGGATAGGCGGTGAAGCCGCCGTCAATGCCGCCGTTGATATTTTTTACCGGAAGGTGCTTTCAGACCCTCGCATCAACCGCTTCTTCGACAACGTTGATATGGAAAAACAAGCGGCCAAACAGAAAGCTTTTTTGACCATGGCGTTTGGCGGCCCGCATAGCTACACAGGGGAAGACATGCGTAAAGGCCATGCCCACCTGCTTAAGATGGGCTTGGATGATAGCCATTTTGACGCGGTCGTAGAAAATTTGGGGGCGACGTTGCAAGAGTTAAGCGTCCCCCAAGAACTCATCGCCGAGGTGGTGGCGATTTGTGAGACGACACGCAATGATGTGTTAGGCAGATAAGCACTATAGCCCAACGCCATAAAGGTTTATTTTGACCAGTATGGCGTTAGTTTTAACGGGTGGATCATGTACAAATTAACGATTGAAGAAAAGGTTTATGCGTGCCAAGCGGATGAAACCGTGCTGGATGCTTTATTACGCGGGAATGTGAACATTTCCTACGCTTGCAAAAAAGGCACCTGCCATAGCTGCCTGGTGCGCAGCCTCGATGCCGTTCCGCCGGAAGCCGCCCAGGCCGGACTAAAAGATACCTTGAAAAAGCGCAACCACTTCCTTGCCTGCCTGTGCCATCCAGAACAGGACATGGCCATTAAACTGCCCGACCAATCGGAGTTTTATACCGAAGGCACGGTGGTTGTTAATGAAATGCTCAATAGGAACACGCTGCTGTTGGCCGTCGCCTTTAAAGATGCGTTTGAGTTTAACGCCGGACAATTTGTTAATCTGCAAAGGGCGGACGGCCTGACGCGCAGTTATTCAATCGCCAATATTCCGCAGGAATCCAACACCCTGGAATTTCATATCCGCCGCTTGCCAGGCGGTAAGTTTAGTGGATGGTTGCATGATGAAATCAGGGTAGGGGACAGCATCGCCGTATCCGAACCGCGCGGGCATTGTTTTTACCTGCCAGAACGGCACGGACAAGGCATCCTGTTGGTCGGGACGGGGACAGGTTTGGCCCCGTTGGCGGGCATCCTGACCGATGCCCTTGCCCATGGCCATTCCGGGCCGATTTATTTATTCCATGGCAGCCGTGAATTTGAAGACTTGTACCGGATTGATGAGCTATGCCAACTGGCCCAGCGGCATCAAAATTTCCATTACATCCCTTGCCTGTCAGGCAAACATGTCCCGGCTGGTTTTAGCCATGGACGTGCCGACGAAGTCGCCTTGGCCTCGCTTCCTGATTTAAAGGCTTGGCGGGTGTTTCTCTGTGGCCATCCGGACATGGTCAAGCAAATGAAAAAAATGGCTTTCCTCAAAGGGGCATCCATGAAGGATATTTACGCGGATGCTTTTTTGGCAACACCTGTCTGAACAATAAGGCCGCTAAGATGAACATTAAGCCATTTTTCCGGTTCATTGCCGTTGATCCGGTCAATTTGAGCCTTAAGGGCAAACTGCTTTCTGTGCTTTCAAGTGCCATTGCCATTTTAGTGATTGCAGGGGTTACCCGGCAATTTGGCGTGGGTTCCGCTGGCCCGATCATCGTCGCTTCGATGGGGGCTTCCGCCGTCATCCTGTTCATTTTGCCTAGCAGCCCCCTTGCCCAACCGTGGCCACTGGTTGGCGGGCAATTGGTGTCGGCGGCCATTGGCGTCGCTTGCGCCCAGACGGTTGCCGATACCGTCTGGGCGTCCGGTTGCGCGGTTGGCGGGAGTATCCTGGCCATGCTGTTGCTGCGTTGCCTGCATCCTCCGGGTGCGGCAACGGCGTTGACACCTGTCATTAGCGGCGATCTGGACGATTACAGTTTTGTATTGATGCCAGTGGGCATTAATGTGGCGGTCATGCTGCTGATGGCGGTTGCCATCAACCGCTGGGTATTGCGTTACGGATACCCTACAGCCACGCCTTTGTCCTCCAATACAAAGCCTGTGCACAGCGCCCTCATCCAGCCTTCCCAGCGCACAGGCATTTCAGAACAGGATGTGGAATTGGCGTTGGAGAACATGGATAGGTTTATGGATGTCTCGACAGGGGATTTGAGCAAATTACTTACCGATGCCCAGCTGCAAAGTTTCAAGCGTCACCGGGGCAACATCAGTTGTGCGGATATTATGGTTAGAGATGTCCTGACGGTTGAATATGGGACAGAAGTCCAAGATGCCTGGAAAACCATGCACGGCGGAAAGCTTAACGCCTTGCCAGTGATTGACCGCGCCCACCGGGTGATTGGCATTATCACTTGGAATGATTTTTTTAAATTCATTAACGTGGAAGTTAATGAAACTTTTTCTGAAAAATTCAGGGCTTTTATCCGTCGTACGCCTGATGTCAGCACCGGAAAACCGGAAGCGGTCGGCCATATTATGGCTAGCCCTGTGAGCGTCATGCCGGAAAGCAGCCATATCGCCGGGCTTATCCCCTTGATGGCAAACCAAGGTTACCGGCAAATCCCGATTGTCAATGATGAAAACCGCTTGGTGGGCATGGTGTACCAGGCTAATTTAATTGCCGCCCTTTATAACAGAAGCCACGATCATGCGAAAAATTGAACCTTATATACTTAGACCCTGCTTTTATCGTGCTAACTGAATTCGTTTCCAAAGGCAGGCCAGTCTTATGCCCATTCACCGTGGATAGCTGAAATACAGGTTGAATTAGCCATAAAAAAGCTGATAATAGTATCGGCACGAAACTATTATCAGCTTTTTATAACGGGAAGGGGCAAAATGAAAAATAAATGCTTAGCAGTTTATATACTGGTATTGACCTTTAGTTGTAGCCTTTTTGCAATGGCGGATACGGAGCCGGCGAAAGGGAATATTGATGTCCAAATACCTTTACAGCAGATCCGTAGTCAGGAAAATATGTTGGATAGCGTCTTGGTGACCAGAGGGCATGGCTCCATGGCGTCAGAGCCAATAGCCGGCAATAAAGATGATTGGGTCACTGAAATGAGCGTTTATTTAATCATTATCGCCGTTTATTCGCTTTATTGGTTTCTCTTTTGTTCAAAAAAAGTTAAGGACTGAATATCGGGTGGCGCCAGTTTCCCCGGATAAAGGCGAGGGCATTGGGCTGGCGCCCTCATGGCAAGGGCCGTGGATAGGTTCCAGTGGAATGGATGGTTTGGCGGCATAAAACATAATGCCCGGCGTTTACCCGGACAGGAGGGGATGGAGGCATTTTTCGGTTTTGGGTTTTCGCCCGGTTAAGCTACAGGCCGCCCGTGTTTGCGGGGTGGTGTTTACGCACGCTATCATGCCATATTGTCAATAAAATTAGGGGAGTTACGTTATGCCCAATTACCAAGCCAAACTAAAATTCAAAAGGGAAATCGCCGATGGGACAATGGCGTTCCATTTTGAAAAGCCTGAAGGGTTGACCTTTGAAGCGGGGCAGTTCGCTGGCTGCACGTTAATCAACCCTGCCGAAACAGATGCCAAAGGCAACACGCGGACGTTTTCATTTGCAAGCGCCCCTTACGAAAATGACCTGATATTGGCGACACGGATGGGTGGCACTGCGTTCAAGCGCATGTTAAAGGCGATGGAGCCGGGCATGGAAATCAAACTGAATGCCCCCCATGGTTCGTTCACACTGCACAAGGAAATAAGTGTCCCGGCGGTGTTCCTGACTGGCGGCATTGGTGTGACCCCTGTAAGAAGCATCGTCCTCCAGGCGATCCACGATAAGCTCCCGCAACGGATACTGGTGTTTTACTCTAATCGTAAGCCCGAAGATACGGCATTCCTGGAGGATTTGATGGTATCCCACGATGAAGCCCCCGACTATACTTTTGTCGGTACGATGACGGATATGGAAACCTCCGGCCGTGAATGGCAGGGAGAAACCGGGTTCATCAACAAAGCCATGCTCCTGAAATATATAGCTGACCTGACGCTTCCCGTGTATTACCTTGTCGGCCCCCCCGCAATGGTGGCGGCAATGCACAAAATGCTGGTCGAAGCAGGCGTTGGCGATGGCAACATCCGCATGGAAGAGTTTTCAGGCTATTAAGCCATAGGGCCCTTCCATGCGTTTCTACAAGTTCCGGCGTCATGCGCTGGCCTTGCCACTAGTGCTTAGCCACTGATTTTTTGTCGGGCCAATCTAAATCCGGGGCGGACGGTTGTCCGCCTTGTTTATGGCCTGTACCGAAATCCGCAGCGGTCAGGCGGGCAACCGCTCGCCCCTACGAAAATAACACTGGCAATTCAACAGTGACTGGGCACTAGAATAAAAATAGCTAGCCCCGGTGTTTGGGGGGTTAGCGTTTAACCCATTTTCATTAGCTAATTTTTTCAGGAGAATCAATCATGTCCGATTTTAAGAAGTACCAGTGCAGGGAATGCGAACATATTTATGATGAAGCAAAGGGTGACCCTGACAGTGGGATTGCACCCGGAACCCGTTGGGCAGACATACCGGATGGCTGGTCTTGCCCGATTTGCGGGGCTCCTAAAGATTTTTTTAGGGTGATGGAATAAGCGGCGTGTTCTCATGAAAGGGGTAAGGGTTTGCCAACCTGAGGGCAAACCACCCCTGCACGAGTGGGTTGCCAGCCGTAAGCCATAACGTGAATCCGGAAGGGGCGACGGATATTCCCCTGGGGTTCTGGATTCACGTCGCGGTTTGTGGCCCCGGTAATCCATGATGTCCTAGACCGTACGCAGGAAAGCCTGCTTAGCCTGGCGGCACCGGGTTTGTAGCCCGGTTTCAATATTTATCAATGTTACCGGGCATTAACCGTGGGCCACTTTGTCTTAGTAACTGCCAACAAAATCCATCTTGCCTATATTCAAGCCGTTGTGGCGAAGGATCGCATAAGCGGTGGTTATGTGAAAATAAAAGTTAGGCAAGACAAAGTGGAGCAAGTAGGGCTGGCCTAGAAAGCTGAGTTCCCGGCTAGGAGTCCTTACGGTAATCATTTTTCCCTCACTGCCGTCTATTTGCCCGGCACTGACGCTTTCCAAAAAAGCAATGGTTTTGGCGATACGCGCCTGCAATTCGGCAAAGGTGGTTTCATTGTCTTCATAACTGGGGACTTCGAGGCCGGCAAGGCGGGCGGCACAGCCTTTCACCATATCAGTTGCAATTTGAATTTGCCGGCTTAATGGGTACATATCCGGTGCCAAACGGGCATTGATCAAGACGGTTTGGTCGATTTTCTTGGCTTCGGCATAGGCGGCGGCTTTGTCGAGTATCGAGGATAAATTGTCTAACATGCGGATAAAAACTGGGGTTGACGCTTGGTACATGGTGATCGGAATAATCGTTTCTCCGGTAAAATTGAGCGGGATGTTTGCTTCAATGGTGGTTGCCAGCAACAGCTATCATAGCATTTCCAATAGACTGGATGCCGGGTTAAGCCTAAATATCGTGACGGTTTTCCTGGTTAGCGGCGCTTCATCATATAGAAGCTTCGGGCGGGCTTGAATAGCCAAAGGCCCGTCCCTTTCACTCCAAATCCCTTCCTACCCGTTCTCCTCCCCAGCTTCCCCGCTAATCGTGCCTCACCCTCTTGGGAAGGATAAGATTTTAAAATCCGCCCTGCTCAAAAGTGCTGCGAAGTGTTGGGCGCGTGTCCCAGCCCAATCCACAAACCACCACCGGGCTGTCCGGCAAAAATACACACATCGCCGCCAATCGCCATCCCCCGGGCTATCGCGGACATAAGGGCACATCTTCCCCATAAACCTCTTTATTATCCCAGGATGTTTTGGGTCCCATGACCAAAAAATGACTGAAACAAGCTGTTTTCGTGACCACTTGCGATGCAGGCATCCCTATAATTGCCCGCCTCGACAGAGGCATGGCTAGGCGTCCAAGCGAAGCCACGAAAACCTGGGTACCGCGAACTCCAGTGGCGCGGCGCTAAGCACCCGCTTAAGTTTGTTTGCTAAACCGCAAGATAAGGAACAACGATGTTTAAAATTTCATTTAAGGTCTTGGGACGGACAGGTCATTCCAAGGAGGGGGTCATGCCAACTGGCACCGTCACGTCCCGGCGCTTCGCCAAGCGGCGGCCCGGTCAGGACATTTGCAGCGCCGCCCTCTCACTACTCGTGGCGTTGGCGCTAGCCGATGGCGCCGAGACAACGGCCGTGGCCGCGTATTCGGCCGCGCAAGGGGTATTCTATCTGGCTGATCCCAACAAAGGCGGAGCGTCGCCTACGCCGGTCAAGATAATCGGCGCCCGGAGTAACTGGCTGCCGGTGCTAGGCGCTGGCAGCTACGAATTTGGCTTGTACGATCCGAAAACCGGGACTTTTCATTTGCGTCTGGAGGGAAGCACCGGCCCCCTCACCCGGAGCGTGCGTTTCGACGGCTTCAAAAAGGGCTGGGTACCGGTCGCCGGCGATTGGGATGGCGATTTGGCCTATGGTGTGGGGCTTTATGATCCGCAGACCGGCACCTTTTATTTGAAAAACCAGCTCACCAGCGGCCCGGCGGATATGACGGCGCGCCTCGGCAATACCCAAGCAACATGGCGGCCCTTGGTAGGTGATTGGGACGGCGACGGTGTCACGACGATCGGTGCCTACAATCCCGGCAATGGCCAATTTTACCTCCGCAACACCAACACTAATGGCGCCGCCGACCTGACGATGCGGATTCAGGGATTAATTACAACGTTGTTGCCTGTCGCGGCTGACTGGGATGGCGATGGCGCATGGTCGCCCGGCCTATACAGCCCCGCGCGCCGCTCATTCTATTGGCGCAATGCCTTGAACAGCGGCCCCCAGCAAGGCAGCCTGAAACTGGCCGGTGTCGAGGCGAAGGCCGTGCCGCTCGCCCGTTCGCTTTCCGTCACCAGACCCACGCCAGCCGTCACCGATGTTGGCACACCTAGCGGAAGCATCACGGAAGCCACTATCGGCGCAGCCGGTGGCACGCTACGTTCCTCGAATGGCCGCTTGCAACTCACCGTTCCGCCAGGGGCGCTGGCGGCGGACACGCGTATCTCCATCCGGCCGATGACCAACCACGCCCACGGCGGCAAAGGCAAGGCTTATCGCCTCTTACCCGACGGCCAGACTTTTCAGAAACCGGTCAAGCTGACCTTTAGCTATACCGACAAGGATTTGAACGGCACGACTGCCGCCGCGCTGGGCGGCGCTTTTCAGACGCCTGAAGGTTATTGGCATTGGGTCGATAAGCCGGTCGTGAATACCGCCGCGAAAACCGTGACGATCTCGACCACGCATTTTACCGATTTTTCCTTCGTAGAAGGGTGGAGCCTGCGACCGGAAGAGGCGAAGGTGCTGGTCAACAACCGCATCGATCTGGCGGTGAAATATTGCTATCCCTATCGTGGTCCCGACCCCAACAAGCCGGATCCCGTGGGTCTGGGCATGGACTGCGACGGCGCGTACTCCGATTTGGCGCCTCTGGTTCCGGTCACGGAGTGGGCGGTCAACGGCGTGCCGGGAGGCGACAGCGAATTAGGGACTGTCAAAGCCGCTGCGGACAATGGGTATATCGCGAACTATACAGCTCCGGCAACCAAGCCAACCCCCGCTACCGTCGACGTCACCGCCCGCCTGCCAATGGATGGCGCCACGCTGTTGTTTTCCCATATCACCATCCTGGATCAGGTGAGAACCTATAAAGGCACGTTCTATTTCGATCAAATCGGCTTCGACCAGCACATAGAAATCAGCAGCAAAGCTAATGTTACCTGGACGCAATTCAACGACCCTGATTCCGCCGATAACTCTACCGCCTATCTGCCATCAGGCAATATCGTCGCGGATATTACGTTCGGGGGATGCGATCCCAAGCGGGTGAATATCCCCATCCATACCGGCACGGCGAATAGGCCGGGCGGGATGCTGCGGGTCTTTTCCGAGAAAGACCCGCAGTTTCCTAAATACTATGATTTTAGTTTGGAAGGCGAACCCATCGAGATAACTTTGCACTGCTATTACGATTATCCAGAAAACAAAAAGCCATACACACTGCTTTATTTTGGATCGGGCATTGGTGGCGGTGGCGCCGGTTGCCCGCTGGCGGCTCCTGGCGGCGGAGCCGCCAGCGGCGTCATGCCGACGTACACCGATAAGTCCAAGCTTTTTGGCGCTCAGTTTTGCGCCGGGCTAAGCAGCGCTTTCTGGTCGTTCGAGGGCATCGCGGATTAGGGTGCTGCTCCAACGATTGATCCGGCCTTTTGATGTTTGCAAGGGAGGCCGTTCCGGCCATGTAGGGAAGATGGGAGCTGGATTGTATGCTGGCTGTCTCGATTCCGCCCTAGAACATTTTCAGGCGAGCCGGTCGCTTTACCGCCCCGAGCTGCGCGGCATGTTCCCGCTAGCAGCCATCCATCCCATAGTCCTGAGCCTTTATTTCTCGGCCAAAACGCATTGTCTGCGGGGCTTTCCCGATCAGGCCCTAAACTACATCGAACAAGGTATCGCCGTGGCCGAGACCGACGCGCAACCGTTTTCACTCGCCTTTATTCAATGGGGAGAAATCGTTTGCCGCCAGTTACGCGGCGAAGCTGAACTGACCGAAGCCGCTTGCCAAGCATTCATAAGCCATGCCGACGAGCAAGGTTTTGCATTGTTGTCCGCGGCGGCGATTATCCAACGCGGATGGGCGCTTACCATCCTGGGCCGGATCGAGGAAGGTATTGATACCATCGAGCGCGGACTCATTCTGTACTGGGCCACGGGAGCGCACTTATCCGAGACTTTCTTGCTGGCCTATTGTGCCGAGGCCTTCTTGCTTTCAGGCTCGCTAGAAAAATGCAGCATCCTGCTCGGAAAGGCATTTCAGATCATGGAAAGCAATGGCGAGCGCTATTTTGAAGCGGAATTGCACCGCTTAAAAGGCGAGACGCTACGGACATCGGCCCCCGCCGAAGCCGGACGTCATTTCCAGCAAGCCATCGGGATCGCGCAATTTCAGGGCGCCCGCTCCCTGGAGTTGCGCGCCGCAAACAGTCTCGCGAAGCTCTGGCTGGGCCAATCCCGCCCCGAGTTGGCTAGAGCGCTACTGGAAAAAACTTACCCGGTGCTCACCGAGGGTTTTGACACGCGCGACTCGCTTGAGGCGAGGGCCCTGCTGGCCGCCATGACGGACGGCTCCTTACCCGATACTTCCAATTGACCGGGCTTTGGCCTGTGTGAAAGCTTAGAACGTGTTTTAAAAGCTGCCACGCGGTTCGATTGCGGCGTTGCGCGTGCCCGCTTTCCCATGTACGTCCACTACACTCCGGCTTCTGTACCCAATAAAACCAGATCAACGCTGGCTATTCATCAGCGGCCGCACGGGAAATAAGTTCACAATTACCTGATGTTTGCTGACGCCCGCAAGGCGCCTTCCAGTTTCCTGGGGAGAGGTGATTGCCAGGCAATTTATCCGTGGATAGGCGGGTTGTCTTGCCGGGCGGGCACTGATTGGTGTTTCAAGTGCGACGGACATCAAGTACCTGATATACTGGGGCTTAGCAGGGATGGAGGCTTGCTGAAGGCTTCATATCTCCCCGCACAAATGGCTGAAAGCCGCCCCCCTGATTCACCACGAAGCACACAAAGTCGTGCCCTTCGTGGCGAGTACGCAAGGTTAAAAGGCTTTTGTATGTGACTTAAGCCGATAACCATCCCGCAATGCGCCGCCACAGCTTTATAAAGGCCTTATTTTTACCCACCGCTTCCCATAAACAACCACCATGCGCGTTTCAAGACTTTACACCCCCCTACCATTAAACCAAGGCCAAACCATCGAGCTGGATGATGACAGCGGGCATTATCTACGTTCCGTTTTGCGGCTGAAAGCAGGCGACGCGATTACCCTGTTCAACGGCGATGGCAATGAATTCCAATGCCAAGTCGATGAAGTCACCCGCAAGTCCGTGCGTGTTGCTTTGGGGCAAAGGCAAGCACGCAGTGTCGAATCGCCGCTGCATATCACCTTGGGTTTGGGCATTTCCCGCGGCGATAGGATGGATTTGTCGGTGCAAAAAGCCGTGGAGCTGGGTGTTAACCAGATCACGCCCTTGCTGGCCGAGCGGTGCGTAGTGCAATTTAAAGGCGAAACCAAACCACAACGTTGGCTGCATTGGCAAAAAATCATCCAACATGCCACCGAGCAAAGCGGCCGGGCGGTGTTGCCGGGACTCTCCGCCATCGAGCAACTGCCCAACTGGGTCGGCCACCAACAGGGCTTGAAAGTCTTCCTCGACCCTTATGCGCAAACCTCCTTAGCCGAACTGCAACCGGACGGTATGAAAGTGACCTTGTTGACCGGCCCGGAAGGCGGGTTTGCCGGGCAGGAGCGTGAGTTGGCACAAGCGGCAGGGTTCATCCCCGTGCGTTTGGGGCGGCGCATTTTACGTACGGAAACGGCCTCGTTGACGGCTTTGGCGGCGGTGCAAATGTTGTGGGGCGATTTTAAGTGATGCGGATATTGTTTTATGCGCTAGTGCCACTGTTGGTGTTGTTGCTTGCCGCCGTGTTGGCAAGTGTCGGCGGTTTTTTTATCGTGCAGGTGTTTGATGGTTTGCCCGTGCAGAAAATCATCAACAAAACCACGCAAGTGTTGTTGGTGCTGAGTATTTTTCCGGCAATGGCGTGGCTGAAACTGTCCAAAACCGATTTGGGTTTTGCCGGAGGCAAGCAATTCTTAAAACAGCTAGGGCAAGGTTTTGGTTTGGGATTTGTCACCTTGATGCCCGTGTTCATCGTTTTGACGGTGCTGGAAATCAATGTCATCGACGAGTCACAAGCGTGGACGTTGAGTTGGTTTTTAGAAAAATCCAGCATCGCGGTGTTGCTTTCGCTATTGGTTTCCTTGATTGAAGAGCCTTTGTTTCGCGGGATACTCTTGGCGGGCTTGCTGAAAAAACTGCCCGTTCCGGCGGCGATTATCATTAGTGCGGCGTATTACGCCTGCCTGCATTTCATCAAAACCTCCCGCAATATCCCTGCGGCAGAATTGACGCTGCCCAACACCTTTGGCCTGTTGGTGGATGCCTTCGCCAACTTGTTTAACCCGGATATTTTGGCCGCGTTTTTGGCCTTGCTGATGGTCGGTGTTTTTCTAGGCTTGCTGAGGACAGAACGCCAAGCCAGCTTGGGATTGTGCATAGGTTGCCATACCTGCTGGGTGTGGCTGATCAAAATGAATAAAACGTTGTTCAACACCGATTTCAACGCTGATGCCGCGTTCCTGGTCAGCCGGTATGATGGGGTGATCGGGCCGTTGGTGACGGTGTGGTTGTTGGTGGCGGTTTTGGGGTATTGGGGTTGGCGGAGGGGGAAGCCAGTTTGAATACAAAGGGATTATGGATCGCCTGTCTAGGTAAGCGGCATTCCGCTTTGCTGCTGAAAGATTTCCCGGTTAGTGAAGTCACGTTGTATGTTAAGGACTAAATGCCGTGATATGCTTGGTCATTACAAATTACGCTTTTTCGAGGTGATCAATGTTCGCCGTACTTAAACAAACTGATATTACTGCCGAAGATTATTTAAAAATGGAACGTAGCGCGTTGTCTAAAAGCGAGTTCCGCGACGGGCAGATTTTTGCCATGACTGGCGCGAGTCGGGAGCATAATCTGGTTTCAGGAAATATTTACCGAGAGCTTAGCCAACAACTCAAAAAAAGGCCCTGTGAGGCTTACGTCAACGATATGCGGGTTAAGGCTGCCGACGTTCGTAATTACCATTATCCCGATATTGCGGTTGTGTGCGGTAGGCCGGAATTTGAGGATGCCCATGTGGACACTTTGCTCAACCCTACGCTGTTGGTTGAGGTTTTGTCGCCTTCCACTGAGGCTTATGACAGGGGCGGCAAGTTTGGCCATTACCGTAGAATTCCCAGCTTACGTGAGTATCTTTTGGTCATGCAGGATCAGCCAGCTATTGAACGCTATGTGCGGCAAGGTGAGGTTTGGGTATTATCCGAGGCCTTGGGACTTGATGCGGCTTTATCGCTGGAAAGCATAGATTGTATGCTTAGTTTGCGCGAAGTTTACGATAAGGTTTTGGCTGATGGGGAAAATGAGTCGGCGTAGAGCCAAAGCCAAATGTGTTAAAACCTGATGTTATGCAGTCACTACTACGCGGGACGGGATTTGCAATCCCGTTCCATAACATTTCAATTGATTGATGATATTTCAAAACGTTAAGGACGGGGTTACAAAAAACCGACCCGCTCAAGGGTCACTCAAATTTACCTGTAAATTCGCAGGCTTGCCTAAGCCGCCAACTTATTTATAGCTCAATTGTTTATTTTCTCGGTAAATAGCCTGATTGATTTAAGATTAAAACGATTCAATTCAATAACTGCGACACCTGAATGCATTCCTACAAGAATTTTGTCACCCACAAGAATGGCGCCATTGGGACTTAAATTTTCCCAAATTGAATGGTGATCAAGGATTTTTAATAATTCTAACTCTGGAATAAAGAGCACTAGGCTATCATTCGTGATGATGATAAAAGTAGCGGTATTTCCGAAGCTTAAATCTATACTAATAGGTGAACCAGGTAAAAGCGTTAACTTAGTTACTTTTGGGGCTTTTGTGAATTCGGAAATTTTATAAACAGCACCACGATTTAGTCCCATGTGGCTTAAACCGGTGAATACAAAAAGTGCTTTGCCTATTTGATGAATAGACTCAATATTTTCTTCAATTAGAATCTTTTTACGTTTATTTTTCCAAATTGCGATTAGCTTACCTCCATATTCGCCGTCATTCTCTGCAATATATTTAATATTGTCAGTTAAATATAGTGGCGTTTTTTCTTTATGCGGAGCATTCAAAAGAGTTCTAACAATTGTTATTTTTTGACCTTGCCGTTCGATTTGGTAACGATTGATTGCAGTGTGAACTAGTTGATTGATTTTACCTTTGTCGTTGACGTCCATTTCCATCAAATCTGCCTTTTGTAACGCATCATCAACTACGTCACCAATCGCTAATTTTTGGTAACAAGGTAAGCAAATGAAACAAAAGACAAGTATTAGTATTCGTGTCATAAATGACCTTAACCTTCCTTAAACCGATGGATCAAGCGGCGTTCTTTTTTGTTCGGCTTGTGGTCGATGCCATTGTGCGCCATGAATTCCCGCTGTTCGCGTTGTTGGATGAGTTGCAGTTGCCGCGCCGCGTGGCTTTCGGTGGATTCTTCGTAGAGCAAGGCCGCGTCTTTGGCGGCGCGGCGTTGGGCGGACAGTGCGGTGACGGTGATTTCCCAGCGCAGTTGGTCTTTGCTGATGTTCAACTGCACCCCGATTTTGATTTCTTTGCCAGGTTTGGCGCGTTGTTTGTTGACATGGACTTTGCCGCCGTTGATGGCTTCGGCGGCAAGCGGGCGCGTTTTGAAAAAACGCGCCGCCCACAGCCATTTATCTAAGCGGATGGATTCCAGTTCAGGCGGCACTGGCTTGTTCGCTAGCTTTTCTTAAACCTTTAGGCAACGAGAAAACGACTTTTTCTTCAATGCCTTGGATCTCAATCGTTGATTGGCCACCCCATTGTTTCAATTGGTTGATCACTTCTTGTACCAACACTTCCGGTGCGGACGCCCCGGCAGTCACGCCGACGACATCGACGCCTGCAAACCACTCTTGCTGCATGTCATTCGCGGTGTCAATCAGGTACGCAGGTTTGCCCAGTTGTTCGGCGATTTCGCGCAAACGGTTGGAGTTGGAGCTGTTGGGTGAACCCACGACTAAAATCGCATCGGCAGATTTTGCCAATTCATGGACGGCATCCTGGCGGTTTTGGGTGGCATAGCAAATATCATCTTTTTTCTGGTCTTGGATAGATGAAAACCGTGTCCTTAACGCATCGACCATGATTTGGGTGTCGGTCATGGATAAGGTGGTTTGGGTGACATAAGCCAGATTGTCAGGATTGTTGACTTTCAGGTTCGCCACGTCTTCAGGTGTTTCGACCAAGTAAATGCCGCCGTTTTCGGTACATTTTTCATATTGCCCCATCGTGCCTTCCACTTCGGGATGCCCGGCGTGGCCAATCAAAATCACTTCGCGGTCAGATTTGGCATGTTTGGCGACCTGCAAGTGCACTTTGGTGACCAGCGGGCAGGTGGCGTCAAAGATGGTCAGGTTGCGTTGCTTGGCTTCCTCTTGCACTTGTTTGGATACGCCGTGGGCGCTGAAAATCAAATACGAGCCGACTGGCACATCGGTCAGGTCTTCAATAAAAATCGCGCCTTTTTCTTTCAGCCCATCCACTACCGTGCGGTTATGCACGACCTCATGGCGGACATAAATCGGTGCGCCGAACGCTTCTATGGCTTGGTCGACGATTTCAATGGCGCGGTCTACGCCAGCACAGAATCCACGGGGGTTTGCGAGTACGATTTGCATAATCTTGACTTCTTTAGTAGGTTGAATTTGAATTATTTTAACGCAATAGGGTTGGCGATACTATGCCATGAACATTTACCTGCCTGATCCACCATGAAGGATTGGAAGATTTGTCCACGAAAAGCACGAAAAGCACGAAAAGCACGAAAAGCACGAAAAGCACGAAAAAAGATATGGGCTATAAAAGCAGCAGATATTTTCAGACCTTTCACGTTTTAATACCCTCTGGGGCATAAAAAACCTGAAAGGTCTATTCCACAGGCTGAGCATATTTGCATTTTCGTGTCTTTCGTGTTTTTCGTGGACAATCAATTCAGCAATTCCCAAACGGGTTGGATGTTAGCTGGCAAGGCGGCCAAGCGGCCTAGTTCCACCCATTGGTCGGGGGTGTGGAAATCTGACCCCGTGGAGCCGGAGAGCCCAAAGTTTTTGGCAAGCTGGGCGGCGCGCTTGATTTCATCAGGGTTAATCCGTCCGGTGACGATTTCTATGCCTTGTCCGCCCGCCTCTTTAAATACCGCTAACAACTTTCTCATTTTATTGGCACTGAGGTTGTAGCGTAAGGGATGCGCCAACACCGCCACGCCGCCGGCTCCGGTGATCCAGCCCACGGCTTCTGCCAATTCCGCCCAAGGTGTCGCCACATAAGCGGCTTTGCCTTTGGCGAGATAGCGGTCAAACGCTTCTTGCTGGGTGTCGACATGATGCCCGGCAACCAGAAAATCGGCAAAGTGGCTACGTGTGACCATGCCGTCACCTGCTGCCGCCATGACCGCCGCCAAGGCGCCCGGGATATTTTTTTTCGCCAGTTTTTCGGCAATCCGTTCGGCGCGGTTCATACGTGTGCCTTGCAAGATGTGGGTGGCTTCGGCGAGCGGCGGGTAGGCCGGATCAATCCCCAAGCCAATAATATGGAAACACTGGTTTTGCCATTGGGCTGACAATTCAATGCCCGGGATCAATTTAATGCCGGCGGTAGCGGCACAGGCTTGCGCCTCTATGAGCCCGGCGGTGGTGTCGTGGTCGGTCAGGGCCAGGGCGGTCACGCCATGCCCGTGGGCGCGTTGCACTACGGCAGTGGGCGACAAAGACCCGTCCGATGCGCTGGAATGGCAATGCAGGTCATAAATTTCAGGCTTGGCCGGATCAGAAGGGCTAGGTTCGGGCATGGTTATTGGTACTCGCCGTATAGTTTGGCATAAAGGCCATTTTGCTGGATTAAGGTTTCGTGCCGCCCTTGTTCGCAAATGACCCCTTGTTCAAACACATAAACATGGTCAGCTTGTTTAACGGCACTGAGCCGGTGGGCGATAATGAGCGTGGTGCGGCCTCTTAAAAATTCCGCAAGTGCTTGATGCAGATTATATTCCGTTTCGCTGTCGAGTGCAGAAGTTGCTTCGTCAAGGATCACCACTTTTGGATTGGCGACCATCATCCGCGCAATCGCCATGCGCTGGCGCTGACCGCCGGACAGGCGCATCCCGTGCCGCCCGACCACCGTATCCAAGCCGTGTTGCAAATCTTTAATGACATCGCCCAGTTGGGCAATTCCCAACGCGTTCCACAGCACCGCATCGGCGACGGGTTTACCCAAGGTCAGGTTGGCGCGGATGGTGTCGTTAAACAACACCGGATGTTGCAACACGGTGACGACATTTTCCCTAACCACATCCAAGCCAATCTGTTCAATCGGCACCTCATTAAAATAAATGCGCCCTGCCTCGCAAGGATACAAACCAATCAAGATTTGGATCAAGGTCGATTTGCCGCCGCCGCTCGCGCCGACCAACGCGACTTTTTCACCGGCTTTGATATGCAGCTTGATGCCGTTCAGGATGCTGTCTTCGCCGTAACTGAAATGCAGGTTATCGACCCTGACGGATACCGTTTTGTGGTCTGTGAACGGGTTTGCCAGATGCGGGAATTGCGGTTCCTGTTTTAAGGCATGAAGCCGGTTGATCCGCGTCAACGCCGCTTTGGCGGCAAAGAAACTGTATTGGATATTCAAAATTTCCTGCACCGGCGCCATCATGAACCACAGGTAACCGAACACCGCGAACATTTGCCCCATCGTCAAATCCGAATAGAACACCATCAACATCGCCCCGGCGCGGAACACGTCAAAACCAAACAGGAAGACAAAGAAGCTAAAACGGTTGGCGGCATCGCTTTTCCACGCATAGGCAATGGTGGTGTCTTTCACCGACAGCGCGGCGTTAATGAGTTGCTGGCAATAATGTTCCTCGCGGTTGCTGGCGCGGATTTGGTGGATCGCTTCCAGGGTTTCGGTCAAGGCTTGTTGGAACACTTCATAGGCCGAATTTTCCTTGGCTTTCAGGTGCTTGACATTCGCCCCGACGACACGGGTGAAATAAATCACAACGGGGTTCAGCAGCAAGATAAACAAACCCAGTTGCCAGTGCATCCACAGCAAAATCACCGCCGTGCCGATGGTCGTCAGCACCGCAATCAACAACTTGCTGATGGTGTTGCCGATAAAACTGTCCAGCGTGTCCAAATCCGTGACCAAGTGTGTCACTACCGTGCCCGTGCCTAGGCCCTCATATTCCGCCATCGAAATCGTCCGCAAACGCCCGATCAAATCCTTGCGGATGCGGAACACGATGTCCTTGGCAATCACCGAAAACTGCCGTAACTGGATGATATTGAAAATAATCGCCAACAAACGCAACAACACGCTGGCGAACAGCACCACGCCGATGTAAAGGACGGGTTGCTGCCAATCCGGCGGTGAAAAACGGTTGATGAAGCCGATCACCGGGCCAGGTTTATGCAGCAGCACTTCATCGACCAGCAAGGGCATCAGCAAGGGCACAGGCACGCTGGCGATGGTCGCCAAAATGGCAATCAAATGGGAATAAACCAGGGCTTTTTTATGTTCAAGCGCGATTTTTTTGATGTGGTTCCAACTGTAAACGGGGGAGTCCGGTTTGGCTTGCACAGGAATAGGGGGAGGGGATTTAAAAAAGCGGATATTGTAGCATTTTGGTGGGGAAAGGGATCAGAAGGTCAACATTCATTAGCAATTTTCATTATGACCTCAAGCTACCTTATTTCAGGCTTTGGGGTCGGTCAGTTGGGTTTTCCGGGGATAAATCATCCCGCCCCCTCCAGCTATCAAAACACCCGTGTTGTAGGCTGGGATGAAGCGATAGCGCAATCCCAGCACCACAAGCGACTCTGCTGGGGTTCCTTGCGTTTTATGCCCTGCGGGGTACACCCCAGCCTACTTTGCTGAGTGTCATAATGAGGATTGCTGGACATTCATTGTGATTATGATGCTTGTGGAAGGGGGATTTTAATGAATGTCCTGTTCGAAGGGGGCAGGGCATCCTGCCTTGGCGGCCAGTGGGTAGGAGTAACAGGCTATGTTTTCTACGAAATCACAACCCCAACAAAACCTTACCCTTAACCTTCCCGGTATCACCCGCTTCACGACCCAGGCTAATTTGCTTGACGCTGATGCCGTTGTTGCTGCTGAGCATGGCCAGCCAATCTATCAGCGGGTCAAACGGGCATTGTTCCAGCGATACGGTGACGTTGTCTTGGCCTTCGGGTTGCAGGCGTTTGATCGCGGGTTTGATGCCCGCCTGTTCGCTGCCGCTGTCGATGATGCCTAATAACGATTGCCCGGATGTGTCTGGCGCGTTGGTGGCGGTTTGGCTGCGTAGGGTGGTAACTTCGCCGCTGATGCTTTGCAAAAAACCGTTAAGGCGTTGCTGGTTTTCGATAGCCGTGTCCAGTTGTTGCTGGGCTTCGAGGAGGGGTTGGTAGGTGTAGGCGTAGAGGCCGCTCACCAACAATATTGCGCCGCCGCCGAACAGCAGTACGCGCTCACGGACATTGAGTTTTGCTAACCAATGGTTGATGGGGTTCATTGTCTGCCCTCGTTGATGTCGATACGCGCCGTGACGCCGTTTTCATCCGGGTCTGCCGAAAGCATTTTTACGCCCAGGCCGTGCGTGTCTTGTAGGCTTTGTTTGAATTGGTCAACTTGCCCGACATCGCTGGAGGTGAGCTGTAGGGTGAGCGTGTTGTTGGCAAACTCCAGCGCTTGCAATTGTAGGTCAGGATGTTGTGAAAGCACTTCGCCAGTTTGATGAAGCAAACGCAAAAACACGCTGCCGCCGTTATGGCCTTGCTTGCGCAAAGCGATCAGTTCCTGTTCGGCTTGGGTTTTGATGTTGACGATGCGTTTTAGGTGGGGGAAGGTTTGTTTGAACAAGTCCTTATTCGTGGTTTCCAGAGCCTGCAATTCACTTTCACTTTGCCAATAGCGGTCCAGCACGATGCCGTATTGCAAACCGACGGCGAGCAACAATAACGTGGCGGCGGGTAGCCAGTGTCGCCAGCGGAATTGGGCGGTGTTGCCGGGGCGGTATTGTCCGGCCAGTAGGTTCAACATGGGTTTGTCGGGCAGGTTTGCCGCCAACATCACTAAGGGTTCGGCAATCAGTTCGATAGTGGTTTGCAAACCGTCAGGCCGCGGCAAGGTGCAAGCTTGGTCGCTCCAAACTTGCAGATGTGCCGGCAATGGCTTGTCAGGCAAGGTTTTTTCGATGCTTTTTTCTATAAACAAAGGCAAAAAATCCTGGTCACAACCGCCGCCTTGCCATTGCCCATACCGTACGGCGGCGTGGCCGCCTGTCAGCAATACGCAAACGCCCGTTTCCTGATAAGGCAGCAGCAGCGTTTCGGCATACACGGCTTCCAATCTGATCCCGGCGTCGTGGCAGGGCTGGAGCAGGTGTTGCAGGCGTTCGTGGGCGATGGCGGCAACCGCTACCAAACCGTCCGGCAATTTGTGCCAGGCCAGATGGTAAGTTTCCACTTCATTGGCCAGCCAGTCTTCTATCGCGTAGGGCAGGGCTCTGGCGATTTGGCGATGGGCGACGGGCAATTCGACGGTGAACAGCAGCACGTCGGTGGCGGGCAGCAGCAAAATGACGCTGGCGTTGGTTGCGGAGCTTGCCAGCTGTTGCAAACTGCCATGTTGCACTGTGTCAGGCGCGGATAGGCTGGCCCACTCATACAGCGGCGGGTTGGGGATCATTCTGGCGAGTAAGGTCTCAGCCATGTTCAGGGCTCCTGCGTTGTCGCTTGAGGACGGTGACTTCACCGCTTTCGGTGCGTTTAAGTTGGCTGGCAAAATTTAAGGTGATTTTGCCGGTTTGGACACGGCTGTTGAGCAGGAACAACCCGCTGTTGACGCTAAGCCCGTGTTTGCCAAGGCCCAAGGGGGCAACGGCTTCATGTTTGAGGAAATCGTCCAGGCTAGTGAAGGGTTTTTCCTTGAGCGCGTGCACCAGTGAGTCTAGGTTTTTATCCGGAAAACCGGCCACCAAACTGCGCAAGATTAGCTTGTCGGCGGTGTTGATGTTGATGGGCGCGTAAGTGTCGGCGACGTAAATATAAGGTTGCAAACGTTGGTAATCGGCGCGGCTGATGCCATGCACCAAGAGCAGTTCGCTGACATCGGAAAACATCCGGTTGGCGCTACGGTAGGGTGTGGCTTTGTCCAAATAGGTTTCGTCTTCCGCGCCGTTGGGATAACGGATTTTGTTGTCGGCGTCTAGCCAGTCCAAGATGGCGTCAATCGAGTTGGTTTTGATTTTTAGGGATTCCATTAACTGGCGCAAACGCTCAATGTCCAGGCCGCTGGGTTCGCCGTCGACCAGCAAATTATTCAGGTTAAAGCGCCCTTGCAAATCTTCGATTGCCGCCGTCATGCTGCCGCCTGGCACGGCGGTTTCCGGCAATACCCGCGCCCAGGCCTCTTCGTAACTGTCGCTTTTATTGGCCCGTGCATCTTCGCTTAAGGTTTTGCCCGCCCAACTTTCCAAACCATAAACTGTGTCCATGCCTTGCGCCGAGCGCAGGAGGTTTTCGGTGCGGCGTATATCCAACTGGCGGCTGCTCGACATTGCGACTAAGGCGATGCTGGCGATGGCTAGGATGAACAGGACGGTTAATAATGCCATGCCATTTTGAGGTCTTACAGTCGTAACCCGGCCTACATTGATAGAAGAATAAAATGAAATAGGCATGGCTTTTAGCTATGGATAAAAAACAAACGCTTAATTTCACCCAATCCCTGTACGGTAAATGTCATCTCCATCGCTTTAGGCGTTTCATTCGCCGACCAAAATGTTGTCCAATTGTCTTTAAAAAACCGCAATTGCAGGTTCTCCAATGCCAACAGTTTACGTCGCCTAGATTCACTTTGCTGGGTGCGGTCTAGTGTCGTCCACACATAGCGGTACAACGCGCCTTGTTCCAGACGGTAACTGATGCGCTGCAATTGGCTACCGGACTGGTACCCGGACCAGGCCGGGACGCTGCGGGTCAGGGTCAAAATTTCGCCATCCATGCCGCCGTGCATCGCCATTTCATCGGTGCCGTAATCGTCGCGCACCGAACGCGTGACGCTGTGCAGCAAATCTTCGTTAAGCAGGTACAAGGCCATTTGTAGCTCGGATAATTGTGCCGATTTGATGCTGGTTTGGGCGCGGGCATCTAGCAGGATTTTTAATCCCGAATACGCCATCACCGACATGATCGCGAATACCGCCATTGCAATCAGCAATTCCAGCAGGGTGAAGCCTTTGTGTTTTATGGAGTAAAAAAACATGTTTTTTTACTCCGTTTTCGGTTTGACGGGCTTGGCAATCAAGCTGGTCATCGTGATATACGGGTCTTTGTCACCTTCCAGAAACACGTTGACGGTGTATTGCCACAGCCCCAAAGCGTTGCTAGTGACTGGGCGTTGCACTTGCCAGTACCATTTGCGTCTCGCCATCGTCTCCCAGCCGTCTTGTTGTTCGGGTAGTTCTGTAGACAAACGCAGTTGGGTGATGTGGTTGCTGGCGATGATCCCCGCCAAGGTTTTGTTTTCCACGTGCCAAAGATTGCGGCTGTTATCAGAGGTGATTTTTATTAGGCTAATCATCACGATAGCCAGCACCGCCAAGGCAATGAGGATTTCCAGCAGGGTGAAGCCTTTACTGTTTCGCGCAATCATCAGGGTTGTGCCGTGCTGTGGGCGGATATAATCAGGCCATCTTTGGCGGTGTTGCTTACGGTAAAACTGGCTTCGCTATCGTTTAGCGTTAGTGTGATGTCGAACAAATTCATGTCGCCATCAGGTGTGAAAATGATTTGCGGATCAGGTTTGGTCGTGCTTATTGTGGTTTCAATCAAAGCTAACGGTTGTTTGTCGAGCATCAGTGATAAAACCATTTGCACGGGTAATGTCCGTTCCCGAAAAATCGCGTCCCCGGTTTCTGTGCGCCATTCGCCATCGGCTAGGTTTAAAAAACGGTAGCCATGACGGTTACATTCCACGGCTATCGGCATTCCGCGCACCATTGCTTCTTGCGTTGCCAGATTAAATAAAGCCACGATGCGCTCCGCCTCTTGGCGTTGTTGGTCGCCTTGGGTGCCGGAGCGCATCGACAGTGTCACCAAGCTGCCCATAATGCCGATGATGACGATCACGATCAGCAATTCCAGCAAGGTGAAGCCCTTAACTGAATGGTTATCCATACGCATCAAGCTAAGGATTTTTTCCACGAAAGACACGAAAATTTATCTACACTGCATATGGTCATAAACTTCGTTTTTC
This sequence comes from Methylovulum miyakonense HT12, assembly GCF_000384075.1. Taxonomy (GTDB): domain Bacteria; phylum Pseudomonadota; class Gammaproteobacteria; order Methylococcales; family Methylomonadaceae; genus Methylovulum; species Methylovulum miyakonense. The sequence goes on from NZ_KB913025.1 coordinate 2,239,040, forward strand.
GATTGTAGCCGAGAGGGGCGCGCGGGCATCATTGCGTTTCTTTTTTATACCAATGGATAAACTTATCGCTAATATCCTTTGAATCAGAACGCAGATTATTAGCGGCCTCCATAGAGGAGACAAGCTGAATTTTAAATTGACCACGACTATATTCCTCTACGCCAATAAGACGCCAAGGATCTAAATCTACATCTCTTTCAGCAGGGCCTCGTCCCAATCCAGCTGCGTAATCATCAAAATGCTCAAACATGTTTCTTAGTGCTATGAGCGCGTTCTTCCCATTTTGCGTAAAAGCGGAATCAAAACGGTCAAGTGCCTGTATCGCTTCGCGTTCCACTACGGACAGTCTGGTCAGTGTTTTCACTACGTTACGATATAGCGCAAGACGGATAATTAGGTTTTCCCAAGCATATTCTGTTTCGAAATCAATCAGATCAGCAGTCTTAACGAGATGCTGTGCGGCTATTTGAAGCATGTTCCAAGAATGCGTATGCCTTGGCTTGTAGTAATCCCAGATAACGCTTTGTTCAGTTGCGTTCGCCATTTTCCCTCCGTTGCGAGCTTTACGCATAATAGTTTGTTGAACGTTAAGGACGGGGTTGCAAATCCCGTCCTGCTTGATGATTCGCCCAATTGCTGATGCGTTGGCAAGTTTATTTTTGTTCCCAATTGGTGATGTCCGCACCCGCGTCCGTGCCGCCTTCAACACCATCCGCGCCCAGCGAATACAAATCAAACTCGCCATGTGCACCCGGTTGCAGATACAAATACGGCTTGTTCCACGGATCAACAGGCAAGCTATCCAAATATCCGCCTTTTTTCCAATTCGCCCCCGCCGCTAAGCCGTTGGGTTTGGTCACTAAAGCTTCCAGACCTTGTTCGGTGGTCGGGTAGCTGTAATTGTCGAGACGGTATAAATCCAAAGCGGCGGTGACGGCGCGAATGTCCTGCTTGGCTTTGGTGGCACGGGCTTCATCAGGCCGGCCCATAATTTTCGGCACGATGATGGAGGCCAAAATGCCTAAGATGACGACGACGATCATGACTTCTATCAAGGTGAAGCCGGAGAGGTTTTTTTTGTTCATGTTGGTTTCCTTAACAAAAAAGCAGTGTAGGATGGGCTGAACGAAGGGAAGCCCATCAAAATAGTCTGTAAACGATGGGCTTCCCTTCGTTCAGCCCATCCTACAAAGTCAATTTCTTTGATGCTGGTTCCCAAGCTAGAACTTGGGAACCAGCGCAATATTTAATAAATAGTCGCCTTACCGAATCAATTGGTTCATCTCAAAAATCGGCAGCAAAATCGCCAGCACTATCGTCAGCACCACCAGCCCCATGAACAAAATCAACGCCGGTTCAAACAAGCCCATGGTCAGTTCGGTCAGAGCTTCCATTTCCCGTTCTTGGTCATCGGCGGCGTTGGCTAGCATACGCGGCAATTGTCCGCTGGCTTCGCCGCTGGCGATCAAATGAATGGTCACGGGCGGGAAGAAGCCGCATTTCTCTAGGGCTTTGTTCAGGCTTTGGCCTTCGCGCACCCGCAGGGCGGTGTTTTCTACCGCTTTTTCCATCGCGTTATTCGCCAACACTTGGCTGGAGATTTTCAAGGCTTCCAGCAATTCCACACCGCTATTGGTCAAAATCGCTAAAGTGCGGGTGAAGCGGGCGGTGTTGATGCCTTTGGTGAAGCGTGAAATCACGGGAGCGGTGAGCAGAAAGCGGTGGAAAGCCAAGCGTGGTTTAGGATTTCTTAGAATAGCTTTGCTGATGGCTGATGCCGTGGCGATGCCTATTAACAGATATAAACCGTAAGCCTTAAAAAAATCGCTACAAGCAATCAACCCCATAGTCAGCGCAGGCAGTTTTTGATCCATTTTGTCGAAGACGCTAGTGATTTCCGGCACGACATACGTCAGCAAACCGATCACCACCAAAATCGACACGCCCGTGAGCATGACCGGATAAATCATCGCCATTTGCAGTTTGCTGTGGATTTGGCCTTTGTCGCTGAGGTAATCGGCGAGCCGTTCCAGCACTTGGTCCAGTTTGCCGGACGATTCACCTGCCGCAACGGTGGCGCGATATAACGGCGAGAAAGTGCTGGGGAAAGCATTGCAAGCTTGCGCGAAACTTTGGCCTTCGAGGATGCGCGTCCTAATCCCTAACAAAATCCGCCGCGTCCCTGCCGATTCCAGTTGTTTGGCGATAATGCCCAACGCCTCGTCTATCGCCAAACCGGAGCGCAACAAGGCTGACAATTGCCGCGTGATGTGCGCCATTTGCCGCAAGCTGATGCGCGGGGCGAAGAAGCTGCTTTGGGTTTTATGTTCTTTTTTCTGGACTTCATGCAGTTCCAGCAAGGTCAAACCTTGGCTACGCAATTGTTGCCGCGCCAATTTGACCGTGTCGCTCTCGAACACGCCTTTTTGGGTTTGGCCTTTGGAGTTGACGGCTTGGTATTCGAAGGCTGGCATGGTTTCAGGATATAACCGTTATTGAATGTAGGATGGGCTGACGCAAGGAAGCCCATCGGTTGCAATGTTGATGGGCTTCCTTGCGTCAGCCCATCCTACAAGTTATATAATTTCTCCCGTCCATATCCAAGCTCGTTGGGTCATTCCAGAACCAAACACCTGTTGATAATATTTTAACGACGAAGACAGCTCGTTTGTTTTGCAAAAACCGTAGCTATGTTTTTTTTCATTTTCATCATATGAAATAACAGCTGCAATCTCTCCTTGTAGAAACTGATAGGCAAATTGAATGCTGTTATCGACAATTTGATGCTTTTTTTTAAGGTTTGTGAGATTTTCTTCGGAATGTTTACTTGAAGCAAAATGGATATGTGCGATTTTGCAACTCAAGGTAATTTCTTTTGGGGTAATAAATACACACATGTCTTCAATTTCCTTGCATGAGCAATCCCAAGTAAAACTAAGTACACCATAAGGGTTTCTTTTAATCACTGGTGTTTTAATGTCAGTTAATAATGTAACTCTTTTGGCAAAAAGCCTTTCTGTTATGTTTTGGAATTTAGTAAATTTTTTTGAGACGTTCATTCGTTTTAATTTCTCAACCCATAGTTAAAATTTATTCCTTCTGCGTAATTCGTATCGCCTCATCCAAGCTGGTTTCACCCGCCAACACTTTCGCCAATGCGCTTTGCTGGATGCTGCGCGAAGCCAATCGGGCGTGTTGTTCCAGCTCCTGTTCGCCGACATGTTCGTTAATCATGTTGCGCATAGTTGAATCAATGGCGATCAATTCAAATATCCCCGCTCGGCCTTTAAAACCGCTGTGTTTGCATTTGTCGCAACCTTCGGGCTGAAAAATCTCGATCCATTCGCTTGTGCCCCCGAGGGTATTAGCTTGTGCTGGATAACCCAAACTGTACAAATCTTGCGCCGGAACCCGCTCGATTTTTTTGCAGATCGGGCAGAGTTTGCGTAACAGCCGTTGGGCGATGACGCCGACCAAGCTGGAGGCCAATAAAAACGGTTCCACGCCCATGTCGCGCAAGCGGGTGATTGCGCCGACGGCGGTGTTGGTGTGTAAGGTCGATAATACCAAATGTCCGGTCAAACTGGCTTGCACGGAGATTTCGGCGGTTTCTTTGTCGCGGATTTCGCCGACCATGACGATGTCGGGGTCTTGGCGCAAGATGGCTCGTAAGCCTTTGGCGAAAGTCATCTCGACTTTGTTATTGACTTGGGTTTGGCCGATGCCGTCCAGATAAAACTCAATCGGGTCTTCGACGGTTAGAATGTTACGGGTACGTTCATTAAGTTGGTTCAGCACCGCGTATAGGCTGGTGGTTTTGCCTGAACCTGTAGGCCCTGTCACTAAGATAATACCGTGCGGGCGGCTAATCATGTGCTGGATGGTTTCCAACTCGTCGGGATTCATGCCCAATTGTTTCAGGCTGAGCTGGTTGGCTTGTTTGTCTAGTATTCGTAACACTACGCGTTCGCCATAGCCGGAGGGCAGGGTGGAGACACGCACGTCGACCGTGCGTCCACCGACGATTAAGGAAATGCGCCCGTCTTGCGGCAAGCGTTTTTCGGCGATGTCCAGTTTTGCCATGACTTTCAAACGCGAAATCACCATCGAGGCAAATTCGCGTTGCGGCTCGATAATCTCGCGCAAAATACCATCGACCCGGAAACGCACAACCATGCGTTTTTCGTAGGATTCGATGTGGATGTCCGAGGCGTTTTCTTTAATGGCTTCGGTGAGCAGTGCGTTGATCAGACGGATGATCGGCGCTTCGTCCTCGCTTTCCATCAAATCTTCGGGCGTCGGCAAATGCTGCGCCATATCGGCAAGGTCGAGATTGTCGCTTAAGTTTTCGACCATTTGCTGGGCGTGCCCGGCTTTTTGTTCGTAAGCGGTTTGCAGTTTTTGTTCAAATTCGGCTTCGCTGATTTTGGCGAAGCTCGCGGGCTGGTTTAAGAAACGGCGGATTTCAAACAAGGCCAGGTTGGGCGTTTTGTCCAGATACAGCACATGGGTGATGGCATTGCCATATTGCACGAGGATGCCGTGGCGTTTGGCGAAGCTGTAGGCCGGCAGCTTCAAACCCACCACATCAGGGGGGGCAGTCACTGCTTGCGGCTCTTGCACGGAAGTGTCGGACATCATTTTTGTAAGGATGGCGAGGTATAGGGCCTTGGAAAGGTAGGCGCGAGCTTGGGCAGCACCGGCCCGTGTTCTTGCGGCATCAAAAAGACGCCTTTTTTACCCATTTGCTCTTCACGGACACGAATGTCATTGTATTTGCTGTTCGATATTAACGACGAAGATTCTTGGTCACGCAAAATTTTCGTGCGGATGAACACCATCAGGTTTTTCTTTTTGACCGCCGTGTTGCTGTATTGGAACAAACGGCCCAGATAAGGGATGTCGCCCAACAAGGGCACTTTGGTAATGGTGTCTTCGACATCGTCCTGCATCAGTCCGCCGAGGATCAGGATTTTGCTGTCGTCGACCAGCACGGAGGTGTCAATTTCACGTTTGTTGATCGTGACCCCGTTTTCCGAATCGGCGGTGGTGGTGTCGACGCTAGACACTTCCTGTTTCACTTTCAGTTTAATCGCATTGCCTTCGTTGATTTGCGGCGTGACGATCAGTTTGATGCCGACGTCTTGGCGTTGCAGGGTCGTGAACGGGTTGCTGGAGCCGCTGGTGTTGGTGGTGAAACTGCCGGTTTTGATCCCGATGTTTTGCCCGACCAAAATATTGGCTTCTTCATTGTCTAGCGTGACCAAAGACGGTGTGGACAGGATGTTGACGTTATTGTCTTCGGCAAAGGCGGTCAATAAAGCTTGCAATTCGCCACCGATAAAATACCCGACACTCAGGCCTTTGCCAGCGCTGGTAATAAAATCACTGAGGCTGGTGGTTTTATTGCCGGAGGTGTTGACATTCCCAACCACCCCGTTTTGTTTGCCCGTATTCCAGTCAACCCCAATTTTTTGGTCTTTGTTGTAATTGATTTCGGCAATGATGGCTTCGATATGGACTTGGGCGCGGCGTATGTCCAGCTGTTGGATGACGGCTTTCATGGAACGCATTTTTTCGGCATCGGCGGTGATGACTAGCGCGTTGGTCGCTTCATCGGCGCGGACATCAAAATCCTTTGGTGTGGTGGTTTCGGTTTTGGTTGCATTGATGTCGCCTTTGGTTTTTTGTTGGGCACCGGTTAGGGTTTCCACCAGGTCTTTGGCCAGCGCGTAATGCAGGTAAATGACCTCGGTGTCACCCGTATCCGCAACCGGATGGTCAAGGTCATTTGCCAATGCCCGCACTTGTGCGCGTGAAGCCGGGTCGCCGCTGACCAGGATGCTGTTTGTCCGTCCGTCAGCAACTAGCGCAGGAATGAATGCCCCGGCTTTGCCTGTGTTTTTGCTGGCGAGCAGGGCTGTCAGGGTTTTGGTCACTTCTTCGGCGTCGGCCCGTTCGAGCTTGATGACATCAATTTTCAAATTGCCTTGTTGGTCAATTTGACCGATCATCTGCGCCAAGCGGTTCACATTTCCCAGGGTGTCAGACAGGATAATGACGTTGCTGTCGGGGAAAGCCGACATGAACGCGTGTTGCGGCATCAAGGGGAGGAGGATTTGTTCCAGCTGCACCGCATCGACATGATGCACTTGGATGACTTTGGTCAGCAGCTCATCGGTGCCTGCATATTTGCCAGGTTGGTTAAGCTCTTGTTTGGCGTTGACGTTTTGGACGATTTTGACAATATTGCCGTCCGCCACGGCGGCAAAGCCATGCACCTTAAGGATGGAGAGGAAAATCTCGTAGATTTGCGAAGCCCGCATCGGTTTGGCGGTCACGACGGTGACTTTGCCGGTGACGTGAGGGTCAACAATAAAATTTTTGCCGGTGATGTCCGCAACTGTATCAATCATGACCCGCATGTCGACTTCATTAAGATTCAAGGTGAATTCATCTTTATCCGCCTTGGCTAGCATGCAGGCAGATAAGAGGAGGGCGGCGATCAATAATCGAAAAGGCATAATCAAAAGTGTGTCAATGATTTAGTAGGTACGGGACAATGTCCATGCAAGCTTGCTACTGGGGTGGCGTTGCCTCGAGGGCTTCAGGGGAAGGTTCGAATTTGCTTAACGGCAGCGTTGTTTCTTGGTTGTTAATAAGAAGGGTAACGTTATTTTGTCCAATGGCTATCAATATTTCGCCGCCAGGAAGCCGGGCGTTTACCTGATAGGTTTTTTGTGTCTGGTCGGCAGATTCGATAATAGCACGGGCCTGATAGTGGGGGCCTAGATAAAACACGCCGCGTAATTTCAATTCCTGTGGGATGGCGGGGGTTTCACCGCTACCTGCATGGGGTATGTCCGGTGATTGGCCAAATAAATGCCAAGTGCTGATTGGGGATGGATCAGTGGTAATGGCTTCCGTTACAGGGCTTTCCGTGTCGGGTGTATCGGCAGGGAGGCTTTGGGAGGGGGGTTGGGGCACTTTGTCAATAACAACCAACAGTAAAACACACGAGGCCAGAACCGTTGCAAAAGCAGGCAGGAAGAATTCACGTTTAATGGCGCTAAGCACGGCAGAATTCAAAATAATGGTAGTTTTCCTGTAGGTTGTTTTTTATTTGGTGAGGGATTGGCTAATGCATTATTGGTTATCGAGCGGCCTTGGTTTTTTATTAGGGATGATGAAATCATCAAACACGGTCTTTTTTTCAACAGCCAGCAAATGGTATTTTTCAGTTAAATAATCTTTAAGCCAGGTTTCAACATCTGTTTGGTTTTTAGGTGACTCATCTAACTTTAGGAGCCGTTGTTTGAGTAGATGTTGTGGCATCAATAATAGCTCAATATCACACATGGCAACATATTTGTCAGGATTAAGGTTGTTGCCATTAATGATTTTTTCGAGCTGGTGCCTTTTAAGGCCTAACGTATGGTTAATTTCCGCCCTTATCTCCAGCATGGAGGGCAATAGGTCGCTACCTGTATAGGTGTCATCGAATAGGCAGCTGAACCTATTAATTAGATAATTAATTGCAAAACGGTAAATATCGGATTCCCTGACATACAGGCGTGAAGCAATGGCTTGTACAGCGGCCCTATCGCTATCAACCAGCCGTAGTGAAATGCTTTGTTTTAATTCGTTCAAGATGCAACTCCCTGGGAGCTGTTGGTGTTGGTGGTTCATCAATCCCGAATAAGATAAAAGATAAATGTTACAGAAATACTACGGCGGGTAAGAAAGCCGTAAATGAAATACAAACGTAATACATTACATGTAATTTTAACGAAGCTGTAACCATTTGCCCTGATTAACTGTGAAAAAATAACAGCAGTTGAGGTAAGGCTACGGGTGTTATTGAAGGATGGCGCTTGTGGTGCGTATTGCTTAAACACGGAAGGCTAGTTTGCCACTTATTTAAATGCTTGGAAGAAATTGAGGTCTTAGCTGAAGGATGTGAGCCTAAGTGTTAAAGATACCTAATTTGTACCCGCTGAGTATTAGTGCAGTATTTTATTTTTAGTTTAAGAGGATAACATGAAAAAAATATTATTAGGGGCGGCTGTTTCTGCTGCTTTATTCGGTGGTGTTGCCCAAGCAACCATCACTTTCAATGCAAACAACATGCCTGATGCGGTCACTTTGAACGACACCACTATCGTTTACCTGTCAGGCTCATCCGCGTTGTCTGATTTGATCGAAAGGGGCTTGACTGTAGGTTCAAACGAAGGCGTTTGTAAAGCAGGCACTGTCCATAAATTTGTTGATTTGGGTACGGGTGGTAGCAACCAACAGGCTTATATTTGTGAATTGAATACTGCCGCTAATGGTAGCGCAACTCCTGATACCGCTATCCCTGCTGGCATCACCAAATCCAACTTGTTAGTTTACAAACGTAACGAAGGTGGTTCAGGCAAGGGTGTCGTTCCTGTCGTGAACCCTGCGCAAATTGCGTTTTTGAACGTCACCACTAACCCCACTGCATGTACCACTGCAACTTCAACAACATTTGCCAGTATCAAGACATGCGATTACAACAGTTCAACTAACGCTACTTTTGCAACGCCTACTTTTGGCCTGTCAGATGTCAATCCACAAATCTTTTCTGTAGGCACTGAAAATGCCCCTGTTGGCACCACTCCTCCGTTGCCACCAAGCCCTACCTCTTCAACTTATCAAATTGTTCCTGGTCCGGGCGTAGCTTTTGGTGTCATTGTCAGCACCAAGTTGCGTAATGCCTTGCAGCAAGCGCAATTCCCTACCGCCAGCAACTGTAACCCAAGCAATGCCGGTTATACCGATGTTGCAGGAACAGGAGTGGATACTGCGGACTCAGTGAATTGTATGCCAAATTTAAGCTCCGACCAGATCGCTGATTTATTTGCTGCCTATCCGACCCCAGTTTCACCATTGAAGGCGAATATCAGTGCGCCAGCTGCGGGTGCGGGCAAAATCCACCAATGGACACAGCTTAAAACAAGCGCCCTTACTAACCTATTTGATCAAACTATTGCGAAAAACAAGCCAGCCAACGCTAAAGTGCATATCTGTAGCCGTACTGTCGGCTCAGGCACTAAAGCGCAATTTGGCGTTAAATTTTTGAACAACGGCTGTTCATCAGGTTCTTCTAAAATGGTGCAAAATTTTGACCACTCTGCTTATGCCGAGCCTGGTCAAGCGAACTATAAAGCTTTCAACCCAATTAACACAACGGTAGAATCGGCCTTAAGGCCTATTGTCCATGCCATGGCATCTGGCGGCGGGTTGGCTGAATGTATGGATGAGTTGGATTCTGGCGCCGCCAATAGCGCGGGTTCTTTCGCGCCTGCTTCGGCTTATGGTGCGCCAGGAGCCACTGCGGTGCGTTGGGCGATTGGTATCCAATCATTAGATAAAAACGCTGATTTGAGCAAGAATTACCGTTTTGTCAAGATTGACGGCGCCGCGCCAATCCTGAAAAATGTCGTTAACGGCAAGTATCCAGACTGGGTCGAGTCCACTTTCCAATATAATGTCAATACTTTGCCATCAGGCGCGTTGAAAAACCTGGTGTTGGAAATTGTTAGCTCATTTACAACGCCTTCGGTGATCAGCTTTGTCAACACCAAAACTGGAACCCATACCTTTGGTACTTCCGGTGTGATCGCTGTGCCTAACTCAACCCATCCAGCGCTCGTGAATGGCACGGTGGATCTTGCTAAACCGGTTAACCCATTAAGCCATGCGGTTTTCCCAGGTACTGATGCCCAGGCAACTAACAACTGCCGCAACCCATTGATCTATTCAAACAACCCTAATAACAACAATCAGGGTCTGCAATTGAATTAATTCCTTCGTCTTTAACGGTGCAATGCCGTTAAAGTATTGGACGAAAGCGAAGGATTGCTGAAAAACCAAAGCCAACCGTTTTAGAACGGTTGGCTTTGTGCATTTTAGAAGGCGGATGTTTTTAAACGGCTTAGGGAAGGCCATTAAACCGGACTGGTGCGCCCATCAAGGCGCTGTCATCAAACATTAATATAAGCTTCATAAAATGGTTAGAAAGTCTGTCATTAACCATTCTATCTAGGTGTCCAGTTGATAAGTATGCTGCCGATTATCACAGTCGGCAAATTGTCACGCTGAACCCAATCAGATCACTAAATACACATGCCTTTATTCGATATTAAGCGGGGTCTACTGGTTAAGTCAGTAGTTTTCAGTATTCTTTTGGGAAGCTATCTGCCTGTTATTTCTGCCGCGGAGCAGGCAGAAAGCCAGGATCCACGTTTTGATTTATTTGAATTGCGTGTTAAGGGCAATACCCTGTTGGAACGTAAACAGCTGGAGCGTACTGTTTATCCTTTTCTAGGCCCCAAAAAAACCATAGAAACGGTTGAAAAAGCCCGGGGTGCGCTGGAAAAGCTTTACCATGACCAAGGCTATCAAACAGTTGGTGTCGATATTCCTGAGCAAGATGTACAAAATGGCGTCGTTTACCTACAGGTTGTTGAAGGTAAGGTGTCACGCTTGCGGGTCAAGGATTCGCGGTATTTTTCTTTGGGCAGTATCAAGGCTGGCGTGCCTGAGCTCGCAGAAGGGCATGTGCCAAATATGCCGAAAATGCAGGAACAACTTGCTGCAATTGATAGCCAGAGCAATGACCGGAAAGTGACCCCCATCCTACGGCCAGGTGAGGCGCCAGGTACGGTAGACGTTGATTTAAAGGTGAAAGATGATTTGCCTTTGCATGGCAGTGTCGCGCTAAATGGCAGGAACACCTCTTCGACCAGTTTGTTACGTTTGGTATCAACCCTGCACTACGATAACTTGTGGCAAAAGTTTCACAGTGCATCCTTTACCTATCAGGTTTCTCCGGAAGAAAGTGATGAGGTGGATGTCATCGTCGGGACGTATTCGTTACCTCTCTTTGATAATTCAGCGAAATTGGCCCTTTACGGGGTCAGCTCTTCTTCAAATGCCCAGATAGCTAGCGGCGGGGCCTTGTCAGTTATCGGTAACGGACAAATTTTTGGGGCGAGGTTCATTAAGCCGTTGCCAACAATTAAAAATTATTCCCATTCAATCGTTGCCGGCATAGATTACAAGGATTTCAAAGAAGACTTGAAGCTGATCAGTTCAGACAGTATCAAAACCCCTATCAGCTATTTGCCCTTTACCTTGCAATATAACTCATCGGTAAGAGGTGAGAAATCGTTCACATCCATGAACGTAGGGGTCAATTTCTCAATGCGCGGTTTGGGCAATACGCAAGCTGAGTTTGAGGAAAAACGGCTGTTTGCCCAATCAAATTATGCGGTGCTGTTGGGCGGTGTAAATTTCACCCATGAATTGCCTTACGGCATGGAATTCTTTAGCCGTTTTTCCGGGCAGCTCGCCGATTCGCCGCTTATCAGTAATGAACAGTTTTCTTTAGGCGGTATGCAATCCATACGTGGCTATTTTGAGACCCAGGCTTTGACCGATGATGGCATCATAGGCTCGTTTGAATGGCGATCACCGCGCCTGGTGTCCACCAAGCTTGATTACATTAATAAGTTGCAAGCGTTGGTCTTTCTCGACGCAGGTAAGGGGTGGACACAACGCGCCTTACCAGGCAATGCGGCAACTAATGAACTGGCGAGTGCCGGTGTAGGCACCCGTTTTCAGATGTGGAAATATTTTGTCGGTGCACTTGATATAGGCTTCCCATTAATTGATCTTAAGCCTGTGTACCAAGGCGACCCCAAAGTGCATTTTAATATTGCAACAGAATTTTAAGGGCCGGTGATCGTCGGGATACGTCGGCAAGTGTCCCAAATAATCACGATCGGGTGCTTTGTATTGTTCGGGCAACCCTTGATAGATAGGCTCAATTTTTATGGCAAGTAGGCGTAAACCATGGCTAAAAGACAAACTGTGACTCAACAAACAACCATTGATATATTTAAATTAAGGCCCTTGCCAGCGTGTATCCGGATGGCTGTCGCTAGTGGCGTGTTAATGGGGTCGGTGTCACCAGTCCAGGCTGAATTGCCCATACCCTCTTCCACTCAAGCATGGGCGTCATTAGGTGTCGCTACGCATCAAATTATAGATAACGGCAGTACGTTGCACATTGACCAGCAATCTCAAAACGCTATTCTGAATTGGGACAAATTTAATGTCGGCGCTAACAATAAGGTTGAATTTAATCAACCCAATAGCAGTGCAGTCGCATTGAACAGGATACTTAGGGACGCTAATCCTAGCCAGATCCTTGGCCAAGTCACGGCCAACGGGCAAATATATCTCTATAACCCGAATGGTTTTGTGTTTGGTAAGGATTCGACGGTGAATGTCAACACCTTGGTTGCGTCGTCGTTAAACATTTCAGATGAAACTATAACCAATGGTTTGACCAAACAAAGCGGCTTAGGCATAGACAAGGCCGCATTGGGGGATGCCGCCACCAAAGCCAATTCAAAAATACGCATAGAGCAGGGTGCGAAAATACAGGCCAATGGTGACGCCAATAATGACGGTTTGGTCATCATAGCGGCTCCTGATGTGGAAAATAAAGGCACTATCACCACTAATGAATTTGGCCAGGTTATCCTTGTCGCTAGCCAAGATAAAGTGTATTTGCAACCTACTGATCAAAAGAGTCCATTTTCTGGTTTATTGGTGGAGGTTGATACGGGGGGCAAAGTGTCGAACCTTGGGGATATTTTAGTCCGTCAAGGCAATATTACGCTGGAAGGTTTTGCCGTGAACCAGGGCGGGCGACTGACGGCGACTACATCGGTCAATGTCAATGGTTCAATCCGGCTGTTAGCTCAAGAACAGCATGTCAACGATGGCGGTAGACTTTATGCGACCAAAACCGTCCGGAATACTGAAGCGGCTGACAAACTGGGGACCCAATCTAAAATCACCTTCGATTCCGGCAGTTTGACCCAAATCATTGCTGATAACCAAACGGCCGATACGGCGATAGACACTAAAGTCCAGGCGCAATCTTATATGGATATGATTGCCGACCAGATACATATCAAAAGTAACGCGGCTATTGTCGCACCCTACGGCAATATCAACGCGATTGCGACCGATGACCTAAGCATCATTGACCGCCAAAGTAACGCGGTGGTCTTGCCGACCACATCCAACGCGTCAAAAAATGCCGGCCGTATTTTGGTTGATAAAGGCGCCACGATTGATGTGTCCGGCACCCAACACGTACAGGTGGCGATGGAGCGCAACGTAGGCAAGGTGTCGGTACAAACATTCGATTTACGGGATTCGCCATTACAAAAAGATGGGGTTTTAAAAGGGCAAACCATCTTTGTAGATACGCGGCAGAGCACGCCCATTGTCGATATTAGCGGGGCAAAAAACAGTGTCGAGCGTACGGTAGAGGAGCGTCTGGCGAAAGGTGGCCAAATCAATTTGACGTCAAACGGGGATGTGATTGTAAATAGTGGCGCCGTTGTCAATATATCCGGCGGATCAATTGACTTTAAAGACGGCTATATCAACACCACCAAATTATTGACTGATTATGGCAAGATAGTTGATATCAGCGACGCGGATCCGAATGAGCATTATGTGTCGATTTTCGGTGTCATTAAGCAGGAGCATAAAAAATGGGGCGTAACCGAGGTATGGGACAACTCGTCCTTATTTGGGCAAGGCAGGTTTGAGAAAGGCTATAGCGAAGGCCAAAGTGCGGGGTCGATTAATATTCAAGCGCCATTGCTATCATGGAATGCAACTTTGATTGCAGGGTCTACTGCAGGTATTTCCCAGCGGGAATTAGCGGATATGCCGTTTGGTGGTTCATTTATCCTTAATGAAACAGATGGTAAAGACGGTAGGGCTTATGTATCAACGCAGAACGTAATATTTCAGGCGGAAAACAATACGGTTGCACTAGGTGCTGACGATAAATTCCCTGCCCAGGCAAATGGTAAAGCCCCCGCTTCACTAGTCTTGTCCAATGCGTTACTGAACAATTCCGGTATCCAAAAGGTTGTCATCAATACGGCTGGCAGCGTCAAAATTGCTAAAAATGCCGCCATAGACAATTTAGGGGCCAATATCTCCCTGAATGCCGGTAATATTGATGTGGCCGGTAGCATTTACGCTGCGGGCGGCACGATTAATTTGACGACTAATGGGTTTGGGGTTGACACTAAAGAACTGGGTAAGCTTACTCTGGGTGAATCCGCGAAGTTGGATGTGTCAGGCAGGTGGATAAATGACTTGCAATTAGGTTTTTCGGCGGTGCCTGTTGAGCCCTTGGCGATAAATGGAGGTACTGTCAATTTGACGGCCATTGGTGACCTGGATATGAAGTCAGGTTCCTTGATTAAGGCTGATGGCGGGGCGCATTTATCGGTCAATAATAATTTGACGGAAGGTAAGGGCGGTAATGTCAATTTGGCGGCGGTTGGCTTTGATTTCCCAAGTTCTTTGCATCTTAATGGCAAGTTGTCGGCATGGGGGTTGTCCGAGGGTGGTAGCTTGAGTTTGACTAGCGCCAAAATCACTGTGGGCTCGGCTGTCAGCATTCCCGATGCCAATGGTATTTCCCCTTTGGCCTTAAATGTCAGCAATGGCAGCTTTTCTAAGTTAGCCCATTCAGGGTTCAACAAAATTAGCCTGAACAGCCATGATGACAGTTTGACCGTCACGGGTAAAACCCACTTAAGGCTGCTGGCGCAAAATCGGGTGTTAGAGAGTAATTTTAGCCAACAAGCGAGTGCCAGGTCTTTAACGGCCTTAACTCATGTGGAGACTTTACCCGAACATTTACGCAACCCTGTGGATTTGACGCTGACAGGGTTGCTGGGCGTGACACTGAAACAAGGCAGCCAAATCATTGCGGATACCGGTGCGTCCATTAGCCTGGCTACCAGTAAGGGAGGGATTTTTGTCGATGGCACAATTGCAGCGCCTGCCGGGTCAATAGACTTGACCATTAAGACATCCGGATTGCCCAACTATGACCCGACCCAAGCCATCTGGTTGGGTAGCCATGCAAGCTTATTGGCAAACGGCACCACTAAAATGCAACCGCTGGACGCAATTAACAGGCGTTCAGGTGAGGTTCTGGATGGCGGTAAGGTTTCTTTGGTGGCGGAGCGTGGCTATGTTATCCAGGAAAAAGGTTCTTTGATTGATGTGTCGGGCACACATGCCATTTTGGATCTGCCTGTTGCCAACGCCAAATCCTCGGACATTCATTTCCAGCCTAAGGACGTAGGTTCCAATGCGGGGTCGATCATTGTCAAGGCTGGCGAAGGGATAGTCTTGGAAGGTGAGGCAAACGGCCATGCGGGTTCTAAAACAACCCAAAACGGGCGTTTCGATTTGACGTTAAATCCGGGGTTACGGGGAATCCCCTCGGATTTGGAGCCCGTGTTCCCAGGAATAGAAAAAGTCATTAAGCTCACCCAACATACCGGTTCAGTCCTTGCGGATAAATTCCATTATGGTGACCGGCTTGATAAGTTTAGCCCCGGAATTCCGTTAGGTAAAAATAGCTTAAACGGCACGGCGAGGGTCAGTAGCGACTATATAGAAAAAGGTGATTTTGGCGATGTCCGCTTAAGCAGCCCTTTTGAGATACGTTTTGTCGGCCATGTCGAACTGAACGCAAAATCGCGTATTGAGCTGAACACACAAAAAATTGGTTGGGAAGCAGAAAAAGGGGTCGAAGGGGATATTGTCAAATTAAATACCGCTTATTTAAAAGCGGGCACTGATGAGATTTTAAACAATACGAAGTTCAATGATAAGCTTGGAACCGGAGCCGGTAAATTTACCGGGAATGCACGCTGGACGGAACTGGTCGGGCCAACCCGATGGGATGGTTTTAAACAAATCAATCTCAAAAGTGAGCATGACTTGCGCGTTAGGGGGGTATGGAATTTAGATCAAAAAAAATATCTGGGTGGCCTAAAAACCGCCGCCAACTTGAATTTGGCCGCCAGCCAAATTTATCCCAGCACATTGACCGAGTTTACTTTTAGTGTTGATAAAACCCTTAACCCTAAAGGCAAAATCAATATTAGCGGTAAAAATAATGACGAAACCCCCTTATCAGCCAATGGCGTATTAAGTTTTGACGCCCCAACTATTAACCAAAATGGTGTTTTAAAGGCACCCTTCGGCACGATTAATCTGAACGCCAGTTCTAAGTTGACATTAGGCGGCAAGAGCCTGACGTCAGTTTCGGCAGACGGCAAAACGATTCCGTTTGGGATTACAGAAGGTGGCCTTTTCTGGCTTTATCCCCTGTTTGACGGAACCAATCTGGTTTTCAACACCACCTCACAGAATTTCCGGCCAATCCAATCCAAACAGGTAAATTTGACCGCACCTGAGGTGACGCTTGCACAAGGCAGTAAAATAGATATTTCTGGTGGTGGGGATTTAAAAGCTTATGAGTTTATTTCAGGAGCAGGCGGTACTTACGATTATTTAAGTCCAAGTAGCCCGTCTTATCAAGGCGGTTTTGCCATAGTGCCTTCGCTTGGATCGGCCTTGGCGCCTTTTGACCCTATGCAGCAATTGGAACTGGCAAAATTATCCGCAGATCAATTGGCCAGTTATGGCGTCGGCAGCCAAATCCATTTAAGCGGGGCGGGCGAATTACCGGCAGGGACTTACACCATATTGCCAGCACGATACGCATTGTTGCCAGGGGCGTTTTTAGTTACCCCACAAGCCAATACCCAAGACCAAACTGTCACTACCTTTAATGCGGCGGGTTTGCCAATTGTATCCGGTTACCAAACCCTTGCCGGGACAGGTACACGCAGTGCCCGCACCAGCGGCTTTTTAGTTGAGTCAGGTAAGGATATCCGTAAACATTCGGAATATGACGAACAAACCGCCAATTCGTTTTTTGTTGCCAAAGCCACTGCCAATGATGCCAGCATACCGTTAATACCCAAAGACAGCGGCCAGATTGCTATTGATGTGGCCAATAAGCTGCTGATTGAAGGCACTATCAATTCCACTCCCGCAACCGATGCAAATGGCCCTGGACGTGGTGGCAAGCTGGATATTGCCAGTATCAACGGGATAAAAATTGTTAACGGTTTAAGCGTTTCGCAAACGCCGGGCACCCTGGAAATCCAAGCCGATAATTTAAATAACTTAAACCTGGACAGCCTGTTTTTAGGCGGGATTCGCCGTAGGGATAATGCGACTGGTGAAACGGATATAACCGTCAATGCCGCCAATGTTGAGGTGGCTGAAGGTGTTGGCTTAAAAGTTAAGGATTTGGTTATTGCCGCCAAAGATAACATTTCCATAAAAAGGGGTGCTGTTTTGACGGCTAGCGGTGCTGTCAACACGGGCGACACTTCTTTTAAGGTCGCAGGGTATGGTGCGTTGTTGCGGGTATCGAGTGATAAACAAGTTAGTTTAAGCAAGGATTCAACCCGTCAAGACCAAGGTGAATTATTTTTTGAAGAAGGCGCGGTTATAAATGGCCTAAGCACTGGCACGTCCACATCAACTTTGGCATCCGTATTGGTGGATTCCAGCCAGACCACCCGAATAGACGGGGATATCCGGATGACCGGAGGCTCTTTGAGCCTGAACGCCAATGCCATCAATATTGGTGAAGTGGATAATGTCAATACCAACGCGCTGAATTTGACGAACCGGCAATTAAGCAATCTATTGGTCGATGAATTGCTGCTCAATAGCCGTCAAATGATCAATTTTTATGGCAACGTTGGTAAAGTCGGCGCTGGAGGCGGCTTCTTGACCCAGGACGGTTCGATAGCGCCTTTGCAATTTGGGCGTTTAGTGGTCAATTCGGCGGGATTTTCGGGGTTTGCCAATCAGGGTAAAGCGGTAAGGCTGCAAGCCAACGCCCTAGTTGTCGGCAATTCAACAGGGGCGGCCGCCAGTGCCGGGACGGGTGACGGCCAGCTTGACATTTTGACGAATGACTATGTGCAAGGTGCCGGTAATTTCAATTTTAATGGTTTCAAAACAGTTAACATCAACCCCATTGACGACAAAACTAGCCAATTCCATATTGACGGAAAAAGCCTGTTGACAGTGGCTAGCGATTTGAACCTAAAAACCGATTATTTGACCGCCTCAGGTGGTGCCGATATGACCATCAATGCCCTAGGCCATAAGGTGGTGGTTGATAATGCTGGCCATGTTGACAATACCATGGCCAGCGGCTTCGGTGCTTCGGTCAATATCTCCGCTGACGCGGTTGGGTTTAATACCAACGCCTTACTCTATTCCGGTAAACTGGCATTACATGGGGCAACGGGTGATGTAGTTGTTGGTGATCAGGCCGCCATTAATTTGGAAGGTAAAGCAGTCAAATTTGCGGACGTTTTTGACTATACGCCAGGTGGTGTATTCAGCGCCATTGCCGATCAAGGGAAGATAATGTTGGCGGCGCATTCGAAAATAAATTTAAGTACTGGCGGCGGGCTTGCTGAGGGTGGAAAGCTGATTTTGAAAGCGCCTAAGCAAACGGTTGATTGGTCAGGGGCGATAACGGCTGTGTCCGGTAGCGCAGTGGTTGATATGGCAAGATTTAACCCATCATCCAGCTTTGATGCCTGGATCGGTTTGCTGTCGCAAGCGGGCGTTTCGCAATCTGTTTACTTCCGTTCCCGTGAAGCCGACCTTGTCCAAGGAAGCGGTAAGGAAATTAAAGCCGATTCCATCACCTTGGTCGCTGACCATGGGGCAATCGGTTTGTCAGGCAAGCTCAACGCCGATGGGGCGGCTGAAGGCGGAAAGATTGAATTATATGCGGGCGATAAAATTACCTTGCAAAACACTGGCGTTTTGTCAGCGAAAGGGATTAAGGGCGGCAATGTCTTGATGTCATCTGTGGACGCTGATGAAGATGGCGCAAGTGGGATTTCCATCCAATCCGGTGCGTCAATAGATGTCACTGGCAGTACAGTGGCCCAAGGCGGGGATGTGACGCTACGTGCCCTGCAGGACACCAAGACGGTCATCAAAATTGACCCGGTTGCCGCTAATACAGTCAAAGGCGCGCAAAATTATTATGCCGAAGCCGTTAAAAAATACCGTAATGCGGATATAGCAAACGGTGTGGTCGACAATACGGTGATAGCCCAAATTCAGGCGGACACCTTCAATTATATGAGCGACGGCCATATTAAGGCGGTCAAGGATGCCATTGATAGCCATATCCTGCTACGCCCAGGGATAGAAATAGATTATCAAGGTGATTTAAAGGTCAAGGATACTTGGGATTTTGCACAAAATGACTTTTTAGGTTTGCCGCAATGGCGGTACGGCGGTAAAAATGACATCACAGGTAATTTGGTCATTAGTGCGACAGGTAGTTTAGCCATTGCCGCTTCAATTTCAGATGCTTATGTGGAAGGTGTTTTTGGGCCGGCTTTGCAGGGCGGTAATTCCTGGTCGTATCAATTGGCCGCAGGGGCGGATCTAGGTAGCGCAGATAATTTTGCGACGATCAACTCCGTTGGGCACAACCTGGAAATTCAAGGTTCTGCAAATAACCCCGTGTCTGTGCGGACAGGTATTGGCGATATTAAGCTTGCTGCCGGTGGCGACGTTATCTTTAAGAACCAGTATTCTACGGTTTATAACTCAGGTAGGCCTTCAGAAACTAATCCTTATGGTTCGCTAGAAAATTATTTGTCATCCAATGACTATATAGTCCTGTCCAATGCGCAATATGCCGTTGATGGGGGTGATTTGGTCATCAAAGCCGATAACAACGTGCAGGGTGCTGTCAGCAATCAATTTATAACTGAATGGTTGGTGAGGGTTGGTGACTGGGGTAGCAACATCCCATTAAATGACCCGGCTGATAGCCGGACGGCAACGGCATGGGGCGTCGATGTTGGTGGCTTCCGTCAAAATGTCGGTTCTTTTGGTGGCGGTACTGTCAATGTGAGTGCGGGTGGGAATATCAATAACCTTTCTGTGATGATGCCTTCTACGGGCAAACAAATAGGTAAAGTAGATCACCGTATTGATCCGAATACAGGTTTGGAGGTCACTAACAGCAACGGTTCGCCCAAGTTTTTAACTAATGACGTGTTGGTTGCGGGCGGTGGGCAAATGTCCGTCCAAGCTGGCGGCAATATTTCAGGTGGTGCTTATTTGCTTGGCAAAGGTGATGGAAGCTTGTCGGCAGACGGACAAATCACGGGTGGTAAAGAATTTACCAACGGGCCGCAATTGGTGATGGGCGATAGCACACTGGCGTTGAATGCAAAACAGGATATCAGCATTTCGGCGGTGTCCGATGCGATGGTCTTATCCGGTGAAAGGCAGTTTTATACCTATACCCCTACCAGTGGCATAACAGTCAGGTCGTTGTCGGGCGATGTGAATCTGGGTGCGGATACTTCGGTTGTCAGGGGGAAACTGGCTTTAGAATCTAGCGATTATATCCGTGAAACTAGCATTTATCCGGCCTCGTTAAGGGCCACCGCATTTGGCGGGAGTGTTGTCGTTGATGAAATTAACCTATTCCCTTCGGTATCCGGCAAATTGAGTATCCTTGCTAAAGACGGGATAAAAGCCAATGCCAACAGTATTAATCCAAGCGGGTTTTTTATGCGTGATGTCGATTTGCGCTTAATACCTGACGCATTTTCACCCAAATTAGCGGATTTTTCAGAGGACGGCTTTATTACCGCGCTGACTTCGCGATCAACAACCCCCGTCGATTTGCTCCATAAAAATGACAAAGATCCGGTGAGATTGATTACTCAGGAAGGCGACATCCAGGATATTCAGGTGCTGGTGTCGAAAAAAGCCATTGTTCAGGCTGGCCGCGACTTGAGCAATGTGAGGTTGGATATTCAAAACATCAACCCCAGCGATGTCACGGTATTGTCGGCGGGCCGTGATATTAGCTATAAAGTGCAGCTCGATGACATCGGCTTTTTGGCGGGTGTGAACAATGCCACAGCCCCCTATTTACAAATTTCTGGGCCAGGCGATGTGTTGGTCAAAACTGGCCGTAATTTAGATTTAGGTGTTTCAAAAGGGCTGCTCACGGTAGGAAACGAGTTGAACACCAACTTGGACAGCAAAGGCGCGAATATTACCGTATTGGCCGGATTAAACGGGAAGGAGCTAGGTTACTCCAACTTTATCAGTAAATATCTGACGGATTACCCTTTAGATAATAATTTCAATACGGTCAGTGGGCTTGTTAGGGATTATGTCCGAGAGAAGTTAGGCGATAGCAATTTATCTACCGCAGACGCATTGAAAGTGTTTGAGAAATTTGGCGACGCGCAAAAATCGTTGGCTGACGCCGTGAAGTCGAATTCGGGTGACGCGATAGATGCGGCAAATAGCGTGATCAATAAATTGAAAGCAAGGCTAGGCGAAGGGCATTATGCCGCCATTGAAGCCGATTATCAGGGCATGCAAGCGAAAGTGGCCGCCATGATCTTGCCAGTCTATGAAAACCATGCAAACCTTTCTTATCAGGGGATAACAAACGCGCAAATTGTTGGCTTTTTGAAGGATAGCAGTTCCGCTAAGTACAATGAAATGATTGGTAAATATTTCCAACATTTTGCTGTTGCCGAACAGTTTAATGGTGCCACTACGGTCGTTGCTGGTTTTATGCGTGAACGGACCGGCAATGCCGGGTTAACAGATGCCCAGGCTCTGGCTTTGTTCAAGGATCTTAGTGACGATGACTATCTAAGTATCCAGCAACAATTGAATAATGAAGTTTTGCCTGTTTACCTTAATGAGATTAAAGAGTCTGGGGCCGCTTCTGCAGGCGATAAAACTTTAGGGAATGACCGGGCGTTTGCCGCTATCAATACCCTATTCCCCGGAAGTGAATTAAAAACTGACAATCCTGCATTCCCTTGGCAAGGCGATGTCAATCTGATATTTAGTACGATACAGACTGTTGAAGGCGGTAACGTCAATCTTTTGGTTCCTGGCGGAAAAGTCAATGCTGGTTTGGCGTTCGCTTTCCCTGGATTGGAAGCGAAACAATCTTCCGACTTAGGGGTTATCGCGCAAAAAAGCGGTGATATCAATGCCATTGTCCGTGATGATTTTCTGGTAAACCAGTCGCGCGTATTTACCCAAGCCAGCGGCAATATTTCCATTTGGTCAACCGAAGGGGATATCGATGCTGGCCGTGGGGCTAAAACAGCTTTGTCAGTGCCTGAGACCGTCGTGACTTACACGAGTAGCGGTAAGAAAAGCGTTATCATACCTGCTGTGTCTGGTAGTGGTGTACGGGCATCGGCCCCTCAAGGCAACGTTAGCGGGGAGGGCGATGTCTTCCTTTTCGCGCCTGGCGGTGTTGTGAATGCAGGCGAAGCGGGGATTGGGGGTAGCAACGTGACCATTTCAGCGACAGCCGTCCTAGGCGCCAATAATATCCAAATCGGCGGCGTCAGTACGGGGGTGCCCACCGCATCGGTCGGTAGCCTCGCGGCCGGTTTATCAGGGGTCAGTAACTTAAGCGCCAGTGTTAGCCAAATTGCCCAAGCTGCAACAGATACCGGTGAAAAGGAAAGGGCCGATAGAAATAATAAATCCGCAAAACTCGGTGTTTTAAGCGTTGATTTTATTGGTTATGGTGATGAAACGCCGAACAATAACAATAAAAACAAGTCCCGTCCTGCCTCTTAAAAAAACATCTTAGAAAAAAGGGGAGGGCTACAAAATACTTTTGTGGCCCTCTTTTTTTGCATACGCAGCAGCTGCACACTGCGTCATCCAAGATGGAAGCTATCGAATCTTCCCATACCCTTTGTACGATGCCCTAAAAATTGCCTGCTTTATCAGGCTGCACTTTATAAATTTATTGCTCTCGGAAATTATGCGAATACCGCTTAGTTATTGGCGGTAATAATCCTGTAACGAAATTTTGTGATAATTTCCGCATTAACTATGAAATTGAGAATGGCAATGAAACGCTTTGGTCTTTTACTGATTTTTTTAACACTTTTCCCTTCATTTGCATCTGCTTGGTGGAGCGATGATTGGGGATACAAGAAAAAAATAAGCCTTGATACAAAAAAACTTCAACAAGATGGTGTCACCATACCTGAGGATGCTTTTGCTTTGGTACGGTTACACACCGGTAATTTTAGTTATTTTTTAGATTTGGCCGAGAAAGGCAAAGACATACGTGTGTTGGCAGCTGACGAGGCGACGCCATTAAAGTTTTATATTGAAAAAATCGATCCTGTTAATGAGATGGCATTTATCTGGGTCAAGTTACCTAAGGATATTGCCACGAATCCGGAACCGTCTTTTTGGCTTTATTACGGTAATGCCGAGGCTGTTGATGGGCAGGATGTGGCAGGCTCTTTCGATGTCAGTGAAGTGCTAGCCTATCAATTTGACCAAAGTGCGGTTAAAGATTTGACTGCATATGCCCATCAGGCATCGGAGGCGACCGCCACTAATAGTGAAGGCGGATTGATTGGCGGAGCGGCAGTATTTCAGGGGGGGCAAATTATTCGTGTGGCTTCGGCACCTTCACTGGCGATGTCCCCGGCAACAGGCTGGACAGTAGAAACCTGGGCAAAATTTGACCAGCCCCAACAGGGTATGGTAGTTTTCCAAAGGGCGGGTGTTGCGCTGGTCTTAAAAGAGCTAACGCCTTATTTGCAAATTACGGATGCTGCAGGAAGCAAGCAAGAATTTGCAGGCACGGCGCCGTTGACGGTGGCTTCATGGCAACATTTGGCGGTCGTTGCCACCTCGAGCAAAATTACCCTCTATCTTAACGGCACTGCGGCTGGCGAATTTCCGGTGGTTTTGGCGGAATTGACCGGGGATTTGGCCATTGGGGCGGATGTGGCTGGTGCGAGGGGCTTTTCAGGCTTGTTAGACCAATTCACCGTCTATAAAGTCGCCCGCGATGCCAACGCAATAAAATTTGATGTGCAAATGCAAGGTGCGAGTTCGGCCGTCTTGGCCTATGGGGAGGATTCAACGCCAGATAGCGAAGAAGGCGAGTCCTATATTATGAGCACACTCAACAGTGTGACCATAGATGGCTGGATTATTATCGGTATCTTAGCGGTGATGTTCGTCATCAGCTGGATGGTGATGATTTCAAAAGCGATTATCCTCAGCCGTACCGCTAGTGAAAATAAGAAATTTGAAGAGGCATTCAGCTCTTTAAGTGTGCAAGAGCTTGCGACCTTAAATAGGGAAGATGGCGAGGATGACGAGGATTATGAAGAATCCCCTATGTTATTGTCGTTGACTGCCAATCACAGTGCTTTCACTGGTTCGTCCATTTACCGCATTTATCATATCGGTGTCGAAGAAATGAACCGGCGCCTAAATAAAACCAAAGGGACTGATGTTGCCTTAAGCCCCCAGGCAATGAACGCGGTTAAGGCCTCAATGGATGCGGTTTTGGTTAGGGAGTTGCAGAAGCTCAATTCTCAAATGGTGCTTTTGACTATTGCCATCAGTGGCGGCCCGTTTTTAGGGCTGTTAGGTACGGTGGTCGGCGTTATGATCACATTCGCTGCGATTGCCGTTAGTGGCGAGGTTAATGTCAACTCGATAGCGCCTGGTATTGCGGCGGCTTTGACCGCAACGGTAGCAGGCCTTATGGTGGCGATACCTTGTTTGTTTGGCTACAACTATCTGGGCGGGCGTATTAAATCAATTTCTGCGGATATGCATGTTTTTGTTGATGAATTCATCGCAAAAATGACAGAACAGCATACCTAAGACACACCTTCTGCATAGTTGAGCAAATGTTATGAAAGTACAAGAAGAAAATGAGGCCTATGACGAAATTAACGTCACCCCCATGTTGGATTTGGCCTATGTGTTGTTGGTGGTGTTCATCCTAATGTGTACGGCTTCAGTGCAAGGCATTACTGTCGATTTACCCAAAGCCAGTGATGCACCTAGCCTTGCCAAACCGCAGACCAAAGCGATTACCATTACTGCTGACGGCACCATTTTTCTGGATACCTACCCTGTCACTATGGAACAACTGGAATCCATGTTACAGCAGTTCAAGGCAGTAAATCCGGCGTTGCCTGTGGTCATTAAAGGCGATGCCAGCGTGCAGTATGTCAAAATCGTTGATGTGTTGGCGATGCTGGGTAAGCTGGACATTACCCAGATCGGCTTGGTTACACAAAATCTGGTTAAATAAAAACGCCTAATGACTACGAAGAAGAAACATTTTCGGGTTTACTTGCCCACCATTATAGGCGGCTTGATTTTGCTGGTGGTCACTGGATTGATTATCCGTGCAATTAGCAATATTCAAGAAAAACCCGAAAAAAAAGAGCGCACCATCCAAAAAATCACCTTAACAAAACCGCCCCCCCCGCCGCCACCCCCACCTAAAGTGGAGAAGCCACCGGAGCCGGAGATAGAGGAAAAAATTGAACAGGCTCCTGAACCCGAACCTGAAGAAATGCCCGATGTCGCCGATGAACCCCCTCCAGGGGATCTAGGTTTGGATGCCGAAGGCTCGGCGGGTTCGGATGGTTTTGGGTTGGCTGCACGTAAAGGAGGCAAAGGCCTCTTAGGCGGTGGCGGCGGTGGAGACCCTTATGCTTGGTACGGCGGATTAATTAAAAACGATATTTTGGATATTCTTTCTGAGCATGAAGAGCTGCGGAAAAAAGGTTTCACGGCAATTATTAAGTTGTGGCTAAACGTGGATGGTTCTGTCCAACGATTTGAATTAGCAAGGGGCAGTAATGATGCGGAAATAGACGACCTAATCAACCGTCTGTTGAGCAAATACCGGAAAGTGGATGAACCGCTCCCGCCCGGCATGGAACAGCCAGTCAAGCTAAGAATTACATCAAGAATCTAATAAAACGTACAGGTAATACAATGGATAATAAAAAGCAGCTAATGGTCATGATGCTTTGCGGAATGGTGGGCATGGCGCAAGCAGGTGAAAAGGAAGAGTTGCTAAAATTACGCAATACCACAACCAATTTGATAAAAGAACTGGTTAAGCAAGGTGTCCTGACTGCTAAAGCGGCTGAAGACATGATTAAAAGGGCCGATGCCGATGCCGAAGCGCAAGTGGCTCAACAGGCGGCCAGCCAACCTCACGGGAATGATATTGCCGCAGAACCAGGCGAAGTACGGGTTCCTTATGTCCCGGAATTCGTCAAAGATGAAATCCGCCAGCAAGTGCGTACTGAATTACGGGCGGATGTTGTCAAGGATGTTATGCAAGAAGCAAAAACCCAAAAATGGGGTGTTCCCGATGCTTTACCGGAATGGATTAGCCGGTTTAAGTTATCGGGGGATTTACGTTTGCGTTCCCAACATGAGTTTATGGCGGAGGATAATGTCGCCCCTTTCCCGTTGGTCAACTCCTATCCCAATTTTCAGGCGATCAACCAGGGGCAAGGGTTTAGTAACGTAAATAGCGGTTACAATACCCAACACGACAGGCAACGTTTTCGTGAACGGCTACGCTTGGCCTTAGATGCCGATGTTGCCAAAGGCCTGAAAGCCGGGGTTCGTTTGGCCACCAGCGTGGCTACCGGGCCGAATTCGGCAAATTGGATTGATCCGGTATCGACTAACCAAACCCTAGGAAACTCAGCAGGGCAATACCAGTTTAATATTGATAGGGCATTCCTAAAATACGATGCGGTTGATAGCCAAAATTTTAAGTGGTTGACATTGTCCGGTGGCCGTATCGCTAATCCTTGGTATGTTGGTGGTGGTGAATTTACTGGCGGTAGTGAATTGGTTTGGGATACCGACTTAAACTTTGAGGGGTTTGCCGCGACTGCACGCCATGCTTTGGGCAGCAATGCCAAGTCGGTATTTGCCACCATTGGGGCCTTCCCTTTGCAAGAAGCCGCCCTGAGTTCGCATGATAAATGGTTATTCGGCACACAAGTTGGGATGGATTTGGGGTTTGCCAACCATGACCAGTTTAAGATGGGCGTTGCCTTTTATGATTATGAAAATATTAAGGCCAGACCTAATACCAATTCGGGGTCATCTTTTGTTTGTAGCACAAATAGTGTGGATAACAATTTATCTGTGCCCCAGTTTACGCAATTTGGCAATACGTTTGAACTGGTCTGTTATGACGAAGACAAGGTCACTCCACGCATGTATGGTTTAGCCTCTGATTTCCGGATTGTCAATGCTAACTTATCTTACGACCTTGCCATGTTTGCACCCCACCATTTGGTAGTAGGGGCTGATTACGCCAAAAACGTTGGCTTTAATGCCAAAAACGTTGGTGGTTCAACGGTTCCGGATGAATCAAATGCTTGGCAGGTCAGGGTGGATTTTGGTTGGCCTAAAGTTTCGCATGCTGGCCAGTGGAATGTCTTTACCCTTTATAAACATATCGAAAATGATGCTGTGCTGAGTGCTTATACCGATTCTGACTTCCACTTGGGCGGGACTAATGCTAAAGGTTGGGTCGTGGGGGCTAACTACGGGCTGATGAAAAATGTCTGGGCAACGGGCAGATGGCTAAGCACGGATGTCATTACCGGCCCTAAATACAGCATTGACGTTTTGCAATTAGACTTGAACACGAGCTTCTAATGACTGCGGATAACAACATAATGAAATCACTGGCCTGTATAGTCTTGTTAACTGGCATGGTAACCGGCCCTGCTTCTGCCGCCCAGCGCGAGGCAGGCGGTAGCGCCAAAATTGTCAGTAAGTTGCAAACGATGGTTAAAGAAGCCACTTCAGAACGTGATCTTCTTAAAACAGAAAATGCCAAGGTGGTTGCCGAGTTGGAGGCTTTAAAAGGCCAGCTTAAACAAGGCCAAGACGCCGCTATCGCCGCGACCGCCGCGCAAGCAAAATTAACGGCGGATTTGGAGGCCCAAAAAGCCTCTGGTGACGAGGTGCGTGGCCGTCTTGACAACACTATGGCAAAATTGCGTGAAGTAATTGAAAAATACAATGCCTTGAACCAGTCCAAAAATGAACTGGCCGCCTCTTATGCCAATTTGCAGAATACCCAGCAAGCGACTACATCAGAGTTGAAATCCTGTGAAAGCAAAAACCTTAAAATGTTTGAAGGTGCCAAAGAAGTCATAGACGGTTTTCAATCTTGCCAGAAGCGGGGCATTGTCGACACATTGATAGGCACTGAGCCCTTTTCGCAGATCAAGGATGTTGAATTCGAAACGGTCATGCAGGGGTACGAAGATAAATTGAGGAAGCAAAAATATCAGGGTAAAGCCATACCTGTTCCGGCATCCGTGCCAGGAACTGCACAAGCGGTAACCCCATCAGCTACGCAAACCCCGGCCAACCCCACCCGAAAATAGTCAGAGTTAAGCCCCGACTTCATTTGCTTGTGCCCTATAGGCAGCCGATTGCCTATTAGGGCTACAGCGTTTCCAGCCTACAAAAGCGTTTTATATTAGAATCAGTCTGTTATAGGCCGCCCCGTTTTCTTTTTTACATTTATTCATGACGTTGCCAATCAAGAATAGGCAACAGGAATCCACCATGATGCCCATATTTCAGAGTTTAAAATACCCGCTCATTTGCTGTTTGATGGTCAGTTTGTCCGCCTGCAATAATGACAAACAAAGGGCGGAGTATATCGAACAGGGAAAGCAAGCTTTCCAAGCCGGCGATTACCAAACGTCACAAACCGCTTTCAACAACGCCATTGGCAGTGAACCTGAAAATAGCGCAGGACGTTTCGAAGTGGCGGAAGTGTTGGCCGGACTGGGTGATATCCAAAGCGCTGCCGCCCAATATCAGACAGTCATCCAGCAAGATCCCCAGCATCTGCAAGCACGTTTAAAATTAGGGCAAATTTATCTGTTGGCGGCAAAGTTTGAACAGGCTGAAAAAATGGCTAAGGAGGCTTTGGCGATAGCCCCTGATAACACCGACGCGATGGTATTGATGGGCGGTGTTTTCGCGGCGCAAAATAACAGCGATGCGGCCTTTGCCAAAGCGCAAGCCGTGTTGGCAAAAAAGCCGGATGATGCGTCGGCGACTTTGTTGTTGGCAGGCCTCCATGCCAAATCAGGAAAAACTGAGAATGCGCTGGCTTTGTTACAAAGCTTTGTCGAAAAGCAGCCCGGTAATGTGACCGCACATTTGATGCTGGCGAATTTATATAGCCAGTTGGGGCAAAAAGATAAAGCGGAAGCCCAATTGGAAGCCTTGGTCAAAATAGAGCCCAAGCAATTGGAACACCGCAAACGTCTGGCGGTATTTTTGCTGTCGCAAAACCAAGGTGACAAAGCCGAAGCGGTGTTGCGGTCTGCGGTTACGGATGTGCCGGACAATGAACTGGCTAAATTATGGTTGGTGGAGTTTTTGGCCAACCAACACTCGCCAGAAGTCGCCATGGCGGAATTATTGCCGATGTTGGATTCAGGCGCGGACAATTATACGCTGCGCTTTAAATTGGCGGATTTGCAATGGTCGCAAAACCAGCCGGATAAATCTGAGGAAACCTTAAATGACATCATCGCGCTGGATAAGGAAGGGAGGCAATCGCTAAAGGCGCGGAACAAGCTTGCCCGCTTGTATAAGGCGACGCAACGTTTTGATGAAGCAAAAGCTTTGGTAAAAACTATCTTGGCTAGCCACGCCAATGATACTGATGCGCGAATTTTAGACAATGAAATCGCCTTGGCGGAATTTAAGGTAAGTGATGCGCTTGCGGGGTTCCGTACGCTTATCGCAGAACAACCGGACAATACCCAAGTGTTGAAATTACTGGGTGCCGCCCATCTGGCCAATGGGGAACCTATCTTAGCCCGTGAAAACTTGGCCAAGGTGCTCGAAATTACGCCTGCCGATGAAGCGGCGCGCTTAGAGTTGGTCAACCTGTTGTTGCAGGCTGGCGAAAAAGAGCAGGCGACTGGACAGCTAAATGCCTTATTTAAGCTGAACCCCAACAGCAAAAATGGTTTGGAAGCCTTGTTCAGGATTTACATGGCGCAAAAGCAATGGGACAAGGCCTTGCAAATGGCGAAGCAATTGGAAGAAGCCTATAAAGACGATGCCAGCGGGTTTTATATGTCAGGGCTGGTCTATCAGGCCAATGGGCAACTGGATAAAAGCACCGTCAGTTTCGCCCAAGCGTTGGCGAAGCAACCCGAAGCTGTGGAGCCGTTGACACAATTGGTGAAATCTTATCTGGCGCTCAAGCAAGCCGATAAGGCCGTGCAAAAATTGCGTGACCTGATTGCCAAAGAACCGAAACATTTTTACGCCTATTCTTTGCTGGGAGACATTTGCGCCCATGAAAACAAAGCCAATGAGGCGATAAACGCTTATCAAAAAGCCCAAGACATCAGGCCGGAATGGGCGGATGCATACCGCCACCAGGCTTACGTCTACCTTAACCTTAAGCAAGCAGGCCAAGCGCTTGATGTGCTGAATAAAGGTAAGGCCAAAACCCATAATGCTACGGATTTGGTGATGGACTTGGTGGCGATACATCATCAGGCGGGTGACCATCAACAGGCCATTGCCCTGTTGGAAGAGCTTTATCAGCAACAGCCACAATCCTTGGCGGTCCGGCAGCGTTTGGCAAGTTACCTGTCCGCGTATGCAAACGATAAGGAGGGTCTTGAAAAAGCGGCTAAGGTGGCGGAGTTGTTGGAAAAAAGTAACGACCCCGATATGTTGGACACCGCTGGCTGGATAGCCTACCAACAAAATAATTATCCCAAGGCCCAAGAGCTATTGGTGAAAAGCAACCAACTGAATGCCGCCAGCCTGCTCAATAATTACCATCTCGGTATGGCTTATTTCAAACAAGGGGAACGCAAGCAAGCGAAAATGTTGCTGGAAAAGGTAATTAACAGCAAACAAAAATTTGCCGGGTTGGACGAAGCCAAAGAAACACTAAAGGCATTGGACAATGACAATGGATAAACACAGTGTGTTTACCATAAATTGTATTGAAAAAATGCGGCATGGCTTATATCCTGAACCTATCAATCAATAGGTGTTAACCAAACAACCAGGAATATTCATGTCAAGCATAGAAAAAACGGAAATCGAGCAAATGCTAAAAACCTTCATCGACCCTAACCATGGGCTTGATTTGGTTACGGCAAAGTCGGTCAAAGGGATAACGATAGACGGCGACCAGGTCAACGTCAAGATCGAGTTGGGTTATCCGGCAAAAAGCATGATAGGAACCTTGCAAGCAGCCATAAGCCAGCATCTGCAAAGTTTAGGCGTAGAAAAGGTCACTGTCGAAGTGACTGTAAAAATTATCCCCCATGCCGTGCAACAAGCGTTAAAACCGCATCCGCAAATCAAAAATATCATCGCTGTCGCTTCCGGCAAAGGCGGGGTCGGCAAATCCACCACCGCCGTCAATCTGGCCTTGGCCTTGGCTGCCGAAGGCGCAACCGTCGGGATTTTAGATGCCGACATCTATGGCCCCAGCATCCCCACCATGTTGGGCTTATCCGGTTTGCCAGAAAGCCATGATAACAAATTCATGATGCCGAAAGTGGCTTACGGTGTGCAGACCATTTCCATAGGTTATTTGGTGCAAGCCGAACAGGCCATGATTTGGCGTGGCCCCATGGCGACCAATGCCTTGCAGCAATTGCTGCGCGACACCAATTGGGAGCACCTCGATTATCTGGTCATTGATTTGCCTCCAGGGACGGGCGACATCCAGCTCACCTTGGCGCAACACATTCCGGTCAGCGGAGCGATTATCGTCACCACCCCGCAAGACATCGCTTTGATAGACGCACAACGTGGCCTAGCCATGTTCGCCAAAGTCAACGTGCCGGTATTGGGTGTGGTCGAAAACATGAGCCTGCATATTTGCTCGCAATGCGGGCATGAAGAGGCGATATTTGGTGCGGGTGGCGGTGTGGCGATGGCGGAAACCAACCGGGTGGATTTCTTGGGCGCGTTGCCGTTGGACATCAACATCCGCCAAGACGCCGACTTGGGCAGGCCAACCGTAGTCGCCGACCCCGATAGCCGCGCCGCTGAAATTTACCGCTCTATCGCCCGCAAAACTGCTGCCAAACTGGCTTTGAAAGCCAAAGATTTCAGCAGCCGCTTCCCCACCATCGTTGTCCAAAACTCTTAAGCAAGGGTTGGCCGCAACCCCTTTGTGTTTACAACTGTGTTGCGGCCAATTTATGGCCTGATGTTAGCGGGCCAATGTCTGTCCACGAAAAACACGCAAGGCGCGAAAATAGGGGGGAGGGCGTAGAAGAGCCAGTATGCCCTCAGGATAGCAATACGGGATTGGGATTGGCACCGGTTTTTGATATTTTAATCCACCCGCAGATTCATTGAAGCGTTACGGGGCGGCTTGAATTATGTTTGGGTAAAGAAACAGACAAAGCCTTTTCGTGCCTTGCGTGTTTTTCGTGGACAGTGACTAACATCAGTTATGATAAAATCACCCGTTTTTATTTAATCAGGTGATTACACAGCTATGAGCATCAAGTGCGATAAATGGATACGCCGTATGGCGGAGCAGCACGGCATGATAGAGCCGTTCGAAGCAGGGCAGGTCAGAAGTTCCGGGCAGGGGGCGATCATTTCCTACGGCACCTCCAGCTATGGTTACGATGTCCGCTGTTCTGACGAATTTAAGATCTTCACCAACATCAATTCGGCAATCGTCGACCCGAAAAACTTCGATTCCAACAGTTTTGTCGACATCAAATCCGATGTTTGCATCATCCCGCCCAACTCCTTCGCCTTAGCCAGAACCGTCGAATATTTCCGCATCCCGCGTGATGTCCTGACAATTTGCCTAGGCAAATCCACTTACGCCAGATGCGGGATTATCGTTAACGTCACCCCGCTGGAACCCGAATGGGAAGGCCATGTCACCCTGGAATTTTCCAACACCACCACCTTGCCAGCGAAAATTTACGCCAATGAAGGCGTGGCGCAAATGCTGTTTTTAGGCAGTGATGAAGTCTGTGAAACGTCTTATAAGGACCGCAACGGCAAATATCAGGGACAAACGGGCGTGACCTTGCCCAAAGCTTAGGGTTCGGTTGTGATTACCGTCTCTAGCCGGATTGCCAATGCGGTGGGGAGAATGGCATAAACACGAAAGCCATATAGCAAACAGCCCTACTCCCCAAAAAGGGGTTGGGCTGTTTTTTTGTATCTTGATAATTGCCGAAAGCCACAGGATCATTTAATTCGATGGTAAACCAACCCCGTAAGACGTCCCTTTGTTAAATGAAACCAAAGGGCAGTAAACCCTCTAACGACAACGCCTTAACAGGCGTTTTTTTGGCTTTAAATATCGGCAATTGTTGCGGCGTTTTGTGGTGAATTATTTTTTAGTGTCATGTAGAAACCAATAGGCAATAAAAAAGGACTTGGTTAAAAACCTAAGTCCTTGAACTTTATGGTGCCTCGGGCCGGAGTCGAACCGGCACGGTGTTACCACCGAGGGATTTTAAGTCCGAATAAATACTATTAAAATCAATTTGTTATGTAATTTATTGTTGATTTCATTGTAAAAAGCTAAACCATAACAAAACCTAATTCAACGGAATTTAATGCGAGGTTGGCAACAAATTGGCAACAGAACCAGCAGATTATTACAGATAGAATTAATTATATGGAGATGTTATCCACAATAATTTGAGAGATGGATTTTAGAAAGGCCACATCCAACAGTCACAGATTAACGTGGAAAAAGGGCAGGGCATATACTGCAAAGTGCTCAAGATTAAGGAGACCTTATCATCGCTTGGTTCTATATCAGTTAGTCAGTGTGGATTTCTATTCTAAAACGATACGTTTTTTGGAATGGAGCAGCAAAACATCGGATACTAAGTATTAAAGTATCATACTGATCTTGGATAGCATCTACAAATATACGGTCAATTTGCGATGCAATATGGAATTTGATTCTTAGCACAGGAACTTTGCATTAAAAGTGCTGTAATTATTTATAACACATTGAAAGTATTATATTAAAACAAATAGCTCTCACGTTGCCATGCCTATTTGTGTATATCCTTGCATATCCTGTTTACCCAATTTTTACCCACCTTTTTCTTTCTGAATTTTATTACCCCATTGACCAGCCTTCTCAACTACGCTAACCAGCCCATTTCATTCACTCTCCAGTTCAGGAGATTAGCCATGGCTAATTTACGTCAGCGGATGATCGAAGACATGGGTAAAATGAAAAAATCATATTTGTGAAACAATCTACTGTTTTCAATTGCCCAATTCTAATTGAGATACTAGAATGATCACCATGTCTGCGTGAAGACGTGTGCAGACAGATTTTAAATGCCCTATATTTTAACAGAGGTGATCATGTCTGAATTTGCACAGTATGCGATATTGCTTGGTGGGTTAGTATCTGGAGTGGCATTTGGCCAATGGGTTTACCCAAATTCTCCTTGGTTGTTGGATGAGAATCGGCGGGATCATGGCAAAAAGAAAAAGCTTGATAGGCTTTCAAACAAAAAAACAGCAAAGCTAATGTCACAGCCGTAACTGTAACAAAGATAATAAGTTTCTTGCCAGTTGATGTTGCCCTGATATGAGTTAATGCAGTATTCAGTATTTTTTTAATGGTTGTTTTTTTGCGATCATAAAGCTTTATTGAAGCGGCTCCAATACTAAATACTGTGACAACTCGCCAGACAAACGTCTCATATTCTTCCCAAGCAAAGAAATGGACAACTATGTTGCTTGCATAATAGGGTACGAGCACCAATAACAGAACGTTCTCTCCAGTAATTTGGAGTTCAGTAATTATTTTTCCTTGTTTTGAAATCCCTTTTTGAGTTTTCAAAGATGATTTCGCTAAATTTGATGATGATTTTGCTAAACAGAACTGTGAAAGATTGGCAATATCGTTTTTTGCCTGATCATATCGAATCCCAAGACGGTCAATAAACTCGAATAGTGTCCCCAATCGGCGGAATATAAATTCATCATAAGGTTGGTATCCATCAATTCTTCCATGTTCAAGGCCTAGTGTTTTTATCGTATATTTAAACTGTTTGACATAAAACCTAGATCTATGGATTCTTTGGTCTACGCCAGCATCAATTTTGTCACTTTTTAATTGTTGCTGGGCTTCTGCCAAGATGGCAAAGTCATTTAAATCATGAGGGTTGTCGTCGTGTTGGGATACATGATCACGGACATACTCAATTTTATTTTGGATGTCGTGTAATGTATTGGTGGAATAAGCCCTTAATTTATTAACTTCCATTATTGCCGCCAAACGCACTGTCCCAACATAATTAAGACGGTCAACCATACGTCCAATTTGCCATCGGTTATTCGTGTTCCAATAATGAAAAGCAAATAATGGTGTGTTCTTTTGTTGATCGTGTGGTTGTGGCCCCATTGCTGTAGCATAGATCATACGACGGTTATCCATGAGGCAGGCCGCAAATTCGTATTCGCACAGGTTAACAGATTTATCAATTGTCAGGAATGGCCATAGCGTTGCCATTACACTTTTGCCATTATCTTTTTTGTCAATTTCCTCGAAATGTGCAGTGGGTTCTTCCGGTGCGCTATTGCCGCCATAGGATTGAGAAAATGCCTTTCTAAACAATAGTTTTCTGTTTTTTTCTTTGGAATCATATATCGCATATTCATCCTTATTTTTTTCTGAAGCACTTGAGCCAGTCAACAACACTCTGAAGTCAGCAAATATTGTTCCTATGTCATCGTGATTATTGATTATCCCGTCAGAGCTTACATGCTCTTCTGGGCATAAAATATCTTTATGAAATTCATCCCAAACAATTTCATATAGGTATTTATGGATGGCTGACAACCCATTAGTATCTATTGCATCAGTATTAATTAAATATTCCAGTTTATCGAGGTTTTCCCCTAATTTATTTTTTGTTTCATCATTATCAGCGCTAGTTGGTTCTGACGCGTCGATAATGATCGACATGGTAAAAAATTCTGTGTAAATCTCACTTCGGATTGTAGTTTTTATACCGCCCCATCGGAATGTATACAAAATTACTTGATAATCATCTGGCTCAGGTTTATCAGGATCGATATGGTCGGGATCAATATAATCTGGATCATCAATTGGCTTAATATAAATTGGCTCGTCTTGAATACTGCAACTGTCATCGGTGTTGTAAGTTGAAACAAATAAAATAAGCTTTTTTCTTACTTCTACATTTGCCGAGAAATCATCAGCATTAGGTGCTTTTTTTTCTTTAAATTTTAAATTGTAAAAAATCTTGAATAATCTTCTGTCGATAGCGGTCATCCACATTTTTCTGGTTTGATCAGTGGCTTTCCAATAGGCAACATGCCGGACAAGTGAGGGAACGCCGACCACGCTGTTTGTTTTACGGTGCGCTCCACTATTGAGACGAGGGTATTGGCAATGGTAATTCTTTGAAAAAAACATGGGTACTGCTCCTGATAAGAGGAATTATCAATAGTGTTTTACTAACGCGCTAAACAGTATATTTGGCGTCCAGCATGACCTGAATTTATCGTTTTCCCAAGGTCAACGCCTTGGGTTGCCTGACAAGTTATTCATATTGTGAATGTTCGTATATGCGGATGTGTATTTTGCCTATCAGTTTCGGGAACATCACTTCAACGGACGTTGAAGCGATGATGCACAAACTGAATCATCATCGCCCACGAAAAACACTCAATTACCAAGCATCCCATACAGTGTTTTTTGCTGAACCAGTGCAAGAGGCCGCATGATACCTAGGATTGCACTTAGAAGTTGAATCCACGTTTAGATACGAATTTCATGGGCTGGTTGGCTGCCTAGAAATCTCCTGCACCCCGTGCGAAAACTAGGATGCTGTTTGCCGGTAACGTGACCTGTGCGGATGTGGGCAAGCCGTCCCACTCCGGCCCGTTAGCGGTGATCCCGCCAGGATTCCCCTGGGCGTTCGGATTGAACCACTCGTCATAGATGTCGCTGTTGAAAACCTCGTTCCAATGTCCGCCGATGGGGAAGCCGATGCGGTAACTATGATTGTAAAAGGTGCCCTCGTTAAGGCTTACCACGACCACCACGTCGCGACCAATATTGGGAACCCAGCGATGAAAAGCGATCACGCGATTGCCGTTATGGACGTGGAAGACGTTCAGGCCTTCTCCACGAAGGGCCGGATATTTACGGCGTAGCCACATCAGATCACGCGTAAAACGATGCTGGTCTGACATGGCCTTGTCCTTGCCTTCCAATCCTTCCCACCAAATCAGCAATTCAGGACGACCCAGCCAATCCGTCCAATATTTATCTTCGAGAAACTCCTGTCCCATAAATATCATTGGCACACCCGGAGCTGTAAGTAGCAGCCCGGTCGCAACCTTAGCGCGGCTGCGGGCATACCAAGAGCGTGGGTTAGTTGGGTCAGCGAGGCTGGCAATGCGCGGCTGCCGGTCTCTTCCCGTGTGATTGTAGTCAAGCAGGTCATGGTTTTCGATGCATTGAAAGACAGTCCAGCGCCCTGGGTTTTTATAGGTCAAGTAAAAGGCGTCGCGCAACTTTTCGAGGCTGACATGTGCCTGGCGCCCCCCAGTAGTCTCCGCGATTATCTCACGCAAGGTATCGCGCAAAGTATCGCTATAGCCAATATCGAAACCCATCCCATAAGGAGGCGCCGCCACTCCCTTCCAGCGTTCGCCACCCCAGTATTCAGCGATCTGCACCGCGCTTGGCTTCATGAAGCGCAACGTGTTCGTCAAATCTTGGGCGAAATACCAGCCACCACTCTCCGCAATCACCGTGACCTGATCGTAGCGTAAACCGTCCACGTGATACTCCTCAAGTAACGCTTTTCCGTTGTCAATCAAAAACTGCCGCACCTCTTTTTTCCAAAAGGCAAAGACACGTCCACCTGCGTGGTCTTGATCGGTAAAATACAGGCTGTTGTTATCGCTCGTATAGGGCTGCCGATCAAAAAATTTGATGCTCTGATCGTCAAACCCGCCGCCAGCATGGTTATACACCACGTCAGTAATTACAGCGATCCCGTAAAGATGGCAGAGGTCGATAAACACTTTAAATTGATTAATCTGTCCTTTGATTTGATTTGCCGTCAACGCAGCAAATCCCTTGGCCGTCAGCAGTCGGTTTACTCGTGCCAAGTACGGTGCAAGGTCTTTCTCCCGGACTGAGTAATCCATTTCCGGTGAAAACAGGTCAGTGCCATTGTAGCCTAGGCTATTTTCACCTTGAA
Organism: Methylovulum miyakonense HT12; assembly: GCF_000384075.1. GTDB lineage: Bacteria > Pseudomonadota > Gammaproteobacteria > Methylococcales > Methylomonadaceae > Methylovulum > Methylovulum miyakonense. The sequence continues at coordinate 2,277,199 of NZ_KB913025.1, forward strand.
ACTCTTGAAATGGTAATGGCATCACCGCGTTCACCCCCAAATCCGCAAAGTATTCGATTCGGTCAACCACATCCAGTATTTTGCACTCACGGTGGCTCCGTATGTCCTTGCCAGTGTCGTCCTTGGCATAAAAAACCCCGATGTGAAATTGGTAGACGATCAGGTCACTAAAGTCTGGCGCACGGAATCCCGAATCGTGCCACCCATAAGCCGCAGGATCGCACACAATACAGTCGCAATCGGGATAGCCATCCATTTCTAATTCGCGGGCATAAGGGTCGCGCTTAAAGCCTTCGCTCCCAGTTCCAACCACATAAAAACGGTACAGATCCCCATCCTTAACGCCCGAAACGAATCCCCCCCAATATCCATTGTCATCTTTTACAAGCAGGTCACTGGGGTTTTTTACAAAAGTAGCAGCTGGATTTTGTGGCGGTTGATTGATAACAACATAAACTTCCAGTGCTGAAGGAGCCCAAGTGCGGAACGTGGCGCCTCCTGACACAAGGTTCACCCCAAGCGGGGTGTTGGAATTGACGTAGAGTTGTGATGTTGGCATGGCTGCACCTATATGGCCTTTAGTTAAAGGGATTACTGACAATAGTTTGTCTATCGATAAGGTGTATCCGGCAACGATCCCTTTTCCAGATTTGCTGCCACAAATACGGGTCGGCCAATATGATTTTTATCCCTATTTTTCTTCCTTGGGGATAAATTATAGAAGTTGAGAATGGACTGATAATACTATTCGCGAATGGCGGGAGCAGGCCGATGCCAAGCATTAAAAACCTTATCCCATAAAGCCATTTTTCGGTAGAAAAAGCTATTTTCAAAATTATTGCCCGACCAGTTTTCAGTCTAGCAATTCAAAATTTCCCTCGCTATGAACTATTACCATTTTCGATAAAATAATCGAAAATTATTTTCAAAACCCAACCAATCACCTTAGCTTGCCCTTGGGTTGTAAAACAGCGTGGCTTTAGGTGGATAAAATTTAAGGAATAGCTGAACAAATCGCCAATTCCCAGATTGACCGATGGTTTTCACCTTTTTTAAAATCCGTATGCCATTTGACGTGCCGATTTAAACAGCTTCACGGTTTCCAGCCCACTTTGGGCGGATTTGCCCCTAGGCGGCGACCAATGGCCTCCTGAGCAGGTACAGGTTGGCTAGGCCGACCAGCAGGTTGACCTGCGAGGCGTTCTTCGCCAAGCCCCGGTAGCGGGTCTTGCGGAAGCCGAACTGGCACTTGATGATGCGGAAAATATGCTCGACCCGCGCCCGCACCGCCGATTGATGTACACCAGCGGTCATAATTTTGCCCAGTACGCTCGACCCGCGCCCGCACCGCCGATTGCTTGCGGTTGCGCTTTTTCTGTTTCGATGACAAGCTCTTGTTCGGCTTGCGCTTGTCGTTGACGCACCAGCGGACACCTAAGTGGCGGGCGCCGCGCTTGTATTCGTCGCTGTTGTAGCCGGCATCGCCGAACACCGCTTGGTCGTCTTCGCGCAGCAGGTTGGGCAACTCGCTGATGTCGGCGGTGTTGGCCGAGGTCACGGTGACGCTGTGCACCGCGCCGGAGTTGACGTCTGCGCCGATGTGGATTTTCATCCCAAAATACCACTGCTTGCCCTTTTGGGTGGAGTGCATGTCGGGGTCACGGGCTTTGTCCTTGTTCTTGGTGGAACTGGGGGCATGGATGAGGGTCGCGTCCACCATCGTGCCTTTGGACACCAGCAGGCCGTTGGCCTTGAGGTGGTTGTTGATGGTTTCCAGCAGCACGGCGGTGAGCTTGTTTTCTTCAAGGAAATGCCGAAAGTTCAGGATGGTGGTCTCGTCCGGCAAGGCATCAGTGGCACCGGCAAAGCCCGCGAAGCGGCGCACGCTCTCGATTTCGTAGAGCGCGTCCTCCATTTGGCGGTCGGAGAAGCTGAACCATTGCTGCATGCAATGGATGCGCAGCATCGCCAGCAGGGGCATCGGCTGGCGGCCACGGCGGCCTGACGTGGGGTAATGCGGGGCCAACTGTTCCAGCAGCAACGCCCATGGCACGGCCTTTTCCATCTCCGCGAGGAACAGCTCCCGGCGGGTCTGGCGTTTTTTGTGGTCGTAGTCGAGGTCGGCGAAACTGGTCTGGCGCATGGGCGGCTATCTGTCAGGAGGAGGGATGGCGCTATTATCTCATTTTAGGGGATTTGTTCAGCGTTTCCTTAACTGCCGATTAACAGTTCAGTTATCAATAAAATGAGAAAAACAAACGTAAGGAGCGTTTGTATTACAGAGTGGAATCCGCTGAGGATTGCCTGTTATAAGTTTTAATCAAAATTCGCGTCCCAGAGCATATGAAAGATCACATTATCGTGATTTTGTCAATGAATGTTATTTCTTTCAAAAGCGTTCATTTCTATCGAAAATTAAAGGTTGTAAATTTTACCTCCAGTAATTAATCAACGGAGTAAAACATTATGAACCATTCAATCCATCAACCAGCAGTAACTAAAACAAAAATCTTTGATGCAATAAACTACAACAATAATCACGTTGCTGAGCAATATGTATTTGGCGTAGTTAATACCCTGCCATTTAATTGGAGTTATAAATAAATCTGGTGTACATCCCGACTTGAAAAAAGGTGGCGCCCTCTGCTGAAATGAGATTATCAAGATCGAATAACAGCAAAATGAGAGACGCCATGAACCAAGATAGTACAAAAGAGTGGGATAGCGCCACTCCAATTAGCGATCCCTTGACGGCTTTGTTGAAATCCGGCACCAAGGCCTTGATCCACCAGGCCGTTGAGGCGGAATTACAGGCTTTTCTGGGCGAATACGCCAAGGTCACCGATCTACGGGGGCGGCAAACCGTCGTACGCAATGGCTATTTTCCGGAGCGGGAAATCGTCACTGGCGTGGGTAGCGTGACGGTCAAAATCCCCAAGGTTCGGGACCGTTCCGGCGGCGGGGTCAAGTTCAACTCGTCGCTGGTGCCGCCGTATGTCCGTAAAGCCAAACGGGTGGAAGCCGCCTTGCCCTGGCTGTATTTGCGCGGCATTTCAACAGGCGACATGCAGCCGGCCTTATCAGTCCTATTGGGTGACGATGCCAAAGGCTTGTCGCCCGCCGTGGTCAGCCGCCTTTATGCCCTGTGGGTATGAAAGTCCAATGGGCCGAGGATTATCTGGCCTGGAACCGGCGGGATTTATCGAAGGAGCACTATGTGTATGTCTGGGCCGACGGTATTTATTCGACCCTGCGTGGCGAGGATGACCGGCTGTACCCTAAAGGGCATAAAATGCCTATTGGTCATCATTGGCGTCAACGGACAGGGTGAAAAGCGCTTGCTGGCCTTATCGGATGGTTATCGGGAATCGAAAGCCTCTTGGTTGGGTGTCTTGCAGGAGTTGCAAGCCCGTGGCTTACAGGACGCGCCGAAACTGGCCACCGGCGATGGGGCATTGGGATTCTGGGCAGCCTTGAATGAAGCTTGGCCAACCACGCAACACCAGCGCTGCTGGGTGCATAAAACAGCGAATGTGCTGGCGGCGCTGCCGGATTCGATCCAAGGCAAGGCCAAGGCGGGGCTGAAAGAAATTTGGATGGCGGAAACCAAAGCCCAGGCCAATAAAGCCTTCGACACGTTCTTGCGTGGCTTCGGAGCCAAATACCCCAAGGCGGTGGGCGTGTTGGAAAAAGACCGTGGATCACTGCTGGCCTTTTACGGCTTTCCTGCCGAGCACTGGATACACATCCGTACGACGGAGCCGATTGAATCGACCTTTGCCACGATCCGGCATCGGACAACCCGCACCAAGAATTGTGCGTCAAGGAATACGTTATTGGGCTTGGTATTTCAGCTGACGCTGGCCGCCGAAAAGGGATGGCGCCGGATAGGCGGGTTCAAGCGCTTGCCAGAAGTGATAGACGGGGTGTGTTTTCAGGATGGCATTGCCGTCGTCACGGAGTCGGAAAAAACAGAAGAAACACAGCGGATGGCCGCCTGATTCAAATCACCCATACACCAGATTTGACTATTTCTCATTTAATTGCACAGTATCTACAACTCATTGCTCCGCAAAATGGCTAACTAAAAGTGAGCTATTCGATTTGGGGTTAGTTCAATCTGATGTTCCGAAAAGAAAACTTTGCCCCTATCTTGGGCAATCTACCCCGTATAGGCAGTTGTGATACTGCTTCGTTAATCTTTGCTCGAACCCCATCAACAGCATATTTCTCCAATAATGACGATTTACCAGATGGCAACGGTCATATTTTAACGATTGCCCCTACGCGGGCAGGCAAGGGATCTGGCCAAATAATACCTAACCTTTTAAGTTGGATATTCTGCTCAAGCCTTATCTGGACAAGGCGTTGACGATCACCGCCGACAACGGCAAGGAGTTCGCCGGACATGAAACCATCAAGGAACATCTCAATGCGGAGGTGTATTTTGCTCATCCCTACCATTCGTGGGAGCGCGGCCTGAACGAAAACACCAACGGTTTGATCCGGCAGTACTTTACCAAGGGCAGCAGTTTCGGGAACATCACGGACGAGGACGTTGAAGCGGTCATGCACAAGCTGAATCACCGTCCACGCAAAACGCTCAATTACCAAACACCCCATGCCGTGTTTTTTGCTGAAGCAGGGCAAGAGGCCGCATGATACCTAGGATTGCACTTCGGAGTTGAATCCACGTTTCGTTTAAATTTCTAACAAAATCGTGATAATTTTTGGGCTAGAATTTTTAAGAGATTGAACATAAAGAAATATATCTTCACTGAATTAGCACAATTTTGTTTCGATTGACGGACGTCGAGTTCGGCATCAGCGTGCTGGAGGTGCACGGCCAGAACCCGCTGCCTTGACCAGCGCAGCAAAGGACGCAAACGCTTGACCCGTGAACGGGAACACTTACGCCTGCGCCAGCAAAAACTCGCAGTCTAACTTTTTTACGGTTTTTACCTGAAAAATACACGCAATGTCCGCCCAAAACCCTACCCGTTTGCCAAAACGTACTTTTACCCTCTTTCTACCACTGGTCAGCTTTATTCCGTTTAAGTCGGGCTAGGCTTTTCGCCCAATTTTGTATGTTTTTGGTTTTCTCAGTCGGACACTAACTACGAATGGTTTCCGCTTGATGCTTAGGATTGCACTTCGGAGTTGAATCCACGAAATATAATTGTGCTAATGTGATAGTCGGACTAACTAATTGTTATAATTGATAAATTATAGAGCTATTTTTTCAAAGCTAACGAGGCGAATTTTGGGAAGGGTGCCTTGAAAATAAGGAAGTGAACTCGGTTTTATGAGCTGCTTTGAAGAACCTTTTTTCCTAAAATCGGCCCTAGGAGTCTATCGAACTTAGAAGCTGTCTGGCAAAAAAATAAATGTTAAAGTCAAGCATTTTTTGGGGTATGAAAAATGGGCTATCCAAGCGATTTGACCGATAAAGAATGGGGGCTGATAAAACACTACTTTGAACCAGAAGACCTGCGTGGGAATGCCTGCAAGCATGACCGTAAACAGGTTGTCGACGCGATATTCTATTGGGCGAAATCCGGCGTGCAATGGCGGATGCTGCCCAACGACTTCCCGCCTTGGAAGACGGTGTACGACCATTACAGCCGCTGGAACAAGGGCGGCGTCTGGGAGGCGATGCTGAAAAGCCTGAACGGGCGATGCCGTAAGGAGGCCGGGCGGAACCCCGGGCCGAGCTACGGCATCATCGATTCGCAAAGCGCAAAGACCCAGTACAACAGCGAAGAGCGGGGGATTGACGGCAACAAGAAGGTCAAAGGCCGCAAGCGGCATATCGTCGTCGACATCCTGGGCAACCTGCTGCATGTCGGAGTCCATGCCGCCAACATCCACGACACGGTGGCGGCGGGCGAGGTGATGCGCCGTGCGAAGGAGATGTACCCCGGCATCGGAAACTTTTCCGGCGATGCGGGCTACCGTGGCACGGCGGTCAAGTACGCCGACGGGGAACTGGGTGTCACCCTGCACATCTCGGAAAAGATCAAGGACGGCTTCGCCGTCCTGCCGAAACGCTGGGTGGTCGAACGCACCTTCGCGTGGCTAGGCGGATTCCGCCGTCTGGCCAAGGATTTTGAGGTGCTGGCCGCTTCCGCCGAAAATGTTGTCCGCATCGCCATGGTCAAAATAACGCTTGCAAAATGTGTTTAAACTTTTGCCAGACAGCTTCTTAAATATTCAGTGATTTTATCGTCGCCATACTTAGCCAAAGCGGCTTTCAGTGTGACCGTCGAATCGGTTTGCCATGCGTTCGATGGAGTTTGGAATGCTCATTCGGCCTCAGCCAATCGGGTATTGCATCCTCAGGCGGCGTTCCGGCATTTGAAGGCCATTACCAGTTTTGTCAGGGGGTAAAACATGACTTGAGGGAGGCTGGGTGAGGTGTCGATAATGCCAAAAAATCCTTAGCGTACGATTATTTCCGTTTCGTGAAGTTACCCTAAGTAGTCAATTAACCCACGAAAACAGGTCATATGACATAATTACTATGTGATTTAACACAGTTCAATTTGAATCAAAAACTGAAATATTCTGATGACTTTATAATAAAAATCTGATGCTTATGGTGAAGGATATTATTGGCCTTTAAATTGCTATATCGTTAAACGCCTTTAACACGTGTTTAAACGATTACTATGTCAATGTTATCCCAGCAGCCTTTGCACGAGCTTTATCTTACATGTCAAAGCGAACTGGAAGCGGTGTTAATGGCTAGAGTCAAATGCCGTGAAACTGCCGCTGATTTGTGCCAAGAAGCCTTTATCCGTTTATGCCATCTTGATGACCTAGGCGGCATTGAAAATCTAAAAGCTTACTTGTTCAAAACCGCGTTGAATTTACTGTGTGACCACTACCGAAGCCAATCAGCTCGTCAGGCTGTGACTATTGATTGGCCGGCAGATGCCTTACTGGAGCCTGAAGATTTACGTTGCGCCCAGACAGTTGCGGTGGGGGAAGAAACCTTGGACAAATTGATTGCGGCTTTGGCAGAATTACCACCACAGTGCCAGCGTATCTTTTATCTGAACCGTTTTGAAGGGCTAAGACAGCGGGATATTGCCGAACGATTGAATCTTTCCATCCGTACCGTTGAAGACAATATCAAACGTGCATTAATGCACATTGCAAAAACCTTGAATAATCCTTAAGTCCGTATGTGGTTTAACGTGGTTATCTCGTCTAAGATAACAATCCCTGTCTGTTTATCTTAAAAAACCATGTCTACCGACGACTCGCATTTATCACAAGCTATTGAGTGGCTGACGCAATTGCAATCCGGTGAGTTTAGCCCTGCTCAACAACATCATTTGGACACTTGGCGTAAAGCTAATCCTGCCCATGAACAAGCGTGGCAGCAAGCGCAATTGGTATGGCAATGTTTGGAAGGTTTACGCGGTAGAAGCATTCCAGGTAAAGAGCCGCTATTGCCAGAATTCCACCAACGCCAAATCATTAAATCGGGCCGTTATCGGCTGTCCTTATTGGCAATCGCTTCTTGTGCCGTGTTGGCCGTCTTGATTCCGCTACACTATCCTCCGAGTTTGTGGCGGGCAGACTATATGACCAAGAAAGGCGAACAGCGCAGCCTGACCTTGGCAGATGGCTCCATTGTTACCTTGAATAGCAATTCAGCGGTGAGTATTCATTTTGATAATCAAGTGCGCCGTGTGGACGTGTTACAAGGCGAAGCGTTTTTTGCTGTTGTCAAAGCTAAGCAGCCGTTTGTGGTGAAAACCACAGATGGTGAAGTTCGTGCTGTCGGCACTGAGTTTGCTGTTCAGCTTCGCGAGTCAGACACGCAAGTAGAACTCGTAGAAGGGAAAGTCGAGCTTCAGGATGAAAGTCATCAACATTTCGCCCGTTTAACGGCCGGTCAATCCGCACAGATTGGCAATGGGCAAATCCAGATCGATAAAAGTAGGCAAACAGACAACTTCGCCCTGTGGCGCGAGGGTTATTTGCAATTTAATGGCTTGCCTCTGGAACAAGCGATCGCGGAAATCAACCGCTATCGACCCGGACGGGTGGTGTTGTTAAATTCCAACTTGGCTAGGCAACGGGTCAGCGGCCTGTTCCGATTGGAGGCTTTAGACCAGGCCATTCTCGGCTTTAAGGCTGCTGTGCCACAATTGCAAAGCTTTAGTTTTACCTCGTATTGGGTAGTATTGCGTTGATTCGAGTTACAAGCAGGATGTCCAAAACAATCATTTTGCAAATTGTGCATGTGGGTTTTACAAAAGTTTCCGTCTTAGTTATATCAGCCTCAGAAGCTGCTTTAATAACGACGACAAACTAGGAGCCTGCATGTCCCACCTAAGCCATAAGCCATCTTTTGCCGCACTATTGGCGATTCTATTAGCACAAAACGCGCACAGTGATACCGTTAAGCGTTTTTTCAACATCCCCGCACAACCAATTAACCGGGCGTTGCTGATTTTCGGAACCTGGGTATCCCCTTGACTGGAGTGACTACTATCGGTAGTGTTGTCATCCATGGACGACTACCCGAAGACGTTGGCTGAATTTGAGGAACGCTTCTCCACCGAAGAAGCGTGCTGGCATTATTTGTGTGAGTTGAGATGGCCTGATGGTTTTGTTTGTCCGCGTTGCGGTCATCGAAAAGCTTGGTTAATTGATCACGGGCTTCATTGGTATAGATCGTGCGATTACAAAGCATCAGTGACGGCAGGAACAATTTTTGAACGGACAAAGAAGCCGTTGATGGTTTGGTTTCGGGTAATCTGGTGGGTCACAGGGCAGAAATATGGTGCGAGCGCCAAAGGACTGCAACGTATGCTTGGTATTGGTAGCTATGAAACTGCGTGGACATGGCTTCACAAATTGCGTCGCGCCATGGTTAGGCAAGGCCGTGATCGTTTATCTGGGAACGTTGAGATCGACGAAACCTTTGTGGGTGGTGTAAAACACGACGGAAAACGCGGACGTGGCGCCAGTGGTAAGGTATTGATTCTTATGGTTGTGCAACTTGACGGAAAAAAATTGGGGCGCATACGACTGAAACGAATAGAAGATGCTTCGGCAGAATCTTTAGAAAAAGCCATTCAGGATACGGTTGAACCAGGGAGCGTGATTCGAACGGATGGATGGGCTGGCTATAACCAAATTGGCAATCGTGGGTACATTCACGAAGTGGTTCGAACTGATGCTGAGGTTGGGGACAATCTGTTGCCTGCTTGTAATCTGGTTGCCAGCCTGATGAAACGATGGCTAGGTGGTACTTTGCAGGGGGCGGTTGCTCATGAGCATCTTGAGTATTATCTCGATGAATATACATTTCGATTCAATCGACGAACTTCACGGCACCGCGGAAAACTTTTTTATCGATTACTCCAACAAGCAGTGTTGACCGATGCCGTGACTTACGAAACTATCAAGAAAAATGTCCGTGGACGAAAACCAACTCACCACAACATATAGTGTTTACTCCAGTCAAGGGGATACCCAGGTTTCGGAAAACAAAGCGGGCAGCAATTGATGTACAGCACGGCGGTTACCGACCACTTACGTAGCCAACCTGTGCAGGGTGAGTACACGGCAACGGAGGCGGTCAATCTCTTGCTTGCCGGCGCGCCGCTACAAGCCGTTGCCACGCGTGAAGGCACACTGACCGTGCACCCGAAAGCCATGACAGTGGCGGCGGCAGAAACAGAAACCGAAACTAGGCAAGACACGGCAACTTTGCCAAAAGTGAAGGTTACAGGCAAAGCGGAAAATGATGCCGTATGGGCAACTGATCCCTACAATACCGATTACCACCAGCCGAATTCAATGACCGCTACAAAAACTGACACGCCAATTATGGAGACCCCTTATTCGGTAACAATTGTGCCGAAAGAAGTCCTGAAAGATCAGCAAGTCATCAAAATTGATGATGCGGTCAAAAACGTCGCAGGGGTTATGGCACAACCGACCAACGGTCAAAATAGTGATTCGTTCATTATCCGTGGCTTCCAAAACGATACTGTGTATAGAAATGGTTTTTTATTGCCATCGGCTATTGGTGGTGGCACTTCAAAACGAGAGACGGCGAATCTGGATCGAATTGAAGTTTTGAAAGGCCCTGGCTCAATTTTATATGGTCGTAGTGAACCTGGCGGCATTATCAATTTGGTAACTAAAAAGCCTCAAGCCACACCATATTATTCTTTGCAACAGCAATTTGGCTCCTATGATTTTTACCGGACAACAGGCGATGCAACAGGCGCAATCAGCCATGATGACAGTTTGCTCTACCGCTTTAATTTTGCTTATGAAGATTCAGGATCATTCCGAGATTTTCAGAAAGCAGACAAGGTTTTCGTTGCGCCAAGCTTTACATGGAATATCTCGGATCAAACTCAAGTGAATTTTGATATTGAGTACCAACGTTTTGATGAAACAGGGGATTCAGGTCAATCGCCATTGTTGGTTAACGTGCCCAGCATCGCGTTTGAGCCTGTCAATAATCGCCCTGCGCCCATCCCGCGAAACCGTGAGTTTGGGGAGCGAGTCAACAACTCCAATATTGGTGACAGGACGTTTGTCGGTTTTGATTGGTCACATGCGTTCAATGAAAACTGGAAACTCAGCCAGCGTTTTGGTACGGAACTTTGGGATTTGAGATCAAAGTATTTGTTTTTCTATCCAGGTGCAGATGCCCAAGGTAACTTATCACGCTCATTCAATAATGGTTTGACGCAACAACAACAGTACTATACGACCCTGAATTTAACTGGTAAATTTGCCACAGGCTTTATAGAACATACGTTGTTGACGGGTTTTGATTATTTCGTGATTGATAATCAAGGCACGGGCAACTGTTGCCAATATGCGGGTGATTTCAATATCTTTAGACCAACGTATCTGACGACGGCCCCCCAATTTGATCCGGCGGGCAATTCTGAAATCAAAGGCATTACCCAAGATTTATATAGTTTATATATTCAGGATCAGTTCAAATTGCCTTATAACGTATTTGCCAATGTCGGTGTGCGTTACGACGATGCTTCCAGCCAGAAACAATGGTCTTACGATAATTTTGTCTTAACTCATACCGGACACAATCACGTCAGCCCAAGGGGTGGTTTGTTATGGAGACCGATACAGTGGCTGTCCCTCTATGGAAGCTACACGGAGAATTTTGGACAAAACAACAGTTTATTTAACTCGCCTGGGCAAAACCAAGTCCAACCCCAAACTGCCCAACAATGGGAATTGGGCACCAAAACCGAATTTTTCGATGGCCGTCTGTCTGCTACTTTTGCCTATTTTGACCTGACTAAGCAAAATATTGCCATCACCGATTACAGTACCTTTATTCCGAGCACAAAAAACATTGGCGAACAAGAAAGCCGTGGCTATGAATTTGAGGCTAGCGGTGAAATTTTACCGGGCTGGAAAATCATTGGAGCTTACACGCATCTTGCCTATGCCAACATCAACAAAGATGGTTTGGATGGTAAATCCGACAATACCGGGCATCGGATGATGTTGACTCCACGTAATTTTGGTAGCCTGTGGAACACATACGAATTGCAATCCGGTCAATTACGAGGGTTGAAGTTTGGCGGCGGCGTGGTAGGAGCTGATTTGAGCCAAGGCGACCCAGCAAACGATTATCAATTGCCTGGCTATATGACAGTTAATTTACTAACAAGCTATGCCATAAAAGTAGGTCGTACCAAAACCACCTTCCAGCTCAATGTTAACAATTTGCTCGATAAAACCTATTACACGGGGAGCAACACCGCTTACCAAATTGGCGTAGGCGCACCACGTACTTTCTTAGGATCAGTAAAAGTGGAGTTTTAATTTTCCATCATAAGGTTTAAACCACTCGCTTCAGCGGATCAGCTTTAGCTGCGATAATAGAGGCTAAGGAGGTGGCCTATGGAATACCGATACGGGAGTCACACAGTTTTCAGATAGAGTACCATTTTGTATGGGTAACGAAATATCGCTACAAGGTGTTGAAAAGGGAGGTGGCAGAGCGTGTCAGGGAGTTGGTCAGGCAGACATGCGAAGCGTTCGAGATTCGTATAATCAAGGGGGTTGTCAGTAAAGACCATGTGCATATTTTGGTCAGCGCCCCACCAAGCTTGGCGCCGAGTGAAATCATGAGGCGGATCAAGGGAAGGAGGGCCAGTTACCTGTTTGAAGAGTTTCCGCATTTGAAGAAGCGGTATTGGGGGCAGCATTTCTGGGCACGGGGCTATTTTTGCGCCACGGTTGGTCAGATGACAGAAGATATGATAAAGCAATATTTGGAGCATCATTTTGAACCTAACCCCAATGATAATTTCCAGATGGAGCCGAAATTGACGCGTCGTTCAGCCGACGCGTATCCGGACTTTCAGTCCGTAACTAAACGACCACCGGCTTAAGCCGGTGATCGTTTAGTTGGTGGCTAAGCCAGTCAGGGTTGCGAACCCTGACCGGCACGTTCAATCCAGCCTTACATTTTCACAATCGGTTTGGACGAGGCAATATGCCCACATCCGGCTGTAACCCACGCAACGAATTTTTGACAAAATCAAAAAATACATGATTTTTTATGGTGTCAGGTGTGGATTGTCCGTTCCTATACGTCTTATCTGATAGCAAGAGTAACTTGTATCAATAAGACGATTGGAGCCACCAAACCCGCCATGAACCGAACTTATACGCCAGACAAAACCCTTCTCAATTCCACTTCACTACCACGTCTTAAAGTTCGCCGCAAACTCTGGTTACAAGTTCATCTTTGGCTGGGTTTAGGTTTGGGCTTATTTTTGGCAATTATTGGTTTAACCGGTTCGGTGCTGGTATTTTGGCACGAGTTGGATGAAGCGATTAATCCTGGCCTATATCAAGCCAGTAACTATTCCCATCTATCCCGAAAATCCTTGGATGAACTGATTGCTGCCGCCAGCTTAGCAGCACCTAAGGGTTGGGTTTCAGCGTCACTGGATGCACTGCATGAAAATGGCAATGCCGTCTTTGGGTTTTATTATCCAGAACCCAACCTTACGCCAGAACAAGCGGAATCCTTGACCATCGCTCTCGACCCCTCTACCGCCGAAGTTGTTAGTCGGCGGGTTTTTTATCATGCTTGGAATCCGCTGAAAAATTCGCTCGTCGGATTTTTCTTTAAACTGCATTACGCGCTGTTTTTAGGTGAAATCGGCGTTACCATCGTTGGTATTTTTGCCGTGTTGTTTTTTGTGTCGACGATGAGCGGTTTGATTTTATGGTGGCCTTTAACAGGCAACTGGAAGCGTGTTTTGACCATCAAACGTAAGGCCAGCACTGAGCGTTTCAACCATGATTTACATCAAACGGCGGGATTTTACAGCCTAATTGTGCTGCTGGTTTTATTAATTTCCGGCCTGTATTTCAATTTGCCTAACCAATTTCGCTGGCTAGTTGAACGGTTTTCACCACTAACCGCAGATGCCAAAGCCAACCCGCAACCCGCCCCACCCGTTACCAACGCCGTACTGGAAAACGCCTTACGAAAAATTACCCAACAGAACCCGCAAGCTGAAGCGCAGTTTTATTCCTTTTCTCCAGACCCGACCATGCCGTTCACTGTCTGTTTCCGCAATGTGCCAGAATTGCGCCCTTATGTGTTGGATAGCCGTTGTTACCAACTGAACCGCAATACCGGCGACGTGCTGGCAATCACCGACCCCGCCCACGGTAGTGTCGGCGATGTGGTCATGCAATGGCAATGGCCTTTGCATTCAGGGCAGGCGTTTGGTTGGACGGGACGGATTTTGGTGTGCATCGCAGGATTGATATGCCCGCTGTTGTTTGTGACGGGGGTGATCCGTTGGTTGCAAAAACGGTGGGCTAAGCAACATCGGCTGGCTGTTCGATTATAATGAGCGGCATTATTTTAACGAATTAATCTATAACCATTTGATAAACAAAAATATATGACAGCGTTGGTGGGTTATTTGCTAACCGGGATGTTTTGTTTAATTTTTAGTGCCTTGCGTTTTTGCCGCCAGCGGATAAAGCCCGTGACATATAAAACAGTGGGTATTAATCCTAGGAACAGAATCAAAATCCGCCCCGCCAAACCAAAAGCACGTCCCGTATGCAAAGGGAACAACCAGCCTAGCAAATGGTCGCCGAACGTTGCCGTTTCTGGGCTATAACGTTGTAGGATGTTGCCACTGTACTGATCGACCAACACATCACTTTCCCATGCCGCTCCTGTTGCTAAGCTCACTGAATAAACGCTTTGGCTGTTTTCTGGTAGGGATAAGGATACAGGCTGACCATTAGGAACGCTGGCTTTAGCGATGTTGACCGCCTGTTCCGCGCTGATAGGTTGTTTTTCTGGGGATGTCTGTGAAATCGGAGTTGCGGCAAGCCGCGTGACAGATGACAAGGCATTAACGCTGTGATCTATCCATTCTGTCCACGGTTTGTACATATGGATGCCGCTAAATAAGCTGACTAATAACAGTAAGCTGGCAAAAATACCAAAAGTTTTATGCAAATCGTAATTCAGCCTTTCCGCGCTGGCATTGCGTTTGATTTTTAAAGCCACCAGCCAGCGGTCAATGCGTGGCCACCATAAATATACCCCGACCACAATCGAACCCATCAACAACGCGCTGCCAAAACTGAGCAGATAATTGCCCAGCCACAGACCCGGAAAATTAAGCATCAGTGACGTGTGTATCTTTAAAATAATGCCCATTAACGGTTTTGCCCATGGACGCAACTGTGATTCCCATAGGCGAGGCCCAGTCACAGTGCCGTTGCATGGGTCTATATACAAAGTATAGCGGTCATTCCACTCGGCTTCTGGAGCGGGCATTTGATACCAAAGGGTATACAAGGGACGTTCGACATTGGGAAAGGACACGCTGCCCAATTGCCCTGGAGCTGGGATGTAGTTTTGGGCGGCGGCAAGCAATTGATCTAAAGGTCGGTAAGCGGATTCAATACACGCACTGTTCGTTTTTAGCAGTACCGGATTCAATGCGGCATCCAGCGGTTGCCAAAAAACAATCAGGCTGCCTGTCAAGCCGATCAACGCGAACATCGCACCTAAAGTCAGCCCTAAATACAAATGTATTTGCAACCATAGTTTGCGGTGCTTCTTTTTAGGCGATAAATAGTGATGGCAGTTTTGTTTCATTGTCGATAGAGTCAGGGCATGAACGGTATGTTTTAGACAAATCGGACGTTA
Organism: Methylovulum miyakonense HT12; assembly: GCF_000384075.1. Lineage (GTDB taxonomy): Bacteria > Pseudomonadota > Gammaproteobacteria > Methylococcales > Methylomonadaceae > Methylovulum > Methylovulum miyakonense. The sequence goes on from NZ_KB913025.1 coordinate 2,292,425, forward strand.
GGAGTAACTTGAAGTCATGTTAGTTTGTGCCGACGATGTGTAGGAATAATTTAGCAATAGGCGTAAAGCCATTCCTCTGTTTAATGACCTTTCAGATTTTTAAAATCCGAAAGGTCTCAAGATTCAGTTTTGGTCACTAAAACGATACCCTGATCGATCCTAAAACAGTACGCGGCGCACCATAGTAAGCACCGCTACTGGTTCCGGTGACAAAATAGGATTTGTCCAGCAGATTGTCTATGTTGACTTGGGCGGTAAATTTGGAAACACCGATCTTCCAGCCATAGCTTGCCATGAGGTTCATCGTGACATAGCCAGGAAGTTGATAATCATGGGTATCCGCATCTTGACGGCCTTCAACGGCGACGGCTCCGGCACCCAACTTTAAGCCAGAAAATTTGCCGTACTGAAACTCATAAGTGCTCCATAAACTGCCCATGTTTTCGGCGACATTGCCAAGGCGGTTACCAAGCAAATCATTGCCTTTGGTAATTTTAGCGAAGGGCATGTAAGTGTAATTGCCTATCATCCGCCAGCCGGGCAGAATTTCACCCGCGACATCCAGTTCTACGCCATGAGTTTGAGCTTCCCCGACCGGAATAACACCCCAAGGCAAATTATTGGGATCGGGCGTTTGCAGGTTTTGCTTAGTCAATTCAAAGTAGGAAAATGTGGCTGTTAACTGCCCGTCCCAAAATTCGGTTTTGCTTCCCATTTCCCATTGGTTAGCCCGTTGCGGCGGCAGTGTTTTCCCACTATTGTTAAAGCCGTTGGAGGCGCCGAAATTTTCCGTGTAGCTTCCGTATAAGGATAACCATTGTATCGGACGCCAAAGCAAACCGCCGCGTGGGCTAACTTGGTCATCATCGTTAATGGTGTTGCCCAGAAGATTGTCTTTGGTCACCGCATTGTCATAACGTAATCCGGCCAAAGCGTGGAAATTGAAAGGCAATTTGATTTGGTCTTGTAGGAAGATACCGTACCAATCGGTAGTGTGGTTGATTGGCCCCCAGGCATTTTGTGGTGTGACCAAGTCCGCCAGTGGCCCTGATGTATAGCTAGGGTTATTGAAATTGCCATCCGGCAGTGGAGGGCAACAATACTGATTGTCTAACTTTTCATTGGTACGGTAGTAATCCCCGCCGAAGGCTAGGGAATGGTGCAATATTCCCGTGTTGAACTTGCCAGTCAGATTGACGGTGTTGAAATAACGGTCTGCCGCGAGTCCTTTTACGGTAGCCGTGCCTTGCGAATAAGTGCCGTCCGCTTGGATACCATATGCGAAAGCAGCGGGATTGCCCCCTTGTTCAGTGAAATTGGCATTGAAACGGTGTTGTAAGCTCCAGTTGTCGTTAAACGCGTGTGACCAGTTGAGGCCGACCAGAATATCGTCGGTGCTTTCATCCGACCAAGGCTGTCCGAAACTATAGGAACGGGAGACGGGGGCGGGACGGTTGCCTAGATTTGGAATAGGGGATTGAAGGTTATCATGGGTGTGCAAGTACTCCAGTTCCAAAGTGGCTTGGGTTTTAGGGCTGATATTCCATTTGGCCACCGGGGCGACGAAAACACGTTTGTTATAGACAAAGTCTTGAAATGAGCCAGCATTTTCATAATCCAGGTTCAGGCGATAAAGTAACTTATCATCCTTAGTGATGGGGCCGGTCGCATCGGCAGTGGTGCGGTAAAAATCATAGGAACCGAATTGCTGTTGCAAGGAATAAAATGGGCTAGTGAGCGGCTGTTTGGTGATCAAATTAACGATACCCCCAGGTTCGGCCCGGCCATACAGAATAGAAGCGGGCCCTTTCAACACCTCAATGCGTTCCAAATTAGCCGTGTCACGTTTTAGGCCAAAGCCGCTAGAACCTAGCGGAGAGGGAAACAAAACCCCATTGCGGTAAACCGAATTGCCTGTGTCGAACCCGCGTATCAGGAATGAATCGACACCATTGCCGATGTTGCCTGCCTTCATGATACCGCTAACATTTTTAGTGGCATCCTCGACACGCACCACTTGCTGGTCTTGTAACACTTGCTTGGGCACTACTTGAATCGAGAACGGCGTTTCCATGATGGGCGTGTCCGTTTTGGTCGCTGTCGTGGCGTTGGTACGGTTGTAATTAGGATTATAAGGATCGCTCGAATCATCTTCGTAACTTTCAGTTTTACCGGTCACTTTCATCGTCGCTAATGTCGCCACCGATTGCACCGAAGTAACTGCCGCTACCACAGGCCCAGCCGTTTTCACCAAAGTCACACTACCGCCCGTTTGCCTAACCGCCAAACCTTTCCCCGCTACCAATTTGTCTAAAGCCTGTTGCGGCGTGTACTTGCCATAAACAGGATTAGCCCTGACATCCCGCGCCAATCCTGCTGGAAAACCAACCTGCCAATCGCTAGTGGCGATGAAGGCGTTGAGCGCGTCGGCTAACGGTTGGGCGGGGATATTGAATTGTTGGATTTGATTTCCCCCTGCTAAAGCCTGTTGTGGTGCGATCAGCGAGGGTAGTGTCAGGGCAATGGCGAGGGTGATTTGGCCCAGTGCGTCGCGGGCATTACGGGTGTCTGGGTGCATAGTGGCTCCTGTGTGTCGTTAAGAAAACCGCGCTTTTGGCCGCGCTTAGGTAACGAGACGTTTCAGGATTTGGATCACACACTTGGGGTGGAAAGTTTTTTGTTGATTTTTATGCGCTTGCGAATACATATAATGTAGGTATAACATAGGTTCATAGAAATGAATTCGATTCCCGCAAAGCGGCCATTAACTTGAAAAAGCATGGTATTCATTTTGATGAGGCCGCTAGTTGCTTGTTTGATTCACTCGCTTTAGTCCGTGAAGATGCTGATGCTCAAGGTGAAAATCGCTGGGTGCTGCTGGGCATAAGTAATCAGGCGCGACTATTGGTTGTTGTGTACACCGTGCGCGGAGAATCGATTCGAATAATTTCCGCCCGTAAACCCACTACCAAAGAGGTTCTGTGCTATGCGTGACGAGTATGATTTCAGCAATGCCAAACGCGCTCAAGACGTGCCGCATTTGGCTAAACTCCAAGCCGAAAGCGGCAAAAGCCGCATTACGCTATTTCTTGATAATGATGTTCTCGCTGCTTTCCGTGAACGTGCCGCCCAAAGTGGCAAAGGTTATCAAACACTGATTAATGAGGTCTTGCGCGTTAGTCTTGCGCGTTAGCCTTGCACCGGAGTCAGCACCACTGACGGCGGAAACGTTGCGAAAAATTTTGCATGAAGAACTCTGTGCGAGGTGATGTGGGATGGTTTATTTGAGAAAAACGAAAATTGAAGTTGGAATCTGGTTGTAATTAGGATTTCAACACCGTCAAATACGGCGAAAATGTAATAACTTTCGCTCCAATAATATCCGCTAATGTGCGGATGACAGCCGCAGTATCTCCCAGCTTGTAATTTCCGGTAATGCGGGTTTGCCGAAGCTTGGTGTCGCTAATCAAAATCGCGCCCGGATGATAACGATCCAGTTCGGCAATCACTTGTGCTAGGGTTTGGTCTTGGAAAATCAGGCGGCCTTTTAGCCATGCGAAGCTGCGGGTGGAATTTATGATGGTAGCCGGGCTGACGTTGTTTGGGCTTATTTCAGTATGTTGTCCGGCGGTCAGTTGAACATTGCCGCTGATTTCTCCAGCACACGCAACAATACCGCTGTCCACGTCCACCTCGGTGATTGCCCCTGCTTTTACGGTAAAGCGCGTGCCAACCACGCGTACCGTACCTTGTTCAGTCGCCACAATAAACGGCTTGGTTTTATCCGGCTGCACTTCAAAATACGCTTCCCCTTGCAAAAACTTAATGCCGCGTTGGGTATCGCTAAAATTTAATGATACGGCAGAATCGGTATTTAAAATTATCGCCGAACCGTCAGCCAATTCAATTCGCCGCTGTTCGCCCGTCGCGGTGACGTAATCGGCTTGCCAACGGGTGATAAGGCCGGAAGCGGCAAACAGCCATCCACACACTAAAACCACTGAGGCGGCGGTTGCCCAACGCAAGGGTTGGTTACGTTGGCGCGTGACCGGAAATGTAATGGCGGCGTACTGGCTTAAAGCTTGGGTTAACGCGGGGGATTGCCACAGTTGTTCAACTCTATTAAATGCGGCTTGGTGGGCGGGGCTTGTCGCCAGCCATTGTGCAAATGCCGCTTTGTCATTATCGCTGACTTTGCTGTCTTGCAGACGGGCAAACCAGGCTAGGGCTTGGTCTTGCGCATGGCTGTGCGGGCTAGATGTATCCGGTTCGAGAGGATAGGACATGGCGGTTGGTTTTATGGGTTCAGCAGCATTTTAACAGCATCAGACGTTTGTGCCATGCTGTTAACAAGGCTCATCGTCTTGGGCGGCAATAAGATGGGCAACTGCGGCTTGGATATTTTTTTCCACCGCACTGCGGGAAATACCCAAATGAGTGGCAATGCGCCCATAAGGCCAATGGTGGAATCGATGTAGTACCAAACAAGTCCGTCGCCGTTCTGACAAGTTCTGTAAGCCATCAAGCAATAACGTCACTTGCTGTTGATCGGTGACGATTTGTTCCGGCGTTGGCGTGGTGGCAGCAATACATTCAATAATACTATCGTTTTCTTGTTTGGGTGTTGCCTTCGCATTGGTAAGCGGCTGGCGGATGCGCTGTTTGCGTAGATGGTCAAGGGCCAGATTACGCCCAATCTGAAATAGAAACGACTGAGGAAACGTGATTTCCTGCGTTGCTGCTGCCTGTAAAAACTTTAGATAAGTATCTTGTGCCAAATCTTCGGCGGTTTGCGGGCAGTCGACGATGCGGGCAATGGTATGGATGAGGGTGTGGCGATGATGCAAAAACACATCATCGGCATTGATTGCGGTGCTATTCATGTCAAGCGTTATCGTACGGATATAAAGCGGAGCTAATGACGGTTAGCTAATTCAGCAAAACCCACGCCATAAATAGGCGTTTTACCAGAATAATGCTGTCTGGAATCCTCTAGGTCTTGGATTGCTTAGCTTTACGAAACGAATTGATCTTTATTCTCGACAATGGCTTTTTCAGCCGTCTAGCCAAAAATAAAAAAACTGTGTTAAATCCCCTAGGTTCTGTTGACGTTTCATCGGAGCCATAAGAGCACGGATGCAAATGACAACATCCCCCTGTAATTAATGGCTTTTTTCTCATATCTGGTGGCAATCCTGCGGTAGTGCTTGAGCTTGCCGAACATACATTCGATGACGTGCCGCTCCTTATAATGGCAATAATCGCAGTCAATTTCTTCTTTCCTGTTCGATTTGGGCGGGATGACGGCTTTTATCCCCCGTGTTTCCAACCACTCCCGTAAGGCATTGGTGTCGTAGGCCTTGTCCGCCAAAACGGCGCGGGCACTGAGGTTTTCCAACAAGGGGATAGCCTGCCTGCACTCCGCCCCTTGGCTGCCCGTCAGGATGAATCTGACCGGTAGCCCCAAGGCATCACAGACCGCATGGATCTTGCAGCCAAAGCCACCTTTGGAACGCCCCCAACGCCTCTTCCTTGGCGGAGCTGTTTGCCGCCCCCGCCGCACAGGCATGTGCCCTGATTACCGACCCATCCATGGAAACATCCTGTAAATCAGCGGCTTCGGAAAAATATCCGAGGAGTTTCTCCCAAGCCCCATTCGCGCACCAGCGCGAGAAACGTTTGAAGATGGTGTTCCATTTGCCGTACGTTGGCGGCAAAACCCGCCACTGCGCCCCCGAACGTAATATCCACAGGCAAGCCCCAACGAACCGCTTGCATTGCTCGGGACAGCCGACATGGATGCACGGCAATTGTTTTAAGAACGCCAATAAGCGGCCCCACTCGTCATCACTCAGCTCTATTCGGTTCATGCCATCCAAATCGGATAATCTTAACCTATTCGACAAACGTCAACAGAACCTAGTAGTCGCGGCTTTTGCCCTATTTTTTTACGGCGTTTCCGTAGGCAAATAGAAGCTAAGCCCACGACTGCCAAGCTTTTAAGGCGATTGGTACAACTCCTGCTTGTGGTAGTGCCATTCCCTTGATTATCCTGTTTTTGCATGAGCCAACACCCCAGCCCAGTTTCTGGTCAGGATCTGACCGATTTTTATCACGCCCGCCATCCGCAATTGCAAAACTATCTGTTTTGGCATGTCCGCTCGCAGGAAATTGCTGAAGAATTGGCACAGGAAACCTATCTGCGTTTTTTGAAGCAGGCTACGCCACAGCCTATCCTTGATCTGAATGCGTTCTTGTTCACTATCGCCGCGAATTTGGCCCGCGACTATTTGCGAGGTATGAAACGTCAGCCACACCGTGAGTTTATTCCGCTAGACACCGAAATCGCCGATGCTCAACCCAGCCCTGAGGACATCGTCGCCAACTATTGTTTGGAGAGCCAATTGCAGCAAGCCATCGCCCATTTGCCGGAGAAGACCCGGGAAATATTTCTCTTGTATCGTGTTGACGAACTCAGCTATAAACAAATTGCCGCCCGTTTGGATATATCGGAACGCACGGTTGAATACCATTTGCGCCAAGCGATGTTGTTGTGCCGGAATTTTTTGACAAAGGCCTGACGCGGGTATAAATAAGCCTCTGTTTTGTCAATCTCAATATCCGTTTTGGAGTCTGCGTTATTAATCCCATCCCTGCACCGTCCGTGTCTGATTCAATATTTACCGAAGCCACCACCTGGTTTTTTCGTCTGGCGGCTGACGACACCACCCTTGCTGAATGCGAGGCGTTTGACCACTGGTTAACGGGCGATCCCCAACATGCCGAAGCGTGGCAAGCTGTACAACAACTTTATGCGGCATTGGAATCACCGGCTAAGGCTATAAGGCAACAAGGTTTGCCTGTATCGGCAAAAAAAACCAAGTGGCAGCATTTCTCCTTCGCCCGCGCCGCTTCAGTGTTGATGGTTTGTGTGGTGTTGGTGGTTTATTGGCAACCGGATGTCCTGCAAAACCTGCAAAGCGATTACCACACGGCTACGGGCGAACAACGGCAAATCGTCTTGGCGGATGGTTCTAAAATCCTACTCAATACCGATAGCGCGGTGACAGTAGATATTGAAAACACGGTACGCAAGGTGCAATTGCTACGCGGTGAAGCGTTTTTTGAAGTAGCCCATGCGCCAGAGCGGCCCTTTTGGGTGAAGGCCGGTGTTGCCCGTGCGCGGGTGACGGGGACGGCGTTTAGTGTCGGTAGAGATGAGGGCGCCGTGACTATTGCCGTAGTCCACGGTCGTGTGGAAACCAGCACCGAAGGTAATCCCGGACGCATCACGCCGTTAACGGCAAATGAATCAGCACGTTATCAAGACCAACTATTGGCGAATGTGCAGCACATCGATGTGCAAAAGTCTTTGGCTTGGCGGCAAGGGCAGTTAGTGTTCGTACAAGCGACTTTAGCGGAGGTGGTGGCGCAAATTAACCGATATCGGCCCGGACGTTTGCTGATTACGGACGGGCAACTCAAAAATCGCCCTATTACGGCGGTGTTTTCAGTCAAACACTTAGATGAAGCCATCAACGCTTTGGAGCAAACGTTGGGTGTCCGTGCAAGGCGGCTGGCGGACTATTGGGTGTTGTTGGGTTAAGCCGTTTGCTTAAATTCTGATCGGCTGATGGCAAACGTTTTCACCATAAAGTTAAAAATAGTACAAAACAAACTAGGGATTTCCCGCCAACCATCGTCCTAGATAGGAATGGGTAGATAACAACCCAGCCTTTCACGATGAATTTTACGGAGTAGCCCATGTTTGTTAACCCTCTTGTTGGCGATTTGCCCAATCGCAAACAAAAACTATCTTCGGCATTTTCCGGCAGTTTACTTCTGGCTGCATTGGCCATATCCCAAGCCGTTCAAAGCGCGGAATCCGAACCGAATACATCAGCCAGTCAAGCTAGCAATTACCAGATTCGCCCGCAGTCGCTGGACAAAGCCTTGGTTGATTTTTCGTTGACATCGGGACTGCAAGTGCTTGCGGATGGCAAGCTGACGGCAGGAATCAGGTCGTCTGGTGTGACAGGCCGTTATACATCCAGACAAGCTTTGCAAAGCCTGTTGGCGGGGACTGGGATAGCCGTGCAATCCAGCCGTAACGGAATGGTGACTTTGCAGAAAGTGGCGCAAAACGTTGCGGTGGCGGACACTGCACCGCCATCGGCGATAACCTTGTCGACTGTGAAAGTAACGGGAAAAACCGGGGGGTATGATGACGACTCAACTGATCCATACAACCTAAGTTACACTCGCTCTAATGCCAGCACCGCCACCAAAACCGATACGCCGATCATGGTGACCCCAGTGTCGATACAAGTGATACCGCGTGCCGTTCTTGACGACCAACAGGCGATACGCATTCAAGATACGATAAAAAACGTCAGCGGCGTTCAACGGGACTTTACTTACGGCAATGGTTATGAATCGTTTACGATCCGCGGATTTTCATCAGCTTCAAACTTTTATCGCAACGGCATCAGGATGATCACCCAGTCCAGCGAAACCGCACATCTGAACCAGATTGACATATTGAAAGGTCCCGCTGCGATGCTGTTCGGGCGTGTTGAACCCGGCGGTTTGGTAAACGTGGTCACTAAAAAACCGCTGGAGCAAGCGTATTATTCTTTGCAACAACAATTCGGTTCCTATGACTTCTATAGAACTACGATGGATGCCACCGGACCCGTAACCCAAGATAAGTCCTTGCTCTACCGATTCAATCTAGCTTATCTAGGCACCAATTCATTTCGTGATGTGGTATTCGATGACCGTATTTTTCTTGCGCCCAGCCTTACCTGGAAGCTCAGTGATGCAACTGAGGTCAATCTGAATTTCGAATATAAAAATGAAGATTTGGTTGACGACTCCGGCATACCCGCCATCGGTAACCGCCCTGCCTCCATTCCTTTAAACCGATTTCTGGGAGAACCTTGGGAACATTATCAAGTCGAAACCGAGCTGGTCGACTTCAATTGGTCGCATAAATTTAATGACCATTGGAAAATCCAAAATGGCTTTGTTTGGAACAACCTGACTTATAACTGGCGGGAAACCTATCACACATCTCTACAGGCAGATAACAAGACACTTAACCGATCTCCCTGGTTAGTCGATACTGATAGGGAATCTCATACTGTTTATGCAAGTCTTACCGGAGACTTTGACACTTTAGGTTTGCATCACAACCTGCTACTGGGTGGCGATTATTTTTCTGCGCAACGCGATAAAGCCATCGGTATCGATAGCGATCCTATGTCAACTATCGATATTTTTAACCCTGTTTACGGCGCAGCCGACTTTAACACGCTCGAAACAGCGAGAAAGAATGCACCGAATTTCTTTTATACCAACGATGAGCAATGGTATGGAGTCTATTTTCAGGATCAAATTAAATTCTGGGATGACAAGCTCCATATTCTAGGCGGCGGGCGTTACGATTGGGCAGAAGCCTCTTCAAGCTATTCAACCGTTTCCTTTGCTAACCCTGCAGACACTAAGAGTGAGCACTTCAGCCCTCGCGTCGGCTTGTTATATCACCCTTGGTCTTGGCTATCTTTATACGGTAATTTCACTGAGTCTTTGGGGAGCAATAATGGTGGACGCTCACGAACAGGACAACCCTTTACTCCCCAAATCGCCACTCAGTACGAAGCGGGGGTGAAGACCGAATTGTTCGACGGTCGCCTCACGTCGAGCATTGCCTATTTCTACCTGACCAAGCAAAACGTCCTAACTCCCGACCCCGTGAACTCCCAATTCAGCGTAGCACTTGGCGAAGCGAGAAGCCAGGGCATCGAATTTGACATGAAAGGACAGGTATCCGATGCTGTCAGCCTGATCGGAACGTATGCCTACACAGATGCAAGAATCACCAAAAGCAACAGCGATGACTTGGGAAACCGCTTGCTCAATGTACCCGAACATTCCGGCAGTATTTGGGGCAAATATGATTTTGTGAATACGCCATTGCAGGGGTTGAGTTTTGGATCTGGCGTTTACCTGGCGTCACAACGAGAGGGGGATAATGCGAACTCTTTCCAGTTGCCGGGCTATGCACGCCTTGATGCGATGGCTGCTTATTCGATGAATGTGGTGGGCACAAAGCTGACTACCCAGCTTAACGTCAATAACCTACTTGATAAAAGGTATTTCGCATCCAGCGCAAACCAAGCATCGATATTACCGGCCGATGCGTTGACAATAATCGGTTCGGTACGGTTGGAATATTAACTCCGTAGGTTGGGTTGCACCTTCGCGCGGAACGGGATTTGCAATCCCGTTCCTATCGTTTTGATGTTGCCTCCATAATCTTTTATTCATACGGGAAACACTACGTACGGGGCAACATGCCCCGTACGGCTAAGAAAGAAATTAGTGGGTGGGGTGGACAATGCTTTTATGCCCACCCCACCGAATTTAATGCGCTTGAAGCGGTTAAGCCTTGACAGTGAATTTTTGAATAGCTAACGATACGCTATGAACCGATTTTTTGACCCACCCAAGAAAACCCCGTCCGATACCAAACAACCACATCTTGCCAAACTGAAAGCCCGCCGCAAAACATGGCTGGCGGTGCATCTCTGGCTAGGTTTGGCCTTAGGTTTGTTCTTATCCATTTTCGGCATTACTGGCAGCATTCTGGTGTTCCATGCCGAAATCAACGAACTGCTCAACCCCCGATTATTGACGGTCACTGTGCCGGAAACGCATCCGGCCTATCTCCCTTTAGCGGATATTTTCCAAGCCGGACAGGCGGCGATGCCAGAAAAAGCTGTCAACACCTTTGCCGATTATCCACGCAATGACGCGGCGGC